>CBDCRI010000001.1:0-363302 GCA_965220965.1 Candidatus Marinacidobacterium sp. | reverse complement strand
GGCCAAGTGGCCCCGGACCTTGAGGCCCTTGGGCAGCTCCGCCAGCGACGGCTTGAAGTGGAAGTGCAGGTCGCCGTCGACCTCGGCGCCCTCGGGGCAACGGCCGTCCAAGATGGCGTGGTGCGCCTCCGCGGCCGTCATTCGGGGGGTCTTGCGGGCCATGGCGGCCTCCCTGCGGGTTCGGTTGCCCGATTAAAGCAAGCGCGGGCGGACTGGGCGCGAGCCTTCCGGCGCGCCGGGCGGGGTCAGGGGGAGGGCGCCTTGGCGCCGCGGCTGGGGGCCGGTGCCGCGGGCTGCGCGGGGGTGGATCCCGACCTGACCACGCGCCCGCACCCTTCGACCGCGACCTCATGGAGGAGCAGAGGGCAGTCGTCCAGGGTCAGGTCGTCCTCCAGGGCGAGCTGGCCGGTCAGCTCCGAAAGCCTCAGGCAGTGCGTAACGAAGGCCCGGTACAGGGTGCCTGCGGGGGCGCTGATGGCCTCGAGCCGGTTGCAATGGTCGACCGACAGGAAGCCGACGCCCCTGAACGTGATGTCGTCGATGCGCCGCAGCCCGTGGCAGCTGCCAATGTTAACGCATTGCCCCACCTCCAGGCTGCCGCGCCCGGGCGCTGGCGGGAGGCCCAAGGCCTCCAAGCCGTGGCACTCGGAGAGCCTCAGCGTCCCGCCGACCTCGATCCATTCAGGCAGCGCGGTCAGGCCGGCGCAGGCGTCGATGGATGCCGAGCCGCGCACCCGCAGGGTTTCCGGCGGGTGGCTGCCTCGCTCCCGGTGCCAGGCCCGCGCGCAGCGCCGCATCCGGAAATCCCCGCCAACCGACAGCTCCCCCGGAAAGAGCTTCAGGCCGGGGCAGTCGTTGAAGACGACATCGCCCTGGACATGGAACGCCCGGTCCCGGCAGTCCATGTCGAAGCCCGCGAACGCGGCGCAGTCCTCGACGGCCAACGCCCCTGCCGACAGCCGCTCCGGCAGCCGCAGGAGGCGGTCGCAGTGCACTGCCTTGAACCAGTGGCCCACGCGCGTGTCCGCCGGCAGCAGCTCCAGTCCCGCGCAGTCTTCGAAGGTCGCCGCCCCCGTTACGTCGAGCGAGGCCGGCACGCCCGACCAAGCCGACCACGCCAACGGGCAGCGTTCCAGCCGGAGGTCGCCCCCGACCTCGAGGCGCTCCGGGAAGGCGTGCAGCAGGGGGCAGCCGAGGAGCGTCAGGTCGCCCGGCGTGCGGAAGCTCCGGCAGGACTCCGCGAAGCCCGCCAGCGAAGCGCAGTTGGAGACGACGAGGGAGTCCGCCTCCAGGCCCTCCGGCAGGCGCTCGAGCCGGTCGCTCCCGTGGATCGACAAGCTCCCCTTGACCTTGAGGCCCTTGGGCAGCCGGACAAGCCAGGACGCGTGAAAAAGGACCAGGTCGCCCCAGACTTCGGCGCCCTCGGGGCAACGCCCCTCCTGGATGGCATTGCGCGCCTCGCCGGCCGTCATTCGGGGGGTCTTGCGGGCCATGGCGGCCTCCGTGCGGGTTCGGTTGCCCGATTAAAGCAAGCGCGGGCGGACTGGGCGCGCGCCTTCGGGCGCGCCGGCCGGGGTCAGGGGGAGGGCGCCGCGCCGCCGCGGCCGGGGGGCCGGCGCCGCGGGCTGGGCGGGGGTGGAGCCCGACCTGACCACGCGCCCGCCCCCTTCGACCGCGACCGCCTGGACGAGCAGCGGGCAGTCGTGCAGGGTCAGGTCGCCCTCCAGGGAGATCCGGCCGGTCAGCTCCGACAGCGCCGGGCAGTCCATGACCCGCGCCTTGGACAAGGTGCCAGCGGGGAAGCCGATGGCCTCGAGCAGGTCGCAATGGAGGACCTCCAGCCTGCCGACGTCCCTGAACCCGATGTCGTCGATGCGCCGCAGCCCGTGGCAGCTGTCAATGTCGACGCAACGCCCCACCTCCAGGCTGCCGCGGCCGGGCTCTGGCGGGAGGCGCAAGGCCTCCAGGCCGTGGCACGCGGAGAGGCTCAGCGTCTCGCCGACCTCGATCCGTTCGGGCAGCGCGGTCAGGCCGGAGCAGGCGTCGATCAATGCCGAGCCGCGCACCCGCAGGGTGGCCGGCGGGTGGGTGCCGCGCTCCCGGTGCCAGGCCCGCGGGCAGTTCCGCATCCGGAAGTCCCCGCCGACCGATATCTCCATCGGAAAGACCCTCAGGCCGGAGCAGTCGGCGAAGTCGAGATCGCCGTCCACATGGAACGCCTGGTCCGGGCCGTCCATGTCCATGTGGAAGCCCGCGAACGCGGCGCAGTCCACGACGGCCAGCTCCCCTGCCGACAGCCGCTCCGGCAGCCGCTGGAGGTGGTCGCAGCCCGACGCCTTGAGCCGGCGGCCCACGCGCGTGTCCGCCGGCAGCAGCTCCAGTCCCGCGCAGTCTTCGAAGGTCGCCAACCCCGCCACGTCGAGGGAGGCCGGCATGCCCGTCCAACGCGACCACGCCCGGTGGCAGGCTTGCATCAGCAGGTTGCCCCCGACCTCGAGGCGCTCCGGGAAGGCGTGCAGCAGGGGGCAGCCGAGGAACGTCAGGTCGCCCGGCGTGCGGAAGCGCCGCCAATCCGCGAAGCCCCGCAGCGACGCGCAGTTGGAGACCTGGAGGCAGTCCGCCTCCAGGCCCTCCGGCAGCCACTCGAGCCGGTGGCACCCGGTGATCCTCAAACTCCCCTTGACCTTGAGGCCCTTGGGCAGCCGGACAAGCCAGGACGCGTCCAAAAGGTCCAAGTCGCCCCAGACTTCGGCGCCCTCGGGGCAGCGCCCCTCGTGGATGGCATTGCGCGCCTCGCCGGCCGTCACTTCGGTGCTTCCCTTCGCCATGTTGCCTCCTTCCCCATCCCGCCTTGGGGCGGTGCTTGGATCACGTTAACGCAAGCGCGCCCGGGCGGCGCCTAGGGCGAGGGCGCGCCGGCCCGCCGGGCATCGGGCGCGGACCCTTGGTCCTTCGATGCCAATGCCCTTGCGCCCCCGCCCGCCGCCGGCGTCCGAACAAGGGCGGGGCAGCCCTCCACATCCAGCCGGTCGAGGGGGCCGACCCCGTCCCCGATGGCTTGCAGCTCAGGGCAGCGCTTGACCTCCAGCCAGGCTGGGCTCCTGAACGCGATGCCGTCCACGCGTTGCAGGCCTGCGCACCCAAGCAGCGTGCAGCCATGGCCCACCTCCGGGGCTTCGGCCTTCCCGCCGCCCCCAACGCCAGTCAGGCCATCGCACTCCGCGATGCGCAGCGTCGTGCCGACCTCCACCCGTTGCGGCAGCCGGGACATCGACGGGCACAGCCTGATCGTGGCGCATCGGCCCACATAAAGGCCCTTCGGAGGGTGGCTGCCGCGCGCCGGGTCCGGCGGCCCAAACGCCCGCTCGCAGCGCTGCATGGTGAACGTCCAGCCCGCCGACAGCCAGGCGGGAAAGTCCGACAGGGCGGGGCAGCCGTCGAAGGAGAGCGCCCCGCGGACCTGGAAGCCGCGGGCCTGGTAGCCGGGGTGGAACCCCCGCAAGGCGGCGCAGTCCACGATGTGCAGCGACCCGACCGACAGCCGCTCCGGCAGCCGCAGGAGGCGGTCGCACCCGAACACAGAAAGAGCACTCCAGACCGCCGTGTCCGCCGGCAGCCGCGCCAGGCCGGCGCACCGGCCAATGTGGGCCCTGCCGCTGACGTCGAGGCTTTTCGGCGCGCGCCCGGTGGCGGACCACGCCTGCGGGCAGCCCTCAATCCCCAGGTCTCCGCCGACCTCCAGGCGCTTCGGGAAGGTGCGCAGGCCCGGGCAGTCCTCGAATGTCAGGCCCCCCGGCACGCGGAAGCGCCGCCGCTCCGCGAAGCCCTCCAGGACGGCGCAGTCCTTGACGAAGAGGGACTCCGCCTCCAATCCATGCGGCAGCCGCTCGAGCCGGTCGCACCCGGTGATCCACAAGCTCCCCCGGACCTTGAGGCCCACGGGCAGCCGGTCGAGCGAGGGCGCGGCCCGGAGCCACAGGTCGCCGTCGACTTCGGCAAACTCCGGGCAGCCGCCCTCCAGGATGGCCTTGCGCGCATCCTCGACCGTCATTCGGGCGTTTTTCTTGGACATGGGACCTCTCCTTGGGTGGTTGGGGTGCCGGGCGGTCGGCTCGGCCGCGTCTCGTCGGGTGCACTCAAGGGGCCGGCGGGCCCGCGCTGCGCCCGGGGGCCGGCAGCCCGGACTGCCAGGGGGTCGAGCCGGACGTGGCCAGACGCCCGCCGCCCTCCACAGTCACCGCCTGCGCAAGCGACGGGCAGTCGGCCAGGGTCAGGACTCCGGCCAGCACGAGGCGGCGGGGCAGCCGCGACAGCCGCGGGCACTGCGCGACGGCCATCTCGCTTTCGGGACGCACGCCGTCCCCGACGGCCTCCAGGGACCGGCATTCGGTGATGTCGAGCGAACCCTCCCCCGTGAAGGCCAGGGCGTCCACGCCGCTGAGCCCGTCGCACCTATCGACCGTGCAGTGGCCGCCCACCACGGGCGGGCGGCCTGCGCCCGCGCCGCCGATGCGCTCGATCAGGTGGCAGCGCCGGAGCACCAGGTTCATCCCGACCTCCATCCGCCTCGGGAGCCGCGCCAGCCCGACGCATTTCTCCAAATGGGCCCACTTGCCGACGCGCAGCTCCTCCGGCGGTCCCGCGCCAGGTCCGGCTTCCGCCCAGGCCCGCGCGCAGCGCGCCATGCGGAATGCCCCGCCCACGTGGAGCGCCTTCGGGAAGCGCTCCAGGGCGGGGCAGTCCTGGAAATGGAGGCCGCCCGGCACGGTGAAGGCCGGCTGCCGGCCCTTGCGGGAGCAGTCGTCGGGGTGGAAGCCCTCGAAGGACGCGCAGTGCTCCACGGACAGCCCGCCCGCTGACAGCCGCGCAGGCAGCTGCCGCAGGCGGTTGCAGTCGGCCAGTTCGAGCTTTTCGCGCACGGCGGTGGCCGCCGGCAGCCCGGTCAGGCGGTCGCACGCCAGGATGAACGCGCAGCCGCCCGCCGAGAGGCGCCCCGGCATCCCGCCGTCCGCCCCGTCCCAGGCCCTGGGGCAGTCGGTGAGGGCGAAGTCGCCGCCGACGGAAAGGCGCTCGGGGAAGGCCTGCAGCGCCGGGCATCCGCTGAAGTGCAGGCTCATCTCGACCTCGAAGGACCGGCAGTCGGCCGGGAAGCCCTCGAACCCGGCGCAGTCCTCGATGGAGACCGACGCGGCCCTCAGCCCCCTCGGCAGGCGGCGGAGCCGGTGGCAGCGGGCGACGCGCAGCATCCCCTGCACCTGCAGGCCGTCGGGCAGCTCGGCCAGCTCCATGCGGTCCACGAGGAACAGGTCGCCCTCTACGCTGGCGCCCTCGGGGAACGCGCCGTTGAGAATGGCCCGGCGGGCCTCCTCCGGAGTCAGGATGATGGGGTCTTTCGCCATGGGGCCTCCCGTGTCGATGCCGGCGCCCGTCGCCTCGATTGAAGCAACCGGCGCGCGGGTTGGGGCGGCCGCCGGCCGGCGGCGCCCTTCGAGGCGTATCCGGGCGCCTTCCGCTTCCGCTGCCGGCTTACGGGGCAATCGCGGGGGGCCGGCTTCCGCCCGGGCGCCCGCCATGGGCTTGCGGCTCGTACGCGGTGCGAACCGTCGCCTCCTCAATCACCTCATCGTCCTGGTCGAGCAGCGCCAGCCGCGCGGTCACCTCGCGCCGCTCCCCGGGGCCTGGGTCGTCGGCCATGTGGTAGGCGCCGGACTGGACCGCCTCGAAGAACTGCGCCTTGGCCTCGTCCATCGTGCGCACCGGGCCGTGCCAGCGGGTTGGGTGTTCGATCCCGTGCGCGTCGATCAGGTACTCCGCAACGTCGAACCGCGCCCAGTCCGGCAGGCAGGGGCCTGACTCAACATGATAGGTCACCCCGGCGTAGCTGCCGTCCGCGTCCATCTGCTCCAGCTCGGCGGCGCAGTCCTCCGCCTCGGCCTCCGCGTTCTCCCTGTCCAGCCAAACCCCGTGCAGGGCCGCGCCGGCCCCGAAGATCTCCTCCTGCCGCCCAACGGCGTCCGGGCTGTCGATCCAGTGGTAGGTGGTCTCGTCGCTCATTTCTCTGGCTCCGTTCAGGCCCCGTCACGGCGGCGCTGGGTGGGGGGGGCTCCCCTTGCCCTTGGCGGAGTGCGGTGCCGGGGGCAGGGGGCCTTCATTGCCTGCTTCCATGCCGGCCGGGAGGCGAAGGGCGACTGGAGCGTGCTTCCATGTGCTGGGTCTCACGGGGCGGACGCCTTCAAGCGGCGCCCGGGAAGGCCTGAATGAGCGCCTTGAGCACCCTGTGCAGATGGCTGGTCCAGACCGTCATGCCCTTCCGTCTCGACAGGGTCTCAACGTGGTATCGGGCGTCCACGAAGGTCGTGGCGTGCGCCCCAAGCACGGCGCGGATGTACGTCTCCGCGTCCGGCGGAAATTGCATCAAGAGATCCGGTGGGCCGCCAGCGGCGACGGGATGGCCCGTCCAGAAGGGCACGCCTTCGACGGCGGCCCCGATCTCGGCCTTGGATTCCGCCTTGATGCGCCGGCTGCCGTAGAGCTTCAGCAGGTGGTGGCCGTCGCGGCCGCGGTCGTGGTCGCCGCTGTCCCGGGCCTGCCACGCCTTCAGCGCGATCTCGACGGCCAAGGCGAGCAGGATTGGGACGCCCAGCAAGGCGCCCAGGAAGAGCGCCTCTTCGGACTGGGCGTCCCCGCTTTCGCGCTCGGCGTCCTCGGCGAACGCCGCGAATCGCCACAGCGCCTGCGCCTGGCCCATGAGCGCAAGGCCCATGCCGACCCCGTCGGGGGAGGGCGCGCGCCCGGTCATGCGGAGGCCGCACCGCCGGCGCGCCTTGCGGCCGGCGCGTTGGGGCCGCCCCAGGCCACTGGGCGCAGGACCAGGGAGAAGCGCGCGCCGACGGACATCGGCGTCGGGAAGCGGGCCAGCGACCCGCAGTTGCGGAAGCATGTGTCGCCGCCCGCCTCGACGGCGCCCCCGAAGTCCGCCGCGATCCCCTCGAAGAGGGCGCAGTCGTCAATGACGGGCGATTCGGCGGACAGCCCCTGCGGCAGCCGCCTGAACCGATGGCAGCCCCAGGCCAGCATCTCGCCGCGAACCGCCAGCCCCCTGGGCAGCTCGGTAGGGCCCGGCGCCTCGGCGAACCGGTGGTCGCCGTCGGCCACGGCGCCCTCCGGGCAGGCGCCGCTCTGGATGGCGTCGCGCGCCGCCTCTGGCGTCGTCAGGGTCGTGGCGCTGGCCATGGCGGCCGCTCCTTCGGGCATGGGGTCCGGGGACGTTGCGGGCATTAAAGCAAACGGGCGCGCCGGGCGTCCCCCCGCAGGTCCGGTCCCCGTCGGCGTCCGGCCGGGGGCGCGGGCTTCGCCGAGGGTCTCAGGGGGAGGGTGGCCGGGGCCGGCGCCCGGCGCTGGCCGGCGCCCAGCGCGGCGTGGTGCCCGACGTCTCCAAGGCGGCCCGGACCGCAGGCTCCGGCGGCGGCTCGAGGAGCGGGCAGTCGCGGGCCGAGAGCCAGCCGTCGGGCGGCAGCCCGCGGGGCAGGCGCTTGAGCGACGGGCAGCCCTTGAGGGCGAGGGTGTGCAGGGGCCCCACGTCGTCCGCCACGGCCTCCAGGGCGACGCAGTCCTCGACGTCAAGCTCCCCGTCCTGCGCAAACGCCAGCCCGCCGACGCGACGCAGGCCGTGGCAGCTCGTGATCCAGACGGCGCCGACCTCGGGCATGGGCGCGGCGCCGAGCCATGCCTCGCCAACGCTGCTCAGCGAGTGGCACTCGGCGATGTTGAGGGAGCCGCCGACGAGCATGCGCGTCGGCAGGTGCCGCAGGGCCGCGCAGCGTTGCAGGGACACGTCCCCGCCCGCCTTGAGGCCGTAGGGCGGCCCTCCGGGTTGCCCGTTCGGCTGCGCCCACGCCTGCGGGCAGTCCGCGATGGACAGGCTGCCGCCCACCGTGATCTGGTCCGGGAAGCGCGCAAGGGAGGGGCATCGGCTGAACGTCAGGTCCCGCCGCACGCGCAGTTCCGCCCCGGTGGCTGGGGCCACCCCCTCAAGGACGGCGCAGTTCTCGATGTGGATGCTGTCCGCCGCCAGGCCGACAGGCAGGCGCCTGAGCCGGTGGCAGCCGGCGATGCGCAGCGTCCCATGGACCGTGAGCGCCCTCGGCAGCTCCGTCAATGCGGCCTCGCCCTCGAGCACGAGGTCGCCGGCCACGGCCGCGCCCTGCGGGCACGCCCCCCTCAGGATGGCCTCGCGCACCCCCCGCGTCAGTTCGATCGCCGTCTCCATGCGCTTCATCTCCCTGGGTTGCGGTTTCCGGCGGGGCGCCTTGCCGATCGGGCCTCGCCGCCGTCACGGGGCCGGCTGGCGTGCCGGCTTCGCGGGGCCGCCCGCCGTCCAGCGCGGCGTGGTGCCCGACGGCTTGAAGGCGGCCCGAACCGCCAACCCCGTCGGCGGCCGGAGCGACGGGCAATCGCGGGCCGAGAGCCAGCCGTCGTCCGGCAGATTGTCCGGCAGGCGCTGCAGCGACGGGCAGTTCCGCAGGCCGAGGACGCGCAGCGGGCCGACGTCCGAGCCGATCTCCTCCAAGGCGGCGCAGTGCTCGACCTGAAGCTCGCCGGCGCTCTCGTGCCTGAGCCCGCCGACGCGGCGCAGGTTGTGGCAGCCCCTGATGACGACCGCATGGCCGAAGAGCCAGCGCCCGCCCGGGTATCCGTCTTGCAGGGCCTCCAGCGACTGGCACTCCAGGATGATGAGGGAGCCGCCGACGCGAAGGGCGTCCGGGAGGTGCCGCAGGGCGGCGCAGGCGTGCAGGGTCACGTCGCCGCCCGTGCGCAGGGCCTCGGGCGGGCCTCCTGGCCGTCCGGCCGGCTGCGACCAGGCCTGCGGGCAGTTCGCCATGGACAGGCTGCCCCCGACCTTGAGCCGGTCCGGGAAGCGCGCCAGGGACGGGCAGTTGAGGAAGGAGAGGTCGCGCCTCACGGTCAGGGTCGCCCCCCTGGAGGGGTCGGTCCCCTCAAGAACGGGGCACTCCTCGACCAGCACGGCGTCGGCGTCCAGCCCGGCCGGCAGGCGCCTGATCCGGTCGCAGCCGCTGATGCGCAGCGTCCCGCGGACCCTGAGCGCCTCGGGCAGCTCGACCAACGCGCCCTTCCGCTCGAAGGCGAGGCCCCCGTCCACCGCCGCGCCTTCCGGGCACGTCCCCTTCAGTATGGCCTCGCGGGCCTCGGCCTCGGTCAGTTCAATGGCCTGGGCCATGGGGCTTCCCTCCATTGGGTCGGGCCTTCCGCCGCAGGGCGCTGCCGGCGGGCGGGTGCAGCAGCGCCCCCAAGGGCTTGAAGGAGAGCGTTCCCACGCCCCGCACCGGCTCGCGGCTCTCGATTTGGACCTGGCCCACGCAGCGCCGCGGGCGGATGTCCTTGAGCGCGGGGCAATCGGTGATCCGCAGGCTGCCGCCGACGTCCAACTCCGGGGGCAGCGCGGACAGCCGCCCGCAGCTCTTCAGCCGTAGCTCGCCCGCCACCCTGAGCCTTGCGGGGGGCGCCCCGGCGGCGCCCGCCCCGCCCGACCAGGCCCTCGGGCAGCGTTCGAGGCGCAGGCCGCCGCCGACGCTCAGCTCGGCGGGAAAGGCGTGCAGGGCGGGGCAGTCGATCAGGAGCAGGTCCCCGGGCACGTGGAAGGCGCCCCCGAAGGCCGGATGGAAGCCCTCCAGCGCCGCGCACCGCTGGATCCAGAGCGAGCGCGCGGACAGCCCGGGGGGCAGGTGCCTGATCCCGTCCCAGCCATCGAGGACCATCTCCCCCTCAACGGTCAGCCCCTCGGGCAGCACGCCCCCGCCGTCCCCCGGCAGCAGCCAGAGAGGCCCTTCGACGACCGCCCCGTCCGGGCAGTCCCCCGCGAGGATCGCGGCCCGGGCCTGTGCCGGGGACATGCTGCGGCTCCCTCCCGCCATGGCGCCTTCCTTGGCAATGCGATGCCCCCATTAGAGCAAATCGGGCCGGGCCGGCTCAGGGGGAGGGGCCGGCGTCCGCCTTGGCGGCCGCCGCCTCCGCGCCCTCCCAGCGCGGCGTCGTGCCCTCAGCCGCCACGATCGGGGCCGAAACGCCCTGCGGCCCCGCCAGGGAGGGGCAGTCGCGGGCGACCAGGGCGCCGTCGAGGGAGAGCGCGGCGGGCAGCCGCTCCAGCGCGCCGCAGCCCACCAGGCGCAGCTTGCGCTGGGGCCTCACGCCGTCCCCGATGGCCTCGACCCGCAGGCAGTGGACGACCTCCAGCGAGCCAAAGCGCCTGAACGCGATGTGGTCGATGCGCCGCAGCCCCTGGCAGCGCTCGACGCTGCAGCCGAAGCCGACGCGTAGCGGGCGCGGCCCGTCGAGCCCGCCCAGCCGCTCCAGGCGGTGGCACCGGTCCACGTAGAGGCGCACGCCGATGGCGGCGTCCTCCGGGAGCCGCGACAGCGCCGCGCACCGCTCGAGGGTGGCGGTGCCGCCCACGGACAGCCGCCGCGGCGCGCCGCCGGGCTCCCCCGCGGGGCTCGCCCATGCGCGCGGGCAGTCGATCAGCAGCAGGTCGCGGCCGACGGCCAGGCTTTCCGGGAAGCGGTGCAGCGAGGGGCAGTTCAGGAACCTCACGGTCCCCGCGGCCTCGAAGGCGCTGGCGTCGGCGTGGAACCCCTCCAAGGCGGCGCAGTCGCCGACCAGCACCGAGCGCGCCGACAGGCTTCGGGGCAGCGCCGTGAGCCTATGGCAGCCGACCAGCGAGAGGTCGCCCCCCGCGCTCAGGGCGTCGGGAAGGCTGTGCAGCGATGGGCAGCTCTCGAAGTGGACCCAACGCGGCGCGCCGAAGGCGCCGCCGAAGTCCGGGGCGAACCCCTCCATGAGGGAGCAGGCCTCCACCCGCAGCGCCTGCGCGGAAAGCCCGGCGGGCAGCAGCCGCAGCCGGTTGCACCCGCGGATCCAAAGCTCGCCGTCGACCCGCAGGCCGCGCGGCAGCTCGGTCAGCGAGTCCGCGTCCTCCAGCAGCAGCCGCCCGTCGACCGACGCCCCCTCCGGGCAGGCGCCCGCAACGATGGCCTCGCGGGCCTCCTCGGGGGTCATTCGGTTGGTGCGCTGCGCCATGCGTCCTCTCCGTGGGGGGGGGGGGCGGTGCGCCCCGGTCCGGCTTGATTTAAGCAACGGCGCGCCGCTTGGGCGCGGGCAAGGCGCTGGAGTGAGGCCGCGCCCGCACGCGCGCTTGCCTGCCTCCCGCTTCGGCCTTGAGCCAGGGGTCCGCCCTAGGCAGGGGGCAGTCATGGGAGTGGAACGCGTCCTCCGGGGACGGGCGGTCCGGGACGCGCGCCAGCAAGGGGCGGAAGCGGACCTCCAGGAGGCGCTGCGGCCGCTCGGAAAGGCCGTCGCTGCCGATCAGCTCCGCCGAGCCGCCGACGCGGTGGCTTTCTGGCACCGCGCCTAGGGCGCCGAAGGCGTACTGCCAGAGGCGGGAGCGGCCCTGGATGCGGAGGTCGAACCCGACGTTGAGTTCGGCCGGCTGCCGAACCAGGAAGGGGCATCGGCACAAGCCCAACCCTTTCGCCCTCCCGCAACATGCGAAACAAGATCCACGCCGCCAGCCACTGACGATTTAGAGGCTGATGTCGCCCCCTGATAGTCTGGACACTTCCTTGGTGGCCTTTTCCGCTATCAGGACATTGGTGCGCATTGCCATGCTGTTGCCGTGGGTTCGAACCGCGCTCAGCACTGAGTCCAGTTTTTTTTGTTCATCAGGACTTTGTTGATCCTCATTTGCAGTTCGCCCATGCCCCGCTCGTCGAACGGCTGCAACGCGTCGGCCATTTCCTTGACCGCGCGCTTTGCGTTGTGGGGATCCGTCACGCACGATCGCGCCAAGGCGCGAACCGTCCAATCCGCAGGCTTGCCATAGTGCTTGCGCAGCTTTCGTTCAGCGCCTTGGGGACGCAGTATGGTGGATTGGATTTTCAAGCGCTTTGCCTCATCGGTTTCAACCCAGTCCTTTAGCCCATTGTGGTCAATGCTGTGGGTGTTGTTGGAGGCCAAGACGTTGAATCCGCGCGCGAGGGACTCAATGACGATCTTCCGGTCTCGAATGCCGTTGTCGGTGGTTGGATCGAAGATGTCCTCGGGCATCAATTCGTAAAGCGCCTCTTCCAGAGCGAGCACCGCTTGGCCGGCTTCGTGCGCCGCTGCGTAAATGCCGTTGGAGTTGCGCATTTCGTGGCGCAGCATGTCTCTTGCGGCATTGCCCGCCGCAGTGGACAGCCTTCGAATGTCGCCGGGGCGCAAGCTGATTTCGCCATCAGCCTTCAGCAGCCGCAAGCGGCTGTCCCATTCACGTTCGGTTTCTAGCCTGACTCGGCGAAGAAGTTCAGAGGCGGCGGTTGGCGTCAATGCCATTCGCTGCCCAACCGCTTCGCACAACGTTCCCCAGAACGCCCGAACTGAAGGCAGGGCTGGAATGTTGCTGTCGAACGCAATGAGCAGCGGCTTGACGGACATCGCCCAACTACTGAGTTCGCTCCGCCATTTCGAGCGCGTACTCCGAGGGCTGATTCAAGCCCGCCTGCTGGATCTCCCGCTCGCGGACATGGTGAAGGTCAATGGAACTGTCCAGGGCTGACTGAACGGCTGACTCAACGCCCGCCGCAATCCGGCGCTCCGCCCGTGCCGCCTTGCTGCATGGCGGCTGCCCATCGCATGATCGGGGGGGCTTTCCAGCCACTCGCGGGCGTTGCGCCCACGCCTTAAGCATCTGATTGCGCGTCATCTCGGCCACCTGCCGCTTGTGAGCCAATTCCACTCGCTGATTACATCACGCTTCTGCCTTCGCAACACACTACGCATGTTCCGCCTGCTCTCGCGACCGGCAACGCCGACGACGGGCATTCCTTGACGCCGAGCGCGTGGGCCGCCAGCCCCGGGGGCGGCAGCCGGAGGCGGCGGCAATTGATGATGCGGAGCTTCCCGTCCGCCCCGAGGCTGCGGGGCGGCTCGGTCGCTTCGTCATGCCTGACGAGGATCAGGCGTCCCTCGAAGAAGGCGTTGTCGGGGCAGGTGCCCGCCCGGATGGCCGTCCAGGCCTCGTCCGTGGTCAGGCGCGTGAATCCATGGGGCATTCGCCGTTTCGCTGCGGGTGGGGGGCCGTGCCGCCCGTTGCCCCATCAAAGCAACGCCGGTCCTTCGGGAAAGGCGGCCCGCCGGGCTCCGGCGCCTTCCGTTCACGCCGCTCGCCCTTCAGGTTCCCCGTGCGCCCTTGGCTTGGGGCAATCCGGGGCGCCTTGCGGCCTGATGCCGAACCGGCGGCGCCCCGGCCTCCGCTCCTGGCCGCCGGCGACCTTCGGGCGGGCTGGGAATCCCGCGGCCTAAGGCCCCGGCGCGTCGAAGGCCCTCCTCATCCTCCGTGCCAAGTCCTGCTCGAAGCGGTCGGCGCGGGCGACGACGTGCCCCATCACCGCCGCGCACCGCGCATCGACCGCATCCTGCCTGATGTTCTCATGGCCCGCCCGTGCGTCGGCCATGGCTTGGGCGAGGGCGCCAGGCATCGCCCGCGCGACGCTCGAAACCGCCTCCAGCGTGGCATCCTCCTCGATTCCGCACTCCCTGGCGTGCGCGGCCCATTGGCGGACGCTGATCTTCGCGGGGTCGCCCTGCGCGGCGATGGGGAACTCAAGCCTTGCGCTCAGCTTCGTGCCGACGGCGCTCGACACGTCGTACGCCGGCGCCACGGACGCCCTTTTCGGCCCCGCCCCCCGTTGGGTGATGGTGAAGCCCAAGTTGCCCCTGTGCAGGTCGCAGTGCGCCAACAGCCACGACCCCGCCAGGAAGCGGGTCAGCGCCTCACGCTCGGCCTCGCCGTCCAGCAGCCGGTAGGCAAAGGGCCACTCGCTGCGCGGCTGGACGGCCTCGCGAAACTTCACGATCCCCTTGCCCGCCGCCTGCCGATAGTCCTCCTGGTGGACCGGCACGACCGCCCCGTCCCTGACGGCCCGGTCGCTGCGCTCGCTCAGGACGCACTGCATGCCGTCAATCACCCGGGACAGCGTGCGGGCCGCCGGCACCCCGGCAAGGTCCAGCGCGCTTTGGCAAACCGCCTCCACGCCGGCCTCCCCGGGGAGGTTCGGGCTGTGCTCATGCTTGACGATCCAAGTGTTCAGCTGCCCAGGCTCCCCTTGCGCCCAGCCCCGGTCCGGATCGCCGTCAACGGCCGTCAGGGTGATCTTCGGACGCATCCCGGACAGCGAGGATCGCGCCCGCCCTTCAATGCCCCGGGGGGAGCCCTTCGCGCGTCCGGCCAATTGGTTCTCGTCGAGAAGCAGCCGCCCAACGTCCTTCTCATCGAGCCTCCGATAGGCGGAGGAGTCCATGGGCAGGGCCTTCCGGGGGGAGCCTTGGTCCCGAACGAGGGACACGGCGCCCGCAAACTCCGCGTCCGCATGCATCCAAAGCGTCGTTTCCGGAATGTGGGGCCGGTCCTCGACGCCGCCTGCGAGCAGCCTCCCCCGCGTCTGCCCCAGCCATCGCTCAAGCTTGCCGCTTTCCGGCAGGAGCGCCTCGAGCCAATTGACCATGGGGTTGAGTCCCTCATCGCCCGTCCAGGCGGCGGAGAGCCACCGCATCGCGGCCCCCCGCGTCAGGATGGCGGCCCGCTGCCGCGGATCGGCCTGCAGCTCGACGGCAAGCTCATCGTGTAGGAGGACGGACAGGCGCATGTTCGAGTCTCGGTTCGCTGCGCTGCGCGCATCCCTGAAGCCGGCTTGGACCATAGCACTGGACCCGGTTTCCCTTCCAGGTCCTGGCGGTGCGGGGCGAATGGGTTGGCAGGCACCCCGAATTCCCGCGGGTCGGGGATTGGGGCGGCTTTGCCCGAGGGCTGTGAACGGCTGGCGATGAATCGGCATTGGCCGCCCGGAACGAGCGGCGGCCTGGGCGTTCGCCGGACTCCCTCCCGGTCGAGGCCGTGCCCCCGGTTGCGTGATCAGGGCAACGGCGGGCCTTTGCGGGAGGCGGGGCGGGAGGCCGGCCGCTGCGGCAGCCGCTCCAGCAGCGGGCAGCCCTCCACGGACAGCCGTTCCGGCCGCGCGCCGTCGCCGATGGACCTGAGCCTGCGGCAGCCCACCACCTCCAGGACGCCGCCCGGCTCGAACGAGATCCCGTCAACGCGCTCCAGGCCGTCGCAGCGGAAGATGCCGGCGTAGGCGCCCGCGCGGGGGGCGCCCGCCCCCTCGCCATGGGGCACGCTGCGCAGGCTCGGGCACTTGATCAGCAGCAGGGCCTGGCCGACCGCCATCTCCTCCGGCAGCTCGCTGAGCCCCGCGCATCCGGTGAGGACCGCCCTGCCTCCCGCCGTGAGCCTTCTCGGCGTCCCGGACGGCCCCGCCCAGGCGCGCGCGCAGCGCGTGAGGTCGAAGTGTCCCCCGACCGCGACCTCCTCCGGGAACCGGGCCAGGGCGTGGCACGCGAGGAAGTGGGCGTTCCCGGGCACGCGGAAGGCCCCCTCGAACTCGGGATCGAAGCCCTCGAAGGCCGCGCAGGCCTCGACGGCCACCGACGCCGCCGACAGCCCCCGCGGCAGGTGCCTGAGCCCCGGGCACTCGTTGGCGTGCAGGCCGCCCTCCACCGTGAGGCCGGCGGGCAGGCGGATCGGGCCGGCCTCGCGGACTGGGCGCCGTCGGGGCAGGCGCCGCCGAGGATGGCCTCGCGGGCCTCGTCCGGGGTCATGCGGGTCCCGGATGTCGCCATTTTCGCCCTCCTGCCGGCAGCCGGCGCTGCGGCCGTTGAACCAAGCCCTCCGCCGACGGCCCCTAGCCCGCGCCCTGCAGGACGCTCTCCAGCACCGCCCGCGCCATGAGCGGCGGCACGGCGTCGGCCACCTGCTGCTGCTGGAAGCCGATGCTCCCGGCGAAGGCGTGGGCGTCGGGAAACGACTGCAGCCGCGCCGCCTCGCGCACCGACAGGCCGCGCTGCGCCCAGGGGTGGATCAGCATGTTCTTCCTGAAGTTGTTGAGCACCACCGAGGGCGCGTCCCAGCGCAGCCGGCGGTAGAGGCCCTCGTGGCAGCGCGTGCGGTCCGCGTAGCCCGCCATGAGCCGGGCCGGGATCGCCCGCCAGTTGCCGCCCGGCGGCACGTGCCGGTACCGCTCCACGATGTGGGGCGCGTTGCGGGTGACGAGATGGCCGGTGCACGCGGCGCCGTCCCCGCGCAGGCGCCGGGCGTAGGCGGAGTGGGGCGCCCGCCGGTAGCGGGCCAGGGGCAGGGCGGCGCCGTTTTCCAGCACGGGCAGGTCGAGCAGCGCGTCGGCCACCGTCGTCCGCGGCCCGCCGACGGGCCGGGGCAGCCTCGGCGGGCGTCCCCGGGAGCCGACGATGAACAGGCGCCGCCGGTGCTGCGGCACGCCGAAGTCGGCGGCGTCGAGCATGCCGTGGGCGACGTGGTAGCCGAGCTCGCGAAGCCGCTTCAGGGCGTCGCTGAGGAACAGCCCGCCTTGGGCCTCGACGAACCCCCGGACGTTCTCGATGACGACGTGGGTTGGCCGCATGGCCCGCGCCACGCGCAGCATCTCTACGTAGAGGCGGTTCGCCGGATTGCCCAGGCTTCGGGACCTCTGGTTGGAGGAGGAGAACGCCTGGCACGGCGGCCCGCCGAGCAGGACCGTGGGCTGGGAGGTGGCAATGGGCGCCGGGTCGGGCAGCCGCCTGACGTCCATGACCCGCAGGTCCGCCTCGGGGTGGTTGAGGCGGTAGGCGTCGGCGGCGCGCGGGTCCGACTCGACCGCGACGGCGATGCGCACGCCCGCCGCCCGGGCGCCCGCGGACAGCCCCCCGGCGCCGGCGAACAGGTCCACGCCCAGCATCCCCGTGCGCTCTCAGGGCGAGGGGGAGGGCGCGCGCCGATCGGGCGCGGCCTCCCAGCGCGGGGTGCTGCCGGTTGCCCGGACGCCGCCGCGCGCGACGGCCCCGTCGGGGGCCTCGAGCAACGGGCAGTCGTGTGCCACCAAGGCGCCCTCGAGCGCGAGGCGGCGCGGCAGCCGGACCAGCGACGGGCAGCCGCGCACCTCCAGGCGGCGCGGCGGGCGCACGCCGTCGCCGAGCGCCTCCAGCCCGCTGAAGTCGTCGACGCGCAGCAGGCCGCCGCCTCCGAAGGCGATGCCGCTCACCTCGTGCAGGCCGTGGCAGCGCTCGATGAGGCAGGCGCCGCCGACGGCGAGGCCGGCCTCGCCGTCCGGGCCGCCGATGCCGGAGAGCCCAGGGCAGTCGGCTATCGTCAGCGCGCCGCCCACCGCCATGCGGTCCGGCAGGCTGTAGAGGCCCGCGCACTCGCGCAGCGTCGCGGATCCCTCCACCGACAGCCGCCGCGGCCCGATGAGATGCACGGAGCGCGGTCGCCCGACGCGCGGCCCCGGCCAGAGCCACGGGCAGTCCTGGATGTGCAGGTCGCCCCCGACGGCGACGTCGTCGGGAAGCTCGGCCAAGGCGGGGCAGCCCTGCAGAAGCAGGCCCTCCGGGAGGTGCAGGGGCGGTCGGTTGACGCGTCCCAGGCTTTGCATCTGGGCGCAGTTGGAGATCGTGAGCCCCTCCGCCGCTAGGTTGCTCGGCAGCGAGTGCATCTGGTGGCACTCGACGATGGACAGGGTTCCCTCCACGGTCAGGCCTCGGGGCAGCTGGGTGAGCCACGGCTCCCGGCGGAAGGCCAGGCTGCCCCGGACGGTCGTGCCGGGCGGGCACTCCCCCTTGAGGATGGCCTCGCGCGCCTCCTCGCCGGTCATTCGAATGGCTCCCTTGGCCATGCTGCCTCCCCGGGGCGGCCTTGCGGGCGGCGGGTCAGGGAGAAGGCGACGGGCCGCGGCGCCGCGAATAGGGCGCCTCCGCGGGCGTCGGCAGCACCTCCCAGCGGGGCGTGGTGCCGGTAGGCATGATGTTGCCGTTCACGTCCGGGGGGTGCACGGTCCTCAGCGAGGGGCAGTCGTGGGCCACCAGGTCGCCGTCAAGGACAAGGCGGCTCGGCAGCCGCGTCAGCGAGTGGCAGTTGTGGACCGTCAGGCTCCACTGCGGGAGCACGCCGTCGGCGATGCGCTCCAGCGCGGCGCAGTCCGTGATCCGCAGAGTGCCGCCGCCGCGCCACTCGATGGACGCTACGAGCCACAGGCCGTTGCAGCGCTCGATGTGGACCATGCGCCCCTCGCCGACGGCGATCCGGGCGCCGGGCCCGCCGCCGACCGCGACCAGTTTCGGGCAGCGCGCGACGTTCAGGTCCCCGCCGACGTCGATCTCGTGGGGCAGCCCGGCGAGGCCGGCGCACTCCTCGATCGCCACCGACCCGCCCACGATGAGCCGCTCCGGAGCGCCCTGGCCCGACCGGCTCGGGTCCGACCAGGCCCTTGGGCACTCCCCCATGCGCAGGTCGCCCCCCACGACCAGCTCCCCTGGGAAGTGGGCCAGGGCCGGGCAGTCAATCAGGTTGAGGTCGCCGGGCACGCAGAAGGCGGCCTCGCCGGGGCCGAGCCCTTGGAAGGCGTCGCAGGTCGTGATGCGGACCCCCTGGGCGGCCAGCCGCTTCGGCAGCCGCGCCAGCCGGTGGCAGCGGTCGATGCGCAGCTCGCCCTCCACCGCCAGCCCGTCGGGCAGCTCCGCCAGTCCCGGCTCCCGATCGAGGCGCAGGTCGCCCTCGACCACGGCGCCCGGCGGCCAGGTGCCGTCGAGGATGGCCTTGCGGGCGGCCGTCGGCCCCATTCGGATGCGTGACTGCGCCATGCCTTCCCCCTTTTTCGGACTGGCGTTTGAGCGTTGCGGGATTTTAGCAACCGCGCCCGCGGTGGGGCCGAGCGGGCGGCGTTGCGCGCGGCTTCGCGGGATGGCCCGCCGGCTCGGCGGGCGGCGCCTCAGGCTCCGGGCGAAGGGGCGCGGCGCCTTGGCCCGCGCGCCGCTTCGGCGGCCGTCGGCGGGGCCTCCCAGCGGGGCGTCGCGCCGGTTGGGAGGATGTCGCCCAGCACGGTGATCTGCGGCCTCTCCTTCAGCGAGGGGCAGTCGTGGGCCACCAGGTCGCCGTCGAGGAACAGGCGCCTGGGCAGCCGAGACAGCGACGGGCACTCGCGGACGACGAGGCAGCGCTGCGGCCGCGCTTCGTCGCCGATCCGCTCCAGCGCCGCGCAGTCGGTGACGCGCAGGTCGCCGCCCGGCCAGAAGTCGACGAAATCCACCTCCCGCAGGCCATGGCACTGCTCTATGACGCAGTCGCCCCGGATGCGCAGGCGCACGTCGGCGTCCAGCCCCCCCACGGCCCGAAGGTGCGGGCATCGCCGCACCGTCAAGCCCCCGCCGACCTCCATCGCCTTCGGCAGCCTGGCAAGGCCGGGGCAGTCCGCGAAGAGGGCCGGCCCGACCACCTCGAGCCGCTGCGGCGCCCGCGGGAGCCAACCGGGCGCGCTCGCCCACCCCCATGGGCAGCGCTCGATCCACAGCCCGAACTCGACGTGAAGCGCCCGCGGGAGGCGGGCAAGGGAGGGGCAGTCGAACAGGTCGAAGCGCCCTGGCACGCGCAGCGCCCCGTCCCTGCCGCCGTCGAAGCCCTCGAAGGCGCTGCACGACCTGACCTCGATCGACTGCGCGGACAGCCCGGAGATCGGCCGCCGCAGGCGGTGGCAGCCGACGATGCGCAGCCCGCCGTGCACCGAGAGCCCGTCGGGCAGCCGCGTCAGCCCCGGCTCCCGCTCGATCCTCAGGGAGCCCTCGACGGTCGCGCCCGGCGGGCAGGTGCCGTCGAGGATGGCCCTGCGGGCCTCCGTTGGGGTCATTCGGAGGGTTGGCTGCGCCATGCCGCCCCCCTGGCGCGTCCGGCCCTCGGGCGCGGCGCGATGGCGGCGGCAGCGCCCGCAGCGCAGCCGAAGGGGCGGGGCCGGACGGGCTTGGCGAGTGGCTTGCGCGGGCCGGCGGGGCGGCGCGTCATGGCGCGGGCGACGGGGCGCGGGGCCCAGCGCCGGCCTGGCGGGCATGGCCTTGCGCCGCCTTGGCTTCGCCGTCCGCCTGAAGCTTGGGGCAGTTGCGGACCGCCAGGCGGCAGGACGGGGGCAGGGGGCTCGGCAGCCGCGACAGCGACGGGCAGTCGGCCAGCGCCAGGGTCGCGCCCGGCCTCGCCCCGTCGCCGACGACCTCCAGCGCGGCGCAGTCGCGCACCCGCAGCTTGCCCTCCCCGCGGAAGCTGACGCGCGACAGCTCCCGCAGGCCGTGGCAGCGCTCGACGACGCAGAGGTCCCCCACGACGAGGCGCCCGCCGCGAGCCCCGGGCAGGGCCGTCATCCGCGGGCACCGGGAGAGCGTCAACGAGGTTCCCACCTCGACCTCCCGGGGCAGCTCGCGCAGGCCCGCGCATTCCTCGAGATCGGCTTGGCCGCCCACCGACAGCCTGAACGGCGCCCCCGCCCCCCTTGGCAGCGCGGGCCTGTCCCAGGCCCACTGGCATCTCGCGACCCGCAGCTGGCCCCCGACGTAAAGCTCCCGCGGCCAGGCGGTCAGGGAGGGGCAGTCGAGCAGCACGAGGTGGCCCGGCACGAAGAAGCGGTCGAAGGCGTGGACGTCGAACCCCTCGAAGGCGTCGCAGTGGCTGACCGAGACCGAACGGGCCGAAAGGCCGGCCGGCAGGCGCCTGAGCCGGTGGCAGCCCAGGATGTCGAGGCCTTCCTCGACCGCGAGGCCGCGGGGCAGCTCGGCCAGCGAGGGCTCGTTGAGGAAGGCCAGGCTGCCATGCACCGACACGCCGGGGGGGCAGGTCCCCTTCAGGATCGCTTCGTGCGCCTCCTCGGGAGACATCATGGCGCCAGTGCGGACCGCATCCTCCCGGAAGCCATCGGGGTGGAATGGGCCGGCGCTGGCGTGTGGGTCGGGTTGCGTCATGGGCGTCCCTCAGCTGGCTTGCGGGCGGCCGGCCCAGTCGCCTGGGCGGTGGCGGCGCAGGGATTCTAGCAACCGGGCGCCGGACGGCGCCCCGCGCCCGCTCAAGGGGCCTGGCGGGTGGGGCGTCCGACCGGCGCCGCAGCCGCCGGGGCGTCCGCCCAGCGCGGCGTCGTCCCCGAGGGCCAGAGCCCCTCCCGCGCCCGGATCCCCGCCGGCGGCGCCCCCAGCGACGGGCAGTTGTCGGCCACCAGGCTGCCCTTCAGGTCGAGGCGCCTGGGCAGCCGCGCCAGCGACGGGCAGTCCATGAGCGCCAGCCGCCCTTGGGGCCGGACGCCGTCGCCGATGGCCTCCAGCGCGTCGCAGTCGATGACCGCAAGCTCGCCTTCGCCCGCGAACGAAAGGCTCGCCACGCGGCGCAGGCCATGGCACCGCTTGATGAGGCAGGCGGTCCCGACCGTGAGCGTCCCGAAACCCTCCTCCGCCCTGATCTCGGCAAGGAAGGGGGAGCCGATGATCCGCAGCTCCAGGCCGACCTCCATGCGGCCCGGCAGCTCGGTGAGGCCGACGCAGCCGTCGAGGACCGCGGCGCGGCCCACCCGAACCCGCTCCGGCACCCAAAGGGGCAGCCCCATCGGGTTGGTCCAGGCTTGGTGGCAGTCCTTGAGGGTCAGGTCGCGCCCGACCTCCAGGGCCTCCGGGAAGCGCGCCAGCGACGGGCACTTGCTGAACAGCAGGTCGCCGTCCACTTGGAACGCCGTTCCGGGGGCGGGCTCGAAGCCTTCGAGGGAGGCGCATTCGCGGACGCTGAGGGCGGTCGCCGACAGCCCCTTGGGCAGCCGCTTGAGCCGGTGGCAGCCGTCGACCTGCAGCGGCCCCAGCACCGTGAGGTCCCTGGGCAGCTCGGCCAGCCCCGGCTCGCTGACGAAAGCCAAGCCCCCCTCCACCACCGCGCCGGGCGGGCACTCCCCCTTGAGGATGGCCTCTTGGGCCTGCGCCGGCGCCAGCCGGGCGGTTCGCTTCGCCATGTTCGCTCCTTCCGGTCCGCGTTGCGCGCGGGTCCGTCGATTCCGGCAGCCGAGCGCGTGGCCGGGCGCGCTTCAGGGGGAGGGCGAGGGGCCGCCCTTGGCGGCCGCCCGGCGCATGTCCACGCCCCATTGCCAGACCCTCCCCCGCACCTCGAGGTCGTCGGGCAGGCGCAGGGCGGGGCAGTTGTTGGCCCACAGGCTCCCGGCCAGGGCCAGGCCGCTCGGCAGCCGCGGGAGCGAGGGGCAGCCGATGACCGCCAGGCTGCCCGAGGGGCGGACGTCGTCGCCGATGGACTCCAGCGCCGTGCAGTGGCGGATGGCCAGCTCCCCCCGGTCCCCTGCGAACTCGATGCCCGCCACGGTCCTGAGGGCGTGGCAGCGGGCGATCCGGCAGCCCCGGCCGACGCGGATGCGCTCGGGGCCGCCGCCCACCTGGGCCAGGAACGGGCACCCGTCGATCTCCAGGCTCTCGCCGACGCGGATGCGGCCGCGAAGCTCGACCAGGCCGGGGAGGCCCGCGAGGAACGCGCTGCCGCCCGCCTGGAGCGCCCGCGGCGCAAGCGCGGGCCCTCCCGTCGAGTGGCCGAAGGCCCGCTGGCAGTCCTTGATGGTCAGGTCGCCCCCGGCGGCGGCCTCAACCGGGAGCAGCCGCAGCGAAGGGCAGTTGCTGAAGGAGAGGTCGCCGGGCGTCTCGAACCGCAGCGAGGCCGCGTGGTCGAACCCCTCGAGGAGGCAGCAGTTCTCGACGGCCAGGCCGAGGGCCGACAGCCCTTCGGGCAGCCGCTTGAGGCGGTGGCAGCCGGCGATGCGCAGCCGCCCCTCGACCGAAAGGCCCTTGGGCAGCTCGGCCAGCCAGGGCTCGCCGTGCAGCGTCAGGTGGCCCGCCACCACGGCGCCGGCCGGGCAGGTCCCGGCCAGGATCGCCTCGCTCGCCTCCTCCGGGGCCATGATGACGGTGCCGTTCGCCATGCCTCACTCCCGTCGCCGCCCCGCCCTGCGCGGGGCCCGGCGGGATTCTAGCAACCGCGGGGCCGGCTGGGCGGCGCCGGGCCGCAGGCCCTCAGGGGGCCGGGCCGGCCGGCGCCTTGCCGCGCCCTTCGGCGGGGCCTGCCGAGGGCGGCACCCGGCGCGGGGTGGTGCCCAAGGCCCTGACCTCCCCCTGGACGTCAAGGCCGTCCGGCCATTCCAGCGCGGGGCAATCGGTCGCATGGAGGCTGCCGCTCAAGGCGAGCCCGTCGGGCAGGTGCAACAGCAGCGGGCAGTCATCGAGGTGCAGGGACCCCCGCGGCCGCACGTCCTCCCAGACGGCGGAGAGGCTGTGGCATTCGGCGATGCGCAGGTGGCCCTCCCCCCGGAACGCGATGGACGGCAATCGCCGGAGGGCGTGGCAGCGCTGGATGCGGCAGGCCGCGCCGACGGACACGTCCGGCGACGGCCTCCAGCTGCTGCGGCCGAGCTGCGGGCAGTCCAGGATGTGCAGGTCGCCGCCGACGGCCATTTGCAGCGGCAGGCTTTTGAGGCCGACGCACCCCTCGATCGTCGCGGAGCCGCCGACGGCGAGCTTCCAAGGCTCCCCATGGCCCATTTGCATCCAGCCCAGACCGCAGTTGCTGACATGGAGGTCGCCCCGAATGGCGGCCACCTCGGGAAAGAGGTCCAGCACGGGGCAGTCCTGCAGGACCAGGTCCCCGGGCACGAGGAGGCCCTGCGCGGAGTCCTCGATCAAGCCCACCAGGGCGGCGCAGTCGGAGATCTCCAGCGAGTCCGCCGACAGCCCGATGATGGGCCCCGCGAGGCGGTGGCAGCCGCTGATCCCCAGCCGGCCCTCGACCCTGAGGCCCTCGGGCAGCCGGGTCAGCCACGGCTCCCCGGTGAGGAACAGGTCGCCGGCCACGACGGCGTTCGGCGGGCAGGTCCGGGCGAGGATGGCCTCGCGGGCCGCATCCGGCCGCAATCTGACGGTGCGCTGCGCCATGCTCCCCCCTTCTCCGGGCGGCCCAGGGCGGGCCGCGGGCACGGATTCTAGCAACCGGGCCCTTGGCCGGCCCCGACGGGCATGCCCCCGCCGGCAGCCGGCCCAGTTCGAGGGCGGGCGGGGAGCCCCTTGCGCCGGATGCCGCCGCTTTCCCGCGCCGGCGCGGCGTTGGGCGCCCCCCGAGGGGGGCCGGCCGGCCGGTCAGGGGCCTGGGGAGGCGCTCCTCGACCGGCGCCGCGGCTGGCCGTGCGCTTCGGCCTCGGGGGCGGCGCCGGCGGGCGCGCCGTCCGCGAGCGCCTCCAGCAGCAGGTGCTGGGGCGGGTCGGTCGCCAGCGCGTAGCGCACGCTGCGGCCCTCGCCGGCCGATGTCATGGCGCCGATGCGCACCAGGTCGGCGAGGTCGCGGGTGGCGGTGGCGCTGGAGGCCTTGGTGATGGCTTGGTAGTTGTTGCGCGACAGGCCGCCGGCGAAGCCCTTGGAGCCCTCGGCGAAGACGCGCAGCGCCGCCTTGCGCTGCCGGGCGTTGAGCCGGGCGTCGAAGCGGCTGAAGAAGCGCGCCTTGCCGAGCACGAAGCGCACCTCCCGAAGGGCGATCTCCTGGGCGCGCAGCGCCACGCCCGCGAAGTAGTCGAGGAAGGGGTTGACGTCCATGCCGTCCCGGCCGGCCTGCTCCAGGGCGCGGTAGTAGGGGTCGCGGTCCTGGTTGATGGCCGTGGCCAGGCACGACAGCGTCGGGCGCCCGAGCGCCTGCGAGGCCGCCAGGTCCGCCAGCGCCCGCCCGACGCGGCCGTTGCCGTCGTCGAACGGGTGGATCTTCTCGAACCAGAGGTGGGCCACCGCCGTGCGCGCCAGGCCGTTGATGCGCCCGCGCGAGGCGTTGAACCACTCAAGGAAGCGGGCCATCTCGGCGGGCACGCGGTCGGAGGGCGGCGCCTCGTAGTGCACGCGCATGGGCTTGAACCCGTGCAGGCTGCCGTTGCCGCTGACGATGCCCATCTTCTCCGGGCCGCTCCGGTAGTCGCCGACCTCCAGAGTGGGCTTCGCCCGGCCGGCGAGCGCCATCGACTGCCAGGCGCACAGCCGTTGCTTGGTCAGGGGCTGGTCCCAATGGCGCCGCGCGTCCAGGATCAGGGCGACGGCGCCGCCCTCGGCGATCCGGGGGTCCCGGCGCGGGCTCTCCGACAGCCCCCCCAGGGCCAGCAGCAGCGACGAGCGCACCGACTCGCTGTCAAGCGCCTCGCCCTCGATGGCGTGCGACGCCAGCGCCTCGGCGAACATCAGCTCGACGGCCAGCTCCCGGCGCCACTCGTCCCCGAAGCCCTCCGAGCGGCCGACGAGACCCGCGTCCGCCTCCGCGAAGCGCCTCATGGCGTCCGCCAAGCGACCCTCCTCGAACCTGAATTCCGGCCAGTCCGGCCTCTCCCACATCCACATGATCGACGTTCTCCCGCTAATCGAATCAAATAATAGCGTTTTTTGATGCGATTAAGCCCCCTAATCGAATCAAAAACGCCGTCTTTTTGATTCGATTGACCGCTCCGGCCGGCTCAGGGCGCCTTCCGGCGGGCCGGGGCCGTCCCGCGGGGCGGGCGCCGCGGCGGGGGCGAAGGCGGGCGCCCGCGGGCTTCGGCGGGGGAAGGGGCCATGGCGGCGATGCGGGCGATGGATCCGGAGAGGGCGATGGCGGCCGCGCCCCGTCCGGCGGCCCCCGGCGAGGTCAGGCGCTGGGACGTCGGCGCCGGCGGCCCGTCACGGGGCGGGGGAGGGCGCCCGCGTCCGCGGCCAGCCGTCCGTCTCGGCCGCCAGCGCCCGCTGGCCGGCCGGCCCGCCGCACTGGCCCCAACGGCCCTCCCACTCCGCGGGGTCCGCGAGCGCGGCGTCGAGCCTGGACTCCGGCACCAGCTTGAGGTGGCTCAGGTCGTTCCTGAGCGCATCGACGGCCTCCTCGTAGCGGTCGCGCCAGCTGCGCTGGGGCATCGCCGCGAGCCACTCGTCCTCGCCCGGCGACTGCACCACGACGCCGGCGCGCTCGTCGGCCAGCCGAGCCCAGGCGCCGCCGGCCTCGCGCATGTCGTCCAGGTCCCCGAAAATCCCCAGCGCCTCGGCGAACGTGGTCGTCTGATGCAGATGCTTGCCGTTGCCGACCGCCTCCTGAGCGAGCGCCTCGAGCCTCTCCAGGCTTTCGATCCGGTAGGCCACGGGGTCGCCGCGGTGCGGGTACTCGACCGCCCAGGCGGGCAGGAGGTCAGTTGCGTCTCGGTTCATTCCCGTCTCCGTGCCGCGTCGTGAATGGGCGCTCCGGGCAGGCGGCGGCTGCCGGCAGCGCAAGCCCTCACGCCGGCCCGGGCGCGGCCTTGGGGGCGGGGCGCTTGGCCGGCCCGCCCGGCGCCCCGTCGGCCCGCTCCCACAGCGGGCGCGCGGTTTCGGCGCCCGCAAGCGTCCAGAGCCCGCGCTTGACCTCGTCGATGGGCGGCGCGAAGCCGTTGGCGTCGTGCCTGACGCAATCCGCGTCGACGAGCTCGCCCTCGAAGCCGTGCTCCCAGGCGATGTCGTCGATCTGCGTGGAGGCGTTGGTGGTCTTCCAGATCATGAGTCCGCCCCGCCAAGCGCCCTGGGCCGCCTTGCGGCCGCGGCCCCGCGATGCGCGCGCGCGTCGGCCCGGCCGCATGCGCGCCTCACGGCGGCCTCGACCCGGCGCTGGATGCGCCCCAGGGGAACCGGGCCGCCCTGTTCGGCGACGGCTTGCAAAGCCGCTTCGAAGTCCTTTCGAAGCGGTCCCGGGCGGCCTTCCCTGACGGTGGCCCGCCAGCCGGCGTCGAGCGCGCGCCCAACCCGCAGGTCGGGCGGCTTGGCCTCGACCGCGCCCAAGCCGTTTCGCGCGGCTGCTGAGTCCACCTCCGGCATGCTTCCCCCGGTTCCTTGGCTCGCCTTGGCACTGGCAGGGATTATGCCACAGCGGGGGATTCGGCCTTGGGCGTTCGGGGGCTCTGAACCGCCTGCCTGCAGCAACCCGCGAAAGCGCGCGGCTTCGCTGCCGCGTCCCCGCGCTGCGGCCTTACGGCCCACAGGCGGAAGCGTTGGGGAGCCGCCTCGGGGCAGGCGGCTGCGGGTAGTCCTGCCGCCAGTAGCCGAAGCCGACGGAGGTGTCGATCGCCGGAAACTCGGGCGGCTCGCAGCAAGGCTCGAAGCCGCATCCCTGGCAGGACTCGCAGGCGCCTTCAGCGGGGCAGGCGCCGCAGCGCTTCCCGGTGAAGCGGCTGTTGAGGCCGCCGTCGCCGAACTCCGCCTCTAGGTTGTCGAGGATGGCCAGGATCATCCCTTTGACATCGGGCGCGTCCGGCGGCAGGTGCGGATCCCCAACGACCCGCCATTGGCTGTCGATGCGGACCAGCCAGTGCTTGGGGCGGTCGTTGCGGGTGGAGACGCACAGCAGCGCGCGTCCGTCCCCGTACACGGCATTGGACAGCGGCGGCGTGAACTCGACCGGCTGGCCCCGCAGCTCTCCCGTCTGGGGCACGCACAGCGCGGCGCGCAGCCGCTCGTGCTCGACGTCGGCGGCGTCCGCGACCCGCGGGCAGACCGCGATGGCCTCGGCGGACCGCAGGGCGTTCCCCGGGCCCACGTCCACGTGCCCAAGCCTCCCGTCGAGCTCGCTGCGCGCCATCGCGCCCGGCGCTTCGAGGCCGAAGCGCAGGACCGGGTGGTAGTGCGGCTTGTCCGGATCCCTCGGGACGGCGGCGTCGGGGCCGCCGCGCTGCCACGAGAAGCCTTCGGAGAGGTCGAACGCGGCGCCGAACTCCCGCGCGAGGTTGCGGGCGATCGCGTGGACCCCCTGGGCCACGTCGCTGTTGCGCCGCGGCGGGCCGCCGCCGTCGCCATGGCGCCACTCGCTGTCGATGCGCACCTGCCAGAAGGCCGGCCGCGACTTGATGGGCGACACGCACAGGACCGCCTCGCCGTCGCCGTACACGGTCGAGGAGAGCGGCGGGATGAACGCCCGCTCCGGCCCCGCGCCCCAGACCTTGGCCCTGGTCGGCGCCTCCAGCAGCGCGCGCCAGCGCCCGTGCTCGGCGTCCGACGGGGCGGCGGTCCGCGGCGAAAACCGGTCGCCGTCGATGACGGCGTCCTCCAGGCGCCCGCATGGCGCCCTGCTGCCTGCCGGGTCGGGCATGTCGGCCCCCCACGTGAAGCGATGCCCGAGATTGTAGGAAGCGCGCCACCAACGGTGCCGCGGCCGGCGCCTACGGCCTAGACGGCGGGGGCGGGAAGGCGCGCCTTGCGCGGCCGGGCGTCCGCGGACGGCGCCGGGTAGTCCTCGCGCCACCAGCTGGTCCCGTCGGTCAGATCGATGGCCGGGAAGTCCGGCGGCGTGCCCTCGGGCCCGTAGCCGGTGTGGGCGCAGGCGTCGCACCCGCGGCCGCAGCAGTCGTCGCAGTCGGCGATCTCATCGTCGAGGTAGGCTTCCGGGTCGGAGGAGCCGAACTCAGCGATGAGGTTCACCTCTATGCCCTCCATGGCCTCGCCCACGTCCGGCGCGTCGGGGGGCAGCCGGCGCTCGGCGTCGCAGCTGCGGCCCGGCACCATCCACTGGCTGTCGATGCGCACCAGCCAGTACCGCGGCCGGTCGCTGATGGTCGTGATGCCGATGAGGCCCTTGCCGTCGCCGTAGACCGCGCGCGACAGCGCTGGCGTGAACTTGACCGGCCGGGAGTGCTCCCAAAGGCGCCCCTCCCGAGGCGCGCACAGGAGCGCCTGCAGGCGCAGGTGCTCGGCCTCGGAGGCGTCCGCGACGCGGGGCATCACTAGGACGCCCCCGATCCTGACCGGCTCCACGATCCCGTGGTGCATCACGTCGAGCTCGCCGACGCCCGCCTCGCCGAACGCGCAGTGGCGCACGGCCGTCGGCGCGGCGGTCGCGCCGCCGCGCCAGAACATCACGCCGTCGCTGATGTCGATCGCCAAGTTGCCGTGCGCGTCCCTGGGAAGGCCTGGGTCCATGAAGGCCGCCTCCGGGTCGCAGTCCCGCATCCAATCGATTTCGTCGTCCGCCTGCTGGGCCTTCTCCTCCGCGGCCTCGACCTCGGTGTCCAGGGGCGCGAACTCAGCCGCCAAGTTGGCCGCGATCTCGCGGATGGCCTTGCCCAAGTCGAGGGCGGCGTGGTCGCGGCCGGGCTCGGTCCCGATGCGCCACTTGCTGTCGATGCGCACCTGCCAGAAGGCGGGGCGGGCGCGCCTGTCGCAGACGCAGAGGATGGCGCCGCCGTCCCCGTAGACCGCCCTGGACAGCGGCGGGGTGAAGGTTCCCTCCACGCCCCACATCCTCGCCTTGGTGGGGACGGCAAGGTGCGACCGCAGCCAGCTGTGCAAGGCGTCGGAGGCATCGGCGATGCGGGGGGCGGGGAGGATGTCGGCGTCGTTCATCGGGCGTCCGCTCCGGAAGTGTTCAGGGCGGATTGAAGCAAATCCCGCCGCCTTCGCGCCCGCAGGCGGCCATGGCGGGTTCGGGTTCACGGGCGGTCCCGGCCGGCTGCCGGGAGGCCTTTGCCAGCAAGGGCCTTCTCCGGCGGCGCGTGGCGCAGCCGCAGCTTTCGCGGGTCCGAAGCGGACGCGGGGAGCGCGCGGGCGGGGCCAAACCGACGAAGGCAGGCGCCATCCACTGCGCGCCGGGATCATCCCCGCACGGGCGGGGCCAAGGCGCTGCAGCCACGCATGCGGTCTTGGACAAAGGGCCATCCCCGCTTGGGCGGGGCCAGCGAAGCCGTGCAGTGGGCAAAGCGGACCGAGGAGTGGGTTCATCCCCGCACAGGCGGGGCCAACGCTCCTCTGCTGTCTGCAGCGTCACATCGTCATAGGGACCATCCCCGCAAGGGCGGGGCCGGCGCAACGCAGGCGCGCATGCGGTTTTTGAATGCGGGCCATCCCCGCATGGGCGGGGCCAACTTTGCCTTGCGGGAAAGGACCTGCTCATCCAACGGCCCATCCCCGCTCGGGCGGGGCAATCGCGCTGCAGGCACACAGGCGGTCTTGGACTCCGGTGCATCCCCGCGCAGGCGGGGCTAACTTCTTCTTCCGACCTGATGTCGCTCCCTTCTCGGGTCCATCCCCGCGCCGGCGGGACCAACCACACAACTGCGACACAACTTCCGTTTAGAAAGGGTCCATCCCCGCGCAGGCGGGGCCAACACGCGCGCTTACCCAACGCGGATGTTCCACGAGGGTCCATCCCCGCGCAGGCGGGGCCAACCGGCCTCAAGATCCATCATAGGCGGTTCTTGTGGGTCCATCCCCGCGCAGGCGGGGCCAACCCTATCCCTTAAGCCCTTGTTGCAACTCACAATGTCTGATCCGTTAACTCGATAGCCTCCCCCCATGAACGGCGCGCCTCCAGTGTACAGCACATGGCGCAGGCCAGGCGTCAGGGGTTGGCTCCTCGCCGCCGCCACCGCCATCGGTCGGCATGGCAGGCCGGCTCCGAGCCAACCGCGCCATTGGGCTTGGCCTCCCCAGTCACGGCATCGACGGGTCATCCTGGGTGGGAGCGTGCCCGGACCGGCAACCTGATCCTTGTGCGCGACAGGCACGCCGAAGGCCGGGGCCCCACCGCCGGCCTTCCCTGACTTCCGGGGGCGGGCTTCCTTCGCTTGACGTCGAGGCAGGCATTGGCGGCAGGCGACGGCTCAGCGGCCGCCAAAGCCAGCCTCGGGCGCCTCGCGAAAACCTGGGTGGGGACGTGGCATGCACGCCGGCCGCGAACCGAAGCTTGTGGCGCGGCCGCTTTGCGATCCAAGCGATCCGAGCACGTTCTGGCAGTTGGAGAGGCTCCCCTCGCCGAGGCTGCAACACAAGCCTCGCTCCATCCCCGCGTGGGCGGGGCAAAGCTTCGCTCGCGATCGCGGCGTCAACATGCAACGGGCTCTCCCCCGCGCGGGCGGGGCCAACTGGAGCATTGGCGTCGCTGGCCACTTTCTCAAGGGATCATCCCCGCTCGGGCGGGGCAAGCTCGGTGGAGTCACTGGTCATCATTTCAATGAGGGGTCCATCCCCGCGCTGGCGGGGCCAACGAAGCAATGAGAGCAAGCTGCCGTCGAATGCAGGGTCCATCCCCGCGCAGGCGGGGCCAACGATTGCGTGGCAAAATTCATCTTTGCCAAGAGGGGTCCATCCCCGCGCAGGCGGGGCCAACCTTCTCGACGAGACACCCTTCCCCAACATAGCGGGTCCATCCCCGCGCTGGCGGGGCCAACGGCTTGAGCGTTGCGCCGATGGTGTTCAAGAGGGGTCCATCCCCGCGCTGGCGGGGCCAACCCTATCCCTTAAGCCCTTGTTGCAACTCACAATGTCTGATCGGTTAACTCGATATCCTCCCCCCATGAACGGCGCGCCTCCAGTGTACAACACATGTCGAAGGCCAGGCGTCAGGGCTTGGCTCCTCGCCGCCGCCACCGCCATCGGTCGGCGTGGCAGGCCAGCGCAGAGCCGGCCGCGTCATCGGACTGGGCCTCCCCGGTCACGGCATCGACGGGTCATCCTGGGTGGGAGCGCGCCCGGACCGGCAACCTGATCCCTGAGCGCGACAGCCACGCCGAGAGTCAGGGCCGCCTCCGCCGTGCCTTCCCTGACATCGTGGCGGGCTTCCTTCGCTTGACGTCGAGGCGGACATTGTTTGTGATCCGCGCGGTCCGTGCCCATTCTGGCAGGTACAGAGCCTCCCCTCGCCGAGGCTGCAACAGAAGGCTCGCTCCATCCCCGCGCTGGCGGGGCTAACGAAGCAATTAGACCAAGCTGCGTCCGAATCGAGGGGCCATCCACGCTCGGGCGGGGCTAACTTCTTCTTCCGACCTAATGGCCGTCTCACCTCGGGGACCATCCCCGCGCTGGCGGGGCTAACGGCTCGCGCCTCATCGACATGTGCGGCGGCAAAGGCCCATCCCCGCGCTGGCGGGGCCGACCCTATCCATTAAGTCCTTGTTGAAACTCACAATGTCTGATCCGTTAAATCGATTTCCCCCATGAACGGCGCAACGCCGCCAGTGTACAACACCTGGCGTGGGCCCAGCGCCAGGGATCGGCTCCTCACCGCCGCCACCGCCATCGGTCGGCGTGGCAGGCCGGCGCCGAGCCGGCCGCGTCATCGGACGGAGCCTCCCCGGTCACGGCATGGATGGGCCATCCTGGGTGGGAGCGCGCCCGGACCGGCACCCTGATCCTTGAGCGCGACAGGCACGCCGAAAGTCGGGCCCCCACCGCCGGGCCTTCCCTGACTTAGGGGCGGGCTTCCCAGGCTTTACGTCGAGGCAGGCATAGGCGGCAAGCGACGGTTCAGCGGCCTCCCATGCCTGCCTCTGGCGCCTCGCGAAAACCCGGTGGGGACGTGGCATGCACGCCGGCCGCGAACCGAAGCATGCGGCGCGGCCGCTTTGCGGTCCGCGCCCGCTCTGACAGGCACGCGGCGACCCCTCGCCGAGGCTTCAACAGAAGCCTGGCCCCATCCCCGCATGGGCGGCGCCATCGCCAGCTTTCGGCCGGTCGCAACATGGCTGTGGGTTCATCCCCGCGCTGGCGGGGCTAATTGATCCAAAAGCATTTCACGAGGAATACCCGAGGGTCCATCCCCGCGCAGGCGGGGCTAACTCGATGAAAAGCCCGTCGAAACACACGCCGAAGGGTCCATCCCCGCGCAGGCGGGGCCATCCTCCACCCGAGTGATCAACCCCGCCGTTTCCAAGGGCCATCCCCGCGCTGGCGGGGCGGCCGCCAATTCGTCGAAGTGCGTGGCTGCCTGTTTGGGTTCATCCCCGCAGGGGCGGGGCAGCCTATCAGAAAGTGATGAAAATCTAGGCTTCTGAGGGGTCATCCCCGCACGGGCGGGGCAGCCTCTATCGATTAAGCGCCTGAGCCGCAGTTGTTTTCGTCAATTCGATGTCGTCTCCTACCATGGGGCGAAACGGCCAATGGCGCCCAGTCTACAACACGTTGCGAAGGCCCAGCGTCAAGTCCTTGACTCGCGCCGCTCGAGGCATCCGTCGCCTAGGGAAAGCCGCAACGCCCGGCCGAGGCCTGTCCGCTCAGCGCATGGACGGCTCGGCATGCCGCCCGCCTGCTCCGAGCCGCGGGGCTGATCCTTGAGCGGGGCCTCGGCGAACGTCCGTGCGTCCGCGGGCCAGGGGCCCAGGCGGGCCGGTTCGGCAGGGAGCCACTACAATGCGCCGGAACGGCCAGCCGAGCCGCCAGGGAAAGACCGAGATGAGCATGGTTCGCAAGGCCTTGGCGTCCGAGTATGGGTATCGGGCGTCCGTCCTCGGCGAGGCGGCCGCGCCCGAAGAGGGGCTGGCCGAGGGACGCGCCCTCGTCGAGCGGGCCATCAAGGCCAAGGCGAAGTTTCTCACCATGCCCAAGGGAACCCGGAACGCCCCCCTGTTCATGGAGGGCGCGGGCGGCCTCCGGCTCGAGTTGAGGGCTGCCCCCGCGGCCCTCACGGACTGGTCGCGGACCTTCGTTGCCCTGCGCATGAGCTATCCGTTGGTGACCGCCGGGCCGGAGGGCTCCGACGCCGACGCGAAGGGCCGGGAGGCGGCCTACGCCGCCGAGGTCAAGGCCCTGTTCAAGCGGCTGGAGGCCCCCTTGGCCGAGCTCGCGCAGCCCGGGGACGCCAATCCCGCCGGGCCGCCGCTAGCGACGTACGCGAAGCAGGTTGTGCGGGACTGCAGCCGGCTGGCGCTGGAGGCGGTGCGCTCCGGCGAAGCCGGCCGCGCCGGGGAGGTCGTTGGCCACATGGCCTTGGCCGTCTGCCGCGGCCTGTCCGAAGGGCCCGACTCGCAGGCCCTGAAGGCCCTTCGGGCGCTCGCGCTGGACCTTGGCGAGCGCCGCAACCGCTTCATCTGGCGGCGCGCCCTCCCCGGGCGCGGCCTGTCCTTCAGCCCAGGGGAGACGGGCCTTTCGCTTCTGGACCGGCTGACGGCGGACTGGCACGACGAGGATTGCGTGACCTCGCGCGCGCCCGACGGCAAGGAGGCCCTCGTCATCGGCTTGGCTAAGGGCGGGGAGGGCGGCGCGCCGCTGACCGTGCTCGACCTGCCTGCCGCCAGGCTGCGCAACCAGCTGCTGCTGCCCGGCACGGTCCAGTTGGAGCTCGAACATCGGTTCGGCATGCTCCGCGAGGCGATCCTGGAAGCGCCTCGCCCCGGGTCGGGTCCGCGGCCAGCGCTGGCCGGCGGGGGCGCGCCGCAGGCTTGATGGGGCGCTTGGGCCGGGCCTGGGCGGGAGCGCCCTTCAGGAGCGCTGTGATACGCTGTCCGGCGCCAACCGCCCAGGAGCCGTGAAGCCATGGCCGACAGGCACCAACCGACCCGAAGAGGCCCTGATGCGCCCGCGCCGGCCTGGGCGCAGGCCATTCCCGTTCGCATTCCCCCGACCAGCGTGAGCCAGTACCTGACCGGCATTCATGCGCTCAACCTCGTCGATCCCGACTGCCCGTCAGGCGGCGACTGGCACGCCGAGGGCTCTTGGTTCGTTCCCGCCGAAGGCCGCACCGGAAACGGGATGGAGATGCTGCTCGCCAACAAGGCCAGAAACGGCTTCACGTTGCGCACGCCGGCAAATCTGCTTGGCTGGGACCGGCTGTTCGACGCCCGGCCGTCACTGCGCCTGATCGGGCACCCGCAGGGGAGCTCGGCGGCTCCCGTGTGGGCGGCGCGCCATGACCGGGCCATCGCGGACGGCGCATGGGACTGGTTGGCCAGCCGGCCAACGGGCTTCCCAGGCCCCTACGACGGGCCTTCGGTGGCCAAGTGGCTGTGGACTGAGGCCCAGTTCGGGCACCTCCACCGGCTGGTGCGCGCCTTGGCGGCGGCCCTTGAGGGGGAGGCGCTGCGACTCTGGAGCCGCTGGACGCGCGACCTGTCGCCGGATGCGGATTGGGAGAAGGGAACGCACATGCGCCACGGGCTTTCGACTTGACCGGCGGCACGCCGCCGCCGGAGGTTGCACTCTCGCCCCGCGAGCGCGCCCTGCTGGGCGTGCTGGTCCATGTCGTCCGGGGGCTGTCCCTTGGCCCGCCGCAGGGCCAGCGGTGGTTTGCGCTCAAGGGCGGGACCGCGCTGGCGGCCGCCTACGGGCTGACGCGCCCTTCCATGGACTTGGACCTTGACGTGGCCAGGCGCGTCGACGTGGTGGAAAGGGTCGGCAGGACGTTGGCGCAACGCAAGGACCTCGAAGTCGAGCGGCTCGACGTCAAGCAGCACGGGCGCGGCTACGTCCGCCTTTGGTTCCGCCACGCCGGATTCGCGGAGCCCTTCCGCGCCAAAATCGACGTCAACGTGCGCGACGGCATCCGCAAGCCCCGCCTTGACCAGGACCGAATCGTCATGGTGGACGGGCTCGCCGTCTATGACATGCCCACGCTCGCCAGCCTCAAGCTGAACGCGCTGGTGGGAGATGACCGGCGCGTTCAGGCCAGGGACCTCTACGACGCCGCTTGGCTGACGGCCAAGCACGGCGACGCGATCACGCTGGACAACAAGGTCCGCCTGCACGATTGGACGCTCAACTTCGACGGGGAGCAGGAGAGGGCGTGGCGCGAGACTTTCGAGGCGGACGAGACCCTGGCCTGGCCAAGATGCGACTTCGACGACGTGCTGCTGGCGCTCATGGCCAACCTGGAGGCCGACGCCGAACTGCAGAGCCACCTGAAGTGCCTGCGGGGAGCGCCGCCGGCAAGCGGGGCAATGCGGCCCTGAGCGTCCGGCGGCGGGGAATGCTCCGTGCCCAAGCCACAAGGCCTACCACAGTTGCCTCCTACGCCGGGCGGAGGCCTCTGTCGCCCTAAGTTAGCGCTGACTTCCCCCGGATTTTCTCCCCAAAGCCGCCGCTCCAACCGCAACTGAGCGCTACTTGGCGATGGCGGCAGGTCGGGGACCGACGGTGAGACGCAGGTGGCCATTGCCTCCGCAATCAGCGAAAAGTCGTCCGTCCGCGAGTGCCCGCCGCGCCGGCTTGGCTGCCCTCAATCAAGAGGTAGGGCGCGGCGAGAACCGCACGAAGGCCATAACCCATAAACGCGGCCACCGGCCCCACCCATGCCCCTCATCGGGAGTGGGAACGGGCCGCCGCGCAAACCTCGAAGCGGTCAGCGTTCAACTGGGTACCCCTCATGGGGATTGGGAACGCGCGTCAGCCCCCCGTCGACGTCGGCGCAGAAGTCCTCATTACCCCTCATGGGGATTAGGAACGTCTCACAGTACCAAAAGCCATAAGGCACGTCACCCTCTCATTACCCCTCATGGGGATTGGGAACCACCCTTGCAGGCGTCCTTGCGCCTCAGCTTGTCATCCTCATTACCCCTCATGGGGATTGGGAACTGTCCGTCCTGCAGTTCTACGGGTGGCTCTGCTCCCATCTCATTACCCCTCATGGGGATTGGTAAAGGGCTTGGGTCGCGAAGCGACTAGAGCACGGTCCGTAACTCATTACCCCTCATGGGGATTGGGAACAACCTCATCCTTGACCCGCATTGCCGAGGGCTGGCCAACTCATTACCCCTCATGGGGATTGGGAAACGTTCCGGCAGGGGTTTCGGCGAAAGTGAAGGTTTGCATCTCATTACCCCTCATGGGGATTGGGAACCCGGATCGGCGATGCCTTCATACTTGAGTGCAACTGGCTCATTACCCCTCATGGGGATTGGGAACCCTTTGTTCTCCATTGCTTAGAGCCTCCTTGCTCTAGACTCATTACCCCTCATGGGGATTGGGAACGTGCTGCTGGAGTTGCTGCGATGACCATCGACCTGAACCTCATTACCCCTCATGGGGATTGGGAACCGGGAACGCTTGCCGGCAGTTCGGTTCAGAAGTCGCTGCTCATTACCCCTCATGGGGATTGGGAACGACGTCAGACGGCTTACGCCGTGATGCGCCACAGCGGGATACTCATTACCCCTCATGGGGATTGGGAACCGCTGCGCTGCACGGCCTGCTTGATCCAGTACACGGCATACTCATTACCCCTCATGGGGATTGGGAACCTTTGCAGCATTGTCTTTCCTCATTGGTGAAACAAACCCTCATTACCCCTCATGGGGATTGGGAACTTTTCCTTGAGCAACTTGTACACGCCTTTCAGCATTTCTCATTACCCCTCATGGGGATTGGGAACCTATGCTCTGGCTGACGGTTTGAGTGAATGCGTCCGTCTCATTACCCCTCATGGGGATTGGGAACATGAACCAACCGGCCAAGCGCGAGCGCAAGGCTGCCGCTCATTACCCCTCATGGGGATTGGGAACTTTGAACCACGGGATGCGCTTCGGCAGGTTGACGGGCTCATTACCCCTCATGGGGATTGGGAACCGTTCACGGCGCTGTTGACATAGGGCGGGTCGCAGTACTCATTACCCCTCATGGGGATTGGGAACTCATGTTCTTTAGGTTCTGGGTGTACTCCACAACCTCCTCATTACCCCTCATGGGGATTGGGAACAACGTATGCTGCTTAAGCTTCGTTCGAACGTCCTCCTCATTACCCCTCATGGGGATTGGGAACCCTCGAAATCATAGGGTTTTTGTTGCCCTATTGCAGCATGTAGTTACCATTGCGCGCCGGAAAGGCTGGAAAACTGCGCCTGACGCCCGGCCATCGGCAGATTTTCTTCCAAGCGCGTAAATGAATGGGTCAGAGCACAGACCAGTTTTTTCCGTGCCACGCATCTTCGTCCTGGCGCATCGGCCCTCCGAGGGCGTCCTTGCTGAGCTGCTCCACCTCCACGTTGTGGCGGTTTCGGCACACCAGCTTCAGTATCCGATCATCCGGTCCAATCTTGTTCGATATCTCGGAAGTCAACTTGATGAGTTCCGACTCCGGCAGGTCGCCCATGAAAACGGAAGCCTGCTCGTGCACAAGGAACCCCTTCAGCAGCTTCCTGAATATCGCCGTTCGCTTGGCGGGCACGTCGTAGGAAACCAATACGAACATCGATCAACCCCGCCAGACGAAAGGCCTGAACCGCCCGATTCCCAACGCCTCGCGCTCCAAGGACAGGCACTGGCGGTGGATCGCCTGCCGAAGCGTCTGTTCGCCGACGCTTTCCTCGATGCGCCCCCAAAAGCGCTGCGTGGCCTTGATTCGCCCCTTCTCGCTGAGCAGGTATACTCCGGGCGACCGATCGAACCATGACCGGTCCGCATGGCCCCGGCGAAAAATGGACAGCAGAAGGGCGTCCGACAACACCGGCCTGAAGTTCTCGGCCATGTCGATCGAGAGCGAACGCCTGCCGGTGCCTGGAGCATGAAGGAACGAAATGCTCCGATCCAGGTGGGTCTTGGCGAGTTCGCTCGCGCACGCGGAGTAGAGCAGCATGTTGAAGAACGACATCAGGCAGTTGACGGGATCTGAAGGCGGACGTCGAACTCTGCGGTCGAGGCGGGCATCCATTGAAACCTCCTTGAACGCATCGTGCAGGAATGCGCGAGCATGCCCTTCTGCGCCCATGAGCTGCTCGATGCTGGCGGCTTCACTTGCCAGGGCGAGGGCGCTCTGAATGCCGTCCAGGGATGCTTCGATGCCGGTGACGCCATTCCGCCGATAGCGTTGCAGCAGCCCTCGCATGGACTTCACCTGCGCAGCCACGATCAGCTTGGCCAGACGAAGGCGGGCCGCCTCATCCAGAAACAGCGAAGCTTGGCCGACTCGGACTCGGCCCGAAGGCGTTTCATCCTCAGGCTCGAATGCGCCCAGAAATCGTCCCCCTGCATCGAGCACCGAGAAGCGAATGCCGTTTCGTCCCATGTCCTTGAGCAGGCGAATGGAGATCGAACCGTCGCCCATGCACACGACGTGCTTTACCCCGTGCAGGGGAATCGCCTTGCGCCCAGCGTCAGACAGGACCACCAGCGCGTTTTCGTGACGGCTCAGCCGTGCGTCACGCGGTACGATCACTGTGTCCATCATGCTCCTCATCCCAGCACAGGGGATTGCAGCTGCAGGCTTCGCAGAGCGGAATGCGACGGGCCGGTGGCGCCGGCCCGGCTGCCAAGCCACGGCTCTCCTGCGCGTCGCGGATGAGCCGGTCCAGCGCATCCTCAGTGAGATGGTAGGTCCTCTTCGCGCGGGATCCGTAGACGTGAACCTCCGCTTGCCAGTGCTCTCCGGAGGCTCCCGTCATGAATGCGGCGTAGAACAGCGCCTGCCTGGAAACCGCGTCGCTTGCTCCGGCGCCCCCCTTCCTTTCGATGACAACGCGGCGCTTGAAGTCGATTGCGTCAGGCGCAATGCCAAGTCCCCGTGGCGCCTCTCCGGGGCGCTTCTCGGTCTGATGCAGCGCAAGGCCCCTTTGGACGCGAGAGTGATGGGCGGCGTGCGTCGCGCCCATCAGGTGCAGCCAGGCACGTCGTCGGCACAAGGCCACATGCTGGAAGTAAAGGCCGTGCAGGCCGCGCTCCTCCGCCAGTTCACGCAAACATCGCGCTTTCTGCAGAATCCTCATAGTCCTCTTCATGCGGCGGCCGGCCGATGACCTCGACCAGTGCCGTGGCGGCGGCCATCACTTTCTTCCGCGGATGCATGTCTTTCTCGCCCGGCGCTGGCAGGAAGTTGGCGAACTGATTGCGCCATTCCTTGACAAGACGCACGTTGAGCTGCTCGGTTCCCCTTTCCCGTTCGTAGATCGGCAGAGCGAAGTCTCCTTCGCCGATCGGGGAACGGACGTAGAGCGTCATCCTCTGCGCCCTCGGCTGGCCGGAGGACCCCTTGCTCTCCTCCTCCCGAAGGCTGCGGGACAGCAATTGGATCACAGGTTCCCCGCTGTCGTCGGAAACGATGTGCCGCCTTAGAACATCGGTGGCTCGCCGGAGATAGGATTCCGACACCACATGGCTGCAGCCGTCGGGATCGACAACACGGATGGTCCGGCCGATGTCGCGGTAGGTCAGAGCGCTTGCAAGAAGAGCGTTCGCCCATGCCCGGTGTGGCTGCGACGCGCTGCGCAGGTTGTTGTTCACTGCATCCACGGACATGATGTCGCCGATCTTGGCGTCGACGAACCTCACGGTGCTGGGCGAGAGCGCGCGCAGCCGCTCCCGCGCCGCCCTTTGTACCGTCATTTTCTGCCGCCGGATCGCGACAATGAAAAGCGCCGCCCAGAATGCGCCGCGCCACGAGGGGCGCCGGTAGAACGAAAGTGCGGTGTTGGGAGCGGACCAGTCGGCTTCGGCTTCCTTGCGCGTCGGCTCAAGCCGCCTTCTAACGTCACGAAGGACATTCTCGGTGAACTCCTGAATCGTCAGCTCCGCATTCTCCCGAATGACGGTCTCGACACGTCGTGTCCATGCGTTGCGCGCGCGCGTGCGTTCTGGCAACGACACGAAGACCTGCCCGTCGTCCGCGCCGCGCGACACTCGGCCCACCCGCTGAACGAAGCTGGCCTCTCCAAATCCGGGCTCCATGAACATGAGATCGCTGCGGAACGTGACGCCGACTTCTACGGTCGATGTGCAGATGAGCACGTCGAAGTCGCGCGGATCCGCAAACCTTCGCCCGCGGCGGGGCTCGTCTGGCGCCCGCCTGGAGTCTTCGATGGAGTTGATGGCGCAAATCCTGTCCTCTCCGATGCCGGCGGCGCGAAGCTTCGCTCGCAGGTTCGACTCGTCCTCCCGCAGGCGCTGCAGGGAGTCGTAGATGACTATCACCGTGCGCTGGCCCGCGACCGAGGTTCGCACGGAATCGATGTTCGCCTCGACCAATTCCGGCAAAGTGCGCGGGTCTACGGACACCGACACGTCGCCATGTATCTCACGATGCCCTGGCGGATGCCCATCGACAATCTCCTCGGGGATGCTCTCGATCTTGTCTGGCCCCACGCCGCACCGGGCAAGAACTCCGGTCACGTCTATCGGCGTGGCGGAGAGCAGCGACACCTTGCCTTGCCGTTGCGTCACCGCGAGCAGCGACAGAAGGCTGGCCAGGCCAAAGGCGCGGTCGTCGATTGTGTGGAACTCGTCGAACACGACATGGTCGAAGGCGTGCACGAATTCGAAGGGGTTGATTGCGCTTGCCCCCTTGATGCGGATTCCCGAGATCGACGAGACCACCACCTCAGGGATGGCGAAGATGACCCCACCGGTTCTTTCTTCGCTGATCGAAAAGAGCTGTCCGGCGCGTTTGGCCGCCAGGCTCCCGCCGCCGTCGTCGGCCTGATTGCCGGACCACTCGACAATTCGCTCATTGGTCCAGGCGGTGCGCCGCGCTTCGTCGAGGCCCTGATCGCGCCAGTGCTCGTCCGCCTGTTCACGCGCATCCTCGATCAGGTTCTGCAGCAGGCGTTTCGTGGGCACGATGAACAGCACGCGCGCATCGCGCTCCAGCACCGCGCGCATGAATGCGTAGGACTTTCCGGAGCCCGTGGGCGCCGACACCAGCCGGACGAATCGCTCCGAGTCCAGCAAGCTTTGCTGCATTGGCGACAGGCCGCTGGGCAGCATGCGCACTGAATGGGAACGGATGATCACTGTCCGTTCACCGATGCCAACCGGCGGTGATGCGCAAAGCCTCGTCAGGATCCAGCGGTTCGCTGGGCTGGATGTTGTGCAGGCGATACGGCCCCGCCCTTAGATCGACGTCTGGATCGAAGAGTTGCGCCGTATGGAGATTGAGCCGTACGGGAGCCTGTTCGTCGCATCGCTGCAGGAGTCCCATGCCGTTTCTCCCCAAACCCAGCCGGATGACGAGCCCTTCCGGCCTCTCGCCATAGGCTTCGAATGCCAGCTCCATCGGATCGGCGTGGAGAAAGCTCCCGTGGAAAACGGCTCCCGCCGCGACCTCGTGGATGTGGAAGTAGTCCTTGACGTTGCCGCTGTTGCGTGCATCGTGAACGCTCTTCGGCATCCCGCACTCCGGATCGAGGTTGAGGCGGCGCGCCAATGGCCGGTTGAGCCGGTTGCCGGTCCCCGTGAAGAGCGCGGTCTTGAAGGGCAAGGCGGCCAAGTGGTTCCGATAGTCGGGTGCCGACGGCAGGCATGGCGAACGGGGCATCATGCCCAGCGCCGCCGCCGTCGCGAACGCCATTGCGGTGTCGGTGACGACATCGTTCAGCGTCGAGGTTCCCGATGGCACGGCGAGCCCGTGCCATGCCCAGGGCGACAGCGCAGTCAGTTTAAACGGGAAGAGGGCCGCAGCCACGGTTCACGCCTTCTTCTCGGGGTTGAAGTACCCCTCGAACATGTCCGCGATCTTGGGCGCAGCGTCTTCATACCGGCGCCGCAGCTCCGAGTCGTCGCGCTCGAACGCATGGACGAGCTGCCGCTGATGCGCTGACGCTTCGGCGCCATCGGCGCGCGTTTGGTAGTGCTCCTTCATCTCCTGGTACACCCCGGCTGCCAGCTTGTCCGCGGAGCCGGATTCCGGCACCTTGCGGAGCAACTCGTAAGGTGACGAAACTGGCACCTCAAGACGCGAGGCGAAGATGCCAGCGATGTGCGTGCGCACGTTCACTCCCGTCACCGAGGTCTGTCCGCCGTAAGAGCCGGCGAGGCCAAGGCTCAGCAGCAGGTGGTCGAGGCCAATCGGCGGAAGCTGCCGGCCGTTGCTGGTGAGGATCTGGATCAGCGTCGTCCCGGGTCGCACGAAGTGACGCGTAAACAGGTTTTCGGTGTTCTTCTTTCCCTCTGCGTCCCACAACGTTCCGGTCTCGTCGCCACGGTGGTGAAAGCTCTCGCCTACGGCCTCGCGGTACGGCGTGGTGCTCAGCGCGTCGGAGTACTGAACGGCCGCCTTGACCGGCAGGACCCGCGTACCCAACATGGTCGAGTCGCCGAACACTAGGGTGTTCAGGTCCAACGCCTCACGGACCGGCATTCGCTGACCGACCGCGGTGCGGTTTTGCGGCAGCCGGCCACCGACGTTCCAAGCGCGCAGCACCAACAGGCCCCGGCCGCGCTCCCCGAACTTGAACTTGTTCGGCGTCGCCCGCACGCGGCGAATGCCCTTCCGGTCCTCGATGTCGGTGATTTCCTCCTCCGCATTGCGGAAGACGGTGGGCGCCACGATCTCGCGGATGAGTGCGATGGCCACATGTCCGGCATTGCGCCGCTTGGGCATCACGTAGGTGTCCTTGCCGTTGGCGGCGGTCACCTCCTCGGTAAGGTCGCCGTCGTTGAGATACGCATTGAATTGGTCGAGCATCATGTTCTCCATGTGGTTGGAAACTCTCGGGTCAGGATTCCGGGCTTTCGTCGTTGAAGGCCGCGCTTGCCGACTCGGCTATCGCGCGCTCGCGATAGGATTCCAGCAAGGCGAAGCGGTAAATGGACGCCGCGCGCCGCTGCTCCTGCGAGGTCGGCTCCTTCGAGCCGAATGCTGCACCCCACACGTTGTCGGCAAAGTGCTCGGCGAACGTGACGCAAGCATCGGCAAGCGACTCGCCGCCTTGACTTGCCCCTCGGTCCTTCCGAAGCTCATCGTCGCGGTGCTTTTTCGCAGCCGCGTCATCCTTTCTCGTTAGCTCCTCCTCAAGCGTGCCGGCGAGCCCGAGGATCAGGGCGGTTCGATCTTGCGTTGTCGAAGCCCTAGCGCCCGCGTAGAAGTCCACGGCGATTTTCCAGCAAAGCAGCTGCTTCCCGGTTGAATCTTTGAATCCTCTCCGCTTCTGGATGCGTGTCGCGAGCCATGCGAGCCGAATCAGGGGGTCCGCGTTGTTTTTCAAGTTCACTGGTTCACCTCCGGTGCTTCTGATGAGCGAGAGCGCGTGCTCGCGCGTCTTTGCTTCAATGTTGGACCGCGCTTGTTTGCCGTTCCTGGCGCCCTCCCGGTCGACCGCCAGGCTCCACGCAACGCAAATGGCGCCGAGCCGCACTAGGTGGTCGGGATCCGCAAGCTGCTTGGCCCACTCGATTCCCAGGCCGGGCATGTCGGCCATGCGCTCGAACAACTCCAGTTTTGCCATGGCGCCGCCAAGCTGTTCTATGCGCAGCGAGTCGCCGCCGAGCAGCCTTTCGAGCCATGTGGGCAACGAATCGGAATGAAAGATGGCGGGGTGTTGGCGCGGCGCCCCACGGAAGATGTGGATCGGCCGGCCAAGCCGCCGAACCGCTTGCAGAATCATCCGAAGCTGGGCGACGAGCTCGCCATCCTTGCGGGGCTGGGCCTCCAGGCGGGCCAGGCGAATGCGGCGCTTCTGGCAGTCGAGGCCTTCGTAGACGCGTCCCTTCTTGATCGAGAGGCGATTGAGGTCGTTCAGGCCCATGGGGATCCCCGGTCCTCCGCTTTGGAACGCGAGCCCGCCGAAGAGGCCGGTCGTCGTCGGGGAAGACATGAGTGCGGGAAGGTCGCCGCTTCCCTTGAACTCTTCCTGCGCATCTTGCCGCAGCTGTGACTCGGCGAGGCACACTAGGCAAAGGTGGGTGTCGCCGGAAGGGGAGGCGAGGTGGTCGTTGCGCAGATCCCGTCCCGAAAATGCGGACGACTTGATGCCGTGGGCGCGCGATTCGGTCCTCACCCGCCGTGACTCGCGGACCGGCTCGTTGCAGAGAATGCACCGCTTGCGGGGCTGGTCGCCGTCAAACGGCCGCGCGGCGGCCCCTTTCAGTTGAGCGCCAAAGCGCTCACGAAGGGCGCTCGTGATTTCACTCGACGTATCCTCGACCTGGGCCGCCAGCCCCGGCCGGGCTTCATCGCCTTCAATCCACAGGCCCGCAAGGCCGCCGCGACCAACGACGAGGTCCAGCAGCTCCTGCGCCGAGTCTGGATCGTCGTCAGCCTGCTTCCATATCTCCGCCACCGCCCACAATGCGAGCATGACCCGCCGCGCCCGCGCATCACGCGCAAGGCTCGCCGCGATGAAGCGCGGCAACGGCGTGCCGTTGGCCTCCAGCAGGTCGGTCAGTTCCCGTTCGCGCGAGGCGGCGTCCGGCGCGCCGCCCTTGCGCGGGCTGTCCCTGTGGTTGAGCGCAATCGCAAGGAACGTCAGCGCATGGGCAGGCTCCATGTCCAGGTCAGCAGGGTATCCTCCGGGGTGATTCAGCGCGGGCTTCGCGGTGGCGCCGCCGCCGTCGTCGATGGAACTCCACGAACTCGACATGCCCGCGCTCTCAAAAAGCTCGTCCACAGCTTGACGGTGTTCACGGACAAAAGGCTTTGGGAGCGCGAGGAGGTTTGCGAAGGCACGCCAGTTGGATGTTTGGTCCATGACTTCGCGACACGCCTGCCACGAGGCTGCTCCGCCAACGAACTCGCACGCCAGCCGGTTGTTGACCGAGAAGCCCAAGCCGTAGGGAAGTTCCTGCAGAAAGCGCTCCAGGGCACGATCTTGGATCGGTCCCGCTTGCTCTCGCGGAATCACGGCCAGGAGGCGCCCGCCGTGGACCACCTCGACCAAGGGAAGGCGGCCGGAGAGGTCCTCACAGGCGGAGGATAGTGCCGATTGAAGTCCGTCCAAGAGAAAGGGGTGAAGATGATCGTGAACCTCTATCCTTTCCCAACGCTTCAGTGCCGAATCGTCGCCAAGCACCGGCCATCGGTTTGGGTCGCCCAGTGACGCAACCACTCCTTCGACCCCTCCACCCGGCTCATTGCTCGAGAAGGTTCCATCGAGCTTGTCGGCCAACTCGACGTAACGGCAGGTGGATGCAATTCGCGCGTTGAAATCCGGCGCCGGCGCGCTTCCGGCCACTTGGGTGCCCTCGACAGCCTCGATGTAGTTGAGCATCGCTGCAGGCGACATGCGGATGTCATGCTTTGCGAGAAACTCATCGATGCCGTAGCGCCTCATGCGCTCGGCCACCGCGTCAGCGGGGATTTTCTCCCCGCGCGCCAACCCCAGATCCTTGTCGATGTCGTGAAGGAACGCGATGCAGACCACACTGTACCCTAGCTGCTCTATTTCCTTTAGGTCGCTTTCGCCGGACCAGGCTCTGGGCGCGTTGGCAAGCCAGAACATGAGCGCACCGCGCGCCACGGAGAGCGCGTGGTCCAGCAGGCTGACGTTGCGGTTCTTCGAATAGCGCTCGCGCAATTGCGAATCGGGGGACCAGCCTCCTTTCCCGCTGATCGTCACCAAGCGCACTGGGCGGCCGTCGACGATTGCATTGGCAGTCCTCGCGGGAGCGCCAACGCGATCCTTGGCAACGTGCGCAATGACACACTCGTCTAGGAAGGCACCGTAGACCTCAACGGCTGCCGAGTGAGCGAATCCCCGCGGTGCGCCCGTCATGCGCGTTGTCCTGCGTAGCCAATGCACCCGAATCCGTAGCGATTCTTCTCGCCGATTCCGAGTGCCCAGGCTGAACGGAGGTCTTCAATGCTTCCGCGGATGAGCAACGGGCAAAGCGTCCCGATCACGAATGCCGGCCTTGCTCCCCTGGCGGTGCGGGTAGGAACCAGCGTCGAGTGCTTCGGATTCGCTCGAAGGTAGAGTCGGTCGGGTTCAACCTCAAGGTCCACCTTTCGACCAGTCAGTCGCGACAGACGCGCGCTGACCGCCTGCTCGAGGTTCGATCCGATCTTCGTCAGATCGTCATGCCAACGCCTCTTTTCCCCGCGCTTGGACACGGCGAGCGGAGAGAGCATGATTGCCGGAAGGACGGCCGAGCTGCCGTGAGGACACTCAATCGGCAGCTCCTCCGGGGCCAGATCCCAAGCGGAAAGATCAATGACGTCGCCATTGACAGACGATTTTCGAACGTTTTCGCAAGCTAGGTCTTGGAGGAACGGCTCCAAGGCGCCGTCTTCCGCCCCAATCACTACGGACTTGAGCGCGAAGCCACTGGATTTCGAGGCGCCCACTGCCCCGAAGGACCAGTTGCCGGCACGCCCCCCCAACAATTGCTCGGGCTGCGCTCCACTGGCGGTCCAAGCGTTGATCAGTGCAGCGTGGAGGCTGTCCAAGTACCGAATCCGCGCACTCTCACCGCGTGGCGCTGTCAATCTGAATCGCATCCCAAATGTATCCTCTGGACAACACGAACTGCCGACTAACATACGTGATCTGCATGAGAGTGAAACTTGCAAATATTGCAGGTGTTGACCTAGATTTGATCTGTAATGAATGTTGGTCGCGCAGTTGCACGCCGTTTTGCTGAAACCATGCTGTTCTGGCGAGGAGGCCTCAAAGCGGGCGATGTGCAGAGGTTCGCGCGCGTTTCCGAGCGCACCGCAAGGAACCTGATCTCCGAATGGCGGGTTCGCGGCCTCTTGCCACCTTATAAGCCGAGTTCGGAACGATGTCTGGTGCCGGACGAACGCTTTGAACCGGCGCCCGAAGTCATCGATCCGGGCGTTGCGTTTGCACTGATGCTGATTGGCAACGGCTTGCCGGGAAACCCATTCGCATCGACCGTGCCCAAGGCCAGAGGACACGATTTGTCGCTCACCGCGGCGACACCTTCTGCTGCGGTTCGGGAATTTGTGGCTGCATGGCTCGACAGGGAGCCAGTGAGGCTGGTCTACGCAGCCAAAACCGGCCGTCAGGAATTCGTCTTTTCGCCATCCGAACTCGTTCGCACAAGGGGGCGCTATCACGTGCGAGGGTACAGAGCGGGTTGCCGTGACGAGTTCAGTCGGCCGCTCGAGGATCGCTACGTGGATGTCGTGCCTGCTCGGTCCATCGATGCATGGCGAGACGACGAAGCGCCCTTTGTCGGACTCGATGGGGACGACGATTGGAACTCGTTCGAGAGACGCGAGTTCATCCTTTCCAAGGAGCTTTCCCATGACGAGCGGCTCTGCTACGAGCACGAGTACGGCATTCCTGAAACGGGCAAGCGCGTCATCCGTGTCCGGCGAGCGCTAATGCCGTACCTGCTTCAGGAGCTGGCCGAGCGTCGATGTTGGAGGCGGGACGGCAGTTCGGCTCCGGTGTGGGACACGAAGCATGCGCTGGAGACGTCCTAGACCACCTGAAAAGCAGGCAGACACAGAGCCGCCCCATCCCTCTGGGCAAGCCCTCTCAGGCAATGGCGGCGTTTCCGCGGACGGTAACGGCCCAAGGCCGGCCGCCCTCCTATAATGAATCCGGGCGCGCCATTCGCCCGGCACGGGCCGCGGCGCGGGCGGCGACCGCCAAGTCAACCAGGAGAGGTCCATGGCCAACAACTACCGCCAGTTCTCGTTCCGAGTGGAGGACTTGGGCGGGCGCGCCGAGGCCGCCAAGTGGGCGCTTGAAGCGGTCGTGAACGGCCCGGCCCGGTGGCGCGAGGGGCTGCAGGCCCTTGAGCACGGGCGCCCGTTCGGCTTCGATGACATGTTTCCGGAGGCGGAGCCGCCCGGGCCGCGGTTCGACGCCGAGGCCCGTGCGGTTGCGCGGCAGCTGGCCGCCAAGCTCTTCGCGCGCCTATGCATCGAGCGCCCCAACTGCCTGAAGGATGCGGACACGGAGGACTTGGATGAGCTCAGCGACGACTTCCTGGTCGAGACATGGGACGGGGGCGTGAGCATCTACGCCGAGGAGTACGGCGACGTTGAGCTCGCCGGCCACTGCGCCTCGGGGCTGGTGGAGGCCTTCGGGCTCCCCCCCGTGGGGTTCGCCTGGGCGGACTACTGCTCGAGGCCGCAGGCCGACGGGTTCAATGGCGGCGCCGCCTTCTGCACGTCCGTGGGGCCGACCTTCACCCACACCCAAACTTGGCTGCACGAGCGCAAGGCCGCCTGGCAGGAGGCCAACCCGCCGTCGCCCGCCGAGCCCGGGACTCCCGGGCCGGCCCCCTAGCGCGGTGCGGGGCGCCGGCCATGGTATAATGCGGACATCATCCAGCAATGCCCCGGGAGGCGGCCAATGACGTCCCAATCCAAGGTCATCACGACCTATGAGACCCGCAGCGACACAGGGGAGACCTATCAGGTCGACACCTGCCCGAAGTGCCTCCCGTTCGTGGAGGCCACCCGCAACGCCGTCAAGCACGGGCTGACGCACATCGCGGAGCGGAGCCGGCCCGACACCGACGACATGCCCTGGCCGTGCGCCTGCGTCACGGTGGACTAGGGCGGCCGGCGCCTTCCCGTTGGCAGACCGGGCATGAGCAGGATACACGTGACGGCGATGCGCGACGAAAGGGGGGTTCTCGGATTCGACTTCGTCAGCGCCGCCACCGGCGAGACAATCCACCAAGCGAGAGTGGTGGCCAACGAGCTTCATCCAATCGCCGACTTTGGGCCTTTGGCTCCGCTGTTCCACAAATTGCGGCAGGTCGATCCGGGCGTCACCCGGCGGTGGCTGGATGACGCGCTATGCTACGCAATGGACGTTCTGAATGGATGGGGACGGACATGACCTCCCGCTCCGCCGGGGCCTTGCCCAGCAGCCCGCCGCGGGCGAAGTGGCCGTCACTGCGCCTGCCGTTCCATCGATGCGTGACGGTGATTTGCGCCACCGCGGCCACGGCGGCCCTGTTCTCCCTGTCCGGGGGAGCGCTCGGCCAGCCGGGCGGGCGCGAGCACGTCCTGCCGCTGTTCATGTCCACCTCCAACCTCGACCAGCAGGGGTTCGTCCGGGTCGTCAACCATTCCGACGAGGACGCCGCCGTGCGCATCTTCGGCGTCGACGACGCGGGCCGGCGGCGCGGACCGGCGCGGCTGACGCTGCCCGCCCTGCAGGCCATCCACCTCAACTCCGAGGACATGGAGCAGGGCAACGCCGGCAAGCGCCTCACGGACGGCCTTGGGCCGGCCGAGGGCAACTGGCGCCTGCACCTGCACAGCCGTCAGGACATCGAGCCGCAGGCCTACATCCGCACCCGGCGCGACGGCTTCCTCACCAGCATGTCCGCCGTGGCCCCCGAAGGCCGCATGCGCCACCGGGTGTCGATCTTCAACCCCGCGAGCAACTACCGCCAGCGGAGCTGGCTGCGCCTGGTCAACCTGTCCGATGAGCCGGCGGCGGTCGCCGTCACCGGCCGTGACGACCGGGGGCGGCCCGGGTCGGCAGGCGGCCCGGTCACCCTGACGCTGCCCGCCAACGCCGCGCGGGCGGTGACCTCCGCGGAGCTGGAGAACGGCGGCGACGGCCTGGAGGGGCGCCTGGGCGACGGCGCCGTGAAGTGGCGCTTGGCCGTGTCGGCGGACCGCCCCATCCTCGTAATGAGCTTGATGGACACGCCCACCGGCCACCTGTCCAACCTGTCCGCCGCCAAGGCCGACTACGCGGGCGCCGCCAACGTCTGGCGGCTGCCCTCCGCCGGCGGGGACGACGGCTACCTGGTCGCCACCCCGGACGGTCGCCTCTACGGCTGGCTGCCAGGCGAGGGGACCGTGCGCGTCGCCGACGCGGACTACGACTCCGGCGCTGGCAGCCTCAGCGCCAGCGGCAGGGCCTACGAGTCCGGCGTCGTCAACGTGGCGGGCCTCGGCGTCAGCGGCGGCAGCGAGCCGTTCGAGCTGCGCGCCGCCTACCGCCAAGGCGACTGGATCAAGGGCGAGTACTCGATCGCAGGCGTCTCCCGGGCTTTCAGCGGCCGGGCGTTCGCCGGCTTCGGCCGCGGTGCTGACGCCGCGGCGCTGGCTGGCCAATGGTCCGCTGAGGGCTTGGCCTTCACGGTCGACGGGCAGGGCCGGCTGGGCGGCTCCCTCGACGCGGGCGGCTACGACTGCGCCCTGTCCGGGACGCTCGCTGGCGTCAACCCGGCGTTCAGCCTGTACCGGGGTGCGGTGGCGGTGGACTGCTCGGCCATCGCGCTCAACGTGGAGCTGCTCGTCGCCGTCGGCGACCGGGAGGGCGAGCCGGGCGGGGGCGGAAGCGCTCTGGCCTTGGCGATCTCCCGCGACAGCGAGATCGCGGTGGGCGCCCAGGCGACGCGCTAGCGTCGGACGGCCCCAAGCCCGACCGCAACGAAAGCGGCGCTTCGGCCCGCAACCGGAGCGAAGGAGTCCGACATGGCCTCAATCACCGCAAAGCTGGCCCGGGAGGGGCTGATCACGCCGCCGCCCTGGCTGCCGCACAACGTCATGTTCGAGGCGACCACCGGCTCGGTCGCCTACGGCTGCGCGGAGCCAGGCAACTCGGACGAGGACATCGTCGGGTTCGCCATGCCGCCCAAGCATCAGGTCTTCCCGCACCTCGCCGGGCACATACCGGGATTCGGTCCGGCGCCGCCCTCCTTCGACCAGTTCCAGCAGCACCACGTCGAGTTTGCGCAGACGCGCAGGCAGTACGATGTCACGATCTACTCCCTCGTGCGCTTCTTCGACCTGTGCGCCGACAACAACCCCAACATGGTGGACGCGCTGTTCTGCCCGCGGCGCTGCGTGCGCCACTCCACCGCGCTCTACGAGCACGTGCGCGACCACCGCCGCTTGTTCCTTCACCAAGGCGCCTTCGCCCGGTTCCGCGGCTACGCCTACGCCCAGCTGAAGAAGCTCGACGGCCGGCCCAAGCGGGCCAATCCGCAGCGCCAGGCGGCGATCGACGCCCACGGTTTCGACACCAAGTTCGCCTACCACATCGTGCGCTTGGCCTGCGAGTGCGAGCAGATCCTCGCCGGCGGCGACCTGGTGCTCGACCGCGACCGCGAGCTGTACAAGGCGGTGCGCCGCGGCGAGTGGTCCAAGCAGCGGATCAAGGACTGGTTCGCCGACAAGGAGCGCGAGCTGGAGGCCCTGAAGGCGAGGACCGCGCTGCCGCGCTCCCCGGACCTGGAGGCGCTGCGCGGACTCCTGATGGACGCGCTCGAGATGCACTACGGCTCGCTGGCCGAGGCGCTGCCCTCGACCGGGAGGGAGGCGCGCCTGGTCGACGACATCCTGTCCGCCGTGCACCGCTACGACCCCGCCGCGCTGCATGGCCTCGGGGCGGGGCGGCCCGCGCCGACGGACGGGCCTTCGCAGGCGGGGAGGGCGGCCGGCCCCGCCCCCGGATGACCGACCGGCGCGGCGCAGCCCCTTGGGCGGCCCCCGCGGCTGCCTAGCCCGAATGTTGCACGAGCTTGCCGGCTTAAGAGAGCTTGAGCCGCGCCGTCAGGTCTTATGACGCTCTGGAACGAATCGGCCGGCCAAGGGCTGGCGCAATCGGGCAGAGGCGCTTCAGGCGGTGTCGGGGAGGTGGGCGAGGCCGTCCCTTGGAGGGCATCCGCATGCCACGAAAAAAATCCGGTTCGGACCATCTTGCGGGCAGCGTGCTACCATTGCTGCAGTTCCGAGTAAGCCAGCAGGGTCTTATGGTTCCAAAAGTCAACTTGCTTGATGCGCAAACTGAGCCTTCGGATGCGGAGCTCGAAGCTCTCATGCTCGACTTCCAGCGCGTGGTCGCCATGCGCGGCGACGCGGCGCAAGCCGCCTATTTCCAAAGCCTTGCTGATTCGATCGATGAGGCAATGCTGGATGACCCGCAATCCGTGAGTCCCCCCGCTTCCTCCAGCTTCGGATATGGCTCCTGAATCGGCAAGCGCCCTTCGCCCAAAACTGATCGTGATCGCCGGCCCCAACGGCGCCGGCAAAACCACCCTGACTGAGCGCGCCTTGGCTCACGACTGGCTGGGAGGCTGCGAATACGTGAACCCCGATGCGATCGCCCAGCAGTCATTCGGAGACTGGAATGACCCAAAGGCAATCCTCGAAGCGGCGCGTGAGGCCGCTCGGAGGCGCGAGGCGTGCTTGGAACGCGGCAAGTCCCTGGCGTTCGAGACGGTGTTTTCCACGGAAGAGAAACTCGCCTTCGTTCGGCGGGCGATCTCACATGGCTTCTTCGTCCGGCTGTTCTTCGTTGGGACCGATTCGCCGACGATCAACGCCACGCGGGTGGCCGCTCGCGTGATGGAAGGCGGGCACGACGTGCCAATCAGCAAGATAATCAGCAGGTACGGGAAATCCGTCACCAATCTTGCCAGAGCCATCCCGATTGTCGATCGAGCCTATGTCTATGACAATTCCGTCGAGGGAGAGATGCCGGCGTTGCTTTTCAGAACCGTCGAAGGGGCGCTTCAAAAGACCTACTTCACGGGGCACCACTGGGCCGACATGGTAAGGGCCAAGGTCCGTCTGTCCCATGAGCCAGGTCCGGCCCCCAACCCGAATCGCAACCGGTCCGCCAAGCTGCCGTAGGGCAGGAGCTTGCGGTCGCCGTGCGCCCTGATCCAAGCAGTCGGGTCGGCGGGCCAAGCGCCACGCTTGCGCGGCGGTCGACACGGCGCAACAACTGGTGAGGCGGCGGCCGCGCGTCCCATTGCGGCGCCCCGGACACGCGGCCGTTGACGCCGCCCGCCCGCCTTGTGCAAAATTCCGCTCGGGCACTCCGGCGCGGCGGCCATTCACAATGGGTCTGGTTCTTCCCTCTCTCGAAGTCCCGCCGCGTCGGAGGCGCCCGCCACTGCAAGCGACCCCCTGCATGCCCAAGCCCGTCCGGACCGCCGCACCGACGCCCGCCCGCCGCTCCTCGGCAACCGGCCTTTCGGCCTGCGCCGCCCTCTGCCTGGGGATGCTCCTGCAGGGCTGCGCGCTGCCCCTCGGCCAGCCGGATCCGGGGGCGGCCCACCGGCTGGCGCTCGACCGCCTGCAGCGCTCGGAGGGCGGCCTGGCCGAGGCCAGGCCCCTGGTGGCCTCCCGGCTGGCGAAGCTCTCGCGGCTGCGCGACAACGCCTTCCGGCTGCTGGCGGCCAACGCCGACGCCTGCCCGCGCGTGCGCCCGAGCGGCGGGTTCACGCTGGAGTCCATGTGGGAGCGGTCCTTCAGCATGCCGCTGTTCGAGGGCGTCGCGCACCGCGAGGCGCTCGGCATGGACGGGACCGGCTTCGTGGTCGCCCACGTCGCCGCCGGCTCGCCGGCCGAGCGCGCCGGGCTGCGGGTCGGCGACCGCCTGCTCGAGGTCGAGGGCCGGCCCGCGCCCGAGCCGGCCTCCCACGGCGCCCACGCCCGCGCCAAGGCGCGGGTCGGGCGCATGGTCCGGGCCGGCGGCGAGGACGGCCGCCTGGCCTTGACGGTCGAGCGCGGCGGCCGTGGGCTGCCGATCCGCATGGCGCAGGTCCGCGCCTGCGACTACCCGGTCCGGCTGCTGACCTCCCACGCAGTCAACGCATTCGCCGACGGCCGGTCCATCCTCGTCACCGAGGGCATGCTGGAGTTCCTGCACGCCGACGTCGAGCACCAGGCCATCCTCGCCCACGAGCTGGCCCACAACGTCGCCGGCCACGGGCCGACCGTGCCGGTCGGCGGTCCCGCCGCGGTCGGCAGGCCGGCCGCGGTCGGCCCCAGGCCGCTGCTGGCGCGGGCGGCCCGGCGCCTTCGCGCCCCGTGGGAGGCCGACGAGTCGCGCCGGCTGGCGTACGCGCAGCGCTACGAGCTGGAGGCCGACCGCCTCGGCAGCCGCTTCATGGCCAAGGCCGGCATGGACGTGGCCGCGCTGCCCCGCGTGTGGGGGCGATTCGCCCAGCTCGACCCGGTGGCCATCGAGCACGCGTCCACGCACCCGGCCAGCGCCGAGCGGCTGTTGAACCTGAGGGACGCCGTGCGCGAGGCTGCGGCCCGGCGTCGGGCCGGGACCCCGCCCGCGCCGGGGCGGTAGGGCCGCCGGAGGCGTCCTGCGGCCCCGCCGGGCGGCTCGTCACTATAATCCAGCGCGTTGCGGCGCATGGCCGCACCCAACCCAATCCGGCCGCAGGAGCGCAGCGCATGGAAGTCGAACGTGATCCCGAGTACTTGGAGTGGAAGGCCATGCGGAAGGCCGCCGGGCGCGAGCCGGCGGAATGGTCCGAGTGGTGGTGGTCGACGGGCATGTTCGGGCCGCCCGGCAGGCGGTCCATGGACAAGGCGCGCGTGGCGCTGCTGCAGGTGGAGGCGGCAGGGGGGAAGGGGCCAGGCGCAGTCTCGACGGAAGGGGGCTCCGACGGATCCGCCGTCCTTTGGCAGCTGCGGGACGCCGGCCTCATCCGGCTGCGGGCCGGCGAGCCGAGGATTGGCCCCTTGCAGGCGGACAGCACCATAACCGAAGTCTGGGATGGCGTCCGCCTCACGTGGGCGGGCGCGGAGCTCCTCGACATCATTCGCGACCCCCGCCAGTGGCGGATAATCAAGCGCCAGCTCGCCGCGAAGGAGGTTCCGGTCACGCAAGCCGCCATTGAGGGGGTGCACGCGGAGCGCGTCAAGCGGGCCGCCGCGCCCAAGCAGTGCTCGCCGTCGCCCTAGCGTCCGCCCAGGCGCGGTGGGCGGCCTTTAAGAGCCGCCGCCCATTGCGGACCCTACAATGGACGCGTTGCGCAACGTCGGCGATGCCGGCCGAAAGGGAGGGAAACGCATGAAGCGGGACATGGACGCGATCAGGAAGCTGCTTCTGGATGTCGAGGCGGGGACGGGCCGCCCCCTCGAAGTGAAGAGCAACTCGCCGGAGTCGGCCCAGCTTTTGCTGCTGCTTGACGCCGGCTTCATCACCTCGATCCACGGGGAGGCGATGCCGCGGAAATACACGAGCGCCGAGGTTTGGATGCCGCGCCTGACGTGGGCTGGCGCCGAGTTCCTCGACGTCATCCGCAAGGACGGGCATTGGAAGCGCATCCGGGAAACCCTGCGCTTAGGCGGGTTCCAGCCCACCGTGGAGGCGATCAGGGCGTTCCACTCGGAGGGCCTGCGCAGGTTCATCGGGAGCCCCGGCCTGTCCGCCAGTCCGTTGGCCGGGCCGAGGCCCCCCGCGCCGGGGCCGTGAGCCGCCCGCAACCAAGCGAAGGAACGTCAGTGCGGCGACCTGACCGGAACCGAAAAGCCGGGGAATTTTACTTTGGCGATTTTGGGGAAATTTCAATCGGCATTGGCACGGCGGGCAATCTGGCCCGGCGCCAAGGCGGAGCGCAGCGTGGCGCTGGGAGGCAACGCTTCGGTCAGCCACGCGCCATCGCCGTCGCGCCTCACGGGGAGGTCGGCCCAGCCTTGGCAGCCGCCCCGGGCCGGCCTGCGTCCGCCGTCATCCGCGGCGCGTCCAGGGCGTAGGCCGGCATCGGGGCCACCGCCTCGATCCGGCCTAGCGCCGGCAGGAGAGCCCTCTCCAGCTGGTCCAGGTGGCGCAGGAACTGGTCCCAGCTGTGGTACCTCAAGCCGTCGATGCGGCCCCGGACGGCGGGCGACTCCAGTTCATCCAGCCAATCCTCCGCGCACCGCGCCAAGCGCCTGCGGTCCGGACCGCAGGCCAGCTCCCCGAGCCGACCGTAGGCGATTCCCACGTGGCCCCTGTCGGCCGCGCCGATCGCCTGGACCTGCTGTCGCAGCGGCGGCGCGAAGTCCTCAGGGCCGCCCGGCTCGTCGGGGCGCACGCACAGCGCCTCCGCCGCGTACGCGCCCGCCAGGCTGATGCGGCAGCCGTCCCGATGCGGCTCGTGCCAGCTGGCGTACGACGGGACGTGCCTGCCGCCCGCCTCGAGGTCGCGGGCGTGGCCGATGGCCGTCTCGACCAGGCGCAGCAGGCTGATGGGCGGTGGGGCGGTGTTCATGGCGGGGCCTCCGGCGGCTGAAAGTGCTGTTCGCGCCTGCATTCAAGCAATTCCGGCGCGGGCCGGGGCCAACGGTGGGCTGCCGCGCGGTGGCTGTTACAATGGACGCCACGTTCCACGCGACGCGAGGCCAAAGCGCCCCATGACCCCCAAGGCATCCGCCAGCGAAGCCCGGCTCCGGGACGGCTATCCGCCGCTCCTTAGGGCGCTGGGCGTGACCGAGGGCGACATCGAGACGGTCATGGCGGGATATGACGACCCCGTCGTGCGCACCACCTGCCCGGTGTCCGCAGCCTACCTTTGGGAGGCCGACCGACGGTTCAGGGCGCGGGAGGACGCCAAGACGGGGAGGCTGTGACGGGCATGTGGCCCGATGCCCCCGAGCTGGCGAGCGTCGCCCACGATTCGAACAACCTTGCCGACCCGCCGCAGCGCCGGGTCAACATGGCCATGGCGGACAACGGACGCCGACGCATCCGCGTGCTGAACGCGGTCGTGGATGAGCTCGAGCGTTGCGTGGGCGCCTCCGAGAGGCGTCGGCTCAGGCGTGAGTTCGGCCGAACGCAGGTTCCCCCGGCCACGCAACGGGACGCGCTGGTCGCCGCGGAGCGGGCGGCCCGGGCGTGGTTCAGGGCCGAGCTCGACCGGCCGGGAGGCATGTTCGCGACGCAGCCGCTTTCCGCAGAGGAGGATCTGGCGGCCTTCGAGCTCTACTTGGCGATGCCCGATGAACTGTTCGTGGGCAAGGACGGCCCGCGCAAGGAGGTGGACCGGCGCATGGTGGCCGAGGCCGCGGTCACGGAGCGCACGCTGCTCCTCACGGAGGATGAGCGGACCATCCGCCACGTGCGCCTCAACAACTGGCTCAGGGACAACGGCTGGACGGATCGAAGGCGGCTCGTGCAGGCCAACGGGCTCGCCCACCAGAGGCTTGAGGAGTCGGCGGGCGACCAGGCGCTCTACCACTGGATGCTCGGCGCGTTCCTGCCCGAGGCGCCCTCCGAGGACGACCTGCGCATCATCGAGCGGAACGCCGCGCAGCTCAGGGAGGCCGGGCTGGACTACATGGGCCGGCGCGTCCTTCAGGAGCTTCAGGCCGACCGCGACCCCGCGGCGACCTTCGCAATGGTGCGCGCCGCGCTGCCCGGCAGGGCGCGTGCGGCGGAGGCCCGGCGTCTGGCGGACGTGCGCGCCGCCTTGGAGGACGCGGGCCTGCGCTGAGGCGCGGTCCTGCGGACGCCCCGGCCTGGCGGACGCCCGCCTTGACCCCGCGCTTGAGAAGGGCGCCTTGAAGCTTGGATCGGACCCAGTTGTGGCTCCAGGCACCCCCTAGCGGAAGTTGACAGTGCGGGCATGGGGGCACAAGCTGCCGCCATGAACGCATCTGGCCAAGACGCCCTGCAAGCGCAGGGTCTCCGACTGAACGCGGTTCGGGCCGTTGAGGGCGGGCTTGCAGGCCGCTTGGCCGAACGCCTTGCCAACCGTTTCGGATGGACCGGCGAACAAGTTTCCGAATGGCTCGCCGATCGCGAAAACATGCCTGAAACCCTTGCCGAAATCGACCGCAGGCGAGTGGGCCGGTCGCCCGGTTTCGCGCAGCGATGGCGTCCCTCTGCGTGATCGACTGCAGTTTGGTCGCTTGTGCGGCCCCGCGGCGCTTTCTGATGGGTTTGAGCGCGGCAACCGGCGAACGCCTGGCCATCACCCCTGCGGTTCGCACCGAAATGCTCAGGCTGGTGGCTTACTCAGAGCGCCAGTTCATCCGCGAACGCACATCCGAGTGGTCCGACGACTATGGCGACATGGTGCGGGAAAGAGTCACGGATTGGCTCGACACTGACTTTCTTGGCCCATCGGGCGTCTTCGACGTTTGCGCAGCCAAGACCGAAAGCGATCGGGAGCAATGGATCGACCGCTTGCCGACCGAGGCTTTCAAGGCAAGGACGGACGCGGGCGCCGTCAACGACATGCTGATCGTCGCGGATGCTCTGGCCGGCGGCGCGGAAGGCTTGATGACCAACAACTGCGGCACGATGTTTCACCATGTGCTCAATGATTGGGCTGTCCGTTCTGGCGTGCGCAATTCGCCATTCATGCTGGAGCCCGCGCCAGGCGTCGCGCAATTGATGGCCCGGCACGGGAGGCGGTTTCCCGACGAGCCGTTCCTGCATCAATGCGCCGTCAACATGGTCATGCCGAACACGCGGATGGCTCCGCATGAGGAACGCGAATTGTTGATTCGATTTGGCGACAAGCTGAACGCGTCCATGCCGGGCATCGGCAACACGTTGATCGTCGAGGAGCGGACCCGCGGCCGCGATGCCCGGTGGGACCGCGCAGCCCAATTGATAGGAACCCGGGAATGGCGCCGGGTGCGGGACGTCGAGACCAAGCGAATGGATCGCATGCGCCGCGCCAGGTCATCGGTGGGTTTGCGGTTTTAGCGCGCGAGGCCGACTTGGGGGCGCTCCCGGCTCGGCTTCAGCCGGGGCCGCGTTTGGGGCCAGAGGGCATCCGCGCGAAACAAGGAAGGGAAGGGCGCCAGCGCCGCCATAGCAAGGTGGCTGGCCGCATCCAGCGGCGGAGCTGGCTGCCGAACGCGGAAGGTGCGGATCAGATGGCTTTGCCTTGGCTTCAATGAGGCCGCGTCCGGATGACGGCATGATAGCGCTGTCCCGAGCGGTCTTCAACAACCCGCACACTCCCTTTGACTCAGGCCTGTCCAACTCAAGGCCATCTCGAATTCGCATGGCCAATGCGCTTGGGATGCGGGAGGGGGGGGCGGTCAGTCCGTTGGACAGTTCGGCCACAAGCCTGCGCGTGCGTCTAGGCGATGCGCCGACGGTCAGGGGGAAGGGGGCCGGCGGCGAACGCCGCCTTGGGTCGGCCTGCCGCGCTGGCCACGGCCAAGGAGCGCGAGCGCTCGGTCCAACAGATCCAGCTGCCGCCTCAATGCTTGGATCGAATTGCGCCTGTACTCCGCGTCGCGCACTGTCCTTTCAGCCACGCTGTCAGTCAAAAAGGGGGAAATCTTGCGTCGGTATTCTTCGGACTCCACAATCGCGCGCAGCTTTGGCAGCGTTTTTGAGATGGCGTCGCGCACGTCCGGCGCCAGTCCTCGTTGGCTGGCCACCTCCGCCGCACGGTCCGGCACGGCTCCATCGTCAAGCCGGGGCAACGCCCAAGCCAAGTCAAACACATCCCTGTAGCGCGGATTCTCTGGGCGCTGGACGACGCTCAACGGAAAGGCCGCGAGCTTGTCAGCGCAAATGTCCAGCATGGGCATGCAATGGATCAGGGGGGCTTCCGACAGGTCTCCCGACAGCTCGCCGAAACGGTCGGCCAAGTGGCCGAGTTCGCGCTCCTCCGGACGCGTTCGGGCGTTAATCTCGATTTTGATTCGCTCGACAGAGGGCTGGTCCTTGGGGGCATCCTTCCTGACGACGACTCGCACCCACCAGCGCTCCACGCCTCCCTTCGCCCTGCCGGGCGCCCCAGCAGGGCGGACATCGGCATTGATGCCGCGCTTCAGAAGGGCGTCTTGAAGCGTGGCCCCCAAGCCGTTCGCGAGGCCGTCAAAGCCGCCGCCGCGAAAGCCCAAGTCCTCACTGAACCTGATGCCGCCGTGGCAAAGCCGCAGGCAGGTGCCGCCCATGAAGGTGATCTCATCGAGAATCCCGCTGCTGTTGAGGGCGCGCAGGACATGCAGCTGAACGATCTCCTTTCGCACGGACCGAAGGTGCGTAACGAGGTCCTTTTTGTTCTGGACAATCGCCGCCGCTTGGTCGTGGATGAAGCTGTTCATCAATGAGGGCCTCCCATCTCCCGCCAGTCGGCGCGCGCTTCGCTCAGATAGACCTCCTCGACGTGGCATCCGATCATGTAGGGACGGACGCGGCGCTGGTCCTCAAGGGCCAGGTCGGGCGACGCAACCCGGCAGCGCAAGTCCTTCCTGAAGAGCGTCCGGGCGAATATCTCCTTTGGCGTGCGCCTGGTGTGCGTCAGCTCCAAGTGCGCGACCAGGGTTTTGAATCGACCGCTACGGCCCGTGGTGGCGAACGTCTCCACGTGCGGGATGGGATTGATCGCCCCATGCCAACTCAAGGCGGACTCGTAGGACAGGTAGCTGACGTCGTGGGGGCGGATGTGCGCCACAAGGCGGCCGGGGGCCTCCAACCCCATCGGCGCAGCGGCGCAGTTCACGTAAACGCCGTGCGTCACCCGCGACAGCAACCCCACGTCAACCAGCGACCGAACGCCCCTTGCGAGAGCCGCTGGAGAGTCCTCAGGGAAGAGGCAGGCTAGGTCGCTGGAGGTCAATATCTGCCTTTGGCGCCCCTTGCCGAGGACCAGGACGCGAACGGCATCGCGAAGTCGCATGAGGCAGGCCTCGGTTCGAACGAGCCAAAAGCTTAACGCTAAAGCACGGTTTTGGGCAACTTGCAGCGCCTTCCCCTTCGTGGGCGCATTGCTCGCCCCGTCCTGCTCGGAGGCTCCGCTTGGGCGAGGGCGGCGTCGCCAAGCGGACGGAATCGGGAGCCCGGTGGACTCGGCGCCGGGCGCCCTTTCCTCGAAGGGCGGTGATGCGCTTGTTGGCGCGGCTTCCGGTCTGCCTCTAGCGCCCTTGCGCCCCATCGCCAGTTGTCGAATCGAACACCAGCTCGGGGACCACCACCTCCCACTCGTCGCATGGCAGGCCCTCCTGGAATTCGGGCGCGCTGTCGTCTCGCCCCCAGCCGACCACCGCGTGGACCCGGGCCGATTGAACTTGCCCCTTTGGCTCGTACTGCTTGGCCAGCCGGCCGATGACCTGTCCCGCCTTGGTGGCCAGTTCCCAAGGGCTGCGGTCGGTGAGGACGTCTAGCGGGTCATGCTGCCGCAGCCGGCGAATGGCGCCGTGGATTGCGTGGCTGGGGACGTGCCGGCCGGGAAAGCCCAGGTTCACGTCCGCCAGGGTCAGCGCCTCGCGGATGCGGCCCAGCTCGGGCGGTGGCGGCGGGAGTTCCGCCGCCGGGCGAAGCAGTGCGCAAGCCCGGTCGCGCAGTTCCAAAGGGACTGCCGGCGTGGCACGCGGCTGGCGCGGCTGCGGATTGCCGTGGCGGCGCGCGCGGCCCTCCCGGTCGAGGCTTGCCAACGCCAGCGTTTGCTTGGCTCGGGTCATGGCCACGTAGTGCAGGCGCCGCCAGGCGTCGGGGTCCTCATCGCGCTCGCTCACGCGCCATTGGTCGTCGAGAATGACGACGTGGTCGAATTCCAGCCCCTTGGCGCTGTGCGCCGTGACCAGCAGCAAGCCCCGTTGGGCGCGCCGGAAGTCCCGACCCCACTCGGCCAGCCATTCCAGAAAGGCCTCCAAGGCGCATTCCGCAGCGCCGTGTTCGGCTCGAAACGCCGCCACGGCCTCAAGCAGCGCATCCATCCAGCCGCTGGCGTGCTGGGCGTCCGCCCAGTCCTCCAGCATGCCGGCCGTCACCAAGCCGCCGGCGCGCTCCGCCAGCCAATCGCGCAGCGCGCGGGTTTCCCGAAGCCGCCAGAAGTAGCCCGTCTCCTCGGAGGCCATCTGTGCGGGGATGCCTTTGAGTTCGCACAGGCTCCGCACCGGCTCCAGGGTTTGCCATCGTCGGGCTATCACCGCGCAGTTGCGCCAGTCCCAGGCGTTCCGTGGGGCCGCCAGGCCCTGCAGGCGCGTCAGCTCGGCAATGGCCGCTTGGGCTTGGGTCCGGTCGTCGCCCCCCGCCGGGATGATCTGCACCCGGCCTTGGCCGACCGGGTCCCAGGATGCCCACGTGCCGCCCGGCACCGCCTTGCGCCGCTTGCGGTCCACCTCGATGGGGCGCTCCCGCTTCATCCGGTGCTCGGCGGGCGCGATCAAGGCGTTGGCCGCGTCGATGATGTGGGCGGTTGAGCGGTAGTTCTCGGTCAGGTAGACGGGCTCGGCGTCGTAGTCCTCTTTGAAGCGCTGGATGAACTTCACCGAGGCGCCCATGAAGCCGTACACGTTCTGGTCGTCGTCGCCGACGGCGAACAGCGCAAGCTTGCTGTCCGGGTCGTTGCGGGTCCGTCCTGCCATGGCGGCGATCAACTCATACTGGTCCCCGTCGAGGTCCTGGTACTCGTCCACCAGGATGTGTCGGAACCCGGCCAGCAGGCGGTCGCGCTGGGCGTCGGCCTCGTCCGGCGGCAGCCCCTCGCCCTGCAGCAGCGCGGTGGCCTCGCGCAGCACCTTCCTGAACGCGTTCCGCGCATCCCCGGCGTCGGTGCGCTGCATGGCCGCAAAGCTGGCGCCCGCAAGGCGCATGGCCATGGCGTGGCAGGTCATCACCGTGACGCCCTTGGCGTCCGACCCAACCAGCCCCTCAATCCGTCGCCGAATCTCAACGGCGGCGTGCCGGTTGTAGGCGAGGGCGAGGATGCCTTGGGGCCGTTCGCGCCGAACCCGCAGCAGGTAGGCGATCCGATGCGCCAGCACGCGGGTCTTGCCGGCGCCCGGGCCCGCCAGCACCAGCACGTCGGCGCGCTCCCGGGGGTCGGCAACGATCTCTCGCTGATTCGGGCTCAAGCCGCCAACGATTGCCGTCCAGCTGTCCGGGGTGGTCTCGCGCTTGATCCCTGAACCGCGATTGGGCAGCCAGCGGTCGAGGAAGGCGCCGCGCTCCAGCCCGAAGTAGTCCCTCGCCAGGCGCAGCGCGTCGGCGGGGGCCTGCAGGCCGCGGGCCGCGAACTCCGCCATGATGTGCGTCTGCCGCACCTGCTCCTGGTAGTGGAGCGCCAAAGGCTCGAAGTCCGCGGGCCCGAACTGCCGGCGGCGGGCGCCCGTTCCGGGCCGGCCCTCAAGGCGGACGGTCATGGCGGGCTGGAACACCGTGAGCCCCCGATTGAGCCGGATGACCTCCTGCTCATGCAGCCAGAGCAGGGCTCGGTCGAGCAGCTTGCCCAAGTTCCCGGCCTCGACGTTCAGCACCATGTCCTCGGCCAGCGCCTGCCGCAGCTTGCCAAGGGTGGTCTCCGCCAGCTGGTCGGCGCCCCGGGCGCCCTTGGGCAGGGCGGCCAGCAAGTGGTCGAGCAGCAGGCCGGCCGCGTCGCGGCGCCGTTCCGCAGTGCGGGCCAGGGCGCGCCATGACCGAAGCAGCGTGATTCGGGCCAGTTCGCGGTTCGGGCGGTGCAGCTTGATGCTGCCCCCGGACCCCTCCTCAGCCCGCTCATCGCCGCGCCCGTCCCGTTCGAGGCTGCGCAGGATGCGCGACAGCCGATCGGGCGGCGTTTGGGCGAGGCCGCCGTTCCTCAGCCGTTGCGCGGCGACGCGCAGGTGCAGGTCCTGGGCCTCCCCCTTGGCGAGGTCCGGGGACTGCTCCCGCATCAGCGCGATCAGCGCCGCCTCCAGTTCGCAGGCCCGCTTCAGCCGTCGTTGGGATGACTCCTTCATGGCCACATGGACGTACGCGGTCAAGGCCATGTCGTTGGCGACCAAGCCGAAGTGCTCCAGGTCATGCAGGCCGTTGCGAACGCCGGGGGAGTCCAGCCGCGCAATGCCCATCAGCTCGTCGGTGGAGACGCCCTCGTCCGGGTCCGCGGCAATCAGCGCCCGCACGATGCGCAGCAGGGCATCGCGGCGGCTTTGGGTGAGGCCTGCCTTCGCATCGAGCCTGCGCTTCGCCTCGTCCGCCGAGCGCACCCGCAACGACGACGGAAACACCTTCACCCGGTTCTCCTCCCGGCGCAGGAGCGCCGCCTCCTCCAGCCAGGACACCGCGGTCCTCACCCGGGTGTCGTCCGTGGCGCTGTCGCGCTCGAAGGCCCCGTCCTCATCGTCCACCAGAATCTCCCCGGGGGTGGCCACGACCACGGGGTCTCGCTGCCGGTCGCCGACGCGACGCAACGCCTTGAGGACGCCCTGGATTTCGCGGCGGCTGAGGCGGGACCGGGCTGACATCCCGAACTGCCGCTCGAGGTCGTCGGCGGCGTGGAGCAGCACGCAGCGCGCGCGCTTCCGGTCGCGGCCCGCCCGGCCCGCCTCCTGCAGGTAGTTCTCCAGCGACCCGGGGATGTCGGCGTGCACCACCAGGCGCACGTCGGGCTTGTCGATGCCCATGCCGAAGGCGTTGGTGGCGGCAATCACGCGCACCTCGCCGTCGATGAACCGCTGCTGGATGCGCTTCTTGGCTTCCGGCGCGAGGCCGGCATGAAAGTGCTCGCAATCCGCGCCCTTGCGCCGCAGGTGCTCGGCCACGTCCTCGCACCGGCGGCGGGTGGCGCAGTAGACGATCGCTCCGCCGGGTTGCCCGACCGGCAGCTCCGCCGTCAACGCTTCGTGGATGTCGTCGAGCTTGTGGGCCGAGTCCGTCCGGCGCACCTCGAACTCGAGGTTGTCGCGCTCGGAGCCGCCGTTGAACACGGTGAACTCCATGCCCAGCGTTTCGCGGAAGTGCTCCTGAATGCCGGCCACGACCTCCGGCCGGGCCGTGGCGGTGAGGCAGGTCACCGGCGGGGGCGGATCCGCCGCGCCTTGGGCGCTGCGGCGCTCGCCAATGAAGCGGCCCACGAAACGGTAGTCGGGGCGAAAGTCGTGGCCCCAGGCGGACAGGCAGTGCGCCTCGTCGAGCACCCAGGCGCCAATCTCGCGCTGCCCAAGCGCCTTGCGCAGCGACTCGTTGCGCAGCTGCTCCGGCGAGGTCAGCAGGATCGCGGCGTCGCCCAGGCGCACTCGGTCCAGGGCGTCGGCCCGTTCCGGCGGCGTCAGCATGCCGTTGACGGTGACGCAGCTGCTGATGCCCCGCGCCTCAAGCCCCGCCACCTGGTCGGCCATGAGGGCCACCAGGGGCGAGATCACCACGGTGAGCGCGCCGGTCTTGGCGTGGCGCGACAGCGCCGGGACTTGGTAGCAGATCGACTTGCCGGCGCCGGTGGGCAGGATGGCCAGCACCGGCCCGCCGGCCATCGCCCGTTCGACGACCGCGCGCTGCATGGAAGCGCCGTCGGGCGTGGCCGGCGCCGTGCGGTAGCCGTCGAAGCCGAACCAGCGCTTCAGCTCCTTGGCGGCGTCGTGGCGTTCGCGGCACCACGCGCAGCGCGCATCCGCGCAGGGACGGTCGCGCAGCCGCCGAATCAGCCGTCCGGCGGCGGGGAACCGGTGGCGCACCCAGCCTGGCAGGACCGAGTTGCCTTCGGCCACGGAGAGCCAGGCCAGCGCGTAGGCCAGCGGCCAGCCGTCCTCCCCGCCGACGGGGAGCGAGCGCCCCTGCGCGCGGCAGACCCTGCCCGAAAGGCGCCGGTCCATGGCGGCGCGGGCCTCGTCGGCTGGCGGGCGGGGGCTGCCTCGCAACTGCGCGAAGAAGGCGTCGAATCCGAGGCCGGATGCCGATCCGCCGGTCAGCCAATGCCAAGCGGCGAGCAGGTCCGGCTCGGCGCCCTGCAGGGCGCCGCGCTGCGACTCAAGGAGCTTCAGGGCAAGCCGGGAGTCCTGTTCCGGGTCGTTGGTCTGTCCCCGAACCCAGCGGCCGTCCTGGTAGAGCTTGACGAGCTTGTGGTAGGGATTGGCCGGGAAGGCCAAGGGGTTGAGGCGCAAGGTGTCCACAACGGGCATGCGCAGCAGGTCCAGCTCGGGTGCGGCGGCGGCCAGGTGCGGCAGGTCGAAGTCGATCAGGTTGTGGCCCACGAGGCAGTCGCCGGGCCGGGCGAACTCGTCGAGCTGCGCCAGGGCGTCGCGCAGGTTGCGGCCCGTCCGGCCTTCGCAGGAAAGCTTCAACGCCTCGCCGGACCGCGCATCGACCCCGGCGAGCTCGGCGATGCGGTCTGACTTGACCTCGAGGTCAATGGCAATGCAGCGCATCGGCAGGCCCTGGAATGGGGACGGCTTCTGAAAACCGTCTCAAGGCTGCGCCGGACGCCGCAGCCAAGCGGATGCGCCAAGCCCGGGGCGGGGCAGGGGGGCGCCAGGCCTGCGGGCTGGGACCGCATGCGTCCTTTTCCTCGCTCTTGCGCGCATCCTGGGCCTATCCGCGGGGGTGTGGCCAACTATAGCCTCTTTGGCCCTTCGAAGCCCGGAGCTCCGGCTTGGCCCGCTCCGCCCAAGCCCGCCGCCCGCGGCTTGAGCGTGCGCCCGGAAGGGGGGTGAAAGCCTCCGCCGCCGTGGCGTACCATCTCCCCCGACGCGTTGGGGCTTTGCCGCCAAGGGGCTTGAAATGACCGGATGGACCGTCCGCCATGCCGCCGCGGATGACGTGGGGGCCGTCTTCGACCTGTCGCGCGCCCACCGCGACACGTCCGACGGCGAGACCGGCTTCCTGGTCTCCGACTTCAGCGTCGAGCGCTACCGGGCCTTCCAGGAGCGCAGCGGCCCGCCTTCGGGGGGGGGGGGTGGACCTCCTGGTCTGCACTGACGCCGACGGCGGCCCGCCGGTCGGCTTCCTCCTGGCCTACCGGTCCGACCACATCGAGCGCGCCGGCGGCTTCGCTCCCGAGAGCACGGAGCGGCGCCTGCTGGCCCTGTTCGGCGGCGCGCCGCCCTTCCACGTCGTCAAGCAGGTCGGCGTCGCCGGGGGCATGGCCGGACGGGGCATCGGCAGGGCGCTGTACGACGCCTTCTTCCGGGAGCTTTCCGTCCGGTCCGCGCAGCGGGGCCCGGGCGGCGCGCCGCCGGCCGACGTGTTCGCGGCCGTCGTCAGCCAGCCGCCCAACCTGAGGTCGGCGCGCTTCCACGAGCGGCTGGGCTTCCTGCCGGTGCTCTCCCATGGGGCCGGCGTCGGCCAGCCGCCGTCGCAGACCGACGTGTGGCACGTCACCGCCGAGGCGGCGCTGCTGCGCCAGTCGGCGCGCGGCCAGGCCGGGAGCCGCTCGGAGGGCCTGCTCGCCGCCGCGGAGGCCGCCCGCGGCGCGTGCGCCCGCGAGCAGGCGGCCGCCATGGGGACGTCCGCCCTGAGCGCCCTGTGCGCGCTTGCCGTCATCGCCGGCCAGTTCGCCCTGTGGGCCGCGGCCCCGGCCGCCTTCGATCCGGTGCGGTCCTGGCTGGGCCTCTCCGGGCACGCGGCCCTGGCCGCCCTGGGCGGGGCCTTGGTCGCCGCCTCCGGCCGGGCCCGCTCGGCCCGCGCCCGCGCCATGGCGGAGGGGCTGCGCGCCATGGCGCTGGCGGAGTGCAAGCTGCAGGCGCTGTCGCCGGCCTTCCGGGCGACCGCGGCGGGCCTGCCCCCGCAGCCCCGGGCAGCCGGAGCCGGGGACCTCGCGCGGCGCGCGCTCAGCGGCCTGCTGGCCGTCGCCGCCGCTCTGGGCGCCGTCGGCCACCTCGCCCCACTGCTTCTGGGCGCCTGACCCCCAAGCGCCGGGGCCGGCCGGCGGCGGAATCCTACAATCCAAGGACGCGGCCAGGCTGGCGAGGAGGCGCGGCATGGACGAGCCGATGGCGGGGGAGGAGGACTTTCGGGGGGAGCTCGCGCGGATGCTGGAGTGGGATGCGCCCCGGGAGGTGCACACGCGCAAGGGCGTCCGGCGCCTGCTCACCGCCACGCCCGACGGACCCTTCCTCGAGCGCGCGCTGCAGAGCCGCAAGCGCTTCAAGGCCGCCGGCTTCAGCCTCTCCGGAGAGCGCGACGAGGTCTGCTGGTGGACCGACCCCGACGAGCCGCTGCCCGACGGGTTGCGCATCGCCAAGCCGGACGAGATGCGCCTGGACGGGCTGCTCGACTGGAGCGAGCCGCGCACGGTCCACACCAAGCGCGGCGCCCGCGAGCTGCGCAAGGCGGCCCCCGACGATGCGTTCCGGGCGCTGTGGTCGGCGCCGCAGACGCGGCGCGCCCTGCGCAAGGCCGGCATCTCCCTGGGCGCCTACCAAGGGCGCGAGGAGGTCGCTTGGTGGAGGACCCCCCACATGGACCTGGAGGCGTCCGAGCGCAGCCGGGCCACGGCCGCCGACGCCGAGGGGCTGCTGGCCCCCGAGGGCCTCGCCTACCTGCCCTTCCAGGCCGCCGGCATCCGCTACTGCATGGCGCGCGAGCGCGTGCTGCTCGCCGACGAGATGGGGCTCGGCAAGACCATCCAGGCGCTCGGCCTGATCAACAACGCCGACGACGTCAGCCGCGCCCTGGTTGTGGCGCCGGCCTCGCTGGCCCTGAACTGGCGGCTGGAGGCGCGCAAGTGGCGCGCGGACGGCGCCCCGGCCTGCCTGGTGGAGCCCAAGGCGCCCATCCCCGACGGGCCGGTGACGGCGATCGCCACCTACTCCATGCTGACGCGGCTGAAGGGGCGCCTTGCGGCGGAGGAGTGGGACCTGATCGTCTTCGACGAGGCCCACTACCTGAAGAACCCTCGGGCGCAGCGCACCAAGGCGGCGCTCGCCCTGCGCTCGCGGCGCGACCTGTTCATGACCGGCACGCCGATCCTCAACCGCCCGGTCGAGCTGTGGCCGCTGCTGCAGCGCATCGACCCGCGGACCTGGGACAGCTACCCGGGCTTCACCAGCGCCTACTGCGCCGGGCACCGGACGGAGCACGGCTGGAACGCGCAGGGAGCCAGCAACATGGAGGAGCTGCAGCAGCGCCTGCGCTCGACGTGCATGGTCCGCCGGCTGAAGGCCGACGTGCTCAGGGAGCTGCCCGCCAAGCGCCGGCAGGTCATCCCGCTGCGCGCCGACGGGGACGTGCTGGCGCCCCTTGAGTCCGACATCGCCGAGATCGGGGAGGGCTCCCTTGCCATCCTGTCCGAGGCCCTCGACGGCGGCGGGGGCCTCGGCGGCGTCGCCTTCCGCAAGATCTCCCGCGTCATGCAGGCCATCGGGGCGCGCAAGGCCCGCCTGGTCGGCGAGGAGGCGGCGCGGCTGCTGGAGTCCGTGCCCAAGCTGGTGGTCTTCGCCCACCACCACGTGGCCATTGACCGCATCGAGGCGGCGCTGCGCGCCAACGGCGTCGACGGCATCGCCAGGCTGACCGGCCGCGACGGGCGCGAGGCCCGGCAGGCGGCGGTGGAGCGCTTCCAGGGCGACCCGGACTGCCGCGCCTTCATCGGCAGTATCGGGGCGGCCGGCGTGGGGCTGACCCTGACCGCGGCCAGCGACGTGGTGTTCGCCGAGCTGCCGTGGCGCCCGTCCGACCTGAGCCAGGCCGAGGACCGCTGCCACCGCATCGGCCAGGACGCCGCGGTCAACGTGCGCCACTACGTGCTTCAGGGCTCGCTCGACGAGCGCATCGTCAGGCTGCTGGTGGACAAGCAGGAGGCCATCGACCGGGCGATGGACGCGCCGATCGACTGGGAGAACGCGCCAGCCCCCGAGGCGGTGAAGGTGGCGCTGGCGCCGGAGCGGGCGCCGCTCCCGGCCCCGGCGGCCGCCCAGGCGCTGGGCATGGCGCGCATCGGCGCCCTCCTGGCGCGCTGCGACGGCGTCTCGAGGCTGGACGGCGCCGGCTTCTCCCGGGCCACGGTGGGGGCGGGCAGCGCGCTCGCCGCCAAGGACGCCTGGACGCTTGGCGACCTGCGCCGGGCGGCCTGGGTCTGCGCGGTCCACAAGGGCCAGCTGGCCGACCTCGGCCACCCGCATGACGAGTTCATGGCGGCCGTGGCGGAGGCGGCCGGCCCCCAGGCCCGCGGCGCCCCCGGCCTCCTATAATCCGGGCGGAACCCGCCGCCAAGGAGGCCGCATGACGCCCCACGAGCTGCTCAGGAGGCACGCCCCCAACCTGATCGCGCGCATCCGCGAGGCGGGCCTTCGGGAGGCGGCCGGCCCGGCCATGCTCGCCGACCTCAGCGCCGTGCTCGACGATGAGGAGGCGCTCTGCGAGGCGTTCCCCGACGCCGACCCGGTGCCCGGGGAGGCGGCCTTCTGGCGGTGCGTCGAGAGCCTGCTGCGCCTTTGCGACCTGCCGCACCCGGAGCGGAGCACGGCGGCCCTTGAGCTGCTTGACGGCGTCCGCCGCAACGCTGAGCGCGCCGCGGCCGGGGAGCCCCTGCCCGCGGGCCTGGCCCTGGACGCCCGGCCGGGCGTGCGCGCCGCGCGGCTCGCCGCCGTCGGGACGTGCCTTGCGGGCGGCGCCGCGGCGGCCCAGTCGCGCTTCGCCATCGAGCTCCGAACGCCCCTTCGCGAGACCTGGATTGCGGGCAAGGCCCTGCGGGCGGTTTTGCGCCGGGAGCTGCCTTGGCGGCGCCAGCGCCGTGGCGAGCGGGTGCCCCCCCGCGACCTGTTCCCGCTTGAGGCCGACCATGAGCGGGACCGCGCACTGGACCTGGCGGGCCGGCTTTTCTCCACGATCGCCTTCCGGGCCGGCCCCGGCCTTGCGGCCGCGTGCGGCGGCGAGGCCCCGCTTGCGGCCCTGGCCCCCGGCGCCCGCGTGCGCTGGCAGGGGCCGGGGCTGCCGCCCGGCACCGTGCAGGTGGACTCCAGGCTGGAGGCTTCGGTCGATGCCTGCGCGGAGGCCGCCAGCGCCCTGGTGCGGGAGGGCGGCCTCGATCCGGTGGCCTTCGAGTGGATCGAGTTCCGCCGCGAAGGCGGCGAGGCCGACGCCGGCAGCTTCCGCCGCGGCTGGGTGCTCTGCGCCGCGGAGGGGCCACGGCCCCTTGCGGCGCGGCCGGAGGACCTGCACGCGCGCGGGGCCGGGCTGCCTTCCCTGGGCGCCGCGGCCGCCGGTGGGGCGGGCGCTCCGTCGCCCTGATCCGGGCCGGATGCGGACATTGGAGAAAAAGGAGGACGCATGACCCCTGAGGACCTGCTGCGCAAGCACGCGCCCAAGCTGCTCATGGCGGTGATCTCGGCGCCGCCGGACTTCCGGAGTCCGTCGGCGGCCGCTGCCCTCAAGGCCGCCCTGGACGACGGCGCGGCGCTTGACGCCGCGGCGCCCGAGGCCGCCCCCCTGCCCGGGGAGGCGGCGTTCTGGTGGTGCGTTGGGGCCATGACCGGCCATGCGGGCGGCACGCCCCCCGAGCCCGGGCGCAAGCCGTCCCCCGCGGCGATCCGGCGGGCGGCGCGGTTCGCCCTGTCCGGCGAGCCCCTGCCCGACGGGCACGCCCTGGACGCGCCCTGCGGCGCCCGTGCGGCGAGGCTGGCCGCCTTCGGGGCGCCGGGGGAGGCGTCCCGATCCGGGCGGGCGGTGCCGCCCAGGACCCGGTTCGCCATCGACGTCGGCGCCCCGCGCGACGCCTTCCGGGTGGTCGGCGGCGCCCTGCGGGCGGTCCTGCGATCGGAGCTGCCTTGGCGGCGCGCGCGCCGCGGCGAGCGGGTGCCCCTCGGCGAGCTGTTCCCCTTGCGGCGCGGGGGCGATCCCGAGGCGGCGCTTGCCGGCCGCCTGTTCGCCCGCATTGCCGCCCGCAACGGCCCTGGCCTCAAGGCGGCCTGCGGGAGCGATGCGCCCCTTGCGGTGCTCGCGCCGGGCGCTTCGGTGGCCTGGCTCAACATGACTATCGGGGGGCCGGCCGTCTTCTCGCAGGCGGCGGCCCCGCTCGCCCCCTGCGCGGAGGCGGTCAGCGCCCTGTCGGCCGAGGCCGGCCTGGATCCCGTCGCGTTCGATTGGCTCGAATGGCACGGCGACGACGGCATCCTGCCCAGCGCGGGCTTCCGGGCGGGCTGGGGCCTTTGCCCGGCCGAGGGGCCGCGGCTCGAACGGTTCCGGCGCGGGCCCGCTTCCGCGGACCGGCTTCGGCAGGCCGCCGCCGGCTCCGTGAGCGGCCCGCCCGCCAAGGGCGCGGCCGGCGCCAAGCTGCGGAGCCCCTCCCCTTGAGCGCCCCCGACGCCGATCCCGACGGGGAGGCCGCCGGGCTTCCCGCCGAGCGCCCCCGCCCGGAGGCGGCCCGCGTGGACCGCATCGAGGCGATCACGCCCACGCCCGGGGAGCACTGGCGAATCCGCGAGGACGGCTGGCTGGCGCTGGTCGAGGACGTCCACCTGGTCGACGGCGAGGTCCATGCCGTCACCGTGCGCCACGCCCCGCGCCCGGGCGCCCAGCCGCGCAGCGCGCACTCGGAGAAGATGCACTTCGACGAGTTCCTGCGCGCCCACGTCCACCTCGAGGACCAGTCCGAGGTCTGGCAGCGGCTCGACGCCGCCGCGCGGGCCGCGGCCGAGGCGCAGCAGGCGGCGGTGGCCGCGATCGAGGCGCGCGCCAGCCGGCCCCTGCCGCTGCCGGGCCCCGGCGCGGCCGCGGACGAACGGCGGGCGGCCTCGCGGGCCATCCTGGCGACCGAGCCCGAGGTCACCGCGCTGGCCGAGGCCCTCGAGGCCCGCACCAAGGCGCTCACCGACGCCCTCAGCGCCCACGCGGACCACCGCGAGGCCCACGCCCAGGCCTTGATGGTGGGTCCGCAGAGGACGGTGGGGCGGATCCGGGAGGCGCTGTTCAAGTTCGAGGCCTACATGGGCCGCGACGTCGAGGTGGTGCAGGTCAGGGACGGGGAGCCGGCGGCCGCCGAAGGCCCCGTGCACATGTACCAGGCGGTGCGCTTCATGGACGAGGAGTACATCGCCCACCTCGCCCACGGCGGCGCCGACATCGCCGACTGGCCGGACTTCATCGACCGCCTGTGCGCCGACGACGCGACGCTCGACCGCATCATCCCCGCCCCGGTCGGCCTCTGCCTCATGCAGTGGCGGCGCGAGGACAAGTACGGCCACACGCCGCACCGGGAGCTGGGCGAGGACCTGGCGGACCAGATCGGAGCGCTGCTTGCGGACATCGAGCGCAACAGGGCCAACCGCGAGCGCTGGTTCCTCTACCGCGACGGCGGGCGCGCGTGGGCCATCTTCGCGCCCTCGGTCGCCCACCAGGGCCTGCGCCTTTGGCCCACCGGGGAGGACCTCCGCGAAGCCCAGACGCGCTACGTCCGGTTTCTCGGCAGGGACGAGCGGGTGACGCCGGACCACGTCGACTGGGACCGCTCCGTCAAGGGCGTGCGGCGCTTCGAGGGCAGCTACCGCGCCATCATGCTGACCTTGGCGGGCGTCCAGGACCGCGAGGCGCTGTTCCGGGCCTCCGGGACGTCCAACATGTGGCTCGACGCCGACGCGGCCCCGGCGGCGCTCAAGTGGGTGGCCGACGACGAGGCGCTGCTGGAGGACGACGCCCTGGAGTCCCTCGACGGGGCGCTGAGCCGCCTGACCGCGCAGCGCATCGCCCCCGGCGCGCGCCTGCTCTGCAACTGGCACGCCGTGGCCGCCTGCGAGGAGCTCGTGCCGAGGGAGCGGTACAAGGCGTTGCGGGGGCAGTGGTGGGACGTTGCGGAGCAGTTCGGCCATGCCACCGTGCGCCTCTCGCACGGGCGCCCCTACGTGGAGATGCCGATGGTTCGCGCGCGCCGCGAAGGCCCCGGCTTCCAGAGCCAGCAGGCCAAGGTCTTCCTGGACGGGCTGGGCGGCGACGGGCTCCGATGGGGGAATGCCGGCATGCCGCTGTGCGCCCCGCGGGTCGACGACCTCCCGGAGATCGAGCGCCACCTGCTGTCCAGGCGCTCGCGCGTGCACTACCTGCGCTACTACGCGAGCTTCGAGCGGCTGCGGGGCGTGCTGAGGGAGGTGCGCGCCAACCAGGCGGACGCCCGCGCCGTCGTGCTGGCGGCGGCCCGGGCCGAGGGGGTCGAGGATCCCGCGGCGCTGTGGGCCGATGCCGCCTACGCCTGGCAGCGGGGCGTCTTCGACGCCCCCATGCCCCGCTCCGGCGAGGACGGGTTCGACGCCGCCTGCGCCTCGCTGCTGGGCACGCTGGGCGCCCTGGCCGAAGGCCGGGCGGCCCCCGAGGCGCTCATCGACGCGGCCGCCGGCCCGGCCGGGGGGGCGCCCTGCGCCTTGGCGGCCCTCGCCAACGGCCAGCTGGCCGCCTACCGGCGGCCGGCGCCGCAGCCGGCGCGCGCCACCGAGCCCGAGGCCGTCGAGCGCTCGGTGCTGCGCCGGACCGCCACGGGCTGGCGCCGGGTCGGCGGCCCCTCGCCGGCGCCCGGCGGCCTGCTCTCGCCCGGCGCCGGCGGCGAGGCGCTCCTTTGGCGCGACCCCGGCGTCCCGAGCCCGCGTTGGGTTGACGCCACGCCCGACATGCTGGCCGTCTCCCCCGGCATGTGGGAGCGGCTGGACCGATGGATGGCCGATGAGCGGGGCGCCGCCCTGCTGCGCGGCGAGTGGGAGGGCGAGGAGCTGCTGGAGGCCATGGCGGACGCGGTGCGCTTGGTGGGGCGCCAATGGCGGTGGAAGGGCAGGGCGCCGGAGGTGGACCTGCTGGTGCCCATGGGCTGCGTGCGCGGGCGCGCGCCGGACGGCTCGACCGCGGTTCGGGTGGGGTTCGCGGCGGTCGACCTGCTGGCGTACGGCTACCACGAGCGGCTTCCCGAGGGGCTGCGCGGACGCTTCCTCGAGCACTGGGACAGGGTCTACGAGCGGCCCAAAGCCCCGCGCGAGCACCTCCTCATGGCGCGCTTCCACCTCTGCTCGGCGCACGCGCTGGCAAGCCGGCTGCCCAAGGACCTCATCACGCTGCCCTACGCAATGGGAAGGCACTTCGCCTTTGCCGATTCGCCGCTGCTTAGGACCGTGGGCTCGTGGGGCCGCCACGACTTCAACAGGAGCGGCGCGGGCACCGTGCGCCTCAGCGCGGACGCGCGGGGCGAGGGCCTGCTTTGGGAGTGGCTCACGGCGCACCGCGGCTACTGGCAGAGCTTCCCCCATGCCGGCGGCGGGTACGTGGTGCGCGACCGCAACAGCCGCTGGCTGGACCAGGCGGCGTGGGACCGCGGCTCGCTGCTCTGCGCGCCGGGCTGGCCGGCCGTGGAGGCGGCGTTCGTGCCCCCGCCCTTGGAGCCGGACGAGCCGGACGCCGGACCCAAACGGCCCCCCGCCGCAGGCGGCATGTCCCCGTAGCGCGGGGGCGGCGGCATGGCGAACCGAGGGGCGGGGTGATGGCGTGGGGCGGCGGGGTCCGCTGCGAGCCCTGCGGGCACGCGTGGCGGGCGGTGGACCGGGCCATGCCCTTGGATGAGGCCGCCCGCAGGCTTGCGGCGCTCAAGTGCCCGGCCTGCGGCGGCGGCGCCGACGGCATCCTCGCCATCGACGGGGACGCGCCCAGCGGCGCGCCCAAGGCGGGGCGGGGCGCAAAGCCCCCGTCCGCCGGCCCGGCCCCGTGAACGCGCCCCGACGTCCGGCCGGGGGCGCCGCCGAGCTGCGGCGCCGGGCCAGGCGCTTCCTGGACCGCGAGCGGCGCGACGACCCGCCCCTGGCGCAGCTTTTGGACGGACTCGCCCTTCAGGGCGAGGTCTGGCTGTTCGGCGGGGCGCTGCGCGACCTCGCGCTGCTCGGCGCGCCGCGCGACGGCGCCGACCTCGACCTGGTCTGCGAGGGGGACGTCCGCGCCGTGGCCCTGCCGTCCGGCGCCGTCCCGCTCGGCGACAGCCGGCTCGGGGGGCGGCGGGCGCGCACGCGCCGCTGGGCCGTGGACTTCTGGGCCGCTGGCGAGACCTGGGCGGTGCGCGCCGGGCTGGTCGAGTACGCCGGCGTCGAGTCCCTGCTGCGCACCACGATCAGCAACTGGGAGAGCGCGCTCTGGCGGCTCTCGGACGGCCGGCTGCTGTGCGCGGACGGGTGGTTCGAGGATCTGGCCAAGGGCCGCCTCGACGTGGTGCTGAGGGACTCCCCGAACCCGCTCGGCATGGCGGTCCGGCTGGTCCGCGCCTGCGCGGGCGGGCGCGTCCGCGAGCTGTCGCCCGCAGCGGCCGCCTTCATCGGCGACGCCCTCGCCCAGTGGCCGTTCGAGCGGCTCAGCGCCCACGAGCGGGCGCGCCACCGCGAGACGCTGATCGACCGCGCCGCCTGGGAGGCCCTGCGGGCCGGGCGCTGGGCGCCTCGCCGAAGCTGCGCCCCGGGAGCCGGGTGCCCGGCCCCGCGGGCCGGCGGCTTCCTATAATCGGGGAGCGCCGCCCGAGGGCGGCAAGGCAGGCACGCGAATTGAGGGGGGCACGGCACCATGAAGGTCTACGGCGACATCGGGGCGGCCCTCGACGACGGCCTGCTCGTTCGGGACACCGGCCGATGGGCCCCCGAGGCGGCCGCGCGCCGCAAAGCTGGGGAGATCACCGCGGGCGAGCTCATCGAGGCCGAGATGTGGGAGCGCGAGCCGTGGTGGGTGGGCGACCTGGCGCGGATCGAGGGCATGAGCGGCTACGCGGTGGGAAGGCGACTCGCGGTGCCGCGCCACGAGTGGCGCGGCAACCCCGCGGGCACCGTCCACGCCTACGCCTACATCACGCCCGCCAGGCGCGGGGACCGGCCCTGGAGGCAGTTCGGCGGCCCCACGATCATCGCGGTCACGCGCCAGCTGGAGGACGACGGCTCCTGGCGCGGCCTTTGGCGGGCGGACTGGCTGGGCGCCAACGTGCTTGAGGACAGCATCCACCACGCCGCCGGCGCGGTGGCCGCCATGGCGGGGGCGATGGCGCGCATGGGATTTCCCTTCTCGGCCGAGCGCGAGGCGTCCCGGCTGCCCCCCGCGGCCAAGCCCCGCGGCGCCTCGATCGGCCCGTAGGGCCGCCTGGGGCCGCGCTCAGGGCGCGGGCGGGCTCGAACGCAGGCCGGCCGCCGGCCCCTCCGGAAAAAGCGCCTCAGCCGCCGCCAGCGCCTCCTCGGCCGCGGTCCACAGCGACTTGGGCACTGCGTCGCTGAGCCGCGGCACCAGCGCGCGCGCCTCGTCGATTCCGCGCCTCGCGGCGTCCGCGTCCCCATCGCGCAAGGCCGTCAGGCGGCAGGCGACGTCCGCGCAGCGCACCGCCTTCGCCATCGGCGGCTGGTCCGCCCAATGGGCGTGGTCGATGGCCCGGCGGGCGGCCCGGTCCCCGTCGCCGGGCCGGCTCCTTTCCGACAGCCCCTCGACCAGGGCGGCCACCTGCGGGCCGAAGTGCCCGCTCAGGCTGAGCCCCGCGAGCCCGTCGGCAATCTCTGGGTCCGGCGGGGGCTCGGCGTCGCGAAAGCGGTGGAGCAGGGCGGCGCACCGTTGCTCCGGGGTGCCGCCGTGGACGTTCACCAGCGCCTCGACCCGATGGGCGTGCGCCAGGTGCCGCCCCGACTCGGCTGGCCCGCCGTGGAAGCGGACCGTCGCCAGGCCGATGGCGGACCGGACCAGCGCATCGCCGATCCCCTCGCCCCCCAGCGCCCGGACCGCTCCGCCCAAGGCCTCCCTGAAGACCCGCTGGCGCGTCGCTCCCGGGACGGGCCCCGCCCAAACGTACCGCACCTCCAGCTCGACAAACGCCGAAAGGGACACGCAATCGGCCATCAGCCCGAGCCTGCGGGCGGCCTCCGGACCGGGCCGGAGCGGCTCGGAGCGCTCATCGATCCGAGCTGCGGCGGCGTCCCTGCCCAAGCGCTCGATCATGCCCAGCAGGCGCCGTCCGGAGAGGCGGTCGCAGGGCGCGTTCCCGTCCAGGGGCTCGACCGCCGGCTCAGGGCCAAGGCCCTCCGCAAGCCCGGGCGGCCCCCGCCAAGCCTCCGGCGGCAGGAGCGGCAGGGCGCAGGCCAAGGCGTCCCGCGCCGCGTTCCAGGCGGCATCGCGCGCCCGGCGGATTCGCCAGGAATCGCTGAAGCTGCCGGTGAGCCGGCTGGCCGGCAGCATGGCGCCCGCGGTTGACGCCAGCCATTGCCCGTCCTCCCGCAGGTAGCGCGGGGCCGCGCCCAGCAGCCTTTCCGTCCAAAGCGCGGCCAGCGGCGACACGGGCTGCGCGCTCTCCGGCGCCGCCGCCCGCCGCAGCCGCGCCAGGAAGCCCTCCTCGGCGAGGCGCTCGGCCATGGCCATGTCCCACTCGGGGCGGCCGCCGTGGCCCTCCGGGGCCGCAAGGTGGCGAGCGGCGGCCAGCGCGTCGGACGCGCTCACGGCGAAGGCCGCGCCGGGGACGCCGGGCGTGCCGTCAAGGTGCTCGGTCATGGGGAATCTCCTCGGTGGACGGAACCTGCGGGCTTGGCCTCATTGTAGGAGTTCGCGCCCGCGCCGGACCCGCGCCCCCGCCCCGGAGGGGGGGCTTGGCGGTGCCGGGGCTTGCGCTTCGCCACGGGCGTCCGGGCGATGGCGGGGCGTCCGTCCTAGGGCCGCGGCGGGCCGGGCCGGCTCGATTCCGGCTGGCGGCGGCCCCCGGCGGCGGCTGGCCGCCTTCCCGGCGACAGGTCAATGACCTCCCCGCCGGCCGGGCTGCAGGCCGCGGCGCCCATCCGCGCCGGGGCCGGCTGGCCTTCCGGCTCCCGCCACTCGAACCAGAACGGGTCGAGGCCGAAGTGCTTGAGGACCGCGGACGTCACAGCCGCCGCGGCCTCCGGGTCGCCCGCGCCGAAGGCGCCCACCAGCACGCCGCGCGCACCGTGCTTGCCGCCGTCCCTGAACTTGGCGCCGCCCGGCGAGAGGGGGCGGGGGCCGCCCCCGGCCGCGGCCGGGACCGCGCCTTCGAAGCCGCGAACGGCTTCGAGCAGGGCCAGGGCCAGCGGCTCCGCGGCCTTGCGGACCCGTTGCGGATGCTCCCCCGCGCCCTGCCAGCCCATGGGGAAGGCGTCCGGGAACCGAGCATCCGCGCGGGAGGGCGCCTCCCAACGGGCGGGCGCGTTCATCACCGCATCCATCGCCGCCGCGGCAACGGCGGCGTCCACGCCGTCGGGCAGGTCGACCTGGTAGAGGAACTCGGCTTTCGTCGTCAGCTTGGCCATGGCCCTTGCGCGCCTAGCGCGGCGCCCGGCCCGCGGAGGGGGCCGGCCGCTTGGCAGGGTCCGAAGGTCGGTCGCCCGGCACTGGCGCGCTTCCTGTTCGGTGGCGTCACGGCGATTCTAGCAACGCGGGCCTGGCCAGCCCCTCCCGCACCCCTGCACAGCCGCCTCCAAGGCGCCGGCCGCTCCCCTCTCCAGGGCCGCCCGGCTTGGATCGGCGACGGAATAAAGCGGAAAAACAGCGGGTTGGAGGCGCTTGCGAGAGACCATGACAGGTCTGATGCCCGCCACGACCGTCAAGCGCAGCGGTGCGGCGCAGCGGAGGACGGTGACGGTCCTTCGGTCCGGCGTGGACGGCTCAAGCGGCAGCCCGACCTCGCTGGGGCGCTTCGCCGCCGAGGGCGGCGGCTGGCGAAGGCCGTCGGGCCAAGGCGGGCGGCTGGCCGGGCGCCACACCGGCCATCACTGCTCGTGCGGGAGCTGGTCCGGCCCGGGCTCCCCGTGCCCGTTCCCGTGCGGGGAGGCCAAGGAGGAGGGCGAGGCCCGCCACATCGACTGGGTCAGGGAATGGCGCCGGGCCGGCCTGTCCCTTGTGCGCTGAGCCCCCGCCTCCGCTATCATCAGCCATTGCCGCATGGCCCCGCCCAGGCGGGGATGGACCCCACGAGGTGAAGCAGGCGGTAGCGCGCAAGGCAAGCGCCTTCCCCGCCGAATGCGGGGATGGGCCCTTTATCGGGCCGATGGTGCGTTGATTCCGAATGACGGCCCCGCCCATGCGGGGATGCGCTTGACGCGCGCCTTGGGCCGAAGCCCAAGCATCCCCGCAAGGCGGGGAACGTTACGTCGCGACTGCCGTACTGCGCACGTTGCTCGGGTCATCCCGCGTCGCGGGAACGCATTGCGTCATGCGCGGGCGCCTCAGCCTTCGCCAGCCGGGACGCCTCGTTGGCGGCGTCCTTGCTGGCGGCGGAGCTCGAAGGGGCGGATGCGGCATGGAGGCCCGGCGCCCGTTGAGGCGCCGGGCCAGGCTCAAGGCCTTCGTCCTTGGGGACAAACTGCATGTTTCAATCCGCGCCGATCAAGGCGACGTCGGGATCATGAGCGAGGGCGCGGGCCAATGTCAACTCACACTGACGGACACCCCGCTTCCCCCCGTTTCATTTGCCTCCGCCCGAATTGGGGGGCCTTGGGAACCAACCCGAATCGCGTTGCTGCGCTAGGAGCCCCGGACCGCCTAGCACGCTCAAGCGGGCCTGCTGGATGCCTATCGCACGGGCTGCGGGTCGTGTTCCGGACCGTCGGCGCCACGCGCCGCGCGGCATTGTCCTTGCCACGCTTCTGGGCTGCTTTCAGATCACGCTTGAATTGCCCCTGACGGTCGGGATGCGCACCTAGATGCCCAAGTCCCCAAACAGGGCTTTGGCGCTTTCAGCTTGGTGGAGATCCTCGCCGCGCTCGCTCCGCGCAAGGGTTTCGGCGGTCAGTGGGTTAGGCACCCGCATGTCAAACGGCAGCCCGTGCTCGCTCACCACCTTGGCTAGGCTGATGCGCACAAAATCGGATATCGTGAGTCCCATGGTGGCCAATATGGTGGCGGCCTCCGCCTTAAGCCGCCCGTCTACACGGGCGCGCACAATCTCGTTTGCGGCCATGATGCGCTTCCCCGCTTGCCGGGTGTCTTTGACACTGTGGCTCATCTGGGCTCCACTATCAAACACTGGCAAGGCCTTGCGGTCGTGGCGAACCGAAAGCTCGTTGTTGGTTCGAGGGCGCAATGCGCCGCTTCCTTTGCCGAGCGCAGGCTCCGACGTGTTTCTGAACCCGCACGGACGCCCGAGCCGGCCGCGTTGCGCCGTGCCCATGCGGTTGGCATGAATCTCTGCGGCCCGCTGCCGACGGCCCCAACCGGGGCTGCCGCCCTTGACGGCGTCCGGAGGGGCGGCGCCGCTCGTCCGCTGAAACCCTCCCGGACCTCGGCTAACCGCTCCTGCAGTGCACGATCAATGAGGGCTCGGCAAAAAGGAATGTGGAGTCATAGTACTCGCCTTGCCTTCCCGCGTCGATCTCGAACACGAATGGCCGGGAGCCGTCCTCCTGGGGCGGTCCGAAGAACCAGCGCCTGTCGAAGCCATGGACATCAACGTCCGCTTCGTACGTGATTCCGTTTGCGGTGACCTCCCCGGCATCGCCTTGATGGACGGCGAGCACAACCACGTCACCGACGCCCGCATCCCTCTCGGCGCGGCTTCCGTAGCAGTCCCAACGGCTCGCCCCATCACTCAACGCCGCCCCGGCGGCGGCCGTCAAGGCGCACAGGCAAAGGAAGCGGCCCATCCCGTCATCTCCCAACCAAGAGTTGTCGAACCGCCGCAAGGCCCAGCCCCCATCGGGGCTAAGCTTGGGCGGGCGTGGGCGGGCATGTTACGTGAATCCGGCTCCAGCGCACATGCCTGCCGCCGCGCCAGCTGCCTGCGCCCGGAGCCTCCTCCCGCTGTATGATGGGCACGGGGGAAGGGGCCGACGGCAAGGAGCCGCCTTGAGCGAACCCGCTGCAAGCGCCGCCGCAGGCGCATTGGCCGCACGGTGAAGCCGGTGCGGCCCTTGGCGCCCGATGGCCGGCTGCTGGCCCGGACGGCCACGCGCCAATTGCTGCACGGGGCGGCGCTCGCCTCGGGCCAGCCCCTCGTCATCCTGCCCACCGCCATGGCCCAGGCGCTGAAAGGCGTCCAGTCGGCCCAGGAGGGCGTCGCCGCCAGGGCCTTGCAGTCCGCACGCATGGCCGACGACGCCAAGGAGCGCTGCGTGAGGGCGGCCGGCAGGGCGGCGCGGCAGTGGCTCGAGGACGAGCTGGCCCGCCCGGACAGCGCGTACCGCGCGGCCGCCCTGACGCTTGAGCAGGCATGGAGGGCGCGCTCGATCGCCGCCGGCCTGCCCGGGCGGGCGGCGCGGCCCCGGTCCCCGGCAGCCGCGGCGCGCGATGCGCTGCTCATTGGCGAGGCCGCCGTCGCCGAGGCCGTGCTCGTGGCCGAAAGGCGCCGGGGCGGCATCGACCCCGACGAGGTCAACGCCTGGGCCAAGGCCTCGCTGGGGCTGGCCGCACCCCTGATGCGTCCGCCCGACCAGGCCGGGCGCGAGGCCCTTCAGCGTGCGGCCCCGTCCGAGCGGCGCCGCAGGCGCGCGGTCAGCGACGCCATGCGCAGGGCCGCCGCCTCGCCCTCGCCCTGAGGCGCCGGGGGGCAGCCCCGCCGCGGCCCCGGCAGGCCACGGCAGGCCCCGGCGCCGGCCTATGGTATAATATCTGTGTTAGAAAGGGCGGCGGCGCCCATGGAGGTTGCTGATGGAACCGGAATTCCTGCGGCGGGAGGCCCAGCGCGACCGAAAGGACGAGTCGGGCGATCCGGACCCGGGGGTGGAGGACTACGACGTCCTGGAGGGCGAGTCCGAGAACCAGGCCTACCGGCAGGAGCTCAAGCGCCGCGGCCTGTGCCGCGACTGCGAGCGGCCCCTGGAGCCGGAGCGTGCCAACAACAGCCGCTGCCAGCTCTGCGCGCTGATCCGCCAGAAGCGCACCGTGCGGCGCCGCGGCGGGTACACCGGGGGGCTGGACAGGCGCATACGCGCGATGCTGGCGGGACGACCCGATCCGGGGCCGAAGCCGGCGGACTGAGAGCGGCCCCCCGGGGACCGCGGACACCAACGACAACGCCGGGAGCCTGACCATGGCGCAACGCAAGCTGGAGCGCTACCACGCGCTTCCCCCCACCGCCTCCAAGGAGGGCCGAGACCTGGCGCGCGAGCGCCTGCGCGCCGACACCCGGCGCTTCCTCAAGGCGGGCGGCTCCGTGCAGCGGATCCCCCGCGGCCAGTCCGGCTACCAGGAGGGCGGTCGCAAGCACATCCGGATCAACCCGGCCAAGCAGGCCGCATCCCCCAAGGCCTCCTAGGCGGCGCCGGCTCCGCACCGCCTTCGCCGGGCCCTCCGGGGGGCCGGCGGCCCGCCGGATGCCATAATGGAGTCCGACCCCATTTCGGAGAGGACCATGAGCGACCCCACGCACACGATCTGCATCGACGTGCAGGAGCTGGGCAAGACCGGCGCCTGCGAGGTGTTCCTGCGCATCGAAAGCTCCGAGGCCGGTCGGGCGCAGGACATGATCTCCTTGGAGGTGTTCGACACCGTTGCCGAAGGCGTCCAATACGCCGCCGAAAACGCGGTTGCGACCATCACGGCTCCCACGGAGGAGGCTTGGCTGGCTGCGGCGGCCCGCTCGCCGCGGCCGGGGCCAAGCCCCTGATGCGCACGCCGCCGCAGCCCACGCTTGGGAGCGATGCCATGAGCGGCGGCGAGCCGGATGACCGGTTCGCCGAGGTGGAGCGGGCCGTGCGCGAGGCGGCGGCGCGGCCGCCGGAGCAGCGCGGCCGCAAGCGCCGCGGCAAGGGCCGGCCCAAGCGCGGCCGGCGGTGAGCCCCGAGCGCTCGGGGCCGCTAGGCGTCGAGTTCGGACAGCGCCGGCATGGGCCGGGCCGCCCCCCCATTGACAGCCGAGGGGAGACCCACCAATCTCCCGTCCATGAAAGGCGAACTGGAATGGCTGCGGTTCCGCGCCCGAATCGGCGGCGCGGCCCTTGCGGCCGCCTTGGCGCTGCTGGCGCAGGCCGCGCACGCGGGAGCCCAGACCGCTGCCGGCGACCTAGAATTCACCTGCCCGAATTCGCGCGGCCTGCAGGGCATGCTGGCGGAGATGGCCGACGGCATGGCGCAGGACGGCGAGGACGCTGTGCCGAGGGGCACGGCATTCATCGAGGAGGCCTTCTGCAGGGAGATTGGTCCCATCGAGTGCGAGGCCTGGACCATTGAGCTGTGCCGCGCCGTCGCGCAGTTCGAGGACGTGCAGTTGCTCCGACAGGTGGACGCGCGGTGCGGCACGGCCTTGGCCTTCGCCGCGGCCGCGTTCCTGAAGGAGTCCGAGCTGCGCCCGCACTGCGACGCCAAGGGCCTGCTGGACGGGCAGGGGCGGCCTGAGGCCGGTCCCTGAGGAGAACGTCGCGGAATCCGGCGAGGCCGCAGGCTGCCGGGCGCATGCCGCCGTTTTCGCCAGCCCCCCGCGCCGGCCTCCCAGGGCAACGGCCGGATCAGGGCGCCGTGACGACAGGCACCGCAGCGCAAACAAGCGGCTGCACGAGCTGGCGTGGCCCTTGGCGCGAATGCGCGCACAAAGGCGGGCTCGGGGGCGCCATTCCCCGGATCACGGGGAAGGCCGGCGCGGCGCTGGCCCGGCGCGGCGCCCGCCGCTCCGCGTGTCGCGGATCCACGCCAGGAATGACGGAATGGGCGTCCGGCAGATGCCGTCGTCGCCCTCGGAGAGCGCGCCGGCCCGAAACAGGGCGGCAACAAGGGCCGTGGCCGCATCCTCCGCCTCCTTCGCACCGCAACCGCCGTCCCGGTGCGCCCGGGTGGCCGCGACGTGCAGTTGCGCAACGGTCAGGCCCTGCCGGTTCGCGACATCGACCAGCCCGGCAGCGCGGGGGTCTTTGGCCAGCGGTCCGAAGCGGCCTTCGCAGTACGCCTCGCGCAGCGCCCGTGCCCTGTGCACCACCGCGGCTGCGTCAAGGCGGTCCTTTCGGCGCCCCGCCCTCAGCCACTCCTCGCCCAGCGACCGCAGGGCGGAGTCCAGGTGCTGCGGAAAGCCCCGGCTGTCCGCCAACAGGCGCTGGGCCAAGTCCGGCGGCGCCTCCACGGAGAAGGCCCGTTCGAAGTTGCGCAGCGCGGCTGCGGCGTCCTCGGGAGGCAGCGTCGACAGGCCGATGCGGCTCTCCGGCGGAACGCGCGGGGCGCCGGCCCGCTCAAGGGCGTCGCGCGTGCCGTTCAAGCCGAACAGGAACGGGAAGACCGGCTGGCCCAGCGAGCCGGTGTGCAGGAAGTGGATGGCCGCATCGTGATGGCCTTGCGCGACCTGCTGCGCATCGTCGAGCAGCAGCAGGACGCCGTGCCGCTCGATCCCGTGCCGCTCGGCAAGCCTGCCCAGGAACCGCCCGGCGGCGTCGAGCCTGAAGGTTGCGAGCTCGGCCTCGGGGAGGGCGCCCAAAGCGGGCGCGACCCGCGCCCTGGCTCGTTCGTTCAGCGCCTCCAAGGACCGCAGGTCGTCGGGCGTTGCCTCGACGGTCAGGAGCTCGTCCGCGCATCGGTCGGCGAACCGCCGCAGCAAGGCGGTCTTGCCGATGCCGGGACACCCGGTGACCGTCCGCATCGAGCCCCGCACCTCGCCGCGGCGCTCCCACATGCCGCGCATCGTCGCGACCTGCGCATGCAGCCATTGCAGTTCGGCGGCGCGGCCGGCGAAGATCCCCGAACGCTCCGGATCCACGGGGTCGGCGAGGAACGCCTCAAGGGAGACGGGCCTCCCCGGGGTGCGCATGGGCGGCGCCTGCAGGCGCAGCTCGCGCGCGGCCTGGGCACGGCCTTCGCGGGCGGCGGCCTCGGCCGCGCCGGCGAGGCGCTCGCTCTCCCTGTGGCGGTCCAGCCAGGGCACGGCTACGCGCCCGGTCGTCCGGCCGGATTCAGGGCCTCGCCCCGAGAGGGAGCGCCTCCCGTCCCGGCGGCTTCCGGCCCCGCCGCGGCCCCCACCTTGGGCGCATTCCCAACCATGCAGGCAGTCTAGCAACTTCCGCCCGGCCAGGGTCCGGTCCGCCCCAGCCCGCTGAGGGCCGAACGGGCGCTGGCGGGGCTTGCGGCGCCGCCGTTGACACGCCGGTGGGGAGCCGCCAAGCTGCCCCCATGTTGGCTGGGCTTCATCGACGGCGGCGCCGCGCATCGATCGTCGGCTCGGCGCGTGCAGGCGCCTTCGCGCTGCTGGCGCTGGCCGCGCACGCGGGGGCGCATGCCGCGGCGGGCGACGTCGACATGACCTGCTCGGAGTGGCGCGGCCTGCAGGGCATGCTGGCGGTGATGGCCGACGGCATGACGGGGGACGGCGGGGACGCTTGGCCGAGGGGCACGGCCCTCATCGAGGAGGTCTTCTGCGAGGGGATGGGCCCCATCCAGTGCGAGGCCGAGGCCATTGAGCTGTGCCGCGCCTTCGGGCAGTTTGCGGACGGCGGAGGGCGGCTGGTGGACGCGCAGTGCGGCACGGCCCTGGCCTTCGTCGTGCCCGCGTTCCTGAAGGAGTCCGGGCTGCGCCCGCACTGCGAAGCCAAGGGCCTGCTGGCCAAGCCGGCCCCACCTGGTCCCTGAGGCGGACGGCGCGCCAGCCGAACGCTACAATGGTCGGCATGGTGGGGCAATCGGAAGGCGCCGCTCGGGCGGCGTTCCAGGACGTCAAGACGCGCTGCGCGCTGGAGACGGCGGCCGCGCTGCTGCCGCACCCGGCCCTTTGGAGGGTCGGGGGCGACCCGGACGCGTCGTTTTGGCCGATTCCCGCGCACCCGCGGCAGGGCAATTTGCGGGCATCCTTCCTGGCAGCCCCATCCGGCCGCGAACCCCGCCGCCCCAACCTCCGCACGCGCAAGCGCTGCCTGGCCGACGCGCTGGCAATGGGAGCGCCGGATCCGGCCACGCGGCGGCTCGCGCTGGCAGCGGTGGGCTTCGACTCGGCAGCCGGGGCGGATGAGTGGTCCGGCCGCCCCGGCCGCGTCCGCTGGGAGGTCGAGGGCGCCCTCCTGCTCGCTGCGTCCCGCCTGGCTGGGGGTCCGCGAAGCGTTCCGCACGGGCTTCGCGTGGCGGCCGCGCTGCTGCGGCAGCGCGGGCTCAAGAATCCCTTCGAGCGCTACTGCCAGGCGCTGGCCAGCTTCGGCTCGAAGGCGGAGGTCCGTGGCTGGCGCGCGGCCTCGCCCGCGCTCGACTACGCGTTGCGCCTCAGCGCCTCCACCAGGGAGGCCTCCTTCCGGAGCTTGCGGGCAGGGGACAGCGCGCGGCTTGCCGACGACATCGACCGCGAACGCTTCCGCATCGAGGCCGGGGCGCTCGACGCGCCGGACGCGATCCCGTGGGACTGCGAGGTGCCCGCAATGGCGGAGTTCGACGCCGCGGCGCTGCGCCGCGCGCTCGGCCTGCCGGCGGACGCCGAGTCGGCTTCGGTCACGCTCGACGGACGCGACATGGTCGTGCGCGTCCGGGCCGGAGACCGGCTCGACGTCGAGGCCGCCGGCCAAGGCACGCTCTACGTGATCGGCCCCGGAGGCGGCGACGCCCGCCACGTCGGCCCCGGGGCCGGCAATGCCGTGCGTGGCGGCAGCGGGCCTGGGCGGGCCTTTCGCGAGGGCCCCGGAGGCGGCATGCCGGTGCGCCGGCCCTCCGGAGACGCGCTCGCCCCCTGGCAGCGCCCGGCCGCGCCGCGGGCCGGCCTCGGCCCGGGACCGGCCTGACCTTCGCCGCCGCGCCGGCCCTTGGCGCCGCCCGCGCCTTCCGTACGGTTCATTCGTCCCACTGGCGGGCAGGTCCATTCGCTGCCAACATGCGGTAAGCTGTACATGTGACCATATGTGGGTTTTGGGGATAACCCTTCAGCAACTGGCGAGGATCGCTCCATGGCGCGTGATTCTAGGATCGAATGGACGGACCACACCTTCAATCCATGGTGGGGTTGCACAAAGGTCTCTCCGGCCTGCGACCACTGCTACGCTGAAGCCTGGGCAAGGCGTCTGGGGCTTGACGTCTGGTCCGCCGGGAAGCCGCGTCGCTTTCAAAGCGTCGCGTATTGGCGGCAGCCTCACGCGTGGAACCAGGAGGCGGCTCGAACCGGAACGCGATTTCGCGTTTTCTGCGCATCGATGGCGGATGTCTTCGAGTGGGGGAAGGGGTTGGCGCCTTGGAGGCGTCGGTTGTGGGAGCTCATCGAAGCGACGCCAAATCTGGATTGGCTGCTGCTGACCAAACGGCCCCATTTGGCGCAGCGGCTGGTGCCCTGGAAGGGCGACTGGCCTGCCAACGTGTGGCTTGGCGCCACAGTTGAAAGCCAGCGTTGGGCGGACAAGCGCCTTCCCCACCTTGCCCATGCGGGTGCGCGCATTCGGTTCGTTTCCTGTGAACCGCTTCTCGACCAAGTTGAGCTCGGGCCTTGGTTGGAGTCCGGGTCCGTCCAATGGGTCATCGCCGGCGGTGAAAGCGGCCCGCAGGCGAGGCCGAGCGATCCCAGTTGGTTCCATGGCATCCGGGACGAGTGCGCAGCGCACGGCACGCCCTTCCATTTCAAGCAATGGGGGGACTGGGCGCCGGTCGATGCGGTGCCCGGGGCAGTGCCAAGGGCCGTGGTCAATGGGGGCGCCCATTCCGCCCCTATGGGCCGATTCGGCAAGAAGGCGGCCGGTCGCGTTCTCGGCGGCAGGACTTGGGACGGCTTGCCGGCCAGTCGAAGCGGGTTTTGATGTCCCTCCCCGCCGGGAGGCCCTTCCCCCCTTGCGGGCGGAGCACTGAAATCTCGCCCTTGCGCTCAGCAGGGCGCAGCAGGAATTCCGCAGGTGGCCTTCATGGAAACGCGTCCTGCCGCCCATGGCGAATTCGTCACGGCCCTCGGCTTTGGTCCAGTTCGTGCCGAACTCTCCCCTAAGCCGCTGCGCCAGCGGCGTTGCATCCGTCTCAAGCAGGGATGGGGCGCCGGCAATGCCGTTGCGAAGGCGCATGGCCTCCGGAGTCGTCAACCTTCCAAATGGAGGCTTTCATCAGGTCGCATGCCTTGGCGCTGCCAGTCGCGAAGCGGGGCGCGAGCACGTGTCGATGGCCCTTCAGGCACTTAGAGGCAATCACGCCAGGCTTTTGCGCCGGATGGCTCATCCAAGCGAGGGCCGCGCTCCGGTTGTTTGGGGAGCCGGCGCGTCGGCTCATGCAGGAACGAAATCAAGCGCTCGCTCCTGTCGTTTTTCAGGACTCGACCGATCTGCTCCGACAACCGCTGCATCGCCAGCCACCGCTTGGGATTCAACCCACGTACAATGAAGCTTCGGGTCAACGGACATGATGCGTGAATCGGACAGCCAAGGGTCGCCGTTTCCGGAACCACAAGCTCCATTCCCCCCAATCGGCACGAATGCGGCGCCGACCGGCATGGAGGACGCTTCGTCATCCGCGTGGATTGACCCCCAGTCCTTCCAGCGAGCCGCTTCAACGATTCACTTTGGTCCTGCGGAGTCCCTCTACGGACAGTGGCCGGCGCCGACATGCATCATCGCGGACGGGCCGTGCGGCCTGAGCGGATTCCCGGGGGACCTGCACTCCGCCCATGGCCTCGTTGACTGGTACCGCCCTCACGTCGAGGCTTGGGCCAGGCGGTCAACGCCTGAGACGACGCTGTGGTTCTGGAACTCCGAGCTCGGCTGGGCCACCGTTCACCCCCTGCTGGCCGAGCACGGCTGGGAGTACCGAAGCTGCCACATCTGGGACAAGGGCTTGGGCCACATCGCTGGCAATGCCAACACCCGCACGCTTCGGAAATTCCCCGTGGTGACGGAAGTGTGCGCCCAGTACGTCAAGGCCGCGAGCTTCACGTCCGAGTCCGGCAAGCCGCTGACCATGCAGGAGTGGCTCCGCCACGAGTGGCGCCGCGCCGGGCTGCCCTTGCGCTTGGCCAACGATGCCTGCGGCGTCGCCAATGCCGCCACGCGAAAGTACCTAACCGCCGATCACCTCTGGTACTACCCACCGCCGGAGGCGTTCGCACGGCTCGTTGACTACGCCAACAAGCACGGACACTCCGCCGGCAAACCCTATTTCAGCCAAGACGGCAAGCAGCCGACAACGGCCAAGCAATGGTCCCGCATGCGCGCAAAGTTCCGCTGCTCCGCCGGGGTCACCAACGTGTGGCGCAAGTCACAGGTGGCCGGCAAGGAACGGATCAACGGGGAGCGTCAGGGAATGCGGTGGAAGTACAAGAGCCTGCACGGCAGCCAAAAGCCGCTGGAATTCGTGGAGAGGTCGATCAGTGCGACCACTGACCCCGGCGACGCGGTTTGGGAACCCTTCGGCGGCCTGTGTCCAGCGGCGGTGTGCTCGCTTCGCCTTGATCGGGCGTGTCGCAGTGCGGAGGTCGTTCCCGAATTCTACTCCGCGGCAGTTCAGCGGCTGGCCGATGCCCCCGACGCCTGAACCGCCGAGCAGAGTGGAGCCCGCTGGCTGGGCTCGCTTCACGCTGGAAACCATCCCTTGCTTCAGGCTCACTTCTCGTTGGACAAGACTTCGATTTGCCCCGACTTCGGCCAATGGGGTATAATTCAGCCATCATGCTTACTTCGCAAAACGGGTTCTATAGTCCTCGGCAAGCGGGCGCTTCAAGAAAGCGTTCCCGCGGCGTTGCCGTGTAGGCCGTTCCAGCTGCGAACTGCGTCTGGAAGGCCTTGAGCCTGACAGACGGAGCACACAAGTACCCCTCCGAAGCCCTGGCAGGTTCAAAACCTCCGGGGCTTCTTCGTTTTCGGCCCCGGAAAGCGATCTTTCACAATCGGGTTGGTGTCTTGGGCGCTGGGCTCCCCGTCGCCGGGGAGCCCCTGCGCCCGGTCCTTTCGCAGGGGCTGAGCAATGGCGAGCTCACGTGGCTGTAAACCACGGGCCTTCGGGCTGTGGGGGTTCGACTCCCTCTCCCTGTACCAGTGGCGGGCGCCGGCGGTCCGGCCGGCGCCGCACGGGGCGATGGTTCAACGGGAGAACCCCTGCGTCGCAGGCAGGAGATCAGGGTTCAAGTCCCTGTCGCTCCACCAAGTCAGGAGGCTCGCAAGGCTGGCGTGCTTATCCCGCTCGAAACGGGTGATGGCCCGAGAGGGCCGTGTGGGTTCGATCCCTACAGCCTCCGCCAATTCGCCGGGAACGGCCCGCGTCGCGGGCGCGCCTCCGGCAGCGCAAGAACCGGAGAGGTGGCCGAGCGGTTTATGGCGCCCGCTTGCTAAGCGGGAGGGTGAAAGCCTGCGCGGGTTCGAATCCCGCCCTCTCCGCCAGTTTCGTTCCCACTGCCCGTGGCTCAGCGGATGGAGCAGCGCCCTTCTAAGGCGCAGGACGGAGGTTCGAGTCCTCCCGGGCAGGCCACTCGATCGCGGAGGCTCGCACAGTTGGCGCGCTAAGCCGGCTTGAACCCGGTGATGCTCGAAAGGGCGTGTGGGTTCGACCCCCACAGCCTCCGCCACGCGGCCGGCGCCCCGCTCCCGGCAAGCGGGGCGCCGCGAAGGAAACCACGGAGGCTCGCACGGCTGGCGCGCTAAGCCGGTTGGAGGCCGGTGATGCTCGAAAGGGTGTGTGGGTTCGATCCCCACAGCCTCCGCCACCATGCAAGCCCGCCTCCTGCCCATAGCTCAGCGGAAAGAGCGGCGCCCTGCGGAGGCGCAGGTCGGTGGTTCGAGTCCACCTGGGCAGGCCATTCCCCTCCCGGGCGCCCCGCCCGCCGGCCCGGGACCGCCTCCAGGCACCAACCCGAGAACTCGGCTCGTGGCGTAGTGGCTGCGCACCAGGCTCTTACCCTGCTGACGAAGGTTCGATTCCTTCCGGGCCGACCATTCCCCGCCGCCCCGGCGCGGCAGGCGCTGTAAAATGCCGACCCTTCGAAGGAGCGATGACCATGGCACGACGAAAGGGGCCCGCAAGGCCCCGCCCCAAGCAGCTGGCCGAGCTGTACCGCGACGACCTGCGGGAGGCGCTCGGCCGGGGCGGCAAGCGCCTGTCGTCCATGCGCCGGGCGCTGGAGCTGCACGGGGCGGGGACGCTCGATGCGCCGGACGGCGCCGTCAAGGCGTGGTCCGACCTGCACCTGGGCCACGCCAACATCATCGGCTACCAGGACCGCCCCTTCGACGGCGTCGGGGAGATGGACTCGGCGCTGTGGGAGAGCTGGCGGCTGGACGTCCGGCCGGATGAGGTCATGGTCTGCGTCGGCGACTTCGCCCTGGGCGCGGCGGTGAGCGACGAGACGTGGGCGAGCGTGCGCCAAGCGCCCGGCGCCACCAAGGTTCTGGTGGCCGGCAACCACGACGTGGACGGGCTGGGCCGGTCGCGCATGGGCGGGTTCGACCGTACGGTGGCGCTGCTCGTCTCGCCCGGCGACCCGCCGCTGGTCTGGACCCACGCGCCGCTGCCGCGCGTCCCCGCCGGGCACGTCAACGTCCACGGCCACCAGCACCGGACCGTCAAGGCGCCCGACTCGCCGCACGTCAACGTCTCGGTCGAGCAGCTGGACTACCGGCCGGTGGCGCTGTCCCGGATCAGGCGGCTGGCGCGGGCCATCCTGGCCGGCGAGCGCCCCGAGGGGGCGACCACCCTGGCGCGCATCGAGCACGTCGAGCGCGGCGCGGCCCCGGCCCCCTGAGGGCAGGCGGCCGAGGGGATTCCCGCCCCTTCCGAATCAGTCGCTTGCGCCCCGTTCCTCGGAATCGGGATCAACGCGCCTCGCGGACCGCCGGAAGTCCTCGCCAAGCTCCGGGATGTCGCTCACGTCGATGTCCCGATCGTCGAGCTTGGCGATCTCCTCAGCGGTCAGCGGGGCTTCGCGCCCCTTCCTGTCGGCTTGCATTGCGGGTCCATTCGTCCACGGGGAGGGCAGGGGATTGTCCCTCGCCGGGAGCCCGCCGTCCAGCGGCCGGCAGCCGCGCACGCGCCGGACCGGGACGCAACATCTTGCGCCTGGCGGGCGGCGGGGACCCAAGATGTGGAAAGTATGGTATAATACAGATATCTACTTCCCTGCGTGGCGGAGGATGGCGCATGGCCCCGAGACTTCACGAGATGCCCCTTCAGGCGCCCTCCCTGGGCACCTGGCGGGACAAGTACGCCGCCCCGGGCGAGCGCGCCCCGGAGGACACCTGGCGGCGCGTGGCCGCCGCCTTGGCGGAGGCCGACGACGAGCCCGGCGTGGACCGGGCGGCGCTGGCGGCCGAGTTCGAGCGCGGCATGCGCGAGCTGGGCTGGCGCCCGGGCGGGCGCATCCTGTCGGCCGCCGCCAACCCGGAGCGGTCCAAGGGCTCGGCGATCAACTGCACGGTCAGCCGCGCGGTCACCGACGACATCGAGGGCATCGCCGCCGCCCAGGGCGAGGCGCTGGTGACGCTGAGCGCGGGCTGCGGCATCGGCTACCACTTCGGCACCATCCGCCCGGCGGGCGCGCCCGTCAACGGCATCGGCGCCACCTCCGGGGGCGTCGTCGGCTGGATGCGCATGTTCGAGTCCTCGTGCGCCACGATCGTCTCCGGGGGCGGGCGCCGCGGGGCGCAGATGGCCACCCTCGACTGCCGGCACCCCGACGTGTTCGACTTCGTCAACGCCAAGGACAAGGTCGCGAAGAAGGGCGAGCTGCGCCACTTCAACCTCAGCGTGCTGGTCTCCGACGCGTTCATGGAGGCGGTGCGCTCCGACTTCGCCCACGAGCTGATCTTCCCGGTGCACCGCAACGACCCCGAGCCGCCGGCGGAGGCGACGCGCTGGGCGCACTGGGACCGGCTGGGGCCGGACGGGAACTACACGCTGGACGAGTCCGGCCGCTACCTGTGCCGCGTCTGGCGGACGGTTCGGGCGCGCGACCTGTGGGAGGCCGTGATGCGCCACGCCCACAGCGACTCCGACCCGGGCGTGATCTTCGTGGACCGGATCAACGAGTGGAACCCCCTGCGCGACAGCGAGCGCCTGTGGGCCACCAACCCCTGCGGCGAGCAGCCGCTGCCGCCGCACGGCGCCTGCCTGCTCGGCAGCATCGACCTGACCGCCTACGTGCGCCGCCCGCTCACGCCGCGGGCCAAGTTCGACTTCGCCGCCTTCGAGGCCAGCGCCGAGGGTTTCAGCCGCCTGCTCGACAACGTGGTCGAGGTGAACGGCCTGCCGCTGGAGGGCCAGCGCCGCGAGATCGAGTCCAAGCGCCGCCACGGCATGGGCTTCCTCGGGCTGGGCAGCGCGCTGAACCTGCTCGGCGTGCGCTACGGCTCCCCGGAGGCGGTGGCGTTCGCCTCGCGGGTCTCCCGGGCGCTCGCCGCGGCCTCGTGGCGCGCCGCCCTCGGCCTGGCCAAGGCCAAGGGGCGGGCGCCCTTCTTCGAGGACGAAAAGGCCCTGGAGGCCGCCCTGGCGTCCCCCTACTTCGCCCGGCTGGCCGAGGCCGGGGCGCTCGCTGAGGACTGGTTCGCGCAGGCCCGCAGGCACGGGCTGCGGTGGACCCACGCCACCTCGATAGCGCCGACCGGCACCATCAGCTTCATCTCGAACAACGCCTCCTCCGGCATCGAGCCGACCTTCATGATGTCCCACCTGCGCACGGTCACCGGGGCGGCGGGGGAGGCCAAGGAGTCGGTCACGATGCGCGCCAAGGAACTGCTCTGCCTGGAGGCGCTGGCGGGCCCGGACGCCGACCCGCCGGAGGTGTGGGTCACCGCCGAGCAGGTGTCGCCGGACGAGCACCTGGCCATGCAGGCGGCGGTTCAGGAGTGGATGGACAGCGCCGTCTCCAAGACCATCAACCTGCCGCCCGGCACCTCCTACGAGGACATGGTGGGCGTCTACGAGCGGGCGTGGGAGCTGGGCTTGAAGGGCGTCACGATCTACCTGCCCTCCGATGAGCGGGTCGGCGTGCTGATCGACCCGGAGGAGCTGGCCGCGCGCACCGTGGCCTTCCGCACCGCCGACGGCTGGACGCGGCTGCGGGGGGATGCGCCCGTCTCCCACGACCGCCGCCCCCCGACGCTGGCCGCGGTCCTGCACGAGGCCCTCAACCAGGGCTACTACGAGCCGGGCGAGCCGGGCGGCGCCGACTGGCCGGCGGACGCCAGGCGCATCGCGGGGCGCATCGTCGAGTGGGCCTCGGGCGACGCGGCCAAGGCGGTGCCGGTGGCGGCCCGGCGGCGCCCGGTGCGCCTCGACGGCCCCACCTACCGCTTGGAGGTGGGCAACAAGCGCGGCTACGTCACCATCAACGCGGACCGCGACGAGCGGCGCCTGCACGAGGTGTTCTTCCGCTCCGACAACAACACCTGCCGGGAGTGGGAGGACGCGCTCATGATCGTCCTGAGCAAGCTGATGCGCTCCGGCGTGGACATCCGCGGGGTGGTCGGCGAGCTGAAGTCGATCCGCTCAGAGGGGGCCGCCTTCGGGCGGTCCGTGAGCGGCGAGAGCGGCCTGCTGGGCTCCATGGTCAGCGAGATCGGCGTGGCCATAGAGACCTTCATGGCCGAGCTGTCCGGCACGGACGGGGACGGCGCGGCCGGGCCGCCGCCGGGCGCGGACTGCGGCGCCTGCGGCGCCCCCGGGTCCGTGGTCCGGCAGGGCGGCTGCCTGGAGTGCCTGTCCTGCGGCGACTCGCAGTGCGGATGAGCGGCGCGGCGACGCCTGGGCGCTAAACTTGAAACTGACCGAAAGGGAGAACGACCATGAGGAATGAAAGCAAGCAGATGCTCTTGGCAGCGACTACGTGTTGCGTGACCCTTATTCTTGGCGGCCTTGCCTGGCTGTGGGCTACAGCCCCCGACTGGTGGCTGGATCGCTGGGCGCTCATCCCGGGCGACGGCGGCCGGGAGACGCTCATGGCACGGCTGCCCCACTACTGCGAGGCCCCGCTGGGGGAAGGGGCGGAGACGCCACGCGTGTGGGAACTCTTTTCCCTCGCGCGCGACCGTTTCGGCCACGACCTCGCTGCGTGGGCCCTGGCCCGATGGCGTGAGGACAGGGACGGCATTCTGCTATTCCGCGACATTGGGGTCGATGGGGAGCGGGGCAGGCTCGCCAGCTGGTGGGAGCCGGCGGAGGGGCGCACCGCCAGCGTCCTGTTCGTGCCCGATCCGCCCATCATGGTGGACTCCCCTGGCCAGTTGATAGAGCTGGGCATAGTCGCCGACGGAGAGGCGTTCCTGACGGACGATGACCTGCGGCTGCACCAAGCCGACGCCGCCAAGGTTGGCCGCTTCCGCGCCGCGTTCTCCGACCCGTGCGAAGGGATGGTTCGGGGCCTCGCCGCCTTGGCGGCGGGGAACGGCCCCGGCGAACCCGGCCAGAGCCCCCCTGCTTCGCTTGTTCAGGGCCGGCCCATTGCCAAGGCGGGCGCCGGTGGCTGAACGGGCCTGGGGTGTCCGGACGGAAGCTGCGGCGTCGTCAGTCCGGCAGGGCGCGTGGCGGTCAGGCCGCCGGAGCAGCAGCTGTTCGAAGGCGTGCGGACATGAAATCGGGCTTTGAGCGAACGTTGGGAATCGCCGAGCAGGCCAGCGCCAGGGACGCCATGCTGCGCGACGGGGAATGGCGCGGCGACTGCCCGAAGTGCGGTGGCTTCATGTCCGGGGACGACGAGCTGCCGGAATTGAGCCAGTGCGAGCGCTGCCTGCACATCGTGGTGGGGGAGGACGGGTGACCCCGGCCCCGGCAGGCCCATCCCGGGTTGCGCCAGCCGGCCCTCAGCGGCACGCTGCGGGCATGCCTGCGAAAGCCGGAACCAAGGGGGGAGGGGCATGACGAAGACCGCAACGCTCAACGGCCGGACCATCTACGCAACAGTCACCCAGGACGGCCTCTTCGTCGGCCCGGAAGGCCGCAAGGAGAGGCTCTGCTACCGCAACCCGCAGGGCCTGCTGATCGTCAACCAGCAGGCTCGGGGCGCCGTGGACCTGTTCGGCGGCGGCGCATGGCACGGCACCGACCGGGAGGCGCTTGAGGTGTTCGCCGCCCGAATGCGGGCGGAGGGCGCGACGGTGGACGACCTGGGCCGCCCCGCATCCAGGCCGCAAGGCCCGCAGGCCGACTGAGCCGCGCCGCGGGCCGACCTTGGGAGGGGCAATGATCGAGGTGACCGTCGACAGGAGCAACGCCTTCTACTTCCGCAACGGCGACGCCTTGCTCTACAAGACCAAGCCGCTGCCGGCAAGGGACGTGGCGCTGGCCCGCATCGACCCGGCGAGCCTGCTCCTGCCGTTCCTGCGCAAGGCGGCCCCGCAGGACGCCGCGCGAATCACCGCGACGTGGCTGCGGCGCGCGCTCGCCGACGCCAAGGAGGCGTGAGGGATGGCGGCTCGCGCGCAGGGGCGGGCGCCCGTGGGCGAAGCGCCGTGAGCGCCGCCGACGATCTGGCGCGCCGCCTGGCGGGCCGGCGCTTCCGCACCGTGCTGGCGGACCCGCCTTGGCGCTTCCGGCACCGAACCGGCAAGGCCTCCCCGGAGCACCGCCGGCTGGCCCGCTACGCCACCCTCTCCATGGACGAGATCCGCGCCCTGCCGGTGGCGGCGCACGTGGAGGACGTGGCGCACTGCTACCTGTGGGTGCCGAACGCCCTCCTGCCTGCGGGGCTGGACGTGCTCGCCGCCTGGGGCTTCGAGTACAAGGCGAACCTGGTCTGGCACAAGGTGCGCAAGGACGGCGGCTCCGACGGGCGCGGCCTCGGCCACTACTTCCGCAACGTGACGGAGATCCTGCTGTTCGGCGTCCGCGGCAGGCGGGCGCGGACGCTCGAGGCCGGCCGGCGCCAAGTCAACCTCATCGCCTCGCGCAAGCGCGAGCACTCCCGCAAGCCCGATGAGCAGTACGCCGTGATCGAGGCCTGCTCTAGGCCTCCTTACCTGGAGCTCTTCGCCCGGGGCGGGCGCGAGGGCTGGACGGCCTGGGGCGAGGAGGCGGACGGCCGCCGCGAGGGCGCCGCCGCCGCGGGGTGCCCTGTCAGTCGCTAGGCGGGGTCTCCGCCGGCGGCGGCCAAACCGGCGGCCGCCCGGCCGCCACCCATGACCGCGTGAGCGGGAAGTTCCGGTACTCGTAGTCCTGGCCGGGCGGCGGGCGGGCGGCGTCGCGCCCCCACTGGTTGAGCCAGGCCGCGAAGGAGAAGGCGTGGCCGTCGAAGGCCGTCCAGAAGCAGCGGGCCATGTCGTAGATCGCGATTCCCCCGCGGCCGAGCAGGTCGGGGAACTCCGTGCGGGGGCAGGAGGAGAGCGTCCATTCCAGGGTGGCCCGGCAGCGTGCGTCGAACGCCCCGGCGCGCAGCGCGGCGCGGACCTCCGCGCCGGACGCCCGCATCCCGAGGTCAAGGCCGGCGCAGCGCTTGGCGAGGAACAAGTCCACCGAAAACAGGGCATCCGCGCCGGTCGCCCAGGCCGGCGTCTCGCGCAAATCCGGGCGGTCGAAGCGCGCCAACGGAAGCAGCGGCTCGCGCATCACGGGAGCGTCCCACCGGGGGCAGCCGTCCGGCATCAGGCAGTTGCTCTCGATCAGGACGTCCAAGGGCATCCCGCTGTGGGTGAGCCCGGTGGGGATGGTCGGCCGCCTGGTCACGGGGCCGGGCCGTTCGGATTGGGCAGCCGCGCCGCGGCCGGGATCAGGCCGGGGTCGCCGGCCTCGACCGCCCTCCCCACGGCTTGCGGCAGCCCCTGCAGGTCGACGTCGAACCTCTGGTTCATGATCGGCTGGGGGTCGAGCTTGTGGAAGTCCGGCGGCGCCGCCAGGAAGGCCGCCGCGGCCATGGCCCGGTACTCCGCGCCCATCTCCCCTAGGACCGCCGCAAGCGCCTCCGGGGCCAGCTGCGCGCACACCGCCACGTCGTAGAGGTCGCGGATGGGCGGCCGGTCGTGGCTGGTGCCCGCGAGCAGGTGGGCGATGACGGCCCGCCCCGCGAGCTTGCCCCGCATGATGTCGGCGACGCTGAGCGACGGCACCGCGCCGTTATGGATCGGCGGCCCTTGGGCGTGCCGGTCGTGGGTCAGGCAGTGGATCGAGAGCGGCGTCCCTCCCGGCAGCCGGGCGGACACCACCCAGACGTCCTCGTCGAGCCGCTCCCCGACGCGCATCACCTCGGCGCCGAGCCGCTCCCGAAGCCGCCCGGCGAGCGCGGACGGCGTGCCCTTCGGCAGGGCGGAAGCGACGCCGCGCGGCACGAAGAGGTCGAGGTCCCTGGAGTCCCTGTGGTCCCAGAGGGCGGCGAGCACGGTGCCTCCGCCGAGCAGGGCGCCGCGGATCGGAAAGGCGCTCAGGACGGCGTCGACGGCCTCGAAGTCGGCCTGCAGCCCGGCCCTCAGGGTGATGGGGGCGGCGCCGCTCACGGCGCCCGCCTTCGGACGAACGCGTCCGGCGCCACGCTGGGCGTGTCCACTGCCATGGCTGGCATTGTAGCAGCGCCGCGCTCCGAACCGGGCCGCGCCGGCTGGCTAGGGGGCGAGGCCCGCCGGGCGGGGCGACTTCGCGGAGGCGTGCGCCGCCAGGGCTGCGCAGGCGTTCGGCACCCCCTCGGCCATGTCGCGCTCCTGGGAGCCGATGAGGAATTGGCGCAGGACGCCTCCGGAGAGCATGTGGACGGTCAAGTGGTCCTGCACGTTGCTGACCCGCAGGACCAGGCCGTCGCGGCGCCGCCGCGGGTCGCGGGGCGATGCGACCGCAATGCCGACGCCGCCGCAGTCGGACAGGGCGAAGGTCACGGGGGCGGCCCCCGCCGCCCGGGCCAGGCGCCTGAGCGCGAACAGGGCGCGCGCCATGACTTCGGCCGTGGGCGGCGGCAGGCCGAGCGAGCGCGCCTCCCAATCCGCCAGGGCAACTTGGCGGGCGTGCGGATCGCTGCCCCAGAAAGGCTCCCCAGCCGCCGGAGGGAAGCCCTTCCGGGCATGGGCCAGGGAGCGGCGCCCCTCGCCCTCCGGCGGCGGCGAGGCTTCCGGCCAGCGGGCGAACGGCGCGGCGGCGCCTTGGAAGGAGGCCCCTTCCGCGTCGGCGAAGGCGTACTCGGCGAACGGCAGCTCGGCGTTCACGAACCGGGCCCCCGCCAGCCGGGCGCGGCGGAAGTCGGCGCCCGTCATCTGCGCCTCCGAGCAGTCGGCCTCTAGGAGAAGCGCATCCGAGAAGTCCGCCCCGGGCAGGCTCCAGCCGGCCAGCGACACGCCCGACAGGTCGGCGGACCGGAAGCTCGCCCCCACCAGGTGGGGCGGCACGTGGCTCCCGCGCACTTGGTCCATCCAAGCGTCCGGCAGGACCCTCACCCGGTCGAAGTCGCGCCAGCGGCCCGCGGCCGCGTTCCAGAAGTCCCTGTAGCCGATCGCCTCGCGGCCGTCGGCATCTCCTTCACTGCCGCGCACTGCGTCCATCCTGCAGGCTTGCGACGGCGTCCCCGCCGCGGCACTCCCGACGGTGCAGGGCGCGGATCGAGGCGCGCACCACCTCGCCGACGCTGGCCGGGTCGCCGTCCGCCGAGAACGCGGCCACCAACGCCCGCAGGCGTCCGACGTCGGCCTCGTTCAGGCCCACCTCCACGACATGGCCGGGGTCGCCGGGAACGGCCCTCAGCCCCTCGAACTGGTCCAAGCTCAAAACCGCCATGCGAAACTTCCCAAGGCCTTGCCTCCCGATTTTAGCAAGGCGGCTTCGCGCGGAGCCCTTGGGCCGGAAGCGCGGCCGGACGGCCACGCGGATGGAATGGCCCATTCGACGCGGCGGCGAACGGGAGGTCCGCACGGAAAGGCCGGAAGGGGCGCGGAACGCGCACCCGGAACCGGGCGCCAGGCCCGGCGACCCGGATGCACGGGGCCTGCCGTGCCGCTCGGTGAACTTGGCCGCCGCGCCGCCCGCAGGGACTGGCGGCTGCGGCGCGACCCCGGGGATGCCGTCCGCCGCCGCCTGGCCTTGATGCGGACAGGGCGGTGGCCGCGCTGGTGGCCAAGGCCTCGGGGGAGATCGTCAGGGAGGACTGACTGGGGCCGCGCTGCTGAGGAGTGGCGCGCCGCTTGGTTGCTACAATCGCAGCGACGCCGCGTTGCGAAAGGGGACGATGACCGAACAAGCCGAGGGGTTGGCCTTCTCCCAGCTCTCCGAGCCCGCCCGGCGGGCGACCTGCCACTGGTACGAGATGCTCGGGGGCGGCGGCCTCTCAAGCATCCCCACCGCGGCCGAGGAGCGCGTCATGGAGCTCCTCGGCCTCATGGGCCTGACGCTGGACCACGACGGCTCCGGGCCCGCAGGCCAGGCCCTGCGCTCGGCCCATCCTGGCCCCGCGGGATTCGAGGGGCATTGGGCGGCGCCGTCGCCCGAGGCCCTGAGGGCGGGAGGCCTGCGGGACCACCAAGCGCTCTGGAAGGGCGTAACGCTCGAGCACGTCGCGCAGCGGCTGGCCTCCCTGGCGCCCGGGCTCCGCCCTTGGCTGCCGCTCCGGGTGACGGCCAGCGGCGGCCGCGTGCACGTCTCCACTGCGGTGACGTGCCGCGGGGAGATCGCCCCCCCTCGCGAGCTCGACCAAGTGGAGGCGCAGCTCAACAGGCTGGCCGAGTGGGCCGGCGAGGCCATCGACGGCGACTTCCTCCCAGGCACCACGGAGCGCCGGGTGCGGCACGACGCCGACCGCAGGGGATGGCGCTTCCCGGCGCGCGGCGGGGCGCCGCTCTCGCCCGGGGAGCCGGCCAATCCGGCCCCGGTGCGCTTCGAGGCCCTCGGGGCGGCGGGCAAGGTGGCCGTCAGGCAGTGGTTCCACGCCACCGACAGGGGCGACTGGGCAGAGGCCGCGAAGCAGGACTTCCGGCAGGCTGCCATGTACCTTGGCTTGGAGCTCAGGACCGGCCCGCACGCGGTGCTGTGGCACGGCGAGGGCCGAAACGGCGCGTTCAGCGGCTTGTGGATAACCGCCCTCTACGCGGAGGCGCTGATGAGAATCAAATTTCCGGTGGACGACCAGCTGCATGGGATCGCCCAGGCCCTGGAGAAGGCTCGAATGCCGGACGGCGAGGCGCTTTGCTGCGTGTGCCGGCCCGCGGGCTGGGGCGACCTTCTGGAGGTCGCCGACCTGCGCCCCGTGAGCACCGGCCGGCCCGTGCCCGCGCCCTTGGTGCATGAGGTCGAGCGCGCCTTCGAGGACCTGGCCGACTGGCTTGGCCGACGGTTCCAGATGGCGCGCAACCATTGCCTGTCCGACAAGCACCTGATGCGCGTGGCGGACGAAAAGGACTGGCTGTTCCTGCCGCGCGGCGGCGCGCCGGCCACGCCGGAGGAGCGGCGGACCGCGCAGGTCAAGCCCGCTCCGGCGCAGGCGGCGAAGCGGCCCTCCGGACCGGCGCCCTGAGCCTGCCGGACCGCTTCCAAGCCTGCGGCTGAGCTGACGAGGCGCAATGATCTTCTACCACGGCACCGACGACGAGGACTTCGAAATCGACCCGGATCGTTTTCTTTGGGCGACCGACTCCCGGGCGCTGGCAGGCCTTTACGGGGAGCGTGTCGTGCCGATCGAAGTGGACCTTGATGCCTTGCGGGTGCTGGATGCCGGAGGCCCGCCTCAGGCGGACTCCTTCTCCCCGCCGGCTGAAATGGCGGAGGATGCGGAGTACTGCTACGGCTCCGGCAAGCTCGACAAGGAAGCCTTGGTCGATGTGGCGTCGCACACCGGGGCATGGGATGCGGTGGCCTTTTGGCACGGCATTGACCAGCCCGGCCCGCAGGACGGCAAGCTGGAGGGCGGGCGCGTGATTGCCCTGATCGGCGGCTGCGCAAGGGTTGCCAGCGAGGCCGGCCAGCGCCAGCCGGCGGTTCAGGCCCCCGGGCCGGCTTCCGCAGGGAGGGCCGGCCGGCACGCCGGCACGGCGCCTTGAGCCTGCCGCGGCCCAGCCTTCACGGGCGGCTTGATCGGACGGCGGCCGGGCAATGCGTCTCCCGCCGCCTTGGAGGGGGCGCGCGGCGACTATGGTATAATGCAAGTGTGACCAATCGGAACGCGCTTCGGCCCTGCCTTGCGCGCGCCATTGGAACCAAGCCACGAAGGGAGAGACCTGCCCATGGCAATCCCGGCAACGAGCATGATGCGAGCCGTCGAGTTGCGTGAGGCGGCGGCCACCGCCAGCGGCGCGAGCGTCCTGTTCGCGTCGGAGGCTTGCGCCGCCGAGGAGCGGGCCGAGGACGGGGAGGCTGACCGGCTTCGCCGCCTGTCCGAGGAGGCCGACGCCAGGGCCGACGAGCTGTGGTTCGCATGGGCTGTCGCCATGCGGGAATCCGGCTTCAAAATGATCCGCGACGGCTGGTTGGCCGGCGCCTCCCACCGCGCCGCTGAGCCGCACGGCGGCCGGCCTTCCGGGAATGGCCTTGGCGCTCCATTGCGAGCGCGTCCTGCAACGGGAGGCCGCTTTGGAGCTTGACCCCCAATGACCGGCGCCCCCCGGGCGTGGGCGCTTCGCGCCAGCGACGGCTGCGCCGAGTACGACGGCTTGATGGCCGCCGCGCGCGAGCCCCGGGACTGCCCCTTGCGGCTCTCGCTCTCCGGCCCGTTCGTCGACGCGCCCGCCCCCGGCCGCGCCGCCGCCTGCGCGCAGGCCATCGCCACCTGGGCGGCCGGCGCCGCTCCCCGCGCCGCTGAGGCGCACGTCAGGCTGGCCCCCGGCCACCGCCTGCGCAGCGTGGCCGGCGACCTTCCCGGAATGGCCTTGGCGCTCCTCTCCGACCACGTCGTGTGCCGCGGTGAGGGCCATTGCGGCTGGCGGCCCGCTTGGCGGGCCTTGCGCGAGGAGGCGCAGAGGCGCTTGCTCGCGATGGCCGAACGGCGCCACGCGGACGCCGGAGGCGCGTCCGCCTGCGAGCTGGTCTTCCCGGACTGGCCGCCCAATCTGGGCTTCCACGTCTCCGCGTACCTGCGCCGGCCGCGTGCGTTCGAGCTGTTCGACGTGCAGGCCCACGGCTTTCTGGTCGTCTCGCCCAGGGAGATGCACTTCTGGGCGGCGAACGCCCTCCAGGCGGCCTTGGGCGCCGACGCGCTGCGGGGGACGGCGCCCTTGCTGGACGACTCCGCCCTGCCGCTGGGCCACGTTATTCACGAAGCCTTCCGCAACGCGGTGGAGCACGGCTACGCCGCTTGCTGGCGCCCGCTCGAGGCCAAGGGGCTGCGCGCCATCCTGGTGGGCCTTCGGCGCTTCGCGCCCGAGGCCATGTCGCCGGGAAGGTTCGCCGACGCCAGGCACCCTGGGCTTGAGCGCTGGGCGTCCGGCCTGCGCCAAGGCTTCGGCGAGGGCGCGCCGCTGCTGGAGGCCTCCGTGCTCGACACGGGGCCGGGCTTCCGCGACGGCGCGCACCTCGAGGGCTCGCTGCCTGACCTCGCCACCGCCAAGCGCGGCCCCAACAGCGGCCTTGGGATGGGGCGCATCCTGCGCCGGGTCGGGGAGTTCGGCGGCGTCCTGCGCATCCGCTCGTCAACGGCGGAGCTGCTGGCGGCGGCGTCGCCCGACGGTGGGGCAGGGGGGACGGGGGCGCCGAGCGTGATTGACGGGCTGCCGAGGGCGGCGGGCACGGTCGTGACCGCCATCCTGCCCGCCGGGGCAGCCGCGGCGCAGGCTGACGGAAGGGCCGGCGGGACGGCTTGAGCGGCTCTCAGCCGCAGGGGATGGAGCGAAAGGATGGAAGGGACACCGGAATCGATGTTGCGCGCCATGGTCGCCATGCAGGAGGAGCACGGCCGGGAGGTCGCGCCCATCTGGAAGGCGGCGGGCTTCCCGTTCCATCGCGCCGTCTGGATGGAGTGCGCCGAGGCGCTTGAGGCGTTCCGACGGCGCGGCGCCGCGCCAACCAAGCGCGCCGAGGGGCTGTTCCGGCTTGAGGTGGTGGACGTCTGGCACTTCGGCCTGTGCGACCTGATGGCCCGGGGCGAGGACGCCTTCGCATTGCGCGCGTTCGACCCCCCGCCGCCGCCGGAAATGGAATTCGAGCGCGCCGCCACGGTGATGGCGGAACGGGCGCTCATCCTCCCCTTCTTCGCGCCTGGCGCCTTCGCCGGGATGCTCCAGGCCGCCAGCATGAGCGCCGAGGACCTCCTGCGGCTGTCGGCGGGCAAGCACGCCCTTTCCCTGTTCCGTCTGCGCAACGGCGCCAAGCAAGGGGCTTACGATCCGCGCTGGAGCGGCGCCGGGGACAACGTGGCGCTGCTGGCGGCCATGCAGGGGGTCTCGGCCGGGAGCGCGCGGGAGCTGGCCTACCGCGTGCTTGGCCGCCTGGAGGCCTTCCAGGCCGGGACCGAGCCGCTGCCCGAAGGGGGAGGGGATGCGCAGCCCGCGCCGGAGGAGCCGCCGGCCCACGGATGGGAGGTCTGCGCCCGCTTGATGGACGCCCTCGGATGGAAGTGGTGGCGGCTCCAGCCCTCCGACTGGGACGGCGTCCGCGCCAACTTGGAATCGCTGCATGGGCTCATCGACGGCCCCCCTCCGGAGGTTCAGCCCCCGTCCATCGAAGCGGCCCGTTTGGCGGTCGACCGGATGGCCCGATGCAGCCTGAGGGGCATGCCCTTGCCGACGGAGGCGTTCGGCGCAGTTCGTGCGTTGCTCAAGGCCCAGGGGCTGGATCTGCGGGCACCGGCTCCCGGCGCTCCGCGAGAAGGGCCCGCCAAGCCTGCCGCCGAGCCCCAGCCGCGATGATGCGGCGCGCCGAACGGAGGCCCGGCACGGGCGTCTATTGGCTCCGCCTGGCCGCGGGCGTGAAGCGCAATGGTCGCTGGGCGGCGGTCGCGGCCGTCGGGCGTGGCGGCCTGGCCGGCGTGGAGGAGGCCCGCGCCGAGGCGGACTGCCTTGAGGCGGCAGCGGCGGCCGCTTTGGCGGCGGTCCGGATTGATCTCCAGCCCGCCATCTGGCCGCGCCTGCGCGGCCTGGCCCGGATCGCCATCAAGCGCGACGGCCGGGGCTTTCCGGCCAGCCATTGGAGCGTTGAGGTTGCGGACGGGCGCGGCAACGCCGCAGCCGCCAGCGGGGCGACGGAGGCCGCGGCGGTTGGGCTGGCGCTCGCCCGCCTTGCGCAGCTCAGCCATCGGCCGGCCACGGCCCGCCGACCGTCGGCGATGGCCAGCGGGGGCGAAGGCCGCCGCCCCCGGAGCGGCGGCCCCTCGGCGGGGAGCCCGGCCGTTCTTGCGAACATGTTCATGCGTCCAGTATAGTCGCGCCCCACTTGGCAGAGGAGAAAGGTTGCCGTGGACGGCGAATTCGGGCTTGGGCACGTGCAAAGGGGCTGGAGGCGGACCGATGAGGACATCACGCACCCGTTCATCAGGGCGCTGCGCCGCGGGCACTACGAGGAGGCCCTTCGCATCGCCCCGACGCCCGCGGCGATGGCCGAGTGGCCGCCGGCCAAGCGGGCCGACTGGACGGCGTGGACGGAGCTGGCCCGCCGGATGAAGGGGCAGCGCGAGCACGATCTGGCGGAGCGGGGCAGGGGGCGTCCGCTTTGACCTCGAAAGGCGCGGACATCAACCAACGGAGTGGACTGATGGCTAATGTCGGATTGCGATTCAGGGATGACAGGCAGGGCTATGACGTCCTTTGCGACCATGAGCCGGTAGGCTCGGTGATGCGACCGGGATGGGAAGAGGGCTTCAAGATAGGTGATGGCTATGCGCATGGATCGCCGCAATTCTGGCACGGCTTCCTTGGCGAGCCGCACTGCAAGGGGGATGCCTGCAACGGACCGACAAGACGGGAAACGGTCAGCGTTTTGATCCGGATCCACAACGACGGAGCGGAGCGCTAGCATGGGCCTGGCCGCCACATGCTGCCACGGCTCCAACGGCTCGGGCACGGTCCAGCTTGCGGTCATGGCCGCCCAATCCGGCTCTGACTCAGTGGCCTTCCGTGCAGGGCTCGATCAGCGCCGCAAGACAGCGCAAAAAGATGGGGGCCATTTAGCGGTCACCATCAGCGGTCGCGCCTGACCTGCGTAGCCAAACACACACAGATCGGGAGAAAATGGGCATGAGCATAGCCATAACCATCGATGACCTTGCGAGTGACATCGAAGAGACCCGGCGTCTCTTGGTCTCCGCCGCCGAAAAGGCGGAGAGGGAGACTTGGGGACCACAGGCGATCACTTCCAGCCAATACCGGGAAATGCCGCCGGAAGGGATCATGGAAGTCGCCCTCTCCGTGGCGCGGCGGTCCCTTCTGGCCGAACTCTCGTATAGCGAGGTTGCCGGCCTGAACGAAAGGTCGACTTGACCGAGAAAATTAATCCCGCGCATCTGCGCTGGGCGCAATGCACAATGCTGCTGTCACTGGCAAAGCTGGAGGTTCTTAATGGCGCCATCCCGCCAACGCGAAGAGGTGCTAAACGCCAAACTGGGCAATCTGCTCATCGCACGCCACCCGCGCTGGGACGAGTCCAACGTCCACATAGATTCCACCGGCGTCATACGTGAGAACCGTGCGTTGAAGGTCGACGTCCTAATCACGAACCCGGGTGGGCAGCCCGTCGCGGTGGAGGCCAAGTTCGACGCGCCCGGCGCCGAAGGGCTCGTGACTGAGCAGGTCGAGGGCCGGATCGGCTTGACCGTTGACTCCACCGGTGACCCCATTGAGTCGGGCGTCTCGCTTCTGCTTCCGAAGGGGCTGACCGCCTCGCGCCTCGAGGGAGCCGAGCTGCGCTACGCGATCCATCAGCTAAATGTGGCAAGCGCCATCGAACGCTGGCCAAAGCGCGGCGGGGAATGGATGCGGGGATCTGTGGACGAACTCGCCGATGCGGTTGAGACGGTCTCGCTTTCCGAACGGCGAATCCGCGAAGGCGGCCAGCTGCTGGCGGATGGGGTCCGGGACGCTGGCGCCGCGCTGGATGCGTCGGCAGTTGGCACGGAAGCCATGGACCGAGTTGCCGAGGCTCTGCACCAGGAGCCCGGCGCGCAGACGACGCGGATGGCCACGGCGATCATCGTTAATGCGTTCATCTTCCACCACGCCATAGAGGGGCAGCGCGGGATCCCTTACGTGAAGGAAGGGCAAGGGCCTAGGGGCTACCTCAAAAGCCGCGTCGTGCGCTGCTGGGACCGGATTCTCAAGGTCAACTACTGGCCTGTCTTCAGCATTGCGAGGTCCGTGCTCGATCCGCTTCCCGCCCGGTTGGCGAATGGCCTGCTTGGACGGGCCGGCGAGGTGGCAGCGAACCTCGTCGACGTCGGCGCGTCAACCTTCCATGATCTCGCCGCACGCATGTTCCAGACGCTAATCACGGATCGAAAGCTTCTCGGGACCTTCTACACGCTGCCAGCATCTGCCAGCCTGCTGGCCGATCTAGCCATCTCCAAGCTGCCCGTCGACTGGTCCGATCCAGAGGCGGTCAAGTCACTGAGGGTCGCGGACTTCGCCTGCGGAACCGGCGCGCTGCTCGCCGCGGCCCAAAGGGCGATGTACCGCAGGGTTCGCAGGGCCGGCTTGGACGATGCCGTGCTACACCACAGCTTCATGGAGAAGGTTCTTCTGGGGACGGACATCATGCCCTCGGCGGCGCACCTAACCGCGTCCATGCTGTCAAGCGCGCACCCGAGCGCACGCTACGAACAGTCTTTGGTCCGGGTTTTGCCGTACGGCTTGGACGGGAAACTGTCCGAGAGCCGCGGCCTCCCGGCGGATACGGCGTACATTGGGGCTCTTGACCTCCGATTCGGCGATGTCGCGCACGGGCTGTTCGAATCTTCTGGCCTCAACAGGGGCGACGACTTCGGAGGGAGGGGGATGTCACCGACCGGTTCGGCTGAGGATGGCGGTGGAGGTTTCAACGTCGAGCAGGCCTCGTTCGATCTCGTGATCATGAACCCTCCCTTCCCTAGGTCCACAAACCACGAGGCGGAAAAGGCCGACATCCCAGTCCCCGCCTTTGCCGGGTTCGGGACCTCAACAGCGGAGCAAGATGCCATGGCCGAAAAGCTCAAGAGACATGAGAAGCTTTTCGGCCATGGCAACGCGGGGCTCGCATCGCACTTCATGGATCTGGCCCACGAAAAGGTAAGGAAAGGGGGAGTCCTGGCGCTTGTCTTGCCTTTAACTTTTGCGGCGGGGCGGTCCTGGGAGCGCGCCCGAGGTGCGCTCGAACGGTTCTACGATGACGTCACCGTGGCGTCAATGGCCGTAAGCGGCTCCCAAGACCGCGCCTTCTCCGCCGACACAAGCATGGCGGAGTGCCTCGTGGTGGCCACCCGAACTGAGAAGGGCATTGGCGCCGCCAAGGCCACAGCTCGCTTCGTAAGCCTGCGTCGTAGGCCGAAAACCGCCATGGAAGCGCACGAGGTGGCAAGGGCCATCCAGCTTGGCAGGATTGGCGTTGCCGGTACCTTCGCCGACACCGGGGCGGTCGGTGTTCTGGAGGCCGAAGTTGCTGACACTCTGGTCGGCCTCCGTGGCGGCCGTCTGCGGCTTCCACGACAAGCTCGTTCCATTGACTTCCCCATCGTGAAGCTGGCGAAAATCGCTGGTCGAGGCCTTTTGCATCGGGACATCAATGGCAAGGACGGGAGGGGAGCGTTTGACGTGGAGCCTTGGGACGGACGGGGGGCTCCAACCTATCCGGCACTGTGGAGCCACCGAGCAGATACTGAGCGCCGCCTCATTGTTGAGCCCAAATCGCGGGGAAAGGTCAGGCCGGGCATGCGCGACCAGGCGGCTGCCACATGGGGCGCCACTGCGTCGCGCCTGCACTACAATCAGGACTTCCGGCTCAATTCCCAGAGCTTGGGTGCCTGCCTGACACCGTTGCCCTGTATCGGGGGCCCGGCTTGGCCAAACCTGCTGCCCCGCAATGAGCCTTGCGAGCGTCCGTTGCTCCTTTGGCTAAATACTACCTTGGGGTTGATGCTGCACTGGTGGAGCGGCTCCAGGCAGCAGCAGGGGCGGTCGAGACTTTCCATATCCGCTGTCCCCGACCTGCCCGTTTTCGATGTTGCGAGCCTCTCCGCAACGCAACGCCAGCGCTTGGAGAGGACGTTCGTGGATTTCAGCGAGCATGAGTTCCTGCCAGCCAACGAAGCGTACCGCGATCCGGTTCGCAAGGCTCTGGACGAGGCCGTTCTGTTCGGTGCGCTTGGCTACCCCGATTCACTCAAGGACGGCCTGAACCTGCTTCGGCTCCAGTGGTGCTCGGAGCCCTCCGTCCATGGGGGCAAGTCCACCCGCCCCGGCGCATGATTCCAGCGTGCTCAACTGGACTCTCAGATGACGGGGCAGTGCATGTCCAACAGTGCCTGCCCAAGCCCATTCACCGCGCGCCATCCGTGACTGCGAGTTGACGCGCTCACCGGCCTTGACGTTTGCGCAACGCCTACTCTGGCGTTTCCCGGGGGGCGGTTGGCGCCCTGCGGCCCCCGTCCCTCTCGGCAATCCAGAACCCGTTCAGGCTCGCGTTCGTCGGCTGCACGCGCTCGTCGTCGCCTCCGTGCAGAATGCAGCGGCGGGGCGTTGCGCCGTCCTTGATCAGCCCGGGCTGGCAGGCCGGGCAGGCTTGGGGTCGCTCCTTGCGCACTCCCTGTCCTCCTGCGCTGCTTTGAGGAATTTGTCGATCAGGCGGCTGGCCTCCCGCTTCGACAGGCTCTCGGGGAGTCCCTGGGCAACGCCGAATCCAGTCGCCGCGCCTTGGTCCTCCGCGATCAGGTGAACGAGATAGTCGCGCTGGCGCTGCGTGGCCGGCGCGGGCCCGGCGGCGATCACGTTCGGCTCGTTCGCCCGTCGGTCGGCGGCGAGAATGGCGTCCGCTACCCGTTCCCGTTCGCGTGCGTTACCGCCGTCCGTCACTATCCAGGCTTTGCCGTATTCCGTTTCGATTCCCACGTGGCGGGAATGCTCGCGCTTCGCGACTTCGAGCGCCTGCTCCGTCGTCAACGCCTTGAGCGCTGATGCGTTGATGATCGCTTTCATTTGGCGGCCTGTTTGCCAGCCTAGTCGTCGCTGGCCAGCGCGTGCTCAACAGCGCATCGCAGATCGGCTTCGGCGGACTCGGCATCGTCTCCGTAGCCTCGCAGGCGGCTTGGGAGCGCCGCGTATCCGGCGCTGTCCGGATCGACAACGGCCACCACGCCGCCGTCCTCGCCGGACAGATCCTTGATTTGGGCGTAAGCCATGATCTCGTCGACGGCGTCTGTCATTGCCAACCTCCCCAAACGCTCATGCAGGCGGCCCTCCGGCCGCCTCCCTCTCAAAAACGAATTCGCTGACCGGCCCTTGGTACGCGGTCAGGTCGCAGCGCCCGAACGCCGCGCCACCGACCGAGCGCAGGCGGTAGCCGGCGTTCGCCGCGACCATCGCGTCCCACGCCGCCGCGCAGCCGTCGGCGTCGGCTTCCGGCAGCCCGCCGCGGTCGCCATGCTTCGCGTACCGCTCGAATGCGGACAACGCGGTCGCTTTCAACGTTGCTGGGCCCATTGGCTCGCCTGCCCTGATCCGTCGGTCTGTCATTCGTATTATACCAGTTTTCGTTCGGCCGAGGCGCTTGGCCGCTGCCGGCGCCCCTGGCCGGTTTTGCCGGGCGCGCCACGGGACCGCTCGCGCGCCCCGGAGTGGGGCGGGGCGTCACCGGCACGGCGCCCATCCGGCCTCCGCGGCCGCCCCGCGGACCTTGGCGAGGCGGCGGGCCTCCGTTTGCCGGGCCCGCGACGCCGCCAGCCCCTGCTTGGCCTCCCGCGCCAGTTCGAGCCCCCTTGGCCCCGTCCACGTCCGCAACGCCCCGGCGGCGCAGCTCGGGAAGCTTGAGTCGCCAAGCGCGTCGATGAAGCGGCCGACGATCTCCGCCTCGCGCCCGGGAGGGGCCGGGGCTTCCGGCAGGCAGGCAAGCAGGACGGCGCGCAGGGGCATCTCGTCGGGGTCAGCGCCCGTTCGGCCGAGCAGGGCCTCCACGGCCTCGTCGGCATCCCACACCAAGTCCGAGTTGAGCCCGACGCCCTTCCTGAGCCAGGCGTTGACGCGGCGCCGGTCGATGGATATCCGGTTGTGGGAGGCGAGCGCGGCGAACCCCATGACCGACGCTTCGGCGATCACCATGCGGTCGCCGTGGTGGTTGTTGGGGCTGGCCCCCCGAAAGCAGTCGTCCGGAATGGCGAGGGCAATGGCGCTCGCGGCGCCGCGCTGCGCCGGCGACATGCGCACGGCGGCGAGCGCCGTGTCCGGGCGCGCGTCGCCCGGCCTTTCGAGCTGCGCGTCGATCTCCTCCGCGACCCAAGCCCGCGTGCCCGCGTCCACCGCATGCAGAATGCGGTGGCGGTCCTCATCTGTGTGGCTCCATCCCCGCCGCTCCTCATGCGGCAGCACCCGACGCCCCCAATGCGCCACCTCACCGTCCGCCATCCTGCCGCAAAGCTCCAGAGCGACCCGCGGCAGCACTGGCGCGCGGGCGCCTAAGGCCTCCCATGACGCCATGACGAAGCGGCGGTCGAAGGGGTTGGACAGGATGTTCGCGTCGACGGCCACGCGCTCAGCGCCGGCCGCTCCCGGCCCCCCGCTACAGGTCGAGGACGTCATCCCAGGTCCGGGCGGCGCCCAAGCGTTCGCGCCCCCGCGGGGTGCGGAGCAGGCGCATCGCCTTGCCGGTCGGGGTCTCAGGCATCCGCGGGACGCCTTCGGGGCCGTCCCGGGCAAGGCGGACGAGCGCCTCGGCGCGTTCTGCGCCGACGACCTGGGCCAGGCGTTCGGTGACCGCCTGGGCGTGGCGGGCTTCGGTGCGCCTCGCTCTGGACATTGCTCTCGCGGCCTTGGGTTGCGGCGGGAGGGCGATTCTAGGGGGCCGGGCTGCCTCGGTCCAGCGGAGACGGGGCAGGGCGGGGCGGGGTCATGGGCTCAGCGGTCCCGCGGGGGCGCGCGGACGCTCCCCCGACCGGCGCCGGCGGCTCGCCCCGCTGGTCCCAGGCGGCCGCCATTGCAAGCCGTGCCACGGCCTCCCGGCGCCTCGCGCCTCCCCGGAGGCGCACCGGGGTCGAGGCGAACCCGTTCCGCCATCCGATGAGCACGGCGGCGCCGAGGACGGCATCCGCCCAAGGGCTGCCGGGCTCGAGGCTGATTCCGCCGCGGCCCCACGCCCGCGCGAAGTGGCCCAGTCCGTCTAGGTCGTCCTGCAGCAGCGCGACCGCCACCGCCAAGCCAGGCCCGTCGGGGCGCAGGACGGCCCGCGCCCACGCCCCCCATTCGCGCCCACTCCAAGTCTCGTCGGCCGAGACCATTCTCCTGGTGAGCTGCTCGACCGCCACGCGCGCTGGCGAGTTGTGCCGGAGCACGTGCGGCGCGTTGCTCCACAACGCGCGCTCCGGGGACGGGCGGGTCTCGAACTCCTGCGCAAGCCAGGGCTTGCGTGGGCGAGGGCCGTCCAGCGCGAGCCAGGGCGCGCGCAGCCAGGGGGCCGTGGGCGACAGGGCCTCCCCGTCGCCGGCCATGGCGCTGAGCACGGCGTCCCTGCGCGCCCGGTCCTCCGGCAGCGCGTCCCACGCCGCCCAGACCGCGGCCGACATCGCCCCCTGTATCTCGTCGAGCTCGACGGGCAGGCGCCAGCCGGTGCCCCGGATGGCTTCGCAGGGCAGCGGGACCGACGCCCGCCGGTTCACCGTCACAGGGGCGGCCGGCAGCAAGCGGTTGGGGACGTCGCGGGTCAGCATCCGCAAGTCCTCGGCGTGCGTCCGGTCGTCCACCTCCATGGCGACCACGGCCGACAGCGGAATCGGCGCCACCCAGTCGAGCCGTCCGGGTTCCGCCGCCACGGCGGACGCGCACGTTCCGTCCTCGTGGCCGGACGCGCCGACGGGCGCCGTCCAGAGCCGGTCGGGATCTAGGGCCAGGCGCACCCAGTACTCGTCCCGCGCCACGCGGTCCTTGGCGTGGCGGGCGAACCCGCCCTGCAGCAGCGGGCGGCCCTGCTGGTGTGGCATGGGCAGGAGCCAGCCGCTTTTCGCCGCGATGAGCAGCGCCATCTCCCCCACCTCCAGGCCGAGCCAGCCCTCCGGCAGGGGCGCTGTGCCCTGGCCGGCCGCGTCCTGCCCCTCCCGCGCCGCCGCTGCGCCCTCGGCATGGTCGCGGGGGAGGGCAGGGCTGCCGGAACGGACGCGGTCGTGGGCGGCGGGGCGTGGCATCGCGGGCCTCCTTGGGCAGCGGTGGCGGTGCGCGATTATAGGAACGGCTGCCGCCACCGGGCCTGGCCCATGCCGCCCGGGGGCCGAGTCGCCGGACGAAGGCGGACGAGCGCCTCCGGACGCTCTGCGCAGACGTCCTGGGCCAGGCGTTCGGTGACCGCCTGGGCGTGGCGGGCTTCGGTGCGCCTCGCTCCGGACGCTGCGCTCGCGGCCTTGCGTTGCCTCGGAAGGGCGGTCCTAGGCGGCCTGGGACCACCGGGGACGGGGCGAGGGGGCGGGGTCATGGGCGCTGCGAGCCCGCGGGGCCGCGCAGCCTTTGGGGATTGCCCGGCCGCGCGGCCGCTCCCCCGACGGGCGCCGGGGGCTCGCCCCGCTGGTCCCAGGCCGCCGCCATGGCCAGCCGCGCGACGGCCTCGCGGCGCTTCGCGTCGCCCCGGAAGTCCGTTGGGGTCAAGGCGAACCCCTTCGCCCATCCGATGGCCACGGCGGCGCCGTGGACGGCGTCCGCCCAAGGGCTGCCGGGCTCGAGGTCGATGTCGTCTCGACGCCACGCCCACCAGTGCAGCGAGTCGATGTCGACCTGCATCAGCGCGACCATCACCGCCAGGCCGGGGCCGCGCGCGGTGGGGACCGGCTCGTGCTCCAAGACGCTGGCTTCGCCGAGCAGGACGGCCTCCGCCCATGCCGCCCACTCGCGCGCACTCCCGGCGTCGCCGTCCGCCTCCATGTGGTGGGCGAGCCGCTTGACCGCCTCGAGCGCAAGCGTGGTGGACCGGAGCACGTGCGGCGCATTGCTCCACAGCGCGCGCTCCCACGACGGCCGCGGCGCGAACTCCGGCGCAAGCCAGGGCGGGCGCAGCCAGGGGGCCGTGGGCGAGAGGGCCTCCCCCTCGCCGGCCATGGCGCTGAGCACGGCGTCCCTGCGCGCCCGGTCCTCCGGCAGCGCGTCCCACGCCGCCCAGACCGCCGCCGACATCGCCCCCTGGACCTCGTTGAGCTCGGCGGGCAGGCGCCAGCCTCCGCCCCGCATGGTTCCGCAGGGCAGCGTGACGGACGCCCGCGGGTTCGCCGCAACCACGTCCTCCGGCAGCGCGAGGTTGGGGACATGGCGGATCAGCCCCCTTAGCCGAGCGGCCTGCTCCGCTTTGTCCACCTCCATGGCGACCACGGCCGACAGCGGAATCGGCGCCACCCAGTCGAGCCGGCCGGGCCCCGCCGGCACGGCGGACGCGCACGTTCCGTCCTCGTGGCCCGAGGCCCCGACGGGCGCCGTCCAGAGCCGGTCGGGGTCGAGGGCCACGCGCACCCAGTGCTCGTTGCGCTCCACCTCATCCCTCTCGTGGCGGGCGAACCCGCCCTGCAGCAGCGGGCGGCCCTGCTGGTGCGGCATGGGCAGCAGCCAGCCGCCCTCGGCCGCGTCGAGCAGCGCCATCTGGCCCACCTCCAGGCCGAGCCAGCCCTCCGGCAGGGGCGCTGCGCCCTGGCCGGCCGCGTCCTGCCCCTCCCGCGCCGCCGCCGCGCCCTCGGCATGGTCGCGGAGGAGGGCGGGGCTGCCGGAACGGGCGCGGTCGTGGGCGGCGGGGCGTGGCATCGCGGGCCTCCTGGGGGCTGCGGGGACGTTGCGCGATTATAGGAACGGCAGCCGCCTCCGGGCCTGGCCCATGCCGCCCGGAGGCCGAGTGGACGGCCGAGGCGGACGGGCGCCTCGCTCTGGACATTGCGCTCGCGGCCTTGGGTTGCCTCGGAAGGGCGGTCCTAGGCGGCAGGGCGGCCTCGGTCCACCGGAGAAGGGGCGGCGCGGGGAGTTTTATGGGCCCGGCGAGCCCGCGGGGCCGCGCGGCCTTTGGGGATTGCCTGGCCGTGCGGCCGCTCGCCCGGCGGGCGCCGGAGGCTCCCCCGGCTGGTCCCAGGATGCCGCCATGGCCAGCCGCGCAACGGCCTCGCGGCGCATCGCGTCGCCCCGGAGGTCCGCCGAGATCAAGGAGAAGCCCTTTCCCCATCCGAGGAGCACGGCGGCGCCGAGGACGGCATCCGCCCAGGGACTGCCGGGCTTGAAGAGCGTGCCGTCGCCACCCCACTCCCGCACGAATTGGCCCAGTCCCTCCAAGTCGTTCTTCAGCAGCGCGACCATCACCGCCAGGCCGGGGCCGCTCGCGGCGGGGACCAGCTCGTGCTCGAAGACGGTGACTTCGCCGCTCAGGACGGCCCTGGCCCAAGCCGTCCACTCGCGCCCGCGCCCGCCATCGCCGGCAGCCTCCATGTGGTGGCCGACCCGCTCGAGCGCGGCGTCCGCTCGCCAACTGGACCGCAGCACGTGCGGCGCGTTGCTCCACAGGGCACGCTCCGGCGACGGCCGGGCCGAGACCTCCTTCGCAAGCCAGGGCGGGCGCAGCCAGGGGGCCGTGGGCGAGAGGGACTCCCCCTCGCCGGCCATGGCGCTGAGCACGGCGTCCCTGCGCGCCCGGTCCTCCGGCAGCGCGTCCCACGCCGCCCAGACCGCCGCCGACATCGCCCCCTGGACCTCGTTGAGCTCGGCGGGCAGGCGCCAGCCGCCCCGCTGGGCTTCGCAGGGCAGCGTGACGGACGCCCGCGGGTTCGCCGCAGCCACGTCCTCCGGCAGCGAGAGTTTGAGGCCATGGCGGATCAGCATCCGCAAGTTCCCCGGGTGCATCCGCTCGTCCACCTCCACCGCGGCCACGGCCGACAGCGGGATCGGCGCCACCCAGTCGAGCCGGCCGGCCCCCGCCGGCACGGCGGACGCGCACGTTCCGTCCTCGTGGCCCGAGGCGCCGACGGGCGCCGTCCAGAGCCGGTCGGGGTCGAGGGCCAGGCGCACCCAGCACTCGTCGCCCGCCACGCGGTCCTCGGCGTGGCGGGCGAACCCGCCCTGCAGCAGCGGGCGGCCCTGCTGGCGCGGCATGGGCAGGAGCCAGCCGCTTTTGGCCGCGATGAGCAGCGCCGTCTCGCCGACCTCCAGGCCGAGCCAGCCCTCCGGCAGGGGCGCTGCGCCCTGGCCGGCCGCATCCTGCCCCGCCGGCGCCGCCGCTGCGCCCTCGGCATGGTCGCGGAGGAGGGCGGGGCTGCCGGAACGGGCGCGGTCTTGGGCGGCGGGGCTTGGCATCGCGGGCCTCCAGGGGCTGCGGGGGCGGTGCGCGATTATAGGAACGGCAGCCGCCTCCGGGCCTGGCCCACGCCGCCCGGGGGCCGAGTCGCCTGACGAATGATTTAATCCCGGCAGCATGCCAGGAGCGAACCCCATGATTGAGTGCATCACCTTCACCGGCGTTGACGAGCGCACCGACCTGGCCCGGGCCCGGCGCATCGCCGAGGCCTCCGCGGTGCCCGTCGAGTTCGGCGTCCTGGTCGGCTCGTCCACGTGGGTGAGCCGCTCCGCGGACTCCGGGCGCTTCCCGTGCCAGCCGGTGGTGGAGGCGGCGGCCATGACGCTGCCGCGCACGGCGCTGCACCTGTGCGGCCGCTGGAGCCGGGGGGCGATGGCGGGCGAGACGTGGGTGCACGACTTCATAGAGCGGATCGGCGTGCCGCGCGTGCAGCTCAACCTGCGCCCGCAGGACTACGACCCCGCCAAGGTGGGCGCCTTCTGCGACGCGACCGCCGCGCAGCGCGTGGTGGTCCAGTACCGCGGCAACCGCTTCGACACGCTCTTCCTGCACCACCGCAAGCTCGAGGCGCTGCACGACCGCTCCGGCGGCCGCGGCCTGTCCGGCGCATGGCCGGACCCGCCGGCCCCCGGCAAGGGGGCGTGGTGCGAGGGCCGCGCTTGGGGGTACGCCGGCGGGCTCGGCCCCGACGCCGGGCAGGTCCGCCGGATCGCCGACATGGCCCGCCAGGCCGAGCGGGCGGGGGCGCGGGTCTGGTTCGACATGGAGGCGGGGGTGCGCACCGACGGGCACTTCGACCTCTCCAAGGTCGAGCGGGTGCTGGACGGCCTGTCGCGGGAGCTGGCCCCGCCGGCCGCCTGCAAGGCGCCCGCCCCGTGAGCGCGCCCATGCTGTCCTCCCCAACCCCGCCCATTTCGGTGGAGCCGATCGGTCCCTCCGCCGTCCGCGTGACCGCCAGGTCGGGCGCCACCGGCCGCATCAACGCGCTGGAGCTGCCCGTGTCCGCGGAGCGGGTGCGCGGGTTCTACGCCGGGACCGACCTGCTGGCGCAGGAGGCCTTTCCGGAGCTTGACGCCGACCAGCTGGAGTTCCTCATCACCGGGACGCTGGCCGAGGAGTGGGCGGCGATGTTCGGCGGCGGGGAGTGAGCCCGGCCCGAACGCGGCCGCGAAGCGCCCCTTGGCGGGGCGTTGCTAGAATGCCCGCATCCCGGGGGCGCCGGCCCGGGCCGATCCGTCTTGCCGGCGCGCGCATTCAGGAGACACCATGAAGCAACCGAATTCGAAGCCCGACCCGGGCGCCGGGCCTTGGCGGTTCCTCGCCGTCCCGTCCGCCGCCGAGGGCCGGGCCCCCACGCTCGCCGGCACCAACGCCACCGTCTACGACGTCCAGGCCCGCCTGCTGGGCGGCGAGACCGTGGAGGACCTCATGGACGACTTCCCGGAGCTGCCGCGGGAGGCGATCGAGAGCGCCCTGCGCTACGCGGAGCGCTTCCCGAGGCCCGGCGCGCGGCCCCGCCCGCCGTCGGCCGGGCGCGCCCCCGCGCCGTTGGGGGGGCCGTGAGCGTGGCCGCCGCCGCGGCCGAGCGGGCTCCCGAGGCGGCGCAGGCGGTCCCCGCCCGGCGCATTTCCGAGGCCCTCGCCAAGCGCGACGGCCTCAGCCGCGCGTTCCCCAAGGCCGCCGCCGAGGAGGCGCGGCGCCTGGCGCGCACGGTGGCGGTCCGCCCCGGCGCGGGCCGGACGGACCTGCGCGGCGTGCCCTTCTGCACCATGGACGGCGCCGACGCCAAGGACTTCGACGACGCCGTCGCCGCCCAGCGGCTGAAGGGCGGCGCCTTCAAGCTGCGCGTGGCGGTGGCCGACGTGGCCGAGTACGTCCGGCGCGGCTCAGCGCTCGACCGGGAGGCGCAGCTGCGCTGCGAGAGCGCCTACCTGCCGGGGCTGACCGTCCCCATGCTGCCGGAGGCGCTGTCCAACGGCGCCTGCTCGCTGCGCCCGGGCGAGGACCGGCTGGCCGTCGTCTGCTCGATGCGGGTGTCCGCCGGCGGCGAGGTCGAGGCGCACGGGTTCCAGGAGGCGGTGATCCGCTCGCGGCGCCGGCTGACCTACGAGGAGGCCGACGCCCTGCTCGGCGGGGCCGCGGGGAGCGCCGGCGACGCCGGCCTGGACGCCTCCCTGGAGGCGCTGGCGGCGGTCCACGAGGCGCTCCTCGGCGAGCGCCGCCGCCGCGGCGCGCTGGCCTTCGCGCCGTGCGGCACCGAGGTGCTGGTTGACGCCGACGGCGCCATGTCCGGGATGGCCCCGGAGGCGCCGCTGAAGGCGCACTCGGTCATCGAGGAGGCCATGATCGCCGCCAACCGCTGCGCGGCCGAGTTCCTGCGCGAGCACCGGATCCCGGCGCCCCACCGGAGCCACCCGGCCCCGGGCGAGGAGGACCTGGAGCGGGCCTGCGCCATGCTCGGCGCGCTGGCGCCCAAGGCCGGCGGCGGGCCGGGCGGGCCGGCGGCGCTGGCCGACCCGGCCGCCTACCTGTCCGCCCGGCGCGACGCCGCCCGGTCCGCCGGGGCGGCCGGCTGGCTGTGCGACCTTGCCGTCAAGCGCGGCATGCCCAGGGCCGGCTACGGCGAGGACGCCGAGGCGGGGCACTTCGCCCTGGCGGTGCCGCTGTACGCGCACTTCACCTCGCCCATCCGCCGGACCGCCGACCTGCTGGTCCACCGCGGGATGAAGGCCGTGCTGCGCGGCGGCCGCCCCGGCCGGCTGCCCGCCGGCCTTTGCGAGCGCCTCAACGAGCGCGGCGCCCTCATCGACCGGGCCGCGCGCGACGCCGAGCGCGTCGCCCTGTGCGGCTGGTTCGCCGTGCACGCCCCCTGGCGCTCCGAGCGCCTGGCCTGCACGGTCTCGGGCGTGGCGGACTTCGGCGCCTTCGTGGCCTTCGACGGCTGGGGCGTGGAGGGCCTGGCGCACGTCAGGGACCTCGGGGGCGGCGCGTGGAGCGAGCGCGGCGTCAAGCGCCCGCACGAGATCTTCGCGGAGGGCAGCGGCAGGCGCGTCATCGGCCTGGGCGACCGGGTCAGGGCGCGCGTGGCGCAGGTGGACCCACTGGCCGGGCGCATCGTGGTGCGCGGCGTCGAGGGGCGCCGCAGCCGTCCCCGCCGGCGGGCGCGCCCCTAGGCGCGGGCCGGACGGGACGCGTTGCGGACGCCTTGGCGGGGCAAGGGAGGGAAGGTGCCGGACTCGATGGACTTCGACCTGGCGGGCGTCGCGGCGCTGTGCGAGCACGCGAGGACGGCCAAGCGGCACAGGGTGACGCTGGAGCAGGCGCTTGACCTGCTGGGGCTGCCGGACGGCCGCCGGCCCAGCGACGCGGAGATGCGCAAGGCGCAGCGCCTCGCGCCGCCCGCCCTGCAGTTCGTGAAGGACGACGGGGTCTACCTCATGTCCTCCGGCATTCCGCACCTGCCCGACCCGGCGCGGCAGGGGGACCCCGACGCCAGCCGCGTGGTCTACGCCCAGGGGTTCGACCCCAACGTGGAGGCCTTCGACGACTGGTACGACGGCGCGCGCCGGATTCTGGGCGGCGACGACTTCGCGCACGCCCTGCCGCTGGACCTTTTCGGGCCGGCCCTGGCCGACCCGGACGCGGAGCGGATCGTCATCACCGTGTCCGACGGCGAGCTGGAGCTGGGCTACGCGCGGCGCCCGACGCGAAGGCCCGGCGCGGCCCCTTGACGGCCTCCCGGCCCGGCTTGGAGGCCGGGGCGGCCGTGGGCCTCCCCGACCGGCAACTGAAAACAAGAGGAGGCGGCAATGGCCGATGCGCTCAGCTTTGACATGGATGACGTCCTGCGGCTCTACGACCACGCCAGGGGCGCCGGACGGCATTGGGTGACGCTGGAGCAGGCGCTTGACCTGCTTGGCGAGACCGAGTTCCGCTGGCCCTCGGAGTCGGAGCTGCGCGAGCTGGAGGGCAGGGCGCCGCCGGCCCTTCACCTGGTCATGGACCGCGGGGTGTACCTCATGTCCTCCGGCATTCCGCACCAGCCCGACCCGGCGCGCCCGGGTGACCCCGACGCCAGGCTCGTCGTGTACGCCGAGGGGTTCGACCCGAACGAGGACGACTGGTACGACGCAGCGCACGCGCTTCTCGGGGGCGACGACTTCGCGCACGCGCTGCCCCTTGAGCTTCTCAAGCCGGCGTGCGACCACCCAAAGGCCGACCGGCTGGAGGTCCGCCCCGAGGCGGGCGGGGTGATCTCGGTGTGGGCGCGCTTCGACGGTTCGCGGCTCAGGCCGCACTCGGCCCCCGCGCCCTAGCCGCCGTTCGGCCCGCCGATCCGCTCAGGGGCCGCTTCGCCGGGCCGCGCGGCCGACCCGGCCGGGCTCCGGGCCTGGCCCGGCCCGGCCCGCTTCGGCCCCAAGCCCTACAATCAGCCGGGAGACCAAGGAGCGGGAGGCGGCCAGCCCATGGCGCGAGGCAAATGGATCGGCGGCGGCGAGCCATGCGGGGCGGCCAGGCGTTGGCGGCGCCCGGCGGGCGGGCCCGCGGCGGCCCCGGGGCTTGCGCCCGCCGCCGCTGCGCCCAATCCCGGGAAGGTGCCGGTGGACGCGCTGGACGTCATCGTGGCCCTGGTGGGGCTCAACGGCGGCCGCGTGGTCGGCAGCGCGCCCCTGCACTGGCAGGCCTGCCTCGCGGACTGCAGCGGGGCCGGCCTGCGCGGCATCGGCTTCATCCACCGCAGCTTCGGGCCTTGGTCGTTCGAGGTCGACGCAGCCTGCCGGGCCGCGGTCCGATCCGGGCGGATCGGCCTGGGCCGGGCGCCCGCCCGCCACGGAACGGCCTGCCCGGTCTTCGAGACTTCCGCGAGCCCGGCTCCGGCTGGCCTCGGGCGGCTTGGCCCCCAAGCGGCGCGGGCCTTGGTGGGCGCTGCCGGCCGGGTGCCGGCGCGGGCGCTGGGGCTGGCCGCCACGGCGGCCCTTCTCGATCGGCAGGGCGCCTTGGCCGGCCGGAGCGCTTCGGAGCTTGGGCTGCGCCGGTCGCTGGCGGCCACGGACGCCGGGCTTGGCGAGGCGGCCGCCCTGCTGCGCGCGGTCGGGCTCGACGGGGCCGCGCGCCTTCTCGAGGGCGGCCTCGTCCGGGGCAGGGCCGGGATGGCGCCGCCTCCGGGGATGTGAGGCGGCTGGCGTCAGCGGTGGCGGCTTGGCCGCCCGCCAGGTCAGGGGGAGGGCGAGGGCCGCTTGGCCTTCGGCTTTGGGGCGGGCGACTCCCCGGCCTTGTCCAGCGCCCCCTTGGCGAAGCCCACGGCGCGCTCTCGGAACGCGTCTACCTCTTTGGCCCGTCGGCCGCTCTCCTTGTCCGCAGCGCTGAGCGCCTGCGGACGGAAGTAGGCCTTGGACAGGGCGTCGCTCAGCGCCTCAAGGGCCCGCGATGCAGCCGGGGCAGCCGGGTGGTCCGGGTCGACGGCGATCGGCGCCGCCTCGAGCCCTAGGCCGCGGTCGTTGCCGAGCAGTGCCGGCACGCGCACCGTGCGCCGCCGCAGCGACGCGTTGCCGCCCTTGGTCGTCAGGCGCACGGCGCAGGGGGCCTTGCGCACCCCGGGGTCGCCCGCCAGCGGACGCCACTCGCCGCTCTCCGCATCCATGCAAAGCGGCTCCACGGCGACCAGGGCGGGGATGTGCCTGAGCCGCCAGGCGTCCTCCGGACGGCAGGCGAACAGCGGCGGCAGGCGAAAGGCGGTGCCGGAAACCGCCACTTGCGCCGCATGCTCCAAGGTTGCGGCGAGGTGCGGCGGCATCTCGCCCGGCCCGGTCACCAGGCAGCCGTCCAGCGCCACCTCGCAGTGCGGGTCGATGCCGGCCGAGGCGTCCTCCCGCCATTCGTTCCTCTCGGGGTCGTGCGTGGCCCCCACCCACGACCGCAGGGGGCTGTAGGAGTCAATGACCGCGGTCTCCTGCGGGCCGTCGCTTCTGTAGGCCGAGCCGCCGACCCGGAACTCCTCGACCGCCCGGCCCCGCTCCGGGCACTCGCGCAGGACGAGGTCGCCGCCCACGGTGAACTGGAAGTGCTTCTGGGCGAAGTCCGCGCAGCGCGTTATCCGCACGTCGCCGTTGACTGTCGCGCCCGGGTCGATCCCCTGGAACCTCGGGCAGTCCGCCACCAGCAGGTCGCCGGTGAGCAGGCAAGGGGATTCCTTGGGCTGGGCCAGGCGCTCGAAGCGCGCGCAGTCCGTCACGCGGACGGTTTCGCCTCGGGTGATCCCCTCGCTCCCCAGGCTGGCGAGCGCGTGGCAGGAGACCAGCTCCAGGTGGCCGGTCCTGTGGAGGATGGCGGCGGACTTGAGCCGGGGCAGGTCGACCAGCGAGGCCGCGTCCGCCCAGCCGCCCTGGAGCCCCTCGCTCTCCAGGCTGGCGCAGCCCTCGACGTGCAGGCGCTCCAGCGCGCCGAAGCTCAGCGTGCGCAGTGAATGGCACCGCTCCACGCGCAGCGCGCCCTCGGCCACGGTCACGCCCCTGATCGCGGTCAGCGCCGGGCAGTCCGCGATCAGCGCGTGCGTGGCCGCCCGCCAGCTGGAGACCTCCTTGATCCCCGCGCAGGCCCTGATGGAGATCGACAGCGCGGAAACCTCGCAGGAGGGCAGCCCATGGGTGATGTCGCAGCCGTCCAGGCCCAGCTCGCCGTCGACTCGCAGGCCCGGGGGCAGCATGTGGTCCTCCAAGCCGTCCTGCGGGCCGAAGCGCAGGTCGCCCTTGACGTTCAGGGAGCCTTTCGCCTCGCCCTTCAGGATGATGGCCTTCGCCTCTTCGGCCCGAATCAGTTCCGGCATGGTCGCCTCCTTGCTCGTTCACGCTGGTCGGTGGAAGCCATTTTAGGAGTCTGCGCCGGGACTGGACCCTTCCCTCGGGGCCGGCTCAACGATGTGCGTCCGCCCGCGTTCCGCCGCGATCCACACCTCCGCCAGGCAAAGCTCGGCGTAGGCCTGCGCGGCCCGCTTCAGATCCTCCAGCTTGCCGGTGCGCCCGAGCAGCGCCTCGCGGGCCTCGGCCACCGGCTTGGCGCCCTCCTGCCGGGCGGCGACGCGGTTCGTGCGGTTCCAGCAGGGCCTGACGTCAGCGATCTTAGCCATTGGGGGATGGGCGCCGGGGGCGCTCCTGGTGGCTGGGCGGGGGCATTGTGCCACCGTCGCCCGCCCCCCGCTCCAGCAGCGCTGCGGCGGCTGACGCCGCCTGGACGCCTAGCGGGGGAAGCCGGCCCTTCGGGGCGCTGCCCGCGGCCTCCCGGACTTCCGCATCCTGGCGTGGCGCTTCCCGGCCGGGGCGCGCCGCCTTCCGCTGCAGAAGGGATCTTTGCGGCGCCATTTTCGCAGATTCCGTTGATTTGCCCGGACGGGGTTTGTTAGATTTCCGGCCATGCCTGTTCAGATTTTCCCCGAGCGTCTCGGGGCATGCGGGAAAGCGTTTGAGGGTGGCCCCTTCGGGTCGCCGCGCGCTGGGGGTACCGGGCGTCGACCGGCGGCCTCCCGAAGTCCCGCGCCGCGCAGGCACCGCCTCGGATGACGCGGCCGGGCGTCGACCTTGGCCACATCGAGCGTGGCGACCTGACTGATCCCCAGCGCCTCGGCGCGCTCTACCTTGAGGCGGTCCGCCGAGGCTTCTGGGACGTGGGCGAGAAGGCCGTCCTGGACTTCCTGGCCCTCGCGATGAAGGCGCTGGCCGACGACTCCCTCGGCACGCCGGGCCGGCTGTTCCACGCGCTCCTGAAGGCCGGGGACACGGATCGGGTCACCAACGACCACGAGGACCAGGCCAGGCGGGCGTTCCCCGCCGACGCCCGGCACGATCTGCTGGCCGAGGCCAGAAGGCGGGCCTCCGCGCGCGTGCCGGCGCCGGACCAGCGGGACGCCGCCGCGGTCCGGGAGGCGGACGAGGCGCTGCTCGGGCGCGACATAGGCTTCACCCACGGCATCCTCATGCAGTGCTTCCTGCCCCAGCGCCAGCTGCCCGCCGGTCAGCGCCTCTGGTCGGCAAACCACGGCCTCGCGCGGCTGGACGTGGTGGCGGGCACGCTGCCCGCCTCGGCCGGCAGGCCCGCCCGTGACTGCGCCGTGCCGTCCGGCTCGATGGCCCGCCTGATCCTGCCGACCATCACGCGGCACGCGCTGATGAAACGGACCAGGGAGGTGCCGCTCGGACGCACCGTGCACGACTACGTGCGGAACTTCGTCGGGGTCACCTACACCGCGCACAACGCCCGGACCTTGGCGCGGGAGACCGAGAACGTCGCCACGGCGAGCTTCCGGTTCGCCCTCGGGCAGGAGGGCCGTGTGGAGCAGAGCTTCGCCCTGCTTGCGGTGGCGGACAGGCTGTCCTGGTGGGGCCAAGGCCTCGGCGCGGACGACGGCCCGGTTGAGGTCGGCGTTCGCCTGTCCGAGCGCTTCTACGAAGCCGTTTCCGAGCATCCCGTGCCCGTGGACCTCGCGCACCTGCGCAAGCTGACCCGCAGCCCGCGCCGCATGGACCTGTACTCGTGGCTGTCCTACCGCCTGCCCCGGGTGCCGAAGGGGCGCCCGTTGCCCATCAGGCTGTCCGCGCTGCACCCGATCTTCGCCCCGGACGTGGCCGGGTTGCGGATGTTCAAGCACCGGCTGGCCTCGGACCTCACCGCCATCGCCCGCGTGCACTCCGGGTTCGACGTCGAGATCGCCGGCGACCGCCTGCAGCTGCGCCACTCCCCACCGCCCGTGCCCATGCGCCCGGCGAGCGTCCTGATCGACGCTCCGGGGCCGGCGGCGGGCCGGGACGCCTAGCCCTGACCAACGCCCCGCTGAGCGGGCGCGTCGATCCGCCTGGGAACCGCTCGAACTGCGACGCGGTCAGTCCAACTGCAACGAATCCAGTCCAACTGCAACGGGATCAGTCCAACTGCAACGGTGTCAGTCGAACTGCAACGGAATTAGTCCAACTGCAACGGAACCAGTCGAACTGCAACGCGGACAGTCCAAGTGCAACGGTGTCAGTCCAACTGCAACGCCTCCAGTCAAAGCGCAACGCTCGGGCTCGTCCAACTGCAACCCCGAGCAGTCCAACTGCAACGCTCCTTTCCCGAAAATATCCGCAAGTAGCTGATTTTCCGCCGGTTTCAGGGTCCAATCCCAGAGCCCTTATATTCCTGTCCTATATGTCCAATAACTTATCGCGCCGCTGCCCCGCGGCCGCTGGGCGGTTGCCGGAACGGGAAGGGGGAATAAGAGCTTTTCAAGCGATGGGGCGGGAGGGCTGGTTGTGCAACAAAAGGGTTTAAATAACCTCGGCCGCCCGTGCCGTGAAAGGGTTTAAATAATCCTCGGCCTTTGGCCGCGGCCGCCTCCTGCGGTCCAGCGGTACGGGCGCCGCTGTGCGGCGCGCTGCGCGAGCCGTTCGCGAAGGTCGCCCTGCAGGGCGCTTAGGGACGCAAGGCTCGTTGCGGCTGACTCCCCGGCGATGCCGGCGAGGAAGCGCTCCACCGTGAGCAGCCACGACCCCGGGGCGGTCGGCGCCTGCAGCTGCAGCGCGAAGCGCGGCCGTCGGGCGAGCCAGGAGCTGACCTCGGCGTGCGCCTGGGCGGCGCCGTCGTCAGCCAGCACGTGGACCGCCAGCTGGCCGGTCTCGCGGTCCACCTGCCGCAGGAAGCGCAGCCAGCCCACATGGGCCTGCGCGTCCCCGGCGGTGGCCGCCAGCTGCGCGTCGAGAAGGGCAATCGCTCCCAGCAGGCCCACGGGGTCGGGCAGGGCTTCCGGTGGGGTCGCGCCGCTTGGCGGTGGCGCCCGGCAAAGCGCGAGGGCGCGGACGGGGGGGTCGAGGTACAGGCCGGCGAAGTCCCAGGCGACCGGGGCGTTGGCGCGGCGGGCGGGGACGCCGTGCTCGCGCCAGATGCGGGCCACGCTCGACGCGGAGATGCCCGCCGCGGCGGCCGCGGCGCGCACGCTTGGCCGTCGCTGCCCGCCGCCCCCCTCTCGGGCCAGGGCGAGCGCCCTCTTGACCGCCGACGGCGGGATCCTCGGCTTGGCGCCGCGCCCGGGGCGGTCCGCCAGTCCCTCCAGCCCCAGCCGCTCGAAGCGTTGCGACCATTTGTTGACCGTGGCCGCGGACACGCCCAGCTCGCGGCCCACCTCAACCTGGCTCAGGCCTTGGCTGCGCAGCAGGACGATCCGCGCCCGCAGCGCGTCGCGGGGCGCGGTGGAAGGCGAGCGGGCGCGGGCGCGGAGCTCGTCCCGCTCCGCCGCCGTCACCTCAACTGGGGAAACCGGCCTGGCCATCGAGGGCAGCCCTGGGCATGGGGGCCGCCATTGTCGCACCCGCCGGGCTGGCGGCGAAGGGGCGCGGCCGGCGGCAGGCTGCGGCGTTGGACCCTTCCGGCAAGACGCTGCCCCAGGAACGCGGCATGAGCCAGCGCAGCGCGACCGAGGCCGGGCGTTGCTAGAATGCGGTCCTGTCCTTGAACGGAGGCCCAGGTGCCCGAGAACCGCTACAGCGCCCCCGCGGCGATTGACCCCGCCGCGGACCATCGGCTTGGCCAGCCAGGCCCAGGAGCCGCTGCACGGCCCGCACGGGACCGGGGAGGGCGTCCGTGGGCGAGCTGACCATCCAGGTCGCCTCCGACCTGCACTTGGAGGCCCACGCCCGGCGCGGCCGCAGGCCCTGCGCCCCGCTGCCCCCGCCGGACGCCTTCCAGCCCCTCATCGGCCGCGACCTGCTGGTGCTCGCCGGCGACATCGGCATCGAGCACCAGGCCATTGAGTTCATCGACCGGGAGCTGCGCGTCTCGCCGGTGGTCTACGTGCCCGGCAACCACGAGTACTACAGCCGGCAGATGCGCCAGGAGATCGACGCTGACTGGAAGGCGATGGCGGACGCCCGGCCGGGCCTGTTCTTCCTGCTCGGAGAGGCGGCGGTGATCGACGGCGTCCGCTTCTGGGGCGGTCCATGGTACTCCGACCTCTGGGGGGCCTCCCCGCGCACGGTCGAGGGCAGGCGCCTGCACGAGATGGTGGGCGGCGCGATCACGGACTTCCACCCGGGCTTCAGCTGGGGCGCGCCCTGGACCGTGGACCGGCACGTCAGCGCCCACCGCGAGCAGACCGAGCGGCTGCGCGCCGCGGCCGGAGAGGTCGACGTGGTGGTGACGCACTGGCCGCCGACGAAGGAGGCGATCCACCCGCGCTTCTACGGCGACCTGCTGAACCCGTACTTCATCAACGACCGCCCCGACCTGGTGCGCGAGGTGGGCGCCCAGCTGTGGGTGTCCGGGCACACGCACGAGCCCTACGACTACCGCGTGGGGGCCACCCGCTGCATCGGCAACCCCTACGGCTACCCCGCCGAGCCGCGCATGGCCGCCGGGGTCTTCAATCCCCAGCGGAACGCTACAATCGAGGCGCCGCGCAGCCAACCGGACGCTGCGACGAATCTGAAGAGGGGGCCCCATGTCCATAGAGTTCCAGGTCAGCCACGTGATGTCGGTCCCGCCCGCCCATGCCCGCAGGCTGGCGCTGCTGTTCGGGCGGCCGCCGCCCGGCAGGGGGGAGGCCGAGTGGTCCAACGAGGAGCGCGCCGCGTTGCGGGAAATCCGGGCGGGGGTCGCCGACGCCATGGACCTGTTCGACGACGGCCCGGAGGGCCGTGCGGAAAGGGCGGCGTTCCTCGACGCGGACGGGCACCTGCCGCACGCCTACCGCCTGCTCGTCACGCCGGTGCTGCTGACCGTGTCCTGCGACTGCGCCGAGTCCTCCCAGGCCGTCGAGCTCTGCGCGCACCTGCTCGCCGCATGGCTCGAGGACGTGGGCTCGGACGCGCGGATCGGGTTCACGTGGGGCGGCAACGGCCACGGCGGGCTGGTGTTCGTGGCCCGCGGCTGCGTCGTCATGGACAACCCCGACGCCTGGTTCGACGCGGTGCGCAGCGACTACGACGCGGGCGGCCCGGAGGCGGCCATGGCCTGGGAGTCGGGCGAGGCGCTGGAGGAGCTGCGCGAGGCGCGCGGCGCGCTGGCGGACGCCAAGCGCACGGCCGCGCGCAATCGGCCGGAGCCGGCCCGGAAGCGCCGGCGCCCCTTCCAGCTCCCAAGGGGCCTGCGTCCGCGCTAGCCGGGGGCGGGGGCCCGCCCCTTGCCCTTCGGCGCCCTCCAGAGGGCTAGGCGGGGCTCTCCCACCGCCGGCTCGACCGCGAACTGGTTGATCCAGTCCGCCACGTCGTGGCGCCGCACGCCGGCGGCGTGCAGCCCCCGGACGAACGTGCCCAGCGGCATGCCCGTCTCCTGGATGAGGGCGCGCAGCTCCCTCACGGTCCCGCAGGCCAGCACCTCATGCAGCCAGAACCGCTCGAGGGGACTCGGCGGGTCGGCGTCGAACGCCCGCCGCAAGGCGTCGGGCGTCGGCCGGTCCGCCCGTGGCACGCCGGCCATGTGGGCGGCGACCAGCATCGCGAGGATGCCCCGCCCAGCGTCTTGGGCGCCCTCCGCCGGCCGGTCGTGCGAGAACCAGGCGGGGGGCGCCAGGCGGACCGGGGCGTAGTCCTCGGCCAGCCGGGACGCCGGCGAGCGGCACCGCCCTGCCTGGCCGGGGCCGCCGAGCAGGGCGCCGTGCGGCCCCAGGCGCGCGGCGGCGGGATCCCGCCCGCCCGCGACGCACAGGCCAAGCAGCGCGCGCTCGCTCTCCGCAACGCGCTCCTCCCGGGTCGGCACGCCGGCGAACGCCTCGCCGGGCGGGCCGGCGGCGTAGGCGGCGCGGACCGCGCGGAGGTCGGGGACGTCCGCGGGCGAGGGCCAGCGGCCTGCGGCGGGGGCGCCCAGGGCGGCCGCGGCCGGCCAGTCCCCGGCCAGCGCCGCCCTGAAGGGGGGCAAGAGCCGTGCGGCGCCCCCTTGGGCATCCGCAAGCCGGTCGAGCTCGTCGCCAAGCGCCGCCCGCTCCCCTGCCGTCAAGGCATCCAGGGCGGCGGCCAGCGCTGCCCGGTCAAGGCAGGCGGCCGCCGCGGCGTCGTGCAGGTCGCGGGCCAGGAACAGGCCCCTGTCGAGCATTCGCCCGTGGATCTTGCGGGCCAGGGCAAGGGATGGCGGCTCGAGGGCGGTCCATGTTCCCGCCACCCGGTGCGGGAAGGGGCGGTCCGCCGCGATCGGCGCCGGGGACGTGGAAACGGTGACCTCGCCGCCGGCGAGCAGCGCCTTGAGGCGTCCGCACGCCACGTCCAGGCGCACCGGGCGAAGGGCCCGCAGCAGGCCGTCCTCGAGCGCGGCCCGCCGCCGGACGTCCATGGCCACGGCCCGGTACGCCGAACCGTCGATGAAGAGGTCGATGCGCGCGCAGCGCCGGTGGCCCCAGAGGGCAGCGAGCGCCGCGCCTCCGCCGACGGCGCAGGCGCTGGGGCCGAAGTGCCTGCTGAGCACGGGCTCGGCGCGCCTGAACAGGCGGTCCGCCGGTTGCGTGAGCTCGCGCTCAGCGGCCGCCACTGGCGGGCCGCGGCGCCTTGCCGAAGCGGGAGGACATGGTCGCATTATGGCACGCCGAAGGCGGCGCGGCCGGCGGGGCGGCCCTTAAGTCGGGCTGGGGGAGGGAGCCTCAACGGGCCTGTGCGGGAGCCTGACCACGGGCTAAGGGGACGGCCCCAGCGAGCGTTCCGGCCCCGCGGCGCCCACGGGCCGGAGCGGGGGCGCGCCAGCGGCGTTCGCGAAGGCGCGAACGGCCTCGATGCCTCCCGCTTGGTGGAGGCGCAGCGCCTCTCGGCGCCAGGCGGGGGGCTGGGAGTGGACGACGCCCTCGGCGCTGGCGAACGCTTGGCCTTGGTCGTCCTCGGACTGCCAGTCGAAGGCCACCGCCTCCCGGCTGCCCGTCTCCAGGAGCAGGCCGGCGCAGACCTCCGCGAGGTACGCGCTGACGTGCTCCATCAGGCCCGAGGAGTCGTCGATGTCCACCCCCACGCTTGGGGCCGGCGTCCCGCGCAGCGGGATCATGTACACCCGGATGTCCACGAACGGCATCTCCGCCGACACCTGGCTCCACGGCCGCTCCCCTGGCGGGGGCCGCTTGGCCACGCGCCGGGCCACGGCCACGGCGAGCTTGGCCCCCTGGAGCCGTTCGCCCGTGTAGGCCAGGTCGGAGAAGTCGGGGAACACCACCGCCGGCGGGACGGCCTTCGTGGCCGCCGCCGCGGCCTTCCAGCTGACCGTGCCGCCGAGCAGCAGCTCCAAGGCGGCCTCGTCGCGCAGGGGATGCGGCGTGTGCAGTGCAAGGGATAGGGCCATGGAAGCGTCTCCTCGTCTTGGTTCGTCCTAGGGCCGCGGTCCGCGGCCGGGCGCAGCCTGGGAGCCGGGGAGCGCCGCGATCTCCTCCCGTGCGGCGGCGGCGGCGGCGAGCCACTGGCCCGCGAGCAGGCGCTCCAGCGCCTTGCGCACCGCCCCGCTGGCGCCGTGGGCGCGGCACAGGCGGCCGAGGCGCCCGCTGGCGGGCTCGCCGTCCCGCTCGGGAGGCCGGCCCCAGCGCCCGGGCCGCGCGGCGGCCACCGCGGCGCGCTTCTCCAGGAAGTGCACGGCCTTCTCCAGGTCCTCGGCGCGGTCGCCCTTGCGCCGGACCAGGTACTTCACGGCGGTGCCGGCGAAGTAGTCCAGGCCGCAGTCGGCGACGAAGTCCCAAGGCTCGTAGTCGACCGTCTTGTAGTGACGGCCGCCCACCTGCCGGCTGTTGGGCTCCACGAAGTCGGGCATCACGGCCTCCCCGCCGTCGGTTTGCCAAGCCCATTCTAGGATTCGCGGCGGCCTTGGGCCGCGCGCCCGGGGGCCATTCGGGCGCGGGCCGCTTTAATGGCGTGCACACCCCCGAAGCGGTCAAGGAGCAGGCATGGGAGCGAACGCGGAGACAATGAGGGCCGAAATGCCGGAGGAGCGCGTCGTGCGGAGCGCAGCGCTGGCGCTCGCCGAGGCCGACGGCCTGAACGGCCCCTTTGGGCGCAGGCGGCTTGCCGGCCGCTTCGCAGAAGGCCTGCTGAGCGGCGAATGGGGGCTTGACGTGGCGACCCGGGCCGCGGTCGGGCTCGGGCAGGGCCTCGTGCCGGCGCGCACCGGACGCGAGCCGGAGGGGGCCGACCCGATGGTGGGCCGGGTGGACCTCGGCCGCCACGCCGTCCCCGGCTTCGCGGCGAGCGAGCGCTACGACTTCCGCGGCCTGGAGGAGTCCGCCGCCATGCTGAGCCGGCTGATGGACGCGGCCATGGCCATGGTGGGCGCGGCCGCTGCGGGCTGCCGCCGCGAGCTGCGCCAGATCGACAGCCTCCCCCTCGAGTCGGGCCTGCCGCTGGAACGGACGAACCGGCTCGACTTCGGAATCCTGCGGGCCTTGGCGCGCGGGCAATGGAACGCGTCGGTGGCGCTGGCCCGCGCCAAGGGACCCGCCCCCTACTTCGCGCGCGACCGCAACGCCCTCATGCGCACCCTGCACTCGAAGCGCATCGCCACCGCCATCAAGTTCGGAGAGCTCGACGAGCGCTGGCGGCGGCGCGCCGCCGCCCACGGGCTGCGCTGGACGCACTTCGGCGACCCGGCGCCCGCCCCCTGGTACTGGGAGTGGTCCCGGGTCGGCGAGGCGGCCTGGGCGCACGGCGCCTACCGCGTCTGGCTGGAGGACGGGCGGTGGCACGCCTCGCGCAAGTCCGACCTCTCCGACTACCGCTGGTCGGTCGGCCTTGCCAACGACAGCCGCGGCGAGGCCTACGCGGCGTGCGCGGAGCACGCTTGGGGCTGCCGGCTGGAGCACCACTTCAGCGTCGACCGCGCCCCCGCGCCCGCCTCGCCTGCGGCGGCCGGGCGCCCGGTTCGGTCCGCCTCCCCAAGCCCCTAGCGGCCGGTGCCGGCGGGGCCATCGGGGCGCGGGCCGCTGGCCCGCGCCGCCGCCAGGGCGGCCGCGACGCTGCGCGGCAGGGAGGGGGAGTGCGGCGAAGCGCCGCGCAAGCCCAGTTCAACCGAGGAGAAAGCATGAACGCCAACGCCCCGCGCCAGAAACTGGCGCCCCGATACGCCATCCGCACCGTCGACGAGGGCGGGATCGACCTGTTCGACCCCCCGTCCCTCACCAACGACAGGCGCGCCGCCCTGGAGGAGGCCGAGCGCCGCGTCCGCGCCCATCCCGACTGCACCATCCTCGTTCTCGACCGCTTCAACGGCAGGACGCTCTGGAAAGGCGTTCCGGACCGCTACCACCGCTACCAGGTCCGCGTCATCAGCCAGACCATCCTCTACGCGCTGGACTTCGACCTGGCCACGGTCGGGGACTTCCTGTCCGCCCACAGGGACAAGGACGACGCCCTGGCCGCGTTCCACGAGGCCATCAAGCAGCCCTGGGGGGATGTCGTCGTGGTGCTCGACACCGCCGGGGGCGCGGCCGCCGTCGTCACCAGCTCGGATGAGGACATCCACCAGCCGGACGATGCCCATTTCAAGCAAGGGGGCTGCCGCGCGGAGCGCCAGTTGCGGCCTGGCCCCGGGGCCGATGCCGGCGCGGCGGCGAGCGGGCGCGCCGCCCCGTCCGCCCCGCCAGGCCCCTAGCCTTCGCACGCAGCGGCCAGCGGCGCCGAAATGGGACGCAACGGCAGGGCGGCGGCGGGAGGCCGTCCGTGAGTCCCCGCGAGGCCGAACGGGCCGCCGCGGCCCTCGCCGGGGCCGAGGCCGCCGCCTGCGGCGCCCGCAGCCGCGGGCTGGCGGACCGGTTCGCCCAGGGCCTGGCCGGCGGCGAGTGGCGGCTCGACCCGCGAACGCTGGCGCTGGCCGGGATTCGCTCCGGGGCCGCGCCCCGCCGCCGCGACGACCCCGCCGGCACCCCGCACATGGCGGGCGCCGTGGACGCGTCCCGCCACGTCATCGAGCGCCCCGGCGAGCGCCCGCTCTACGACTTCCGGCGGCTGGAGGAGTCGGCCGCCATGCTGTGCCGCCTGATGGACGCGGCCATGGACCTGATGGGGCACGGCGCGGCCGGCCGGCCGCGCGCGCTCTCCGCGCTGGGCCTCGACGAGGTCGCCGCCCGCATGGACGCCCACTACGGTTCCGAGCACGCCTTCCGGCCCCAGGCGGCCAAGGCGCTGGCGCGGGCGCAGTGGCACGCCGCGGTCGGGCTGGCCGCCCTCAAGGGGCCGGCCGGCTACTTCAGCGAGCGCGGCTGGCCGGGCAAGGCCGGCAGCCTGCGGCTGCGGCGGACGCTGCGCTCGTCCCACTTCGAGAACCTGGTCCGCGCCGGACGGCTCGGCGCGGCCTGGCGGGCGCAGGCAATGGAGAGCGGCCTGCGCTGGACCTACCGTGGCGACCCGGCGGCCGCCCTCCGGGCCTGGCACTGGGCGGCGGCCGGCGACGGTCTGTGGGCGCACGGCCTCTACCGCGTGGGCCAGGCCGACGGCGGCTGGCACGCCTGGCTGGAGCGGGACGTCGGCGGCCGGCAGGCGATCGGGCGGGGGCTGCCCAGCATGGCGGCCGCCTTCGAGGCGTGCGCGGTTGCGGAGTGGATGGGCGCCGCCAGGCACATGTGGGATCCCTCGCCCAAGGCCTCGCCGGGCCGGGGGGCGGCCGCGCCGGGCCCGTGAGGCGCAAGGGCGCGGCGGGCGTGGCATAATGCCCGGGACCGCCATCGAGGCCGACGTTTGACCCCGACCAGCACGCCCTTGCAGGACCGCCTGCGCCATCCGAGGCTCATAGCGCTCGCCGCCCTCGACCGGACCCTCGACGGCGCGCTGGGCGGGCTGCCCATGGCGGAGCGGCGGCGCGTGTCGCGGGCGTCCAACGCCTTCCTCGCCGCCTACCGGCGCAAGGCGGACCGCGTCCTGGCGGCCTGCGAGGACCTCGACTGCTGGCTGGCGGAGGCGCCGGAGCGGCTCGACGACGCCCGCCGCGCCGCGGCGGCCGGCTACCTCCCGGCCCTCGGCGACGACCGCGACAGCCGCAGGCTGCTCGACGGCCACCTGCGCGGCCAGTGCGTTCCCGACCTCTTCGACGCGCTGGTCCGCCGCAGGCTCGCCGACGAGCGGCAGTGGGCCGCGCTCAAGGCTTGGCTCGAGGCGCCGGTCGGGGCCGGCGGCTGATGCCGGCGCTTGGCGCTCCCCGGGAGCCGGCCGCCCGGCCGGACCGCGATCCGGGGCGATGGGCGCCCCGGCTCCCCGCCGCTCCCGGCTAGCCGCAGGCCCAGCCGCCCGCAGGGCGGCTGATGAGGCTGCCCGGGCCGGTGCCCGCGTAGTCGACCCTCGCGCCGAGCGAGCTTTCGATGTCCGCCACCGCGGCGCCCGCGCGCGCGGTGAGGCGGGACTTGCCGTGCGCCGCGCAGTCGATGAGGTCCACGTGGTTGAGCACCAGCTGGCTCGGGCGGTTGACGGCGATGGCGCGGCGCACGACGCGGGGGTCGAAGCGCGCCACCCGCCGCCGCCGGCCGGTGGCGGTGGTCGTCTCGGCCAGGTCGACGCCCGCCCCGCTGCGGCGCCGCACCTCGGCCCAGGAGGTCTCGCGGGGGAGGGGGCCGGAGTTGCCCTGCACGCGGATGGGGAGGGCGCGGATCACCAGCGACACGCAGTCCACGTCGCGGGGGCTGAGGCCGGCCTCCGAGAGCATGCCCGCGGCGGTGGTGTCGCGGCTGGTGGCGAACGGGTAGTGGCCGCCGTGCAGCAGCGACAGCCCGAACCCCTGCGTGCCCTCGATGACGATGCGGCCGCCGCGGTCGAGCGCCTCGGCCAGGCGCGCGCCCAGGTCCGGCCGCAGGAATGGCCGCAAGGACTCGGAGTCGCGGGCGAACCTGACGGAGCGCATGCGCATGACGCGCCGCCTGAGCGCCGCGCCGACGCCCTGTCCGGTCGAGGCGACCCCTTCGACGAGGCCGGCCCGGCGCTCCTCCTCGCGCATGGACTCGTCGAGCAGGACCGCATCGGGATGGATCAGCAGCCGGGACTCGTCGATGCCGGCGGCCTCCGCCTCCGACAGCAGGAGCGCCTCGTCCACGTAGGCCCCCGCGGGGATGACGCCGACCACGGGCTCATGCAGGATGCAGGTTGGGAGCTGGCGGAACGCGCGCAGCCGGCCCTCGGAGAGCGCGGTGTGGCCCGAGTTGGGGCCGCCGACGCGAACGGCGTGGCACGCCTGCTGCCGGGCCGCGAGCCAGTGGGCGACCTTGCCCTTGCCCTCCGAGCCGAACTGGCCGCCGACGACTATGGAGACCGGCATTGGGCGGCGCCCGGGGACGTCAGGGACCGCCGGCCGCGGGCCGGCTTGGCGGGGGAGGCGGCCCGGCGCCGAGGCGCAGGGGCGCAATGGCCGCCGGCCACGCCCGTGACGCGGCGGCGATGGCGTCCTCCGGGCAGCGGTGCCCGGTGACGGTTCGCCGGCGGGCCACGCTGCCGAACTCGCAGGACCACGTGGCGTCCATCCCCCGGTGCCTCAGGCAGAGCCAGGCGCCGTCCTCATCAGGCAACTCGAAGGCCAAGGCTCCGGCCGACCTTGGCGCGGCAGCCGTCACCTCGGGCCTGTCGGCCCAGGCGCCCAAGGCGCGCTCCAGCGCGGCTTGGGCCGTGCGGGCCTTGGCCTCGACCGGAGCCTGGCTGCGGCCCTTCACGAGGGCGTGCCACTCCCCCGACAGCCTGACGAGCTGCAGCCGCCAGCTGCGCCGCGGCGTGACGCGCACGCGGATGCCGTCGATCCTGCCGTTCCCTGTCATTGGCGCTGCGCCCCGTGCCCTTGCCGGCCCGTTCCCCGCTGGCCCGCACTCGGCCCGGCGCGGCCCGGACCGCCGCCGGCCGGCCCGCCCGGCCTGGAGGGCGAGCGCGCGTCAGCCTCGATGCGCTCCCGGTACTCCCTGAGGTCGCGCCATGCGTCGCCCTCGCCCCGCCAGTGGCCGTAGCACAGCCAGTCGCCCTGCCGGGTGAAGAGGTACAGGTACTCGGCGTTGAGGCCCTCCATTTCCGCGACGAAGGCGTCCGCGTCATCGACCGTGACCGGCGGCGAGAAGGGCTCGAACCGCTTGGGGAGTCCGTCGACGACCGCGATCATGTTGCCGCCTGCGACAATCGCCGCGACCGCCTCCGGGCTCCGCAGGCCGTTCAGCAGGTCACGCCCGACGCCCAGGCTGTCTGGATAGCCGTCACAATGGCAGTAGGCGTAAAGGACACTGCCTCGCGGCTGCTCCATCCCGATCAGGCATCTGGTGGCCAAGCCGCGCTCCTCTTGCGGTCCTCGCAGGGATTGTAGCGTTCGGGCAGGGCTTGAACCCCCACCGTGGCCCGCTGCGGGCGCTCCCGCGGGACGGGCGCCGCTCCGACGCAGCGCCGGTCACTCCGCGAACAGCCATTCCCGCAGCAGGGCGCGCCCCTCCGGGTCCACGATGGTCACCAAGGTGGGCGCCCGTCCGGCGGGGGCCGGCACCCGGTCCACCCAGATGCCGTCGTGCACGCCGTCGAGGTCGTGCGCGGGGTAGGCGGGGAGCAGCGGACGCTCGAGCCGCAGCCCCTGTCCGGGCACCTCGACGACCAGCCGGAGGCGTCCCCCGCCGGCCGGGGCGGGGCGCTTCGGCGCCTTGTCGAGCAGCCGGTGGCGGGTGAGGCTGTACCGCCCGCGCTCGTCCACCCGGCCGGCCAGCAGAAGGGACCTCGCGCCCCCGCCGGACGCCGCTGGCCGCGGCTCCAGGCTCCGGTAGGCGGACGCCTCCGGCAGCCCGTCGAGGCTGATGCGCCGCCGCTGCGCCTCACGGTAGCTGTGGTCCGAGGTGAAGAAAGCATCGCAGTAGCTCATGACGTCCTTCGGGGCGTCGGCGTCGGTTCCCGGCACCCCGGGCACGAAGCCGCCCGCGCCATCGTTGCGGCGGGCGTCCCAGACCCGGTTCGGACCGAGGCCGCCGTCCGCATGGGGAAACTCCTGGTGCGGCGGCGTCGAGCCGCAGCCCGCGTCGACGTGGTTCAGTCCGAGGTTGTGGCCCAGCTCGTGGGCCAGAGCGAAGTCGGTGCAGCCCACGTTGATGAGGGTTGCCCGATACGGGCTCAAAACCGCTCCGTCGCCCCTGAGGTTGTAGCCGAGGCCGCAAGCCGCGTTGGCCGGCTCCGATCCCTCGGGCCACTCGACGTAGCCGACCCAGAACTCGTGCGGGCTCTCCGTGGCCTGCGACGTACGGTAGATCACGAGCTCCTCGAGTGCGTCCTCCCAGGCGCCCAGCCCGGCCCCGTAGTCGACCCCGCGCAGCGCGAAGGGCTCCGGCTCATCCGGGGCGCTCTCGTGGTTGCGCACGGTCACGGCCGGGGCGGGCCAGTGCGCGTTCACCACCGCCTGTATTTGCGCATCCGCCGGCACGCCCTCCGGAGGGATGAGCCCGCCCGTCGGCGCGGTCTCACCGGGTCCGGGCTCGCGGTGCGCGGGCACCACCACCACCTCCAGTGGGCGGGTCCGGTGGATGCCCTCGTCGGGCAGCGGGACCGCCACCTCGTTGTCGCCCTCGTCCGACTCCCGGAGGCGCCCGTCCGGGTCGATGGCCAGCTGCACGTCAAGGCCCGCGCGGTAGTCCCCGGCGGGCACCCGGTAGAGCAGCTCCGAGCGGAACGGGGACTCCCCGTAGCTGTCCGGGGTCTCCAGCCGGACGGCCCCGGAGCCGATGGGGTCAAGGCCCTGCCCGTCGCCCTGGCCGTCGCGCCCGGCCAGCCGGGCGGCGACCTCCGGGACGGTCTCGGAGTCGTGCTCCACGTGCACCGAGACGACCGCGAAGCGGCCCGCCTGCGGGTGCACGGCCACGCCGCCGCGGCCGTCCGTGTCGCCGCTCTCGACCAGCAGCCGCGACACCAGCGGGCCTTGGTAGGTCTCGACCTGCACGATGCGCGGGTTGCCCTCGTCGCACTCCCAGGTCCAGGCGGTCTCGATCCGGTCGGCGTGCTCCACGGTGACGCCGATGGCGGTCGTCACCGGCTCCGCGGTGCCCTTGAGGCAGTCCTCGACGCGCAGCTCGACGGCCACCGGCTCGCCGACCGTGAGCTGCCCGGACGCGGGGGCGGCGAGCACCGCGCCGGAGGCCGCGCCCTGGCTGCCGGGCGTGACCTGGAAGTCCAGCCTCGGCACGCCGGCCGAGTCCGAGGCGGCGGTGAACTCGAAGCCAGCCTGCGGGGGCTCGGCGGGCCCGCCCGCGGCCCGGCCCGGCGCCTCGGCCACGCTGACGGAGACGTCGAACGTCGGGCCGCCGCCCCCGACGACGGGGGCGGTGCCGCCGCTGCCCCCTCCGCCGCCGCAGCCTGCGGCAAGCAGGGCCAGGGCAAGCAGGGCGGGAAAGGTCATTGCTCGATGGTTGGGCATCTTGGCCTCCTTGTGCGCTTTCAGCCCGCCCGAACCGGACGGCGGGCTTCAAGCATTGATCGATTCGGGAAAGTTCTCAAGCCGGAGGGCGCAGCGCCCCCCCACGTCGCCTTGGCAGCGCTGCCGGGCGTCCGCCGGCAGCGCCCGCAAATGCCCGGCGTCCGTCATGGACCCGGCGCGCCCGGATCCGGCGGGGACCGAAGCTCCCGCCTCAACACGTCCAGGGTCTTGCCGGGAAGGTCCGTGTCCTCCGGGGCGCTCGGGGTGTGGACGACCACGATGCCGAGATAGCGGCCGCCCATGATGGCCATCGAGGCCTCCGCGTCAGCCTGGGCGTCGGGGAGTTCCAGGCCGCGCGGCACCTCGTAGACGTCGAAGGCGTCCTTTCCGCGCGCGAGGCGCACGTCCGCCACGGCCTGCGCCGTTTGCCCGCGGTCCCCATCGATGTCCCGCATCAGCACCAGCGCGCCGATCTCCGGGCTCTCGGCCTCCGCATGGCCCAAGAGGAAGCCGCCCTTACGGTCGATGAAGGCGAAGGACTTCATCGCGGCTCCTGCGCCAGAAGCCTCTCGATCAGGGCCGAGGCCTCCTGCCGGTTCATGCCGGCCACCCAGTCCTCGACGCTGCCGCTGCGCTCCCGCATGGTGGCGCCGAGATCCTTGAACTTGGCATTCATGTATCTCGTGGAGTAGCCCGCCTCCGCCAGCAGGCGCATGGCGTAGCGCACCTGCCTGTCCGTCGCCCCGTTCACGCCCATTGGCCCTCCTTGGCGGCCGCCTTTGGTGTTACCTGTATTATACCATAAACCAAGGTCGGGCGAGGGGCGGGGGGCGGGCGCCCCCATGGGTCGGAACGGCCGTCCGCGGCCGACGGCCCGCGTTGCGCCCCGGCCTACGGACCGGGCAGGTCCCGCAGCCGCGCCGCAAGGCGAAGCGCCCCTTCGCAGGAAACCGGCGGCTGGACGGCCTGCCGGCCGATGCGGAGCGTCTCCGCTTGGTGGGCGCGCAGGCGCTCTACATCCTCGGCGGACCCTTCGCCCGCCGCGCCCGTCCCGCTGCCGAGCAATGCGACGGGAGCGGGGCCGGGCACTGTCCAGTCGCTGGGCTGGAAGAGGCCGGAGGCCGCCCGCCCCTCGCGGGGATCCCACCAGGTGGCCAGCCAGAGGTGGCCTTGGTCGGCGGCCACTCGGCTGATGCGGCCGATCCGGTCCCCTCCCTCCCGCCATTGCGCCTCGCCAAAATAGGCAAGGCTGGCGCCGAAGTCGGCGAAGAGCATCCCCCAGCGCTTCTGTTCGATGGCCGCTTCCGGCAGCTCGCAACGGTGCGGCTGGCGCAGGGCGAGGAACTCACCGCCGGAGCCGTCCTGCATGAGCATCCAGCGCGGCGCCCAGAGCTCCTCGTAGGCGACCACTCCCCAGAACACAAAGGACGCTGCGGCCAGAACCTTGAAAAACGCCATCAAAGGGCGCTCAGCAGCCGCCTCAATCCACGCTTGCATCCGGCGACGCGATTCGGACGGCTCCGCTTGCTGGCCGCTTCCGCCCTCCTGCTTGCCGGTAGGCCGATTGGAGCCCATCGACGATCCTCCTGCCGTTTTTGGCATTATGCCATGAGCCCGGGCGCGGGCGGTCGGGCGACCGTTGTATCATGGTCGGCCACGCGCGACGCGCGACTTGACCTCCAGCGAATGCTGACGCTCCCCTTGCCGGGCCGCCCGCTGAATGCAACAGCCGTTGAAGCCGCCCCGGGCGTGGCCGCCCGCGGCCGGCGAACGGGCGGCGCCGTCGACCGCCCGATGGGATCCGTCGACGGCCCGGCGCCCGTGCAGGCCCGCCGCGTCCCGCTTGGCGCTGCCTACCCCCCCCCCCCCCCCCGCAATTCCGCGCCCGACGGCGCGCCGCCGACCGGGAGCGCCCGTGCGCTCGGTAGGCATGCTCGCGGAGTTCCTGCGGCACGTCGAGGCCCGCACGGCGCCGCCCCTCTGGGCCGCGGCCGCGAAGCGGCTTGACGCCGAGCACCGCCACCTGCGGGCGATGGTGGAGGACCCGGCCGTGCGGGTCTACGGCGCCAACACGCTGCCCGGCCACCGCGACGCAGAGCCGGTGGCCGATCCGGATGGCGTCGCGGAGGAGATCCTGCGCTCCCACGCCATCGCCTCGCCGCCCTGGCACGGCCCCCGCGCCGCGCGCTGCGTCGGCTACGCGAAGCTGCACGCCTGGTCCGCCGGGCTTTCCGGCGTCTCCCCGGACCTGTTCCGGGCCGTGGCGCGGCTGGTGGTCCGCGACGGCTTCAGGCCCCTGGTGCCCCGGGGGGCCAGCTACTCCTGCGGCGACGTGGTGCCTGCGGCCCACTGGGCGAGGTCGGTTCTGCAGGCGCTGGACGGGGAGGGCGCCGACGCGCTCCGCCCGGGGGAGGCGATGGCCATGGTCAACGGCAGCTTCGTCCACGTCGGCCTCGCCGCCGCCATGGCGCCGAAGCTGCGCAGCGCCTCGGCGCTGGCCGTCGAGGCGGCGGCCCTGCACCACGCGGCCGCGCGGGCCAACGACTCCAACCTGCACTTCGCCGCCACGGCGGAGCGGGCATGGGCGCTGGAGGCCGTGCGCCACGTCCGCGGGCGCGCAACGGGGCGGAAGGGCGGGACGCAGGACCCGGTGTCGATGCGCGCCATGCCGCAGGTGCTGGAGGCGTGGTGCTGCGCCGTGGAGGACTTCCTGGCCGAGGTCGGCTACCTGCTGTTCAAGCCGTCCGGCAACCCGCTGGTGGAGACGGGACGGCCGTTGCCGCTCTCCCAGGCGAGCTTCCTCGCGCCGACGCTGTCGATCAGGACGGGGGCCGTCGTCGAGGCCGCCCTGTTCCTCATGTGGGCGCAGCAGGGCTGGACCGGGCACCTGCTGAGCGGCCGCGCCCCGGGCGTGCCCCGCGACGGCGCCACGGCCGCCGCGCCGCTGGGGCTGATCCAGCTGCCGAAGGTGATGGCGGCGTCCTGCGAGCGGGCCCGCATGGCGTTCGGCCGCCGCACCTTCGCGGCCGGCGGCGCGGCCTCCCACGGCGTCGAGGACCTCTGGACCCATGGCCTCATCGCCCTGGAGCAGCTCGACGGCGCCTTGGAGGCCCTGCTCGACGTGCTCTGCTCGGGCCTGTGGGCCTTGGGTCGGCTGGCGGAGTCCTTCCCCCTGGAGGGCGTGGCGGGCAGCGAGCTGGTCGAGGCCTGCGCCGGCTGCGAGGCGCCGGGCGGGGCCGTGGAGCGCGTGCGCGGGCTGCTGGGGCAGGGGAGGCCCGAGGCCGCCCACCGCCTGTTCTGGTAGAGTGCCCCGCGACTCGGAATCGCCCAGGGAGACAATGGCTCGGTCCACGGCCGTCGGCATCAGCCTTCCCCTCCGTGGCCTGGCGGCGGGCCTCCTCGCCCTCGGGCTGGCCGCCTGCGGCGGCCCGGCCCGCAACGCGCCGCCGGTGGCCGCCTTCTCGGTCCCCGGGAATCCCCACGAGCGGGCCGAATACGTCCTAGACGGGACGCTGTCGTCGGACCCGGACGGCCGCGTCGTGTCCCATGGCTGGAGCATGGCGCTGGACGGGCCGCAGGGCGCGGACGTGGCGCTCTCCTCCGTGGGCGAGACCGCCGTGCTGAGCGTTGGGGAGCTGGCCGCCGACGTCCGCGCCGTCGTCAGCCTGCGCGTGGCCGACTCCTACGGGGCGGCCTCCGAGGCCGCCCATGCGCTCACCCTTCGCGAGCTCGACTCCGACCGGCTGCCGCCCAAGCCCGAAAGCCCGGGCCAGGGCCTGTTCGGCGTCGACGCGGACCGTGACCGGGTGCGCGACGACATCGAGATCGCCATCCTCGAGGCCAATCCGCTGTCGCAGCGCAACCGGCAGCTGCTGCGCCACGCGGCGGCCGTCTACTCGCGCATGGTGGCCGCGGGGGCCACGGCTGACGCCCGCGACGACGGCCCCGCGATGCAAGGCCTCGCGGCCATGGCGAGCTGCATCGACGCGCACGGCGAAAGCGGCGTGCGGGATGGGCTCGCCGCGGTGAGGGCGCTCTCGTTCGACACGCCGGCCAGGGCCGGCGCCCTGAGGCGCCTGCTGCTGGGCGGCAATGCCGCGGCTCGACCCGCAGCCGCGGCCGGGCTGGAGCAATGCGCGCTGCCGCAGGACGCCGTCACGGAATAGCCCCGCAGCCGGGGCCGCGTCACGCCGGCAATGCGTCGCCACGGCCTGCCGGCGCCCGGGTCCGGGAAGGGAGGCGCGGGGCCCGCGCCGGAAGGATTCGGACGGCGTGCGGGCCGGGCGCCCCGCCCTGCGGTGGGGAGGCTACCTCGGCCGCTCCGCCGGCCAAGGGGGTGTCATTCCCGGAACAGCCACTCCTGCAGGACGGTTCTGCCCGCCGCATCGACGATCCTGACCTGCGTGGGGTGGGCCTGCGCCGTCATCGGAACGAGGTCAAGCCAGAAGCCGCCGAGGCCGGCATCGTGGCCAGCGGCCTTCCGCACGATGGCCAAGGGCCGCTCCGCCCTGAGGCCTTGGCTCGGGACGTCGACGATGAGCTTGTGGTCTCCAGGGTGCTGCGAAGAACACGGGACCCGCGTTGGATCCCTGTCGACAAGGCGGCTGTGCGTCAGCCTGAACGCCCCGCCTGCCCCCTGCAGTCCCCCCAGAAGCAAGGCCTTGCCCTCCGCTTCGGCGGGCAGGTCGTAAATCCTGCGCACCTCTGCGGCCAGAAAGGACGCGCAACCCGGCGCGGCGCTGACCAGGACGACGCTGTACGGGGACCACACGCCCTCAAGGGAGTCGTTGAAAAGCTTCTTTCCAAACGGCGTCCCGGCATAGCTCCGGCTGCAGCCCGCAGCGGCGGCCGCGGATCCTTCCGGCCAGTCAACGTAGCCGACCCACAGCTCGGTGGGCGTCCCCGTGCTCTCCGAGGTGCGCAAGACCGCGAGCTCTCCAAGCGCGGCGTCCCAAGCCGAGAGCCCTTGCCCCGGGTCGATTTCGGTGAGCGACAGCGTGGCGCCGTGCCGGCGCACCGTCACCTCCGGCAGCGGCCACGCCTTTTCCGCACTCGACTTGACGTCCGCCAAGGAGGGGAGCTCGCCGCCAGGCGGAGGCGCCTCTCCAAGGGCGCCCGGGACTTGCACGGGGATGGCGACGATGGCCAACGGAGGGGGAGCCACGGCGTAGGGAAACGCCTCCCTGCGCTCCAGCAGGCGCGCTGTTTCCGACCACTCCTCAAGGTCCTCGGCAATCAGGGCAGCCATTGCTGCTAAAACGCCCACCACCAAAATCACCAAACCCCAGAAAAGCGCATGATCCCAGAGAGACCCATCCGATACCGCCCTCGACTTCTCTTCCATTCCTGCCCGCTCCCTGCCGCCTTGACTTCATTTGTATTATACCATGACTTTTTTCTGGGGCCTCAACGGCTTGGCCTGGCCGGCGGCCGCGAGGCAGGGCGTGCGCCTCAGTGCCTCTCCGCCGCGGCGCCGCAAAGCCGCGCTATCGTCCTGTGTGCGCCACGGCATGGCGGCACGCCGCCAACACGGCATGCCGCCATCGGCCGGGCCGCCGCCGGGCTGGCGCGGGGCGGCCGTCCGGGGCCGGGAGCGGGAGCGCTGGCCGGCCTTCAAGCGTCCCCTTCGCCGCGGCCCGCCCGGAAGCTGAAGCGCCGGTCGATCTGTGCCGCGGTGGGCTCCCGGTTCTCGCTCCTAGGCAGGCCGCCCGCCGGAACGGCGAGGGCCCGCCGCACGAAGTCCTCGAATTCTGGCCAAGTGGTCCCCGCGGGCCGGCTTCCCGCCAGCGCCCGCCCGGCGCCCGGGAGCGGGGCGGGGCGGGCGTCGGCGCCCGTCGGCCAAGCGGCTTGAGCGGCGGCCGCGCCGAGGCGCCGCAGCATGCGCAGGGCGGTCCTCGGCTGGCGCCCGAGGTCCTCGGCAAGCTGCCGGGCGGACACGCCCCCGTCGGCCGCCAAGGCCCCGTGCACGGCGTAAAGCCAGTCCTGCATCGGCACCTTGGACCCATGCAGGAACGTGCCGCTGGAGACCGTGAAGTGCTTGCGGCAGCGCCCGCACCAATGGTGCCCGGGCTTGGACGCCGGCGGCTTGCGGCCGGCGGCCTCGCCGCCGCAGCGCGGGCAGGCGGCCCGCCCGGCCCATCGAACGCCCTCCAGCCATCGGCGGCAGGCGCTTTCGTCCGGGAAGGCGCGGTACAGCGCCGGAACGGTGAGCCGGCGGGGGCCATCGCCCGCATCGCCTTGCCGCCGCCCGCTTATTTTCCTGCCCACGCGCCCCCTCCGCGCAACCTTGCCAGTAGCATAATCAGCAGGCGGGGCGGCGGCAAGCGTGCTGATTGTGCTACTGGCATTTGCTGGAGCGGGCTGCTGCGTGCGTTCCCGAAAGGGGAGGACGCAGGCGCCCGCACCGAAGGAGGCGGAGGGGGCGATGCCGGATTCCGCTGGCCGAAAGCCGTTGTGGAACATGCCTTCAGGCATGTGAGCCGGCGATGGCCGCCCTCAAGAAAAGGGAATCGGATCAGTGCGTTGGGTGATTTTTCTAGAAAGGGCGGTTGCAGTCGGACGCGCCCCGAGGCGGTTCGACGCAAGCGCAGTCCGGGCGGGTTCGGAAAGGCGGACGGGCGGGGCGGCTGGAGCGCGCGGCGCCGATCGGGATCGTGGCGGCACGCCGTGGCGCTGCAGGGTCGGTGGTCCAGCTCGAAATGGCCGCCAACCCGGTGAACGAGGGGGCGGCCAGGACGTCGGCGGTCCCGTCCGGTTCGGCGGCCGGGCGGCGGGACGGCCGAGCGTGCAGGCCCCTGCGACGCGGGCCTCTTCCGGGGGCGCCTCAGGGGCCCGGTGCCGAGCGGCGCTCAACGCTCGGGCAATCATAGACGCAAAGGCCCGCGCGCGGCTCGGCGCCGGGCGTCCGCAGGGCGTCTTCGCCCGCGGGCGGGCGATGGCATGGCTGTCCGCGGGCTGGGACGGGCGGAGGGGGATGGCTCCTAAGGGACGCGGCCGACCGCGGATTCGGGCGGGCGCGGGCGATGCGGCGTCGGGCAGGGCTGGCGGGTGCGGGAGCCGTCCGCGGCTCCCCGGGCGGGGGGTTGACTAATTCGAAAACAAGGATATATGGTTCAAGACCGTTTGTCAATTTTTTAGGAGATACCACCCGTGGAACCCATCATCATCAAGAAGGCGGCTGCGGCCGTGCGCCCCCGAGCAAACGACCTGCCCCCCGCCGGGAGGTCGCGGCAGCAGGGCTACAGCATGACCCAGCTGGCCATCTGGATAGGAATCACCGGGATACTCGCCGCCGCGGCCATCGGCGGCGCCCTGCAGCTGACCGAGGACGTCAACATCCAGCAGGCGCGCCAGGACAACGCGCAGGTGGTCATTGCCGCGGTAGCGCTGCGCACGCAGACCCTCGGCGGCACCCAGAAGTCCGACGACTTCGACGAGACGCATTTGCGCGCCCACGGTGCGCCCAACATCCTGAGGACCGCCAACGACACCACTGCGGTGAACGCGTACAACCAGGCGGTCACCGCGAGCACCAATGGCGGCGGCACCGCCGGGCTGTACCAGTATGGCTTCGGTGATGAGGGACGCGACGCCTGCGACAACGTGGCCGCCTACCTCGGCGAGAGCAGCGACCAGGTCGTCGTCCAGGCCGCCGGCTCGGCGAACGCCGCCTCCGGCGCCTTCTCGACCGCGGCCAACCGCAACGCGGCCGGGCTGACCATTACCATTCAGTGCGTCCACTCGGGCACGTCCGCGGCAACGCTCAGGTTCGGCCTCTAGCCCGACGGCCGGGGCGTTGCCCTTGGGGGGCCGGGAGCCCCCCATCGGCGCCGGCCCCCTCCGCCTTCGGCCCCGCCCGTCACGGATCGCGGGCCTCCGAAGCGCGCAGCGACGCCTGGATCGCCGCCAGCGCGAAGTCCTCCGCCCGCTTGCCCTCCGCCGCGGCCGCCTTGGCCATCCGCCGCCAGAGGGCGTCCGGCAGCGCCACCGACCGCGTCCGCCGCCTGCCTCCGGACCGGTTTCCCCCGGACCGCTTTCCCCCGGGTCTCCGCCCCCCGGGCGGCTTGGGAGCGCCCTGGCCGGCCAGCGCCCGCCCGTACGCCAGCTGGCTGCGCCGCTCGGCCTCGTGGTCGTCGCTCATGCGGCGAGCGCGCGGGCGCATGGCCGGGCGTCGCGCAGCAGGGCGATGAGGCCGTCCGGCGGCCCGTCCGGGGCCAGCCACTCCGGCGCGCGGGCCGGCGGGATGGCGGCGGGAAGCCCCGCGCCGCGCGGCGCGAGGACCAGGGCGAACGTGTCGATCGGCGGCTTGGCGGGATCGGGCGGCGTCCAGCGCTCCCAGACGCCGGCCAGCAGGGCGACCCCGTCCGGCACGGCCGCGCGCCGCCCTTGGCCGCCGGCCGCCCAGCCCGTGGCCGGGACCAGGCAGCGCCGGCGCCGGAACGCCTCCCGGAAGGCCTTGCGGCTGAGCAGGCTGCCCGCCCGCGCGCAGGTGGGCTTCCGGCGGGCGCTGGCGTGCGGCATCCAGGCGGGCAGCAGGCCCCAGCGCGGCATGGCGGCGTCGAGCCCGCCGCCTTGGCGGCGCAGCACCGCGAACCGCTGGCCGGGCGTCCCCCATGGGCTGCGGCGAACCGGCTCGGCGGGGAGCGGGCCGAACCCCGGCGGCGCGGCGCCGAGGGCCTTGAGGGCCAGGGGCGCCGCCTCCGGGGGCTGGAGGAGCGTGGTGGGCATCGTGGATGGGGAGTATATCGCCGGGGGCAGGCGCGAGGAAGGCGGGGCGCGATGCGGCTGTTGAGGCGGCGCGAACGCGCGGGCCGGGGCGCGAAACCCCGCGCCGTCGCTACAATGCCTGCATGGCGCCCGCTGCGCCGGACCTGTGCCAACGAGGAGGGACCATGCTCAACGCCGCCGCCGCACCGCTTGCGGACCCGATGCTCGACACCCTGCTGGACAAGTACGGCGCGCCCGGGGAGGCGTGCTGGGAGGACGTGGCGGAGCGCGTCGCCAAGGCGCTGGCCAAGCTGGACGGCGGCCCGGCCAAGGCCCGCCGGGCGAGGGAGCGCGAGTTCCTGTGGGCGCTGCTCGAGGGCGGCGCCCGGCCCGGCGGGCGCATCCTGGCCAACATGGGCCGCGACGGGCGCAACGCCTCGGCCATCAACTGCACGGTGTCGCGCACGGTGGAGGACTCGATGGCGGGCATCGCGCGGGCGGTCGGCGAGGCCATGGAGACGCTCGCCAAGGGCTGCGGCATCGGCTACTGCTTCTCGACCCTGCGCCCCCGCGGCGCCCTGGTCGCCGGCGTCGGCGCCGCCACCGGCGGCGTCCTGCCGTTCATGGACACCTTCGACGCCGCCTGCGCCACCGTCAGCTCGGCGGGCGGACGCCGCGGCGCCCAGATGGGCACGCTTGACGTGCGCCACCCGGACGTGGAGGACTACATCGAGGCCAAGGCCAGGGCCGGGCGGCTGACCAACTTCAACCTCTCGGTGCTGGTGGGCGACGAGTTCATGGCGGCGGTCGCCGCCGACGGCGAGCACCGCCTCATGTACCCGGTCCGGGCCGGCGAGCCGCGCCCGCCCGAGGGCGAGTCGGCTTGGGCGCGCTGGCAGCGGCCGGGGCCCGACGCGGAGTACGAGCGCGACGCCGAGGGGCGCTACCTGTGCCGCATCCACAAGCGCCTGCCGGCGCGCGACCTGTGGGACCGGATCATGCGCCTGACCTACGACAGCGCCGAGCCCGGCGTGCTGTTCATCGACCGCATCAACGCCATGAACCCGCTGCGCTCGGTCGAGGAGATCTGGGCGACCAACCCGTGCGGGGAGCAGCCGCTGCCGCCGCACGGCGCCTGCCTGCTGGGGGCCATCCGGCTCACCGACCACGTGACGGACGGCCTGACGGAGGGCGCCGCGTTCGACTGGGAGGGCTTCGCCCGGGCGGCGCGGACGTTCTCGCGCATGCTCGACAACGTGGTGGAGGACGCCCGGCTGCCGCTGCCCGAGCAGGACGCGGAGCTGCGCGCCAAGCGCCGCCACGGCATGGGCATCATGGGCCTCGGCAGCGCCCTCAACCTGCTCGGCCTGCGCTACGGGTCGGACCCCGCGCAGGCCTTCGCCAGGCGGGTCGGGGCGGTCCTGGCGGAGCAGTCCTGGCGCGAGGCGGTGGCGCTGGCCCGGGAGAAGGGCCGGGCGCCCGTGTTCGAGGACCCGGCGGTGCTCGAGGCGCACCTCGCCTCGCCCTACGTCAGCCGCCTGGTGGACGAGGGCGTGCTCGACGGGGACTGGCGGGCGGCCGCGGCCGAGCACGGGCTGCGCTGGTCGCACGCGACCACGGTGGCGCCGACCGGCACGACGGCGTTCGTGTCCGGCAACTGCTCCAACGGCATCGAGCCGACCTTCGCGCACCGGACCGAGCGCAACATCCTGGTGGCCGCCGGGGAGGCCAAGCGCACCGTGCTCGTGCGCTCGCTGGAGGAGGCCTACGCGGAGCGCCACGGGCTCCCGCGCGGGCCGGCCTGGACGGCGGCCGACGACGTCTCCCCGGCCGAGCACGTGGCGATGCAGGCGGCGGTGCAGCGCTTTGTCGACAGCAGCATATCCAAGACCGTGAACGTGCCCGAGGACATGCCGTTCCAGGCGTTCAAGGACGTCTACCGGCTGGCCTACGAGCAGGGCCTGAAGGGCTGCGCGACCTACCGGCCGACCCCGCAGCGGGCCGGCGTGCTCACCCGCGAGGGCGAGATGGCGCGGCGCCGCTACCGGTTCCGCACCGCCGACGGCGCCTGGCGCGAGTTCGGCGGCGGCGAGTCGGTCTCCCACGACCGGCGCGAGCCGACGCGGGCGGCGCTGCTGCACGAGGCGCTCAACCAAGGCCAGTACGCCCCCCGGCCCGCGCCGGAGGGCGCCGCGTGGCCGGACGGCGCCGGGCGCATCGAGGGCGAGCTGGTGGAGTGGGCGGTGGCGGGCCCCGCGCAGGCGCCGGCCGCCGCGGACGCCCCCGCGCTGCCGCCGGAGCTGGCGGCGGAGGCCGACGCCGCCGCGGCCGTCGAGGCGCGGCCCCGCTCGGAGCCGGAGCTGCCCGAGCTGATCGACGAGATCCGCCGGGGCGCCACCCAGTCCGCGAAGACCCGCCCGCTGGCGCTGCCGTCGATGACCTACAGGCTGCACGTCAACGTGCCCGACGCGATGCCGATCTACGTCCACGTGAGCAAGCTCGGCGACCGCCTGCACGAGGTGTTCATCAACTCGAAGGACACCCAGCACGCGGCCTGGCAGGCCTCGTTCTCGCTGACGCTGTCGGCGCTGCTGCGGCGCATCGACGGCCTGGCCGAGATCGCCGACCTGATCAGCGACCTCAAGTCGGTGCGCGACGCCGACGGCGGGGCGCTGGGGCGCTCCGTGGACGGCGGGCACCGCTACGTGCCCTCCATCATCTCCGAGGTCGGCTACGCCCTGGAGCGGGCCGCCGAGGACCTGCTCGGCAAGCCGATCTCCGCCCGGCCCGCCGCGGCGCCGGTGCCCGGCGCGTGCCCGGCATGCGGCGGCGAGCTGCGCCGCGAGGAGGGCTGCCAGGTCTGCGGCGGCTGCGGCTACAGCAAGTGCGGCTGACCGGCGCCCGCCGCGGGGCGACGCGGCGCCCCTGACGGCGCCGCCCCCCCCCCGCCCGGCCGCGGCCAAGCGCGGCCCCGCGCCGCATGGCAGGGGGCGGCCAAAGGGGCGGCCCCTAGGCTCAGGCGCCGGCGGAAAGGCCGGGATTCCCGGCGCCGGCCCACCAGGGGCGCGGCCCTTGCCATTTCGCGAAGGCCGACATATCTTTTGTGGCTCCCGCGCCGGCCGGCGCGGCCCACCGAGGAGATCGCATGAGCCGAGCCCGCAGACACCTGACAGGAGGGCGGCGCGCGCGCATGGCGCGGACGGCCCGGACGGCGGCCCTCGCCGCGGCCTGCGCGGCGGCCGCGGCCTGCGGCGGCGGCGGGGGCTCCTCCGGCGGCGGCGGGCCCGGCCCGACCGGCGGCTCGGCAAGCCTCGGGCTGGCCTCCCTCGGCTCGCGGGACGCCGCCGTCATGGAGGTCGCCACCGGCCGGATCGAGGTGGAGAACGACTCGCCGGACGACCGCACCTTCACGGTCAGCCTGAGCGGCGGCGGCGTCGCCCTCGCCGCCGGCGACGGCTCGCTGGCGATCGCGGGCTGGGGGGCCGCCACGGTGGAGTGGCGGGCGCTGTGCCAGGCGCCCGGGGAGGTTCAGGCGCAGCTGCGCGTGCGCGACCAGTTCGACGACGAGACGCTGCGCTTCAGCTTCTCCTGCGAGGCGTTCCCGGCCTCGGTGTCGCCGGAGTCCTACCGCGACCTGGCGGTGGGCGCGGGGGACGCCCCGCGCTCCGCGCACGGCCACTTCACCGTCGGCAACCGGGTCACCGAGTTCGAGGGCGACGCCGGCCAGCCGGACGCCGTGCGCTGGCTCATCGACCACTCCTCCGACCCCGCCGCCGAGCCCGCGCCCCAGCTCTGGTCGCGCCCCGTCTGGGAGGCCTGCCAGGGGGCGGCGGGCCCGGACGGGGAGTGCGCGCCGCTGGCCTGGGGCGAGCAGGAGCAGCCCCTCGGCGGAAGCTCCCTGTTCACGGTGGTCTGGGACTGCCCGGTGTCCCCGGAGGCGGCGCGGTGGAGCGGCGCCATCGAGGTGGCGCTCGCCGACGGGGACTACGAGTGGGCGGGCGACGAAGTCGCCTGGAGCCAGTCCTGCGAGCCGCCCGCGAAGCCGGCCTTGGAGCCGGTGGGCGGCGCCGACGCGATCAGCGCCCGCGTGCTGGAGACGGCGTCCGCGGCGGTGCGGATCGTCAACGCCAGCCCGATCGAGCGGACCTTCGCGGTCTCCTTCGAGGGCGCCGACTCGCCGGTTGAGACCGTCCGGGTCACGGTGCCGGCCAACGCCACCTCCGCCCCGCAGGCGTACGCCGTGGAATGCCGGGAGGAGACCGGCGCGGATGCGCCGCGCGCCGTCGCGGCGGCGGCGGCCGACGGCTACGGCGGCGCCACGCTCAGCGTGCCGGTGACCTGCGCCGGCGCCCCCCTGCACGCCCTCCCCGAGCGGGTCACGCGGCGGGTCGGCGGCGAGGCCGCCAACGCCATCATCCCGCTGTGGGTGGAGAACCGCGCCCGCGGGGAGGGCGCGCGGGCGCCGCTCCTGACGCTGGCCGCCGAGTTCGCCGGCCTTGAGGCCACCCTGCACCGGGCCGAGGACTGGGAGGGCTGCGAGGGCGACGCCGGCCTGTGCCGGCCGGTCGGCGAGGTCGCCCTGCCGCCCGGCGCGATGTCCGCCTTCATCCTGGTGGCGCAGTGCCCGGCGGGCGGCGCGAGCTCCCACACGGGCACGGTGGCGCTGCGGGCGGAGTCCCCCGCCTCGGGCGCGGAGGTCTGGACGCGCGACGTCGACGTGGCGGTCAACTGCCTAGCGGCGGTCGAGCCGGTGCAGGAGGGCCTCACGGCGGTCGGACGGGCGCTGGAGTACGCGGAGGGCGTCGTGCAGCTGAGCAACGGCCGCGAGGACGCTGACGTCAGCTTCGACCTCTCCCTGCCGGGGGGCGGGGTGCTCTCCCAGACCTATCCCGGCGGGCGCCTGCCCCAGGGCGATGCGACCCTGCGCGGCGTCGAGGTGGCGCCGCTCGGCAGCGAGCACGTCCACCTGCACGTGCCCTGCACGGCGCAGGGCGCGCGCGACGTCACGCTGCGCGTCACCCCCTCCGGCGGCCCGACGGTGGAGCGAACGGTGGCCGTCACCTGCGGCCCGCCGCCGCTGGACGCGACGGTGGCGGCCTTCGCCTACGACTACCTCCACTCGCTGCGCAACTCGGGCTACTCCGACGTGAAGCTTGAGTCCTCCCTGAACCCGAACCGGGCCGCGGTGGCGGACGTGCGTTGGCGCCTCTCGGAGCCGTCCGAGGGGCGCATGAGCTTCTTCGAGGCGGGCAGCTGGCTGAGCTGCCTGGCGGAGCGCCGCCGGGCCGACCGCGAGGCGCGCAAGTACGCCGCCGACCTCGCGGAGTACTTCGCCGAGCTGGAGGCCTGGCGCGCGCTTCCCCCGCAGGACCGCGGCGACGAGCCGCAGCGGCCGGAGGAGCCCGAGCCGTTCGAGCCCGCCCAGTGCGCCGTGCTGGCCGACCGGACGCGCACCGCCGGGCTGGAGGAGCAGGTCCGCCTGGTGGCGGAGTGGGACTGCACCGGCAAGGCGGTGCAGCGCGGCACGCTCTCCGTCGGCGTCGGCAACGGCGGCTTCGAGCTCGACCCGCGGGCCTTCGCCGTGGAGCTTGCCTGCGGCCTCGACCAGGCCGTGCTGCCGTTCGTGGCGCAGCTCGGCTGGCACCAGGGCCGCACCGTGCGCCGGGTGGACTACGGCGACCCCAGCGACCCCTCGGACGACCGCACGCTGCTGGGACGGACCGAGCCGGGCTACGTGGCGCCCCATGGCGCCCGGCGAACGCACCTGAGCCTGGCCGCCGAGGGGCCGGACGCCCTGGCGCCGATCGTCAGCCACCGCGCGGCCGGCGCCGCCGGCCCCCGCGAGCGCCTGCTGCCGCTCGCCGAGCGCACCGCCGCGGCGCCCTCCGGCGCGCTGCGGACCTGGCAGCTGTTCGCGCTGCCGCAGGGCGGCGAGTGGTCCGGAGAGCTGCAGGTGGTGCTGCCCGAAGCCAACGCCCCCTCGCCGGTCGCCACGGTCGCCTGGGGCGCCTTCGAGGCGGGCGCGGAGGACCTGCGCCGCCCGGTGGTCATCGACTGGGGCGGCAGCGCGCCGGCCGGCCACCTGGCGTTCCTCGCCCACGTCGGCGACCGGGTGCCGCTGCCGCTGCGCGCCCGCGACATCGAGGCTCCGCCGGCCGGCGGCCGCAGGGCGGGCCGCGGCAACGCGGTCGAGGCGCTGGGCGCGTTCGCCAGCCGGGCCACGGACCCGAAGGACTGGGTGCTGATGGCCTCCGGGTCGGACCTGCGGGCGACCGTCGGGACCGGCCGAACGCTCAACGGCTCCCATGCCCGCATCGCCCTGGTGCCGGCCGTGCCGTCGGCGCAGTGCGACCCCGGCACGCCGGCGAGCTGCGACGACCGCCAATGGGAGGGCTACCGGGAGGCGGTGGAGACCTGGGCCTACGCGGCCGCCCACCTGCTCCACGTGGCCGCCCCGGGGCCGGGCGAGCCGGCGCGCCTGGTGGACGGCGAGTGGCTCGACCTGCTCAGCCGCGCGCCGGGACTGGTGGCCCACCTCGACGGCGCCGGCGTGCGCGACGTCAACGAGCGCAGCCCGGCGGAGCCCAACGTGCCCTCGGCCGAGACGTGGCGGGACATGGTGCGCAACGCCGGCCTGGCCGTCCGTCCGGGCGACGCGCCGACCGGCGCCCAGCGCAGCGTCGCGGTGGTCGTGCCGGTGGTGGAGGGGGACGGCGGCGCGCGCCGTCCCGACGCGTCGGCGATCGAGGCCTTCGCGGCCGACGGGCTGCCGGCCTGGCCGAACCCGGGGGCCAGCGGCGGATGGCAGCTCGCGTTCGGCCGCGAGGCCGGCGCCTGCGGGGCGGCGGAGGCGCCCGCGCCGGCGCGGGCAGAGGTCACGCTGGACCTGACGGCGTTCCTCGGCGCGTCCGAGGGCACCCCCAGGCTGGGGCTGGCCTGGCGGGTCGACGGGCCGGTCCACCGGGTGTACGCAAGGGCGCCCGGGGCGGCGGAGTGGGCGTGCAGGGCGTTCGACCCCGCGGTGGGGCCGTGACCCCCGGCGCCGGCGGCTAGGGCGCGGGGGAGGGCTTGGGCGCCGGCGCCGGGCCGGGCCGCCAGAGCAGCAGGCGCTCCCCGTCCGGGCCGGTCTCCGACCAGGCCGGCTCGTAGGCTGCGCCCTGGCCGGCCTCAAGGCTGGCGATGCGCCGCTCGTCGAGCAGCAGCACCTCGATCGGGCCGCCGCCCTCGGCGGCTAGCGCCTCGCTGTGCCCGTCGATCTCCGCAGGGGCGGCCCTCACCACGGTCGGCCGGGGCTCGACGGGCCGCGGGGCGAGCCGCGACGGCAGCGTCGTGACTCGGTGGTCGTCGAAGTCGTTCACGGGGTCTGCAAGGCGGTCATCGCGACGCCCCCAGTGGCTGCGGGTTGCTGGAGTATAGCAAGGCTGGCGGAAACGTCCCCCCCCCCCCCCCATCGCCCGCGCCCCCCGGCGCCCGCCCGCGCTTCCCGGCATCGGCCCTAGGGGCCCGGCGCCGGGGAGGGCGCGGCCGGCTTCGGGGCGTTGGCGGCCTCGGCGTCGGCGAGGCGCTTGAGCGTCGCGTCGATCCACGCGAGCGGCTGCATCTGCTGAACGCCCGCCCGGGAGCACACCACCGCCCCGCCATGGCAGGTGTGGGGCTGCGGCGGGTCGGTCCAGGCCGCCCACTCCCAAGCGAACGCCGGCAGGTCATAGGCCCGGCACAGGCCGACGGCCAGGGCCGCGGCGCCCTCCGCGGAGGCGCATTCCGCGTCGCCTTCGAAGGCCAGCGTGGGGCCGAGCCTTTCGTCCTCGCGGTATTCGGCCACGACCCCGGGGGACCACGCGCCCATGAGGCGGTGGTAGCGCAGGGCGTGGCGCCCGTCCTCCTGCTCCAGCAGCTCGTTGGCCAGCCGCCAGGCCGTCTCCACGACGGCCTGGGACGTCCCCGGCGGCGGCGGGCCGCGCAGCAGCGAGGCCGGCGAGGGGAAGGGGATCGAGCCGCGCCAGGGATTCTCGGCCAGGTCGTCGGGCAGGCTGGGCCAGGCGATCCGGGCGTCGCCGTCGGTGAGCAGGCCGACGGCGGCCTCGGCCCGGCGTCCGGCCTCGGCGTCCGGCATGGGCATGTCGAAGTTGAAGCGCTTGTGGTAGTTGGTCATCGAAGGCCGCCCTCCGGCAGTGGTCGTCGCCGAACCATTGTAGGAGCGCAGCGCCGCTTCGGCCCCCGCGGCGGCGTCAGTGGCCCAGCGTGTCGCTGGACGGCCGCGGTCAGGGATCCGGGGACCGCACCCAGGCGCGCCCGGCCGAAGTGCCTTCGGCTTGCGCTTCGCCAAGCGTGGGCGCCCCCCAAGCGGTCGGGAGGCGGTGCTCCGCGCCCTCCCGGGAGCATGCCACCGTCCCGCTGAGGCATGCGGCGGGCCCGCCCGTGGACCAGAGCCACCACTCCCATTCGTGGGGCGGCAGGTCGAGCGCCCGGCACAGCCCGACAACCAGGGCGGCGGCGCCTTCAACGCTGGCCGACCGCCCCCGCGCATGGAACCTCAGGGTGGCGCCCCGCCTCCAATTCTCCTCGGCGGCGGGGTAGAACCCGGGCCACCATCCGTCCCTCTCCAGGCAGGCCTCCAACGAGTGGCGGCCGTCCGCCTGCGCCAGCAGGTCGTTGGCCAGGCGCCAGGCCAGGTCGAGGGCCTCCTCGGAGGCCGGCAGGGGAGCGGTGCCGCGGAACAGGGACGCCGGCGACGGGAAGGCCTTCGAGCCGATCCGCGGGGGGCCGTCCCCGTCCGCCGGCGCGCGGGGCCACTCGATGCGCGCGCCGCCCTTCGTCAGCAGCGCAATCGCCGCCTCCGCGCGGCGGGCGGCCGCGAGGTCGGGCATCGGCAGCAGGAAGTGGAAGCCGTAGGCCGGGCCTTGGTTCATGGGGCGCTCCCTCCGGCGCGCAACGGGGCTGCCGCCATTATAGCGGCCGGGCGTCGCGCGGGGCCGCCGGGCCGCCGGATTGTACAATGGCCCCGTGGACAATCCGGGGGACATCGAGAGGCCGATCATCGTGCGCGGCGACGGCGCCGCCCCGGCGCCGCTGACCGGCAACGCCTGCCTCGACCTCTGCCTGCACAACCGCGGCGTGCGCGGCGCCGGCGACCTCGACACCGGGCTCGGCGGGCTGCCGCAGCCGCGCGCCATGGCCGACATCGGCAAGGCGGCCGACCGGCTGGCCGACGCGGTGCAGCGCGGCGAGCGCGTGCTCATCCTCGGCGACTACGACGTGGACGGCGCCACCGCCACCACGGTGATGGCCGAGGCGCTCGCCGGCTTCGGCGCCAGCCAGGTCGAGTGGGCGGTGCCGGACCGCGTGGCGCACGGCTACGGCCTGTCGCCGGCGGTGGCGGCGCACCTGGAGGCGCGCCGGCCCGACGTGCTGGTCACCGTGGACAACGGCACCGCGAGCATCGACGGGGCGCGGGCGGTGGCCTCCTGGGCGCGGCCGCCCGACCTGATCATCACCGACCACCACCTGGAGAGCGCCCTGGGCGAGCCGGAGGCGCTGGCCATCGTCAACCCCAACCGGCCGCGCTGCGGCTTCCCGACGCGCAGCCTGGCCGGCTGCGGCGTGGCCTGGTACGTCGCCGCCGCCGTGCGCCAGGCGCTGCGCGAGCGCGGCGCCTTTCCCGACGGGGAGCCGGACATCGCGGCGCTGCTTGACCTGGTGGCGCTCGCCACGGTGGCCGACATGGTGCCCATGGACCGCGTCAACCGCACCCTGGTGGAGCACGGCATCGCCCGGCTGCGGGCGGGCCGCGGGCGGCCGGGGATCAAGGCGCTGATGGCGCAGGCGCGCATCGACCGCGACCACCTGACCACCGCCGACATCAGCTTCGGCATCGGCCCGCGCCTGAACGCGGCGGGCCGCATGGCCAACATGAGCGCCGGCATCGACGCGCTGCGGGCGCCCGACTTCCGCACCGCCTCGCGCCTCGCCCGGGCGCTGGAGGCGATGAACGTCGAGCGGCGCGACGAGCTCGACCGGCTGGCCTCGCTCGACCTCGGCGACTGGGGCGCGGAGGCCGGCGCCGCCGCCATGGTGGCGTTCCGGGCGGGCGCCCACGAGGGCGTGGTGGGGCTGGCGGCGAGCCGCCTGGTGGAGCGCCACGGCCGCCCGGCGGTGTGCTTCGCGCAGTCCGGCGCCGGCCGCCTGAAGGGCAGCGCGCGCTCCGTGGAGGGGGTGCACGTGAAGCACGTCCTCGACGGCCTGCACAGCGCCAGGCCCGACTGGTTCCACGGCTTCGGCGGCCACGCGATGGCTGCCGGGCTGTCCATCCGGGAGGACGCCCTGGAGCCGTTCCGCGAGGCGTTCGCGGAGGCGGTGGCGGCCACCGCGGCGCCCGGCGCCCTGGACGGGGCGCGCTACGTCGACCGCATCGACCCGCCCGCCGAGTGGCACGGCCTGGAGACGGCCCTGGCGCTGGAGGCCGGGGCCCACTGGGGGGCCGGGTTCGAGCCGCCGGCCTTCGCCGGGCGGCTGCGGGTCGCCGAGCGCACGCCGCTGCGCGGCGGCCACCTGCGCCTGCTGCTGGCCTGCCCGTCCGCCCCGGAGCGGCGCTTCGAGGGCGTGCTGTTCTCGCGCCACGGGGACGGGCCGCCGCGCGCGGCGGCGCAGGGGCCGGCGATCGACTGCCGCTACGCCCTGGAGGTGCGCCGCCGCCACGGGCGCGCCGAGTTCCAGGTGCGCATCCTCGACGTCCTCGACGGCCCCGCCCTGGCGGCGCGGCCGGCGGCCGGGGCCGCGCCGTGAGCGGCGACCGCCAGCTCGCCCGCCTGCTCATGGACTCCGCGTCATGCACGCGGCGCGAGGACCTGGAGCGCGGCATGGAGACCGGCACCTGGGAGGCCTTCGTGGCCGAGCACCTCTCGGGCTACCGGCCGCTGGCGCGCAAGGACGGCCCCTGCTTCATCCCGGCGCGCTACAAGCCGCCGTCGGAGTGGCGGGTGTCGGACAAGGTCAGCCGCCACACCGGCCGGCCGACCCGCTCGGTGCGGCTGGACGCCAACGTGGCGGCGGTGACCATGGTGGTGCTCGACCTCGACGCCCCGGGCGCCCTCGACCGGGCGCGGGAGCGCTTCGCCGGCCGCGAGCACGTCATCCACCGGACCTACTCGTGGACCGCGGAGAAGCCGCACAAGTACCGGCTGGTGGCGCCTCTCGCCCAGGACGTTCCCGCGGAGCAGTGGAAGGCGCACGTGCTCGGCCTGCTGCGCGCCTGCGGCGCCGACACCCAGCGGCAGAACCCCTCGGGCGTCTACTACCTGCCGGCCACCCATCCGGACAACGACTGGACCGGCACCATCCAGCGCACCCGCGGCCCCTGGGTGGACGCGGCCTTCCTGCTCGGCCACGGCGGCGCCGCCCCCGGCGGGGCCGCCGGCAGGCCGCGGCGGGCCCCCAGGCGGGCGCCGCCGGCCGCGCCGGGGGCGGCCCCGTCCGGCCCGGCCGACCCGACGCGGCTCGGCTGGACGGAGGGCGTGGCCGGGTTCTCGGAGGCCGACCTCGCGCACCGCTTCCGGCCGGCCGTCGAGGCGCTCGATGAGAGCGACTCGCGGCACGCGTTCGCCCTCAAGGTGACCATGGCGGCGGCGGGCAGTCCGGTGCGCTGCGGCGACGAGCGCGCGGTCACCGCGCTGACCGCCTGGATGCTGCGCACCGCAAGCCGGCACGGCTCGCGCCCCATGGAGTCGGGCAACACCCTCGACGAGCTGCCGGAGATGTTCGCCTCCGCCTGGGACAAGGCCCGCGGCGTCCGGCTCGACGAGCGGGCGGTGGCGGTGTGGGTGGCCAACGCGGAGGCGGCCTACCGCCGCGGCATCGACCCCGCGGAGCCGAACGGCGAGTTCGCCAACCCCTGGGGGGAGCGCTACGAGGCGGTCTGGCGCCGCATCCGCGGGCCGGTGTCCGCGGCCGCCGCGGTCGCCCTCATCGAGGCCGACGTCGAGGCCGCCGCGGAGCGCTTCGAGCCGCTGGCGGCGCTGTGCATGGTGCGCCGCTGGGCCGCCGTGCACGGCGGCGACGCGGCCGCCGCCCTGCAGGCCGTGCACGCCCGGTTCGGGCGCGGCGTTCCCGAGTGGGAGGCCGCCTGGGCGCTGGCCGGGCGCCTGCCGGGGCCGGGGGCGCCGGCCAACGGCGTCAGCGCCGGCTAGCCCGGCCCGTCCGCCGGGCGCTGGGCCAGCGCCCGGTACACGCCGGGCCGGCCGGTGGGCAGCAGCAGGGCCGAGTAGCACAGGATCGGCGCCACCAGCGTCCTGGGCAGGCCGAAGCGCGCCATGATCTCCTTGATCGACGCCTGCCCCCGCGCCAGCACGTGGGCCGCGATGCGGTCCTCCAGGAAGGCGTCGCCCGCGTCCTCCCCCGGGCTGGCCGGCGGCGCGCCGGCGGCCCGCACGCAGCCGCCCGAGCGCTCCGCGAACGGCAGCGCGGCGGCGGCCGACAGCATCGCCTCGCGGTGCGCGGCCCCGGCGCCGTCCACCTCCCCGCGGCGGAACAGGCGCAGCAGGCCGCTGACGAAGTCGCGCTCCTCGATGGCGCCGTACAGCGCGAGCGCCTTGCCGATGTTGCGGCTGAGCTTGGCGCAGGCGGGGCCGAACTGCGCGCAGCGCCCGTCGGCCGCCACCCAGGCCAGCGGGTAGCGCGGCATGTCCCGGAGCATGAAGCGCCGCAGGCGGGGCTGCAGGGCCGCGTCGCGGGTGCCGGCGCGCACCGCCGTCGGCACGTCCGCCAGCCCGCGGCGGGCGGTCTGCCGCTCGAGGCTGGCGAGGGCGGCGCGCAGCGCCTTGGCGTCGGCGGCGAAGGCGAGCACCTCGGCGCCGCGCACCACCTCCAGGGACAGGCCCCCGGCGTCCACGCCGAGGGCCTTGGCCAGGCGCAGCAGCTGCCCGGGGGCGGCCAGGCCGGGCGAGACGGCGTCCACCCGGACCGGCGAGGCGCTGCCGAGGGCGTCCACCGCGGCGGCCAGCGGCGCGCGCAGGCGGTGCCGCTTGGAGCCGGCGGCGACGGCCTCCACCACCTGGCGGACCCGCTCCCGGGTCAGGCCCATGTCCGCGCCGATGCCCCGCAGGGTGGCGCGCCCTTCGAAGGGGGTGAAGTAGCGCATGAAGATGCGCACGTTGCGCGAGGCCGGCGCCTGGGGCTCGCTGAAGGCCAGGCGCAGCGCCGCCAGCGCCGCCGCGGCGTCCGGCTCGGCCGGCGGGGCGGCGGGGCGGCGGGGGGCCAAGGCGGCCGGTTCCGGGTTATGCACGGTGTGGCGGTGGCCGATCGCCCACAGCTCCTCCTCGCCTGTCCTCTGGCGGCCTGCCCTCTCCCCGAGCGCGCAACGGCGCTGCGGGCTGACAGCATAGAGGCAATCGCTGCACAAAAGCAAAGGCAGGCGCAGGCGCGCGGGGCCGGCGCCGCCATTGCCGCCCCGAAGGGGGCGCTGTCTAGCGACAATCAAGATGAGAGGCAATGCGGAGGCCAGCGACAATCAGGGTGAGAAAGGCGCCGCCCCCCCTGTCAGCCGATTGCTTTAATGGTTCCATGGAGGAGAGGCAAGGGACGCAGGCCGTGGACCGCGCCAGGCGCGGGGCCTCGCACGCCGCGCTGCGGGCGCTGCTGGCGGAGGTCGCGGCCGCCTACGGCCCGGCGCCGCCGGAGACGGTCACCGTGCACTGGTCGGGCTTCGGCGACGAGGGGGCGGTGGAGCGCGTCTCCTGCCGCTTCGGCGGGCGCGCCGCCCGCTGGCGCGACGACGGCGGGCCGATGGACGTGGAGTCCGACGAGCCGGGCTTTGCCGAGGGCGAGACCGAGGCCATGCGCGAGCGCGCCGCCGACCTGGCCTGGCGGCTGATCGAGGAGCGCCCGGACCTCGACGGCCTGGAGCAGGGCGGTGGCGGGACGCTCGCCGTCACCGTGTCCGTGCCAGACGGGGCGGTCTCGCTGTCGGCGGTCCGCACGGCCGAGCGCTTCGTCGTCCCCAGGCCCGGCGCGGCGCACTCGACCGCCATCCCCAGGGGCTCGGCGGCGCCGGTGCCGGGCACCGACGAGCTCGACCTCGGCCCCGGCGCCGCGCGGGCCATCCAGGCCGGCGTCGGCGAGCTGCGGGCGGGCCTCCCCGCAGGGCGCGAGGCTCGGATCGAGGCCACCTTCATCGGGGCGGGCGAGGAGCTTTGGCTGGACGGCCTGGAGGTGGGAGCCGGGGGCGCGTCCGCCGGCCCGTCCGACGCCGGGGCCGCGGAGAGGGAGGCGGCGTTCGCGGCGACGCCGCTGGCCCGCGCGATGCTCGACGTGGCGGAGGGTGCGCTGCACGACTGGATCCGGGGCGACGGCGGACGGGTCAGGGTCTGCGTGCGCGCGCCCGCCGGGGCGGCCGGCGCGATCGTCGTGGAGCGGCGCGTGTGGCTGCGCCGCCACGTCGTAGAGCGGCGGATGGAGGCCGCCTTCGACCCGCAGGGGCGGCCGCTGGGCGCGCCGGCCCCGCGACCCGCCGGGGCGGGGTTCCCGCGGCCGTGAGGGACGCGGCGCCCCGCCCCTGGCGGATGCCCGGCAAGGCCCGCAAGGCGGCGTCCCGGCGCCGTCGGCGGGCCGGGATATGGTATAATGCAAGTGTTTCAACGGGGCGGGGCGCGCGGCCCGGCAGGCGGTGCCGGGGCCGTCCGGGCCCCGCCCGCAAAGGAGGATTGAGGCCAATGGGCGACATCGAGGAAGCGCCGCCGCCGGCGGCCCTCCCGCCGGTCAACTTCTGCTTCCTGGCCGACTCGCGGCCCGGCCGCGCCGGGCGCGTGCTGATGGCCATCGAGGGCGTTGCGTCCCTGTTCGGCACCGGGCTCGTGGCGCGCGGCGAGGCCAACGCCCGGGCGCTGAGCGCCCGGCTGAACCGCCGCCTGGGGATCTCCGAGGCCGAGGCGCTGCGCATGGCCGCGCGCTGCCTGAGCGGCGAGGAGGAGACGTGGCACTGAGGCGGGGGGCCGTGCCGTGATGCCGATGCCGGGCTACGAGCTGCCGGACGACGGCTGCTTCCGCACCATCAACCTCTCCGGAGGGCGCTCCTCCGCGATGATGGCGATGCGCATCCAGGCGGCCAACGGCGGCGAGATCCCCGCGGAGCGGGCGGCGGTGGTGTTCTGCAACACCGGCCTCGAGCGCGAGGAGACGTACGCTTTCGTGCGCGACATCGAGGAGCGCGCCGGGATGGAGGTCCACTGGCTCGAGTTCCGGCACCGGGAGAGCCCGGGGGAGGGGGAGTGGGTCTACGATGTCGAGCGCGTCGGCTTCGAGACCGCCAGCCGGGCGGGGGAGCCGTTCTCGCAGCTGAACAGGGCGGCGCGGATCCTGCCCAACGCGGTGATGCGCAAGTGCACGGCGGAGCTGAAGGTCATGACCGCGCAGCGCTACGTTTCGCGCGTCCTCGGCCGCCCCAAGGAGCGGGTCCGCAACGTCCTGGGCATCCGCCACGACGAGCCCGCCCGCTGGCGCCGGCACCTCATGAACCCGGCGGGCTGCACGTCGGACTACCCGCTGGTCGTGCAGCGGGTCGCGCGCGCCGACGTGGACGCGTTCTGGGCGCGGCAGAACTTCGACCTGGGCATCCCCTCGGAGCTGAGCAACTGCACGCTCTGCTTCCTCAAGGGCCGCCGCCACCTGCTGTCGGTGATCCGCGCCGAGCCGCACCTCGCCGACTGGTGGATCAACGAGGAGCGCCTGATCGCCAAGGACGCCGCGGGCCGCGCCATGCGCGGCCCCGAGACCGCGCGCTTCTCGTCGCGCCACTCCTACAGCGAGCTGAAGCGCATCGCCACGCAGTCCGAAGACCTGTTCGCGGAGGCGTTCGCGCAGGGCGGCGGGGAGGGCGAGCAGGAGATGGACTGCCTGTGCACCGACTGAGCGACGCCAAAGGGGGCCGCCCCCCGTCCCAACCGCCGCAGCGCCCCGTCGAGGACGCCGGCGCGGGCCAGGCCGGCCGGGAGCTGCTGTCCCTGGCCAAGGCCATGGGACCGGCGGCCGAGCCCTCGGTGGCGCATGCGCTGCGCATGGCGGTGCGGGCGCACGCGGGGCAGGTGCGCAAGTACACGCGCGAGCCCTACGTCGAGCACCCGATCGCCGTCGCCAAGCGCGTGATCGCCGTCTTCCCGGACCGGGACAGCGCCTGCGCGGCCCTGCTGCACGACGTCATCGAGGACACCGCCATGACCGAGGCGGAGATTGCGGGGTCGGGCCTCGGGCCCCACGTGGCGCGCCTGGTGGCCCACCTGACCGACGCCTCGCGCCCGCAGGACGGCAACCGCGCCGCGCGCAAGGCCATCGACCGGCGCCGCCTGGCCGGCGCCGAGCCCCGCGCCAAGCTGGTCAAGCTGGCCGACCTGATCGACAACACCCACTCGATCGTCGCCCACGACCCCCGCTTCGCCCGCGTCTACCTCGCGGAGAAGCGGCTCCTGATCGACGAGGCGCTGACCAACGACGGCCCGCCGGGCAGCCCCCTGGCCCGCGCCCACGACGCGCTGCGCGACGAGGCGCGGGCGCTGCTGGAGCGCAGCGAGGCGGCCTTGGCCCGGGCGCCCGGCGGCGCGGGGCGCCGGCGCGGGAGGCGCGCCCCCGCCCCTTGAGCCGGGCCGGCCAGCGGCCCGCCGGGCAAGGCGCGGTCAGGAGGCCGGCGCGGCCGGGGCGCAAGGCGCCTCAGGCGGCCTGCCCGGGCGACGGACGGCCGCCGGCGGCCCTGGGCGCGGACTGCGGCTCGGAGCCCACCCCGCAGCGCTGCGCGAAGGCGCGCACGCGCCGGGCCTGCCCCATCACGTGCTCCTCCAGCTCGTTGAGCACCTGCAGCCGCCGCGGGTCGTTGGCGTGCGCGATCCGCTTCTCGGCCATCTCCTGGCGGAAGGCGGCCAGCCGCGGGATGCCGTCGGGGCCGTCGCCGAAGAAGCGGTCCAAGAGGAAGCGCGCGAAGTCGCCGCCCTCGTCGGGGAAGTCGGCGAGGGCGGCGCGGCCGTGCTCGATCCATTTGTGGCGCAGCGACAGGGCGTACAGGCGCGGGTCGGCGTTGCCGGGCCAGTAGGCGCGCAGGTCGGCGCTGGCGATCCGCGGCGGGCCGCCCAGGAAGAGCGGGCCGCGCAGCGCCTCCAGGCCCTGGCGGTCCACGTCGCTGACGAAGCCGCCGCTGTACAGCCCGCCGTACGCCGGGTCCGCCGGCGGCGGCAGGTGGGACGAGTCATGGGCCTCGATCAGCCGCGCCGACAGCGAGGACTGGCGGTCGGCGAGCAGGGCCAGGCTCTCCTCGCAGCGGGCCACGTCTAGGCCGAAGCGGGCCGCGCGCGCCACGTGGGCGGGCGAGTCGGGCTCGAACGCCTCAACCATCGGCATCCGGTTGCACTCGATGGAGACGCAGGGCATCACCGGGTCCGTGGCGGAGCGCTCGGCGGCCCGCTTGAAGACGTTCTCGCGGATGGTGGCCGGATCGGCCTCCAGGAGGTCGTCGCACGGACGGTTCAGGTCGACCGCGTAGTACTTGTTGAGGTTCTGCGGATCCAGGCAGAGCGGGTAGACCAGGGAGCCGCCGCCGGGCAGCTTGCGCGAGGTCATCCAGACGGGCAGCCCGTGCACGTTGGCGTGGGACAGCAGCCGCTTGAGCCCCTTCTTGTCGGTCAGCGCCGTGGTGGCCAGCCGGAACAGCTCGGGCGCCTCGGAGCGGATGCGCCGCGCCACCGCGACCGTGGCCTCGACGTCGGCGAGCGCGTCGTGGGCGGCCTCGTCGGACAGGTCGATGCCGTTGGCCTGCGCCACGGCCACCAGGCGCATGTCGGGCCGGCCGTCGGCGTTGGCCGAGAAGGCCAGCCCGCGCTCCCAGGCGTGGGCGAGCTGCACCATGTGGTACACGTCGCAGCGGGCGTTGCCGCCGCGCCACTCGTGGTCGTAGGGCGGCAGCAGGTTCCTCCACAGCGTGTGGCGGATGAATTCGTCATCGAAGGCGATCGTGTTGTAGCCGCTGACCAGCACGCGGTGCGCCCCCTGCTGGCTCAGCAGGCGCGTCTGGAAGGCGGCGATGAAGTCGGCCTCGGAGACGCCCCGCGCCTGCAGGTCCTTGGGCGACAGGCCGTGGACCATCGCGGCGCCGGGCGTCGGGATCACGTCGGGCCGCACCCGCACCACGCCCTCCCTGCGCTCCAAGGGCTCCAGCTGGTCGTCGGTCAGGATCCAGGCGAAGCCGAGCACCTGGTCGTGCTGCGGCGACAGGCCGGTGGTCTCCAGGTCGTAGAACAGCCAGCGCGTTGAGGTTGGCATGGGGCGCCGCCTCCGGGTCGTGGGGTCGACCGGATTCTAGCAACCCGCCCCCGGCCGGGCGCCGTCCGCGGCGGGCCCGGACAGCCGCGCCCGGCGCAGGTCCCGGAGGCGCTCGCAGGCGGCCCGCGGGGCGACCGTCGCGAGGTTCAGCACCGGTATGGCGGCCGATCGCGCGATCCTGATCCCGAGCCCCGTGCCGCCCGCCGCCCGCCCGCCGGGGGTCCAGGCGACGGCGGCGTCGACCGGCCGGTCGAGGTCCGGGCCGAGCAGGATGGCGGCGTTCCTGGCGTGCAGCTTGCGGACCGCGGGCGAGCACCGCTCCCAGGCCGGGTGGTGCGCCCTGGCGCACGCCGCCCAGGCGGCGAGCTGCGCGGGCGAGGGGACCGCCGCGTCGGCGCCCGCGCGGCCGTTGTAGCCGGCCCAGGGCAGGTAGAGCGTGCGCGCCCCGGGACTGGCGGCGTCCGCGAAGGCGGCGTCGGCGCCGCTGGCGCCGCCGGTGGCGAGGTGCCAGCCCTGGCGCTCCAGCCACCGGGCGATGGTGGCCATCTGGGCGAGGACCGCGGCCGGCGTGCTGCGGGCGCCGATGCCGGCGTAGCGCAGGCCGGAGGGGTCGGTTGGTGGGGACATCATCGCCCTCCGCGTCGGGCTGGGTGGGCGATTATAGGGGCCGCGACGGGAAGGCCTCCCCGTCCGCTTCGCGCCCCCTTCCGGCCCGGCCCAGGGACCGATTCGGGGGCGGGCCGCTTTAATTCAGGCAACGCCGCCGCGGACCGCCTCGGCCAAGGACAAGGAAACCCAATGACGGACTCGGAACAGGGGCGGCCCGACGCCGACGCCCAGGAGCTGGCCCGGCTGGCCAGCGCGAAGGCCGCCGAGGCGCTCGGCGTGGCCATGGCGCTCCTCAACGGCCCCGGGCGCCTCCTCGGCGGCGGCTTCGTCCACGATGCGGTGGCCGCCGGCCGGCGCCCAACCGATCCGACCGCGGGCGGGGATCCGCTGGGGGGGGCGGAAGGCCGTGAGCGGCTGGAGCGGGCCGCCGTGGCCGCCATGGCGCTGGAGGCCCGCGCCCTCCTGCGGGGCGGGGCGCTGGCCCCCGAAGGCCCGTGCGCCCGCTCGTCGGCGGGCGCGCCGCTGGCCTCCGCGCTGAGCCCCGAGGCGGCTCGGTTCACCCAGGAGGGCGCCCTGCTGAGGGCGACGCGCCACAGCGCGCTGGCGGGAAGGGCGCGGGCCGCGGTCGCCGAAGGCCGCGAGCTTCCGCAAGCCATGGACCTCCGCGCCGGGCTGCGGGCCTTGGCGGCGCTTTGCGTGGCCGCCTCCGGCGTCCGGCTGCCGCGGGACATGGAAGCGGAGTTCCTCCGGCTGGGGGTGCCGGCCCCGCTGTGGCGGCGCTGGCGGGAGGAGTGCGAAGTCATGGCAGCGTGCGGCGGGCGCCCGTCGGCGGCGGTGGGCGAGGAGGCCGAGCTGGCCTATTGGTCCTTGGAGGCGGCAGCGGCCGGGCGGCCGGGATACCTTCCCGGCGAGGCGGACCCCCGGGCCGCCGTTCGGCTGACGGCGCAGCAGCTGCGGCGGCTGGCGCAGGACGCATCGGGAGGGGCCCGCGTCCTGAACGCATCCAAGGACGGCGGCCGGTACATGACGGTCGGCATTGAGGCGGACGGCCGAGACTGGATCGTCGACCTGCCGGAGGGGGAGTCCCTCCACGTGACGCTCGACGGGGGAATGGCAGGCGGGCTGTTCCTCGTCGGGCGCGGATTCGGCTACGCCGTTCGAACCGGGCCCGGCAGCGGCACGGTGGGGCGCTACGGTGGGCCGGGGAACGCCGAACGGGCCGGGGAGGGCGCCGGGTGGGCGTACCACGTGGGCCATGCCGAGGGGCTTCCGTGGCACGGGCGCCGGCCGCTCAACGCGGGCCTGGCGGTGTCGGCCGGCTCCGGCAAGGTGCCTCCGCCGACCGAGGGCGGGCAGGTGTTCTCAGTCCCCGAGCCCTGGTCCACCGCGTTCGGGCCGGCCGTCGGCGCGCCCGCGCCCGGCGGCGCCGCAAGGCGGTCCCCGCGGCCGCCTGCGTCACCGTAGCCGGCGCGTCGGCAGGCCCTTCCGCTACAGGCCTTGACTAATTGAAAATCGCGGCCTATATTCCATGCCACGCATTGCACGGGGCGCCGGCTTCCCTCCTCCCTTCCCACCACGGCCGGCTCCGCCGAATGGTGCAGTGCCCAGTGGCGGCGGCCGACAGGCATTGGCCGCCGCCACGTCCCCAACGCCGCGGCCCCGGCCGCAAGGCGCCCGCCTCGTGAAGGATCCGGAAGCCGCCTACGTCGCCTCGGTCGGCGAGGCGCACCGGCGCCGGTTCGGGCAGTTCATGACGCCCGACCCGATCGCCCGCTTCATGGTCGGCTGGGCGCTGCGGGGCGGCGCGCGCAGCCTCCACGACCCGGCGTTCGGGCTGGGCGCCTTCGAGGCCCAGGCCCGGATGCGGGGGGTGCGCTGCACCGGGCACGAGGTCGACCCCGCCATCGCCGCGCACTGGCGGTCCTCCCCGGGCGGCGCCGGCCGCGGCGGCGTCAAGCAGGCGGACTACCTGCTCGATTGGGGGCAGGGGGGCCGCGAGGCCGTCGTCTGCAACCCGCCCTACGTCCGCTTCCACGGCTTCGCCGCCCGGGCCGCCGCCATCGAGCTGATCAGGCGGCGCACCGGGGTGCCGCTGCCGGGCAACGCGAACATGGCCTCGGCGTTCCTGGTGAAGTCCCTGTCGGAGCTGGCGCCCGGCGGGCGGGCGGCCTACGTCATGCCCTTGGAGTTCCTGAACGCCGCCTACGGCCGGGCGGTCAAGGCGCGGCTGCTCGCGGACGGCGGCCTGGTCGCGCTGATCCGCGTCGCCTGCGAGGCCGAGGCGTTCCCGGACGCGGTCACCACGGTGGGCATCGTGCTGCACGAGCGCGGCGCGGGCGCCGGCGCGGTGCGCTTCGCCTCGGTGGCGGCCCTGTCCGAGCTCGACGGCGGCGGCCGCCTGCCGCAGGGGGCCGACGAGCCGGCCGCCGGGCTCGACCCGGCGGGGAGGTGGCTGCCCCTGTTCGACCCGGCCGCGGCGGCCCCGGCCCCCGGCCTGGCCCGCATCGGCGACTACGGGCGCTTCCGCCGGGGCATCGTCTCCGGCGCCAACGCCTTCTTCGCCCTGCGCCCGTCGCAGGTGCGCGCGCTGGGCCTGCGCGACGGCCAGGAGGCGCTGCCGTGCGTCACGCGCAGCGCCGACGTGGCGGGCCCGGTGCTCGACGGGCGGCGGCTGCGCGCGCTGGAGGCGGCGGACGCCCGGGTGCGACTGTTCGCGCCGGGGGACCCCCCTTCGCCGGCCGCGCTTGCCCGGATCGCGACCGGGGAGGGGGAGGGCGTGCACCTGCGCCACCAAACCTCCCGGCGCGCGGCCTGGCACCGGACGGAGCGCCACGGGCCGGACCCGCTGTGGGTCGGGACGTTCTCGCGCGGCGGGTACAAGCCGGTGCTCAACCGGGCGGGCGCGCTGTCGCTGGCCTGCTACCACGGCTTCGTGCCGGCTAGGGACGGACGCCGCTGGGTGGACCGGCTGTTCCTCTACCTGCTCTCCGACGCCGGCCGCCGGCTGCTGGCGCTGACCCAGCGCGCGTACGGAGGGGGCCTTGCGAAGTTCGAGCCGGGGGACCTCAACGCCGCGCACGCGCCCTCCCGGGCGTGGCTGGCCGGCATTCCCGCGTCAGCGGCCGCGCTCGCCATCGAGGCGGTGGCCCGCGACGGGCGCCTGCCGGCGGCGGTCAACCGGCGGTTCGACGAGCTGGTCTCCGACCGGACGGCGGCTCCTATAATGGACGCAAGCGATCTCGAAGGGGGCGGGCGCGATGCGCCGGGAGCCGAAAGCCTATTCCGTGAGGGCCGCCTTGGAGGCCTTGGCGCGCGAGGTTGGGCATGAGCCCGGCAAGGGCCGCGGCCTGGAGGCCCACTGGGTGCTCGACATGGGCCGCGGCGTGACGGACGCGGCCGACTGCGGGCACTGGGACCGCTTGGCGCACCTCAGCGAGGAGGCCTGCGAGGTCCTCGATCACTTCCGGGGCAGGGGGGTCGCCGCCTTGGAGCTGCGGGCCAGCGCCGACATCAAGCCCTTTCCCGGCCATTGCGGAAGCCAGGTCTCGATGCGGGCCGAAGTCGCATCCGCCGGGCACGGCACGGCGGCCCTTGAGGTCATCTGCTTCGACTGGTCCGACGTGCGCGCCGACCGGGAGCGGGCCGTTCGCAGCGGTGAGCTTCCCCCGGACAGCCCGGCCGGCCTGCCGCCGCTCGGCTCGCACCTTAGGGACGGCATACGCCGGCTGCACCGCGACCGGTCCGTCGGCGCGGAGCGGGACGTGCTGGCGCCCGGGTTCCGGGCCAGTCCCTATGAGCAGCCGTGGCCGTTCGAGGGGGTGGCGTTCGGCGATGGCGCGCGGGCCAGGCGCCCGCCCGCGGGCGTGGAGGTCGAGGCCCCGGACGGGGCGCATTGGGAAGTGGCGGTCGACGTCACCGACGGGCACGGGCGAATCCGCGTCGATTGCGTTTCCGACGGCGATGGCGACCTGCTGGTGCGCGCGGAGGCGCTGCCCGGCTTCAGCCTCGTGGTCACGCGCGGCGGCGACGGGGATGGGGACGCCGTTCTCGAGAGCCCCGGCCACGGCCACGCTTGGCGCATCGGCCGGGGCCGCGGCACCGCGCTGCGCCGCGGCGGCACCGGGGAGGCCCTTCGGCGGCGGGACCCCTTCCTCGGAAAGGTCCGCCGCGGCGTGGTCGAGGCGGACCTTGCGACCCTGCGGCGGGCGGGGCGGACGCGCGGACGCGCGCCCTCGCCCTGAGCCCTGGTCCGGCCCTGGGAAAGCCCGCTGGCTCCGGCCCGATCCCAATGCTGCTCGGCCGGGACATCCCTCGGCAGCCTGCTGCGAGCGGCGGCAGGGCTGACCGCGGCGGCCAGGCCAGCAAGCTTGGCGCGACGCATGGCCTGCCGAGCCCGGCCCAAGCGCATGGGCGCCCGGGCGGCCTTGCGCTCGCCACGCGGCATTCGGGGCGGCCGTAGGCCATGGATGGGGCGGACCGGCGGCTCGGCGCGCCTTGGGCGACCATGATGGCGGACGCGCAAAGCGCCGTGCGCCACTTCGGCGACGCCGTTCGGCACTTCGAGGCCGGTAGCCATGCCCAGCCAGGGGCGGCGGGCAGGGACGGCCAGAAGGTCATTCTTTACTCCATGCAGTTGCGGCCACGCCTCCTTGGAGGCGGCGTTGCTGAAGGCGCTGCGCGCGCTCAGGGAGTCAATGCCCGGAGGGGAGGCGAGGGGCGCGCCGCTCATTGACCGGGCGGCCGAGGCCAGCCGGGGCCGCCCGGCGATCCTGCCGCCCGATCTGGCCGCCCACGCCCGCCGATGCCTGTCCCTGCGCGATTGGGCCGTGCGCGGCCTCGACGTTCCGTTCCGCGCGGGTTTGGCCCGGCCGGCGATCGAGTCGGCGTGCGTCGTCATGGCCGAATTGCCGGACCGCCTCAGCGAGTTCGTCGCCGCGGTGGACCCCGAGGGGCTTGCCGCCGACGAAGGGCCGATGGCGGCGCCTAAGCGGGACTCGCCGTCCCCGGGCGCCCAGACGGCTGCAGCGAGGGCGTTGTCGGAGCGGCAGGGCGGGCCAACGGGCCGCGGAACCGACGGGCCAATCAGGTCACCGGCAGCGCCCCGCCGGCTTCGGAGGGCCCGTCCCCGCAGTGGCGGGGCAGCCGCAAAGGCAATTGAGCCCAACTAAGCGTCAGTCGCTCCATCCCCGCGCTGGCGGGGCGGTTATTGCCTCGGAGCTCGATGACGCCGCCATCAAGGGTGCATCCCCGCGCCGGCGGGGCCGCCATGCTCAGATGTCCCGTGGGTGCTTCCAAAACGGGTCCATCCCCGCTCAGGCGGGGCAGTCATGGCATGGTTTCCGCAAGCCCTGATTTTCGGGGGGCCATCCCCGCGCAGGCGGGGCAGCCTCAGAATCGGTTGCACACGACCACACTAAAAAGGGTCCATCCCCGCGCAGGCGGGGCCGCCGGCTCGCGCCACTCGAGCAGCTCAAACCATGTGGGTCAATCCCCGCGCTGGCGGAGCCGCCCTTTGATGCATCGCAAGGAGACTAGGCATGGAGGGTCCATCCCCGCGCTGGCGGGGCCGTCGCCGCACGACTCCCTTCGATCAATGCGACAATGGGTCCATCCCCGCGCAGGCGGGGCCGCCCTGTTCATGCTGCCGCACTATAGTAGCTGCCTGGGCCCATCCCCGCGCTGGCGGGGCAGTCATGGCATGGTGTCCGTAAGCTCTGCTTTACGGGGGGCCATCCCCGCTCAGGCGGGGCAGTCCTACCGGATACGCATCCCGATTGTCAATGCGAAGGTCCATCCCCGCGCTGGCGGGGCAGCCGCCCTGTTCGGCGTAATCGGCGCATATTCATCGGGTTCATCCCCGCGCAAGCGGGGCCGCCATCACGCACTAATCAAAGTTGCCTGAGTATAAGGGTTCATCCCCGCGCAAGCGGGGCCGCCCCTAAGCCTTAAGCCAATGAAACAGCGGCGATTTGTCGTTTCTTTCGTGTCTATTCAACCTCTTGGCAAGGACGCGCGGGCGGCGCGGTGCAAGCAGTTTACAACAACCCCTGCCAGGGCGCGTTCCACGCGCCACCCCATGCCTTCATGGGCGCGCCATGCCAGCTGGGGAGGATTTGAGGGCCTTGACGGGGTCCGCACCGGGCGGGAGCCCGCTGGTGGACCTGACGTGCCTGAGCGATCCGCGGCAGGCCTTGAAGGCCTCCGCGTCTAGATGCCTCCCTGAACCCATGGAGCGCACGGCCACCACCGCCTCGGCTTCTCCGTCGTCGTCCACGTCGCCGAACTCCAGCGACTCGACCGCGCCGTCGCGGGGGCGCACCAAGCCGCCGAGGAACGCATCGAGCGGCCACTCCGGATCCCGGGCGTCGTACAGCCGAACGGCATAGCTGCCGACGCTGGCCGGCTCGCCCGCGCCCTGCGAGACAACGACCGCGAAGGGACTGTCGGGGCAATCGCCGAACAGCGCGCCCGCGGCCAGCAGCAGCCCGCCCTGCAGCGTGGACTCAATGGCCATGGCCAGCTTTGCCAAGGAGCCGCCCCTGCGAGCCGGTCCCGGCAGGACCGGCGCCGGATGGCGGCTCGAATCCTTGCCTTTCCAGGCAGTTGCGGCCGTTTCCGACATTTGGACTGAACGGCATGCCGCACGTTCGAAGGCCGCGTTCGGCACTTGGGCGAAGGCCCCGGAAGCCGCTTTTCGGCGACGTTCCTCGGCGGCGGGACGGGTCGGTTTCCGCCCTCTTAATGATGCGCGACAATTGCAGTTGTCGTGCATGATGTGCGTATCCGGGGCGTTTTGCGGGCATTCCGGCGGCCTTGCGAAGCGCGGGCGGCGGCACCGGGCGCCCGCGGCCCGCGAAGCCGCCGCCGGCCGTCACCACAGCCGGTCCATGTGGCCGGCCATGTACAGGTCGGCGCGCATCCTGGCGCCGGTGGCGTGGCGCACCGCGACGTTGTCCTGGAAGCGCACCGTGAACGCCTTGTCGCCGCGCATGCCGCTGCCGACCTGCCCGCGGCGGCTCGCCGCCTGCCGCCCGAGCGCCGCGTCCCTGCGGCCCGTTGCGAGCCGCCGCCGCAGCGCCTCGACCGCCTGCGCGAGGTTGCGCTCGCGCTCGCGGCCCTGGCGGACCTCCCGCATGCCGGACGGCAGGTGCGTGACGCGGCAGCAGTTCCGCTTGCGGTTGCGGTGCTGCCCGCCCTTGCCCTGGCCGGAGAACCAGTCGATGCGCAGGTCGCGCTTGGGGATGTCGGGAAGGTTCGCGTCCGGGCCGCCCTCGGAAAGCACCGCGACGGTGACCGTGCTGGTGTGCACGCGCCCGCGCCGCTCGTTGGCGGGCACCCGCTGGACGCGGTGCCCGCCCGCCTCCCGGCGCAGGCCGCCGGCCCCGGGCCCCTCGACCGCCAAGGCCAGCCCCCTGCCGCCCGAGGGCGCCCGGCGCGCCTTTCAGCGCTTCCTCGCCGCGAGCCGCTCGTAGGCCAGCGCCAGCTCCTCCGCGAAGAGCAGGCTGTCGGCGCCGCCCTCGGCGGCCCGAATCTCCACCACCACCTTTTCGTCGCTGCTCATGGCCGCCTCCGGTTGGGTCGCAACGTCGCTTTGGCCCCGCTGAAGGCGGGGCCGCCGCATGTCGAGGCCATTTTACCACTGATCGCCGCCAATCAGTAGGCCCGCGGCTCGACTCCGCGTTCGGGAATCAGCAAAAACAATGAGTTAGGCGATTGACTTGCCAGACAGGACGAAGCGCCCCATGTCAGTGTTCCGTCAGCGAACGGCGGCGCTGTTGGGCGCCTTCGGGATCGGGGCGGCCGCCCGGCCGAATGCGGTTTCGAAGCGGGGCTAACCGGGCGGAGGGGTCGGGCCGTTCCCGCACAGGGACGTCCGCCCCAAGGTTCAGCGCATAAACGTTGGTGTTCGGGCACATCCGGCTCAGGGGTACAATTGGGCGGCGAAAGCAAGCTTCCCGAGGAGAAAACGGCGATGGCAGGACTGAACAGAAGGGCAACGGCCACTGAGGACGCCTTGGCAGCGCGCTACCGGGCCGCGTTTCTGGCCAAGGGCATGCCTGCGGACGAGGTGGAGCGTTTCATGGCGCTGTACGAACGGGAGAAGGACGTTCCCTCCTTCCCGATGTGGCCATGGGAGGAGGAAATGCGTCGGCAGAAGGCCATGAACCTGCCTCGGGATGACGACATTGGCTGGGGCGAGGCGTAGCCTGAATGCAGGATCCGCTCTCCTTTTTCTGTGGGCATCCGACTCTGGACGGCGTGGTTCACGACGCCATCGATCTGTCGGACCCGATCCGGCGCCGGTTCATTATGTCAATGATGGACGATGGGCTCCGTCGAGTCGAAGTCCTTCCTTCGGTTTGCGCGGCAATGAGGCGAGCCGTCCGCGGATCGGAAAGGAGACGGTGGGGGAGCGTCGCTCGAAAAGCCGGATGGGGAATGGGCGAGGCTCGCTATGTTTCGCTGGTCAACGTGGCCATGAATGAGGCGTCGGCCTGGCTGGAATCCTGCCTTCAGGATCCGAACAGCATGCTCAAGCCCATCGAAATGCCAGAGGGGGACCGGCAACGGGCGGCCGCCCTGGTCGATGCGTTGCCAGCTCGGTTCTTTCCGTCGAAGAACCCGGACAACGCTGAGGGCGACAGGCAAATGGTCATTGAGTGCTGCCTGCTCGGCAAACGCCTCCTGATCAGCGAGGACTCGGACACCATTGCTCAGGGGCCGCTGAACGTCTGGCTCATGGACAACGGATTCACCGAGCATGAGCAACTGGTCATGGTGAGGCGGGACGCCCTGATCGACATTGAGAGGCGCATGGACGCCAAGCGAAGGCTGAACCCGAGCTATCACTGGGCAGCCGCCTGCGCCCTGCGGGAAGAGAACCAGGGCGATGACCTTGCTCAGATGGATAACCTGTTGGCGGCCTTGGAAAGTGCGGAGATGCACCACGTTCGCTGCCGACTCAAGCAGGGCTTGCTGAATGACCCCGATCCACAGGCGACTTTCGATCAAATCCGGACATCCTTTCCGAGGCGGTCCCGGCAGACGGAGGAGGCGCGTTACGCAAGAGTCCGGCAAGCCGTGAGGGAACGCGGCCTGCATCCCTAGCTTGCCCTCTCCTTCCGTTCGGGTCCCGCCTGCTCCTTATCGACACCGGCAGCCGCACTAGGCCGACCTCCACGAGGAACGGCAACTGCATAGCCGGTTTCGGAGGGTTCGCATCCATGGGCGGCATCGGCCCTCCGCGCTAGCCCCCCGGCCCCGGCGTGGCGGGACGGCTGCGGCCCCGCATGCAGCGTTCGAAGTCTGCTCGCCGATTCTCCAAATAGGCCAGCGTCCGCTCCGCCCGCCGGTCGACGGCGGCCTGGTCCGCGTTCACGTCCTCCGCGGACGCCTCGATCCTAGCCTGCGCGAAGGCTTCCGGCAGCGCCGCGGCGACTTCAGCCACAGCCGCCAGAGTCCGCTCCGCGTCAATCCCGCAGCGCGCGGCGTGGGCCTTCCACTGGGGCGCTCCGATCTCGGCCGGACTTCGCTGCCCGGCGATGCCAAAGGTGAGGTCCTTGCTGAGCTTGGTGCCGATGGCGGTCGAAACGTCGTAGGCGGGGGCCAGGCTGACCCGCTTCGGGCCGTCGCCGGGCGCCGAGACCCGGTAGCCGAGGTTGCCGCGGTGCAGGTCGGCGTGGCAGATCATGGCCGATGCGGCCAGCAGGCGCGTCAGGCGGTCGGCCTCGCCGTCGGGGTCGGCGCTCGCTCGGCCGAGCAGCCGGTAGGCGGCCGGCCACTCAGCTTCGCGGCCCAGCCCGGCGGGGAAGCGCTCGGTGCCGGCGTCGCAGGCTTGGCGGAATTCCTCTTGGTGCGCCGCCAGCACGCAGCCGCCCTCCATCCTGCGGTCCGAGCGCTCGCTCAACACGCACTGCCGCCCGTCCACCACCCGTGCCAAGGTCCGGGAGGCTGGCATGCCGGCCAGGGCGAGCGCCCTTTGGCAGAGGCTCTCGACGCCGGCCTCGCCCGGCAGCTCCATGTCATTCTCCACCTTGACGATCCACGTGTTCAGCTGCCCCGTCTGGCCCTGCAGCCAACCGCCTCCGAGGCCGTCCCCGGCAGCCGTAAGCGACACCTTGGGGCGCACGCCGGACAGCGAGGAGCGCGCCCGCTCCGGCGCGACTTCCGGCCGCCCCTTCAGGGCCAAGGCTGTGCGCACGACCTTGCTGAGCATTTCGCCCACGTCAGTCTCGGACAGGGACTGGTAGGCCGACGAAGCAACCGGAAGCGGCTTGGCGGCGCGTTCCCCCTCGCGCAGCACCTGCAGCGCCCCCGGAAACTCGGCGCTACGATATACCCACAGCAGGGACTCCGGCCGGCGGATGTCCCCCGCCACGCCGAGCGCCCGGAAGCGGGCCTCGGCCTCGCCCATCCAAGCCGGCAGGGTGCCGTTCTCCGGCAGCGCCCCCAGCAGCCAGCGCCGGGCGGTGTCGTGGGCCTCGGTCCCGTCCCAGCCCGCCGACAGCCACGCCATGGCCTTCCCGCGCGCGAAAACGCCCTCCGGCAGCCGCGGGTCCGCCTCCAAGGCGCAGGCCCGCCTGCCGTGCAGGCGCAGCTCAATTTTCATCGCGTTCAGTCGTTCACCTCGCCGTCCGTAAGAGCCAGCCATCCTACGAGGGCCTCTCCAAAAATCAGAAAGCCGTTGCCTATTCTGGGTGGAAAGGCCGTGTTGTTCCACTTGACGGCCAGTGTCGCGCCATTGCGCGAATGCAGAATGTACTTGCAAGAGCAACACACGATATACTTGCGCAAGCAACGGCCGAGGGCGCCTAGGACATGGTCTCTCCCAACCACAAGCTGGCTGATGCGCTGGAGGCGCTGTCCGAACTGCAAGGCGATGGAAGGCACGTCTTTCGATCCCGGCAGTTCCGCCGCGAACATCGCGAACGACTCCTCCGCAACGGCTACCTTCAACCCGTCATCAAAGGCTGGTTGATGCTTTCGAGGCCGGACGCGCCACCCGACGACACCACGGCGTGGCACGCGGCGTTCTGGGAGTTCTGCGCCCGCTACAGCTCGCACCGCTTCGGCGCCCGCTGGCATCTGTCCCCCGAAATCTCGTTGCGGCTCCACGCTGAGGACACCAGTGTCCCGTCCCAGGTCATCGTGCGGGCCCCGGAAGGGCGAAACAACAACGTGCGGCTGCCGTTCGCGACGTCGCTGTTCGACCTGGAGTCCTCTGAGGAGCCGCCAGCCGCGGACCTTTGCGAAAGGAACGGCCTGCGCATTTTCACGATCGAGGCGGCGTTGGTCCGAGTCCCTGCGGCCTTCTTCCGCGACCGCCCGGTCGAGGCGCGCACGGCGCTCGAGAGCGTGCGCCACGCCGCGCCCCTCGTGAGTCGATTGCTGGCTGGGAGCTGTTCGAAGGTCGCCGGACGGCTGGCAGGCGCGTGCCGCCACATTGGACGCGACGCCTTCGCGGACGAGATTCGCAGCGCAATGCGGGAAACCGGGCACGACAGTTTCCGGGAGGCGGATCCGTTCAAGGCGGCAGGCTCGGCCCCGGAGCGTGCCGGGCGGATCGCCCTGCGTTCCGGGTCGTCCGTCATGCACCGCCTGCGCGTGCTGTGGAACAGGGCGCGCGAGCCCGTCCTGTCGGCCTTTCCGGAGGCGCCGGGATTGCCGTCGGGCCCGTTGGCGCAGCAGTATCTCGACGGCGTGGCCGCGGCATACCGGGAAGACGCCTACCACTCCCTGTCCATCGAAGGCTACCGCGTCACCCCCAAGTTGATCGATCAGGTGAGGTCGGGGAATTGGAATCCGCAGAAGGTCGCTGAAGACCGCCAGCAGCAGGACGCGCTGGCCGCTCGCGGCTACTGGCAGGCGTTTCAGGCCGTGCGGGAGTCGGTGGAGGCCGTGCTGAACGGCGCGGATCCCGGCACCCTGTTCCGCAATGCGCACGGGCAGTGGTTCCTGCAGCTGTTCCAGCCTTTCGCCGCAGCTGGGCTGTACGACCGGTCAGCCCTGGCCGGCTACCGAAACCGGCCCGTGTTCATTCGCGGATCGAGGCACGTCCCGCCCCGAGCGGAGCTTCTACCGGACTGCATGGAAGCCCTTTTTGAGCTGCTGGAGCATGAGCCGGAGCCTGCCGTGCGCGCAGTGGTGGGGCACTGGATGCTCGGCTACGCCCACCCCTTTCCCGACGGCAACGGACGCATGGCGCGATTCCTGATGAACGCCATGCTGGCGTCAGGCGGCTACCCTTGGACCACCATCCGGGTGGAGCTCCGCCGGCCTTACATGGCAGCTCTAGAGGAGGCCAGCGTCGGCCAGAACATCTCCGCCTTCGCCGAGTTCGTGGCCGGGCAGCTTGCCCTTCCTCTTGGAGCGGATCGCCGGCAGGCGCCTGACAGCGATGCCGATGCGCCAGCGCCCGCGCGTGAACGGTCGCAGTCGTCACTCCCGCGCCCCTGAGGAGGGCACGCCAAGTCCATCACCAAGGGCATCCGGCCCCGCCAAGGCGCACCGTGCCGGAGCGCTGGCGCCCGTCGGGCGCAATGCCCGACATCCTTGTCCCCGCTGCGGTTGGGAACCGGCCCAGGACAGGCGGCGCGCTTCACGGCGCCGTGCCGGGGGGCTCCGGCCGGCCCGTCGCTGTGAGGAGGGTCCGCAGGAGCGCGCGCTTGGCTTCCCGGCCCTGACCCGCTGCCCCCGCGCGACCTGGCCCCCCTCCCCCGCTGGCCCTAGGGCGCGACGGCGGGGCGCTGCAGGCCCTTCGGCTCAGCCGGAGTGCCCGGCAAAGCCCGCCCTAACGGCTGCGGAGCGCGTAGCACGCAGGCGGGAGTCCTCCATCGCCCTTGTCCGGACTGGAAGGTCCCGGCGCACGGCGCGGACCGTGTCGGCCAGGCTTCCAAGGTGCTCCAAGCAGTCCTCCGCCCAAACCGCGCAGGCCTTCGCGTGGCTCGCCCCAAGCCGTTCGATGAAGGCCGTGACCGCTCGAAGGTCGCGCTCAAGGCCGCGATTCTCGTTCGGCAGCGACGCGCCAAGAACGGCGCGCAGCGCCGCCTCCTCGTGGCTGGTCTCGGGGTTCAGCGCGCGCAGCGCGTTGGCAATGGTTTGGATCAGCGGACCCTCCACGTAACCCTCGCGGATGAGCCATTCATTGGCCCGCTCGTCCTTGATGCTGCCGAGGTTCTGCGTGGACAGCAGGGCGAACCCCAAAGCGACCGACTCGCCGATCACCTCGGCGTCGCGGCGCTGGTTGGCTTGGCTGGGCCGGCGGAAGCACTGCTTGGGGATGCGCGCGGCCACCTCCCGGGCCAGCGCGTACGCGTCCGGGGCTAGGGCGCGCACCGCAACGAGGGCGCCGGAGCCCCCGCCGGCCAGCTCCCGAAGCATCCATTCCCCGGCCGCGTCCTTGGTTGCTGCGATGATGTCACGATAGGTCTCCGCGTCGTAATGGATGTTCGAGGCCTCCATCTCGCGGGAGAGCACTCTGTTCCAGTGCCGGCCCTCTGATCCCCTCGCGTTGCCCGGGAGCTCGTCGGCGACCGTGGGCGTCACGGCAAGGCGCCCGCCGGCAAGCTCCCAAAGGGCCGACGTGAACTGCCGGCAGGTCGGGTCGACGAGCAGCTCCGTGTCGGCGGTGGCGCGGGCCGGCGCGACGGGCCTCACAGGGTCTCCCACGTAAGCTTCGCGAGCTCGGCCCGGCCGGCACGGGTCTCCATGAGCCTCAGCGCCCGCTGGCCCGGCGTCTCCCGCGGGGCCTCCTGCCTGGCTGGCGGGGGCATGGCCTCGGCACGCTCAAAGAGCTCGGCGGCGCGCTCCGGACCAAGCACGGCGGACAGGGCCGCCAGGCGGGAGGCGCACTCGGCCTGGATGGCCGCCCGCGTGCGCGCCGGCATCGCGGCGGGGCCTTCGAAGCTGAGCGGGCGCGGAGCGGCGCCTTTCGGGGACTTGGGCATGCGGCCATGGTAGGGCCGGCCCCCGGGAAGCTCAACGCCGCCCTCCCCCGCCCGGCCGCGCCCGCCACGGGTCCGTCCGGCGCCCCGGATGGTAGAATCGAGGCCATGTGCAGCTTGCAGGGCCGGCCCTTGGCGCAGGAACCCGCCGGACGGCGCGGCGGCGCCGCCTTTGACCACATCGACCTGTTCGCCGGGATCGGCGGCCTGCGGGCCGGGTTCGACGCCTTGGGCGGCCGGTGCGTGTGGGCGGCCGAGAGGGACCCCTTCGCCCGGGCCACCTACGAGGCCAACCACCCCGGGCCGCACCGCTGGGCCCACGACGTCGCGGCGGTGCCGGAGGAGGAGGTTCCCGCGCACGACGTGCTGCTCGCCGGGTTCCCCTGCCAGCCCTTCTCGACCGCGGGCGTGTCGAAGGCCAACTCGATGGGGCGCCGGCACGGCTTCCTGGACGCCAGCCGCGGCACGCTCTTCTTCGACGTGGCGCGGATCATCGCCCATCGCCGCCCAGCCCTGTTCGTGCTCGAGAACGTCAGGAACCTGCGCGCCCACGACGGCGGGCGCACCTTCAGGGTGATCTACCAGACCTTGGCCGAGGACTTGGGCTACCAGGTGAACGTGCACCTCATCAACGCCCGGCACTGGGTGCCGCAGAGCCGCGAGCGGCTGTTCATCGTCGGCGCCCGTGAGGGCGCGGCCTTCCGCTTCGACGACCTCTTCGTGCCGCCCCTGTCGGGCCCGCAGCCGACCTTGGGAGCCGTCCTGAATCCGCAGGACGGCTCGGAGGCGGCGGAGCCGCCCTACACCGAGGGGCCTGACGCGGCGGTGGCGGCCCGCTACACGCTCCGCCCCGCCACCTGGAAGGCCCTGAGGGGCCATGCCGAGCGCCACGCTGAGCAGGGCAACGGCTTCGGCTTCGGGCTGGTGGGCCCCGCGGACGTGGCGCGCACGCTGTCCGCCCGCTACCACAAGGACGGGGCGGAGATACTGGTCCGGCAGGAGGGCCGGCCGCCGAGGCGCCTGACGCCTAGGGAGTGCGCCCGCCTGCAGGGGTTCGACCGGCCCGGGGCGCCGCGCTTCCGGATACCCGTGTCGGACACGCAGGCCTACCAGCAGTTCGGCAACGCCGTGGCCCCGCCGGTGTCCATCGCGCTGGCCCGGCACCTCGCCGGGCGCTTTCCGGAGGTGCTGGCGCCAAGGCCCGCCAGGCTCGAAGCCCCTATGGCCGTGGAGGCGTCGCCGTGAGGCCGCCCGCGGGGGGCGGCTCCGCCCCCGCCCCGCCGGCCCCCCGGGAGGCTGGGGACATGGCGGCGCTGATCGCCTCGAGCATCGCGCCGAACACGCGCCGCGCCTACGAGGCCGCGCTACGGACCTTGGACGCCGACCTGGACGGCGAGCCCCTCACCGACGCCGCCCTGGCGGCGCACCTGGGCCGGCGCCGCGCCGAAGGGGTGGCGCCGAGCACGCTGGCGCTGGTGGTGGCCGCGGCCAACTTCCGGGCGCGCCTGGAGGCGCTGGACCCGGGCGCGCGGGTGAGCGGCCCGCTGACGGACCGCGTGCTGGCCGGCGCCAAGCGGACGGACGCGGACCGCGGGCGGGGTCAGGCGCTGCCGGTGCGCTACGAGGCCGTGCTGGCCATGCAGTCGGCGGCCGGCGCGCCCAGGCGCCGCGGGCGGCGCAGGGAGACCGTCGAGGAGGCGCAGGCGCGCGGGCTGCTCGACTCGGCGATGATCGGCCTGGCGTTCCTCGGCGGCCTGCGCCGCAGCGAGATCGCCGCCCTCACCTGGGGGATGGTCAAGGACGCCGAGGATCCCGAGCTGCTGCTGATCGACCTCAAGCGCAGCAAGACCAACCAGGAGGGCGCCCGCGCCGACGTCCGGGCGGTCAAGGGCCCCGGCGCCATGGCCCTTCGCGTGCTGCGCGCCGAGGCCGAGGCGCGCGGCGAGGCGCAGCGCGACGGCAAGGTCATCGGCCTGTCGGCGAGCCAGGTCAACCGCCGGCTCAAGGCGGCCGCGGCCGCGGCGGGCATGCCGGGCATCAGCGCCCACAGCTTCCGCGTCGGGCTGGCCAGCGAGGCGACGGCCAGGGGCGCCAGCACCACCGAGACCATGAAGGCCGGCGGCTGGAAGACCGCGCGAATGGTCGCGCACTACGCCGCGGACGCCCAGGCCGAGCGCGGCGCGGTGGCCAAGTACTTCTAGGAGGGAAGGACCATGCCCAAGCTGAAACCGGGAACCGTGAGGCCGACGCCTGAGGAGGCGGAGCGCATTCGGGCGGGGATCGAAGCCGATCCCGACGCCCGCGAGCTCGACGCCGAGGACTTCAAGCGGATGCGCCCCGCCAGCGAGACCCATCCGCACATCGTGGAGCGCCACCGGCGGCGGCAGCGGGCCAAGCCCCGCAAGCCCTAGCCCGGGTCCGGGCGCGTTTGCCAGGCCGCGCGCCGGACGCGGCTAGGGCCGGCTCATGCGACGGCGAACTGGTTCAGCGACAGGATCACGTTGCGGTTGGCGGTTCCGCCGGCCCAGGCGTGCGCCGCCAGACGTGCGATGGGCGCGCCGCAGCGCCAGGCGAGCGTGTGCAAGTCCTGCAGAAGAGGTCCACGCTCGGGAGGCGCGGTGGCCCCATCTCGCCAGGGGCACGGTGCCGCCGCCCATGGCTCCGGCAAGCGCCTGCGCCGCCTTCAAGGGCTTCTCGGGAAACTGGGTCGTCCCGGCATTCCTGGGTTCCACGGCCGTGCGCCCAAGCTAAAAAACAGTCGCGCTGTTCAAGGCCCAATGGGGACGGAGCCGGAGTGGCCCTGGACGCCGGTTGCAGGGTTGGCTAACCAGCCAGCGGGGCCGTGCGCGCCGGGAGGCCCTCGCGGACGCTAGCCGATCCGTGCTCCGAGCGGCCGCTGCCAAGGCCCGTCGCGCCCGGGGATTCCCCCACAACGGAATCCTGCGGCGACTGACCGGCGGGCACGGTCTCAAGGCCGGAAGCCGGACCGCGATGGACAGGCCTTGCAATCAGTTTCGACCGGCGGGCTGGCTCCTCAGGAGCTGGCGGCCGCCGGCGCCTTGGCGGCCTTGGGGGAGGGCCCCGGTGGCCGCATGCGGTGGGTGAGGAACTCCACGTCCATTTCCTCCCGGTACAGCGTCTCCCGCTCCACCGCCAGCTCGGCTCCCTCGGCGTCGGGGTCGAGCGGCAGCGTCACCCTCACCCGCACCTCGCCGCCGATGCCGTTCCGCCATTCGTGCGGGGAGTCGTCGGCCAGTTCCTGCACGACGTCGGCGACCCCGCACCTTTCGGCCGCCTTCTCGAGCAGCTTGCCCGCCCGCGACGACCACGACCAGCGCCGGCGGAGCGACTTTCCGTCGTGCCGCTCCCGGAGCAGGACCGGATCGTCCGAGACGTCGTCGAACATGCCCTCGTCGCCCTGCCCCGAGAACGTGAAAAGCGCCACGAAGCGGCCCGCGGCAGGCACGTCCCCCAGGACGTCCCCGAACTCCGCGACCGCCTCGCGCATGCCCGGAGCAAGGCTCTCGGCGAACGCCCAGAGAACGTCGGCGGCATCCGCCGACAGCTCCTCCGGCAGGTCAGCGTCCTTCCACTGCCCGGAGGCGGGCGGCTTGGGCAGCGTGAAGTGGAGCCGGTCAGGGTCCTCGGGGCGCTGCAGCCTCGGCTCGGGGCTGCAGGCGCTCAGGAACGCGTCCCCCGTGGCGCAGTCCACGGCGATCCGAATGCTTCCGCCGGCGTTGTCCTCCAGGTTCTGGAGGTCGGAGAGGGCCTCGATCCAAGCCCCGCCGAATTCCGCGGCGGCGTGCGTGACGTGGCGCGGCGGCGTGAAGGCGTAGGGCCCCGGCTCGTCGACCAAGGGGCCGGATTCGCCTTCCGGCCGAGGCTCCCGCTCGCCCCAGTCGATCTCCTCGATCGCCCCGGAGTCGCCGTAGCCCTCCCAGAGAATCCACAGGCGCTCCGGCGTTTCCTCGGGGGGGCACTGCCGAATCGCTCCCAGCAACGCGTTTAGCGCCTCCGCCTCGGGCGTGCCCGGGTCGCCGACCTCCACCGGGTGATCCGTCGGTCTCCCGGAAGCCCGGGCGCGGGCGCCCTCCGGTCCGTCCTGCCTTTCTTCCATTCGCTGCTCTCCTCGCTGCACACGCCAGCAGGCGCAATTGCCGTTGGCCTCTTCCGGGATTATAGGAGCCCGACCCCGAGTTCGCCGTCCATGGCAACCTTGCGGAAGCCGCCGCCCGACCGGCTGTGTGTGGGGGGGGGCCGTCGGGCAGCCTTGGAGCGGCGGCGGGCGCTGGAGGCGGGCAAGGGCGCGGGCGTCGGGGACGCGAAAGCGTGCGCAGCCGCCCGTGGGGCGGTGCGCCCCGGTCCGGGGGGAGGCTTCGCGCGTCAGGGACTCGGCGCGGCGGTCCCGCGGGCGGCCTTGCGCGGCTCGGGCAGCCGCTCCGGCGGCATTGAGAGGATGAGGAACTCCTCGTCGCTGACCGTCCTCAGAAGCGTCTCCCGCTCGACGGCGATGGCAGCGCCCTCGTCCGTCGCGACCGCAGGCAGCGTCAGCCTCACGTTGACCACCCCGCCATCCCGCCACTCGGGCGGAGAGCCGTCAGCCAACCCCTGAAGCGCTTCGGCAAGCCCGGTCCGTTCGGCGGCCTTTGCCAGCAGCCCGGTGGCCCAATTCCACCTCCCGCGCCCAAAGGCGCCGCCCCGGTCCGGATGATGGGCGGGGTCGGCGCCGATCGAATGAATTGAGCTTGTCGCGCCCTCCCCTTGGAAGGAGACGAGCGCGATGAGGCGGCGGTCGGCGTGCGCGTCGCCGAGGCCCTCCGTCATCGCCATGTCTGCGGTCCGCAGCTCGGCCGAGGCCAGCTCCGCGAATTCCCAGAGCGCGCCGGCCTGCTCCGCGGTCAGCGCTTCCGAGGCCCCGCGCTGGGGCGGAGAGGCCGGCTTGGGCACCATGAGGCGGTGGAAGGCGCCCTCCTCAGCATGGGTCAGCTTGGCGAGGGGCGTGCGCGCGCTGAGGGCCGCGGCCCCCGTGGCGCAGTCAACGGCGATGCGCAGGCTGCTGCGATGGCGGCCGATGTCCCAGCGCACAAGCTGCCAGTGGGCTTTCCTCCATGCGTCCAGGAATTCCCGGGCGGCCAGCGCGGCGGGACTCGGCGGCACGGCGGCCTCGGCCCCCACGTCGCCGGCCGGACGACCGCCGGCCGATCCCGCGCGCGTTTGCGGGGTGCCCCAGAGGACCGAGTCGGTCACGCGTCCGCTCCCGTCGCCTGACCGCTCGACCCACATCCGCTGGGGGGGCGGAACCCGCCGCCGTGGCCTGCCGAATGGCCCCCAGCAGCGCGTCGCGGGCCTTCTCCGCGCGCGCGTCCGCGTCCTTGGCCACCCCCATGAGCCTCGCCATAGAGGGCTCGGGTGACCCCGAGAGGACCAGCTCGAAGTCGTCCGCCGTTTCAGCCATCCGCCCTGGCCCCGCTCTTGTCTGTCATGCGGCGATTGTAGAAAGCGCGTCGGCCTCCGGGCCGGCGCGGACGGGGGCGACTTCGCGAACGGGGCGTCAAGCGGCAAGCCAGCAGCGCCCGCGCGATCCGGGAAGGCAGGAACTTCCCCCAACGCGCTTCCCGCAGGCCTTACAATGGGCGCTTCAAGATGCAGGACGACTAGGGAGAACGCACATGAAGACGCTTCGCCGACAGGTGCAGGACGTTGCCTTGGACGCACCCTACGATGACGAGCCGCGGGAGACCCAAACCGGCGTCGGGGAGCTCGGGCTGGCTTTGGAGAAGCACCTCGCCGGCTGCCCCGTCGACATCAGTGAGCGGGATTTCATCCTGTGGGCGAGGGCCGGCGACGCCCCGGACGCAGACCGGCGCTTTGCCCTACAGGAGGCGCTCCTGAACATGGACGCCGACGAGGCCCGAAGGGCGCTGTTCGACGGGCGCGCAAGCATGGGCCAGGTCGCGAGGCTGGTGGTCCGCTGCAACGGCGACCGGAACCGGATCTGGAACAACCTCATCACCTTCGCATGCCCCGAAGTGCCGGTCACGGACCTGGGCGAGGATCCCGAATGGGACAGGCGCATGGCGAACCTGGATGGGGAGCCTGGCCTTGTCGGCGTCTAAGGACCGTCAGCCGCGCACGTTCCGCCTTGAGGGGAAGCCGAAGCTCTCCCTGCTCAGGGCGGGGCGGCTGCTTGACGCGATGATGGCCCCGGACGAGCTCCGCAACCTGCGCCTCGGCGGCGGCACCGCGCTGGCCATGCGCTGGGGACACAGGCGCAGCACGGACATAGACCTCGCAATGAACGCGGAACTCGCTGGCCGCTTCGTCGGACGCGCACGCGCTGAGCTCCGCCTGGAGCTGGGCCGGCTGGCCGCCGAGGGCCTCGTGAAGCGAAGCTTCCGCGTGGGCAGGCAAGTGGCGTCGTGGTCGTACACGGACAGCGGACCCGTGAGCCTGTCCGCTGCCAGGAAGCCGCTCGACACGGACGGCATGGACCGGGAGGAGGACACTGGAATCGCGCTTGCGCCGACCGCCGGCATACTGGAGGGCAAGCTCATCGGCCGCGTCATCCACGGCGGAAAGCTGCTGGTCCGCGACGGGTATGACCTGTGCTGCATGTTCCGGCACGAGCCCGGCGTGGCGGAGGCGCTGGTCTTGGCGGCAAAGGAGAGCCACCACAGCGAGCTGGCGCTGGTGCTTGAGCAGATAAGGGCTTCGTCGTCTCGGATTATCTTGGGGCGCCCCTTGATGGAAGCCGCGCACAAGGACCTGGCCCGCGACCCATGGGGCGCCTTCGCCGACTTGGCGGCCGCCGTCCTCACCCCTCCGCAGCCTAGCCCGGAGAGCGCGCCCGAGCCGCCTTCGCCATCGAACGGGGGGTGCGGCCCAGGCCGCTGACGCCGCACGACCGCGCGTGCCGGCCTCATGTCGTCAGCGAAGTGTCTGCAGAACCGCCAGCGCGACCGCCTTGGCCATGGGGGGCGGGACGGCGTTGCCGACCATCCGGAACTGCTCGGCAAGGCTTCCGGCTAGGATGAAGCCGTCTGGAAGACCTTGGATTCGGGCCGCCTCACGCACGCTGAGCCCGCGCTGCTCCACCGGGTGGAGGAAGCAGCGCGGGTCGCCGAAGCGCGTGTCCACGGCGTTGGACAGGCCCTCGGCGTCGAGCCGGCGGAACTTGCCGTTGAACCGCCTGGACAGGTCGATGCAGTCGCCGGAGCGCACGAGGTAGCCCTTCCCGACCAGCGCGTGGGCATCCCCGAGGAAGCCCGCTCCGAGCCGCTTCCCCAGCTCCGGCGCCTGGACGGGGTCGGCGTCCCCGTTCGGCCGCCGCCGAAGGCGCCGGCGCAGGCGCATGACCTCCACGAGCAGGCGGCGCTCGCTTCGGGTGGTCGCGCCGAACACGCCGGGAATGTCCCAGGAGTGCACCGAAGCTGGGCCTGCGCGGACGTCGCACAGCTTCTGCCCGGGGGCGATGGCGCTGGCGATGCGGTGGGCGTCCGTTCCCGGCCGCAGCAGCCGCGGCTCGTGGTTGGGCAGGCCGTCGCAGTTGGCGATCGCCTGCCCTAGGGACGGCGCGGCGGGACCGGCTCGAACGGCCAGCGGTCGGTCGGAGTGCGTGCCGACCAGGAAGATGCGCTTGCGGCGCTGCGGCAGCCCCGCCGCCTCGGCGGCCAGGCCGACGTGGCGAACGGCGTAGCCGGCCTCGCGGAGCAGCTCGGCCGCCGCGTCGTAGTAGCCTCTGTGCCGCCCGGCGAGCAGGCCCGGGACGTTCTCGAGCACGATGGCCTGCGGGGACAGGCGTACCGCCAGCTTGGCGGCGCGCGGGAAGAGCGCGTTGCGCGGGTCGTTAAGCCGGCGCGCGCCGATCGTTGAGTGGCCCTGGCACGGGGCGCCGGCGACCACGACGTCCGGGACGCCATCCGGGTCCGGCGCGCTGTCGGACAGGTCGAGGACGTGCGCGTCAGCGCAGATGTTGCTCCGGTAGGCCGCGACCGCCGCCGGGCAGATGTCGTAGGCGCCGACTGGGACGAAGCCGGCTTGGATGAAGCCGAGGTCGAGGCCCCCGGCGCCGGAGAACAGGCTCAGCACGCGCGGGCTGCGCCGCCGCGCCCGCGGGCGCTTCTCGTACGCCGCCACGCGGGCCTCAGGGTGCAAGGCCGCGCCTGCTGCGGCCAGGGCCGTCCAAGCGTCCGCCCGCCGCGTGGGCGCGCTCCGGCCGCGCGAAGCGCGCGGCGATCTCCGGGTCGGCCGGCAGCCGGCCGTCGAAGGGGATCGGGGTGTGGACGTCCTCCACGTGCAGGACCTGCCGGCTCACGCGGTAGCATGGTTCGGGCGCGTGGGCGGTGGGCAGCACCATTCGGACGGCAACGCGCCCGAACTCCCCGTCCTCGCTGACCGCGCCGCATTGCGTGCTCAGGGCCACTTGGCACAACGCCTCCTCCTCCTCGCAGGTGAGCAGCTCGTGAATGGCGGCGTTAACCGCAGGCATGGCTTCGCGCACGGCCCGCGGGTCGGCAGCCGCGAAGGACTTTCCGGCGGGATCCACCTCCACGGACTCCAGTTCGCCCGTCTCGCCCCAGGCCTCGAACTCGGCCAATATCTCGATCTCCGCAAGTTCGGGGACCGCCATGGCCAGCTCGCCCCCGTCGCCGAGTTGCCGCCCGAGACGCGCGCAGAACCGGGCCACCGCCCTCGCGTGCCTTGGCGCGACGCCCATCGGCCCGGAAAGCGCCTGGCCCAAGCTGATTGGGCTGGCCGACGGCGCCGTGGCCAGCATCTCGACTTGCCGAAGCTGGCTCTGCCTGGACCATGCGGACGCATGGCCCGACCCGGAGCGCAGGTCAAGCCAGGCCTCGAATTCCCCGCCGTCGCCTTGGTCCAGGTGCCGGGTTTCCGGAAACCGTCCCACCAAGGCGCCTAGGAAGCCGCTGGCAAGGCTTCGGGTCCGCTCGGAGAGGGAGTCGCGGAGAAGGCTGGCGTGAGGGGCCTCTCCCGCCACGCCGCCGGCGGGCCGGACGAGCAAGTAGACGTCCTCCATGTGGCTGCAGCCTCCACGGCCCGTCCACTCGAGGTTCAGTCGCGTCCGGCCGAGGTCGAGGCCGAGGAAGGCCGCGTCCTCGAGCGCCGCGGCGCACAGTTCGCGCCGCATGAAGAGCGGGTCGCTCGCATTCGTTTCCTTGGGATGCCGAAGCGCGTTTTGCATGGCTGTCTCCTGTCGGCCCTGCTCTGCGCCGGAGCGGCAAGCGGCTTGCGGCTCCGGCCTCGCTTGCATTCAGGGGGCCGGGCCGGGGGCGCCGGGGTCCGCGTCGGGCGAGCGCCCGCGCGCGAAGTGCGCGGCGATCTCGGGGTCGGCCGGCAGTCGGCCGTTGAACTCAACCTCCCGGGAGGACTCCTCCCAGTTGTAGACGACCCGGCTCAGGCTGTAGCCGGGATTGGCGGCCCGGGGGCCGGGCAGGGTCAGTTGGAGGTGCACGTACCCACCGAGGTCATGGACGACGTCATGGCCGCAATCCCGGGCGGCCTTGCAGAGCGCCTCCTCGAGCTCGGGGGTGAGGAGCTTGCGGATGGCCGAGTCGACGGCGTCGAGGGCGTCCATCAGGGATGCCGCCCCAACGCCCGGGATGCGCTTGGCGTCCTCGACCGACACCGACTCAAGCTCGCCTTCGTCGCCGCCCCCGGAGTACAACACCAGTATCGTGACCTCCTCGAGGCCCGACGTGGCCTCGGCCAGGGCGCCCCCCTCGGCCAGCTGGCCCCCGAGGCCGGCGCAGAAGCCGACGATGGCCTGGGCCTGCACCATCGGCACCGCCATGGGTCCGGTGAGCGTCGGCAGCAGGGACCAGGGATGGGCCACGCGGTCGGAGTCGACGCGCTGAACCTGCACGTCCTCCGCCTCCTGGTTGGCTTCCGCGGTCGACTCGCAGGCGCCGTCGCGCACGTCGAGCGCGCACCGGAAGTGGCCGCCGCACTCGTTGTCCAGCCCCTCGGTTTCGGGGAAGTGGTTGACCAGGCGGTCCACGAAGTCGCTGGCGAGGCTGCGGGTCGAGGGGGAGAGGCGGATGCGCGGGAGGTCGGGGCCGGTCGGCGTCCCGGACGGCCAGGGCCTGAACTCCATGAAGTCCAAGGTGCCCTCGTCGCCGAGCCCGGACCACTCAAGGAGCAGGCGCGCCCGGCCGAGGTCGTGCTGGGCGGCCTCCTCGAGCACGGCGGCGCAAAGCCGCCGCCGGGCGGCGACCATCTCGTCGCGGTTCCTGCTCCAGCGCTCCTCCTTCGTCATCGGCATGCTCGTCTCCGGTCAGGTCGCGACGCCGGGCGGGCGCGGGCCTTCTCGCCCCGGCTTGGCGCGCTCCGCCCGCCGGAAGGCCGCGGCGATCTCGGGATCGGGGGGCAAGCGCCCGTCGAACTCGATTGCGTCGATGGCCGCAACGTCCCACTCGCACAAGCCGAATCCCGCGGTGGCCTCGCAGGTCCCGTCGCGCAGGTCGAGGGCGGCCCTGAGGCCGCCGCCGTCGTGCATCTCAAGACCTTCCGTTTCGGGGAAGTGGCAGACAAGGCGGGTCAGGAAATCGTCGGCCATGCACGCCGTGGTCTCGGAGAGGTCGATGCTGCCCAGGTCCGCCCACGGCCCCGCCGGCCCATCGCCGCCGGAGCGTCGCTGGAAGTAGGCCTTCTCGAGGCAGCCCGAGTCGCCGTGGCCCGACCATTCCAGGACCAGGCGCGCCTCGGCGTGGTCGAGGCCGAGCGGAGCGGCCTCATCGAGCACTGCGGCGCAAAGCCGCCGCCGGACGTCATTCAGCTCGGCAAGCTCGCTGTCACTGCGGTCCGGAAGCCGGTCCGGCATGGCGCTCCTCCTGGGGTTGCGGCGGGGGGCCGGGCGACATGTCAAAGGTCAGGTCGTCCACCAAGGGGTACGTCCTGATCTGGACCACCCGGGCGATCTCGACGGCCGCCTCCTCGGCGCTCGCGTCCAGCGGCAGCCGCAGCTCGATCCACAGGGCTCCGCCGTGGTTGCTGCTCCAGTCCCAGCCGGCCCGGTCGGCGAGGCCGGTGCAGACGTCGTCGATGCCCATCTTCCCGATGCGCCGGAACACCATGCCCGCCCACTCGGCATGCCACTGCTGACGGAGCCCATCATCCGCCCAGAACCTTGGCGTGGGGAGGGCCTCGACGTCCTCCAGCATGCCTTCGTCGCCCTCACCGTTGAAGCAGTACCGCACCACGATGCGCTCTTCGGCAAGCTCCTCCCAGAGCCCCGCCCTGACGGCCTCGACGCCGGCGCGCAGGTCGCTGGACACCCCGCGCGCAAAGCTCCTGATGGCTTTTGCGCCGCGGTCGCTGAGCCCGAGCTTGGCCCACTCGCCGTTCGGCGCCTCCGGGGCGTCCAGGGGCAGCCTTGCGTTCCTGATGGCGCTGGTGTCCGGCACTTGGAGCCGGGCCTCCCTGCGCTGGGCATCCACGGTGGCCCGGCCTGAGCGGCAGTCGAGGATGACGTCGATGACGCCGCCGTCGCCGTCCCCGAAGTGGTGGAGCTCCTCGTGCGCATCGATCGCAAGGAGGGCGAAGTCCATCGCCCGCTCCTCCACCGAGGGCGGCATGGGCTCGGGCTCTTCGCAAAGGTGGCAGGTGAGCGTCTTGGGGTCGGCATCCTCGGCGGGATCCGCGCGGCCCCAGGCGGCTAGGTCAACCGCCCCATTGTCGCCGAACCCGTCCCAATGGACGCAAAGCCGCTCATGCGGGGGGTGGTTGCCGAAAGCGGCGCGAATGGCATCGAGCAGCGCGTCGCGCGCGGCCTCCGCCGCCTCCTCGGCGCGCCGGTCGCTGGCCGCGCTTGCTGCGGTCTGGCTGTCGTCCACGTTCCCCTCCTGCAAAGGCGCCCTCCCCTTCGGGGGCGTTGCGTCGATTATAGAAAGCCGCCGTGGGTTGGCCCCGCGCGGCGTCGCGGGCGTCAGGCGGTCGCGGCGCCCCCGCGGCGGGTCAGGAGACCGCCGCGCGTGCGCTTGGGCGGCACGCGGCCAGTCGCCGGCCCGTCCGCCCCGCCCAGCCGCCTGCGGTTGCAGCGGCGGATGTCACAGGCCAGGGCCGTCCGGGGAGCTGGCCGCCCGCGGTCGGTCGCGCGGCGGCATGTCGAAGGTGGCGATGTCCTCGAACGAGCTCTCCCACTTCACGACCTCGCGCGTGATGGCGACGGCCGCGCCGTCGGCTTCCGGGTCGATCGGAAAGCGCATCTCGATGGACAAAAGGCAGCCTTCCTTTCGGGTCCATTCGTGGCCGGCCCGGTCGGCGAGGCCGGTGCAGACGTCGTCGATGCCCCCCTTATCCATCAGTTCGTCCACCAGGTCGCACCAGTGGGAACTCCACCACTGGAAGTCCCCGTCATTCTCGTCACCCCTCAGCGGGGAGGGGGTCATGATCTCCTCGATGACGCCTCTGCCGCTCTCCGCGCTGAACAGGTACCTGACCGCGATGCCCTCCCGGGCCACATCCTCCGCGAGGGCCTGCTTTGAGGCTGGGACGAGGGAGCGCAGGGTGCGTGACAGCCCGCGCCCGAGGTCCGCGACCGCTTGCGCGCCGCCGCTGAAAAGCCCCAGCGCGCGCGCCTCGCCGGGCGTGCCGTCGAGCGCGTTGAGGGGCAGGCTGGCGGCGCGGGCGGCGTTGGGGTCGAGCGCCTTTAGCTGCCTCTCCCGGCGGCGCGAATTCACGGTGGCGCGGCCCGAGGCGCAGTCGAGGACGAGGGAGACGTCGCCGCCGTCGTTGTCGCACAAGCCCTTAAGCTCCGCCGGGTGCGCGGACATCGCCAGGTAGGCGAAATTCGTGGCCGCCTCCGTCACCGAAGGCGGCGGCCTCTCCGCCTTCTCGTCGATGATGCACGTGAGCGGCGCTGCGCCGGCCTCCTCGGCGGGGTCCGGGACCCCCCAGGCGACGGCGTCAACCCAGCCTTGGTCGCCGAACCCGTCCCAATGCACGCAAAGCCGTTCATGCGGGGCGCCGCCCCGGTAGGTGGCGCCAATGGCATCCAGCAGCGCCTTGTGCGCGTCGTCCGCCTCCTTCGCGCGCGCGCTCCTCGTTTCTCTCGCTGCGGCCTGGCCGTCGTCCACAATCCCCTCCTGCAAAGGCGCCCGCCCCTTCGGGGGGACATCGCGTCGATTATAGGAAGCCGCCGTGGGTTGGCCCCGCGTGCGTCAGGCCGGCCCGGCGCACCGCGGCGTGTCAGGTGGCCGCCGGATCGTGCCACTGCGCCGTGGGGCGGCCCCTGCGCGGAAGTCGGCGCCGTCGAGGGAGGCGCCCTTCCCCGGCGCTCCCGCTTGAGGCTCCAGCGCCGCGAAGCCGAACCCCTGGCTGGCCGTCCGCGTCGATCTGGCGCCGGAGAAAACGCCTTGTCAAGGCCGCCGCCCTGCGTCGGGCAGCTCGGAAATGCCGGGTTCCCAGCCGTCCACACCGATCCGGCGGGACGCTCCCCCCGCGGTTGCCGCAGCTGGCTTCAGAGGCCAGGGCCCGCCGGGGCGCTAGCCACCCTCGGGCGGTAGTAGGACGAGGACGGCAGCGGGTCGCGGGTGTAGAACTGCTCCAGCTGATACACCACTTTCTTGATGTCGCGCGTGATGGTGACGGCCGCGGAGCGGGCCTTCGCGTTGATCGGAAGCCGAACGCCGATGGTCGCAAAGGAGTTCTCGCTGCGGGGCCGGTCATCGCCTGACCGTGCGGCCGGGTCAGTGCAGACCCGGTCGATGCCCCACTCATCGATTACGTCCATCACCAAGTCCTCCAACGCCGGCCCCCGCCCTCTGATCCCGACTGCCGGTGGATGGAAGTGCAAACTGTGGATGAAGAGTTTGTCGCCCATCCTGCCGAAAACGTAGGTCACCCCGAGGCCATCCCACGCAAGCCTGTCCCACCGGCGGTGCGCCCAGCGGCCCCCGATGGCTGCGCGCAGGGATTTTGACACCCCGTGCTCGAGGCGGGCGATGGCTTGCGCGCCGCCACTGTCGAGCCCGAGCCGAGGCTCCTCGAAACCCTCTCCTTCGAGCTTTTTAACTGGCAGAAACCAGCTACGCTCGGCGCGGGGGTCGAGCGCTCTAAGCTTGACCACCCAGCGCCGGGCACTCACGGAGACGCGGCCCGAGACGCAGTCGAGGATGAAGGCGATGTCGCCGCCTGCGCCGACCTCCATGTCCCGAAGCCACCGATCAAAGTCGATCAACCTGTGGACGAAATTCATGGCCGCCTCCGTCACCGAAGACGGCGGCCTTTCCGCCTTTTCGTCGATGATGCAAGTGAGGGACTCAGCGTCGGCCTCCTCGGCGGGGTCCGGGAACCCCCAGTCGACGGCGTCAACGCAGCCATGGTCGCCGAACCCGTCCCAATGCACGCATAGCCGGCCATGCGGGGGACTGTCGCCGAACGCGGCGTGAATGGCATCGAGCAGCGCCTCGTGCGCGGCGGCCGCCGCCTTCGCGTGCCTGACGCGCGCGTCCTTGACCTCGCTCGATTCGACATGGCTGTCTTCCATGGCCCCTCCTGCAAGCGCGCCCTCCCGGGCGGAGGGCTTCGGGCCGAATATAGGAACTCGCGCCCGGGTTGGTTGGGACCGCTCGGGGGCAGGGTACCTAGGCGTGCTCGGTGCCCCCGCGGCGGGTCAGGTAGCCGCCGGACGTGCACTTGAGCAGCACGCGCCCGATCGCCGGATCCCGCCGCTCCGCCGCCGGGCGGACCACCGCCCCCTCGCGGATGTGCCCGGCGCCGAAGCTGGTGCCCCCGTCCACGCACGCCATGAGCGCGTCATGCGAGAAAGGCCCTTCGTGGAGGACGGGGACGGGCTCCAGGCCGTGGCGGGCGACCGCTGGGCGGAACTCCGCGGCGTCGAGGTAGCGCCCCTCCCCCGGCTCGCCCACGTGGACGTCGAACGCCGCGAAGTCGGGCGCCTGGCGCCCGTAGTGCAGGTCCTGAACGCCCTTGCCGAAGACCTCGCCCAGAACGTGGACGGGGGCGCCGAACTCGTCGGCGAGCGCTCGGATGCTCCCCTCCAGCCGACGCCATGCCTTGACGTACAGGTTGTCGGCGTTGCCCGCCGCTTCGTCAAGGTCGAAGGCCAGCCCGCGGCCGGACAGCCCCTTGGAGGTGACGATGGGGCCGTGCGCGGGATGGACGCCCAGGCAGCACCAGGTGCCGTGCAGCTTTTCGGTGATGCACACCGGCTCCCCCTCCCGCAGGACGCCCAGGTGCCTCTTGTAGGGCTCAATGTCGTACTTGAGCGTGGCCCCGTGGACGGCCCTGACTTGGCCCGACATGTGCACCGGGATGGGCGGCACGTACTTCTCGATCTCGAGCAGCTCGGTCACGTCGTCGCCGACCGCCACCGCACGGCCGCGCAGGCGTCCCTCCCGCACCGGGTACACCAGCCCTTCGGAGAGCGCCCCGCGCAGGACCAATGCCTTGACGCGGTTGGCCTCCGGGCCGGCCAGCTTGCCCTCCAGGCCGAGGTCCGCGATGAGCCAGTCCGGGCACAGCGCGCCCTCCGGGATGTAGGCCGCCAGGTCGCCGTCGGCGAACTGGCCCTTGCCGACCACGCAGCGATAGCCGCCGACCGCGGCCAGCTCGAGCCGGTCGGCGTTGGGGTGGGGCTCCACGGCGAGGGCGTGGATGCGGGCCTCGAATGCGGACATGGGGGGGGGACTCCGTTGCTCCAATGCGTGACACATGCATTATACCATAGACCGACGCTGGCGGGTGGTCCCGTGCCCTTGAATCCACGGCGGAGGCCCGACGGGATCAACGGGTGGCCGGGGGATTGGCAGCTGGAATGGGTCGAGGAGGCGGACCCAAGCTGTTCAATTGATTGGGGGAAAGTGACGTCCGGTCAGCCGGGGGGGGGGGGGGAGCGGGAGGGGCTTTCCGCTTGGGCGCCGCGACCCGTGGCCGGCCGGCACGGCCCCGGCGGACGCGCAGCCTCCGCGGTGGCGGGCAAGGTGCCCGTTGCTATACTGCTGGCCAGCATAGAAGGATTCCATTCGAAAGCGTCTGCGGAGCCGTTTCCCGGCTGGCGGCGGGCGCATCGCGCGAGGGAGGCGGCATGCACAGGAGTTCGCACCGGAAGCTTGGCCTGCTCGCGGCGGTGGCCGCCTTGCTGTCGGCCTCCTTGGCGCTGGCCCAGGAGAACGAGTGCCCGCCGGGCAGCCTGGGGGGCTTCATTGTCGCGCAGGAGGGTCCGGCGGGCTCCTCGCACTGCCTCACCGACCCGAAGATCATGCGCTTCGGGGCCGGCGGCGACCTGCACCTGCGCGCCACCGCCGACTACCCGATGCCGCCGTACCCCATCGGCACCGAGCTGGAGATAAAGGCGCTGCCGGCCTGGGGCGACGCCGGCCGGCCGCTGCTGTTCGGCGGCGAGAGCAGCGACGTGGAGAGCCCGCCCGCCAACCAGGGCCGCATCGACTGGCCGCCCCGGTGGGAGGAGGTGAAGCGCTGGGAGGCCCGCGGCCTGGTCTCGATCACGCCGGTCACCGCGGCCCCGAACGCGCCGCGCTCGCTCGGCCCCTGGGGGGCGTGCTCCGCCTCCTGCGGGGCGCAGGACAACTGCGGCACGGCGCAGGGCCAGCAGACGCGGACCTGCACGCCGGGGACCGGCAGCCACGCCTCGGAGACCTGCGACGGGCAGGTTCTGTCGCGGGCGTGCAGCGTGAGCTGCCCCTGCGCGTGCGACTGGCAGGTGGGCGCCTGGAACCCGAACCCGGCGACGCTCTGCCCGCAGTACTCCGCCACCCGCACGGTGCGCTCGAGCGCCGCCGGCTGCACGCCGAGCGCGGCGAAGCCGGCGACGACAATGCCCGGCACGAAGCAGAACTGCTCCACCCCGCCCTGCCGCTGGCAGACCTCGGCGTGGAGCCCCGACCCGTCGACCATCTGCCCGCCCCAGTCGGCGAGCCGCTCCGTGTGGGAGAGCCCGTCGGGCTGCACGCCGACGGGTCAGAAGCCGGCCACCTCCACGCCTGGCACCAGGACGGACTGCACGTGCAGCTACGGGAGCTGGGCTCCGTCAACGAGCTCCTACTGTAAGGGCACGAAGTTCACGCAAACGCGCTCCGCGTCACCTGCCAGCTGCCCGGGGACCAGCCGGCTGGCCACGGGGACGAATCCCGGGCAAAAGGGAACTTTGTCCGGATGGTCCTGCGGGGCTTGGTCGGGCTGCTCGAACGGCCAGCAGTCAAGGACCTGCAGTCGGACCTGCAGCGGCGCCACCTGCGGCGCGGGCTGCACCCCCCCGGCGGGGACGGAAACCGAGTCGCGCGGGTGCGCGCCGCGCCACGTCTCCGAATACGGGGCTTGCCAAGCCTCGTGCACCGGGAAGTGCGGGGCCCAGTCGGGAAAGAAGTACCGGACCTGCACGCCCGGGACCGGCAGCTACGCGCACCAGACCTGCGCGGGGTACCCGCTCCAAGCGTCCTGCACCAAGAACTGCGGCACGAAGCGAACGATCAGCGACTGGGGGGGCTGCTCGGCCGCCTGCGCACCGGATGACTGTGGCCCCACGCTTAAGTACGGAAAGGAGCACCGGACTTGCACGCCCGGAACCGGGCAGTGCGCCCAGGCCTCCTGCGCCAACGTGGGCCTCTCACGGAACTGCTCCAAGACTCTCAACTGCGGAAAGTGCCCAGAACCGAAACCTCCCCCCTCTTGCGACCCAGAACTTGACTATCAGACTTTCTCGGAAGTTTGGGATACTCCACAAGGGACTACTTGTTTCTACAACCACACGTTGACCACCTGTCAGTCTCCTTGTGGCAATAGTGAAAGCTGCTCGGGTTACCCCAAGATAGCTGTTACGTGCGGTGGCGGGTCGGGGTGTCCCTCTTACCCGAATTGTGGAGGCCCTCTTGGGTAGAGGGGCGCTCGCGAATCAAGGTGGGGGAAGGTGCAATCTGAAGGGTGGCGTCCTCCCCCGCGCGTCGTGTCCTCGGGAACCGTGAATGAAGGGATGCTTCAAGACATGGGGTGTTGAGGCGCGGCAAAGGTTTGGGCTAGAAGGAGCCTTCTTTTGGTGTTGTGGCAGCGTTAGCCAGTTGCACTAGGCAACACCTACTTTCCCCGGAAGACGTGCCAATGTAAGAGCACGGCTTAGCCTTGATGTGGATTCGCAGCCGAAGGTGGGGCGCAATGTTGCCCCAACTTGTTCCTAGCGAGGTTCCGCGGAAAGCCCGGCCTCACGGGGAGTACCTCTCGCTTCGCGTGCGCGTTTGTTGCCATTTCGAGGGGCTCTGGCAAAAGAGCCGCTCTAGGCAATCAATCCGACAAGTCGTGAGACTGCATCAGCGCCCATGGGACTCGCGAACCTCCTCCCGCACGGCGTCGGAGCCCAGGACGATGGCCTCGAGGCGACTGCGAATGCCAGTTCCGTGAAATGCGAGTGGCAGGCGGATTGGCTGCTCGTGAATGACCATGCTTTTTCTCGTGAGCAATCAGCTGGAGCGCCGGCCGCCGCTAGGGCGCAGGCGCCTGTTGCTCGCGGATGGGCTTCCTAGGCTTGGTCTCCACGCAGTCGATCTCTACGAGCATGGCGGTGTACGGGCGGCCCCACGGTGTCTTGGACACCGTTCGTCTCGACTCGTGTCGCCACGGAAGGGCTGGGGTTCGCCAGACCCAGTCGATGGCCTTTCAGGATGGAAGCGCCGAAGCCGCCTCGTCGGGCAACTCGCGGTCCTCCATGTCCGTGCGGGTTAGCTCGTCGAGTCCACCGACTGTGCAACGCTCAGTCCCATTGGCGTCCTCCTAAACCCGAATCGCGTCCCAACTCCTGCCATCGGTCCATCCCCGCTTGGGCGGGGCGAGCGTCGAGGAACGGTCGGCTCCTGTTCATCGATGGAGGCCCATCCCCGCGCAGGCGGGGCAGCCAGTCAGCTAAACCGCAGGCACGGCGCGGTCCAAATCTGGATCATCCCCGCGTGGGCGGGGCCAACAATGCCGGCATCGTCCCAAGCCCCGATCTTCAGGGTCCACCCCCGCGCAAGCGGGGCCAACGCAAGACTTTCCGTCCTGCCCTCGATTAACTCGGGACCATCCCCGCGCAGGCGGGGCCAACGACATCAGTTCGCAACCAAACTTTCCCTTCGACGGCCCATCCCCGCGCAGGCGGGGCCAACCACGATCACCTTCATCCCTTCCTGCTCGACAAGGGGCCATCCCCGCGCGGGCGGGGCCAAGTCCTTCGATTGATCGACTGCATAACGGTCCCTGGGTCCATCCCCGCGAGGGCGGGGCCAAGTCACTCCACTGACCGCGGTAAAGTAATTTGCCGGGTCCATCCCCGCGCGGGCGGGGCCAGCCTATGCACTAAGTCCTTGATTGAATGCCTGTTGTGGGCGCCTAGAGTACTTTCTGCCGCATCCTCCCCAACTCAAAGCCGATGTCGGCCAGTGTACAGCAATCGCGCAAAAGCGCCATTCCCGAGCTGCGCATGCCGCCTTCCAACGGCTCTCGATGAGAGGTGACCGGACCTTTCGCCCTAGTCGCCGGAGCGCGCGGCGCGCGCCGAAGCGGTCCTTGGCAGGCTCGGCGACGAAGTCCCCCATGGTGGCAGCGGGGCGCCAACCGTCCACCCGGCCCACCGGGGCGTTGCGCACGGGAGCCGGGCTTCCGCATGCTGGGCCCATGGGCCATTCAGGGCGGACGTCCCAGACCGTCGGATTGCGGAGCCCCGGCGGGGCCAAGGCCCAGTGTCGGGGGCGGCCTCCCCAAGCCATCGCGCTTTGGAAAGCCCAACACGGCGAGAGCCAGCCTCATGGCGCCGCAGGGGGGGGCCTGTCCGGAGCCGTCAATGGGGATGCCCCCTCAATGCGCTTCACGCTGATGCAAGAGGCCGTCCCCGCACAGGGGGGGGCAGTCAGCCAAACCACAGGCACCGCACGGTCCAAACCTGGATCATCCCCGCGCCGGCGGGGCCAAACCCAAAAATCGGCTGGAGGGGCACGGCGCGCAAGGTCCATCGCCGCGCGGGCGGGGCAATCCGCAGCTGGAGGTTCGCGAGGCTGCGTCGTCAGTGGCGCATCCCCCGTGGGCGGGGGCACGCCCTGCGCGCCAAGCCCTTGGTGGAGGGGAGTCGCTCTTTTGATTCGTGCCCGCTGCCGCATTCCTCCCCTTTCAAGGGCGGATGGCGGGCGGTTTACAATTGTCCGGCCGGAAGGGACGGCCGCTGCAGCGGCGCCCCGCTGAGGGAGTTGAAACCCATCGCGACAACCGAGCCACGCCCGTCGGAAGAGGCGCGCCGCCGCATTGAAGCCCGCCGCTTGCCCATGCTGCGCATTGGGGAGCCGTTGGCCATGGGCGTCCTTGCCGGGCGGAACGGCGGGGTCGAGGCCCTCCGGCCGCAGGTGGCCTTGGCGCCCGGATCCCTCGCTTGAGGCTGGGATGGCGGAGATCGAGGCGACTGGCCATGGGCTGGCCGTGCTGGGCGGCCTGCTCCTCACGGCGGGCCTGACCGTCGGCAGCTTCCTGAACGTGGTCATCCACCGGCTGCCGATCATGCTGTCCCGCGCTTGGCGGCTGGAGGCGTCCGCCGAGCTCGGCGCCGCGGCCGAGCCGTCGCCTGTCCCCTTCAACCTCGCCGTGCCGCGCTCGCACTGCCCGGCCTGCGGCGCCCGGATCAAGGTGGCGCACAACATTCCGGTGCTGGGCTGGCTCCGCCTGCGCGGACGTTGCGCCGCCTGCGCCGCGCCCATCAGCCCGCGCTACCCGATCGTCGAGCTGCTCGGCCTGCTGGCGGCGCTGGCCGCCGTGCTGGCCTTCGGCCTGACGTGGGCGGCCGTGGCGGCGGCCCTGTGCCTGTGGACGTTGATCGCGCTGTCGGGCCTCGACCTCGAGGCAGGCCTCCTGCCCGACCGGCTCACCCTGCCGCTGCTTTGGTGCGGCCTGCTGGCCAACCTGTCGGGAGCCTTCGCGCCGCTGGCCTCGGCGGTCGGCGGCGCGGCGGCGGGCTACCTGCTTCCGTGGGCGGCCGCTTGGGCGTTCAAGCTTGCCGCCGGCAGGGAGGGCATGGGCCGCGGCGACTTCAAGCTCTGCGCGGCCATCGGCGCTTGGCTGGGCTGGCAGGCGCTGCCGGCGGTCCTGGCGCTGGCCGCCGCGGCCGCCGTCCTGTGCGTCCTGCCGCCGGCCCTGACGGGCCGCCGCGACCGCAACGCGCCCATTCGCTTCGGCCCCTTCCTGGCGGCGGCGGGCGGCCTGGCGCTCGTCATTCGCCCTGGGCTCGACGGCTTGGCCGGCGGCTCGCCGTGAGGGCGGCCGCCCGCGCAGGGAGCCGGCGGGCCCGTTGCATGGCCCCGCCTTGCGGCAATCCCCGCCGCCGCTGCTATAATTGAGGGGCCATGGCGATCCCACCGGAAAAGCTCCGCTTCATCGAAACGCAGCGCGCCGCGGTTGCCGGCGTGGTCGGGGAGGCCGCCGCCCGGGAGATCGTTGCGGACGCGGACGTCGATGCGCACGCGCCCTTCAAGGACGTTCCCCTCTCCGAGCACGAGCAATGGTGCATCGCCATGCGCCAGCACCGGGGAATGGCCCAAGGGGCCACGGGTGCGGAGGGGGAGGCGCCGAAGGATGCTCCTGGCCCCTGACACCAACCTGCTGCTGCGTCCGACGCCCAGAACGCTGCTGCATGCCATCGCCCTTGAGCAGGGCCATGAGCTGCTCATCCTGCCGGAAGTGCTCGACGAGGTCACGCGCGGCATCCGCATCACCCAAGCGGAGAGGGCCCAGGAGCTCTTTCAAGGGCGGAGCAACCTGGGGGAAGGGGCGCAATCGGAGATTGCGGAACGGATGATGGCTTCCGCGCAGCAGTGGTTCCGGGCGGAGCTCGACCGCGAGGACACCGCCTACCGCCGCGTTGAGCAGACCTGGCAGCAGGCGGCGAACGCCGCCCGCATCGTCAGGTCGCTGCCCAGCGGGATTGCCGCCCCCGTCCCTGACCCGCCTGCCGGCGATCCGCTGATTCTCGCCCAAGCGCTCATTCACGGGGCCACGTTGCTGAGCACCAACAACCTGAACACGATAGACCATGAGCGGGCCAACGCCTGGGCGCGCACGGTCCTTGGCGACGGCCGGGACTTCATCCTGTCGCCGGACCTGACCTTGCGGCGGCTATCCGGCGGCTCCCCGGAGCGCATCGGCGCTTGGGTGGCCTCCCACGTGACCCGTGCCCATGAGCTGCCGATGCGCCAGCGCAGGGGGGCTCTCCGGAGGACGGCGGACGCGCTGCACGGCGCCGGCTTCGCCGACACGGCAAGGCTGGTTCGCTGGCTGGAGAAGACCAGTGCCGAGTTTCGGCGGCACGTCGAGGCCGACCGGAGCCCGGCCCCGCAGGCGACCCTGGGGGCGCAGGGCTCCGAGGCGCGCCTGAGGGCGTCCGTCAAGGTCGCCATGGAGCCGGCCGGCCCGCGCGCGGTCGGCCCGGCCCCGTGAGGCCGGGGGCGCGCTTCCCGTCAGCGTCGGCTTCGTCCAACCAGCGCCCTCACTCGGGGGCCGGCGCGCGCAGCAGCACCATGCCGTAGCCGTAGCTCCGGTGGCGGCCGACGCCGGCCGCCAGCAGGGCGCTGAAGGCTGGGGGGTCCGTGATCGCCAAAGTCCCTTGGATGACCGCCTCCGAGCTTGGGATCAGCCGCCGGCCGCGCACCGCGGGGCGGCGCCGGTGGGCCGCCAGCCGGCACGAGTCCCGCTCGAGCGCGGCCGCCGGGGCGAGCCGCTCGGCCAGCCAGTCGAGGTAGGCCGACTCGCGGCCCTGCGGCCGCGGGCCGGCGCCGTCGAAGGCGTCGAACTCCCGGCTCCGCCGGCCGTCGCCGCCCGCCTCGGCCCTCGAGGACCGGCGGGTCGGCAGGACCCGGACGTCGAACCCCATGCGCTGGCCGGCGCGCCAGCCGTTGGGCATGGGCTTGCTCGCCAGGCGCTCCAGGCCGATGGCGCGCAGCGCCAGCGGCGAGGCGATGGCCTGGGCGCTCTCGCGCAGCGCCCCCGCTTCGAGCGCCGAGTAGCCGTAGAGGTGGCCGGCCTCCTCGCCGCGCGCGGCCAGCAGGCGGAACGGCTGCAGGGCGCCGGGGCCGAAGGTCTCGCGCACCAGGTGGTGGAGGATGAGCCCCTCGTCGACGACGGCGCGGCCGCGCCGCCTGGCCAGGCGCGTCAGGCCCCGCTCCTCCCCCCACCGGAGCATGGCGGGGAGGCTGACGCTGGCGACGGCGAGGTGCAGGGCGCTCACGCGGCGGGCGCCGGCCGGACCCAGCCCTCCACTACGCGGCGCGCGCCGGCGTGGTGGCCCGCCCGCCACAGGCGCAGGTCGGCGAGGTCGATGACGCGCGCCACGTCGGGGCCCTCCTCCGGGCCCTCGCCGGCCGGCCAGGTCGCCCGCAGCCGCCCGTCGCCGGGCAGCGCCGCCAGCGCCGCGTGGGCGGACTCGGCGTCCACCCACCGCCCGGCCCCGTCCGCCAGCAGCGGCCGTGCGGGCAGGCAGTGCTTGCGGCCGATGTGCAGCGGCCGGGCGGGCGCGTCGAGCGCTTCGGCGAGGTCGTCGAGGCTCGGCCCGGAGGCCGCCGCGCGCAGGCCCACGACCGCCCTCAGGGCGCCGTCCGCGATGTAGTCCATGGCCCGCTGGTGGGGGGCTGAGTAGGTGGCCGCGCCGCCGCTCCGCCCCTCCGGCTCGCCGCGCGTGGTCCAGCCGAGGTCGCCGGCGTCGAGGCCCGCGTTCTGCAGCTCGGCGAGCGAGCGGCCCTCGCGGTCGATGCGGGAGGCGAGCACCAGCCGGTCCTGCAGGGCCTGGTGGTCGCGCCAAGCGGTGCGGTCCCAGCCCAGGGCGTTGGCCAGCAGGCCCGCCACCATCGAGGCGGCGGGGAAGGCGCGGGTCGGCCCGAGGCGGTCGACGCGGACGTCGCCGAACGACATCAGCGGCGCCTCAAGGGCGAGGGCGAGCCATCGTCGGCTCATTGCGACAGCGCCGCCGGCAGCCCCTGCGCCCATTGCGCGACCTCGGCCAGGGTGGCGGGCTCGGCCGCCGGCGCCCCGCCGTCGGCGAGCGACATGACGCGCCGCTCCTCGCCGGTGGCGTAGGCCTTGTCGAGCCGCTCCAGGTGGGCGGACAGCGCCGAGACGGCGGCGTCGAGGTCGTGCCGGCCGATGGGGGCGCGGAAGGCCTCCCCAAGGCTTCGCGGCTGCCGGCTGCCGGCCTCCGCGAGCAGGAAGGAGGCCCGCCCGTAGGGCGCGGTGGAGCCGCGCTTGGCGCCCGGCGACACCTCGGCGACCAAGTAGCAGAGGTTGTGCAGGACCTGCCCCGCCAGCGCCGCGTCGCCGGCCAGGTTGCCGAGCAGGCCGGCCACGTCGACCACCACGTAGCCGTAGAAGAGCCCGGAGCTGAGCTCGGTCTCCTGGATGGTGTCGGTCCTGGGCTCGCCGGCCCCGGCGAGGTCGTCGACCGCGGTGAACCAGTCGGTCTCGGCCTCCTCCGCGTGCACGGTGAAGGCGTGCGCCACGTGCACCGGCGCGGTGATGTTGGCGGCCGGGTCGGAGGTGACCATGCGGCCGAACAGCGCCGCCACCAGGCCGCCGGGCATCGCCGCGTTGGCGCGCAGCGCCTTGATGTTGCGCGCGAACCCCTTGCCCCACTCCTGGGCCGCCTGCTCGGCGACCTCCGCGCTGCCGTCGGCGCCGGCCGCCACGCGCGCCGCCTCGCCCTTGAGCCAGGCGATCTCGGGCGCCCCGAACAGCAGCGTGGGGCGGCTCTTCCTGTCCGCGCCCTGCTCGCCGTAGACGGCCACCTGCCAGTGCTCCTCGATCACGTCGAGGACCTCGTCGGGGTGCTCGCCGCGCAGCGGCGCGATCACCAGCTTGCTGACCAGGCTGCGCGAGCGCAGCGAGGCGTGCGAGCCCTCGATGCGGTGCAGCGCGTGCTCGTCGTCGGCGTCGCGCCAGTGGCGCTTGAGGCATTGCGAGGAGATGCGCGTGCGCACCGCCCCGCCGTAGGGCAGCCGCTTGGCGAGGCCGCTGTCGTCGCGGTTCAGGAGCGTCGCCGCGTACGAGGTGAGGGTGTGTATCTGCACGAACCGTGGGGTTGTCATGGGGAGGGGTCTCCTTCGGTTGGGGTTTCGGGATCGGGATTCCGGGCGGCCAGCAGCCGCCGGTGGTAGTGCCGCGAGATCCGGCCGGCGTCGCTGGGGAACAGCGCGGCGTGGGCGAGGTCGCCCACGTCAAGGCCGGTGCCCGGCGCCAGCCTGAGCATGCGCGCCGCCTGCGCGAGCCGCTGCAGGCGCTCGCGGCCGCGCGAGGCCAGCAGCGCCTTGAGCCGGGCCTCGCTGACCTTCGGCCTGGGGGCGGCCTCCCCGGGCCACTCGGGGTCGCCGCCGTCGCACAGCACGGCGCCGAGGCGACGGTCGCGGTCGTGCAGCTTCGCCCGGCGCCCGGGCGCGCCCTTGGGCATCAGCAGCGCCATGATGCGGATGATGCAGGCCCACTCGTCCGCCCGCCTGGGGTCGCCGATGCTGGCCGGGCGCTGGGCGGCGAGGCGCCAGAACGCCGGCGTCTGGCCGGTCCGCCCCTTGCGGCGCAGGAGGGCGAGGTCGGCGGCGTCCATCAGGCGCAGCTGCCAGGCGGCGAACGCGGCGTCCTCGGCGGCGGTGCCGCCCGCCGGCTCAGCCGTCGCCGGCATCGCGGTCACGGTCCGCGGCGTCCGGGAGGTCCGCGAACTCGGGCAGGGCGCGCAGCCGGAACTCGGCCAGGCCGCCGGCGCGGGCCGCCAGCGCCGGCCGCAGCGCGGGCGGGCAGGACGTCGCCGCGGCCGCGCGGGCGCTGGCGCGCCGGGCCGCGTCGAGCAGCCACAGGCGGTTCTCCAGCGAGGCCGCCTCGGACGCCGCCGCCGACGTGCGGTCGGCCTCGACCTGGCGCCACAGGGCCGGGAAGAAGCCTTGGTCGGCCTCGGCGAGGAACGCCTTGGCCCCGTCGAGCGACTGGCGCCCGGCGCGCCGTCCCGGCCGCCCGCCCTGGCTCGATGCGGCCGCCCCCAGCGCCTGGCGCACTGCGGCGAAGCCCGCGTCGACCCATTCCCGGAGCCGCTTGGCGGCATCGGCCGTGGCGGCCTCGCCGAGCGCGGGCACGGCCAGCGCCGGCACCCGGATCTGGCGCCGTGCGTGGCCGTTGGTCTTGCCCTGGCCGCGCGCCAGCGCCTCCAGGACGAGCACCATCGGGCCGGCGTCCTCGGGCCCCGGGCGGGCCAGCGGCGGCAGCGTCCAGTCGCCGCTGAACAGGAGCTGGCAGACCAGCTTGGAGCCGAGGCCGCCGCCCGCGTAGGTCAGCGTGCTGCCCTTCTTGGCGTGGACGGGCGCCCACGGGTCGCCCACGTTGCCGCGCCGGTCCTGGGCGTCGATCCGCGCCCGCGCCGAGCCGGCGCGGTCCGCGCGCAGCCCGTCGCCCGCCGCCCGCAGGCGGATCCGGCGGCAGACCTCGACGAACAGCGGGTCGAGCGTCTCGAGGCGCAGCTGCTCCCCCTCCTCCCAGTCGAGCGTCCACAGCAGCGCGTCGCCGCGCAGGCCGTCCGCGCCGCCGTCCGCCCGCCGTTCGCCGAGCAGGCGGCGGACGTCGCGCCGCCACCAGGCGGACGGGTCCACCGTGCAGTCGGCCTCGCCCTCGCCGGCCGGGGCGAGGCCCATGAGGAAGCGGCTGGAGAAGCCGCGGTTCATTCGGGCGATGGGGTGGCGGCCGCGGCCGTAGGTGCCGCCGCCGGTCTGGATGGAGACCAGCGCGAAGACCCAGTCCTCGGCCTGGGCGCCCATTGCGGCCGCGCGCTTGAGGTCGTGGTTGCGCGACTGCGCCAGCAGGTCGATGCCGTCCGGGGTGGCGACCTCGGCCCAGCGCTCGATGCCGGGGTCGGGGGGCTGCAGGAAGGCGGGCGCCCTGGGGTCGTCCGCCACGAGACGCCAAGGGGCGTCGTCGGGGTGCTCCGGCGTGAGGGCGCGCAGCCGGTCGGCCCAGGCGCCCTCGTCCCCCGGCAGCGCGTCGGAGCCCGCCTCGAGGCAGGCCAGGGCGCCGAGCTGGACGAGGAGGCTGTGCCAGCCCGCCCGTTGGTGGGGCCGCAGGGCGGCGAAGCCGGGCGCCTCCCCGGCCGACAGCGCAGCGAGCGTGCCGGGCAGCGACGCCGGCCCGCGGCCGGCGATGGAGAAGATGCGCTCGTTCAGGAGGTTCAAGGTCGGCCCCGGGCGGTGCGGTGGCCGTATTATACCATAGGCGCGCGCCCTCAAGCGGCGCGGGGCCGTGCCGGGGCCGCGTTCCTACAATGGGGTGACCTCATTCAAGCGGAGCGCGCGCAATGGACGATTCCCTGGGCAGGCCCAACCCGGCCTTCAACGACTGGCTGGAGCGCTTCGGCGAGTGGCGCTTCGTCACCGGCCTCATCGAGGCCCCGGGACGCGAGATGCCCGCCGCTGCGCCCGACGCCCACGCCCGGGTCGTGGGGCGCGGCCATCCCGACGGCGGCGCCGACCTGTACCTGGCCCTGCCCCCGGAGGAGGACTTCGAGCGTGAGATGCTGCGCATCGGCGACCCGGCGATGCACGGCCTTGACGGCGACCCCGCCGGCTACCCGGGCATCGGCTGCGGCGGACGCCTGACGGCCCGCTTCGCGGGCGTCGAGCGCCGCCCCGGCGAGATCCACCTCGCGGCGGGGGTGGAGGCGGAGGGCGCCGAGGCGCTGCTGCAGCGCGCCGGCGTCGCCAGCCCCACCGGCGCCCGGGTGCCCACCCGCTTCGGCAGCGTTGCGGTCATGGCGCTGTCCCCGGAGGCCATGCGCATCCTGGGCATCGCCGCGGCGGCGGATGCGGCGCCGGCCGCGACCCCGTCGGCCCGCATGGCCCCCGGCTAGGCGGCGCCGTGGCCCGCATCGTCAACCTCGAACGGGAGCCCGACGCGCTGTCCAGGGGCGCGGTGCGCATCGACCGGCGCACCCCTTGGGGCAATCCGTTCGTGATCGGCCGCGACGGCGACCGCGGGCAGGTCATCGCCCGGCACCGGGCCGACCTGTGGCGCCGCATCCGTGCCGGCGAGGTGCCGCTGGGGGCCCTGGCGGCCCTGCACGGGCGCGACCTCGCCTGCCACTGCGCGCCCCTGCCCTGCCACGGGGAGACGCTGGCGCGGGCCGCCGCCTGGGCCGCCGCCCGGCTGCGCCGGCCCTCGGGCGAGCCGGCCTGCGGGCCATGACCCCTGCCGCAGGGCCGGCCCCGCGCCGCGTCGCGCGCGCCGTCGACGGGGACTGGGCCGGCCGGCATGCGGCGCCGCCGCGCTGGCTGGTCAGCTCGGTCGGCGAGGCGGACCTCGTCCGCTCCGGCGCCGACCCGCGCGACCTGGGCGTTCGGCTGTCCGCCCACCGGCGCCTCGAGGAGGCCTGGACGGCCTTCCATGGGGCCATGGAGTGCGGCCCGGACCACGTGATCGTGCTGCTTGACGCCCGGGCGCGGCCGCAAGGGGCGGTGCTCGCCCGCTCCGACGACGGGGCCTAGCGGGCTGGCTGAGGGGCCGGCCGGGCTCAGGGCGCGGCCCGGGCGGGACGGCGGCCAGGCGCGGCGGCGGGCGCCGCCAGGGCGTGGCGGATGAGCGCGCGCGACCAGCCGTCGAGGGCTGAGCCGGGGTCGCCGGCCTCGCGGCCCAGCGCGCCGGGGTCGGCGAACCGGGCGCCGCCGGCCATGAACTCCTCCGCGCACGGCGCGAGTCCGGCGTCCGCCCCGGCGACCCACTCCCAGGCGACGCCGAAGTGCATGCGCGCCCGTGCGCTGCCGTAGGAGCGCACCGCCCCCAGCGGCCGCAGGGCGCGCCCGTCGCCGGCGTCCGCGCCGAGCTCCTCGCGCAGCTCGCGCAGGGCGCAGCGCAGCAGGGGCGGCCCGCCCTGGCCGTCGCCGGCGTCGCAGTGGCCGCCCACCCAGACGACGGCCCGGCCGTGCAGCGGCCCGGCGCCGTCCGGCTCCCGGCGCCGCAGCCGCAGCACGCCGCCCTGCGGGTCGCGCACCACCACGATGCCGATCGGCTGGGCGCGGCCGGCGTCGGCCTCCACCCCCTCGCGGGGGCGGAAGTCGCCGGCCGCGGCCAAGGCGCGGGCGAGCTCCTCGGCCTCGGCGGGGCCGATGTGGGCGCGCCCGCGGAAGCGGCCGTCGACCAGCGCGATGGGGCAGGACAGGATGCTTTCCACGGGGCCTCCTCGGATCGGTGGGCCGGGGCTAGGCGCTCTCGCCGCAGAAGCAGTCGATGGCCGGCTCGTCGCCGACCTCGCCGAAGCCCTCGAACAGGTCGCCCTCCCGGGCCAGGCGGACCAGGTCGGCGAAGCTGCGCGACTGCGACATCTGCGCGTTCTCCGCCCTGGCCTTGGCGCCGGCGCCGTAGGTGGCGTCGCGGCGCCAGGCCTCCGCCGCCAGCCACCAGTCGGCGCGCCAGGGCTCCTCGCGGATGGTCGCCACGAGGTTGGCCTTGGACTTTAGGAAGCACAGGTCGCAGTTGCCCTTCCAGCTGGGAATGCCGAGGTCGAACGGGTGCGCGCGCCAGAACGCCTGCACGTCGGCGGCGGTGCGCCGCGCGGCGACCAGCGGCATCTCGACGGCGGCGTCCTCCTTGCGCTTCATCCAGCGCCGGGGCTCGTCGAAGCGCAGGCCGATCAGCGAGATGACGTGGGTGGCGCCGAGCTCGCGGCGCAGGTAGCGCCGCTGGGTCTCGATCTTCAGCTCCGCGGTGCAGAGCCGGAACGTGTCGTGCGGGATCAGGTTCTTGGCGCGCATCAGCGCCTGGAACGGCTCGCCCCGGCGGCTGGCGGAGGCGTGGTCGACGCGCACCGCGACGTGCCGCGGGTCCTTGGCCCCGCCGGCCGCCTGCGGCCGGTGCCGGTACTCCAGCCAGTGGACGTCCACGCCCCAGGACTCGCCGATGCGCCGCACGAACTCCAAGGTCTCCTCGCGCTCCTTGCCGGTGTTGCAGTACACGGTCACCCAGTTGGGCGGCAGGGCGCCGCCGTGGCGCTCCAGCAGGTGGTGCAGCATGTAGGCGGAGCTGCGCCCCCCGGAGAGGTTGACGGCGAAGACGAGCTTGTCGGGCTTGTCGGGACTGGCTGGCATCGCGCCCTCCGCGGCGGGGCCGGGCGCGCCGCGCAGCCCCCCTTGGGTGATACATGTATTATACCATAGCCCGGCCCCCTGGGGGCCGGACCCGGATTATTGCAACTGCGCGGCCGGCGGGGCCGCGGCCGTTCCGTGGCGCCGGTTCGGGGCCTGCCGGTCGGCGAAGCGGGCCGCCCCGGCGTCGACCACCTCCTGCAGGAAGCGGGACGGCATGAGCCCGGTCTCCGGCGGGGCTCCGGGCCGCGGCGCCTGCTCCAGCGGCAGGGAGAGGTCGAGCGTCTTGCGGGCGCGCGTTATGCCGACGTAGAACACGCGGCGCTCCTCCTCGCGCTCGTCGGGGTCGTCCCGCTGGCGCTCGCGCAGGTCGTTGAGGCCGGCGTAGTGCACGTGGTCCCACTCCAGGCCCTTCGCCGAGTGCACCGTGGACAGGGTGACGGCCGGCGCCTCGCCGCGCTTGGCCACCGAAAGAAAAGCCATCTCGTCCATCGCCTGGTCCCACGCCATCCCCTTGCGCAGGCGCTCCTCAAGCAGGCCGAGCAGCACGTCGACGTCCCTCTCCACGCGCTTCAGGTGCCGCCCCTCCTCCCGGCGCGCCCACTTGGGCGCCATGACGATCGACCAGAAGCGCTTGGCGTGGGCGACCAGCTCGCCGGGGTCGTAGCCGGTGGCCTGCAGGTCGCGCAGCGCGTCGCGGTGCGCGAGGTAGGCCGCCATCCTGCGGGCCGACTGCTTGGGGCCGGCCTTGCCGGTCTCCGCGGCCACCTCCTCCATCGCCTTGGTCATGGAGACGCCCTTCGCCTCCGCGATCGACTGCAGCCGCTTGCGCGAGGTCCCGAACGAGGCGCTGCCCTCGACGGTGCGCAGGGTGGCGTGGGTGGCCCAGGGCTTGGTGATGCAGGTCAGGAAGGCCATCGCGTCGCGGATGTGCGAGCGCCGCCAGAAGCTGGCGTCGCCGACGATCACGTACGGCAGCCCCTCGCGCAGGAACGCCCGCTCGATGGGGTCCTTGGCGACGCGGTAGCGGTACAGCACCGCCACCTGGTCGAGGCTGGCGCCCTGGCGCACCTGCTCGCGGACCGCCCGGGCGATGCGCTCGCCCTCGGCCCAGGGGTTGCGGTCCTCGCGGACCAGGCACGGCAGCGCCGGGTGCGGCGCCTCGGCCAGCAGCCGCCCGTCGGTCACCCGCTCGGCCATCGCCGCCGCGCAGGCGTTGGCCGCCCGGATGATCCCCGGCTGGCTGCGGTAGTTGCGGTTCATGTTGATGACGGTGGCGTTCGGGTGCTGCCGGCGGAAGCTGAGGATGATGCCGATGTCGCTGCCCCGGAAGCCGTAGATCGACTGCTTCTCGTCGCCGACCGCGCAGAGGTTGTCGTGCGCCGCGCCGGCCATGATCCGGTCCAGGATGCGTCCCTGCACCGGGTTGGTGTCCTGGAACTCGTCGACGGCCAGGTAGTGGAACTCGGCGGCGAACGCCTCGGCCACGCCGGGCACCTCCTCGAGCAGGCGCAGGGCGGCGATCAGGATGCCGTCGAAGTCGAGCGCGTTGGACTCCGCCAGGCGCTCCTCGTAGCGCGTCCACGCCGCCACCAGCCCGGCCTCCTCGGGGCCGGCGCGGCCGCGGTAGGCCTCGGCGGTCAGCCCGCGGGCGCGCAGCAGGCCCATGCGCTCGGCCGCCTCGGCGACCTCGACCTCGGCCCCGCACTCCTCGATGGCCTCCTTGAGCAGCTTGCGGGCGGCGTCCTCGTCGAGGATCTCGTGGCTGCCGAACTGGTGGCCGAGCGCGTCGAGGTCCTCGAAGCTGGCGGCCAGGGTGTCGGCGCGGCCGAGCAGCTCGCGGTGCAGCACGCTGTGGAAGGTGCCGGCGACGATGAGCTCGCCCTCGTGGCCGATGCGGTCGGCGATGCGCTGCTTGATCTCGTCGGCCGCCTTGTTGGTGAAGGTCACGATCAGCAGGTTGCCGGGCAGCGCCTTGCCGGACTCGATCAGGCGCGCGGTCCGCTCGATGATGATGCGCGTCTTGCCGCTGCCGGCCCCCGCCACCACCAGGCAGGGCCCCTCCAGCTGCGCGCAGGCCTGCGCCTGCTCGGGGTTGAGCGTGATCGCGCTCACGGCGGCACGGCGGGGCGGGTGAGGTTGCCGCCCGCCCGCGGGCGCCCGTTGGCGTCGACCCGGACGCGGGACGGTTTCGCCATCCACCGGCATCGGCGGAACCGGCGCAGCCAGTCGCAGGCGGGCGGCACCCGGCCCTCGCAGGTGCGCCGCACGTGCGCCTCGGCGACGGCGCGGGTGTCCGCCAGCCGGCCGTTGGCCAGCCGGTAGGAGGGGCGCAGGGTCGCCATCTCGTGCACCTCCTCCGCGTTGTGGCGCACCCAGCCCCAGACCTCCGGGAGCCACTTGCGCGGCTTGTCGAGCCACTCATGCACCCACAGGTGGTCGCCGGGATGCCCGCCGAACTCCTCGGCGGAGGCGCGCGCGTGGGCGCGGGCGTCGAGGTCCCCCCGCCACCAGTCCGGCACGCGCAGCTCGCGCGCCCAGTCGGAGAGCGTGGGGATGGTGCTGCAGTCCTCCAGGATGTGGATCTCGGCGACGTAGCGCACCGGCGCGGGCAACCCGGCGGAGTTGATGATCGCCTTCCCGAAGCGGTCCTGGGCCCAGAATATCCCTTGGGAGTGGTGGCGCAGCGCCCGGTGCCGGAAGTCGGCGCAGTGCGCCTTGGTGGCGTCGAGCCAGGAGTGGACGTGGACGTACTCCTCCCATTCGCCCTTGTACTGGCGGGCGGAGCTTTGCGCGTGGTGCACGGGATGGGTCATGGGGGTTCCTCCAAGGATGCGATGGACAGGTGGACGGCCTCGGCGCGGATGCGCATGAGCAGGTGCGCCTCGTCGCAGGCCAGCGCCAGCGGCGGGGGCGCCTGGGCCCGCGCCGCGGCCGCCTCCAGGCGGCCCACGGCGGCGGCCGGCGTGCCGCCGAGGGACTCGATCTCCGAGTCCGGCAGCACCGCCCTCACGGCGCGGTCCTGCACCGCCCTGAGGCGCCGCAGGACCGCCTGGCGGGCCGCCTCGCCGGCCCCGGCCCAGGCGGCGATCTCGCCGGCCGAGCGCAGGCAGCCGCGGCAGACCGCGTCGTCCGGGCCGAGCACGCACAGGCCGGTGCAGGGCGACGCCGCGCTCATCCCGCCAGCGCCTCGTGGCCGGGGTTGGCGGCCGCCAGCAGGGCGGCGAGGCCCGGACGGCCCCGCTCCGCCGCCGCCAGGTCGTCAGGGGTCGGGCGCGCCAGCAGCGTGACCGCCGCCGGGTCCGACTCGACGGCCGCGCGGCGCAGCGCCGCCGGCGGGTCGCCGTCCGGCCAGGCCGCGAGCAGCGCCGGGGCGGCGCGCGCGCAGGCCGCCGCCGCGTCCGCCGGAAGGTCGTGCGAGAGCAGCCGGGCGAAGTGCGCCGGCCCGCCGGGGAGGTCCCGGCAGAGCGCTTCCGCCAGCTCGCCGGCCAGCGCCGCCGCGAACGGGACGGGCTGCTCGAGGACCAGCGCGGCGGCGCTTTCCGCCGCCTGCGGGCTGGCGGCGCGCAGGGCGCCCAGCCAGGTACCGCCGCCCAACCGGCCGCCGTTGCGGACGCGGAAGTCGGCCGAGGAGAGCTCGCCGAGCGCCGCGGCCGCCGCCGCCGGGCGCCGCGCCCGCAGCGCCGCCATCGCGGCCGCCCAGCGCGGCCCGTCGAGCGGCGGCCACTCCCCCACCAGCCCCTCCGGGTGGGCCGCGGCCAGCGCGCCGCACTGCTCCGGGGTCAGGCGCCGCCAGAACGCCGCCGGCAGCGACGCCAGATTCCAGGGCTTGTCCGCCTCGGCGAAGGCGGCGAAGGCGGGCGCGAGCTCCGGCCAGTCCACGCTCTCGGGCCAGTCCCTGACGCAGCGCGCCAGAATGCGCGGCGGGCCGCCGTTGACGACGGCCGCCGCGATGCGGCGCGCCGCGGCCTCGTCGGCCCCGTGGTGCCTGCCGAAGTCCGGCACGCCGGCGGCGACGGCCATGTCGGTGAGCTCGTCCTCGGACGGCTCGAGCGCCCTGGCGAGCTTCTGCGGCCCGTGCGCCAGGGCGCGCAGCGCCCGCTCCCTGAGCGACGGGCGCTCCTCAAGCGCCGCCCGGATGCGCGCGAAGCGCTCCCACTGGAAATCGCCCTGGGCCAAGTCGCGGAAGGCGGAGGCCTCCGGGGCCTCCAGCGTCGCCTCGACCAACGCGGCGTCGATGGCCTCCACCGGCGCCAGCTGCAGCAGGCGCCGGTGGATGTCCGGGCTTTGCGCCACGAACGCCCAGAAGGCGGGGTCGCCGGTCGGCGGCAGGCCTTCCGCCACCAGCGGCCGCAGGGCCTCGCCGAGCAGGTCGGGGTCCATCTCCTTCAGCAGGCCGGGGTCGATGCCGGCCGCCGGCCAATGGCGCGCCGCCTCCGGCGCCAGCTTGGCCACCTCGTCCGTCAGGGCGCCGTCGCCGAGCTGCGCCAGCGCCAGCAGGCGCTTGGGCGAGCGGCGCACGGCCCCGGCCAGCGCCCGCCGCGACACCCCCGGCCGGTCCGCCTCCGCCATGGCCCGCGCGCCCTGGCGGCTGCCCCACCCCTCCGCCACCCCGAGGGCGTCGAGCAGCGCGTGGCCGTCGCCGTGCTGGGTCGGCCAGTCCGGCGCCTGCCGCAGGGCGGCAGCGATCGAGTGCCGCCAGGCGGGCGTCCAGGGGGCTGCGGAGAGGAAGGTCGCGGGGTGCGTGAAGCGCCTCTTGTAGATCCACCCCCGCCCCCCGACCTCGCGGGGCGCCCGCAGCGGGTAGCCGAAGGACTGCAGCACGCTGCGGTAGTGGCCGCGCGCGGCCGTGTCGCAGTGGCCCGCCCCGCGTTCGAACCGGTGCAGCGGCAGGGCGAGGGCGCGGTCGTGGCGGGCCACGAACAGGCAGTCCTCGCCGGGCGCGCCGTCGCGCGTCGTGGCGATGATCGCCAGGCCGCCGTCGATCTGCATGAAGCTGAGCTTGCGCGGCGCCTGCGGGTCGGCCAGGGTGAGGGGCCGCTCCGCATCGGCCGGCGGCAGCGCGTCGGCCAGGGCCGCCCAGCGCGCCTCGTCGTCGTCGTAGCGCGCCTGGCGGTCGGCCGCGTCCATGGTCAGCGCCGCCGGCAGGCCGCGCAGCGCCGCATCGCGGGCCTCGGCCCCCTGCGCCTCGGCCGCCCGCAGCAGCGCCTCGGCGCCGGCCCGGTCCAGGCCCGCCGGGTCGGTGAAGGGCAGCAGCGCGGCGGCCCCCGGGGCGGCCGGGTCGAGGGGCGCCCCGCACAGCGCCCGGCAGGCCCGCCGCAGCGGGGCGTCGCCCGGGTCGTCGGCGCCCGCCTCGATGGTGGCCAGCGCGGCCCGCAGGCCGGCCGGCAGGCAGATGCGCGGCGGCGCCCCGACCATCAGCGAGGCGCGCACCGGCACCAGCCCCTCGTCGAGGGAGAAGTCCCAGGCCGCGCCGCCGGGCAGCTCGATGCGCCATGAGCGCAGTGCGGCGGCGCGCCCCTCGCCGGGGCTCAGCGGGCGGACGGTGAAGGCGGGCGGGTCTTCGGCGGCGTCTGGCTCGGGCATGGCGGGGTCCGTGAGGAGTCCCACGCCATTATAGTTTCGGGCCGCCGGTTGGCCCCTGCCGGAGTGGGCCGTAGTAGTCGTCGGGGTGCAGCGCCAGGGTCAGCCGGCGCCCGCCGCGGTCGATCTCGAAGGCCATCGGGGCGCCCTCCCCCGCCGCCAGCGCCCAGCCGCGGGCGTCGGGCGGCAGCGCGTCGGGGGGCCGGCCGCCGACCGCGAGGATCCGGTCGCCGGCCGCGAACCCGGCCCGGCGCATGGCCGAGCCCGGTCCGGCCTCGGCCACCGTCCAGGCGCCCTCGCCCGACCGCTTCAGGCGCGGCGGCCGGGAGGTGGCAGGCTCCGGCGCGGCCGCCGCGCGCGCGGCCTTGGCCCGGTGCGGCCGCAGGGCCGGCGGCGCGGCCCCCGCCATGCGCAGCACGACCTCGCCGCCCCCGGCCAGCGCCAGCACGGCGCGGTCGGGCTCGATGGCGGCCAGCCGGGCGCCGGGCAGCGGCCGCTCGCCGAGCCGGTAGGCCAGCGGGCGGCGCGACTGCCGGGTGCGGATGAAGGCGACGCGCACCCCGGGGCCGACGATGGCGCCGTGGAAGGCGGCCCCTTCGGCGGTGCGGGCGGCGTCCGGAGGGCCGGCCGGCTCGCCCCACGCGGCCGCGGCCAGCGCCAGCAGCGCGGGCAGGGCGCCTCGGGCGGCGCGTCGGGCGCTGGCGGTCATGGGGCCTCCGGGGACTCGGTTTGGCGGGCCGATTCTATAATGCCTTGCCACGAGGCGGGAGTCTGGGCGATGCGGCGGGTCAATCGGCGTTCTTGGGGCTTTCGGGGCCGGCGACGCCGGCCCCTGGGCCAGCGCCGTGGCTGACGCCGGCGGCCCGGCCGCCGCCTACCTGCGCGCCGCGCCCGAGGTGCGCGTCACCGTCCTCGACGGCTTCCGCTGCACGGCCTTCTGCCCGGTGGGGCGCGTTCTGGTCGTGGTCGCGGAGGGCGGCGCGGCGGGCGAGGCGTTCGCCATCCAGCCGCCGCCGCCGGGCTCCAGCGCCTACCTGGTCGAGCAGGCCGGGCGCCGCTACGTGTTCCCCGCCCTGACCCGCGCCCAGGCGGCCGCATTCGCCGCCGAGCGCGCCGCCCAGGGCGGGCCGCCGGGCGCGCCGCCGGAGGGCTTCCGGGCGGCCGCGGCGGGCCTCGGGGCGCTGCCCGCCTGCCGCGCCATGGCCGACGCCCCCTGGGTTCGGGCGTTCGAGAGGGAGGTCCGCGCCTACGGCGTGCTGCGCCGGGCCGGCGCCCCGGCCCACCTGGCGGAGCGCATCCTCCACGACACCATGGGCGCGCCCTGGGAGGCGCTGGTCGCGGACCCCTACGGGCTGCTCGACGGCGAGGTGGGAAGCCTGCGCGCCATCGACGCCATGGCGCTGGCGCTGGGCCACCTGCCGGGCGCCCCGGAGCGCGCCGACGCCTGGGTCGGCGCCGCCCTGGCCGGCTGGGACGAGGCCGGCGCGCTGTGCGGCAAGGCGGTCGACGACCTGTGGCGGCCGATGGCCGCGCACGGGTTCGCGCGCGCCGACGTGGAGGCGGCGGTGCGCCGGGCGGCGGAGGCCGAGCTGTGCCGCTGGGACGGCAGCCTGCTGTGGGGCTGGAGCGGCTGGGAGGCCGACGCCCAGGTCATCGACCAGCTCGGCCGGCTGCGCTCGGAGGCCGCCGGCCGCCGCCGGGACCGCCGCACGCGGATGTCGCAGGACGGCCTGTCGGCGGCCCAGCGGGAGGCCGTGGGCATGGCCAACCGGCACCCGGTGTCGATCCTCACCGGCGGCCCGGGGGTCGGCAAGACCACGGTGATCCGGCACATGGCGGAGCAGTCCGCGGCCGCCGGGAAGGTGTTCCTGTGCGCGCCGACCGGGCGCGCCGCGCAGCGGCTCGAGGAGGCCTGCGGGCGGCCCGCGCACACCGTCCACCGGCTGCTGAAGGCCACCGCCGCCGGCGCCTTCGGGCACCACGCCGACCGGCCGCTGCCCAAGGCCGACGTCTACGTCGACGAGGCCTCGATGCTCGACCGCGCGCTGTGCCTGAGCCTGCTGTCGGCGCTGCCCGACGGCGCCCGCCTGATCCTCTCCGGCGACCCCAACCAGCTGCCGCCGGTGGGCGACGGCAACGTGCTGCGCGACCTGATCGACTGCGGGGCGTTCCCGGTGACGCGCCTGACCGAGGTGTTCCGCCAGGACGCCGGCTCCGGGGTGCTGGAGCTGGCGGAGCGGCTGCGCCAGGGCGAGGCGCCCTGGGGGCTCGCCTCCCCCGACCTGGCCTGGACCGAGCTGCCCGCCCACCTGCAGGCGAGCGCGCTGGAGTGGGCGGGCAGCCTGGCCGAGGGGCCGCCGCGGCAGTGGTTCTCGGCGCGCCACGAGGGCGCCTACGGGGTGCGGGCGCTGAACGCGGCCGCCCAGGCGGCGCTCAACCCGGAGGGGCCGTCGCTGCCCATCGGCGAGGGGCGCCGCCACGTCGCGCGGGTCGGCGACCGCGTGCGGCAGACGCGCAACAACTACCGGCTGGGCGTGATGAACGGCGCCATCGGCCGCGTCGTCGGCGTCGAGGGGACGGCGCTAGCCGTGGACTGGGACGGGCTTGAGCGGCGCCACCGCGAGGACGCCCTGGCCGAGCTCGACCTGGCCTACGCCACCACCGTGCACGCGGCCCAGGGCTCGGAGTTCGAGCACGTCGGCGTGGTGCTGCCGCCCGACGCCGGATGGAGCCGCGAGCACCTCTACACGGCCGTCACCCGCGCCCGTCGCACGGTGCGCGTCCACGGCTCCGCGGCGGCGTTCAGCCAGGCGGCGGGCAGCGTGGCCGCCCCCGACGCGACCAGCCTGCTGCCGCAGCTCAGGGCCGCGGTCGGCGCCCTGGGGCCGGGGCCGGCCGGCGCCGGCCCCGGCCCTGGGGACGCATGACCGACAGCAGGTCCTGAAGGCTGGGGTCGGCCCCGGCGAGCAGCGGGTCGTCGTCCTTGCCGGACTGCATCAGCCCCATGCGCCGCAGCTCGCCGAAGCCGCGGCGGTCCGCGTCGGCGGCCGCGACCTCCGCCCCCGAGGCGGTGCCCTGGACGGCGCGCAGCCGCTCCATGGTGGCCTTCGGCATCCGCTCCGCCGGCTTGGGCAGCAGCAGGTGCATCACCCCCTCCCCGCCCTGCCGGCACAGCCGGCCGCGCATCTGGTGCAGCGATGAGGCGCCCTGGCGGTCCGGGCCGTAGACCACCATGCGCTTCAGGTTCGGCAGCGTGACGCCGATCTCCAGGATGGAGGTGGCGAGGATCACCGCCCCGCGCGCCCGGCGCCCCGGCGGCGGGTGCAGCACGCGCAGCAGGGCGGCGTTCCTGGCCGCCGCGTCGAGCTGGCCGTGCAGGCTGATGACGTCGCCGGGCATGGCGCGCTCCCAGCGCGAGCGCGCCTCGTCGACCGAGCCGTAGCCGCGCTTCGCGTGCGGGTAGATGACCGCCACGTTGACCCCTTGGGCGAGGTCGGCCCTGATCGCGTCCATCACCGGGCGCAGGCCGTCCGGCTCCTCGATGCGGCACTCGATGCGCCGGTCGGCGGAGCGCGCCGGCAGGGACAGCAGGCGGCGGCCGCCGAGCCGGGCGATGGCGAGGGTGCGCGGCAGCGGCGTGGCCGAGACCTCCAGCAGGCGCCCGGCCTCCATGGCGCGCTTCTGCTCCGCCCCGACCTTCTGCTCCTCGTCCACCACCGCGAAGTCGGGCCGCTCCGCCAGCCGCAGCAGCGCCTGGGTGCCGATCAGCAGGCGGCCGGCGGCCGCCTTCGCCCTGCCGGAGGCGACCAGCTGCGGGGCCAGGTCCGGGTAGGCGCCCTTGGCCACGGCGTGGGTCTGCGCGGCGAGCAGGCGGTTGGGCGACATCAGGTGCACGCGGTGGCCGGCGCGGGCCGCGGCCGCCGCGACCGGCAGGAACACGTAGGTCTTGCCGGAGCCCACCTCGCCGTGCAGCAGGATGCGCCGGTCGCCGGCGGCGAGCGCCGCCGCGAGGGCGCTGACCACGCCGCGCTGGGCGCGCGACAGGGCGAACCCGGAGTGCGCCTCGACGTCGCGCACGGCCCGCTCGACCGCCGCCTTGGGCAGCCGCATCGGCTCCCCTGCCGCCGGCGCCTGGCCGGCGCCGGCCCGCGTCAGCAGGTCCATGGCCGCCAGCTTCAATCCGCACTCGCGGGCCGCCAGGCCCTCGGCCGCCGTGCGCGGCGCGTGCAGGTCCGAAAGCCAGGCCCCGTAGGACTCGCGCGGGCTGCCGGCCCGCCGCAGGTAGGCCCGCGGCCGGCCGGGCAGGCGCTCGCGCAGCGCGTCCACCGCCTCGCGCAGGGCGCCTTCCCCGTCGGCCAGCGCCGCCGCAGCCAGCGCGTGCGCCTCGAGGGCGCTGGCGTGCCCGGAGCGGCCCTTGTGCAGGGCGATGACGCGGCCGTGCGCCCAAGGGGGGTAGACGTCGGCGTTGGCCAGCCGCGCCTCGCCGTTGACCAGCCGCCGCCGCACCCGCATCAGGATCGGCCGCCCGGCCTCGGCGCCTCCCTGCTCCCACTGCCCGCGGAACAGGGCCACCTGCTCGCGGCGCTCGCCGTCGCAGAGCGTGGCCAGCGCCATCGGGTCGCCGCCCCTGGTGGGGCGCAGCTCGACGGCCTCGCAGGCGGCGTACAGCAGGCGCTTCGGCGCCTCGGGGCCATCGACCGGGATCTCGTCGAGGCGGACGTGGGCGAGGGAGAGGTCGCGGTAGTCCTGCGGCAGCGCCAGCAGCGGGTTGGCCGCGCGCGCGGCGTCCGTGGGGGCGGCCATGCCTAGCCTTGCGCGCCCGCCCGCAGGCCCGGCCCGTCAGGGTCCGGGGGACCGGACGGCGGCTGCGGCCCGCGGCGCGCCCGGCGCCCCGAGGTGCGCCGCCATCGCGAGGCTGTGGCCTTGGGCGGCGATCTCGGCGGCGCCGACGCGCCGGGCGAACCGGCCGAGCGCCTCCGGCCGCCGCCGGTGCGTCTCCAGGATGCGCGCGACGTGGACGTCGGTGAGGCGGTTGAGGCGGCGCCCGGCCGGCTCGAACAGGGCGGACGCGTCGATCAGCAGCACGTCCGGCCGGGGGACCGGGCGCCGCTTCAGGACCAGCACCGCGCTGGGCGCGCCGCTCGACGGGAACAGCCCGGGCGGCAGCTGGATGACGGCGTCCACCAGCCCCCGCTCGACGAGGACGCGGCGGACGGCCCCCGTCCAGCCCCCCACGCCCAGGAATCCCGGGTGCAGGGCCGCCATCGCCATCGTGCCCCCCGGGGCGAGGTGGTGCAGGCCGTGCAGCAGGAACGCGAAGTCGTCCGAGTGGCCAGGCAGGTCGAAGCCGCGGAAGCGCGCGTCGAAGCGCGCCCAGGGGGCCATGGCGGCGCGGTCGATGGGGACGCTGAACGACGGCGCGGCGACGACTGCGTCGAAGCCCCCGTGCAGCGTCGGCTCGTGGCCAAGCTCCGTGAGGGCGTCGAGGAGGCGCAACTCGAAGGCCTGCGGCGGCAGCCCGTTCAGCGCCATGCTCATCCTGGCCTGCCACAGCGCCAGGTGGGAGCGGTCGTGTCCGTGCAGGCGCCCGATGCGCATCGGCCCCACCTGCCGGCGGACGTTCAGCAGGAGGGATCCGGAGCCACAGGCGAAGTCGAGGGCGGCGTTGAGGCGCGCCCGCGGGCCGCCGCCGGCCCGGTCCGTGTCCCAGGCCACGATGCCCGCCAGCAGGTCCGCCACCGGGCGCGGCGTGTAGGCGTCGCCGCCGTCCGAGTGGTAGCACTGCGCGGCGAAGTGGCCGACCAGCCGCTCGAAGGCGTCGGCCAGCGGCCCCGCCCCGTCGGGGAGCCGGCCGACGAGCCGGTCGGTGGCCAGCACCGCGTCGCGCAGCGCGTCGCCGATCTCCGCGGGGGTGCTGCGCAGCTGCCGGATGCGGGGGATGGGGGCGGTCAGCGTGCCCACGAGATGGCCTAGGGTCGACCCCGCCTCGCTGGCGCGGATGGCCTCGGACAGGCGCAGCGCGAAGCGCACGCCGCCGCCCGCCTCGGCGGACCGGGCGACGGCGCCCCAGAGGTGCTGGGGGGGCAGCGCGTAGCCGACCTTGGCGCGCATGCGCCGCGAGAGGCCGTCCTGCCCGCCCGGATGGTCGGCCAGCGCATCGGCGAGGCGGAAGCGGCGGTCGGGCGGCCAGCCGAGCTCCCGGGCCACCGCCCGCTCGTAGTTCGCGGACAGGCCGCGCAGGAAGGCGATGGGCAGCATGGCCGCCCGCGCATCGCCCGCCGCGGCGCTGCCGCGCAGGGCGCGGGCGATGCGGATGAGGCCATCGCCCAGCGCCGCCGCGTCCGATGCCGTGGCCGGATGCGTCACGTCCCTGTCCTCCGCCGCCCCATGGGGCCATTGTAGGGGCTTTGCGCGCGCCAGGCCCCTTCGGCCGTGGCCCGTCAGGGCGCCGGCGTTGGCGCGCGCTTCGCCGTCACGCTCTCCGGCAGCTGGCCCTGGATGGCCTCAATCGCCCCTTCGGCGTGCCGCAGCGCCTCGCGCCCCTCGTCCGCCGTGAGCGGCTCCGCGCGCCAGGCGACCTTGTCGTGCAGCCGCCGAAGCTCGGCCAGGGCGTCTCGCAGGGACGCCGGGAAGGCCTCCCCCGTCGGTGCGCAGAAGACCTCGACGAAGGCCCTCGCGTCGTCGCTCGGATCCCGCAGGCGGGAGGGGTGCCCGCGCCAGGCGGCGAACGCGTTGGCGGCGTGCGCGGCGGCGAAGTGGGCGCGGCAGGCGGCGCCTTCCGCATCGCCCGCCCGCACGCGCTGCCCGGCGGCCGCCAAGTGCCACCGGGCGGCGGCCAGGGCCTTGATCGCGAAGCCGGTCTTGGGGCGCGTCACGCCTTGGCCTTGCGGGCGCGCGCCAGGTTGATCCGCACCGAGGTCAGGGACAGCTGCAGGCAGGCGCTGATCAGCTTGTCGCTCGCCCCGCGGCGGTGCGCCTCGGCGATCAGCCACGTCATGGCCGGGGTGCCGTCCTTGCGGGGGGCGAACCAGCGGTTGGGCTGCGAGACGATGCGCCGGACGGCCTCGAGGGCGAGGCCCTCCCCGCGGGCGATGTCCTCGTGGGGCTCGCCGCGCAGCGCCCGGCGCACGATTTCGCGGTTGCGGGCGATGCCGGCGTCGAGGGTCCCGGCCCGCCGCTCATCCTCCACGATCTTGGACACTGCGGTTTGCGAGCGGGCCGTCTGCTCCGCGATCTCCGACTGGTAGCGCCCCAGCAGCCACAGGGGGCCCACCTCATGGCGCAGCTTGGCGCGCTTCGAGGCGGCCTCCGGCCCCCACCAGCTGCCCTTCCTGCGCGACTCGACGCCCATCTCCTTGAGCCTCTTGCTCACGGTCTGGTCCGAGATGCCGAGCCGCTGGGCGATGGCGTCCATGGAGAGCCCCTCGCCGTAGCGGTCGGCGATCCACCGGTCGCGCTCGGCGCGCCCGTCGGGCCCGCGGCCCGCGGGGGGCGGCGCGGGGACGGCGGCTTGCGAATCGGGGGGGCCTTGCGAGGCTTGGGACATGCTGGGTGCGGTCGGCGCGACGCGTTGCGACTTGCGTATCATACCATAGGGCGGCCCGCCCGCCGACGCGGCGCCACGGCCCCCGGCCTTGGCGCGGTCAGGCCGGCGGGCGTTGCGCCAGCCCCAGCTCGACGAGGCCGGGCCTGACGGGCGCGGGGTTGCCTTGCCATCGCCGGCGCGTGGCCATCCGCCGCCTCAGCCCTTGCAGCAGACCACTTGGCGCAGGGTGTGCACCGTCTCGACCAGGCTCTGCTGCGCCCGCATCACCGCGTCGATGTCCTTGTAGGCGCCAGGCGTCTCGTCGAGCACCCCCTGGTCCTTGCGGCACTCGACCCCTGCGGTGGCGGCGGCGTGGTCGGCCAGGCTGAACCGCGCCTTGGCGGCGCTGCGCGACATCCGCCGTCCGGCGCCGTGCGAGCAGGACTCGAAGGCGTCCGGGTTGCCCTTGCCGCGGACGATGTGGGACCTTGCGCCCATGGAGCCCGGGATGATGCCGAGCTCCCCGGCCCCGGCGCGCACGGCGCCCTTGCGGGTGACCAGCAGGTCGTGCCCGCCGTGGCGCTCGCGGGCCACGTAGTTGTGGTGGCAGTTGACCGCCCGGCCGTCGAGCCGGAAGGGCCGGACCTGGCCGCGCAGGGCGTGCAGCGTCCGGTCGAGCATCACCTCGCGGTTGGCGGCGGCGTAGCGCTGCGCCCACTGCACCGCGAACCAGTAGTCGTCGAAGTGCTTCGCGCCCTCCTCGAAGTAGGCCAGGTTGCGGTCCGGCAGGTTCGCCAAGTGGCGCCGCATGTCCTCCTGCGCCAGGCCGATGAAGTGGGTGCCGATGGCGTTGCCGATGCCCCGGCTGCCGCTGTGCAGCATCACCCAGACGCGCTCCGCCTCGTCGAGGCAGACCTCGATGAAGTGGTTGCCGCCGCCGAGCGTGCCGAGCTGCAGCGGCGCCCGCCGGGCGGCCCGCTCGATGCGCGGCGCGCCCTCGGCGATGCGCGGCAGGCCGCCCTCCAGCGACCGCCAGGCGCTGCGCCCGGCGGCGGGCGCGTCGGCGTGCCACGAGCCGGCCCCCTTGACCCCGTGCGGCACGGCCCGCTCGATGGCCGAGCGCAGCGGGGCGAGGGAGTCCGGCAGGTCCGCGGCCGCGAGCGTGGTCCGGGCCGCCACCATGCCGCAGCCGATGTCCACGCCGACCGCCGCCGGGATGACCGCCCCCACCGTGGGGATGACCGAGCCGACCGTGGCCCCGATCCCGAAGTGGACGTCGGGCATGAGCGCCACGTGGGAGTGCACGCACGGCAGGGCGGCGACGTTGAGCGCCTGCTCCAGCGCCTGGCGCTCCAGCGGCACGCCGCGCGTCCACGCCTTGACCGGGACGCCGGCCCCGCGCGGCGGGTGGATGTCGTGGTCGGCCATGGGGCGGCCTCCGGGGTTGAACACATGCATTATACCATGGAGTCCCCTTGACAAAGGCGCCGCGCCCCCCGAACATCCCCGCGCATGAGGCTGATCGCGAAGACCCTCCTGCCGCTGGCGCTGGCGCCGGCCCTGGCCCTCGGCCAGTCGACCATGCAGGAGGCCTGCCCGGACGTGGAGGTGGTCGACCCGGAGACCGGCCAGGCGGTGGCGGTGCCGCTGCGGCTGCCCGAGGGGGCCGTGGTCGACCTCAGGCCCAAGGGCGAGTGGACCGAGGACGGCTACTACGTCATGCGCCCGGTGGAGGGCGGCCCCACGTCGGGCGCGGGGGCCGGGGAGGACCCCTACGGCTGGCCCGACCGCGACCTGCTCGCCGAGTGCATCGCCGAGATCGGCCGCGACCCGGGCTTCGGCCTGCCGACCATCGGCGGCGTTCTGGGCCGCACCAAGGGGCTGCTGACGGACCTGGTGTGCTCCTCCATCAACCGCTACACCAGCATCCCGGCCCGCCGGATCGAGGAGCTGCGGCGCGAGCGCAACCAGGCCGTGGTCGACGTCGTGCGCGGCCCGGACGAGGACTTCCGGCGCTGCTTCCACCTCGGCAACGACGGGCAGGTCGTGCTCGACGACAACTGCGTCTACAACACGATCCCCAACCCCGAATCGGACTGACCCGCCTTGCGCCGGCCCTCCCCTTTGGTGGTCATCGAGGCGCCGGGCAAGCTGGCGGCCGCCAGGGCCGCCTTCCGCGCCATCCGCACCGACGCCGACCTGTTCGCCACCCGCGGCGTGCTCTACGACCTCCCGGAGGGCGAGTACGCGCTGGACGGCGACGGCGCGCCCACCGCTTGGGCCTGCCGCAGCCCCGACGCCCGCGAGCGCATCCGCGCGGCCGCGGCCGAGGGCCGCGAGGTGGTCGCCTGGACCGACGGCGACGACGCCGGCGAGTGGATCGCCAGCCAGGTGCAGGCGCTGGCCCCCGGGCGGTTCGCCAGGCTGCGCACGTGGGCCATGGCCCTCACCCCGGCCGACTGGGAGGGCCGCCGCGGCGCCTGCGACGCCGAGGCGGTCGCCCGGCAGCTCGCCCAGCGGCTCGCCAACCGGGCCATCGGCTACGCGGTCGGCAGGGACGTCCGCCTGCACGTGGGGCCCGCCGTCACCCGCGCCTTGGCCTCGCTGGCCGACGCCCCGCTGGCGCCGGAGGCCGTGGAGCTCGCGGTCGGCCCGGACGGCCTGGCGCGCCGCTGCGCCGCGGGCTTCGGGCGCGACGGCGCGGCCAACGGGGGCGCCGCGGGCGCCAGCGGGGCGCGGGCGGCGCTGGCCGATGCGCCCTGGCGGCCGGCGCCGGTCGAGGCCCTGGACGGCCCGGCGATGGCGCTGGCCTTCGGCCTGGCCCGCGGCGGCGGCGTGGCGGCCGTGTGGCGCGAGGCGCAGGACGCCTACATGCGCGGCGAGTCCTCCTACCACCGCACCGGCTCCGGCGGCTTGGCGCCTTGGCAGCGGGCGGCGCTCGACCGGCGCTTCGAGGGCCTGTTCCGGGCGCCGTCGCCGCCCGCCGCGGCCGGCGCCGGCGACGCGCCCCACGGCGCCTGGGTGCCGCTGCTCGACCCGGGCCGGGCCTCGCAAGCGCATCTGGTCTCGCAGCTGTGCGACTACTGGCTGGAGCGCTCCGAGGGGTCGGAGGTCCGCGCGGCGGGCGAGTGGCTGCAGCGGCGCCGGCCGCGGCGGCGCTCCCCGTTCGCGAGCTGGCGGCAGTCGGCCCGCCCCCCGGCCGCGGCCGCGGCGCTGGGCGACGCCCTCTGGCGGCGGCTGATGCCGTTGGCGACGCCGTCCGGCATCGCCGGGCTGGTGCGGCGGGCGCGCCCGCTCGTCGACCGGGCGGGGCGCCTCAACGCCGACGGCTGGGCCTCGCTGCGGCGGGCGCAGGCCGAGGCGCCCGGCCTGCTGGAGCCGGGCTGCGGGGAGCGGCTCGCCGCGCTGCAGGCGGACCCCTCGGCGAGCGTCCTTGACCGGGTCGCGGCCAGCGTGCGCCTGGCCGGCGCCCGCCCCCCGGCGGCGGCCCCCGGCGCGGCGCCGGCCGCCCCGGTCTGGGCGGACGTGCCGCTGCGATGAGCGCCGTGGGCATGGACGTGGCGGTGCTCGCCCACGCGGCGCCCGCCGCCGACCAGTCGATCGGCGTCTCCGGGGCCTGCCTGTGGCTGGTGGAGGGCGTCGGCGCCAAGGCGCTGGGGGGCGCGCTCGGCCAGGCCGCGCGCGCCCGGCCGGGGTCGCTGTGGGAGTGGCTCGACGCGGCCATGGCCGCGCCGGGACTGGCGGCCGGCCCCTGCGCCGGGGCGTGCCTGAAGGTGGAGCGGGAGGGCTTCGAGGCCTCCGTGTTCGGCGAGGCCGCCCTGGCGATCGCCAACGAGTCCGCCCCTGGGGTGGTGCGCGTCTGGCAGGACGACAAGCTGCGCGCCCTGCTCAGCAAGACGCGCCGCGGCTTCCGGGGCCTGCTGGCGTCCGGCCAGGGCGTGGCCGGCGCGCTGAGCCTCGCGGAGCCCGCCCTGGAGCGCTGCGCCATGCTTGCCGACCGCCCCGGCGGCTGGGCCTCGCTGTCGGCCTCCGGCCGCGGCCTGGCGCGGGCCTGCCTGGGGCGCGAGACGGTGCCCAAGTCCGCGCTGGTGGCCCTGGCCAGCACGGCGATGGCGCGGGCGGTGGCCTCCGACGAGTCGCCGCTGAGCTGGGACGACGTGCTCTCGGAGCCGGCCGCGCGCCTCCGCGAGGCGCAGGAGGGGCCGGCGGAGGCGTCCGTGCACGCCTCCGGGCCGTGCTTCCTGCGCGTCGCGCTCTCCTGCCGCAGGGGACCGTGACGCCGACGCGGGGGGCCTCCCGAAGGGGTGCGGGAAGACGGCCGACGGGACGGCTGGCCGGCGCAGCGGAACGCGCCGACCCGCCTGGGCGACGCGCGGCCCGCGGCGCGGGCGCCCCTCCCCCAATGGACGCATCCCCCACCCCGTGGCGGCGTTCCCGAGTGCTGCTAGAATCCCGGCCATGAGCTACGAGGACCTGGTGGCGGCCCTGCTGGCCTTCGCCCGCCGCATCGGCGTGCACGACGCCCGCTTCGACGCCGGCGGCGACCTGGCCCAGTCGCTGAGGCCGGCCCATCCGTTCGCCGCCCACGCCGCCTACGCGGCGGAGGCGGCGGCCGTCGCCCGCCACGGCGGCCGCCTGCTGGCGGGGGTCGCCTACCGGCCGACGCCGCCCGGCTTCGCCCGCCTGCACCTTGGCGGGCCGGACGGCGACGGCCACACGGCCGTCCAGCTCCGCCTGGCCAACGAGCGGCTGCCGCGGGTGTCCGGGTGGGAGGCCGTCGACGATGCGGTGCGCACCGGGCTGCTGCTGGCGGTCCGCTCCGCTCCGGAGGGCCTGCGGGCGCGCCCGTGGCCGATGGACTGCGGCCTGCCGCTGCTGCGCCTGTCGGGCGTGCCGCTGGGGGCGCCGTGAGCGAGGCGCCGCCCGCCTTCGCCGACCGGCGCCACGCCCGCCAGCGGGAGCTGCTGCGGCGGCAGGGCCGCCGCGGGCGAGACTTCGCGCTGACCGCGGCGCGCAAGCGCATCCGCTGGCTCGACGCGCTCGCCCAGACGCTGCCGATCGTCTCCGGCGCAAGCCTCGACGGCGCCGCCGCGCGGCGCCGCATCCTCGGCCTGCACCGGCTGCGCGAGGTGCTCGGACGCGGCCTGTTCCCGGACCTTGGGGAGGGGGACGGCGAGCGCCGCGCCCGCTCGGACCTGGCGCTGTCGGTGGCCCTGGCCGGCCTCGCCAGGGACGAGGAGCTCGACGAGGCGCGCGCCCAGGCGCTCGCCCCCGTGTTGCGCGACTGGCTCTCCTTCGCGGTTGAGTGCCTGCCCCGGGGGCTGTCCGGCGACGGCGACCGGGCGCGCGCGCTGACCGAGATCCGCCTGTCCTGCCTGCCCGACGCCATGCGCTTCGCGGCCCTGTGCGAGCGCCACGCCCCGGGCTGGCCCGAGGGGCTGGGCCCGCCCGAGCAGTGGCTGCTGTCGTCGTCGTCGGCGATGGCCATGGAGGCGCTGGGGATGCGCGACGTGGCCGAGGCGGCCGGCGCCCAGGCGGAGCTTGCGGTCATGCTCAGGGCCTGCGGGCAGGCCGTGCTCGACGCCGCCTTCGACATGGGATTCGAGTCGGCCGGCGCCGGCGTGGGGCCGGCGGGCGACGACCCGCCGCCGCCGGGCGACGCCGCCAACCCGGGGCTGGCCGAGTTCCCGCGCCTGCGCAGCGCCCTCGACAGCGCGCCGGGCGGCTACGGCGAGCGCTCCGACCCGAGCCGGCAGGCGGTGCTCGACCGGGTGGAGGACTGCGTGATGGATTCGCTGCCCGACGGGCTGGCCGCGCCGGGCGCCTGGGAGCCCCTGCGCGGGCTGGGCCGGGCGCTGCGCCGGCGGCTCGACCGCGCCCTGGCCGACGCCTGGACCCTGTCCATGGCGGAGGGCGTGCGGCAGGCGGTCGCCGAGGGGCGCCGCCTGCCGGCCCTGCAGCCGGCCCTCGAGGCCCTGCGGGAGGCCTGCGCCGGCGCCGCCGACTGCGCCATCGAGCCGGACGCGGTCCGGGCGCGGGCGTGGGAGCGCGCCCAGCGCATGGAGGGCCTGGTCCGGCTGGCGCTGTCGCCGGACGGGAGCCTGCGGTGAGGTGGGTCGCCCTGGCGGCGCTGATGCTGGCCTCGGGCCAGGCGCTGGCCTTTTTCGGCGGGCCGGTCGCGGACGTCGGGCACATCGCCGGGCAGCTCGCCCAGCTGGAGGAGGCGCTCAGCGACTGGCGGCGCTCCGCCGCGCTCGGAGAGGCGCGGGCGCTGGCCGAGGACCGCCGCACGGACGCCGCGGTGCGCACCGACGGGCTCATGCGCCTGGGCAACGCGGCGGACGCGGAGCGGCGCCAGCTCAGCCGGCGCAACCTGGAGCGGGCGGAGGCGGCGGCGCCCCGCGACGCCTGCGCGCGCATCGCCCGGGCGCAGGCGGCCGGCCAAGTGCGGGCCGCCTACCGGGAGGCGGCGTCGGCGGGCAGCGTCGCCCCGGCGCGGGCCTGGACCGGCGGCGGCCCGGCCGCGCCCCGCGACGCGATCGCCGGCTTCCGCGCCGAGGCGGCCGGGCTGCCGCTGCTCGGCGGCGCCGCGGGCGAGGCGCCCCCGAACGCGGCGCTGGCGCTGTCGGCGATGGCCATCGAGGCGCTGGCGCCGTCCTCGCCGGTGCCCGGCGGCCGGGGGCTGGCGGCCGCCCAAGGCCTGACGGAGGCGGCCCGGACGCAGTCGGCGCGCGCCATGCTGGCGCGGGTCGCGAAGCTGCGCTACCTCGACCGGATCGCCGGGGCCGGGGCCTCGCACCGGGCGCGGCAGCGGGCGCTGCAGGCGGACCTTGCGGCCGGCGCGGTCAGCGGCCAGCAGCTGTTCGGGCTGCGGGCCGAGCTGCGGGCGGCCAGGCTGGAACGGCGGATCGACCGGCTCGAGTCGGCGCTGGCCCGGGAGGCGGGCCTGGCCGTCCGGCTGCTGGCGGCCGCGCAGGCGGGACGGGAGCCTGGCGGCGGGCGCGGGGACTGAGGGCGCGGGGCGTCTTTTTTTTGGCCTTTTCGGGGGCCAACGGCCGGGCGGAAGCTACAATGGAGCGAACGGGGCGGACGAGGCGCCCCAGCCACAGGAGGGCGCGATCGTGAGACTCAATTCGGCTCAAGTGCAGGCGCTCCTGCGCTACGGCGAGGCCCACCAGGCCGGCGGCGAGGCCGACGTTGCGGCAGGCGATGCGCAGGACGCCGGCGCCGCCCTGCTGGAGCGGCTGCGGTCGGGGCTGGAATCCGATGACGGCGAGCGGGCTGCGCTGTGCGGCGCCGTGCTGTCATTGGTGGCCGGCGGGGCCGCCGAGATCTGCCTGCGGGCGGAGCGGATGGCCGCCGGGGGGGGCTTCGCGCACCTTGACGGCGAGGATCCGCCGCTGGCCGGCGGCCGCGCCGCGTGGGCGTCGTCGATGCCCAGCCTCGAGGCGGCCATGGAGTCCTTCGACCGAAGCCGCCGGCTGGGGGTGCGCACCGCCATGGGCCGCGCCTGGCGCGAGTGCCAGATGGCCATCGACAGTCCCGACCGCGAGGCAGCCGGGCGGCTGTTCGCCATGCCGCAGTTCCGCCAGGCCCTCGACCAGGCGAGCTTCGCCTGCGCCCGCGAGGCGGTCGCCGACGCCTTCGCCGCCGCCGGCTACGCGGCGTCCGAGGACGTCGGGCCGGAGGCGTTCGCCGCCGGCGCCCAGAACGCGTTGCGGGCGTCCGACCGGCCGAACGCGCCGGAGGCGCCGATGGACGGCCATGAGCGGGTCATCGAGGAGGCCCGGCTGGAGGGCGCGGCGCACCACGTGCGCATGATGCTCCACATGTGCTCCGGGCATTTGGAGGCCCTGGCCCAGGGCGGCGACCTGGCGGAGGCCTCCCGCGCCTGGTTCGCCGGACTGCGCGGGCGCGTCGCGGCCGCCGCCCTGCCGCGGGCGGCCCTCGCCCGGCTCGACGCCGCCACGGAGGGCTTCAGGGGGATGCTTGAGGCCTTCGAGGCGCGCGTGCGCGACTGGGCGTCGCCGCTGCTCGCGGAGGACGCGACGCACGGCCTGCTGCTGCTGGAGCAGGGCCTGGGGCACGCCTCCGTCGGGGCGCACCAGCTCGACGGGCTGTCCGCGGAGGAGGCTGCGGCCTCGGTCTCGGACTTCTTCGCGGGGGCCTTGAACAGCTACGAGGCCCGCCGGCGCCTGGAGCTGGTGGAGGGCGACGCCCCGGACCAGGACCCTGGCCACGACCCCGAGCCTGACGCCGGGCCTGACGCCCCGGACGATCCGCCCGCCGGACCGCTGCGGTCGACCGGTCCGCGCTTCGGGCTGTGACGGCGGGGCCAAAGCCGCCCCGCTTCCTATAATCTGGCCCGCAGCAATAAAGGATTACGACAGGAGCCTCCCATGACCAACGTAGTGGTCCTCACCGGACACTTGGCCAACGACCCGATGGAGCTGAAGCAGATGCAGACCGGCACGAAGTACGTGCGGGCGCGCCTCAGGACCACGCGCAACTACTACGTCGAGGGCGAGCTGAGGGCCAAGTCCGACTGGCACACCGTCTACGCCTACCGGGAAACAGCCGAGCAGATGGCGCTGCGCAGCGCGCCGGGGGACCTGGTGGCGGTGCGCGGCGAGCTGACCTCGCGCGAGGTCAAGGACGCCCAAAACCCCAACTCAAAGGAGCGCGAGCACTTCGTTCGCGTCTACGAGTACGACAACCTCACGCGCAGCGTGCACCCGCAGGCCGTGCCGACCCAACAGGCCGCACCGGTCCAGCAGCAGCCCGCACCGGTCCAGCAGCAGCCCGCACCGGTTCAGCAGCAGCCCGCACCGGTCCAGCAAGGGCCGCAGCCGGTCCAGCAGCAGCCGCAGCCGGTCCAGCAGCTCGCGCCCGCCCACCAGCACGGGGCGCAGCCGGTTCAGGAGCAGGCGCCCGCGCCCGCACTGCAGCCCGCGGCGGGCCTCCAGAACGGCGCCGCCCCCGCCCCGGCCGGCGCCATCGTGGACGACGATCTCCCATTCTAGATTTCACTGAATGAAATTGGTGCAGAACCGGGAGACAAGAGTGCGGACGTTGAGAATACGAATCAAGCCTCACGACATTAAGGTGCCGGAAGAAGGCGACCCGTTCAGAGACGACGCCTTGGAGCGCAAGGAGTCCGTCGAGATCCTCGCCAGATTGATCCGCTCGGTGGACGGCCCTGGCGTGTTCGGGGTCGATGCGGAATGGGGAAACGGAAAGACGACATTCATCCGGATGCTGGAACGGTTCCTGGAGAACGACGGCGTGCCGGTGGTGAGTTTCAACGCGTGGGAAAACGACTACGTGTCGGACCCGTTCACGGCGATTGCGACCGAACTGACCGACGGCCTCATCAAGCGCGACGACGCGTTGGACGAACAGACCCAAGACAGCATCAAAAAGGGGCTTGAGTGCGCAAAAGCGGTCATGAGGACGAGAAGGCCAGCGATGCTGAAAGCGCTGCTCGGGGCAGCAGCTCCGGTGGTGGGCAAGGTGCTGGAGGAGGTAATCGATGGCATCGCGGACTACCATGCCGATGAGCGGGTTTCAGCATATCGCGAAGCGCGGGAGGCGGTGAAAAAGTTCAGGGAGGCTCTGCAAGACATGGCGCAGGCGGTGTCGAAAGAGCCAAAGCAACATATGGCGCAGGCGGTGTCGGAAGAGCCGAAGCAACCGCTGCTGGTCGTGACCATCGACGAACTCGACAGGTGCCGCCCCTCCTACGCGGTGGAACTCTTGGAAGTCGCGAAACACCTGTTCTCGGTGGACGGCGTGGTGTTCGTGGTCGCGGTTAACCGGAAGGAGCTCGCCCATTCAGTTCAGGCTCTGTACGGGCCGGCGTTCGATGCGCAAGGCTACCTGGGCCGCTTCTTAGACGTGGATTTCCGGCTACCGGACCCCAACCGCAAGCATTTCATCGAGAAGACAATCCAGAAAGTCGGCATCGAGGCCTACCTGGAACGGACGCCCGATGAACGCAGGCAGAGTGAGTTCGACATCCTGCAGTCGATGCTGGTGGCCTTTTTCGGAGAGAAGGTCGTCGGTCTGCGGACGGTCGCGCGGGCGATTCATCACATAGGACTGGTGTACGAGGCTCTGGCGGACCACAAGCTCGTCTTGGGAACTACAACGGCGGTCCTAATCATTCTCCGGACGCTGGACCGGGACCTGTACTACCGGTTTGTGCGTGGCGAAGTATCCGATGCCGAGGTGATCGACGGGGTCACGGAACTTCTTGGGTCGAACATGCGCGCGAGGCATGACGAGGAGATGGCCGCATTCGAGGCAAGTATAGCCATTGGTCAACTACAAAGGGATCGGCGAAGCCCTGATGGGCAAAATGGACCACAGGATACGCCTCTCATTGGGCGGTACAGAAAAGCTGCGAAGGGAGACGAACCAGAAGGCCCCTTGGCGAGGACAGGACCACTTTTTGCCAAAAGAGTTTTGGAGAAGATTTGTTCGATTCGTAAGTCCTATCAAGACCCCGACGGTGTCCTATTCACCGTGACGGTGAAACGTATCGAACTGTTCTCGCCCGATCTTGGCGAAGAACCGGACAAACCGCCGAAGTGAGATAAGAAAACGGTCCAGTGCGCTCTTTTCCAAGCCGTTACTTGTTTTGGGTGGGTTTTTCCCTTTTGCTCATATAAAACAGCGCCTTAAAGCTGCCTCCCGCACCGCAGGTTCAGCATCACGCCACGAAGCTCCCCGGATTGCCCCAATCCAAAGGCGCACGGGGGGCTTGAAGGGCGAGCAACGTGAACGGAACGCCACCGAACCCGAGTCCGCAACCGCCGACCTCTTCGACGCGGCTCAGGCCACGCGGTTCAGCCACTTCCGAGTGCCGCCCTGCGAGAGCTTCGGCATGCCCGCCACGCACCGGCGGCAGAAGCCCGCCCCGGCCGCTAGCGCACGCTCTCGATCATCTCCAGCATGCCCTCGGGCTCGGTGTGGCCCGGCGACATGCGGAACCCGTTCGGGCCGTAGACCAGGAAGGCCGGCGTGCCGCCGATGCCCACCCGGCCGGCCAGCGCCCGCGCGCCGTCGAAGGCTTGCGCCACCGCCGGCGACGCCAGCGCCTCCGCGAAGGCCGCGGGGTCGGCCCCGATGGCGGCGGCGAACGCCGCGTCCCCCAGCTCCGCGCCGTCGCCGGCCATCAGCAGCTCGTGGGCCGCCGCGTAGCGCCCCAGGCGCTGGGCGGCGAGCGCCCGCCGGGCGAGCGCCTCGCTCTCCGGGCCCAGCACGGCGAACTCCTGGACCTGCACGCCGGCCCCCTCCTCAAGCGCCGCCTGGAGCGACGGGAAGGAGTCGCGGGTGAAGCCGCAGCGGTAGTCGCCGAAGGCGACCACGGTGACCGCCCGGTCGCCCTCGTGCAGGGTCGGCGCGCCTGACGAGAGGATCTCCGCGCGCATCGCCTCCGCGTTGGCGAACGCCTGGCGGCTCGGGTCGAGGGCGGCGCGGATCACGTCCGGGTTGGCCATCACCCAGTCGCTGATCGCTTGGTCGAGGCCGGCCGTGGCCGGCCGGGCCTCCGGGGGCGCCAGCCACTGCGGCGGCACCCGCACGAACGCCAGGGCCGGCGCGCCGCGCCCCCCGCGGCGGGTGGCGTGGACGACGATGGGCACCGTGCCGCGCTCCAGCGCCACCGCGAAGGGGGCCGCGTCCGCGGCGGGGCCCAAGGTGACGAAGGCGCCGTCGGTGGAGGCGCCGGCGTCGTCGGCGTCCACCAGCCGCGTGACGGCGAGCGGCCGTCCGGCCCGGTCGGTGAACACCAGCCGCGCCTCGCCGCGCGACGGCGCGCGCAGCCGGACCAGCGGGGCCTCGCCGTGCACGGCGGCCTTCGGCGCCGCCCCGGCGGGGGCCGCGGCCGGGGCGGCCGCCGCGGCCAGGCAGGCGGCCGCGGCGAGCGTTCCCCGGAACCGGGCGAAGGGCGTTCTGTTCGGCATGGGGCCTCCATCCATGGTTTTGCTGGCCGGCCTTTATAGCATGGAACCGCGCTGCGCCCGCGGCCGGCGCCCTCCGCCTCCGTCCGGCGCCGGCCGCTTCGGGCCGGGCGGCGGGGCCTTGCCGGCGGGGCGCCCGCCCGGGCCTGCCGACCCGGAAAGTTGGTATAATACGGGTCATGGATGAGCGGGTGATAGCCGCCGTCGCCGGGTCCGTGTTCGGCTACGCGGCGGTTCGGGAGCACCAGATGCGCATGGCGCGGGCGGTGCTGTCGGGCCGCGACTGCCTGGCCATGCTGCCGACCAGCGCCGGCAAGAGCCTGGGCTACCACCTGCCGCAGCTGTGCGCCCCGGAGCGCGGCATGGCCTTGGTGGTCGAGCCGACCATCGCCCTGATGCGCGACCAGGGCGAGCGCCTGCGCCTGTCCGGCGTCGAGGCGGTCGAGGTGCACTCCGGGACCGACCCGGACCAGGCCCGCCTCGCCCTTGAGGCGGCCGCCGCCAACCGCGCCGCCTTCCTGCACGTCTCCCCGGAGACGCTCGCCAACGCCCGCTTCCGGGAGCGCCTGGCCGGCGCGCGGCTGGCCTACGTCGTCATCGACGAGGCGCACTGCATCGACATGTGGGGGCACGACTTCCGGCCTGAGTACGGGCGCCTCGGCGAGGTGTTGGCCGCCCTGCCCCGGGTGCCGGTGCTGGCCTGCTCGGCGACGCTGGCGCCGGCCTCGGCGGAGGCGGTGGAGCGCGTCCTCGGCCTGCGCGCGCCGGTGCGGGTGGCGATGAGCTCGTTCCGCCCCAACATCGCGCGGGGCGCCGTGGAGCTGCCCTCGGCCGCGGAGCGCGACGCCTTCGCGGTGCGCGCCGCCCACCGCTACGCGCCGCGCGGCCGCTGCCTGGTCTACGCCCCGACCATCCGGGCGGCCAAGGCGCTGTCGGCGCGGATCACCGCCACCGGGCTGCCCGCCGGGGCCTACCACTCGCGGCTCGACGGCCGCGCCCGGGCGTCCGAGTCGGCCCGCTTCCGCAGCGGCGAGCTGCCGGTCATGGTGGCGACGGCGGCCTACGGCATGGGGGTGGACGTGCCGGGCCTGCGCACGGTGGTGCACGCCGGCCTGCCCGGCTCGCTGGAGGCCTACGTGCAGGAGTCGGGCCGGGCCGGGCGCGCCCCCGGCGAGCAGGCGTTCAGCGTGGTCGGCTGGACGCGCGACGACCTGGCCCTGCAGCGCCACTTCCGCGACCGGGCGTGGCCGGCCCCGGAGGCGGTCGAGCGGCCCGCCACCGACCGCGAGGCGCGGCAGGTGGCCGAGTGGCTGTCCGCCCGCGGCCTTGCCCGCCCGCTGCCCGACGACTGGGCGCGGGCGCTGGTCCGCTACCGCGCCCAGTGGGACGCGCGCCTGGACGCGGTCACCGACGCCCTGCGCGACCCCGGCTGCCTCAACGCCCGGCTGCTGGACCACTTCGGCGAGGCGCCGCCGCCGGGCCCCTGCGGGGCCTGCGCCGCCTGCCTCGGGCAGGCGCCGGGCGCGGCCTGGCCTGCGGAGGGGGCGGGCGCCGTGGCCGCGGGCGGCCCGCGCGACGTCGACCACGCGGAGCGCCTGATGCGCCTGTGGATGGGCGGCGCGCGGCGCGTGGACGGCCGGGCGCTCGGCGCCCTCGCCCGCCTGCCGCCCGATCCCGAGCTGGCCGAGGCGGTCGGGGTGGACGCGCGCTTCGCCCGGCAGTGGGCGCAGTGGGCCGCGGCCAACGAGCCCTGGCTGGGCTGCCCGGCGAACGGGGCGGCGGCGGGGCCCGCGCCGTGATCGTGCTGCTGCCGGTCAGCCGCTCGCTGCCGCCAAGCTACCCGGGCTGGCTGCCCACCGCCCAGTACGCGCGCCTGGGCCAGGCGCTGGTGCCCGGCGCGGAGCAGCTGCGCCGCATGGAGCGCCGCCTGGGCGGCGCCGGCCCCGCCCGGCGCCGGCTTGAGGGCCTGTACCGCGCGGCGCGCGACCCCGGCGCGAGGCTGGGCGCCGCCGATCTGGCCGCCGCCCTTGAGGCGCCGCCGGAGGGCGGCGAGGACGCCGCCGTGACGGCCGCCCGCGCCGCCGCCCGGGCGCTGCTCGACGAGGCCGGGCGCGGGGAGGCGCGGTGGCCGCGGTGAGCGAGGCGACGGCGCGGGCCGTCGGCGAGCTGCACGTGGCCCTCGCGCAGGCCTACGGGGCCGACTGGTGCGACGGCGACGAGCGGGCCAGCAGGGCGCTCGCCGCCAAGCTGGCCGAGAGCCTCAAGGACCGCCCCGCGGAGAGCCTGCGCACCGCGGCGCTGGCGCTCGGCGACGAGCTGCTGCGCCCCGCCCTGCCGCCGGCCCTGCCCGCCCTCGGGCGCTGGCTCGACAGCCTGGTGGCGGAGTGGCACGCCCCGGACGAGGCGCGCGAGCTGCACCGCGCCCTGTGCGCGACCTACGGGGCGCGCTGGCGCGACCTGGGCGGGCTGCCGGCGCTGTTCGCGGCCTGCGCGGAGGCCGGGGTCGACATCACCCCGCAGGCCTGCCGCTCGGCCCACGAGCGCTGGCTGCGCGAGCGCGAGGGGCGCTGGCGCTACGCCCCGCCCCTGCCCGCCGAGCTGGCCGGCCTGGCGCTGCGCCGGACCGCCGGCGACCACGCGCTCTTCCGGCACTTCGCCTGCGGCGACCCCGCCCCGGAGGGCCTCGGCGAACGCGAGGCCGCGGCCGGGCGGGCCGCCGCCCGCGAGGTCGGCCGCGACCGCCTCGCCCAGCTGCGCGCCGCGGAGGCCGAGGCCCTGTTCATGCAGTGGTTCCGGCACTTCCTGGTGCGGCCCGACGACGCCCCGGCCGCCCGGCCGCGCTCCGGCGGCGGGGACGGCGGCGCGCCGGCCGGCGACGACCTGGCGCCCGCCGACCTGGCCCGCTTCCTGGACGGGCTGGCCGACGAGGTGGAGGCCGGGGCTTGAGCGCCCCGGACGCCGGCGCGGCCCTCTGGGAGCGGCTGCTGCTCGGCGCCGTGGCGCAGTCCCCGCAGCGCAGCGCGGAGGCCTGGCCCGGCTTCGACGCGGCGCACATCGCCGCCCCGGAGCTGCGCCAGGCCTGGCGGCTGCTGGCGCCGCGGGGCGAGCCGATCCCCGCCCTGGAGCTGGCCGCCCGGCTGGGCCTCGCCGAGGACGCCCTGGCGGCGCTGCTGCCCATGGTCCCCGCCCCGGTCGACGTGGGCGAGGTCAGCAAGCGCGTCTCCGCCTGCCACGTCCTGCGCGAGGCGGCCGCCTGCGCCCGCCGGTCCGGCGCCGCCGGGGCCGTGCCCGGCGACGGCGACTGGGACGCCGCGACCGGCCTGGTGCGCCGCGAGGCCGCCCGCTGGCGGGCGCTGCTCGACGGGCTGCCGGACGGCGGGCCGCCGGCCCACGGCGCCAGCGTGGCGCGCTGGCTGCGCGCCCTCGGCCGGCGGGCGGCCGCGCCGGGCGAGGCTTGGGTGCCGACCGGATTCGGGCGCCTCGACGCGCTGACCGGCGGCCTGCGGCCCGGCCACCTGGTGTACGTCGCCGGCCGGCCGGGCATGGGCAAGACCTTCCTGCTGCTGGCGCTGTCTCGCGCCGCCCTGCTCGCCGGCCGCCCGGTGGTGTTCGTCTCGCTGGAGATGCTCGAGGGGGAGCTCGTTGAGCGCATGGCCGCCGCCGACGCCGGGGTCGGGCTGGCGCGGCTCAGGCAGGCGGCGCTCAGCGAGGCCGAGTGCCGCCGCCTGGACGCCTCCGCGCGCCGCCAGGCCCGCTGGCCCATGGCCATCGTCTGCCCCCGGGGGACCGGCTGCGACGAGGTGGTCGACCAGGCGCGGCGCGCCGCCGACGGCCTCGACCGGCCGCTGATCTGCCTCGACTACGTGCAGCTGGTGTCGGTGCCGGGCGCGGGCGGCGCCACGCGCAACGAGCAGCTGGAGCGGGTGTCCAGGGCGTTGAAGGTCCTGGCGCGGGAGGCGGGCGGCCCGGTGGTGGCCGCCTCGCAGCTGAGCCGCGAGGTGGAGCGGCGCGCCGACAAGCGCCCGCTCATGTCCGACCTGCGCGACTCCGGGTCGCTGGAGGCCGACGCCGACCACGTCTGGATGCTGTACCGGCCGGGCCGCTACGACCGCGCCGCCGACCCGGCGGCGGCCGAGATCATCCTCGAGAAGAACCGCCACGGCGAGGCGGGCGGCACGGTGCGCGCCCGCTTCGACGAGGCCACCGGACGCTTCGCCCAGGCGCCCGGCGACGCCCGGGAAGCGCCGCCGCCGGCGCCGGACGCCGCCTAGGCGCGCCCTCCCCGGCCCCGCGGGCGGGGATCGTCCCCATCCTCCTCCTCGTCGGCGTCCTCCAGGCCGCGCAGCAGCAGGGCGTCCGGGTCGGCGGGGTCCCCGCCGACGCCGAGCGCGCGCCGCGTCCTTGAGGCCCGCCCCTCGCGCGCGGCGCTCTCGAACACCTCCTGGTGCCAGTCGTTGAGGCCGTCGTAGGCGGCGAACGGCGAGTCGGCCTCCGGCGGGCCCGGCGCCTCGGCGGGCCAGTCCGGGAACGTCCGGCTGCGGCCCGAGCGGCGGCGCTCGTCCTCGAGCCAGCGCTCCGCCGCCGGCCGCGAGCCGGCGCCGGTCGAGTCGCGGCGCATCTCCTCGGCCATCTCGCGGGCGTCGGACACCTCCCGGAGCATGTTGATCCCGGCGAGCGCCAGGAGCCAGTCGCTCGGCGGGGCCGCCTCGGCGACCGCCGCCAGCAGGGCGAAGAACTGCTCCTCGGTGAAGGTCGAGTCGGCCGCGCCCGCGGGCTGCGCGCCCTCGGCGAACAGCCGCGTCACCGAGGTCTTGCGCAGCACCATGTCCTCCGCCTCGCGGGTGGTCAGGTCGCGCACCGCGAGGAACACGTTCAGCTCCGACTCCTGCTGCTCCAGGGCGAGCCGCTCCGGGGCGAAGTAGCACAGGCCCACGCGCTCGATGCGGTCCTCGTGGATGACGTGCGCCTCGCCCGGCCCCTGGGCGACCAGGTCGCGCAGGCTGATGCGGTCGGCGAGCGCCGACGCCGCGGAGTCGGCCGCCCGCAGGCCGCCGGAGCGCTTCTCCCAGTCGCGGCCCTGCACCGCGTAGCCCTGCCCGGCGCGCTTGCGCATCACCTCCATGGTGTCCTCGGGGTCCTCCAGCTTCATCAGCACCTTGGTGTTCGTGTTGGCCAGCACGCTAGCCGCCTCCTTCGCGTCGCCGCGCTTGAAGCTGGAGTAGTCCTGGCCGACGAACAGCACCGAGCAGCCGAGGCTGCGCGCCTGGGCCGCGACCACGGCGAAGCCGGGCACCGAGTAGTAGCCGTACTCGTCGAGGATGATGAAGAAGGGCACCGGGGCGTTGGTCGGCTTCATGTCGATCACCTGCCGGCGGTCGCCCTCCAGCTTGGCGCCCAGGGCGCGCCCGCCGAGCGCCGAGCGGATGCCGGCGACGACCAGCTTGCCGAGCCCGGCGAGCCGGTCCGGGTCCGCCTGCAGCGCGGGCAGCATGACGCACAGGAGGCGTCGGTTGAACACCACGTCGTTGAAGTCCACCTCGCCGAGCGGGGTGCGGAAGATGTGCGCGTAGGTGTCGGTCATGTCCGACATCACCTCCGTGAGCTGCATCAGGAGGAAGCCGTGCTGCCTGACGGCCTCCTCTTCGAAGCCGGCGGCCTGGGCGGCCTCGACGTTGGCGGCGGTGATCAGGGGGTCGGCCGAGGAGTCCCCCGGCACGGTGACCTTGACCGCGGCCTCGTTGTAGTTCGGCAGCTCCGCCAGGTAGCGGCGCAGCGGCGTGACGATCTCCTCCGGAAGGTCGCGCCGCCGGCTGGCGGCGACGATGTAGGGCAGCTGCACGGCCCGCCGGATGTATTGGACGTCGAGGTTGATCTCTTGCTTGTCGCGGACCGCGCACAGGTAGGCGAGCACGTTGCCGAGCATGGCGCTGGCGCGGCCCTTCCACATGTCGCCGGTCTGGCCCGAGTCGCGCATCATGGCCACGAGCTGGCTGCGCGCCTGCTCCGGCGAGAGGTCGGCGAACGGGTTGGCGGTGTTGGAGATGGTCGTGCGGGGCGACCGCGGGCGGCCGGTGACCTTGTCCGGCGCCTCGGGCGGCGGCTGGAGGTAGTTGATGACCAGCAGGTCGTCCTCCCGGCCGGCGCGGCGGGCCAGCGCGGAGAGCGCCCAGTAGACGGAGTTGTCGGCCTTGCCGTCGACGAAGATGCAGCCGCTGCCCTGCACGATGGCCTGGTAGTAGAAGCCCAGCAGGAAGACGGTCTTGCCGCTGCCGGTGGTCCCGAACACGAGCAGGTGCTTGCGCAGGTCCGAGTCGGACAGCCAGCAGGTGGCCTGCGAGCGGTCCGAGCGGTTGCCGAGCCAGATGATGCCGTCGTCCATCGAGCCGGTGCGGTGCGCGGGCCTGCGGAACGGGTAGGCGCCCGACAGCACGGAGGCCGCGAACAGCGCGTAGAGCAGGTTGGCGAGCAGCATCGCCTCGGGCGCGGCGGGGATGGGCGTCCACGGCATGGCGACCACGGCCAGCCCGCTCCAGAGCAGGGGCCGGTAGCCGTGCCGTTCGGCGAGGCGGCGCAGGCGGCGCCTCGGCCCGACGCTGCGGCGGGCCTCGTCGGGGCTGACCTCGATCTCCGCGTCGAGCCCGTGGCGGCGGCGCGCCTCCTCGCTCATGCCCGGGAGCCCCTTACGCCGGCGCCCCGCGGGCCGGTCCCTTGCGTGCGTTCATCTCGTTCCTCCCTCCCGCCTGTCCCGCTCCAGGAACTCATCCAGGCTGGCGAAGCGGTCCGCACCCCCCATCAACCCCAGCCCCGGGATCCGCTCGGGCTGCGGCATGGGCGGCGCCGCGCTGGGCTTCGGCCCCTCGATCTGCTCGCGCAGCGCGCGCACGGCGCGCCCGACCTCCGGCACCGTCATCGGCGACGGCAGGTGGACGCCGATCGAGCGCTCCACCAGCCAGTGGGCGAACGGCCCCGCGCCCTCCGCGAACGCCACGCGGCGCCCGACGGAGGAGAGAGCGTACCACATGGTGCGGTCCTCCAGCTTGAGCTTGCGGCGCAGGCTGTGGATCAGCACCACGCCGCCCTGCCGGGCCTCCTCCAGCAGGCTCATGAGCCCGGTCAGCACGAACCCGTGCGCCTCCATCACCATCTCGGCCTCGCGCAGGCGCAGGGCGGCGGCCAGCGCGGGGTCCCTGAGCAGGTCGCGGGGGGCCTTGCCGCGGCGCGCGCGCAGCGCCTCGGCGAGCGCGCGCGCCGCGTCGCTGCCGCCGTCCGCGCCGTCCGCCAGCAGCGCCCGGATCTCCGGCAGCATCCGCTCCGGGTGCAGCGCCTGGGCGGGCAGCAGCAGCTCGAAGGCGTGCTGCGCGCAGCCGTCCCAGGCGCCGAGGCCCGCGTACGGCGGCCCGCACTGCCGGGCGAAGCAGCGCTCCGCCAGCGCCTCGTCGAAGTCGTCGTCGCCCTCGAGGATGGCGCGGTCGGCCTCCCCCTCCAGGCCCAGCGGCGGGCGCATGCGCGCGAAGTCTAGGGGGTTGACGCACTTGGCGTGGACGCTGGGCCGCTCCCGGTCGAACTTCAGCGGCTCCCGGTGGGGCCGCTCGCCGGACAGCGGGGCGAGGTGCGGGTGCAGCGCCGCCTGGGCCTCCAGGTACCCGTCCGCGTCGTCGAAGCGCTCGCGGACGCGCTCCGCCGCCCGCCAGCGCGCCAGCGCCAGCGCCACGAACGGCAGGCCGGCGAGCAGGCAGACGGGCGGCAGCAAGGCCCGGTCGATGCGCGCCCGGAACAGCGCCGCCTGCTCCCGCTGGCCCTCGCCGGGCACGGCGGCGGCGCGCTCCAGCGCCGCCGCGACGCGGTCGGCGGGGGGCAGGTCGAACAACGCCCAGTAGGCGTCCGGCAGCAGCGGCCCGAGCGCCGCCAGCTGGGCCAGGCGCAGCGCCCGCCAGGCGCCGAAGCGCTCGGCCCACAGCGCGTCCCAGGCGAACAGCGCCGCCGCGCAGGCCGCCAGCGCGAGCAGCAGGAAGAAGACGCCGGCGTCGCCGCCGGCTTCGGACGGGTCCCGGCGCCCGCTCACTACTGCACGAAGCGGCTGAGGACCTGGGCGACGTCGCCCGGCATGCCGCCGGACGCCGCGGGCGCCGGCGCCGGGCGGGGCCGGTCGCTCGCCGGGGCGGGCGGGGCGTCGCCGCCCCCGACCGGCCGCGGCCGTCCCTCCGGCGCGCCGCCGCCCTCCCCGAGGATGGCGCCCGGCCACAGGGACCGCTCGTCGAGCCGGCTGACGCGGCGGTGCGCGGCGATGAGCGCCACGCGCACGAAGGCGGTCCGCTCGTGGCGCCCGAGCCCGCGCAGGAACTCGAGCGTCGGGAGCGAGTGCTCGAGGTCCACGGTCATGCGGAGCTTGCCGTCAGCCATCGGCGAACGCCATGCGCCCGTAGAGCTGGAAGCCGACGGCGTTGGCCAGCACGGGCGATGGCGCCACCTGGCCATGGCGGAACCACTGGCGAACGGCGCCCTCGGCGAGCTTGGCGCCGCCGCCCACGAACAGCACGCGCTCCAGCGCGGCGCCGTCGCCCAGCGCGGCGCGCACCTCGTTGCGCAGCTGCCCGAGCACCGCGCCGAGGGCCTGGTCGCGCTCGCGGGCGGCGTCGACCGCCTTGCCGAACAGGGTCACCTGGCCGCTGCGCAGGGCCTCGTCGGCCTGGCGCGCCTCGATGCGGGCGCCGAAGCGGCGATGGATGGCGTCGCCGAGCTGGGCGCGCATCTGGGCGACGCCGACCTCCACCGTCCGCGACGCCTGCGCGTCCACCGCGCCGTTCCAGACCACCGCCACGTCGGTGGTGCGGCCGCCGATGTCGACCACCGCAAGGTGGGCGCGCATGGCCTGCTGCGGGATGCGCACGTCGCCGCCGTCGCCGACCTCCGCGATCGCCGCGATCCAGGCGCCGATCGCCTCGGGGACGACCTCGTGGCGCACCACGCGGAAGCCCACCGCCTGCGGCTCGCCGGAGCCGTTGAGGACCGCCACGTCGTTTGCCAGCAGGTTGTCGCGCTTGGCCGCCACGAGCGCCTCGTGCCCGCCCAGGGTCCGGTCGAGCGGCACCCCGGAGCAGACCGACACCTCGACCGGGCCCGACCCGTTGGCCGTCTCCGACAGGGCGCCGCGCATGGCGTGGGTCGCCATCACGCGCGCCTCCACCGAGGCGGGGTAGCCGTCGTGGCTGATCTCCGAGGGGCGCGGCAGGTCGGCGCCGACGGTCCATTCCGAGCCCTCGCCCTGGGCCACGTAGCCGGTCGGCGCGCTGCCGCCGGGCAGCGCGCTGACCAGCGCCCGCCCGGACTGGATGCAGGTGGGCGCCAGCCGCCACTTCTCGCCCGTGGCCACCTTCGTCTGGGCGTAGCCGTCGTCCAATCCGAGTATGCGCATGGCGGTCGTTCCTGCTGCTGGGGTGCGTTGGGTGGGATTAAAGCACATCGCCGGCGGTCAGGCCCCGCCGCGGGCCCGCCGGGCGGGCGGCCCCCTATAATCGCGCCGGTCAGGCCGCCCGGAGGGGGCATTGGGCATCATCTACGGCTTCACGGTCCTTGCGCGCGAGCGGCGCCTGCCCGCGGGCGACCCGCTGCTCGACGGGCTGGCCCCGCCGCCCGGCGGCGCGCTGGAGCGCGGGGCGGACTGGTTCGCCCGGCTGGGGGCGGACGGCTGGACGGTCGGCGGCGCGGCGCTCGACGCCCTCGCCGCCGCGGCCCGCGCGCCCCGCGGTCGCCGCCCCCGCGTCCGCTGCGCGCTGGAGTTCCCCGCCTCGCCCTCGGCAGCGGACCGGGAGGCGGCCGCGGAGGCGGCCCGGCGCGGGGTGCGGCCGCAGCCGTCGGCCTGCGCCGCGGGCGGCCTGCGCCGCCGGGTGGCGGTGGCGGGCCCGGACGGGCGGACGGGCCTCGTGCTGCACCCCGGCCGGCCGGCCCTGGACGGGGTCGGCGAGTCCTACGGCCTGCTGGCGCGCGCCGACCTCGTGTGGCTCGACGCGCACGCGCTCGACTACCCGCAGGGCGGGCGCCTGCTGCGCCAGCTGCGCGCGGCGGCGGACGCGGCGGGCCGGCCCTGCGCGCTCGCCCTGGGGCCGGAGGCGCTGCGCCCGGAGTGCCGGACGGCGCTGCTCGACCTCGCCGAGGGCGCCGCCCTGGTGGCGGGCGACGAGGCGCACGCGCAGGCGCTGCTGGGCCAGCCGGCCGCGGCCGCCGGACGGCGCCTGGCGGCGGCGGCGCGCTGGGGCGCCCTGCTGACCCGCGCGGGCGCCGCGGCCCTGCACCGCGACGGGCGCCGGCCGATGCGCCTGGCGGCCCCGGACGGCCGGCCCGCGCCAGGCGGCGACGCCTGCGCGGGGGCGTTCGCCGCCGGCCTGCTGTCGGGGCTTTCGGCCGAGGCCAGCCTGGCGGCGGCGGTCGGGCTGGCGGGGGGCGGCGGGGCCGCCGGGCGCCCTCAGCCCTGGATCCGGCGCCGCAGCTCGTCGAGGGCCAGTTGAACGTCGCGGGTCACGGCCTTCTTGCCGCGGCCGAGCGCCTCGCCCATCTCGCGCAGCGAGGCGGCCGGGCGCCCGTCCATCCCGTAGCGGCGGCGCAGCAGGTCGGCCTGGGCCGGCTCCATCTCCTCCACCGCCCGCTCGATCGCCTCGAACAGCGCGCCGGGGCTGGTGAGGGCGTCCTCGGCCGGGGCGCCGCCGGGCATGACGTCGTGCAGCGTCGACTGGGTGCCCGGGCCGAGCGGCGCGTCCATGGAGATCGCCGGCAGCAGCGCCGCCCCGGCCAGCCGGTCCTCCGGCGAGGGCCGGCCCTCGGCGATGCGCTCGCGGCGCTGCCGCGACGGGGTCGGCGCGCGCACGGTGCGCGCCCGCTCCTGCACGCTGCGCGAGACGCTCTGGCGGATCCACCAGGTGGCGTAGGTGGAGAAGCGGAAGCCGTGCTTGTACTGCCACAGCCGAACGGCCTGGATGAGGCCGTGGTTGCCGTCGCCGATCACGTCGCTCAGCGCGTAGCCCTCCGGGCGGTGCTGGCGCTTGGCGAGCGAGACCACCAGCCGCAGGTTGTGGCTGACCAAGGCGTTGCGGGCGCGCACGAGGCGGCGCAGGGCCTGGGCGGCGCTGCGCTTGGCCTCGGCGCCGAGCGCCGAGTCGCGCACCGCCTCCGCCCAGCGCTCGACGAACTCCTCGGAGGGGCGCACGTCGCCGAGGACCCGGGCGGACGCCTGCGCGTCGCCGGCCGCCGCCCGCAGCGCCTCCACCGGGGGCTCGCCCGCCTCCGCCGGCGGCTCCTCCGGCAGCGTGGTGCCCAAGTAGATGCGGCCGCGGCGCCGGTCGCCGGATGCGGACAGCGCCGCCAGGTAGCCGCTGACGACGCCCGGGACGGCGCCCGCGTGGCGGGCGATGCAGGCCCGGGCGCGGTCCATGTCCTGCGCCAGCGCGATCTCCTCCGCGTGGCTGAGAAGCGGGTGGTTGCGCGCCGCGCTCATGTAGGCCTCCGCATGCGAGTCGGTCGAAGCGCTCACCCGTGCACCCTTGACTTTCCTGCGGCCAATCATAATCTAATCGGCAACGACCTTGGTAGGCGGCGGATGGCGCGCGCGATGGCCCGAACGGGGACCGACGGCAGGCGCATGGGCGCATTGGCAACGGCGGCGCTCGGCGCCGCCGCGTGGGCGGCCGCGGCCGCCGCGCTGGCGCAGGACCCGAAGACGGCGTTCCTGGCGGCGCTGGGGGTGGAGTTCAAGGCCGCCGTGTCGATCCTCACCGGCGTCGCCGTGCTCATGGGCGTGGCCTTCCTGGGCATGGCGCTGCGCGAGTTCGTCGCCCACCACCGCCGCGAGGGCGACGGCCGGAACATCACCCGCGGCCTGGTCGGGCTGCTGGCCGGCGGCCTGCTCATCGCGCTGCCGTGGACCCTGGGACTGGTGGGCGACACGCTGATGGGCGGCGGCGACCAGGTGGACGCCCGCGAGGCGGTGCGGACCATGGACCCGCTGCGGCAGTACGAGGAGGCCCGGCAGTGAGGCGGGCCGTGCCGGCCCTGGCCGGCCTGCTGGCGGCGGCGCCGGCCGCCGCGGAGCGGCTGAGCGCGCTGAAGCCCGGCTGGCTGGCGCAGCTGCAGTCGGCCACGGGCCTGGCCACGGCCTTCTTCACGGTCCTTGGCCTGGCGACGGTGGGGATGGGCGTGGGCTACCTCGCCAGGCACTACCGGGAGGCCCGCGGCGACGCCGAGTTCCAGAAGGGGCTCGCCGCGGTGCTGGCGGGCGCCTGCATGGTCCTGCTGCCCTGGGTGGTGGGGCTGGTGACCGGCACGCTCGGCGTGCCGGCCGAGGAGGTCGTCGTGGACTTCTCGGACGGCCAGGCCCTGCCCACGGGCGACCCGATCGACAGCTACTGACACTGATTCCCGGCGCGCTGGGCGCCGACAACCGGAGGAACCGATGAAAGGAGACATTGAGAGACTGCGGGCCCTTGGGGCCCGCGCGGCGGCCGCGCTCGCCAGCCTGGCCCTGTGCGGCGGCGCCTGGGCGCAGACCGTGGGCATCGAGGGCCAGCAGGCCGGCTGGATCAACCAGCTGCAGTCGGTGAGCGGGCTGCTCACCACCGTCTTCGTGGTGGTGGGCCTGGCCATCACCGGGGCCGGCGTGATGGCCCTGATCAAGTACAGCAAGGACACCAGGCAAGGCGAAGAGATGCGCAAGGGCCTGGCCATGGCTCTGCTCGGCCCCGCCCTGATCTCGCTGCCCTTCCTGGTGGACCTGTCCGCGGAGACCGTGACCGGGCAGGACAGCGACAACGCCGTCAATGCGGTGAAGGATGACGACCCGCTGAACCGCTACAGCTCCACCCAATGACGCTGGCGCGGTGGGTGGCCGAACGGGCCGGCCGCTCCGCCGCGCGCGCCGTGCGGGCGCGCCGCTGGCCGTCCGCCCTGCTGCTGGCGCCGGCCCCCGCCGCCGCGCAGATCGGCGAGGTGGCGGAGGGCCTCTCAGAGCAGCTGCAGGCGGTGCTGCGCTTCGGCGTCTTCGCCCTGTTCGCGTTCGGCGCCGTCCTGCTGCTGGTCGCGGGGCGCCACCTCCACGACGGGCTGCGCAAGTCGCCGTGGAAGCCGGAGAAGGTGCGCCAGGGCCTGATCCTGCTGGCCTGCGGCCTGCTCGCCGTCCTGCTGCCGTTCCTGGTGCGCTTCGTCGCCGAGATGATGAACCCGAGGGGCGCGTGGGGCCAGGCCCCCGCGCTGTGCGCCGCCTGTGGAGCCGCTTAGGCTCTCGGTGAAGCGCGGCCCGTTCCGCGCCGACGACCCCCACGCCGAGGCGGCCAACGCCGACTTCGCGCGCCAGCGCCCGAAGGCGCTGGAGCGGGACGGCCACGCCTGCCGCTGGTGCGGCTGGCGGCTGGAGGGCGCGATGGAGGTCCACCACCTCGACGACGACCACGCCAACAACGCGCTGGCCAACCTCGCGACCGCCTGCCGCCTGTGCCACGGCGCCTGCCACGTCGGCTTCCAGGGCGCCAGCGGGCGCGCCGAGCTGTGCCACTTCGCGCCGATGGCCGACGTGCCGCTCGGCATCTGGCACCAGGCGCAGCGCGCGCTGCGCTACTCCGCCCTGCTGCCCGCCCCGGAGGGCCTGCGCGAGCGGCAGTGGCGCGAGTACGTGGAGACCATGCCCGCCGCCCTGCTGGAGGCGGGCCGGCGCGGCGCCGTGGCGCGCCTCGGCCACAGCGACGCCGCCCACTTCGGCGCCCAGCTGGCGGCCCTCGGCGACGCCGACTACGCCCGCCGCGGCGAGGTGCTGGCCGGCTTCTGCCTCTGGTACGCCCCCGAGGCCTACGACCGCGAGCTGGAGGCGATGCGCCGCTCGGGCCGCCTGGACGGGCTGCGCGAGGACGCGCTGGCGCGGGCCTCGGCCCTGCTCGAGGCGCTGCACCCGGGCCTCGAGCCCGGCAGGGCCATCGGCGCGATGCTGGTGCGGGCGGCGGGCGCGTGAAGGCCGGCGTCGCGCTGTTCGACGCGCCGGCCCGGCCGGCGGAGGGCTGGGCCTCGCTCGGCGGCGAGCCCGCCAAGGCCTTCGCTCAGCCGCGCGAGCTGCCCTCGGACGTGTTCTGGATCACCAACTGCGACTTCGGCGAGTTCCGCGAAAGCGGCCTGGGGGCGGCCGGCAACTTCGCCGACGACCAGTACCTGCGCACCCGCACGGGGGCGCTGCTGGCGGAGCTCGGGCTGCCCCCGAGGGGGCGCGAGGCGGCGCAGGCGGCGGGCGTGGCGGCGGCGCGGTGCCTGTCGCTGGCCGAGCGCGTCTGCCCGGTCAGCGGCGGCTACCGGCTGGCGCACGCGCTGCGCGGCGCGCTGGTCACCGGGCCCATGCGCCGCCGCCCGCCGCCGCCGGTCGCCGACGGCCTGGCCAACGCCCACCAGATCAACCAGGGCATGAAGGGCCGGCCGCTGGCCGGCGCGGCGACGCGGACGTTCATGCTGCCGCGCGCGGCGCTCGCCCATTGGCTGCTGACGCGCCCGGTGCCGGCGCCGGGGGCCGAGTGGAGCGCGTCCGCCAAGCACCCGCGGCGCCCCTTCGGCCACGTGGACGGCAGGGCCCTGGCGGGCACCAAGGCGGCGGTGGGCTGGCTGGCGGACCTCGCCGGTTCGGGCCGGACCGCCCTGCTGCGCATCTCGCTGACCCGGACCAGCCCCGACTTCGCCCCCTTCGCCACCTTCGGCGCCGGGGCCGGCGTCCTGCGCGAGTGGGCGGCCCTGCCGGAGGTGCTGCACGTGGCCCGCTTCGCCGAGGTGCGCATCCTCGAGGCGCACCTGGCGGACGCCGCCCGCTGCCCCCTGCCGGACGCCGTGGCGCGCCTGCTCAAGGCCCCCTGGGTCGACACCGGCACCGGGCTGTTCCTGGAGAACGTGCTGGCCGCCTTCGCCCTGCGCGGCTCCGACCGGAGCGCGGGCGCGGCGGCGGTCTGGCAGCGCGCCTACGACCGGGCGCTGACCTCGCGCTATGCGGAGGCGCTGGCGCAGCACTCCATCTGCGTCGGCTCGCACGCCCACGGGCGGCTGGTGGCGTTCGTGCCGCCGGGCGAGGAGGCGGTGTGCGACGGGGTGGCGCGCGACTACGGCCTGATCCCCCAGGCGACGCTGCCGTGAGCGGGGAGCTCGACGCCATCGACGAGGCGCTGCTCGGCGACGCCCCGCGCAGGCTGCGCGACGACCCGCGGCGCCTGCTCGACGCGGCGCTGGCCCCGCTGGCGCCGGCCGAGGCGCTTAGCGTCCGGTGCGAGGCCGACCGGGCGCTGGCGATCGACGACGACCGCCGGCGCGTGGCGGCGATGCGGGCGCTCATCAAGCGCCTCAAGGGCGCCGGGCGGGCGGCGTGATCCGCGCCGTCCTGCGCGGCCTGCGGCGCCAGCTGAAGTCGGACGTCATGGACCTCTGCCAGCTGGAGGCGGACGAGGGCGAGGCCGACTTCGCCCTGGCCTCGGGCGGGTTCGCCACCTTCTACGAGGCGGTCGGCTCCTACGGCGCGGTCAGCGACGCCGGGGCGGCGGAGCGCGTCGGCCGGCTGGTGGCCCGCCTGGAGGCGTCGCTGCGCGCCCCCGGCATCCGCCTGCAGGCGGTCTTCTCGCGCCTGCCGGAGCTGGCCGAGAGCCGGGTCCGCGACGCCCTCGGCCCGACCCTGGGCGCGGCGGAGCGGCTCGGCCTGGAGGTCGGCGGCCTGCTGGAGGCGCGCATCGCCGCGCTCTCGGAGCGCGTCGCCGAGGAGCGCTGCGTGCTGGTGCTCTCGACCCTGCCCGAGTCGCTCACCGACGTCGAGCTCAAGTCGGCCCGCCGGCGCGCCGCGGAGGCCCTGCGGCGGTTCGACCTGCCGGCGCGCCTCGGCGAGTACGCGATGTCGCCCAACGTCGGCCTGGGGGACCTGCGCCGGGCGCACGCCGCCAACCGGCGCATGCTGGAGAGCGCCTTCAGCGGGGTGGCCGGGCTGGAGCCGATGCGCTGCGCGGACGCGATGCTGAGCCTGCGCGGGCACATCGCGCCGACCGGCGGCCCGAAATGGCGCCCCAGGCTGCTCGGCGGCCGGCCGGCCATGCGCGTGGTGCGCGAGGTGGAGGGCGGCATGGACGGCTCGTGCCTGTTCACCCCGCCGATCGCCCACCAGCTGTTCACCGACGCCCCGGAGGCCCGCGAGGGGCTGGTCCGGCTCGGCGGGCGCTGGCACGGCACGCTGTCGATGGACATGCTGCCGGCCGCCCCGGAGCCGTTCGCCGGCCTGTTCCGGGCGGTGCCCGACGGCATCCCCTGGCAGGTCTCGATCACCCTCACCAGCGGCCACGAGGACATTCTCGGCAAGCTCAAGCTGAAGGAGGCGCTGGCCTCGGTGATCGCCTGGACGGCCTCGCAGAACCGCTCGATCCTGGAGGCGATGCGCCAGCTCCAGGACTACGCGCGCCAGGGCGTGCTGGTGGCCTGCCAGGTGCAGGCGGCGACCAGCGGCCGCTCCCCGGAGGAGGTCCGCGACCGGCTCAGCGTGCTGGTCCGGGCGCTGGAGTCCTGGGGCGGGCCGTCGGTGGTGGCGGACCGCGGCGACCCGGTGGAGGCGTGGCTGTCCGCGCAGCCCGGCTTCACCCCCTCGTCGGTGGCCCCGCCGTGCGCGGCGCCGCTGGCGGAGGCGGTGACGATCTGCCCGTTCCTGCGCCCGCGCGCGCCCTGGCGGCGCGGCGGCGCCCTGCTGCGCACGGTGGACAACCGCCTGTTCCCGGTCGCCCAGGGCGGCGCCCTGCAGGCCCTGTCCTCGGACCTGGTGTTCGCCCCGCCCGGGGCGGGCAAGAGCCTGAAGCTCGCCGCCGACAACCTGTCGCTGCTGTGCGACCCGGCCAACGAGGCGGTGCCGCGCATCGCCATCATCGACGTCGGCTACTCGGCCTCGCTGTTCATCGACCTGGTGCGCGAGGTGCTGCCGGAGGGCCAGCGCCACCTGGCGCAGTCGTTCACCTTCCGCCAGGAGGAGGGGGCGGAGGCGATCAACCCCCTGGACACCCCGCTGGGCTGCCCCTTCCCGCCGGCCATGGACCGCTCGTGGATGGTCTCGTTCCTCACCCTGCTGCTGAGCCCGGCGGGCGCCCGCGAGGCCCCGGAGCGCCTCGCGGAGTTCGTCAGCCAGGCGGTGGACGAGACCTACGCCCACTTCGCCCCCGGGGCCAACGCCAAGGAGTACGACCCGGCCGCCGCCCCGGAGGCGGTGGCGCGGGCGGTGGAGCGCGTCGGCCTGGAGGTGGTGGACGGGCGCACCTCCTGGTGGCAGGTGGTCGACGGCCTGTTCCGCGCCGGCGACGTCCACGCGGCGACCCTGGCGCAGCGCTTCGCCGTGCCCACCCTGCAGGACATCCCGGCGGCGCTGAACGCCTCGACCGCGCTGCGCGACCTCGACGAGGGGGCGCGCATCGGCGGCGAGTCGCCGATCAGCTACATGGTGGGCATGATCTCGCTGGCGGTCCGCGACAACCCGGCGCTCGGCAGGCCGAGCAGCTTCGCGGTCAGCCAGGCGCGGGTGGTCGCCGTGGACCTCGCCCAGGTGGCGCAGGGCGGCAGCGGCCGCGGCGACAAGCAGACCGCGCTGTACTACCTGCTGGCCAGGCAGATGCTGTGCGCGGGCTTCTACCGCGACGAGGAGTCGGTCGGCGAGGTTCCGGACCTGTACCGGCAGCACCACCTCGACGCCGTGCGCGCCGACCAGCGCGCCGTGAAGCGCATCTGCTACGACGAGTTCCACCGCACCCGCGGCTCCCGGCAGGTCCGCGAGCAGGTGGTCCGCGACATCCGCGAGGGCCGCAAGTACGGGGTGCGCATCTGCCTGGTCTCGCAGCTGCTCGACGACTTCGACGACGACATGGTGGAGCTCGCCACCAACATCTGGGTGATGGGCCAGCCGTCGTCGAAGCTCGGGGTCGAGCAGATCGCGAGGCGCTTCAAGCCGTCCGACGACGCCATGGCGGACTACGAGCGCCACGTCACCGGCCCCTCGCGCCACGAGGGCTCCTCCATGCTCTACCTCGGCCGGCTCGACAACGTCGCCGAGCGCGTCGAGCAGGTCCTGCGGCTGACCCTGGGGGCGGCGGAGGTCTGGGCCTACTCCACCACGCCGCAGGACGTGGCGCTGCGCAGGGAGTTGGTGCGCCGCATGGGCTTCGCGCAGGCCATCGCCCGCCTGGCGGAGCGCTTCCCGGGCGGCTCGGCGGTGTCCTGGATCGAGGCGCAGGACGAGGGCGGGGCGCGCGACCCGGCGCGCCTGGCGGACCTCATCGCGCTGGAGGCGCCGGCCCCGGGCTGACGGCGCCCGGCCTCAGACGGCCGGGCCGGCCCGCGGGGCGCCGGGGCCGCTGGCGGCCTCCCCGGCCAGCCACTGCATCGAGCGCTCCACCTCCCAGGCGCTGGCCCGCTCCGCGAGCGCCCCGTCAAGCAGGGGCACGTCCTCCAGGAGCTCGTCGAGCGTCCAGTCGCGCGGCCGCCGCCGCCCGGCGCCGGGCGGCGGCGGCAGCCCCAGCCGGTCCTTCAGCGCGGCGCGGTGGCCGGAGGGCATGTCGAGCCCGGCGGCCAGCGCCGCCGCCCGCGCCCGGCCGCCCACCGCCAGCTCGCCCATGGCGTCAAGGAAGTGGCTGGCCGCGCGGAAGGCGGCGGGCAGCGGGTTGTCCTGGCGCAGGCGGTTGAGGGCCTGGCCGAGCGCCGCGTCGCCGCAGGCGTCCATCAGCTGGGCCAGGGCGACGCGCTCGCCGGGGCCGTGGGTCTCCGCCAGGTGCAGGGCGATCCAGGCCGGCTCGGGCAGGCACAGGACGCACTCGACGCCGCCGCCCGGCGGCCGCGCCTGCGCCCAGAAGTGCAGGCCGCCGGAGAACATGCCCGAGAAGTCGAGGTCGGTGTCGGCCTTCGGGTCGATCGACAGGATCAGCCCGTGGCCGGCGACCTCGGCCTCGCCGGCCTCCATGAGGGCCTGGAAGGAGGCCTCGGCCAGGCAGGCGGCGTCGACGTACGCCTTCGGCGTGCGCGCCCCGTCGATGCCCGGCGCGATCAGGCGGGCGGCGGCCGGGCCGTGCAGCACCATCACCGCCTGCAGCGGGGCGCCCCCGCCCCCGCCGGCCTCGGCGGCGGTGGCGAGATGGCGGACGGTGGCCGGCGCCGACAGCGCCTCCACCAGGCGGGCGACGGCGCCGACCGCGGCGTGGCCCTCGGCGAGGGCGGGCCGGCGGCTCACGCGGCGTCCCCCCAGGCCAGCGGGTCGCGGCGGCGAACCGCCTCGAGCAGCCGCGCCCGCACCCGGTCGGCGGCCGCGCGCTCCGCCGCCCCCGGCTCCGGCAGGCGGTCGCGCAGGGCGCGCAGCGCGGCCGGCACCTCGATGCCGAGGGCGCCGAACAGGCCGCGGCAGATGGCGAGCACCTCGCGGTCCTCGGCGGTCGGGCGCGGGTTGGCCGAGCGCAGCCGCCCCCCGGCCGGGTGCAGGGCGTGGGCCAGCAGGCGCGCCTCGGCCCCGGTCCAGTCCGCGGCCGGCCGGCCGGCCAGGGCCTTGGCGACCACGGACTCAACGGTCTCCTGCGTCATCGGGCGGTCTCCTTGCGTGAAGCGTCCCCGGGGATTGTACGATGCCGCGGCCGAACGGTCCCCCCGCGCCCGGAGCGGTCTATGGTATAATACATCTGTCGCTGGCGGGGCCGCCGAGGCGGGCCCGCGGGAGACGGATCCAACGCAGGAGGACGAAAAGCATGTCGGACCGGGAGCTGATCGAGATGGCGAAGCGCGCCATCAAGGACGACCCCTCGCTCGCGGAGGGCTGCGACGTCGGCAACAGCGTGATGGGCGCCCTGCTGACCCGGCCGATGGGGCCGGCCGGGGGCCGGCAGTACGCCGAAGCGGCCGTGCGCGCCGCCGTTGCCGAGCTGGCCGCGGACGGGGGGCGGGCGGCCCGCGCCGGGCCGCCGCCCGGGACGCGGAAGCCCAATCCGGGCGGCTGATGCAACAATGGGGGCGGGCGCCGGACGGCGCCCGCGGCACCGCAAGGACGCAAACTGAAAGGAAAGGAGTGAGGCCATGAGGGTGATCAGCCAGAGGACGGAGAGCGGCGTGACCTGCAACGTGGCGGGGAGGCGGTTCTTCGACAGCGAGGTCGAGGCGGCGGCGAGCCACGCCGCCAGCGTCGGCGCCCGGACCGTGACCATTCGCAGGGAGGTGGTCGAGCGCGTGACCATCGACCTTGAGGGCGCCCAGCCGGGCAAGGCCCTGATGCTGGGCCTGCGGGCCGCCCGGGAGTAGCGCCGGGTGGCGATGCCGGGCTTCCCGGCCCAGCTGCAGCGTCTGGAGGACCTCGACGCCGTGCTGGCCCACGCCCAGGGGCGCGGGGCCTCGGACGTCATCCTGCCCTCCGGGGACCGGGCCTGGATGGCCGTGGAGGGGCGCAAGCTGCCCCTGTCGGAGCGCCGGCTGCGCGACGCGGAGCTGATGTCGCTGCTCGCCGCCCGCGACATGTACGGGGCCAACGCCCAGGCGCGGCTGGCGTCGGGCAAGCCGATCGACACCGGCTACGCCCGCCTCGGCGAGGGGGTGGACGGGGCGCGCCGCTACCGCGTCAACGCCGTGCAGTGCCTGCGCGGCGGGCGCCGGGCGACGGTCATGACCATGCGCGCCATCGACTCGCTGCCGCCGCCGCTCGACGCCATCGGCGTCGAGCCCGCGTTCGCCGACTTCGTCGGCTCGATCCGGCAAGGGCTCATCCTGGTGTGCGGCGGCACCGGCCACGGCAAGTCCACGCTGATGGCCTCGCTGATCCGCCACATCGTCGCCGACGAGCGCGCGCACCGCAACGTGGTCACCATCGAGAGCCCCATCGAGTACGTGTTCGACGAGGTGCCCCGCCCCAGCTCGATCGTCACCCAGCTGCAGGTCGGCACCGACATCGAGAGCTTCCAGGCGGGCGTCGTCAACGCCCTGCGCATGGCGCCCGACGTCATCCTGATCGGCGAGTCGCGCGACCAGGAGACCATCGAGGCCACCGTGCAGGCCTCGCAGACCGGCCATGCGGCCATCTCCACCCTGCACGCCAACTCGGTCGCCGAGACCGTGCACCGCATGCTCTCGGCCTACCCGGACGGGGCGCGCCGGTCGGCGCGCCAGAACATCCTGCAGGCGCTGCGCCTGGTGGTCGCGCAGCGCCTGGTGCCGCGGGCCGGCGGCGGCCGGGTGGCGGTGCGCGAGCGCCTCTCGTTCACCGAGACGCTGCGCCACCGGCTCATGGAGTCCGGCGACGGGCTGGCCGCCGCCATCTACGAGGCCCTGGAGGACGGCGAGGCGGTCCAGGCGCAGAGCATGTCGGGCCACGCCCGCGCGCTGCGCGCCCAGGGGCTGATCTCCGAGGCCACCCTGGACGACGTGCTCGCCAACTGGGACGGGCTGCGGCGCGCGCTGGTGTCCGCGTGAGCGGCGGCGCGGGCGGCCTCGACGGCTGGCGGGCCGCGCCCCGCGGCCGGGCCCCGGCCGCCTTCGACTTCTTCTGCGGCTGCGGCGGCTTCGGCGCCGGCCTGCAGGCCGCCGGGCTGCGCCTGGCGTGGGCGCTGGACAGCGACGCGGACGCCGCCGCCACCCACGCCCGCAACCTGCCGGGCTGCCGGCTCCACCGCGGCGACGTGCGCGCCCTCCCTGAGGGGGCGCTGGCGGCGGCGGCGGCGGCGCAAGGCGACGCGCCCATCGTCTTCGTCGGCTGCCCGCCGTGCCAGCCGTTCACCGACTTCGGCGCCCTGCGCGCGCCTCCGGAGGGCGACGGGCGCCGGCCGCTGATGCTGCGCTTCGCCGACGCCGTCGCGGCCTGCCGTCCCGACGTGGCGCTCATGGAGAACGTGCCCCTGCTGGCCGAGCGGGCCCGCCACGCGGTCCTGCTCCGCGCCGTGCTCGACAGGCTTCGGGCGGCGGGCTACCACGTGGACTGCGGGGTCGTGGACATGGCGGGCCACGGCGTGCCGCAGCGCCGCAGCCGGCTGCTGCTGGCGGCCTCCCGGCACGGCCCCCTGCCCCTGCCTCAGGCGTCCGGCGGGGCCGCGGCGACGGTGCGCGGGGCGATCGCCGACCTGCCGGCGCTGGCGGCCGGCGAGGCGGACGCGAACGTCAACGGGCACGCCGCCTCGGTGCTCAGCCCGCTCAACCTGCGGCGCATCCGGGCGACGCCGGCCGGCGGCGGCCGCGAGCGCTGGCCGGACGGGCTGCGGCTCGACTGCCACCGCGGCGAGGAGCGCTTCCGCGGCGTCTACGGGCGCATGGCGTGGGACGCCCCGGCGCCGACCCTGACCACCCGCTGCACCACCTACTCCTGCGGGCGCTTCGGGCACCCCGAGCAGGACCGCGCCATCACCGGCCGCGAGGCCGCCCGCCTGCAGACCTTCCCCGACGGCTTCGAGTTCGTCGGCGGGCTCGCCAGCGTGGCGCGCCAGGTGGGCAACGCTGTGCCGCCGCTGCTGGCGCGCCGCCTCGGCGAGGCGGTCGCTGCGCACCTGGCCGGGTTCGGGAGGCTGTGAGGCGGCCCCGGCCCGCCCCGCCCGGTCCCCGCATGCGCGTGCGCGTCACCCAGCTCGACGGGCGAATGCCCAACCTGGCCTGCATGCGGCTGGCCGCCTGGCACCGGGCCAGGGGCGATGAGGTCGTCTACGCGCGCAGCGCCCGCCCCGGCCTGTTCGAGCGGCCCTACGACCGGGTCTACGGCAGCGCGGTGTTCTCGACCACGGCGCGCAAGGTGGCCGCCTTCCGCCGCGAGTTCCCGGGCGCGCTGGTCGGCGGCACCGGCGTGGACGCCGCCCTGACGCTGGAGGGGGCGGTGCCCGGCATCGGCGAGGCGGCGGACTACGCCGACCACCCGGAGGTGTCCTACAGCCTGGGCTTCCTGCAGCGCGGCTGCCGGCTGCGCTGCGGCTTCTGCGTGGTGCCGCGCAAGGAGGGGCGGCCCAGGCCCAACCAGACGGTGGCCGAGCTGTGGCGCGGCGAGCCGCACCCCCGCCACCTGCACGTGCTCGACAACGACTTCTTCGGCATCCCGGAGTGGCGGCGGCACGTCGCCGACATCAACGCCGGCGGCTTCGCGGTGTGCCTCTCGCAGGGCGTCAACGTGCGCCTGATCGACGACGAGGCGGCCGCGGCGCTGGCCTCCATGGACTGCCGCGACAAGGACTTCGTGCGGCGCCGGCTGTACACCGCGTGGGACAGCCTGGGCCAGGAGCGCGTGTTCTTCGACGGCATCGACCGGCTGGAGGCGGCCGGCATCCCGCCGTCCCGGGTGATGGCGTACATGCTCACCGGCTACGCCAAGGGCGAGACGATGGCCGACGTCCAGCACCGCTTCGACCGCATGGTGGAGCGCGGCATCAAGCCCTACCCGATGGTCTACGACCCGCGCCGCAAGGACCTCAAGCGCTTCCAGCGCTGGGCGGTCCGCGGCATCCACAAGGCCCTGCCGTTCGAGCGCTACGACCCGTCGGCGCGGGGGCCGATGCGGCCGGCCAGGGCGCGCCAGCGGGCGCTGGACCTGTGAGCCCGGCCGCCGCCGCGGGCCCCTGCCGGCCCCGCGGCGCGCGGGCCGCCCGAAGGGCCTAGGGCAGGCGCCCCGTGCTGCTTTCCCTGTACGCCGGCTGCGGCGGGCTGGACCTGGGCTTCGAGCGCGCCGGCTTTCGCGTGGGGCTGGCCTACGACCTGCGCGAAAGCGCGGTCCGCTCCTGGAACCGCAACCGCGACGGCGCGGGCCGCGGGCGGGTCGCCGACCTGCGGGAGGTCGGAATCGCGGACATGGACCGCCACCACGGCGGCCGGTTCGCCCCGGCCGGCGTGGTCGGCGGCCCGCCCTGCCAGCCCTTCTCGCGCGCGAGCCGGACCCGCCCGCCCGGCGACCCCCGCAGCGCTGCGGTCCGCCGCTTCTTCACCTTGGCGCTGTGCCTGCACCGGCGCCGCGGCCCCCTTCGGTTCATCCTCATGGAGAACGTGCCCGAACTGGCGGGGTTCCGGGACGGCCGCCTGCTGGGCCGGGAGGTCGAGCGCCTGGAGGGGAGCGGCTTCGACGTGCGCGCGTTCGTCGCCGACGCCGCCGCGCACGCGGTGCCGCAGCGCCGCCGCCGGCTGTTCGTGCTGGCCTTTCCCAAGGCCGGCCGCGCCATGGAGCGCTTCTCGCCCCCGATCGGCGGCGGACCGCGGCGCACCGTCGCGGATGCCATCGGCCGCCTGCCCCAGCCCGCCCTCTTCGCAGCGGGCATGGACCGGGACGCCATCCCCTTCCACGAGAACCATTGGTGCATGGCGCCGCGGTCCCGCAAGTTCTTCGACGGAACGCTGGCGGAGGGCCAGACGTCCGCCAGAAGCTTCAAGGTGCTTGCGTGGGACAGGCCGAGCGTCGCCGTCTCCTACGGCCACCGCGAAGTGCACGTGCATCCGACCGGCACGCGCCGGCTGAGCGTCTTCGAGGCCATGAGGCTGCAGGGGTTTCCCGACGACTTCGTCCTGGAGGGAACCCTCTCCGCGCAGATCGACCAGGTCAGCGAGGCGGTGCCGCCGCCGCTTGCGCTGGCCGTCGCCCGCTCCATCCGCTCGGCCCTTGCCCCGCCCTGAGGCGCGGCCCGCCGGTCACGTGTTGGGCAGTTCGATCTCCAGATGCCTGCCGAGGGCCGGGCTGGACCCGTCGGCCAGCGTGCAGGCGGACAGCAGGGATTCGATCAACGCCCGCTTGCGGGGGTTGCTGAGGTTCTTGAAGATACGGTGCCCTTTGTACGTTTTTCGGGAGTAGCGCCTTAGCTCTTTTGCATCGACCTGCTCATCGGGCCCGATCAGCGCCTTGCGCGATCCGGTCGCCGCCATCGGCTTGGCCACCGCGGCCAGATAGGCCCGCTCGCCTTCGCGATGGTGGCCCGCGCAGTGCTCGACCACGAACAGCATCAGTTCCGTCGCGTTGCCAAAGGTCCTGGCGTCGCCGTCCGGCACGCGCGCCTGGCACCTCAGGCTGCGGGCCGACTCATGATCCCCGTCCGCGGTGCCCGGCGCCTCGGGTTCGTCCTGCTTCTGGTCCTCGGCGCGCTGCGCCCGCTCGAGCCTCTCCTGCAGCCAGTCCTCCCTTGCTTGGTCGCAGGCGCCCACCCACTGCGCCCGGGCCTCATCCAACTGGGATGGCCGAACCGGGCGGTCGATCTCCCGGCCGACGAGGCGCAGCAGCGCGTCCGAAGGCGCGTGCTGGGCCTGGTCGAACCAATCAATCAACTGCTTCCTAAGGTACTTGGCGCGCGCCGCCTGAAACGTGTCCTGGTGCATCGTGCGCGTGCTTAGCTTCGACAGCCACTCAGCGTCGCTCTTGCGCGGACGCAGGGCCTCGACCACCAGAAAGGGCCGCTCGGCGGGCCTTCCCGCCTCGTTCTTGAAGTACCACTCCCACTCCACGCCGTTCGTGATCGCGACGTAGCGCACGCTCGGCGTGTCGATGGCGTAACGCCGCAATTGGGGCGTCGGGGACCGCTGGGTCAGGCGCGCGGTCGCGGACTTGGCCTCGATCAGTATCGCCGGCTCGCCATCCTCAAGGACCGCGTAGTCGACCCGTTCCACGCCCTTGCCCAAGCCCGTTTGGTACTCCACCAGCACCTGCCTGGGATTCCTGACATCGAACCCCAGGACCTCAAGGTAGCGATTGACGAGCGTGAGCTTGGTCTGCTCCTCGTTGGTGCAGTCCTGCACGAAGTCCTGCACTTCCGAGGCGTAGGCGCGCAGTTGCGAAAGCAGAGAATCGCTCAAGATGCCCCCCTCTGTAGTCCAAGCTTTGCAGCATAGGGCATCGCAAGCCGTTCGAAAAGCGCTGCAAGTCCCGTGCGCAAGGATCGAAGGGGCGTCCGGGTCGGCAGCGATGGCCGGGGCCGGTGGATCCGCAAAACCGTTTGATCGAGCGTCCGTGGCGGTCGGTGAAGCGCGAGGCGTCGCCGGCGAGGGCGATGGGGCCATGAGAAGGCAGCCCTGGGCGTTGCCCCCGAATCCGACCAAGCGCGCCCGGCCACTTCATGCGGTCGCCGCCCATTTGCAACGCCTTGCCGCCTCCGGGGGCCTTCGGTAGGATGCCGGACCCATGAGCGCCGCCGCCCACAACCAAGCCAGCCGGCCCCTCAAGTTCTTCTTCGTCGACGCCTCCGCGACCTTCCCGTTCATGGCCTTCCTCCTGCATCCAAGGGCTTGGACGCTGGCCGTGCTGGCGGCCGTCGCCGTCGTCCTGACGCTGCTCGCCCGGCACGGCTACCCGCCATCCGCCATCCTGCGCGGGCTGCGCCACTTGGCGGCGAGCAACCCGCGCCACGTGCGCAGCCCCTACCGCCAGCGCGACCGGCGGTTTTGATCCCGCGGCGCGCAGGCCTGCCTGGCGGGCGGGTTCCTATAATCCCCGGCGAAGCAACACCGCATGGGGGCAGCGCATGGGATGCAGGTTCTTCCGGACCCGCAGGCAGGGGACGGACTCGGCGGAGATCGGCGGCGTGGTCGCCTGCGTCACGCACCCGGTGGCGCAGGCTCGGCGCGGCGAGGCCCCGTTCGACTCGCTGGCCGCGGTGCAGGCCCTCGAGGCCCACCTGGGCGCCAGCCGGCGGCGCTACGGCAGCCGCAACCCGCTGTGGCTGCGCCTTGGCGGCGGCGCCCCGGAGTTCCTCGAGGAGGCGCCCGACGAGGCCGGGCTGTTCGAGCTCGACGGGCCGCTGTTCTTCGACGAGGAGGACGCCCTGCGCCACGGCCTGTTCTCGGGCGGGGACGACCTCGGGCCGCCGCCGGCCTGCCGCAGCCGCGGCGAGTTCCGCGTCTGGATGGACGAGGCCTGCCGGCGCGCCGGCTCCGTCGAGGGCCTGCTGGCCGCCCTGGGCGAGGGGGACCTGGAGGGCCGGCTCACCCAGGACTGGCTGAAGGAGGACCTCGATGCCATCGCAAAGCAACGCCGGCGGCTCGCTGCTGGACCAGGCCGAGGAGCTGCTGATCACCGAGCTCTACGTGATGCTGACGCAGGACATGGACCCGCCGGTGGCGCTGACGGCGCCGCTGCTGCGCGAGATGCTGGCCATCCAGGAGCGCCACATGCGGGGGGGCCGGCGACCGTGGGGGACGCGGGTGCTGTCGATTCTGGAGGAGGCCAAGGAGGCGCTCGACTTCCTTGGCGGACCCCCGGACGGGAGCCGCTAGGCCCGGCGCCTGGGGCGCCCGCGGCCGAGGCGCCCGCGCCCGAGGGCCTCGCCGCCCGCGTGGCGGCCAACGTCGCCGCTCTGGAGCGCCTGCTCGACCCCGCCCCGCTGTCCGAGGGCGACCGCGCCGTGCTCGCCGGCTACAGCGGCTGGACGGGGCTGGCCGCCGCCTTCGACGTCCACGAGGGCATGGCCGACGACCCTTCCGACGGCGGCGCCGTCAAGGCCTCGATGGCGCGCCTGCGGGAGCTGGCGCGCAACGACGACTGGGTGCTGTTCGAGCACCTGGCCGAGTTCGACCCGGACCGCGCCGCGGGCTGGGCGGCGGCGGGCGCCGCCGTCGCCGGGCGGATGCCGGACGGGACCGCGCGGCTCAACGTCCCGGGCGGCGCTGGGCCGCAGGTGACACTCGATCCGGCCCAGGCCGAGATCGGCCGTCTGCTGTCCCCCGCCGCGGAGCGCCCGCGGCTGCTCGGCGCGCCCGGCGAGGCGCTGCCCGGGTTCGTCGGAGCCTTCGTCGCCGACGCCCCGAGCCTGCCGGTGGAGGGCGAGCTGCGCCACGTCCCGACGGGCCACGCCTGCCTGCGGCAGGCGGTCGCCGCCCTCCCCCCGGGGGCGGAGTGCGTGGCCTTGGTCGGCGACGACTTCTGGAGCCGGACCGGCCTGGCGCTGCGCGCGCGGCTGGCCCGCGTCAGCGACTGGGCCGGCGGCGACCGCAGGCACCGCCTGGCTGATCCGGAGGCGCCCAACCGCGCCCTGCACGCGGTGCGCCTGCGGCGCCGGGCGGAGCCCAACGCGCGGCCCTTCTCCGCCCCGCTGGCGGCCGCCGACGGCGTGGCGGACAGGCTGGCGGTGGAGCACCGCTCGCTGGAGACCTTCGCCAGGGACGCCGCCGCGGCGCACGACGCCGAGCCCGGTCCGCCGGCGCCGGAGCCCGGGCCGGCGCCCGACCCGAACCGGCCGCCCGCCGCCTCCGAACGGGCCGTCCGCGACAGCCTGGCCGCGCTTGGGCGCCAGGCCCGCGCCCTGCTTGACATGGAGGGGACGGACGCCCCGGCCGCCGACATCGCAGAGGCGCGCGACCGGCTGCGGGGCGCGGTGGAGGAGCACCTGGGCGCCCACCGCAGCGCCCAGGGCATCGACTCGCCGCGCAACGGCCGCCTGCTGGCCGGCCACCCGGACGGCCACCTCATCCTGTCCCTGCAGGGCGTGCAGATGGGCCGGGAGTGGCGCTCGCCGCTGCTGGAGCGGCGCCTGCTGTTCCCGCCGGCGCCGCTGCCGGGGCCGATGGCGCCGGAGGAGGCGGCGGACCGCTCGCTGGCGGAGCGCGGCGGCCTCGACCTCGGCTGGTGCGCCAGGGCCACCGGGCTGTCGGTGCGCGGCTTCTGCGCCGCGGCGCTGGAGGCGGGCGCCTGCTTCGTTGGCCCGGACGGCGGGCTGGCGCACCGCGAGGCGTTCCTGTCCGGCGACGTGGAGGGCCGGCGCGAGGCCGTGCGCAACGCGCTGGCGGCCCTGGAGGGCGGGCCGGAGGCGGCCACCCGCAAGGGGCGCGCGCGCGCCGGGCGGCTGCGCGCCTCACTGGCGGCGCTCGACCGCGCCCGGCCGGAGCGCATCCCGTTCGAGTCCATCAGCGTCGCCTTCGGCGCCGCCTGGGTGCCGGACGCGATCCACGAGCGGTTCATCGACCACCTGCTGCTGGGCGCCCCGGCCAGCCCGGCCGCCAAGCTGACCTGGCGGGGCCGGCCGCGCCAGTGCGACATCGCCGTCGGCCGCCCGCGCGACCGGGCGGAGTTCGCAACGCTCAACCGCGTGGACTACGGGATCGGCCGCATGACCGCGGTGCGGATCATGAAGGCCTGCCTGGAGGGCCGCGACGTCACCGTCAACAAGCGCGTGCCCAACCCGCGCTTCGGCGAGGAGGGGCAGTCCGAGTGGCGCTACGTGCTCGACCCGGTGGCGACCGTGTCGGCGCGGGAGCGGCGCGACCGCATCCTGGGGGAGTTCCGCGACTGGGTGCCGCGCGACCCCGGGCGCCGCCAGGTGCTGGAGGAGGTCTACAACCGCCGCTACGGCGGCTACCGGCACCGGGAGCACGACGGCGCGCTGCTGCGCTGCCCGGGCGCCAGCGGCGACGTGGAGCTGCGCTGGAACCAGCGCCGGGCGGCGGCGCGCATCCTGCACGACCGGCGCACGCTGCTCGACCACGTGGTCGGGGCCGGCAAGACCTTCGCCTCGCTGGCCGGCATCCGCTCCGCGCAGCACGCCAGAATCGCCGACAAGGCCTTGGTCTGCGTGCCCAACCACCTGCTGTCGCAGTGGGCGCGCGAGATCCACGCCCTCTACCCCGAGGCGCGGGTGCTCCGCGTCGCCCCGGCGGACCTGGCGCCGGGGCACCTGAACCGCACGGTGGCGCGGATGGAGGGCCGCTGGGACCTGGCGGTGTTCCCGCACAGCGGGCTTCTGCGGCTGCGCCGGGCCGGCTGCGACCCCGCCGCGCTGGGGTTCGACGTGCTCTGCGTGGACGAGGCGCACGTCTTCAAGGCCATCAGCCTGCCCGGCTTCACGCGCCGGCTGCCGGGGCTCTCGGCGCAGGGCGCGCAGGCGGCGGACTTCCTGCTCCGATGCACGGACTCGCTGCACGCGACCCACCCGCAGGGCAAGACGGTGTTCGCCAGCGGCACGCCGATCGCCAACAGCCTGGCCGAGATGTGGGTGCTGCAGCGCTACATGGACCCGGAGGGGATGGAGCGGCGCGGCGACCTGGACTTCCCCGCCTGGCTGCAGACCTACGGCGAGGTGTCCGAGGACATCGAGGTGGACGACGCCGGCACCGGGCTGGTCTCGCGCCAGCGGCTGCGGCGGTTCCGCAACACGCCGGAGATCGCCGGCATCTACCGGCGCTTCGCCGACGTCTGCCTGGGCAGCGACATGGCGGACGCGCAAGCCGCCCAGTGGGACATCCCCCCGGTGGCCGGCGGCCGGCCGGAGATGGCGGTCGTCAAGCCCAGCCGGGCGCTGCGCGCCGCGATGGCGTCGCTGACGGAGCGCATGCGCCGCATCAAGGAGGGGGACGGCCCGGAGGAGGGCGACAGCGTGCTGGCGGTGCTCAACGACGGACGGCACCTGGCGCTGAGCGTGCGCCTGCGCCGCCGCGACGCCGACATCGGCGACGGCGAGCCGACCAAGCTGCGCGCGGCGGCCGACCGCATCGCCGGCCTGTGGCGCCGTTGGGAGGCGCAGCGCGGGCTGCAGCTGGTGTTCTGCGACCTGGCCGTGCCGAAGTCGAAGGTGCCGGACGCCGAGTTCCTTGCCGCGGGCTCCCCGTTCGACGACCCGGAGCGCCCCTACGACGTCTACAACGACCTCAAGCTGGAGCTGTGCCGCCGCGGCGTGCCGCCCGCGGAGGTGGCGTTCGTGCACGACGCAGGCACGCTGGGGCGGCGCCAGGCGCTGTTCGACGCCTGCCGCGAGGGCCGGGTGCGCGTGCTGGTCGGCTCGACCGCGAAGATGGGCACCGGCGTCAACGTGCAGGAGCGCCTCACCGCCGTGCACCACCTGGACGCCCCGTGGCGCCCGGCGGACATGGAGCAGCGCGACGGGCGCATCCTGCGGACCGGCAACCGGCTGGTCGAGCAGGTGGCGGGCTTCGAGGTGGAGATCGTCCGCTACGCCAGCGAGCGCACCACCGACGCCAAGGTCTGGCAGACCCTGGAGGTGAAGCAGAAGATGCTCGACGACCTGCGCCGCGGCCGGCTGCTGGAGCGCAGCATGGAGGACCTGTCCTCGGAGGCCGCCATGGGCTACGAGGAGCTCAAGGCGCTCGCCGCCGGCTCCAAGGCGACCTACGACCTGATGCTGGAGCGCAAGACGCTCGCCGTGATCGCCCGCAACGAGGCCGAGCACGAGCGCCGGGTGGCGCAGCACGCGGAGCGCGTGCGCGCCTTCGACAAGGAGCTCGACGGGGTGCGCCGCCGCCTTGAGGGCCTGGCCGCCGACGAGGCGGCCCGCCCCGCGCCCGGCGAGGGCGGGTTCGAGGGCTTCCGCGACCGCCTGCGCGCCCTGGCCGCGGAGATCGAGGCGGGCGCCCCGCCGGAGCGCGAGGCCGGGACAACCAGCGCTTGGTCGCTGGGGACCCTGGGCGGCCTGCCCTGCAGGGTCGCGCTGCGCCCTGAAGGCGCCGCGGCGGAGCTCGCCGCCGACCCGCCCCGGCGCTTCTCGGTCATTGTGCAGGGCGCGGAGGTGCTGCTGGAGTCGGAGGTCCGCTTCCGCGACGCGTACCGGCTCGGGCGCATGGCCGGCATGGTCCATCGGCAGCTCACGGAGCAGCTCGAGCCCGAGCGCTTCGCGGCGCGGCGCAGGTCCCTGGAGGGGAGCGTGAAGGACGCCAAGCGCGCCCGCCGCCGCTCGAGCCGGGAGGCCCTGCGGCCGTTCCCGCAGGCGGCCGAGCGCGAGGAGAGCCTGGCGCGCATCCGCCGGCTGGAGACGGCGGTGGCCGAGGAGGCCTCGCAGGGGGAGCCCGCGGAGCCGCCGGCCCCCGGCGGCCGGCCGGCGCCGGGCATGGCCGCCGGCTGACCGGGGGGGGGCGGCGCCCCCATGGTATAATGGGGGGCTATGAACACGCATGGCGCACCCCTCATGGCGAGTCCCCGGCGCCCCGGCGGCCGGCGGGCGGCGGGCGGCCGGCCATGACGGCGCGCCGCGGCCCGGACCCGTCGGACCGGGTGGCCTCCGCCCGGTTCATCCCCGGCGGCCACTACTACACGGCCCGCATCGCCGGCTTCCTCGTCGGCCTGGCCGTCGGCGGCGCGCTGGGCGCGGTCGCCGGCTTCGCCGTCGGGCACTACCTCGACGCGGTGGTGCGCCCGCTGTACTCGCGCGCCGCGCCGCTGCGCCGCTCCAAGGACGGCGCCCTGGTGGCGATGTTCCGCCTCGCCGGGCACGGCATGCGCGGCACCGCGATCATGCCGACCGGCCTGGAGGCCGAGAAGGTGGAGTTCGTCTGCGCCGCGCTCGGCGTCACCCGCGCCCAGAAGCTGCACGCCGGGCGCAGCCTGCTGCACAGCATGTCGCTGGAGGGGACGCCCACGCCCTTCGACGCGGAGCGCGAGGTGAGGCGCCTCGGCGGCGACGTGGCGCTGCGCCGCATTGCGGCCGAGCTGGTCCTGCTGTTCGACCCCGGCTGGTCAGTGAACACCGACGAGGTGCTGGCGCTGCTCGCTGTCGATCCGTGGGAGGACCTGGGGTTCGGGGACCACTCGTTCTGCCGCGACATGGTCGACGACTGGCGCCGCTACTGGAACTTCGCCTTGCCGCTGTCCGAGCGCATCTCCCGGCGCCGGGCCTACTTCCGGGCCTGGGAGGCCGAGGACCACGACGTGCTCGACGTCGGCGAGGGCGAGTACCGCGCGTGGTGCCGGGCGCTGGGGCTGGAGGGCGCGGAGCGGCTGAGCCGGCGCCAGGTGCAGGCGGCCTGGCGGCGCACCGCCAGGCGCGTCCATCCGGACCGCCACCCGCCCGGCGAGGCGGCCAAGTGGACGGGCCGGATGTCGGCCGCCAACGCCGCCCGCGACGCCCTGCTCGACCGCGTGCCCGCCTAGGCGCCGCTCAGCCGGGCCGGGCGGCGGGCGCCGGCCGCGGCCGGGGAGACGGCCCGAGCAGGACCGCCACCGCGCCGCAGCCCTGCAGCGCGTCGCGCAGCGCCGGCCCGACCTGGGCGTCCCAGTCGAGGCCGCCCTCCCCGCACCCCAGCATCGGGATGGCCACGCGGCCCGCACCCGCGCGCTCGAAGGCGGCCGGCAGCTTGGCGGCGATGGCCTCGATCCAGGCCAGCTGCGAGGGGTCGCGCCAGTGGTCCTTGGTGGCGGCGTTTATGACGTGGGGCAGGGACGCCTCGCCGGTGGCGGCGACCTGCACCGCGCCCGGGAAGAACCGGCCCGCCCGGCAGCTGGCCAGGTAGGCGGCGTGGGCCGCCGGAAAGCGCCGGAACACCAACCCCGCGACGCCCCTGGAGCGCTTGCCGGTGCCCCGGCAGTTGACCGGGTTGACGATGGCGTCGCAGGGCCGCGCCCCGCCTGGCAGGGCGCGCTCGAGGGGCAGGCCGGGGGCGAACAGGACGGGCACGGCGGCGGCGGCCGGCGTTCAGCGCAGCGGCGCGGCGACGCCGACAAGGGCCGCCAGGTAGAGCCACTCCCACGGGAAGCGGCGGCGGCTCACGGCCCGGCGCCAGCCGCCGCCGAAGCGCAGGGCGGCGGCGGCCGTCCAGCCGCCGGCCAGGGCGCAGACGGCCAGCCCGGCGGCCGCGGCCTGCGCGCCGGGCTCGGCGGCGAGCGCGTGGCGCAGCTTGTAAAGGCCCTCCGCGGTGAGCAGGAGCAGCGCGGCGCCGGCGAGCAGGGCCGGCCCCCGGCGCCCCGGCGCGGCCTTGGGCCTGGCCAACGCGGGCCGGCCCGCCGGGGCCGCCAGGCGCGGCCGCCCGGCGCCGTCCGCGGGCCGCCCGCCCGGCGCCTCCGGCGGGCCGCCGTGGCTGGCGTACAGGGCCAGGGCGAGAGCCAGGGCCAGGGCCGGGACCAAGGCGTCGACCGGGGCCAGCGGCCGCCCGGTCAGCCCGAAGGCCTGGTCGATGACGCGGCCGGCGCAGAGCAGGCCGGCGACGACGGCCGTCCAGCGGGCGGCGCGCTCGCTGCGCGCGGCGAGCAGCGCCACGGCGCCGGCCGCGCCCAGCCCGGGCAGCAGCAGCAGCACCGCGCCCTCGGCGCCGGGGACCGCCGACAGCAGCGCCAGCGCGGCGAGCAGGCCGCCGCCCACGATCCGGCCCATCCACGCCAGCCAGTCGCGCAACGCGGCCTCGGGGCCGGCGAGCAGGCCGGACAGCGCCGTGGCGGCGGCGAACAGGTGCAGGGCCTGGGCGGGCGCGGGGGCCGGCCCCGACGGGTGCGTCTGGCCGAAGGCCAGCGCGGCGGCGAACAGGGCGGCGGCGGCCGCCGCGGGCGCGGCCGCCGGCCGGACCGGGCCGGCCGGCGCCCTCATCCGGCGGCGAGGCCGGGGCCGGCGGCCGGCTCGGGGGCCGTGGCGGGCCCGGCGGGCATGGCGATCCAGGGCGAGCCCTCGGCGAAGGCGCGCGCCTCGGCGACCTCGCCGTTGGCGAGCCGGTCGATGACCTCGTAGACGTCGTCGAGCCCGCCGTTGGCGGCGATGTAGGGTCCGGCGACCTTGCCCATGCGCTTGGCGGCGCGGACGTTGATGCGCACCTGCTCGGCCAGCGCCGCCTCCAGCCGGTCGGCCGCCGCCTCCGAGCCCGGGCCCTCCGCCATGCGGTCGGGCAGCCCGTCGAGGCCGGCGGCGGCGCGGGTTCCGAGCTGCCGCGCGAACCGGTCCAGGGCCCAGTCCGCGCACAGCTGACGCTGCGCCAGCGGCAGCCGCTCGAAGGCGTCGAGGTCGGCGCCGGCGCGCTCCAGGTACGCCTCCACCAGCGCCCGGTCGGGGTCCGCGATGCGGAGGATGGCGTTCGGGTCGGCGCCCACCGCAACGCGCTGCGCCGCGGCCGTGGGGGCGGCGAGGTCCTCGACGGCCTGCGGCTCGGCCGCCACGACCGCCAGCTGCACCGCCGGCGTCTGCCTCTCCGGGCCGAGCAGGGCGACCGCCCTGGGCTGCCGGCGCACCGCCGCGAGGGCGATGCGCTCCGTGACCTGCGCCGGGTCGAGGTGGGCGAGCGCGTGGGGGTTGGCGTCGAGCACCGCGGCGAGGTTCCCCTCGGTCAGGAACGAGCGCCTGACGGTGCGCAGCAGCACGGGACGCTTGGCGACGATCTCGGCGATCCGGGCGTCCGGCAGCATGTCCTCGTAGCGCAGCAGGCGATCCGGATTGGCCTCGCAGGCGACGGCCACCATGGCGGCGGTCGGATCCTCGCGGTGGTCGATGAAGGCGTCGTTGGCGCGGATCAGCCGCAGCCACTGCCCGTCGTCGAGCGGGGCGCCCCCGTTGCGCCGCACGATGCCCGCGACGTCGTCCTCCCGGATGGGGCGATGGCCCCAGTACCGCTTGGCCACCTTGCCGAACGAGGACAGCGGCCGCGACTCCAGGTGCGCCCAGGCGTCCGGGAAGCGCTGCGCGAACGAGGCGTCGCCGGCGTCGCGCTCGTGGAAGGCGCCGTAGCTCCAGTGGTACTGGTACTTCTCGTGGTGGCGCACGGCCCGCTTGGGGGTGACCACCAGCAGGTCGCCGGTGGCGTCGTAGTCCCGGAAGAACCCGCTGCCCCGCTCCGACGCCGTGCACCACCGGGTCTGCCGGCCGAGGTGGCGCGCCCCGACCACGGTCCGCGCCCAGTGGATGCGGCACAGGCCGTCCTCGTAGACCAGCGGCATGTCCTCGGCCAGCTGGTCGCGCTCCTGGCGCTTGCGCTGCTTCTTCGACAGCCTGGGCGCCCGTCCGGCGAAGGGGGCGACCAGCGCCTCCAGCGCCTGGGGGTCGCGGCAGCGCATCAGGTCGCGGTGCTCGGCGGGCAGCTCGCGCTTGTGCTCCAGGAACAGCGCCAGGTGGGCGGCCACCGGCTCGAGGCCGTCCGCCGCCAGCGCCCCGCGGACGATGCGCGTCACCAGCCACAGGCAGTGCTGGCCCTTGGGGGTGTGGTCGTGGAGCAGCACCTGGTGCCAGTCGGCCTCCGCCAGCTTGCCGGAGGCCACGAAGGTGCGCTCGATGTGGGCGAGCTTCGGCAGCCGGCGCCGGTTCCAGTAGGCGTCGGCCTCGCCGGGGGCCATCGGCTCGCCGAGGCGGTTGAGAGGGACTGGGTCGGGCATGGGTCGGTCCTCCTTTGCGGCGCCCTGCGCCCCCGGCGCGGGCGCATGCGCTATTATAGGGTGCGTCGGCGCAATGCCCCTCAGCGAGCGGAGCCTTCACGCATGGTCATCGCGATTCAGGCGGAGAGCGCGCGGCTCTCCCACGGCTGCGTCATCGGGCGCGGGCGCGGCTGCGCCCGCCTGTCGATCGCGGCCACCGACGGCGAGGCGCCGGAGCTGCGCTGCCGGGTCGCCCTGCCCTGGGCGCCCTCCCCCCTGCCCGACCCGGCCGCGGGCGGCGGCTGGGAGGAGCTGCCGCTGCTCGACGCGGCGGGGCGCGCCGCGGCCGCCCTGCAGGGCCGGCCGGTGCTGGTCTCGCCGAGCTGGAGCGGCACCTACCGCGCCCTGCGCGACCTGCTGCACCAGGCCGGCGGCGACGGCTGGGCGCTCACCCGCGAGCCGCCCACCGCCATGGACCTCGGCAAGATGCGGCGCCTGGGCGGCATGCTCGGCGTGGCGGTGCCTGCGGCCCGCGACGCCTCCTCCGGGCTGGCGGCGTTCGCCGACCTGGTCGCCCGGGAGCGCGACTGGGTCACCGCGCTCGCCGCCCGCGCCGCCCCGGAGCGCGCCTTGGCGCGGCTGGCGGAGCGGGCGCCGCTGGTGGCCGTCATGGAGATCGACGTCGCCGTCCTGCTGCCCCTGGGCCGTCCCCTTCCCGAGGCGCCGCACCTGCTCCCCTGCCTCAGCCTCGGCGCCGACGGCTGCAGCTTCGACGGCGCGGCCCGCTTCCTGCGGGAGGGCGGCGAGGCGCCCGAGCTGGCCACCCTGGACATGGGCGACCTGCCCATCCTGGCGCGCGTGGCGGCGCCCGACGAGTGGGACCGGGAGGTCTGCGAGCAGGCCCTGCCGCCGGGCTTGGCGGCGCGCCTGATGGGCTTGCCGCGGCTGGCCGGCGAGCGGCTGGAGGCCGCCCTGCTCGCCGCCCGGCGGCGGCTCGCGGCGGCGCCGCGCAACGCCCCCCGCGACGGCGCGCGCTGCGCCCGCGACGGGGCGGACGCCCGCCGCCGCTCCGCCTGGCTCGCGGACCTGGGGCGCGGCGGGGAGGGGGCGCTGGGGGCCGGCTGGGTGGCCGACGACGACCTGGCCCGGGTCGCCGCGGCGCACGCCAAGGCGCACCGGGCGGGCGACGGCGGCGCGCTGCGCAAGGTCGGCGCGGAGGTGGGCCGCCTGTACCCGGAGGACGCCCCCGCCCTGGAGCGCGCCGGGCGCGAGGCGGCCGACTGGCTGCGCGCCTTGGAGGAGGCCGCGGCGATGCCCGCCGCGGCCCCGGCCGGCGCGTCGGCGGGCGGGGCGCCGTGAGCCGGCTGCGCCAGGCGCTGGGACGGGCCGCGGATTTGCTCGGCTACCCGTTGGTCCACCTCGCCTTCTACGGGGGCCTGGGGCTGGCCCTCCTGGCGCTAGCGGTCTGGCTCATCGACCCCCCCCCTCAGGAGCTTCCGCCCCTCGGCGCCGAGCCCCTGCCGCCGTCCGGGAGCGCGCCGTGACCGGCGCCCTGCGCAGGTCGGTCGCCGCGCTGCCGCCGATCGTCGGCATCGCCGCCGTCGCCTGCGCCCTGGGCCTGGCCCTGGGGGGCGCGTGGACGGGCGCGCCGCGGCTCATCGCCGCCCTGAACGAGCCGGCGTGGCTGGTCATGCACGGCGACGGCGGCCGCGAGACGGTGGTGGCGCCGCTGCCCGCCGGCTGCGAGGCGCCGCCGGGCGCGTGGTCGGAGGAGGTGCGCGAGGGGGGCCGGGCGGGCGCCCTGCGCGACCGCTTCGGCGCCGCCTTGGCGGACTGGGGCCAGGCGCAGTGGCTGGCCGGCGGCGGGCGCCTGGCGCGCGTCAGCGAGGTCCGCATCGACGGCGGCGACGCCTGGCTCGCCACCTGGTGGGCGCCGGACGGCACCGCCAGCGCCCTGCTCGCGCGCGGCCCCGGACTGCTCGCCGCCGGCCCGGAGTCGGTCGTGGACCGGGGCGTGGAGGCGGCGTCCGGCGACGGCCGGCTGGCCTTCGAGCTCGACCACCTGCGCCTGCACCGCGCCGACACGGCGCGCATCGGCCGGCTGGCCGCCGCGTTCTCGGACCCGTGCCGGGGCCTGGAGGGGCTCGCCGGCCTGGCGCGCGGCGACGGCCCCGGGACGCCGCCGGCGGCGCCGGGCGCTGCGCCCGACCCGGCCGCGCCCCTGCCGCTCCCGGACGGGCGCCCGATTCCCATCGACGGCGGCGGCGGCTGGACCGGGCTGGCCTTCCCCGACGGCGCCTTCGGCGTCGTCAGCCCCGGCGGCCGGGTGGTGGTCCGGGCGCCCGAGCGGCTGCTGCTCGACGGCCGCGACCTGATCGCCAGCTGGGCGGCGGAGGCTGCGCACCGGGCGGAGGTGGCGGCGGCGCTGACCGCCCGGCCCGAGGCGGCCGCGGAGGGCGGCTTCCCGGAGGAGCTGATGTTCGGCTCGCCGTGGCAGATCGTCTATCCGGCGACGGGGGCGGAGCGGGCGCGGGTGGTGGTGTTCACCGACCCCGACTGCCCCCACTGCCGGCGCCTGCACGAGGACCGGGCCGCCATCCAGGCGGCCGGGGTCTCGATGCACTACGCGGTGCTGCCGTGGCAGGCGCTGCGCAAGGGCGGCCCCGACGGCCCGGCCGTCCGCGCCTGGCGCGCCGCCATGCGCTCCGTGTGGTGCGCCGAGGACGCCGCCGGCCGGCTCGACCGGCTCTACGCGGGCGAGGGCCTGCCGGCGGCGGACTGCGCGCCGGAGGGCGAGGCGGCCGAGGTCATGGACCTCATGCTGGAGGCGCCGTCCGCGGTGGCCGAGTCCATGGGCGTGCGCTCCACGCCCACCTTCGTGTCCGGCGCCGGGCGCGTCTTCCAGGGGTACCGGGATGTCGAGGGGCTGCTCGAACGGCTCTGACGCCCCCTTGGGCGGGCTGCGCCTGGGCGTGGTGCGCGGCCGCGAGCCGGTGGTCCGCTTCGCCAACGGCGACCGCCGCTGGCTGCCCGGCCCCCCGCTCTGCGGCCCGGGCGCGGAGACCTTGGTGGCTTGGGACGGCGCCCGCGTGGCGGGCGCGGTGGCCGAGGGCCCGGCCGGGGCCCACGCCGTCGGCATCGCCCTGGTGGCGCGCCGCAACGTGGTGCTGTTCGCCCTCTGCGAGGCGCCGGAGGTCACCCCCGAGGCGTTGCGGGCGATGCCGCGCGGCGCCCCCGCGGGCGGCGTCGCCACCGTGCTCGGCGCCGGCGGCGAGCCGTCCGTGGTGGTCTCGGCCAGGCGCGGCATCGTCGACCCGGACGCGCTGGAGGAGGGCGAGGCGGCGCGGGCGGTCGGCTTCCGGGTGCGCGCCTTCGACGCGCTGGCGCCCAACGGGGCGGTGCGCGCCCCGGCCGCCGAGACTCCCTACCACGCCTTCCTGGTGCCGGCGCGCTGGGCGGCCGAGGGGGCCGCCGGCTTCTGGTTCGCCGAGGCGGCGCCGGCCGACCTCGCGCCCGGCGAGTGGCTGGCGCTGGCGGACCGCTTCCTGGACCCGATCTGCGACGCCGGCGGCTTCGCGGACGGCGCCCGCGGCGCCTCCGAGATCGACCGGCTGCGGCTGCGCAGCCTGGCGGCGGGCTGAGGTGGCGCGCGCCCTGCCCCTCCTGCTCGGGCTGTCGCTGGCGGCGGCGGCCTGGGCGGCGGCGCCGGTCGCCGAGCGCCTGGCGGCGGCCGACGCCCTGCTCGTCGCCGGCCGCCACGCCGCGGCCGCCGACGCCTACGCGGCGCTGGCGCCGGCCGTGGCGAAGCATCCGCGCCTGGCCCGAGAGGTGCGCCTGTCGCTGGGGCGGGCGCAGCTCGGGGCGCTGCGCGCGGCGGCGGCCCGCGACACCTTCCGGCAGGTGCTCGCCGACGGCCCCGACGAGCGCCAGACGCGCATCGCCCTGAACGGGCTGGCGGCCGCCCACGCGCTCGACGGGCGCCCGGCCGAGGCCCGGCGCATCCTGCGCGACGTGGCCGGCGGCGAGGCGTCGATGGCGACCCTGAGGCGCATGGGCCGGGTGCGCGAGGCCGCCCGTCCGGCGATGCCGCCCGCGCCTCCCGCCGCTCCCGCCGCCGCCGAAGGCCCCGAGGGGCGGCCGTGGCACTGGCTGCAGCACGGCCTGTTCGCCAGCCCCGGCAACGCCGAGCGCCTGCGCGGCCTGCTCGAGGCCCGGGTCGGCGCGCGCGTCTGGGTGACGCCGCGGGAGACCCGCCCCGGGAAGATGCTACACTTCGTGCACTCCGGCCCCTACACGAGCCTTTCGGCGCGCAGGGCCGCGCAGCGCCGGCTGGCGGGGGCGGGACGGGAGGTGTCGGACTTCATCCCCTCCCGGTGCGGCCCGGCATTCGACGGGTGCTGACCGCGCCCGGCGGCGCGACGGGGCGGCGCACGCCCCACGGGCAAGGGGGCATGGAGCCATGACGACAAACTTCCGCTTCCATTCGGGGCTGCTGGCCGGGGCGCTGCTCGGGGCCGGCCTGCTGGGCGCGTCCGCGGCCAGCGGCACCGTGCCGGTGACCGACGCCAAGAACACGCTGCTGACGCTGGAGCAGAAGTTGCAGGACAAGGTGCTCGCGATGCGCGACTGGGCGATGCAGGAGCTGGAGATGGACGTGGCCAGCGTCAACTCCGAGGCGGAGCGCGCCGCGCAGCTGGAGTCCGCCATGAGCGCCTCCGCGCTGGCCGAGATGAACGACATGACCGGCCACAACCTGGAGCGGGCGGAGCGCGCCGCGCCGGACGCCGACGCCTGCCTGGGCATGGCGGTGGCCCGCGCGGTGGCCGGCGAGGAGGCCGTGCGCGGCCGCCAGGCGGCGGTCGGCGAGATGGCCCGCCTGCACGCCGAGCGCACCGAGCGCTTCGGCGAGCGCATCCGGGTGGAGCGCGCCTCCGACGGGCAGGTGGTGGAGGTCGAGAACCTGGCGCGCAACCAGGCCTCCGCCGACCGCCACGCGGCCTCTAGGCTGGCCGCCGTGTGCCTCGGCCAGGATCCCCGCTGGGCGGGGCTGTTCGACCCGGCGAGCGGCCAGTCGCGCTGCCTGGAGTCCTCGATGCTCATCGCCGGGCGCCGCGCCGGCGGGGCGCTGCTGGCCTCGGGCGCGCACAAGGACCCCAACGGCGCCGCCAGCGCCGGCGCCGGCCCGGACGAGCACGACCTCGACATGATGGCCCTGCGCCGCCAGGTCGAGCTGCTGGTGGGCGCGCCCGCGGCGCTGCTCGCCCCGCCCTCCGCGCTGGCCGGCGCCGACGCGCTGGCGGACGCCTCGCGCGACATGCGGGCGGTGCTGATCCAGAAGCTGGCCGCCACCTCGCTGATGGAGGTGATGCGCGCCCACCTCGTGCCGCCGGGCGAGGAGCGCTCGCTGGTCGCCAACCTGCGCCTGTACTCGGCCAACCGCTGGGGCTCGCCGGCCTGGCTGGCGGAGGTCTCGAACTCGAACGGCGGGGAGCCGACCTCCCCTTGGCAGGTGCTGCGCAAGCAGGCCTCCCTCGATGCGCTGTCGGCGCACCTCGACGTGCTCGCCCACGAGCAGAGGCTGCGCATGGAGGCGCTCACCGCGGCGCTGCTGGCCCTTGAAGTCAACCCGCTCTAGGCGGCGCGCCGGACGATGGCAGGCGCTCGCCCTGGCCATGGCCCCGGCCCCGGCGCTGGCGGCCGCCAGCGGGCGGACCGTCAACGTTGGCGCGATCCTGGACAACGCGGACGCGGTGGTTGGGCTGCTGCTCATGGCGTTCATTGCGGTCGGCGTGTTCCTCATCATCCTCGGCGTGCAGGGGCTGCGCGCCAACCACTACCGCCCGCACAGCTACCCGGCGTCCAACATTGCGGCCTGCCTGGCGGTCGGCGTGCTGCTGATCAGCCCGTGGTTCGTCTACGAGCTGATCGCCGACACCTTGAGCTTCTCGATCCTCACCTCCTCCGGCAGCCAGGCGCCCACGGCCTACAGCCTGCCCCCCGGCACCCACCCGCTGGCGGTGGAGGCCCGCATCGCCGGCTACAACCCCTCCCCCGGCAGCTACTTCGGCCGCTTCATCTCCGAGCGCGGCTTCCGCTACCTGGTGATCCTGATGAACCTGCTCGGCGTCTGGTTCTTCCTGAAGGGCATCTACTGCTGGCGCTACGCCGGGTCGGTGAGCAAGCCGCCGGGGTTCGAGCGGCCCGTGGCGAAGGGCATCACGCACATCTTGGGGGCGGTGATCCTCATCAACCTGCTCGACGTGGGCTGCGGCGTCTCGGTGCTGTTCGGCTCCACCATGCTGTGCTCGACGTGACCGGCGGGAGGCGGTCGGCGCTGTGAGGTGGCGGCCGTTCAAGCAGACGCGGCGCACCGTCGAGGGGATGCGCGAGGCGCACCGAAGCTACGGCGCCGTCCGCCAGGCGCTGCAGGGCCGCGGCCTGGCCGTCGCCGCGTTCCTCAGGCGCCCCTCCGCGGTCCTCGACTTCGAGGTGCCGGTCCACGCCGAGCAAATGCCGGCGGAGCCGGAGCTGCGCCTGCGCTACGCCAACGCCGGGCGGACCGCCTGCCTGCAGGGGGGCGCGGCGCTGCTGCTGGCCCTCGCCTCGATGCTCGCCGGCAGCGTGCTGGCGCTGCTCTGCGGCGTCGCCTGCATGGCCGCCTGCCTGGCCCTGTACCTCAACACGGCCTTCCGCATGTGGGCGGTGCGCCGCTACTGGGCGCGGCGCGGCGACCCGCAGGCGCCGCGCAGCTACCGTTTCGGCGCCTTCCTCGACGCCGTGGCCGAGGCCCCGGCCGAGGGCCTGCCCAGGCGCTTCCCCGCATGAGGCGGCTGGCCGCCCTGCTGCTGCTCGCCGCGCTGTGCGGCGCGGCCCACGGCGCGAGCCAGCAGCAGACCATGCAGCAGCTGGCGGACCCCGACTCGATCCTCGCCATGCTGCAGCCCGACCTGGGCAAGCCGGTGGCGGAGGGCGGCTCGCGGGACGACGCCGCCATCTGGATGTACCACTACCTGTTCGGGCCGTTCGTGTTCCTGCCGTACGTGTCCGAGGAGGAGCGCCAGCGGATCAACGACTCGGGCAACAGCGCAACCCTGCTGGCCGTCGCCCTGGGCTACACCAACCTCATCGCCTACGCCTTGGCCGCGGTGGTCATCATGGCCACCATGGTCAGCTCGACCATCGCCACCGCCGCGGAGGGCGTGCCGCTCGGCCGCAAGTTCTCGACCGTCTGGCTGCCGCTGCGCAACGGCGTGGCGCTGGCCCTGCTGGCGCCGGTGCCCGGGGTGGGCGGCGGCATCTTCAGCATGGCGCAAGTTGGCGTGGTCTGGATGCTGATGCTGGGCTCCGCGGGGGGGTCCTCCATGTGGCAGCTGGTGCTCAACGGCGTCATGGACGGCTCCGGCATCCGCACCAAGGCCGGGGTGCCGCACGAGATCACCGCCGGCATGAAGAACCTCAGCTACGCGATCGCCTGCACGCGCGCCGCCGAGGGCATGGGCAGCAACGTCCCCCTGGTGGCCACCAAGGAGGACAGGTGGGGCAGGCTCGATGGGATATTTGCGGCCACGGTCTACTCCGAGGACGCCGTGGCCCAGGCCGGCAAAGGCCAAAACGCCCCCGCCCAAACGCGGGCGGCCCGACTCTTCTCCGGCGCCGACCCCCAGCTGCTCGAGAGCCTTGACCGCAAGGACGTTGCCGGAACCGAGCTCATCTTCGTGGACGGCTATTGCGGCGGGCTCAGCCGGGCGTCGGAGCACCCCCTCCAGCAGCCCGCGGCAAACGTGCGCAACGCCACCTTCGCCGACAAGCAGTACGACGCCAACTGGGCGGAGCGCTTCCTGTGGCGCGCCGAGGCGAACGCCAACCGCTCGCTGCTCGCCACCGTGCCTAGGCTGCACGCCGAGGTGGTGGAGCCGATTCTCTCGATTCGCGACCTCCCGGCCGTGGTCGACGCCCTCGGGGACGAAAGGGAGAAGCGGCTGGGCAAGGCGTTCCTGATCCACAAGGGCGAGGATCCGGACCGCAAAAGCGACGGGACGCCCGGCATCGAGCCGGCCGCCAGGACGGCCCTTGTCAGAGAGGTCGACGAGGTCCTGGCGGGCGTGCGGGAGAGCTTCCGAGACATTGTGTGGGAGCCGCTGCCGAAGGAGCCCGAGGACGAGTGGGACAAGGCGGCCGGGGGCAAGCCGCCGAAGATACACGCCGTCTACAAGGAGGGCCGCAGCCACGTTGCCCAGGCACAGGGCACCGTGCAGCACTGCCTGCGCCAGGCCCGAGGCGCCGGGGCCGCGGACTGCGGCGCCATCCAGGAGAACTGGCGGGCGGGGCTGGACCTGCGCGGCTGGGCCACCGCCGGATCCTTCTTCTTCGAACTCTCCCAGATCCCGCGCACGGTCCAGGACGGCATCGACCTGTTCAAGGTCGAGAGCCCGCCGCAGGACATACGCTCGGTGGCCGCCCAGGAGTGCGCGGAGCAGGAGAAGGGCTGGTTGGGAAAGGGCTGGGCCGTGCTCACGCGCGCCAAGAAGACGTTCCTGGAGGTCTTCTGCAACAACCTTTCCGCCAACGACGTCAAGGGGGCGCTGGGGTTCCTCGACCACGCCCTCGAGGGCGTCGGCGGGCAGGCGTCCTGGGACGTTACGGAGCCACGCAGCGAGCGGCGCGCCAGCGACTTTCTCAACGCCGCCGGGCTTGCGGAGTGGGCGGCGGAGTACATGATGGCCGGCGACGACAACGAGCTCGGCTACTCCAGGCACATTGATTTCGACCAGCGGCTGCTGTCCGACGACGGCGCCAACGCGCCCAACCCCTTCATCGTGCTGGCGGAGACCGGCGAGAACGCCATCGAGGTCAGCGTCGGCGTGTACGCCATGGCCCTGGCCTCCGCGATCGGCGGACGCTTCGCGACGGACATGCCCAAAGTATTCTCGGCGGTCACGGCCGCGGTGGCGGTCACCCTTGAGTGGCTGGCCACGCTGATCGGCGCCACGGCCGCCGCCCTGTGGGCCGCGGGCGTGGTGCTGGCCTACCTGATCCCGATACTGCCGCTCATCACCTGGGTCTTCCTGGTGGCGAGCTACGCGCTCATGGCCATCGAGTGCGTGGCGGCGGCGCCGCTCGCGGTGGTGATGATGTGCACGCCGGAGGGCGAGGGCATCAGCGGCACCAAGATGCAGACCGCCATCCAGATCGTCGCCGCCGCCATCCTCTCGCCGTGCCTGCTGGTCCTCGGCCTCTTGGCGTCCCTGGCGCTAAGCTACGTCGTCTTCGCCTTTTTCCACGACTTGTATTGGAACTTCGTCAACGAGCTGGTGGCCGACTCGGCGTTCAGCGCCCTCGCCTTCCTGCTGTACTTCGTGATGTACGTGGGGCTGTGCTACCAGATCTGCCGGTGGTGCGTCTCCGTGATGCCGGCCCTGCCGAACAGCATACTCGCGTGGTTCGCCACCGGCGCCGGGCGGCGGCTGGGGGACTTCCAGGGCTCGGACGGCAGCACCCAGGGCGTGCTGGCGGCCGCGGGGGGCGTGGTCGCGAAAACCACCGGCAATGCCATGAAGTCGCTCCGACGCCGTGAGGAGGGCGGCGACGGCGGCGGCGGCGACGGCGGCGGCGCAGGCGGGAAGGCCTAGGGTGGGCCGACCGCCCGCCTTGGCCGCCCGCGCCCTGCTCTGCCTCGCGCTGGCCGGCGCCGCTCCCGCCCTCGGCGACTGCGTCGCCCGGGCCGAGCGCGCCTACGCGCTGCCCGAGGGCGTGCTCCTCGCAATCAGCCGGGTGGAGCGCGGCGGGCTCGGCGTCGGCTGGGTCAACGGCGACGGCAGCGCCGACCTCGGCCCGTGGCAGGTCAACACCGTGCACCTGCCGGCGGCCGCGGCGCTGCTCGGCCGCAGCGAGCGCTGGGTGGAGGGACGGCTGACGCGCTCGATCTGCTTCGGGGCCGCGATGGCGGGCTGGGTGCTGGCCAGCCGCATGGCGGAGGCGGCCCGGACCGGCCGGAGCCTGGAGTGGGCCATCGGCGCCTACCACTCCAGGACCCCGGCGCGCAACGCCGCCTACGCGGACCGCGTGCTGGCCGCCTGGCGGGACTGACCGCCAGCCTCCTCCCCGCCGCGGAACCAATTGCCCCGCGGATTGTAGAATCCATGCAGGCCACAAGGTTGCCCGACATGGACGGCACGCAGAAAGACCAACCGCGCCCCCCGAGCGAAAGGCAGCTCGCATACGCCCACAGCCTCGCCGAGGCCGCCGGCGCCGACCTGCCCGAGGAGGCGCTGCTAAGCGCCCGGGCCTGCTCCGCGTTCATCGACGCGCGCCGGGGCGGGGACGCCTCCGGCGCGCCCTGGGCGCCCACCGAGCGGATGCTCGGCTTCGCCCGCGACCTGGCGGAGCGCAGCGGGGTTCCGCTGCCCGAGGGGGCCGAGGCCGACGGCAACGCCTGCAGGGCGTTCATCGAGGCGCACAAGGACGCCGCCGACGGCGCCCCGAGCGAGCGGATGCTGGAATTCGCGGAGCGCGTCGCCGCCCGCCTGTCGCTGGACCTGCCCGAGGGGGCGAGGGCCGACCGGGCCGCCTGCAAGGCGTTCCTCGACGCCCACGAGGAGGACTTCAAGGCCGCGCCGAGGCCGCCTTCGCCCAAGCAGCTGGCCTTGGCGCGGAAGATGGCCTGGGCGATGGGAGAGCTGCTTCCGAAGGCCGTGGAGCGGAGCGCCCGCGCGTGCTCCGCCTGGATCGACGCGCGCATGGCCGGCTACCGGTGGGGGCGCCGATGAGCGGGATCGCCGCCGAGCCCCGCAGGATCGGCTCCCTGGTCGTTTACCCGCGCGGGTACGACGTCGCCCGCGGGGAGGCCTTCGGCGTCGACGCGATGGGCAACCAGGTGGCGGTGCGGCTGGAGGTTCCGGGCCTCCTGAGGAAGCAGGTGGCGAGCGGCAAGGGCGAGCTGCCGAGCGTGGAGCGCCTCGCCGACACCGGCCGGCGCGCCAAGAACCCCTGCCTGGCCTCGCCCGACAACAGCGCCGCCGCCCCCCGCGGCGTGCTGCTGTGCGAGCGCTGCACGGAGCAGGCGCCGGGGATGGTCAGCGCCGGCTGGATGTCGGTGCTGCGCAGCGACGAGCTCGACCCGCTGCCCGTGTTCGGGACCGGCTACCTCGACGTCTCGGCATGGCGCGCGGAGGACGCGGACCCGGCGCCTCCGGGCCCGGACGGGACGCCCGCCTCGGGGCGCGCCGCCCGCCACGGGGAGCGCTACCGGTTCTCCGCGGTGGTGCTGCGCCCGGACCTGGCCAAGGTCGTGGTCAAGTCCGACTTCGTCGCCGGCGGGCGCATCCAGACGTTCCTCGAGCGCGCCTCGGTGCGCGGCCGCTACGGCGGCGTGATCCTGAGGCCCGTCTTCCAGGGGCGCTACCGCCGGGATGCCTGCGTCTCCGCGTGGATCCGCTACGACCGCGACTCCGGGCTCTGCACCACGCCGGCGCAGGCCCTGCGCGAGGCGGCCGAGCGCCGGAACGGACGGCTCAAGAAGATGCTCGACCGCGATGACGTCACGCTGCACGCCCTGCCCGCCTTCCGGGTGGCGGCGGGCCCGCGCACGAACAGCGACATGACCTCGGCGATGGTCCGCGAGGCGCCCTCGAAAGTCGAAAAGATCTGGTTGGACGAGCGCTGGCACCAATCGCCGCTGGCCGGGCTGCGGCGCACCCAGGACTTCCTCGCCACGCCGATCGCCCTGCGCTGCGCGAGGACGCGCGACGGGGCGAGCGAGCTGCTCTCCGCAATCCACGCCATGGGCGCTCCCATCGGCGACGCCCTGAGCCTCGGCATGGACGCCGCGGCGACCGCCCCCCAGCCGCAGGCGATGGCCCCGTGAGCGGCGGCAAGGCGGACCTGGAGAGGTTCACGCAGGGCATGCGCGAATGGGCGTCGAAGCCCGGGGGCGCGGTGGAGCGGGCGCGCGTCGTGAGCCGGCTGCGCAGCAACCGGTTCGGCCCTGGGCATCCGATCCGCAAGGCCGTCGAGGCGCTGGAAGGCGAGATGCTGACCCACCAGCAGATTTTCGAGGCCGTGCTGCGCGGGGGCGGAAGGCCCCGCATGAAGGTCCGGCTCGACGGCTGCGAGCCGGTCGAGGATTACGGCGACATCAGCGGCGAGGGGCCGGGGGCCCAGCCGAACTACGTGTGCGGCCAGTGGCCGGAGGGCGGCCAGTGGGTGCGCTACGACGGCGCCCCCCACAAGGCCTACCTGGACGGGGACCGGGCGCTGCACCGGCGGCACATGGACCGGGAGGCGGCCGAGCGGGCCGGCGTCGACGCCGCCCGGCTGCCCAAGGCCACCGCGGCCGAGCGGGCGCAGCGGGACGACGACTTGGTCGAGCAGGCCACGGCCGAGCTCGAGTCGCTCGACCTGCCCTCCATCGCGCCGCCCGAGTCCGGCGTCGAGCGCGAGCGGCTCAACGAAAGGCTCGCGAAGGCTCAGCGGGCGCAAGCCGTGCTGCAGGAGGCGCCCGGAACGGCGCTGGCCAAGGTCGCCCCCCGGCTGGAGGGCGTCCGGCACGACATGGAGGACGCGGCGGCCGCCTACTCCAAGGGCCTGAAGGGGGACGCGGCGAAGCTGGAAAGGCGCATCGAGAAGCTGGAGGGGGTGCTGGAGGCCCTGCTCAAGCGGGCGCCGATCGGCGCCCATGACGGGCGCATCGCCACCCTGCGCCGCAGGGCCGCGGACGTCCGCGGGCTCCTGCACTGGGCGGACGTCGCCCGGCAGGCGGAGCGTCCCTGGATGTCGGAGCAGGCGGAGGACGCCTTGAGGTCGCGCGCCGGCCGGGCCTTGGACCGGACCGGCAAGGTGCTGGAGGCGGTCGGCCCCGCGCCCTTGCCGGAGCCGCCGCCGACGACGATGGAGGCCTACATCGCGCAGCAGCTGGCCCAGCTGGTGGAGATGGCGGTCCAGATCGCGGCGGCCGCGGTGCGCAGCGGACTCTCCAAGCTGCCCCGGCGCGCGGCGCCGAGTCCCTAGGGGCCGGGGCCGCCGGGCGCCTCCCCGCAGGGCCGCGCTCCCGTTTGTGTTGGGAGCCTGCTGGAGGTCGGTGCATCCGCCGGCTCGACGGTTTGCGAGGCCCCGCTGCGCCAGGAGGGGCGTCAGTCAGGATCCGCAGTGCGCCTTGCTCTAGAAGGATGGGGAGAGCGCTTTCGAGGAGGCGGCGACATCCGCTGCGGGAAGCCCTGTTTGCTTGCTAATCCCGCCGGTCACCGCAGCGGCTTTGGCCGCTTCGTAACGCCCGGCTGAACTAAGGCCCCTCCTGCGGAGCTGGTCGAGGCCCGCCTGCAGGGTGTCCTTGCTGTCCAGAACCTTTTGAATCAGGTTGGCCACTGGAAGCATGCCGCGCTCCCCAAAGTCCTTGGTGAAGCGGGCGATCTCAACGAAAGCGGACAGCTCATCGTCAGGGTTTGTGACGCAAGCCCGCATGGCCATGTGGCCGGCCCACTCCAGGGGCTTGTCATGGCCGAGGCGAAGCGCCTCCTCCGCTTGGGGCGGCTCCATGATGGACGTGCTCAAGCCAAGGCTGGCGCCTTCCCCTTTGGCGATCCAGTGGCGGAAGATTGAATGGGTGATGGTTCGGACGTTGTTGGTCGCAAGAATGTCGTATCCGCGCGCCATGGCCTGAATGACGATCTCTCGGTCGGCCAGCCAGTTCTTGGACTCCTGGTCGAACATCCTGTCGTCCATGACATCAGAGATGCGGGACTCCAGTTCAACCACATCCTGCCTTTCGCGATGGGATGCTTGATCGATGTGGTAGGGGCCTTCCCGGATTTGCATCTGCTTGCGAAGGTGATCTCGTGCCGTCGCGCCTGCCAGGGTGGCCAAGCAGCGGATGTCGGTCCTTCCCCAAGACGCCTGCGGATGCTCTCGGTTCAGCCACTTGAGGCGTCGCTCCCATTCATGGGTCGCGTTCAGGCGTTCGCGCCGCAGAACCTCATCGGCGACGGTTGGCACCAGCGTGTAGGGCTGCCCTATGTCCTCAAGCAGGGTTGCCCAGAAGGCGCGAATGCTCGGCACTGAGGCCAGCGTTGTCTCGCAGGTCAGGCGGGGCGCACTGTTGGGGCGCTCCGGTCGCATGGCTATTCCTTCATCGCCTCTTCGGCCGCGCGCTGGTGGAGAAAGGCGCTGAATCCCGATGACACATGCTTTTGAAGGGTTTCCTCGGCCAACGCCTCGTCAGCTTGGCGAAGCAGTCGTTCCCAGTTCCACCCATGCGGCATGGGGCCTGCGGCATCGGCCACGACTTGCATGACGTGTCGTTTGTGCGCCGCTTCAAACTCGCGAACGGCCTGCCCGGATGCAGGGGGGCGGGACATTTCGTTGTCGGGTGGGGCGCGCATCGTCACGGACGGAGAGTAAGGTGAACAAGCCATCCTGCTCATGGCGGCTTCTTGAGGAGGCAGCATGCCAGGCTGCGCAGCCGCACGCAAGGCGTGCCCGCCCACGTCTCGAAGGGGCGCCTCCCCCAAATTCCTCGAGCGCCAAGGGGCGTCTGGCGTTTCGCCCCACCATTGGAAAACTCCCAGGCCGTTACTGATTCTGGGTGGCAAAACGCGAATTTGCGCATATAAAACAGTAAGTTGAGAATGACCAAACATTGCCTTCCGCCCAGCGGTTTCAGTACATTGCCGTACCCCCCCCTTTTTATTTCCAATCCCAAGGCGCCCGCGGGCTTGGTCGCATCCCCGCCCCCTCCGGCCAACGCCTTAGCCCGGCACGGAGAGGCGAATCAGGCAAGTGGGGTATAATACGGAGCGTTTCAAGCGCCGAGCGGAACACGCGCCTGTCCATGAACGCCTCTAGCCTGATGACCGCAAGGCTGCGGTGGCTGCCGGCTGGCCTCCCCGCCGCCATGCTCGGCGGCCTCCCGCTCCCGGACCTCGACATCCGAGGCCCCGCCGGCCAAGCGGTTGCGCCGCTTCTGGAGCGGGGCCTTGCGCCAACCTGCATCTTCGAGGGCGGTCCCGTGGGGCTTGACGTGTCATTGGCCGAAGGGGCGCCGACCGCCGAAAGCTTGCGCAAGGCCGGAGCCGATGGGCGGCCGGAATCCCGTTTTGCCGGCGGCAAATGCGTCCGGCCATGAGCAGCCCGCAGGGAGCAGGAATTGGAGTTGCTGAAAGCGGTGGTCTTCCTGTACCGCGCGCATTGGCACACCTACGCCCCGGCCTTTCGGGACGCCTTGGCGGGATTTGCCGTGATCGCCTCCTTCGGTTTCGCGTTCGGCGACCTTGAGGTTTGGCAGTTCATTGCAGGCGGTGTTTTTGTGGTGCTGCTGGTCAACGTGATGACCTGGATCATCGTCACCGTCCGCTGGATTCAATTCCTGAGAAAAAACGGGGATTTGTGAGCTGGACGTCAAACCCTGTCGAACCCAAGCCCGCCGGGCGGCCTTGGTCCACCCCGACGGGGAGGCGTGACGCATGCGCGACTCACGCCTGAGCGACGCCCTGGCCCAGATGGGCGAGGCGCTGCGCCGCTCGGGTCCGCCCTCAGCCTCCCGCTGGCGCTGGGCGCCCATCGGGCCGGACCGCTACCCGGAGGCGCTGTGGATCGAGTGCGCCGAGATCGCGGAGGACTACCGCAAGGCCCAGCCCGCCGCGCCGGAAGCGGCCCGCGAACGGGCCTGCGACCGGCTGGCGGACGTTTGGGCGATGGGCGTGGAGGCCAGCTTGCGTCAGGGCGCCTCCCTCGCTGAGATCATGGCGCCGATTCCATCGGCCTCTCCAGCGCTTTGCCAACGCCAGGCCCCGGACTGCGTCCGGCACTGGGTGGCCGCCTTGGTCGGCCCCGACGACGGCTCCGATGACGATCCGCAGGGTCTTCAGCAGGCGGCGCTCGCCCGCGGGCCGCAGCGCAGGTGGAGTGGGGCCAAGGACCTGTGGGCCGGGCGGGCCCTGTTCCTGTTGCGGGGCCTTCTGGATGCCCTCTGGGCGCGCCGGGCCGCCGGAGCGGGAGCGGTCAGTCCGCAGGCGGTGGGCGAGGGGCTGCTGCTGTCCCGGCTTGAGGCGCTTCTCGAGCACGACTTGGACGGGCGGCTGTCGACCTACTTGGGGGAGTTGCCCGGAGGCTTGCCGAAGAGCCGCGACCCTGAGGCCCGCGCCATGCACGGCACGATCTCCTCCGGGCTTGTTGACGCCATCGAGGGCCTCGCGGACTTCGAGGCCGGGACGGGCGGCCCGGCGGCGGCGCACCCCGGCGGCCTTGCCGGGGCGCTGGAGGCCGTGGCCTCGGGCGCCCTGCGGACGCGAGGGCTCGACGTGGGCGCGTTTCTGGTCGCCTTGGCCTGCTTGGGGACGGACTTCGTCGAGATGCTGCCCAGGCTTCGCCGCCGCAGGAGAATGCCGCCTTCAGCGGCCCCCGCCGACATCGAGCCCGGCGACGCCCTGGGCCCGACGCTCGCCCAAGCGGACACGGCGGACGCGTTGGCCCAAGCCCTGCGCGCACTGCACGCCCCGATGCTCGAGCGGCTTGCCGAGGGCGCGCGCGATGCGCTGGACGGGCCTGGCCAGGAGGCCCGCGACGCAATGTGGATTTGCAGGCTTCGGCTGGACAGCCTGCTGCGGGAGTTGCGGCGCAAGGCGGCGCTCGACGAGGCCGGCCGGCGCTTCCTGACCATTGGCAGCCCCAAGGGTTGGGACTTTGTGCGCCAAGGGGAGCTGACCGCAGGCGATCTGGGCCGGTTCAGGCGCATCGACGCCGCCGTGCGCGCGTTCGCCGGCAAGGCGTCCGTCACGGGCGATGCCGTCCCTCCCCCGCCGCCCAAGCTGCCGCCGCCCCCGTTGCGGCTCACCCACCACCGCGGTCCATAGGCGCAGCCGCGCTTGCCTCCAATCCGTTCTGACTCCGTCATCCCATTGATTTCGCGTTGGGTTTTGCTGCCGCATTGGCGGCCTCTCCCGCAGCACCGATGTGATGCGGGCGTCTCGGTCGGGCGCATTGTGCGACGGGCCGCTGCCGAGGAGGGGCGGCCGGAATGCGTTTTGGCGGAGTGAGTTGAGGCCAGCCACGACAAAGCCTCAAGGATTTGAACCCGTCACCCTGTTTTGGGTGGAGCGCACAAAGAAGGAGCCGCTTTCGGCTTTCGCGGCGCCACGAAGCTTTCCGCCCATGTCCGTCCGGACGAAGGGGCGGAAGGTCAAGGAGCACTGGGCGAAGGCTGGCTTGCCCCTCCGAGCATCCGCGAGTCCCTCGATGCTGGGAGGGGGCGGCGAAAAGCGGCAACACAGGGTACAATCCAAGCATCAGCCATTTCAAAAGAGTGGAGTGTGTGCCGTTGGCCCTTGAAACAGTCAACGTCGAACTGCCGGAGCGGATGCGCGAATCGTTCGCGGAATTGTCCAGTGCCATGCTGTCCGTCTTTCCGGAGGGCAACGTGGCCTTGGGCGGCGGAACCGTTCTTGAGGCCCGATGGGACCACCGGCTTTCAACGGACTTGGACTTCTTCATTGCAAACGATCTGCTTCGGGCTGCCTACGCGGAAAAGGGAAGGCTCCTTTACGCAATGCTCTACGACGCCATCATTGAGGTGGGGGCAAGCGTCGAAACGGACCGGTTGAACCTGGGGGCGAGAAGCCTGTTCATGGAAGGATGGTGCGCGGATAAGACCCCATGGTCCATTGCTGACATGCATTACTCCGACCCTCGCGTGCCGATGCGCGAAATCGTCAACGGAACCGGAATCCGCGCCGCCACCATAACGGAAACGCTCCTGGGCAAGATCGCGGGCCGAGCGTATGTGGCTGACAAAAGGAAAGATGACGGCAAGGAGCCGATCCCCATACGCGATTGCTACGACATCTGCGTCAGCGCCGCGTTGGCGCCTGGCCCTCTGGCCCGCGTTCTGGAAGTCATGCCGCCTGATGCCAAGGACCGCATCGCCACCAACTTTCGAAAGGCGCCGCACGACCTGCACCAACGGGACAACAAGCCCATCGTCGACCCCAAGTGGGCGGTGCCCCTGCCGGGCATCGCATCCAGGATTGGCGATGCCGTGTCCGCCCGGGACATCGGGCTGCTGCCCGTTGCGGTGCCGGCGGACCAGTCGGAGGACTACGCGAACGACGACGGCCTCGGGGGCGCCATGCCTTCGAAGCCCCGGCCGGGCAGGGGGCCAAGCCCATGAGCCCAGCCCGCGGAAACCCCCCTGCCGCGCCCGATTGGGAGGTGCCGTACATTCCGCCCGGCGGACTGGTGGATGAGTGCCTGCTGCCCGACGGCTGCGTCTCCTGCGACGACCCGGTCATGTTCCTGCCGCTCAGGCCGCTGGAGGACTTCGACCACCCGCTTCTCAAGCAGGCGCTCGGCGCCGATCCGGAGAGGGATCCGCTGTGGAGCCTGAACGGATTCCTGGCGAAGCAGTGCGCGGGCATGAACCACGACTGGAGGGCGCATCCGGAGGACGTGATGCGGGCGTTCCACACGGGCGAGTTCTCCGACCTCGACAAGGCGTCCCTGTCCTGGGCCTTCTGCGGCATGCGCCGGAAGTACGTGTTCCCCGGCCTGATCGCCGGCACGCAGCTTCCGATCTTCGAGGTGGCGCGATGCTTCTGGAAGGCGTTTGACGGCTGCGACTACGGATGCGGTCCATGGCTTAACCAGTGGGCGGACGACCCGGAAAAGCCGCATCCATGCACGCGTCCCCGGCCGTTCCCGAATGACCCGGTGCACCGCTACAACCCGGACAGTGCGTACTCTCGGAGGAGGCCCTCCCCATGAGCCGAGCCCGCGGAAGCCCCCCTCCCACGCCCGATTGGGAGGTGCCGTACATTCCGCCCGGCGGACTGGTGGATGAGTGCCTGCTGCCCGACGGCTGCCTCTCCTGCGACGACCCGGTCATGTTCCTGCCGCTCAGGCCGCTGGAGGACTTCGACCACCCGCTTCTCAAGCAGGCGCTCGGCGCCGATCCGGAGAGGGATCCGCTGTGGAGCCTTAACACCTTCATGGCGAAGCAGTGCGCGGGCATGAACCACGACTGGAGGGCGCATCCTGAGGACTTGATGCGGGCGTTCCGCACGGGCGAGTTCTCCGACCTCGACAAGGCGTCCCTGTCCTGGGCCTTCAGCGGCATGCGCAAGAAGTACGTGTTCCCCGGCCTGATCGGCGGCACGCAGCTTCCGATCTTCGAGGTGGCGCGATGCTTCTGGAACGCGTTTGACGGCTGCGCCTACGGATGCGGGCCATGGCTGAACCAGTGGGCGGACGACCCGGAAAAGCCGCATCCATGCACCCGTCCCCGGCCGTTCCCGAATGACCCGGTGCACCGCTACAACCCGGACAGTGCGTACTCTCGGAGGAGGCCCTCCCCATGAGGCGCGAGGGAGGCGGCTTCCTTTAGTCGCCACCGCCTGCCCAGCGACGTCCGCGGAAGCAGTTAAGCAAGCCGTTACTTTATCTGGGTGGGATTTCGCCTTTTGCCCATATAAAACAGCGTCTTGCTTTTGCCCATAAGTTGCCTTCCGCGCCGCAGGTTCAGCATCACGCCACAAAAGCTCCTCGGATGGCCCCAATCCAAGGGCCCACGAGGGGCTTGAAGTGAGCGCGGCGTGAATGGAAGGCCACGGAACGCGAGCCCGCAAACGCCAACCTCCTCGGCGAGGCTCGGACCGCGCAGTTCAGCCATTTCCGAGTGCCGCCCTGCGAGGGCTTCGGCATGCCCGCCACGCACCGGCGGCAGAAGGCCCCCCTTTTCGCCCGCCCCCGACATAGGCGCAAAAAAAACCTGGACCGTGGAAGCCAACAACGGCTGCACCCTTCGTGAATTCCACCCAAAGCAGGCAACGGCTTTCCAAACGGCCCATGGGCGTCGAGCCGCCCCGAGCGCCACGTCCTTGGCATTGCCCGACGGCCATTCCGGGGAAGCTCATCCCAGTGAGCCTAGGCGTTGCATGGCCGTAACCCTCTGAAAAATCTAAGCTATTGAACAAACCCGCTTCGCTTCAAGTGCCGCTTGCTCGGCACGCCCTGCCCCGACCCCACGCGCCCTTGAATCGGGGTTGGCGCGACCGTGCGACGCGCACCCAAGCCGGACGGGGGCACGGCGGCGTCAATGCAGCCCCGCCCCCTTGCATCCGAGGCTAGCCCCCGCCTCACTTTGGACTCGGCCCCCCTACCCGCCTCGCCCGCTCGGCCTCCATGGCGCCGATCATGGCCTCGATCCGGGCGCCGACGGCGTTGGGCAGCTCGCCCATCAACGGCAGCAGCTTGCGCAGGTTGGCGGGATCAACCAGGCCCTCGGCGAACATCGCATTGCAGAAAGGGATGTCCTTGTCCCTGCCGGCATACGCTTTTGACAGCCAAAGATCATGGGGGTCGAGGCAGAGCGCGGTGATTCCATTGGTGTCCGGGGCGTTGTGGGCAACCAGCCTATGACGCCAGCCTTCCGGAAGCCGCGCCGTGGTCTTGGCAACGCCATGCCCGTAGTAGCCATGCGTCTCGTGGAAAAGGCTGCCCTCCCCAAGCGCCCCGTCGATGAGGTCGGCCAGCCGTCCGTCAGCGTCTTCGAAAGCCGCAATGTCAACGGCCATGGAGAAGTCGCCAAGCAAGGCGGCCTTCGCGAGCGAGCCATGGATGGCCTGGCTGCCCACCACCAGGACCTCGTCATGGCCGAGCACCGCACCGGCGGCGCGGACCACGTGGTTGAACTGCTCCCGCCTCACGGCGCGGCCCTTTGCCGCCGAATGATCGCGTTGCGCTCGCTCGGGCTCAGGACGCCCGCAAAGACGGTGATGTGGCGCATCCAGATGGCCTCCTCCGTTTCGGCGGTGATGCGTGCGCAAAGGTCGTCAGGCGGCAGCGACAGCCATGCCTGCCAGCGGTCGAAATCGCCCGCCAATTGCGGATGCTGGCGCGCAAGCCGCCTGGCGTTCGCCCTCGCCTTGGCGACGACCGGCTCCGGGCCCGCCCTGAGGAGTTTCGCCACCTGCACGTGAAACGCCAGGCTCAGCCTGTCCTCACGGGTCAGCGCAGGCGGTCGCCGCGGCTCCCGAGCACCTTCCGCACGGGGTTGCCGAGCCTGCGGGGGCGTTCGGGCCGCGGTCATCAGCGCTGCCCTTCAGGTCCGCCTTCTTGGTTCATGCGGTGCGCCGTGCAGGCCGGCAGCCGGAGCATTGCCCGGAACGGCCTTCGGCCACGCCTTGTGCGGCGCGCATGGCTTGGCGTCATGCCCACGACATCCGCCGCCTTTCGGGTGCTGTGGCCGTGCATCGATCAATCCGCATTCAAGGCTCCGGCGCCCGCAGTTGGATCCTGTTGGGACGTCCAATGTAACCCGGCGGGGCTAGAGCCGCCATGCCCTATCCCCACGCGCCCGCAAGGCCGCGCTGAGGCCGCATGCGCCGCGGCTTGGAAGGGGCCGGAAGGGCGGACTCCGTGGCTCATGGCGCAGGCCGCTCCCGGAGGGCGGTCAGGCCGCGGCCTCGCGCTTGTGGTCGAGGTGGTGGACCCAGGTGCCGTCGGCGAGCACGAAGCCCCAGGCGCGCCGCCTGGGACCGCGCACGGCCAGCGTCCAGAGGCCCTGCGGGTCGTTGATGGTGTGCAGGAATTCGGCGTCCGCCCTGTACAGGCGGATGCGGGCGAGCGGCTTGCGCTCGGCCACCTGCGGGCGCCCGTCGGGGCCGCGCCGGAACAGCGTCTCCACCGCCGACCCGCAAAGCGTGACGCACAGCATCCAGCAGGGGTGGCAGTGCGGGGTCGGCCCGTCGCCGGACTGGTAGTTGACCAGCTTCACGTTCCCCACCCGGGCCGACCATTCCGGGGGCAGCGCGAACAGCCGCCAGGCGTAGAGCCCGGCCCCGTTGCGCGCGGCCGGCAGGGTGTCCTGGAAGGGCCACAGGCCGGCCAGCCGAAGCAGCAGGCGGGCCAGCGGCCGCGGGGGCGGGGCGGCGTTTCTCGGGCGGGCGTCCATGGCTTCGTATTATACCATTGCCCTGACCCGATAGACCCCGCGCCCGGCGGCGCGCCCCGCAACGCCCCTAGCTCGAGGACGGGCCGCCGCGCCCCGCGGCCGAAGGCGCCCGCGCCGCCCGCCGTTCGGCGTCGAGGCGCTCGATGCACTGCGCCAGGTCGCGCCACGCGCAGCCCTCCCCGGGCCAGCGTCCGTGGCACAGCCACCGCCCCTCCCGGGTCAGCAGGTACAGGAACTCCGCGTCCTCCTTGCGCGAGACCAGGTCGTCGCGGTCCAAGGCCGTCGCCGGACCCCTCCACAGCGCCGAGCCCGGTGGGTGGCGCGAGGGGTTGGGCCTGGCCTCCGGGTCGGTCATCGAGGCGAGGCTGCCCCCGTCGATCAGCCGGGCGGCCCTGTCGGGGTCCTGGAAGTGGTTCAGCAGCACCCAGCCGGCCCCGGGACGCTGCGGGTAGCCGTCGAACTGGCAGAAGACGTGCTCGATCCGGCCATCGGGAAGCTCCCTCCCGATTCGGCTTCTGGTGCCCATGCCGCTCTCCTTGGCTCCTGTGCGCGGTCGCGCGCTTGCCCCCCTTGGGGCGTTGCGGGCCGCTAGGGCGGTCCGCCCGTCGGCCCGGCGGCCCTGCCCCCGGGGCCTGCGGCCGTCGCCGCGGCGGGGCCGCCGCCCTCGGCGAGCAGCGTCCGGTGCGGGTCGCCGGGGTGGGGCCGCAGGGCGAACCCCAGGGGAGCGGCCACCGCCTCGATCGCCTGCGCGACCTCGCCGCGCAGCCTCGGCAGGGACCGGCGCGCCGCCTCCACCAGGCCATGCACGCGGTCGCTGAACTCGGGGCTCAGCGGGGCCGAGCGCGCCGCCTGGCGGGCGCCCTTCGCCCGCTCGACCCGCCTCTCCTGCCGAACGGCCCGCTCGACCGCCGCGTACAGCTCGCCGTGCGCCGCCCGCAGCAGGTCGTCGTCCGACAGCTGCAGCGCCAGCGCGCCGGCCGCCCCGTCGAAGCGGACGCAATCGGCGAGGTGCAGGGGCAGGCGCCGGCAGAGCTTCTCGTCGGCGAAGATCGACGCGAAGTGCAGCCGCCGCCAGGCCTCGTGCCCGGCGGGAATGGCGGCCTGGCCGTGCCGCAGTCCCTCGCCGCCGATCCGGTAGCTGAGCGTGATGCCCGGGAACGCCGCGCGGACCGCGCGGACCGCGGCCGAGAACCCGGCGGCGTCGCGCACGTACTCGTCGGTGACGTCGCGGACCGCGCCGCGGCCGGCCGACTCGAAGGCGCGGAAGCCGCCCTCCCCGCCGATCGCCTCCACCGCCGCGGGCGGGCCGCAGGCCCCTTCCGGCCGGGTGACCAGGCACTTCCACAGGGCCTCCCCGGACAGCCGGTCCAGGGCGGCGACCTCGGTGCCGTCCGGCGTCGCGATCCGATGGGCCATGGGTTCCTCCTTGGCGCGGGGCGTCGGCCTGCCCCGGGGCGCCCCGCCGCTCTCCCCGGGCCTGCGGCCATTATAGCTGCGCCGCCCCCGGCCCGGCCCCGGCTGGGCCTTCCGCCGGGCCGCGCCGCGCTGCCGAGGCGGCTTTCGGGGCATGGTATAATCCAACCGCAAGCAAGCGGCGGACGGAACGCCATGATGAACGACGGGGAACGGCAGGTCGCGCAGGCTCGCAACGCCCCCGTGGCGAACGGGGGCGCCGCCCAGGCGGGCACGGTGAGGCCCGGCGAGGGCCGGGACATGCGGAGAGGGGCGGACTTCGTGGACCGGATGGTGCGCTCCACCACGCCGCAATGGGCGCCGGCGCGCTGGTTCGTGCCCGCCTTCGACGAGACCCTGCTCACCGCGCCCTCCCACCGCTTCCCGGTGCACCTGGTCTGCATCGTTCTCAACAACCTGTGGACCCTGCTGCTGGTGCAGCAGGGGGTGCTCACGCTGTGGCACCTTGCGGTCGCGTGGGGCAACGGCCGCCTGTTCGAGACCGTCTTCCCCTGGTAGGGGCCGTCGCCCGGCAAGCGGCGTTCGGGGACCCGAATCCCGCCGGGCCGCTATAATGGAGCCGTGCCCACAAATCGAACACGGAGAATGGCCATGAGCATGTCCCGAGAAGACCTTAAGGCATTCGCCCGCCAGGAGATGGCGGAGCTGCGCGGCCGATCGAGGGCGGTCATCCGCCAGATGCGCGCGGCGGTCGACCCGAAGCTCGCCGCGGCGGCCGATGAGGTGGAGCGGCGCGCCAGCGCCCTGGCCGCCAAGGTCAGCGCGCTCCCGGCGGCCAACGTCAAGGCGACGGTCGCCGCAATGACCGTGGCCGGCGCCGCCATGGCCCCGGTGGCCGCCAGCGCGGAGCAGGTCCGCCTGCGCGTCGAGGGGGCGCAGCTGGTGGACCGCGCGGTGCACTCGACGGTCTGCGTCAGGGACGAGCGGCTGGCCGGCATCGCCGAGGAGCGCCTGGCCCGCAACTGGGTCGGGCGCGTGCTCGGCGGCGGGGCCGGCGTGGCGGTCGCCAACGCCGCCGGCGTTGACGGCGTCGGCCGGGTGCTGAGCGGCGCGGTCGGCGCGGTGGTCGGCGACCAGATGCAGGAGGGGCGCCGCAACCGGCGCCTGGCCGAGCAGGACCACATGGCCCGGCGCGACGGCGACCCCTGCCCCCCCGGCCAGCAGCAGGCCACGCAGACGCGCCACGTGCCGGCCACCCTGGTCAGCTTCTCCTACGGCGGCCAGGCCTACGAGGTGGTGACGCCGTCCACCAACGTCGCCGTCGGCGACGTCCTGACCGTGGACACTTCCAGAATGCTAGGAAAGCCGGTCAAGGTGGTCGAGGCCGCCGACGTGATCTCGCTCTCTCCGTAGCGCTCCTTCGGGGCCATTGGCGCCGGGACGGCCGACGCTTCCGCCAAGGCCGCGACCGTCAGATGGGCCTTCGCTCCCGCGCCGCCCGGCGGCCGGCCCCCAGCGGCCGCCGGCTAGGTCTGCTGCAGGTCGTCGTAGCGGTCCGGCGCCTTGCTCTCGAACTTCGTCAGCTCGCCGAGGAAGCTGAGGCGCACGGTGCCGGTGACGCCGTTGCGCTGCTTGCCGATGTTGATCTCGGCGATGCCCTTGTCCGGCGAGCCCTCGTTGTACACCTCGTCGCGGTAGATGAACAGGATCAGGTCGGCGTCCTGCTCGATGGCGCCGGAGTCGCGCAGGTCGGCCATCATGGGCCGCTTGTTCTGCCGCCTCTCCACGTCGCGGTTGAGCTGCGAGAGGGCCAGCACCGGGCAGCGCATCTCCTTGGCCAGGGCCTTGAGGGAGCGGGAGATCTCGGAGATCTCGTTGGTGCGGTTCTCCGGCGAGCCGGCGACCCTCATCAGCTGCAGGTAGTCCACGGCGATCAGGCCGAGGCCCCCCGCCTCCCGCGACACGCGGCGCGCCCGCGCCCGCAGCTCGCCGGGGGTGAGCGCCGGCGTGTCGTCGATGTAGAGCGGCCGGTCCCTCAACCGCCCCACCTCGCGGCTGAAGCTCTCCCAGTCCCGGTCGTTGAGCTCGCCGATGCGCATGCGGCTCTGGTCGATGTGCGCCAGGGAGGAGAGCAGGCGCAGCACCAGCTGCTCCCCGGCCATCTCCAGGCTGAACACCACGCTCGGCCTGCCGCACTGCACCACCGCGTACTCGACGATGTTCATGGCGAAGGCCGTCTTGCCCATGGAGGGGCGCCCGGCGATGACGATCAGGTCCGAGTCCTTGAAGCCCGCCGTCATCCTGTCCAGGTCCTCGAACCCGCTCGGCAGGCCCGGCAGCTGGCCCTTGCTCTCGTGCAGCCGGCGCAGCTCGTCGGCCGCGGCGTTCAGCATGGGCGTGATGGGCTGCGGCCCGCCGTCGGCGCTGCGCCCCTCGGCGATGGCGAACACGGCGCGCTCGGCCTCCTCCAGGAGCTCGCCGGCGCCGCGTCCGTCCGGCTGGAAGCCGGACTCGGCGATCTGCTGGCCGGCGCGGATGAGCTGCCGCAGGGTGGCGCGCTCGCGCACGATGCGCGCGTAGGCGGGGGCGTTGGCCGTGCCCGGGGTGGTCTCGACCAGCTCGGCCAGGAAGGCGGCCCCGCCGATCCGGTCGAGCTGCCCCTTGGAGGACAGGGCCTCGGCCACGGTGAGGGCGTCGATGGGGCTGTCGCCGCGCCACAGCCGCTCCATGGCCTCGAAGACGGTCTTGTGCTCGAAGCGGTAGAAGTCGCCGGCGCTGAGGATGTCGATGACGTCGATCCAGGCGTCGGGCTTCAGCATGAGGCTGCCGAGCACCGACTGCTCCGCCTCGACGGAGTGCGGCGGGACCTTCAGCGGGCGCGGGTCCGCGGGGTCGCTCGGGGGCACGGGGTCGGACGCGGCATGGGGCGCGGCTCGGGCTTGGCGGGCGGCCCATCGTCGCACGTTCGGCGGGGTTTGCAAGGGGCGCGCGCCGCGGCCGGGCGGGGTCCGGCGCCCCGCTTGACTTACGTGGGTGGGGCGCATATTTTTGACGGCCCCTCTCCTCATCGGGTTGCGGCATGACGGGCGCCTCGGACGAACTGGACATCTCGCTGGCCGCGTGGCCGGCCATGGGGATGCTGTTCGGCGGCCAGCAGGCGCTGGCCTCGCTGATCGAGGCCAGCGAGTCCTTCGCCGCGAGCCGCGGGGAGGCCGCGCCGGACCCGGACGACCCCACCTACCTGGAGCTCGTGGAGCTGGCCTCGCAGGTCGAGGCCCTGATGGCGCAGGGCGGCGCGGCGGCGCCCTGGGGGCGGATCGAGGAGCGCCACCCCGACTACGGCGAGCTCCCCCAGGAGGTGGCGCAGCGGGCGCTGCGCCTGGTGCCGCTGTTCGCCGACGACCCGGAGCTGGTCGCGCAGATGATCGGGGCGGTGCGCGACGCCATGGACATCGCCTGGTACGCGGCCCAGCTCGACCCGGCGGCGCGGCGCGACGCGGCCGTGCACGCCGTGATCGACAAGGGCGCCCGCACGCTGCGGGCCATGGACTTCAGCCTGGCGCGCATCGAGACCGCGTCGTCCGGCGCGGCCGCGGCCCAGTGAGCGGGCTGTCCAGGCTGCTCCTGTGGTGCGCCCTGCTCCCGGCCCTGGCGGGCTGCGCGCTCAAGCGCCCCGCCCCGCCCCCTCCGGACGACCCCATGGCGCACTTCAGCGCGATGGCGGCGGCCGCCCGCGAGGACGTGCGCCAGCTCTCCGAGATCGCCACCGCCTACCGCAGCCCCAGCCTGACGCCCGAGCAGCGCCTGCAGCGGCGCTTCCAGGCCACCTCCGTGCCGCCCGGGTTCGGGCGCCGCGTGGACCTCAAGTACTCCGGGCCGGCGGCGCACGCCACCCGCGTGATCGCGAAGCTGAGCGGGTACCACTACGTCGAGGACGGGCACGGCAGCCCGCCCGACCTGTGGGCGTCGATCGACCTGCGCGGGCAGCCGCTGATGGTGGCGCTGCGGGAGCTCGGCGCGCAGACCGGCGACCTCGCCGAGATCCAGGTCTACCCCGCCGCCCGCGTGATCCGCTTCCAGGTGCTGGCGGCGCCGTGAGGGTCCGGCTCGCCCGCCTGCTGCTGCCCGTGGCGCTGGCCCTGGCGGCGCCCGCCGTCGGCGCGGAGCGCACCCTGCGGGAGATCGTCGCCATGCACGCGGGCACGGCCGCCCAGGAGGATCCCGGGCGGGTCGCCCGCGGGGAGGCGGTGCGCGGGCGCGCCTTCCGGTTCGCGGCGCAGCACGCCTGGGACCGGGAGATGCGCCGCCTGGAGGCCGAGCTCATCGCCCACGGCCCGGAGATCGACAAGGTCTACGACTTCGGGCTGCTGATGAAGGCGTTTCCGCAGCAGGACCGCGGCGCGCACCTGCTGCCGCCGGCCGTCCGCCACATGGACGAGCGCACGGACGCGCTGCCCGACGGCACCCGCATCGTGCGCGAGAGCGGCGTCTGGGAGATCGCCGAGCCGGCCCGGCTGGTGCCGCAGCCGCCCAACTGGCGCAGCTGGCTGATCCTCAGCGACCGCGCCTCGGTCGCCGACCCGCACCCCTCGCAGCTGCCCAAGGGGCGCTGGGAGCGGCGCCAGTGGGAGGCCGGCGCCCGCGAGGGCTGGGACGCCGGCACCGCCCAGGCCCGCTACGAGATGGTCTCGCGGATGACCGGCCTGCAGGGCGCCTACGCCGGCCGCGTGCGCTACCTGCGCCTGCTCCTCGAGGGGCGCATCTCGCCGCCGGAGGTCGAGGGCGAGGTCATCCACGCGCGCATCGACGGCGCCGTGCTGGCCGAGGTCACCGAGCGGCACAGCATCCGGTCGAGGTCGGCGTTCGCCGAGCCGGACGCCTGGCGCCTGTTCGCCATCGACCCGGCCGACGGGTTCCCTCCGGAGCCCGCCCCGTGAGCGCGCCTCGGGCCGCCGCCGCTCTGGCCGCCCTGCTGGCGGCGTCCGCGGCGGCGCAGCCGGGCCCCGACGGGCGCTGCCCCGGGGGCTTGTGGAGCGAGTCGGCGCAGGCCTGCCTGGCGCTCGGGCCGCCGCCCGACGGCGGCTTCGTGGCGCTGGCCTCGGCGCCCGCCGCCGCCGGCTCCGAGGGCCAGCGCCGGCCCGGCGAGTCGGGCCGCGACCGCATCCGCTTCGTCGGCTTGGCCGCCGGCCCGGCGAGCGACGAGTGGGACGACGGCTGGCCGGTCGGCAAGGACCCCGGCCCCGCGGACGGCGAGCGGGCCGAGGGGCCGGAAGTCGAGGGCGCGGGCGGCGCCGCGGCGGCCCGGGAGGACGTCCGGGGCGCCGACGGGCGCGACGAGTGGGACGAGGCCTGGCCGGTCGGCAAGGATCCCGGGGGCAGCGAGTCGCCCTACGGCGAGGGCCGCGTCAGCGACGTCCTCGAGGCCCCCACCAAGCCGGGCACCGGCCGGGTCGGCCCCGCGGTGGAGCCCCCGCGGCCGCTGGGCAGGGAGCGCGTCAGCGTCGCCGGCCCGCCGGGCGGGCGCGCGCCGGGCGGCGCCCTCGCCTGCGCGGCGCGGCTCGACGGCGACCTGCTGGCGCCGCGCTGGCAGCGCAGCGCCGCCGAGCTGAACGCCTACGCCATCGCCGAGCGCCCCACCCCCTCATGGCTGCTCCTCGACCGGTTCCGCACCGTGTCGGACATCCCGATGCGGGTGTCCGCCGACTTCATCGCCGCTCTCGACGGCTCCGGCATCGCCGGGCTGGACATCGGGGCCGGCGGCGCCGCCGGCGCCGCGCCGCACACCGTCTGCGACTGGATGGCGCGCCTGCTGGAGCGCGTCGGCGGCCGCGGGCGCGAGCGCGGGCGCTGGCTGGAGCTCGACGTGGACCGGCCGGCCGGCGTGCCGGGCCCGCAGATGCTCTACCCCATCATGGCCCCCCGGGGGTCGCTGCGCGAGGCCATCGGCGCCATCGCCTCGGACTACCGGCACTCGGTCGGGCGCTGGCGGTTCGGCCACAACGAGCTGGAGGCCATGGACGGCGACGGCAACCCGCGCTTCGACTACGAGGTGCGGCGCTCCGCGCTGCACCTGTCGCCGCCGGACCTGACCGCCATGCTGCGTGACCTGGGGCGCCTGTTCGGCTTCCACATCCGCGTCAACGCGCTCGACCGCACCCTGGACTTCCAGCCCGCCCAGGGCGCCAGGCTGGCGCGGCCGGCCGCGGGGGGCGGGCGGTGAGCGCGCGCGCCCTGCTTTGGGCGGCGGCGCTCTGCGGCCTGGCCGGCTGCGCCGTCGACCCGAACCGGCCCTCGCAGACGCAAGGGGCGGCCGCCGAGATGCGCGAGGCCCGCGACGCCTGGGGCGGGCACGTGGAGATGGGCAGCGTCACGCCGCCCAAGCTGGTGCTGCGGCGCGACTCCCCGCCGTGGCTGCTGCGCCAGCACGGGCTGGCGCCGGCCGGCCGGCTGGCGCTCGACACCCTGCTCGACCTGATGCTGGTCGACGCCACCTGGTCGCTCGACCCGGAGGCCCGCGGCGACGACCCGCCCGAGGCCCGCGAGGTGAGCGGCGCGGTGCTCGGCAATCCCGGGGTGTTCACGGTGGCGGACGCCCTCGACGCCCTGCTGGCGCAGCTCGACTGGGCCTACACGGTGCGCGACGCGCACCTGACGGTCACCGCCGAGGAGTCCGACGTGCTGCCCTTGAAGAGCCCGCTGGGCACCCGCAGCGCCTCGCTGACCCTGAACAGCCTGAACGACGTCTCGTCCGGCGCCCAGGGCGCCTCGGTGTCCCTCGACGGCTCGGCCCTGGCCGACCTGGAAGCGGCGCTGGGGGCGATCGAGGAGCGCGCCCGGCGGACGGCGGCGGCCGCCCGCAGCGTGGACCGCAAGCGCTTCCAGTTCCTGTTCCCCGAGGGCAGCCGCTCGATCGTGGTGCGCGGCTCGCCGAGCCTGGTGCGCGAGGCGCGCCGGCTGGTCGCCCGCCACAACGCCGCCGTCGCCCGGCGCGCCTACGTCCAGATCGTGCTCTACGAGGTGCGCAGCGACGAGCGGTCCGCCACCCGCATCGACGTGGACGCCAACCTGTCGCGCATCTGGGGGGCGGGCCGCGAGGGGCTGAGCTTCGGCCCGCTGGCGGGGGCGGCCGACGCGGCGGCGGAGGGCGCGCTGACCCAGGCCGGCGAGGTCAGCGGCCTGGCCGCGCCCTCCCAGTACATCCTCACCGGCACCGCGGAGCGCCCCTCGTGGAGCGCCACGGTGAACGGCCTGCTAGACGCCCTGCGCACCTTCTCCGACGCCGCCATCGTGTCGGAGTTCTCGCTGGAGGTGATCAACGGCCAGGTGGCGAACATCGAGGACGTGCGCACCCGCGATTACGTGGCCAAGATCACCTATCCCCGCCGGTCCGACTTCACGGTGCCGCAGAGCCCGGAGGTGGAGATCAAGCAGGTCAAGGAGGGGGTGGCCCTCTCGATCCTGCCGACCCTGCAGGACGACGAGGGGCACCTGCAGATCGCGCTGTCGCTGGCCGAGCTGACGGCGCTGGAGCGGGTCACCATCGGCGAGGACTTCCTGACGCTGCCGACGATCAGCGGGCCGAACCACCTGATCAGCATGAACCTGGCCTCGGGCGAGCCGAAGCTGGCGACCAACATCGCCCGCCGGACGGTGCTCGACTCGGCGACGCGCATCGCCGGCATCGGGCGCTGGGGCCGGACCGGCTCCAAGGAGGGCCGCGTGGTGGAGACCCTGATGCTGCTGCAGATGAGCATCGCCGGGTGGTGAGGGCGCCATGATCCAGACGCTGTCCGTGGGCGCCGGCCGCACGCTTGACTGCGTGATCCGCATCCAGCCGCGGGTGCAGTCCCTGTCCGGCATGGACCGGCTCTGGAAGCCTTACCGGGAGGCGCTGCGCGCGCGCGCCAAGTACGTGGTCGTGGTCGGCGGCAACCGGGTGCGCTACTCCCGCAACCCCGGCTACTCGCTGGCCGCGCACATCGAGCGCAGCGTGCGCGCCGAGGCGCCGGGATGGGCCGAGCTGCCGGAGATCTGCGAACTGTTCATCCCCCAGCGCGCCAGGGCCTACCGCGCCCGGATCGAGTACGGCTCGGTGAGCGAGGAGGGCATGCTCGACGGCGCCGACCGGGTGAAGGCCGAGGTCAGGACGCTCGGCGAGAGCGCCCGGGTGCTGGAGGGCGAGCACCGCCAGGCGGTCTGCGACAGCGACGACCTCGCGGTGGACCTGCCCTTCGACGACATCGAGCGCTCGCGCTACCGCCGTCCGGGCCTGGCGTTCCTGGCCCAGGGCTGGCTGCACCCGGCCCAGCTCACCGTCCCGGCGCTGCTGCTCGCCGCCTGGGGCGTGCACGCGCAGCTCCAGGACGACGGCGCCGAGGAGCGGCTGCGCCTGGAGCGCCTCGCCGAGCAGGCGCGCCTGCAGGTCCAGCGGGCGATCCTGGACAGCCGCCGCAACCTCTGCCCGGTCCAGTGGGCCGGGTTCAAGCGCCTGCTCGCCAAGGACTGGGCGGTCCGCGGGCAGGGCGTCAGCGCCCTGCACATGGACGCCGACGGGCTGGCGACGTGGTCGGGCGGCGACTGGAGCGTCGGGCGCCGGGTCGAGGCGCTGCGGGACTTCGCGGCGCGCGAGGGCGGCCGCCTGCGCCACGACGTGGGCGGCTGGACGGTGGAGATGGACGAGCGCTGGGCGCCGGAGGAGGCGCTGGCCTCGGAGGGGCTGGACATGGAGCTCTGGTACAGCCGCTGGCGCATCCCGGTGGAGCAGCGCGGCGGCACGCTTCGCCTCGGCAGCATCGAGGACATGGAGGGCGGCAAGGAGTACAAGGTCTCCTTCGCGCACAGCAGCGGCGACGGCCACGCGCTGCACCTGTTCGAGACGCTGCTGGCCGACATGCAGTGCCGCATGGACGCCGCCTCCGTCACCTACCAGGCGGACGGCCAGAGGCGCAACCTCGACGTGCAGATCACCGCCTTCGGCCCCTCCGCGCTGGGGGGGGCGTCGTGACGGCCGCGATGCGGGGGGCGCTGGCCGCGGCGCTGGCGCTGGCGCTGGCCGCCGCGGGCCGGGCGCAGGAGGTCGACGGCCCCTCCCCCGCCGCCCCGCCGATCACCATCGACCCCATGGAGAGCCAGCGCCACCTCGAGCGCGAGCAGTCCAAGCGCATCCTGTCCGACGTGCTGGAGATAATGAACCAGCTGGAGGCGGCCAACAGCCTCTCGCCGGAGGCCGCCCTGGCCATCATGGGCGACGGGGCGGAGACCGAGATGCTGCGCAAGGCCCTTGAGGCCATCCGCGAGAAGGGGGAGCGCGACGAGGACGGCATCCTTGCGCTGCTCGAGTCGCGCGTGGAGGCGGTCGTCTCCGAGATGATCGCCGAGCGGGCCGTGGCCGGCGGCGCGGGGACGGCGGCCCAGCCGCAGGCCGGCGGCCCGGCGGCGGGCGGGCCGGGCGGGGAGCGGATTGACAGCCTGGTGACGCTCGACCGCGGCCGCAACGCGGCCCTGAGCGTGGTCAGCATGACCGTGGTGGAGCCGGTGCGCATCGCCGTGATGCGCCTGCTCGACGACGGCGTCACCGCGCAGGTCACCATCGTCCGCCGGGGCGAGGAGTTCCGCCACGACGGCAACCTGTACCGGGTCCTGAGCGCGGAGCCGCAGGCCGCCGGCTGGCAGATGGAGATGGAGAACGTCACCACCGGCGAGCAGTTCGAGCTGCGCTACTCGCCCGGCCAGGCCAGGCGCGGCGCGGCCGCGCCCGGGGGGCGCGCGTGAAGGGCGCCGCCAACGGCGCGCGCGCCGCCATCCGCTCGATCGACCACTTCGATCGGGTTCAACTGCTCTCGAACGGCCCGTTGCTGGAGTGGCTGCGCGCGGAGCACGCCAAGCGCGGGCAGGCGCGCCAACTGTTCGTGGTCGACGTCGACGGGCTGGTCTACGTGCCGGAGACCACCTCCGGGACGCAGGAGTTCGCCCGGATCAACGACATACTGCAGGAGCTCGGCGTCGCCTCCGGCGGCTTGGGAGGGCGCCTGCGGGTCGTTTCCTCGCCGGTGTTCCAGACCGTGCTGCAGCGCACGCTGGAGGGCCGCGACCACCGCGACCTGGGCTATCGGTCGGCGGCCGTCGTGGAGGGCCACAAAGTCGGCAAGCTCGACGGCAACTCGATCCTGCAGCAGGCGATCGAGCGCAACGCCTCCGACATCCACATCGAGGCGCGCCGCGAGCGCGGCTTCGTCAGCCGCATCCGGCTGCGCATCCACGGCATGCTGGTGGACGTCAGCGACATCACCGAGGAGCAGGCCGCCAAGCTGATCCGCTCCTACTTCACCGGCCCGTCGTTCGGCGCCGGCAACATGCCCAGCGACGGGCCTGGCGACGGCATGTTCGAGTACGAGCACGCGCCGGCCGGCGGCGAGCGCAAGATGTACACCGTCCGCCTCAACACCCTGCCCTTGGTGCACGGCGGCATGAAGCTGGTGGCGCGGCTGCGCTCGCCGACCGACGTGCAGAACCTGGACGAGGCCGGCTACCATGAGTCGCATCTGGAGGTGATCCGGGAGGTGAGCGCCTACGCCCAGGGCATCTTCCTGTTCGTGGGCCCCACCAACTCCGGCAAGAGCACGAGCCTCAACGCGGTGATGAGCGCGATCCCCGAGGAGCGCTGCGTGCTGGAGATGGCCGATCCGGTCGAGGCCTACCTGCCGAACTGCATCCACGTGCCGGTGCCGTCGAACAACGAACGGGAGCGCGATCTGGCCAAGCTGCTGATGGGCGCCACCGTCCGCCAGGACACCGACGTGCTGGTGCTCGGCGAGATCCGCGACGAGGACACGATCCTCTCGGCGGGCATCCTTGCGGAGCAGGGCAAGGTGGTGCTGTCGACCCTGCACACCGAGGGCGTCGTCGGCATTCACGCCCGGCTGGTCACGCTCGGCATGAAGGAGCACCTGCTGACCCTGCCGAACTTCCTGCGCGGCGGCGTCGCGCAGAAGCTGATTCCGGTGAGCTGCCGGCACTGCAGCGTGCCGATGCGCAGCCTGAAACACCTTGGGGACCGCAGGCGGCGGCTGGTGGAGCGGCTCACCGGCATCCACCCGTCGGCGGAGAACATGCGCTTCCGCAACCCGGACGGCTGCCCGCGGTGCCTCGAGGGATTCGAAGGGCAAACGCTGGTTGCGGAGGTGATGACGGTCGACGCCCAGATCCGGAAGTTCTACGCCCGCGGGGACTTCTCGACCATGGACCGCTACCTCATCGACGAGTGCGGCATGGTCACCATGCGCGCCCACGGCTTCTCCAAGATCGTGACCGGCGCCCTCGACCCGGAGCAGGTAGAGATCCGAACGGAGCGAATCACCGCGGACGCCTTCCCGCACGAGCGCAGGGAGCCCATGGCCGCATGATCCTCAGGCCGCTGGCCGTGCTTTGGCGCAGGGGCGTCCGGTTCGACCGGAAGGAGCGGCGGCGGCTCCTGCAGGCCGTGCTCAGGTACCTCAACGCGGGCATCCCCATCGGGCGAACGCTCGCCATGCTGGCCCGCGACGCCTCCCATCCGGTGTCCAGGAAGCTCTGCTCGCACTGCATCGCCCAGCAGCCGACGACTGGCCTGTACATGCCGGGGCTGGGCGACGACGGCTACTTCACCGAGGTCGAGGCCGCGATGCTCGCCATCGGGGAGGAGAACGAGCGGCTCACGGACATCCTGAACATCCTGGTGGACGAGACCCGGGCGCGCCTCAACATGTGGCACAAGGTCATCGAGCCGAGCCGCAACCCGATCATGGCGGCGCTGATCTCGCTGCTCATCCTGGGGGGCATGGCCACGCAGCGCGAGCTGCTGCTGGCGCTGGCGTCGGAGGCGCCGGCCTGGGTGGGCTACGGGGAGGCGCTGGTCGCCAACTGGCACCTTGCGCTCGGCGTGCCGCTCGCCCTTTGGGCGGCGGTCGCCTGGATGGGGCGTTCGCTGCCCGAGCCCTACCGGCTGCTGGCCGCCAAGTACGGGATGTTCCGCATCTCGGACCGCCTGTTCGGCGCCGAGTGCCTGCGCCTCGGGAAGGTCCTGATCGGGCTCGGCGCCTCCCCGGCCGCCGTGATCGACGTCTGGCGGCAGGCCTTCCGCCAGAACCCCTGGCACAGCCTGATGACGCACCGCGTCTCGCACCTCGTCGAGGAGGGCTACGACCTGGTGGCGAGCATGGAGCACCACATGCTCCGGTCGGAGGAGGCCGCCGCCGTGCGCGAGGGCGCCCCGACGATGGACCCGCAGGTCCTCAGCAAGGGCTTCGAGGTCGGCATCATCAAGATCGAGGAGGACCTGGAGGACATCTACGGCAACGTGGCCCTCGCCGTGCAGGTGGTCTGCTGGGTCGTGGCGGTCTGGGTCATCTACCAGGTCTTCCCCTTCATCATGGGCATCGGCGTGGTCGGCTGACCCGCCGCCTGCGGCCCGCGGCGGCGCGCGAATGCTACAGTAGGGGGCCACCACAGGCGCCTGGAGCGCGGCCATGAGAGAGAACCCCGCATTCGCCCTGCCCGCCTGCGACCCGCTGGCGGACCGCTGGTGCGCGGTGGACGTGGAGACCACCGGGCTCAAGCCGGAGCTCCACCGGGTGGTGGCCCTGGCCGCCGTCGAGGTGGACGGCGGGCGGCTGACCGGCCGCGAGTGGCAGCATTGGTTCGCCCCGGAGGGCGCGGAGAGCGACGAGGGCGCGTTCCGCACCCACGGCCTGACGCCCGAGTTCCTGCGCCAGCGCGCCCAGGGCCTGTCCTTCGGCGACCGGCTCCCCGACTTCTGGGCCTTCGTGGCGCCCGGCGGGGCGCGGCCGATCCTGATGGCGCACAACGCCCCCTTCGACGCCGCCTTCATCGACGCGGAGTGCCGGCGGGCGGGCCGGGCGGGCGTCCTCTCCAGCCACGCCTCCTGGGTGGACACGCAGGCCCACGTCCAGCGCCACTACCCCTCCGGAGGGCCGCCGCGGCGCGGCCAGTACGGCCTGGACCAGCTGCTCCTGCGCCACGGGTTCGAGGCCCGCGCCGGCGCCCACGAGGCGCTCGGCGACGCCCGCCTGCTCGCCACGCTGATGCTGCACCTGTTCCGCCAGGGGCCGGCGCTGGCGGCGGGCGGGCCGGGGTCGCGCATGGAGGTGCCCACGGCCAGCCGGGACATCGAGGAGCCCGGCCCGGACCCGGACACCGAGCCGCGCCAAAGGCTCGCGTGGACGGCGCCGTGAGGGCGCCCGCCGGCCATGGCTGAGCGGGTCCGGGCGGCGCTGCTGGCGGCCGGCGGCCCGCTCGGCGACGTGCGCCTGGCCATGGACGGCGAGGTCTGGGCGGCGCGGCCGCCCTACGCGGCCTGCGACCGGCTCAAGGTGGCCCGCCTCAGGGAGGGGGAGGCGCCCGGCGGGGTCGCCTCGATGCGCGCCCGCCCGGAGACCGTCTACGCCTGGTGCCAGGGGCTGCACGACGTGCGGCTGGCGGCGCACTGGGTGGACCGGGTGGCGGAGGTCGCGCTGGCGGTCGGCAAGCGCGAGGGCGAGGTGAAGATCGCCGAGGTCCTCAGCCACTGGATGGCGCACCTGACGCCGGCCTCCCCCGCCACCGGCGAGGAGTCCCTGACCCCGGCCGCGGCCAGGCGCGTCGCCGGCCTGTCCGACGCCACCTGGCGCAACAGCCTCGGCTGCCTGGCCTCGCTGCACCCGGGCCTCGAGGAGCGCTGGCTGCGCATGCTGCGCTACCCGCGGGCCGGCATCGCCGACGACCCCTGCACGGCGATCTGGGTGCTCAACCGGCTGCCGGAGGGCGACGAGTGGCGCCGCATGGGGCGCAAGGCCGCCTCCTGCCTGCTGCGCGGCCTGGACCCCACGCGGGAGCGAACCGAGTTCGGGTTAGTACAATCGCTGCAGGCCTGGCTGGCCGAGGGGCGCCCGAAGGCGGCCTGACCCCCGGCCGGCGACGGCCGCCCGCACGGAGCCACAAGGAGCGCTGCACATGCTCGCCATCGACGTCGAAACCAACGGCACGGAGCTGGACGCGCACCTGGCGGTGCTGCAGTTCGGCTGGTCCCACGACGAGGCGGCGCTCGACGGCGAGATGCCGCGGTCGGGCACCCTGGAGGGCGTGCTGGGGCCGGAGCACGCCTCCCCGGTGGCCTGCTGCGTGCACGGCATCGCGCCCCACGTGCGCAAGGCGGCCGACCCGCGCGGCGGGCGCGCCCTCACGCCGCTGGAGCTGGCCGTCGAGATGGTGACCGCGCTGGCCGGCCACGCCCAGACGGCGGACCCGCGGGAGAGCTGGGGCTACAACTCCGACCGCTTCGACAGCCGGGCGATCCGCGGCTTCGCCCTCGACCACGGGCAGGAGTCGGCGGCGGCGCTGGCGGCGCCGGCCAACGACCTCATGGCGCTGCTGCAGTACGCGCACTGGCTGCAGGCGCACCCGGACCCGGAGGTGCGCAGCGACCTCGGCATCGCCCTGCCCCTGAACGAGCGCGGGCTGCCGACCTTCGCCCTGGAGGCGGTGGCGCGGCACTTCGGGTTCCCCTTCGGCGGCGACGCCCACCGCGCCGACGCCGACGCCCGCCAGACGCTGGCGGTGGCCCGGCACTGCGCCGGGCCGCTGGCCGCGGTGCGCGCCGCCCTGGCCGACAACCGCGAGCGCGCCCGCCCCCTGCTCGAGGCCGCCGCGGAGTCCCCCCACGCCCCGCAGCCCGTGGGGGTCGGCGTGGTCGGGCCCGGCCGCCCCTACGCCACCGGCTACCGGGTGGCGCGCCTGCCGGCCACCGCGCAGGGCGGCTGGCCGGCGTGGAAGACCACCGCGCCGAAGGCCATCGAGCGCCTGCTGGCCATGGAGCCGGCCGCCCTCGAGGGGGCGATGGCGCTGCCCGAGGAGGAGCGCAAGGCGGCGCTCGGCGCCGCCCCGCCGGTCGGCGTGCTCTACCCGGGGCTCATGAACCTGCACTGGGACGCGCGCTGCATCCTGCCCGCGAAGCGCGGCGACCACGCGGCCGGGCAGCGGCTGCTCGACGCCGAGCCGGACCGGGCGCAGGCCGCCATGGAGGCCCTGTTCGCCAACGGCGCGCGCGTGCGCCGTGACCCGCACCCGCGCCGCCAGAGCGCGCGCCGCATCGGGCTTTCCGCCAAGGACGCCGCCCGCCTCGAGACCCTGTGCGCCGATCTCGCCGCGGCCATGCCGATGCGCAAGCTGCACGCCTTCAACCCCTTCCGCGCGGCCCGCCTGTTCGACTGCCCGGCGGCGGGGCAGCTGGCGGTCGGCCGCAAGCTGGCCGACCTCAAGTGGCGCCAGATGGTCGCCTCCTACCCGGAGCCGGTGACGCTGCCGCGCATGCTGTCGGGCGTCGCCGCCCTGCTCACGGACGCCGACGCCGACGCGCTCGCCAGCCGCTGGCTGGAGGCGGAGTCGTGGCTGCGCAGCCTGCGCGCCGGGCTGCCGGACGGGGGCGCGCTGGCCGCCGGCGACGCCGAGGTGGCGCGGGAGGAGGACCGCGGCGGCCGCCGCCTGATGGGCCGCGGCGACATGCTGCGCGCGGTCCGCGCGCACAACGCCCGGATCGACGAGCTGGCGGGGTTCGTCCCCGACGGCCCCGACCCCTTCCCCGCCGACGGCGGCGCGGGCGGGGAGCTCGCCAAGGCCGCCCTGGGCAACGGAACCGGCGAGGCGGTGCGCGAGCGCGCCGAGGCGCTGCTGGCCCAGGCGCGGGCGCACCTCGCCGGGGCCGTGCCGGCGCGCCCGGGGCCCGGAGCGGCGCCGTGAGGGCGGCGATCGCCGACGCCGGGGCGGTGATCCCGGGCTCGCGCAAGGAGCTGGCGGCGCTGCGCGCCGACCGGCCGGAGGCCCGGGAGGCGCCCCCGGCGGCCGGACGGCTGCTGCCGCCGCGCCGCCTCGACGCCCTGGCCGGCCGGCCGTGGGCGGCCCAGGCCGCCCCGGCGGCCAACGTCGCCCTGGCGCGGGCGCTGGCGGAGCACGTCGCGGCGCACTACCGGGCCGCCCTGCGCGCCTTGGAGCGGCGGGCGGCGCGGCTCCCCGAGGGCGGGCTCGCCCTGCACCGCTACACTCGCGCCAGCGCCGCCCTGCGCGGGCTCGACGCCGTCGACGCCATCCTGCGGGCCGGCCCGCTGCCGGCCGAGGCGCTGTGCGTCGAGCGCGACGGCAACCGGACCTGGGGGGCCAGCGCCGCCCTCGCCGCCTGGTCGAAGGCGCACCTGGGCGCGTCCCTTGAGGCCACCGTGGAGCGGCTGTTCCCGGCGCTCGACCCGGACAGCCCGTTCAACGGCCAGGGTCCGGGCGAGGCCGCCGGCGTGCCCCTGGAGGAGCTCGACCGGCCCGCCCTCGACGTCGTCTGCAGGGCGCTGGGCCAGCTCATGGCCGGCCAGGACGGCCCGATGCGCGCCCGCGCCGTAGCGGCGCGCGGGGACGGCGGCGCCTGGTCGCTGGCGACCGTGCGCCACGGCGTGGCCGACGACCCGGTCGACGACGGGCGCATGCTTGCACCGGGCCGCGTGGTCCGGCTGGCGAGGGCGGACGGCTTCCCGGCCGGCGACGCGGCCTGCCGCGCGCTGGCGGCCGCCGAGGGCGCGCTGGCCCAGCGCCGGCGCCTTCAGCACGGCGAGATCGGCTACGTGCGCCACGGCGGGGAGGCGGTCATCGGCGTGCCGCTGCCCAACGGCCTGCACCTGCCCTTGGAGCGCATCCCCGACGCGGGCATCGATGCGGCGCGGGCGCACGTGCGCGCGCACTACGGGCGGCTGTGCAAGCGGGCGGACCGGCTGCGGCGGGTGCCGGCGCTGCGCCAGGCGACGCCCCAGGTGCGGCTCGGCCCGGACCACCGGCCGCCGGGGGCGTCGATCACCCCGGAGGCGTTCCTGAGCAAGTTCGGCTTCCGCGGCATCCAGTGGGGCAACTGGGTGCGGCAGGCGGAGCGCCAGGACTTCCTCAACCACGGGCACGACGCCCTGATGGACCTGGCCGACGCGCTGGGCCTGCCGCCGCGGGCGCTGTCTCTCGGCGAGTCGCTGGGCATCGCCTTCGGCGCCCGCGGCCGAGGCGGGACCAAGGCGCCCTACGCGCACTACGAGCGCCTCGAGCGGGTCATCAACCTGACCAAGGGCAACGGCTACGGCACCCTGGCCCACGAGTGGCTGCACGCCCTCGACTCGCACGTCGGCCGAGCCCTCACCGGGCGCCCCGACGCCATGCTGAGCGAGCTCGCCAGCGCGCCGGGCCAGGCGGGCGATGAGTTCGCGCTCGTCGTGGCCAGGCTGGCCACGCTCACCGGCCACTCGGCGCTCGCCCGGCGCAGCCGCGAGATGGACAAGGGCGCCCGCAAGCCCTACTACGGCACCGCCGCCGAGATCGCCGCCCGCGCCTTCGAGGGCGCCGTGGCCGAGGCGCTGGAGGGGGCCGGCCGGCGCAACCACCTGCTGGTGCTCTTCTCCAGCCCGGAGTCCTGCCCAACCGCGTTCTGGGAGGAGCGCGAGGGCGCCGACTCCTACCCCTACCCCCTGCCCGGCGAGCTCGACGGCGGCATCCGCGAGAAGCTGGCGGGGATGGTGGAGGCCGGGGTCGGCCTGCTGTCACCGTCGCACGGGCCGATCCGCCAGCCGTTCCGGCCGCCGAGGGCCGGCGCGCCGGCGGCGCCCGCGGAGCCGGCGCCGGACGCGGACCGCGGGCGCCGGGACGCCGCCTCGCCGTGGCGCGCGCCCCGGCAGGTCGAGATGGGCTTCTGAGGTGGCCGGCTTCGCCCACCTGGACGTGGAGACGGACCGCGGCTTCGGCGGCTCCACCGCCACCGCCGAGCGCCTGGCCGAGCAGTGCCGGGCTCTGGGAATGGCTTCCGTGGGCGTCGCCGACCGCAACCTGCTCGGCGCCCTGGCGGTGCAGGACGCGGCAAAGGCCGCCGGCCTGCGGGCGCCGGTCGGCGCCCGGCTGGCGCTGGCCACGCCCTGGGGCGACGGGGAGGTGAAGGCCTACCCGACCACGCCCGAGGGGCGCGTGGCGCTGTGCCGCACGCTGGAGGCCCCGCTGGGCCTGCGGCTCTCCGACCTCGCCGAGCGCGGCCGCGACTGGGTGCTGCTCTCCGGGGCCGGCCCCGGCGCCTTCCTGCCCCAGGCCCTGGGGCGCGGGGCGGAGGCCGAGGCGCGGGCCTGGCTCGACGGCGTCGGCCAGGCGGCGCCGGGCCGGCTGCTGGTCGAGGTGCAGCGGGTCGGGGTGCCCGGCGAGCGGGCGGCCAACCGGGCGCTGGTGCGCCTGGCGGACGCCGCCGGGCTGCCCCTGGTGGCCACCAACCCGGTGCGCTACCTGCGCGACCGCGACCACGCCGGGCACATCCTGTCGGTCGCCGTGCGCCGCAAGGCGCCGGCCGCGGAGGTGGCGCAGCAGCTGCTGGCGCGGGGCTCGCAGCACCATTGGCTCAAGCCCCCGGAGGAGATGGCGCGCATCTTCGCGGACCTGCCGGAGGCGGTCGCCAACACCCTGGCGGTGGTCGGCGCCTGCCGCGCCCCGTTCCCGCTGTCGGCCCCGCGGCTGCCCACCGACGTCGGCGGCGCGGACCCTGTGGCGGCGCTCAAGGAGCGGGTCGGGCAGGGGCTGGCGGCCCGCCTCGGCGCCGTCCCCGCCAACTACCGGGAGCGGGCCGTCCACGAGCTGCGGGTGATCGTCGGCAAGGGCTTCGCGCCCTACTTCCTGATCGTCCTGGACTTCGTGGAGCACGCCCGGCGCGAGGGCATCGCCGTCGGCCCGGGCCGCGGCTCCGGGGCCGGCTCGCTGGTGGCCTGGGCGCTCGGCATCACCGACGTGGACCCCTTGGAGCACGGGCTGATCTTCGAGCGCTTCCTCAACCCGGAGCGCGAGGCGCTCCCCGACTTCGACATCGACTTCGACCCGGAGCGGCGCCACGAGGTGATCGCCTACGTCCGCGAGCGCTACGGGGCGGACCGGGTGGCCAGCCTGGCCACGGTGGCCACGGCGCGGACCAAGACGGCGATCAAGGACGTGGCGCGCGCGCTGGGCGTGCCGCACGCCACCGCCCACCGCCTGGCGCAGGCCTCCGACGACGAGGAGGCGCTCGCCCGGGTGGTGGAGCGCGACCGCGAGGCCAGGCTGCTGATCGAGCGCGCCGCGTCCCTCGCCGGCACCGCCCGGCAGGCCGGCACGCACCCGGCGGGGGTGGTCATCGCCCCCTTCCCGGTCTCCGAGGTGGCGCCGGTGCGCTCCGACGGCGGGCTGCCGACCCTGCAGATCACCGGCGACGACGCGGAGCGGGCGGGGCTGGTCAAGTTCGACTTCCTGGGGCTGCGCACCCTGCGCATCCTGCAGGTGGCGAAGGCCATGCTCGGCCAGGTGGCGGGGGTGGACTTCGACGAGGCCTTCGACCTCGAGGACCCGGCCATCTACGAGCTGCTCGCCAGCGGCGCCACCCGCACGGTGTTCCAGCTCGAGGAGGCCGGCATGCAGAACCTGCTGCGCCAGTACCGGCCGGAGCGCTTCGCCGACCTGTGCGCGGCGGTGGCCATGTACCGGCCGGGGCCGCTGCAGTCGGGCATGGTGGAGGACGCCATCAAGCGCAAGCGCGGCCAGGCGGCGACCGCCTACCCGCACCCGGCGCTGGAGGGCGTGCTGCGCGACACCCAGGGCATATTCCTCTACCAGGAGCAGGTCATGGACGCCGCCCGCCTGCTGGCCGGCTACAGCGCCGGCGAGGCGGACTCGCTGCGCAAGGCGATGGGCAAGAAGCGCCCGGAGATCATGGCCGAGGAGCGCCAGCGCTTCATGGCCGGCGCGCGGGCGGCCGGCGTCCTCGGCGAGGCCGACGCGGCGGCGGTCTTCGACCTGATGGCCAACTTCGCCGGCTACGGGTTCAACAAGAGCCACTCGGTGGCCTACGCCAAGCTGAGCTGCGAGACCGCCTTCCTCAAGGCGCGCCACCCGCACATCCACTTCGCCGCGGTGCTGAGCTGCTCCGCGGGCCGCAACGACCGGCTGATGCCCGCGCTGGCCGAGGCCAGGCGCTGCGGGGTGGCCATCCTCGCCCCCGACGTCAACGCCTCGAAGGCCGGCTTCGAGCCGACCCGCGACGGGCGCATCGCGTTCGGGCTCGGCGCGGTGCGCAACGTCGGCAAGGTGGCCCTGGGCAAGCTGCTCGACGAGCGCGCCGCCAACGGCCCCTACGCCTCGCTGGAGGACCTCATGGCCCGGACCGGCATCAACCGCCGGGTGGCCGCCTCGCTCAACGAGGCGGGGGCACTGCGCGGCTTCGGCGAGCAGGGCGCCGTGGCGCGGGCCATCGAGGGCGGCGGCGGCTTCTTCGACGGCGAGGCCCGGCCCTGGACGGCCAAGGAGCGGCGCCGCGCGCAGCTCGGCGCGCTCGGCGTCTACCTCGACCACCACCCCATGGACCTGTACCGCTCGTTCGCGAAGCACCTGCGCCCCGACGCCATCGGCGCGGTGGGGCGCCCGGAGGGCCGCCGCCAGGCGACCTTCATCGGCGCCGTCTCCAGCGTGGAGCGGAGCCGCGGCAACGGCCCGGTGGCCTGCCGCATCACCCTCGACGACGGCACCGGGGCGATTTCGGTGGAGGTGCCGGACAGCGTCGCGGAGGGCTGCGAGGCGGCGCTGGCGGTGGACCAGTGCGTGCGCGCCGAGGTCACCGTCAGGCCCGACCCGCGCAACGACGGCCTGCCGGTGGCGCGCGCCTCCGCCCTGGCGGGGCTGGCGCAGCTCCGGCTGGAGCGCACCGCAGCCATTCGCGTGGACCCGCCGGCGGAGCGCGCGGCGGCGGTAAGGGCGTTCCTCGAGGGCGCCGAGCGCGGGCCGACCCCGCTGTCGATGGGCGGCGAGACCTGGCACGTGCTGCCCACCCAGGACTTCTGCGAGGCCATCGCCGAGGCCGCCGGCGGCGAGGCGCGCGTCGCCTTCAGCCACGGGGAGCCCGCGGACGGCCCGCCCGCGGGCGGCCCGGCGGCCGCCTCGGCCGCCGCCACCGTCGACCAGGTGCGCCAGGCGCGCGAACGGCTCGAGGCCTCGGAGCGGCGGCTCCGCGAGGCCTTCGAGCCGGCCGCCTGAGGCGGGCGGGCGGCGCATGGACCTGAAGGGCTCAACGGTCATCGCCATCCGCGAGGCCCACGAGCCGGCCCCGCGGCCCGGCGCCTTCGCCTGCCGCGAGGCCGGCGGCGGGTGGCGCGTGCACGCCGGCGGCCGGAGCTGGGCGGCGTCCAACCCGGCGCCCCTGCACGAGCGCGGCCGCCTGCTCGCCGACGGCCTCGACGGCCCCGTGCAGATCGTTGACGGCCCAGCCGAAGGCGCCGCCCTGCGCCCCGGCTTCCTGGCCTACCCCGCCTACCGCAAGGGCGCGCACCTGGTCCGGGCGCCGGACGGCGCCGACCGCCTGTGGTCAGCCGCGGAGCCGCACCCCGCCCTGGGGCGCCTGCTGCTGCGCAAGCCCGGGCTGCTGGTCGGCGAGGGCGGCGCGGTGCCGCTGGTCCGGCTGGAGTCGCGCCTGACGGTGACGCAGTACCCGGACACCCAGGCGTTCCTGAAGTCCACCAGCCTGGAGGACGGCGAGGCGGTCACCGGCACCCTGCTCGGCGAGCTGTCGTTCGGGGGCGCGGACGACGTCCGGCTCGCCTTCTGCCCGGTCAACCGGCCGGGCCGTCCCCTGGTCGCGCTCTGGCCGGCCCCCGGCGGCGGCGTGGTCGGGGTGGTGCGCAAGCTGGCCGACGTGGACCGCGAGGCGCGGCTGGAGCAGGAGCTTGAGGGCATGGCGCTGTTCGCCGGGCAGGCCGGCGTCGCCCCGCACCGGGTGCCCGGCCACCGGGAGCGGCTGCGCGAGCTGCGCGCGCTGCGGCCTTCGGTGGGGCGGGCGGCTGGCGGCTGGCGGCTGTCGACCGACAGCGCCGTGCTCGCGCGCCACTTCAGAAATCTAGCGTCATCCCCGTCTCCGGATCGACCAGACGGAACTCCTGCCCCTCCCACTTAGGCGCGCGCCACTCCCGTATCGCGATGACGCGGTCCTCCGGATGCACCTCCGCGGACAGGTCGACGATGGGCGAGATGCGGTCGAGCACCATGGCCAGCGCCCCGTCGGGATGGTCCACCGAGCCGAAGTAGCGCGTCGTGCGCCGCGGGCGGATCGGCGGCATCGTCGCCTCCCAGCGGATGCGCCAGCCCTCGGCCAGCGCCCACGCCTCGATGCTCTCCGCCACGGAGCGGTCGGTGGGCAGCACGTGGACCCGCGAGCGGTCCACCGGCCGCGGCTCGGCGGCCGCCGCGCCGCCGTCCGGCAGGCCGGCCGCGCCCGGCCAGCCGCCCGGCTCCGCCGCCGCCTCCTGCCCGGGCTCGACGTGCACGTACAGGCGCGCCTGGGCGTCGGGGGCGGGCGCGGCGCACAGCGCCGCGAGGGCGCCCAGGAGGAGGAGCCGGCGCCCGCCGGCCGCCCCGCCGCGGGACGGGGCTTTCGGGTTATAATGTGAAGGCATGATTGGGTTCTCCGGTTATGTGTTGGCAGGCTTGGCCCGGCTCAGGAGCGCGGGCCGGCCCGGCGTGGCCTCCGCGCTGCGCGCCACGGCCCAGGTGGCGTCCCTGCTCGCGTTCAAGATTCCCGTCGGCCTGCTGCTGGTCGTGCTCTGGTACCACTGGGTGCTGCCGGTGGCGGACGCCGCCGCGCACAACGCCGCGGGCTACTCCATGTGGGCGCTGCGCGCCTTCCTCGCGCTGCTCCTGCGCATCGTCCTCTGGTTCGAGTAGGGGCGCGGGCCTCACCGCGGCCCCCCAGGCGCGGGCAGGTAGTGCTCGCCGCCGATCAGCATGCGCCCGTCCGGGCCCACGCCCATCACCGCGCCGTGGCCGCGCAGCTGCTCGCCCTCGCCGAGCATGACCACCTCGGAGGCCGGCGACTGGAAGATGTGCAGGACGCCGCCCCCGGACGCCCCGGCGGCCGTGCCGAGGTACTGCCACTCCGCCAGCAGGCGGCGGCCGGACGCCGCCGGGGCCCCGGGGGACGGGGCGGCCCCCGCGACGGGCGCCGCCCCGATGTAGCGCCCGCCCTCGAAGACGATGCCGCCGGGATGGACCAGCGCCACGGCGACGTCCTGGCGGCCGTCGAACAGGGCGTCGCCCGGCCGGTGGACGAAGGCCCGCTGCGAGGGGACGTGCAGGAAGAACAGCCCGTCCTCCGGGCGGCCGGCCGCCCCCAGCAGCTGGTACTCGGCCCACGGCTCGAAGGACGGGACCCGCGGGGCGGCCGGCTGGGAGGCGCCCCCCGCTTGGGCCGGCGCGCCGGGCCGGGGCGCGCGGGCGGGGTCGAGCTCGGCGCGCGCCAGGTCGACCGCCTCGACCACCCCCTCGATCGACTGCAGGATCAGGCCCTGGCGCTCGCGGATGCCGGCCATGTCCGCCACCAGGCCGTCGATGGCACCCGCCAAGGCGTCGGCGCGCTCCGCCAGCTCCCGGTCCAGCCCGTCCATCCGCTCGGCCAGCGCCTCCATGCGGCCGGCCAGGCCGTCCTCGGGGCCGCCGCCTGGAGGCGGCGCCGGCACGGCCTCCGCGGGGCCGGCGGACGGTGGCAGGAGCTCCGCCAGGCCCGTCCCGTCGCCCGCCGCCAGCGGGTCCGCGGGGGCGGCGGCGCCGTCCTCCACGCCCGGCGGCGCCAGCGGCCCCGAGGGGGGCGCCGGGTCGCCCAGGGGGTCGAGCGCGCTCCCGGCGGCGGCCGCCAACGGGTCGGGGCCGGCGGGCGCGCCGCCGCCGGCGAAGCCGCCGAGCAGCACGTACCCCCCGTAGGCGCAGGCCGCCAGCACGGCGCTGCCGAGCGTCCACTTGAGCAGTGTTTTCATGGGGTGTCCCTCCGTTGCGCTTGTCCTTGGTTCGGCATCCGCCTCCTCCGGGCCGGCCGGGCCGTCTGGGGAGGCCTCGGCCTCCCCGGGATCCGCCGCTGGGGCGGCCCCCGGCGGCGCGGGCGCCTCCGCCGCGGCGGGCGGGGCCAGGTCCGCGGCGTCCGCCTCCCACTCGAGCAGCGCCGCGCCGTCCCCGGCGCCAGGCGCCGGCCCCGCCTCAACGTCCGCGTCCGCGCCCACGTCCGCGGGCGGGTCGGGCGCCAACGGCGGGGGCGGGCCTGGGGGCGCGCCGCCGTCGGCCTCCGGCGGGCCGCCTGCCCGGTCCGGGGGCGGACCCGCCGCCTCCCGCCCGGAACCCACGGCCTCGGCGCCGGTCTCCGCGCCCTCCGGCGCCGCCGCGGCGTCCGGGGCCTCGCGCGGATCCGCGTCCGGGTCCGGATCCGGGAGGGCCGTCGCCTCCGGGTCCGGGGCGGGCGCCGGCTGCGGCGCGCCGGCCCGGCGGGGCCCGCCGAGCAGGGCGTCGAGGCGGGAGGCGTCCAGCCCCCGGTCCGCCGCCCCGTCGGGGCCGGGCTCCTCGGACGCGCCCTCCGGCGCCCCTTCCGCGGCCCCGGGCAGGGCCTCCCCCTCCCCCGCCAGCTCGAACCGTATGCCGGCAAGGACTTGGTCGCCGTCGCCGGCCCGGCCCGCGGCGGGGGCGCGCGCCGCCTCCGCCCCAAGCCCCGCGGCCTCGTGGGCCGGGTCCGCCCCGTTCGGGTCCGGCGCCCCACCGGCCGCGGCGTCGCCCCCGTCAGCCCGCGCCGCGTCCTCCATCGCGAACAGCCGGGTCGCAGCGGCGGCCAGGGCGGCGGCGCCCGGGGCCTCCGGAGGCTCCGGGGCCGCCGGCTCCCCGCCGTCCGGCTCCTCGGCGGCGAACGCCGCCGGCTGGGCCAGGAGGCGCTTGGCGGCCTCGGAGTGCACCGCGTCGGCGCTGGAGGCGCCGGCCTCGAAGGACGCCGTCCGCCCGGCCGCCTCCTCGGCGAGGATGTCGGCGAGGTGGCGGCGCGCCTCCGGGTTCAGCGCGTGGGTGGCCGAGACCCCCTCGAGGAACTCCCTGTACTCGGTCACGGGCCTGGCGCGTCAGCGGCGCGGGACGGTGAGCGGGGAGAGCAGCTTGATGCCGACGCCGGACCGGGCGAAGACCTTCACCGTCGGCGGCCGCGACAGCCGGTCCCGCAGCGTCGGGATCAGCACGTCCGCCACCTCCCCGGCGGCGGTGACCAGGCGGTCCTCGGTGGACGGGTCGGGCCGGGTGACGATCTGCGTCACCGGCTGCCCGTCGCCGCCGTCGCCGTCGCCCGTGGACGTCGGGCCGACGCTGCTGTAGACGACCGGCCCGGCCTGGGTGTGCACGATCACGTCCTGGCGCAGCGACTCCGCGTAGCCGCGCATCAGCGAGGCCAGCACGATGGAGCCGTAGCGGTCGAGCACGTGGGAGTTGACCGAGTCGGCCATCGCCACCTCCAGGGTGCGCGGGTTCACCGCCACCGCGTCGATCGGCAGCTCGCGGCCGCCGAAGTGCATGGAGGAGAACTCGATGATGATGCGCTTGGCGCCGAGCAGGGCCGGCTGCCCGACCAGCACGGCGCCGTCGAGCGGCCCGCCGTCGCCGACCGTGGCGACCACCTGGTGCAGGTGGTCGGAGTTGACGTCGGCGTCGAGGAAGCCGTAGAGGATGTCCCCGGGCAGGCCGCGCCAGAGCACGTCGGCCGGCGGCAGGTCGGCCAGCGGGTCCGCGCCCCCGGCCGGCGGCGCCTCGCCGCCGTCGAAGGAGGCGATCGAGAAGGCGCCGCCGTCGGCGCCCTTGGCCAGGCTCTCGGCGATCCTCGCCTGGTAGGCCGCGCGGAAGTCCGCCAGCCGGTCGAACTCCGCCTGCACGTTGGCGCTCGGCGTCCTGACGCGGCTGGGGTCGAAGTGCTGGTTCGGCTCGCGCGCGAACAGCTCGCGCTCCGCGGACACGCCGGGCGGCAGCCCCGCCGGGGCCTCGCCGTCGGGCTCGGGCGGGACCGTGGGCAGCGCCGGCCCGCCGTCGGCCCCGAGGGGCGGCAGGGCGCCGTCGAGCGGGGTCGGCGCGGCCGGCTCGCGCACCTCCACGGCCGGGCCGGCCACCGGCACCATGCGTTCCAGCTGGGCCACGAAGGCCTCGTCGGCGGGCGACTCGGCGGCCCGCTCGGCGATCCGCTCCACCTCCTCCCGGGCGATCTCCGCCTCCTCCCGCTCGACCAGCCCCGCGCCGCCCGTCTCGACGGCCTCGGTCAGGGAGGGCGGCCGGACCTCCAGCTCGGGCAGGCCGCGCAGCCGGGCGCTGCCGTCGTCCTCGAGGTCGGGCAGCGCCGCCGGCGCCTCCGCCCCGCCGTCGCCGCCGTAGTTGAGGAGCATGTAGCCGCCCATGACGACCACCAGGATGAACGTCAGGCCCATCATCAGCACCGTCCGCCCGGACATCCGCGAGCGGAGGTTCGACAGGCCCTCGACCACGCCGGCCACGCTCAGCCCCCCGCGCCGGCGAGCTCGGGGGGCGGCGGCTCGAGGCGCACCTGGACCGGCAGCTGCGCCTCCAGGCGGGCGTGCACGAAGCCGTGGCCGGCGCGCTCGCCCTCCACCGCGAAGATGTACTGGTGGACCGGCGGCACCTCGTAGATCCGCATGCCGGTCTCCGACACCGCCTGCTGGGTCCAGGACGGCGACACCAGCCGCATCGGGCCGCGCACGAACACCCGGCCGTCGTCCGTGCGCAGCGCCTCGACCCGGGCCAGCCCGTCCGCCGTCCCCTCGTGGGCGACGAGGCGGAAGCGCGCCGTGACGTAGTCCTGGTTGGGGTCGCCGAGCATGTCCATGATCCGCGAGTCGCGGTGCGTGAGGCCGTCGCCCACGTCGCGCCGGCCGCCGGACAGCGGGCCGAAGGACGGCACCTGCACGGTCAGCCGGGCGTCGACCACCCGGTCGTCGCCGAGGATGCGCACGGTGATCGGCGCCTGCGCCCCGCGCAGCATGAACATCGCGCTGCTCTCCCGGAAGCGCGCCTGCTGGCTGTTCTGCACCACCACCACGTTGCCGTTGCCGTCGTCCAGGACCTCCGAGGAGACGGCCGAGCTGTCGCCGAGCACGCGGTGGGCGACCGGCCAGGGCGCGCCCGCGGCGTCCACGAAAATCAAGGTCGAGACGTAGGAGGGGGAGACGCGCAGGTCGACCGCGTGGACGCTGCCGAGCTCGTGGTGGACGGTGCGCATCGCCAGGTGCACCGGGGCCAGCGGCCGCTCGGTGGCCGCTTCCGAGTCGCGCTGCGTGCGGCGCATCTCGCGGATCAGCTCCGGCGGCGGCGGCCGCTGGCGGACCAGCGCCTCCTCCTCGATCTGCTTCATCATGGCCTCCATCAGCCGGCGCCGCTCCGGGGCCATGGTCTCCATCTCCTTCCTCTGGCGGGCCAGCTCGGCGATGCGGGCGGCGAGCAGGGCGGCCTCGTCCTGGGTCAGGCTGAGGGTGGCCTCCTCGCCGAACACGTCCGCCACCACCTGGCGCTGCTCGTCGGTGTAGAGCACCCTGGAGGGCTCGCTGGCGCGGGCCGGCAGCGGCGGCGGCCCCTCGCCGGCCTGGCCCTGGCCCGCGGCGGGCTCCCCGGACCACGACGGCTGCGCCAGGGCCGGGCCCGCCAGCGGCAGGCAGGCCAGAAGCAGCGCGGCGGCGCGCCGGGGCGCGCGCCGCGCCTCAGGTGCGCCGGTCATTGGAGCGCAGGTCCATCGCGGTGATGCGCAGCTCGTGGCCCGCCGCCGGGTCGGACGCCACGCGCACGTGCAGGACCATGTCGTGGACCTGGGGCGCGGCGTCCCTGCGCGAAATCTGCCATTGGCCGACCACCTCGAACAACCATTCCTCAATTTGATTGACTTGACTTTTCCTGTCAAGCAGCAAAGGCTCGCCGAGCGCGACGAACGAGGTCCAGCCGCGCACGCGCCTCAGCCCCTCGACGAAGCCGCCGTTGGCCGCCTCGAAGGAGACCAGCGCCGCCGGCGAGAGGATGCCGCCGCCGACCCGCAGCAGGTGCTCGTCGTAGTCGCGGTAGCTGTACGACCACAGCTCCACCAGGGCCACCCGCAGCCAGTCCGAGACTTGGCGGTTGGCCTGCGCGGGTCGCCGGAAGGGGATCATCCGCACGGGGGCGCCGGCGGGGTCGATGTACAGGTGGGCGGGGGCGGCGCGGTGGGTCGAGGCGCAGGTCTGCAGCGCCGCGGCCGCCAGCAGGGCCAGCGGCGTGGCGAGCACCAGCGCCGCCCGCCCCCTCATTCGGGGCCGTCCCCCCGGGCCGGCGCCATCACCAGGCTGCGCAGCGCCAGGCCCAGCCCCCCGGAGCGCATCCCGGTGCGGGTGACCACCGCCGTCACCTCCATCGGCGTCCGGCTGGCCAGGTCGTCGTTGGCGACCGTCAGCACGGCGTCGATGCGCCACACCCAGTCCCAGGCCGAGAAGTAGCTGCCGTCCGGGCGCCGCCGCAGCCCCTCCTCCACCAGCACGGGGTTCGACGACCACTCGATCGAGACCCAGTTGCGGTTGCGCTCAAGCTCCCCGAGGTCGACCGTGCTGGCGAGCGCCTCCAGGAACAGCAGGCGCCCGCCGTCGGTGAAGGACTCCTGGGTGCTCCGGGTCAGGTGGCTGCGCCAGTTGCCGTGGTGGAAGGTCCACAGCTCGGTCAGGCTCCCGACCAGCCAGTCGGAGACGAACGCCCGGCTGTAGTGCGGCCGGCCCAAGGGGGCGAGGGGCAGCAGGCGGCCCTCGCTGTCGCCGGAGAAGTACACGCGCTCCGGCAGCCTGTTGAGCTCCATGGTGAGCGCCGCCAGCGAGACGCACAGCGCCACCGCCGACAGGACGCAGCCGACCGTGAGCAGCGACTGCGAGGCCAGCGTCGCCGAGGCGGTGGCCGCCACCCGCTCCGAGGGCGGCGCCTCCGAGGAGGTCTCGGTGGGCTTGCGGGCGAAGAGCCGGGGCAGGCGCCGCCGGCGCTCCCCGCCCTCGCGGGCGGCGGCCATGCGGGTCAGTCCGCGGCGCCCTGGCGGGCCGCGGCCAGGGCGCGGGCCTCCGCCTCCGGCAGCGGGCGCAGCGGGGCGGTGCCGCCGGCCGAGAGCTCGATCCGGTACTCGGTCTGCGCGTTGGCCGCCCGCAGCAGCGTCGTCGCCAGCAGCGCGGCGAAGGTCGCCAGGTTCAGCGCCATGAACAGCCACAGCGTCCGGCGCACGCGCCTGGCCAGCGCGTGGCGGCTGCCGCCGCGGATGGCGGCCGTTCGGAGCCGGAGCAGCTGGCCGCGCTGCGCGGCCGGGTCGGCCGGCGCCGGGCCGGGCCTGAACCCCTTGTCGCGTCGAGCCGCCATGCGAAAAAACGTACCTAGCGGCCCCGGAAAAGTCAAACCGCTGCGGCGGCTCAGGATCCTGTCGGAATCGGGGACGCCACCTGATCCGGCAGGCCCGAACCCCGCAAGGCCCTGAGCCGTCGCGCGGGCTTGCAATGGGCGGTCGTTGTCGCCAGAGTTCCCCTGCGCCCGCGATCGATGCGCGCAATGGCGCCAGCAAGGAGGCCGCCCCCGGGATCGGGAGGGCGGCCCGGCAACCGGGCCCAAGGGAAGGCGACACACAACAACAAGGTAAGGGAGCGAACGCCGTTGGACACATTGCATTGGCTTGGCCATGGACTTGCGAACCCCTCAACTTGGGGCGTCGTTGCCTACGTCCTGGCAACCACGCACGTCACCATCGTCACCGTGACGGTCTACCTGCACCGGCACGCCGCGCATCGGGCGCTGGACCTGCATCCGGCGCTGCAGCACTTCCTCCGCTTCTGGTCGTGGCTCACCACGGGCATGATCACCCGGGAATGGGTGGCCGTGCACCGCAAGCACCACGCCGCCACCGAGACCGACGACGACCCGCACAGCCCGCAGAGGCGGGGATTGGGGGCGATCTTCTGGAAAGGCACGGAAGCCTACCGGGAGGCCGCCGCGGACCGCGCCTCCGTTGAGCGCTACGGCGCCGGCTGCCCGGACGACTGGGTGGAGCGCAACCTTTACTCCCGCCACCCCACGGCGGGCGTGACCATTCTCGCCGCCATCAACATCCTTCTGTTCGGCTTCATTGGCCTGACGGTCTGGGCCGTGCAGATGCTCTGGATCCCGGTGCTGGGGGCCGGCGTGGTCAATGGCATCGGCCACTTTTGGGGCTACCGCAACTATGAGTCCCCTGACGCCAGCGCCAACATGCTGCCTTGGGGCATCGTCATTGGCGGCGAGGAGCTGCACAACAACCATCACGCCTACCCCAATTCCGCGAAGCTCTCGCAAAAGTGGTGGGAGTTCGACATCGGATGGATGTGGATCCGTCTTTTCCAGGCGTTCGGGCTCGCGAAACCGAAGAGCACCGGCCCCATCGTCAAGCAGGTGCCCGGCAAGACCACGCTGGACATTGACACCGCTTGGGCGGTGCTCAACGACCGCTTCCGGCTGATGGCCAAGTACAGGAGCCAAGTGGTCAAGCCGCTCATCAAGCTTGAGTGCGCCAATGCCGACCAGGCCACCGTCAAGCTGTTCCGGCGGGCGCGGGCGGCGCTGTGCCGGGAGCAGGCCCGAGTGAGCGCCAGCGGCATGCGGCGCATTGAGGCGGCCGTGGACGCCAGCCAAGCCCTCGCCGCTGCCCACAGCCTGCGCCTGCGCCTGCATGGCATCTGGGCCAAGCGCGGCGGCAACGCCGACGACCTGCTGGCGGCCCTGCGCGACTGGTGCCGGGACGCCGAGGCCACCGGCATCCAAGCGCTGCGGGACTACGTCGGCGAGTTGAAGTCCTGCACCCTGCCCCGGCCGTCCGCCGCTTGATGCGCAATCGAGGGCGCGCCGCCCGCGGTCCGGAGAATGACGCCAAGGCAGGGCGTGGCGCTGCCGACCGGGGCGGCCTGTCGCACGCCCGCGCCTGGGCCGGCGGCGCCCGGCTGAGCCGTGCCCAATCGACGGTCGGGGGGGGGCGTTCGGCACCCTGCTAAGCCGCTCCAGAGCGTTGCGCAGCGCGAGCTTCCGAACCGCGCCCGGTTACGCTGACGCGCTTGCCCGCCGCCCGGCGAAGGCCCTCCTTGCATTGCCTTTTTCGGATGCCCGGGAATGGCGGGCCGAACCCGGGCCTGCGGGCAAGGCCCACCGCGGCGTTCGAAACGCGCCCTTGATCGAATTGAACGAGGGCATGTCGAAGCGCCGTGGCCGCTTCCGCGATCCCGACGGGCGAGGCGCGCGGATGGCCCGCCTTCGCGAAGGGCGTGTCGATGGACCGCGCCTTGCCGCACCTTGCGGCCGGGCAGGCACTCCAGCCCCCTGCGAGTTCGTGCCGAACCACGTGTTTGGGGAGGGGGGTTGAGGGCAAGAGGAAGCCCCGGCTCGACCGCTGGCCGGATGGAGCTCGCGACGGGGCGCCGTCGCGCTTGCCGGCGCTCAAAGCCGAGGGGCACGTGACGATCCCCAATGCCCCTCTGCCCGTTGCCCTCCCGCCCGCCGTTTCGGATGTTGCGTTGGGTGGAATGGGCCGCTAGGGTTGCCCGCAAAGCAAGTCGAGGCGTCATGAGGATGGATGCGCAGACACGCCCGCCCCTGCCTTCGAAAGCGGACGTCGACCTCGCCCGGGCCTCCAGCGAGCGCCTGCGTGCCTTGCTCGACGCAAAGCCCGCACCGTCGCTCCAGGTCAGCGACGCTGGCGGGCGGTACGCAATTGAGCTGCCCGCATCGCTCGGCGTCGTCCTGCTGGACGCCCTTGAGGGGATGGCTTCGGGCAGTTCGGTTGCGGTGATCCGCAAGGACGCGGAGCTGACCACCCAGCAGGCGGCCGATTTGCTCAACGTCTCGCACCCCTTCCTCGTCGGGCTTCTCGAAACGGGCGCCATTCCCCATCGCAAGGTCGGAACGCACCGGCGCGTGCGCTCCGACGCCGTCCTCCGCCACAGGAACGCGACGGACGCGGCCCGACGCCGGGCGCTCGACGAACTGGCCGCGGATGCCCAGCAGCTGGACATGGGCTATTGACGCCATCATGTGCGCTTGCGCCGGGTCATGAACGCACACGTCCGCCACGCGCCGACCCCCGCCTCTGGGGAGCTGAAGCGGCAGCTCACTCAGTCCGTCTTCCGCCATGGCCGCTCAGGGACGGGAACTTGGCCCTGGAATCGCGCGGCAACTTCCCGTTGAGATGGCTGCCCCCTTTCTCCTCGAAATGGGAAGCTGGCGGGGGGAGGAGGAAGGCTCTTTGCCACTGAGTGGCCACTCAGTGGCCACTTAGTGGCGTCTTAGTGGCGTCTTAGTGGCGTCTTAGTGGCGTCTTAGTGGCGTTTCGTGCAAATCCACTGTCCATTGGGGGCTCCAGGAGGCCCCTGGGAGGGGCAGTTTCCACCCCTCCATGGCTTCGCCCCTCGTCCGAAAGGCCAAGTTCGCGAATCGGGGGTCAGTATATATTTATAATGCTATAATATTTATAAATTTATAAAGTTATAACGGAAAGCGCCCATGGACGAAGAACGGGTTCCCGAGCCGCGGGCGTGGCGTCCCTTCCCGCTGTTCTTCGACAACCCGCGGGTCAGCATGGACGTCTGGCGCCGGTGCCTGGACTTCACCCCAACGCCCACCGTCCGGGGATGGCTTCGCGAGCTGCTCTGCGTCGTGGCCTTCGCTTGGGCGTGGTGGAGCGTGATGGTCTTCATCCGGCACTCGGCCGCTCAGCACGGCATGGAGGTCCCGGAAGCGTGGGTCGGCCCCGTGCAGGCGCTCATCGACTGGGTTCCGGCCCTCCCGCTGTTCGCCTGCCTCGTGCGGCGCTGCCGCAGCCTGCAGTGGTACCGCATCGGGATGTGGACGTTCATCCTCCTGGCGCTGACCGTGGCGGTCGCGATCGCCACCCCGCCGGACATCCGCCTGCACTCGATCTTCGTATTCTGGTGGCTCTTCGCGCTGCTGCTCGCCAGGCCCTACGGCACGGAATGGTGGGAGTACGACGTGCCCATTGACTGGTCCGCCTACGGCGCCAAGCTGGAGGCCATGCGCGGGGTCGAGTGGGAGTGGCGATACGGCAAGCCCCCGAGGCAGTGATGTCCCCATCCGCCACGGGCGGGGCCTCCCTCCAGGGCCGGCGCCGGCCCCTCCCCCGCCCCTAACCAAAGCCGCCGAGCCGGCGCGCAAGGCGCAGGGCCACGGTCAACGCCGGGGTCAGGCGGGCCATGCGGTGCGGCACGGCCATGATCGGGCGTATCCAGACCCCGGCCTCCGGCACCAGCGTGAAGCCCCTGGCGGCCTCCGGCGCGGCCTCATCCCCGTCCTCCCCGCCGTGGGGGAGCGTCAGGCAGCCGACCAGGTGGGTGGCGTTCGGGATCCACTCGACCTCCGGAGGGCCGGCCCGCCCGGGCCGCTGCGCCCGCCACTCGTCGAGCCAGATGCCCTGGGCGATGCGCATCGCCGTCGCCTCGCAGAACTCCCGCTCGAGGTGCAGGGCGCCGAAGGCCCGCTCCAGGCGGCGGCGGTAGCGGGCCCCGACGGCCCGGTTCGCGCCGACCGCGAGCAGGGTGCGCACGGTCGGGTTGCCATCGGGCGACCAGTCATCGGGGGTCCGGGGCGTCGGCAGGGCGGGCATCGGAAGGCCGGCGTGCGCCGATCAGGCCCTGTGGCGCAACGTGGGGCCGCTCACGGCCTTTTCCCGTCTGGCCCGCCCAAAGGGAGCGGGCGGGCCGCTGCGGCCCTCCTGCGGCCTCCTAGGGCCGCTCACCGCGGCGCCACTGCCAGGGCGGCACGGGGGCGTCCTGCGCCCAGAGCCCGCGCCGCGCCGCGCGCGCCTCCGTCTCGATCGGCAGCCAGCCGGCCGGCGCGTAGCGCCGGTACACCCAGGCGTTGCCGGTCCTGACCATTTCCTGGTTGAGGTCCACGCCGCCGATCACCAGAACGGCGATGGTCCGGCCGTAGCGGTCCGTGCCGTCAACGTGAAGGGCGACGGTCCTGCCCAAGGCGAGCGACCTGAGGGCCGCGCCGGCCCTGCCGCCCCAGGGCTGGTCGGACTCCGGGGCGTCGATGCCGGCGAGGCGCACGCGAAGGCGCTCAAGCCCCTTCCCTTCCGGCGACGCGACGGAGGCCGTGACGGTGTCGCCGTCCACCACGCGGATGACCTCGGCCCACCGGCAATCGGGGGGCGGGCAGCCCTGTCCATACGCGTCGGGGGCGGCGGCCAAGGCGAAGGCGAGGCAGAGGGCGGGCAGGAGACGTTGCATTGGGTCGGTCGGCTCACGGGATGGCTGTTCAGTGCGCCCGAATTATAACGTGGCCCCTTGACAGCAGCGTCCGCCGGAGAGGAGCCGGGCGGCGCCGCTCGCAAAGGCCTTGGTGAGCAAGTCCGGCGAATGGGCCAGCTCCTCTGAAGCCCCTAGCCTAAGCCTGCGAAACGGCAACTCAACGTTCTGCGTGCAGAAGCTATCAACAACCCAATGGCGCCATAGGGAGAGCACGTCACGCATCCGGATTGTCCGCAGCCAATCGGGCTGCCGATCACTGTATGCCTCGTTGCCAGCATTGGTGGCCCGGCACGCGGAAGCAGCGCATGTACGTCGGGAGCCCGCAATCCTGAATCGTCGGCTGAGAAGGCTCCGAGCAGCAGTCATACGCCCGTTGCGACTTTTCGCGTGTATCGAAGGGGTTCATGTACCAGCAATCGTACAAAGCGAGCGTGGCACAGGCCTCGCTTTCGGTGTTTGTTTTTGATGAGGCCCCTGAGCAGCTGCCTCCACACGTGCCTTCTTGACAGCTTCTTGTGCAGCTTGCGGTCCTGGTCTTCTGCCCGTTCGAACACGCTGACCAAGGTGACCATGGCCCACAGGACCATGCTGACCAAGACCCCGGCGTTTGGGGCTTGGTCCCGGTGGCGTCCCGCTCCGGGTTTGGTGATCCATCGCAGGGAGAGTTCGTCCTCGTCCCGTGCTGCTTGAAGGGCACGCCGGCGCACACGGTGTTCGTTGCCGGGGACCACGCGTAGGTGCAGGGCGGGGGTTCGGGACCGCCGCAGTCCGCGGTTTGGGTTTGGCTGGTGGGGCCAACGCAGCTGCCCCCGCAATCCCCTGGCGTGCAGCTCCGGCTGCGGCTTCGCGATTTCTGGCCATTCTCGCAGGCCGACCAGGAGCCCCAATCTCCCCACGGCCCGAGCGTTCCTCGGCCTTGAGGCTTCGTCCCGGTGGCCTGCCGGCTGGTCTCCGTGCAGCCGGCGGGGGACGCGGAGCGCGTCTGCGTGAACGCTGTGCCTATGCAGCGCGTGCTCGCGGAAGGTCTCCAGCTCCCGTAGCTGCACGTGCAGTCCGTCCTGGTGCCCGCCGTGGAGGTGGCCGGCTTCTCACCGGCCGGCGAGCAACCCGACGGGCTCTCCCACACGGAGCGGCTCGCCGATTCGTGCGGGCAGATGGTCGACGGGTCGGGGCTCCACGCCGAGGTCTGCCAGCGGCAGGTCTGGGTGGGGCAGTTCTGCTTCGTGCCGGGCGTGGAAGTCGCCGGCTGCGACGCGGCCGGCGTGCAGCCGGCGGCGCTCGAGCGCACCGTGCGGGTCGCCGAGTACTGCGGGCAGAGCGTCGCCGGGTCAGGATTCCAAGCCCCAACCTGCCAGGTGCACGTGCAGGGGCAGCTCACGCTGCACGCCCGCGACAGCACCTGCCCGTCGCAGGTCTCCGAGGCGTGGCTGCCGGTCCCCGCCGTGCAGGTCCGCGTCTGCTGGCCCTGCGCCGTGCCGCAGTTGTCCTGCGCCCCGCAGGAGGCGGAGCACGCCCCCCAGGGGCCGAGCGAGCGCGGCGCGTTGGGGGCCGCGGTGACCGGCGTGATCGAGACCAGGCCGCGGGCCTCCCAGCGCTTCACCTCCTCCCACCGGGGCGGCCAGTCGATGCGGCCCTGATTGGCGGGCGGGCTCTCCACGTCGCTGCTCTCGCCGCCGAACAGCAGCGGCCGGCCGGCGTCGCCCCAGGCCGGCAGCGCCTTTATCTCCAGCTCGGTGCCGATCGGGTACGGCGGCATCGGGTAGTCGGCGGTGGCGCGCAGGTGCAGGTCGCCGCCCGCGCCGAAGCGCATGATCTTCGGGTCGGTGAGGCAGTGCGAGGAGCCCGCCGGACCCTCCTGCGCGACGATGAAGCCGCCCAAGCTGCCCGGCGGGCACTCGTTCTCCTGGGCATAGGCAGGGGAAGGGGCCAACAAACACACTAGGAGGGCGGGCAGACTCCACGTAAGAATGGCCTTGTTGCCCATGACCCCCCCTTAGTCCCTCACTCTGGCTGATTGCGGAGGTGAATTCCTCCCGAACTCTGCCAACTTGTTTGCTTTCTGCCCTCAGGCTCCAGCGGCCAGCATAGCAACCGCTACCCCCCGCTCCAAGAGAAGACTCGCCCGGCCTAGCAAGAGCAGCGAAGGCTCACTCGCCAACCGTGCTGTCCGTGCCAAGTCTGGGCGAAGAACGTTTCATGCTCCAAGCAAAACACGTAGAAGACCCTCATCGAGGGCGGGGTGAACTTCCCATAAGTTGCATCGCAGTGCGCACTTCAACACGCATCGCAGTGCGAGCGGTTACGTGATATGAGCCGGGCTGGCGAAACTGGTAAGCCAAAGGGTCAAGCGAAGGAAAGGTTAACGCCGGAGTGCGTTTCCAACCAGCTTCGAAGCTATGGTGTGTCCACAACGACAAAACAGGATGGCTCTCCCCATTGCCTCTCCCGCCCAGCCTTGGCATTACTTTCGGGGAAGGATGACGAGTTCAGCTTGCCCCGCTCTGCCGAATCCCTAGTTCTTCGCATGGCTTGAGCCGCTATGGTATAATATGAATAGATTTGAGGCCTCGCTGAACTAGGCCCTCAGCGAGGGACCAATGACTAGGGCTGCGGGTCGGGGGGATTGGCAAGCGGTTCACGCCGTAAATCCTCACCATCCACTGCCAAGGGAATAGGGATCATTGGCTCGCGGCCGCAATGCCCCCATCCCCATGAACGTCCCCAAGGAAACGCCACGAAAGGAGACCACGATGGCCAACCACCAAGCTCTCACAATGCCTGCCCTGCTCGCGCTGGCGCTGCTCGCCGCCGGCTGCGGCGGTGGTGGCGGAAGCGGCAGCGGCGGGGGCGGCACCGGCACCACGCAGCCATCCGGCCCCGCGTTCAGCGTTTCCACCAACGCCATCGAGGGGTCCGGCCAGCTGGGCGGGCTCGCCGTCGACGGCACCGAAGTCCGCGTCACCAACCGCAGGGACTCCCAGCTCACCGTCTCCCTGAACAGCGGGGCCGACTGGGCGACCGTCGAGCCCAATAGCCTTGACGTGCCCGCCAACGGCAGCGCGGCCTTCGCCGTGGACGCCAGCTGCGGCGAGGCCGGCGAGGCCAGCGCCGACGTCACCGCCACCGGCGGCGGGCACACCGAGACCGTCGCCGTCAGCATTGAGTGCGTCTACCCCGACGTGGAGGTCACCGTCGACACCACGCCCGACCAAGCCTCCGGCGGAGCCCTCGACCCGCCCACGGCCACCTTGAAGTTCACCGCCGCCTCCGACTGGGCAGACCCGCCCAAGCTCGACTACAAACTCACGCCCGATAACGACGGCGTTACTGCCGGCACCGTGCTGGCCTCACCGGAATCCGGGGAGCTGACGGTCGGCGAGGCGGTTTCCGTCCAATTGAGCGTGGAGAACTGCCTGCACGGCACCCGGGAGCCGATCACGACCGCCATCGCCATCGAGGTCCAGCACGCCGACGACATCGAGGCCGAATGGGTGTGGGAGTGCGATGCGGGCAATCCCACGATCACGCTGGTTGAAACCTACCAAGGGCCGCTGGTGTCGCGCCACGTCGTCGAGACCGGCGAGACGGACAACCGCGGCGGCGTGGACGTGCATCCGCAGGCCGGCCGCTTCGCCATCGTCTCGGTGCACGTGGAGCACGGCTACGAAACCGTTCCGGAGGTCGCCGCGCGCCTTGTCGCCCGCGACGGCACCGGCGACGGGGCGGGCCTGGAGCAGGCCGGCGATGGTCCCAATCGGCTGGAGACCCCGGAGGTCTACGGCGAGTCCCCGTTCGTCTCCGAGCTGCTCTACCGCGTGCCCCCGGAGCACTACCAGGCGGGCCTCGACGTGCGCCTTGAGGTCGACCCCGACAATCGGCTAAAGGAGTCGGACGAGGATGACAACATCGTCACGGTTCCTCTTCCAGACGCGGGGATGCACCGAACGCGCCCCTTGGAGCTCGTGGTGGTTCCCGTCCACAGGGAGCCCTCAGCTGGCGAGACCCCGCCGCCCAGCGGCCTCATCCCCCCGGAGGACGTGCCCTCCGAAGCGGAGATCACGGCTGTGGCGGATGCTTTCTGGCCGGCGCCGACGGTGGCCGTGCGCAATCACGAGAGCTCCACCGGCGAGCCCGACGTGTTCGCACTTCGCGGCATCGACGTCGAGGCAGGACTTAGCGCTTGGGAGGATGCACTGCATGAACTGACGGTCTACCGGACCTCGCAAGCTACGGAAAGCCCAAACGAGGTCTGGGTTGGTTATGTGGACTGGCCGGATGAGTCCGGTGCTGCACAGGCCGCCTGCGGCCTCGCTTACCTCATCAAACGGAGAACTCCCGACGACATAATTGCCCAGAACCGCTCAGTGCTTGTTAGGGGAGACTGCCCAAACGCCTTGCCCCACGAACTCGGACACAACTTGGGCGTTTTCCACGTAGACGCCGGCTGCGGATCGTCGGCACCGCACGAGGCATTCCCGCACACGGACGGGGGCCTCGGCCCCAACCGCGTCTGGGATGCGCGCCTCAACGACGGAGCTGGAGGCTTCGTGCCCGGCGTTCCCGGCACCGGCGAAGAGGCAGCCAAAGACATCATGAGCTACTGCTGGCCGAGATTCGCCTCTGACCACAGCTACCGGGAGGTGCAGCGCTGGCGCATCCGCCACGATCCGCTGCCGGACACCTCGGCGGATCAAAGCACTCTGTCAAAGGACGCGGCAACGCCCCCCCCAGTCGCCAAGTCCCTGCTGCTCGCGGGCCGCGTGGACGGGCACGGCCGCTACAGCCTTACCCGCCACCGTCTGCTTGACAAGGCGCCGAAGCGCGCGGTCCGGGACGGCGAGGGACGACACCGGCTCATCGTCGAGGTGCCTGGCGACGGGATTCGCTTCGAGCGCCCACTGGCCCCCGCCTATCCAGCGCACGACTTGGACGGGGAAAACGACGGCTTCTGGATCGACCGGGTGCCTGCCCCGGCCGGCCGGGCGCCTACCTCGGTGACCATCGTGGACCCGGAGGGCCGGGCCGTGTGGCAGGAATGGCTGTTCGCGGAGTGACACCCTAGGGTGTGGGCTCCTGTCGAGTCATCTCGCTCCGTTTGTCCCATAGGCGGAAGCTGTGCCAAAGTCGCACTTTGGGAGCCCCGTCACGCCATTGGCCAACATCTTCGGCCCCCCCCCGCCCGCCGTCAGCGACCAAGGGGGGAAAAGGGCCTTGACGCTCATCTCAAGGGCAATGCAGATGTAGGGCACGGCGCTGGGAAGTTCTCGCCATGCTCTCAGCAAGACCATTGGGGCCAAGGTGGAGGCGATCCTGTAGGTGTGCAATTTGCTTGCAGGCAAGAATCTTGTGTTGACCACGATCCCAAGCAAAAACTCTGTGCGTCTGCGTCGAATAGGGCGCAGTAGTTGCCGAAGACGCTGCCGCAGAAGCGCCAAACTTTCGCAACGGGACAGCTCTTGCTCCCGTTCGCTGGCCGGGTTGGGTTTGGCGAGCCATCGCAGGGGGCGTTCGTCCGCGTTCCGTACTGCGTGAAGTGCTGGCCATCGCAGACGGTGTTCGTTTCCGGGGACCACGCGTAGGTGCAGGGCGGAGGTTCGGGACCGCCGCAGTCGGCGGTTTGGGTCTGGCTGGGGTGGCCGACGCAGCTGCCCCCGCAATCCCCTGGCGTGCAGATCCGGCTGCGGCTTCGCGACTTCTGGCCATTCTCGCAGTCCGACCAGGGGCCCCATTCTCCCCACGGGCCAAAGACTCCGTTCGTTTTGGGCTTGGTTCCGCCGACCGTCCTGAGCGTCGTTCCGAGGCAGTAGGAGGGCGTGATCGTCCGCGTCTGGATCATCTGCGTGCCGACGCAGACGGTGCTCCTCGCCGGCGTCCATGCACTGATGTAGCAGGTGCACGTCTCCTGCTCGGTCTTGGTCGGGGAGCCGTCGCAGCCCGCCCCGCAGGTGGCGCCGCTGCAGGTTCCGTGGCAGGTGCGCGTCCTCTTTCCGTTGTTCCCGCAGCTCGACCAGTTGCCGCACGACCAGTTCGACCACGTGCCCTTCTGACCGGGATTCGTGCCGGTGGCCTCCCGGCTGGTCTTCGTGCAGCTGGCGGGGGACGCGGAGCGCGTCTGCGTGAACGTTGTGCCCGCGCAGCGCGTGCTCGCGGAAGGGCTCCAGCTCCCGTAGCTGCATGTGCAGTCCGTCCTGGTGCCAGGCGTGGAGGTGGCCGGCTTCTGACCCGCCGGGGAGCAGCCCGCCGGGCTCTCCCACACGGGGCGGGTAGCGGTCTCCTCCGGGCACAGGGTCGAGGGGTTCGGGCTCCACGACCCCGTCTGCCAGCGGCAGGTCGGGGTGGGGCAGTTCTGCTTCGTGCCGGGCGTGGAGGTGGCCGGCTTCGGCGCGGCCGGCGTGCAGCCAGATGCGCTCGAGCGCACCGTGCGGGTGGCGGAGTACTGCGGGCAGAGCGTCGCCGGGTTCGGGTTCCAGGCCCCCACCTGCCAGTCGCACGTGCAGGGGCAGCTCACGCTGCACGCCCGCGACAGCACCTGCCCGTCGCAGGTCTCCGAGGCGTGGCTGCCGGTCCCCGGCGTGCAGGTCCGCGTCTGCTGGCCCTGCGCCGCGCCGCAGTTGTCCTGCGCCCCGCAGGAGGCGGAGCACGCCCCCCAGGGGCCGAGCGAGCGCGGCGCGTTCGGGGCCGCGGTGACCGGCGTGATCGAAACGAGGCCGCGGGCCTCCCAGCGCTTCACCTCCTCCCACCGGGGCGGCCAGTCGATCCGCCCCTGGTTGGCGGGCGGGCTCTCCACGTCGCTGCTCTCGCCGCCGAACAGCAGCGGCCGGCCGGCGTCGCCCCAGGCCGGCAGCGCCTTTATCTCCAACTCGGTGCCGATGGGGTACGGCGGCATCGGGTAGTCGGCGGTGGCGCGCAGGTGCAGGTCGCCGCCGGCGCCGAAGCGCATGATCTTCGGGTCGGTGAGGCAGTGCGAGGAGCCCGCCGGACCCTCCTGCGCGACGATGAAGCCCCCCAGGCTCCCTGGCGGGCACTCGTTCTCCTGGGCCACCGCCAGCGCGAATCCCAGCGTGGCCACCAGCAGGACCGTTCCCAGTGCCATTTGTCGTTTTGCGCTCATGTTTCTCGTCCTTCCCCAATGGGATTGATTGGCCGTCCTCGGCGGCCTCGTTTCAGCAGCTCTCCCCTCCGCAGATGCTCTTGGCGTAAATCGCATCGACCTCCCAATCGACCTCGCGCGTGAGGTCGCCCGGCACGCGGCCGCTCAACGGGTCGTCGGTGACCAGCCGCAGGTCTCCCTCCACCGTGCCGACGGTCGCGTCAGCGCCCGACGGGTAGGGGTTCGGCTTGGCGTGCGGCGGCGTTGGCGTCCAGGCGGGCCGCTCGGTGCCGAACGCCCCGCCGGCCGAGGAGACCGTGCCCGCGAACTCGAGGTCGCCGTTCCCGCGCAGGGCGGAGCGCTCGACGAAGGAGCCCGCGCCCCCTGGGACGTTGCTGGCCTCAATGCTCATGCCGCCCGTCCAGGGCGCCGGCCCGTGCGCCGCGGCCGCGCCGTCGATGCCCACGTCGGCGAACAGGCGCCCTCCCCCGTCGTCGGCGCTCGCCAGGTGGGCCGGCTCGGCTCCGAACGGGGCGATCTCCAGGCGCACGCAGTCGCCGTCGATGGCCGCCCGGTGGCCAAGGCGCACGGCGAGCGCCGTTCGGTGGCGCTGCAGAGTGATGCCGCACGCGGCGATGGACAGCCCGCCGGCCCGCCAGTTGGCCCCGGCCGTCGCCCTTGGCGTCAGCTGGTAGGCGCCGCCGAGGGGGTGGGCCTCGCTGAGGAAACCCCCGGTCTGCGTCGAGACCGACTCCCGCGCCTCGGCCAGGGTGGGCCACTGGGCCTGCGTCAGGAAGTGGGCGCGCGCGGCCGCGGAGAGGGTGTGGATGCCGGCCTGCGTGCCCGCCACGCTGCGTTCCAGGCCGGCCCGCTCGAAGCCGACGGGCACGCTGAAGCTGAGGAAGTAGGCGAGGAGGGCGACGCCCACCACCAGGTGCAGCAGGGTGAAGCCCGCCTGGCGCCTCATGGGCAGGTGATGGTCTTGGCCGGGATCGTGATGGTGGATCCCGTCGGGCAGCTGGTGGCGGTCAGGTACTGCAGCTCGGCGGTGTCGATCTCCCGGGCGACCACGATGTCCGCCGCCACGCGGCCGTCGATGTCGAGGTTGCCGTCGGTGATCTCCAGGTCGCCGGTCACCTCGAAGCCCTCATCGGCGGTCAGCAGCCCTTCCGCGGTGATGTTGCCGTCGCTGTCGATGGCGACGCTGACGTCCGCGCCGTTGAGTATCTGCAGCTGCGCGGCGGCGTCGAGCACGAAGGGGCGGGAGCCGTCGAGCAGCGCGAAGGCGTCGAGCACGGACTCGTGGGCGGGGGGCGGCACGAACGCGCAGGTGTGGAAGGCGGGCGGCGTGGTGGCCGGCGTGTCCGCGGCGCAGCCGGCGGCGACGCAGGCGGCGTCGGCGGAGGCGCAGGCGGTCGGGCCGAACCGGGTGGCGGCCATCCGCGCGTGCTCCTGGGCGCGGAACGAGGTTTGGATGCGCAGCACGCCCTCGCGGTCCGCGTCCCCGGCCGCGAAGCCGAACTCGATGGGCAGGCCCATGGCGTTGAGCAGGTCGCGGGTGGCGAGCGCGGCGCCGTCGTTGCGGAAGTGGCCGAGGTAGATGGCCTCGTCGGGCACGCCGTCCGGCGGCGTGCTGGTGTCGGCGCCGAGCAGGTCGGCGGCGCGCTCCGGCCAGGTCCCGTAGTGGCCGTGGTCCGGCTCGGTGATCTGCCCGCCGTCGGTCCGGTAGCTGACGGCGGCGCTGACCAGCGTGCGCAGCCCCTCGACGGTGAGGTCCACGCGCTGCTGGGCGGCGCGGTCCACGAGGGCGGGCGTGGCGGCGAGGGCCATCGCGGCGGCGATGCCGAGCACGGCGGCCATCTCCAGCAGCGTGTATCCCGCCTGCCGGGCGTCGGCCGCCGATGGGGTCATTTCCACGGGTGGCTCCACTCGCCGCCGGAGGCTTCGGGCAGCAGGTAGTCGCGGCTCACCGCATCGTCCTCCGGGTGGGCGGAGCACGGCGGGCCGATGACGTGCGAGGGGGCGTCGAGCCGCCGGGCGCCGTGGCCGTACAGGCCCTCGGCGGCGTGCGGGCTGTCGGCCACGGGGGCGACCGGGAAGGTGATCTCCAGGCCGTTGGCGGTCAGGCGCTTGGCGAACTCCCAGCCGCCGGTGGCGGCCATGCGCGCCAGCAGCTCGCGCTCCTCGGGCTGGTCGGCGACCAGCTCGACGGTGACCAAGCCGCTCTGCTCGTGGAGGGTGGCGCTGCGCAGCATGGGGTCGGCCGCGTCGTCGCCGGCCAGGATGGCCTCGAGGCGGCTGCCGGGGAGGATGCGTCCGGCGGCGCTGATGTCGCCCCAGTCCCACGGGTCCACGGCGTCGTAGGCGCCGAACTCGTCGGCGCCGCGGCAGGCGGTGGGGTGGGCGGCGACGGCGGCGAGCACGGCGTCCCTCAGGTAGGCGGTGGCCCACTCGGCCTCGATGGCGTCGCGCTGGTCCACGGCGGCGTCGATCACGGCGGCGGAAAGGGCCGCGACCAGTGCGATGGCGATCACGATGCCTAGGAGGGACGGCACGGCGGCGCTCCGCTTGCGGGTGGGGTTGGCATGGGCGCATGCAGCCTGGGTCGGCTGGGGGCCTTGGCCTTGGACAGCGCGTCGGGCGGCGTGCCGCCGCCCATTCGCCGCATGGCGCTGCTGCGATGCCTGTGGCCCATGTCGACGCCTAATGTAGGCGCATGGCCGCCCAAAAAGCAAATGCGTCCCGCGGGGCGGTGGGAAGCCCGGCCGCCCTCCCCTCCCCGGCCACTGCTTGGGCCGTCGGGGCCTGCGTCCGGCGGGCGTCCGGGACGGGCGGCATGGGCTAAGCTCCCCTCGGCATGCCGGGGCTGTGTATCCGTCCCCTTGCCTTGGTTGGAACCGACCGCCCGCAAGGGCATGTCGGGGGGTTGCGCGACGCGGGGGGGCGGCGGGCGGTCAGGGGCGCATTGCCGATCCGGGCGCCGGCGCTGGCTGCTGCGACCTTAGGTGGCTTTGCAGCTCAGCGTCCGCCTCCAGGTTGGCCATGAGCGCCAGCACCACGTCGTCGCAGCTGCACCTCGACGAACCGAGGTTTTTGTCCTGGGCGAAGGCTTGGCGCCACTCCTCCTCCACACTTCCATGGAAGGCTCCGGTCCATTCGTGCAGGCGGAGCTTGTTCTCCAACGTGATCGCGTCGGGGTGGGCGGCCGTCAGCCAGGCGGCGTCGTAGAGATCCCCGGCCTTGACGCGGCAGTCCTCGCCCACCAGCGGGTTGAGCTTGAGGTTGGCGAGAGTGGGCATGTCATAGACGGCGAGCCCGTCCACCGTGACGATTCGGTCCCTGTCGAGGGCGGGCTTGAGGAGACCGTCGCGGACGTTGACGTCGACCTTCGTTCGGAACGGCTCGGGGTAATCGACGTGGCGGAACCAAAGGCGGACGTAGCCGCGCCCGCGCTGCTTGACGTCAAGCCGCTCGACTTGCAGGTCCTTGCGATGCTCCAGCGTGCGTCCGATCCTTGCCACCGCATCGATCTTTTGGGCTACGTCGATGTCAAGGTCGTCGGATGGGCGGGTCAGCCCGTAGGCGGCCGCCAATGCCATGCCGCCCTTGATGGCAAACCACCTTTCACGCCGCGGCGGGCCGAGGGACAGCCCCCGGGCGACATGGACCAGCACGTCATGCTGCATGCGCTCGCGGGGCGAGAGTTCAACCTTCGGCGGTGGCGTGCGGTCGGTCAAGCCGAAATTCCACGACGCATGTGCGTGCCCCGCTCCCACTCGGCGTCCGGCGTCAGGTCTCGCATCCAGCGCCGCCACAGGCGTCTCGCCTCGCCGTCAAGGGACGTCTCCAGCTTGCGGGCCAGCCGGTGGACGTGCCCGAACTGCACGTCGGTCCAGAGCCACTCGGCCACCGATGGCCCGTCGTAGGATCCCGGGAAGCCCGAGGGCTGTTCGGTGAGCCACGACCATCCGCCGTCGATGATGGCCCGGTCGTGGTGCGCCGCCCAAACGGGCACGTCGGCCTCGCCCTCGGGGTGCCCGATGAAGCGCAGGGACGGCCTGGCGTCGAACAGCCGGTCCCAGCCCAGAAGCTCGTGCGGCGTTCGGAACAGGTAGCCGTCCTGCGTCCTGTTGGCGATCAACGCGTCCATGCCGTCGCGCGTGCGCCCCTGGTGTGGGACGAACCATGCTCCGTCGCTTTGCGAGTCGCCGCTTGACGGGCAGTCCGGGTCGATCAGGTTGAGCGCCTGGTGCCCGGAGATGTAATGGCGCACGCTGGTGGGGCCTATGCGGACGGGAATGGCCTGCTCCGCGGCCGCCATGGGATGCTTGCGCGTGGGCCGCCCTTGGTCGCTCATCGCTTGGCGCCTCCGTGGCTGGGTTGCGGCTCAGGGCATCGCACGCGTCTCGTCCTCCATGGAGGATGAGGCGGGCTGGGCCACCTGGCCTCTGGCCCGCCCGGGCATCCCCGCAAGGCGGGGAACGTAAGGTCTCGACCGCCGTACTGCGTACGATAGTCGGGTCATCCCGCTTCGCGGGAACGCTTCCATCATGCGCGGGCGGCGCGCCCCCTGTCAAATCCGTGCCGCCGCAACCGCGCCGGAGCATTGCGGGCGCGCCGGCTGCCGGGCTGTGCGGCCCGTGGACCTGGCCAGCCTCCCGCATGCGCCCCGTGGCCGCCGCGTCCTCCCGGGCTCTGCGGTGCGGGCGTCCTCTAGCCGTTCACCGATCACGTGGAGGGCGAACAGCAAGAGAAAAAGATGGCCACGGCCTTGTGCGCCGTCAGGGGGCGCCTGCCAGGCCGTGAGCGTCGCGGATGGGCATCCGGCCTTGCTGGCGCATCCGGCCCATCGTTTGGGAGCGCAGTGCCTGGGCGACGGGCGGAAGGGGCAGCCCTGTGCCAGAATCAAGCGCGGCTCGGGGTGCCCGGTTCACTGCGGTCTTGAAGCCGCCCCGGATTTGGCCTCCGCATGCGGACATCATGCGCGCCGGCAGGCAACCTGCAAGTGAGCGGCTCAGTCCCTTTCGGTGCGGTGATATCATCGGAGGGAGGCGGCGCTTGCAGCGAATCCCCCATGTCCGAGCCCGACATACAACTTCACGAATCCCTGCGCGAGACGTTCCGCAAGCTCGACAGGGCGCTTTCGCCGCTGTTCCCGGAAGGCGCGCTTCGAATGGGCGGAGGCTCCGTCCTTGCTGCGCTTTGGCAACACAGGCTGTCGACGGACATCGACCTGTCCATGCCTTTGGCCTCTTGGATGCAGGCGCAACGGAGCGATCCCGACATCTTCAGCAAAATGGCGGGAGCGCTGCTTGACCAAGCGCTGACATCGCCATCGAGCCTCCCAGATCCAGCCACGCTGCGAATCGGAACCAGCCTTCAACTGTTTGGCGAACAGATTGGGGACTCCGCGTCGTGGAGCCTATGCACCAGCATTTCGGCAAGGCGGGATCCTGCGGAAGACGGCTCCGTCCGGCGTATCGAGGGCACGCCCATCGTTGCCTCGCCCATTCGACACATCATGCAAGGCAAGCTGTTCGGTCGCATGGGCCGCGTGCGCGCGCCCGTGGGCAGCCCCGGCCTGCGCACGCCGCAGCGTGACCTGTACGACATCGCCGTCTGCATGGCGGTGGATCCCTGCGTCATCAACGAGGTGCTCAAGGGCAAACCGGAGCAGATGCTGCGGCAGGTCGCCCAGAACCTGCGTGAAGGGCCGCGCGACCCGACAACGGGGGCGAGCGGGCGCCCCATAATCCAAGGCGCCTACCGCGTCGAGATGGTGGGCTTGGGCGAGCGCATCGCCGAAGCTCTTGAGGCGCGGGATATCTCCCTGATTCCTGTGGCAAAGCGCATCCCGCGGCACTTGCCGTCGCGTGGAGCCTCGCCATGAGCGCTGCCCCATCGAATGATCAGGGCGCCTGGATGTATCCCCCCGACGACATACTGCCTGACGGCGTCGAGAGCCACGACCACCCGTTGATGATGCGCCCACTGAGGCCCCTTGCCGACTTCGACCGAGCGGAGCTGAAACGGTTTGCGGATGCCGATTTGCCCGACTACCTCGCCAACGGCGGACCGGACTGGTTCCTGCACAAGCACTGCGCGGGACTGGCGCACGACCTGCGTATCACTGTGGCCGACTTCCGCCGCATTCTCGACACGGGCGAGTTCACGCAAAAGGAATGGTTCGCCCTAGACTGGGCCTTCTGCGGCATGCGGGCGGACCACGTCTTCGCCCCGACCCTAATGTGCGGAACGAGGGTCACCATTTACCAAATGGCCCGACTGTTCTGGAACGTGTTCGACGGCGCGGCATTTGGTGCGCATGCCTACTTGAACCAATGGGCCGACGACCCCAGCCACCCACTGCCAGCCGTGTCGGAGCTGACCCGGACGCTGGCGGTCCCCGCACGGATATCGCAGCACTACCGACAGGGGCTGATCAGCCGGGAGCGCGCGGAGTCGGACCTCAAGCGCTTCCCTTGGCCCCCCGACCTGAAGTGGGACCCGTTCGTCGGACCGCCCAATTGACTGGCCGCATGTGCCTTATGCCACCAGGAAGTTGCCGAGACCACCGCCTGCGCACCAAGCGCAAAGCGCCCGCAGCCCCCTGAACGCCCTGCCTCACGGGCCGAACCGAATGCGGAAAGGCCGCTAGGCAAAACAGCGAGGGGTTCGGGGCATGTTGCCCAAACATCCGAAAGCCTTGGGACGCGTCGGCCTGTGTTTGGACGCCGCTTTGCCCTCCGGCCTCACAAAGCCCCCCAACGTGGCGCCATGTGCGGCAGCGGCGGCATGACGTGATGAATCCGGCTCGGACGAATCCGCGCGTGGGCGGCTGCCTGTTCCGGCTTTCGGGCCGGCGCCGTCACCTCCGGGCAAGGCAGGCCTCGCCGCGGCCCCATCCTGCCTAGGACGCGATGGGCGCCTTTCCGTGCTTGACCAGCAGGTCGTTGACCGCCTCGACCATCAGCTCCTGAAGGGTGCGCTCCCCCTGGTCGAGCGCCATCCGCTTGAGCGTCATCAGGACCTCGGGCGCAAGCACCACCTGCACCTTGCGCCGGCCCTTGCGGCTCGGGGCCACGTAGCCTCCGTCAAGGTCGGCGCGGGGATTGGGCGGGACCGGCGCCTTGGCCAGGGCGGTCCCCTCCCCCGCCGACGGCGCCTCTTCGCGTTCGGCCGCCTTGCTGGCCTCCAGTGCGGATCCCAAGGATGGCTTCTTTCCTTTCATGGACTTTCCTCAGCATTGCGTTGGTCTTCGGCGTGGGCGACCGCCCACTCGTGGAGCGCCGCGGCCTCCCGGGCGGCCTTGCCGTTCGGGTCCGACTCCATCGGCGCCAGGCCGGAGGTCGCCGCGTGCACGAAGGCGACGCGGCTGCCGATTCGCACCGGCGCCACGGCGCGCCCGGCCCTCTCGATCGCCGCAGCCGCCTCGTCGGCGAGCGACCCCTGCGGCGGCACCGCGTTCAGGACCGCGGCCGCGGGGGTTCCGGCCAGCGCCGCGAGGTCGAAGGAGGCGGAAATGGCGCGCAGGTCGAAGATGGCGGGCCGGCATGGGATCAGCACCAAGTCGGCCGCCCGCGCGGCCGCCAGGGCGGTGGACTCGGAGTGGGGGGCGGTGTCGAGCACCACCAGGTCGGCGCCGTGCTCGGCCGCCAGCTCCAGCACGGCCGGGAGCCGGTGCGCCTGCTCCGCGGTCACGGTGGGCTCGTCCTGGTCGCGGCCTTCCGCCCAGCCTGCCGCGCTGCCCTGCGGGTCCAGGTCGACCAGCAGGACGCTCTGCCCCTTCAGGTGGGCGGCCACGGCCATGTTGATCGACAGGGTTGTCTTCCCGGCCCCGCCCTTCTGCGAGATGACTGCAAGGGTTAGCATAGTCGGGGATTCCGCTCGCGCGCGGTGACGCGTTGGGCCCACAGTGTACCACGCCGCGAACGCGGCTTTGCGCAGTGACGCAAGGCATGGCTTGCGGCACTAAGCGGCAACGCCGTTGCGTCAGGCAAGGCGGGCGGGGCCACGCCGCTCCCCTCGTCCGTCGATTGACTTTCGCAAATCGACGTGAACGCGTTCCAATGGCACTGATTCGATGTAATGTAGCGCTACGCCGTCACAGGGATTCAACGGATCGACGAAATAGCGTAGCAACGCGAAGCTTGTGTTCTTCGGAGATGGCGCAACGGTTCCACGCATGGACGTGTGCATAGTCATACGTCGACATGCATTCACGTCAATGCAGCATTCAGGCTTTTCGCATCTGCGGCCCGCCGGAGATATGTCAACACAAGGCCATGGTGTGACGGCAACGCGCTCCCACGCTCTGCCGTTGCAACGGCTTCTCGGGCAAGCGGCAACCGGACGCATCGTGCATTTGTCACGCCGAACTTGCGCGCCCCCGTCGAAGAGGCTTGCCGTCGGCTTGGGCAGGCAGTGGCGTCAGCGGTCGAGCGCCATGCGCTTCGCGACGCCCCAGCCGTGCGGCGCTTTTGAAGCCTTCACCGCCCTAGCGATCTGACGCGGAGCGTTCGGCCGATCCAGCGCCTTGCCCTTCCCGCCCCAAAACCGTTTCGAGGCTGGACTGCACGCGCTGCCATGAGTCCTTTCGCTGTGCCGTGGATACGTCACACCGCAGCGCCGGCCAGGCGGATTGACGGCGGTCCGGCGACAAGGCGTACTGGTGAGGCGCCACCTGGGCGCACCGGGGCGCCGATTCGCTGAAACGGCGCTTTGGCGCTTCACCGCTCAAGCGTGCCGCCACATGCCGGCATGGCCTGCCCGTGGCTGCCCGTCCCGGGCGCGGCTGCGGACATGGGCCCGCCCGTCACAGCGGCTCGCGGCGTTCGACCGTTTGTTGATCCGCGACCGCATCGCTGGCACATCGCTGGTCCTGGCGGGTTCCCGGAATCCCTTGCAAGCCTTACGTGTTCTCGATGTGGCTCCATGACGCCAAGCATGCTCGTCGAGGTGCCGCGTGCACGTCACGGCGGTGCGGCGCAGTGGAGCGGTTTCGGCGTAGCGCTTTGACGGGGCAAGGCATTCAAAGCCATGCGTCACACAGGCATTGGATATCCACGCCGGGTTGTCGCCACGCGCAGACGGTATCACCCAACACCGCCGCGGCGCCCTGCTGCCGCTACGCTCATGCGTGGTTTCGGCTTTGCGGCGGCACGCACGCTCTCGGTTTCCAACCGCATCAAAGCCCTACTGACGCCAAGCGCACTGCAAGGCTCATCGGCGGGACGGCGCGCCGCATCAGGCAACAGCCGTGCATTCGGCAGCGCGTTGACACGGCACGCCGTCACCACGCAAAAGGGCTGGTCAAGCGGACGCGGCATGGCCGGTGCGCCACCTGGCTGCCTGGTGCGTCCGAAGCAATTCAGGTTGAGCTGGGCGATAGGCGCGCCACGGGACGCGTTGACGTGAACTGGTTGATGCGTCCCCGCGCGGGCGCGCCACATCGCGCCCGCGCCGGAGCGTGCCGGCTGGGCTGTCGCGAACCGGCCAGCTGTGCCCACCGTTCCGGTGTCTGGGGAGCTATCCCTCAACGCCTCCCTGTCTTGCCCAGCGTCCTATTTCTCATGTGGCTCGGCCCTACGAGGTGGGTGGTTCAGGAGGTCGGGGTCCTTCGCGTTCGGTGGGCGGCCTGTGGTCCGGCGATTTCTTGCGGTTTGCTGAGGTTACGAGATCCTTCACCCATTCGGACAAGGGCCGCCAGGGATTTTTCGCGATCTTTGCATAGTGCGGATCGATGATCTCCCTGCCTAAGACGCGGCCCGACTCGGAGAGTCGGTCCAAGGCATGCTGAAGGTCGGCAAGCTCTTCCGGGTATCCCGCCATTGCCGTTGCGGCAACTTCGCGCAGCTCGATCGGTGCGCACAAGCGCGCGCAAGCCAAGTCGTAGGCATCCCGGGAGAGCGTCTGGCCATGGTGGAGCATCCGGCCTATCAGTTTGCCGTGCAGTGTTTGGGCGACAGGCAGCAGGGGCATGCCTGTGCGCGATTCAATCGCGGGGCTCCAATCCGGATAGCGAATGATACAGGGCGCAAGGCTAACGGGAGCCATGTTTAGGTAGGTCCAGCTTGCTCCCTCCTGCAAGGTCCTGACGTCATCGGCGACCAGCGGGTCCGCCAGCAGTTGCTCTTTCAAGGCGGCCCCGTGCGCGGCAAGGAATGCCCGCCCTTCGCCGAAATCGATGAACATGTCCACATCCGTGCTAAGCCTGTGCTGCCAGCGCAAGGCCAGCGCGGTGCCTCCCCCAAGCGACAGTGACGGTGGACGCTTCCCGCTGAGCGCCCTGATCGCGGCATCCGCTCGGCCTAGCGCGGCGCCGACCTGCCCTTGCAGCGCGTGCGCCGCTGCGCGCTCAGCCGCCAAGGCCGGACGGCACCATGTGGTCAATGACCAGGTTCTTGTCCCAGACGACGCTCGGCCGAATTTCCGCCACCTTGAGGTCCGGGCACATCGCGGTCAGCATTCCGTTCCACATGCGGCCCGTGTCGGCGCCGCTCAAGACGACCAACTCGGCGTTGCGCTGCACGTCCGTGCCCGGCAGGAACAGCAGCGCTCGCGCCTCAATGGCGTTCATGCTGCAAAGCGCCTCGCGCAAAGCGGCCAGCCGCTCGATGTCAGGCGCCCCACCCGAATTGGACCAGTCGATGAAGTCCTGCACGCTGATCTTGGTCGGGCAGCCCGCCAAGTGCTTGCGCAGGGCGAAGCCGACGACTCGCCTGCGCCAACGTTCGGCCTCTTCGGGGGTCTCCATGACGTGCCGTCCCAGGGACAAAGCTTGGTGCGGGAGTATAGCCCATCATCCGCAAGGGGCGTGCTCGCATTGGACTGGTCCGCCCGTCCCGGGCTCGCAGGGGCGATTTCACAGGGCGGAGCTCCGATGGCGCATTCTGCGTCCGCGCAGTCAGCCAATGCCGTCGTCGGGGGGACTGAGCCTACCTTGAACAGCGCGACGGTGCGCCGTCCTTCGAATTGGGCGCGTATCCAAGAAGGCCGCAAACCGGCTGCACCGTGCTGACGCTGTGACGTGAAAGGGCCATCACGGCACGCCGTCGCAGCGTCTGCCACCCACGACGCCAATCAACGCCGACGCGCATTTAACTTCAAACATGCACGCATCCCCGTCACAGAGCGCGGTCGTGATGCCGGCAGGCCTTCAAAGCGCATTGTGCACTTGAAGCCGCAACGGCACCGGCAACGCTCGCATGGACCCATCCGCGATGTCGGGCGGGTAGGGCGGTTCCGACCATCGGCGCAACGCGGTGCCGCCCTCCCGCGTCTTCGATGCCTCCACGCCCCGCAGCTCCACAACCCCCGCCCGTCCGCCGGCCCATGTTGCCGACACCACGCCCGCCCGTCACGCTGTGATGGCGGCCTGCTGGCCGCGCTCACGCACGTCAGCACCGCTTGCCGTGGGACGGCGTTCGAAGGCCAGCCCGAACTGCGAAGGGCTTTGCTCAAGCGAGCCCTGGCGCTGCCCTGGGACCGTGCCTGAAGCGCTTCCTGAAGGGGGAGGCTTCCGCGTCGGCGCGTCGTGCGGCGCGCTCGCTTCGCCGGCCCCCGCCGAATGGCCTCCGAAGCTCGCAAAGTCCGCACGCTCCCGGCTCGAGATCCCCGCTGGCGCTCGCCCCGCCATGGGCGGATCTCCGGGAGGGCTCCAGTGCCCGGTTCCTTGCGCCGGACTGTCCATTGCGTGAAGGCTCCGCCACGGGTGGTCGCGGAAGCAACGTGGGCGGAGCAGCCTGCGTGCGGCTACGTCAACGCGTCGAAGCAGCACGCCGTCCCCACACAGTCGCGCTCCGACGTTCTACCGGTGTTGCGTCGCGCCACTGCCACGCGACACCGTGGCTACGCAGTCAAGCGTAGCCTTCAACACTGGAACAAGGCCTGCTGTGCCGACGGTGCCTCACTCCGACGGCTCACCGTGGCGCCGCAACATCGCATGCGCGGCGCCGCGGTGCCCCTAGGCTATTTCCTTAAAGCGACACGTCGATTTGCGTTAACGGCGCACCGCCGGTGCTTTGTGACGTAATGCCGTCACATATCCGCATCGGCATCACGGCATGCCAATGGTATGGCAGCACGTCCGCACGCGACCTCGGCTCAACATGAAAACATGAGGTCGGCACGACGCCAGAATGCTCTAACGGCACGCCGTCCGCTTTTCGATCCCGCTAACCGCCCACACCCCGATGCGCTGCGCCGTGGTGCCGCTGCGGCGCAACCATTCCTAGGCGCAGCCACGCCAGCTTGCCTCCACGCCGTGACGGCACGCCGGGCTCCGTCGGAACTCCCCCCCCCATCGGGGCAGGACCGGTGGCCGTCCGCAACCGTCGAGACACCACTGCGCGGCGCTTCAGCCCCCCCCGCCGCCTTGCCGACAGCGTCCCGGAGCGGGGGAGGGCGCAATCCTCGCTTCGTCCCGTCACGGCTCCCGTTGCCTTGGCCCTGCTAGAATGCGCGCACGGCAGCGACGGGGCAGGGTGATGCGCATCGAGCTTTACGCGACCGGCCTCGCGAGGCTGGGCGGCGGGGAGGCTTGGCTTTGCAGCGCCGCCCCATCGGCCCCCGTCCCCGAAGCCCCCACGCCGGCCCCATGCCGGGACGCGCCGCTCGGGAATCCGAACGGGCTCGCAAGCCCCTTGAGGGGATTGGCATGACGCCTCTCCTGATCTCCATGAAGCCCCGCTACGCGAACATGCTGTTCATGGGGGTCAAGACCGTGGAGCTGCGGCGGCGATTCACCACGGGCCTTAAGGGGCGCGAGGCGTTCGTGTACGTTTCCAGTCCGGTGCGCAGGCTCTGGGGCGGCCTTCGGGTGGATGAGGTCTGGAACGGCACGCCGGAGGGCCTGTGGCTGCGGGTGGCGGCAAAGGCCGGGGTGGGGCGCGCTGAGTACGATGCCTACTACAGCGGCTCCAGCGTGGCTTGCGCCTTGCGCGTGTCCCGCGTCTGGGAGCATGACGCACCGGTTTCGCTCGCGGCGATTCGGCGGGAGCTGCCGGAATTCCGTCCCCCGCAGTCCTGGCGGCACGCGAAGGGAAGCGAGCTTCGCTGGCTGGAGGCGTTCAAGCGCCAGGCCCAGCACGTTCCCGGCGGCTGCGCGGCCGGCTTGCTCCCGGCGCCGGAGGGCCGTCCGGGCCACGGCCCGCCTGCTCGACCGGCCGCCGAGGACGTTCGCGCCCTGCACCCTTGACGCACGCGGGCCGGTACGCAGTCGCCCGTCCCGCTGCTACAATTGCCGGCATGGCCCAAGGGCGCCAACACCGGGAGATGCAGGCATGTCCGTCGCCAGGGAGACCGAAGCCAGAAGGCGGGCCCACGTCGAGGCGTCATTGGCCAAGGCCGAGGGCGCGGAGGAGGCTGCGCGCCTGATGCGTGTGGCGGCGGAGCACGAGGCCCGCCTCGCCAGGCAGCCCGTTGAGCCGGAGCCCTTGGCGCTCAAGGTTCGCCGCCCCCGCAGAACGCCCCAAGGGCGGGAGCGGCTGCGCCGCGCCAAGACGTTCAGTGACGTCGAGTTCGTCTGATGCGCCTGGATTGGAACGGCGTGGCTTGGGATTCCTCCACGCTGTTCGACTCCTTCGACCGGCGCTTCATCATGGCCGCATGCGAGTTGGGCGGGGGCAGGGCGGTCGTGCTCCCCGCAGTTGCGCGCGAGATGAGCGACTTTTTTTCCCTCCGCGTCACCCACCATTGGTTTAAGGCCCTCAAGCGGCAGGATCGGCGCCAGATGCGCCGTTACCCCGACGGCGACAAGGGCCGCATTGCCCAAGCCGCTGGCGAGGGCCTCAAGGATTGGGTCCGTTCGGAAATTGACGCGCAGGCATCAGGGCAGGCGCCTGCGGAGGGCGCATCCGCGCTCTCCCTGCGCACGCTGACTGAGGCGGAGCGCGGCAAGGCGTTGGCAATCGCCACTGGAATCCCGGGCTTCTGCTTCCGCGGACAGCCGAGGCTTGGCCATTGGGGCGACCGTGCAATCATTGGCGAAGCCATCGTCAGCGACCTCCACTTGCTTGTTTCAAGGAAGCGAAGCCCGGTCAAGCGAACGAAGTCGAACCGCTGGTGCCGAGAAGCCCATGCCCTGAACGGCGACTTGCTCCAAGAGGCCGACGACTTCGTGCAGGCCATCGCGGCCGACGCGGCTCCCGAACGCGAGGCCAACGACGGAATTGGGCCGGGCGACGAATTCTCCCTCAAGGCCGCTCTGCTGGCGGCGATGCCCGTACGCGACGTGGCCGCCAGCCGCCTTGACGGGATCGTGGAGGGGTTTGTCGACGGCATGGGGAATTCAGGGACCTTCGTTGCATGCGCCGACTCGGCGTTGCGAACCTGGAAGTCAAGCCGGTCGCAGGCTTGCGTCGATGCGGTCCGGCCCCTTTTGGCGGGGTCGCAGGCCAAGCTCACGGAGCGGCGGCGCGTTGACGCCATAACGCGCAGGGCCGCAGCGGCGGGATGGCGCGGACGCCCTTGATGGCCTCACACGCACCCCATGGCGACGGGCCCCCTCGCCGGACCTGCCGGCCGCCGGCTTGAAGGCGCTCGCCGATGAAGCCTGACGGGGAGGGCATCGCCCGCACCCGCGGGGTCAACCCGGCGGCCCGGCGGCTGCAGCTGGGCCTGAGCGCCATCGTCGGCCGAGCCGACGGCGCGGTGGTCGAGGTCTTCCCCGACGGCCGCGAGGTCGTGCTGCGCCCCCCCGCCGCCGCCCGCGGAGGGGCCGGCCGGCCGGCGCGCGGGCGAACGCCGCGGCGACGGCGGCTGACCCTGCCTTGCGCGTCCCCGGCCCGGCCCGGCGGCATCGTCTATGGTATAATACATGTGCAATCCCCCGGACGGGCCGCGGGGAGTCGATTGAACCAGCCGGAGGCGTTGGAGGCATGGAGAAGGGCGGCAGGGCCGTGTCGGGCAAGGCGCGCTTGGGAGGGGGCGCGACGGGGATCATGGAGGGCATCCAAGCCGAGCTGGAAGAGCAGGAAAGGGCCTTCGCCAAGCGGAAGGTCGAGACCCGCTACGGCACCTTCACGGTGGCGCACCTCCGCCAGGCCTTCCTCCTGGTGGCCGACCCGGACAACTGGAAGGCCCCGATCCGCGCCAAGGTGCTGTGGCGCAACCGCAACGCCATCGCGGCGGCGATCGAGTTCCACAACGGCTCGAAGCCCGCATTCAGCGAGGAGGAGGACGGCTGGTGCACGGTCACAGCCGAGGGCTACTACTCGGCCATCGGCCCGTGAAGGGCCTGATTGACGGCGGGGCGACGGCCAGGCCTTGCGCGGCCGATGCGCCGCTGGCGGAGCATTCGCGCGCATTCGCCTCGGGGTTCCGCTACGCCGCGGACGGCGAGTCGCCGCGCCGCGCCGAACTGGAGTGCTTGGGGCGCGGGGCCGACGACCCCGAGTTCTGGCACGGCTACGCTTGGGGCTGCCTGCACGCCGCGCTCTGGCCGACGCGGGCTTGGGCGCCTTGAGCGGCTCCGGCGCCTCAGGAGGACGCGGACCGATCGACGGCGGCGGCCAGCGCCGGCGCCTGGTCGCGTTCAGCGAGGCCGGCGACGGCGTTGCGCCGCCGTTCCTCGCCGGGCGCGGGGCGGTCGTCTCCGACGTCCTCCGGGCCGCCGAGCGCGTCCGCGCCCGCTGGCTGGAGGCGGGCGGCGCGCCACAAGCGCACGCGATGGCCCGCGTGGTGCAGGGCGCCCCCGGAGCGGGCAAGACCGCATTGCTTGGGCACATCGGCGAGCGGGCGGGGCAGGGCGAATCCCCCGACGCAACCCCGCGCCTCCCGGTCCGCCTCTCGGTGGACGACCTATCGCGGCCCCGCGGCATCGCCGGGCGCATCGCCGCCCAGCTGCCCTCCGCCGGCCCGGCGGGCCATCGCGCAGCCATCGCCAGGGCCGTCGCCCGGCCGCTGGACGGCGAGGCGTCCGGCGGCGGCCCGGCCCTCAACCCCCCGTTCCAAGGCGTGGTGCTGGCGCTGGTCGACGACGCGCACTTGGCGGACCCTGGATCGCCCGCGGCACATGCGATGCGCGCGCTGCACCGCGGCCCCCACGCCCTCCCCGTGCTGCCGGTCTTCGCCGGCCGCGGCGACCTGCGGCAGCGCTTCGGGCGGGAGGGCATCGGCCTGGGCCCCTTCGCCGGGCCGGAGTGCTTCCACGTCCTTGCGGGCCTGGAGCCCGTCGAGAGCGATGCGCTGCTCGAGGGCTGGCTGGCGGACTTCGGGGTGCGCGCCGGGACGGATGAGCTCGCCCTTTGGCAGGCCGCCCTGCGGCACGACGCCCAAGGCTGGCCCATGCACGTCCACGACTTCCTGGCCCCCTTGGCGGGCGCCCTGGCCGAACTGCCCCGTCCCCGCAGCCTCTCGGGCGTCGGCCTCGATGCCGTCCGCATGGCCGCCGCCCGGCGCCGGCTGCGCCGCCACGCCCGCATGTTCGGGCATGAGGGCGGCCTCATCTGGCAGGGCCGCGCCGGCGTCGCCCGCCTCATGGCCCGCCTGCGCGCCGCCGGGCCGCAGTCGCGCGCCGGGCTGGCCGAGACGATCCGGTCCGCCTTCGGGGAGGAGGGGGCCTGGCGCCGTGAGCTCGTGGCCGCCGGGTTCCTGCAGCAGGCCCCCGACCCGCGCGGGGCTGGCCTTGGCGCTTGGTCCTGCCCGGTGCCCGGGCTCGACTCCCTCGCGGCGGCCGACGGCCTGCCCCTGCACCTGGAGGCCGCCGCGGGCGACCCGGGGCGCGTGCGGGCGGCCCTGCGCGCCGATCCGGCCGCCGTGCGACGGGTCGACGCCATGGGACGGACGGCGCTGCACCTCGCGGCCGAGGGCCGCTGGGGCGCGGCCGCCGACGAGCTGGTCAAGGCGGGGGCCGACCCGCACGCCAAGGACGCCTTGGGGGCAACGCCGGCCGGGGCCTGGCCGGAGCGCGCCTGGCCCCCGGGGGGCGCGCCCGCCCGGCGCGGCGGACGGACGGCGAAGCCCGCCAAAGCCGGCGGTCCCCCGGCGGCCGCCGCCCGGAAGGGCGACCGGGTGCCGCGGCCGGCGGGCCTTGACCTCTTCGGCGCGCCGGCGTCCGTCCAGGTCAACCACTGCCGGACCCCGGCCTGCGCCAACTTCGGCGTGCCCGCCCGCCACGAGCCGCAAAGGCCCGGGCCGTCGCCGGGGCGCGACGCGCTTTACAAGCTGCACAGCACCAACAAGGGGCGCTCGCCGTCCATCAAGTGCAAGTCGTGCGGCGGCAACCCGCCGTTGAAGAGCAACCGCGGCATCGTCGAGGAGGCCGTCCGGCTGGCCGAGTCGGGCGGACTGCTGACCCTTGAGGAGACCGCCTCCTGCCCCAACCCGAACTGCGCGAACCACGGACGCCCGATCGCCCGCCACCGCAAGGGCGCCTACCGTCGGCAGGGGAGGACGCCGGACGGCGAGGGCTGGCGCTACCGCTGCGTCGTCTGCGGGCGCCGCTTCTCGGTCTCCGATCCGGTGCGCCTGCACGGCCGCAACAAGGACCTGGCGGCCGACGTCTTCCGCCTGGTCGCGAACCGGGCTCCGGTGCGCGCCGCGCTGCGCGAGCTCGACGTCGGCTCGCCCAACGGCTACTACGCCGTGCTGCGCTTCATCCACCGCCGCTGCCGGTCCCACGCCGGCGCCGTGGACCGGGCGCTCATCGACGGCCGGCTGCGGCTTCCCGAGGAGCTGCAGGTCGAGGCGGCCACCCAGGAGCACTCGGTGCACTGGAGCCCCCGTCTCGACGGCCGCAACGCCGTGCTGACCGCCTGCGGCGCGGTGGAGCCCGAAAGCGGCTACATCCTGGCGCTGTCGGTCAACTTCGACGCCGGCGCCGACCCCTTCGCCGTGCAGCGCGACGCCGCCCGCTCCGGCGACTACCGCCTGCCCGAGCCGTTCCGCAGGCACGCCCGCCACTGGCTGGTCGGCGACGAGCTGGGGTCGGGCCGCAAGCTCGGGGCCAGGGCCGCCAAGGCGGACCGCGAGGCGCTGCTGCGCTGGATCGAGGCCCAGTACGTCCGGGCGGAGCGGCCCGGCGACGTCGAGGGCGTCGGGCTCCCCGACGGCGGCGCCCTGCCGAAGCTGGCGCGCGGCGTGCAGGTGCACCTGCCCTACACCGCCCACGCCCACTGGCTGCTGCTGCGCCGCATGCTGGAGGGGGCGGGCGTGCGCCGCCTGCAGGTCGGCCTTGGGGTCAATCCCATGCTGCGCTCAGCCTTCCTCGCAGCCTTCGCCGAGGCCGTCCGCGACGGCGGCGCGCACGCCTTCCTCGTCCGCCACGCGCCCTGCGAGACGGACGCCGAGCGCGGCGAGCGCAACGCGCAGGCGGCCCGCGAGCTGGCCGAGTGGAGGGCGCTGCTGCCGCCCGGCGAGCGCAACGGCGGCGCGGACGGGGACCGGGCCGCGGCCAGGCTGCTGCTGGCCGAGCGCCTCGGGGCCGCCGGACGGCCCGAAGGACGCGGGGACGGGCCGTGGATCGCGCACCCCTTGCCCGCCTCCTTGTCGGAGGCCGGCAAGGAGGTCTGCTGGATCACCCCGCGCGACGACGTCGGGGTCGGGCGCGAGGCGGACCTGCACCTTGGCGCCGGCACGGCCGGCGTCGAGGCCGCCTTCGCCGAGGCGCGGCGGGCGTTCAGCGCGCTCAACGCCCCGGCGGAGGCGTCGGGCGCCGTCGCGCCCCATGACCCGGCCATGCTGGAGGCTTACCTGACGCTGTTCCGCACGGTCCACAACTTCATCCGCGTCGGGGAGGACGGCCGGACCCCGGCGACGCGGCTGGGGCTGGCGGGATCGCCGATGGGGCACGAGGACGTGCTGTGGCGCGACGGGCGCAAGGCCCGGCCGAAGGGAGGCGCCCAGCGGCGCTGAGCGGCCCCTTCGGCGCGGAGGCGCGGGGACGCGCCTGCGCAGCGCTGGCAGGCAGGCGACGCGTTGGGCCTGCATGCCGCAGTGACGGCATGCCTGCGATGCGAAGTGAAGGCGCGCTGGACCGGGCGGGGCGGGCGTCGGGGCCGGGCGCGCCCGCCTAGGGGGAGGGCGCGGGCTTCGCCCCTTCGGCGGCCCCCGCCTGGGCCGCCCCCGGGGTCGAGCCCGAGAGGGTGAGCATCCCGCCCCCGGTCACGCGCGGCGACTGCCTGAACGAGGGGCACCCGTGGACGAACATCTGCCCGGACAGGGCGACGCCCTCGGGCGCCGTCGCGAACCGGAGGCAGTCGACGACCGCGATTTGGAACTGGGGGCGCACGCCGCTGCCGAGGGTCTCGAGGACGGGGCACCGGTGGATCTCGACTCGGCCTCGGCCGCGGAAGGAGAGGCCGTCCACGCTCCGCAGGCCGTCGCAGCCGACGATCCGGCACGCTTCGCCCGCCGTTCGCTCGCAGGCTTGCTCCTCCTCCCAGCCCAAATGCCTGAGCCCGTGGCACTCCAGGATGTCCAGGCTCTTGCCGATGGCCATCCTCCGCGGCAGCCCAGACAGCCCCGCGCAGCCCACGATCTCCGCGGTGCCGCCCACCACGAGGCTGTCCGGCGCGCCGGCAAGGCCCGGCCCCTCCGCCCAGGCCCGCGGGCAGTTGGCCATGCGGAAGGCGCCGCCGACCGAGACCTCCCCCGGAAAGCCGGTCAGGGCGGGGCAGGCCTCAAGGCTCAGGTCGCCGGGCAGGCGCAGGCTCCGCCCGCCGATGGGCAGGAGTTGCGCCAGGGCGGCGCACCGCTTCAGGGTGAGCGAGCCCGCGGCCAGCCCCGCCGGCAGGCTCCTGAGGCGGTCGCAGTCGCGCACGGCCAGCTCCCCGTCGACCTGCGTATCGGTCGGCAGCCCGGAAAGGCCCGCGCAGTGCTCGATGTGGGCGTAGCCGCCCACCCTGAGCCTGCCCGGACGTCGGCCCGGCCCGTCCGGCCAGGACCACGCCTCGGGGCAGTGGCGGAGCACCAGGTCGCCCCCGGCCTCCAGGCGCGCCGGGAACCGGGTCAGGGACGGGCAGTCGATGAAGGCCAGGCCGCCCGGCAGCCCGAAGTCCGTGCAGGCGTCATGGAAGCCCTCGAAGGCGGCGCAGCTCAGGACGCAGATATCGTCCGCCGCCAGGCCCTCCGGCAGCCGCCGCAGCCCGTGGCACTTCATGAGGGTCAGCGACCCGCGCACCCTGAGGCCCTTGGGCAGCGCCTTCAGGTGCGGCGCCACGGACAGCATCAACTCCCCGTCGACCGCCGCGTTCTCCGGGCAGCTGCCCGACAGGATGGCGTTGCGGGCCTCTTCGGGCGTCATGGGGATGGGCTTGCTCGCCATGGGCTTCCCTCCTCTGGGTGGATGGCCGCGCTGGGCCGCCTCAGGGGGCGGGGGCTCCGGCGCGGCGCGGCGGGCTCCCGCCCCCGGCCTTGGCTGGCGCCGCGGCCTCCTTCGGGACGGCCGCCAAGGCCGCTCTGGGCAGGGACGGGCACCCTTGGCGCCCCACGCTTTCGTGAAGGCCTTCGGGAACCCTTGACAGCAGCGGGCACTCGAACGCGGCCAGCGCGACCTCTTCCGAGCCGATGCGCGGCGCGGTCCCCACCGTCTCCAGCACGGCGCAGCCGTCGACGACGAGCTCGGCCCCGTCCGTGAGGCATATGCCGTCCACGGCCCGCAGCCCGTCGCAGTCCATGATCCTGCAGCCCCCGTGCACGGTCAGCCAGCCGTCCGGCCCCAGGCGCTCCAGTCCGTCGCAGCGCTCGATGTGGAGCAAGGTGTCGATGACCGTGTCCCGCGGGAGCCGCGACAGCCCGGCGCAGTGCTTGATCGACGCCATGTGGGCCCGGAACGTTGTCGGCACGCGGGCGGGAGGGTGCGGGTCCGCCCACGCCCGCGGGCAGGCCTCCATGCGGAACCACCCGCTGACCAGCAGGGTCTGCGGAAAGCGGACCAGCGACGGGCAGTCCCGCAGGACGAGGTCGCCGGGCACGATAAAGCCGTTCGCACTGTCACAGTCGAAGCCTTCCAGGGCCGCGCATGACTTGATGAAGAGGCTCCGCGCCGCAAGCCCCGGCGGCAGGCTCCTGAGGCGTCCGCACCCGCGCACCGTCAGGCCCGATCCGACCACCATCCTCGCCGGCAGGCAGGCCGTGCCCGCGCACTCCGCGATGCTGGCGCGCCCGCCCGTCCTGAGGCTGGACGGCGTGGCCTCCGGACGCGACCACGCCCGCGCGCACCGCTCCAGAGAGAAGTCGCCGCCGACCTCGAGGCGGTCGGGGAACGCGCGCAGGGAGGGGCACTCGCGAAAGTCCAGGTCGCTCGCCACCCGAAGGGCGGCGGACGGATCCGAAAAGCCCTCGAACCGGGCGCACTTCCACACGGCGATGCCCTTGGCGTCGAGGCCTGCGGGCAGGCGCTTGAGGCCGTGGCACTGGGCGACGGTCAGGCTTCCCCGGACGGTCAGGCCCTTGGGCAGCTCGGCCAGCGACGGCTCGCGGAGGAAGTGCAGGTCGCCGTCGACCTCGGCGCCCTCCGGGCAGCGGCCGTCCAGGACGGCTTCGTGCGCCTCCGCGGGCGTCATTCGGAGGGTCTTGCGGGCCATGGCGGCCTCCCTGCGGGTTCGGTTGCCCGATTAAAGCAAGCGCGCGCGGACTGGTCGCCCGCCGTCGGGGAGGGGCCCGGCCAAGATGGCCGGCGTCTCGGTCACCGTCCTTCGCACGCGTTGATGGCAGCTCGGCGCCGGCCGCCCTTGCGGTCAGGGGGAGGGCCCGCCGGGGCCGGCCGCCTGAGCCGGCGCGTCCCTCGGTCCGGGCGTGGATCCCGACCGGGCGAGACGCCCGCCGCCTTCGACCGCGACCTCCTGCGTCAGCGACGGGCAGTTGTGCACGTCCAGGCGTTCGGTGAGCGCCATGCGGGCGGGCAGCCGCGACAGCGACGGGCAGTCGGAGAGGGACAGCCATTTGCCGGGACGAACGCCGTCCCCGATGGCCTGCAGTGCGGCGCACCCCGTGATCCGCAGCTCCCCGCCCATTTCGAACGTCAGTGACTCCAGGCGCTGAAGCCCCTGGCAGTTCGATATCCGGCAGAGCCATGAAACCCAGAGGGAGGCACCCTCAGTCGGGCTGCCAATGCCGCGCAGGGAGGGGCAACCGGAAACATGCAGCTCAGTCAGCGCCTGCATCCGCCGGGGGAGCCGCGTCAGCCCTGCGCAGTCCTGGATTTCGGCTCTCCACGCGCGCATCGCCTCCGGCGACCCTCCGTCAGCGCCCGCGTCCGTCCAGGCCCGGGCGCAACCCTTCATCCGGAAGTCGCCGCCCACCAAGAGGGTCCTCGGGAAACGTTCCAGGACGGGGCATTCCTCGAAGGTGAGGTCACCCTTCTGGCGGTGCCCGTGCGCCGCGTATTCCGGGTGGAACCCTTCAAAAGCGGCGCAGCGCCTGACGGCGATTCCCTCCGCATGCACCCAGTTCGGGAGCTCCCGGAAGCGGCGGCAGTCCTCCACTTCCAGGGTTCGCCCGACGACCGTGCTCCTCGGCAGGTCCGTCAGCCGCCCGCATTCCGCGAGCCAGGCCTGCCCCTCCACGGACAGGGCTTTCGGCACGCCGTGGGCCGGCGCGCTCCAGACCTGCGGGCACCTCGTGACGGTCAGGTCCCTCCCGACGGAAAGGCGCTCCGGAAAGGCCTGAAGGACGGGGCAGCGGTCGAAGTGCAGGCTCCCCGGCACTTCGAACGAGCGGGTGTGGTCGGGGAACCCGACGAAAGCGGCGCAGCGTTCGATGAAGAGCGACCTGACTGACAGCCCCGGGGGCAGGCGCCTGAACAGGCGGCATCCGCTGATGCGCAGCGCCCCCCGCACCCGCAGGCCGCGGGGCAGCTTGGTCAGCGCCGATTCGTCGTCAAGGAAGAGGCTGCCCTCGACGAGTGCGCCCTCAGGGCACGCGCCCGCGAGGATGGCGCTGCGCGCCTGCGCCGGCGTCAGGCGGATCGCCGCTTCGTCCATAGGCCCTCCCGGTCCAAGAGAAGCTGATGGGGTCGTGCGCCCCGCGGCTGATTAAAGCAACCGCCGGGGCGGCCGGCTCCCGCGGGTCCGGCGCTGCGCCGCCCGGCCCCGGCACGGCCTTCCGCGGCGCCCCCCCCCCTCAGGGGGAGGGGTCGCCTGGCCGCTTCGGGGTGGACCCCGACCTGGTGAGGCGTCGGCCGCCCGCGGACGGGATCGGCTGAGAGAGCGACGGGCAGTTGTGCAGAACCAGGCCTTCGGTGAGCGAGAGGCGGCTTGGCAGCCGCGCCAGATGCGGGCAGTTGTCGGCGGTCAGCGAGGCCTGGGGGGCCACGCCGTCCCCGATGGCCTCCAGCACGGCGCAGCCGGCGATCGTCAACTCACCGTTCGACTTGAATGAGAGGGCGTCCACGCGCTGCAGTCCGTGGCAGTCGGATATCCAGCAGCTCCATCCCACCGCGGGCGGCTGGCCCTCCGCCCCGCCGCCAATGGCGACGAGGGAAGCGCAGCCGATAAGGTCCAGCTCCGTCCCCACCTCCATCCGCTGCGGAAGCCGCGTCATTCCCTGGCAGTCCAGGAGCGTGGCCCGCCCGCCGATCCGCAGCTCGTCCGGCAGGCCGCCGTCCAGCGCCGGGTCCGCCCAGGCCCGGCCGCAGTTCGTCATCCGGAAGTTTCCGCCCACAACGAGCGTTTTCGGGAAGCGCTCCAGGGCGGGGCAGCCTGCGAAGAGCAGGTCGCCGCCCTGGCAGTGGCTGCCGCCCCAATGGGACCGGTCGAAGCCTTCGAAGGCGGCGCAGCCCGTGACGTGGACGCCGCCGGCCGACAGTCCCGCAGGCAGCGCCTTGAAGCGGTGGCAGTCGCGCACCTCAAGGCTTGCCCCGACCTCCGTGCGCTCCGGCAGCCCTGTCAGCCGGTCGCATCCCGAGAGCCAGGCCATTCCCCCCACCGCAAGGCTTTTCGGAATCCCGTTGACCGGCCCGTCCCACAGCCGCGGGCAGTCCTCGATGGTCAGGTCCTTCCCGACGGCAAGGTGCTCGGGGAACGCGTGCAGAGCTGGGCAGCCGCTGAAATGCAGGTGCTCCTGGGCTTCGAACGACCGGCAGGAGGCGTGGAAGCCCTCCAATCCGGCGCAGCGCTCGATGAAGAGCGACCGTGCCGACAGCTCCGCGGGCAGGCGCCGCAGCCGGTGGCAGTCGCTGACGAACAGCTCGCCATCGACCCGGAGGCCGCGGGGCAGTGCGGTCAGGGTCATTTCGTCTTCGAGGAACAGGTTTCCTTCGACGCGGCCCGCTTCAGGCCACGTCCTCTCGAGGATGGCCCTGCGCGCCCGCTCCGGCGTCAGGGTGATCGGTTTCATAGTCATGGTCTTTCCCGTTCCGTAGTGGGTGGTGGGGTTTCCGGTTGGGCTGATTGAATCAAAGGACCGAGTGCCGTCGGGGCGTGGGCGTCCTGAGGGCCGCGCGCGAGCCTATGGCAGGCCCTTGGGCAGCTCGGCCAGCGACGGCTGGAAGTGGAAGCGCAGGTCTCCGTCGACCTCGGCGCCCTCGGGGCAGCGTCCGTCCAGGATGGCCTTGCGCGCCTCGCCGGCGTTAATTGGGGGGGGCTTGCGGGCCATGGCGGCCTCCCTGCGGGTTCGGTTGCCCGATTAAAGCAAGCGGGGGCGGACTGGGCGCGGCCCTCGGGCGCGCCGGCCGGGGTCAGGGGGAGGGCGCCTTGGCGCCGCGGCTGGGCGCCGGCGCCGCGGGCTGCGCGGGGGTGGATCCCGACCTGACCACGCGCCCGCACCCTTCGACCGCGACCTCATGGACGAGCAGGGGGCAGTCGTGCAGGGTGAGGTCGCCCTCCAGGGCGAGCTGGCCGGACAGCTCCGAAAGCCTTAGGCAGTGCGTAACGAAGCACTGGGACAGGGTGCCTGCGGGGGCGCCGATGGCCTCGAGCAGGTCGCAATGGAGGACCGACAGCCGGCCGGCACTCCTGAACGCGATGTTGTCGATGCGCCGCAGCCCGTGGCATCTGCCAATGTCGACGCAACGCCCCACCTCCAGGCTGCCGCGCCCGGGCGCTGGGGGGAGGCCGACGGCCTCCAGGTCGTGGCACGCGGAGATGCGCAGCGCCTCGCCGACCTCGATTCGCGCCGGCAGCGCTCTCAGGCCGGCGCAGGCGGCGATGGTTGCCGAGCGGCCCACCCGCAGGCTGGAAGGCGGGTGGCTTCCGCACTCCGGGTGCCAAGCCTGCGCGCAGTGCCGCATCCCGAATTCCCCGCCCACCGTCAGCTCCCCCGGAAAGACCCTCAGGCCGGGGCAGGCGATGAAGTCGAGGTTGCCGTAGACGTGGAACGCCTGGTCCCGCCAGGCCATGTCGAAGCCCTCGAACGCGGCGCACCTCTCGACGGCCAGCGCCCCTGCCGACAGCCGCTCCGGCAGCCGCAGGAGGCGGTCGCAGTGCACTGCCTTGAGCCGGCCGCCCACGCGCGTGTCCGTCGGCAGCCTCTCCAGTCCCCCGCAGTCTTCGAAGGTCGCCGCCCCCTTTACGTCGAGCGAATCCGGCACGCCCGTTGAGGCCGACCACGCCCGGTGGCAGGCTTCCAGCCGCAAATCGCCCCCGACCTCAAGGCGCTCCGGGAAGGCGTGCAGCAGGGGGCAGTGGTTGAGCAGCAGGTCGCCCGGCGTGCGGAAGATCCGGCAGGACTCCTCGAAGCCCGCCAGCGACGCGCAGTCGGAGACGAGGAGTAAGTCCGCCTCCAGGCCCTCCGGCAGGCGCTCGATCCGGTGGCACTTGGTGATCTTCAAGCGCCCCCGGACCTTGAGCCCCTTGGGCAGCCGGACAAGCCAGGACGCCTCCAAAAGGTCCAGGTCGTCCCAGACTTCGGCGCCCTCGGGGCAGCGCCCCTCCTGGATGGCCTTGCGTGCCTCGCCGGCGGTCATTCGGGGGGTCTTGCGGGCCATGGCGGCCTCCCTGCGGGTTCGGTTGCCCGATTAAAGCAAGCGCGGGCGGACTGGGCGCGCGCCTTCGGCGCGTTGGCCGGGGTCAGGGGCCGGGCGCCGCGGCCGGGGGCCGGCGCCGCGGGCTGAGCGGGGGTGGAGCCCTCCCTGACCACGCGCCCGCGCCCTTCGACTGCGACCTCATGGACGAGCAGAGGGCAGTCACGCAGTTCCAGGTCCCCCTCCAGGGCGAGCCGGCCGGGCAACTGCGACAGCCCCGGGCAGTTCGTGACCCAACCCTCGGACAGGGTGCCTGAGAGGGTGCCAATGGCCTCGAGCAGGTGGCAATCGAGGACCTCCAGCCTGCCGGCGCTCGTGAACGCGACGTCGTCGATGCGCCGCACCCCTTGGCAGCCGCGGATCTGAAAGCCCAGCCTCACCTCCAGGCGGCCGTGCCCCGGCGCCGGCGGGAGGCCCACGGCCTCCAGGCCGTGGCACGCGGAGAGGCTCAGCGCCTCGCCGACCTTGATTCGCGCCGGCAGCGCGGTCAGGCCGGCGCAGGCGTCGATGGATGCCCAGCGGCCCACCCGCAGGCTGTCCGGCGGGTGGCTTCCGCACTCCCGGTTCCAAGCCCGCGCGCAGTGCCGCATCCAGAAGTGCCCGCCAACCGACAGCTCCCCCGGAAAGAGCCTCAGGCTGGGGCAGTGGCTGAAGTCGAGGTTGCCGCGCACATGGAACGCCCGGTCCCGGCAGTCCTTGTCGAAGCCCTCGAACGCGGCGCAGTCCAAGATGACCAGCGCCCCTGCCGACAGCCGCTCAGGCAGCCGCAGCAGGCGGGCGCAGCCCAACGCCTTGAGCCAGTGGCCCACGCGCGTGTCCGCCGGCAGCAGCTCCAGTCCCGCGCAGCCTTCCAGGGTCGCCGACCCCGCCACATTGAGCGAGTCCGGCACGCCCGCCGAAGCCGACCACGCCCGGTGGCAGGCTTCCAGCCACAAATCGCCCCCGACCTCGAGGCGCTCCGGGAAGGCCTGCAGCAGGGGACAGCCGCTGAGCGTCAGGTCGCCCGGCGTGCGAAAGCTCCGGCAGGACTCCGCGAAGCCCGCCAGCGAAGCGCAGTTGGAGACGACGAGGGAGTCCGCCTCCAAGCCCTCCGGCAGGCGCTCAAGCCGGTGGATCCCGGAGATGGCCAAGTGGCCCCGGACC
>OZ244852.1:2567500-2884672 GCA_965220965.1 Candidatus Marinacidobacterium sp. | reverse complement strand
GCTCGCGAAGGACCACCCGCTGACGTTCCTCGACCACGCGCTGAAGTGGGGCGACTCGCTCGTGGGGCTTTCGCGAGGCCAGATTGAACGCGCCCATTGGAACCCGGGAGGCGCGCCCGACTTCTTCGCCCACCAGGAAACGCGGCGCGCCCTGGAGGAGGTGACCCGGCTGCGAAGGGAGATCCGCGAAGCCGGAAGCGAGGTCTCCGACACCGCGCGCCGGGCGCTCTGGAAAGACGGCGAGAGCGCGCTCGCGAGCGTCCGCCTCTTCGCCGACCTGGTCGTCGGCAGCTTCTTCGAGGGCGAAAAAGCCGCGGACCGGGAAGCCAAGCGAAAGCAGGCGGCCGCCGCGATCAGCCAGGGGGAGGCGGAGACGCTCCAGCCCGGCGTCGAGGCGCTTCGCGAGGCGCATCCGCCGCTCGCCCCCTTCCACTGGGAGATCGAGTTCCCCGAAGTCTTCGACCGCAAGAACCCGGGGTTCGATGCCTTCGTGGGCAACCCGCCGTTCGCCGGCAAGAACACGGTGAACGCGGGGAATCCGCCCCGCTACCTCGACTGGCTCAAGCAGGTCGACTCGGAGAGCCACGGGAACTCAGATCTGGTGGCGCATTTCTTCCGGCGGGGCTTTGCGCTGTTGCGCGACGGCGGATGTCTCGGCCTGATCGCCACGAACACGATTTCGCAGGGCGACACGCGCTTCACCGGGCTCCGCTGGATCGCCACGAACGGAGGCGAGATCTATGACGCCACCCGCCGCTACGAGTGGCCGGGGGAGGCCGCCGTCGTCGTGAGCGTGATCCATCTGTCGCGCGGGGCGCCCGGCGTCGAGCGACGGCTCGACGGCGTCGCCGTGCCGACGATCACCGCCTTCCTGTTTCCGAAGGGTGGACATGAGAGCCCGAAGAAGTTGCGGGCGAACGCCAATCGGAGCTTCCAGGGCACGATCCTGCTCGGCGTCGGGTTCACGTTCGACGACACCGACGCCAAGGGGGTCGCCAGCCCGCTGGCGGAACGGGAGCGCCTTCTCGCCGCGGATCCCAGGAACGCCGAAGTGATCCAGCCCTACATCGGCGGGAAGGAAGTGGTGAGTAGCCCGACCCATGCCCACCATCGCTACGCGATCAACTTCCGGGACTACCCGCTCCTCCGGGAAGATCTGGAGGGGCGGTGGGAGACCGCCAGCGAAACCGAGCGACGCGGATGGCTTCGGACCGGGATCGTGCCTTTGGACTATCCGGACCCGGTGGCGGCCGATTGGCCCGAGGTGCTGGCGATCGTCGAGCAGCGCGTGCGGCCCGAGCGGGAGCGCCTCCCCCCAAAGAACAGCATTAACCGGGAGCGCCGGACGCGATGGTGGAGGCACGGAGGCTGGGCGCGGGGACTCGATGAGGCGGTCCGAACCGTCGACCGCGTCCTGGTCATCTCGCAGATCACTTCGCATATCGCCTTCGCGTTCTTGCCCACACCGATGGTGTACTCCCAGCGCCTCTACGTCTTCGCTGAGGATCGAAACGGATTCTTCGCCTGTCTTCAGAGCCGCATCCACGAGCTGTGGTGTCGCACCTTCGGTTCGACGCTGGAAGACCGACCCGTGTACTCGGGAAAGGACTGCTTCAACAACTTCCCGCTGCCGCCCCGTTGGGCGTCGCTGCCGTCACTCGATGCGAAGGGAGGGTGCTATTCGTCCTCTCGTGCCGCCTGCATGGTCGCGAACCAGGAAGGTCTGACCAAGACCTACAACCGCTTCCACGACCCGGACGAGACGGACCCGCGCATCCTCCGTCTCCGCGAACTCCACGACGCCATGGACCGGGCGGTGCTCGACGCCTACGGCTGGGACGACATCCCGACCGCCTGCGACTTCCACCCGGTCCACACCGACACCGAAGAATCCGAATCCCCGAGCCGCCGGAAAGCGCGCCGGTACCGCTACCGTTGGCCCGATGAGGTCCAGGACGAAGTGCTCGGCCGCCTCCTCGACCTGAACGCCCGTCGCGCCGCCGAGGAACGCGCGCGATGACGGTGCGGGTCCCCGTGACTGCCGAGCTGCTCCGCTGGGCGTGCGAACGCGGCGGCCTCGACGACGCCGCGCGGACGCGACGGTTCCCCCGCTACGAGGCGTGGGAGGCTGGAACGGCGCAGCCCACGCTGCGCCAACTGGAGGACTTCGCCCGGGCGACCCACGCGCCATTCGGCTACTTCTTCGGCAGCGACCTGCGCGTTTGATGACTCCGACCGCAACGTCCGCCGCCGTCCGGGAGCGCCTGGAGGAAGCGCTGCGCCTGAACCTGATCGGACCCGGCCCCGATCATCCCCTGGCCCGGGAGGAGCTACCCGGCTGGGTCCGCCCGCTGAACTGGTACCTGACCGGCTTCCTCGTTCCGAAGGGAGCGAAAGCGGAGGACCGGGCCGAGGACGACTCCGACGACGACCCGGGGGCGGCGGAGGTTCCCGATCGGGCCGGTCTCCCCGAGGAGTCGAGCGAAGACTGGAAGGCGGCGAAGCGCGGTTTCTTCCCGTCGTCGATCGGCCTCAGCTTCCTCGTCGCGCCCACGGCCTCGGAACTTCGGGTTGCCGTGACCTGGGGCGAGTACGAGAAGACCCAATCCGCCGAAGCCAAGGATCGCGACGGGAAGCCCCGGTCGGTCTGGCGCCGGACCCCCCGGCGGGAGGACGTGCGCCTGGCCCTCGGGAAGGAAGGCGAGAGCGAGACGCCGGTCCCCGATTCGGGCGGGCTCGTGATCCACGCCCTCGAGCGCGGCTTCGACAGCCCCGGTTCCGGCGCGGACGCCATGCCACGCGGAACCCGGGCGGTCTCCCTCTTCCTGGTGAACGAGCGGCCCGTCCCGGCCGAGGGCGCGAGGCGCGATTCGGGCGACGTGTTCCAGGCAGCGTTCCGGGTCGCGTGCGATGAGCCTTTCGTCGGCCGGTCGGATCCGTCGACGGCCGGCGGCTGGGAAGCCCGCGTGGCGGCCCTCCACTATGCGGACGCCCACGAGTTCGCCACCGGACACGGCGTATCGGCGGACTGGGAGCTCGATTCCGGGGGCGCATGCCGCGAGGTATGGACCACCTGGATTCCCCGCACCGAGGTCCCCCCGATGCGGCCGCGCGACGTTCCCGGCGCGGACCTCTCGATGAACGCTCTGGGATCCGTTCCGGATGGAGCGGCGGCCCGCGAGAAGCTCTTCCCGCTGGTCGAGCAGTACCGGCGCTGGATCGCCAGCGAACGCCGGAAGAACGAGGCGAGCGCATCCGCGGGACGGGACACCGCCGAACAACTGCTCCACCACGCCGGGCTCGCCGCCGACCGGATCGAGGCCGGGATCGAACTGCTGGCGCAGGACGACGATGTCCTCGACGCCTTCCGGATGGCGAACCGGGCGGTGGCGAAGGCGCTCTCGAGGCGGATCGAGGTCTCCGATCCGAAGTGGCGTCCCTTCCAGATCGCCTTCCTGCTGCTGAACCTCCCGGGGCTGGCCAAGCCGGAGGACCCGCGCCGCGATGTGGCCGACCTGCTCTTCTTCCCGACCGGCGGCGGCAAGACCGAGGCCTACCTCGGGCTCGCCGCGTTCGCCATGGTGCTGCGCCGGTTGCGCCACCCGGAGGCAGAGGGCCGGGCCGGGGCCGGCGTGAGCGTCATCATGCGCTACACGCTGCGGCTGCTGACCTTCGATCAGCTCGACCGGGCGGCGAGCCTCGTCTGCGCCCTAGAACTGGAGCGCGAGAGCAACCCGGCGCGTTACGGCGCGTGGCGCTTCGAGATCGGGCTCTGGGTGGGCCAGGCGGCGACGCCGAACCGGCTGGGCCACAAGGGCGACAAGGCGCCCGGCACGGCGCGCCGCTGGGTGCTGAAACACCAGCAGGGGTCGGGGAAGGGCCGCTCGCCGATCCCGCTAACGGCGTGCCCATGGTGCCGTCAGGAACTGGAGCCCGACTCCTTCTCGCTCGAACCCGACGCCCATCACCCGACCAACCTGTCGATCGTCTGCCTGCGCCCCGGGTGCGAGTTCAGCGGGGACCGCCCGCTGCCCATCGTGGCGGTGGACGAACCGCTCTACCGGCGGCTGCCGGCGTTCCTGATCGCCACCGTGGACAAGTTCGCCTCGCTGCCGTGGGTGGGAGCGTCGGGGGCGCTGCTGGGTGGAGCCACCCACTGGGACGGGGCCGGCTTCTACGGGGCGGCCGAGGGCGAATCGCGCGGACGCGAACGACTCCCGGCGCCGCTACCGCCGCCCGACCTCATCGTCCAGGACGAGCTCCACCTGATCTCCGGGCCGCTCGGAACGATGACCGGGCTCTACGAGACCGCGATCGACGCGCTCGCTTCGAGACCCGTCGGCGAAGCCACGGTGCGACCAAAGCTGGTGGCTTCCACGGCGACGGCGCACCGGGCGGGGGAACAGGTCCAGGCGCTCTTCGGCCGACCCCAGACCGCCGTGTTCCCGCCGCCGGGCCCGGATCGGCGCGACTCCTTCTTCGCTTCGACCCCGTCGGGAACGGAAGTCCTGGCCCGCCGCTACCTGGGGATCGCCGCGCCGGGCCGGAACCCGAGGATGGTGGTGCGGCGGGTTCTGGTCACGCTGGCGGCGGCGGGCTGGAAAGCCTTCCGGGAGCACCGGACGGCGGACGAGAACCCCGCCGACCCCTACCTGACCATACTCTGCTACTTCAACGCGCTCCGCGAGCTGGGCGGCGGCCGGCGCATCATCGAGGAGGAGGTCCAGAACACCGCGGCCGGCTACGGGTCGCGCAAGCGCATCAACGAGGAGCAGGGCCTCTTCGCCGACTGGAAGGGACCGGACGAAGTCATGGAGCTCACCTCGCGGGTCTCCACCGAAAAAGTCGCCGAAGCGCGGAAGCGCCTGAACCACCCCTTCGGAAAGGAGCCGCGTAACGCGGTGAGCTGGGCCATCGCCACGAACATGATTTCGGTCGGCCTCGACATTCCGCGGCTCGGCCTCCTCGTCGTCGTCGGGCAGCCGAAAACCCATTCCGAGTACATCCAGGCCACGAGCCGCGTCGGTCGCGACGCCAAGCGCCCCGGGCTGGTGGTGACGCTGCTCAACGTCCACAAACCGCGCGACCGCTCGCACTACGAGCGCTTCCGGCACTACCACGAGACCTTCTACCGCTCGGTGGAAGGGGCGAGCGTGACGCCGTTCTCGGCGCGGGCGATGGACCGGGGCTTCGCCGGCGCGATGGTGGCGCTGGCCCGGCATGTCGAGCCCTCGCTGACGCCCGCCGCTTCGGCTGGCCACATCGAGGCGGTTCGCGACGGTCTGGAGGACTCGATCCGGGCCGCGTTCGTGGACCGTCTGGACGACCAGCGGATTGACGATTCAGAGGACCTGGAGGCGCGAGAGCGGAGCGTGCAGGCGCGGACTCAGGAGTTGCTCGATGCCTGGATCCGCGTGGCCCGGGAACACGCCCAGGACGGCGTGGCGCTGGGCTACCAGCGACACGAGCCCAAGGCCCCGTCCGGCCAGCCGCTCCTGCGCGACCTGCTCGACGAGCCCGGGGACGACCGCGCCAGATTCCGGATCGGCCGGTCGCTTCGGGACGTGGAACCCGGCGTGCGGCTGCTCCTCGAGGACTCAGCCCGCGGGGACCGAGGGAAGCTCCGTTGAGCCAGGATTCGGGCGTCGTTCGGCGGAGCCAGGTGATCACGACGTTCGGCGTGGGCGCGCTCGTGGACCTTCCGGAGGCCTCCGCCATCGTCGGGGGGCTCGACGGCTGGCCCGCGTCGAAGCTGGAGGAGATCCAGGAGCCGCGCCTCGCCGCGCGCCTGGCGCGCGTAGCGCGCCTGGCCAGCGGTCATGTCCCGCGTCTGCTGGCGCCGCCCGCCGACAGCGAAACGGGCAAGGACAAGGTCGGCATCCCGGCGCCGCGGTTCCCCCGCTGGTTCGTCGAACAGCGCCCGCGGCGCGCCGATTTCGGCGGGCGGCGAACCGAACGCTCGCGGCGGCTGGCGCCCAGAAGCGCCCTCGACAACAGGTTCCGTTTCGAGAGACGCGCGGTCGTGGCGACCCGGTTCGTCCGGGGATGTCCCCGGGGGCACGTGGACGACCTCGATTGGCGCGGCTTCGCCCACAAGGGTCCGGGGTGCGCCGGCGAACTGACGCTCGTCGAGACCGGTCCCACCGGGGACCTGTCCGAGCTCCGGGTCCGCTGCAGTTGCGGTGCGGAGCGCATCGTCGCCGAGGCCAAGATCCCCGGAGTCCTCGGAACCTGCTCCGGGAAGCGGCCCTGGCTGGGAAAGAACACGGCGGAGGATTGCTCCGAAAAGGCCCGTCTGCTGATCCGGACGGCGACGAACGCCTGGTTTCCGCAACTTGTGAGCGTGCTCTCCCTTCCCCAGCGCGGAAGCGAGCTGGACAAGGTCGTCGAGGAGCTCTGGGACGATCTTCGGATCGCGAAGGATGCTCAGCGTCTGAGTTTCATCAAGGAGAAGCCTGATGTTGCGGCGCGTCTCGAGCGGTACTCCGACGAGGAGGTCCTGCGCGCGATCCAGAGGCATGAGGCCAGGGCCGACGCATCTGCCGCCCGGCCGCTGAAGGAGGCGGAACTCGAAGCGATCCTGTCGGTCCCCGAAGGCTTCGGAGACGAGATTCCGCCCGACAGGAACTTCCACGCGCGGCGGCTGCCGGCCGGTCACTGGCGACGCGGCGAAGCGGCGGAGCGCATCGCCTCGGTGGTCCGGATCCACCGTCTGCGCGAGGTGACGGCGCTCGCCGGGTTCACCCGCTTCGAGGCGGTGACCCGGGACATCGACGGCGAGTACGCCACCGATGTCGAACGCGCCGCGCTGGCGCTCGAGCAGGACTGGTTCCCGGCTGTGGAGAACCGGGGCGAGGGCGTCTTCCTTGAGATCGCCGCGGACGCGATGAAGGAGTGGGCCGCCCGTCGCAAGGTGAAGGAGCGCGTCGCACTGCTGGCGAGCGGCCATGAGAAGTGGAACGGCGAGCGGGAGAGGTCACAGGAGTTCCCCGGCGGCCCCTACGTCCTCCTCCATACGCTCGCCCATCTGCTGATCCAGTCCGTCTCGCTGCGTTGCGGCTACCCCACCGCCTCGATCCGCGAGCGCATCTACGTGGACAACGAGGGGCAACGTTTCGGGCTGCTGCTGTTCACCGCGAGTTCGGATGCGGAAGGCACGCTCGGGGGGCTCGTGGAACAGGCCCAGAGCATCGCCGGACACCTGGAGGCCGCCCTCCGGACCGCGAGACTCTGCTCCAGCGATCCGATCTGCGCCCACCACCGGCCCGGCGAGAGCCTCGAGGAACGCTGGCTCCACGGGGCGGCCTGCCACGGCTGCACCCTCGTCGCCGAGACGTCCTGCGAGATGCACAACGACTACCTCGACCGGGCGCTCGTGGCCCCGGTCATCGGTTGCGCCGACGCGGCGTTCTTTCGCACTTGAGCGCAGCGCTTCTCGACCTCCCGCCGCACCTTCGACGAAAGCTCGCGTCGGCCCTCGAGACCGGCCTGCTCGCCGCGCCCTTCTCCCGCGTCTCGCTGCTGTCAGCGCTCGGGACGGACGAGCCGCCCGAGGGCGTGCTCGCAGCCCTCGAAGCGTGGGAACGGCTCGGCGTCCCGGCGCGGGCGAAGGCGGCGTGGCTCCGGAGTCTGGAAGCGGCGGAGCGACGCCGCGAGGCGCCCGAGTTCGTGTGGTCCGGTCCGAAGGTCCCCGGCGTCGCCTCGCGCCCCACCCGGGAGGCTTTCGACCGGGCTCTCGGAAGCGTCCGCGCCTCCGTCTGGCTCTCGACCTACGCCTTCTTTGACGGACCCCGCGCTTTCGAGCCGCTGGCGAAGCGCATGGAGGAGGTTCCCGGACTCGCCGTCACCCTCCTCCTGAACATCGAGCGCACACAGACAGACACGACACGGGTCGACGATCTGGTTCTCCGCTTCGCGGAGCGGCTCTGGAGCAACGAATGGCCGGGGAAGCGCCGTCCCCGGGTCTTCTACGACCCCCGATCGCTGAATCCGGATGGCGCCAAAGGCGTCCTCCACGCCAAGGTTCTCGTGACCGACGAGGAACGGGTCCTCGTGACCTCGGCCAACCTGACGGAGCGGGCGCTCAGGGACAACATCGAGGTCGGCGTCCTGCTGCGGGATCCGGTGTTCGCCAGGACGCTGATCGCCCACTTCCGCAGCCTCATCGAGCGCCAGGAGCTCCACGCGCTTCCGTCCTCCTGAGCGTCAGGCCCGGAGCCCGACGCCGGGGGGCGACCGGCTGGCGACGAGAGAGCCGGCTCCGGTGACGCCACCCCCGTGTCCGACGCGGCCCGCCGCGATATGGTGAAATCGCCATGAGCGGACAAGCCATGACTTCCACTGACGCGAACATCGAGCCCGGGAGCGGCAACGTCTTCGCCGACCTGGACCGTCCCGACGCCGACGCCCACCTGCTCAAGGCCGACATCGTCAGCCGCATCGACGCGCTCGTGCGCCAGCGCGGCGTCACCCAGACGGAAGCCGCGCGGCTGCTCGGGCTGAGCCAGCCCGACGTGTCGCGGCTGCTGCGGGGCGACTTCCGTCAGGTCTCGCTGGAGCGGCTGTTCCGCCTGCTGACCGCGCTCGGCCCGGACATCGACATCGTCATCCGGCCGGGGCGTTCGACCGAGCCGGGCAAGCTGCGCATCGCCACCGAAACCGGCTGACCCCGCCGCGTGGCGGCGCCCTCAGCGGAAGGCGGCGCCGGCGGCGCGGGAGGCCTCGATCCGGCGGACGAGGCGGGCGAGCGGCCAGAGAAAGGCGAGGTACAGGACGGAGGCGAGGATCAGCGGCGACGGGTTGAAGTGGACGCCCTGGGTGATGCGGGCCATGCGGAGGAGGTCGGGGAGCGCGACGACGCTCGCCAGCGCGGTGAGCTTCACCGCCTCGAGCGTGTTCCCGACGAGGTCGGGGAGGACCTTTCTTACTCCCTGGGGCACGACGACGAACCGGAGCGCGGCGAACGTCCCGAGCCCGGTGGAGCGGGCGGCCTCCCACTGGCCCGAGCCCACGCCGAGGATCCCGGCGCGGAGGATTTCGCCGTAGTAGGCCGAAGTGTTCACCGTCAGCGCGAGGGCGACCCCGAGGAGCGCGGGAAGCTCGATGCCGGCGAAGGGGAGGCCGTGGACCACGAGCACGAGGAGCACGAGCGGCGGAAAAGCCCGGACGAGGTCCACGACCCAGGACAGGGCGCGCTCCAGCGGCGGTGGGGCGAGCGCCTGCAGGATGGCCGCGATCGCGCCGATGGCGAGCCCCGCCGGGACGGCGATGAGGCTGACCTCCGCGGTCACGAGCAGCCCCCGGAGGAGCAGCCCGGCGCTCTCCCCCATGACCCGGAGGTTGAAGAACGTCTCGACCAGTTCGCCCATGTCGGTCACCCGGCCGCTCGTGCGGCGGGTTTCGGGACGCCCCGGGATCCGGCGGGCGCGAGCGTCTCCAGCCAGCGTCCGAACCGGACCAGCGGCAGGAAGAGGGCGAGGTAGACGGCGGCGGCCAGCAGCAGCGGCGCCGGGCTCGCGGTCTGGGCCTGGATGCTGGACGCCTGGTTCAGCACCTCGGGCACCGCCACCACCGAGGCGAGCGCAGTGTTCTTGCCGGTGGCGATCGCCCGGTTGGTGAGCGGCGGGATCGTCAGCCGGACGGCCTGCGGGAGGACGACGCGGACGAGCCCGGTCCAGCGCGAGAGACCGGTGGAGAGCGCCGCCTCCCACTGGCCGCGGTCCACGGCGGTGATGCCCGCCCAGAAGATCTCCTCCGAGGAGGCGCCGAGCACCAGCGCGAGCGCGGTGAACGAGGCCGCCCAGCCGCTCAGCTCGACGCCCGCGAAGGGGGCGGCGAAGTAGAGGACGACGAGCAGCACGAGCGGCGGGATCGCCCGGAACAGGTCGGCGTAGCCCACGATGAGCGCCGAAGCCCGCCGGAGCGGCCCCCGGCGGGCGAGCGCGCGGAGCACGGCGAGGACGAGGCCGAGCGAGACGCCGGCGGCGATCGAGGCGAGCGCGAGGGTCAGCGTGACCCAGATGCCGGAGCGGACCGCCGGCCAGGCGATGGCGAGGGCCTCGGGGTCGAAGAAGATGCCCACGAGGCGCTCAGAGCCGGCGGAGGAAGGTCCGGAGCCGCTCGCTGCGGGGCGATTCCAGCATCTCCCCCGGCGGGCCCGACTCCACGATCCGGCCGTCGGCGAGGAACACGATGCGGTCGGCCGCCTCGCGGGCGAAGGCGATCTCGTGGGTGGCGATCAGCATGGCCACCCCGTCGGCCCGGAGCGAGCGGATGACCCGGAGAACGCTTCCCACCAGCTCCGGGTCGAGGGCGCTGGTGGGCTCGTCGAGGAGCAGGATGCGCGGGGCGAGCGCCAGCGCGCGGGCGATGGCCACCCGCTGCTGCTGGCCGCCGGACAGCTGGTGGGGGTAGGCATCGGCTCGCTCGCCGAGCCCCACCCGGTCGAGCGCCTCGCGCGCGGCGGCGGCGGCGGCTTCCGGGGAGCGGCCGGCGGCGCGGCGGGGAGCGAGCGCGACGTTCCCCACCGCGCTCAGATGCGGGTAGAGGTTGAACGACTGGAACACCATCCCCATCCGGCGGCGCGCCTCGGCGAGTTCCGGCCCGCTCCGGGGAACCTCGGTCCCCTCGAACCGGACGGTTCCGGCGTCGGGCTCGGCGAGGCGGTTCGCGCAGCGCAGCAGCGTGCTCTTGCCGGAGCCGGAAGGGCCGATGAGCGCGACGAGTTCCCCCTCGCGGACCGCGAGGCTCACCCCCTCGAGCGCCCGGATCCCGCCGAAGCGCTTCCCCACGCCCTCGAACTCGAGGACCGGGGCCGCGCCGGACGGGACCGTCAACCGCAGGGCGGCCGACCGGGGGTCGGCTCGAAGCCGGGGAGCCCCGGCGGTCCGAAGCCCTCGAAGGGCGTCACCGCCGCCGAGCCGGGAGCGGGGTCCTCGCCCAGCCAGTCCCGGTGGATGCGCGCCAGGACCCCTTCGGCCTTGAGGCACTCGAGGATGCCCTCCACCCGGTTGCGGGTGGCGGCGTCATCGTTGCGGAAGGCGATGGCGAAGGCGGTCTCGGCCCGGATCCGGTAATCGGCCCGGACGGCGGGGTTCTGGCGAACCGCCCAGGCGGCGACCGACTCGCCGACCAGGTTGGCGAAGGCCCGCCCCGAAAGGACCGCCTGGACCGCGTCGGCGTTCTTGCCGTAGCGCAGGACCTCGAAGCCGAGCGCCTCGGCGTTGTCGGTGGCCCACAGGTCGTAGGCGGAGCCGTTGTTCACCGCGACCGACTCGCCGCGCAACTGCTCGAGGTCGTCGAGCACCGGCGCATCCCGCCGCCGGAGGAACACCGGGTCGGTGTCGAGGTATCCCTCGGTCAGCAGCACCCTCCGGGCGCGGCCTTCGGTGATGGTGGTCGGAGCGATGACGAACTCGAACCGGCGCGCGTAGAGCCCGGAAAAGATCGAGTTCCACTCGAAGTCCACGATCTCGACCCCCGGCCGACCGAGGCGCGCCGCGATCTCGTGCGCGAGGTCCACGTTGAACCCCTCGACCTCCCCGGTGGGGGTCATCATCACGTGCGGCGCAAACCCGACATCGGCCGCGAGAACCAGCGGCCCGGGCCCTTCGTCGGCGGATTCGCCGGCCCCGCCGCCGCACGCGCCGAGACCGAGGCCCGCCGCCAGCACCGCGCCTCCGGTCCGACGCCAGCACATGCGGCCCATCCTACCGGCCGGAGGGCGAGCGGGAGCGATGCGCCCGGCGGAGAGCGGCCCGCAGCGCGGCCTCCGGGTCGAGTCCGGCGTTCGCGACGGCGGCGGCCGCGGCGAGCAGGAGATCGCCGGCGGCGCGCTCCTTCGCCGGGGCGGGGGCGAAGTCCTGCGCCGCGGCGGTCAGCGCGGGGGGCGGCGCGAGCTCGCCGCGCTCGAGGAGCTTGGCCGCCGCCAGCAGGGCGGGAAGCGGAGGCAGCGAGGGCGGTTTCGCTCCCTTCGCCGCCTTCTCGCGGGCCTTGACCGCCTCCCAGCTCTGGAGCGCCTCGTCGGCCCCCGACGCCGGGCCGGAGGCGCCGAAGACGTGCGGATGCCGCCGGATCAGCTTCGCCGCGATGTCCTCCGCGACTTCGGAAAGTCCGAACCGGCCCTCGTCGGCCGCGATCTGCGCCACGAAGACAACCTCGAGCAGCAGGTCGCCGCACTCCTCGCGGACGGCCTCCGGGTCCTTCCGGTCGATCGCCTCGACGAGCTCGTGAGCCTCCTCGAGCACGTAGCGCCGGAGCGACTCCCAGGTCTGCTCGCGGTCCCAGGGACAGCCGTCCGGGGCGCGGAGCCGCTCCATGACCGCGGCGAGCCGGGCGGTCGCGGCGCCCCCGGCGCGGGCGCGATCGGAGACGGGAACCGGCGGGGAGGACGGCGCCTCGGGGTCCCGCGCCGCGGGGGCTCGCGGCGCGTCGGCGTCGTCCATGGAGGCGCGATTGTCCCCCGCGACCGGAGCCTCCGGCAAGGCGTCAGGGCGCTCCAGGCCCCCGGTTAGGATTCTCCGGCGCCGGGAGCGTGAGCCGGGACGGCGCCGGAGGATGAACGGAACCGACAAACCTCGCCCGTTCGTGGTCCGGGACCGGCGCGCCTTCACCCGCGAGGGAGAGCGGCGGACGCCGGACTCGAAACCGGACGAAGCCGGGGCCCCGGCGAGTGAACCGGACCCGCGCCCGGCCGATCCGGCGCCCTCCCCGGAGGCCGCCGCGCCGGATGAAACCTCCGGCCCCGCGGACGACATCCGCTTCCGGCAGCTCGTGAACCTGCTCACCATGCAGGCGGCCATCCTGCTGAACCCCCGCCCGGGCGAGAGCGCCGAAGCGTCGGCCGCCCGCCGCTCCGAGGCGATCGAGGGGCTCGAAGCCACGATCGGCATGCTCGAAGCGCTCCAGCAGAAGACCTCCGGCCGGCTCTCGGAGGGGGACGCCCGCTTCCTTTCCCAGGCGCTCTACGAGTTGCGGATGGCCTACATGGGAAGCACGCGGCCGCCGGCGCCGGAAGCGAAGCCGGGCGCATGAGAGTCGAGCGGATCGAGGACCTGCCGGCCCCCGGGGGCGCGGCCGGACATGGGCGTTCGGTCGTCGCTGTCGGCAACTTCGACGGGGTCCACCACGGCCACCTCGCGGCGCTCGACCTCGGGCGACGGGAGGCGAAGCGCCGGGACTGCGCGTTCGTCGCGGTCACCTTCGATCCCCACCCCGCGCGGCTGCTCCGCCCCGAGTCGGGGCCCCGGGCGGTGACGACGTTCGCCACCCGGGTGGAGCGGCTCGCGGCCGCCGGGGTGTCGCGGCTCGTGGTCCTCGGGTTCAACGAGCGGATCGCGGCCGCTTCCCCCGAGGAGTTCGCCGAGCGGCTGCTCGTCGGGAAGCTGGCCGCCACCTGCGTGGTCGAGGGCGAGAACTTCCGGTTCGGACGGGGCCGCAGCGGGGGCGTGGACACCCTGCGGACGCTGGGCCGCGAGCTCGGCTTCGATGTCCTCGAGGCGCCGACGGTGCGCGCCGGGGGCGAGGTGATCTCCTCGACCCGCCTCCGGGAGGCGCTGGCGGAAGGGGATCTCGAACTGGTGGAGGCGCTCTGCGGCCGGCCCTACGAAGTGCTCGCTCCGGTCGGACCGGGCGCGGGGCGCGGCCGCCTCCTCGGTTTTCCCACCGCGAACCTCGAAGGCGCCCAGGATCTGGCGCTGCGGCCGGGGGTCTACGCGGCGGAGGCCGAGCCGGGCGCTCCCGACTCCACCGGCCCGGCGTTCCCGGCGGTGGTCCACTGCGGGCCGCGGCCCACGTTCGCGGACGGCGCTTCGGTCGAGGCGCACCTTATCGGTTTCTCGGGGGAGGTCGCTTCGGTCCGGCTCCGGTTCCGGGCGTTCCTCCGCGACATCGTGGCCTTCAGCGGACCGGAGGCGCTGCGGGCGCAGATCCAGCGCGATATCGCCCGCGCCCGGAACCTCCTCGGGGCGCGCCCCGTATCCTCTGACGCGCCGGATTCCATCGCGGCCGGGCGCCGGGAGGCGCCGCCAGTCCATGCCTGACCTCGAAGTCACCACCCGCCGGAGCGGCCCGGTCGTGGTCGTGGAGCCCCGGGGGTTCGTGAACGCCCACACGGTGGCGGCGTTCGAGACCGCCCTGAAGGGGCTGGTGGAGGCGGGAGAGGTCCGCATCGTGATCAACGGGGCGCAGCTCTCCTACGTCGCCAGCGCCGGCTTCGGCGCCATCATGGGCCTCATCGAGGATGTCCGGGCGCAGGGCGGCGACATCCGGGTCAGCGATCTCTCCGGCCCCGTCGCCCACATCTTCGAGGTTCTCGGATTCGACCGTCTCTGCCAGACCTTCGAACGCGAAGCGGAGGCCGTCGACAGTTTCGGAGGCCCCTGACCTTCCGGGGGTCTCCAGAGCGACGAACGGACGCGGCCCCGGTGGCGGACGAGGGAACGGACCCGGGGCGGGCGGACGCCGCGTGCGGGCCCGCGCCGATCCGGATCGAGGCGCCGGCGACCTGTGAGTCGCTGACCCTTGTCCACGAGGCCACGCTCCGCACCGCCGTCTGCGCCGGCTTCGACGAGCTGACCGCCGGCGAGATCGCGGTCGCGGTAAACGAGGCGATGACGAACGTGGTGGAACACGCCTACCGCGGGGAGCCGGGCCACCAGGTCACGATCCGCTTCCTGCCGGACGCCGGCGGCCTCCGGATCGAGCTGGAGCACCGGGGGGAAGCCCCCCGCAAGCTGCCCCGGGAAGCCGACCCCCGACTGCTGGCGGCGGAACGCCGCACCGGGGGACTCGGCGTCCAGTTGATGCGCAAGCTCATGGACCGGGTCGAGCACGAGGAGCCGGCGCCCGGAGTCGGCCGCTGGGTGCTCGAGCGGCGCCGGCCGGAAGGGGCGTCGCCGAACCCCGCTCCGGGCGCCTGAGAAGACCGGTGACCACGGACCCCCCGGCGGCGACGGCGGGATCTGCAGCGGGGCCCTCGGCCCCGAGCACCCGTTACCAACGCCTCTTCGCCCCCCACCTGCCCGCCTTCGACCCGGCGACCGGGCGGCTGGTCTCCGAGCTTCTGGCGCTCACCGACTTCGGCGCCGCGCTGACAGAATCGATGAGCGTCGATCAGGTCGGCTCGCTCCTGCTCCTCGTGGGACTCGGCGAGACCGGGGCGCGCTGGAGCGGACTCCTGGTTCCCGATGGACGGGGACAGCTCCGCGCCGGAGAACGGCGGGGCGCCGCCGACGAGGACTGGGGCGACTTCGCCTGTCCCGAGCCCGAGGCGCTTCCGGCGCACGCGGTGCTCCGGCGACAAGGCCCGGGGCCGGATCCCGAGGCGGCGGACCTGGCCGAAGCGCCGTTCCGGGAGCTGATGCTCGCCGCCCGGGCCGATTCGGCGGTCATCCTGCGGACCGGAGGCCGGCTCGCCGGCGTCCTCCTGCTGGGAGAGCCGCACCCCGATCTGTCCGGGTCGCGGACCGATTTCCTCGAGGCGCTCGCGGTCATCGCCTCGGCGGCGCTCGAGAAGTGCCGCCGGGACGAAGAGCTTCAGGCCACGAACCGCCGACTCGCGCTCCGGATGTACCAGTTGCGGTCGCTGCTCGACCTGACCGCCGGTCTCCACCGGGCCCGGGATGAAGCCGCGGTCTGGGACCTGCTCCTCCATGGCTCGATGGGACACCTGCTCGCGAGCCGGGGCTCGGTGGTCGCCGGCGGACGGGTGGTCGCGTCCAAGGGGCCCCGGGGGCCGGAGGAGGAATGGAACGCGCTGGCGCTGGCCGACGCCGCCCTCTCCCGGGAGCACGACGTTCTCCGCGTCCGCGACCTCGCCGACCGCCAGATGTCCCGCGATCTCGCGGCCCTGAGGATCGGCTGGATCGTCCCCTTCGCGTCGGGCGCGGTGCGGGGCGCGCTGTTCCTCGGGGAGGCGGGGAACGACCGCGCGCTGGAGGCGCCGGACCGCGGCTTCCTGACCTCGCTCGCCGGGCGGGCGGCGGCCGCGGTCGAGAGCGCGCGGCTGACCCGGTCCACGATCGAGAAGGAGAAGGAGCTGGTCGTGGCGCGCCGGATCCAGGCGCGGCTCCTCCCGACGGAAGCGCCGCAGCTCTCCGGCTGGGATCTCTCCGGAGTGAACATCCCCTGCCTCGCGGTGGGCGGCGACTACTACGACTACCTGCGGCTCGACGACCGGGTGTTCGTCACCATCGCCGATGTCTCCGGCAAGGGCGCGGGGCCGGCGATCATCATGGCTTCGGTCCAGGCGTCGCTCCGCGCGTTCTATCGTCACGGCGACACGGCCATCGACCGCGCCGCGGTCGAACTGAACCACCTGCTCCACCAGAACACCGAGGACAACCGGTACGTCACCGCCGTGCTGGCCGCGCTGTCCCCCGAGACCGGCCGCCTCGACTACCTGAACGCCGGCCATGTCCAGCCGGTCGTCGTCCGCGCCTCCGGGTCGGTCGAGCGCCTCGGCGCCGGGTCCACCGTTCTCGGGCTCTTCCCGAACATCACGACCGAAGTCGGCGCCGTGCAGCTCGAGCCCGGGGACGTGCTCGCGATGTACACCGACGGACTGAGCGAGGCCGAAGACCCCGAGGATCACCAGTTCGACGACGACCGGATCATCGAGGGGCTCATGGAGACGCGCGCCCACGACGCCCGCGCGATCTGCGGAGACCTCCTGTCCCGCGCGCGCGCCTTCGCCGGGCCCCGCGCGCTGCAGGACGACCTGACGCTGATCGTGCTCCGGCGAACCGGGGAGGAGGCCCGATGAGTTCCTCCCGGCCGCTCCGCCTGCGGAACACCCTGACCGGACGCGTCGAGACTTTCGAGCCGGCCCGGCCGGACGAGGTGCGGATGTACACCTGCGGGCTCACCGTCTACGCCCGCGGCCACATCGGGAACTTCCGCACGTTCGTCGCGCAGGACATCCTCCGCCGGTTCCTCGAAGCCAGGGGTTACCGGGTGGTCCAGGCGCAGAACTTCACGGACGTGGACGACAAGACGATCCGGGGAGCGAACGAGGCGGGCGAGCCGCTCCGGGAGTACACGTCGCGCTACATCGAGCAGTACTACGAGGACGCCGACGCGCTCGGCATCCGTCGGGCCGAGCACTACCCCCGGGCCACCGATCCCGAGTACATCGCGGCGATGATCCGGATGGTGGAGCGGCTGCTCGCGACCGGGGCGGCCTACAGCGCCGGCGGGTCCGTCTACTTCCGGATCGCCGCCTTCCCCCGCTACGGGATGCTCTCGGGCGCCGCGATCGAAGGACGGCTGGCGGGGGCCCGGGTCGACTCCGACGAGTACGACAAGGAGAACGTCTCGGACTTCGTGCTCTGGAAGGGATCGAAGCCGGATGAGCCCTCGTGGGATGCGCCCTTCGGCGCCGGGCGTCCCGGCTGGCACCTCGAGTGCTCGGCGATGGGCCTCGAGCTGTTCGGGTCCGGCTTCGACCTCCACTGCGGCGGGGTCGACCTCATGTTCCCACACCACGAGAACGAGATCGCCCAGAGCGAGGCCGCCACCGGGGAGCAGTTCGTCCGGCACTGGTTCCACTGCGAGCACCTCCTGGTGGAGGGCCGGAAGATGTCCAAGTCCCTCGGGAACCACTTCACCATCCGGGAACTGCTGGAGGACGGGGTCCCGGCGGCGGCGATCCGCTACCTGCTCGCGAGCGTCCACTACCGCAAGCAACTCAACTTCACCCGGGAAGGCCTCCGGCAGGCCGAGACCGCGGTGCGGCGGGTGGACAACCTGCTCCGGCGGGCGCCGGCGGCGCCGAAGGATCCGGTCCCCGTCGATGGCGAGGACGAGGACATCAGGAAGTGCCTCGACCGGTTCGACGACGCGCTGAACGACGATCTCAACGTCTCCCGGGCGCTCGCCGAGGTGTTCCACGCGCTCCGCAAGGAGAACCAGCGGCTCGACGCCGGAACGGCGGATGGGCCGCCCCCGGGACAGTGGGCGGCCGCCATCCGGCGCATGAACCGGGTGCTCGGGGTGTTCGAGATGGAGGAGGCCCGACCGGAGGAGCAGGCGAACGACGGGGAGGCGATCGACGCCCTGATCGTGGAGCGCCGGGAAGCGCGCGGCCGGCGCGACTTCGCCCGCGCCGACGCGATCCGCGACGAGCTCCGCACCCAGGGCATCGTCCTCGAGGACACCCCCGACGGGACCGTCTGGCGGCGACTCTGAGCCGTGCCTCCCGGCTCGTCGCTCCGTCGACTGGCGCGGCGGGCGGGCGACCTGTTTCGGGGGACGGCCCGGCGGCGGGCGCCGCACCTCCGCCTCGGCGCCCGCGGCGAGCGGATCGCGGCGCGGGCGCTCTCCCGCTCGGGCTACCGGGTCGTGGCCCGCAACTACCGGCCCGGACGGTCCCGCCGCTACGCCGAGATCGACATCGTGGCGTGGGAAGGGCGCACCCTGGCCGTCGTCGAGGTGAAGACCCGCCGCGGTGGACTCGGGAACCCGGCGGAACGCGTCGACGCGCGCAAGCGGCTTCGGCTCCGCCGCTCCGCGGCGCGGATGTGGCGCAAGGAGTCGGAGAGGCGCCGGATCCCGCCCGGCTCCCGGCTGCGGATGGATGTCGTCGAGGTCTGGTTCCCGAAGCCTCCCGCGATCCGGCGGCCACCAATACGGCTCGCCTCGCCGGCCTCCTGGCTCCGCCTCCGGAGGCGGCCGCGGCCCGCGATCCGCATCCGCCGCGACGCGTTCTGACGCCGACGCAAACCGCCACGAGCCGACTCCGGCGGCGCGGATAAAATCCCCGATTCGCTCCGAAGGCGGGACTAACTCAGTGGTAGAGTGCAACCTTGCCAAGGTTGAAGTCGCGGGTTCGAATCCCGTGTCCCGCTCGGGGCGCGACGCAGGGGGGCGGCGGATTAACGAGCGCGTGACGGCGGCGTAGCCAAGTGGCCAAGGCGGAGGTCTGCAAAACCTCTATTCGGCGGTTCGAATCCGCCCGCCGCCTCCGTCGCCGGCCGCCGGGATGACGGAATCGGTAGACGTGGGGAACTTAAAATTCCCTGCCCCCCGGGGCGTGCGGGTTCGAGCCCCGCTCCCGGCACGGCGAGTGACCACGCGTTGCGTGGGAGGGGCCGCCAGAGCGACGTCGTCGCAATAGTCGGCGTCCGCGGAGGCGGCCCCTCCCACACAACGCCTGGCCCTGCGGGCCAGGGATCGGAACTTGCTTCGCCAAGTTCCGATCCGATAGACAAATTGCGGGAGGGGGTTCCCCCCTCCCGGACCCTCCCCCCTGCCCCTAGGTCGCAGCACGTACGGGCCGGGCAATCGACACGCCCAACCAGCGAAGCGCCTGGTGCCGGGCCGCCACAGCGGGAAATTCACAGCCCTTTCAGAAAATAAAGGGGCTTGCAGTCAGGGAGATAGCGACGGAGCGCCTGCCCGGGTACTGGAAACACTTGCGAGGGTCGAGCCGCGGTAGTGAAGAGTCTGGCGCGTCAATCAGCATGAGACGCTGGACGCCGATGGCGGGGGCATTGCGGAACCCGGCCGCCACAGCGGGAACTTCACAGCCCTTTCGGACAATAAAGGGCGTGAAGTCAACGAGATAACAAGGCAACGCCTGTCCGCCTACTGGAAACATGTGCGAGGGTCGAGCTGTTGCGCGTCAATCAGGACGAGACGCAGGACGGCGCTGGCGGGGGCATTGCGGAACCCCGCCGCCACAGCGGGAACTTCACGGCCCTTTCAGAAAACAAAGGGCGTGAGGTCAAGGAGATAACGAGGCGCCGCCTGTCCGGCTACTGGAACACTTGCGGGGGCCCTTCGGGGTTCGGCGGCGCGTCCCTGAACGGGGTTGGGTGAGCGACGAGGGGTGACGTTGCCCCGTCCTCCTGGACGGTTCGTAGTGTGGCGACCGGGCCGCCATTGGGATCGAACCGCGGCCTCCGTCAGTTGGCGCGACGCCTGAGACCATCCCGATGGCCGAGCCGGGCGCTCCGTCCCCAGACCGAATTTGCACGCGAGAACTTCCCACTTCTGGCACGCGAGAACTGCCCACCTTTTGAATTGGAGAACTGCCCACTCGCGAGGCGGAGTCGGATGGGTTGCCCCGTTTTCGTAGACAGTTCGTAGTGTGGCGACCGGGCCCCCATTGGAGAGCGGGCCGTGGCCTCCCTCCGTCGGCGCGACTGTCTGAGTGGGGCGCGTCAATCAGGATGAGACGCTCGACACCGATCGCGGGGGCATTGCGGAACCCCGTCGCCACAGCGGGAACCTCACAGCCCTTTCAGAAAACAAAGGGCGTTTAGTCAACGAGATAACGAGGCACAGCCTGTTCGGCTACTGGAAACATTTCGAGGGTCGTGCCTCGGGGTTCGAAGGCGCGCCGTTGAAGGGGGTGGGTGAGCGACGAGGGGTGAGGTTGTCCCGTTCTCGTAGACAGTTTGTTGTGTGGCGACTGGGCGCCTCCTGGGGTCGGGCCGCGGTGGCGCGTCAGGGGAGACGCTGAACGCCGGTTGCGAGGGCATCGCGGAACCCGGCCTCCCCAGCGGGAACCTCACAGCCCTTTCAGACAATAAAGGGCGTGCAGTCAAGAAGATAAAGAGGCACGGCCTGTCCGGGTACTGGAAACACTTGCGAGGTCGAGCCTCGGGAGTTCACGGCCTGGGCTTCAATCAGGATGAGACGCTGGACGCCGATGGCGGGGGCATTGCGGAACCCCGCCGCCACAGCGGGAACTTCACGGCCCTTTCAGAGAATAAAGGGTGTGAAGTCAACGAGATAAGAGGGGAACGCCTGTCCGGCTACTGGAAACATGCGCCAGGGCCGCCTCGGGTTCGCAGGCGCGTCCGTGAAGGGGGGCGGGTGAGCGACGAGAATGAGGTTGCCCCGTCTTCGTAGCCAGTCTGTTGTGTGGCGACCGGGACGCCTCCCGCGATCTGGCTGCGGCCTTCGATCAGACGGTGGAAGCCGCTCTGCGGTCCTCCGCCTCGGCCAGCGGCTCCCCGCGGCAGGGCGACACTTCGATTGCCAGGACGATGGCGGAAGGGCCGTGGGCCCTTCTCCTGATCCGGGATTGCACGCGAGAACTGCCCACTTCCTGCACACGAGAACTGCCCACTCGCGGGGCGGAGTCGGGGTGAGGTTGCCCCGTTTTCGTAGACAGTTCGGAGTGTGGCGACCGGGACGCCTCCCGGGATCTGGCTGCGGCCTCCGATCGGGCCGTGGAAGCCGCTCTGAGGTCCTCCGCCTCGGCCAGCGGCTCCCCGCGGCAGGGCGACATTTCGATTGCCAGGACGATGGAGGTAAGGCCGTGGCCCCTTCTCCCGATCCGGGATTGCACACGAGAACTTCCCACTTCCGGCACACGAGAACTGCCCACTCTTTGAACTCGAGAACTGCCCACTCGCGGGGCGGAGTCGGATGGGTTGCCCCGTTTTCGTAGACAGTTTGTCGTGTGGCGACCGGGCGGCTTCTGGGGTCGGGCCGCTGTGGGGCGCGTCAATCAGAGTTGGACGCGCCCGTCAATCAGGATGAGACGCTGGTCGCCGATGGCGGGGGCATTGCGGAACCCCGCCGCCAGAGCGGGAACTTCACAGCCCCTTCAGAAGATTAAGGGCGTGCAGTCAAGGAGATAACGAGACAACGCCTGTCGGGCTACTGGAAACATTTTCGAGGGTCGAGCCTCGGGGGGGTTCGAGGGCGCGCCGTTGAAGCGGGCTGGGTGAGCGACGAGGGGTGGGGTTGCCCCGTTCTTGTAGACAGTTCGTAGTGTGGGGACCGGAACGCCTCCCGGGATCGGGCTGCGGCCTCCGATCAGACCGTGGAAGCCGCTCTGAGATCCTCCGCCTCTGCCAGCGGCTCTCCGCGGCAGGGCGACACTTCGATTGCCAGGACGATGGAGGCAGGGCCGTGGACCCTCCTCCCGGTCCGGGATTGCACGCGAGAACTTCCCACTTCTGGCACGCGAGAACTTCCCACTCTTTGAACTCGAGAACTGCCCACCCGCGGGGCGGAGTCGGGGTGAGGCTGCCCCGTTTTCGTAGACAGGTTGTTGTGTGGCGACCGGGCCGCCATTGGGATCGAACCGCGGCCTCCGTCAGTTGGCGCGACGCCTGAGGCCATCCCGATGGCCGAGCCGGGCGCTCCCTCCCGGGCCGGATTTGCATTCGAGAACTGCCCACTTCTGGCACTCGAGAACTGCCCACTTCTGGCACGCGAGAACTGCCCACTTCTTGAACTCGAGAACTGCCCACTCGCGGAGCGGAGTCGGGATGAGGTTGCCCCGTTTTGGTCGACAGTTTGTGGTGTGGCGGCCGGGCGCGTCCCGGGATCCGGCTGCGGACTCCAATCAGACCGTGGAAGCCGCTCTGAGGTCCTCCGCCTCAAGCAGCGGCTCCCCGCAGCAGGGCGACATTCGATTGCCAGGACGATGGCGGCGGGGCGGCGGACCCTCCTCCCGGTCCGGGATTGCACGCGAGAACTTCCCACGTCCTGCACGCGAGAACTGCCCACTTGTTGCACTCGAAAACTGCCCACTCCGGTTGCGGAGCCGGGGGAGAGGTGGTGGCGCGTCGATCGGGGTGAGGGCTTGCCCGCCGCTCCTGGGGGCGTGGCGAACCCCGCCGGGCCGGGGGCTGCGGGGGGCGTCAGGACCTCCGCGCCGCGCTGATCACGGCGCCCTCGGGCAACGGCTGGTTTTCGGGCGTCGCTCCGCGCGGTCGCTAAGATGCGTGGCGAACCGGGGCGACACCCTGTGTTCCGGCTACTAATGGAACCACAAGGGAGTCACCACTGCCGGGCGGGAAGCGCATCCCCCAGGGGGAAGCCCGGGCCCGACACGCGACGCCCCCCTACGACTCCGTAGGACGGAACCAACCCTTCGCCCCGTTTCACCGCCCAGGGGGGAACGGACTGACGCTCGCGGGGGTGGCGCGGTCCTCCACAACCATCGCTTCGCCCTCGCCGTGACTGACTCCCCACGTTCCCGGCGGATCGAGACCCGGAGCATCCACGGCGGTCGGCAAGCCGAAGATCCGACCGGCGCGGTGGCGCCGTCGATCCACCTCTCCACCACCTTCGAGCGGGACGGGTCGGGGGAACTCCCGTCCGGCTACATCTACGGCCGGAGCGGCAATCCCGGCCGGAGCGCGCTCGAGAGCGTGATCGCCGATCTCGAGGGCGGCGCGGACTGCATCGCCTTCGCCTCGGGGACGGCGGCGACCCACGCGGTCATGTTCGCGCTCTCCCCGGGCGACCTGGTCCTCGCCCCCCGGGACGCCTACCACGGCACGATGCATCTGCTGCGGGAGCCGCTCGCGCGGTGGGGCCTGCGGACGCGGTTCACCGATTTCCTCGACGCGGACGATCTGGACGCGGCGTTCGAGGCGGGACCGGCGCTCGCGCTGGTGGAGACCCCCTCGAACCCGATGCTCCGGGTGACCGACATCGCCTCGGTCGCCGAGCGCTGCCGCGCGGGCGGCGCGCTCCTTGCAGTGGATAACACCTGGATGACCCCGGTGCTCCAGCGTCCCCTCGAACTGGGCGCCGACGTGGTGATCCACTCGACGACGAAGTACTTCGGCGGCCATTCCGACGTGATCGGCGGATCGGTGGTGGTCCGCGAGGGGCTGGAGCTGGGCGCGCGCATCCGCAACAGCCAGGCCGACACCGGGCCCATCCCGTCGCCGTTCGACGCCTGGCTCATCCGGCGCGGCGTCAGGACGCTTCCGGTCCGCATCCGGGAGCAGAGCCGGAACGCGGCGGCGCTCGCCGCCTTCCTCGACGCCCATCCGGGAGTCGTCCAGACCTGCTACCCCGGCTTGCCGGGGGACCCCGGCCACGCGCTGCAGTCGCGGCAGGCGGACGGTCCGGGAGCGATGCTCTCCTTCCGGGTCGCCGGCGGCGAGGAAGGCGCCCGGAGCTTCATGTCCCGCCTGCAGCTTCTGGTGCGGGCCACGAGCCTCGGCGGGGTGGAGACGCTGGCCGAACACCGCTTCGCAGTCGAGGGGCCGGACAGCCCGACCCCCCGCGACCTGATCCGGGTCTCGGTTGGCCTCGAGCACCCGGACGATCTGATCGCCGACCTGGAGCAGGCCCTCGCCTGAGATTCAGATTCGCGCTTCGGCGCGAACAGGCGGCCCGGCGCCGGGCGTCTTGTGAGCGAGAGTTCGATGGGTTCCTCGGACCCCTCCGCAGCCGGAGGGAAGCGAGCCCGCGACTCCGCCACCGAAGAGTCCCGACGCCATGAGCAACGCGCCGCCGAGAACCGCGAGGAGCGGGAGCTCCTGCGGCGATTCCGTGAGCAGGGCGATGTGGCCGCCTTCGATGAGCTCGTCCGCCGCACCGAAGGGCGGGTCCGGGCCGTCGCGCTCGCGGTCCTGCGCGACCCGGCGGGGGCGGAAGACGCCGCCCAGGACGCCTTCCTGCGCGCCTTTCGCCGGGCCGGCTCGTACCGGGACGAAGGGCCGGTGGCGGCCTGGCTGTGCCGGATCGCGGTCCGCTGCGCCCACGACCGGATCCGCAAGGCCGAGCGTCGCCGGCGGCTCGCCGAGGCCGTCCGCCCGGCGGCCGCGACCGGTCCGGAGAGTTTCGATGGCGCCTCGTACGACGAGGCCGCCTCGCTCGGGATCCGCGCCGAGATGGAGTCGGCGCTCCGCAGCCTCCCTCCCGCGGAACGGGAGGCGCTCGTTCTCAAGGAAGTGGCCGGCATGACCTATCGCGAGATTTCGGCATCCAGCGGCGTCCCGCTCGGGACGGTGCAGTCGCGGATCCACCGGGCGCGGCTCCGGCTCGCCGAGGTGCTCTCCCGGAGGACCGGACGATGACCGGGCAGCGCGCGCGGGGCCGGGTCGCATCCGGGGCGTTTTCCGAGGAGCTCTCGGCGCACTTCGACGGCGAACTCGAACCGTCCGCCTCCGAAGCCGTCCAGGACCGGCTCGCCTCCGACCCGGACGCAGCTTCGGCGCGCGAGCGGATCCGGGACGTCTCGCGGTTTCTCCGGACGCCGACCGATCCGGACCCGGGCTTCGTCGTCCGGTTCCGGGCGCGGCGGGAAGCGCTGTCGGTCTTCCCGCGCTGGACCTGGCGTCAGCTCGGGCTGCGGCTCGCCGGCGCGGCGGCGGTCCTGCTCGCGGCCGCGGCGGTCAGCCTGCTCACCGCCCCGGACGCCGGCGCTCCCGAGGGGAGCGTTCCCGCCAGCGCGGAACTCCCCGCCCCGGCGGAGTCCCTGCTGGCGCTCGAGGACGAGATCCTCGGCGCGGACCCCGGCGAGGGCGACGTGAACCCGGCGACCTCCGGCGATGGGACGCTCGAACCGGTGCTCCGGATCGCCCTCGGTTCGTCGCTGGGCGGTTTCGACCCCGGTCGCTGACCTGGAGTTCCCATGACGGAGACGACTTCCCCGGGCGCCAACGGCCGCTGGCGCCGGTTCAGCCTGCTGCTGGCGTTCGTCGCCGGCCTCGCCGGCGGCGTCCTCGCGAGTTCGCTGCTGGATGGCCGGCGCGGCCCCCGGTTCCGCGACCGCGACGCGGCGGCGGAGCGCCGCGATCGCGACGCCGACCGCGAAGGCCGGAGCCGCGGCCGCAGCCGCGGTGACGCCGACCGCGAGAGCCGGGGGCGCAGCCGCGGGGGCGACGACCGGGCGCAGCGGTTCCGCGAGCAGCTCGAGACCTCGCTGGATCTCGACGAAAGCCAGCGCGCGCTCCTCGCCGAGTTCCTCGAACGGAACAGAGCCGAGGCTTCAACGTTCTGGGAAGAGACGCGCGAGCGGTACCGGGAGCTGCGGCTACGTTTCCGGGGGCAGATCCGCGACATGCTGAACGACGAGCAGCGCGAGGCCTTCGACGCGCTCGGGTTCGGGGCCGATTCCCCGGACGCGCCCGCTGCGCCGCCCCCACCCCCTCCGCCTCCGCCTCCGGAGCGGCAGGGTGGCCCGCCCGGAGGAGCCCTCCGATGAACGTCCCGACCCGACGGAACCCTTCCACGCCCCACCCGGGAGTCTCCCCATGACGACGAGCGACAACGCGAACCCCGAGACCCCTCGGACGGAGAACCCCGGCCCGGACGCCGGCGGAAGCCGGCCGACCGGCGGAGGCGGCGGCCTGGCCCGCTTCGCGGTCCACCGCAAGGTCACGATCAGCATGATCGCGGCCGGACTCGTGGTGCTCGGCTACGTCTCGCTGACCCGCCTGCCGCTCGAGTTCCTGCCGTCCTTCGGATCGAACAGCCTGTGGGTGAGCGTCAACTACGACTCCTCCTCGCCGGAGGAGACAGAGCGCCTCATCGTGCGGCCGCTCGAGGAGAGCATGGGGACGATCCCCGGCATCACCTCCCTGACCGCCACCGCGAACGCCAACAGCGGCAACGTCAGCGTCGAGTTCGAAGAAGACGCCGACATGGACCTGATGATCGTCGAGGCGCGGGACCGGGTGGACCGCATCCGGCACCTCCTTCCCGACGATGTGGAGCGCATCCGCATCCGGAGGTTCCAGAGCACCGACATCCCCATCCTCCAGTTCCACCTCGGCGCGCCGTGGGACCGGGAGGATCTCTACGCGTTCTCCGAGGACATCGTCCTCCCCCGCCTCGAGCGGCTCGAGGGAGTCGCCAGCGTGAGCCTGCGCGGCGTCCGCCGGCGCGAGCTGAAGGTCGTCCTCGACCCCCAGCGGATGGCCGCGATGCAGGTGGATGTCCGCGAAGTCTCCCAGGCGCTCTCGGCGAACAACCTGAACGTCTCCGGAGGGACGATCGAAGACGGGTCGCGGAAGCTGCTCGTCCGGACGGTGGGCGAGTTCCAGCGGCCGGAAGACCTCCGTGAGACCCCGATCGGGACGACCGGGCTCCGCGTCCGGGACGTGGCCGACGTCACCTACGACTACCCGCTGCAGACCTCGTTCGACTACCTGAACGGGGCCGAATCGGTCACCTTCCGGATCTACAAGGCGTCCACCGGGAACGTGGTCCAGGCCGCCGACGCGGTGAAGGAGGAGATGGCCGCGCTCGCCGCCGAGCCGCGCTACGGGGACATCGAGGTCCGTTACATCCAGGACTCCTCGGTGGATGTCCGGGGCGGGCTGTCCCAGCTCACAACCGCGGGGCTGTTCGGCGGCGGGCTGGCGATGCTCATCCTGCTGCTCTTCCTGCAGAAGGTGCGCACCACGCTGCTGGTGGCGGTGGCGATCCCGCTCTCGATCATCACGACCTTCGTGATCCTCTACCTGGGCCGCACCGCCGGACTGATCGACACGACGCTCAACGTGATCAGCATGTTCGGGCTCATGGTGGCGGTGGGGATGCTCGCCGACCCGGCGATCGTGGTCATCGACTCGATCTCCCGCTACTTCACGGAACACCGGCAGGACTCGAAGACGGCCGCCATCCAGGGCGCCTCGGCGGTGACCATGCCGATCCTGGCGGGCGCCGCCACCACGATGTGCGTGTTCATCCCGCTCATCTTCCTCGGGACGTCGATCGGAGGGTTCTTCCGGATCTTCATCGACTTCGGGCTCACGCTGAGCATCGTGATCGTGGCCTCGCTCATGGTCGCGCTCACCGTGGTGCCGATGATGGCGGGCGTCGTCCTGCGAAACGAGCGGCGGGCCTACTCGCGCACGATGCAGATCCTGTCGCGCTACCACGGACGAACGATCCGGTGGACGCTCCAGCACCGCGGCGTCTCGCTGCTCGTGGCGCTCGGGTTCCTCGGTCTCGCCTACCAGCTCTACGGGGACGTCGAGCGATCGCCGTTCTCGCCTTCGGTGGAACGCCAGGTGACGGTGCGGGTCGATGTGCCCCGCGCCTACACGATCGACGAGACCCGCGAGGTCATGGAGACGGTGGCGGGACTGATCGACGAGCGGCGCGAGGAGCTCGAGGTCGCGGACGTGGTCTACGAGTTCGGCCGCGGCGGCGGACGCTCGCGGCGAGGGGGCTTCGACGGCGGCGGCCGGCGGTTCGACATCTACCTGGTGGACGAGGACGAGGCGGAGCGAAGCGTCGCCGAGATCACTGACGAGATCCGGGACATGCTGCCCGAGATCGTTGGGGTGAACTACCGGATCGGCCAGTCCCGCGGCCGCGGGCCCGGCAGCCGGGGCGGGATCAGCGTCGACCTGAAGGGAGACGACATGGCCGTGCTCGAGCTCGTCTCGGGGCGCGTGGTCGAGACCCTGTCGCAACTCGACTGGATCCGGGACGTGGACACCTCGCTCGAAAGCGGTTCCGAGGAACTCCACGTGAGCGTCCTGCCGGACCGGGCGCTGGCCACCGGGGTGACCACGAACGCGGTGGCGCAGAGCGTCCGCAGCGCGCTGACCTCGCGTCCGGTGGGCCAGATCGAGAGCGACCGGCGGGAAGTGGACATCGTGGTCCAGTACCCCGAGGAGGAGCGCGAACGGCTGGACCACCTCCGGCGGATGCCGGTGTTCGCCTCCGCCGGACAGGTCCCGATCGGAGCGATGGCGGACTTCGAGACCACCAAGGGGCCCCGGAGCATCGAGCGGGAGGACCGCCGCCCCAAGCTGTCCATCACCGCGAACACCACGACGCCGGGGGCTTCGTTCCGGCTCATGGGTCAGGTCCAGGAGGAACTGGGCCAGATCCCGCTGCCGCCCGGATACGAGTGGAGCTTCGACCGGTGGACCCGGATGGGGCAGTCCGACTTCTCGGCCGCCGGGTTCGCCTTCGCCTTCGCGCTGCTGCTGATCTACCTGATCATGGTGGCGCTGTTCGAGAGCTTCATCCACCCGGCGGTCATCATGTTCGCCATCCCGTTCTCGTTCATCGGGGTGGCGGTCACGCTGAACCTGACCGGGCAGACGCTCGACAACACGGCGATGCTCGGCCTGGTATTGCTCGCCGGCATCGTGGTGAACAACGCGATCGTGCTGATCGCCCACGTGAACGCGCTGCGGAAGACCGGGCTCTCCCGGGACGAGGCCCTGATCGTCGGGAGCGAGCACCGGCTGCGGCCGGTCATGATGACGGCGCTGACGACCTTCTTCGGTCTCATGCCGCTGGCCGCCCCCTACTTCCTGCCCGGACTGTTCGGGACGGTCGACGGACGGGCGGGGAGCTGGGCGCCGATCGGGCTGGTGCTCGCCGGCGGACTTCCGACCTCCACGATCCTCACCCTGTTGCTGGTCCCGACGATCTACGCGGTGACCGACGACCTCAAGCGGTTGCTCTGGCCGTTCACCACCGCCCCGAAGACCGCCTCCTCCGATGGCCCGGCGCCGCCGCCTGACGCGGCGGGTCCGAACCGGCCGCTCCCCGCTCCGGCGGCGGCCGCGGTCACGACCCTGCTGCCCCGCTGACGCGGGCCACACCCCCCTCCGTCCTTCGATGAGCCAACCCACTTCCATCCTCCTCCGGCTGCGTGGAGCGCTTCCGCTGCGCGCCGCACTCCTCCTGTTCACCGCCGCCGCCGTCGGCTGCGGCGGCGATGACGCGCCGGGTGGGCCCGGCGGGGGTCCGGGAGGACCTCCCGGCGGCGGCGGCTTCCCCGGCGGGCCGGGCGGCGGCCCGGCGACCGCGGTCCCGGTCGAGGTCGCCGAAGTCGAGCTCGGCGAGATCGCGGCGTTCATCGAGACGAACGGCACGCTCGAGGCCGAGCGCGAGGTGGACATCGTGGCCCGCACCGGCGGCCCGCTGGTCCAGATCCTCACCGAGGAGGGTCGCTATGTCCGGGCGGGCGATGTGCTCGCGCAGATCGACGAGACCGAGCTCCGGGCGCAGGTCGAGATCTCCCGGGTGGCGCTGAACCAGGCGCAGGTGGCCTACGACCGGGCCAAGGCCTCGCTGGAGAACCAGGTCGTGAGCCAGGAGGTCCACGACACCGCGCTGTCCACCCTCGAGTCGGCCGCCGCCCAGCTCGAGGGCAACGAGATCCTGCTCGGCTACGCCCGGATCCAGGCGCCGTTCGCCGGGCTCATCATCGAGCGGGCGGTGAAGCAGGGCGAGACGATCACGAACGGACAGCGACTGTTCCGGATCTCCGACTTCGACCCGCTGCTGTGCCAGATCGCCGTCCCCGAGCGGGATCTGACGCGGCTCTCCATCGGCCAGGAGGCGTTTATCGAGGTCGAGGCGTTCCCCGGCGAAGAGTTCCAGGGCCGGGTGCTGCGGATCAGCCCGGTGGTGGACGCCGCCACCGGGACCATCCGGGTGACGATCGAGGTGAACCGGCAGGGACGCCTCAGCCCCGGGATGTTCGCCACCGTGCGGCTCGTGACCGACGTGAAGACGAACGCGCTCATCCTGCCGAAGCGGGCGCTGTCGCTCGAGAGCCTCGCCGACGAGGTCTTCGTGGTCGAGGACGGCGTCGCGAACCGCCGCGCGATCACCCTCGGCTACGAGGAAGAGGAGCGGGTCGAGGTGACGAGCGGGCTCGCCGCCGGCGACCGGGTGATCGTGGTGGGCCAGGACGGGCTCACCGACGCGACGCCGGTCCAGATCTTCGCCGGACCGGGGGCCGAGGAAGCGGCGCCCCGAACCACGGCGGCGGCCGCCGCTCCCGATCCGGCGCGCCTCGAAGCGATGCGCGAGCGGATGCGGGCGCGGGGCATGAGCGACGAGCAGATCGAGGAGCGGATCGCCAGCTTCGGCGCGGGTGGGGGTCCTCCGGGCCGGCCGGCGGGCGCCGGTCGTCCCGCGGCCGGAGGCGCTCCTCCGGCGGCGCGACCCGGCGGTCCGCCCTCGCAGGCCCCGGCGGGCGCGTCGCCGCCAGCCGACCCGGCCCCGTCCGCCGCCGAACCCGAGACCCCGGCGGCCCGACCGATGGCCGCCGCCAGGCCCGGACGCCCGCCGGGAGGCGGCCCCGGCGGGGGTGGCGGAGCTCCCGATTTCGAGGACCTGCCGCCGGAGACCCAGGACGCGATCCGCGAGCGCCTGCGCTCGATGGGGCTCTCCGAAGAGCAGATCGCGGCGCGGATCGAGCAGGGATGGGGCGCCGGCCCGCCGGGCGGCGCGGGGGAACTGACCCCGGAGGCGGAGGCCGCGCTGCGCGCCCGCCTCGAGGAGCGGGGACTGCCGCCGGAAGAGATCGAGCGGATCATCGCCCGCCGTCGCGGCGGACAGCCGTAGTCCCCACTACAGCCCTCCGGCAGCCCGTCACGGTCCCGTAAGGAGCCTCCCGCATTGCGCATCGTCGATTTCTCGATCCGGCGACCGGTCACCGTGCTGGTCCTGTTCATCGCCGTGGTGGTCTTCGGAGCGGTGGGTTTCCAGCGCCTCGCGGTGGACCTGCTCCCGGACATCACCTACCCCTCGCTGAGCGTCCAGACCGACTACGAGGGCGCCGCGCCCTCGGAGATCGAGAACCTGATCACCCGCCCCATCGAGAACGCGGTGGGCGTGGTGAACAACGTGGTGCGGGTCATCTCCTCCTCCCGCCCCGACCTGAGCGAGGTCACGCTGGAGTTCGGGTGGGGGACCGACATGGACATGGCGGCGCTGGACGTCCGGGAGCGTCTCGACGTCGTGAACCTCCCGCTCGACGCCCCCCGCCCCACGCTGCTCCGGTTCGACCCCTCGCTGGACCCGATCCTGCGGTTCGGCCTCACCGGGAACGACGACCTGATCCGGCTGCGGCTCATCGCCGAACAGGAGATCCAGCGGTCGCTCGAGCGCGTCGAGGGCGTGGCCGCGGTGCTCATCAGCGGCGGGCTGGAAGAGGAGATCCACGTCGAGATCGACGAGCGCAAGGCGGCGAACCTCGGCCTCTCGGTGACCCAGGTCGTCAGCCGGCTGGGCCAGGAGAACGTGAACCTGACCGCCGGCCGGCTCCTCGACGGCGGGACCGAGTACCTGGTCCGCACGATCAACGAGTTCGAGCGGCCCGAGGACATGCGGGACATCGTGGTGGACGCCACCCGGACCGTGATCCGGCTCGGCGACGTGGCGACGATCCGCCGGGGCGCCAAGGAGCGGGAGGTCATCTCCCGGATCGACGGCCGGGAGGCCATCGAGGTCGCGGTCTACAAGGAAGGCGGGACGAACACCGTCACCGTCGCCGACGAGGTGCTTTCCCGGGTGGAGGAGCTCGAGCCGCGGCTCGACCAGGTCGGCGAGGACCTCGAGCTCACGCTGGTCACCGACCAGGCGCGCTACATCCGGCAGTCGGTCTCCGAGGTCCTCCAGACGGCGGTCCTCGGCGGGCTGCTCGCGGTCTTCGTGCTCGTCCTGTTCCTCGGGGAGCTCCGCTCCACGCTGATCATCGGGGTCTCGATCCCGATCTCGGTCATCGGGACCTTCTTCCTGATGTTCGTCTCCGGGGTCTCGCTGAACATCATGTCGCTCGGCGGCATCACCCTCGGCATCGGGTTGCTGGTGGACAACTCGATCGTCGTGCTGGAGGCGATCAAGCGGAAGCGTCAGGACGGCCTGAACCTGGTGGACGCGGCGCGCGCCGGAACCTCCGAGGTCGGGCAGGCGGTCATCGCCAGCACGATGACCACGGTCTGCGTCTTCGTGCCCATCGTGTTCGTCGAGGGGATCGCCGGCCAGTTGTTCGGGGATCAGGCGCTGACGGTGACGTTCTCGCTCGCGGTCTCGCTGCTCGTGGCGCTGACGCTGATCCCGATGCTCGCGTCGCGCGAGCTGCGGCGGACGAAGGCCGACACCGGCGCGTTCCGGACCCGGCCGGGACGCTGGATCGGCAAGGCCATCGCCGCGGTCGGGATCGCCTTCTTCGCGGTGGGCGGCTTCCTCGGGAAGACGGCGCGGGTCAGCGTCCAGGCCATCCTCTGGCTCCCGAGCAAGCTGTTCAACCTGGTCTACAACGGGATCGTGAAGGCGTACCCGCCGGTCCTGGACGCGGCGCTCCGGCATCCGTTCCGGGTGGGGACGCTGGCGCTCTCGCTGTTCGCGGGAGCGGGCTACCTGGTGAGTTCGCTCGGCACCGAACTCGTGCCCGAGCTGATCCAGGGCGAGTTCTTCGTGGACACCGAGCTCCCGCCCGGAACCCACCTCGACCTGAACTCCCGGCGGATGGAGCGGCTCGAGGAGGCGGCGGCGGCGATCCCGGGAGCGCGCACCGTCTACGCGGTCGTGGGCACCAGCAGCCAGCAGGGAGGAGTCGCCGGCGAGCTCCGGGAGAACATCGGCCAGCTCACCGTGATCCTCGACCCGCCGGTGTCGAGGGAAGCCGAAGAGGCGGCGATGGCGGAACTGAGGCCGCAGCTCGAAGGGGACCCGGACCTGCTCTACCTGTTCGGCCGGCCGTCCTACTTCAGCTTCCGGACGCCGGTCGAACTCGAGATCCGGGGCTTCAACCTGAACCTGCTCGAGCGCGCCGCCGATGACGCCGTCGCCCGGCTGCGGGCGATCCCCGGGCTCACCGACGTGAAGTCCTCCACCGAGGGCGGCAACCCCGAGCTCCAGGTCCGCTTCGACCGGGACCGGGTGGCGGCGCTCGGCGCGACCACGAACCAGTTGGGCGCGCTCATCCGCTCGAAGGTCCTCGGCGACGTGGCGACCGACATCCAGCGCGAGGATCGCTCGATCGACATCCGGCTCCGGTCGAACGAGGCGTTCCGCGACAGCGTGGTGGACCTCGAGAACCTGAACATCGCCGACGGCGGCGAGGCGGCGATCCCGCTCTCGGCGGTGGCGGAGGTCCGCGAGGTCACCGGGCCCGCCGAGATCCGCCGCTCCGACGGCGAGCGGGTGGCCACGATCACCGCGAACATCGTGGACCGCGACATGGGGAGCGTGGCGCAGGACATCGAGGCCTCGATGTCCCAGGCGCCGCTTCCGGCGGGGTTCACCTGGCGGCTCGGCGGCCAGCAGGAGGAGATGGAGACCTCGTTCCAGTCGATGCAGTTCGCCATCCTGCTGGCGGTGTTCATGGTCTATCTGGTCATGGCCTCGCAGTTCGAGTCGCTGCTCCACCCGTTCGTCATCCTGTTCGCGGTCCCGTTCTCGCTGATCGGGGTCGTGCTCGCGCTCTGGCTGTTCGGGGTCACGGTGAGCGTCGTCGTGCTCATCGGGGTGATCATGCTGGCGGGCATCGTGGTGAACAACGCGATCCTGCTGCTCGACACCACGAACCGGCTCCGCCGGGCGGGCGCGGCGAAGCTGGACGCGCTGCGCCAGGCGGGCAAGGTCCGCCTCCGGCCGATCCTGATGACGACCTCCACCACCGTGCTGGGCCTCTTCCCGATGGCGCTCGGCCTCGGCGAGGGCAGCGAGCTGCGCGCCCCGATGGCCATCGCCGTGATCGGCGGGCTGCTCCTTTCGACCGCGCTGACGCTGCTCGTCATCCCGGCGCTGTACCGGGTGATCGGCCGCTAAGCCCGCCCTACCTATACTCCCGCGCGCATGCCCGGCCCCGCCACACCCGATCACCCGCTGCGGGTCGCGATCTTCGGATCCGGCCCGACCGGCTTCTACGCCACCGACCACCTGTTCAAGGCGCCGGGGGTCACCGTGGAGGTGGACCTCTACGACCGCCTGCCCACGCCCTACGGGCTGGTGCGGGGCGGGGTCGCCCCCGATCACCAGAAGATCAAGAGTGTGACCCGCGCCTACGAGCGCACCGCGACGAACCCCCGGTTCCGCTTCTTCGGCGGGGTGGAGTTCGGCTCGGACATCCGGCTTGATGATGTCCGGCGCCACTACCACGCGGTCATCTTCGCGGTGGGCGCGCAGGTGGACCGCGCGATGCGCATCCCCGGGGAGGACCTGCCCCGGAGCCACGCCGCCACCGAGTTCGTGGCCTGGTACAACGGCCACCCCGACTACCGCGACCGCGAGTTCGACTTCTCGCAGGAGTCGGTGGCGGTCGTCGGCGTCGGCAACGTGGCGGTCGATGTCTGCCGGGTGCTCGCCCGCTCGGTGGACGAGCTGAAGACGACCGACATCGCCGACTACGCGCTGGAGCAGCTCGCCGAGAGCCGCATCCGCGAGATCCACATGCTGGGCCGGCGCGGCCCGGCGCAGGCGGCGTTCTCGAACCCCGAGATCCGCGAACTCGGCGAACTCGAAGGGGCGGACATCCGCGTCCTCGAGGAGGAGGCGCGGCTCGACGAGGTGAGCGAGGCGTGGGTTGCGAGCGGGGCCGACAAGGCGGCGCCCCGCAAGGTCGAGATCCTCCAGCAGTACGCGGCGGAAAGGCGCTCCGGCAAGCCCCGGACGCTGACGGTCCGCTTCCTGGTCTCCCCGGTCGAGCTGGTGGCGGGCCCGGACGGCGGGGTCAGCCGGGTGCGGCTGGTGTTCAACGAGCTCTACCGAACGGATCGGGGCGGGGTCCGCCCCCGCGCCACCGAACGGTTCGAGGATCTCGACGCCGGGCTGGTGTTCCGCTCGGTGGGCTACCGCGGCGTCGCGCTGCCGGAGGTCCCGTTCCGCGATGACTGGGGAGTCATCCCGAGCGAGGGCGGCCGGGTTCTCGACGCGCCCGACGGCGAGCGCGTGAACGGGCAGTACTGCGCCGGCTGGATCAAGCGCGGACCCACCGGAGTCATCGGCACGAACAAGCCCGACGCCCTCGAGACGGTGCAGAACCTCCTCGAGGACGTGGCCGCCGGGCGCCACTGGAACCCGGAGAACCCCTCGGCGGAAGCCATCGAGCGGCTCGTCCGGGAGCGGGTCCCCGACTACTTCTCCTTCGACGACTGGAAGGCGCTCGACGCGATCGAGGTGGCCCGCGGCAAGGAACAGGGGCGGCCGCGGGTGAAGTTCGTCACCGTCGAAGCGATGCAGTCCGCGATCCGGACCCCGCAGACGGCGGCTTCCTGAACGGGTCGCGGCCCCGCAGGGCTCAGACCTTCAGGTAGACCCCGCGGCGGTCGAGGACGACCGCGACGAGCGTCCACAGCGCGACCTGCCCAAGCGCGAACCCGAGCGACCCGAACCAGGGCCCGAGCCAGGAGGCGAAGAGGCCGGTGTAGATCGCGTGGTGCGCCGACCCCTCGCCTGAGGCCGGAAACAGCAGGAGCGTCTTCGCGACCAGTCCCGACCCGACGAAGACGGTGATCGCGTTCCGCCCGAGCGCCTCGAGCGGGGCGGTCCAGCGCGGCGGCGGCCGGGCGTCCATGAGCAGCAGGAAGAGGGCGAGGAAGGAGAGCGCCGCCCCGGCGGTGAACACCGTGTAGGAGCTCGTCCAGAGGTTCTTGTTCAGCGGGAGCCAGAAGCTCCACGCCCACCCGGCGGCGAGCAGCGCAAACCCCCACGCCAGCAGGCCGGTCGTCTTCTCCGGCAGCGAGGCGCGTTTCCGCAGCCACTCGCCGGCGAAGATCCCGATGAGGGCGCTGGCGATCGCCGGGACGGTCGAGAGGACGCCCTCCGGGTCCCAGGTTCCCTGGTAGAGCGTCCCGGGGAGGAGCGCGCGGTCGAGCCAGGCGGCGAGGTTCGTTCCCGGTTCGAGGTCGCCGGCGACGCCTCCCGGCGCCGGAACGAAGCGCATCACCAGGTGGTAGCCCACGAGGCAGGCGCCGGTGAGCGCGAGGAGCCGGCGCCGCGACAGCCAGAGAAAGGCCCACGCCGCGACGAGGTAGACGACGCCGATCCGCTGCAGCACGCCCGGCAGGCGGATCGCCGTCAGCTCGAAGAACGGCCAGGCCGCGAGGAACACCCCGAGCGCCACCAGGATCGCGCTCCGGCGGAGGATGCGCAGGAGAAGGCGCGCGCGGTTCGCTCCGGCTTCGACCCGCCGTCCGAGCGAGAACGGGATCGCGACGCCCACGATGAACAGGAACCACGGGAAGATGAGGTCGGTGGGGGTCCACCCGTGCCAGGGGGCGTGGAGCAGCGCCGGGTAGACCTGGCTCCAGCTCCCGGGGTTGTTCACCAGGATCATCCCGGCGATCGTGAATCCCCGGAACCCGTCGAGGCTCCGGAGCCGGGCGTTCACGGCTTTAACAGCCTGTTCACGAAGTCACGCGGCGTTCGAGCGGCGATGCATCCCGCCCGAACCGCGCCCCTTCGGGGCGCTCATCGTTCCGTTTCGCTCGGAATATTCCCGATATTCCTCGCTCACGCGCCTTGTCGGCCGGGCGCCTCACCGCTCTCGGCGCTGCACGGGACTTCATCAACAGGCTGCTAAGGCGTCCGGATCGCTTCGATCGCGAGTTCGAGCAGCTCCTCGTCCCAGGTCCGGAAGTTCTCGCGGGTGAGCGGGAGGTGGATGTCGGGCGCCACCGGGTTCCCCTCGAGGATTTCAGTGTTGGGGCGGAGCGTGTGCCCGATATTCCAGGCGAATTGGGCGACCGGCCGACCGCTCCCCGGGAAGGTGAGGACCTCCTCGTGCTCCCAGGTGTTGCTGTAGCCCCCGGTCGACATGCCGATCACGACCGCCAGGTCGTTGTCGGCGAGCATCGAGACGAACTGGTCGAGGTGGGAGCCCCCGTGCGGCCCGCCGAGGATCGCGATCCGGCCGGTGAAGTGGACGGGCGCGGGCTCGAGCACGCCTCCCGAGTCGCGGGGGAGGTGCGCCAGCTTGAACGGGGTGGGCGGGGTGTACTCGTCGCCCCTCCGGATCGCCTCGGCGGCGTCGGTCCGCGCCCAGTCGCGCAGCCAGCTCCGGCTCAGGTTCAGCCCGAAGATGTCCGGGGCGTCCTCGTCGAGCTCCATCGCCTGGAACCGCTCGATGAGCTCGACGCCGGCGTCGCTCACGCGGACGTTCCCGAAGGTCGTCCGGAACGGCTCGTCCACCAGCCGCTGGATCGCGTAGGCCCCGTTCGAGCCGCCGCTGCTGCCGCGAACGTCGAGGATCAGGTCGTGATCGAGGAGCTCCTCGCGTTCCGCGAGCTCCATCAGGTCCATCACGTCCTGGATCAGGGAGAACTCGAAGTCGAGCCACTGCAGCAGGACGATCCGTTCGTCCCCGCTGTGACGGACGACGAAGTTCTCGCGCTCGAGGAGCTTCCGGAAGCCGGGGTAGACCGGCTCGTCGCGCGGCGCGAGCGCCTCGCCGGGTCCGTAGGGCAGCGAGACGTCGTAGAGCTCGCCGGCGGCGTTCTCGAGGGTGAGATCCAGCGTCTCCCGGTAGAGGCGGGGCGGGACGTGGGGCGCGATCCGCGGCAGCCCGAGCGCCATGTGCCACCAGAGCCCGTGGAGCGTCGAGTGGGGGATCCACGCGGTGAACTCCTCGACATAGGCGGGCATGTCCCGGCCGTTCACCGCGACGATCCGGTCCCCGGGTTCGGGCGACGACATGCCGGGCGCCGCGCCGCTCACGAAGAACGAGGGTTCGTCCGGGTCGGCGTAGTCGGGGAGAACCCGGATGGGCGCCGCCAGATCCGGGAGCGTCGGGACGCTGAGGCCCCCCTCGACCGGGAGCACCCGCAGGTGCCGGTCCCGCCGCGCGTTGCTCAGCTTCGCGAGGGCGTAGAAGAGATCGGCCTCGCTCTCCGCCCCGACGAACTCCTCCCGGAGCCGCTCCATGTCCTCGAGCGGCGCATACCCGAGCGCCTCCTCCTTGACCGGGGAGAACGCCTCCCGGCGGCGCGTCGCCTCCAGGACTTCGTCGAAGAGCGCTTCGAGCTCCGCCGCCGGCGCGTCGAGCGGGACGAGCTCGGGCAAGGGGAAAGGCGCCTCCGGAACGTCCGGGGCGAGGAGTCCGCACCCGGCGGCGAGGCAGGGCGCGAGCAGCAGGGAACGACGGAGAAAACGCGGCCCGGGCATGGTCGGGAGCGAGCGTACCGGTTCGGCGGCTGGCCGGGCTCCGGCGGAGCGGTTGTACCCTCGGAGCCCATCAACATGGACGCGGACGCGACCCGGCTCTCGCCCGCTCCGCGGAGGAGCTGATGCCGTTCCCGGTTCTGGCGGGGTGGATCGCCGGCGTGCTGTCGCTGGCGGCCTTCATCCCCTACATCGTCGCGATCCTGCGGGGCCGGGCCCGACCGAACCGGGCGACCTGGTGGATCTGGACTACGACGGCCTCGTGCTCGGCGCGAGCTACTGGTTCTCGGGGGCCGACAGCACGATCTGGGTCCCGGTCGGCTACGCCGTCGGCTCGCTGGTGACGGCGCTGCTGAGCCTCCGCTACGGCGTCGGGGGCTCGACCCCGCTGGACCGGAGCTGCCTCGCCGGCGCGGGGGCCGGGCTCCTGCTGTGGTGGCTGTTCGACTCGCCGGTGGTGGCGCTCGTCACCACGCTGGGCGTCGACTTCCTCGGAGCCCTGCCCACGATCCGCAAGGCGTGGCTCGCTCCCCACACCGAAGACCGCCTCGCCTGGGCGCTCTTCATCGGCGGGAACATCTTCAACCTGCTGGCGGTGGACCGCTGGGAATTCGCCATCCTCGTCTACCCGGTCTACTTCTTCCTGGTCAGCGGCGCGATCGCCGCGCTCGTCCTGTTCCCCGGCCGCCGGTCCGCGTCCTGACGTAGAGCCCCAACCCCGCCTCTCCTCCGCCTCCCGCGGCGCCGGGCTTCGGTGGTACAACCCCGTCCGTGGCTGACCCATCGATCCGGCGCGTTCGCATCCTCTGGCCCGACCACCTCGGACTGGCGCGGGGGAAGCTGCTCCGGCCGGGGGCGGCGTCCACCGGACACTGCCTCGCCACCTTCGCGCTCGGCTTCGACCGGAACATGACCCCCTACCGGGAGTCGGGCCTCCTCGACGGGCTCCCCGACTGCCGCGCGGTGTTCGATCCGAAGGCGGTCGAGCCGGGATGGCGCGAGGGCGAGGGGGTGGTGGTGGCCGACCTGTTCCGCGTCGGCGATCATGAGGACGAGCCGCTCGAGCGCTCGCCCCGGCGGGTCCTCCAGCGCGCGGTCGAGGCGTTCGGGCGACGCGGCCAGCGCCCGGTCGTCGGGATCGAACTCGAGGCGTTCCTCCTCACGCCGGACGGCGACGGCGGGTTCCAGCCGATCCGGACGCCCGGCTCCCACGTGTATGGCTCCGGTCCGTTCGCGGACCCTGGCGGCGTGATCGACGCGGTGCTGGACACCGCCGACCGGTGCGGGATCCACCTCGAGTCGTGCCACAGCGAGTACGACGACGGGCAGTTCGAGCTGACGCTCGGGAAGAAGGATGCGCTCGCCGCCGCCGACGAGGCGTTCCGGTTCAAGCAGCTCGCCCGGGAGATCGCCCACGAGGAGGGGTTCCACCTCACGTTCATCGGCAAGCCCTTCTCGGATCGCGGCGGCTCCGGCCTGCACGTCAACCTGAGCCTCGAAGAGGACGGCCAAAACGTCTTCGACGACCCCGCCGGACAACACGGGCTGTCGGACCTCGCGTGGTCGGCGGTGGCGGGGCTCCTCCACCATCACCGCGGCCTCGCCGGCGTCGTCGCGCCCACCGTGAACGCCTACCGGCGCCTCCTCCCCGGCCAGATGAGCGGCTACTGGGCCAACTGGGCCCGCGACCACCGGGGCTGCGCGGTGCGCATCCCGCCCGAGCGCGGCGCGGGCGCCCGGATCGAGCACCGGCTCGCGGACGGGGCCTGCGGACCCCACATCGGGGTCGCCGCCTCGCTGCTGGCGGCGCGGCTCGGCATCGAGCGGGGCGAGGGCCCTCCCCCGGAAGAGACGAAGGACTGTCTCGAGAGCGCCTCCACCGACGTCACGGTTGCGGCTGATCTGGGCCGGGCGCTCGACGATTTCGAGGGCGACGCCGATCTCGCCGCCGCCTTTGGCGACGAGTTCCGCCGGATGCACCTCGCGGTGAAGCGGGCCGAATGGGAGCGCTTCCGCGCCCACACGACGGACTGGGAGCAGCGCGAGTACATCCCGTACCTCTGACGGGCGCCTCCCCCTCCATGAGCTTCGCGGCGACGATCACCGCCGCCGGGCTCGACCGCGACCCCGACCCGATCCTCGCGCGGCTGCGCGAGGAGACCCCGGTGGCGTGGACGCCGGCGCTCGGGATGTGGCTCGTGACCCGGTGGGACGACGTCCAGACGATGGAGGACAACCCCGAGGTCTTCAGCGCCGCCACCGAGCCCAGCTTCCTCGCCCGCACGCTCGGCGAGAACATGCTGACGCTCGACCCCCCGGCGTGCTCGCGTCTGCAGCGGGCGATGAAGCCCCCGTTCCTCCGCGCCGGCCGCAGCGGCGCGTTCGTGGAGGAGGAGCTCCCGGCGCTGTGCGACGGCCTCATCGAGGAGTTCCGCCACGAAGGCGCCGCGGATATCGCCCGCGGCTACGCCGACGCGGTGAGCGCCGGCTCGCTCGCCTCGGTTCTCGGCCTCGACGCGCACGGCTGGCGGGAGGTCTGGGACTGGTGCGAGGGGCTCTGCGTCGGCGTCGCCAACTTCGAGCGCGACCCGGAACTCTTCGCGGTGGGGCGGACCGCCGCCGAAGCGGTCGAGACCGCGGTGCTCGGGCGGCTCGAGGAGCTTCGCGCCCGCCCCGAGGCGTCGGGACTGCTTCACTTCCTGCGCGCCGAGGAGAAGCTCTCCGCGGCCGAGATCGTGAACAACGTCCGGCTCATGATCTCCGGGGGCATCAACGAACCCCGCGACGGGATCGGGCTCGTGGTCTGGACGCTGCTCACCCGCGACGACCTGCGGGAGCAGGCGCTCTCGAGCCCGGCGGCGATGCGGCGGCTGGTGGACGAGGTGCTGCGGCGCTACACGCCGGTGGGCACGATCACCAGGCAGACCACCGAGCCCACGGAGCTGGGAGGGACGCCGCTGCCCGAGGGAGCGCTGGTGGCGGGCGTGCTGCGCTCGGCGAACCTCGACCCCGCCCGGTTCCAAGACCCGGAGCGGATCGACCTCGCGCGGACCGAGGGCGGCAACGCCGCGTTCGCGCTCGGCGCGCACCGGTGCATCGGCGAGTGGCTCGGCCGCCAGGAGATCCGGGTGGGCGCGGAGCGCCTGTTCCGGCGGCTTCCCAACCTCCGCCTCGACCCGGAGAGCGAGGTAGAACTCCGCGGCTTCGAGTTCCGCGGCCCGAAGGAAGTGCGGGTGCGATGGGACGCCTGAGGGACGACGCCGGACGCGACATGACAGGAATCGACTCGATCCGGATCGAGGGCTTCCGGAGCATCCGGAAACTCACCCTGGATCTGCGCCCGGTGAACGTCCTGGTGGGAGCCAACGGCGCAGGCAAGTCGAACATCCTTGAGGCTTTCTCGCTGCTCCGGGCGATCCGGCGCGGCCGCTTGCGGCTCTATGTCCTCGAGAGGGGAGGCGCGGCCCGGCTGCTCCATGTGGGAACGGAGCGCACGGAACGGATCCGCCTCCAGATCGGATTCGCCAACGGGACCAACGAATACTCGATTGTGCTGGGGATTCGGGACGACGACACGTTGTACCCGCTCGAAGAGTTCATTCGCTTCGAGGAGACGCGCGGGTCCGGGCAGACGACGGAAGTCCAGCTCCACGGCGTCCGGGGGGAGCCGGGCATCAGCGAGGACGTCCGCTCCGGCCCGGTGCGCTCGCTCCAGGGTCGCCTGGACCGCTTCCGGCGCTACCACTTCCATCACACTGGCCGGGGCTCACCGATGCTGAAGCACGGCGGGATTACCGACAACCGGGATCTCGACGAAGACGGAGCGAATCTGGCGCCCTTCCTCCTCCGTCTCAGGGAGCGCTACAGCGCCACGTACACGCTGATCCGGGACACGATCCGTCTCGCGGCCCCTTTCTTCGACGATTTCGACCTGAGCCCCCTCCCGGAGAACGAGGAGATGGTCCGGCTCCGCTGGCGGCATCAGAAGGCCGACGATGAGTTCGACGGCGCGGCGCTCTCGGACGGCGCGCTTCGATTCATCGCACTCACGACCCTGTTCCTGTCGCCGACGGAACTGCGACCGGCGGTCATCCTGGTTGACGAACCGGAACTTGGACTCCATCCCGCGGCGGTGACGCTGCTCGCCGACCTGATCCGGCACGCCTCGGCGGGCTCGCAGGTGATCGTCGCCACCCAGTCACCGACCCTGCTCGATCACTTCGACCCGGAAGACGCGGTCGTCGTGGAACGGCGGAACGGAAGCACGACTCTGGATCGGAAGTCTCCGGAGTCGCTTGCTCCGTGGCTGGAAGAGTTCAGCCTCGGCGAGCTCTGGGAGAAGAACGAAATCGGCGGTCGACCACAGCCCGAGCGATGGCCCCGCTGAGGCTTCTCATCCACGTGGAGGGTCCGGAAGTGACTTGGGCGAGGCGGACCAAGGCGTGCGGCTCGGGCATAGCCACGCCATGACCGCCGGTTTCCTGTTCCCCCGCACGCCTTCCGGCAGGGCCTCGCTGCTGACGTCGCCTCCCTGGCACTACTCGGGGGAGATGCTGACGATCGAGTACGAGGCGGCGCCGGGGGCGGTGGCGAGCCTTCTGCCCGCTCCGCTCGAACCGGTCGGGGACCGCCCGGACGCGGTGGCGGCGATCTGGGCCGAGTGGCAGTGCTGCAGCGGCTCGGGCGAGGAGCTGCTCGACCCGGTGCGGGCGCAGTACAAGGAGTGCCTGCTGGTGGCGCGCTGCCGCTACCAGGGGCGCGACTGGTCGCGGTGCGTCTTCATCTGGGTGGACAGCGACGCCTCGCTCACGCGGGGCCACTTCCAGGGCTACCCCAAGAAGCTCGGGGAGATCTGGATGACCCGCCCGGCGCTCATCGGACGGGCGGGGCCGCGGCTGGCCCCCGGCGGGGTCTTCGGCGCTACAGTGGCGGCGGGGTCCCGGCGGCTCATGGAGGCGCGCTTCACGGTGACGGGGGAAGCGGAGGGGCCCGGCTTCGTCAACGCCCATCCCATGCTCCACCACCGACTCCTGCCCCGCATCGAGGCGGACGGGGAAGACGCGCTCCACGAGCTCATCTCCGCGGCCTCCTCCGACGTGGAGCTGGGAACGGCGTTCACCGGTGACGCCGAACTGCGCGTGTTCGGCTCGCCGACCGAGGAGCTGGAGACGCTGGCGCCGCAGCGGATGCTCGGGGCCTTCTGGCGGCGGGTGGGGTTCACGTTCCGCGGCGGTCACACGCTCACCAGCCAGCCGAGAGCCTGACCCCGTGGCCGTTGTCGGATTCGGGCTGGTCTCGCATGTGCCCACGATCATGCTGCCGGAGGCCGAACGGAAGGCGCTGAACTCCGGGAAGGAGATCAGCCTGGTCCCCGGCCTGCGCCGCCTTCGTTCCGAGGTGCTGGACCGCCTGAAGCCGGAGACGCTGGTCATCTTCGACACCCACTGGGCGAGCACGGTGGAGCACCTGCTCACGGCCCACGAGCGGCGGCGCGGGCGCTACACCTCGGACGAGCTGCCGCGGGGGATGAGCGGCCTTCCCTACGACTTCCCGGGGGACCCGGAACTCGCGCACGCCGCCGCGGCGGCGGCGCGCAAGAAGGGCCAGCCGGCGCACGCCTCGGATGACCCCTATCTCCCGATCCATTACCCCACCACGAATCTGCTCCACTACCTCCACCAGGGCGAGCGGGTCGTCTCGGTGAGCTGCGTCCAGACCGGAGAACCGCCCGACTTCCTCGCGATGGGCCGGGCGATCGGCAACGCGGTCGCGGCGACCGGCCGCCGCGTCGTGCTCCTCGCGTCGGGGGGGATGAGCCACCGGTTCTGGCCGCTCTCCGAGATCCCGCGACGGGAAGCCTCGGACCCCAGACACATCCGCACCGCCGAAGCCCGCGCCGCCGACGAAGAGCGGCTCCGCTGGTTCGCGGCGGGCGACCACCGGCGGGTCATCGAGACGATGGACCGTTACGCGCGGTTCGCGCCCGAGGGCCGTTTCGGCCACTACCTGATGGCGGTGGCGGCGGTGGGAGGCTCGGCCTGCGCCGCGCCCGGGCGGAAGTTCTCCGACTACGAGAACGCGATCGGGACGGGTCAGGTCCACGTCTGGTTCGACCAGCCGAAGAAGGGCTGGACCGCGCGCGCGTCCTGACCGCGCGCGTCCGCGGCGACCTACGCGCCGGCGTCCGGGGCGGCAGCGCGGTCGCGCCGGGCGACCGGTATGCTCGCCAGCCGGGAGAGCATCCATGGACCGACGAGACTTTCTGAAGACGACGGCGGCCGGCGGCGCCGCCCTGAGCACCGGCTTCGCCTGTGCGCCGACCCCGGGCGGGGCGCCGGAGGCGGGAAGCGGGCAGCAGGCGATCCCGCCCTTCGAATTCGATGAGGTCACCGTCGCCGACCTCCAGCGGATGATGGAGTCGGGCGAACACTCGGCCCGCTCGATCACCGAGGCCTACCTCGCGCGCATCGAGGCGCTGGACCGGCAGGGACCGGAACTGCGCTCGATGATCGAGATCAACCCGGACGCGCTGGAGATCGCCGACGGGCTCGATGCGGAGCGCCAGGCGGGCGAAGTCCGCGGACCGCTCCACGGCATCCCGGTCGCGCTCAAGGACAACCTCGACACCCACGACCGCATGACCACGACCGCGGGATCGCTCGCTCTCGAGGGGTCGATCCCGCCGCAGGACTCCTTCGTGGCCGAGCGCCTGCGCGCCGCCGGGGCCATCCTCCTCGGCAAGCTCAACATGAGCGAGTGGGCCTACTTCCGGGGGGAGCGGGCGACGAGCGGCTGGAGCGCGCGGGGCGGTCAGTGCCGGAACCCCTACGCGCTCGACCGCAACCCCTGCGGCTCGAGTTCGGGGTCGGGGGTCGCGGCCTCGGCGAACCTGTGCGCGCTCACCGTCGGCACCGAGACCGGCGGTTCGATCATGTGTCCGTCATCCAGCAACGGCGTGGTGGGCATCAAGCCCACCGTCGGGCTCTGGAGCCGCTCCGGGATCATCCCGATCTCGCACTCGCAGGACACCGCCGGGCCGATGACCCGCACGGTCGCCGACGCCGCGATCTTGCTCGGGGGCGCGGTGGGGGTGGATCCCCGCGACGAAGCGACGGCGCGCAGCGACGGGAACTTCCATTCCGACTATGCGCAGTTCCTCGATCCGGCCGGCCTCGAGGGAGCGCGCATCGGCGTGGCGCGCAGCTTCACCGGGTTCGATCCGCGGATCACCGCGCTCTTCGAGGACGCGATTCTCGCCATGCGGGACGCGGGCGCGGTCGTCGTGGACCCCGCGAACCTCGCCCAGTCGGCGTGGAACGACGAGCTGCCGCTGCTCGTCCTCGAGTACGAGTTCAAGGCGGACCTGAACGCCTACCTCGCGACGCTCGGGGACGCCGCGCCGGTGCGCACGCTCGAGGAGATCATCGCCTTCAACGAGGAGAACGCGGAGCTGGAGATGCCGCACTTCGGCCAGCAGCGGATGATCGCGGCGCAGGCGCGCGGCCCGCTCACCGACCAGGCCTATCTGGATGCGGTCCGCACGATCCAGCGCGGCAACCGCGAGGACGGCATCGACGCGCTGATGGACGAGCACGAGCTCGACGCCATCGTGGCGCCCACCCGGGACCTTCCCTGGATCACCGACCACATCAAGGGCGACCGGCTGGACGGCGGCAGCAGCGCCGGGCCGGCCGCGATCGCCGGGTACCCGGACATCAGCGTCCCGATGGGGTTCGTCTCGGGGCTGCCGGTGGGGGTCTCCTTCTTCGGCCGCGCCTGGAGCGAGCCGACGCTGATCCGCATCGCCTACGCCTTCGAGCAGGCGACGCAGCACCGCCGGGCGCCGTCCTTCGAGGCGACGCTCGGGTAGTCAGCTCAGGTCGCGCGGCTCAGTCCTCGCCGTAGCTCATCCCGAGCTGGGTCATGAGGAACGCGGTCTCCATCGCCAGGTTGCGGATGACCTCCTCGCGGGGCCGGCCGCCGGCGTGGCCCATCCTCGGGTTGTAGCGGAGGATCACCGGGAGGCCCGACGAGGTCGCGGCCTGGACCCGCGCGGTCATCTTGCGCGCCTGGAGCGGCGGCACCCGGGTGTCCAGATCTCCCTGGGTGAACATGACGGCCGGGTAGGCCACCCCGTCCTCGACCGCCTGGTAGGGGGAGTACTCGCGCAGGAAGGCGAACTGCTCCGGATCGCCGGCGTTCCCGTACTCGAGGAGCGCGGGCATGTTGTTCGCGTCGGTGAAAGTGAAGAAGCGCACCATGTCGAGGTCGGGCAGCCCGCAGAAGACCGCCCGGTAGAGCTCGGGGCGCTGGGTGAAGGAACTGGCGACGAGGAGCCCCCCGTTGCTCGCCCCGGTGATCGCGAGCCGGTCCGGGTTCGTGTAGCCGTTCGCGATGAGCCACTCGGCGGCGGCGATGAAGTCGTCGAAGACGTTCTGCTTGTTCTGCAGCATCCCGGCGCGATGCCACTCCTCGCCGTATTCGCTGCCGCCCCGGAGGGTGGCGACCGCGAACACCCCGCCGGCCTCGACCCAGACCGCGGCCTGCGTCCGGAACGACGGGGTGATGCTGACGTTGAAGCCGCCGTAGCCGTGGAGGAGGACGGGAAGGTCGCCGTCGGGCTCGATTCCCTCCTTCCGCACCAGGTACATGGGCGCCCGGGTTCCGTCCTTCGAGGTGAACCAGACCTGCTCCACGAGGATCCCGGCGCCGTCGTAGTCCGGTCGCGGCGGCTCGATCCGCTCCCGTTCGAACGTCTCGACATCCAGCCGGTAGCGCGTCGGGGGAACGGCGAAGGACGCGAGCGTCAGCTCGGCGGCGGAATCGCCCGACGCCGAGAGGGTGGCGGTGTGGGCTGAGGGCAGCGGAACCTCCCCCACGAGGCCAAGAGCGCTCTCGCCGTCGACAGCCTCGAAGACGAGGATCCGCGAACTCACGTCGGCGAGCAGGTTCACGAAGACCCGGTCGCCGACCCAGGCGTAGTCGCGCAGCAGGTGATCCTGCTCCGGGACGCGCTCGATCCAGCGGGAGCGGTCGGCCCAGCCGTCCGGCGCCACCCCCTCGATCGGGACCTCGAGCACCCGGTAGAGCGGCGCCTCGAAGTTGGTCCGCAGGAAGAGACTCCCTTCGCGGTAACGGGCGCCGACGTGGGCGCGGTCGCCCTCGAACACCGGGTGGACCGAACCGCTCGAGCGGTCCATCAGGTAGACCTCGTTCCGCGCCCACCCGTACTGGACGGTGAGGAGCAGCATCCGGCCCTCTTCGATCTCGCGGACCTGGAGGAAGGTCTCCGGCCCGTAGCCCTCGCCGAAGATCTCTTCGTCCCCGGAGGCGTCCTCGCCGATCCGGTGGTGGCGCAGCCGGGGCCCTTCGCTGCGGGAGCGGTGCACGTAGAAGAAGCCCTCCCCGGCGTGGTCGAAGAAGACCGGGCCGTAGAGCGCTTCGGGAAGCCGGTCGGGCAGCTCTTCCCCGGACGCGACATCGAGCAGCCGAACGCTGATCTCATCGAGCCCCCCGTCGCGGATCCGGTAGAGCATCCGCGCGCCGTCCCGGTCGATGTCCACGATGTCGGGGCTCGCGGCATCGTCGAACCCCATCGCGGCGAGGTCCACGAGGACTTCGTAGTCCCCCTCCGGGTCGGGCCGCGGCCGGGGTCCCTCGTCCTCGTCCTCCTCGGGCGCCGCCCGCCGGACGATCCGCGGCTGCGGCTCGTCGGCGCGGCGGAGCGTGAAGACCTCGAAGTCCCCCGCCCGGCGGGGCGCTCCCACCGAAGCCACCCGCATCAGCTCGCCCAGCCGGTCCCGCAACCGCGCCTCGAGCGGCGTGTCTCCCACGACCGCCCGGGCGTGGGCGTTCTGCGCCTCGATCCAGGCGCGGGTCTCCGGGCTGTCCTGGTCCTCGAGCCAGCGGTAGGGGTCGTCGATCTCGACACCGTGGAGGGTGTCGGTGACGACCTCCACCCGCGTCGGGGGCGGGTCGGGCCAGCCTGGACCACAGCCGGCGAGGAACGCGGCGAGAGCGACCCAGGCAAGAGCCATCCGGGGACGGACCGGGAGATGGAACATCGCAGACCTCCTCGCGCCGCTGGACGCGGCGGACAAGGGTACGCCCGCCCTCCGGAGGCGGCGCGGATAGGCTTCCGGGAGTCCCTTGTCCTTCCGCCTTCCACCCGACCTGAGCTTCGATCCGGAACGCGGTTTCCGCATCTACGACGGGGTGGTTTCGCGCGACTGGACCGACCTCAACGGGCACATGAACGTCGTGTACTATCGGAAGGCTTTCGATCAGGCGACGCAGACGATGCTCGCCGGCATCGGGTTATGGGACGAGGAGGACCGCTCGAGCTTCGCGCTGGAGGATCACGTGACCTACCAGCACGAGCTGCATCCGGGGCGGCCGTTCTTCGTGACCTGGCAGCTCCTCGATTTCAGCGACAAGCTGATCCACGCCTTCCTGCGCCTGTTCGCCGAACCGGAATCGGGTTCGGGGACCGGTCCGGTGCTCGCCGCGACCTGCGAGCACATCGGGATCCACGTGGACATGCGCACCCGGCGCTCGGCGCCGATCCCGCCCGACTACCGGGCGCTCCTCGAAGAGATCACCCGGCGCCAGACGGGGATGCCCGACCCGCCGGAGCGGGGCCGGGTCATCGGGATCCGCCGGCGCGCCCCCCGTTCTTCCCCCGCCGCCGAGCCTGTCGGCTCGACGGCCTGACGTCCCGGACCCTTCAGGGGGTGCCGGCGCCCATTTCCCGCAAGTGACCTGGAGGTCCTTCATGAAGTCCACGGCAACTCTCGTCCTCGCCGCCGCGCTCGCGGCATCGTTCGCGTTCGCGCAGCACGCCAACCCCCGGGGCACGGCGGAGGCCACCGTCGGCGGCGCCGACATCTCCATCGAGTACGGGCGTCCCAGCCTGCAGGGTCGGGACATGCTGGGGATGGCCGGAGAAGGAACCGTCTGGCGGCTCGGAGCCGACACCTCCACGACCCTGACGACGAGCGCCGACCTCGACTTCAGCGGAGTCAGCGTCGCCGCCGGGTCCTACAGCCTGTTCGCCGAGAAGACCGCCGACGGCTGGACGCTTCTCGTGAACTCGCAGACGGGACAGTGGGGCACGGAGCGGGACGCCGCCAATGACGTCGCCGAGATCCCGATGACGCTCGGAAGCGGCCCGTCCGCCGAGATGTTCACCGCCACCGTCAGCGGCGACGGGAGCGGAGGTGAGCTCCACTTCCAGTGGGGCGAGACCACCATGAGCGCCAGTTTCACCGTGGAATAACCGTCCACGGCATCCGTCAACCGGTCCGGCCGACGGTCGGGCCAACCCCGGAGTCCCTCCCGAGGAGACCGACCCATGGCCAGACAGCCGAACCCCAGCCAGCAGCAGCGGACCTGCAGGAATCCGGCCGGTCCGGCCTGTCGGGGGGCGGTCGCGCTGGCGGCCGCCCTTCTCCTCCTCGCCACCCCCGCCTTCGCCCAGTACGGGCAGATCGAGGGCGCGGTCGCCGACGCCACCGGCGCCGTCCTTCCCGGCGCGACGGTGACCGCAACAAATGAGGACACCGGCGTCTCCCGCTCCGCGGTCAGCGACTCCGCCGGGAACTACCGCCTGCCGGCGCTGGTCCCGGGCCCCTACACGGTGCGCGCGGAGCTCAGCGGGTTCCAGACGGTTGAGACCACCGGCGTCATCCTGACGATCCAGCAGACGATCATCCTGAACCAGGAGCTCGCGCTTGCGCAGGTCGAGGAGACGGTGACCGTCACCGGCGCCGCCCCCCTGCTCGACACCCGACGCTCGGACATCTCGACCTCGGTCTCGGATCTCCAGATCCAGGACCTCCCGGTGGCCTCGCGCCGCTGGGTGGACCTCGCCCTCCTCACCCCCGGCACGAGCCAGGACGCGATCCGCGGCTTCTACTACCGGGGCAACGTGAACATGGGGGCCGGAGGCCGCTACTACGCGAACGCCTTCATCGTGGACGGGGTGAACAACACCTGGGCCGAAATGGGCGAGGCGCGCCAGAACTTCCCGATGGACGCCATCGGCGAGTTCCAGGTCACGACGAGCAACTTCAAGGCGGAGTACGGGCTCGCCACCGGCGGGCTGATGACGGTCGTCACCAAGTCGGGCACGAACGACTTCTCCGGGAGCGCGTTCTGGTTCTTCCGCGACAAGGCGCTGACCGAACTGACCTACCAGCAGAAGGAATTCGCCGCGAACAACGCCAGCTTCGAGAAGCCGGAGTACCGGCGCCACCAGTTGGGCGGTTCGTTCGGCGGGCCGATCGTGGAGGACCGGACCCATTTCTTCTTCGCCTACGAGCGGACCGACGAGGAGCTGTTCTACGACATCGACACGAACGGCGCCTTCCCCGAGTTCGAGGGGACCTTCCCCAAGGACGAGTGGCGCTACATGTGGCTCGCCCGGATGACCCACCAGTTGAACGACGACCACCAGGTCTGGCTGCGAGTCGCCTGGGAGAACGAGTACCGGCCCAACCTGAACGCCTCCGGGATCACGACCGAGGGGTTCGACTTCGCAGTGCCGCGGAACGCCGAAGTCTTCGGCGTAACCTCGGTGACCGGCGCCAACTCGCTGAACGAGTTCCGCTTCCAGCGGGCATTCTCCAAGTACGAGGTGAGCCCGGCGTTCAGCGCGGGGTCCTATGACGCCGGCGACTTCAGCCCGGAGCGCCTCGCGCTCTGCGACCAGGCGATTCGTCGACCCGACCTGCGCACCGGCTCCTGCAACGACCAGATGGGCCCCGAGACCCGCTGGCAGTTCAAGGACGACTTCACCTGGTTCACCCAGGGACTCGGCGGCGACAACCAGGTCAAGTTCGGCGTGGACGTCAACTACATCGAGTTCAAGGCGGACATCCTGAACAACTACTCCGGGACGTTCACCTTCGACACGAACGCTCCCTTCGACCCGAACGACCCGGACACCCATCCGATCCAGTACACCCAGAGCAACCCCCGGTTCGACGACGTGCCGGTCTACCACTACTCGGCGTACGTCCAGGACGACTGGTCGAGCGATCGCCTCACGTTGAACCTCGGCCTCCGCTACGACCTCCAGGTCGGCACCTTCAACGAGGACATCCGGGACATCCAGTTCCCCCTGGCCGTCCCGTGGCACGACGGCGCCGGCTCGCGGGGCGATACGGACAACTGGGGACCCCGCATCGGGTTCGTCTATGACCTCTCGGGCGACAACACCGGCCGCACGACGGTCAAGGGCGGCTACGGCAAGTTCTTCGAGAACATCCGCACGCTGACCAACTTCGGCGAGCGCTGGTGGCACCAGGCCCAGACGATCATCATCAACAACCCGGACTTCCTCGATCCGCTGGGCGGCAGGTCGAGAGAGGAGTACGTCTCGGGCGCTCCCCCGAACATCACGCTCCTCGACAACGACTACGAGCAGCCTTACGCGCACCACTTCAACCTGGGCCTCGCGCACCAGTTGCGGGATGACATGGCGCTCTCGCTCGACCTGACCCGGGTCGCGACCCGCGCCGACGCGATGCGGAACGTGAACATCAACTACCCGGTCGACGGCGCCCGCCCCTGGCCCCAGTTCAACCGGGTGAACACGACTTACTCGCTGCTCGACCACGACTACCAGGCGTTCTACGCCAAGTTCGAGAAGCGCTACGCCGACGGCTGGCAGTTCCTGGTCAGCTACACGCTGTCGAAGACCGAGACCCACGAGTTCTGGACGCGGAACACGGAGTCCTCGGGCTGGGACAGCCGCTTCCCCGGCTACACGCAGATCACCCGTCCGGGGGACACCGACCGCCGCCACCGGCTGGTGAGCAGCGCCATCGCGGTGCTGCCGGGCGACATCCGGATCTCCGCGATCTTCGACTACCGCTCGCCGCTGCCGGTGCTCGTGACCTCGGGCACGAACCTCAACGGCGACGGCTACAACGGCGACCTGGCGCCCGGATTCAGCGCGGCGAACACCTACGGCTGCCGGAATCTGGACCTCGGCCTCGCGAACGCCTACCGGTCGACCGTCGATCGGTCTGCTGTCCAGGACTTCGCCTGCTCCAACTTCCTGAACGTGGACTTCCGCGCTTCGCGGAACTTCTATGTGGGCGGGACGCACGGCATCGAAGCGGTGTTCCAGGTGCTGAACCTCTTCGACCGCGCCAACTTCGGCAACGCGAACGGCAACCTGCGGTCGCTGAGCTTCGGGAACAACGACACCTCGCTGACCCCGAACATCAACGCCCCCTCGCGTCAGTTCGAGCTGGCCCTGCGCTACTCCTTCTGACCCACAACCCCGGGCCGGGGCTCACCACGAGCCCCGGCCTGCGGGGCTCACGTTGCGCAACCTTGAACAGGCGGCGTAACGGAACGCCGTGAATGGCGCCCGAGCGATATCGTGGGCGCGGTGACCGAAGAACCGGGGGGCCGGCGTCCGCACAACGCTGCGGATACTTCGTTGCGCCCGGATGCGGAAGCGCGAATCCGTGTCGGTCGCCTCAACCTGCCGGTCCCGATTCTGGACTCCATTCGTTCAGCCGTACGGCTGAAGGGTCTTCCGAAGGGCTGGAACTCCTACAACGCAGCGACTCCCAAAGAGGAGGCCATCGAGGAGGCCATCGCCTTCCTGGTTTCGATGGTCGCCCTGGTCCCGAACCTGGCCGCGCCAGCCGTCGTACCGACGGCGCCGGGTGGCGTGCAACTCGAGTGGCAGCGACGCGGCGTGGATATCGAAGTCGAATTCGAACCGACCGGAGCGGCCTCGTGGTGCGCAGACCATGCTGGAGGCGAGAGCGCCACGTCGAGACCCCTGGACCAGGGGCGCGACGAGATCATCGGGTGGCTGCGAAGAGCTTCGGACCCAGCGACCGACGTCACAGAAGGCCCGAAGCCTGCCTGAGGAGTAAGGGAGTTACCGTGGCAAGGGAACCAGTGCCTCCGCCGGGTCGACAGGGCCGCGAGCGACCGGGGAGGGCGGTGACGCCCCATCCAGGTCGCATTCGGAAGCCGAAGCCACCGCCCGCGCCACCTCCCAGGAAGCGGGGCTCCTCCGCGACGCCCCCGGGCTGAACGTGATTCGACTTCGTGAGCGGCCGTTCCAGGCGGAGGGTCACGCGAGGGCCACGGCCCTGCGGGCGCGCCACCATCCCGTTTGCGGCGCGTAGCGATTCGCGTCACCGTTCGCGGCGCCGTTCGGTCCGACCGCAGCGGGAGAGAGCAATTTCCTCCGAACCGCGCCGAGCCACTCGGCTGGCTCTCGCTGGCTCCGTTCACCGGCTGGCGCCCCACCGTGAGTCCCGTGCCCGTCCCGTCGCCGGAGCAACGCGAGGTCGACCGGGAACTCCGCCCAAAAAGTCGGCGCCCAGCTCTTGTTGCCGACGTTTCCGAACGTCCACAGCAACCGGAACCGAACCTGCGCCGAGCCGCCTTCTTCCGGCGTAGGGACGCGTTCGCCGCCGGCATGAGTGCGCGCACTCTCCGGCGACTCAGGGAAGACGGCTCGGTTGAGCGGGTGGCGAGAGGGCTGTATCGCTGGCGTGACGCGGAGGTGACTGAGCACCACACCGAAGCGGCGGTCTGCGCGCGCGTCCCGAGCGGCATCGTCTGCCTGCTGACCGCGCTGAGCGTTCACGAGCTTGGGACCCAGCTCCCGCGACGCGTGTGGATCGCGATCCCGCACAAGGCCCGCGCGCCCCGGATCCCCGAGCTTCCCGTACGGGTCATCCGCTTCTCCGGGGCGTCGCTCCGCTATGGCGTCGAGCGCATCGAGTTCGAGGGCGCGCCCGCCTGGATCACAAACCCGGCCCGGACGGTCGTGGACTGCTTTCGCTTCCGTCGGCTCGTGGGGAAGGATGTGGCGCTCGAAGCGATGCGGGACGCGCTGTGGGACCGGAAGGCGAGCCCAGCAGAGATCTGGCGCGCCGCGGAGACCTGTCGCGCAAAGTCGGTCGTCGGTCCGATTCTGGACGCGCTCTGCGGTTGACTTAGGGAGCGCAGGGGGGCGTCGGCGTCAGAAGACCCGGCGAGACTGATGGCGGTTCGCGCCACACCCCGTTCAACCCTTGAGAGCCTCGCCGGCGGGGGCCGCGCTCCCAGCGAGCAGGCGCGCCATCGCCCGGAGGGGGATCGCCTCGGCGCCACCTGGGAGCGGAAAGCGACGGGACCCCGCGTGGACCACGAACGCCCGCTCCGGCGCCAGATCGTGACACGCGGAGTGGAATCCGCGGGTGAGCTTCGGCGCCGCGCCGTGGCGGACCTCGACCACCCAGGGGGTGGCGCGCCCGGGCAGGTGGAGGACCAGATCAACTTCGGCGCCGCGCGCCGTCCGGTAGAAGGACGCCTGGGTGCGCGGCGGAGCGGCGGCGAGGAGGGTCTCGATCACGAAGCCCTCCCAGCTTGCGCCGACGACGGGGTGGCGAAGGAGGGCGTTCAGGTCCCCGATGCCGAGCAGCGCGTGGAGCAGCCCCGGATCCCGCAGGTAGAGCCGGGGAGACCTGACGAGACGCTTCCGGAGGTTCGGGAGACAGGGCGGAAGGCGACGCACGAGGAGAAGGTCCACGAGCAGATCCACGTACCGGCCAACGGTGGGAGTGCTCACGCCAAGGCTTCCAGCCAATTGCGAGAGGTTGAGCTGCGTTCCCTGGCCATGGGCCAGCATCGCCCATAGCCGGTCCACGGTCTCGATGGGGAGGCGTGGGGCGAAGTGCGGGAGGTCGCGCCCCAGCACCGTTCCGATCAGGTTCGTCCGGATCGTGAGGCTGTCGGCGTCGGTCTCGGCGAGGTAGCTGCGCGGCAGGCCCCCTCGAACCCAGAGCCGCTCCACCGGTTCCGCGTCGTCGACCTCGAGAACGTCGAGGGGTCCAAGCTCCACCCAGCCGATGCGGCCGGCGAGACTCTCCGACTGGCGCAGGAGAGGAACGGCGGCCGATCCGAGGATGAGAAAGCGGCTCAGGCCACGGTCGCGGCGGCGGCCGTCGTCGATCAGGCCCCGGAGCTCCCCAAAGAGCTCGGGAACGTGGCCCACTTCATCGAGGATGACCAGCCGGTCCTCCTGCGAGGCCAAGAACCGCGCCGGGTCGGCGAGGGCGGCGCGGTCCTCGCGCCGCTCGAGGTCCAGGTAGACGGCGTCCCGGGAGGCTGCGATCGCGAGCGCGAGCGTCGTCTTCCCCGCCTGGCGCGGCCCAAGCAGACCAACAGCGGCCTCCAGGCGGAGCATCCGGTCGACGAGAGTTCGCGCTCGACGAGGGACCATTGGTGCATATTGCCCATGTCACGTGTGATGTGCACCAATGACTTGAGCGAGACATCACACCGCGCCCCAGTGAAGGCTCGCCCACCCGCCCTCGCGACCGGCGTTCAGCGTCTCATCCTGATTGCCGCGCGCGTCTGACCCTGATTGACGCGCCAGATCGCGTTCAGCGCTTTCCTGATGGAGGCGTCTCACCGGCCCATCCGGCGCTGATCGCTTCGTTCAGCGCCTCGATGGACTGTGGCGCCGCGCCCGGCCGAGCGAGCAGCCCGAAGGCCGCGGACACCGCCGTGGCCGGTCCGGCCTCGACGTGGTCCTCGCCGTCACGCTGGAGTTCCTGATCCACCGTGTCGTCAGGCGGGGCTACCGGCGTCCGCCGCGCCTCCTGGCGCAGCCTGATCTTTCGCTTGGCGGTCGAACCGGGCGTGATGGGCATGATCGCCTCGAATGGTTCCGAATTGTCCCGGAATTGTTCCGAATGGTTCCGCGAATGGTTCCGAATTGGCCCCGAATTGTTCCGAATTGTTCCGGAATTGGCCCGAATGGTTTCCCAATGGCCTCACCAACCTCCGTGGCGTCGTCCCACACCCAGCGCCGCCTAGCAGTCCGTTGATAAGGTCGCGTGCAGCGCCGAGAGCGGTGAGGCGCCCGGCCGACAAGGCGCGTGAGCGAGGAATATCGGGAATATTCCGAGCGAAACGCAACGATGAGCGCCCCGAAGGGGCGTGGTTCGGGCGGGATGCATCGCCGCTCGAACGCCGCGGGACTTTGTCAACGGGCTGCTTGAGCTCGGCGCCAGCGCGCGCCCCGTCCCCGTCCGGCGGGGAGAGCCAGTCCGAGGGCCCGGAGTGTCTGGAGGTCCTTGCCGACCTGCCGCGCCGTGGAGCCATTCACCAGACGAGCCCGGAGGTCCCGCACGGCGACCCCCTCCGGCGCCTCGCCGAGGATCGTCAGGATCGCCCGTTGTCGTTCGGTCAGATCGCGTCCGATCCGCTGGGGGGCGATGTAGCGGCCTGGTCGGAAGCGCACCGTAACGGCGCCCGCCTGGTCCTCGATCTCCGGGCGAGGAAGTCCGGCGCTCTCGGTGAGCTCCGCCATCCGGAGCGTTCCGCGACCCCAGTTTTCGATGATCCCCCGACGGAAGAAGACGCCGGCGATCAGGGGATTCCAGGGCCGGGACTCGTGCGGCTCGAACAGCATCTCCGGCGTCAGTCCGAAGGGAAGTCCGCCGGTTGACGTAACTTCGAGGCGGTCGTCGTAGATGCCGATCCCGATCGATCCGCCTCCCGCCGCATAGTCGCGATGACAGATCGCATTCGCCACGGCCTCCCGCAGGGCCTCCGGCGGATACAGCGGATCATCGACCCGCTCGAAGAGGTGCGGGACAACACGGCCAGCGATCGGCAAGCTCTCCACCAGGAAGCGCTGCGCGGCGTGGAGCAGATCGAAGGCGTTGCCGTGGACCTGTCGGTTGTCGAGGAACGCCGTCCGAGTCGTCCCCCGAAACCTGGCGACCCTCAGGAGACACTGCGGGTACTCCGTGGCGAGCCGTTGTCGGCGGCCGAAGAGCGCGACCGCCGCCCGCAGAACCGTTCGCCCACGCAGCAGGCCGAGGCCGCGCAGCAGCGGCTCCGCCGCCCGCGTACCGGGTTCTTCCAAGCGCCCGCGCCGCACCGCCTCTTCGGCCGTTGCGGCGATCTGATCGTGATCGAGATCGGCGATGTCCCACCCGGCGGCCTCCTCGGTCTCCCAGCGCGAGTCACCGTGGAGCCGCTCCAGCAACATCCGGTTGTACTCGTCCCCGGAGAGGGACAGCGTCGTCCTGCCCACGCGCCGGTACGCCTGGCCCCGATAGCTGTACGGACGATTCGTCCCGGTGGGAACGGTCACGACGATCACGACCAGCGAGTCCCCGACGTCGACCTGGTCGATGTCGGGGAAGACCGGCGGGTCGATCTGCTGCAGCTCCTGGGAAATGTCCTCCTGCGTGTCCCTTCCAGTTCGCTGCCCGGCGACTTCGCCCGCAGGAGTCACGCCGAACAGAACCCGCCCGCCGCGATGGTTCAGCATCCCGCAGACAGCCTTGGCCGCCGCTCGCCGCTGGCCGGTTGTGCGCTTGAACTCCTGGGTCTCTGACTCTCCTGCGGCCACCCATTCGGCGATCTGTCCGCGCGTCATCGGAGCCCTAACGGTACCGGACATCCCTCGCTGTCCCTTCCCGCCGCGTCAGTCGCGCTCCGGCGTATCCCCCAGCGCCTCCGGCGGCGACTCCACGCGCCGCGCGGCGAGCGCCTGGATGGGGCGGCCCTCGACGAGGTACTTCCGCTCGAAGTTCGAGCCCGCCAGCTCTCCGTCGCCGGCGGACGCCGGCGGCTCGTAGGGACAGGGGACCAGGTTGCGACGGGTCGCGAGCGTCTCCCGGATGGCCGCGAAGTAGTCGGGGGCGTCCGAGACCACCCGGAGGAGCCCGCCCGGGCGCAGCACCCGTTCGACGGCCGCCAGGAAGTCGGCGTTCACCAGGAGGCGGCGGTGCGCATGGCGCCGCTTGGGCCAGGGGTCGGGGAAGTAGACGTGGACGCCGGCGGCCGAGGCCGGAGGGAGGGCGGCCAGCGCCTCGTTTGCGTCGGCGCGGAGGATGCGGGCGTTGTCCCGCTCGCGGCGGCGGAGCCGGTCGGCGGCGAAGAGCCAGTAGCGGCGCGCCCGCTCGATGCCGAGGAAGAGCGTCTCGGGGCGGGCCTCGCCCTCGGCGACGAGGAACGTCCCCTTGCCGGAACCCACCTCAATCTCGAGCGGCGCCGTCTTCGCCGGATCCCCGAAGAGGTGAGTCGGGTCCAGCGGATTCGGGACCTCCGCGGGAGCGAAGCCGTAGCCCGAGGGATCGGCGTTCCTCCGGCTCCGGATGTGGCTGCGCCCCATGGCTTTCGCCGCGACCGTCTCAGCGGTCGGTCCGGCGCTGCGCGAAGAGCCACTCGTAGAGGCCCTCCTCGCGGTACGCCGGCGTCCAGGCGCGGTGCGCCACGTCGGGGTATTCGGTGTAGCGGGGAGCGCCGCCGGCCGCTTCGAGCGCGGCCACCATCCGGCGGGACTCGTCCACCGGAACCCGGCGGTCGAGCGCGCCGTGGAAGATCCAGATCGGGATGTCGGCGATGGCGGCGGCGGTCTCGGCCCACGGATCGTCCGGGCGGACCGCGGACGGGTGCCAGTCGGGCGTCGGCAGCCGGGAGCGGGCGGCGGCGACCCCGCCGCAGACCGGGATGAGCGCCGCGAACCGCTCCGGGTCCCGGTAGGCGAACGCCCAGGTCCCGTAGCCCCCGAGCGAGAGCCCGGTGAGGTAGACGCGGTCCGGATCGCCGCCGAACTCGGCCATCGCCGCATCCAGCGCGCCGAGCGCCATCTCCTCGATCCCGGGGGTGCCCCACCAGGCGCTCTGCGGCGCCTGCGGCATCACCACCAGCGCCGGAAAATCGGGCCGCTCGCGAAGCACGGCGGGAAGCCCGATCTCGAGCTGACGCTCGCCGTCGGACCCGCGTTCGCCCGCGCCGTGAAGGAAGAGGATGACCGGCGGATTCGGGTCTTCACCGGAGAGCACGGCGGCGGGGGCGAACACCTGCCACCGGTACTCCTGTCCTCTGACGGAAGAGGTCCGCGCGAGGAACTCTCCGTCGGCTGCGGTCGCGAGCGAAGCGGTCAGCAGACCGGGAAGCAGGACGGACGAAACGGAGCGCATGGGGGGCGGATGCTACCCCGCCAATTCCGGCGCGCCCCGCGGCCTCGACTTCCCTTGGACTCCGACTCAGGGACTCAACGCGACGCACTCTCCCCAGGCGAAGGCCGCAGCGCCCCCCGGGTGACTGCGCCACTCGCCGAGCGCCCCCTCCCAGGCCTCGAAGTCGGCCTCCGTGGCCAGCCCCAGCCTGATCGCCGGCCCTTTCATCCCCGGCGAGAGGAACCAGCCTCGCACGAAGCCCTCGAAGAACGTGCGATCACTCTCGTCGGCGAAGACCTCGAAGCTTGCAGTCGCCACAGGATCCACAAATCCCGCCTCACGAAGATGCCGCTTGAGCTGCTTCCCAAGGTCGGGGCTTCCTCCATTGGCCGCGAGCAGATCGGCGAAGAGCTTCGTGGCCTGGTCCAGGTTCCCCCCGGGATCCGGGTCGAACCAGTTGCTGGATGCGATCAGCTCGCGGGACGCGAGGATCCCCCCCGGCTTCAGGACCCGGCGGACCTCCGACAGCGCCTTCCCGAGTTCCGGGACATGCATGAGCACGGCGTGGCCGTGCGCCGCGTCGAACGTACCGGCATCAAAGGGAAGGTCGGTCGCGCTCGCGACGCGGAAGTGCGCGTTGTGGTGACCTCCGGCGCGGGCTGCGGCGGTGGCGATTCCGATCTGGCCATCCTCGATATCGACGCCGTGCAGCTCGCCGCCAGGAGCGACGGCGTCCGCCAACCCCACCGAGATCGTGCCCGGCCCGCAGCCGATGTCGAGGACTCTCATGCCCGGCTTCAGGCGGGGCAGGAGGTGGCCGGCGACCCGGGGCGCGTTGCGTCGCGTCAGCATGCCGAGGAACTCCTCGGTGTAGCCCATCGCGTACGCGGAATCGGTCGCCTCGGTGGGGCCGGGGTTGGCGCCGGAAGAAGGCGCGTCAACGGGCGTGGGATCGCTTTTTTCGGGATGAGTCATGGGGCGGATGGACGCGCGACGGCGAGTCCGGACGCAGTATAGGAACAAGGCGAGGAAGCCGCCTCCGCCGGCGCCATGGCTGATCTAGACTCGCTCTCCGTGAGCCCGCAAGGAGGCCGCCGCCGTGACGATCGCCGAGAGTTTCATCGCCGAGTTCATTCTTGAGGCCACCTGCACCCGGAGGTTCCTCGAGCGTTTCGATGACGCCCATGCCGACTGGAAGCCGCACGAGAAGTCGATGACCCTCGCCAAGCTCGCCACCCACGTGGTGGACATGCCCAACTGGGCGACGACGCTTCTGGACGCCGATGACTTCGACTTCGCCACGTCGGACTACAAGCTCCCCGACTGGCGGACCCGCGCCGAACTGATCGAGGCGCACGATGCGAACACCGCGCGGTTTCTTCGGAGCCTCGACGGCAAGACCGACGAGCACATGCGCAAGACCTGGCGCATGCTCCTGTCGGGGAAGGTGCTCGAGCAGCATCCCCGCGACCTCGCGCTCCGGCGGTTCATCGTGAGCCACATCATCCACCACCGGGGACAGCTCAGCGTCTCCTACCGGCTCCTCGGCATCCCGGTGCCGGGCGCCTACGGGCCCTCGGCCGACGAAAACGCGCCCTAAGCGCACCGCCCTCGTCCTGGGGGCGGGGGCGATCGGGCTCTCCTGCGCCTGGTTCCTGCGCAGGGCGGGCTGGGACGTCCGCGTCATCGACCGCGGACTTCCCGGACACGGCGCGACCCGGGGAACGGCGGGGCTCCTCTGTCCGGCGCATTCGCACCCGCTGCCCGCCCCCGGCGTCGTCTGGAAGGCGCTCCGCTGGATGCTCCGCGAGGACAGCCCGTTCCATATCCGCTGGCGGGCCGACCCCGCGCTCGCCGCATGGCTCCTCGGTTTCGCGCGGGCCGCGACCCGGGCGCGGTCCGAGGCCGGATTCGAGGCCATCGCCGCGCTCTCCCACCTGAGCCTGCGCCTCTTCGGAGAGCTGCTCGACGAGGGCGATCTCGAGTTCGTTTTCGAGCGCCAGGGCGGCTGGTGGGTCTTCGTCACCGACGCCGGCTTCGCCGGAGCGGGAGAACAGGCGGCGTGGCTGGAGCGGCGGGGCTTCCCCATCGAGACGCTTACCGGGGACGAAGTCCGGGAGCGCGAACCCGTGTTCTCGGGCGCGGTGCGCGGGGCGCTCTTCCTGGGCTCCGACGCCCACGGCTACAGCCTCGGGTTCGCGGAGTCGCTCGCCGCGGCCCTGAAGCGCAACGGGGTCCGGATCGAGACCGGACTCAACGTGACCCGGCTGCTCCGGGACGGCGACCGGGTGCTCGGGGCCGCGGTCGAGGATGAGAGCAGCGCCTCGAGCGAGCGAACCGCCGACGAGACCGTGCTCGCGCTCGGCGCGCACTCGCCGGCCATCGCCCGGACCGCCGGCGTGCGGCTACCGATCCAGCCCGCCAAGGGCTACAGCGCCACGGTGCGCGCCTTTCCCGGCAGCCCCGCCGTCCCGGCGACGGTCGCCGAGAAGAAGGTCATCATCACGCCGTTCCTGGACCGGGTGCGGTTCGCCGGGACGCTCGAGCTCGCCGGGTTCGATCCGGCGCTCAACCCGGTGCGCTACCGCGCGGTGATCGAGGGAGCGCGCCAGGTCCTGAACGCCGACATCCCGCTGGACGAGGAAGAGCCGTGGGCCGGCTTCCGGCCGCTGACGCCCGACAGCCTTCCGAGGATCGGACGCCCCCGGGGGCGGCAGGGGCTGCTCGTCGCCGCCGGACACGGCATGCTCGGCTTCACCCAGTCGCTCGGGACCGGACTGGTCATCCAGGAACTCGCCGACGGGACCCCGCCGAGCGTGGATCCCTCGCCGTTCAGGCCTTAGGACCGAGGAGGCGCCTTCCGGATCGCCCGCCGCAGGTCGCAGCCAAGCCCAACCCAGTCCGCCCAGGCTCCCTCGCTTTCCGAGAGCCACGTCCGGCGCCAGCGCGGACTCAGGTCGAACGCGGAACGGAAGCCCTCGAGCAGCGGGTCCGGAGGAGGTCGGCGTCGCAGCCGCCGAGCGACGGCGTCCCAGAAGGCCGCGACTTCCGCCTCGCGGCGGGCCTTTTCCGCACTCGTCATCGGGGCTACTTCGGGCAACGGTTCCATTGTCTGGCTCGGGCGAAAGCCGCCCGCCGATTCCCTAGCTTGCCACACGCGTCGCCGCCGGGCACGGCATGCTCGGCTTCACCCAGTCGCTCGGGACCGGACTACACGTCCAGGAACTCGCCGACGGGACCCCGCCGAGCGTGGATCCCTCGCCGTTCAGGCCCTGAGTCAGCCGGGGCGGCGCTCGCCGCCCGTATGCTACGGGGTTCGGCGTCGCCGGATTTCCCGGCCGCGCCGTGGCGCCCCCGCCGCTCTTCTCCCCGGAGGTCTTCCATGCAGCATCGCCCCCTGACGGTCTCGCGCGCCCTGCCCGGCGCGCTGGCCGCGTTCGCGCTCGCCCTGCCGCTCGTCGCCGCGCCGGCTGCGGCGCAAGGATTCCGACCGGAAGCCCACGACCTGCGCACGATGGAGTGGCGCAACATCGGTCCGCTGCGGGGCGGCCGGTCGCTGAGCTGCTCCGGGAGCCCGGGGCGGCGCCACGAGTACTACTTCGGGGCGACCGGGGGTGGACTCTGGAAGACGCTCGACTCCGGGACGACGTGGTTCCCGGTGACCGACGGGCAGATCTCGAGCTCCTCGATCGGAGCGGTCGCAGTGGCCGAGACGAACCCGGACATCGTGTTCATCGGGGGCGGCGAGACCCAGCTCCGGGGCAGCATCACCCAGGGCGACGGGGTCTACCGGAGCACCGACGGGGGCCAGACATGGCGGCACATGGGGCTCCGCGACACTCAGGCCATCGCGCGGATCCGCATCCACCCGGTGAACCCCGACATCGTCTACGTGGCCGCCCTCGGCCACCCCTACGGGGACAACGAGGAGCGGGGCGTCTTCCGCTCCACCGACGGCGGCGCCACCTGGGAGCGGATCCTGTTCGTGAGCCCGAAGGCGGGCGCCGCGGACCTGATCATCGACCGCACGAATCCGGACGTGATCTACGCCACGCTCTGGCAGGTCTACCGGAAGGCCTGGAAGATGTGGGGCGGCGGACCGGACTCCGGGCTCTACCGCTCGGACAACGGCGGCGAGACCTGGACGGAGCTCACCGAAAACCCCGGGATGCCCGAGGGGCCGATCGGCAAGATCGGCGTGACGGTGTCGCCGGCGAACCCGAACCGGGTGTGGGCCATCGTGGAGGCCCCGGAGGGCGGGGTCTTCCGGTCCGAGGACCGGGGCGCCACCTGGCGGCTGGTGAACAACGAGCGCAAGCTCCGGCAACGAGCCTTCTACTACTCGCGGGTCTACGCCGATCCGGTCGATCAGGACACGGTCTACGCGCTGAACACCGGGTTCTACAAGTCGATCGACGGGGGAGAGACCTTCGACATCGTGATCCGGCCGCCTCACGGGGACCAGCATGACCTCTGGATCGACCCGAACAACCCGCTGCGGATGTGCAACTCGAACGACGGCGGCGGCAACGTCAGCGTGAACGGCGGCGAGACCTGGACCGGGCAGGCGTACTCGACGACGCAGCTCTACCACGTGAACGTCACGAACGACTTCCCGTACCACGTGTGCGGCGCCCAGCAGGACAACACGACGCTGTGCACCCCGAGCGAGGGCTGGGACCACATGCAGGCGCGCGGCCCGGGGAGCCGCTGGTACTACGACGCCGGGGGCGGTGAGAGCGGCTACATCACGCAGCACCCCTCGAACCTGGACGTGTTCTACGCCGGGAGCCAGGGCGCGCTGCTCACCCGCTACAACCGGGCGAACGGCCAGATCCGGGACATCCAGGTCTATCCGCGGTTCTTCTCCGGCGAGCCGGCAAGCGCCCTGCCGGACCGGTGGCAGTGGACGTTCCCCATCGTGTTCTCACCGCTGGACGAGAACCGGCTCTACACGAGTTCCCAGTTCCTCTACATGAGCACGGATGACGGCCAGTCGTGGACGAAGATGAGCCCCGATCTGACCTACGCCGACCCGGAGACGCTCGGGGAGACCGGCGGCCTGATCACGATGGACATGAACGGGCCGGAGATCTACGCCACGATCTTCGCGGTGACGCCCTCCGCGCACGACATCGACACGATCTGGGTGGGCTCGGACGACGGCCGGATCCACGTCACCCGCGACCACGGCGCAAACTGGACCGAGATCACCCCGCCGGATCTGCCGAAGTTCAGCCGGGTCAGCATCCTCGAGGAGTCACCCCACCGCGAGGGAACGCTGTTCGTCGCGGCGAACCGCTACCAGGTGGACGACCGGGCGCCCTACGTGTTCCGGACCACGGACTTCGGGGCCACGTGGACGAAGATCGTGGACGGCATCGCCCCGACGCACTTCGCCCGCGCGGTGCGGGAAGACCCGGTGCGCGAAGGGCTGCTCTTCCTCGGAACCGAGCACGCGGTCTACGCCTCGTGGGACGCCGGCGATCAGTGGGTGTCGCTCCAGCTCAACCTGCCGGACACGCCGATCCGCGATCTCGTGGTGAAGGAGAGCGATGTCGTCCTCGGGACGCACGGACGGGGCTTCTGGATCCTCGATGACATCGAGCCGCTGCGCCAGATGACCGAGGCCTCGCGGAACGCGGCCCTCACTGTCTTCGAGCCCCGCCGGGCGGTCCGGGGCGTTCAGGACGGCATCATCCAGTACTGGCTGGCGCAGCAGGCCGACGAAGTCACCGTCGAGATCCACGACGCCTCCGGGACGCTGGTCGACCGCTTCCAGGGTTCCGAGCCGACCTGGGAGGCGGAGCCGGACTTCTCCTGGTTCCGCGCCCGCCGCTCGTCGGTTCCGACGACCGGTCGCGGCCTGAACCGCTTCATCTGGAACGGGCGGTATTCGGGAGCGGTTGGCTTCGAAGGGATGATCCTGTGGAGCGCGCAGGCGGCGAACGGGCCCAAGGCCCCGCCGGGGACCTACACCGTGACGGTGGAGGCCGCCGGCGTGCGCGAATCCACCGACCTGGAGGTTATTGCCGATCCCCGGCTGATCGGCGTCACGACGGCGGACCTGGTCGAGCAGTTCGAGCTGGCGAGCCGGATCCGGGACCAGACCTCACGGGCGAACGAGGCGGTGATCCAGATCCGCGATGTGCGGCTCCAGCTCGAGGCCCGGCTCGAGGGGGCGAGCGACCAGGGCGTCCGCGCCGATGGCGCCCGGCTGATCGAAGAGATGACGAGCGTCGAGGAGGCGCTCTATCAGACGAAGAACCGGAGCAACCAGGACCCGCTGAACTTCCCCATCCGTCTGAACAACCGGCTCGCCTCGCTAAGGCGAAGCGTGGAGACCGGGGACGCGAAGCCCACCGACGGCGCCTACGCGGTCTATGAGGAGCTCACCGGAGAGCTCGACGGACACCTGGACACGCTGGGAGGGCTGCTGGGCGACCGTCTGGACGATCTCAACCGCCGGATCGCGGCCGACGGCGCCGATCCGGTCGACGCGGATCGCTGGCGGAACGAACCCAGGTAACCGGAAACGAAGAACCCCACCGGAGCCGAAGCCCCGGTGGGGCGATGCGGGTCGGGCCCGACTCAGCGAGCGCGGAAGCCGCGGCGACCGCGGAACCCGCGGTCGTCGCGGTCGCGCGCCTGATCGCGGAGTTCCTCCGCCCGGGCGCGCTGCTCCTCGGTGAGCACGGCGGCGATGCGGTCCCACTCGCCGCGGCGCGAAAGCGCGGCGTCGGCTTCGGCGCGCCCCGCGGCTTCTCCGAGCGCGCGAACTTCATCGGCGGCCCGCTCCGGATCGGCAGCCGCCTCGCGGAACTCCCGGCGGGCGTCCTGCACGGCGCGCCGGCCGTCGCGACGCGCGTCGGCGGCGTCCCGAGCGGCCTCCCGGATCGCGTCGCGCTGCTCGTCCGTCAGCTCGAGCTCCCTCATGAGCCATCCGAGCCGCATCATGGCCTCGCCGCCGTCGCGGCCCATCGCCGGACCCCGGCGCTCGCCACCACCCTGGAAGCGCCCCGACCCGGCGCCGCGGGCGAACGCCGCGCGGCGGCGGTCACGGAAGGCCTGCTGAGACTCGACCGCGAGCCCCTCGTCCCCGGCGAGCCACGCCGCCGCCACCGTCTCCGAAGACGGGCCGCGGGTCGCCGCGACCGCCACCGCCGCGCTCGCGAGCCCGAGCGCGCCGAAAAGGACGCTGGCCAGCGCGATGCGGGTCCAGCGGGACCTCCGCGGGGTCGCGCCCCGCGCCGTCAGGTTGTTCTTCATGAATGTTGTCCCCTCGCCACCCATCGCGGGCGGCTCTGCACCGGAGAAGACGCAAGGCGGGCGCCATCGCCGCGCGACTTCATCAGCGGGCTGCTAATATCGGTCGGTTGCGGCGAGTCCGGACGGCGGGGTAGCTCAGATGGTGAGAGCGAAGGACTCATAACCCTTAGGTCGGCGGTTCAAGTCCGCCCCCCGCTACCGGCGCTTCCCCGGCCGCGCCCGACACCCGTCCCTCCGTGGACGGCCCCCACCACCGCGCCGGAATCCGGGCCCGGCGCCGCAACCCCGAAGGAGAGTCGATGACCACGAAGCAGACCTTCCGGATCAAGGCCCGCCGGGACGCCACGTGCCCGCAGATCTACTCCAACTTCTGCGAGGCGACGCACTCCCCGTTCGACCTCACCCTCACGTTCTGCAACCTGATCGGCGTCCAGCCGGAAGACCTGGCGGCGGACGACAGCGGGGAGGCGGTCGTGTACGCGGAACCGCGAACCCAGGTCACGGTCCCGTTCCGCATCGTGCCGGCGCTCATCAAGATGCTCGAGGCGCAGATGCAGGCGGTCGAGGAGTCCGACGCCGAGCCCCCGGGCGCGAAGGGTTCGCAGTTCTCGACGGTGCACTGATGCAGCCCGGACGCATGCCGCCATCGACGTCTCCGCTGGGTGGCCAGGAGCCTGGCGCCGGGCGGCGACCGACGCTCCGCGAGACGGCGCTCGACCGGATCCAGGAGGCCCGGGTCGTCATCGCCGGACGTTCCCAGTGGATCAAGCGCGGCGCGGTCCTCGGAGTGAGCGCGCTGCTCGGGGTGGGGGCCCTTCAGGACTCCGTGCTTCTGGGCTGGCTCGCCTTTCCGGTGGGGCTTGCGATGTGGTGGCTCGACGCCCAGTTGACCCGCGAGGAGTGGAAGCTGGACCTCCTCTACAACGGCGTCTTCCAGGGCAATGTGTCGCCCCCCGAGTTCGGGGAGGTGACCGCGGCGGCCGCCGAGATGAAGGAGGACGATCAGGTCCTCCGCCGCGCGCTCCTCTCAGGTCCCGGAGTCGGCATCCACTTCATGATGCTGGGGATCGCGGTCCTGTTCAATCTGGTCCTCTGAACCGGACGCGGCCCCGGATTCCTCGGGAATCGGGATCCGCTCCTCGATCAGCATGATCGGGATGTCGTCCTGGACGGGGTAGAGAAAACGCCCGTCCTCCCGGACCAGACCCGCCTGGATCGGCGCCTTCACCGGGGCCCCGCCCTCGCTGGCGAGTTCGCCGTCCTGCTGCAGCCGGTTGAGACGATCCAGCACCGCGCCCGAAGCCAGGCGCACCGGCTGCTTCGTCTCGGGGCAGCAGAGGATCTCGAGGAGTTCGGGATGGATCATGGCGACGACGGGAGAGGACGGCTCCGACGCGGTGCGGCGCGGCGCCTGGTGCCGAAGGAGGGGTTCGAACCCTCATGATCGCAAGGATCGCGGGATTTTGAGTCCCGTGCGTCTACCAGTTCCGCCACTCCGGCAGCCCGGAGCCACCGCCCGGGCAGTGTACCCACTGGTCCCGGCGGTCCGCCCGGCGCGGGTTTGGGCGCCCGGTGGCGTGCTAGAATTGACGTTTTGCGAACGGCTTAGGTCTGTGGTCCAGTGAACGGGGAGGCGTCGGAGCCCATGCGGTTCGAGGTGGGTGACAAGGTGATCTACCCCAACCAGGGGATCGCCGTGATCGAGGCGCTCGAGGAATCCGCCAAGGACCGGCCGAGCTTCTACCGGCTCCGCCTGCTGTCGAAGTCCACCCTGGTTCTGGTGCCGGTGGAGAAGGTGGAGGAAGTCGGCCTTCGGCCCATCATGACCGAGACCGAGGTCGAGTCCGTCCTCGAGGTCCTCGAGCACGGCGAGGTCAACGAGAACCTCAACTGGAAGGCCCGCTACAAGGACAACTCCGACCGGATGAAGAGCGGTTCGCCGGTCGAGGTCGCGGGCGTGCTGAAGGGGCTCTTCTATCTCAGCGAGCGCAAGACGCTGTCCTTCCGCGAGAAGCGCATGCTCGACCGGGCCCACCAGTTGACCGTGACCGAACTCGCCGAGGTCGCCGACGAGCTCCCCGAAGACGTGGAGCGCAAGGTCGTGGAGGCGCTCCGCCGCAGCCGGAACGGCATCGACGGCGAGGTGCGCGAGACGGCCGATGCGAACCACTCCCCCGCCACCTCGGTCACCCCGTCGCGGCCGATCAAGCGGCGGCGGGCGATCCGCGGCGACCGGCAGCGTCGGCCGGTGACGATCTCGATCCAGCGCTACTGACGCGCGCCGGGCGTTCGTCCGGCTGACATCCCACCGTTGGAATCCGCAGCGGATCCCCCGGCGCCCGGACGGCGGCGCGGCTGGCCGCAGCACGCGCGGGCGGTCCTCGGAACACTGGGCATCGCCTTCGCGCTGCCCCCGATGCTCCTGGTGGGGCTGGCGCTGATTCCGCTGGCGAACCTAGCGAGCGGACGTCGCCAGTTCGGCTACGAGATCGGACGCGCCATCTGCGGGGCGTGCTTCCGCATCGGCGGGATCCGGGTGGAGGAAGAGGACCGGCGACGGATCGAACCGGTGGCGACGCGGATCTACATGCCGAACCACGAGTCGCTGGTCGACATGCCGGTCGTGCTCTATGTGCTTCCCGGCGCGAACGGCACGCTGATCAAGGCGGAGGCGTTCCGCTGGCCGCTCGTCGGCTGGGGGTTCCGGGCGGTGGGCTTCACCGCGGTGGACCGGGGCAGCGCCCGGTCAGCGCGCCGGAGCCTCGATGCGCTGACGACGCGCATCCGGGACGGGCACTCGCTGGTGATCGCCCCCGAAGGCACCCGGAGCCGCACCGGAAGGCTGGGGCGCTTCCGTTCCGGGGGCTTCCGCATCGCGGCCCGCGCCGGGGTCCCGGTGGTCCCGATCAGCGTCCGGGGAGCGCGCGAGATCCTTCCGCCGGGGAGCCGCCTCGTCTACCCGGGCCGGGTGCGCGTCCGCTACCACGACCAGGTCGAGACCGCCGGGGTGGAGGAGCGGGACCGCGTCGCCATCCGGCGGCTCATCGACGAGGTGCGCGGCGCCGTGGCCTCCGGGCTGCCGGCGGAAGCGGCTTCCGGGCCAACGGACTGAGGCCGGGACGGGACCGCCGGAGAGCGGCTTGCGGGCGCGCGATCGCTAGCTAGAATCGCGCCGGAGGGACCGGAGCAGGTCCTTCCGGGGCCCTCGGGGCTCCCAGCAGCACACCCCCGCATCGCGGCGGAGCGAGCCCCGAGCGGTGGGACGTTCCGTCGCCGCGTCCGCGCTCCGCGCCCGGAGCGGGCGCGCGAGTTGGCGCATCCTGTCCGGAGGCCGTCCCTCTTGCCCATCCACGCCCCCACGGAACACGTCGGCTTCGCCCGAAGCCGGCACGGACTCTCCACCTCGGGCATCCGCTATCCGCGCCGGGTCTTCTGGAACCTGCCGACGGCGGCGCTTTGCGACATCGCGCTGTCCCGCGGCGAGGCGGCGCTCGCGCACGGCGGGCCGGTCGTCGTCCGGACCGGGGAGTACACCGGCCGCTCGCCCCATGACAAGTACGTCGTGGGGGATCGCTCCACGAACCCCGATGTCTGGTGGGGGCCCCACAACCAGCCGTTCCCGGCGGAGAGCTACGAGCAGCTTCGCTGGAGGATCACCGCGTTCCTTCAGTCGCGGGATCTTTTCGTCCAGGACTGCCACGTGGGAGCGCATCCGCGCTACCGGCTGCCGATCCGGGTCATCACGACGACCGCGTGGCAGAACCTTTTCGCGCACAACATGTTCGTGCGGACCCGGGACCGGGCGACGCTCAAGGAGCACCGTCCGGAGTTCACGGTGATCGCCGCGCCCGAGTTCCGGGCTTCCCCGGACCAGGACGGCACCCGGTCCGAGGTGTTCGTCATCGTGAACTTCGAGCGGCGGGAGGTCCTGATCGGCGGGACCGCCTACGCCGGCGAGATCAAGAAGTCGATGTTCTCGGTCATGAACTGGCTCATCACCGAGCGGGACGTTCTCCCGATGCACTGCTCGGCGAACTTCGGGGCGACCGAAGACGACATGGCGATCTTCTTCGGGCTCTCCGGCACCGGGAAGACGACGCTCTCCGCCGACCCCGACCGCACCCTGATCGGGGATGACGAGCACGGCTGGGGCCCCGAGGGGGTGTTCAACTTCGAGGGCGGCTGCTACGCCAAGGTGATCCGGCTCTCGCGGGAGAGCGAGCCCGACATCTACGCCACGACCCGGAAGTTCGGGACGATCCTCGAAAACGTCGTCATGGACCCCGACACCCGGCGGCTCGATCTGGACAGCGCCGAGCTGACCGAGAACACCCGCGCCTCCTACCCGGTGACCCACATCGCCCGCGTGTCCCGTTCCGGTCACGGCGGCCATCCCCGGGTCGTGCTCATGCTGACCGCGGACGCCTTCGGGGTCCTTCCGCCGATCGCCCGGCTCACCCCGGAGCAGGCGATGCACCACTTCCTGTCGGGCTACACCGCGAAGGTCGCGGGAACCGAACGCGGCGTCCGGGAACCGCAGGCCACCTTCAGCGCCTGCTTCGGGGCGCCGTTCATGACCCGCCGCCCGGAGGTCTACGCCCGGTTGCTCGAGCGGCGCATCCGGGAACAGGGGGCGCGCTGCTACCTGGTGAACACCGGCTGGGCCGGGGGCGCGGCCGGGGACTCGGAGCGGATGCCGCTCGAGCTGACCCGGGCGCTGGTGCGCGCCGCGCTCGACGGCTCGATCGCGGACGCCGGATTCACGCCCGAGCCGGTCTTCGGACTCGAGATCCCGCTGGGATGCCGGGGGGTCCCGGCGCGCGCCCTCGAACCGAGGGGGCTCTGGTCGGACCGCGCCGCCTACGACCGTCAGGCGGCGAGGCTGGCGCGCATGTTCGAGGAGAACTCGGCGGCGCTGACGGCTTCGCTCCCCACCACCGACCGGCGCGAGCCCGTCGGCGCGGCCGGATAGCCGCCAGGTCGGCTACGACGCTCATGCCGTCCCCGCGGCTGCTCGCGCTGCTGCGCCACGGCGAGAGCCTGTGGAACCTCCAGAACCGGTTCACCGGCTGGACCGACGTTCCCCTGACGGACACCGGGCGCCAGCAGGCGAAGCGCGCCGGCCTCGCACTGCTGGAGGCCGGCTTCCGACCGGGGGTCGCGCACACCTCGATGCTCGCCCGGGCCCAGGACACCCTGACCGAGGCGGCGGCCGCGGCCGGTTGGGAGGGCGTCCCGGCGCGACGCGCCTGGGAGCTCAACGAACGCCACTACGGGGCGCTCCAGGGCCGCGACAAGGCGGAGGCCGAGCGGGAGTTCGGGGCGGAACAGACGCTCGCCTGGCGGCGCGGCTTCAACGACCGGCCCCCCCTCGTCCCCGAGGACGACCCGAGGAACCCGAAGCGCGATCCCCGTTACGCGAACGCGCCCCCGGAACGCCTGCCCCGGGGCGAATCGCTGGCCGACACGCTGGAGCGCGTCGTCCCCTACTGGACCGCGTCCATCGCGCCGGACCTCGCCGCCGGACCGGTGCTGGTCGCGGCGCACGGGAACAGCCTCCGGGCGCTCGTCATGCACCTCGAGGGCCTGACGCCGGAAGCGATCCGCCAGCGGAACCTCCCCACCGGGATCCCGCTGCTCTACCGGCTGGACCCGGCGAACGCGGTGCTGTCCTCGGCGTTCCTCGCTGACGAGGAAGAACTCCGTTCAGGCCTGAAGAAGGCGGCCCACCGGCCTTAGTCGGCGGTCCTGACGGTCGGCGTCGCGCCCGGCGGCGCGTCAGTTGTCGGCGCCGTCCTTCTTCTGCTGGCCGCTGAGGAGGGCGGGGACGTCCACGCCGGTCGACGTCTTGAGCTGCTCGAAGAACGCGGCGATGGATCCGGTGAGGCCGCGCACGTGGTTCGGCAGCGCGCCGCCATCTCCCGAGTCCACGACGGTGAGGCGCTCGACGTGCAGGTTGCCCTGGAGCACCTGGGTCACCTTGTCGACCAGGTGGGGGAGCATCTGCATGAGCATGATCTCCCGGGTCTCCTCGTCGGTCCACTGGCCCTTGATCTCGGCGAGCGCGGCGGCGGTCGCCTTGCCGTTCTCGCGGATCTTGGCGGCCTTGCCGGCGGCGGTGAGGCCCGCCGCCTCGCGGGCGGCCTCCGCCGGAACCACGGTGTCCGCCTGCTCGCGGAGGCGGTTCCGCTCCACCCGGATCTCTTCGAGCGCGCGCTCCTGCTCGGCGCGGGAGATCGCCCGCGAGACCTCGGCCACTTCCTCCGCCCGGTTCGCGACGGCGGCGCGTTCGGCGCGGCGCATCCGCACGCCGTGCTCGGCGTCCACGATCTCCTGCTCGGCGCTGGTCTCCGCCACGACGGCGGCCTGCTTCGCCTGGGCCGCCACGTCACGGGCCTCGGCCTCGGCCCGCGCCTCGGTCATCTTGGCGTCGCGACGGACGAGGGCGCTCTGCTTCCGCCCGATCGCTTCGAGGTAGCCCTCGGAGTCGGAGAGGTGCTGGATCTGGAGCGTGTCCAGGACCAGGCCCAGCCGCTCGAAGTCGTCGCGGGCGGAGCCGGAAGCGTCCTGCGCGAGCTGGAGCCGCTGGGCGTTCGCCTCCTCGGGGGTCCGGGTGGCGAGGACGCCGCGCAGGCTTCCCTCGAGCGTCTGGCGCGCCACCGTCTGGATCTCGTGGGGGCTCTTGCCGAGGAACCGCTCGACGGCGTTCTGGAGCCCGCCTTCCTCGTCGCCGGAGATCTTGACCGTCGCCATCGCCTCGACGCTCATGGTGATCATGCCCTTCGACAGGGCCTTGCCGACCTTCACCTCGATCGGGATCGTGTTGAGCGAGATCCGGGAGACGGTCTCGATGAGCGGACGCCGGAAGCCGCGGCCGCCTCGCATGATGCGGAACCGGCCCTTGCGTCCGGAGAAAATCACCGCCTCGTTCGGAGCGCAGACGACCACGTGGGTCCGGATGAAGACGAGGATCGCCATGATGGCGACCGCTCCCAGAGCGATGCCGATTCCGATGGTTCCTGGAGTCATCGAGCGATCTCCTCAGCAGTCGTAGTAAAGGGCGAACTCCGCCGGGTGGGGGCGCTGGTCCATATAGGCGAGTTCGTTGGCCCGCTTGTACCGCACCCACATCTCCACGACATCGGGGGTGAACACCCCTCCCTCCATCAGGTAGTCGTGGTCCTCCTCGAGGGCGATGAGCGCGGCCTTCAGCGTCGGGGGGGTGTCCCCGATCTTCCGCTGCTCCTCCTCGGGCATCTCATAGATGTCGACATTGACTGGCGGAGGCGGTTCGGTCTGCCGCCGGACCCCGTCGAGGCCCGCCATCAGGATCGCCGCAAAGGCGAGATAGGGGTTGGCGCTCGGATCGGGACAGCGGAACTCGACGCGCTTCGCCGCCGGGCTCGCCGAGTACATCGGGATGCGCACCGCGGCGGAGCGGTTCCGCTCGGAGTAGACGAGCTTCACCGGGGCCTCGAACCCGGGCACCAGCCGGCGGTAGGAGTTCGCGGTGGGACAGGTGAAGGCGAGCAGCGACCCGGCGTGGTGGAGGATCCCGCCGATGAACCAGCGACCCATGTCGCTCAGCCCGGCGTAGCCGTTCGCGTCGTAGAAGAGGTTCTCGCCCTTCTTCCACAGGCTGACGTGGCAGTGCATCCCGGAGCCGTTGTCGCCGAACAGCGGCTTCGGCATGAAGGTCGCGGTCCGGCCGTGCTTGAACGCGGTGTTCCGCACGATGTACTTGAACTTCATGAGCGCATCGGCCATGTGGAGCATGCGCCCGTACTTGATGCCGATCTCGCACTGGCCGCCGCTTCCCACCTCGAGGTGGTGGAGTTCGGCCTCCACGCCGCAATCGAGCAGGTTCGTGACCATCGTGGACCGCACGTCCTGGTAAGGATCCGTCGGCGGCATCCGGAAGTAGGCCTGCTTCAGGCCGGGCTTGTGGCCGAGGTTCGGCTCCTCGACACGCCCGCTGTTCCAGGCGCCCGACGCGGCGTCCACCCGGTAGAAGGCCTCGTTCACGGTCTGGTCGAACCGCACGTCGTCGAAGATGTAGAACTCGGCCTCGGGTCCGAAATAGCAGGTGTCGGCGAGCGCCGACGCCTCGAGGTAGCGCGTGGCCTTTTCGACGATGTTCCGGGGGTCCCGCGAGTAGAGGCTCAGGTCCACCGGGTCCTTCACGTTGCAGATGAAGGCGAGGGTGGGCTCGGCGCAGAACGGGTCCACGAACGCGGTCTCGGGGTCGGGCCGGAGCAGCATGTCGCTGTTCTCGAGGCCCTGAAAGCCCCGCACCGAGGACCCGTCGAACCCGATGCCGTCGACGAACATCTCTTCCTCGAAGGCGCTGATGGCGTAGCTGATGTGCCGCCAGCCGCCGAGGAGGTCGGTGAACCGGAAGTCCACGAACCGGATGTCGCGGTCGGCGATCAGCCGGCGGACATTGCGCAGCGACACGACGCCCCCTCAGCCGATCGCCTGCGAGCCGCGCTCGCCGGTGCGGATCCGGATGCAGTCGTGGAGATCGGTCACGAAGATCTTCCCGTCACCGGCCTCCCCGGTCTGGGCGCCCCGCAGGATCGCGGCGATCGTGCGGTCCACGTAGTCCTCGTTCACGGCGACGTCCACCCGCACCCGCTTGAGGATATTCACCTGCGACGTCACGCCGCGGAAGGTGGCCTCGTAGCCCTTCTGGGTTCCGTGGCCCACGCCGGCGGTGATCGAGAACTTGCGGACCTGCGCCCCGAAGAGCTCCTCCTGGACCAGAGGGAGCACATCGGGCTGGATGAGAGCAGTGATGAGCTTCATGCAGTGAACCCTCGCCGGACCGGCTTCGTCACGACCCCAGGATCTGGAAGCCCCGGTAGGACTCCATGCCGTGTTCGTGGGCGTCGAGGCCCGAAATCTCCTCGGAACGGGAAACGCGGAGCCCGATGACCGACTTGATCGTGAGGAACACCAGACCCATGGACAGCATGACGAACAGCCCGGACGCCATCGCCCCGAGGGCCTGGATCCCGACCTGTTCGAAACCACCGCCGTAGAACAGTCCCTCCTGGCCGAGCCCCAGCCCCTCGCGTCCCCACAGCCCCACCGCGAGCGTTCCCCAGATGCCGCAGAGGCCGTGGACCGGGAATGCTCCGCAGGGATCGTCCACCCGGATGATCTTCAGCAGTTTCTCGCCGGCGACCACCACGAACCCGGCGGCGATGCCGATCCAGACCGCCGCCGCCGGGCTCACGACCGCGCAGGGGGCGGTGATCGCGACGAGTCCGGCGAGCGCCCCGTTCATCGTGAAGAAGAGATCGGGCTTGTGGTAGAGCGTCCACGAGATGAACGTGGTCGTCACCGCCGCCGCGGCGGCGGCCAGGTTCGTGTTGATCGCGATCAGCGAGACGAGCTCTCCGTCGCCCATCGAGAGCGCCGAACCCGGGTTGAACCCGAACCACCCGAACCAGAGGATGAAGACCCCGAGCGAGGCGAGCGGCACCGAGTGTCCGGGGATCGCGTTCAGGGAGCCGTCGGCGTTGTAGCGGCCCAGCCGGGGACCGAGCATCCAGGCGCCCACGAGCGCGGTGGCCCCTCCCGTCAGATGCACCACCGTGGAGCCGGCGAAGTCGAAGAAACCGAGCTGGGCGAGCCAGCCGCCCCCCCAGGTCCAGTGGCCGACGACCGGGTAGACGAACGACGAGATGACGAACGAGTAGGCGAGGTAGGCGGGGAACCGCATCCGCTCCGCCATGCCTCCGGCCACGATCGTCGCGGCCGCGCCGCAGAACGCCGCCTGGAAGAGCCAGAAGGCCCACAGCGGAACATCGGCCCCCGATTCCGCGCCAACCAGCAGGAAACCGCTCGTCCCGAAGAAGGGGTTCCCATCCGAGAACATGATGGCGTAGCCGAACACGAAGAACCCGAGCGACGCCATGCAGTAGTCGAGGAAGTTCTTCGTGAGGATGTTGCAGGTGTTCTTGGCGCGGATGAACCCCGCCTCGAGCATCCCGAACCCCGCCTGCATGAGGAACACGAGGAACGCCGAGAAGAGGACGAACATCGTGTCCAGCCCGGCGACGCTGGCGAGGGGACCCCCCGATTCCTGCGCGAGCGCCGGCTCCGCGAGGAGGAGCAGGGCAAGGGCGATTCCGTGGTTTCGCCTGAACATCAGCGCTCCTCCTCCTGCGGCGGGCGACGCGAAGCGCGCGTCGCCGCCGCTTCCTGCGCGCAAGGGTAGGAGTCTCCCCCCCGCGAATCAAGGGGGGAGGGCTCTCCCCGAGGGCGCGGGGCGGGCCGCAACCCGTTCAGAAACCGACCGTCACGCCGGCGTAAACGCTGCGTCCCACCTCGGCGATGCGCAGCCTCGTGAACGGGTTGAACGAGTTGAGGTGGTTGGCGTAGAACGCGTTCGTCAGGTTCTGGACGCCCGCCCGGATCTCCATCCCATCCCGGAGGGCGAAGCCGGCGTTCAGATCGATCGTGGTCCATCCCTTGGTGGAAACCTCGAACCGCTGGGCCGCGACCCGGTCCTGCTCCGCCTGCGACGCAACGACCAACTCGGCCCAGACGTTCCGGCCTGGCGCATCGGCCCGCAGCCCGAACCGGTTTTCGAGGCCGGGAAGGCCGAACAGGGGTTCATCGAAACGGGTGTCGTCTCCCTGGACATACGAGACGGTGTTGTGGGCGGTCAGCCAGGAGTTCACGAAGATCTGGACGCGCAGGTCGCCCCCGATGTAGCGCGCCTGCCCCCCTTGCACGTAGCGGAAGACCACCGGCGGGCTGAGCGGGAGCCGCTTCGTCAGCGTCGGATCGGGCGCCACGGTGATGTAGTCGTCGATGACCCGGTGAAACACGTCGGCCTCGACCACCAGGTCGCGGTACACGATGACGGCGCCGGCGTTGAGCTCCCGGCTCTTCTCGGGCGTGAGCTCCGGAGACCCCATGAACTCGGCGGCGGTCTGGAACTTCACTGCGGGGAAGCGGTCGGAGTAGCGCTCGAGCGCCGACGGGTTGCGCACGGCGCGGCCGGCGCCGAGGTTCACGACCACGCCGGGCCGCACGTTCCAGCTCAGGCTGGCGGCGGCGCTCAGGTTCGTGTTGCGCTGTGACAGGTCGGGGCTGGCGTTGTCCCGGAAGTACGGAGAGACCTCGCCAACATCGGCGCGCTCATGGTCGAGGCGCACGGTCCCGCCGAGCGTCGCCGAGGCGAACCGACGCACGAGCTGCGCGTAGGCGCCGGCGTTGCTCACCCGGGCGTCAGGCCAGACCCGGTCGCTGAACAGGACCATGTCGTTGCTGCGCCGGGAGATCGTCCGGGTCGCCGTCTGATCCAACCGGTAGATGTCGCCGCCGATCCGGGAGCGGAGGGCGCCCCGGCCCATGGCGACGTGGAACCGGCCGCCGGTGGTGGTCGCCTCGGCGGGAAGGTCCACGTCGAGGGCGAAGGGAGGCCTGCGCCCCGGCATGTCCATCGCCGTCGGCTTGTCGTCGTTGTTCATCCGGTGGTCTTTCGCGTTCCGGTAGGCCTGCGCCACAACTTCGCGGACGAGGCCCTCGTCCGGAGCGTGCGTCAGCTCCACCGCATGGGAATTCGTGGTGAAGAAGGTGGCGTCGAGGATCCGGCCCGGATACTCGAGGTCGTTCTGCTGCTGGTGGCCGCCGCTGTACTCAAGGAGGGTGTCTTCGGTCAGGTGGCCTCCGACGCTCCACTGGGTGTCGAACGACTCGTAGCCGCCGGGCACCGCCTCTCCGTTGCCGTCGGTGTAGTCGTCGCCGGCGCGGGTGTTGTGCTGGAGGGTGAACCGGAACCGCTCACTGCTGCCCCAGAAGCTGCCGTAGCCGTCCTTGGTGGCCCCGTTGCTCCCGTAGTTGAAGCCGGCCCGCCCGCCGAAGCGGAACCCGTCCGCGCGAAAGTCGGGCTTGAAGGTCTCGACGCGGATGGCGCTGAGCGTTCCGGCGCCCCAGGTCAGCGCGAACGGTCCGCGAACGACCCGCATCGACTGGAGCGCGTGGGGGCTGACATGGCTCAGTTCGGAGTCCATCCGCGCCGGTCCCGCCGCAAAGGTGCGCGTGCCGTCCACGAAGACGCCGATCTGTTCGGCGTAGAGGCCGCGCACCGAAGGGTCGAGGTTCACCTGGCCTCGCCGCAGGGCCGTCACCCCGGCCTGCTCCCGGAGCGAGAGCGCGAGGTCCTGGGCGACCCGCTGCTCGACCTGACGCGAAGGGACGACCTGCTCCGTCGCCATCTCCGGGAGCGCGGCGGTCACGGGGAGCGTCTGCTCGAACGGACGGATCGCCATGAGCAGGTCGACGACGACCCCTTCCGACGTGACGGTCACGGCGCGCTCGACCGGCTCGAAGCCATCGAGGTGCGCCGTCAGCGAATAGGTCCCGGGGGCGACGTCGATGGCGAACGAGCCGTCACCGCGGGTGATGGCGACCTCGACCCGGGCCCCGTCTTCGGTGTGAAGCTCGATCCGGACGCCGGGCAGCGCGAGGCTCTGCTGGTCGACCACCGAGCCCGAAACGCCAGGCGCCTGGGCCGCAACGCCCCCCCGCAAGGACCGTCGCCGGCATCAGGACGACAAACGCCGTCCGAAAGACCATCCCGAAGAAACGGCGCATACGCCACCTCCTTCTTCGCTGGTGAGCCGCGTCGGACGCGGCTTGCCGCATGCTAACAGCCTGTTGACAAAGTCACGCGGCGTTCGAGCGGCGATCCATCCCGGCCGAACCGCGCCCCTGTGGGGCGCTCATCGTTCCGTTTCGCTCGGAATATTGCCGATATTCCTCGCTCACGCGCCTTGCCGGCCGGGCGCCTCACCGCTCTCGGCGCTGCACGGGACTTCATCAACAGACTGTTAAGGGATCAGCGCGGGGGCGTGGCAAACGCCAGCCGGCCCGGGGGCCGAAGGTTTCGGCCCCGCACCCCGGATTGAGAAGGTAACGGGGGAGCGCGGGCGAGCGAGCCCGCGCCCCCGACAGTCGGGCTACTACCTGGTGTACGGCGTGTCGGCGCTGCCCATCCCGGTGTTCTCGAGGATCTCGAACTCCGGAACCAGGAGGCCGCCGTGGAGCAGCATCCCCTCAATCATCACGGTGTGATGCCAGGCCTCGGACAGCGAATGGAGGATCTCGCCGCGCACCTCGAGGATGTGCCCCTTCGCCTCGAGCACTTCGCCGTAGTCCTCGCCGAAATCCATGTACCGACCGAGCGCCAGTTCGTGGACCTGCTCGGCCCGGGGCAGGATCTCCTCGCGGTAGACCCGGGCCTCATCCCGTTCGATCTGGTACTCGTGGAACTCGTCCGCGAACTTGGACCGAAGGTGGAGGATTTCGCGGTCGAGATCCGCCCGCGCCATGCGAACATCTTCTTCGGCGGCCCGGATCCCGTGCTGGTTCCGGTTCCAGATCGGTGCGGAAAGATCAAGCTCCAGCGCCAGCTCCCAGGACGGAAGAACCTCGGTTTCGTGACCGAACCCGATGAGTCCGCGGTTGTAGCGGCGACCGAGCGTGACTCCGAGGTCGGGCCGCGTCTCGGTGCGCTCGAACCCGACGGCGGCCTCGCCACGCGCGATGTCCATCCGCACCTTCTCGAGTTCCGGACTGTTCGTCAGCATCCGGTCGAGCTCCGTGTCGTAATCGAGCTCGGGCGGCAGCTCGAGCGCGTCCCCCGCCAGCGGCTGCATCGTGAGCGAGGGGTCGCCCACCATCTGCGCCAGCTCGGTCCAGATGTGCCGCTGCTCGAGGCGCTCCTCGCTGAGGTCGAGGCGCGCATGCTGGATCTTGATCTCGGTCTCGAGCACATCGGTCGGGTCCTCGAGCCCGACGTTCATGAGCTGCTTGATCGTCACCAGGACTTCCTCGAGATGCTCGACGACTTCTTCCTGGAGCGCAATGTGGTGCTCGGCCATGAGCGCCTCGCGATAGAGCAGCCGGACCGAAGTCGCCACCTTCATCTGCTGCTCCTGGACGAGGGCCCGGGCGAGATCGGCGTCGCGGTCGTGCACCCTGCGGGAAGCTCCGATGATGCCGCTGATGGGAAGCGTCTGCCGGAAGAAGACGCCGTGGGACTCGTGGCCGTTCACCGTCTCCGTTGCGTAGGCGACGTGGACGTTGGGCCAGAGTCCGGCCTGGTCCGAGTCGGCCATCGCGGCGCGCAGCCGCCCATCGACCTGGACGAGGGTCGGGTTGCGCTCCAGCGCGATCCGCTGGAGGTCTTCGAGGGTCATTTCCTGGGCGAGCGCCGCGGGCGCGGCCAGCCCGACCGCCAGCGCGGCGGCTCCCAGGGTCATTGGAAGGCGAACCATCACGCGTCTCCTCCGCCGCCGGCGGCGATCTCGGCCTGGATCGAGTCGAAGGTCGCCTCGTCCAGAACCCGAACCACGCTCATCATGCCCATGATGCCCGCCGACCAGGTCGGCCGCATGCCGCGGGTCTCGGGCTTCGCAACCGCTTCGTCCATGGGCATGAACATGTCCTGACGGAACCCGGGCACCTCCATGGCCGCAGCGGCATCCATCTGGCCGCCACCGTGCTCCATGTGGGCCATGTGACGCGGCCCCACGAGCGCGACCATCTGGTTCATCATGTGGTGCGGCAGGTGGCAGTGGATCATCCAGTCGCCGGGGTACTCCGCCTTGAACTCGACGTCCCGCGCCTGCGCGACGCCCACGAGGACGGTGTTGCCCGGTTCCCAGGTGGACTCCGGCATCCGTCCACCCTCGGTGCCCACCGTCTGGAAGGTGAAGCCGTGGAGGTGGATCGGATGGTGCATCGAGCTGAGGTTGACCATCCGCAACCGCACGCGCTCACCCAGCTTGGCGAGCAGCGGGGTCGTATGCGGTCCGGCCCGCCCGTTGATCGTGAGCCAGTTGAAGTTCATCCCGAGGGTGGCCGGGATCGTGGCGTTCGGCTTGAGGTCCCACGTCTGGAGGATCATCCCGTAGTCCCGGTCCACGGTCGGCCGGTAGGCCTCCTTGGGATGCATGATGAACAGGCCGATCATGCCCATCAGCTCCTGCATCGGGAAGTGGGAGTGGTAGAAGAACGTGCCGTGCTGATGGAGGTCGAACTCGTAGACGAACGTCCCGCCCGGCGGGATCGGGTCCTGGGTGACTCCGGGCACGCCGTCCATGTCGATCGGGATCTCGAAGCCGTGCCAGTGCATCGAGAAGGCTTCCGGCAGCCGGTTTTCGACGACGAGCCGCACCCGGTCTCCCTGGGTGACCTCGATCGTCGGACCGGGGCAGGTCCCGTTGAAGCCCCAGCAGTCGATCGTGCGGCCGGGCACGAATTCGCGCTTGACCGGCTCGCAGATGATGTGGAACTCCTTGTTGACCCCGTCTTCGTTGACCCGCCGCGGCTTGAGCGTGTTCAGGTCGGGGTGGACGACGGGGACGGGTTCGCTGCCCCCTCCGCCGGACTGGGCGAACAGCGAGCGAGGCGCCGCCGCCGCCGCTCCGAGCCCCGCCAGGGACCCGAAGAAGCTTCTGCGGTTGTTCTTCATGGGGACGATCTCCCGTATTGAAAAGGAATTGACCTGCGGAACGCCGGTCAGGAAGGGCGTAGGAAAGGGGGTGGGATCAGGACGCCGTCGAGGCCGGCTGGCCTCCGGGCGTCGCTGTTGTCCTCAGCGGCGAGGACGGCGGCGGCCTCGTGACGGTGGCGCGGGGGGGCAAGCCGCGGAACACAGGGAGGGTTGGAGGAACGGGTAAGAACCCGGGTTCCGTCCAGACGATCGGTCGCCACCGGTTCCGCAGTCTACCAGCCCCCCGAGGCCGGCGCCGGACGGAGCGGGAGGAGCTGCCTGCCTTGTCGCAGGGGGTCGGCCGGGAGCCATCGGAGATCTGTCGCCTGGTCGGCCGACTGGAGTTCGAGCGCGAAGACAGCGACATCCAGCCGCTGGTCGAGGGGCTGGACGCGGCGCTGCAGAACTGGCGCTCCGGGTAGTCCGCTGGCGGTTCTCCGCCGCTGATCCTCGGTCGGGGATCGGCGTCCGGGGCCCCGCGGGGGCTCCAGGCGGGTTCGGCGCCGTCCGACCTGCCGCAAGTGGAAATTGTGCAATCCAAATGCACAGAATCGACCTGAGACGCTCGGCGAGGGCGTCAGCGCGCTGCCGTTCGTGGATCTCTAGTTCGGAACCGGCGCGCCGCCGCTGTCCTCCGCGCCATGCGCCGCCGGATCGGCGGACCGGTAGGTCGCCGAAAACGGAAATCGCAGCCAGAGTCCGTCGCCACCGGACTGGAGCTCCCACTCTGGCCGCGGGTTGCCAGCCTCCAGACACAGGTCCGCGATGCGCTGGACGCCACGTCCCCACGCTTCGATCATCCCGGCCCGGAAAAAGGCGTAGGCGATCCGGGGGTTGTGGGGCCTTGACGACAGTTTCCCGGCGCGCTGATCCGCAATCCAGTCGGAGGGCAACTGCACAGCATTCCAGATGGCGATCCGGTCGTCGTGGACGCGGATCTGAATCGTGGTTGCGCTGGCGTAATCCCGATGAATGACCGCATTGATGATCGCCTCGCGCATGGCGGCGCGCGGCACCGGTACATTCTCGACGCGGTACACGCCGTCGTACGAAACCAGCGCTCGCGTGTACTTCGTGAACAGCAGGTCCATGGCCCGGTCGACCTGCGTGAACAGGTCGCCTTCGACCACGTCCTGAAACAGCAACTCGGATCCACGGAAATAGCCGATCTTGACGCAGGCCTCCATCACGACCCGATGCGGCGCGGGATGAAAGAGCAGCACTGCGGCCCGCTTCAGGAGCGCAGCCTCGCGCAACTGGAGCCTCTCGATGACCCCATCGTCGGGCTCGCTCAGAATGTCCGTCGGCAGTCGCTGACTCTTCGCGCCGCGCTGGCGAAACTCCTCGAAGGCGCGGCCATCCAGATCCTTGAGGCCAACCCCCGGTATCGGAGCATCGTCCCAGGTTCGCCCGTATTTCTGCAGCAGGAATCTGTTCAGCGCCGCGCCGGCAAGAGCCTGCTTGGCGCCGCGGCCGAGCGAACGCCCGAAAGTCACAGGAGATTCCGGCCGGAAGAGCCTCGGAAAGGGGTCCGGGCCGCGAGAACTCGCGGGGGAACTGGTGGAGGCGGCGGGAATCGAACCCGCGTCCGAAAGCCTTCCACAGAGACCTCTACATGCTTAGCCGGGTTGTATTCGGCCGGCGCGCCGAGGCGCCCGGCCACGTTCGCCACCACCCCGCATCAACCCGGCGAATCGGGGGGCGGCGGCTATCCCTGGGTGTCACGGACGGCTCGGGAGAGCCGTCAGTCGAGCCCGCCTGGTCGTCGTCCTTTCCCGTCCCGGCAGGCACGGTCGGGAAGGACGTGGCTTAAGCAGCCAGAGCCAGCTGATGATCGTTGGCGTTTGTGTTTGTTCCACCGTTTGCGGAAGGTGGACCCCCGGCATGCAGTCGCTGCTTCCTGTACCTTCGTCGAACCCAGTACGCCCCCTCCTGTAAGTGATTGACCTCGTGCGCGACTACGCTACTGGAGCGGCCGTTCGATCACGGCGGGCGCACAGGCTTTAGCATTGTAACCCGATGCCACGGATCTCTCGGGCCGCCCTTCTGCTGGGGGCCGGGCTCCTGACCCTCGCCTTCCGGCCGGCCTCCGGGTCGTTCGGGGGCGGAGCGCGGGCGCCCGAGCCGCCGCCCCTCCCCTGGAGCGGGCTCGCCTCCCCCGCTCCGGACCTCGCCGCAGTGCGGGCCGCCGCTCTTGAGGATCGCGCCGCCCGAGCCGAGGCGCTCGAGGCGGTCGCGGACGATCCGGAGCGCTCCGACCGGGCGCGCGCCGCGGCCTCCTTCCGTCTCGGGGTGGACGCCCTCGAGCGGGGTCGGTGGACCGAAGCGCGGGCGCGGCTGACCGCGGAGGTCTTCGCCGGCAGCGCGCTCACCGCGGATGCGCTGCATCTGCTGGGGGCGAGCCTTCCCCGGGCGCTCGACACCGAGGCGATCGGGACGCTGGAGCGCTTGCTCGCGGACTTTCCCGGGTACTCGCGGCGGGCCGAGGCGCACCGGGATCTGGGGTTGCGGCTGGGCCGTCAGGGGGAGCATCGCGACGAGGCGCTCGCGCACTTCGACGCGGTGCTGGCCGACGGCTCGGGGGCCGGCTTCGGGCTGCGGGGCGAGACGCTCGTCGCGGCGGCCGGCCTGCTGGAGCGGCTCGGACGGCGCGAGGAGGCGGCGCGCCGGCTGGAGACGCTCTACTACCGGATGCCGACCCACGACGACTCGCTCGACGCCGGCCGGCGGCTGTCGCGGCTCTACCGGCGGTCCGACGTGAAGACGCCGCCCGCGGCCGAGCGAGGGCCGCGGGCGCTCGAGCGGGCGGATGGGTTCGCGCGGGCCGGGAACCACCGGAAGGCGCACGAGAATTACCTCGAGGCGCTGCGCCGCTTCGGCGCGGCGGTGGATCGCGACGCGGTGCGCCTGCGGATCGGCGTCTCTGAGTTCCACCGGGGACGCCTGAGCGCGTCGCTCCGGACGCTGGGGCGGATCCAGCGCGAGGACCTGCGGCCCGAGGCGCTCTACTACCGGGGCGAGTCGCTGCGGCGGCTGGAGCGGATCACGACCCAGACGCGGATCCTCGAGGAGCTCCTCGCGCTCGAGGCGGACCACCCCTTCGGACAGCGCGCGCTCTACAGCCTGGCGCGGAGCCGCCTCGCCGACAACGACCGCGAGGAGGCGCTGCCGTTCCTCCAGCGGCTCGCCGACGCCTACCGGCGAGGCCCTCACGTCCTGTTCGCGAACTGGCACGTCCTCTGGGACCGCTATCGGAACGAGGACTTCGACGGGCTGGGGGCCGAGCTGGAACAGACCGCCCGCGAAAACCCGGGCGCCTTCATGGCGGGCCAGTTCCTTTACTTCGCCGCCCGGGTCCGGGAGCGGACCGGAGACCGGGAGGGGGCCGCCGGTCTCTACCGGGAGATCTTCCTCGGCTACCAGAACTCGTTCTACGGGCGGCGCGCCGCCGAGCGGCTCGCCGAGATCGGGCCGCCTTCCGCGCTGGAGAGCCCGCTTCGCGAGCCGGAACTCCTGATGGAGCGCTTCCGGATCGAACGCGCGACCGCGATCGCCCGCATCGAGGAGCTCCACGCCGCCGGACTGAATGACCGCGCCCAGGCGGCGGCGTCCCGCGCGGCGCGCGCCGGACTCCCGGACGACCCCGCCTTCCACGCGGTCCACGGCTGGCTGCTTTCCGACGATGAGGAGATGGTCCCCGCGATCCAGGCGCTCCGTCGGGCCGCCCCCTTCCACACCTCGGCGGCCGGCGAAGCCCTCCCCGCCGAGTGGCGCCGGCTCCAGTACCCGCTTCGGTTCGAAGAGGAACTCCGGACCCGGTCGGAGCGCTGGAACCTGGACCCCCCGCTGGTGGCCGGGCTGATCCGGCAGGAGTCGGCGTTCGTGCCCCGGACCCGGTCCAGCGTCGGGGCGCGCGGCCTCATGCAGGTCATGCCCGCGACCGGGCGGGCGCTGGCCCGCGCCGAGGGCATCACGTTCCGCACCTCGCGCCTCTACGACCCGGCAGTGAGCATCCGGTTCGGAACCCGCTACCTGCGCGAGCTGCTCGACGAGTTCGCCGACCGGCCGGAACTGGCGCTCGCCGGCTACAACGCCGGTCCGCACCGGGTGCGCGCCTGGACCGGGCGGGACTACACCGTCCCCGAAGAACTCTTCATCGAGGAGATCCCCTTCACCGAAACCCGGAACTACGTGAAGCTGGTGATGCGGAACGAGATGCTCTACCGCCGGCTCTATCCGGAGCTCGGCGAACCGGACTCTCCGTGAGCCCGCTCGCGGCGCGTCAGCCGGCGAGCGCGAAGGCCCGGCAGTTCACCGAGTCGGTCATCCGCGAGATGACCCGGCTCTCGATGCGGCGCGGCGGGGTCAACCTGGCGCAGGGGATGCCGGACTTTCCGGCGCCCCCCGAAATCAAGGAGGCCGCGGTCCGGGCCATCCGCAAGGACATCAACCAGTACGCGATCACCTGGGGAGCGAAACCGCTTCGCGAGGCGCTGGCCGACCGCTACCGGCAGGTCTACGGCCTCGACTTCGATCCCGAGCGGCACATCACGGTGACCTGCGGCTCGACCGAAGCCATGATCGCGACGATGCTGGCGCTCGTGGACCCGGGCGAGGAAGTCATCGTCTTCGAGCCGTTCTACGAGAACTACGGCCCGGACACCGTGCTCTCGGGCGCCGCGCCGCGCTACGTCCGGCTCCACGAGCCCGACGGCTCGCTCGACCTCGACGAGTTGCGGGCGGCGATCGGTCCCCGGACCCGGGCGATCATCGTGAACACGCCGCAGAACCCGAGCGGCAAGGTGTTCTCCCGGTCCGAGCTGGAGCAGATCGCCGCGCTCGCGGTGGAGCGCGACCTGCTGGTGTTCACCGACGAGATCTACGAATACATCACCTACGACGGGGCCGTCCACCTTCCCATCGCCTCGCTTCCGGGGATGGAGGACCGGACGGTCACGATCAGCGGCCTCTCCAAGTCCTACTCGGTGACCGGCTGGCGGGTGGGGTGGACGATGGCTTCGGAAGCGATCACCGGCGCGATCCGCAAGGTCCACGACTTCCTCACCGTCGGGGCGGCGGCCCCGCTCCAGGAGGCCGGCGCCGCCGCGCTCCGGCTGCCGGACTCCTACTACGAGAGTCTGCGGAGCGGCTACCAGGAGCGGCGGGATCTCCTCATCGCCGGGCTGACCGAGGCGGGGTTCCGGTGCTTTCCGCCGGCGGGGGCCTACTACGTGATGACCGACATCTCGGGGTTCGGGTGGAGCTCGGACACCGACTTCGCGCGCCACCTGGTCGAGACGGTGGGCGTCGCGGCGGTGCCGGGATCCAGCTTCTACGCCGACCCGGCGGCCGGCGCGCAGCGGCTCCGCTTCACCTTCTGCAAGACCCGGAAGACGCTCGAGGAGGCTGTCGAACGGTTGCGGCGGCTCCCCGCCGTTTGCTGAGCGGAAGACGGCGGGCGCGCGCCGCGGTCGTCCTCGCCGCTTCACTCGCCGCCTGGCTGGCGCCGCTCGCGGCCGCCGGCCAGCCTCCGGGCGCGGCGGAACACGCCGAGGCAATCCGCCTCCTCGAGGCGGGGGACGGACCGGGCGCGGTCGAGGCCGCCTGGGGCGCGCTGACCGCTTCGCGCGAGTTCTCGCCGCCGGAGTGGAGCTCGGTCGCCCCTGAAGGGGGGCTCGTCCTCGACGAGTTCACCGGGGCGGCGGCGGCGGCCTACCGGGGCGAACGGGCGCGCTACCGCGCCACGCTGGGGGCGGCGCTGGCCGCGGCCGGCGATGCGCCCGGGGCGGAACAGGAACTCCGCCGCGCGACGGAACTCGCTCCGGGCGCCGCGGTCTACCGGCGTCTCGCCGGGCTCCCGGGGATCCCGGTGGGAGACCGGGTCGCCTGGCTGCTCGAGGCGTGGACCCACGCCGCCGAAGACCGCGCGACCCGCGACGAAGTCCTGTCGGAGCTGCGCGACTCCGGGGCCTTCCGGACCGAGGCCGGGCTCGCGGCGGCGCTCGACCGGGCCCGGTTTCGCGCGGCGAGCGGTCGGCGCACCGGGCTCCCCGATGGGGTCACGCCCTTCGACGAGGTCTTTCCGCCGGCTTCGGTCGCAGTCGAGGGCGGGGTCTGGTCCAGCGAACAGTCGTTCGGCGAGGGGCGGCGGCTGCTGCTCTATTTCTCCGGCGACGGTTGCGGCGGCTGTGGCGGCGTCGTCTCGGAACTCCAGGCCGCGCTTCGCGGCCAGAGCGTGGACCTGCTCGCCGCCTCCGCCGACGAGGACCTCCCGGTCCTCATGCAGATCGCCGGGCTCACCGGCGCCGGGCTGTTCCGGCCGCAGCCGGGGACCGCCGCCGGACGGTCGGGCCTCGAGGGCCGCCCGATCGGGCATTCCGTCCGCCGCGCGGTCGTCCCGTTCCCGGCGGGCGACCTCGACCCTCCGCCGGGCGTCGGAGAGCAACTGTTCCTGGTGGCGCGGTCGGGCCTCTCCGTCTGGCGGCTCTCGCTCGACGGGGCGCCGCGACCGCTGGCCGCGCTCTTCCGGTTCCTCGAAGACTCACCGGTCCCGGACAGCCAGACGCCGCTCGTCAATCTGGCCGACGACCCGGCCCGCCTGCTCGAAGCCCTCCCGGCGCTGGAGGCCGGGGTCGAGCCGCTGGAGGATCTCGGTGACCTGCTGCTCCGCGGGGTGCGGGGCGGACTGCGGGAAGCCGCCGATCCGGCGGCCTACGCCCGGCGCCTCCTCCCGCTGACCGCGGAGCTGAGGACGGGCGACGCGGCCCGGGTGCGACTGCTGGCCGCCGCCTGGCCGGGGTTCGGCGAGGAGGGCCTCGCCGCGGCGCAGACGCTCGACCCGGAGATCGTCCGCGCCGTGCCGGGGGCCCGGACGCGGATCGCGGTCGAGGAGGAGACGGTCGGATTCCAGCGGGAGTACGAGCGCGGCGACGGGACGCGGGTCGTCCTCGCCGGGAGGATCGGCGGCCAGCTCGAGGCGCTGGCGGCGTCCGAAGGGCGCGCCGAGGGGGTCGTTTCGGGAGAGGACGGATTCCTCTTCCTGCGTCGCCCGCCCGAGGGCGACGGGTGCGTGGGCTGGATCTCCGGCGACGGGGGCTTCCGGGAGGAATGCCCGGCGGTCGTTGCGCACCGGATGCCGGTCGTCCGGGTGTCCCAGCTCGTTGAAGCGGGTGGTGATTCGACGGACAACGAGGGACCGTGGATCTGGCGGCGGGTGGACGGCGGGAGCGAGCCGCCGGAGGCGGCGGCGCTGTTTGCGGGGCTCGAGGCCTTCCGGGCCGGGGACTACGGGGCCGCGGGCGAGGCGTTCCGGCGGGCGGCCGCCCGGACCGGGCCGGGCGCTCCGGTCGACGAGGCCGCGGTCCGCTACAACCTGGGACGGGTGGCGGAGGCCGAGGGCCGCCGCGAGGACGCGCTCGACGCGCTCCTCACGATCGGGGACGCCGGATTCCCGGCGCGGCTCGCCGCCGCCGTCCGCCGGCTCTACGCGGGCCGATAGCCTCCCTGACCACCGTGCGGATCCGCGACTTCCAGGTTCTCACCTTCGACACCTACGGCACGCTCATCGACTGGGAGGCCGGCATCGCGGCGGCGCTCGGCCCGCTCCTCGCGCGCCTGGAGGGGCAGGTCGGGCCGGAGGCGGCGCTCGCCGCCTTCGCCGAGACCGAGTCGTCGGTCCAGGCGGAGCGGCCGGAACTCCTCTACTCCGACCTGCTTGCGGTGGTCCACGACCGGCTGGCGCTGAGGTGGGGGGCCGAGCCGGACGTCCGGGAGAGCCGGGCCTTCGGGGGCTCCGTCGGCGACTGGCCGGCGTTCCCGGATGCGGCGGAGGGCCTCGCCTTCCTGAAGCGGCATCACCGGCTGATCACGCTCACGAACTGCGACCACAAGAGCTACAGCAGAAGCGCGGCGCGGCTCGGGGATCCGTGGGACGCGGTGTTCACCGCCGAGGAGATCGGCGACTGGAAGCCCTCGCGCCGCAACTTCGAGTTCCTGCTCGAGCGGGTGGCGAAGGACTTCGGCGCCGGGCCGGGGGACATCCTCCATGTGGCGCAGAGCCTCTTCCACGACCACGTTCCGGCGAAGGCGATGGGGCTTCGCACCGCCTGGATCGACCGCCGCGGCGGGCGCGAAGGCGGAGCGACGGCGCGGCCCTCCGGGGTCGTCGAGCCCGACCTGCGCTTCGGGAGTCTCGCGGAGTTCGTGGCGCGGCGGCGGTCCGAAGAGTCCGCCTGAGCCGGCCGGCCTACCCGACGGGACTCTTCAGGGAGTCAGCGCCAGGCCCCAGGGCGACTCGCCCACCGGGATCCGGGCGAGGATCTGCAGCGTCGCGGTGTCGAGGACGCTGACGTCGTTCGAGGGGCCGTTCGCGGTGTAGAGGCGCGAACCGTCGGCGGAGACGATGATCCCCCAGGGGCGCTCGCCAACCTCGACTTCGTGGGTGATCACGCCCTCCATCAGATCGATGACCGAAACGGTCCGGGCGCGGCCGTTCGCCACGTAGAGCGTCCGGTCGTCGGGAGAGAGCGCCACCCCCATGCTGAGCGAGCCCTCCGGCAGGGTGAACGTGCGCTCGACGCGGTTCTCGGTCACGATGATCTCGGACACGTTCCCGGCGATCTCGGCGGAAACGTAGGCCCGCGAGCCGTCGCGGGTGAACACGGCGTCGCGGGGACGGGTTCCCACCGGGATGCGGGCGATCTCGTCGCCGGTCGCCGTGCTGAGGACGGTGACGTCGTGATCGGTCTCGCCGGTGACGTAGGCGAGGGCCCCGTCCGGGCTGATCCGGACCCCCTCGGGCTCCGCCCCCACCGGGACGGTCCGGATGACGGCGCCGGAGGCGACATCCACCAGGCTGGCTTCGTCGGAGTCCTCGTTCGAGACGACGAGCCGCGCGCCGTCGGGGGTGATGTCGAACGTCTCGGGGTCCGATCCGCCCGGCAGGACGCGCAGCAGCCGCCTTTCGCCGAGGTCGACTTCGGCGATGCCGTCGTAGCTCTTGTCGGCCTCCCCGCACTCGTCCTCGTCCATCCACGGCGGGCAGCGGGGCGAGCCGGAGAGCGCCACGTAGGCCATCCGACCGCCCGGCGCCACCCGGACGCCGCGCGGGCGCCGACCCACCTCGATCTCGGCGACGACCTCGAGCGAGGCGGTGTCCACGAGGCTGATGGAGCCGCCGACTTCGTTGCTCACGAGCAGCAGCGGCGCCGGCGAGGGCTCGGGCGGCGGGGGCTCGGCCGGTGGGGCTTCGCCGCAGCCGGCGGCGAGCGCCGCCGCCAGGAGCGCCGCCGGAACCGTCCGGACGGTCGCCCGGAAGAGGGCGTCTTTCGATGTCATTCCGGGTCCTCCGTCGTCGCTCCGGCGGGCGCCAGCCCGAAGGTGAACACCGACTGCCCGGCGGCGACCGAGATGAACTGCTCGCCGTCGAGGGCGAACGACATCGGAGCGGCCCGCACCCGGCCCCCGGCGTAGTAGTCCCACAGCGCCTCGCCGGTATCGGCGTCGAGGGCGAAGATGTTGCCCTCGTCGGTGCCGCTGAAGACCAGGTCGCCGGCGGTCGCCATCACCCCCGAGACCGCTGGCGTGAGCTGGCGGAACTCCCAGCGGAGCTCGCCGCCGAGCTCGAGGGCGCGAACCGCTCCGTAGGTGTTTTCGTCCTCGACCCGGCGCTCGCCGCCGCCGAGGAAGGGCTGGCCGGGCTCGTACTCGGCGTCGCTCTTGTAGTACCAGGAGGACATCTCGCGGGTGGGCACGAACAGCAGGTTCCGCCCGGGATCGAACGAAGGGCTGTACCAGTTGGTGGCGCCGGCGAGGCTCGGCCAGACGAGCGTGCCTTCCTCGCTCGGGTCCATCCCCGGGATGAGGACCGGCCGCCCGTTCTCGTCGATCCGCTCCGCCCAGGTCTGGGTCGCATACTGGGTGGCGCGGAGGAACTGCCCCGTCTCGCGGTCGAGGACGTAGTAGAAGGCGTTCCGGTTGGCGAGGATCACGAGCTTCCGGGGGGAACCCTCCCACTCGGCGTCCACCAGGACCGGGATCTGGTTGGCGTCCCAGTCGTGGGTGTCGTGGGGGGTGAACTGGAAGTGCCAGCGGAGCTCGCCGGTGTCGGCGTCGATCGCCACGATCGAGCAGGTGAACAGGTTGTCCCCCGGCCGCAGGTCCCCGTTCCAGTCGGGGGCGGGGTTGCCGAGGCCCCAGTAGAGCAGGTTCAGTTCGGGGTCGTAGGCGCCGGTCAGCCAGGTGGCGCCGCCTCCGGTCTTCCAGGCGTCGCCCTCCCAGGTGTCGCCGCCCGGCTGGCCGGGCTCGGGAACCGCCCAGAAGCGCCACAGGCGCTCCCCGGTCGCCGGGTCGTAGGCGTCGAGGAAGCCCCGCACTCCGGCTTCGCCGCCGCTCATGCCCACGATGATCTTCCCGTCCACCGCGAGAGGCGCGGCGGTGATCGCGACGCCGATCCGGTTGTCGCCGAGCGGGACGCGCCAGCGGACGTCCCCGGTGGAGCGGTCGAGCGCCATCACGAAGGCGTCGAGCGTTCCGAAGAACACTCCGTCGTCCAGCAGCGCGACGCCCCGGTTCACCCTCGGGAAGCCGATGTTCAGCGTCTCATCGGGCACGCCGGGGTCGTAGCGCCACAACCGGCGCCCGGTCCGGGCGTCGAGCGCCGCGATCGTGCTCGGCGGCTCGGCGATGTACATGATCCCGTCCACCACGAGCGGAGTGACCTCGACCCGTCCGGCGGTTCCCGTCTGGTAGACCCAGGCCGGGCGCAGCCGGTGGACGTTGTCGCGGTGGATCGAGTCCAGCCGGGAGAAACGTTCCGCCCGGTAGTTCCCCGAGTAGGTGAGCCAGTTGTGCGGCTCGGCGTCCGCGCCGGTGAGGCGCGAATACGGAACCTGGGCCACCCCGGCCGAGGGCAGGATCAGCCCGGCGAGGGCCGCCGCCGCCCACGCGCCGCGACCCCGGGTCATCTTCGGACGGTTCATTCCGGCTGGCCTCCCGTCATTTCGTCATTCCGGCCTCGAAGCGAAGCCAGGTACGCCACCAGATCGTCCAGCTCCGCGTCGGTGAACTGGCCGGCGTAGCTCATCATCAGGCTCTCCCCGGGCAGCAGGGCGAACTCGCGGATCTCCCCCTTGCGGTAGGACCGCAGTTCGCCCGCCGGGGTGAGGACCTGAATCGAGAAGGTGTCCTCGTTGACCCGGATCCCCATGACCTGGGCGCCCCCGGCCTCCTCGATCCGGACGGTGCGATGTCGGGGCAGCACTGCGGCCTCGGGCGCCTCGATGGACTCGCGCAGGAACGCGGGCCCCCGCAGCAGACCGATGTCCGAGAGGTCGGGCCCGAAGGCGATCCCCACGCCGTTCACCAGATGGCAGGCCCCGCACGCCGCGGCGGTGAACAGTTCTTCGCCCGCCGCCGCATCGCCCGGCAGATCGACCTGGGCGACGACGCCGAACGAGAGCACGTAGTCGGCGACCGCTCCGATCTCCTGGCTGTTCAGCGAACTCGCCGGAGGCATGTCGGTCCCGGGAATCCCACGGTCCACGATCTCGCGCATCGTCTCCTCGTCGGTGGCGCGGCGCAGGTTCTCGCGAAAGAGGCTGGGGCCCTCGCCGCCGGCTCCGTCGAGCCCGTGGCAGCGCGCGCAGTGGACCTCGAAGAGCCGCTGCCCCTGCTCCTGGCTGACGGCGATCCCGGGCGCCAGCGCGAGCGCCGCCGCAAAGATCGGAAGAAGCCCTCGGAGACGCTTCGGGGCGGGGTCTGGCGAGAGTCTCATCGTCCTGACCTCCCGGACCGAGGATACCAACCGCCTGCACGCTCCATGGGAGGAGCGTCCGGGGTGGGGATAATGGCGGGTCTTCCCGGAGGCTCCGGGAGCTCTCTCGATTGGCCGTCGGCACCCCCTTCCATCCCCGCACCGAGGCGCTCAGCCGGAGTCTGCGCTGGAAGGAGTGGTCGGGTTACTTCGTCGCCGAGACGTTCGATCCGTTCCATGACCCGGAGTACCACGCGGTGCGGTCGGGGACGGCGATGTTCGATGTCTCGCCGCTCTACAAGTACGACCTCCGGGGGCGGGACGCGACCGCGCTCGCGGACCGGCTGATCACCCGGAACGTGGCCCGCTCGCGGGTGGGACAGGTGCTCTACTCGGGGTGGTGCGACCCGGCGGGCAAGCTCATGCAGGACGGGTGCTTCCAGCGGATTTCGAAGGAGCTGGTGCGGGCCACCGCGGTCGACCCGACGCTGCCGTGGTTCGAGGACGTCGCCTTCGGGATGGACGTGACGATCGAGGACGTGTCCGAGCGCTACGGCGCGCTGGCGCTCCAGGGCCCCACCTCGTTCGCCATCCTCCAGACGCTGGCCGACGAGGACCTCGGGGGCGTCGGGTACTTCCGTCTGCGGGAGACCCGCCTCGGCGGCGTCCCGGTGGTCGTGACCCGGACCGGATACACCGGGGATCTGGGGTACGAGGTATGGGTCGAACGCGATCACGCGCTTTCCCTCTGGGACCTGCTGATGGAGGCGGGGGCGCCCCGGGGACTCGTCCCGGCGGGGATGGTGGCGCTCGACCGGGCGCGGGTGGAGGCCGGCTACCCGCTGATCGATGTGGACTTCTGGAACGCCGAGCGGGCGCTCGCCGAGCACCAGAAATCGACCCCCTACGAAATGGGACTCGGGTGGGCGGTGAGCGCGAAGAAGAAGCGGCCGTTCATCGGGGACGCCGCGCTCCGGGCGGAGCGCGACCGGGGGACCGAGCGGTTCTTCGTGGGGATCGAGACCGGGATCGATGAGTTCGAGCGGCTCTTCGGGCGGTTCGATCTGTCGCCGGAAATGGCGGATGAAGTCGACCGGGGGGGCGTCCCGGTCTATTCCGGGGGCGAGCAGGTGGGGAGGGCGACGAGCGTCGTCTGGTCGCCGCTGCTGAAGCGGCAGCTTGCGCTCGCGACGGTGGACCGGGGGTTCGAGCGGCCGGGAACTCCGGTGGAGATCGAACTCACCGTCGAGTACGAGCGGCTCCGGGCGAGGTCGGTGGTGGCCGCGCTGCCGTTCTTCGATCCGCCGCGGAAGCGGGCGGCGCCCGCCGGGTGAGCCCTTCGGAGCGGGTGGCGGCGCGCGAGCGCCCGCCCGCGCCGACCGGGGCGAGGACGCTCCCGGCGCGGTTCTACGTGAGCCCGGAGGTCTTCGAGCGGGAGAACGAACGGGTCCACCGGACGATGTGGAGCGCCGCCTGCGGAGTGGACGAGATCCCCGCCGGCGAAGGGGGATATCGGGTCGTTGAGGTGGGGGGCGACTCGCTCCTCGTGGCGCGGGGCGAGGACGGGGAGTTCCGCGCCTTCCACAACGTCTGTCGCCACCGGGGAACCCGGCTGGTGGACGAGGGATCGGGGCGCCTGCCGGGAGCGGTTCAGTGCCCGTACCACGCGTGGACCTACGGACTCGACGGCCGGCTTCGCAGCGCGCCGCACATGGATCAGGTCCCGGGGTTCTCAACCAACGAATGGCCGCTGGCGGCGGCGGCCTGCGAGACGTGGGGCGGGGTGGTCTGGGTCCGGGTGGCGCCGGAGGGACCCGACCTTCCGGAACAGCTTGGACCCGCCGCCGACCGGGTGCGGCCCTACGGCATGGAGGCGCTCGTGACCGCGCGGTCGGCGCGCTACGAGCTGCGGGCCAACTGGAAGCTGGTGGTGCAGAACTTCTCGGAGTGCCTCCACTGCCCGGTGATCCATCCGCAGCTTCAGCAGCTCTCCCACTACCTCACCGGCGAGAACTTCCCGCTGACGCCGGGAGCGGTCGGATCCACCATGGACCTGGCGGAGGGAGCGGAGACCCTGTCGCCCGACGGCCGGTTCGTGGGCCGGCCGCTGCCGGGACTCACCGGGAAGGCGCTGCGGCGTATCGGCTACGAGATCCTGCTGCCGAACCTCATGCTGTGCCTCCATCCGGACTACGTGGTGCGCTACATCCTCGAGCCGCGAGGCGTGGGCGCGACGGTCATCCGCTGCCAGTGGCTGTTCTCCCCGGAAGCGGTCGAGGCGCCCGGGTTCGATCCCGCCCCGGCGGTGGACTTCTGGGACACGACGAACCGTCAGGACTGGCGGGTGTCCGAACTGGCGCAGGCGGGGATCGGCTCGTCCGCCTACCGCCCGGGGCCCTACTCGAACCGCGAGGACCAGTTGTGGGCGGTGGACCGCTGGATCCTCGAACGCCTCGGAGAGGCGCCCACGTAAGCCGCCCCGGTCAGCAGCGGGGACGGCTCCCGCGTCAGGCGGATTCGCGGATCAGGTCGTCGCGGCCCTTGCGGATGTCCTCGAAGGAGTCCTGGGAGATCACGTAGTACCAGTTGGCGAAGCGACGGGTCAGCGTGTCCTGGAGTTCGCGGCCCTTCCGGACGTCCTCCTCCCAGCGGTCCCACTCGCGGGCGAGGTCCCGGTTGGCGCGGTCCTCGTCGGTGATCTCGTCCGCCGGCTTGTCGAGGTAGTCGCGGTTCGGAGGACGCGGCGGCTCGGGAAAGCGCGACTCGAGGAACTCGGCGGTGACGAAGAGGTAGCGGTTCTCCGCGGGACCGGTGGCCATCGAGGGGTCATCCGGCTCGGTCGGCGTCCCGGCGGTGATCTCGTCGCCCCGTCCGTAGACCACTTCGCCGAAACGAAGCGTGTAGCGGATGCCCTCATCGGTCTCGAGACGGACCTCGCCCTCGTTCGAGAGCAGGCTGCCGTCCTGGGTGAGGTAATAGCCCCGGCTCTGGAGTGAGAGGATGTCGGCGCTGGAGACGGCCGCCACCTCGCCGGTGAGCGAAGCGGCGATCCCGGCGGGCTTGGGACGGACGCCCACGATCTCGAGCTCGTCGGCGGCCCGGATCATCTCGCCGATCCCGAACGAGTCGGGCTCCTCGCCGGAACCGAGACCGTCGGCGGTCCAGGCATCGTCTTCCTTCACGAGCGACAGCCCGTCCCGGCGGTCCACCCGCAGGGTGCGCTCGTTGATCGAGTAGTCCTCGATCGTGGCCGAGATGACGCGGTCCCGGTCCAGCAGCAGCAGATCGCGCTCGATCCAGTCGGCGAACCGCCCGGAGATGTCGACTCCCAGGTTCGAGACGTAGACCCGCTTCTGGCCGGGAACGCGGACGAAGTACGACCCCTCGCGGTCCTCGACCGCGTCGCCGATGATCAGGTCGGCGAGGATCCGGTCCCCGGAGGCCTTCACCGTGACGCGGCGGCCCCGCCCCACGAGGGACACGGCGCCCTCGTCGAGCGGGTCCACGACGCCCAGCAGCGGATGGTCCGCCACGTTCTCGGAACGGAAGTCGTCCTTCTCGAGCAGGAGGATCCCGGCGGCGGTCTGCGCCAGCCGGTCCGCCCCGTCGGCCGGGTAGTCGTGATGGCTGGGGATCGTCCAGATCCCGCCTTCGTTCTGCACCCGGAAGGGGATGGCCTCGGCGGTGTCGGCGTCGAACTCGATGACCTCGAGCGACATCGCTTCGGCGGGGTCCTCGAAGGCCGGGAAGAACCGCTCGCCGAGGTCGACGAAGTCGGTCGGCTCGGGGTTCCGCGGCGCGCTCACCGCGGCGAGCACGGTGAGGAGCAGCGCGGCGCCGACGAGCGTCTGGGTGCGCCGCAGCACCGGGCCCGGCGGCGGCTTGGCGGCGGCCTGATTCGTTCCGGTCTCGGACATCGCGTTCGTCTCCCGCTCGTTGCTCATCGCTGACGCAGGCGGCGCGCGGCGGCCGCCCCCTCCTGTTCGGCCCGGCGTCGGCGGACGAAGGTCCAGACGCCGAGGAGAAACACCGGAATCGGCGGCAGCAGGACCGCGGCGGTGCGGATCCCGCTCTGGATCCGGCGAATCTGGGCCTCCATGCGCTCCTCGCTGGCGCGCACTTCGGCCTCCTTGTTCGCGTTGATGTTCGCCTCGAGGACCTGGAAGCGGCGCTGCTCCACCTCTTCCAGGTTGCGGGCCATGATGTCCTTCGCCTGGGCGTCGAGGTCGTCACGCTCCCGGACCGCGGCGATCCGCCGGTCGAGCCGCTCCTGCGCCTGCCGGAGCGCCTCGTCGGCGCTGGCCTCCGCCTCGTCCTCCTCGGCGCTGCGCTGCTCGGTGTAGGCGAGAACCCTTTGTTCGACCGCCTCGAGCGTCCGGTGGCGGACGCGGCGGTTCCTCAGCGAGACGAAGGACTCGTCCCCGACGAGAACGTCCATCGCGTTCAGGAAGAACGAGACGTTGTCGAAGTTCAGGTTCGGCGGACCGATCCGGCGAAGCTCGAAGAACTGCTCGGAGATGAAGTCGAGGTCGGCGATCGCGATGACGCGGGTGCTGTCGGCCCCGGTCGAGGGCGCCTGGGCTTCGCCATCCTCGCCGGTCTCGTCGGGGCGGAAGGTGCGGGCCTCGGCGGCGACCACGTAGGTCATCGGGTCCGGCCGGTGGGGCAGGTTCGGGTTCAACTGGGAACCGAGGAAGTTCCGCTGGACCATCTGGAAGTAGGGGAGGACGCCCGAGACCTCGCCGCTGGTGAGCAGCGGCTCGAACTCGGCGGTGGAGCCGGCGAGCGGCTCGAGGTAGCCCGGGTAGATCAGGACGACCTGCTGGAGCCCGGCGCTGGCGGGGGAGGCCGCGGAGAAGACTTCCGGGTTCCCGTTGCCCGGGCCCAGGAAGACGACCTCCGGCGGCAGATGGCCGAGGTCGGGGTGCGGGTTGTAGGTGTCCCACACGATGCCGCCCGGATCCCACGAGAACCCGAGCCCGGCGAGGAACGACTGCACGTTCCCCTTCGGGGTCGGAGGCGGCTGGCCCTGGCGCATGAACGGGTTCTGCGAGGCGCCGGGAGGCTCGGAGGGCGCGAGGCCGATGTTCACGACCGGGAGCGGGTCCACCAGCAGGAGAGCCGGGACGCCGCTGCGGATGAAGTCGGTCACGTTCGCCATCTCGTCGTCGGCGAGCGTCGAGGGGAGCACAACGAGGAGGCCGTCAACGTCTTCTGTGATCGCCGAGTCCGGCCGGATCTGGACGACCTCGTACTGCTTGCGAAGCTCATCCACGACCGACCACTCGGGGTTCGAACGCATCGTCTGGAAGTCGAGCCCGCCGAAGATCTGGAGCTCCTTCGAGATGACCCCGATCCGGCGCTTCGCGGTGTTCGCGACCACCCGGATGCTGCGGGCGAGCTCGTACTCGACCGGGAGCCCGCGGTCGAAGAAGGGAATGACCTGCTCCTCGGCGGCGCAGGTGAACGCGACGCCGAGAAAGACATCGCTGACCCCGGTGCGCGCCGAAGTCACGCTCGGGATCTGCCGGGGCAGGATGCCGAACTTCTCGCGCGCCTCGCGGGCCGCCTCGGTGAAGGGCTCGGTGTCCTCGATGAGGACCTGGACCCGGCCCCCGCTCACCGACTCCATCTCCCGGAGCATGCTCTCGAGGTTCACCCGGGTCTGGACGAGCGGCTCGGGAACGTCCTGGCTCAGGTAGGCCTGGACGAAGACCGGCCGGTCGTCGGGGAGGCTGCGAAGGAGCTCCGTGGTCTCGCCGGAGAGCGAGTGAAGGCGCTCGGCGGTCGTGTCCATCCGCAGCCCGAGCCGGGAGACGAGAACGCCGCCGCTGAGCAGGATGAGCGCGACCGCCACCGCGCGGGCGGCGTGATGCGTGGACATCCGGTAGCCGTCGGCGGTCGCCGGCCAGTGCCGGCGCCCGACGAACAGAACGTTCAGGTAGAGGAAGAACCCGGCGACCGAGACGAAGTAGAGGACCGAGGTGACCGGGACGACGCCCCGGCCGAACTCGGCGAAGTGGGCGGTCGCCGAGATCGGCTCGATCATGCGCGCGAGGCCCGGGCTGAGGCTCCCGAGCAAGGTCCCCGGCAGGACGAGAAACGCCGAGAACACCGCCCCCAGGATGAAGGCGATCGTCGGGATCGACGTCAGCAGCGACGCGGTCATGCCGGCGGCGGCGAGCGCCGCGCCGAAGAGCGCGTAGCCCAGGTAGTTGGCGAAGAGCAGACCCCAGTCGGGACTCCCGAGGAAGATCAGGACGAGCGCGTGGCTCAGCGAGAGCAGCAGCGCGGCGCCGTAGATCCCGAGCACCGCGGCGTACTTGCCGAGCACGATCTCGAGGTCGGTGGCCGGGAGGGTGAGCAGCAGCTCATCGGTCCCCAGCTTCTTCTCCTCCGCCCAGACCGACATCGTGAGCGCCGGGATGAAGAACACGAGGATGAAGGGCAACAGCCCGTTCAACTGGTCGAGGTTCGCCAGGTTGTTCAGGAAGAACCGGTCCTGCCAGAAGGCGGCGGCCGCGCTCAGCAGGATGAACAGCGTCAGGAAGACGTAGCCCGACGGGTTCGAGAAATACATCCGCAGGTCGCGGCGCATGAGCGCGGCGACGACGTTGCGGCGGACGTCGGGAAGGCCTGCGAAGCCGGGCATGTCAGGCGGCCTCCCTGGCTGTCGTCGGCGCCTCGGCGCCGCTCGCGGCCGGATCGGAGGTGAGCCGGTAGAACGTCTCCTCGAGCGATCCGTCCTTCTCGAGGTCGGCGGGCGCGCCGTCGAAGACCAGCCTGCCGCGGTTCACCAGCAGGACCCGGTCGGCGACCGCTTCGACCTCGCGGAGGATGTGAGTGGAAATGAGCACGGTCTTCTCGGCGCCGATCCGGCGGATGTTCGTCCGGAACTCCCGGATCTGGTTCGGGTCGAGCCCGGAGGTGGGTTCATCCATGACGAGCACGTCGGGATCGTGGAGGAGCGCCTGGGCGACCCCCACCCGCTGGCGGAGGCCCCGGGAGAGCTTCCCGATGGGCTTTTCCAGGACTTCCTCGAGCGCGCAGAGCGAGGCGACCTCCCGGATCCGGCCGGGGAGGCGGGTGGCCGGAATCTCGCGGGCCTCGCCGAAGAAGCGAAGGAGTTCCGCCGGGGTCATGTCGGGGTAGAGCGGGCCGTTCTCGGGCAGGTAGCCGAGGCGCCTGGAAGCTCCGATGCGGTCCTCGCGGACATCCAGACCGGCGATATGGGCGGACCCCTCGCTCGGCGCCAGATAGCCGGTCAACATCTTCATCGTGGTCGTCTTGCCGGCGCCATTCGGACCCAGAAAGGCCACGATCTGGCCCCGTGGAATCGCGAAGCGCACGCGCTCGACCGCCACGAAGGGGCCGTAGAACTTGCTGAGATCGCGCGCCTCGATCATGATCGGTTCGGTCATTCGAGGTACCTCAAGTTCGGGGAGAGGGGAACCGGGAATTTTAGCGGGAGGGCGCCCCGGGAGGGCCCGGCGTCCGCCCCCCGAAGGGCCATACAATGCGGGGATGCGCGGTTCGTTCCCGCCCCCCGGTCGGACGCTTCGCCGGACTCTGGCGGCGGTTGCGGCGCTCGCGCTGAGCGCGTTCGCGCCGGGGAATCCCGAAGAGCGGGCCGGAGCGCGAGACGGAGACTTCGGGACGGGGGCCGGCGGCGGACGGAGGCCGCAGGCCATCGCGGTCGCTTCATTCCCCGGGGGCGGAGACGCCGTCGTCGTGGGACACCGGACCGGCGCGGTGAGCGTGATCCGGGCCTCGGACCGCACGCTCCTCGGGGAGACGCCGGTGGGCGGCGACATCACATCGCTGGCCGTGCTGCCGGGCGCCGCCGGCGACCCGCCCCGGCTGCTGGCGGTGGACCACCGGGGGGGCCGGCTGCTGGTCCTCCGGGTGGAGGACGACGTCCGGCCCGGCCCGCCGGGCGGGGATCTCTTCCCGGCGGCGCGGAGCCGACCGGTCCTTGCGGTGGACGCTGCGTTCCCGACCTGCCGCAACCCCCGGCGCGCGGTCATCGAGGAGCAGGCGCTCGCCGTTTCGTGCCTGTGGCCGCGCGAGGTGCGGGGCTACGAGCTCGGGATCGGGGCGGGCGTGACGCTCGAGCCCGCCTGGACCGGACGGTTGCCGTTCGAGGCCGGGGAGCTGCTCTTCCTCGACCCGGAGCATCTGCTGGTGGCGGACGCCTTCGGCGGGGGACTCGCCCTGCTCGATGCGGCGACCGGCGCGCTCGAGCGCTCGTTCGAACTGCCCAGCCACAACCTGCGGGGACTCGCGCTCACTCCGGACCGGGAGCAGGTCGCCATCGTCCATCAGCAGCTCCACTCCGGGATGCACACCAGTTCGGATGACATTCGCTGGGGAGTGTTCCTGACGAACAGCGTCCGGCTGTTTCCGGTGGACGACCTGATCGCCGGCGATCCCCGGATGCACCGGCGCGCCCGGGTCCTGGACCTGGGGACGGTCTCCTCCCCCTCGGGCGATCCGGCGGCCATCCTGGCGGCCGGGGACGGACAGCTCGTGGTGGCGCTCTCGGGCGTCGGGCGGCTGGCCTTCGGCGCTCCGGCGGCCCGACAGGTCAGTCAGGTCCGGGTCGGGGCCGGTCCCTCGGCGCTCGCGCTCAGCGGCGACGAGCTGTTCGTGGCGAACACCTGGTCCGACTCGGTGTCGGTGGTCTCGCTGACCGACCGCACCGAGACCGCCCGGATGCCGCTCGGCCCACCCGCCGCGCTGACCGCGGCGGACCGGGGCGAACTGCTGTTCCACGACGCGACCCTGTCGCTCCGCGGCTGGATGAGCTGCAACAGTTGCCACACGAACGGGCACACGAACCACCGGCTTTCCGACACGCTGGGGGACGGGGCCTACGGCGCTCCGAAGCGGGTTCTCTCGCTGCTGGGCGTCCGCGACACCGGCCCGTGGGCCTGGAACGGGAAGATCCGGAAACTCGAGCACCAGGTCGTCAAGTCGGTCGAGACGACGCTGCGCGGCCGGGATCTCGCCCCCCGCGAGGTGGACGACCTGACGGCCTACCTGCTGACGCTCGAACTTCCCGAGATGGGAGAGGCCTCAACCGACGCCGCGCTGGTGGCGCGCGGGCGGGACGCCTTCTCGGCCTACACCTGCAACCGCTGCCACACCGAGCCGCTCTACACCTCCCCCGGCGCTCACGATGTGGGCCTGACCGACGAGCGCGGAAACGCGCACTTCAATCCGCCGTCGCTGCGCGGGGTCCGCACGCGCCGCCGCCTTCTCCACGACGGCTCCGCGCACTCGCTGGAGGAAGTGCTCCGGGTCCATCCGGGACACGGGATCGTGGTCTCCGAGGGCGATCTCCCCGCCCTCATCGCGTTCCTGCGAACGCTCTGACCGCCGGGCGGCGCGCGTCCGCCTACCCGGGGAATTCGTAGAGCAGGCTGTCGGGCCCGACTCCCTCGAGCTGCAGGATGACGCTCCCGGGGCCGGACCCGTAGCCCTCCCGGTAGCGCGTCCGCACCAGCGTCAGGTCGAATACGTAGTCGGTCGTCAGCCAGGCCTCGCAGGCATCGCCGTTCGCTTCGTGGCGCAGATCGACCGGCAGCCGCAGGGGGAAGGTTTCGCGGAAGGCCTCCGCCAGCACGAGGGTGAACTCGTGCTCCGCGCAGCCGCCGCCGTAGGAGACCGAGACTTCCAGCCGGTCATCGACGATGGCCGCGGAGTTCAGTTCGAAGGCGTCATCGCCGAGGGCGGCATCACCGCCGGCGTTCACGACGGCCCCCATCGCGGGGGACGGAGGAGGCGTCGTATCCGCGGCGGCGACCACGGTCGCGTCCGCGGCCGGATCCGTCATTGGCTCGTCCGGGGTCGAAGCCGTCTGACAGGCGAAGGCCGCCGGCAACGCGGCGAGCAGCGCGGCCACCGGAAGAAACTCACGGACCCGATGCGCGCGGCGAGCGCGCAGCGCCCGAGCGGGCTCGGCGGCGCAGCGCGTCATGGCTCTCAGGAGCCTCCCCCGGAGGCGGCGAACTCGGCGGCCGCTTCCCGGGCGCGGCGCTCGAGCTCCTCGGGCTCGAGGGTTTCCTTGTGGGTCGCGAAGGACCAGCGGTGGCCGAAGGGATCCACGACCGTCGAGTGGCGGTCTCCCCAGAATTGATCCGTCGGAGGAGCGAGTTCCTCCGCGCCGTTCTCGAGGGCGAGCTTGTGGGTCGCGTCGATGTCGGGAACGTAGAGGTGGATGCTGGTCGCCGTCCCGCCGAGGGTCTTCGGGGAGACGAAGCCCGGCGCCCCGGGGAACTCCTGGGAGAGGTAGACCTGGGCGTCGCCGATCCTGATCTCGGCATGCATGACCGCCCCGCCCGGACCGTCCATCACGGACTCCACCTCGGCGCCGAGCACCGCGGTGTACCAGGCGAGCGCCTTCTGACCCTCATCCACCACGAGGTAGGGAGTGACGCCGTGGGCGCGGGGAGGAATGTAGTGGGCCGCCTTGGCCATGGGGGGATCTCCTTCGCCGGAAGAGGCTCGGTTCGTGAGCCGGTGGTCAGAGGGTGCAGGACCCGGACCAGAAAACGACCTGACGGCGCGCGAGGTTCAGTTCCGGCGCGGGTTCCGGAAGTCGAAGACCCACTGGAACACCACGAGCACCTCGTGATCCGACACCGCGCCAAAGTACCAGCGGTAGTCCGCCGCAATGTGGGTCAGGACCCACGGAAGCTCGTAGCGCGCGCCGACCTTGACGGAGTTCAGGTTCTTCGGGTCGCCGTGCTCGCCGGCTTCGTGGTTCGACTCCCCCGCGACCTCGACCGCGCCCCAGAGCCCATTGGGCCAGCGCTTGCGCGCCCGGACGAAAGCGCCGAGGTGCTGGTGCCCCTCTTCCTCGCGCCGGAAGACCACCGCCCGGAGGTACCGCGCGTCGCCGAGGTCCCCGTCGAGGTGAACCGCCGTCTCGCGCACCGGGGTGAGCGCGTCGTCCGGCCCGTCGGTTCCCTCGTAGTGGCCAACGTCCAGATCCCACGACCGGCCCAGGGCGGGGAAAGAGCGGCCCACGCTGAAGAGAACGTCCTGATTCGAGTTTTCGTCGGGCTGGAAGCCATTGCCGGCGACCAGATGCAGGCGGGCGTTCCAGGGCCCGCGGTCCCAGAGGAGAAAGGCGCCGGTCTCGCGGATCCGCGTCAGCGCGGCCCCCTGGGCCGACCCGACCATCTGGAAGGCGAACGGAGGGTCGGTGAACTCGGGGATCCAGGTCGGAGCGCTCCGTCCGGCGCGAAGCTTCAGGCCCCCGCCGAGATCGACCTGGGCCCAGAGATCGTGGACGCGATCGTCACCGACGTCCCAGGTCGCGCGGATCTGGACCCGCTCGCCGACTCTTGTATCCGACCACAGCGAAAGGCGCTGCAACGCAATGTCTCCGGGGTCGGAGACCTCGTCGAGGAACCGCCCGCGAATCCGGAAATGGAAGTCGATCGGGGGAGCCTCCTCATCATCCGCCTGGAGAGCCGCCTCGACTCCCTCCTCCGGAGGATCGGGCCGCGGCGGGGAGTCCGCGGCGAAGACCGCCGGCGCCAGGAGAGCCAGAAGGAGAGCGGGAGCGATCGGGACGCGCACGAGCGGAGCGTACCGATGTCGACCTGACTCCCCCTCTGTCACCCGCCCTCGCTCCACGACGCGGAACCGGGTGGCTCCACGGGTAGGACTTGAACCTACAACCAACGGATTAACAGTCCGCTGCTCTGCCATTGAGCTACCGTGGATCCCCATTGCACACCCCTACCACAACGCAATCATAGCGAAGACCCGAGAGCGCCGGGAACCGGCGATTCGGAGGGCGGGATGTCCGGATCGCGGACGCCGGTTCAGAGCGTCGAGCGGTGCTGGAGAGCTTCCGCCATCGTGGTCTCGTCGGTGTGGACCAGCTCGGAGCCCATCGGGATGCCGATGCCGATCCGGGTGACGCGAATCTCCTCCGGTTTCAGGAGATGGGCGATGAGGGCGGCGATCGACTCACCGTCGTTCGTGGGGTTCGTGGCGAGAAGGACTTCCTCGAACGCACCCTCGCGGACGCGCCGGATCAGCTTGCGGATCTGGGGGTCGTCCTCGGGAGCGTGACGGCCGGAGAGGGCGCCGGCGAGGACGTGGTAGCGGCCCCGGAAGGCGCCCGCCTTCTCGACCGCGGCGATGTCCGCCGGATCCTCGACGACGCAGAGGACCGGTTCGCTTCGGTCGTCGGCGCGGCAGAGCGCGCAGGGCTGGGCCTCGGTGAAGTTGCCGCACACCTGGCAGCGGGCGACCAGATCGTGGAGCGTTCCGGCGGCGGCGGCCAGCGCGTCGGCGCGCTCCCGGTCGCCGGCCAGGAGGTGGAAAGCGATGCGGACCGCGGACTTTTCGCCGATCCCGGGAAGCCGCTTCAGCTCGCGCACGAGCCGCAGCAACGGCTCGGGTAACCCGCTCACGCCCCTCCGATCCCGCCGAGCATCCCGCCGAGATCCGGCATCCGGCTCATCTGCGCCTGAAGCTGGCGGTCAAGATTCTTCATCGCGTCGTTGACCGCGGTCTGGACCAGCCGCTCGATCAGCCGGGCGTCCCCGGCCTCGACCAGTTCCGGCGCGATGGAGACCTCGCGGACCTTGCGGGCGCCGTCCACCCGGACCGTGACCTTCCCGCCCCCGGCGGCGCCTTCGGTGGTGATCGCCTCCAGTTGTTTCCTGACCCGACGGAGCTGGCGGATCTGCTGGATTGCCTTTCCTGGCTTCGAGAGCATGAAGTGTTCTTCTCTGGCAAGAGCGTCATTCCCCGTCGGGGGCGATACGCCGGGTGGAAACGATCGCGCCGCCGAAGGCCTTCTGGTAGTCCTTGACCACCTGGGGCGGCTCGACTTCGAGGGACGGCGACGCTTCTGATGGCGGAGGGGCCGGACGCTGCGCGGCCGGCGACGCGGCGGGGCGCGGCGCGGCCGACGAGGCGGCGCGGCGGGGAGCGGAACGAGCCGGAGGTCTGGCCACCTGTTCGAGCAGATCCTCGAAGGCGGCGAGACGCGGCATCTCCACCAGCTTGAGGAGCGCCATCTCGAGGTGGAAGCGGGGCTCCGCGGACCAGCGCAGCCCCTGCTCCGCCTGGGTCAGCACGTCGAGGCTCCGGAGCAGATCTTCCTCGGAGAACGTCTTCGCGAACGCGGTGAGGTGGTCGCGTTCGCCGGACCATTCGAGGAGGTCGAGGTGTTCGGGAGCGGACCGGACAACGAGGACATCGCGCAGGTAGTGGGTCAGGAGGAGGACGAAGTGGCGCAGGTCGCGACCGCCCTCCATCAGCTCCGAGACGACCTCGAAGACCGCGCGGCGGTCGGCCTCGGCGATCGCGGCGGCGACCCGCCGGCAGAGCGCTACATCGGGGACGCCCAGGATGTCGCTGACATCGGAAGCGCCGATCGCGCCATCCACCGCGCCGATGACCTGATCGAAGGCGGAGAGCGCGTCCCGCAGGCTTCCCTGGCCAAAGCGGGCGACCTGGGCGAGGGCGTCTTCGGAAACCTCGACCCCCTGGTCCTCCGCGATCCAGCGCAACCGATCGGCGATGGCCTTCGGGGCGACGGTGCGGAATTCGAATTCCTGGCAACGGGAGAGGATCGTGTCGGGGATCTTGTGGATCTCGGTCGTCGCGAACAGGAACTTCACATGACGGGGCGGTTCCTCGAGCGTCTTGAGGAGGGCGTTGAACGCCTCCCGGCTCAGCATGTGGACTTCGTCGATCAGAAAGACCCGGAACCGGTCCCGGTTCGGCGCGTACTGGGCGGTCTCGATGATTTCGCGGGCGTTCGCGACCCCGCTGTGGCTCGCCCCGTCGATCTCCGGGACATCGCGCGAGAAGCCGCCGGCGATTTCCCGGCACGAGGAGCAGTCTCCGCAGGGTTCGGGAGTCGGCGCGGGGGCGGCGTGGCAGTTGAGCGCCTTCGCGAGAAGGCGGGCGGTCGTCGTCTTGCCGACGCCCCGGGGCCCGGCGAACAGGAAGGCGTTCCAGATGCGCCCCTTGGTGATGGCGTTCTGGAGCGTGCGGGCGATGGCCTCCTGCCCGACGAGATCGGAGAAGGTCTGGGGGCGGTAGCGAAGCGCAAGGACCTGGTAGCCACCGGAGGCGTCCGCCGCGACCGGCGGCGGCGCCGCTTCATCGGACGCGGCGGACGGGGAGGCCTTCTCCGGGAGCGGGGCGGGCGTCGAGGCGGATTCCCCGGCGGCCGCGGACTCCTCGACCGCGGCGGGCTCCGCGGGCGTCGTCTCCGGAGCGGGTTCCGCTTCCGGCGCCGGCTCGGCGGTCTGGGCGGCTTCCACCTCGGGAGCGGCCGGAGGCGAGGGCGATTCGGGAGCGGAGGGCTCGGTGGAGGGCTCGGGCTCGCTCGGCGCGGACGCGGAACCCCCGAAGAGCGTCGGGGCGTCGGGGGGAGTCATCTGGCGGCCTGTTGACAGCCCGGGCGCGGGAGCGAGGCGGCGGAGGGGGTGGGATTCGAACCCACGGTACCGTTGCCGGTACACCAGCTTTCCGGGCTGGCCAATTCAGCCGCTCTTGCACCCCTCCGGGACCGGCGGGAGGATTCTAGTGGAGCGCCCGGACGCGCCCGCCCCGGGGACCGGAGGCCGCCGAACTCCAGGGCGGCCTCCCGATCAGACGGGGGCGTCGGCGGTGGACGACGGCAGCGCGCGGTCCTCCCGGCGCCGGGCGCGCCAGGCCTCGAGCCGGGTCGTGAGCCCGTCCAGCGAGTCGTAGGTGACCGGGACCACGACGAGGGTCAGAACCGTCGCCACGGTCAGGCCGAAGATCACCGCCACTCCCATCGAGGCCCAGAACTGGGAACTCTCCCCGCCGGTCGAGAACGCGAGGTTGAAGAAGTCGAGGTTCAGGCCGAGCGTGAGCGGGACGAGGCCGAGCACGGTCGTGACCGCGGTCAGGAGCACCGGACGCAGACGGATCGAACCCGCCTCGATGACGGCCTCCCGACGGGACAGCCCCTTGGCCCGTAGCTGTCGGATGAAGTCGCAGAGGACGATCGCGTTGTTCACCACGATTCCGGCCAGCGAAATCACCCCGATGCCGGTCATGATGATCCCGAACGGGGTGCCGGTGATCATCAGGCCCCAGAGGACCCCGATGACCGAGAGCCCGACCGAGGTGATGATGGTGAGCGGGAGCACGAGCGAGTCGAACTGGGTCACGAGCACCATCAGGATCAGGAGCAGGGCGATCACGAAGGCGCGGGAGAGAAAGGCGGTCGCCTGGAGCTCTTCCTCGTTGGCGCCGGAGAACGCCCAGCGATAACCGGGGGGCCACTCCATCGAGTCCAGCCCGGCCGCGACCTCCTCGCGGACAGCCGCTTCGGTGCGCCCGGAGTCCCGGACGACGTCGCCCTCGATCGTGGCGACGCGGTTCAGGTCCACCCGGCGCACCGCCGAGGGACCCACGCCGTGGGAGAGCGCGGCGACGGTGCGGATCGGGACCGGGATCCCGTCCTCGTCGGGAACCGTCAGTTCCGCGATGTCATCGAGCGAGCGGCGGGCGTCGGGCGCCAGCCGGACGCGGATGTCGTGCTCGTCCTCGCCGACCCGGTACTTCGAAGCCTCGGTCCCGAGGATCGCCGTCTGGACGGTTCCGGCGATGACCTGGGTGTTGACCCCGGCGCGCATCGCCTCCTCGCGGTCCACTTCGACGCGAAGTTCGGGCTTGCCGCGGTCGAGATCGTGGTCGAGATTGACGAGGCCCTCGATGCCGCGGATCCGCGACATCGCTTCCTCGGTGAGCCGGGCGATCTGGTCGAGGTCGTCACCGATGATCCGGACGGACACCGGAGCCCCGGTGGGCGGGCCGTCCTGGGGGGCGTCCACCTTGATCGTGGCCCCCACCACATCGGCGAGCGCCGCGCGGGCGACTTCGAGCGTGGTGAAGGTGTTCCGGACCGTCCGGTCCTTGCGCTCTTCGAGGTAGAGCGTGACCTGGCTCGTCGTCGGGCTTCCGCCGCCGCCGCTCCCGTCGGGGCTCACGCTGACGCCGGTGCTCCCCACGTTGGCGATCTGGTGGAGCATGTCGTCGGTGTCGCGGGTCAGGTTCTCGATGCGCCGGACGATGGAGTCCGAGGCGTCGAGGGTGGAGCCGGCGGGCGTGTCGACCGAGACGACGATCTGCCTCGGCTCGACCTCGGGGAACAGCTCGACCCCCTGCCCCACGACGAGGTAGACGCCGACGGTCGCCACCAGGACCGCGCACATCGTCCAGATCAGGCCGGAACGATGGTCGGTGATGTAGGGGCCGAACCGACGTCCGTCGGACCCGAGCAGCGCCCCGGCGCCCCGGCGAAGCGCGCGACCGATGCTCCAGAGGAGCCAGAGCACGCCCTGGAGCGCGAAGGCCGCCACCCCGATCCCGGCGAGGGCCGCCACGACCGGCAGCAACGCGTTCGTCTGGAAGAACATGCCGCCCAGGGCGAGCGCCACCGCGACTCCCAGACACAGCACGAAGGCGGAGGGCAGAAGCCAGTTCCGGAGGAACCAGCCCCGGGTCCCGACATCGGCGCCCGACTGAAGCGCCCAGGTCAGGAGCCGGCGGTAGGCGCGCCGGAAGGCGTGCTCCTCGCCGGGCGCGGTGGCCGCCGCCCGCTTCGGGGGCTTCATGAGCCAGGCGCACAGCGTCGGATTGATGATGAGCGCGACGAGGAGCGAGGCGCTCAGCCCGATGATGAGGGTCACCGGCAGATAGGACATGAAGTCCCCGATGATCCCGGGCCAGATCAGCAGCGGGGAAAACGCGCAGAGCGTCGTGATGGTCGAGGCGATCACCGGACGGGCGACTTCGCGGGTTCCGACGCCGGCGGCGTCGGGTCCGTTCTTCCCCATCTCCCGGTGCCGGTAGATGTTCTCCACGATGACGACGGCGTTGTCCACCAGCATGCCGAGCATCAGGATGAGGCTGAACAGCACCATCATGTTCAGCGTGTAGCCCATCCAGCCGAGCACGAGGAACGAGGCCATCATCGACAGCGGAATCGCGACTCCCACGAAGAACGAGTTCCGGAAACCCACGAACGCCATGAGGCAGGCGACGACCAGGAGGAGCCCCGAGATCACGTTGTTCTCGAGCTCGTTCACCATCCGGCGGATCTCCACCGAGATGTCCCCGACGACCGCGGTCTGGATGCCCGCCGGGAGCTGCTCGTCCCAGCGATCGAGTTCTTCATGGACCCGGTCGGCGACCTCGACGAGGTTCGCGCCGGTGCGTTTTTCGACGGCGAGGGTGACGGACGGCTCTCCATCGACCCGGGAACGGGTGGCTTCGTCTTCGAAGCCGAAGACCACATCCGCCACGTCCCGGATGAAGACCGGCTGACCCTCGCGCACCTTGACGACGAAGTCCTCGATCTCGGTGGGGTCGCGGACCTCGGCCGGGAGCCGGACCAGATAGTCCAGCCCGCCGACGGCGATCTCACCGCCGGGAACGTTGCGGTTCTCGCGGGCGACAGCGAGCACGAGGTCGGAAAGGCTCAACTCGAAGAAGGAGAGCCGCCTCGGGTCCACCTGGACGTGAACCTCGCGCTGGCGATTCCCGATCAGGTTCACCCGGTTCACTCCGGAGATCGCCTCGAAGTCGTCCTGCATCGCTTCGGCGACCTGCGTGAGCTGGTGGGTCCCCACCGGGCCGGACAGGGTCAGCAGCAGGATCGGAACCTGCGAGAAGTCCACGTCCTGGACCCGGGGGTCCTCGGCCTCCGCCGGTAGGTCGGGCTTCGCGAGATCCACCTTCTCCCGGACGGACGCGAGCGCGGTGTCGAGATCCTCTTCCGGGTTGAACTCGACGGAAATACTGGACAGGCCCTCGCTCGTCGTGGAGCTGATTTCCTTGACGCCGGTGAGCGTCTTGAGCTCGGTCTCGATGGGTCGCGTGACCAGCGTCTCCATGTCCGTGGGGCTGACCCCGGGGTAGACCGTGTAGACGACGATGAACGGGACCTGGACCTCGGGAAAGGACTCGCGCGGAAGCGACACGTAGACGCCGGTTCCGCCGAGACACAGGATCAGGATCAGGAAATACACCGTGAGCCGGTGCCGGATCGCGTAGTTCGTGATGCGCACGTGGGTCCTCAGGGGCGGCGGGAGCGCGCCCGGCGCGTCCCCGGCTGCGCCGGGGCGGCAGTCAGTTTCCTCAATCCTCGACGACGCGGACCGCCTCGCCCGCGATCAGGTTCCGGTGGCCGGCGACGAGCAGGGTCTGGCCGACGTCCAGCCCGGAGGTGACGACGACGCGATCCCCCTCGTCGGGGCCAAGCGTGACCTCGCGCAGGGCGACGAGGCCGTCCTCGAGGACGAAGGCGTAGAGCACGGCGTCGCGCTCCACCAGAACGTCCCGCGAGACCACGACCGCCTCCTCGAAGACCCGGCGCTCGAGCCGGGTCCGGACGATGAGGCCGGAACGGAGCGAGCCGTCGGGATTCGGGACCTCGATCTCGGTCAGGAAGTTCCGGCCCGGCTGGGTCGCGTTCGGCGCGATCCAGGTGATGCGGCCCTGAACGATCCGGTCGGGGTAGGCGTCCAGGGTCACTTCGGCGGGCGCCCCCACCCGGAACCAGGCGATATCGGTCTCGGGGATGCCGACGGTGGCCCTGAGCGACGAGGTGTCGTGAAGCACCGCGACGCGGCTGCCGGGGGCGAGGACTTCGCCGGGCTCGAGATCGCGGCTTACGATGATCCCGGCCGCCGGCGCGACGACCTCGGAGCGGGCGAACCGGAGGCGGGCGGCCTCGGTCCGGGCCTCGGCCATCCGGAGCCGGGTCTCGGTCTCGGTCAGACGCTCCTCGGGGGTCGCTTCCCGCTCCACGAGCTGGCGGACGCGGTCATGGTCCGCCTGGGCGCCGGCCAGATCGGCCTCCGCCTCGAGGAGCGCGACGCGGAGCAGGTCGGTGTTGACGCGGGCGAGCAACTGGCCGGCCTCCACGCGGTCCCCCTTGTCGAAAAGCACCTCTTCGACCATGCCGCCCCCCTCGGAGGAGATGACGACCTCGGCCCGGGGTTCGAACTGTCCGGAGATCTCCAGAACGTCGGTCAGCGTCGTGGTGGTGACCGGCGTAACCGACACCGTGGGACGAAGGTCCGCTTCGGGGGCGGGAGGTTCGTCCGCGTATCCGGGACCCTCCCCGCACCCGGCCGCGGTCAGCGCGGCGCCGATCAGAAGGGCGGCCAGCACCCCAGTCGCGCGGGTTGCAAGGAACCCCGGGGGTGACCCGGCGGCCCGTCGGGGTGTTTCGGCGGTCTCGGCGTCAGGGCGGTTCACCGGCGGTCCTCCATCCGGGGATCGCCCGCCGGTCCGGCGGGCGGGGAAGTCTCGGGAGCGGTTCGGTCCTCCGCGGGTGGCGCGGCGTCGCTGGTGCGGAACGAAGTGTCCGCTATGACCGAATGCGGGGCGCTCGCCGGGAAACCGACGAGGTACTTGATCTCCGCGAGCGCGTTCAGGGCGTCGTGGGTGTTCCGGGCGAGCTCGAGCTCGATCTCCCGGCGAACCTGGGCGCTCTCGAGAACGACGAGCGGAGTCGCGGCGCCGGCGGCGAGCTCCTCTTCGGCGACGCGCTCGGCCTCGCGAGCCTCCTCGACGGCGAGCGTCGCCTCCTCGAGAGCGGCGAGCGCTCCCCGCCAGCTCGCGGCGGCGGCGCGGAGATCCACTTCGAGGACCGATTCGTACTGACTGCGGTCCCACTCGCTCTGGGTCTCCTGCGATCGGAGGCCGGCGGCGCGGCTCCCGGTCTGAAGGCCATCGAAGAGCCGCCAGTTCACGAAGACCCCGGCGGTCCAGTTGTGGAGCGAGAAGTCCCAGGTGTTCTCCATCGCGAAGGTGCTGATCCCGTAGGAGGCGTTCGCGCGGACCTCGGGGCGGGAGTCGGCGCTCACCAGATCCTGCTCGAGGCGCAGGCGATCCTGATCCAGGCGGTACCGGCGGAGCTCCGGTCGATGCTCGCCGGCGAGCTCCATCAGGGCCTCGGGAGGGAAGACCCGGGGAAGCGGATCGGGGAGGGTCAGCGGATCGAGGACCTGGATCGCGAGGTCCTGGTCGCGGCCCACAAGGGCGTTGATCGCCGCCCGCTGCACCGTGACCGCATCCTCCGCTTCCTGGAGCTCCCGGCGCAGACGGCTGAGCCCGACGCGGGCCCGGAGAACGTCGAGGCGGGAGCCGGCGCCCAGCTCGAGGCGGTCCTCGGCGATGCGCAGCGCGCGCTCCCGGGTGGTGATCGCCTGCTGGAGCACGTCGCGGGTGCGCTCCCGCAGGAGGTACCCGTAGAGCGACGTGGCGGTGTCCCTGGCCACCAGGTTCTTGACCTCGGCGAGGTCGACTTCGGCGATCCGGCGACCGATGTCCACGCCCCGCATGGCGGGACGGAACCGGAAACTCCACAGCGTCTGGGAGAGCTGGAAGTTCCAGCCGTAGGTCCCGAAGGTGAACGCCCCGCCGAAGGCCTCGGGGTCGTCCCCGAAGGGCGAATCGCCGGCCGCCTCCGGATCCTCGATGAGGCGGGAGAAGAACGGACTGTTGCGGAAGCCGGGGTCGCGCGTCTCGAGCGCCTGCAGCGTGAGGTCGAGCTGGGGGAGATACGGCGCGCGGGCCTCGCGGACCAGGTGCGGGAACTCTTCGAGCCGCTCCGCGCTGCGGCGGACGTTCGGGTGCAGCAACTGGGCGACTTCGACCGCCTGGGCGATCGTGAACGGAAGGGTCTCCTGACCGATCAGGTCGCGGTACTGGTCGAGAACCTCGTTCGTGAGCGTCGCGCCGGTTTGCGCTCCGACGGAGGTCGGGATCAGCGCCGCGGCCGCCAGGGCGAGCGCGAGGAGGAGGCCACTTCGAGGGCGGCCGCGTTCGCGGGACACGGGGGACGGCATCGGTTCTCCTTCGAGGGGAACGTCCCAAGGCGGCGCGCCGGCCGCCGGACGGAGGGGAACGGACTCGCCGTTCCCGGGCCGCGACGCATCCTGACGCGGCAACCCCGATTCAACGATGGTTTCTCGGGCGGTGTTCCCCGGCATCCTACTTCGCGGCCTTGACGCGACTCCGCGCGGGAAGGGGCCGGGGGCCGGTTCGGCTCTGGTAGAGTCGGTTCCCGCCCCGCGCGGGGGCTCTGGCTTTCTTTGTCCCTGGTCGCCTGGCTGTTCGTCGGCGGCGGACTGGCGGGCCTCGCGTACGGGGCGGACTGGCTGGTCGACGGGGCTTCGGGGCTGGCCCGGCGGTTCCACGTCAGTCCGCTCGTCATCGGCCTGACGGTGGTGGCCTACGGGACGTCGGCGCCGGAAATCGGGGCGAGCGTGGTGGCGGTGCTGCGGGACAGTCCCGGGCTCGCGGTCGGGAACGTCGTGGGGTCGAACGCCGCGAACCTGGGGCTCATCCTCGGGCTGACCGCGATCATGCGGCCGTTTCGGGTGAACCGGACGGGGCTCTCCCGGGAGTTCGGCTTCATGCTGGCGGTGACCTGCCTGCTGTGGCCGATGGCCGCGGTGGGGGGCGTGGGCCGAACCGCCGGACTTCTGCTGCTGGCTCTCCTCGTGGCGTTCAACCTGCTGTCGATCCACTGGAGCCGGAAGCGGGGCGTCTCCAACCCGGGGGACGGCGACCCGCCCGCCCTCGGCAGGAGCCTCGCGGCGACCGGCGTGGGACTCGCCGTCCTCCTGGTGGGCGCCGAGTTGCTGGTGCGCGGGGCGTCCGACATCGCCCGGGAGCTGGGAGCTTCCGAGACGACCATCGGGTTGACGCTGGTCGCGGTGGGGACCTCACTGCCCGAACTCGCGGCCTCGGTGGCGGCGGTGCGCCGGGGCGAGACCCAGATCGCCGCCGGAAACGTGATCGGCTCGAATCTGTTCAACGTGCTGGGGGCGCTCGGGTTCGCCGCCGCGATCACCGAGGTGGCGGTCGAACCGCGCCTGCTCGCCGCCGAAGTGCCGGGGGTCGTGCTCCTGACCCTGCTGGCGGGCGCCGCGCTGTTTCTCGGCCCCCGGATGGGGCGGTTGAAGGGCGCGGCGCTCCTCGCGGCGTATGCGGCCTACGTGGGGGTCGTGCTGCTTTGAGCGAGCGCCCGGTCCGGGTCGCGTTCGCCGAGCGGCCCCCGGAACTCGTCGAGCGGGCCGCCGCCCGGGAGCTCGCCGGCCTCGATCTCCGGATCCCGGCATCGGACGAGGAGGCCGCGGTCCTCGAGGCGGTCGCCGGAGCCCGGGTGCTGCTCGCCCGCCGGCGCCGGGTCGGGGCCCCCGAGATCGCAGGGTCCGGAGCGCGGCTCATCGTCGCCCTCGGGCGCCACCCCATGAGCGTGGACGAGGAGGCGGCGCGAAAGCGCGGGGCCCGGGTCGTCGCGGTTCCCCACCCGGGAGCGATCGCGGTCGCGGACCACACGATGGCGCTCCTCCTCGCGGTGGCGCGGCGGGTGGTGGAGGGGGATCGCGGGGTGCGAAGCGCCGAGTACGAGGGCCGGGGCCTGACGCCGGCGGCGACGACCGAGTCCTCCTTCGCGTTCAACTGGCTGGGACGGAGGGACATCGTGACGCTCGCCGGCAGGTCGCTGGGACTGGTCGGCTTCGGCGCCATCGGCCAGGAGGTGGCGCGGCGAGCGCAGGGGTTCGGCATGCGGGTGCTGGTCTTCCAGCGCACCCCGCTGGAGACCGTGTGGGCGGACCGGCTGGAAGTCCGCCAGGCGGGCTCGCTCGAGGAACTGCTCGCGGCCTCGGATGTCGTGAGCCTCCACCTGCCGCACACCGAAGCGACCGACCGTCTGCTGGACGCCGGCGCGCTCGACCGGATGCGGCCGGGCGCGATCCTGGTGAACACCGCCCGGGGCGGACTCGTGGACGAAGCGGCGCTGGTGGACCGGCTCCGTTCCGGGCGGCTCGGGGGCGCCGGACTGGATGTGTTCCGGGAGGAGCCGCTGCCCGCCTCGCATCCCCTCCTGGGCGCCCCGGGCGTCGTGCTGGCGCCGCACACCGGGGGAGCGGGGGCCGGTGGAACGCGGGAGCTGTTCCAGCGGGTGGCTTCGACGATCCGCGACGCCTTCGCGGTCGAGAACAGAGAAGGAGAGACCTGATGAGCCACAAGGAGATGCTCGCCGTCGGCGGGGTCGGCGCCGGGCCGGGCGAACGCGCGTCCGGCTTCGTGACCGCGGTGGAGCGGGTGGACGGGACCGGCCTCGGCTTCCCGGTGATCGTCGTCAACGGGAGGCGGCCGGGCCCGGTCCTCCTGCTCGACGGGGGCATCCACGGCGATGAACAGGAGGGAGTCATCGCGGTCACCGAGTTCGCCCGGGAGCTGGACCCGGAGGCGCTCGCCGGCGCGGTGGTCGCTGTCCCGCTGATGAACGTGGCGGCGTTCGAGGCGATGTCGCGGGGGAACCCGAGGGACACCCACACCCACGACATGAACCGGATCTATCCGGGTCGGTCCGCCGGTTACCTGACCGACCGGGTGGCGGCGACCCACTTCGAGACCGCGGGGGCGCTCGCGGACCTCGAGATCACCGTGCACTCGGGAGGCAACATCTGCTTTCTCGGCGAGACCATCTTCACGACCTCGGGAGACGCCAGGGGGCTCGAACTGGCGCAGGCGATGGGGCCCGACTGGACGATCGTGCTGGACACGCCGCATCCCGCCGGCTCGCCGATGGCGGCGATGACCGGGCGGGGCCGGGCGGCGATCACGGTGGAGCTCGGCGGCAGCGCGGGGACCCTGCCCGGCCGACTGCGGGACATGGTCGACACGCTGAAGCGGGCGTTCACGAACGTCTGCCGCCATTACGGCCTGCTGGACGGAGAACCCGCTTACGCGCCGCGGCTCTGGCGCGGACGGCAGGCGGTCCGCATGGCGGGCCGGAGCGGCGTGCTGGTCCCGTTCGCGGGGGGCGCCGCCGACCACTTCAAGCGTCCGATCCGGAAGGGGCAGCCGCTCCTCAGGATCCATGACCTGCTGGGAGAACCGGTGGAGAGCCTGGAGGCCCCCTGCGACGGCGTCCTGTTCGGTTTCCGGACGCACCCCTCGACGACCGCCGGAGACTGGACGCTGTTCTGCGGGGAGGCGGAGTTCGTGGACGTCGAGCCGCCCGCGCGGCGCTCGCCGGGAGAGACGCCGTGATCGCCGAACCGCTGCTTCTGCTGGCGTTCCTGCTGGCCATGGTGTGGGGAGCGCGCGAGGCCGAGGAGCGCTTCCCGGTGATCCGGAAGGTGAGCTCCGCCGTCGTCTGCACCCTCCTCGGGATCCTGCTCGCGAACCTGGGCGTCATCCCCCGGGGCAGCGAGTTCCTCGACTCGCTGTCGCGTTACGCGATCCCCTACGCGATCGTGCTGTTCGTCCTGTCCACCCGGTTCGCCGACCTGAGGAAGGCGGGACCACGGATGGTGCTCGGATTCGGCCTGGCCGGACTCGGCACCTTCTGCGGCGCGGTCATCGCCAGCCTGCTCTTCTTCCGGGTGCTGGGATCCGAGACCTGGAAGCTGGGAGGGACCTTCGCCGGGGCGTTCTTCGGAGGGGGTCTGAACTTCGCGGCGGTCGGTCAGGGGCTCGAGATGACGCCGAGCCTGTTCGCCGGGGCGTTCGTGGTGGACAACCTGTCCACCGTTCCGTGGATGCTGGCGCAGGTGGCCCTCGCCTCCGCGCTCGCGGCGGTGTTCCTGCGCCGCTCGGGGCCGCCCGAGGCCGAGGGCGAAGGGGCCAACGTCGACTCCGACGCGCTGCGGCGCGTCTGGACCGAGGCGGCGCTTTCGGTGTCCCACCTGGCGGTGCTGGCGGCGCTGCCGCTGCTGGCGCTCGCCATGGCCCGGTTCCTGGGGACGCTGGCCCCCGGCGTGCCGGAAGTCCTGTGGCTGACCACGATCGCGCTGGCGCTCGGGCAGATCCCGGCGGTGGCCCGGCTGAAGGGTTCCGCGATGTTGTCCTACTTCGCGCTCCACCTCTTCTTCCTGGTGATCGGAGCGGCCTCGGACGTCCGGGAGGTCGTGGCGGCGGGCCCGTGGCTGTTCATCTACATGGTGCTCATCATCGCGATCCACGCACTCGTGGTCTACGGCGTGGGATGGCTGGCGCGCTTCGACCTGGCCACCGTGACGCTCGCGAGCCAGGCCGCCGTCGGAGGGCCGGGGTCGGCGCTGGCGCTCGGCATGGCGCTCCAGTGGAAGGCGCGGATCGCGCCGGCGGTGATCGTCGGGATCTTCGGCTACGGACTCGGGAACTACCTGGGGTTCCTGACGGCGGGCCTGCTGCGGGGGTGGCTGCCCGGGTGAGTTCGACCGTCGGGGGTCCGCTCGCCGGTCGCCGGGTCGTCGTGACCGGGGCGGCGCGGGGCCTCGGCGCCTCGGCGGCGCTGGCGCTGTCCCGGGCGGGAGCGCACTGCCTGCTGGTGGACCGCAGCGCGGTGGAGCTGGCGAAGACGGCGGGCGCGATGTCCGGGGGCGCACAAGTCCTGGTCTCGGACCTCGCCGACCGGGGCGGCCAGGCCGACGCGGCGGCGCACGCCGCCACTTTCGCCCGCGGAGATCTGGGGGCGCTCGTCCACTGCGCCGGCGTGCTGTCGCGCCGAAGCCTGGGGTTGACGGACGACCAGGCGTGGGACGAGACGCTCGCGGTGAACCTGACCTCGGCGTTCGTGTTCCTGCGGGAACTGCTCCCCGCGCTCGAGGCCGGAGGCGGCGGGTCGGTGGTTCTGACGAGCTCGCGGGCCGGAGTGTCGGGCTTCGCCGACGAGGCGGCCTACTGCGCCAGCAAGTTCGGCGTCGAAGGGCTGGCGCGGGCGGCCGCCGCCGAGCGCCGCGGTTCCGGCGTCGTCGTGAACACCGTCACGCCGGGGGCCCGGATCAAGCCGACCGGCATGACGGTCGCGGAGGAGCGGGAGCTGACAGCGAACCGGCGGGCGTGGGGGTCTTCGGAACCGCTCGGGGCGGCGTTCGTGGCGCTCGCGCTCCTCGGAGGGGAAGACGGCGCCCCCACCGGACAGCGCTTCCGTTGTGATCGGGTGGCGGAGAGAGCGCGGGCATCCGGAGCGCGCCTCCCGCTGCAGGCGTGGAAGGAACTGGCCGAATGACCCATTTCTGCGGGGTTCCCATCGCCGACCGGACACACCGGTTGCGCGAAGGAACACCCGAACCGGCGGAGTCGGCCGGGCTCGCCGCCGAAGTCCGGGACGGGCTCCGGGCGGCGCTCCTCGGCGGCGAAACGCATTACACGCCCCGACCGGGGCTTACCGAGCTGCGGACCGAGGTCGCGCGGCGCATCGAGGCCGCGGGCGTCGCTTCCGGCGGCGAAGCGGTCATCACCGCGGGCGTCCAGGAGGCGCGCTTCGTGGCGCTCGCCGGGGCCCGGGAGCACGGGGGCGAAAACGGGGGACGGCGAGCCCTGCTGTTCCCGGGACTCGCCGACTTCGACGGTGTCTACGCGGCGTGCCAGGCGCTCGAACTGACGCCCGAGCCGATGCTCGAGGTCCCCGGGGACTGGCCCGAGGCGGTGGCCGCCGTCCTTCCGGGCGGGACCGCGGCGCGGGCGTCCTCCCCGGCGGCGCCGGGCCCGCTGATCATCGTGGACCTGGGCGCCGCGCTGCTGGAGGACGGCGGGGGCCCCACCGGGGGAACCGCCTTCGGCGGGTCTCCCGAGGGCGCGATCGTCGTGGGGTCGCTGGACGGCCTCCCCGGACTGGCGCCGTTCCGGGTGGGGTTCCTCTACGCCCCGAGCAGCCTGATCGGGCTGCTGCGGCGCTGGAAGCAGGCGCTGTCCATCTGCACCCCGGCGCCCTCGCAGCGAGCGGCCGCCCTGGCGCTCGGCGCCCGAGTCCAGGCGGCCCCGCCGGCGAAGGCGAAACCGAAGCCGATCGGCGACGACGACTCGCGGTATTCGCTCATGGAGTTGGCGAGCCGTCTGGACGACGTCGTGAGCTTCGGCCGCGGGGACCCGGACGCCGACGCGCCGGCGGCCGTCATCGAGGCGGCGTGCGCGCAGCCCGGAGCGGGCGAGGCGCTGGATCCGAGGGGTCAGATCTGGCTGCGCGAGGCGATCGCCGACCGGGAGGAAGCGCGCACCGGCGTCCGGTGGGACCCCCGGACCGAAGTGCTCGTCACCGGCGGCGCCCAGGAGGGGATCGCCGTCGCGATCCTGGCGCTGGTGGGCGAGGGAGAGGACGTGCTGCTGGGGGATCCGCACTACACCTCCTACGGACAGGCGGCGGCGCTGGCCGGCGGCCGGCTCGCGCCGGTGGCGTGCGGGGGCCTCGAGCGCGACGGGGTGGAGGACTTCGGGATGCGCGCCGAAGCGGCGGAGGAGGCGTTCGGGCGGGCGGCGCGTCCCCGGCTGCTGACGATCGTGAACTTCCAGAACCCGACGGGCGCGCGAACCCGGAGCGAGGAAGTCGAGGGACTCGCGGCGCTCGTGGACCGGGCGCACCTGTGGCTGCTGTCGGACGAGGTCTACGCCGACATGGCGCTCGACGGGGAGGGACCGGTGCTCTCCCCCTCGTCGCTTCCCGGGATGCGCCGCCGGACGCTCACGCTCGGGAGCGTCTCGAAGAGCTACGCGATGACCGGGTTCCGCGTCGGCTACCTGACCGGGCCGAGCGACGCGATCGGGGCGTGCGCCCGGATCAAGGCGGCGATGTCGGGGCCGGTGGCGCTGTTTTCGCAGCGCGCCGCGGCGGCGGCGCTCCGGATGGGGGATGCGTTCCCGGCCCGGTTGCGGGAGATCTATCGGCCGAGGCGCCGCCTGCTTCTCGACGGCCTCGAGGAGCTGGGCATCCCGACGGCCGCGCACGGCGGCGGGTTCTTCGTGTGGGCGGACATCTCCCGGTTCGGGATGCCGGCGGAGTCCTTCTGCCGCCGTCTCCTGCGGGAGGCGCGCGTCCTCATGTTTCCGGGGACCGCGTTCGGCGCCCGCTGGACCGGGTACGCCCGGGTGTCGATGCTCGCGTCGGAGGAGCGGATCGCGGAAGCGCTCCAGCGGATCCGCGCCCACGTCGGGTAGGAGGCCGAAAACGCCGCGCCCCCTCGTTCCCCGCGAGCGGGTGCGCGGGGAAGAGGGGCGGTCCGTGGGGTCGGCTGCTTGCTAGCCGTCGTTCCCTTCTGCGCGAGGCTTGACCCGCCCCAGCCGCACCGCGGCCGCGCCGGAGACGAGCCCGAGCAGCAGGAAGAGCGCGCCGAAGGGGACGCTCGCCCGGCGCACGACTTCTGCGCCAGCCTCGTCTTCGAAGCGGAACCCGGGGGCCGAATCCAGCACGTCGGCCGTCATCAGCTCACCGGCCAGGAGTTTCGGGACGAAGAAGAGCCTCCACTCCTCGGCGAAATCGCGGACCTGCGTCTGGAACTCGCGGAAACGGGCGTCGCCGGTCCCGGCGGCGTCGAGAAGCGCCTCCTGCGCCAGGAGCGCCGGCGAGAGGAACCGGTAGCGACCGATCAGCTCGCGCTGCCCGGCCAGCCGCTCGTCGTAGAGCGCCGTAACTTCTTCGAGGCGCTCGTTCACCGCCTCGGTCGCCGCCCAGGAGAGCGCGGCGAAGTTCTCGCTCGCGTCAACGACTCCCTCCGCCATCTCCGGGTGGTCTTCGAGATAGCGGGCGAGGAGTTCGCTGCGGCGGTTGACCGCCTCGTTCGAGGCCTCCCGCTGGGCCGTCACCATCTCGACGCGGGACGGGAGGGGATGGAGCACATCGGCCACGATGTTCCCCGCAGCCGGGAGCACGACCACGAGCATGAGCCATGCTCCGACGAGCACCGTCGCGTTCCAGGCGGAGGACCGCCCGAGGCTGTTCACCCACGCGGCGAGCGCAAACCAGAACAGCGAGTAGACGAGAACGGTTCCGCACCAGATCAGGATCCGGTCGGCGCCCGCCTGCCCGGCCACCAACGCTCCGAGCAGCGAGACCCCGATGGCCATCCCGACGACCAGGAGCGCCCGGAATGTGAGCTTCGCAGCCACCAGGCTCCGCGCGGACACCGGTTGAGACAGCGCCAGCGCCAGCGTCCCCTGTTCCCGTTCGCCGGAGAGCACGCGGAAGCTCATGGCGAGAACCACGAGCGGCAGCAGGTAGATCACGAAGAACGCGGCGTCGAACCGGCCGACCATCAGGTTCAGCGGGTTCTCGACCTCCCCGTTCTGCAGGAAGGAAGACTCGTTCGTGTAGATGCTGACGTCGTAGACATAGGGCAGGAGATCGCTCTGACCCACGGCGAGCGCGGTGAGGGGACCGGGCTCGAGCGCAGCGGAACGCGCGCCAGCGGCTCCGCCGAGCACGTTCGCCCGCCGGGGATCCCGGAACGGCGATGACGGCTGCCCTCCGGCCGCGATGTCCTCCAGTTGGCTGGCGAGCGATTCGGCGCGTTCCGCGCTAGCCGCCAGCGCGGCCTCGACCGTGCGGTCCTGGAACGATCGCCACGCGGCTCCGTTCGCCAGCGCGTAGCCGAACAGCGCGATGAAGCCGACGAGCGCGATCCAGAGCGCCCGGTCGGCGAGGAGAAGCCGCCATTCATGGCGGAAGACAGCCCGACGAATCATGGTCAGGCCACCTCGGCGCGTCGGAAACTGACCCCCGCCGCCAGAACCGCCGCGACCAGCCAGAGCCCCAGCACACCGAGCGAGAGCGACCGGTTGGCCAGGACCCAGCCCAGCGTCGGGGCGTCATATTCGAAGGGAGGCGTCGACTCCCACAGCGAGGCGTCGGCGATGTAGGTGTCCCCGGTGCGCGAGTTCTCGGCGAGATCGCCGTTCATCCGGCGCATCAGATCCCGCCGGTACTCCTCGGCGGCGGCGGCGAAGTGGCGGTGCTGTTCGACATCGGTCCCGGCGAGACCCATGGACAGCGTCCGGACCGCCAGCAGCGGAGAGATGACCCCGACGGTCTCGTGCACCCGTCCCTGCCTTTCGAACCGGTCCCACAGATCGGTGTAGTTCAGGTCGAAGATCTGGTTGCTGTACTCCTCGCTGGCCTGGAGATAGACGCCCACCTCGTTGAACGGGAGGTCCTCCACATGGTGCACCCCGTGTTCCTCCATCAGTTGCTGCTGGAGCGCGGCGCGATCAGGCCGTTCGATCCCGGGCGCCCCGGACGCCATGTCGCGCTCCATGTCCCGCGCGAACTCGACGGCCGATGGCGTCGGATGCAGGTTGCGGGAGAGATCCACCGCCACCCGCGGGACGAGCAGGCCGTTCGCCACCCAGATCCCGAGGAGCACGACGAGCGCGGCGCGCGAGGTCCGGGCCCATGCGGAAACGGCCAGCGCGAGCCCGATGAAGGCCGCGAAATAGGCGAGGTAAACCGCGACCAGCACCGCGCCGCGGGCGAAGGGAGAAGCTGCGGGACCCGGCGTCGCCAGCACGAGGGCCGCGACCCCCAGCACGGCGGCGGGAACGACGAGCAGCGATAGCGCGCCCGCCACGCCGAGCGCCTTGCCAACGGCGAGACGGCTCCGCGAGACCCCGGCCGCCAGGAGCTGCCGGAGCGTTCCGTGCTCCCGCTCCGCGGCGAGCGCTCCGAAGCCGAGCAGGATCACGAGCAGCGGCACGAGGTGCTGCAGCACACTGGCCGCGGTCAGGGCGCCGAGGCGCTGGCCGGCGGTCCGGTCCTGCGCCGGGCGCATCAGGAACTCGTTCTGACGATGCGCCTCGAGCCAGACGGAGGTTCCGGCGTACGGATCGACTCCCTGGTCCAGGAACGACAGCGGGAGGCGCGGCTTGAAGGCGTAGATGCCGTAATGGGCCGCGGAGTGCGGGTTCTTGTCGCCCTGGGACTCCCAGTGATCCCGCGCGGTCGCCTGGGCGGCCGCGTGTTCACGCGCAGCCCGGTCCGCCTGCACCCATCCGGCGCCGAGGGAGACGAGGAGCAGGGCTCCCACCAGAGCGGCGGCCCACCGGAAGCGGCCGTCGCGAAGCAGATCGGTGAATTCCTTTCTGGCGATCGTACGAATCATGACGAACCTCCCGTCAGGGCCATGTGGCGAAGGTAGATGCGTTCGAGATCGGCGTGTCCGATCTCTTCGGTCGAGAACTCGTCGACCAGGCGGCCCTCCCGCATGATCCCCACGCGGGTTCCCGTTTCCTTGGCGCGGAAGAGGTCGTGGGTCGCCATGAGGATGCCGGCGCCCTGCTCGCGCAGTCGGCCGAGCAGCGCCGAGAACTCGTTCGAGGCCTGGGGATCGAGGCCGGAGGTGGGCTCGTCGAGCAGGAGCGCATCGGCCTGCTTCGCCATGGCGATGGCGACGCCCACCTTCTGGCGCATTCCCTTCGAGTAGCCCGACACGCGGCGACGGACCGCGTCCGGCTGGAGACCGGCGGCGACCAGGGTGTCAGCGAGCGCGCTGGGCGAAACGGCGCCATTCCGGTTGGCGCCGGCGCCGAGCGCGGTGAAGTACTCGAGGTTTTCGAGGCCGGTCAGGTTCGGGTAGAGCATGACCTGCTCCGGGATGTAGGCGAGGCGGCGCTTGGACTCCAGCGGAGCCTCGGAAACGTCCTGACCGCCGACCCGCACGCTCCCGGAGGTGGGATCCACGAATCCGAGAAAGAGATGGATCGTGGTCGTCTTGCCGGCGCCGTTCGGCCCCAGCAGACAGTAGATCTCGCCGGGACGCACCCGGAGGTCGAGGTCGCTCACCGCCTCGGTGTCGCCGTAGCGCTTCGAGAGCGCCCGGGCTTCAAGAACGGCGAGCGAACCGTTCCCGGTGGTTTGGGACCGCGCTCGGTCCTCGGACTGGTTCATGGAGAGCCTCCGGAGAGTCCCGGGGCCTCCAGACGAGTCTCCGGGACACGATCCCCTGGTCGGGGATGGAGCGCGGACGCGGAATCACCGCGTCAGCGCGACAACGGGCGTGGGCGGGCGGGCCCGCCCGGGTGTTGTCAGGCTCGGATGGGAGGGCCCCGGGCCGAAAGGCCCTCGAGACAGGCGTCGCCATGGGGCGCCGCCTCACCGGCGAACGAGGCGTGGCGAACAGCGGCGAGAGGTGGCTGCGGATCCGCGTCCATGACGGCCGGGCCTTCGTTGGCCTGGCACAGGACGCAGCGGCCGTCCTCGACTTCGCCGTCGTCGTGGAAGTGGGGAGCCGCCGCCAGCGCGAGCGGCAGGAGCGCAAGCAGCACGCTCCAGCGCAGGAGTCCCCGCCAACCGCCTCGCATGGGTCAATTCCTACCGTCCCGCCGGGTTCCCTGTCAAGAAGCGGGCGGTGTGGCGGGGAGGGCCGCCGCTGGAGGCCACGCGGGCGTCGCGGAGGAGCCGGCAACACCCGGGACTGTCGAGATGATCCGCCTGCTCACTCTCGGCGCCCAGTCCGACAGCCGATAACGGCGCGCGATACGACCGTGGATGTCATATTCGAGCCCTCACGAACAGATCACCGTTCATGGCAAGTGGTAGATTTCGACACCTACAGCGTTCGCTCGCGGTTCCCTGACAGCTACGCTGTGAAGCCGGAGGTTGGGCATCATGAGTTGGCGGGTCGAAACGTGAGGAGCCCCGACTACCGGAGAGCCCGTCAAAGGGCCGCGGAACTGACCGCATCAATCCCGACGCCGCCGATCCCGGTCGCCGAGTTGATCGAGGCGAACGGCGCGGAACTCGTCTTCACCGGCTTCGGGGAGTTCTCGGACCGCGTCTCCGGATGTTGCGACTTCCCCAACAGCAGGATCTACGTCAACGTCGCCGATCCGGTCACGAGACAGCGCTTCACGATGGGGCACGAGCTGGGCCACTGGCTACTCCACCGCGAGGCGTACGAGGCCGACCCAGGGCGGTACCGCGTGCTCCCGCGACGTTCTGACCTGACCGCGGACGACGATCCTCTGGAAAAGGAAGCCAACCACTTCGCCGCAAACCTTCTCGTGCCGTCGGCGCTTCTGAAGCCCGTCCGGCATGTGCCAATTCCCAGGTTGGCGCGGGCGTTCGGGGTTTCCGAACTCATGATGGGGTACCGGATCACGAATGCCTGATGGGACGGGAATCGAACCGGTGGGCTCCGGCCTAGCAGTCCGTTGATAAAGTCGCGTGCAGCGCCGAGAGCGGTGAGGCGCCCGGCCGACAAGGCGCGTGAGCGAGGGCCCCTACCGGGAGAACCGGCATCGGGATGCCGAATGAAGCGCAACGATGAGCGCCCCGAAGGGGCGTGATTCGGGCGGGGCCAGTTCTCCCGGTGGGGGCCATCGCCGCTCGAGCCCCTACCGGGAGAACCGGGCCGCGGGACTTTGTCAACGGGCTGCATGGCTGGCCCTTGATGAATGGACGGCGAGGGGGCTCGTGCTTCAATCTACGGCGCTGTTCGTAGCCGCACTCAAGTACCTGTTCCGCTGAGACAGGAGAGGGCCGGAAGGATGATCAAGTCAACGAAGAACCGCGTCGGAACGACGCTCACGATCGCGCTGCTGGCGCTGCTCGGGATCGGGCTGATCGCGGTCCCGGCCTGCATGACGAACGGCGGGTCGGAACCGGAGGGCGCCGACCTCGACGAGCGGTTCCGCCGCTACGCCGCCGGCATCGCGGCGCACCACCTCTGTTCCGGGGTGTTCGTCGTCGGGCGGGTGACCGAGCGGTCGCCGGAGACAGTGCTGGCGGAGGACATCCAGCCCTTCCCGGCGTTCGGATGGCAGGATGACTTCGAGTGGACCGTGGACACCGAGGCGCGGAGCGCGACGGTGTGGGCCGCCGACGTGAACCCGAGGACCGCGAAGCACCACGGGGACCAGGGCTGCACGCTGCTGGAAGACGGGATGGACACGGTTCGCTTCGAGCCGGTCGCGGTTCCGCGGGACCAGCCGCCGGCGGACGAGACCGACTGGCCGCTCGGCGATGTGGGGGCCGAGGAGCCCGATCAGGCGGGCGTGGACCGGGCGGCGCTCGACGCCGCGCTGGACGCCGCGATGGCGGCGCCGCAGAACACCCGCGCGCTCGCGGTCGTGCGGCGCGGAAGGATCGTGGGGGAGCGGTACGCGCCCGGCTTCACCCGAAACACCCCGCAGATCAGTTGGTCCGAGGGAAAGAGCCTGACGGCGGCGCTCATCGGGACGCTGATGCAGAAGGGCCACTTCACGCTGGACACCCCCGCTCCGATCGCGGAGTGGAGGGAGGAAGGGGATCCTCGCGGCGCCATCCTGATGCGCCATCTGCTCACGATGACCAGCGGGCTCGACATGACGAACCTGGGCCTCGAGGGCCCCGCGTCGCTCGTCCCCGAGAACGAGCACATGCGCGTCTACTTCGACGCCCTGAACGTCTTCGAGCACGCTTCCGGGCAGCCCTACGGGATCGAGCCGGGAACGGAGTTCCGCTACCGCAATTCGGACCCGCTGACCCTCGGCCGGATCGTCCGGGAGACGGTCGAGAACAACGACCGGGAGTACCTGACCCACCCGCAGCGCCTGTTCCTCGACCGGATCGGGTCGCGGGATTTCGTGCTTGAGCCGGACCCCTGGGGCAACTTCATCCTGAGCGGCTACGAGTACGGAAGCGCCGCCGACTGGATGCGCTTCGGCCTCCTCCACCTGTGGGACGGCGTCTTCGAAGGGGACCGGATCCTGCCGGAGGGCTGGTCCGATTTCGTGAGCGCTCCCTCCCCGGGAGCAGCGGAACAGGAGTACGGCGGGCTCTGGTGGCTGAACCGGGGCGGACGTCACCCCGACATCCCGAGCGACGCCTACTGGGCCGCGGGATTCATGGGGCAGGTCACGATGGTGATCCCGTCGGAGGACGTGGTCCTGGTGCGGCTGGGCCCGAGCCCGGGCCATTTCGACGAGTACCTCAACACGACCGTTTCGCAGATCCTGGCGGCGTTCTCCGACGGGAGCTGACCTCCCTGGTCAGCGAGGGATCGCGACCACAACGAACGGACCGCGCCGTCGCCGGGGAGTCGGATTCGCAAGAGGCGCTATAACCCGGGGACATGAAGATCCTGGGGATCGAGACCTCGTGTGACGAGACCTCGGCGGCGGTGGTGGAGGACGGGCGGCGGGTGCTGTCCAACGTCGTGTCTTCGCAGATCGCGGCGCATGCGCCCTACGGGGGGGTCGTTCCGGAAATCGCCTCGAGGCAGCACCTGGTGAACCTGCGCCCGGTGGTGGACCGGGCGCTCACCGACGCCGGAGCCGGCCTCGACGACATCGACGGGGTGGCGGTCACCCGGGGGCCGGGGCTCATCGGGGCGCTCCTCGCGGGCGTCTCTTTCGCCAAGGCGCTGGCCTTCGCCCGCGGGCTCCCGCTGATCGGCGTGGACCACATCGAGGGACACATCCGGGCGTGCTACCTCGACGGCCCGGACGTCCCCCATCCGGCGCTGGCGCTCGTCGTCTCCGGCGGGCACACCAGCCTCTTCCTGAGCGAGCGCGACGGCGACTACCGGCTGCTCGGCAAGACCCGCGACGACGCCGCCGGAGAGGCCTACGACAAGCTGGCGAAGCGGCTCGGACTCGGCTACCCCGGCGGCCCGATCATGGATCGTCTGGCCCGCCGAGGCGACCCCGGCGCCCACGTGTTCTCGCTGCCCCATTTCTCCGACGGGGCCCGGCTGGACTTCAGCTTCTCGGGGCTCAAGACCCAGGTGCTGCGGCTCATCGAGCGCGACGGGATCGCGCCGGTCGGGGACGGCGAGGACCCGTTCGAGCGCGAGGACATCCGCGATCTGGCGGCGTCCTTCCAGTCGGCCGTCGTCCGGGCGCTGGCCCGGTCGGTGGAGCGCGCGCTCGAGACCGTCGAAGCCGCCTCGATCCTGCTCTCCGGGGGCGTCGCCGCGAACTCGGCGCTGCGCGAGCGGTTCCAGGAGCTGGGCGCCGAGCGGGGACTTCCGGTGTTCACTCCGTCGATCCTGCTGTCCACCGACAACGCCGCCATGATCGCCGCCGCCGGCTGGCTGGCGCTCCGCAGAGGGGACCAGGACGGCCCCGAGCTCACCGCCGACACCGGTCTGCGGCTCGGCGAGGAGGGCCCCCGCCGCTCCCACCGATACCGGTAAGGCGTCGCGCGGCAAGCCGGGGACGCGGGAACCGGCGTCCGCCGGTGATATAACGCGACTCGCCCCCAGAGCCTCAAGGGGCTGGCGACCGAGGAGGCCCCATGGCGAATTCCCAAGGAACCCCCCGCGAGTTCACCCTCCGGGCTCTCCTGCTCGGCCTGCTCATGGCCGTGGTCCTCGGAGCGGCGAACGCCTATCTGGGGATCCGCGCCGGCCAGACGGTCGCGGCGACGTTCCCGGCCGCCGTCGTCTCGATGGTCGTGATCCGCGGCCTGTTCCGCGGCAGCCTGCTCGAGGAGAACATCGCCCGCACGACCGCGTCGGTGGGCGAGGCGCTCGCCGCCGGCGCCATCTTCACGCTGCCGGCGTTCCTGATGGCCGGAGCGTGGGAGGAGTTCAACTACCTCGAGAGCACGCTTCTCATGCTGGTGGGGGGGCTGCTCGGGATCCTCTTCGTCGTCATCCTGCGGCGGAGCATGGTGAACGACCCCGAGCTGCCCTTCCCCGAATCGGTCGCCGCCGCCGAGATCCACCGCGCCGGCGCCGGGGGAGGCGGGCGACTGCTGTTCCAGATGATGGGCGCCGGCGCGCTCATCGAGGTCCTGAAGAACTCGAAGGGCATCCAGCTCTTCACCGACCGGATCGCCGGCGCCTTCGGCTACGGCTCCTTCCAGGGCGCGATCGCGGTGGGGGGACAGTCCTTCGGCGCCGCGGCGCAGCCCGGGGTCCTGCCGTTTTCGACTCCGGCGGCCTCGCCCGCCTATCTGGGGGTCGGATACATCATCGGACCCCGGCTGGCGGCGCTGACGTTCTCCGGAGGCGTCTTCGCCTGGTGGTTCATGATCCCGGCGGTCCTGTTCTTCAACCCGGACTTCGCCGACGCCGGGCGGCTGGCGTCCGCCGGCGCCGACTGGGCCGCGGTCAGCGGGGTCGTCTGGGCCGAACTGGTCCGCCCGATCGCGGTCGGAGCGATGATCGCGGGAGCGGTCTGGACGCTGCTGCGGATGCGCAAGTCGCTCGGGGAGGGACTCCGCCGCTCGATCGCCGAGCTTCGCTCCGGCCACGGTCCGGCCGCCAGCGGCGACGAGAAGGAACGCGACATCCCGTTCAGTTGGACGACGGCCGGGGTCGTCGCCCTGATCGTTCCGACGTTCCTCCTCTACTACTACTACACCGGGCAGCCGCTGGGAGCGCTCGGCTCGGCGATCGTGATGATCGTGGCCGGGTTCTTCTTCTCCGCGGTGGCCGGGTACCTCGTCGGCGTCATCGGGAGCTCCTCGAACCCGGTGTCCGGGCTGACCATCTCCACGCTGCTGCTGGCGGCGCTGCTCATGACCTTCCTCGGCGTCACCGGAACCCAGGGGGTGACGGCGGTTCTCGGGGTGGCCGCGGTGGTTTGCTGCGCCTGCGCGGTCGCCGGAGACATGCTCCAGGATCTGAAGGTCGGGCAACTCCTCGGCGGAACGCCGTTCCGGATGGAGTGGGCCGAGATCATCGGCGTGGTCTTCGCCTCGGCCTTCCTCGTACTGCCGATGATGCTGCTCCACCGGGGAGACATCGCGGCGGGAGGCATCGGGGTCGGAGGCGAAGAGCTGCCGGCGCCGCAGGCGGGCCTCATGGCGCTGCTCTCCCAGGGCATCGTCGGCGGGGACATGCGGTGGCCGCTCGTGGTGTTCGGGCTGGCGCTGTGCCTGTTCCTCATCCTGATCCGGGCGCCGTCCCCGATGCTCATTGCGGTGGGGATGTACCTGCCGCTCCAGACGACGTTCGCGATCCTGGTCGGCGGGTGCTTCCGCTGGCTGGCGGACCGGAGGATGGCGTCGATGGACGCCGCCGGACGGACCCGGGGCGAGAGCGCCGGAACCCTGATCGCTTCGGGACTCATCGCCGGCGAAGCCCTGATGGGGGTGGCGCTCTCCGGGTTCGCGGTCTGGAACTTCACGCTGCCGACTCCGGTGGCGACGCCTTCGGGGGCGCCGGGATTCCTGGTGTTCCTCGCGCTCGGCTGGTTCCTGGTGGCGATCCCGCTCCGATACGCCCGGAAATCGGCTTAGGTTGCTGACCGAGGACCGGCTCCGGGCGGTCTACCGGATCCCGGCGGCGGAGGCGGACGCCGAGGCGTCCGCCCGCCGGATCGCGATCGAACAGACGGTCGAGGTCCCCGAAGCGCTGCTTCCCGCCGGGAGCCCTTCGGCAGAGCTCGTCGGCCGCATCGAAGCGATCGCCGCGGACCCGGAGGCGCCCGAGGCCTCCCGGGTGGAGCTGTCCTACCCGGCGGAGCTGGCGGCGGACCTCTTCGGGCTGCTGAATGTCTCGTTCGGGAACGTCTCGATGTTCCCGGGGGTCCGGCTCCTCGAGCTGGAACCGCCCGCCTCGCTCCTGAACGACCTTCGGGGGCCCAACCACGGGGTCGAGGGGGTCCGGCGACAGCGCGGCGTCCTGGGGCGGCCGCTGCTGGCCACCGCGGTGAAGCCGCGAGGGCTGTCGAACGAGGAACTGGCCGCCATCGCCGAGGGGTTCGCCCGGGGCGGCGGCGACCTGGTCAAGGACGACCAGAACCTGACCGACGACTTCGAGGCGTTCCGGACGCGCGTCACGACCTGCGCCGAGGCGGTGGATCGGGGAAACCAGGCGACTGGCGGCCAGACCCTCTATCTGCCGCACGCCGGCGCTCCGGCGGACCGGATCGAGCGGTACGTCGAGTTCGTGGCGGAGGCGGGGCTCCCCGGCGTCCTCGTCTGCCCGATGCTCGTCGGCCTCGACGCCGTCCGGAACCTGGCGGCGCGGTACCCGCTCATCTTCATGGCGCACCCGTCGCTCACCGGCGCCGCGACCCACGGGGACCCCGGGGGCATGGACGCGGGAGTGCTGCTCGGGACGCTCTTCCGGCTGGCGGGCGCGGATGTCGTGGTCTTCCCGGACCGCGGCGGCCGCTTTCGCTACCCGGAGGCGGCGTGCGACTCGATCGTCCGGGCGCTGCGGACCGACCTCGGGAGTCTGGCCCCGGCGTGGCCCGCTCCGGCGGGAGGCATGGGGGTGGCCGAAGTCCCGGAGGTCGCCCGCCGCTACGGCCCGGACTCGGTGCTGCTGATCGGCGGCGCCCTCCTGACCCATCCCGCCGGGGTGGAAGCCGGAACGCGGGAACTGCTGGGGGCTCTCCGGGAGGAATTCCCCGAAGTCGCGATCGCGCCGGAGCCCGCCCTGCCGCCCGAACTTCCCGGGCCGCGCCGGCTGGCGTTCCTGGGCGACGGGCAATGGGAGGGCCGCGCCAGTTCGCCCTACAAGGACGCGACCGATCTCGCGTTCCGGGGCGTGCGGCGGGTCGAGCTGGTCGGCAAGTTCGGTGAACGGACCCGCTGCCACGTCCGCTACTTCGAGGTCGAGCCGGGGGGCTACACCAGCCTGGAGCGACACGTCCACACCCATGTGGTGATCGGCGCGCGGGGGGAAGGGGTGCTTCAGGTCGGCGAACGCAAGATGCCGCTCCGGCCGCTCGATCTGGCCACCGTCGGCCCGCTGGAGGTCCATCAGCTCGTCAACCGGACGAAGAAGCCGTTCGGCTTCCTGTGCGTCGTCGACAGCGAGCGGGACCGGCCGATCCGGGCGCCGGCGGACGGCGACGCCGCCGCGTCCACGCCCTCGGGGATTCTGGTCGGCGCCCCCGACTGACCCCGGAAGTCCGGAACCCGCAGGCGCCGTGACCACGGGGAACCGGCGCCGGGAGGATCCGGTGAAGGAGCCGGCCCAGCGCGGAGCCTCCACCTGGTTCTGCATCCGAAGGGGCGGCCGGGCCCGGCGCAGCGGCTGGATTCCCGGCGCCGGCCTCGATGACCTGTCCCGCCGGGTCGGAGCGGAACCCGGCGAAGTCATCGAGGTCTGCCTCGCCGAGGCGCCGCGTCCGGTGGCGCCGGAGCGGGAGCGCCGGGTCTTCCTCCACCGGGCGCGCGGGCTGCTCGGCATGGAAATCGTGGATCGTGGCGAGGCGTTCCGGATCGCGCCGACGCGGATGATCGCCGGGAATCTGGGCTTCGAGCGGGCGCTGGAGCGCTATCTCGAGAAGCGCAACCGAAGCCGGGAGGAGTTCGCCGTCCACGGCAGGTTGCGCGCGTTCGACGCCCGACAGTTCCTGGTCGCGGGAGGCGCCGGCAACGTGACGGAGCTCCATCGCGGCGCGACGCTCGTTCCTCCGGAACCGGCGTCCGACGAAGACCGCGCCGGCCTGCTGGCGGAGGGCATCTCCCGGTGGATGCTACGCAACCAGTCGGCTGACGGCTCGCTGCCCTACAAGTACTGGCCGAGCCGAGGAACGGAGTCCGAGGCCGACAACGCGATTCGAAGATTCCTCGCGACCCTCTCGCTGGCGCGGCTGGGCGAGTTTCGGGGAAGCGCCGAAATCCGTGAGGCCGCCCGCCGCAACCTGCGCTTCAACCTGAAGCGGTACTTCCGGAACATCGGCGAGGGGCGCGGCGCCATCGTGGAGCCGACCGGCGCCAAGCTGGGCGCCGCCGCGCTCGCCGCGCTCGCCATCCTGGAGAGTCCATCGGCCGGCGAGTTCGGTTCCGAACTGGAGATGCTCACGCGGGGCATCGCTTCGCTCGAGGACGAGCGCGAGGGGTTCCGCACGTTCTTCTTCCCCCCGGAGCGCGAAGGGCAGAACTGGAACTTCTATTCCGGAGAGGCGCTGCTCTTCCAGGCGGAGGCCCGGCGCCGACGGATGCCGGGAGCGCCCTCGCTCGAGCGCTGCGCCGCCGCTTTCGAGCGCTGCCGCGACCGGCATCGGCGCGCCCGCAACCCCGCGTTCGTCCCCTGGCACACGCAGGCGTGCGTTTCCCTGTTCCAGCAGTCCGGCCGCCGCGAATTCGCGGAGTTCGCGCTGGAGATGAGCGACTGGCTCCTCCCGATGCAGCAGTGGGGGAAGCTGCCGCCCGACCTGTGGGGGCGCTTCTACAACCCGCGGCGACCCGACTTCGGACCGCCGCACGCGGCCTCGACCGGCGCCTATCTGGAGGGGCTGGCGGACGCCCGGACGCTGGCCCGGGGGCTGGGCGACGGCGCCCGGGCCGACGCCTACGAACGCGCGATCCGGCGCGGACTACGCTCGCTGCGTCAGCTTCAGTTCCGCGACCAGACCGACGCGTTCTACGTCTCGCGGCCGGATCGCGTCCTGGGCGCGCTGCGCACCGAGGCGTACGACAACACGGTGCGGCTGGATTCAGCCGCTCACGCGCTGGCCGCGGCGGTCAAGCTGCTGCGGGCGCCGGCCTCCCCGGCCAGCGCCGCGTAGCAGCCGCTTCCGGGCGCCGGCAGCAGGTCGAAGATGAGGTGCACCCGGGGTTCCCCGGTGGGATTCCGCGCTTCGTGTTCCACCTTGTTGTTGAACACCCAGAGTTCGCCCTCGCGCATCACGACGCTGTCCCCGCCGGAGGTCAGCGGGCTGCCGCCCGGGCTGTGCAGGACGAGGTGGAAGCGGTCCCGGATCCGGTAGTAGGCGCCGGCGTCGACGTGGGGCCGCACCCAGCCGCCCGGCCTCAGGCACACGAGGGTGGCGCGGCCCAATTCGGCCCGCCGGGACCGGGCGAGCTCCCGACAGAAGGACATGGCGCGCGGAAACATGGCCGCCGACCGGGCGGTCCGGCTCTCATGGACATCGTTGGCGTTCTTCGCTCCGGGAGGAAGGGGCTTCCGGGCCACGCGCAGGAAGATGTTCAGGGTGTCGCGCTGGCAACGGACCTTCCGTTGCCGGCTGGTGTCGGCATGCCACATGTCGGGCGCCGCCGCCACCTCCGAAAGCAGCGGCGACACATCGATCCCATGAGCGATCCGGAGGAAATTCGGGGAATCCCCTGGCGGCGGGGCTGATGCGGGGTCGTCGGGACGAGCGCGTCGTCGCTTGAGCCGACGGAACAGCGCGGCGCTGAGCACCCGGGTCAGGAAAGGCGAGGGGGAACGCCCTTCCCGGGCGCCGGTGTCCGCCGGGTGGTCCAGCGCCGGAGCGCCGCTCCCTGGTTCCGCGGCGACCAACCGCCCGGCAGGTCGCTACCAGTCGTCGCCGTCTCCATCCCCATCGCCGTCGCCATCACCGTCCCCGTCGCCGTCGCCGTCCCCGTCACCATCGCCGTCCCCGTCACCATCGCCGTCCCCGTCTCCATCGCCGTCCCCGTCACCATCGCCGTCTCCGTCGCCGTCCCCGTCTCCATCGCCGTCGCCGTCCCCGTCTCCGTCGCCATCCCCGTCGCCGTCGCCATCTCCGTCGCCGTCGCCATCTCCATCGCCGTCGCCATCTCCATCGCCGTCGCCATCCCCGTCCCCGTCGCCATCCCCGTCCCCGTCGCCATCCCCGTCGCCGTCGCCATCACCGTCGCCATCGCCGTCCCCGTCTCCGTCCCCATCTCCATCGCCGTCCCCGTCTCCGTCCCCATCTCCATCGCCGTCCCCGTCGCCATCGCCGTCCCCATCTCCATCCCCATCGCCGTCGCCGTCTCCATCGCCATCACCGTCCCCGTCCCCGTCTCCGTCGCCATCCCCGTCTCCGTCGCCATCGCCATCACCGTCGCCGTCGCCGTCCCCATCCCCGCCGCCAGCGGCGAAGCCGGCGAGCAGCGCCGCCCGGTTCGCGGGCGTCGGGGTCGCCGGCGCCAACGGATTCCCGTCAACGGCGCAACTCCAACTGACGAGGGCCAACAGGATCAGCAACGCCACCAGCGCGCGCCAGATCGAGCGCGGCGGGAGTCCCACGTCCGCCGCTCCGAAGGGGTCCGAGGCTGATCCGGCGCCGGACGCCCTCGTCCGGGGATCGAGGGCCGACCTGCGCCAGTCTCCCTCGCGCGGGGCGCACAGCCTTCCCGCCGGAACAGAAAACGACTGCTTCGGCCTCGGCGGCATCATCCTTCCCGGTCTCACGTTCTTCCCGGCCTCACGTTATGCGCTCGGAACCGAACCAAGCAAACGGCATTCCATGAATGTCCCGGAGCGGAGTGTCCCGGGAGGCCGGTCAGGCGCGCTCGGCGTGGCGGGCGATCACGGTGGCCACCGCCCCGGTCAGGCGCTTGGCGTAGGCCACGTGGAGGAACTCGTTCGGCCCGTGGGCGTTCGAACCGGGACCGAGCACGCCGGTCACCACGAACTGCGCCTCCGGAAACCGGGCGCCGAGCATCGCCATGAACGGGATCGAGCCGCCCTCACCCATGTGGATCGCGGGCTTCCCGAACGCCTCGTTCGAGGCCTCGTCGAGAGCCTCGTCCAGCCAGGACGCGAGCGGCGGAGCGTTCCATCCCTGCGCCGGCTCGTGGAAGTGGACGGACACCTTCGCCCCGAACGGCGGATCCTTCTCCACCAGGTCGCGGATCTCGCGCTGGACGGCGTGAGGGTCCGACGTCGGCGGCATGCGGATCGAGAAGTTAAGCGTCACCTGCGGAAGCAGGACGTTCCCCGCCTTCTCGACCGGCGGCAGCCCCCCCGCGCCGGTGATCGCCAGGTTCGACCTCCAGGTCCGGTTCAGGATCAGGTCGCGCATCGGCAGGTTCGCAGGACCACAGCCCTCGACCCAGGGAAACCGGTCGAAGGCGTCGGGGCCGAGCGTCTCGGCCGCGGCCTCCGCCTGCGCGATCCGCTGCTCCGGAATCGGGACGTGGAGGGACGGAGGGGTCATCCGGTCGTTCGCCGGGTCCTCCAGCCGGTCGAGGAGCTTCCGGAGCACGAGGAAGGGCGTGGGAACGACCCCGCCCGCATCCCCGGAATGGACGCCCTCGGTGAGCACATCGGCCCGCAGCGTCCCCCCCACGATGCCGCGCAGCGAGTTGGTGGACCAGAGCTGGTCGTAGTTCCCGGCCCCCGAATCGAGACAGATCACGAGGTCGGGGCTGCCGATGACCCCGGCGAACTCCTCGATGTAGGCGGGCAGGTCGGGGGATCCGCTCTCCTCGGAGAACTCGATCAGAACGAGGACCCGGGCCCGCTTCTTTCCTTCGCGGGCGACCGCCTTGAGCGACGCGAGCGCCGCATAGAGCGCGTAGCCATCATCGGCCCCGCCGCGGCCGTAGAGGCGGTCGCCTTCGCGCACGGGCGACCAGGGGCCGAGACCCTCGCGCCAGCCGACCATTTCCGGCTGCTTGTCGAGGTGGCCGTACATCAGGATCGAGCCCTCGGCCTCGCCCGGGCAGTCGAGCAGCAGGAGCGGGGTCCGCCCCGGGATCCGCCCGACGTGGAGCGTGGCGTCGTCCGGAGCATGCTTCTCGACGAAGGCGGTCGCGAGCCCGAGCGCCGCCTCCATGTGCCCGTTGGCTTCCCAGTCGGCGTCGAACAGCACGGAGACCGCCGGGACCGCGATGTACTCGCTCAGCGAGGGGAGGATTTCCTCCTCCCAGAACCGGTCCAGGAATTCGCGGGTGTCACTCATGGCGCCAATGTTAGGCGTGGCGCGCCCGGCGGTTCGTTTCGCCGGTCAGCGTTCCGAACCGGCCAGCACGACGTAGAGCGCCCCGGACCCGCCGTCCTCCCGCCGCGCCTCGCCCCAGGCCGTCACCAGTTCGGGCTTCCACGCCGCGAGCCACTCGGGAACCCGCTGCGCGAGCACCGCGCGCCCGCCGGGCGAGCCGTAGCCCTTGCCGTGGATCACCCGCACGAAACGCGCCCCCGCCACCCGTCGCGCCCGCAGGAACCCCTCGAGGAGATCCCGCGCCTCGGCCTGGGTGCGTTGCCGCAGCGAGATCTCGCAATCGTCCGCCACCCGTCGCCGGCCCGCCTGCAGATCACGCAACAGCGCATGGGGCGACGTGACCGGGCGCCTCGCCCCCTCGCGCGCCGCCAGCGCCGCCAGCACTCCCGGTGAGGGGTGGAACGGCGTATCCGCCACGGCCGCCTCGAATTGCCGGCGCTCCGCCTCGGTCACGGCGGGCGCCCGGGTCAGGCGCAGGGGCGGCGGCTTCCGGGGCAGGGTGGGATCCGGCACGATCGAAGGCGTTCGGACCTTCCCGAACCGGGTTCATTGTGACGGATCCCAGGGACATCCGACCCCCGGAACGGTCGGCGGAGTCGCCCGCCGCGCCGGCGGGTCCGCCGTTGTGGGTTTCCGGCAGAGGTGGTACCGGCCCTGCTACGATGCGAGAGCCGTGTTCGCCGTTCGCCAGGTCCGCTCCGCTTCAGCATCTTTGCGGCTGATCCGCACCGCCGCGGCTGGGCTGCTGGGCGCCGGAGCGCTCACCGCGGCGGCGGCGTTCGCGGCCCAGTTCGGCTACTTCCCCGACCAGCCGGAGGCGGTGACGGTCGCCGATCTGGCCCGCGCGCCTTCGCGCTACCACGAACGGGCGGTCGTCGTGCGGGGACGCCTGGGATTCGGTTACGGAAACGACTTCCGGGTCCAGGTGTTCGAAGACCCTGACGCCCCGATGGCCGAGATCCTGATGGCCATGTCCTACATGAGCGGCTCGGAGCTGGCCTTCGTCGGCGGGAACGACCTGGAAGTGGAGGGTTGGTTCTTCTCAACGAGGATGGTGGACGACTTCACGCTCCGGTCGCACCCGGTCCTCCGCAACTACCCGTACGACCCCAACTGGAAGAACTCGATGGACACCCGGACCGAGGGCTATCTGGCGGCGGTCGCGGTCACCCCGATCCGCGCCACCGAGGACCTCGCTACGAGGCGCGAGCGCGAGGCCCGCGCCGAGATGGAGATCGGCGACGCCGTCAAGGTCGAAGCCGGCAGCGTCCCGGCGGTGGACATCGGCGAGCTGACCGCGGAGCCGGATCCCTGGCTGAGCCACCGCATCGAGATCGTGGGCAAGTTCCGCGGCAACAACCTCTACGGCGACCTGTCCATCCGCGACAAGAAGACGCCGCGCGACTTCGTCCTCAAGACCGCGACCGACGCGATCTGGGTCACCGGAATGCGGCCGGCGGGCCAGGGGTTCCGCCTCGACCCGAAGCGCCGGAGAGACACGAACAAGTGGCTCCGGGTCTTCGGACGGCCGTGGCTCGCGGACGGCAAGGTCTACCTCCGGGCCGAACGGATCGAGATGGCCGACGACCCGGGGAACGAGGCCCTCGAGCCGGTGGACATCCGGGTCGCCGAGCGCGAGGAGCGCGAGGCGAACTTCGGTCCGCTGGAGATCGTCTTCGCGCTGCCGCTCGACGGCGAGCGCGAGATCCCGCTGGACGCCAGCTTCCGCGTCCAGTTCTCCAACCGGATGGTCGAGCAGAGCTTCCACGCATCGGTCGACCTCCTCTATGACGACGAGCCGGACGAGAACCCGTTCCCCGAGCTGGAAGTCACCTACGAGGAGGGCAGCCGCACGCTGGTGGTGAACCCGAACGGGATGCTCGATCCGGAACGGGAACTTCGACTCATCCTCTATCGGGAGATCGAGGACGAGCACGGCCAGCAGCTCGAGCCCGATCCCCTCGCCGCCGTCTGGGGCGAGGACGCCGTCCGGGTGCTCTCGTTCCGGACGGCCTCTTCCTGATCCGTCCGTGCGCGGCGGCCCGGACAAGGGCCGCGTGAGCACCGCGGTTCCGGTGGCGCTGACCATCGCCGGGTCCGACTCGGGGGGCGGCGCCGGGATCCAGGCGGATCTGAAGACCTTCGCGGCGCACGGCGTCTACGGGGTTTCGGCGCTCACCGCAGTCACCGCGCAGAACACGCTGGGGGTGACCGGCGTCCAGGAGATCCGTCCGGAGATCGTCACCGCCCAGATCGATGCGGTGGCGGAGGACCTGGCCCCCCTCGCCGCCAAGACCGGGATGCTGTCCTCGGCGGAGATCATCCTGGCGGTCGTCGGCTCGCTCGAGCGGCTGGCCTGCCCGGTCATCGTGGACCCGGTCATGGTGGCGAAGAGCGGCCACCGGCTGCTCCGCGACGACGCGGTCGCGGCGGTGCGGGAGGAGCTCCTCCCGCGCGCCGCGCTCCTGACCCCGAACCTGCCGGAAGCCGCCGACCTCACCGGGCGCCCGGTCGAGGACGAGGCGGGGATGCGCGCCGCGGGAGAGCGGCTGCTCGCGCTGGGGGCGGGCGCGGTTCTCGTCAAGGGCGGCCACCTGGAGCGCGACGAGGTCGTGGATCTGCTCTTCGCGGACGGCGAGATCCACGAGTTCCGGAGCCCCCGCATCCACACCCGATCGACCCACGGCACCGGCTGCACGCTGTCGGCGGCGGTCACGGCGCGCCTCGCGCGGGGGGCGACGCTGCGGGCGGCGGTGGCCGGCGCGCGCGACTACCTGCGGAGGGCGATGGAGCGGGCGGCGCCGCTCGGCGCCGGCCACGGGCCCCTCGGACACCTCCCGGGCGGTCTTGTAGGAAACTGACGCCGTGGAACCGTTCCGGCTGACGACCGACCCGCTCGACGAGGCCGGGATCGCGCGCGGAATCACCGGGGCGGCGGACGGGGCGGTGGTCGTGTTCTCCGGGGTCGTCCGGGGCAGGAACAAGGGGCGCGATGTGCTCCATCTGGAGTACGAGGCCTACGAGGCGATGGCGATTCCGGTCCTCGAGCGGATCGCGGACGCCGCGCGGGAGCGCTTCGGCGTCTCGGCGATCCGGATCCACCATCGCCTTGGCCGGGTCGAGGTCGGAGAAGCGAGCGTCGTCGTGGTGGTCGCCTCGGGTCACCGGGGCGCCGCCTTCCTTGCCGGAAAACACACGATGGACGAGATCAAGCGCATCGCTCCCATCTGGAAGCGCGAGTTCTTCGAGGGAGGCGACGTGTGGGTCGAGGGCCCGAAGGAGCCGGTCACCGGGTGAGCGCTCCGGTCACCGTTCTCCTGTTCGCTGCGGCCCGCGAGGCCTTTGGCCGCCGACAGATGGAAGTGGAGCACCGCCCCGGTCTCACCGCCGCCGAGGTCTGGAGCGGGCTGGTGCGCGACTGCCCGGGCCTGGCGCCGCTCGACCGCTCGATCAGCGTGGCGCGCAACCAGCGATTCGTCCCGCGCGACACCCCGGTCGAGCCCGGGGACGAACTGGCCTTCCTCCCCCCGGTCAGCGGGGGGTAGCGCGAGACAGGCTGCCGCGAAGCGGAAGCCGGGGCGAGCCTCCGAAGGTACATTCGGGATCCCCCGAAACCGGGAAGGAGCGCCATGCCGTTTCGCCTTCTGGTCCTGCTCGTTTCGCTCGCCATGACCCCTCTCGCCGCCGCCCAGCCGCTGCCCCCCGGGATCACGCCGGAACTCGTCGAGCGCGCCCGCGAACTGCTCCGCGGCGTCCCGTTCACCGACGGCCACAACGACCTTCCGAGTTCGCTGCTCGAGGTGGTTCGGGGAGACCTCGAGGACGCCCGCGCCGACCTGAGCCGGGTCCAGCCGGAGCTGCCGGCCGACATTCCGCGCCTGCGCGAGGGCGCCGTCGGCGCCCAGTTCTGGTCGGCGTACGTGGATGTGGACTACATCGCGAGCGGCGAATCGCTCCGCCAGGTCCTTCGGGAGATCGACGTGATCCACCGCTTCGTGGACCGCTACGACGACTTCGCCTTCGCCACGACGGCGGACGACATCGTGCGGGCGCACCGGGAGGGTCGGATCGCCTCGCTGATCGGGGTCGAGGGGGGCCACGCCATCGAGGGCTCCACCGCCGCGCTCCGGATGCTCTACGACCTGGGCGCCCGCTACATGACGCTGACCCACTTCGCGACCCACGACTGGGCCGACGCCGCGACCGACGCCCCGCGCCACCGGGGCCTCTCATCGTTCGGCGAAGAGGTCGTGCGGGAGATGAACCGTCTCGGCATGTTCGTGGACCTGTCCCACGTAAGCGCCGAGACGATGCGCGACGCCCTCCGGGTGAGCGAGGCGCCGGTCCTCTTCTCCCACTCGGGCGCGCGCGCCGTGAACGCCCACCCGCGCAACGTCCCGGACGATGTGCTCCGGCGGGTGAGCGACAACGGCGGGGTCGTCATGGTGGATTTCATCCCCGGCTACACGGTCCCCACCCCGCCCGAGTGGCTGGCCCGCACCGGCATCGAGGCCGAAGAGGATCGCGCCGCCATGGGGCTCGGCGCGTACGAACCCGTCTGGGGCGCCCGCCGCCACCGCGAACTCGAACGCCTCCGCGCCGCGTTCCCCGTCGATGACGATGCGGTCGCGGAGGGCGTCGCGCGCTGGGAGGCGGACCACCCGATGCCCCGGGGGACGGTCTCCGATGTGGCCATGCATATCGAGCACATCCGGGACGTCGCCGGCGTGGAGCACATCGGCATCGGCTCCGACTACTACGACCCGGGTGGCCCTTCGATGGTCGAGGGACTCGAGTACGTGAGCCGTTTCCCGGTTCTCTTCGCCGAACTGCTGCGCCGCGGCTGGTCGAGGAGCGACCTCGAGGCGATCGCCGCGAACAACCTGCTCCGCGCCTTCCGCGAGGTGGAGGCGACCGCCGACCGACTGCGCGGGACGCGGCCGCCCTCGACGGCGGACCTCCGCGGCGTCGGGGCCCGCTGAGGCCGGGGCGCGCCCTACCCGGCGCGTCGCTCCGCCGCCGGAGAGCCCTGCTCGCCAGCGCGGCGTCGGAGGCGGGCCGCGCGATGGTCGAGGGACTCGCGCCAGGCGCGCAGGCGCTCGGGACGCAGCGGGACGCGGGAGAGGCGCTCGAGGGCGTCCTCGACATGGAGTAGCGCGGCGCCGAAGTCGCCCCGACGATGCTCCTCGTGCTTCGCGAACCAGACGAGGGCGTCGAGGCGCTCGGGGATGTCGAGGTCCGCGACCTGGCCCCACAGGTCGCAGGCCGCATCCCAGCGATCGAGACGCTTCCAGTGCTCGCCGAGCTGGAGGAGGCAGCGGTCGCGGAGGCGGCCCCCCAGCCCGGCGGCGAGCGCGCGCTCCAGGAACGAAACGGCGCGTTCGGACTCCTCGCGCCTCCAGAGGTGGTCGCCGACGCCGTGGAGCGACGCCGGGTCCTCGCTGTCCCAGTCGTCCTCGAGGCGCTCCGCGGCCCGGACCGCGAGCGCGGCCAGAGTCAGCAGGTCGTAGCGATTGTGCGACAGGACGGACTTCATCAGCGGGTGGTGGCCGGCGTGGAGAAATTCGAAGAAGACCTGGGGAATCCCGGCGCCCGGGATGTCGTCGTCGCGCTCCACCCCCAGCACGCTCCGCTCGAGATGGCCGAGCTTCGCTGATTCGTGACCCGGCTTGAACAGGCGGCGCGCCGGAGGCAGCAGATCCAGGTGCGCCGAGCGCCGAAACGGCGCCGGAAGCGCGTTCAGCGCGAAGCGGGTCTCCAGCAGAGGGACGTCGAAGGACTTTCCGTTGTAGGTCACGAGGTCGCGCCCGGCGTCCACCAGACCGGCGAACGACTCCAGCATGGCGCGCTCGGCCGAGGGGTCGCGCAGCAGGAACTGCGCGATCCGGAACCGGCCGTCCTCGACCCAGCCGGCGCCGATCAGGAACGCGAAGGTCCCGGTCCCACCCGCCAGACCACTCGTCTCGGTATCCACGAAGACCGCTCGGCCGAGATCCACGCCGGGCTCGTCCGGCTGGAGATTCAGCCGCGCCGCGAGCTCCGGGCTCACGAGCGGAAGTCGCCCGAGCGCGCCCCCGGCGTAGTCCGAGTCCAGCGGGAACTCGTGGTCCTCGCGCCGGAAGGGCTCCCGGACCGCCGGGCCGACCGGGACTGCGGGCGCGGCCGGGGGGCGCGCGGTCACCGGCCGCTCCCGGACGGAGCGCTTCCAGCGGTCCTCGGTCTGGCGCAGCAGCCGGCGGGCCTGCTCCAGGCGCGCCAGCCGACGCCCGGCCTCATCCTGCGGACCGCCGTCCGGCCGCCCGGCCCGCGGCGGCGCGCCGGAGGAAACCGGCGGGCCGGAGGAAACCGGCGCGTTGACGGAATCCGGCTTTGCTACGAAATCCGGCTCTGCAACGAAACCCGGCTCTGCCGGGGAATCCGGCTTCGCCGGGGAGGAATCCGGCTTTGCCGGGGAGGAATCCGGCTTTGCCGGGGAATCGACGACCCGCGCCCGGCTTCTCGCCAGCCGCTCGGCGAGGCTCGCCCGGGGCGCGCTCACTCCGCCGCCCCGCCCAGCAGGCCGCGCAAGAGGGCCGCCGCGACCTCCTTGCCCCGTCTCCCGACCTCCCCTTTCGGCCCCACGCACGACGGGCATCCGGCGGCGCACGGACAAGCCTCGATCAGGCCGAGGGTGTCGGCGAGGAGCCGGTTTCGCCGTTCGAAGAGCGGCGCCGAGAACCCGATCCCGCCCGGGTAGTTGTCGTAGATGAAGATGCGCGGCCGGCCGGGGAGGTCGCCCGTCCCGGACGCGGCGTCGCCCTCGTCTTCCTGCGCAGAGAGGCTCCCGATAGCGGATCCGATGTCGTGCGGCTCGCACATCAGGAAGGTCGCCGCCACGGTCCGCATCGCGTTCCGGACGCCCCGGATGCCGTCCCGGCGATCCTCGTTGGAACCGGGCAGCTCCGCCAGGACCTCGAGCGGCGTCTCCAGCCAGAAGGCGGTGGTGTGCATCTCCACCTCGGGCATCCCGACCTCGCCCGACCCCACGTTTTCGCCGGTGTGGAAGCGGATCTTCTTGAAGCCGACGACCTGAGTCCGCACGTGGACCTCACCGTGGAACGCCGGCGCCTCCTCCGACGGAGCGGCGGCCTCGGCGTCGAGCACGCTCACCTTCTGGTAGGTGATCGCCGTCGTGTAGTAGTCGGCGTTCACCGGGTTCACCTCGGCGCGCCGCTTCGCGTGATCCAGCAGCTCGACCAGAAATGTCTCGCCCTGGACCATGTAGATCGCCTTCTCGTGCAGCGAGGAGTGGGCGCTCACGAAGTCCACCTCGCCGATGATCCTGCCGCTCGACCGGTCGTGCACCACGAAGTTGTCCGAGCTCACCGAGCGCAGGCTCACGCTGTTCGCCGGATAGGCGTCAGCGGTCCAGAACCAGCGGTCCCCGCTCCGGTAGAGGATGCGCTCGGACTCGAGGAGACCGAGGAGCTCCTCGAGATCCTCGCCGCCGAACGTCTCCCCCGCCTGAAACGGCAGCTCGAAGGCGGCGCACTTGATGTGCTCGACGAGGATCGCGAGGTTGTCCGGGTCCACGAGGCCGTGCTCGGGAGTCGCCTCGAAGAAGAAATCGGGGTGCTGGATGACGAACTGGTTCACCGGCTCCGAGTTGGCGACGAGGACGGCCGCCGCCGCCCCTCCGCGGCGGCCGGCGCGGCCGGCCTGCTGCCAGGTGGACGCGATGGTCCCCGGGTAGCCGGAGAGAACGGCGACGTCGAGCCCGCCGATGTCGATGCCGAGCTCCAGCGCGTTCGTCGAGACGACGCCCCGGATCTCGCCGCTCCGGATGCCGGCCTCGATGGCGCGGCGCTCCTTCGGGAGGTAGCCCCCGCGGTAGCCGCGGACTTCGCCCTTGCGGTCCGGGCGATCCTCGAGGTCGTGCTGGAGGTAGCGCAGCAGCACCTCGGTGGAGCTGCGCGAACGGGAGAAGACGATCGTCTGAAGGCCCTGCTCGAGGAAGCCCCGCGCGATCCGGCGCGTCTCCTGCCGGGCCGACCGGCGGATCCCCAATTCGGCGTTCACGACCGGCGGGTTGTAGAAGACGAAGTACCGCTCCGGGCGGGGAGCGCCGCTTCGGTCCACCAGCGAAACCGGGCGCTCGATCAGGTTCCCGGCGAGCTCCTTCGGGTTGGCGATCGTGGCGGAGCTCAGGATGAAGAGGGGGTCCGAGCCGTAGTGGCGACAGATCCGGCGCAGCCGGCGGAGGAGGTTCGTGAGGTGGCTTCCGAAGACTCCCCGGTAGGTGTGCATCTCGTCGAGGACGACGAACCGGAGGTTCTCGAACAGCTTGGCCCACTTCGTGTGGTGGGGCAGGATCCCCGAATGGAGCATGTCGGGGTTCGTGACCACGACGTGAGCCCGCGAACGGATCGTCCGGCGGGCGTCCGCCGGAGTGTCCCCGTCGTAGACATCGGCGCCGACTTCGGGGCCGAGGAGGCGTCCGAGCTCGTGGAGTTCCTTGAGCTGGTCCCGGGAGAGCGCCTTCGTGGGGAACAGGTAGAGGGCGCGGGTGTCCGGATCCCGGAGAATCCCGTCCAGAACGGGAGCGTTGTAGCAGAGGGTCTTGCCCGAGGCCGTCGGCGTCACCGCCGCCACGTGCTCGCCGCGGGCGACGCGGTCGAGCACTTCGCGCTGGTGCGAATAGAGCCGGGTGACGCCGCGTCGCCGGTAGGCGTCGACGAGTTCCGGCGAGAGGTGGTCGGGAAAGTCGCGGTAGTCCGCCGGCTCCGCCGGGAAGCGCCGCAGCGCGGTCACGCCGCGCAGCGTGGGGTGGGACGCCAGATCGTCCACCAGCGAACGGATGAGGGCCGGCTTCTGCGTCGGCGCAAGCGAATCGGCGCCCGACCGCGGGCGCACCCGGCGCGACAGTCGGCGGGGCGGAGAGGGCGTCGCTGTCTGGCTCACGGTGCGCCCCCGAATATACGCACGCGGGTAGTCAGAAACTGACTACTGCAGGAGACCGGGTCGCCGTGCGGGCCAGACGACGAAACGAGGCCTGGTTTCGGGTTCCCGCAGCGAGGCCGGATAACCTCATCGAAGCGGGAGCTGCGGTAGAGTCGCGGGTTCCCGACCTGCGGGAGAACCCGCGAAGGTCGTCCGGTTCGGGGCTGTGGCGCAACTGGGAGCGCGCGTGAATGGCATTCACGAGGTCACGGGTTCGATCCCCGTCAGCTCCACCGGACCTCCCGAGCGGGTTCGGGACCCGCGGGTTCGCGGGCTGGTTTTCCCGGAAGCGCATGGGGTCTGGCGGCCCCCGCGGACTTCAAATCCGTTGATCCCGGGCTAACCCCCGGGATGGTGGGTTCGATTCCCACACGCTTCCGCCGCCACCCGACTGCAGCCCCCGCATCGTCCCGGATCGCGGCTGGTCAGCCGCTCGATCCGTCCGCGAGCAGGAGATCGGGCAGGAAGAGGCTCACCTGCGGCCAGAAGGTGACGAGGGCGAGGACCGCAAGCAGCGCGGCGATGAAGAAGATGTTGACGCGCATGACCTGCCAGATGCCGGTCTTCGCGATGGAGCAGGTGGCGATCAGCACCGACGCCACCGGCGGCGTCTGCTGACCCACCGCGAGGCTGACGGTGACCATCATCCCGAAGTGCACGGGACCGATCCCGGCCGCCTCGGCGAGGGGGAGCAGGATGGGGACGAGGAGCACGACCGCCGCGGCGCTGTGGAGGATCGTCCCGGCGAGGAGCAGGATCCCGTCGAGCACGAGCGCGACGACCCACGGGGCCTCCACCTGCGAGAGCACGAACCCGGTCAGCCGCGCCGGCGCCTGCTGGTTCGCCAGATACCACCCGAGCACGGCTGATCCGGCGACCAGCAGCATGACGACCGCGGTCTGGCGCGCGGACTCGACAAACGCCTCGGCGGCGGCCGCCCGCCGCAGCGATCGGTAGCCGACGAACCCCATCCCGGCCGCGAGCAGCACCGCCACCGCCGCCGCCTCGGTCGCGGTGAACCAGCCGAGGAAGATTCCGCCGAGGATGACCGCCGGGATCAGCAGCGGCCACGCCGCCGCCCGCGCCGCCGAGACCGTCCGCCTCCACCGGAACGCCTCCGACTCCCCGAAGCCGCCGCGCCGCGCGAGCGCCCGGCTCACCAGCATGATGAGCACCCCGGCCAGCACGCCGGGAACGACGCCGGCGAGGAAGAGCTCGGCGATGGACGCTCCGGTCACCGCGCCGTAGAGGATCATCGGGATCGACGGCGGGATCAGGATCGCGATCGTGGCGGAGGAAGAGAGCACCGCCGCGGCGAAGGGCGCCGGGTAGCCCCGCTCCTTCATCGCCGGGATGAGCACGCTCCCGAGCGCCGCCGCATCGGCCACCGCCGATCCCGACATCTCCGAAAACAGCATGCTCGAGGCGGTCGTCGTCATCGCCAGCCCGGCCCGCATCCACCCGACCAGCGCCGCCGCCAGATCGGTGAGTCGCCGGGAGATCCCGGACGCGTTCATGAGCGCCCCGGCGAGGATGAACAGCGGAATCGCGATCAGCGGGAAGGAGTCGGTCCCGTTGAAGAGTCGCAGCGGCACCACAACCAGCGGCGTGTCGGTGGTCAGCCAGATCGCGAGCGCCGAGGCGGCGATGAGCACGTAGCCGATCGGCATCCCGATCAGCACGAAGAGCGCCGCCGCGAGCAGCGCGACCAGGATCTCCACTCAGACTCCCGGCCCGGTCGCCGGTTCGACCTCCGCGCGCCGCCAGACGGCGACCAGGCGGCGGGTCTCCAGCCACAGCGTCAGGGCGGCCGACAGCGGCAGAACCAGATAGAAGAGCCCCATGGGGAGCGGCATGGTGATCGCGCGCTCGGCGGCGAACCGGAGCGCCAGGACGCTTCCGAACCAGAGGATCACGAGCTGCAGGAGCGCCATGAGCAAGTGCTCGGTGAGCCGCACCCATCGGCGGAGCCCCGGGCGCAGCCGTCGCACCAGATCGCGGATCCCGATGTGGGCGCCGTCGCGCCGCGCCAGGACGGCGCCCAGGAAGGTGAGCCACACGAGCCCGAACCCGGCGAGCTCGTCGTAGAAGCCGACCCCTCCCCCGAGTCCGTAGCGCAGCGGAACCTCCACCAGGCACAGGAGCGCGAGCCCGCCGAGGAGGATCGAGCAGACGCCGTTCAGCAGCCGCTCGCCGGCGGCCCGGGGGCGCCCGGCGCCGGCCGACTCAGGGACGTCCGGCAGGGGTCTCCTCCAGCCGGCGCGCCGCGTCGATCCAGTCCCCGCCGAAGCGCTCCCGGTAGTGGTCGAACACTGGCGCCGCGGCTTCCGCGAAGGCGGCGCGGTCCACCTCGTTCACTTCGAGCTCGCCACCGACCATCGCGAGGAGCCGCCGGTCCTCCTCTTCGAGGAACTCCCGCAGCCAGGCGCCGGTCTCCTCGGCGGCGGCGAGGAGTCCTTCCTGAACATCCGGCGGCAAGGCGTCGAACCACCGGGCCGGAACGAGCGGGTAGGCGGGCGTGTAGACGTGGTTCGACACCGAGAGGAACCGCTGCACCTCGTGAAAGCGGGCCGCGGTCAGTTGCGCGAGCGGGTTCTCCTGGCCATCCACGACGCCCTGCCGCAGCGCCGAGAACACCTCGGTGAAGCTCATCGAGGCGGGGCTCGCGCCGAGGACCTCGAACAGCCGCACCCGCTCGGGATCCTTCGGCGTCCGCAGACGGATTCCCCCGAGGTCCGCCGGGGTCACGACCGGACGGACGTTGTTCGTGATGACCCGGAACCCGTTCTCCCAGAACGCCAGCAGGACGAGGCCGTGGTCGCGGCGGAGCGTCGCGCGCAGGCTCTCGCCGATCGGGCCGGCGGCGATCCGCTCGAAGTGTTCCCGGTCCTGGACGAGGAACGGCAGATCGAACAGCGCGAACTCGGGGGCCACCGAGTGGAGCACCGACGACGGGATGTGCATCTGCAGCGTCCCCAGCCGGAGCCCGTCGAGCATCTCGCGGTCTTCGCCGAGCTGGGCGGCCCCGAAGACCCGGACATCCACCCGCCCCGGGAATCGCGCCTCGACGAGTTCCTCGAATCGCCCCGCGCCGTAATCGAACGGCGAACCGGTGAACCCGATGTGGCCGACCCGGACGACCGTCACGCCGTCTCCATCCGGCCCGCACGCTCCCGCCAGGGCGCCCGCGAGCGCCGCGGCGAGGAACCCCCCAACGGAGAGGCGCGAGAGACTCAACGCGAGGAGCCCCCGGCGGGGCCTTCTTCCATGATGTGGTCCCAGAGCGCGCCGGCGTGGCGGGTGAGCGCAGGCAGATCCTCGCCGAGGAGGTAGCCGGCGTCGATCAGATCGAGCGCCGCCTCGGTGAACCGGCCGAGGTAGTCAGCCCGGCCGGCGTAGCGCTCCTCGACGGAGCGGCGCGGATCCCCGCTGGCCTCCCGCTCGGCCGCGGTCCGCGGGAACGGCAGGAAGGAGCCGACCATGCTGGACAGCTCGTCCGGCGGGCCAGCGTCCTCGTGAAACAGGTTCCAGCCGGTGTAGGTCGCGAGCGGGACCATGACCTCCGGGAGGCGGACCCCGGCGACCTCGTTGCCGTCGGAGTCGATCGAGGAGACCCGGATCGGGAAGGCGCGTCCGATGACCGGCGGCTCCTGGGTCACGATCCCGCGAGTGGCGAAGTCGGGGCCGTAGTCGGCCCGGTAGGCCTTGTGGACCCGGTCCGACGTCACGACTCCGGGGATCGCCGGAAAGCCCAGCTCTTCCGCCGCCACCGCGGTGCCGGCCTCGACGCTCGGGTAGCGGCTCGGAGGCGGCGGCGCGCCGCCGGAGGCCCAGCGGTCCATCGCGAGGAGCAGGGCCCGCTGTCCCCAGCGGAAGTTGTTCGGGTTGGCGCGCTGCTGTCCGATCGTGACCCGGGGCGGGAACCCGGCGGGTCCGTGCTGGGTCCCCGCATACATGTAGACCCGGACATGGTCCGGAATCCGCGCGTCCTCGTCCGCCTCGATCGTGGTGTGAATCAGGCTGGCGGCGCGCCCCCAGTACTCGTAAGAGGAGTTCGTGTAGAAGACCCTGGGATAGAACGCTTCCCGCTGCCGGCTGAGGAGGCCGGCGGTCATTCCGGTGTCCGGATCGGTCTGCTCCACATCGGTGAACGGAAAGATGTCGGTGGGGTGGAACTGGTTCAGGTAGGGGTGCGCGTCGCGCGAGGCCTGGGCGAAGCGGTGGTTGAAGCTGCCGCGGCCCCCGCCGGCCACATCGGAGATCACCCCGTCGAAGACCCGGCGGCCCTGCTCGTCGCCGTTGAACCCGTAATAGAGGAAGGTGCGCAGGAACCGTCCGCTCTGGGAGATCCCGAACCCGAGGGCGTTCCGGATGTCGCCGGGTTCGATGCCGAGATCCTGGTGGCCGTCGTGGCGCAACAGCGTCACGAAGTCCCGGATCCCGGCCGGGCCCAGACCCACGAGCGGCGGGTTCTCCGACCGGTAGACCACCTCGTAGATCCGGTGGGGCTGGAAGCCTCCCTCGAGGTGGACCGACCCATCGTCGGGAACGACTTCACCGTCGACGACGCGGCCGAAGCCCCAGCGCTCCCGGGGAATCTCTTCGCGCTCGTCCTCGACGCGGCGCCGGACGGTCATCACGTTCGCCCCGTCGTCGGGGTCGGCGACCCGGTAGGGGCGGTGGTTCCGGTCGGCGAGGGTGTGATGCGGCCGCTGGCTCTGCACGACGAAGTCGGCGCGCACCAGACCGCGGATCGGCGATCCGTCGGGATGGGTCGCGACCGGGGGATGCATCCGCATGCGCAGGGGGTCGTCGTCAGGGACATCCCACTGCCAGCCGAGCCAGAGCAGGGTGAAGCCCCGCCGCATCAGGAAGCCGTCCCCGAAGTGCGCCTCGGTGCGCGGCATGAGGCTTCCCTCGGCCATGTTGAAGTAGCCGAGGAGACCCTTCCGCCCCCGGTTGTTCACTTCGAGGAGAAGCGTTCCCCGTCCCTTCTGCATCACTTTCGGGCGCAGCAGGTGGAAGTCGGCCGACATCTCGACGCGGCCCTCGTCGTTCCTCGGGGCGAGACCGATGTCCGCGATGATCCGGTTCGCCTCGTTGTCCGGATCGAACGCGAAGCGGACGACGCCGACGATCCGCTCGTAGGGCCCCGCCAGCCCGAAGGACCGCCCGTCGAGAAGGTCCGAACGCTCGGTGATCTCGAACCCCACGACTTCGCCGGTCGCGATGCCGGCGGCGCCGGGTGATAGCGCAAGGCAAAGCGCCAGGAGGAAACCCCGGCGAGCAGTTCTCATCATGACCGGCTCCCGGGCCGCGTCGAGCGACCGGCGCCGAAGATACCGCACCCGGACGGGGGTTCCGCCCCGCGGTCAGACCGCCTGGTAGCGATCCAGCGAAAGGCGCGGACGGCGGCGCAGGCTGGATCCGAGGCGCTTCGAGAGATAGACCTTGGACTCGCCGTTGTGCAGCGGATGCGGCTCGTAGTGGATCACGTCGAAGTCGAGGTGGGTCAGCGTGCCGCGCATCTCGTAGTAGCGGTTCTTCGTCTTGACCACGATCTCGCGGAACCCCTGCTCCACCGCCCACTCCTCGAGCGACTCCGACAGCGCCCGGAAGTGCCCCTGCCCTCGCCAGTCGCTGCGCGTCCCGCCCAGCCAGGCGTAGAGAACGCGTTGCCCGGCGAACCGGACCCTTCCCGAGAGCCGCTCCACCAGATCCGCCAGCCTGGGGTCCTCGTCTCCCGCGCGCAGTTCGTGGGCGACGCGGTAGGAGACCGGCGCCCAGCGGCCCGGCTCCTCGGGCAGCTCGGCCTCGACCATCAGGATCGCGTGCTCCCGCCCCCGGAGCCGGGAGAGGATCTCGGGAACGGTCTTCTTCCGGTCGAACTCGCCGAAGAATTCCTCGATGAACTGGATCTCGAGGGCCCCGCTGTCCAGCGGGTATTGCCGGATGCGGTAGGGAGAGTCGGGCGCCGTCACCGGGGTCCGGGATCGGCCGCCAGCCGGGCGCGCGGACCGAGGTCCTCCTGAATCCGCAGAAGCTCGTTGTATTTCTCGACCCGCTCGCCGCGACAGGGCGCTCCCGCCTTGATCTGCCCGGCGCCGGCGCCCACCGCGAGATGGGAGATCGAGGTGTCGGTCGTCTCGCCGGACCGGTGGCTCACCATCGAGCCCCAACCGGCCTGCCGGGAGCGGCGGATCACGCCGAGGGTCTCCGTCAGGACACCGATCTGGTTCGGCTTGACCAGCACCGCGTTCGCCGCCCCCTCGCGGATGCCGCGCTCGAGCCGGTCCTCGCGGGTCACGAAGAGATCGTCGCCGACGAGCTGGATCCGGTCTCCGAGTTCGGAGGTCAGGGCCCGCCATCCATCCCAGTCGTCTTCGCCGAGCGCGTCCTCGATGGATCGCAGCGCGGGGAAACGCTCCACCCATCCGGCGTAGGTCTCGATCATCGCCTCCGCCGGAACCGGCGGTCCGCCGGGATCCGGGAAGTGGTAGCCCGCGGCTCGCTGGAATTCGGTGGCCGCCACATCGAGCGCCAGACCCAGATCCTCGCCCGGCCGGAATCCGGCGCGCTCCGCCGCCTCGACGAGCAGGGTCAGCGCCTCGGCGGCGTCCCCGAGCGCGGGAGCGAAGCCGCCCTCGTCGCCGACCGAGGTCGACAGCCCGCGCTCGGCGAGCTTCTCGCGGAGCGCCTCGAACACCAGGACGCCGGCGTGGAGCGCCTCGGCGAAGCTCTCGCGTCCCAGCGGGACCACGAGGAACTCCTGAACCAGCAGGGCGTTGTCGGCGTGGGCGCCGCCGTTGAGCACATTGAAGAAGGGGACGGGGAGGGTGTCGGCGAGCGCGCCGCCGAGGCAGCGGTAGAGCGGAACGCCGGAGGCCGCCGCAGCCGCCTTCGCGTTCGCGAGCGACACCGCCAGGATCGCGTTCGCCCCCAGGCGGGAGCGGTCCGGGGTCCCGTCGAGCTCCACCAGCAGTCCATCCACGCTCGCCTGGTCGAGGGCGTCCTCGCCGAGGAGCTCGGCGGCGATGGGGCCCTCGATCGCCTCGACCGCCCGCCGCACCCCGCGCCCGCGGTAACGGTCCGGGTCTCCGTCACGGCGCTCCAGCGCCTCGTGCTTTCCGGTGGAGGCTCCCGAGGGGACCGCCGCCCGGCCGATGGCGCCCCCGTCGAGCCACACCTCGGCTTCCACCGTCGGCCGGCCCCTCGAGTCGAGGATCTCGCGCGCCAGGACCCGCTCGATGCCGGACTCCAGACCGTTCGTCGCCATCCGGTGAATTCTAGGGAGGGATCGCAGATCCGCCGCGCTGCCCCCCGGAATCGGGGGGTTGCGTTTGACACCGGGCCGCGCGCGCGCTTCACTTACAAGACGATGACCCGGATGTTCCATGGGGATTTCCGGCCTTTGCCGCGTCCCGGGCCCTCCTTCATCGGGGTGGTTCTGTCCGCGGCGGCGTCGCTGGCGGTCGCGGGAGCGGCTTCCGGCGCCCCATCGACAGCCTGGCCCGGCCCTACGCCCGAGGGCTCGCCGGGCGCCGCCGGGAGCGCTTCGAACCCCGGCGCCGGAGTCGTGGTTCTCGCCCAGATCACCGGGGTCGTCGCCACCCAGGAAGGACACCCGCTGCCGGGGGCGCTCGTCTCGGTCTTCGACGCCGAAGACGGAGACGAAGCGCAGTTCGCGGTCACCGATGCGCAGGGGCGCTTCGAGGTCGTGGACACCGGCCCCGGGCTCTACAGCCTGCGCGCCTATCTGGCCGGTTTCCTGCCCTCCCCCAGGGCGCAGGTTCTGGTGCGGAGCGAAGCTTCGATCGCGGACACGCTGCTCATCCAGATGGCGGCCGCCACCGCGAATCCCGGAGCCGGAACCCTTTCCGAACTCCGCTGGCTGCTCCAGCGCGGTCGACGCAACATCCTGAAGGAGCGGCGAGCCGGACTCGGCCCCGAGGATCTTTCGGCGCGTCCGTTCGCCGACCACTGGAACGACCGCCCGCGCTTCCCGGCGCTCGGCCAGATCGAAGGCGAATTCGGCTTCTTCGCCGCTTCCGGGAGTTCGCTCGGGCTCGCCGAGAGCCAGGGGGTGGACTCGGGGATCGCCTACACCCGGTTCGAGTTGCCCTCGACCGCCCGCGGCCGCTGGGAAGCCGAAGCCCGTCTCATGGAGTCGGCGTTCGCGTCCTGGGCCATGAACCTCTCCTACGAGATGGAGGAACTCGACGGACACGAGTTCGCCGCCGGCCTCGGCTACCAGCGCCACCTCTACCAAGGCATCGGGGGGTTCCGCCCGCCGTCGGCGCCGATCCTGTCGTTCACAGGGCTCGCCGGCCTGAATCCGCTCGCCGATCCGCAGGCGGCGTGGGATGGCGCGGCGTGGGTCGCCGATGACTTCACTCTCGGCCGCACCCGCCTCAGCACCGGGTTGACCTACCGCCGGTTCTCGCATCTCGAGGGCCACCAGGGACTCGCTCCGCGGGCGGTGCTCGAGTTCGCGGTGACGCCCTCGGTCACGCTCGAGGGCGGCGTCGCCGTCCGGGTGGACGGGCCGCTCGGGGAAGACACCGGGCTCCTGTCGCGGGTCGCGCACGCCGACCTGCTCGCGCTCGATCCGGGCTGGTACCGGTCGCTCGCGGCCCAGCGCACCACCCGGTATCAGGCCGGGGCCGAGGTGCGGCTCGACGAGCGCTTCACGCTGGGCGCCCGGGTCTTCCGCGAACACAACTCGGACCAACTGGTGCGCGCGTTCGAGTCCGGGCCGGTGGGCGGCGGCCACTTCGATGTATCGAACGCCGGAAACACCAGCGTCCAGGGGTTCGGGATCGACTGGATCCGCGACCTGACGCGGGTGACCGGCAAACTGGATGTGGGGGCGAGAGTCTCGTGGGTCGTGGCGGTGGTGCGGGATCGTCCCGAAGACGACGCTCCACCCCTGTCTGCGGACGGTTTCGATCCGGTTTCCGTCCTGCTTTTGTCGGATGGCGCGGTCCTGAACGACCTCTCGGCCGAAGTCGTGGCGGTCCTCCAGCCTTCCGGAACCCGGATCAACGCCGCCACCCGATGGATCCGCCACCCCGGCATTCACCCGGTTGCGGTCGCCGGCCGGAACGGGGACCAGCACACGACGCGTTTCGATGTGGAGCTGGTGCAACTGATCCCCTTCGCCGACTGGAGCGGCACCGAGTGGGAGCTGTCGCTCGCGGTCCGGGACCTGTTCTTCCGCGACTTCGTGAGCCGTTCACTGCTCGATGAGCTGGCGGTCGCCCGGGCGCCTCGCCGACTCGTCGGCGGCCTCGCAGTTCGGTTTTAGAGCGAACGCGCGGCTCCGCGCGACGCGGCCGCTCCTTCGGCTCCGTAGCGGGGGCTCCAAGGGATTGGATGCGCCCGTCGCGCATCCGTTGTGTTGGATAGACTCGCGGTTCGGCTCTTTGGGGGACTACGCGTTCCCTCGAGCCCGCTGACTTCCTCCCCGGGATGCTGATTCGCGGCCCCACCCGCTCCGCCCTCGCCGTGGCGGCGACCGCCCTGCTTCTCGCCCTGGCGGGGACGAACATCTTCCGCCAGGCGACGACCGGCGTCATGGACGACGGCGTGCTGTGGAGCGACGAGCTGGGGCGGGTCGTGGCGCAGCGGGTCGAGGAAGGCGGCCCCGGGGACCGGGCCGGCATCCGGGTGGGCGACAGCCTGCAGGCGATCACGAACCGGTCGAGCGGCTCGGTCACCGAGATCGAGTTCGCGGAAGACGCGCGGGCCGCCCTCGACGGGGCCGGCGAGGGGGAGCAGCTCCGCTACGTCCTGGTGCGCGAGGGCGAACGCCGCGGGATGACCGTGCCGGTCGCGCCCCTGCCCGCCGGGAACACGTCGCTCTACTTCTTCCTCGCGGCGGTGGGCGTGTTCGCCGGCTGCGTCGGCGCGTTCGTCTACGCCTTCCGTCGGGGCGCGTCGGCGGCCGCCCACTTCTACGGTCTGTGCCTCCTCTGGCTCCTCGCGTTCTCGTTCTCCTTCACCGGCCAACTGGACGCCTTCGACCACATCTTCTTCTGGCTGGACCGGATCGGGGTCCTCTTCTTCCCGCCGGTCTTCCTTCACTTCTCCCTCAGCTTTCCGGCGCCGAGCCGACTGCTCGCGCGCTGGCCACAGGCCATCCAGCGGATCTACGTCCCGTCGTTCCTTCTGCTCGCGCTTTCCCTCGGCGCCCGGCTCCTCTATTTCTCGCCCTTCAGCCCCGGACCGGGGGTGATCACCGGCAGCGAGGTCTTCCTCGACCGGGTGGAGCCGATCCTGTGGGCGGTCTATTCGCTCGGGGCGTTCGGCGCGTTCGTGGACGCCTACCGGAGCGCGACGAGCGTCACGGTGGCGAAACAGCTCAAGTGGATCGTCTGGGGGACCGGCGCGGGGATGCTCCCGTTCGCGGTGATCTACGCCGCTCCCTATTTCAGCGGACTCCCGACGACGCCGGAGATGGAGCTGTCGCTGGTTCCGATGGCCCTGGTGCCGCTTTCGTTCGCCTACGCCATCGTCAAGTACCGGCTGATGGATGTCGAGATCCTCTTCAAGCGGGGGATCCTGCTCGCCTCGATCGCGGCGGGCATCGCGGCCATCTACCTGGGGGCGTTTCTCCTCGGGACGTCCTGGCTGGGAGGAGACGAGCACTCGCTGACCATCGCGGTGCTGTCCGCGATCATCGCGGCCCTGGCGGCGCCAGCGTTCCGCGGCCGGTTCGAGCGCTTCATCGACCGGATGTTCTACCGGGAGCACTACGACTTCCGGCGGGCGCTGGCCGGGCTGGCGGCGGAGATGAACTCCCGGCTGGACCTCGTCCCGCTGGCGTCCCGCCTCGTCGAGAAAATCGCCGAGACGTTCCGGCTCGAGCGGGTGGCGCTGCTGGCGGCGCCGGAGGCTCCCGAATCGCGCGCGCTGCGCGTCGTGGCCTCCCACGGCCTCGATGAAGGGGAGGTCGGGGTGGCGGAGCGCTTCGCGGCGGCCGCATCGGTTCGCCGGCGTCTGGCGGACGGCGCGATCGCCCGCGCCGCGCTCATGCCCGCTCCGGTGCGCGACGGCGCCTGGGTCATGGACGCCGTCCCCTGCTTCGCCCGCGGCGAAGTCGTCGGCGCTTTCCTGCTCGGCCCCACGGTCGACGGAGACGACCTCTCCTCGGAGGACCTGGATCTCCTTCGCACGGTGGCGGCGCAGGCCGCCACCGCGCTGGTGAACGCCCGGCTCTACAGTTCCCTGCAGGCGAAGCACGAAGAAGTCGTCGCGCTCCGGGAACAGTCCGATGACACGATCGAATCGCTCGGCGCCGGAGTCGTGGTGTTCAATCTGGACGGGCGGGTGGTCCGGTGGAACCGGTCCATGGAGCGGATCTACGGCCGCAGCCGCCACGAGGTCGCCCAGGCGCGCTACGAGGCGGTCTTTCCCGAGCGGCTCCGTCGGGCGCTCGACGCCGGGCTGGGGGACGGCTGGCTCTCCCGGGGAGAAGGCGGCGGAATCTCGCGGCTCAACCTGCGGGCGGCCGACGGCGCCGATCGGGTGGTGAACGTGAAGGCGGCGCCGTTCGTTTCTGGCGGGGGGGAACACCACGGGGCGCTGCTGATTCTGGAGGACATCACCGACCGGGTCCGGATGGAGAACGAGATGCAGCTCCGGGAGAAGATGAGCTCGCTGGGCGTCCTCGCCGCCGGCGTGGCCCACGAGGTGAACACTCCCCTCACGGGTATCTCGAGCTTCACCCAGATGCTCCAGGACCAGACCGATGGCAAGGACCCCAGAACCCCGCTGCTGCGGAAGATCGAGAAGCAGACCGAGCGGGCCTCCCAGATCGTGAACGGGCTGCTCAACTTCGCCCGCACCCAGCCCACCGCCTTCACCCGCATCGACCTGAACCGCGTTCTGAGCGACGTCCTCTCGCTGCTCGATCACCAGGCGCGCGCCTCCCACATCCGGATCCGGAAGGAACTGGACCCTGGCCTCCCCGGAATCCTCGGCGACGACAACCGGCTGCAGCAGGTGTTCGTCAACCTCGCGGTGAACGCCTTCGACGCGATGTCGACCGGCGGCCAGCTCACGATCGCGACCCGGTCCTCCGGTGACCAGGTCATCGCGGAGGTCACCGACACCGGGGAGGGGATCGCGCCGGAGGACATCCGCCGCATCTACGACCCGTTCTTCTCCACCCGGAAGAAGACCGGGGGGAACGGCCTCGGGCTGTCCATCAGCTACGGGATCGTGCAGGAGCACGGCGGCGTCATCGAAGTCGAGAGCGAGGGGAACCGGGGCACCCGGTTCGTTCTCCGATTCCCGGTCGCGGCGGCCGCGGAGAGCGCCGATGCGGGGCGTCCGGGCCCGCCGGAGGGCGTGGACTCCGCGCTGGAGGCCGGACGGTGAGCCGCAACCGGGGAACCGTGCTCGTCGTGGACGACGAGCAGGTCATGCGCGAGATTCTGGAAGCGCTCCTGCGTCAGGCCGGGTACTCGGTCCGCCTCGCCGAGACCGGCGAGCAGGGCATTCGCATCGTGGACCGCGAACCGGTGGACCTGGCGGTGGTCGACGTGATGCTGCCCGATATCTCCGGGCTGAAGGTCCTCGAACGGATCCGGCAGATCGATCCCGAACTGTCGGTGGTCATGCTGACCGCGTTCGCCTCGGTGGAGACGGCGGTGGCGGCGATCAAGTGCGGGGCCTTCGACTACGTGACGAAGCCGTTCAAGAACGACGAGGTCCTGAACCTGATCGCCAACGGCATCCGCCAGCGCCAGCTCACCCAGGAGAACCGGTCGCTCCGCGATCAGCTCGTTCGCCGGGAGCGCTTCGACGAGATCGTGGGCAAATCGCCGCGCATGCTCGAGGTCTTCGCGCTGATCGACCAGGTGGCGCAGTCGCGCGCCAACGTGCTGATCACCGGCGAGAGCGGCACCGGCAAGGAACTGGTGGCGAAGGCCATCCATCGCCGGAGCCCCCGGCGGAAACGGCCGTTCGTGACCGTCCATTCGGGAAGCCTTCCCCCCGAGCTGCTCGAATCGAACCTGTTCGGACACCTGAAGGGCGCCTTCACCGGGGCGGTGGCCCCGAAGAAGGGGCTGTTCGAAGTCGCCGAGGGAGGCAGCATCTTCTTCGACGAGATCGGGACGGTCCACATGGAGACCCAGGCCAAGCTGTTGCGGGTCATCCAGGAAAAGGAATTCATGAACCTCGGCGGGGTCGAGACGATCAAGGTGGATGTCCGGGTCATCGCCGCCACGAACACCGATCTGAAGCGTCTCACCGAACAGGGCCGGTTCCGCGAGGATCTCTACTTCCGGCTGGACGTGATCAACATTCCGCTTCCACCGCTCCGGGAGCGGCGCGAGGACATCCCGGCGCTGACCCACCACTTCCTGCGCAAGTACTGCGGCGAGAACCGGAAGCCGCTGATGTCCTTCGCCGCGGAAGCGATGCGGACGCTGCTGGACTGCTCGTGGCCGGGCAATGTGCGGCAACTGGAGAACGCGGTCGAGCGCGCCGTCGTGCTCGCCCCCGGTTCGCCGATCGAGGCGGATTTCCTTCCGGAGGCGGTGCGGCAGCGGGCGACGCCCTCCGGAATGCCCGCGATCCCCTCGCCCCGGGCGGGAGTCCCCTTCCGCGAGTACATTTCCGAGGTGGAACGGCAACTGCTTCTCGATACGCTCGACCGCGTGGACGGAGTCCAGAAGCGGGCCGCCGAGGTCCTCGGTCTGAAGCCGACCACGCTGAACGAGATGCTGAAACGCCACGGAATCCGTTTCGGCCGGAAGAACCCTCCCGCCGTCCTCGCCGAGACCGAGGTGACGCTGCGATGAGGCGCGTCGCCGCTGTCGCGCTCGCCGCCGCCATGGCGTCGCTGGCCGGGACCGCGCTCGCCCAGGAAGAACTGAGCCGCCGGGAGCGCCTCGAACGGCTGCGGGAGGACCACCGCACCTGGCTCGAGGAAGAGGTCAACTACATCATCACGGACCGCGAGGAGGACGTCTTCCTCACCCTCGACACGGTCGAGGAGCGGGACCGCTTCATCGAGGTCTTCTGGGAGAAGCGGGACCCCTACCCGGCGACGCCGGAGAACGAATTCCGGGACGAGCACTACCGCCGCATCGAGTACGCCAACGAGTACCTCGGCCGGGACACTTTCCGGGAAGGCTGGCGAACGGACCGCGGCCGCTACTACATCCTGCTCGGGGAGCCGCGCGAGCGCCACTCCTTCGACGGCTACAACGAGGTAGTCTCCAGCGAAATCTGGTTCTACCAGGGTGACGTGCGGAAGGGGCTGCCCTCGTTCTTCTATCTGGTCTTCTTCAAGCGCCACGACATCGGCGAGTACCGGCTCTACCACCCGGTGGTGGACGGGCCCCAGTCGCTGGTCCGCGGCCAGTACACCCAGGGCCCGGGACCCGAGGGCAACGTCCAGGCCTACGAGACCCTGCAGCGGATCGACGCCGAGCTGGCGAACGCCTCGCTCTCGCTCGACCCCTCGGAACCCGGGGACTGGACCTCGGGGCGGGCATCGCTCGGCAGCGACCTGGTCATCGCGCGGATCGAGGACTCGCCGCGCCGGGCCATCCGCACAGACTATGCGGACGCCTGGCTTCGCTACCGGGACCGGGTCAGCGCCGATTACTCGTTCAACTTCGTCCCCAGCCGGGGCATCTTCGCGATCACCGGAGGCCCCGACGGGACCCCCTTCGTCCACTACAGCGTGGAGATCGACCCGCAGAACTTCACGCTCGAAACCGACGAGGACCAGACCCGGTTCTACACGACGCTGGACGTTTCCGCGGAAGCCGTGAACGAGGACGACGTGACGGTGCTGGCGGTGGACCGCCCCGCCTTCATCGAGCTCTCCCGGACCCAGGTGGATCAGGTGCGGAGTTCGCCGTTCGCCTACCAGGACTCCGTCCCGCTGCTGCCGGGGCGCTACGAGTTCAGCGTCATCGTGCGGAACCGGGCGGCGCAGCAGTTCACCGTCCTCGAGACGACGATCGACACGACGTGGCTGGAAGACGCTGACGGGGCGCCCAGGCTCGCCGATGTGGTGCCGGCCTTCGACGGCACGGAGCTGGCGGAGGCCGCCTCGGCGGACGCGATCCGGACGTTTCAGGTGGGAAGCGTCCGCATCCAGCCGGCCGCCGACGGCCTGTTCGCGCTCGGGAACACGCTCTACGCGTTCGCCCACGCGACGAACGCCGGGAGCGGACACCGGGTGCGGTTCGAGATCCTGAGCGACGAGGCCGGACAGCCCGGATCCGAGGTGCTCGCCACTGTCGAGCAGCCGGTGGTCGAGGGCGGCGCGGTGCTGGCCAGGATCCCGCTCGACCTCGGGATCGGCGGAAGCTACTGGCTGCGCGGCCAGCTCGAGGCGGACGACGGCGCCCTGCTGGACCAGCGGGAGCGACGCCTCTCGGTCTCGCCGCGGGCGGGCGTTCCGCGCGCCGGCTTCATGCTCCGCCGCGGCTTCAACGCCGGGACGCCCGGACTGCTCTCGCTCGTCCGCGGCGACCAGTACCTCGCGCTCCAGCGCTTCGAGGAGGCGCTTTCCGAGTACGAGGCGGCCGTCGCGGTCGGCAACCCGCAGATCCCCGATGCCCGCTGGAAGCTCGCCCACGGTTACCTGAACACCGGACGGATCGCCGAGGCCGCCGCGCTGCTCGATCCGATGGCCGAAGGGTTCGCGGACACCTTCGAGGTCGTCAGCGGCCTCGGGTTCGTGCGCTTCTTCGAGGGCCGCCTCGAGGACTCGATCACCCATCTCGAGCACGCGATCACGCTCCGGACCCCCGGCCCGCCGCTTCTGAACGTCCTCGGGGACGCCTACGCCCGCACCGGCCGGATGGAGGACGCGCGCGCCACCCTCCAGCGCTCGCTCGACCTCGAGCCGAACCAGCCTCCGGTCCGCGCCCGCCTCGACGAAATCACCTCCTCCCCCCGGTAGATTCGGAGCGCCCGGTCCCACCCGGGCGACGCTCAGAAGCGGACGCGGACCCCGAGACGCGCCACCCGGGGGGGCAGGATGCCGACAACCGCCCCGAACCCGTCGTCGCGCGAGCCCTCCCCGATGACGCTGTTCAGGTTCAGGGCGTTGAAGACGTCGAGGTAGGTCGAGAGCTCGACGGCTCCCGGCAGGCTCAGCCGGTGATCGAGGCGCAGGTCCAGCAGCGGAACGGCCGGAGAGCGGGCCGCGCCCGGCGGCTCGACGACGACCTCGGTGGCGCCCTGCGGCAACGGGTCTCCCTCGAGCGTTTCGGTGAAGATGACCGTCCGGTAGTTCGGCCAGCCGGAATGCGCCCGGAACGAGGCCGCCGCCGACAGCCCCCAGGGAAGGCGCGCGCTCCCCGAGACCCGGGCGAGGAAGGGTCGGTCCCAGAAGGTCCGGCCCTCGTGGAACTCCCGGTGGTTCGGGTTGTTGAACAGGATGTCGGCGAACCCGGTCCCGACCGTGGTCTCCTCGCCGGGACCCGACAGCCAGCCGATGGACCGGCTCCAGGTGACCGAGGCGAGGAGCTGCCAGCCGCTCGCGTAGCGCTTTCTCGCCTCCGCGATCACCCCCCGGTAGCTCGACCCGATCCCGGGGTTCGTGAGCAGGAACCGGCTCTGGCCCAGCGTCGCCGGATCCTGGACCCAAAGCGTCCACGGCGCATCGTCCTCCGACCCGCGCACGAAGTCCCGGCCCGGATCCAGGTGCGGAACCGGGGTCCAGGCCGAATCCGGGACGCCGACGTCGATGTCCTCGATCAGATGGCGCTCCCGCCGCAGGATCCCGGTGAGGCCGACGGCGATTCCCCAGGGGAGCTCCCGGTGGAGCCCCAGGGTGACCTCGTCGGTGACCGGCTGCTTCAGGTCCGGGTCCACCTCGTTCTCCCGCGGCAGGAACACGCTCAGCGGCCGGGAGAAGTCGACTTCGCCGGGATCCACGAGCTGGTCGCCGTTTTGGTCCTCGAACCGGAAGATCGCCCGCGCCAGCGCATTCGGGTTCGCGAACTGGGGGACGCTGACGCCCACCTGGTGCAGGTAGCGCCCGGCGCTGACCCGGATCAGCGTGCGTCCGTCCCCGGTCAGGTCGTAACTCGCGCCCAGCCTCGGCGCGAGCCCGAACCAGCGCACCACATCATTCCGGGCGGGGACTTCGCCCGGCCGCCCGAACCCGGCGAAGACCTCGCTCCACGGTCCGGGCCGGTTCGTCTGGTCGGGGTAGCCGGCGTTCCACCAGTCGGCGCGGAGCCCGACATCGAGCGCGAGGCGTCCCCGAACCAGGCTGTCCTGGACGTAGACGCCCAGGTTCCGGGTGAAGTTGCGGACGGCGACCGGCTCGTTGGAGATCCGGACCTCGATCGGCTCCAGCCGGTCGTGGATGTAGAGGATCCCCCCGAAGAGGTCATGCGTGGTCCGCGTCGGGTTGTGGCTCGCCTCGAAGCCCGCCCTGAATTCGTGGGTGGCGCCGAAGAGGCCGTCCCGGAACCAGGTGGCGGTGGCGTTCGCCTCGAGCCGATCCCGCTCGTAGACGGTGTTCGTCCCCGATCCTCCGTACCAGACGCCCCGGTTGAGTTCCCAGCGGGAGACCTGCGGGGCCCGGTCCGGCTGGGCCCCGTAGGGGAAATAGAGGTCCACCAGGCTGAGCCGGGCCTGGAGGAGCAGCGATTCATCCAGGACCGCGGACCAGTTGAGCTGGGCCAGGGTCGTCGTGGAGTCCTGATGGAACGTCGTCTCGGGTCGGGGACGAAAGAGACTGGCCCCCCGGTAGGGCCGGAACTTCCGGTTCCGGTAGAAGAAAAACCCCACCTCGTGACCCTCGGCGACCTCGACCGAGGCGCGCGCCAGCAGGTTGTCGAGCTGGGTCAGGTCGACTCCCGGAGCGCCCGATTCGAGAAAGAACCCGGGCAGGTAGGGCTCCACCCGGAACCGCGAGGCGCTCAGGTAGAACCACGCGCGGTCCCGCCGCAGCGGCCCGCCGAGGTCGAGCGAGCCGTCGTAGAGCGCCTTGAGCCGGTTCGCCTGCCCCACGCCGCGGGCGCGGAGCGCGTCATCGAGGTTCTCCGACTGGAACCGCTCGTGCTCCCAGAAGAAGGCCCCGCTCCCGGCGAAGTCGTTCCCGCCCTTCCGGGTCACGATGTTCAGGAAGACGCCGGGGGTCGCGATCTCGGCGCGGTGTCCGGCGGTCGAGACCTCCACCTCCTCGAAGCTGTCGAAGGTGAAGTAGGCGATGGCGGCGCCCATCGCTCCCGGGTCCGTCACGTTGACTCCGTTCAGGACGTAGCGGTTCTGGGTCCACGCCGAGCCGGCGGCGGAGAACAGCGACTGCTGGCCGCTCTCGGCGCCCCCGACGTTCACCTTGTCCATCAGGATCCCCGGCGTCTGCTCCAGGACCGTCCAGATGTCCCGGGAGTTCGGGAGGTCCTCGAGAACCGGGCGGTCGACCGTCTCCCGCACCCCGGCGCCCCGCAGCTCCAGCGGTCGTCGGGACATCGCCGACACGCTCTCGACGATCCCGGCGACGGCGAGCCGCAGCTCCACCTCCACGACGGATCCGGCGTCGACCACCAGATCGGCCGGAGGACCGCTCTGGAATCCGGGATGGTCGGCGGTGATCCGGTAGAGACCCGGCGGCAGACCGGCGAAACCGAACCGGCCCAGGGGCCCGGCGGTCTGCCGGCGCTCGAGCCCGCGGTCGACGAGAACGAGGGTGATCCGGGCGCCGGGCAGCACGCCGCCGGTGGCGTCCACCACGACTCCATCAACGCCGCCGCCCGGCTGGGCGAGAGCCGGCGCTCCGGCCCCGAGCCAGGCGAAGGCGAGGAGCGCGGCGGCCCGGGACCGGAGTCCGGACCTCGGAGGCCCGGCGGAGAGGGAGGGATTCGAACCCTCGGCGCGGTTCCCCGCGCAACTGCTTAGCAGGCAGCCCTGTTCAGCCACTCCAGCACCTCTCCAGGCACGATTCGGGCAAGCTCCGCGCGCCGCCGGATGGTACCTCGCTCGGCGGGGGGCGGCGGCGCCTGCTGCTATCCTTCAGGGTCCGGGCAGCTATGGGAAGTCGTCCAATGGCAGGACACACGGCTCTGGACCGTGGAATCGGGGTTCGAGTCCCTGCTTCCCAGCCAGCCGGGGCGCGCTGGCCGGATGCCGAGCCTTCGGTCGGCCTCATGAGCGACCGTGAGCGAGCGGGAGGAGACCCGATGACCATGAACCAGGAAACCCGGATCCGGCGCGTCGCCGGAGCCTCGTTCGGCGCTGGCCTGGCGCTGACCCTGCTCGCGACAACCGCCCTGGCCCAGATGGGCACCGGTCGCGTCTCGGGGACCGTGAAGGACCAGGACGGCAACCCGATCGAGGGCGCCACGGTCACCGCGAGCGCCGGCGATTCGGCCCGCGTGCTGGAGGCGACGACGGACGACCGGGGTCGCTGGGCGATCCTCGGGTTCCGGAGCCGCACCTACGATTTCTCCGCGTCCGCGCCCGGGTTCATGCCCTACAACTACCAGGCGCCAATGCGTCAGGCCGGGCAGAACCCGGACATGGATCTGGTCCTGGAGCGGGCCCAGATGGGGCGGTCGGCGGGAACCGGCGGAGGTCTGCTCGCCGAGGCGCAGGAGCTCCACACCGCCGGCCGGTTTGACGAGGCGCTCGTCAAGTACGACGAAATCCTGGCCGCCGATCCCACGGTCTACCAGATCAATCTGAACCGCGGCGCGGTCCTGCGCGAGCTGAACCGGATGGACGAGGCCAAGGCGGCCTACCAGATCGTCCTCGACCAGGAGCCCGCGCACGCCGGGGCCCTCGTCTCGATGGCGAACATCGCGGTCGGGGCCGGCGACCTCGACGAGGCCGTCGGATACTTCGAGCAGGCCGTCAACTCGACGGATGACGAAGTGATCCCGTTCAACGTCGGACAGATCTATTTCCAGAACGGCGAGATGGACAAGGCGATCGAGTACTACGAGGTGGCCGCCGAGCGGAAGCTCGACTGGGCGGAGCCGCACCTCCAGATCGCGATGGTGTACCTGAACCAGGGGAACCTGGAGACCGCCGCCGAGCACCTCAACATGGCGATCGAGGTCGAGCCCGGCAGCGTCGCCGCGGCGACCGCCGAACAGATGCTCGCCGCGCTCCCGAAGCCCTAGATCGAGTCCACGAGTCCCGGCCCCCGCAGCCGGTCCGATATCGGAGGGATGGCCGAGCGGACGAAGGCGGTGGTCTTGAAAACCACTGACCCGCCAGGGTCCGGGGGTTCGAATCCCCCTCCCTCCGCCACGCGGTAGCCCTCGGTCACCGGCTGGCGTGAGTCGGCGCCAGTCCGGACCGGCCTCGAAGGGCCGCGGACGGGCTCGTCGCGCCCGTCAGGTTCGAGTCAGTCGACCCGCGTCCCGATCGTAGAGAACCTCGGCGACCGGATGACCCTCGCTATGCGAGACTCTGACCCGCAACGGAGGGAACCATGCCCAGGCGAACGTCGAGGCCGCCCGCTCCCACGGCCGAAGGGGGACCGGTGCTGCTCTCGGGGGGCAACCCCCAGATCGCCAAGGCGGACGGCGACGCCCCGGTGCAGGCCTATATCGCCGCGATGCCGGGCTGGAAGAGCGGGATCGGCCGGCGCCTGGACGAACTCATCGAGCGCACCGTCCCGGGAGTCCGCAAGGCCGTGCGCTGGAACTCGCCCTTCTACGGCGTCGAGGGACAGGGGTGGTTCCTGAACACCCACGTCTTCGCCCGCTACATCAAGGTGACGTTTTTCGAAGGCAAGTCGCTGCGGCCGCTTCCGCCGGGGGTCGGCAAGGATCCGGACGCGCGCTGGTTCAACATCCACGAGGGCGAGTTCGACGAGGAGCAGCTCGCCGACTGGGTCCGGCAGGCCGCGGCGCTCCCCGGCTGGAAGGGTTTCACTTCGCTGGAGAAGTGAACGCCCCGGCGGCGCGCTACACCGTTGCGCGCCAGTCGATCAGACCGCGCCGCTCTCGGGCGGGCGGAACGCCTCGAGCCCGTCGAGATAGGGCCGCAGGACCTCGGGAACCGTGACGGAGCCGTCGGCCTGCTGGAAGTTCTCGAGGATCGCGAGCCACGTCCGGCCCACGGCGAGACCCGACCCGTTCAGGGTGTGGGCGAACCTGGCCTTGCGTCCGGACGCCTCCCGGTAGCGGATCCGCGCGCGCCGCGCCTGGTAGTCCCCGCAGTTGCTGCAGGAGCTGATCTCCCGGTAGGCGTTCTGCGAGGGCAGCCAGACCTCGATGTCGTAGGTCTTCGTCGCCGCCTGCCCCATGTCTCCCGAGGACAGCAGCACCACGCGATAGGGAAGCTCCAGAAGCTGGAGGATCCGCTCGGCGTCGCGGGTGAGGCTCTCGAGTTCGTCGAAGGAACTGTCGGCGTCGGTCACCTTGACCAGCTCCACCTTGTCGAACTGGTGCTGCCGGATGAGGCCCTGCGTGTCCTTGCCGTAGGCGCCGGCCTCGGCCCGGAAACACGGTGTCAGCGCGACGTACCGCTTCGGCAGCTCGTCGCCGGCGAGCGTCTCGCCCGCATGGAGATTCGTGAGCGGGACCTCGGCGGTGGGAATCAGGTAGAGATCGCGGCCCTCGACCCGGAAGAGGTCGTCCTCGAACTTCGGCAACTGGCCGGTCCCGGTGAGCGCCGTCCCGGAGACCAGAAGCGGCAGCCACACTTCGTCGTATCCGTGTTCCTTCGTCTGGACGTCGAGCATGAAGGCGGCGAGCGCCCGCTCCAGCCGCGCTCCCGGACCGGGGAGGACGGCGAAACGCGCGCCGCTCAGCTTCGCGGCGCGCTCGAGATCCAGCATGCCGAGCCCGGCGGCGAGCTCGTGATGCGGCTTCGGTTCGAACCGGAACTCGCCCGGCTTCCCGACGCGGCGGATCTCGAGGTTCGACCCCTCGTCCGGGCCCACCGGAACCGTGGCGTGCGCCAGGTTGGGGAATTCGAGGAGGCGCCGATCCAGTTCGGTCTCGGCGTCCCGCATCCGCGCTTCCCGGGCGGAGACCTCGTCCGGCGCCCGCCCCAGTTCGGCCCGAAGCCGGTCGCCCTCCTCCCGCCGCCCGGCGCGATACAGAGCGCCCACTTCCCGGTTCCGCGCCTTGAGGTCCTGACGCAGCCCGCTGATCTCCGCCTGCAGCGCGCGCCGGGTCTCGAACAGATCCAGAACCGCCGACAGGTCGCCGTCGTGGCCGCGGTCGCGCAGGCGTTTCGCGGTCCCCTCGGGGTCCCGACGAATCAGATCCGGGTCCAGCATCGAGTCCAACAGCCTGTTAGCCTAGTCCCGTCACTGCGTCTCCGGGGGGTTTGCGTGGCGGCCTCCAGCCCCTCCCCGGGGAGCGGCGGGCCTCATCCAGCGCATGGCGAAACCGCTTCCGATCCCGGACTTCTTCGACGGCGAGCGGGTCGGGCGGCTCTACCGCGTCCCCTACCAGGAACGGGCGGAAGCGGCCCGCGGGTGGGCCCGAACGCACGGGATCACCCCGGCGGCCACCGACGCCGCCCGCATCGGGCTCCTGCTGGTGGATTGCCAGAACACCTTCTGTCTCCCCGGAGGCGAACTGTTCGTGGGCGGACGGTCGGGCCTCGGAGCGGTCAGGGACTCGTGGCGACTTTGCCAGTTCCTCTACCGCGAGCTCGGCCGGATCACCGAAATCGTTCTCACCCTCGACACCCACACGGCGATCCAGGTATTCCACCCGCATTTCTTTCTGGACGCCGGGGGCGCGAACCCCGCGCCGTACACCCCGATCACCGCGGAAGACCTCGAATCGGGACGCTTCCGGGTGAATCCCGAGGCGGCGGCGGCCGCCGGGCTCGACGAGGCCGAACTGGCCCGGCACGCGCTGCACTACTGCCGCCGCCTCGAGGCCCAGGGCAAGTACGTGCTCGTCATCTGGCCCTACCACGCCATGCTCGGCGGCGCCGGACACGCCGTCGTCCCGGCGATCGAGGAAGCGGTGTTCTTCCACACGATCGCCCGGTCCGCACAGCCAGTCTTCGAAACGAAGGGCCTGAACCCGCTCACCGAGAACTACTCGGTGCTGCGGCCCGAAGTGCTCGAGGGCCCCGACGGAGCGCCCATCGCCGAACCGAACCGGAAGCTGCTCGACCGCCTCCTCGACTTCGACGCGCTGATCGTCGCCGGGCAGGCGAAGAGCCACTGCGTGGCCTGGACGGTCGCCGATCTGCGCGACGAGATCGCCCGCCGGGACCCCGACGGATCCGGCGGCCTCGCCGGCCGGGTGTACCTGCTCGAGGACGCGACCTCTCCGGTGGTCGCGCCCGGCTCGGACTTCACCGACGCCGCCGACGAGGCGTTCCGGGACTTCGAGCGCTCCGGGATGCGGATCGTTCAGACCGGAACGCCCCCCGGGGAGTGGCCCGGATTCCCGGACTGAAGTCGCGACCGGAGGCCCCTCCGGTCTCCTCGCTCCTCGATGTGGACTTCTACAAGTTCACGATGGGGCAGTTCGTCTTCCGTCGGCACTCCGAGGTCAGCGTCCGGTACCGGCTGATCTGCCGGACCCCGGGCGCCGACCTCGGCGCGCTGGCGCCCCCGGAGGCCCTTCGCGAGGCTCTGGAAGCGGTGCGCGACCTCTCGTTCCGACCCGCGGAACTCGACTTTCTCCGGAACCTCGAGCCCCGCGGCATGTTCGAGGGGGACTTCCTCGGCTTCCTCGCCGGCCTCCGGCTCCCGGAGTTCCGGGTGGAGGCCCGGGGCGCGGAACTCGAGGTGGAGACCGAGGGGTGCTGGCCGGCGGTCATCCTGTGGGAGACGCTGATCCTCTCCACCCTGAGCGAGATGATCTCCCGCGCCACGATCGCCGCCGGGGGGGCCGGGGCGCTCGACGAGGCCCTGGAGCTCGGCCGGGACCGACTGGCGGCGAAGATCCATCAGCTCCGCGAGCGGCCCACCCTGCGCTTCGCCTCGTTCGGAACCCGCCGGCGTTTCTCCCGCGACTGGCAGCTCGAGCTGGAGGGCCGCCTCGCCGGTGAGCTGCCGGAGCAGTTCACGGGCACGTCCTGCGTCCTCTCGGCGCGCGAGAACGGCCTCCGTCCCGTCGGCACGATCGCCCACGAGATCTTCATGGTCGGCGCCGTGCTCGGAGGCCCGGATGACGAAGCGGTCCGGGGTTCCCAGCGACGCATGCTGGACGCCTGGTGGGACGAGTACGGAGCGCCGTTCTCGGTGTTCCTGACGGACACCTGGGGAACTCCGAGCTACTTCGCCGACGCCGCCGGAGACCGGGCGCGGAGATTCCTCGGCGTCCGCCACGACTCCGGGGACCCGGAGGAGTTCGGCGAGGCGGTGATCGGCTGGTTCCGCGACAACGGCGTGGACCCCCGGGAGAAGGCGCTGGTGTTCAGCGACGGCCTCGAGCCGGGAACGATCCTCGACCTGCACGCGCGGTTCGCGGACCACGCCTCGGTCGCCTTCGGCTGGGGCACGAACCTCACCAACGACTGCGGAGCGCCAACCCTCTCGCTGGTGGTCAAGCCGGTGGCCGCGAACGGCCGTCCGCTGGTGAAGCTCAGCGACAACCCGGGCAAGAGCACCGGATCGCCGGGCGAGATCGCTCGCTACCGCCGGCTCTTCGCCGCTCCCGCTGGCCGCGCCACCATCCCGAAGTACTGACTGCGCTCCTCCGGACGCTCAGTCGCGCGGGTGGGAGCGGGAGTAGACCTCCATGAGCCGGGTCGTCGAGATGTGGGTGTACTTCTGGGTCGTGGCGAGATCGGCGTGCCCGAGCAGCTCCTGGATCGCGCGCAGGTCCGCGCCCCGGTCGAGCAGGTGGGTCGCGAAGGCGTGGCGCAGGGTGTGGGGGGTGACGACCCCTGCGAGCCGCTGAAGCCCGGCCTCTCCGAGATAGCGCCGGACGACATTGCGGACAGCCCGGTCGGAGAGCCGCCCGCCCCGGTGGTTCAGGAACAGCGCCAGCGCGTCGCCCTCGCGCGAGACCAGCTCGCCTCGTGCGGCCAGGTACAGCCCGAGGGCGTCATCCGCCACCTCGCCGAACGGAACGACGCGTTCCTTCCCGCCCTTGCCAAGGACGCGCAGGATCCGTCCCCGGCGGTTCACGTCGGGCAGGTCGAGTCCCACGAGTTCCGAGACCCGCACTCCGGTCCCGTAGAGAAGCTCCAGCATCGCCAGATTGCGGGCGCCGAGCGGCTCGCCGGGGTCCGGGGCGTGGAGCAGGGCCTCGACCTCCTCCATTTCGACCCTGGCCGGGAGCCGCGCCGGCAACCGGGGCGCCCGGAGCCCGCGGGCTGGGTCGGAGTCGGCGGCGCCGGACCGGGCCAGGAACCGGTAGAAGGACCGGAGCGCAGCCAGCTTGCGCGCCACCGTGGTCCGGGAGAGCCCGCGCCCGTGAAGCGACGCCAGCCACCCGCGCAGCCGGTGGACGTCCACGTCCCCGGGCGAAGGCTGTCCCTTGTCCGCGCCCCGATCGCCTTCTGACGGCTCTTCCAGAAAGGCGAGGAACTGGGCCAGGTCGGCGGCGTACGCGCGGACGGTCTGCTCCGACGCGCCGCGGCGCTCCTCGAGATCGCCGAGGAACGCCTCGGTCAGGGCGGCGAGCGAGGCGGACCGCCGGGGGGCCGGACGGGATCCGGCCCCCGGCGTCAAGGCGCCGGCGCTCCTGGTCGGCGGCCGCCGCGCGAGGCGGTGGCGGCCGAACGCGTCGTCCGCTTCCGCGAGGCCTTCTTCTTCCGTCCGCCGGGTCGCGGCTGGATGTAGCGACAGGCGGGAAAGCCGCTGCAGCCCACGAACGGTCCGCGCCGCCCCTGGCGGCGGACGAGCCCCTTCCCGCACTCGGGGCACTGGCCGTCGACCGGCTCGGGCGGCTTGCGCGGCACCAGCCGTCCATCGCGGAGCTTCAGGATGGTCTGGCACTCCGGGTAGCGGCTGCATCCGAGGAACGCCCCGAAGCGTCCGCGCCTCGCCGCCATCGGCGCGCCGCACTCCGGGCACACCGGAGCGTCATCCGCCGCCTCGTCGAGGCCTTCCCCAAGGCTCCGGCTTCCGCGGCACTCGGGGAACCCCTCGCAACCGAGGAACTTCTCGCCGCCGCTCCAGCGCAGGACGAGGCTGCGACCACACTGATCGCACGCCTCGGCGGTGGGAAGACCCTTCACCCGGGGCATCTGCACGACCGCCCGGTCGAGGTCCGCCACGAAATCGCGGTAGAACGAGGTCAGCGTGCCCTCGAAGTCGGCGTCGCCCTGCTCGATCCGGTCGAGGTTCTCCTCCATCGCCGCGGTGTAGCGCTCGTTGAAGAGGTCGTCGAAACACCCGGAGAGCAGATCGGAGACGAGCATTCCCACTTCGGTGGGGATGAACACCCGGGCCCTGGTTCGCACGTACTCGCGATCCTTGATCTTGCGCAGGATCGGCACGTAGGTGCTGGGTCTTCCGATGCCGTTCTGCTCCAGTTTGCGGATCAGCCCCGCCTCGCTGAATCGCTTCGGCGGCTGGGTGAAGTGGCAGATCGGCAGGATCCGGTCCGAGCTCAGTTCCTGCCCCGCCGCGAGCGCCGGGAGCCTCGCCCGGCCCTCCCGCGCGTCGGCGGATCCCTCATCCTCGGCGGTCTCGCGGTAGAGCACCCGGTAGCCGGGCGCCGCGAGCACCGACCCGGTGGCGAACAGCCGCTCCGGGGCCGTTCCGAAGCCCTCGATCCCGGGCGCCGGGTTCCCATCCACCCGCTCGGCGCGGATCGTTACTCGCGTGTCGAGCCAGACGGCCGGCTTCATCTGGGAGGCCACGAACCGTTCCCAGATCATGGTGTAGAGCCGGCGCTGGTCGTCGTTCAGGTACGGCGCGAGTTGCTCCGGGGTTCGCTGAACCGAAGTCGGGCGGATGGCCTCGTGAGCGTCCTGGGCCCCCTTCTGCTTGCGGAAATGGTGAGGCTGCGCCGGAACCGCGTCCGCCCCGTACCGGTTGCCGATCCACTCCCGCACCTCGGTCAGGGCCTGCTGCGAGATGCGCGTCGAGTCGGTCCGGAGATAGGTGATCAGGCCAGCCCTTTCGCCGGACCCCAGGTCCACTCCCTCGTAGAGCGCCTGCGCGGTGCGCATCGTGCGCGCGGCGGGGAAGCGGAAGGCCGAAGCGGCCTGCCGCTGCATCGTCGAGGTGATGAAGGGCGGCGGAGCCTTGTCCCGGCGCTCCTTTTGCTCGATCTCGTCGACCCGGAACCGGCAGCTCTCGAGATGGCGCTGGATTTCGCGGGCGACGCCCTCCTCGCGGGCGGCCGGCTCCTTTGGCAGGCTCTTCGGAACCTCGGGTATCGCGAGCAGCGGGTCCCCCGACGCCGTCCGGAGATGCGCCTCGAGGGTCCAGTACTCCTCCATGCGGAAGCGCCGGATCTCCCGCTCCCGCTCGCAGATGAGCCGGAGCGCGACCGACTGGACGCGGCCCGCCGAGAGCCTCGGTCCGACCTTCCGCGATAGCAGCGGCGAGATCCGGTAGCCCACGATCCGGTCCAGCACGCGGCGCGTCTGCTGCGCCTGAACCTTGTTGGCGTCGATCTCGCCCGCCTCGCTGATCGCTCTCCGGACGGCTGGCGGGGTGATCTCGTGGAAGGCGATCCGCTCGATCGGCACCGACGCCCGTCGCCTTCCGAGCGCGGCGCGGAACTCATCGGCGAGGTCGTGACTGATCGCCTCGCCCTCCCGGTCCGGATCGGTGGCGAGGAAGATGCGGGAGGCTTTCTTCGCCTCGCGCTTCAGCGCGTCGAGGATCTTCGCCCGGTCCGGGACGACCTCGAAACGCGGACGAAAACCGTTCTCGATGTCCACCGAGAGTCCGCGGCGCGGCAGGTCGCGGACATGGCCGCCGGAGGCGAGCACCCGGTAGTCGCGCCCCAGGAACCGGGCGATGGTCTTCGCCTTGGCGTTCGATTCGACGACGATCAGCGCGGGGGCGGAGGAGGCGGCGGGCATCGGTGGGGCGGCGGAGTCTAGAGCAGACGGGAATCGACTCTCGCGCTCCGCGCCATTCCGATTCGAGCGTATCAACCGCCGCGGGGTCTCCCGCCGCCGAAACCCACCGGGAGGACGGGCCCGCGACTCCGCGCGCGCCCTCCGCCGGAGAAACTCAGGTCACGCTGCGGATGTGGCCTCCGTCGACGGCGAGCACCGTCCCGGTGATGTAGCTCGCCCGCTCGGACGCGAGAAACGCGGCCGCCGCCGCGAATTCCTCGGGCTCGCCGACCCGGCCGGCCGGAATGTCCCGCGACCACCGGGCGTAGATCTCGTCGGTGGCCACGCCGTCCTTCGCGGCGAGGTGTTCCGCGAGCTCCACCAGGCGCGCGGTGCGGGTGAATCCGGGGCAGAGCACGTTCGCCAGGACCCCGTATGGCGCCGCCTCGTTGGCGAGGGACTTCATGAAGCCGGCGATTCCGGCGCGGGCGGTGTTCGACAGGATGATGTCCGGCACCGGCTGCTTCACCGACACCGAGGCGATGGCCAGGATCCGCCCCCATCGCCGGGAGATCATCCCCGGCAGCGCCGCCCGAACCAGATGGACGCAGGACAGGAGGTTCTGCCCGAGCGCGTCTTCCCACTCCTGCGGCGTGGTGTCCCGAAGACGGGTCGGCGGCGGACCGCCGGCGTTCGTGACCAGGATGTCCACCTGCCCGAAGCGGGACTCGGCGGCCCGGACGAACCTCGCGGCGGCTTCGGGGTCTCCCACATCCAGCGGGACCGCCAGGACCTCGACGCCGCGCGCTTTCCGGATTTCCGCGGCGGCGGCCTCGAGCGCATCCCGGCCGCGGGCGCCGATCGCGAGACGGACTCCTTCGGCGGCCAGCGCGTCGGCGACGGCCCGGCCGAGCCCCTGGCTCGCGGCGGCGACGACAGCGACCCGATCGCGGATCCCGAGGTCCACAGCTGCTAGCCGCCCGACGGCTGACCGCCGGACGTTAGCCCGACTCGCGTTCCTTGCAGGGCACGCACACCCGGGTCCACGGAACGGCGTCGAGCCTGGGCTGGGGGATCTCCTCGTCGCACTCGGAGCAGATGCCGAACTCGCCCGACTCGACCCGGGCCAGCGCCTTGTCGATGGCGCGAAGCAGCTTCGCGTCGTTCTGCTGAAGCTGGATCACGATCTCATCGTCGTTGGCGGCCATCGAGCGATCGCCGTCATCGCCGTGCGGAGGCGTCCGGGAGAACGCGCGCGTCTGGGCCAGCCGCTCGACGTCGGCCTTCTTGTCGAGCAGCGCCTGCTTGTGACGGCTCAGATCCTCGGGAGTCATCGGGACACGACATCGCCGCGCCGAAGCGTCGAACGGCGATGCAAGGGCCGAATTCTATCAGTGACCCTGGGCGGGACTCTCCGGGCCGCGGCCCGGAGGCCGAGGCCCGTGGCGCGTCTTTCCGGCGAGCAGATCCAGCGCGTGGGCGAGCGTCGGCGCCAGCGTCCGAAGCCCGCTCTCCACCGCCCGGGGGCTCCCGGGCAGCGCGACGACGAGGGTGGCGCCAATGGCGCCCGCGAGGCTTCGCGACAGCACCGCCATCGGCGTCTCCCGCAACCCCTCGGCGCGGAGCAGCTCGCCGTAGCCCGGCAGAACGCGGTCCAGCAGCGGAGCGAGCGCCTCCGGCGTCCGGTCGCGCGGGCCGAGCCCGGTCCCGCCGGTCGTGACGACGAGCCGGACGCCTTCCTCGGCCCACCGCCGGACCGGCTCGCGGATCGCCTCGAGTTCGTCCGGGACGACGGCGGAGGCCACGACCCGGAAACCCAGCGCCTCGAGGGCCCGCCGGGCGATGGTCCCGGACCGGTCGGGCGTGACTCCCGCGGCGCACCCGTCGCTCGCCGTGAGGACCGCGGCGGCGGAAGCGCCGGAGGCATCCTGGGACGGTATCGGGGGCGGGGTCCGCATCTTGCGTCAGAATAGGCGATCGCCATGTTGTCGCAGTCCGGCGCCACCCCGGACTCCCGACGGCGCCGGCGCGTTCAGGCGGGCCTCGGCGCGACGCTCGGCGTCCTGGGACTGGCCGCCGCCTCCCCGGTGGTCGCGGCGTTCCTCCAGCAGACCTACCAGTTCCGGGTCACCGTCGACCTGATCTCGCTGAACGTGACGGTCACCGACGGCCGGAACCGGTTCGTGACCGACCTCCTCGAGGAGGACTTCACGGTCTACGAGGACGGCATCCTCCAGGAGATCTCGGCGTTCTCCCACGAGGACCTCCCCATCCGGATGGTCCTGCTGATGGACACCTCGGCGAGCATGGTGGACAAGATGAGCTTCGCCCAGGAGGCCGCGGTCCGGTTCACCCAGACGCTGCGCGACGAGGACGCGGCGCAGATCGTCGAGTTCGGGAGCCAGGCCCACATCCTGCAGCGCTTCACGAGCGACCACACCCACCTCGAGCGCGCCATCCGGATGACGCAGGCGGGAGGGACGACGAAGCTCCACAACGCGATGTACATCTCGCTCCGCTCGCTCGAGCGGCAGCGGATGGAGGCGCGGCGGCAGGCGATCATCCTGCTCTCCGACGGCCGCGACACCAGCTCGCTCGTCACCTTCGAGCAGGTGCTCGAGCTGACCAAGGACACCGACGTCGTGATCTACACGATCTCGCTCCAGAACACCGAGCGCCGCCGCGGCCGCCGGTTCTCCGAAGCGGAGCATGTCCTCAGGAACCTCGCCGAAGAGACCGGGGGGCAGTGGTACTTCCCGGCGGAGCTGGCGGAGCTCGAGTCGGTGTACGACCGCATCGCCGAAGAACTCAAGAGCCAGTACAACGTGGGCTACATCTCGAACAATCCCCGGCAGGATGGCGCCTGGCGCCGCATCGTGGTCCAGACGACCCGTCCTGACCTGCGCGTCCGCACCAAGCTCGGCTACTACGCTCCTGGTTAGTTGACCCCGACGCGCGCGTTCTTCCACGACGAGGAAGTCCGCCGCCTGAGGCCGGCGGCGAGCTTCGCCGCCCGATCGGGAGGCCGGCGTCACCCCGAGCCGCCGGACCCCGCCCGGACCGACTTCCAGCGCGACCGGGACCGGATCATCCACTCGAGCGCGTTCCGCCGGCTCCAGTACAAAACCCAGGTCTTCATCAACCACGAAGGCGACCATTTCCGCACCCGCCTCACCCACACGCTCGAGGTCGCCCAGATCGCGCGCACCGCGGCCCGCGCGCTTCGGCTGAACGAGGACCTCACCGAGGCGGTGGCGCTCGCCCACGACCTCGGCCACACGCCCTTCGGCCACGCCGGGGAAGAGATCCTCGACGACCTGATGGCGGACCACGGAGGGTTCGAGCACAACCTCCAGTCCTACCGGATCGTGGACGAACTGGAGCGCGCCTACCCGGCGTTCGCCGGACTGAACCTGACCCGCGAGACCCGCCTCGGCATCTTCCTGCACTCCAGCCGCCGAACCGATCCCCCGGACGATCTGGCCGGCTTCGCCTCGCCGCCGATCGAGGCCCAGCTCGCCGACCTCGCCGACGAGATCGCGTACAGCGCGCACGACATGGAGGACGGGCTCGCGTCGCGACTCATCCACGTCGGGGACCTCGAGGCGGCCGCGCTGTTTCGCCGCCACTGGCCCGGCGACCGGGCGCTCGACCGCGACGGCCGGCGGGTTGCGGTGCGCAGCCTGCTGCGCGGGGTGATCGGCGACCTCGCCTCGGCCCTCATCCAGGAGACCGGACGCCGGATCGAGGCCTCCGGCGCCGAGACGGCGGGCGCCGACCGGCGCGCGTCCTCAGGGGCTGGCGGGGAACCGCTCGCAGCGATTCCGCCGGCGCGCGAACGCGAACTGCAGGAGCTGAAGACCGTCCTTCACGAGAAGCTCTACCGCCATCCGCGCGTCGTCGCGGCGGCCGCCGCCGGGACGCGGCTCTTCCCCGACCTCTTCGGGCACTACCTGGAACACCCCGACGATCTGCCCCCGCACTTCCGGCGGCGCATCGGCCCGTCGTCCCGCGAACGCGTCGTCGCGGACTACATCTCGGGGATGACGGACCGGTTCGTGGTCAACGACCACGCCCGCCGCTGCCGCTGAACGCGGCGAGGCCGGCTACCGCGACCCGTCGCCGGGGCCCGGGGGCGTCTCCGGCTCCCGACCGGCTTCGTGGTAGATCGGCTCGTCCTCGATGGGTTCGAGGTACTTCTCGACGCCCGGCGGACCGAGGCGGCGCAGCGCCACGGTCTTCCCGCGGGTCACCCAGCTCGAGGCCCCGACGCGGACGAAGAGCTCGACCTCGACATCCTCCCAGAGGGCGTTCTCGAACATGCGTTCCGGGGAGCCCTGCGAAAGGTAGTTCGAGTCGGCGCGCAGCGTGTGCTCGGGGCTCTCCTCCTCGGGCGCCAGCGGCGCCTCGTGGACCGAGTGGATGTACCCGGTGCCCCACGCCTCCTCCGGCGCCGACTCGCGACGGAACACGCTCATGACCTGGATGTACTCCACCGGCTCGGCGTTCGTGTTCCGGACCCGGAACCGCACCGTCGGCCGGATGTAGTTGTTCCCCTCGGAGTCCCGGCCGCGGACCGCCCAGTAGGCGACCAGGTCCGTCAACTCGAGCCGCGCCGCCACCGCGTTCGCGGCCTGGTCGGTGCAGGCGACGGTTCCGAACGCCGCGGCCCCGAGGGCGGCGGAGAGCGCGAGCCCTGACACGAAGGAACGACGGATCCACATGGTTCGGGGCGAGCTTCCACCGAGTATAGACTGGCTGGCCGCCCGGTGGACTCGCAGCACGCCGGCGCGCGCGGCAGGAATCAGGCTCTCCGACACTCCGTGGATCCCGTCATCGTCGTGGACCGGGTGTCCCGGCGGTACGGCGCGCACCTCGCCGTCGCGGATCTCAGCTTCACCGTTCCCAGGGGCCAGGTGCTGGGCTTCCTCGGTCCCAACGGGGCCGGAAAGACCACCACGATGCGGGTCCTCACCGGCTTCATGCCGCCGAGCTCCGGACGGGTCCTGATCGGCGGCGAGGACCTCTCCGAGGCCCCGGTCTCCGCCCGGCGCCAGATCGGCTACCTGCCGGAGACCCCGCCGCTCTATCCGGAGATGGACGTCGAGGGTTACCTCCGGTTCGCGGCGCGGCTCCGGGGGACGCCCCGAAGCGCGATCCGCGCCTCGGTGGACCGGGCGGTCGAGCGGTGCGCGCTCGGAGATGTCCGGGAGTGGATCATCGGGCGGCTGAGCCGCGGCTACCGGCAGCGCGTCGGACTCGCTCAGGCGCTGGTCCACGACCCCGCGGTTCTGGTCCTCGACGAACCCACCGCCGGGCTCGACCCGAAACAGATCCACGAGACCCGGCGCCTCATCCGGGAGCTCGCGGGCGAGCGGACCGTCGTGCTGTCGACCCACATCCTGCCCGAGGTGGAAGTGACCTGCGACCGGGTCGTGATCATCAGCCGGGGCCGCCTGCGCGCCGAAGACGCTCCCGAGGCGCTCGCCTCCCGGATGGGGGCGGCGCGCGAGGGCGGCGCGGTCGTCGAGCTCGAGACCCCGGATCCCGGTTCGGAGGATCGGCTGGACGCCGCGCGCGCCGCGCTCGAAGCGGTTCCGGGAGTCCTGGCGGTGACCACCGGCGCAGCAACCGCCGAGGGCGGCCGGCTGCTCCGCGTCGAGACGGCGGGCGTCGACCGGCGCTCCGACCTGGCGCGGGCGCTGCTGGACGGCGGGTTCCCGCTCCTCGGACTGCGGCGCGCGGAGGCCAGTCTCGAGGAGATCTTCCTCGAGCTCACCACCGAGGAGGCGCCGGAAGCGTGAGGAACGCGCTCACGATCGCGCGCCGCGACTTCACCGCGGCGCTCGCCTCGCCGGTGGCGTTCGTGCTCTTCGGGGTGTTCGCCTTCCTGTTCGGCTACTTCTTCAGCGACTTCCTCGCGAACTTCGTGGAGGCCGGGATGCGCACGGCGCAGATGGGCGGATTCTCCGGCGGCGACCTCCACGTGAACCACGACCTGATCCGCTGGCTGCTGGCGAGCGCCGCGATCCTCGTGCTGTTCTTCGCCCCGCTGCTCTCGATGCGGGCGATTTCCGAGGAGGTCCGCGCAGGAACCCTCGAGCTCCTCCTCACCGCGCCGGTGACCGACACCCAGATCGTCCTCGGCAAGTTCCTGGGCGCGTTCGCGCTCTATCTGGTCATGCTGGGGTTCACCCTGTTCCATCTGGCCGTCCTGTTCTGGTTCAGCCAGCCGGACCCGGGCCCGGTGCTCGCCGCCTATCTCGGACTGACGCTGTTCGGCGCCGCGGTCCTCGCGCTCGGGCTCTTCTTCTCCAGCCTCACCCGCAGCCAGATCGTCGCCGGGTTGCTGAGCCTCGGCGCGCTCCTCGTCCTCTGGCTGGTCGAGTTCGCCGACCAGGGGGGCGGCGGGGCGCGGGCGGCGCTGGCCTACGTGTCGGTGACCGGGCACATGTCGGACTTCGCCCGCGGCGTGATCGCAACGCGCGACATCGTGTTCTACCTGACCTTCGCCGGGTTCTGGCTGTTCCTCACGCGGGAGTCGATCCGGTCCCGCCGGTGGCGCGGGTGAGGCGTCTCTTCGGGCGGCTGCGAACCGCGCTCTCCGGGCGAAACGCCCGCGAGGGGGCGAATCTGGGCGCCACCGCGCTTCTCCTGCTCGCGGTCGTCGTCGGAGTGAACTACGTCGGGAACCGCCGGAACGCGTCCTGGGACACGACCCGCGAGGGGATCTACAGCCTCGCGCCGCAGACGCTCGGGATCCTGGGAGACCTGGACCGCGAGATCCGGCTCGTCGTCCTCGATCAACCCCGCGCCGCCGGCCCGACGATCGAGCTGTTCGAGTCCTACGCCGACGCCAGCGACCGGATCGCCTGGGAAGTGATCGACCCCGAGGCGGAGCCGGTCCGGGCCCGGCGATACCAGGCGACCGCGGAGGCCGGGATCCCCTTCGGGACGGTCGTGGTGGAAGCCGGCGACCGTCAGGAAAGGGTCGCCGCCCCGCAGGAACAGGACATCACGAACGCCATCGTGCGCCTGCTCAAGGGAGAAACGAAGAAGGTCTACTTCACGAGCGGCCACCAGGAGCCGTCACTCGAGGAGACCGGCGCCGGCGGGCTCTCCGCGATCCGGTCGCGCCTCGAGGAATCCAACTACGAGGTCGATGAACTCCAGCTCCTCGCCTCGGTCGAGGCGGGGGCGGTCGCGCTCCCGGAGGACGCCGCCGTCGTGATCGTCGCCGGTCCGCGGCTGGATCTGCTCCCGGCGGAGGCCGAGGCGCTCGCGGACCATGTCCGCTCCGGCGGCAAGGTCATGCTGCTGCTGGATCCTCCGGATCCGCCGGACCTCGAGGACAACCGCGTGGCGCTGCTGGACCTGGCCAGCGAGTTCGGGGCGCCGCCGGCGGGCGATGTCGTCCTCGATGCGAGCGGGGTGGGCCAGCTCTTCGGGTTCGGGATCGAGGTCCCGCTCGCCGCCTCCTACGGATTCCACGCCATTACGCGCGGCTTCGAGACGGCGGCCACCGTGTTCCCGCTCGCGCAGAGCCTCATCCCGGTGGAGTTCGAGGACCGTCCCGAAGGGATCCAGGTCCACGAGCTCGTGCTGAGTTCCGAGGCGAGCTGGGGGGAGCGCAACGGCGAGGAGCTCGAGAGCGGCGAGGTCATTCCGGACGATGAGGACCGCGCCGGCCCGTTGACGCTGGCCGTCGCCGTCACCGTCCGTCCTCCGGGCGAGAGCGAGGAGGCCGAGGCCGAGCCCGTGGACGCCGTCGGCGAGGCCGACGCGTTGGGCGCCGGCGACCCGGATGGGGGAGCGGCGGACGGGCCCGAAGGCCGACTGGTGATCGTCGGCGACTCCGACTTCGTCGGCAACAACCTGGCGCTGGCGCCGCTCGGCAACGCCGACCTCTTCCTCAACATGGTGAACTGGCTCGCGGAGGACGAGGACCTGATCGCGATCCGCCCGCGCGACCCGGGAGACCGGCGGATCACGATGACCGCGGCGCAGGTGCGGAACACCGTGCTGTTCAGCCTGGTGTTCCTGCCCGGCTTCTGGCTGGTCTGGGGCATCGCGGTCTGGTGGTCGCGCAGGTAGCAGGCGGTTGCGACGCAGCACCCTCGTTGCGCTGGCGGCGGCGCTCCTCGTCCTCGGCTGGATCCTGCTGTTCGAGCGCGGCGAGCCCGACTCCGAAGCCGAGGGGACGCCGGTCTTCGACGTCGCGGCGGACGAGGTCCTCGCCGCCTCGATCGCGCGACCGGACGCGCCGACGGTGCGGCTCACCCGCGCTGACGGGGGCTGGGTCGTCGCCGAGGGCGAGGGGCCTCCGGTCCCCGCGGACGCTTCGGAGGTCGACCTCCTGCTGCAGAACATCGAGTCGCTGCGTTCCGAACGGGAGCTCCCGGCGGGCGACGACCTCGCTCGCTTCGGACTCGCTCCGCCCGGGCTGAGCGTCGAGATCGAGGCGGCCGAGGGCGCGCAGCAAGTCGGCTTCGGTCAGGAGACCCCCGCGCCCGGCAACCGCTACCTCCGCTCCGGGGACGCGGTCCTCGTGGTCCCGGCCTTCGCCCGGGACAATTTCGACCGCGCCGCCTGGGACTTCCGGGACAAGCGTCTCTTCCGCCTCGACTCCCCCGCCGCCCGCCGTCTCAGCCTGGGTTCGGACGGGGAGACCGTGGAGCTCGCGCGCGAGGACGGCGTCTGGCGGATCCTCCAGCCGTTCCGCTTCCTCGCCGACCCCTTCGAGGCCGCCACCCTCGCCGACCAGGTGCTCGACGCGCGGATGCTGGGGCCCCGGTCCGAAGACCCGGACAGCGACGCCGGCTTCGGCGCGCCGCGGCTCACCGCGGAGCTGGATCTGGTCACCGGAACCGAGGAAACGCCGACCTCGGTGACCCTCCGGTTCGGCGACCGGAGCGATTCGCCGCCCGGGGTCTTCGTCCGGGCGGGCGAGGGAGACGTCGCGGTCGTCGCCGACGCGCTGTTCGACGATCTGGAAGCGGCGGTCCGCGACGGGCTCGCCGGAGTCCGTTCGCTCCGGGTGTTCCGGTTCGCCGCGTTCCGCGCTCTCGAGGTCAGGATCGAAGCTCCCGGGGAGGCCCTCGCGTTCCTCCGGAGCGACGGGGAGGAGAGGCGGGAGTGGACCCTGGAAGAGGAGACCGCCGACCCGGTGACAGTGGACGGGACGGCCGTCGACGACTTCCTCTACGCCCTGAACTCGACGGACGCCGAGGCGGTGGCGGACGCCGGGCTCCCCTCCGAGGGCGACCGCTGGACGCTCACCGTCACCGAGGCCGAAGACGGCGGCGCCGCGACCTCGGAGACGGTGCGCCTGACGGTTCGCTCGTCGGGCCCGGTCCACGCGCTGCGGGAGGACGACGCGCGGGCGCTCGTGGTGGCCCGCGAGCGCTGGACCGAGCTGAACGCCCTTCTCGCGACGGCCCGCGCCCCGGCGACCGACCCCTGAGAACGCGTCGGCTCAGCCGCCGCGCGGTCGAAGGAGCGCGGCGGCTTCGTCGGCGCGCCCGGTGCGGCGGAGGAGATCGGCGAGAGCCTCCCGGGCGGGGGCGTGGGAGGGGTCGGTGACGAGGGCCTCGCGATAGCGGATCTCGGCCTCGCCGCCGCGCCCCAGCATCTCGAGGACGAACGCGCTGTCGGTCAGCGGCCCGGCCCGCGCGACTCCGGCGGCCGCCGCGAGAACCCGGTCGAACTCGGCGAGCGCGCGATCCGGATCGCCGCTCATGGCGAAGGCGGTGGCGGCGGCCGACCGGATCCGGGGCGAAGCGCCCTCACCCAGGGTGGCGAGAACCCGCGCCAGGAGGTCCGCCGCCTCACCCGGCGCACCGTTACGGAGGTGCGCCTCGCCAAGCCAGCGGGCGGCGCTGAGCGACGCCCCCCGAAGCGACGTCCCGTCGGTGGGGATGAGCCCGGAGAGCGCCTCCACGGCAGCCGCCGGCCGCCCCTCGGCAAGGCGCAGACGGGCGCGGGCGATCCGGAGCGCGGGATCGTCCCCGAAGCGGGCCGAAGCGGCGGCGAGGATGCGGGCGGCCTCGGCGCGCTCGCCGGCATCGGCGTCCGCCCGGTCGAGCAACAGCCCGAGAAGCTGGACCCAGATGGCGGGGTCGGCGGCGTCCATCCCGGCGCCGAGCGACGCGTCGGCCGGCCCGTTCCCGGGCGCCGCGCCGAGGACGGCGGCGAAAAGGAGCGCGCGCCGCCGTTCGCGGAGGCGGTCCGCCTCGTACCCGGTGAGGAGTCGCTGTCCTTCGAAGACCCGGTCCGGATCCTCGTCCTGGAGCAGGAGCTGCCCGAGCCGGAAGCGGGCCGCCCGGTCCGACGGGTCCTCCGCCATGGCGCGCCGCAGCCAGGGCGCGGCGTCGGCGCGGCGGCCGAGGCGCGCCAGACATCGCCCCAACTCGGAGGCGGCGCCGGCGGGCGCCTCCGAGGCGGTGGCCGCCGCCTCGAGAAAGGGCGCTGCGCCCTCGCAGTCGCCGCGCGCCGCGTGGAGCCGTCCCCGCTCGAGCCTTGCGGCCAGCGGCTCGTCCGGCGCCGGCGAACCAAGGAGCCGTCCCGCCTCCTCGACCAGGCCGGATTGCCGCAACTGCGAGACGACTTCCAGATCCGCCGCCCGGTCCCTGTCGGCGAGGGCCTGGAGTTCCTCGAGGCTTCGCCGCGCCTCGTCATCCCGGCCGAGCATCGCCAGCAGACGCGCCTCGAGCCGCAGAGTTGGCGCGTCCCGGGGCGCCAGGGCGAGCGCGGCGACGGCGGCCGGATAGTCGAGGCGCCCGACGTGCGCCTCGGCCAGCAGTCGATGGAGTTCGGCGGGCGCGCCGGACGCCGCGACGGCCCCCTCCAGCGCTTCGAGCGCTCCGGCGAAATCCTGCGCCTCGATCAACGATCGCGCTTCGATCTCGGCGGGGCGCGCCGTCCGCTCCTGGAGGAGCCCCGGCGCCGGGAGCAGGAGGCCGAGCGCGAGAGTCGGCGCGAGCATCGCGCTCCCCGGATGACCGATCAGCCGGAAACCGAGAGCGAGACCGCTTCGTCCGCGCCGAGGAACTCGTCTCCCTGGTGGGTGAACCACTCCCGGCGGGCGGGCAGCCGGAGTCCGCCGCCTTCGATCTCTCCGCTCAGGTGGATGTACTCGCCGTCGTTCGCCGCCTCGTCGTGGTAGAAGCGATACCCGAGGAGACGGGCGCTCTCCGGGTCGAAATAGAAGTACCAGGTGTCTCCGCCGACCTCGGGGTCGTAGGTCACCCGAACCCGAAGCGTCTGCCGACCGTCGTAGACCTCGGGCTCGGGGGTGGGCGCCACGATCGTCCCCGGGTCCCGCAGCTTCATCGGAAGACCCCACAGGTAGAGGTAGTAGTTCCGGAGGCGCAGGACCTGCGCGTCGTCGAGCCCCGGTCCGGCGGATGCCCCGTCGCCGGCCTCCGGGTCCGGAGGCGCCGACGACGACCGGACCTCTTCTCCGGCGACCTCGAACGCCATCGCTCCGGCCGCGGTCTCCCGCTGGACGCTCATCGTCCCCGCTCCGGGCGCCATGAGGATCTCCGTCGTCCGCGTCTCCCCGCCGGGCCGCGATTCGGCGATCCGCAGCCGGATCTCCGCGGTGTCCCACCTTCCGCCGGGATCGTGGTAAGCGATGGAGCGCTCGATCAGCGACTCGGCGGCGGAGGGCCCGGCGACCTCTCCGCCCGCCGGTACGCCGCCCTGACAGCCGACCGCAAGCAGCCCGGCGACCATGGCGCCGAAAGGGGCGCTCCTCCACGCGTTCGTCATCCTGCTTCTCCCTGTGTTCCGGTCCCGGGCGACGGCCCGAACTCGATCCCCTGGGCGAGCGGCAGATCGCGCGACCAGTTCACGGTGTTCGTCTGGCGGCGCATGTAGGCCTTCCAGGCGTCAGAGCCCGACTCGCGCCCGCCCCCGGTGTCCTTTTCGCCGCCGAAGGCGCCCCCGATCTCGGCGCCCGAGGTGCCGATGTTCACGTTCGCGATCCCGCAGTCGGAGCCCCGACTCGAGAGGAACGTCTCGGCCTCGCGCAGGCTGTCGGTGAAGATGGCGGAGGACAGGCCCTGCGGCACATCGTTGTGGAGGCCGATGGCCTGCTCGAGCGAGTCCGTTTCGAGCACGTAGAGGATCGGCGCGAAGGTCTCCTCGGCGACCAGCCCGGTCTGGGCGGGCATCCGGACGACGGCGGGATCCACATGGTTCGGCCCGATGTCGGGCCGCCGCCCCCCGCCGCAGACGACGGTTCCGCCCTCGGCTACCGCGCGGCGGAGCGCCTCCTCCATCGCCTCGACCGCGGACTCGCCGATCAGCGGTCCGACGAGGGTCGCGGGATCGAGGGGGTCTCCGATCGGGACCTGGGCGTACGCCGCCCGCAGACGCTCGGTCAGCGCCCCGGCGATCTCGCGGTCGGCGAGGACGCGGCGCGTCGTGGTGCAGCGCTGTCCGGTGGTCCCCACCGAGCCGAACAGGATCGCCCGGACCGCAAGGTCGAGATCGGCGTTCTTGGTGACCACGACGGCGTTGTTGCCGCCGAGCTCGAGAAGGCACCGCCCGAGTCGCCCGGCGACCTCGACGGCGACCCGCCGTCCGGTGCGGGTCGAGCCGGTGAAGGAAACGAGGGGCAGCCGACGGTCCGACGCGAGCGCCGCCCCGACCGCGCCGCCCCCCACGACGAGGTTGAAGACGCCGGAGAGCCGGTGGTCGTCGAGAACCCGGTTCGCGATGTTCTGGACCGCCATCGCGCAGAGCGGGGTGTGCTCCGACGGCTTCCACACGACCGGGTCGCCGCACACCGCGGCGATCGCGGCGTTCCAGGACCAGACCGCCATCGGGAAGTTGAACGCGGTGATCACGCCGATGGGGCCGAGCGGGTGCCACTGCTCGAACATCCGGTGGCCGGGACGCTCGGACGCCATCGTGAGGCCATAGAGCTGGCGCGACAGACCCACCGCGAAGTCGCAGATGTCGATCATCTCCTGGACTTCGCCGTGTCCTTCGGCCCGGATCTTCCCCGCCTCGAGCGAGATCAGGTCCCCGAGCGGCTCCTTGTCCTCGCGGAGCGCGTTCCCCAGGTCGCGGACCAGATCGCCCCGTTTCGGGGCGGGCAGCTCGCGGAACGAGACGAAGGCGTCGCGCGCCGCGGCCACCACCTGGTCGGCGGTGGCGGGGTCGGCCGGAATGACCGAGGCGATCGGCTCGCCGGTGGCGGGGTTCGTCGAGACCAGCGGGGCCTCGTCGGTGAGGATCCAGGACTCCGGTCCGTGGCAGGCGCCGGGGGCGCCGTCGCCGAGGCCGAGACGGTCGAGCAGGGCGTGCATCGGGCGGCGATCCTACCCGCTCGGCCGGTGCGTTCGGCCACCCGCCCGGGCGCGCCGTCAGCGGAGGACCTGGTAGCCGGGCTCGTCCTCGCGGATCAGGATCCGCTGGTCGGCGGGGATGTCCCGCAACACCCGGTGTGCTCCCCCGGGCCAGCGGATCGCGATCTCGGCGGCGCGGTCACGGGATCCGAGGCCGAACTCGAGGATGGGGCTCGGGGTGATCCCGAAACCGCCGCCGATGGCGACCTCCCGGACCTGGACGCGCGCCTCGTCCGACCCTTCGACGCGAAGCCGGACCTCGGCCCCGACCGCGTCGGGGTGGAGCGTGGTGGCCCGGAGGAGAACATGGAGCCAGTGGTTCGGCGTCGCCATCTGCGAGGCGGGGTTCCGATAGAGGACGCTGCGCTGGCGATCCCCGGGGAACGCGCCCCCGACCGGAACGAACAGGTCGAGGTCGCCGTCGTGGTCGTAGTCGGCGAAGGCGGCGCCATGCCCCTTGCCGAGGTCGTCCACTCCGGCCGAGACGCTGACATCGGCGAACGTTCCGTCGCCGAGGTTCCGGAACAGCCGGTTCGGCTCGAGGCGCTCCATGGGAGGCGCGCCCGCGCCGATGAACAGGTCGAGCCAGCCGTCGTTGTCGTAGTCGCCGAAGGCGGCGGCCATCGCGCCGAGGTTCCAGGCGAGGCCGGCGGCCTCGGTCACGTCGGTGAAGGTCCCGTCGCGGTCGTTCCGGTAGAGCGCGAGGCGGCTTCCCTGGTGGACGGCCCGGCCTTCGAGCTGGCTGCGGAGCGCGGTCTCCATGTCGGAGGTGAACCCGACGACGAAGATGTCGAGCCAGCCGTCGTTGTCGTAATCGAAGAAGAAGCCGACGAACGCCTCGTGGGGCGCCTCGAGCCCGACCGACCCGGTCACCTCGCGGAACCCGACCCCGTCGAGGTTCCGGTAGAGCGCCGGGCCCCCGAAGAAGTTGGCGACGAGCAGATCGGGCCAGCCGTCCCGGTCGTAGTCCCCGAAGGCCGACCCCACCGAGCGCCCGTGATCCGCCACCCCGAAGGCCTCGCCCCGTTCGTGGAAGCGGCCGCCAGGGGCGCCGAGGAAGAGCTCGTTCGGCGAACCCCCGGGGGTCGCCACCCCGTTCGCCACGTAGAGGTCGAGCCAGCCGTCGCGGTTCACGTCCGCAACCGCCGCGGTGAAGGCGTCGCGCGGGCTCGCCACGCCGGCCGCCACGGCGACGTCCTCGAACCGTCCGCCGTCGTTGCGGAAGAGGCTGTTCCGGTCGCGGCCGTCCCAGCCGTCGCGGGTCACATGGAGATCGGGGTCGCCGTCGCGGTCGTAGTCGAAAAAGAGCGCCGACCAGCCGCCGCGGGGGTCGAGCAGGCCGGCCTCCGCGGCCACCGGCGCAAACACCGGGTCGCCGGTTTCGAGGAGGTCGTTCCGGTAAAGCGCGTGGGGGTCGCGGATGCCGAGGGCGAACAGGTCGAGGTCGCCGTCGCCGTCCACGTCGGCCCAGCCGCTGCCGCGGCCCCGGGACCAGCGCTCGATCCCGGAGGCCGCCGAGACTTCCTCGAAGCGGATGGGGGACTGCGCGGGTCCGGGATCCGGCGCCGGGAGATCCAGCCGGTGGCTCTCCGGGAGCCCCGCCGGGTGCTCGCCGGAACGGCGGGCGGCGACGCCCAGGTTCCAGCGGGGTTCGAGCAGCTCCGGTTCGAGGTCGATGGCCCGCCGCAGCGCCGCCGCCGCCGGCCCGGGGGCCCCGAGCCGCAGCAGCGCCGCGCCGAGCGCCCGAAGCGTCGCCGGGCTGTCCGGCTCGCGCTCGAGCACGGCTTCGAGGTCGGCGGTGGCCGCGGCGAACTCACCGAGGCGGAGGCGCGCGATCCCGCGCCAGTGACGTCGGCGGGGGTTCGAGTCGTCGAGCGCGATCGCCCGGGAGAGGTGGTGGTCCGCGAGCCGAAGGCTGGTGTAGCCGCGCTGGAGGTAGGCGAGCCCGGCGTAGAAGTGGGCGCCGTCGTGGGCGGGATCCAGCGCGAGCGCGTGCCGGAAGAACTCGAGGGCGCGGTCATGATCGCGCCGGGCGACCGCCTGCATGCCGTCCCGGAACCGCGCCTCGGCGAGCGGCGCCCGCGCCGGGCGGTCGGGGCCCTGGGCGACCGCTACGCCCGCCACAGCGAGGAAGGCGAGCCCGGCGGCGACGGCCACCGACCGCGGTCTCGGCACAGGCGAACCGTACAGGAGAAGAGGCGGGGACCTCGCGGCCCCCGCCTCGCGGATGACTCAGGCCATCAATAGATGAACTTCACACCGACCATGAGCCGACGCGGATCCACCCACCGGTCCCCGAGACCGAAGGTTCCCACGCCCCAGGACTGCGACGCCACATCCTCCGCCGAGGTGGCGTTGAACAGGTTCAGCCCGTCGACGAACATCTCGAGGCGCCGCGTTCCGAGGAAGAGCGACTTCGACAGCCGCAGGTCGAGCAGGTTCTGGTCGTCCAGCCGCTGCGAGCCGGGGCTCTCGAGATAGATGTTCCTGCCGCCCTGCGGGAGGACATCCCGCTCGACGCGGTCATGGGTGGCCCACGGCTTCCCGTTGAAGTAGGCGTAGTTCCAGCCCAGCAGGACATCCCACGGCAGGATCACGGTCCCGGTCACGCGGAAGGTGTGGGTCCGGTCGTTCAGCAGGTGGCCGGTGGCGTTGATGAACTGGTTCGGATCGCGCGCCAGCGAACTGCTGCGCACGCGGGTCTCCTGGCTGGACGCGGCTCCGCCCCCGCTGGAGGGGAGCAGGCCATAGGTCTTCGACCAGACGTAGGACACCTGCGCCTGCCAGTTGTTCGACATGCGCTTTTCGAGCTCGAAGGCGAATCCGTTGTAGTCCATGAACAGCGGGTCGCAGCGGTAGGACACGCCCACGCAGTCCACGTTGTCCAGACGGTAGAACCGGGCGTCCGGATCCGAAGTCAGCGGGTAGACATCGATCGTCTGCCCGTTGGCGAAGGTGTGGGGGACGGTCGAGTAGGTGGCGTTCTCGATGTTCCAGCCGAGCAGGTCGTTCTGGTCCTTCCGCACGTAGGTGAAACCGAAGGCGAGGCTCGTCGTCAGCTCGCGGTCGAATCCGATGGACATCTGGTCGGTGTAGGGAGACCGCGAGTTCGGATCGAATCCGAAGTCGGTGCTGGCCACGTAGCGGGGGCCCTCGATGTCGTAGCGCCCGGTGTCGGGGTTCCAGTAGAACTCCTGCTGGCTGCCCTGACCGGGATGGATGGGGCTGAGCTCCCCGGTGATCGCGGTGCGGAAGAAGCGGCCCCAGTTTCCCCGGAGCACGGTCCGGGCGTCGTCGTCGAGCTTGATGTTGAACCCCAGACGGGGGCCGATGTTCGTCCAGGTGAACTGCTCGCCGGCCCCGGAAACGGTCCCGACGTCGTCGAAGGTGAGAGCCGCCAGGTCGTTGACCACCAGGTCCGGCACGTCCTGGCTGATCCCCCGGACCGAGTCGAGCCGGACTCCGGCGGAGATGGTGACGCGCGTCCCGATCGTCAGCAGATCCTCGGCGTAGAGAGCGGTCTCCTTGAACTGTCCCCCGGTGTTGTAGGTCGTCCCGGTGATGATCCCGTAGGGGCTCCCGTCGCCGTTCACGTAGTAGCGGACGCCGCCGGGATAGTTGGGACCCGGCACGTAGCCGCCGTGGGAGCTGTGGCTCCCGATCACGTACTGGACGCCGAACTTGAAGTCGTGGTCGGCGCCGAGCCAGTCGTTCGCGTAGTGGCTGACCTTGCCCTTGAGCTCGGTGCGCCCCTGGGTGAACTTGTCGTACCACGAGTACCCGCCGGACCAGCTTCCGTCATCGATATTGCGCGTCCCCGGAACGCCCGGATTGTTCGACTCGCTCAGGTCGTTCGGCGAGTAGAAGCCGGAAACGCCGCCCTCAAGGAAGGTGTTCGGGCTCACGATGTAGGTGAGGCGCCCGAAAGCGATCGACGGGTTATGGCCGGTGTATGTCGCGACCGCCGCATACGGACGGGCGAACGACGGCGTGGCGGGGATCACCCAGTAGTCGTCGTGGTAGGTCTGCATGAACTTGAGGTTCTGGGTGACATCCGCGGTCGCCTTGTAGAAGAGGCGGTGGGCGCCGAACTTCCTCGGAAACTGTGGGTCGTTCCCCGGCTGCGTATCCCAGTCCTGCTGGTACTGGTAGTTGGCGTAGATCCACGCCCGGTCCCGCACGATGGGGCCCCCGCCGTGGATCGTGTAGTCGTCGTAGCGGTCCCGGTTGTAGCCCCAGCCGTTCGGGTCCTCCTCGCCGTCGGCGTTCAGCTTGATCGGCTGCGAGGTGATGGACTGGAACTGCTTGTAGCCGGCGCCGGTGGCGGTGAATTCGTTCGTCCCCTGCTTGGTCACGACGTTGAAGACGGCGCCGGCCGCGCTCCCGTGCTCGGCGGAAGCGCCCAGCGAGACGATCTCCATCTCCTCGATCAGGTCGGTGGCGGGCCAGGGCCAGGCGGCGCCCGAGACCGGCGCGGTGAAGTCCACGCCGTCCATCAGGTACTTGTTCTCGTCCACTCCGGATCCGAAGGCCGAGACCCGGCTGCTCGTCCCGCTCGTCGGGTTCGTCGCCGACATCCCGGGGGCGCTCTTCGTGAAGTCGAAGAAGCTGAAGCGGCGCAGCGGCGTGTTCTCCATGTACTCACTGGAGTAGTTCGTGGAGACGCCCGACCGCCGGGTGTCCACGACCGGCGTCTCGCCGGTGACGGTCACGGTCTCCGCGACGGTCGCGAGGTCGAGCGCGACGTTCCGCTCGGTCGTCCCGCCGACGAGGACCTGAAGCCCCTCCTCGATGTAGGTCCCGAAGCCGGAGAGCTCCACCGTCAGGGTGTAGTCGCCCGGCGGCAGGTTCGGGAACCGGTAGCCGCCGGAGGAGTCGCTCACCGCGGTGCGCGGCCCGCCCGGCAGCTCGGACGAGGTGATCGTCACGCTGGTCCCGGGCAGGACGCCTCCCTGGGCGTCGGTGACGTTCCCCAGGATCGTTCCGGTGATCTGGCCGGCGGCGACCCCGGCCGCCAGCGCGAGGACCGCGGCGAGAGCGAGGATGCGATGGATTCGCACGGAAGGAACCTCCTTGCCGGTCTCGGGAACCCCGTCAGGACGCGCCACGGGAGGCGGGCCACCTGAGGGCAAAACCGGAAAGGGGCTTATATCCCATGCGGCTTCCGGGGGTCAAGCTCCGGACCGCTCTCGAGCCGCTCGGTGGGCCCGTCTCGGCTACCCTCTGATCGGGTTCCAGCGCCGCGCGCCGGCGGCGCCGGAGCCCGGACCAGGAGGCAACCCATGGCGAGCGGACGCATCGGTTCCTGGCTCGAGGTCGAGCCCGGAGTGGAGATCTACTACGAGGATGCGGGGCAGGGGCCGCCCCTCGTGCTCATCCCCGGCTGGACCTTCACCACCCGGGTCTTCGAGCACCAGGTCACCGCGCTCTCGCGCTCCTTCCGGGTCATCGCCTTCGACCCGAGAAGCCACGGCCGCTCGACGGTCACGCTGGAGGGCAACAACCACTCGGGGCACGCCGCCGACCTCATGAAGCTGCTCGCCCACCTGGAGGTCGAGCGGCCGACCCTGGTCGGCTGGTCCACCGGCGCCTACACCGCGTGGCAGGTCCTCCGGGACCACGGCGCCGCCGGGCTCGCGGGGCTCGTGATGATCGACATGCCGCCGCTCGGCATGAGCAGCGACCCGGACGACTGGGTCGAGGGATCGCTGCCCGACATGGCCGGTTTCTTCGGCGCCGTCCAGACGGCCGCCGGGCAGCGCGCGGCGGTCACCGCCTACGCCGAGCACGTGATGCTCCAGCAGGACCTGACGCCCGAGTTGACGTCGTGGGTCGTGGAGCAGTCGGTCGGGACCCCGCCGCTGATCGCCGCGAACCTGATCGCGTGCGCCGCGTTCGGGAACTACCTCGAGGAGGCGAAGGCGGCGGACGCCGAACTCCCGCAGCTCTTCGTCGTCGCCGAGCACTGGGCGGAGAGCGCGCGGCCGTTCCTGGCGGAGCACTGCCCCAACTCACAGGTCGAGGTGTTCGGCGGGCATCTCATGTTCTGGGAGCACCCCGGCCAGTTCAACCCGCTGCTCGCCCGCTTCGCGGCCAAGGCCGCCGCGAGGGACTCCTGATCCCGTGAAGCGCATCGAGGTCGAGTTCACCGACGAGCAGATGCGAGCCCTCGAGCGCCGCGCCCGCTCCGGGACGCGCTCCGTCCCGGAGCTGGTGCGCGAGGCGGTGGCCGCTTCGCTGCGGAACGAGTTCCAGCCCGATCGGGATGAGCTGATCCGCCGCGCCCGGGAGGCCTACGGGCGCTTCCGGGTCGGCCCGGCCGACCTCGCGACGGAACACGACCGCTATCTCGGCGGATAGCACCGCCGGAGACGCCCGCCTTCAGGCGCGGCGCGGGTCCCGGGTGCGCTGCTCCGGGAAGAGCGAGAAGTCGCGGTCGCGCGTGAGCAGGAGATCCACGCCGTGCGCCACACAGATCGCCGCGATCCGCGCGTCGTGGACGACCGCCCCCCGAACCCCCGGACGGGTCACGAAGTCGCGAAGAATGGGCGGGAAATCCGGAGTCTCGCCAAGGAGGCGATGGGAGGGCGAAGCCAGCCAGGCCTCGAGTTGCGCCCAGGCCTGCGCCATCGTCGAAACCGAATCGCTCCAGATCCGCCGGTTCGTGACGACGCTCAGGAACTCGTAGGCGCAGGGCCACGGGATGGCCCACGGCCGCCCGCCCTCGGCGAGGTCGCGCAGAACGCTGGCGGCGACTCGGTGCGAGGCGGTCTCCCGGCGGTGCGCATCCACCAGAACGCTCGTGTCGACCGCGATCACGAATCGGGGCCTCCACGATCCTCATGGATCAGGCGGCGCAGTTCCGGCCACGAGTACTCGGCGAGCGGGTCGGGCCGCTCCGGGTCGCCGACGCTCCGGTCGGGCAGCCGGTAGGGTCCGGACGCAGGCTCATCCAGGGCGCGCCGGAGTCCCTCTTCGATCAGCGAGCGGAGCGTGCCGCCGCGCTCCAGCGCCCGGCGCCGCGCCCGCAGCAGCAGCGCGTCGTGGACATCCACCGTCGTCTTCATCGACCCATACTACCCATATGTCATGGAATGGGTTCACTGGGCTACGCGGGGTCTGCGCCATAATCGGATTCATGTCCTCGCCCCCGCCCCGCCGATGGAAGCCGGCCGCGCCGGTCCTCCTGCTCTGGGCGGCGGGGAGTCTGGGCTGCTCCGGACTGCCCGGCGGAGCGGAGCCGGTCCGGCCGCTGAACGTGGTCGTGGTCACGCTCGACACCCTCTCGGCGCGCCATCTTGCGCAGTACGGAAACGACCGGATCGAGACCCCGGCGTTCGGCCGGGTCGCCGCCGAAGGCGTGCTCTTCGAGCAGGCGACCGCCACCGTCCCGCTGACGCTGCCCTCGCACGCCTCGATGTTCACCGGGACGTATCCGATGTTCCACGGCGTGCGGGACAACGGGGGCTACTACCTCCGGGACGAGGCCGAGACGCTGGCCGAGGCGCTCGGCGACGCCGGCTGGGTCACCGGAGCCTTCGTCGCCGCGTTCGTGGTGGACTCGCGCTGGGGTCTCGACCAGGGATTCGACCGCTACCACGACGATTTCGACTTCCGCGAGTTCGAGCGGATCAGCCTCGACTCGGTGCAGCGCCGCGGGGACGACGTGCTCGACGCGGCGCTCGCCTGGATGGACCAGGTCCGTGACGAACGCTTCTTCTCGTGGATCCATCTCTACGACCCGCACTGGCCCTACGACGCGCCCGAGCCGTGGGCGTCCAGCGTCACCGGCTATCCGGAAGCAGACTACGACGCCGAGGTGGCGTTCACCGACTCGCTGGTGGGGCGGCTGCTCGACTGGCTGGACGCCCAGGGGCTCACTGAAGACACGCTCGTCGCGCTGATCGGCGACCACGGCGAGAGCCTGGGGCGCCACCGCGAGGGCGCGCACGGCTTCTTCATCTACGACGCCTCGATGCAGGTTCCCTTCCTCGTCCGGGCGCCTTACCGCCAGGTGCGGCGGGGCCTTCGCGTTCCCGCCCAGGTGCGCGGCATCGACCTCATGCCGACCGTGCTGGACCTGGTGGGGGTTCCGACGCCGGGCCCGGTCCAGGGAGTCAGCCTGCTGTCGCTGCTCGACGGGACCGAGACCGATCTCGGGCTGTGGGCCTACTCGGAAAGCCTGTATCCGAGAAACCACTACGGCTGGTCGCCGCTCCGCTCGCTGCGGAACGGTCTCCTCCACTTCATCTCGGCGCCCCGCCCCGAACTCTTCGAGATCCTCGAGGACCCCGGCCAGACCCGAAACCTCGCCCCCGACCGTCCCGGGCAGGTGCGCCAGCTCCAGTCCCGGCTGGACCAGGTCGTCGCCGACTTCGGGTCGGAAGCCGCCGAAGCCGCCGCGCCGGAGACGCTCGACGAGGAAACGCGCGCCCAGCTCGCCGCGCTGGGGTACCTCGGCGGCGCTTCCCGGGTAAGCGTGGACCCGGACGAGCCGCTCGCCGATCCGAAGGACAAGATCGTCCTCTACAACCTGCTCAAGGCCGCCGGGACCGACTCCACCGAGGACCGGATCGCCGACGCCATGGCGAAGGTCCGGCGCGTCCTCGAAGAGGACCCCGGCATCCTCGAGGCCCACCTCATCCTGGGCAACCTTTTCGTAAAGGAGGAGGACTGGGAGAACGCCATCGCGGCCTACCGCGACGCCCTCGGCCTCGATCCCGAGTACCTCTCGGCGGTGCTCGGGCTCGCCGACGCCTACCGGCTGGCGGACCGTCTCGAGGAGGCGGCGGCGGGCTACCGGCGCCTGCTCGAACTGGACCCGAACGACAACAAGGCGCACTACCACCTCGCCGAAATCCACGCGGCGCGCGAGGAGTACCGGGAGGCGCTGGCGGTTCTGGAACACCTCGAAGCCACCGGAGAAGAGCGCGCTCCGGCCCGCAACCTGAAGGGCCAGTGCCTGCTGAGCCTCGGACGGCTCGACGAGGCGGAAGCCGAGTTCCGGCGGGCGCTCGAAATGGACGAGCGCCTCTCGGACGCCTGGTACAACCTGGCGCTGCTGTTCGAGGCGCGGGGCGACGCCGCCGGCGCCATCGAGGCCTACGAGACCCGGCTGGAGGCGGCCCCGAAGGACTTCCGCTCGCACTTCAACCTCGCCCAGCTCTACGGCGCGATGGGCGACCCGGCGCGGATGGAGGCCTCCTTCCGCCTCGCGCTGGAAGCCAATCCGGAGTTCGCGGTGGGCCATCTCTACCTCGCCAAGGCGCTCCTCGACCGCGGCGAACTCCTCGAAGCCGAGGTCACCGCGCTCCGGGGGCTGGGACTCGACCCCGAGCCCGACATGGCCCCCTTCGGCCACTTCGTCCTCGCCGACATCTACAACCGCCAGGGCCGGCTCGCCGAGGCGCAGCGCGAGGCGCGGAGAGGCCAGTCGCTCCGGCGGTGAGCGACAGGAGGATCGAACGATGGCGAACCTGACGATCCGGAATCTCGACCCCCGCATGAAAGAGAGGCTGCGCGTCCGGGCGGCCCGCCACGGGGTCTCGCTGGCGGAAGAGGCGCGGCGGATCCTGAATCTGGCGGTCGCCGCGGAGCATCTGGGGGCGGAAGGCGAAGGAACCGCGATCCGCGCCATCTTCGAGCCGCTCGGAGGAGTCGAACTCGAATTCGATCCCCGGGAACCCATGCGGGCGCCTCCCCGCCCTGGCGGGACCACCCGTTGATCGCGGGGCCGAACGGCTCGCGGCGCGGGATTCGGGCTCGCGCCACAATTGACGCCTCGGCGGGCCGTCCGTCGAGATGAAGGAGGAACCCCATGCTTCGTTCCAGCCTCCCGATCGCCGTTGTCGCCGCGCTCTTCGCGGGGTGCGGTGAGACGGGCGCCCCCGAGCCGTCCATGTCCGAGAACCCGTTCTTCGCCGAGAGCCCGCTGCCCTACCGGCTTCCGCCCTTCGACCGGATCACGAACGACCACTATCGCCCGGCGTTCGAGCGGGGGATGGAGGAGCAGATCGCCGAGATCGGAGCGATCGCCTCGGAGGCGGACTCTCCCACGTTCGACAACACGATCGTGGCGCTCGAACGGTCGGGACAGCTCCTCGACCGGGTCGCCCGGGTGTTCTTCAGCCTGGCGTCCGCGGACACGAACGACGCGATCAACGAGATCCGCGCCGAGATGGCGCCGAAGCTGGCGGCCCACTCCGACGACATCCTGCTGAACCCGGCGCTCTTCGCGAGGGTCGAGGCGCTCTACGAGGACCGGGAGAACCTGGGGCTCAGCCCCGAGGCGATCCGGCTGATCGAGCGCTACCGGCGCGACTTCGTGCGGGCCGGCGCCCGGCTGGACGAGGCGGGGCAGGCCCGCATGCGGGAGATCAATGGCGAACTCGCCTCGCTGGGCGCCCGGTTCAACCAGAACACTCTCGACGAGGTGAACGCCTCCCGGATCGTGGTGGACACCGAGGAGGAGCTCGCCGGGCTCTCCGAGGGCCAGATCGCGGCGGCCGCCGAGGCCGCGAAGGCGCGAGATCTCGAAGGATTCGTCCTCCCGCTCCTGAACACCAGCGGCCAGCCCGCGCTCTCCTCGCTCGAGGACCGAACGCTCCGGGAGCACATCATGCGGACCTCGCTGGGGCGCGGCAGCCGCGGCGGGGAGTTCGACAACCGCGAGGTCATCACCCGGATCGCCGAACTCCGGGCCGAGCGGGCCGATCTCCTCGGCTACCCCCATCACGCCGCCTTCATCCTCGAGGAGCAGACGGCGCAGACCGCCGATGCGGTCAACGCGCGCCTCGCCGACCTCGCCCCCCGGGCGGTGGCGAACGCCCGCCGGGAGGCCGCCGACCTCCAGGCGCTCGCGTCCAGCCTCGGCGACGAGATCGAGATCGCCGCGTGGGACTGGGACTACTACACCGAGAAGCTCCGCGCCGAGCGGTACGCCTTCGATGAGTCCGAGCTTCGCCCCTACTTCGAAATGGACAGCGTCCTGGTCAACGGCGCCTTCTTCGCCGCCACGCAGCTCTACGGGCTGCGCTTCGAGGAGCGGCCCGAGCTCCCGGTCTACCACCCGGATGTGCGGATCTGGGAAGTGTTCGAAGAGGACGGGACCTCGCTCGGCCTCTTCCTCGCCGACTTCTACGCCCGTCCTTCGAAGCGCGGCGGCGCCTGGATGAACTCCTACGTGTCGCAGTCGGGCCTGATGGGGACGCAGCCGGTGGTGGCGAACCATCTGAACGTCCCGAAGCCCCCCGACGGAGAGCCCACCCTGCTCACCTTCGACGAGGTCATCACGCTGTTCCACGAGTTCGGGCACGCGCTCCACGGACTCTTCTCGGCGGTGGAGTACCCGACCTTCTCCGGAACCTCGGTCCCGCGCGACTTCGTGGAGTACCCGTCGCAGGTGAACGAGATGTGGGCGACCTGGCCGGAGGTGCTCCGGAACTACGCGGTCCACCACGAAACCGGCGAGCCCATCCCGGGAGAACTGCTCGACCGGGTTCTCGAGAGCCGGACCTTCAACCAGGGCTTCGCCACGACCGAGTACCTGGCGGCCACCCTGCTCGATCTCGCCTGGCACCAGCTCGCTCCCGGGGAGACGCCGGACGCGGCCAGCGCGCTCGCCTTCGAGGAGGCGGCGCTCGAGGCCGCCGGCGTGGCGTTCCCTCCGGTTCCGCCGCGCTACCGCAGCACCTACTTCTCCCATATCTGGGGAAGCGGCTACTCCGCCGGCTACTACTCCTACATCTGGAGCGAAGTGCTCGACGCCGACTCCGTCGAGTGGTTCCGCGAGAACGGAGGACTGATGCGGGAGAACGGGGACCACTTCCGCGCCACGCTGCTGTCGAAGGGCGGCAGCGTGGAGGCGATGGATCTCTTCCGGACCTTCCGCGGCCGCGACGCCGAAGTGGAGCCGCTGCTGCGGCGACGCGGGCTGAACTGACCGGGAGCGCTGCGGGCGGCGGGGGCCCCGGCCTCCGCCCGCTGGTCGAGCTGGCGAAGCCCGAGATCACGCTGCTGGTCGCACTGGCGGCGGCGCTTGGATTCCTGCTCGCTCCCGGCCCCCCGGACCTCGTCCGACTGGTGTTTCTCCTCCCCGGCATCGCGCTCGCGAGCGCCGGGGCGGGGGCGCTGAACCACTGGGCGGAGCGGGACCGCGACGCGCGGATGCGGCGCACCCGCAGCCGGCCGCTGCCGTCGGGTCGGCTCTCGCCAGGCGCGGCGCTCTGGCTGGGAATCGGGCTCGCCGGCGCCGGGGGCGTCCTGCTGGCGCTGCTGGTCAACCCGCTCACCGCGACGCTGGCGATGGCCAGCGTCGTTCTCTACCTGGCCGTCTACACCCCGCTGAAGTCCCGCTCGACCTGGAACACGCTCGTCGGGACGGTTCCGGGCGCGCTGCCGGCGCTCTGCGGCTGGACGGCGGCGACCGGGGCGATCGGCTGGAGAGGCGCCGCCACCTTCGCGATCCTCGCCGCCTGGCAGATGCCGCACGCGCTGGCCATCGCGTGGATCCACCGGGAGGACTACGAGCGGGGCGGCTTCCGGATGCTTCCCTCCGCCGATCCCTCCGGGCTCGCCACCGCGCTCTGGATCGTGGGATCCGCGGCCGTCCTGGTCGTGGCGAGCCTGTGGCCGACGGCGCTCGGGCTGACCGGGGCCGTCTACTTCGGGGGCGCGATCGGCCTCGGGATGTGGTCGCTGACCGCCGCGATCCGCTTCTTTCGGGGCCGGAGCGTCCCGGACGCCCGCCGGGTGCTGAGGGTCTCGATCCTCTGGGTCCCGGCGCTGCTGGCGCTGGTGATCGCCGACCGGCTGGTGTTCCTCAGCCTGTCCTGATCCGCCGGGCGCGCGCCGTTCGTCGCGCCCCCCTCGAGGGTGGACCCAGAAAGTGGGAGCGCCGCGTTGCTGGGCGTGTCTATCCACTGGGTCCCAGCGCTAATCATCACGGTGATCCTGGATCGGATCGCATTCCGTGGCTTGTCCTGATCCAGGGCCGGGAGCACGCGCCGTTCCTCGTGCTCCCTCGGGGGTGGGTTCGGGAGGGGGGAACCCCCTCCCGCTATTCGTACGCTCGAATCGGAACTTGGCGCGGAGCGCAAGTTTCGATTCCTGGCCCGTAGTTCTACTGCTCTCGGAGAGATCCGACGACGCTGCGGCGGACGGCCCCCACCGCCGGGAGGAAGCCGCCGATGCCGCCGATGACGAGCGCCAGGACGGTGGCCTGCGCCAGCAGGTCCGGCGTGACCTCGAACGCGAAGGCCACCTGGCTGAAGGACGCCCAGTTGATCGTCGCGGCCCGGAAGCCGTCGAACATGAGCCAGGAGGCGGTCCCGCCGAGCAGCGCGCCGACGAGCGCGAACACCACCGACTCGCTGACCACCGAGAACATGACCGGAAGCCGGGCGAAGCCGAGGGCGCGGAGCGTGGCGATCTCGCGGGCGCGGGAGGACACGGCGGCGTACATCGTGTTGAGCGCCGCGAAGACCGCCCCGACGGACATCATCGCCACCACGAACCATCCGAGGATCGAGATGAAGACCTCGATCACCTCGGACTGCTGGGCGAGATAGGTCGTCTGGGTCATCACCGAAAGGTTGACCCGCGGGTCGTTCTCGAGCGCATCGCGGAACTGCTCGAACTCCCCGGCGTCGGTCAGCCGCACCAGCGCTGAGTTGAACGAATTGCCCCGCTGGTACATCTGCTGGAGAACCCGGGTGTCCGTCCAGATCTCGGACTCCCAGAGGCTTCCGCCGCCGGTGAAGTGGCCCACGACCTCCCAGGAGGCGCGGCCCACATCGATCGTCTCTCCCACGGCCAGACCCTCGAAGGTCGCCGCCGCGGCCACCCCGACGATCACCTCGTTGCGGCCCGGCTCGAATCGACGCCCCTCGACGACCTCGATGCCGCCGCGCACCTCGTAGGCGCTCGGCTCGACGCCCCGCAACGGGACGTTGGCGTCGGTGCCGACCCCGATCTTCTGGCGGTCGATGATGACGAAGAGCTCGGGCGAGACGAGCAGGCCCGAGGGCCCGCGCGCCACGCCGGGCGCCGCCTCGAGGACCTGGATGTCCTCGCGGGAGAGGATGCTCGAGGTCTCCGCGGTCATGCCCCCCCGCAGGACGACGGCCACCTCGTCCCGCGCCTGGCCGGTGACCACCTGGCGGAACCCGGCGGCCATCGAGAGCACCGCCACCAGCACGCCGGCGACGGCCGCGATGCCGAAGACGGCGACGAGCGAGATGCTGCGGCGCTGCCACACCGTCGAGAGGTTGTAGACCGTCACCGCCTGGCACTGGCGAAGGAAGGAGGCGAGTCGCATCAGCCGGGTCCCCTTACAACCGCCGGAGCGCGAACGCGGTGGGCGCTCTCATCGCGCGGCGCGCCGGGAAGACGCCGACCACCAGACCGGTGATCACCGCGAGGCCGAGGCCCAGCAGCAGGTCCTCGGGGCGAAGGACCAGTCCGGGCAGGTAGGCCGAGAGGGCCGCCGCCATCCCCTGGCCGACCCCCGCCGAGATCATCATGCCGAGGAATCCGGCGGTCGTCACCAGAACGACCGATTCGAGGAGGATCAGCCGCTGCACCCGGGCGCCGGTGAAGCCGATGGCCTTGAGCAGCCCGATCTCGCCAACCCGCTCCCGCACCGACTGGGCCATGGTGTTGCCGGCGACCAGCAGGATCGTGAAGAACACCGCGGCCAGAACCGACCGGACGATCAGCCCGATGTTGCCCACCTGGTTGGCGAAACCGGCGGCGAAGGCCCCCTCGGGCTCGCTCTTGGTTTCGGCCGCCGAGTTCTGGAACGTGGCGTCGATCGCGTTCGCGACCGCGGCCGCCTGATCCGGGTCGGCGACGCGGACCGCATACCAGCCGACCTGGCCGCGACCGTAGGATCGCGCCTCGTCGAAGTAGTCGTAGCGGAAGAGCATCTGGGTCTGGTCTCCGCCTTCGACGGTCGTCTCGTAGATGCCGACGATCTCGAACTCCCAGGCGTCGGTGTCGGGACGGCCCTCGAGGAACCAGATCGTGGGCTGGATGGGAACGCGGTCGCCGACTTCCCAGCCGAACCGCTCGGCGGTGGCCCGGCCCACGATCGCGCCATCCCGGGTCGCGATCCACCGCGCTTTCGCCTCGTCGGACACCGTGTACTCGGGATACATGGCGAGGAACTCGGCGGGCTCCACCGGCGACTGCATGAAGAAGTTCGCCGGGTCCTGGTAGACCCCGCCGAACCAGGTCATGTGCATGGCGTCCACGACCCCGGGGACCTCCTCCATGTCCGCCTCGTAGGACTGCGGCAGCAACTGGAACAGCGAGACCCGGTGGCGGACGACCAGCCGGTCCTCCCGCGCGATCTCGACCCCCATCGAGAAGGCGGACTCCAGCATCGACAGCACGCCGAACAGCAGGAACGCGAACACCACCGACGAGAAGGTGAGGAAGGTCCGCGTCTTCTTCCGCCGAAGCGCGGCGCTCACGAGCGTGAAGGAACTCATGCGGCGATGTCCTCGGCGACCGCCGACAACTGGCCGTCCACCATGTGGAGGAGGCGGGATGCGCGGGCCGCCGCTTCCGGATCGTGCGTCACCATGAGGATCGTCTTCTGGTGATCGCGGTTGAGCGCCACGAGCAGGTCGAGCACCTCGCCGCTGGTGCGGCGATCCAGGTCACCGGTGGGCTCGTCGCAGACGAGGAGCGCCGGGTCGTTCACCAGCGCGCGGGCGATCCCGACCCGCTGCTGCTCACCGCCGGACAGCTCCCGGGGCCGGTGCGCGGCGCGATCGGCGAGGCCCACGATCTCGAGCGCGATGTTGACCCGGTTGCGCCGCTCGGCGCCGGAGAACGAGGTCAGAAGCAGCGGAAGCGCGACGTTCCGCGAGGCGTTCAGCCCGGCGAGCAGGTTCGAGAACTGGAAGACGAACCCGATGTTGCGGGCCCTCCAGGCGGCGAGCCGCCGTTCCGACATCTGGTGGATGGGGGAACCGCCCACGACGACCTCGCCGCCGTCGGGCCGGTCCAGCCCGGCGATCAGGTTCAGCAGCGTGGACTTTCCGGAGCCGGAGGGACCCATCAGGGCCACGAACTCGCCTTCGGCGATCGTCAGGTCGAGGTCGCGAAGGACCGGAACCGCGGTCTTGCCTCGCCGGAAGGTGCGGTGGACTCCGCGGACCTCCACCATCGGGCGGGGTTCCCCGGCCGTCTCCTGTTCGCTCATGGGATTCTCCTTGTGTGGGGACCGCCTGGTGGCCCGATCAGGACGCCGGCGCTTCCAGGACTTCGAGCCCGTCGGCGAGCCCCTCCGGGGGACTCACAACGACCCGGTCGCCCTCCACCAGCCCGGAGAGCACGTAGAGATCGGACCCCGAGGGGTCGCCGAGCCGCACCGCGCGCCGCTGGACCCGCCCATCGCGGACCAGATACACCAGGTCGCGGCCGGTGTCCTCGAACACCGCGGCGGCCGGAACCAGAAGCCCTTCGGGGGCCTCCGCTTCCTCGATCTCCGTCGTGCGGAAGCTCACCCGCACGCCCATGTCCGGCAGGATACGCGGATCCAGTTCCTCGAATGCGATCCGGACCCGGACGGTGGCCCGGTCCCGGTCAGCGGTCGGAATGATCGCGATGACCCGCGCCGGGATCGACCAGTCCTCGTAGGAATCGAGCACCGCCTCCACCGGCTGGTCCGGCGAGACGCGGTTGATGAAGGCCTCGTTGACGTCCACCTCGATCTCGCGGGAGTCCATGTCCACGATGGTGCCGACCCCGGTCCGGGTGAATCCGGCGCCGCCGGCGATCGGCGACATCATCTCGCCGGTCTGCGCGTTCTTGGCGGTGATCACGCCGTCGAAGGGCGCGCGGATCACGGTGTCGTCGATCTGCTGCCGGATCACGTCCGCCGAGCGTTCCGAGGCGAGGATGTCGGCCCGCTGGCGCTCGATCCGCGCCTCGAGCGTCGCGACTTCGGCGTTCACCGAATCGAGGTCCGCCTGGCCGAGCACGGCTTCCCCGACGAGACGCCGGGTCCGTTCCTGACGCAGGACCGCCTCGGCCAACTGGGCCTCGATCTCGGCGACGGCCTTTTCCGCGGCCGCCGCCTGCGCCTCCGCGAGGCGAAGGCTGCGGGTCAGGTTCGAGGAGTCGAGGCGGGCGAGCACCTGCCCCGCCTCGACCTCCATTCCCTCCTCGATCAGGATCTCGGTGATCTGGCCCGCCATCTTGGAGGAGACGGTGGCCTGGCGCCGGGCGGTCACGTAGCCGCTCGCGTTGAGAACGGTGGACCCGACGGACATGCTCACCGAGCGCACCCTGGCGGTCCGGACCTCCGGGATCTCGGTTCCGGACCGCAGCAGAAGAACGCCCGCGACCGCCCCGGCGGCGATGACGAGCGCTCCGATCCCGGCGGTGATCAGCGCGATCGGCCGGGATCCCCGATGCTCTTCCTTGATCCGGAGTTCGGAGAGGCGGTCGGATGGTCGGGAATTCATCGCTTCGGTTCGCTTCGGTCTCCGTAAGGAAACGGCTCACGGAAGGGACGGGTTCCCTTCGCGGGGACAGCGCTCCAAGTCTATTGCGCGTCCCGGTCTTCTGAATCCGCCGAGCCGACGGCGCGGGGCGAGAGCGGGCGAACGAGGAGCACGCCGAATCCGCGGCAGCGGGTGTCCGCCACGTAGCCGGGAAGCAGGCCGCGGGGGCGGAACCCGAGCCGCATCTGCACCGAGACCGTCGGGTCGGTCAGGTCGCCGGCGAGGAGCGCCTGGTAGTAGGCGTCCGCCGTCATGCGGTCGGCGGCGGCGCCGTAGCCGTTCAGCAGACCCACGATGATCTCGCCCCGCAGACCCAGTCGCCGGGCGGCGTCCCGGCGGGCCTGGTAGAGGGCGCGGGCGACTCCCCGGCGACGCCAGTCGGGATGGACGCCGAGGTCCGCGCCGTAGAGCCAGGGACCGTCCGGGCGATGGGCCTCGAGACCGAGGCCGCCGATGGCTTCCCGGAACGTGTGATTCGTTGCGTCGAAATCGAAGTGGACGCGGAGCGTCGTCGTGGCGGCGACCGGGCGGCCCGGATCATCCTCCGGGACCGCGACGAACTGGCCGTCGGGGAAGACGTCGAGGTGGCGAAGGTAGTGCTCCGCTCCGAAGCGCTCCGAGGCGGCCAGATCGGGAAAGATGATCGCCTGGAGCGCAGCCAGCGGCCCGGCGTGCCCGGGGGCCGTCGGGAGGACGCGAAACGCGGCGCGGGGACGGGGCATCACCCAGGTCGAAGCGGGAGAACGCCGAACCGGCCGGCCTGCTCCACCGGCGCCCCGGAGTCATCGGTGAGCGGCCGCGGTGGATGCGAGCGTCCGGTGACGCGGGAGACCACGAGGACCGCGAGGATCGAGGCGCCGGTCGCGATCAGGGCGTTCGGAAGCTCGGCCGCGAGTCGGGGGCCGACGACGACCAGACCGAGCCAGACCGAGAGGCCGGCCACCATTCCGGCGACCGCGCCCGGCGCGTTCGTCCGCTTCCAGTACATGCCGAGCGTCAGCGGCCCGAAGAGCGCGACCATCATCGCGGTCCAGGACTCCACCATCAGGGTGTAAACGCTCCCGAACACCAGCGCGACCGCCAGCGCCAGACCGCAGAAGGCCACCACCGCGAGGCGGGTCGCGCGCAGCACCGTCTTCGGCCCCGGCGCGGCGCGGCGCAGGTGCGGCAGGACGTTCTGCCCGAAGACGCTCGCCGGGGCCAGCAGACCGCTGTCGGCGGAACTCATGAGCGCCGAGAAGAGCGCCGCGAGGAAGAGCGCGAGGCCCGCCGGCGGCAGGTACTCGAGCGCGAGACGCGGGACGATCTCCTCCGGGTTCGCGAGGCCCGGAAGAACGAGCGTCCCGACCAGGCCGAGCGCAACCGGGATCAGCCCGACGCCCAGATAGAGGAGCCCCCCGAAGTAGGCGCCCCACTGCGCCACCCGTTCGTCCTTCGCGGCGAGGGCGCGCTGCATCAGGTCCTGGCCGGGCAGGTTCCCGATCCCGATGATGAGCCAGGCCTGGACGAACAGGCACCACTCGAGCAGGCCCCCGGTGGGCAGGAAGCGCAGTTTCGCCTCGGGAAGGCGGTCGAGGACCACCGCCACGCCGCCGGCGTCGCCGACGACCAGCGGCAGCAGGATCGCGATCGCCGCGATCAGAACCAGCGCCTGGAAGAAATCGGTGAAGGCGACGGCCCACATCCCGCCGAGCACGGTGTAGACGAGGACGATCCCGGTCGCGACCAGGACCGAGGTCAGGAACGGAAGCCCCGCCATCGCGGAGAGCACGGTCCCCACGGCGACGAGTTGGGACCCCACCCAGCCGATGTAGGCGGGAAACAGCGAGACGGCGGCGAGAACCTCGGCGGCCCGCCCGAAACGCCGGCGGAAGAAGTCGGGGACGGTGAGGAGCCGCAGCCGCCGCAGCAGCCGCACGTAGAAGGCCCCCGCCAGCAGGAGACACAGCGCGGCGCCGAAGGGATCCGCCGCAACCGCGTTCAGGCCCCCGCCGTAGGCGGCGCCCGCCGCGCCGATCAGGGTTCCCCCGCCGAACCAGGTCGCGAAGAGCGTGAAGGTGCAAAGGCCCAGCCCCAGACGGCGCCCGGCGACGACGAAGTCGGCGGCGTCGCGGACCCGGGTGGAGGCGATCAGCCCCAGCAGGAGCAGCCCCAGGACGTAGAAGCCGGTGGTGACCAGGACGAACGTCGGAGTCACGCCGCCGCCCTCACCGCCCGGCGTCTGCGGGGCGGCTCACCGGATCTTCTTCAGCGACGCGCCCGCCGGCGCCACGCCTCCGTCTCGTACACCTCGGGGTTCACGCAGTTCGGCGCCCGCTCTCCCCGGAGATGCGCGACCGCGTTGTCGGCGCACATCGTGGCCATCCGGTCGCGGGTGGCCACGCTGCCGCTCGCGATGTGCGGGAGCATGACGACCTTGTCGGAACGGGCGAGCCCGGGGTGGGCGTCGGGCTCGTGCTCGAAGACGTCCAGCCCGGCGCCGGCGATCTGGCCGGATTCGATCGCCTCCACCAGCGCCGCCTCGTGGATCACCGGACCGCGCGCGGTGTTGATCACGAAGGCGGTTTCCTTCATCCGGGCGAACGCGTCCGCCCCGAACAGGTGATGGGTCGAGGGATTCAGGTCGGTGTGGATCGTGACGAAGTCGCTGCGCGCCAGCAGATCGTTGAACTCGGCGTACTCCACGTCGTCCCGCGCCTCGATGAGGTGTTTCATCGGCGGGTCGAAGGCGAGCACGTCCATGTCGAAGCCCTGGGCGCGGCGGTGCATGCCCTGTCCGATCCGCCCGAAGCCGACGACGCCGAGGACCTTCCGGCGCTCATCCCCTCCCGGACTCACGTCGGCCCCCAGCATGAGCGACGGCCCCCAGATCCGGTAGTGGCCCTCGCGCATGTAGCGATCGGCGGGCACCACCCGCCGGGCCACCGCCATCAGGAGCGCCCAGGCGAGGTCGGCGGTCGAGTCGGTGAGAACTCCCGGGGTGTTCGAGACCGGAAGACCCAGCTCGGTGGCGGCCGCCACATCCACATTGTTGAAGCCGACCGCGTAGTTGGCGATCCCGCGGAGCTGCGGCCCCTGCTCCATGAGCTCGCGATCCACCGCCTCGGTCAGGAGCGACACGTGGACATCCGCCCGGCGGGCGCCATCGAGCACCTGCTCCCGGGGGGTGGCGGCGCCGTCGGGAGTGGGGGCGACCTCGACCTCGCCGGCGCGCCGGAGAATGGCGAGCCCGGCTTCGGGGATGCGGCGGGTGACGAAGAACAGGCTCATGCTGCGACTCCAACGGCGGTCTCGTCGGCGAGGAAACGGGCGAAGCCGTCCCGGTCGGAGGCCCCGCGGGCGATCCGGCTGACGCCCTCGCGGATCGAGTCCATGTCCGCGGCGTAGGAGAGCCGCAGGAAGTTCTGGCCCTCGCTTCCGAGGACGCCGAAGCTGCGGCGATCCACCAGGGCGACGCCGTGGTAGTAAAGGAGGAAGCGGGACACCAGCGTCGCCGGGCTCGTCCTGGCCTTCACCTCGTCCGGGAAGGCGTCGAACGCGGCGGTGGCGCCGAGGTCGTCGCAGACCCCGGTGATGTTCGGGAAGACGTAGAAGGCCCCGAGGGGGTTGGCGCAGGTCACGCCGGGGATGGCGTTCAGCGCCGGAACCACGTAGTCCCGCCGGCGGCGGAACTCCGCGACCATGTCGCTGACGACGCCCCGGGTGAGCGGGTTCTCGAGCGCCTCGCGGGCCGCCTGCTGGATGAAGGGCGGCACGCAGCTCACGGTGTTGATGTTGATCTGCTTGAAGCGGAGCGCTTCCTCCGCGGTCGGGAGCACGCACCAGCCGAGGCGCCAGCCGGTCATCGCGAATCCCTTGGAGTGGCCGCTGGCGATGATCGTGGAGCGCTCCATCCCCGGCAGCGAGGCCATCGAGGTGTGCTCGAACCCGTCGAAGGTGATGTGCTCGTAGATCTCGTCGGAGTAGATCCGGATGTCCGGCCGACCGCGTTCCCGCACCAGTTCGGCGACCTCGAGGAGAAGGCTCCGGGGCAGGACCCCGCCGGTGGGGTTCGAGGGGGAGCAGAGCATGAGGACCTTGGTCTTCGGCGTCAGGAGCCGGTCCAGATCCTCCGCGGTGAAGGAGAAGCCGCGCTCCTCGCGCAGCACGAGCGGTTTCGGGACGCCGCCGAGGTAGGTGACCCAGGACTCGTAGATCGGGAACCCGGGGCTCGGGTAGATGACCTCGTCGCCGGGATCCACGTAGGCCATCATCGTGTAGCCGATGGCCGGCTTGGCGCCGGGGAGAACGATGATCCGGTCGGAAGTCACCTCGATGCCCCGGGTGCGCGAGACATGGGCGGCGAGCGCCTCGCGCAGCGGCGGGATGCCGGCGGGATCGGTGTAGTGGGTGTCTCCGGCGCGGATCGCGGCGATCCCGGCTTCGTTGATGTGCGGTGCGCTGTCGAAGTCCGGCTCGCCGATCGTGAAGGGGATCACGTCCACGCCGCGGGCGCGCGCCCGCGCCATGTCCTCCCCGATCTTGAAGGCGTTCTCGGTCCCCATGTGGCCGAAACGGCGGGCAAAGAGCGGCATCGTCCGACGTGGTCCTCCGAATGGGTCGGCGCGGGAGTTTCCGGGAAGCCCGGGGAAGGACCGGGGGGCGCGTCCGGCCGGAGTGCGCCGGGTCCGGTGGAGCGCCGGAGCGGATGATATATTGACGATTCGGTCCCGATTGCGGGAACACGGGATCGGAAGCGTGGGTTCGTGGAGCGGAGTGTGAGGTCGTCCTCGCCCCTGGGGTCCGGGCGGACGCCGGCGCTCCTCCCGGTGGGCTTCCCCCCGATCCTTGCCGCCGCGATCCTCGCATCAGGCGCGGGCGCCGCGTTCTCCCGGGAAGGCCAGCCGCAGGAACGGCCGCCCGCCGAAGCCGAGGCGCCCGCCGAGGAGCGGGATCCGGCCGCCTACCCGTTTGGGGTTCTCGAGGACGTCACGCTCGGGACGGAGCCGGCGAGCGCCGACGTGACCGGCCAGCTCGGGGTCGCCGACGAGGACTACATCCCCGAGGTGTTCCAGTACCGCCGCCGGGGAACGCAGCTCTCCCAGGGAGACCTGAGCGGCGAGCACCGCTCGGTGGCGCTCACCGAGCTCCGGGTCATCGACCTCGCGGTCGACCCCGGCGACACGGTGCGGGCGATCGCCCGGGTCGAGCCGGCGTTCGAGAAGGGCCGCCGTTTCGTGGCCGAGTTCTGGAGCCAGGACCATGGCCGCGCGGCGGTGGTCTACGTGAACTTCAAGCCGCACGCCACCAACCGGAACCTCTACCTGGGGCGGGGCAAGGTGGACCGCCACCACCCGGGAGGCCGCTACAACATCGGCTCCACGATGATCACCGACGAATACGGCCGCAAGAAGGCGTACTCGACGGAGTTCAACCCGGTGATGCGCGCCCCGGACGGCACGCCGTCGCATTTCGTGGTGAGCGAGAACCCGGAAGCCGACCTCACCCCGCCCACGCTGACCTCGATCGGGGTCCTCACCCCCGCGGTGGGTCCCGGGGAGGCGATCCGGGTGGAGGCCTTCGCCGAGGACGACCTCGCCGGCCCCACCCAGGCGCGGGCGGTGTTCGAGAGCCCGTCGAAGACCCGGCGGGTGCGGGTGGACCTCATCGGGGATGCGCGGCGGCCGGGACGGTTCCTCGGGGCCTTCACGATCCCCGAGTGGTACGAGGGCGGGACCTGGTCGATGCAGAAGCTGGAGCTCTACGACGCGGCGCGGAACCAGGCGCTGCTCTTCGCCGCAACCCATCCCTCGCTGCGGGACGCTGCGGTCCAGGTGGAGGCCGATCCGGCGAAGCAGGACGACGAACCGCCGGTCCTGCTGGCGCTGGAGCTTCCGCTCCGTCAGGCGCCCGCCGGCGAGACGATCCCGGTCGCGGCGCTGGTGGAGGACGACCTGAGCGGCGTGGACCGGGTCTACGTCTCGTTCCAGAGCCCGAGCGGCGCCGACCTCGTGCGGGTGGAGCTGGAGAGCCGCAACCCGCCGCTGAACCGGCCCTCGCTGGTCCCGCAGCCCAACGTGTTCCGCGGGGCCCTGAAGCTGGAGCCCTGGCGGGAGAGCGGCCGCTACCGGGTCTCCCGGGTCAACCTGTCGGACCGCGCCCGGAACTACCGGAACCTGAACCCGGTGCGCGATGAGGAAGTGCGCGATCTGTTCGTGGATTTCCTGGGGGACGGAAACGGAGCCGGCGACCGGAGGCGGGAATGAACGAGGACCGGAAGACGGCCTGGAAGACGCTGCCGGATCGGCGGGCGTTTCTGGGCGCCGCCGGCGCGGCGGCGATCGGCGCCGCGGCGCCCGGAGCCCTCGCGACTCCGGCGGAACGGGAGGCGCTCGTCCCGGACCGTAGCCTGAGGACGAAACACCTCGTGGTGATCCTCTACGGCAACGGCTGCCGCAAGAAGGACACGGTGGAGGATCCGGCGCACGCCCCGCACATGGCGCGGATGATGGCCGAAGGCAGCGTGTTCACCGAGGACTTCGGCGAGACCGCGAACCTCCACGGCTACATGTACACCGAGATGATCACCGGCCGGGAGACCGTCTCCGAGCACCCCCGCTACCCCACCTGGACCGAGATGGCGCGACGCGAACTCGGCGGGTCCCCGAACGACTTCTGGATGCTCCAGGGCGTCAGCTACTACCGCTCCTGGGTCTACGACCGCAAGCACTGGAGCGCTCACCCGGAAGGCGGTCTCGAGTTCGGAGCGAACTCGCTCACCATGAACAAGGTGTTCCACGAGGAGGAGCGCCGCTCGCCCGCCGATCTGGTCGGGGCGAACATCGAGCCGGGGCTGGGCCACACGGAGCGCACGCTGGCCGACCTCGAGGACTGGATCGCGGACGCCCGCGCGCGGCGGATCCACCTGCCCGCGTCGACGCGCACCTCGCTCGTGGACCGGGAGGTTCCGCTCGGAGACGGCCAGTGTTTCGAGATCGCGAAGCACCTGCTGTCGGAATTCCGTCCGAAGCTGATCACGATCCAGATGCTGGCGCTGGACGACGCCCACGCCGACGCCGGCTTCTGGGACTACGACACCGACTACGAGCAGTACCGGCGGCACATCGCCGCAACCGACGAGCTCGTCGGCAATCTCTGGGCGTTCATCCGGAACGACCCCTACCTGGCGGAGACCACCTCGATCCTGCTCCGGCCCGAGTGCGGCCGGGACGACGAGGTGAACGTCTACGGACAGCTCCACCACTCCCAGGGGAACTACTACGCCCACAACGTCTGGACGCTCGGAGTCGGCCCCGACTTCCGCCGGGGCGCCGTCTTCCCCGAGATGGTCATGCGGCGCGACCTTTGCCCCACCGTCGTTTATCTGCTCACCGGGAGGGACCTGGCGCGCCATGCCACCGGCTCCGTTCGCACCCAGATGTTCCGCGAGGACTACGGACTCCCGCCGTACGTTCTCCGGGACCGTTTCGGCAACCCCGTCGCATAGACGGATCCTCCTGCTCGCGGCGCTCGCCGCCGGCGGGCTCGCTGCGCCGGTCCCGGCGATCGGCCAGCCGGCGCCCGTCGCTGCGACGCTGGTGGAGGCGGCCCGCCGGAATCGCGCCCGCATCCTCGCGAGCCGCGCCGCCCACGGCCCGGCGGCCCGCTATGACGACACGGCGCTGGAGGCCCGGGACGCAGAAGGCCCCCCGGCCCCGTCCAGCCCCACCGTCCGCCCGGACGGGCCCGGCGCCGGACCGTCCCCGGACGAGGGAGGCGAGCGGGAGTTCCGGGAAGGAGCGCCGCCGGATGCGGAGGAGCGGGTCTCCTCCGAGGGGCTCACGCCGGAGGAGGCCCGGCGCCGCGAATCGGAGATCGAAGAGCGGCTGCTGGACATCGAGGCCGCCCTGAATCGCATGGGAGCGAGCGGGCTGCCGTACGCCCCGAGAAACCCCAACGCCTTCGGGAGCGCGCTCGACCTCCCACGCCTCCGCGCCGAGCAGGCGCAACTCGGCGAGGAGCTTGCGAAACTCCGCGCCGCCCGGGAGCGCAGCCCCGGATGACCGGCCTCTGCTAACGCAGCGTCAGACGGAGCGGGGGCTCGTCGGGATGGGCGAGAACGACGGCGTCCGAAGGCGTGAGCTCCACGACCACGTACTCGCCGAGGCGCTCCCCCACGGCGACCAGATTCAGCATTCCCCGGTAGGAAAGAGCGGCGCGGACCGGGTCGCCGGGCCCGACCTCGACGAACCCGTGGAGACGGGGAAGACGGGAGGCGAAGTCGGCGACCGGTGGCGCGGCGCCCGGGGAGCCTCTCCCGGGCGGATCGGCGTCTCCCGCGAGAAGAACCGGATCGGGGGTCTCCCCACCCTCCTGGAGCGCCCCCGGCGATCCTCCGGAAGGAACCGCGTCGGGGCGGGCGGCCAGCCAGTCGACGAGCCGATCGATGCGCGGGTCGGCCGCCAGGCGGGCGGCCCCGGATTCGGTGATCGTGGTCGCCGGGTCGGGCCAGAGGACCGTGAACGTGGCGCTGAGAACCCCGCGTTCGGCGGAGCGGAGCGCCAACTGAACCCGGTCGGCGCGAAGGGGCCATCCCCTCCCCTCCACCGCGTTCAGAAAGCGCCGAAGCGACGCGCCGTCGCCCTCCGCGGTCAGCCGGGCCTCGGCGCCGCGGGTCCCGTCGGGCGGCCGGAGGAGCGGCTGCACCCGCGAACTGGCGAGATCGACTCCCGAAGAACGGGCGGCGGCGAGAAGGCCGTCGCGGAGCCCGGCGGGACTCGTCGGCGGCGTCTCCCGGGCGGCGAGAGCCTCCGCTAGCCGGGCGAAGCGCTGCTCCGCCTCGACCCGCTCGCGCTCGGCGAGCCCGGCGCGCAAGGCCGCATCCCGGCCGGCGCGCGCCGCCGCGACCCGGGAGGACAGCTCTCCCGACTCCCGCCAGAGGAGCCAGGCCCCGGACCCGAAGAGGAGCAGGAGCAGGAGACGAACGCGGAAGCGGGGATCCACCATCAGCGAACTCCGTCCCCGGCGCCGGCGTCGAAGCGGAGGCTCACCCGGACCGTCGCGGCGCCGCCGGTGGCGCGGCTCTCCTGAATCTCCCGGGTGGATCGCACCGGATCGAGACCGGCCAGCGCGGCGAGGAAGGCGGCGATCCGGTTGGAGTCCGGCGCCTCGGCGGCGATGGAAGCCTCCACGATCCCCGGCTCGGCGCCCGGGCGCAGTTCGATCCCGGTGATCCGCAGACCGTCCGGCGCGGCGTCACCCAGAACGTCCAGCACCGCTCCGAACCGGGGGGCGTTCCCGCCAGCCCCGACGTGGAGCAGCGCCGCGGTTTCCCCGACGCGAATCAGGTCGAGAGCGGCGGGGGCATCGATGGGGAGGCCGGAAACCGCTCCGGATCCTTCCATTTCGATCGCCCGGAGCGCCGCAGCGCCGCGCCAGAGCGAAACGGCTCCGCCCAGCCCGGCGAGCAACGCGAGTCCGACGGCGGCGGACGCCGCGCGAAGCAGAACCGGGGAGTTCGTCTTTCCGAGCTGGATCCCCGGAGGAACGCGCTTCATGGGCCGGCCGCCGCCCGCGGTGAGATCGGCGGCGCCTCGACTCGCTCGGTGGAGGGGACCGGCGCTCCGGAGAGCGGCGCCGGCCTCGCGCCCACCCGCCGGAGGAGCGCCTGGAGCGACTCGTCCAGCACGGGAGAGAGCGCCGGACCGCCCTCGGAGGGCGGCGAAGCCGAGCGAACTTCGTCCACGGTGATTCCCGCTTCGCCGAGGCGCTCCGCAACCGCCCCGGCGCCGTCGCCCCAGACGGCGAACCCGGGAGCGGCGCCGTCGGCGGCCAACCGGCGCGCCGCCAGCACCACCGGGTCCGGGTCCAGCCGGGCCCGGAGGCGCATCCGGAAGCCGGTCAACCGGAAACCCTCGGCGACGACCAGAACGAAGTGACGCGGGTGGAGCAGCGCCAGGGCCCGCCAGGCCGCCGACGCGGGGGAAGCCAGCCACTCGGGGAGGACCGCGAGACTCACCGCGTCCACCCAGCGCACGGCCGGTCCGGCCGCTTCCACCGCCGTCTCGTACTGATGAACCACCGAGGCGCCGCTGACCGCGCCCAGAACCGACCGACGCCGACGCGGTCCGCTGGGGAGCGCCCCGAAGCGGAACCGGCGATCGATCGCCGCGGGAGTCGGGCCGGCGCTGGCGGTGAGGGCGGCCACCAGATCGCTGCGGAGCCGGCGCAGGCCGCCGGCGCCAGCCTGGTCCGTCAGGGCGGCGTGCGCCGCGCGGTCCGGGATCGCGACGACCGCTTCGTTGAAGGGAACCCCGTCTTCCAGCCTCCCGAGCGTCGCCACCACCGACCGCGCCGCTTCGGCGGACGAGGCGAGGTTCGGGTCCGTCGGCGACGGGTTCAGGAAGTCGGCGGCCAGATGGGTCCAGGTCCAGCGGCCGTCCACCGTCCGGGCCACCAGTCCCCCGCGCCGGAAAGCGAGCGCCACCGGCTGGCGGCGACCTCCCCGGAGGAAGCGGGTCCGAGACGGCACGTGATTCGGGGGTCCGGCGCCCCCACCGAAGCCCCGGGAAGAGCCTAGCAGCCTGTCCCTTCCGGGAATCCGTGGCGGCCCGCGAACGGCCCCCGGAATGGTAGGATCGGAGGTTGCGTTTCGGCCGCCCTTGCGGCTTGGCGTTCCGGGGTTTGAACCGTCCAGACCCCATTTCCCGGCGAGGGCGAAGGGCGCCCTCCCGGCGATCGAACCAGCCCCCGTGAAGGGAGGAGCATGAGCCACACCCAGACCGCCGACATCCGGAACCTCGCCGTCGCCGGCCACGGCACATCGGGCAAGACGACCCTCGTCTCGGCGCTTCTCTACAGCGCCGGCGCCGTGACCCGCCTCGGGCGCGTCGAAGAGGGCAACACGGTCACCGACTTTGATGACGACGAAATCGCGCGCGGGCACAGCCTGAGCGCCGCCCTGACCCGCTGCGAGTGGGAGGGCGCCAAGATCAATCTGCTCGACACGCCGGGCTACAGCAACTTCCTCACCGAGGCCCGGCTCGCCATGCCGGCCGCGGACACCGCGCTGATTTCGGTCTGCGGCGTGGACGGAGTCGGCGTGAACACCGAGCGCGTCTGGAATTTCGCGGAGGCGGGGAAGGCCGCGGTGATCTTCGCGGTCAGCCGGCTGGACCGGGATCGCGCCTCCTTCAACCGGGCGGTCGCCGGGATCCAGGAGACCTTCGGCAGGACCGCCATCCCGGTCCAGTTGCCCATCGGCAGCGAGTCCGGGTTCTCCGGCGTTGTGGACCTGATCCGGATGAAGGCGGTGAGCGGACCCGGGCCGGAGGCCCGGACGCCCGAGGTCGGGGACGTTCCGGACGAACTCCGGGAGGCGGCCGAGGAAGCCCGTTCGGAGCTCATGGAGATGATCGCCGAATCCGACGAAGCGCTCATGGAGCGGTTCTTCGACGAGGGCGAACTGAGCGCGGAGGAGATGGTCGAGGGACTGCGCAAGGGCGTCGCGGCCCGCGAGATCTTTCCGGTGGTGGCCACCTCTGGCGCCCGGAACATCGGCGCCGCGGCGCTCCTCGACCTGATCGCCGGCGTCGCCCCCGAGCCGGCCGGCCGCGGCCCCGCCCGCGGCGTCTCCGCGGACGGGGAGCCGGCGGAATGCGCGGTCTCCGCCGACGAATCCCCCCGGGTCTACGTGTTCAAGACCATCGCCGACCCCTTTGCGGGACGGCTCAGCCTCTTCCGGGTCATGACCGGGACGCTCACCGCGGACGAGCCGCTCCGGAACCTGACGAACGGGACGATGGAGCGGATCGGCGGCGTCAACCTGATGAACGGCAAGAACCTGGAGGCGGTGACGTCGCTGGCCGCCGGCGACCTGGGGTGTTTCGCCAAGCTGAAGGACACCGCGACCGGAGACACCCTCGCGATCGAGGACGGGATCCGCTTCGTCCGACCCGAGGTTCCCCACCCGGTCATCAGCTTCGCCATCGAGCCCCGTTCGCGCGGCGACGAGGAGAAGATCTCCCAGGCGCTCAACCGGCTCGCCGAGGAGGACCTCACGCTCCGCTTCGAACGGGACCAGGAACTGCGCCTCTCGGGAACCGGACAGCTTCACATCGAGATCGTGGTCTCGCGCCTCAAGCGCAAGTACGGCGTCGAGGTCGACCTGAAGCCGCCGCGGGTCCCGTACCGGGAGACGATCACGGCTTCGGCCGAAGCGCACGGCCGCCACAAGAAGCAGACCGGGGGACACGGGCAGTTCGCCGACTGCCACGTGCGGGTCGAGCCCCTGGAGCGCGGGGAGGACTTCCAGTTCGAGAGCAAGATCGTGGGGGGCGCGATCCCGCGCCAGTTCATCCCCGCGATCGAAAAGGGCTTCCAGGAGGCGAGGCAGAAGGGCTACCTGGCGGGGTACCCGGTCGTGGACTTCAAGGCCACCGTCTTCGACGGGAAGTTCCACGCGGTGGACTCCTCCGAGATCGCCTTCAAGATCGCCGCCTCGCTCGCGTTCAAGGACGCGATGGCGCAGTGCCGGCCGACGCTGCTCGAACCCATCATGTCGGTCGAGATCACCGTTCCGGATGACGCCACCGGAGATGTGCTCGGGGACCTGAACGCCCGGCGCGGCCGGACGCAGGGGATGGACAAGAAGGGAGACAAGACCGCCATCCAGGCCCAGGCGCCGATGGCGGAGATGCTCACCTACGAACCGACGCTGACCTCACTCACCGGCGGCCGCGGCGGCTTCCACATGGAGTTCTCGCACTACGAGCCGGTGCCCGCCAACCTCGCGAAGCAGCTCATCGAGGCGCACCGCTCGAAGGACTGAGAAACCGGGAGCGACGAACGCCGCTCCCGGCGCGGGCGGGCAACCCCGATCAGGGGCGCCCTCGCGTCAGTCGACGAACTCGATGCGGGCCATGGGAGCGCCGTCTCCCTTGCGTGGTCCGAGCTTGAGGATCCGCGTGTAGCCGCCGGGGCGATCGGTGAACTTCGGGCCGACTTCGGAGAAGAGGTGGGCCACGATGGCCTTCCGGGGAAGGATCTGAAGCGCCCGGCGCCGGGCGTGGAGATCCGTCCGGCGGCCGAGCGTCACCAGCCGCTCCACGAAGGGGCGCACTTCCTTGGCCTTGGCCAGCGTGGTCCGCAGGTGACCGTGCTCGATCAGGGTCGCCGAGAGGTTCCGGAGGAGCGCCCGCCGGTGGGCCGAACTCCGGCCCAGCTTGCGGTGCGCGAGACGGTGGCGCATCTCAGTCGCCGCCTCCCATTCCGAGCCTGAGATTCAGGGGTCCGAGGATCCGCTGGATCTCCTCGATGCTCTTCCGGCCGATGTTGCGTTCGCGCAGGAGATCCCGTTCACTCTTCAGGACGAGATCGCCCAGCGTCTCGATGCCGGCGTTCCGCAGCCCGTTGTAGGCGCGCACCGAAAGCTGCTGCGCGTACTCGTCGATCTGGACCTCGCGGTACTTCTCGAAGGCCTTCTGGTCGTCGGAGACCGGAATCCCGTCGAGGATCTCGTCATCGCCGCCGCCGAAGATGCCCAGCATGTCCCGGAGCAGGCGCGAGGCGGTGCCCATCGCTTCCTGCGGCCCGACCGCGCCGTTCGTGAACACTTCCAGCACCAGCTTGTCGAAGTCGGTGTCCTGGCCCACCCGGGCCGGCTCCACCTTGAAGTTCACCCGGCGCACCGGCGAATGGGAGGAGTCCACCGGGATGTAACCCACATCCAGGTTCTCTTCCCGCTCGCGGTTCCGTTCCGCCGTGACGTAGCCGCGACCGTTGCGGACGCGCATCTCGATTTCCAGGTTGCCCGGCTGGGTCATCGTGGCGATGTGCACGTCCGGGTCGAGGACATCCACGTTGGGATCCGTCCGGATGGCGCCGGAGGTCAGCGCTCCGGGCTTGCTGGCGCTCAGATGGATCGTCCTCGGCTCATCGCCGTGGACCCGGAGCGGCACCCGGGAGATGTTCAGGATGATGTCGAGGGTGTCTTCCTTGACCCCGGGGATCGTCGAGAGCTCGTGCTGGACTCCCTCGAACCGGACCGCGGTCACGGCGGCCCCCTCGATCGAGGCGATCAGCATCCGCCGCAGGGCGTTCCCGACCGTGACTCCCCAGCCGCGCTCGAAGGGAGATGCGGAGAAGCGGCCGTAGACATCGGTGCTCTCCTCGACATTCAGCCCCCGGGGGCTTTGGAGTTCCAGAATTCCGTCGTTCGTCACTGGGTCTTTCCTACCGCGAGTACAGCTCGACGATGAGCTGCTCGCGGATCTTGAGCTGCGGGTCGTCCCCGGTGGGGAGCGCCGTCACGCGACCGGTGGCCAGGTCCTCGGCCTCCCTTTCGAGCCAGTCAGGGACCGTCCGCCCCTCGGCCGCCTCCAGAAGCTGCTTGAAGAAGTCCTTCTTGCGGGTCCTCTCCGCGACCTTGATCACGTCGCCCTGGTTCACGATGCAGGAGGGAATGTCCACCCGCCTGCCGTTCAGTTCGACGTGGCCGTGTCGCACGAACAGCCGGGCCGCGGCGCGCGAAGGCGCGAGGCCGAGCCGGTAGACCGTGTTGTCGAGCCGCCGCTCCAGAAGCTGGAGCAGATACGTGCCGGTAACGGCCCGCTGGCGCTCGGCCTGCTCGAAATAGAGCCGGAACTGACGCTCGAGCACGCCGTACACGCGCTTCGCCTTCTGCTTCTCGCGGAGCTGCAGCCCGTAGCCCTGAACCCGGCTGCGCCGGGACTTGCCATGGGCGCCGGGAGCGAAGTTCCGCTTGTCGATGGCGCACTTCGGGGTGAGACAGCGCTCGCCCTTCAGGAACAGCTTCGCCCCTTCCCGCCGGCACAGCCGGCAGACGGGGCCTCGGTATCTCGCCAAGTCGCTTCTCCTAGTTCCGTCGCTTCTTGGGCGGGCGACAGCCGTTGTGGGGGATCGGGGTGACGTCCCGGATGGACTTCACTTCGATCCCGGCGGCGGCCACCGCGCGGATCGCGGCTTCACGCCCGGAGCCGGGCCCCTTGACCCGAACCTCCACATGGGTGCAGCCCAGCGTCCGCGCCTCGCGGGCGGCCGCCCCCGCCGCCTGCTGGGCGGCGAACGGCGTCTGCTTGCGGGAGCCGCTGAAGCCCTGGGCTCCGGCGCTCGACCAGCACACGACGTTGCCCGCCGGATCGGCGAACGTGATGATCGTGTTGTGGTAGGTCGCCTGAACCGAGACCACGCCGGCGGTCAGGGTGCGCCTCTCGCGCTTCTTGCCGGTGCGGCGTTTCGCCTTTTTCTTCGCCATGTCCTGTAGTTCCGTTTCGCGCTAACGCCGCATCCCGCGCCGCGGACCTCGCCGCGTGCGGGAGTTCGTCTTGGTCCGCTGTCCCCGCGCCGGCAGGCCGCGCCGGTGGCGGAGGCCGCGGTAGCAGCCGATGTCCATGAGCCGCTTGAGATCCATGGAAAGCCGCTTGCGGAGGTCTCCCTCGACGCTGCCTTCGGCTTCCACGATCCTTCCGATGCGGCTGACTTCCTCTTCGGTCAACTCGCTGACCCGGCGGCCCGGTTCGATTCCGGCCTGTTCCAGCACCCGGCCGGCGCGGAAGGCGCCGACTCCGTAAATGTAGGTCAGACCGACATCGATCCGCTTGCCGCGCGGCAGGTCCACGCCTGCGATCCTCGCCATGGAAGCTCCTCCTCAGGTCGCCCGCGGGGAGCCGTCCCGTCGGCGCGAAATGGCTGCAGTCATCCCGATCACCCCTGACGCTGCTTGTGCTTGGGGTTCTCGCAGATCACCCGCACGACTCCCCGGCGGCGAATGATCCGGCACTTGGCGCAGATCCTGCGAACCGATGTGCGCACCTTCATGACCGTTCCCTCCTGGGCCCCGAACCGCAGCTATTTGCACCGGTAGACGATGCGGCCGCGACTCAGGTCGTAGGGCGACAGCTCCACGAGCACCCGGTCGCCCGGCAGCACCTTGATGAAACTCTTCCGCATCTTGCCGGACACGTGAGCGAGCACCTTGTGGTCGCCGCTGTCCAGCTTGACCCGGAACATCGCGTTCGGCAGAGGCTCCATCACGGTGGCCTCCACGGAAATCGCGCCTTCCTTCGTCATGCTCCGCCTCCGCGGGTTGTCTGCTCCGGCTCGCCGCCGCCCCCGCGGGGCTCCGCGAGGACCCAGGCGCCGTCATCCGTAATGGCGATGGAGCGCTCGAAATGGGCCGACAGGCTGCCGTCCTTCGTGACCACCGTCCAGCGATCCCGCTTCACGCGGACCGCGGGACCACCCCGGTTCACCATCGGTTCGATGGCGATGACCCCGCCGGCGACGAGCCGGGTCGTCTGGCGCGGATCCCCGAAGTTGGGAATGAACGGGTCCGAATGGAGACTCGTGCCGATCCCGTGCCCGCCGTACTCGCGGACGATCGAGAAGCCCTCGCTCCGAACGAAATCCGATACCGCGTAGCCGATGGCGGAGACCGGACTCCCGGGACGCGCCGCCGCAATGCCGGCGTGGAGCGCGCGCTCGGTGGTCTCGAGCAGACGGGCCGTCTCGGAGTCGACCGTCCCGACCGGCACGGTCATGGCGTTGTCCCCGTAGTAGCCGTCCACGATGCACCCGAAGTCGAGACTCACGATGTCGCCGTCCCGGAGACGCCGCCAGCGCGAAGGGATGCCGTGGACGACCTCATCGTTCACCGAAACGCACAGCGTCGCCGGAAAACCCTGGTACCCCTTGAACGCCGACTTGACGCCGTGACGCCTGAGGTTCTTCGCCGCCACCCGGTCGAGGTGCGCCGTCGTCATGCCGGGCTCCACGGTGCGGGAGAGAAGCTCGAGCGTTTCCACGGTGATGGCGTTCGCCTGGTGGAGCTTGTCCAGCTCGGCGTCCGTTCGCGCGATCATCGGGACCCGGCTCCCACTGCAACCCCGGGGACCGCCTCCAGGATCCGCCCGAAGACATCGTCCCGCGAGCCGACCCCGGCGATGCCGGTCACCCGGCCCACGTAGTGGTCGAGAAGCGGGCGGGTCTCGGACTCGTAGACCGCGAGACGACGACGGAGCGCGGTCTCGGAGTCGTCATCGCGGCCCCCTTCCTGACGGCGCCCGCGAATCCTGGCCTCGAGCTCCGCGGTGGGAACCTCGATGTTGACGACCAGGGTCTCCGCTCCGATCCGGTCCAGCAGCGCATCGAGCGCCTCGCCCTGCGCCCGGTTCCGGGGATAGCCGTCGAGAATGAAGCCCTCGCGACAGTCCGCGGCGCCGATGCGCTCCTCGACGATCCCGAGCACGAGGGCGTCGCTCACCAGCTCCCCCGCCTCCATGATCCGCTTGGCCTCGAGGCCCAGCGGCGTCCCCTCGGAGGCGGCCTGGCGCAGGATCGCCCCGGTGGAGATGTGCGGAAGGCGGAGCTCCGCGGCCAGACGCTCCGCCTGCGTCCCTTTGCCGGCGCCGGGAGCGCCGAGCAGGATGACCGCGCGCATCTTGGGATCTCCCGGAATGCCTACCGGCGTCCGCGGATGCGGCCGCGCGCGAGGAACCCTTCGTAGTTCCGCATGATGAGCTGGCTCTCGACCTGCTGGGCGGTGTCCATGGCGACTCCGACCACGATCAGGATCGACGTGCCGCCGAAATAGAACGTCACCCCGAGCCCCTCGGTGATGAAGGCCGGGAGCACCCCGTCGAGCCAGGGACCGATCACCGGAATCGGCGCAACGGTGAATCCGTTCAGCAGGAATTCGGGGAGCACCGCGACGGCGGCCAGATAGATGGCCCCCACGAAGGTCAGCTTCCCGAGGACCGAATCCAGATAGCGGGCCGTCGGGCGGCCTGGCCGGATGCCGGGCACGTAACCCCCGCTCTTCCGCATGTTGTCCGCCACATCGGCGGGCTTGAAGACGATCGCCGTGTAGAAGTAGCAGAAGAAGAGGATCGCCATCACGTAGAGGAGCGTGTAGAGCGGCATCCCCCATCGCAATTGCTCGGCGATCGCGGTCATCCAGCGGCTCTCGGTGAAGAGCGAGGCGAACGTCTGGGGAAGCGCGATGATGGAGCTGGCGAAGATCACCGGAATGACTCCGCCGGTGTTGATCTTGAGCGGGATGTGGGTCGACTGGCCCTGGTACATCCGGCGCCCCACGAAACGCTTGGCGTACTGGACGGGGATGCGCCGCTGCCCGCGCTCGACGAACACGATGAACGCCAGGACGGCGATCATGAACACCACGAGGATCGCGACCCCGAAAACCGACTGCTGGCCGACGCGGATGTTCTGGACCGTGCTCAGAATCGCCGACGGGAACATGACGACGATCCCGGCGAAGATCAGGAGGGACATCCCGTTCCCGACTCCCCGCTCCGTGATCTGTTCGCCGATCCACATGATGAAGACGGTGCCCGCCGTCATCGTGAGGATCGTCATCAGGGTGAACCCGAGCCCGGGCTCGTCGACCAGGTTCATGCCGTCCGGCATGCTCTGGCTCTGCAGGAAGACCGCGATGCTGGCGGACTGGATGACCGCCAGGATCACCGTTCCGTAGCGGGTGTACTGGGTGATCTTCTTGCGGCCCAGATCCCCTTCCTTGCTCAGCTTCTCGAGATACGGCCACACCAGCGTGAGCAACTGCAGGATGATCGACGCGCTGATGTAGGGCATGATGCCCAGCGCGAAGACGGTGACCTGCGACAGGTTCCCCCCGGAGAACATGTCCACGAAGCCGAACCAGGTGGCCCGGTTCTGTTCGAAGAAGTTCGCCAGCGCCGTCGGGTTGACCCCCGGAGTGGGCACGTGGTTTCCCAGCCGGTAGACCGCGAGCATCCCGAGCGTGAACAGGATCCGGGTCCTGAGATCCGGGATCCGGACGATGCTGCGGAGGGACTGGATCACGAACCGTCCTCGTCCGGAGTCGTGTCGGGGGCGCCCGCCCCCACCGGAAGAACTTCCGCCGCGCCACCGGCCGCCTCGATCTTGCGGCGGGCGGCGGCGCTGAAGGCGTGCGCGCGGACCGTGAGGCGGCGGTCGAGTTCGCCGTCGCCGAGAACCTTCACCCGGAACCCGCGGCGGCGGACCAGCCGCGGCTCGTCATCGGGGCCGCGGGGGACCACCCGGACGCCGCGCACCAGGCGCGCCTCCGCCAGCTCGCGCTCCGAGACGACGGAGCCCTCGCTGAAGCGGGCGAGGTCCGTCAGGTTCACCACCTCGTACTCCTGACGGAAGATGTTCGTGAAGCCCCGCTTCGGGACGCGGCGGATGAGCGGCATCTGGCCGCCCTCGAACCCGCGGCGAAGCGAGTACCCGGAACGGGAACGGGCGCCCTTGTGTCCGCGCCCGGCGGTCTTTCCGGTCCCCGAACCGGGACCGCGGCCACGGCGCTTTCTGGGCCGGACGGCCCCCTCGGGCGGCTTCAGCTCGTGGAGACTCACGACTCGCTCCTTCCGGCGTCGGCGGACGACGGATCGGACTCCACGATCCGGACCAGATGGGGCACCCGGGCCACCATCCCCCGAGTCATCGGGTTGTCCGGGCGGGTCACGGTGTGGCCGATCCGTCGCAGTCCGAGCCCGCGGACGACGTTCCGCTGGGCGCGGGTGGACCCGGCGAGTCCGCGCACCTGCTGCACGATGATCGCCGGCGACCCGGAGGCCGCGCCGGCGCCAGTGGATGTCATGACGGTTGTCCTCGTTACGCGCGGATCTCGGCCTCGATGTGGCTGACATCCTTGCCGCGAAGCTCCGCCACGCCCTTGCGGGAGCGCAGCGACAGCAGCCCGGCCATCGTGGCCTCCACCACGTTCTTGGGGTTCGCCGTCCCGAGCGACTTCGTCAGGATGTCGCGGATCCCGGCGAGCTCGATGACCGCCCGGACCGGCCCGCCGGCGATCACGCCGGTCCCCTTCGACGCGGGCTTCAGCAGAACGCGGCCGGCGCCGAAGATCCCCACGACTTCGTGAGCGATCGTGGAGCCCTCGCGGGGGATGTCGGTCATGTTCTTCTTGGCGATCTCGATCCCCTTCTTGATCGCCGCCGGAACCTCGCGGGCCTTGCCCAGGCCGAATCCGACCCGGCCGTCCTCGTTGCCCACCACGACGAGGGCGGAGAAGGACAGGTTCTTGCCGCCCTTCACGACCTTGGTGACGCGGTTGATCGAAACCACCTTGTCCTTGAGGTCGGGATCTCCCGTCCGCTCGAGCTGGGTGTTGCGGGGTCCGCGCCCGGGACGGCGTCCCGAGGGATCCATGCTCAGCACCGGATGCCTCCTTCACGCACCGCGTCGGCGAGCGCCTTGACCCGCCCGTGGTACTTCACCCCGCCCCGGTCGAAGACCACCGTCTCGATGCCCGCCGCGCGCGCCCGCTCGGCGAGGGCCGTCCCCACCGCGGAGGCGCCCTGGGCGTTACCGCCGGCGCCCATCCCGGGCTCGCGGCTTCCCGCCGAGGCCAGCGTGCGTCCGGCGGCGTCGTCGATCACCTGGGCGTAGATGTGCTTCAGCGACCGGAAGACGGCCAGCCGCGGGCGCCCGGAGGTCCCCACGACCTTCCGGCGGATCCGGGCGTGGATGCGCCGCCGCACATCGCGGCGGGGACGGTTCGGCATGTCGGTCTCCCGGGTGCTCTTGCGAAGGGGCCTCAGGCGCCGGTCTTGCCGGCCTTCTTGATGAGGCGCTCTCCGGTATAGCGAACGCCCTTGTGCTTGTAGGGGTCGGGCTTGCGCAACGCCCGCATCCGGGCGGCGACCTCGCCGACCACCTGCTTGTCGTATCCGGAGACCACGATGTGGGTGTTCTTCTCCACCTGCACCTCGATGCCCTCCGGCAGGGGGAATTCGATGGGGTGCGAGTATCCGAGCGCGAACGTCACGGAGCGGCCCTTCACCTGGGCGCGGTAGCCGACGCCCACGATGTCGAGCTCCTTCCGGAACCCGGTCGAGACTCCGGTCACCGCGTTCGCGAGGAGGGCGCGAGCGAGGCCCCACATGGCCCGATCGCCCGAGGAGTCCGTCAGGGACACGGTCAGAACCGAATCCTCTTGCTGAACCTCGACGCCGGGAGGGATCGGCGAAGCGAGCGCGCCCTTCGGCCCCTTGACCTGGACCCGGGAGCTCTCGATCGCCACGGAAACCCCGGACGGAACCGGGATCGGCTTCGCGCCTATACGGGACATCGTTCTTCCTTCGGACCTCGACTCGCGCCGGCGTTCACCAGATCCGGCAAAGGACCTCGCCGCCGACGCCGATTTCGCGCGCCTGCCGTCCGGTCATCACGCCGCGCGACGTCGAGAGCACGGTGATGCCGAGACCGCCCTGCGTCTTCGTGATGCCGGCGCTCGAGGCGTACACCCGGGCGCCCGGCTTGGAGACCCGCTTCAGACCGGTCAGCGCATCCCGATTGCCGGGCAGGCGGCGGATCCGGATCCGCAGGACATCCTGCGGCGGGCGGGGGACGCGCTCCCAGCCGTCCACGTATCCCTCGTCGTGAAGGATGCGGGCGATTTCCTGCTTCAGACCCGAAGCGGGAATCTCGACGAAATCGTGCCGGGCCCGGACCGCGTTCCGGAGGCGGGTCAGCATGTCGGCGATGGGGTCAGACCACATGGGAGGCTCCTACCAGCTCGCCTTGATCACGCCGGGAATCTCGCCGGCGAGGGCCAGTTTGCGAAAGCAGAGGCGGCAGAGCCCGAATTTGCGCAGGTAGGCGCGTGGGCGGCCGCAACTGAGACAGCGGTTGTACTTGCGGACCCGGAATTTGGGCTTCGCCTTCGCCTTGGCAATCAGTGATTTCTTCGCCACGGTCCTCTCCCGAGCCCAATCAGTCTTCGCGCCGCGCGAACGGCATCCCGAAGGCGCGAAGCAGTTCGCGCGCGTGATCGTCCTGGCCGGCGGTCGTACAGATCGTGATGTTCATCCCCCGGGTCTTCTCGATCTTCGAGTAATCGATTTCGGGGAAGACCGACTGGTCGGTCAACCCCAGGGTGTAGTTCCCCCGCCCGTCGAAGGCGCGCTCCGGGACGCCGCGGAAATCGTGCACCCGGGGGAGAGCGATGTTGATCAGGCGGTCGATGAACTCGTACATCCGCACGCCGCGGAGAGTCACCCGGGCCCCCACCGGCATCCCATCGCGGATCTTGAAGTTCGCGATGGACTTGCGGGCGCGGGTGACCACCGGCTGCTGACCGGTGATGGCCCGGAGATCGCTCACCGCGGCATCGATGAACTTGTGCTCGCGCGCGCCTTCACCGACCCCCATGTTGACGACGACCTTGGTGATCTTCGGAATCGCGTTGACGTTGGCGATCGCGAGCCGTTCGCGCAACTCGCCGGCGATCCGGTCGCGGTACTGATCGCGGATGCGGCTCACTTGTCGATCACCCCGTCGGAACGGACGCTGACCCGCACCTTGCGGCCGTCCGTGAGCGTGGAGCGACGAATCCGCGTGGGGAGGTTCGTCTCGGGGTCAATGAGCATCACGTTGCTCACCGCGATCGGCGCCTCCCGCTGCACCATCCCGCCCTTGATGTTCTGACGCGGGTTCGCCTTGGTGTGGCGCTGGATCATGTGGACGCCCTCGACCAGGACCCTGCCGGTGTCGCGAAACACGCGCAGCACGCGGCCGCGCTTCCCGACATCGGCTCCGGCCACGACCAGGACGAGATCGTTCTTCCGGACGTGCAGCCGCCTCGGGGGCGGCGGCGTGAAGCGGCGGCCCATCTCAGAGCACCTCCGGCGCCAGCGAGACGATCTTCATGAACTGGCGTTCCCGGAGCTCGCGCGCCACCGGACCGAAGACCCGGGTGCCGGTCGGCTCCTTCTGATCGTTCACCAGCACGGCCGCGTTGTCCCCGAACCGGATGTAAGAACCGTCCGGACGGCGATGCTCCTTCCGGGTGCGGACGATGACCGCGCGCACCACGGTCCCCTTCTTGACCGCGCTCCCCGGAGCGGCTTCGCGCACCGATGCGGTGATGACGTCGCCAAGCCGGGCGACCCGCCCAACGCCGCCGCCGGAGGCGCGCTTCGCCGGAAGGATGCAGGTGACCCGACGGGCCCCGGAATTGTCCGCGACCTGCAGCACCGACTGCATCTGGATCATGACGCCCGCTCCAGGATCTTCAGCAGCCGGAACCGCTTGGTGCGCGATCGCGGCCGACACTCCTCGATCTGAACCCGGTCGCCCACCGACGCCGCGTTCGCCTCGTCATGGACCGAGAACCGCGAGGACTTCTTGTAGCGGCGCTTGTAGAGCGGATGCTCAACCAGCCGCTCCACGAGCACCGTGATGGTCTTCGACGCCTTGTCCGACACGACGGTCCCGGTCTTGATGAGTTTCGGCATGCTGCTCCCGCGGCCTCAGCCGGCCGCGCCCTCCTTCTCCGGGCCACGGTCGATCCGGAGCTCGCGCTCCCGAAGAATCGTCTGGAACCGGGCGCGCCGGCGCCGCAGCAGCTTCACCTTGTGGGTGTGGCCGAGCTGGCCGGTCGCCGCCTCGATCCGGGCGTCGAAGAGCTCCCTGGTGGTCTCTTCCATCTTGCGCACGAGCTCCTCGTGGGTGAGTTCGCGAACCTGAGCCGGCTTCACGCTGTCTCCTCCTCGAAGCGTCCGACGAAACGGGTGCGAACCGGCAGCTTGTGCCCGGCCAGTCGCATGGCCTCGGCGGCCTGCTCCCTGGAGACGCCCTCCATCTCGAAGAGGATCCGCCCGGGGCGCACGACGGCCACCCAGCCCTCGGGACCGCCCTTTCCCTTGCCCATGCGGGTCTCCTGGGGCTTGCGGGTGACCGGCTTGTCCGGGAAGACCCGGATCCAGACCCGGCCGGTGCGACGCACGAAACGGGTCATCGCAACCCGGGCCGATTCGATCTGGCGGTTCGTGATCCAGCCCGGCTCGAGGGTCTTGAGCCCGAAGTCACCGAAGGCCACCGTCTGGCCCGTCCAGGACTTGCCCCGCATGCGGCCGCGCTGCTGCTTGCGGTAGCGCGTCTTCTTCGGCATCAGCATCGCCGTGTCCCTCCTGTCCCTCGATCAGGCCGCAGCCGTCGGGTTCGGAGCCTCCCGCCGACCCGGGATCCCCGGATCCTGCTCGCCGCGGGGCCGGGCCACACGGTCGCTGACGCCGCGGTAGACCCAGCACTTCACGCCGATCTGCCCGTACGTCGTGAACGCCTCCGCGAGGCCGTACTCGATGTCCGCGCGCAGGGTGTGGAGCGGCAACTGCCCCTCCAGGTACCACTCGGAGCGGGCGATATCGGCGCCGTTCAGCCGTCCCGCGCACCGGATGCGCACGCCCTTGGCGCCGTTGCGCATGGTGTTTTCCACCGCCTTGCGCATCGCGCGGCGGAAGGCGATCCGCTTCTCGAGCTGAAGCGCGATCGACTCGGCCACGAGCTGCGGATCCAGTTCGGGCTTGATGACCTCCAGCGGCCGGATGTGAACTTCCTTTCCGGTCCGCTTCCGCAGGTCCCGGGTGAGCTTCTCGACCTCGGTCCCCTTCCGGCCGATGATGATGCCGGGGCGGGAGGTGTGGATGTAGATGTTCAGCTTGTTGCCGGGGCGCTCGATCTCGACCCGGGAGATCCCCGCGTGGTAGAGGCGTCGCTTCAGGAGCCGCCGCAGCCGCAAGTCCTCGTGCAGCGCGTCCCGGTAGTTCCCGGCGGCGAACCAGCGGGAGCGCCAGGTCTTGCTGTACCCGAGGCGGAACCCGTACGGGTGGACCTTCTGACCCATGCCTAATCCTCTTCGCGGGCGGTGACCCGGATCGTGTAGTGGGTGGTGCGCCGGCGGATCCGGCGGATCCGGGCGCGCCGGCCACTGCGCGCGATCGTGCGCGCCGGCCCCACATCGGCGACCGCCTCGCTGACCACGAGCTGGTCCTCGTCGATGCGCTTCGCCTCGGCCAGCGCCCGGTTCTGCGCATTCGCGATCGCCGACCGCAGCACCTTCTCGACGACCGGCGCAACCGCCCGGTTCGTGTTCTGGAGGACGGCGATGGCGTCGGCCGCCGGAAGGTTCCGGATCAGGTCCAGCACCAGGCGGGCCTTCTGGGCCGAACCGGGGACGTTGCGGGCGCGGGCGACAGCTTCCATCACCGCCTGCCCCTCGCCCGCTCGGTCTTCACCTTGTGGCCCTTGAAGGTGCGGGTCGGCGAGAACTCACCCAGCTTGTGGCCCACCATGTTGTCGGTGACGTAGACCGGAATGAACTTCTTGCCGTTGTGCACGGCGAAGGTGAGCCCCACCATCTGCGGCACGATCGTGGACCGTCGGGACCAGGTCTTGATGATCGTCTGCCGGCGCGCCAGGTGGGCGTCTTCGACCTTGCGGATGAGGCTCTCCTCGATGTACGGGCCTTTCTGAACCGAACGCGGCATCGAATGGGTCTCCTGGTTGCCTTCCCGGCGGGCGCGCGCCTACTTCCGCCGCCGCTTGCGCGAGCGCACGATCACCCAGTCGGTGCGCTTGTTGTTCCGGGTCTTGTAACCCTTGGTGGGCATGCCCCAGGGCGAGACCGGATGGCGCCCCCCCGAGCTCTTGCCCTCTCCGCCGCCGTGGGGGTGATCCACCGGGTTCATCGTGACGCCGCGGTTGTGGGGTCGCCGGCCAAGCCAGCGCTTGCGGCCCGCCTTCCCCAGCTTCACGTTCTCGTGTTCCAGGTTCGAGACCTGCCCGATGGTGGCGTGGCATTCCCGGTGGACGCGCCGCACTTCGCCGGAGGGGAGCCGCAACTGGGCGTAACGGCCCTCCTTGGCCACGAGCTGCACAAAGGCCCCCGCGCTCCGCGCCAGCCGGGCGCCGCCCCCGGGACGGAGCTCCACGTTGTGGATCGTCGCCCCGAGCGGAATCCGCTCGATCCGGAGCATGTTGCCGGGAAGGATCTCGGCGGCGTCGCTCGCCACCACGGTGTCGCCCACCTTCATCCCGACGGCGTGGAGGATGTAGCGCTTTTCTCCATCGGCGTAGTGAAGCAGCGCGATCCGGGCGGACCGGTTCGGGTCGTACTCGATCGTCGCGACCTTCGCCGGAACGCCGGGCTTGGCCCGGCGGAAATCGATTTCCCGCAGACGCCGCTTGTGGCCCCCGCCACGGAAGCGGACGGTGATCCGCCCGCCGCCGTTGCGGCCGCCGCTCGATTTCTTGCCCCGGGTCAGGGACTTCTCGGGCTGGCGGGTCGTCAGCTCCTCGAAGGTCTGGACGGTGTGGAACCGGCGCCCCGGCGAGGTCGGTCGGGATTTCCTGATCGGCATGACGGCTCTACACGCCCTTGAAGATCTCGACCGAGTGCCCCTCGGCGAGCGTGACGAAGGCCTTCTTCCAGTCCGGACGGCGCCCGACGAAACGCCCCCACCGCTTCTCCTTGCCGCGCCGCCGGGCGGTCCGCACGGCGTTCACCTCGACCTCGAAGAGGCTCTCCACCGCCCGTCGGATCTGCACCTTGTTCGCGTCGGGATGGACCCGGAAACAGATCACGTTGTGCTGTTCCTGGAGCCGGTCCGCCTTCTCGGTGGTCAGCGGCCCGAGGATCACGCGGTCGAGTTCCATCACCGGCCTCCCGCTTCCGCGAGCTTGGCGCCGATCGCGTCGAGCGATCCGTTGCGGATCAGCACGACCCCGGCCCGGAGCACGTCATAGGCGTGGAGCGCGGCCACCGTCACGACATCGACCCTCGGGAGGTTGCGCGCCGAGAGCCACAGCGACTCGGAGGGATCGGACTCCACGATGAGGAGGCGCTCGTTCCCCAGACCCCACTCGGCGAGCCGCCGGACGAGCGCCTGCGTCGAAGGCGCTTCGAGTCCGAAGTCGTCGTAGAGCCGAAGCTTGTCCTCCCCGGCCCGGTGCGAGAGCGCGGAGCGCAACGCCCCCCGCTGCATCTTCCCCGGCAACCGGTAGCTGTAGTCCCGCGGAAGCGGCCCGAAGACCGTCCCGCCGCCCCGCCACAGCGGATTGCGGCGACTCCCGGTCCGGGCGTTGCCGGTGCCCTTCTGGCGCCAGGGCTTGCGGCCCCCGCCCCGGACGCGCGCCCGGTTCTTCGTGGAGTGGGTTCCGGCGCGGAGGCCCGCCCGGTACTGGCGGACGGCGTCGTAATGGAGGGCGGGGTTCACCGGAGCGGCGAACACGCCCGGGTCGAGGACCGCCTCCCCGCCCCCGAGCACAGGGACGGCGGCTGGCGCGGTGGTCTGCTCGGTCATGGCCTCCAGCTCCTGCGGGTCACGCCTTGCGGATCTCCACGAGGCCGCCGCGAGGACCGGGAACGGCGCCCCGCACCGCGACGAGGTTCTGGTCGGTGTCCACCTGGACGACCCGCAGATTCCGCACGGTCACCCGCGCCTGCCCGTAATGCCCGGGCAGCCGGGTGCCCGGAAGGACGCGCGACGGCGTGGCGCACATCCCGATCGCTCCCGGCGCGCGGTGGAACTTGGAGCCATGCGACTTCGGGCCGCCGTGGAACCCGTGCCGGCGCATGACCCCGGAAAAACCGCGCCCCTTGCTGACCCCGCTGACCGACACCCGGTCATCCGGGGAAAACACCCCCGCTCCCAGGCGCGCCCCGACCTCGACGTCCTCGCCGTCGTCCGCCCGGAACTCCCGCAGGGCGGAAACCGCTCCGCCGACGCCAGCCGCCGAGAGACGGGTCGACTGCGCCCGGGAGCGTCCCCGCGCGCGCGGGCCGGCCCCTTCGAGGCCGACCTGCACCGCGTCGTAACCGTCCGCCCCCGCAGTCTTCTTCTGGACAACCACGCAGGGGCCCACGCGAAGCAACGTGACCGGCACAACGGTCCCGTTGTCCGAAAACCGCTGGGTCATTCCCAGCTTCACGCCGAGCAAGCCGTCCATCCGGATGTCCTCCCTGAACCCGTCCTACGCGCCGTCCGGGCCGCCGGTGACCATGGCCTTGATCTCGACGTGCACCCCGGCGGGCAGGTCGAGGCGCGACAGGGCGTCCACCGTGGTGGGCGTGGAGCCGAGGATGTCGAGGAGCCGCTTGTGGGTGCGGAGCTCGAACTGCTCCCGCGACTTCTTGTCCACATGCGGCGAGCGCAGCACGGTGTAGCGGTTCTTCACCGTCGGGAGCGGAATCGGACCGGCCACGATGGCCCCGGTGCGCTTCGCCGTCTCCACGATCTCGCTGGCGGACTGATCCAGAAGCTGGTGGTCGAAGGCCTTGAGACGGATGCGGATCTTTTCGTTCATGGCGGCGTTCCGGTTACGAACCTCGTCGTTCCCGCCCGGTGTCGAACATGGTGTCCCGCCCGGGTCAGGCGCCGGCCATGACCTCCGCCATGACCGGTTCCGGGGCCTCCTCGTAGGACCCGAAGTGCATCGTGTAGGTGGCGCGCCCCTGGGTCGCCGAGCGGATGTCGGTGGCGTATCCGAACATCCCCGCGAGCGGAACCCGGGCGTCGATGACCTGGGCGTTCCCCCGGACCGAGAGTCCGGTGATCCGCGCCCTCCGCGCGGACAGGTCGCCCATGACCTCGCCGGTGTATTCGTCGGGAGTGACGACCTCGACCCTCATGACGGGTTCGAGAATCACCGGCGAACAGCGGCGGATCGCGTCCTTCACCGCCAGCGAACCGGCGATGCGGAACGCGATCTCCGAACTGTCCACGGAATGGAACGTTCCGTCGTAGAGCCGGACGGTGACTCCGGTCACCGGGAATCCGGCGAGCGGACCATTCTCGAGCGCGTCGCGCGCTCCCTCTTCGACCGCCGGGATGTACTCCCGGGGGACGGCGCCCCCGACGATCCCGTTGATGAACTCGAAGGGCTCCTGGTGGTTCGGGGAGACCTCGATGCGGACGTGGCCGTACTGCCCGCGTCCGCCGGTCTGCCGCACGTGACGGCCCTCGGCGCGCGTGCTCGAGCGGATCGCCTCGCGATAGGCCACCCGCGGCTGACCGACCACCGCGCCGACCTGGAACTCCCGGAGCAGACGGTCCACGATGATCTCGAGGTGAAGCTCCCCCATCCCGCTGATGATCGTCTGGGCGGTCTCGGCGTCCGTGGTGACCCGGAAGGTCGGATCCTCGTGGGTCAGTTTCCCGAGGGCGGCGGAGAGCTTTTCCTGGTCCGCCTTGGTGGACGGTTCGATGACCCGCGAGATGACCGGCTCGGGAAACTCCATCGGTTCGAGGACGATGGGCGCGGCCGGGTCACAGATCGTCTCCCCGGTCATCGAGTTGCGGAGACCGACGGCGGCGGCGATGTCGCCGGCGTAGACCTCCTTGATCTCCTCGCGCTTGTTGGCGTGGACCTTGAGGAGCCGCCCGACCCGCGAGCGTCGGTTGCGGGCGGAATTCAGAACCGTGTCGCCGGCCTTGAGGACCCCGGAGTAGACCCGGAAGAACGAAAGCTGTCCGACGAACGGGTCCGCCATCACCTTGAAGACCAGCGCAGCGAACGGGGCGTCGTCCCGCGCCTCCCGGACCAGGACCTCCTCGGCGACGCCGTCAGCGTCGGCGGCGCTCTCCGCGGTCCCGTTCGCGGTCGCCGCCGCGGCGCCCAGACCGGGCCCCGCCGGCGTCCGGGTCCCGGTCATCGGCGGCACGTCCGTCGGGGCCGGGAGGTAGGACACCACCGCATCCAGCAGCGGCTGGACCCCCTTGTTCCGGAAGGCCGAGCCGCACAGGACCGGAACGAGCTGCAGCGACAGCGTCGCGCGGCGAAGCGCGGCCTCGCACTCGTCGGCGGTGAGATCCCCGCGGGCGTCCCAGGCGGCGAGCGCCTCGAGATCGCACTCGCAGATCTTCTCCACCAGCGCCTCGCGGGCGACCAGCGCCGACTCCTCGCGCTCGGCGGCGACCGGCCCCTCTTCGAACCGGGCCCCGAGCGAGTCGCCGAGGTACCGGAACTCGCGCATCCGGACCAGATCCACGACTCCCTCGAAGGAGTCCTCCGCGCCGATGGGCGCCTGGATCGGCGCAGCGCGCGCCCCGAGGCGATCCTCGATCTGGCCGACCACGTGGTCGAAGTCGGCGCCGGCGCGATCCATCTTGTTCACGAACGCGACCCGGGGAACCCGGTACTTGTCGGCCTGACGCCAGACCGTCTCCGACTGCGGCTCCACCCCGCCTACGGCGCAGAACACCGCGACCGCCCCGTCGAGGACGCGCAGGGAACGCTCCACCTCGGCCGTGAAGTCCACATGGCCGGGGGTGTCGATGATGTTGACCCGGCGCCCGTTCCAGAAACAGGTCGTCGCCGCCGACGTGATCGTGATGCCCCGCTCCTGCTCCTGCTCCATCCAGTCCATGGTGGCGGTCCCTTCATGGACCTCACCGAGCTTGTAGGTGATCCCGGTGTAGTAGAGGATGCGCTCGGTGGTGGTTGTCTTGCCCGCGTCAATGTGCGCCATGATCCCGATGTTCCGGGTGTCGGCGAGGGCGACTTTGCGCGGCATGATGGAGCGGAGGGGTCTGCTCGGGAGACAGGGGAGTGGGTGGTCGGTGAGAAGGGGAGAGGCAGGCGCGGGCTGGGGGAGGGTCACCAGCGGTGATGGGCGAACGCCTTGTTCGCCTCCGCCATCTTGTGAGTGTCCTCGCGCTTCTTGACGGCTCCGCCGCGATTCTGGGAAGCGTCGAGGAGTTCGCCGGCGAGCCGTTCGACCATCGTCTTCTCCGGTCGGCGGCGCGCGTAGTCCACGAGCCAGCGGAGCGACAGGGAGGTCTTGCGCTCCGGACGCACCTCATAGGGGACCTGGACGTTGGCTCCGCCCTTTCGCCGGCTCTTGACTTCGAGGGAGGGCTTCACGTTCTGAACCGCCTCCCGGAAGGTGCTCAGCGGATCCCCGTCGGTCTTCTCGCGGATCTGCTCGAACGCTCCGTACACGATCCGCTCGGCCGTCGACTTCTTGCCGTCCTTCATCACCTTGTTGATGAAGGAAGAGACCAGGCCGCTCTGGAACCGGGGGTCGGGCACGGGCGGCCGTTTCGGCACATCGCGGCGACGGGACATGGGTGGAGACCTCGGAACTCGGCGGGCTCAGGCCTTGGGGCGCTTCGCGCCGTACTTGGACCGGGCGTTCTTGCGGCCGTCCACGCCCACAGCGTCGAGCGCGCCCCGGATCACGTGGTACCGGACGCCGGGAAGATCCTTCACGCGGCCGCCGCGGATCAGCACGATCGAGTGCTCCTGCAGGGTGTGGCCGACCCCCGGAATGTAGGTCGTCACCTCGATTCCGTTCGTGAGGCGGACGCGGGCGACCTTGCGGAGCGCGGAGTTGGGCTTCTTGGGGTTGATGGTGAAGACCCGGACACACACCCCCCGTCGCTGCGGGCAACGCTGGAGGGCCGGCGAGTCGGTGCCGGGCGCCATGCGTTTTCTGCCTTGGCGAACGAGCTGATGGATCGTGGGCATGGATATTTCAGATCCCGGGACGGGAAAGGTCCTCCGGACGGAGGGAAGCTGTCTTCACAACGCGCCACCGCACACATCCCAAGGGTGCTCGGACCAGCCGATCCGCGGCGTCACGCCCGGTGAGGCGTGGTTGCTCGGGCGCGTGAAACCTGTTCGTGAAGCCTGAGCGGGAACCGGGGATTCTACGTTCCGCGGCGCGCCGCAGTCAAACGCGAATTCCCCGGCGGACCCCCCTTCCCGGGCGGCTCAGTACTCCGCGCCGGGGACGGCGGTGTAGGCGGCGGCGTCCTCGTCCGCCTCCTGGACCGCGGCGGCGCGCTGCGCCTCGACATCCTCGGGGAAGACGAACCGCTGATGCTCCCGGAGCCCGGTGCCCGCCGGAATCAGGCGGCCCATGATGACGTTCTCCTTGAGCCCGCGCAGGTAGTCCACCTTCCCGTGAAGCGCGGCGTCGGTGAGCACCTTGGTGGTCTCCTGGAAGGAAGCCGCCGAAATGAAGCTGTCGGTGGCGAGCGAGGCCTTGGTGAGGCCGAGCAGCATCGGCTCGCCCTTCGCCGGCTCCCCGTCCTCGGCGCGCGCCTTCCGGTTCGCCTGGGCGAATTCGCCCCGGTCCACGATCGCGTCCACGATCAGCTCGGTGTCCCCGACGTCCGTCACCCGGACCCACCGCATCATGCGGCTGATGATGACCTCGATGTGCTTGTCGTCGATGACCACGCCCTGAAGGCGATAGACCTCCTGGATCTCGTGGACCAGGTAGCGCTGCAGCTCGCCTTCGCCGAGGACGCGCAGGATGTCGTGCGGGTTCCGCGGACCATCCATGAGGGGGTCGCCGGCCCGCACGTCCTCGCCCTCGCGAACGCTGATGTGGACGCCGCGGGGCACCTCGTACTCGCGCGAGTCCCCGGTCTCCTGGGAGCGGACGCTGATCACGCGCTTGCCCTTGCGGACCTCGCCGTACGCGAGGCGTCCGTCGATCTCGCTGATGAGCGCCGGAGCCTTGGGCGGCCGGGCTTCGAACAGCTCGACGACCCGCGGCAACCCGCCGGTGATGTCCTTCGTCTTGGTGGTCTCGCGGGGGATCTTGGCGAGGACATCGCCCGGCCGGACCGTGTCTCCCTCTTCCACCTCGAGGTGCGCGCGCGACGGCATCAGATAGCTGCGGATGTCCACGCCGTCGGCGTCGCGCACCGAGATCCGGGGTTCGAACCGGTCGTCCTGGGATTCGATGATGACCGGCTGGGAGCGGAACGTGACGTTGTCCACTTCCTGGACCATCGTGACGTCAGCCACGATGTCCTCGAAATGGACCTCGCCGCCTTCCTCGGTGAGGATGGAGAAGCTGTAGGGGTCCCACTCGACGATCGTCTGACCGGCTTCGACCTTCGTCCCGGCGGCGGCCTTGATGCGCGCCCCGTAGACCACCGGATGGCTCTCGAGCACCCGGCCCTCCTCGTCGGTCACCTCGACGCTGCCGGCGCGATTGATGACCACCAGGTTGCCGTGCCGATCGGTGACTGTCCGCAGGTTTTCCGAAAACGCCAGGACGCCGCCGCGACGGGTCTCGAGCGCCGAGTTCTCGAAGACGCTGGCGGTGCCTCCGATATGGAACGTGCGCATCGTGAGCTGGGTGCCCGGCTCGCCGATCGACTGGGCGGCGATGATGCCCACCGCCTCGCCAAGGTCCACGAGCCGGCCGGTCGCGAGGTTGCGGCCGTAGCACATGGCGCAGATCCCGCGCTCGGCCTCACAGGTCAGGACCGAGCGGATCTTCACCCGGGCGACGCCCGAACCCTCGATCGCGCCGGCGATCTCCTCGGTGATCTCCTGTCCGGCGTCGACCACCAGATCCCCGCGGAAGTCCTTGACTCCCTCGAGGCTGACCCGTCCCACGATGCGCTCCCTGAGCGGCTCGATGACCTCGCCCGCCTCGATGATGGGCTCGGCGTAGATGCCGCGCAGCGTCCCGCAGTCCTGGCTGGTCACGATGACGTCCTGGGCGACATCCGCGAGCCGCCGGGTCAGGTAGCCGGCGTCGGCGGTGCGCAGCGCCGTATCGGCGAGGCCCTTCCGGGCGCCGTTCGTGGAGATGAAGTACTGGATCACGCTCAACCCCTCGCGGAAGTTGCTCGTGATCGGGGTCTCGATGATCTCCCCCGAGGTCTTGGCCATGAGGCCGCGCATGCCGGCGAGCTGGCGGATCTGCTTCTCGCTTCCGCGGGCGCCGGAGTCCACCATCATGAACACCGGGCTGAAGTGACCGGTGTCCCGCTCGCGCGTCTGCATGGTCTCGAGCATGTCCTCCGCCACCCGGTTCGTGGCGTTGGACCACACGTCGATCACCTTGTTGTAGCGCTCGCCCTGGGTGATCGCACCCTGCTGGTACTGCTCGTCCACCCGGCCGACTTCCGCTTTCGCCTCTTCGACCAGCCGGGCCTTGTTCGGCGGCACGACCAGATCGCCCAGACCGATGGAGGTGCCGCTGCGGGTCGCGTACTCGAACCCGAGGTCCTTCAGCGCGTCGAGAACCGCGGAAGTCCGCTCCAGCCCGTAGCGGAGATAGACGTAGCGGACCAGGTTCTGGATGCCCTTCTTCTTCAGCACGCCGTTCACGAACGGCATGTCGGCCGGCAGGAGGTCGTTGAAGATGACCCGGCCGACGGTCGTGTCGATCCGGCGGTTGTCGACCTCGGTGGGCTTGACCCGAAGCAGGTCCTGGCTGTCGTGGGTCTCCAGCAGCTCGCCGGAGAAGCGGAGCTGGATCGGCGTGAGGGTGTTGACCTCGCCGCTGTCGCGGGCGAGGAGCACGTCCTCGGCGGAAGCGAACGCCTTCGGGTGCTCCACCGGAAGCACCTGCGGCTTCGTCAGGTAGTAGATGCCGAGGACCATGTCCTGGGTGGGCACCGCCAGCGGACCACCGTGCGCGGGCGACAGGATGTTCCGGGACGAGCGCATGAGCAGCGCCGCCTCGACCTGGGCCTCCGGACTGAGCGGAACATGAACCGCCATCTGGTCGCCATCGAAGTCGGCGTTGAAGGCGCTGCACACCAGGGGATGGATGCGGATCGCCTTCCCCTCCACCAGCACCGGCTCGAAGGCCTGGATTCCCAGGCGGTGCAGGGTGGGCGCCCGGTTCAGCAGCACGGAGTGCTCGCTGATGACCTCCTCGAGGAAGTCCCAGACCCGAGGCTCGCGCTGCTCGACGAGCTCGCGGGCCTGCTTGATCGTGACGGCTTCGCCCTCGTGCTCCAGCCGGTTGAACAGGAACGGCTTGAACAGCTCCAGCGCCATCTTCTTGGGAAGGCCGCACTGGTGGACCTTCAGCTCCGGCCCCACCACGATGACCGAACGGCCGGAGTAGTCCACCCGCTTGCCCAGCAGGTTCTGGCGGAAGCGGCCCTGCTTGCCCTTGAGGGTGTCGGAGAGCGACTTCAGGGGCCGGTTGTTCGTGCCCTTGAGCACCCGGCCGCGCCGCCCGTTGTCGAACAGCGCGTCGACCGCCTCCTGGAGCATGCGCTGCTCGTTCCGGACGATGACGTCCGGGGCGCGCAGTTCCAGCAGCCTCCGCAGCCGGTTGTTCCGGTTGATGACCTTCCGGTAGAGCTCGTTCAGATCGCTGGTGGCGAACCGGCCGCCATCCAGCGGAACCAGCGGCCGCAGGTCGGGCGGGATGACCGGGATGACATCCATGACCATCCACTCGGGCAGGTTGCCCGACTTGCGGAAGGCGTCCACGACCTTGAGGCGCTTGGCGGCCTTGGCCCGCTTCTGGATGGAGCGCTCGAACCGCATCCCGTGCCGCAGCTCTCCGGCGAGGGCGTCGAGGTCCGCCTCGCGGAGCAGGCGCTTGGCCGCCCGCGCGCCCATGTCGGCCTCGAAGGTCTTGCCGACCTTCTTCCGTTTCTCGCGGAACTCGTTGTCCGTCCGGCCGAAGTACCTGCGCAGCAGCCGGTGCTGGTCCTCGGTGACGACCTGGCCCTTGCGAAGGGAGCCCAGGCGGATCGTCTGGATCTCGCAGCCGTCGTCGGTCTCGTTCACCGAGAACGCGAACAGTTGCTGGAGCAACTGGACTTCCTCGACCGGCAGCCGCACCTTCTGGTCGCGGAGCAGGGTGATGTCCACATCGCCCGGGTCGAGGACGACGTAGGACTCGTAGTAGAGCACCCGCTCGAGCTCGCGGGGGGTGAGATCGAGCACCTGGCCGATGCGGCTGGGCGGCACCTTGAAGAACCAGACATGAGACACCGGGCAGGCCAGCTCGATGTGTCCCAGCCGGCTCCGGCGCACCGAGGCCTGGGTCACCTCGACGCCGCACTTGTCGCAGACGACGCCGCGATGCTTCATCCGCTTGTACTTGCCGCAGAGGCATTCCCAGTCGTTGATGGGACCGAAGATCTGGGCGCAGAACAGGCCCCCCCGCTCCGGCTTCAGCGTGCGGTAGTTGATCGTCTCGGCCTTGTTGACCTCGCCGTGCGACCAGGCGCGGATCTTCTCCGGCGACGCAATCGAGATCTTGATCGCATCGAAGTCGGAGCTGAACGCCTCCCGATCTTCCAGTTCCGGAAGGACCAGGTCCCGGTTCGTCTGCATTGTCGTACTCCTCCCGCGCCGCGTCAGTGCTTCGTGCGGATGAGCTCGATGTCGAGTCCGAGACTCTGGATCTCCGCCATCAGCACCTTGAACGACGCCGGGACCTCCGGCGCATAGCTGGTGTCGCCCTTCACGATGGACTCATAGACCTTGGCGCGTCCCCGGACGTCGTCCGACTTGACGGTCAGGATCTCCTGGAGCGTGTGGGCCGCCCCGTAGGCCTCGATGGCCCACACCTCCATCTCACCGAAGCGCTGTCCGCCGAACTGCGCCTTGCCGCCGAGCGGCTGCTGCGTGATCAGGCTGTAGGGCCCGATGCTGCGGGCGTGCATCTTGTCGTCCACCAGGTGGCCGAGCTTCAGCATGTAGATGTAGCCCACGGTGACGGGCTGCTCGAACGACTCGCCGCTCCGGCCGTCGTAGAGCTCGGTCTTGCCCTCATCGAGGAGATTCGGGCGCAGGGTCCCCACGGACCGGGACACCTCGTTGGCCTCCTCGAGCAGGGTCCGGATGTCCCCTTCGGTGGCGCCGTCGAAGACCGGCGTCGCGAAGTGCCGGCCGAGCGCGCTCGCCGCCCAGCCCAGGTGCGTCTCGAGCACCTGCCCGATGTTCATCCGGGAGGGCACCCCGAGCGGGTTCAGCACGATGTCCACCGGAGTGCCGTCCGGGAGGAAAGGCATGTCCTCGACGGGAACGATCTTGGCGATCACGCCCTTGTTGCCGTGCCGGCCGGCCATCTTGTCCCCGACGCTGAGCTTGCGCTTCATGGCGATGTAGACCTTCACCATCTTGATGACGCCCGGGGGAAGTTCGTCTCCCTGGCTCACCAGCGCCTTCTGCTCGTCGCGGCGAACCGCCAGCAGATCGAGCTGCTCTTCGGTCTTCTCCTGGATCTCCTGGATCTCGTCGCGCACCTCGTCGTCGAGGTCGGTCTCGAGCAGGGGCACGAAGTCCATGCGGTTCGCGAGGACCCGCTGCGTGAGCTTCGTCCCCTTGGCGAGCTCGACTTCGTTGGTGGCCGGGTTCATGCAGTCCTCGACCAGCCGGGCGCCGATCATCCGCTTGACGATCCGCTTGTCGGACTCCTCGCGGAGGATCCGCTCCTCGTCCCGGTGATCGCCCTCGATCGCCTCGATGTCCTCGGCTTCGATCGCCGACGTGCGATCGTCGCGCTCCGCGTCACGGCGATGGAAGACGCGGACATCCACGACGACGCCCTCGACCCCCGAGGGACACTTGAGCGACGAGTTCTTCACATCGCCGGCCTTGTCGCCGAAGATGGCCCGGAGGAGCTTCTCCTCGGGAGTGAGCTGGGCTTCGGCCTTCGGCGTCACCCGCCCCACCAGAAGGTCGCCAGGAGAAACGCGCGCCCCGATCCGGACGATGCCGGATTCGTCGAGGTGGCGCAGGAACGCCTCGTTGACGCCCGGCACCTCGCGGGTGATCGTCTCCGGTCCGAGCTTCGTGTCGCGGGCCTGGAGGGTGTGCTCCTCGATGTGGATCGAGGTGTAGCTGTCGTCCTGGACGAGGCGTTCGGAGACGACGATCGCATCCTCGAAGTTGTATCCGCGCCACGGCATGAACGCGACGAGCACGTTCTTGCCGAGCGCGAGCTCGCCCTGATCGGTGCACGGCCCATCGGCGATGATCTGACCCGACCGCACCCGGTCTCCCACGCGGACGAGCGGCTTCTGGTTGATCGAGGTGTTCTGGTTGGAGCGGCGGAACTTCTTGAGGCGGTAGATGCTCGCGCCGATCTCGGTCTCCTCGCCGCCGGGGGAGTCGCGCCGGACGATGATCCGACGCCCGTCGACCCGGTCGACGACGCCGTCCTCGCGGCAGACGACGACGGATCCGGAGTCCCTTGCGGTGACGTGCTCCATCCCGGTGCCGACCAGCGGCGCCTCGGAACGGATGAGCGGCACCGCCTGCCGCTGCATGTTGGACCCCATGAGGGCGCGATTGGCGTCGTCGTTCTCGAGGAACGGCACGAGCGACGCCGCGACCGAAACGATCTGTTTCGGCGACACGTCGATGAAGTCCACCTGATCCCGCGGAGAGGGGACGAACTCGCCGGCGTGCCGGCAGTTCACCCGCTCGTCGAGAAGTTCTCCGCTCTCGCCGACCCGCGCATTCGCCTGGGCGATCGTGTGGCGCTCCTCTTCGAGCGCCGAGAGGTAGAACGCGTGGGGGACGATCGTCGCCCGGGTTCGCCGCTTGCCCAGCCGTTTGTTCGCGGCTTCGGCCTCGGCCAGCGGCACGATGGCGTCCGCTTCGAGCTTCGTGTCGCCCGGATCCTCGACCCGCACATAGTCCACGACCCGTCCATCCATGACCTTGCGGTAGGGGCTCTGGATGAACCCGTAGTTGTCGATCGTGGCGTAGCAGGAGAGCGAGCTGATCAGGCCGATGTTGGGACCTTCCGGCGTCTCGATCGGGCAGATCCGGCCGTAGTGGGTCGCGTGGACGTCCCGGACGTCGAATTTGGCGCGGTCGCGCGAGAGGCCGCCCGGACCCAGCGCGGAGAGCCGCCGCTTGTGGGTGACCTCCGAGAGCGGGTTCGTCTGCTCCATGAACTGCGAGAGCTGCGAGGCCCCGAAGAACTCCCGCACCGCCGCGGTCACCGGCTTGGCGTTGATCAGGTCACGCGGCATGGCCGTCGTCATTTCCTGATAGACGTTCATCTTCTCGCGGATCGCCCGCTCCATCCGGACCAGGCCCAGCCGGAACTGGTTCTCGAGCAGCTCCCCGACGGAGCGGACGCGCCGGTTGCCGAGGTGGTCGATGTCGTCGGCGCGGTATCCCGGCTGACCCCGGGTGAGCCGGAGCAGGTAGTCGATGACGAGGATGAAGTCCTCCTCGGCGAGGATGGTCCGGTTCGGGTCCATCTGCCGCTCCAGCTTGGTGGCCAGCTTGCGGCGTCCCACCCGCGAGAAGTCGTACTTCTGCTCCCGGAAGAACAGGTTGTTCAGCAGGGTCCGCGCACTCTCGACGGTCGGCTGATCTCCCGGCCGCTGCCGCCGGTAGAGCTCGATGAGGGCCCCCTCGACGCTCTCGGCGTTCGGGGCGTCCCCGCCGCGCTGGCGCGTGAGCGGGTCCTTCTGAAGGGTGTCGGTGAGGATCGGCCCGACCGCGTCGGCGCCGGGGAGGACCGCCTTCACTTCGGCGCCGGGTCCGAGTTCCTCCATCAGATCCGTCGTGATCCGGGTGTTGGCCGGAACTTCCTCGCCGGTCTCCGCGATCGTGACGGCCTGCGCCAGCCGGAAGCCTCCCAGCGCATCGACGTGAAAGTCGAGGTGCGAGATCCCGAGCCGGGTCAGCCGGCGGATGTCCCCGCGGCTCACGCGCTTTCCGCCCGCCAGCACGACCTCGCCGTCGTGGGCGATGTCCCGTTCGATACGGGCGTCGAGCAGGAGCTCCTTGAGGCGGTCGTCAACCGGGAGCCGCACCGCGTCGCCCAGCAGCGTCGCGTCCAGCAGGGTGTGGAACCGGGACAGGATCGTCTCCGTCGTCCCGAGCCCGAGCGCGCGGAGGAAGATCGTGGCGGGAAAGCGCTTCTTCCGGTCGATCCGGACCTGCAGCAGCCCCTTGGCGTCCGTCTCGAACTCGAGCCACGAACCCCGGTAGGGGACGACCTGCGCCAGATAGCAGCCCCGGTCGGCCTCATGGAAGAAGACGCCGGGGGAGCGGTGAAGCTGGGAGACGACGACCCGCTCGCTTCCGTTGATGATGAACGTCCCGTTCTCGGTCATCAGCGGGATCGCCCCGAAGAAGACCTCCTCCTCCTTGATGTCGTGGATCGAGCGCTGGTTGGTTTCCGGATCACGGTCCCAGACCGTGAGACGGATCTTGACCTTGAGGGGGACGGCGTAGGTCTTCCCTCGCTGCTGGCACTGCTCGACGTCGTGGTCCACCTTGAGATGGACGCGGTCCCCGCAGTAATTGCAGACGGTGTCGTCGCGGGTGTACTCGATCCCCTCGAGTTCGCCGCACCCGCAGGCCCAGCGGCCCACGGAATACTCGAGGAAGTCGAGCTCGCAGTTGTCCCGGAAGTCCCGGATCGGGAAGATGGAGCCGAAGACCGCCTGAAGCCCGATCTCCTCCCGGTCCTGCGGCTGAAGGTCCTTCTGCAGGAAACGGTCGTAGGACCGGTGCTGGACTTCGATCAGGTTCGGCAGGGGAATCGAAGCGCGGATCCGGGAGAAGTTGTGCCGCTCCCGCTGCGGATTGTTCTCTTGAGTCAACATGGAGGCGGGCCTCGGTCAGGCCCCGGGCCGGGGAGGATGCGGCCGGAGGTTCGGAAGCAAATCCGACGGGAAGGGAGTCGTAGGGCGCGTCAGGAGCGGAAAGGGGGAAGACGACGGGACCGGCGGCGCGGCCCCGACGGGAGGCGTCGAGGGATGCGGGCGGGACAGCGGCATGCGCCCGCCTACTTGATCTCGATCCTGGCCCCCACCTTCTCGAAGCGGGCCGCGATTTCTTCGGCCTCCTCCTTGGAAATGCCCTCCTTCACCGGCTTCGGCGCCTCTTCGACGAGTCCCTTGGCCTCCCGGAGGCCGAGGCTGGTGATCTCGCGGACCGCCTTGATCACCTGAACCCGGTTCGGGCCGGTATCGGCGAGAACCGCGTCGAACTCTGTCTGCTCCTCGGCGGCGGCCGCCTGGCCGCCGGCGTCGCCGGCCACGGCGACGGGCATGGCGGCCGCGGCGGAAACCCCGAGTTCCTCCTCGAGCGCCTTGACCAGGTCGGCCAGCTCGAGCACAGTGAGGGACTTGATGTGGTTGACGACATCCTGCTGATTCAGGGCCATGACGGGTCATCTACTCCTTGGGTTCTGGACGGAAATTGTTGGCGCAAAGGAAGAGGGGCGACCCGGGCTCAGCCGGCCTGGCCCCCCTCTCCCTCCGCTTTGCTGGCCTCGGCGGCCTTGAGGACGAGAACGAGTTTGCGGGGCACGCCTTCCAGCACATTCATGAGGTTGCGGATCGGCGCGGCGATGAGCGAAACGACCTGCGTCCGAAGCACGTCTTCGCCGGGGAGCTTCGCCAGCGCCTCGAAGGCCTGCTCGTCCAGCGCGCGCGCCTGGACGACGCCTCCCTTGAACCGGAGGCCTTCCAGATCCTTCGCGGTCTCGTGAAGGACCTTGGCGAGCGACGCCGGGTCGGCCTCGGCCCACGCGAGACCGGTCATGCCGACGAGGTGATCGTCGAGCCCGGTGATGCCCGCATCCCGGAAGGCCCAGCGCGCCGTCGAGTTCTTGACCACCCGGTACTGACCGCCCGCCTCCCGGACGCGCCGGCGGAGGTCGGTGACCTGAGCGACGCTCAGGCCGCGGAAGTCGAAGGAAAAGAGGGCCGCCGGCTCGCGCAGCACACCCGCGAGCTCCTCGGCGCTCCTGACTTTCTCAACGCGCTGCATGTCGGGTCGGGACCTTCGGTGCGACTACCTGGTGGCGCCCACCAGGGCCGGATTGATGGAGAGTCCGGGACTCATCGTGGAACTGAGGGCGACGCTGCGGATGAAGCGGCCCTTGGCGGCGGCCGGCCGCTGGCGGATCACCGCCTGCACCAGCGCCATCGTGTTCTCGGCGAGCGACTCCGCGGAGAACGACAGCTTTCCGACCGGGGCGTGCAGGTTCGAGGTCTTGTCCACCCGGTAGTTGACCTTCCCGGCCTTGATGTCGCGGACCGCCGCCGCCACGTCGAAGGTGATCGTCCCCGACTTCGGGTTCGGCATCATCCCCCGCGGTCCCAGGACCCGGCCCAGTTTCCCCACGGACCGCATCATGTCGGGAGTGGCGACCACGGCCTCGAAGTCGAGGAAACCGCCCTGGATGCGCTTCACCAGGTCCTCTCCACCCACCAGATCGGCGCCGGCCTCTTCCGCTTCCTTGACTTTCTCTCCGGAGGCGACCACTGCGACCCGCCGGGAGATGCCGAGGCCATGGGGCAGCACGACCGTTCCCCGAACCATCTGGTCGGCGTGACGCGGGTCGACGCCCAGGCGGAGCGCGATTTCGGCGGTCTCGTCGAATCGCGCGAAGCTGGCGCGCTGCAGCGCGCCGAACGCTTCGGTGAGCGTCTCGGGCTCGGCGCCGCCGAGCTCTTCTCTCGCCTTCGTGTATTTCTGACCCATGATGCGAACGGCCTCTGGTATCTGCCTGCGGATTCCCCTGGACTGGCTCGGATGCGACTCCGTTACTCGACCGCGATCCCCATGCTGCGGGCGGTGCCTTCCACGATGCGTCGGGCGGCCTGGAGATCCACCGCGTTCAGGTCGGGCATCTTGATCTTCGCGATCTCCTCGACCTGAGCGGGCGTCACCGTCCCCACCCGGTCGCGGTTCGGGATGCCCGATCCCTTGGCGATTCCGGCCGCCTTCTTGAGCAGGGCGGCGGCGGGGGGCGTCTTCGTGATGAAGCTGAAGGACCGGTCCTGGAAGACGGTCACGACGCAGGGAATGATCATGCCGACGTCGTTCTGGGTCTTCGCGTTGAAGGACTTGCAGAACTCGACGATGTTGATCCCGTGCTGACCGAGGGCCGGGCCCACCGGAGGCGCAGGCGTGGCCTTGCCTCCCGGGAGCTGCAGCTTCGCCATCGCGAGCACTTTCTTCATCGGGAGACCCCCCGTGAGGCCCGGCTGCCCCGGCTCATGTCTTTTCCACCTCGAGGAACTCGAGCTCCACCGGCGTGGAGCGCCCGAAGATCGTGACCATGACCTTCAGCTTGTTGCGGTCCGCGTCGACATCGTCCACGACCCCCTGGAAGCCGTTGAACGGACCGTGGATGATGCGCACCGATTCTCCCGGCTGGTAGGTGTGACGCAACTTGGGCGCCTGGCTGGCGTCCTCCATCTGGCTCCGGATGCGGACCACATCGTCCTCCGGCATCGGCTGGGGCTTGTGCGGCGGCACGAAGCCCATGACCTTGTCGGTGTTCTTGACGACCTGCCAGGTGTCGGCGTTCATCTCCATGTTGACGAGCACGTAGCCGGGGTACACCTGCTTCGTGGTGACCACCCGCCGCCCCCCGCGCATCTCCACGACTTTCTCGGTCGGGATCAGGATCTCGCCGATCTGCCCGGCGAGGCCGTAGGCGCGGGCGCGGTGGCGAAGCGCATCGCGCACGCTCTCCTCGAACTTGGAGTGCGTGGACACGATGTACCACTCTCTCGCCATCTCCATCAGCCCTCGATCAGACCGGTCACGAAGGACGAGATGTAGGACATGACGACGTCGAGTCCGTAGAGGTAGAAGCCGAAGAAGAACACGGTGATCAGGACGATGATCGTCGTGCCGCGGACCTCGTTGCGAGTGGGCCACGTCACCTTGCCGACTTCGGCGCGAACCTCGTCGAGAAAACCGCGCACCGCGCCGGCGCGCTCGGTCAGGCGGCTCATGCCAGCGGTCCCTCCCCGGACGCTCCGATCCCGGGCCGCCAGCGCAGCGGTCCCGGGCCGGAGCGGGGGTGGCAGGCCAGGAGGGGCTCGAACCCCCAACCCCCGGTTTTGGAGACCGGTGCTCTGCCAATTGAGCTACTGGCCTTCCCGCTCCCGCGGAACATCGTCATCGCGTCTCCCGATGGAGCACATGGGTGCGACAGAAGCGACAGTACTTCCTGAGCTCCATGCGTCCGGGATGCGACGTGCGGTTCTTCGTCGTGCTGTAAGTGCGCCGCTTGCAGTCCGTACACGCCAGAGTGACCTGCTGCCTCTTTCTCTTGTCCTGCGGCATGGCGCCCTCGCACCCGGTTGTGGCTCTGTCGGAAGAGCCCTAGTCCAGGATCTCCGTGGTCACGCCGGAGGCCACCGTCCGGCCACCCTCGCGGATGGCGAACCGGAGTCCCTTGTCCATGGCGATCGGGGTGATCAGCTCGACCTCGAGCTGCAGGTTGTCCCCGGGCATGGCGACCTGCCGATCCGGATCCACGAAGCTGGCCGCGCCGGTCACGTCCGTCGTCCGGAAGTAGAACTGCGGGCGATAGCCGGCCTTGAACGGCTTCTCGCGACCGCCCTCCTCCTTGGAGAGGACATAGACCTCGGAGCGGAACTTCCGGTGCGGGGTGATGGAGCCGGGCTTCGCCAGCACCATGCCGCGCTCCACGTCACGCCGGTCGGTGCCCCGAAGCAGGATCCCGACGTTGTCGCCAGCCTGCCCCTCGTCGAGCAGCTTCTTGAACATCTCGACGCCGGTGACCACGCGCTTCCTGGTCTCCCGGATTCCGACGATCTCGACTTCCTCCTGGACGTGGACCTGGCCGCGCTCGATCCGGCCGGTCACGACCGTGCCCCGACCCGAAATCGAGAAGACATCCTCGATCGGCATCAGGTAGGGCTTGTCGATGGCGCGGTCGGGCACCGGCACGTAGTCGTCGAGCGCCGCCGCCAGCTCGAGGATCGGCTTCCAGTCGTCGCCGCCATCGGCGTTCAGCGCCGTCAGGGCGCTGCCCCGGATGACCGGGATGTCGTCGCCAGGGAAGTCGTACTCGGAGAGCAGCTCGCGCACCTCGAGCTCGACCAGCTCGAGAAGCTCCTCGTCATCCAGCATGTCCACCTTGTTCAGGAAGACGACGATCCTCGGCACGCCCACCTGCCGGGCGAGCAGGATGTGCTCCCGCGTCTGGGCCTGGGGACCGTCCGGCGCCGAGATCAGCAGCACCGCGCCGTCCATCTGCGCCGCGCCGGTGATCATGTTCTTGATGTAGTCAGCGTGACCGGGGCAGTCCACGTGGGCGTAGTGCCGGTTCGCGGTCTCGTACTCCACATGCGCGGTCGCGATCGTGATGCCGCGCTCACGCTCCTCCGGAGCGTTGTCGATCGAGTCGAACGAGCGGAACTCACCGCCGCTCTGCGCCGCGAGGACCTTGGTGATCGCCGCGGTGAGCGTGGTCTTGCCGTGATCGACGTGCCCGATGGTCCCCACGTTCACGTGAGGTTTCGTGCGCTGAAACTTCTCCTTGGCCATCTGGCTTTCTCCTTGGCTGCCGGGTCGGGAAGTCGGACCGTCCCCGTTCAGCGCTCGCGGCGCCCGGGGAGGATTGGAGTGGAGCCCACGACCGGGGTTGAACCGGTGACCCCTTCCTTACCAAGGAAGTGCTCTACCACTGAGCCACGTGGGCAAAAACGGGGGACGCTCGCGTCCTCCGCCACAGGCCGGAAGGCGTTCCGGCCCGAAATGGAGCGGGAGACGGGCCTCGAACCCGCGACCCTCAGCTTGGAAGGCTGATGCTCTGCCAACTGAGCTACTCCCGCGTCGAAACTGGAAACGAAGGACCGGCCAGTGCGGGGGAACCGCTGCCTGGTCCTTCCACGCCGCAGGGCGGACGCTCCCCGGAGTGACGGGCTGCGGGGAGGGTCGGGCCGGGGGATCATGGAAGGAAGAAGGCGGGGGCCGGAGTCGGCGTTCGTGCGAGGAAGGCGTGAGGGGCGGGAAGGGGCCGCGGGGCGTGGTGGAGCGGGGAGGATTCGAACCTCCGAAGGCATCGAGCCGGCAGGTTTACAGCCTGCTGCGTTTGGCCGCTTCGCTACCGCTCCCAGAAGCGCTCCTCGGTTCGTTCTGACTGCTCCGTGCTCCGACTCCCCACCCGGTGCGTCGGCCGGGAGGGAGGGGAGCGGAAAATCCCCGGCGGACGACGCCGCCACGCGCCGATTCGGTCGGCGTCTCCCGGAGGCGGCCCGTCGCAGCGCCGCCACCGGGCGTTCCCACCCGCTACAGGCGCCGCATCGGACCAAGGCGGCTGTCTGAACCAGCTACGGCCGGTCATTCCACCCGGCCGCGGACCCGACCCGCATCCGCCACCCCGTTCCGCGAACCGGTCCGGAGCTGGCGAAGGGAGTTGAACCCTTGACCGGCTGATTACAAATCAGCTGCTCTGCCTCTGAGCTACGCCAGCGTGCACCGGCGAACGCGTGATTATAGGAGGCGCGCGCGCCGCCGGTCAAGTGCGATTCCCGTCCGGCCGGGCAGCCGGCGGCGCCGCCGCCGCCGGAGGCGAGCCGGCGCCCCGCTGCCGAACCGCCTCGTAGAGCACGATCCCGGCGGCGACCGAGACATTCAGGGACCGGGCGGCGCCCAACTGGGGCAGCGAAACCAGGGTGTCGCATTCCTTCGACACTCCGGCGCCGAGCCCCCGGCCTTCGGACCCCACGACCAGAACCGCCGCCCGGGTCCAGTCGAAGGCGTGCCAGGGAGTGGCGGCGCGCGGCGTCAGCCCCACCGTCCGGAATCCGGCCTCCCGGAGCGCCCGAAGCGCCGCCGCCGCCCCCGGAACCCGCGCCAGCCGAACCCTCGCGATGGCGCCCGCGGACGCCGCCACCGCGGCGGGGGATGGCGGCGCGGCCCCCCGGCGCGGCACGAGCACCGCATCCACCCCGGCGCCGTCCGCCGCCCGAACGAGCGCGCCGAAGTTCCGCGGATCCTCGACGCGGTCCGCCAGCAGCAGCAGCCTCGGGGGCGGGTCGGCCTCCAGCACCTCCCCGAGGGTCAGCCAGCGCACCGGGGAGACCTCGGCGGCGGCCCCCTGGTGGCGGCCGCCGGCGGCGCGCCGGTCGAGATCCTGGTTGGGGACCCGCTGGACCGGAACGCCGCGCGCGCGGGCGATCTGCACCAGGACCTGGTGGCGTCGCTCGAGACGACCCGTCCTGACCAGCACCCGGCGCACCTGCCGGGGAATGCGCTCCAGCGTTTCCTCGATGCGCGCCGGCCCGAAGACCCACAGCGGCGCCCCCGCGTCCCGCTCCTGCGCCCCGCCGCCGCGGGACCCGGAGGCCGCGCGGGTCTTCTTCGCCGTTCGCTTGCCGGCGGGACCGCGATTGCGCCGTCGCCGCGCGTCTTTGGGCGGCGCGCTCATGGGACCGGGGACGCCGCAGGGCCGCGCTCCGGGTCCACCGCCGCCGGCAACGGGTCGAGCCGAACCACCGCGCTCGCGGCGAGCCCCTCGCCCCGGCCGGCGAAGCCCAGGCCGTCGGTCGTCGTCGCCTTGAGCCCGACGGCGTTTTCCGGGACTCCCAGAAGGCCGGCGAGGCTGCGACGCATCTCGCCGCGACGGGGAGCGAGGCGGGGCCGCTCGGCGATAACGGTGAGATCCGCCTGTCCCGGCCGGAACCCGGCTTCTTCGGCGATGCCGATCGCGCGGGCGAGGAACTCGCGACTGGCCGCGCCCCGGAGCGACGGGTCGGAGGAGGGGAACAGCGACCCGATGTCCGGGCCGGCGACCGCCCCGAGAACGGCGTCGGTGAGCGCGTGGAGCACGGCGTCCCCGTCGGAGTGTCCGAGGAGCGCCCCCATCTCGGGAAAGACGAGGCCACCGAGCGCCAGGACCCCCTGATCGCCGTAGCGATGGGCGTCGAAGCCGTGGCCGATCCGGGGCGGCGCCGCCGGGCCCGCCACGGGCGCGGTCAGCCGACCAAGCCCCTCGAGCAGCGCGAGGTCGTCCGGAGTCGTGACCTTCAGGTTCCTCGAGCTGCCGGCGACCACATGGACCGGGTGGCCGGCGCGTCGCACCGCCGAAGCCTCGTCGGTCCCCTCGAAGCCGGCGGCCTCGGCGCTCCGGAGCGCTTCCCGCAGGAGCGCCCGCCGGAAGCCCTGGGGAGTCTGGGCGGCGACCACGGCGGCCCGGTCGAGGCGTCCGTCGGCGGTTCCTTCCGGCGCCAGGCGCCAGAGCGTGTCCGCCGGACGCACGACCGGGACCGCCGCCCCGTGAGCCGCGGCCGCGGCGACGACCCGCTCCACGAGGTCGGGAGGCGCGCCGGGCCGCGCGGCGTCGTGCACCAGCGCCAGGTCGGTCGCGCCCTCGTCGCCACCGGGAAATTCCTCGTCCAGAGCGGCGAGTCCGCGCCACGAGGACTCCTGCCGGGTTCGCCCGCCGGGGACGAACCGGACCCGCCGCGGTGATGGAACGCGCTCGAGGCATGGCGCCACCAGGTCCCGCCAGCGGTCGAACCCCTCCTCGGGAAGCACGAGGACGACGCGCTCCACCGAGGGGTGCGCCAGCACCGCGTCCACCGCCCGGACCGCAACCGGACGACCGTCCAGCAGGCGGAACTGCTTCGGAACATTGTCTTCGGCGCCGAAGCGGCGACCGGCGCCGCCCGCCACGACGACGGCGCCGACCCGGGGGGGCGCCGAGGTCACCGGCTTCTCCCGAAGACCGGCTCGAAGGCCTCGTCGAGAGTCTGGCAGGCCAGGATCTCCATCTTCCGGGGACGCTCGCCGTCCCGCAGGCCCTCCGGGTTCAGGACGGCCCGGCGGATGCCGAGGCGGGAGGCCTCCCGGAGACGATCGGCGACGCGATGGACCGGGCGCACCTCGCCGGAGAGGCCGATCTCACCGAGGAACACCGCGTCCTCGGGGGCCGGCTCCCCGCGGTGGCGCGAGACGACCGCCGCGAGCAGCCCGAGATCGGCGGCGGGCTCGGTGACGCTCAGCCCGCCCCCCACCGAGACGTAGACATCGGAGCGGCCGAAACCGCGGCCGAGCGTGGTCTCGAGGACCGCGAGCAGGACCGCAAGCCGCCCGCTGTCGAAGCCGACGGTGACGCGCCGGGGGTAGGCGAGCGGGCTCTCCGCGAGCAGCGCCTGGATCTCGGCGAGCAGCGGCCGGTTCCCCTCGAGGGTGCAGACCACGGCGGAGCCCGGTCCGCGCGCTCCCGAACCGAGAAACAGCCGCGAGGGGTTCGCGACCGGCGCCAGTCCCTTGCCGGTCATCTCGAAGACGCCCAGCTCGCCGGCGGCCCCGAAGCGGTTCTTGACCGCCCGAAGCAGCCGATGCGACTGGCGGCGGTCCCCCTCGAAGTGGAGCACGGTGTCAACGAGGTGCTCGAGGGTGCGCGGACCGGCGATCGAGCCTTCCTTGTTCACATGGCCGATCAGAAAGACCGGGCTCCCGCTGGACTTGGCGTAGACCACGAGCGCGGCGGCCGCCTCGCGGACCTGCGCCACGGTCCCGGGCGCTCCGCTGACCTCGGGGGCGTGAACGCACTGGACCGAGTCGAGGATCAGCAGACCGGGGCGAAGCCGCCTGGCGGCCTCGAGGATGCTCGGGACCGCGGTCTCGCAGTAGAGGACCAGGTTGTCCGGGTGGAGCCCCAGCCGGTCGCCCCGGAGCTTGAGCTGCTTCTCGGACTCCTCGCCGCTGACATAGAGAACAGGATGCCCGGACTCCGGGCCGCCCGCACGCGTCGTTCCTTCGGCGGCGGCCGCAGCGAGCTGGAGCAGGAGGGTGCTCTTGCCGGCGCCCGGCTCCCCGGCGACGAGCACCGCCGAGCCGGGAACGATCCCGCCCCCGAGAACCCGGTCGAGTTCTCCGATCCCGAGCGGACGTCGCGGCGCCGCCGCGGCGTCCACCTCGTTCCAGCGCACCGGCTCCGAAGGCCCCCCGGCGCTGGCGAAGTCACGCCAGCCGCCTTTCGTCGCCGCCGGGGGCGGAGCCGCCTCCTCGACGAGCGGAGTGCGGCTTCCGCAGGACGGGCAGTACCCCATCCAGCGGGACTGATCCTGACCGCAATCCGTACAGACGAACCGCACCGGAACGCGGGCGGCGGCGGAGCGCGGCACGCGGTCAGAACCCGGCGTCTTCCCCGTCGTCGGTGAGCGGCGGGAGTGCTTCCAGCCCCGAATCGGATCCGAAGGCGACTTGCTCGTCGGGACGGTACTGATCGTCATCCGCTTCGAAGCCGTCCGCCTGGATGTTCTCGAAGCGGGTGAACCGGCCGAGCCAGGCCAGTTTGGCCTCTCCGGTCTGTCCGTTGCGGTTCTTCGCCACGATGATCTGTCGGGTTGGCGGAACGAGCGGCTCCGGCAGGTCGTCGGGGCCGGATCCCTCCTTCGGCTTCCGTCGGTGAGGGTTGTGGATCAGGAGCACGATGTCGGCGTCCTGCTCGAGCGAGCCGGACTCGCGCAGATCGCTCAGTTGCGGTTTGGCGAAAGCGGCCTCTCGGGTTTCGGGCGCCCGGCTCAACTGGGACAGGGCGAGCACCGGAACATCGAGCTCCTTGGCGAGCAGCTTCAGCGCCCGGCTGATGTCGCCGATCTCGAGGTTGCGGTTGTCCCGGCGCCTTTCGCCCTTTTCGGTGGCGCGCATGAGCTGGATGTAGTCCACGATCACCAGGTCGAGGCCGTGTTCCTCGCGCTTGAGCTGACGGGCCCGCGAGCGCAGGTCCACCGGGCTCACGTCCGAGTCGTCAACGTGGATCTTCATCCGGTCGAAGTCGCGCACGGTCCGGCGGAGACTCTCGATGTCGCGTTCGCTCATCCGTCCCGGGCGGTTCAGCGGGCGGGGATCCACCCGCGCCCGGGAGAAGAGGAGCCGCGTGACGATCTGGCGGAGCGGCATCTCGAGGCTGAAGAAGAGAACCGAGTACCCGTCTTCGGCGGCGGAGAGGGCGATGTTCAGCGCGAGGCTCGTCTTTCCCTCCCCCGGCCGGGCGCCCACCAGGATCAGGTCCGATTTCCGGAGGCCGCCCATGAGTTCGTCCAGGTCCAGCAGCTTCGTCCTGATGCCGGGGAAACCCTTGCGCTCCCTGGACGCCTCCTCGACAACCTTGCCCAGCTCTTCAGTGATCGGCGTCGGGCCCGCCCCGAGCGAGCGCTCGGCAATCTCGAGGAGCTTCGTCTCCGTCCTGGCGATGAGGGGGCCCGGCTCTTCGCGCAGCGCCTCGTGGGCGAGGCCGCGAGCCATCCGGTAGAGCCTTCGGCTGTCGGCGCGCTCCCGCACCACCCGGGCGTACCCCGCGGCGTTCGCGGAGCGCGCCGTTCCCTCGAAGATTTCGACGAGATAGGCCGGCCCGCCGGCGGCCTCGAGCCCCTCTTCCTGAAGATGGGACCCCAGCGTCACGAGGTCGATGTGGCCGTTTCCCCGGTCGTCCAGTTCACAAAGCGCCTGGAAGATGCGCCGGTGGCGGGCGTCGAAAAAGTCCTCCGGCGTGACGATCTCGCGGACGCCGTCGAGCTGCGAGGCGTCCACCACGACGGCCGCAAGCACCGCCCGCTCGGCGGCCTCGTCGTGCGGGAGACGGGGCGCGTCTTCGGGCGCCGCAGCCATCTACCCGATCCGCCCCGGGCGAGAACGGCCCGCCGGCGCGAGCGCCCGGGCCGCTGGCCTCTGTCGTTCCCGGCGACGCGCCACGAAGGCCACCGGGGGCTCAGCGGCTAGTCGGCGTCCGGATCGGAAGGTTCCGGATCGGCGGCGTCCGCGTCCGGCTCCGGAACCGACGGGACCGGGTCCACGCCCAGCGTGCCGGCGGCGACCGGAAGGACCTCGACCGGGAGGTCGAAGTGGACTTCGGGGTGAAGCCGCAGGGACACGGTGGTCTCGCCAACCTGCTTGATCGGCCCCCCCATCACGATGCGATGGCGGGCGATCTCGAAGCCGGCTTCGGCAAGGTGTCGCGAGATGTCCTGAACCGACACCGATCCATAGAGTTCCTCGGAGTCGGTCTTCACGCGGCGCTCGAAGCGGAGCGTCGTCCCTTCGAGCGCGTCCCGGAGCGCCTTCGCCGCTTCGTGCTCCTGGACCCGGCGCACCGCCCACTCCTGTCGGGCGGACGCGACCTCGCGCCGGTTCTCCTCGGTGATCGGAACGGCGATCCGGCGAGGAAGCAGGTAGTTGCGGGCATAGCCGGCCCGCACGTTCACCTCGTCTCCGGGGTCCCCCAGGGACTCGACCGGCTCCTTGAGCAACAGGCGCATCGTCCGAGCCTACTCGTACGGCAGGAGCGCCATCATCCGGGCCCGCTTGATCGCGATGCGGATCTGACGCTGGGTGCGCGCCCGGGCGCGCGAAACCCGCCGCGGGGAGATGCGGGCGCGATCCCCCAGGAACTCGCGAAGGAAGTCCACATCCTTCCAGTCCACGCGGTCCACGCCGTTCAGCAGCGGGTTGATCCTGACGCGACGTCCACCGGAACGGCGGCGTCGACGGGGGGTGGGTGGGGTCTCGCTCATGGGGACTCCTCGGCGGCGCCAGACGCGGCGTCGCCAGCCTTCGGCTCTTCGGTCGCGGCCGCCGGGGCAGCGGCGTCTTCAGTCGCCGGCGCCGGAGCGGCGGCCTCCTTGGTCGCCGCCGCTGGCGCAGCAGCATCTCCGGCAGGCGCCGGAGCATCGCCGGCCTCTGCGGCCGCCGCCGCTTCGGCGGCGGCGCGGGCCGCGCGCTCCTGCCGCCGGCGATCATCCGCAGCCTGATCGCGTTCACGCGTTTCCTGATCCGTGCGCAGAACCAGGAACCGGAGCACGCCTTCCGTCAGCCGGACGCGGCTCTGGATCCCGGTGATCGCAGTCGGAGGCGCATCGAAATAGCAGAGCATGTAGAGGCCTTCGTTGTGCCCGCCGATCGGATAGGCGAGCCGCCGCCGCTCCCACGGCTTGAGGCTGACGATCTCGCCCCCCTGCCCCTTGACGATCGTCTCGACCCGGTCCACGACCGCGAGGGACGCCGCGTCATCCAGCGTTGGATCGAGGATGAACATGAACTCGTAGCCACTCATGGAAGGCTGTCTCCTGCGCGTGGCGCGGCCGGACGCCCAGGGGGCCGGCGAACAGTGGCGCCGGTCATGCGACGCTCGCCCCGGCGCCCGCGGGCGTCCGGTTGAACCGATTCATCGCGACGTCGATCCCGTCTCCGATCGCGCACTCGATGGCCTGCACCGCGCGGGAAACGAGCTCCGCCACCGGTTCGGCTTCGGCGGCGGAAAACCGGTCCAGAACGAAGTCGGCCGGGTCGGCGCCCGAAGGCGGAGCGCCCACGCCGAGCCGCATGCGGGGAACCTCGTTCGTCGCGAGGGCCGCAATGACGGACGCCAGTCCGTTGTGGCCGCCATCGCTGCCGCGCCGACGGGTCCGGATCGAACCGAGCGGCAGCGCCATGTCGTCACACACGACCAGCGCGGCTTCGGGCGGCGCCGCTTCCGAACGGAGCAGATGGCGCACCGGCCCTCCGCTGCGGTTCATGTAGCTCGTCGGAAAGAAGAGCGAGACCGCGCGCCCATGAATCTCCACCTCGGTCAGCACTCCGCCGTCAAAGTGGCGCCGCCGGCTGGCGCGGCCCTCGAGCAGACCGGCCACCGCGTCGAATCCGATGTTGTGCCGGGTCCCGTCGTAGCGAGGTCCCGGGTTTCCGAGGCCGATCACGACGCGAATCGACGCCTCTCCAGGTTCCGGCGTGGGGTCACAGGAGTCCCGCTGCGGGGGTGGCGTCTCGGCGGAACCGCTTCGCACGGGGATCAGAAACCACGGGCCATGACCGGGCTACTCGGTCTGCTCCTCCGGCTCCTCATCGGTTTCCTCGGCGCCTTCCTCGGTCGTCTCTTCCTCGGTCCGCTTGGGCGGCGAGACGTGGACCACCACGACTTCGGACTCGGTGTGGAGCTCGAGGTCGTCGGGGAGCTCAATGGCCGAAGCCCGCACGGTGTCGCCGTAATCCAGCGCGCTGATGTCCACGCTGAGGTGTTCCGGGATGTCGAGGGGCTTGCAGATGACAGTCAGCGTTCGGGTGACGAAGTCGAGCCGGCCGCCGCGCTTGACGCCGACCGAATCCCCGGTGAGATGCACCGGAACGTGCCAGTGGGATTCCTTCTCGGGATCGACCCGCATCAGGTCCGCATGGAGCACCGAGTGGTCGAGGGGGTGGAGCTGGTAGTCATGGATCATCACCTGCTCCGCCGTCGTCTCGCCCGCGATCTCGAGCGAGAAGATGGTGTTCTCGCCGCGGGGCGAGCGGAGGATTTCGGTGATGGTCCGGGGCGAGAGCGAGAGGCTTCTGGACCCGGCCTCCCCGCCGTAGACGACGGCGGGGATCTGGCCGGAAGCGCGAAGGCGGCGGTTCGCCCCCTTGCCGACGGCGGTGCGCGCGGTGGCGGAGACGGTGACCTGGGGCATGGGGCTTGGAGGGGATGGGGACGAACGAAGCCAGGAGAACGGCGCGCCGGCGGAATCCGGGCTCGCAGACTCCCGGCGACCCGGGGAGGAGCGCGCCGCGCCTGAGGGCGTCTCGCGCAGAACGGCGCGCGCTCCGTGACGAAGCTCGGCGCCGACCGGTCCCGAAGCGGGAGGAGCGGGGTCCACCCGAACGGGGCGGCGGATTCTAGCAGTCCGATCCGCGTTCGGCCCGCGGGTCGATCAGACGAACAGCGAGCTGACGCTGGTCTCGCCGTGGACCGACTCGATGGCGCGGGCGAACAGCGACGCGACCGAGAGAACCTGGATCTTGTCGGCGGCGGCGGCCGTTTCGGGCGCGAGCGGGATCGTGTCGCCCACGATGAGGCGCTCCACCGGTCCGTTCTGGATGCGCTCGACCGCCGGGCCGGACAGGACCGCGTGGGTGCAGATCGCCAGAACACGCCGGGCGCCGGCCTCTCGAAGCGCGCCGGCGGCGCGGATCAGGGTGCCGGCGGAGTCCACGATGTCGTCCACGATGACGGCCGTCCGGCCCCGGACGTCGCCGACTACGTGCATCGTTTCGACTTCGTTATCGGCGCCGCGCCGCTTGTCCATGACGGCGATCCCCACCCCGAGCTTCTTTCCGAACAGGCGGGCCCGCTCCACGCCTCCGGCGTCGGGCGAGACCAGGATCAGCCGGTCCAGGCCGCTGTCCGCCAGGTAATCCAGCATCACCGGCGTCGCGTAGAGATGGTCCACCGGGATATCGAAGTACCCCTGGATCTGACCGGCATGCAGCTCCATGGTGATCACCCGGTGGACTCCGGCGACCGACAGCAGGTCGGCGACCAGTTTCGCCGAGATCGGGACCCGGGGACGGTCCTTCCGGTCCTGGCGCCCGTAGCCGTAGTACGGAATGACCGCGTTGATGCGCGCCGCCGAGGCGCGCTTCAGCGCGTCCACCATGAGGAGCAGCTCCATCAGGTTTTCGTTGACCGGCGGACAGGTGGACTGGATCGTGAAGACATCCGCCCCGCGAACGTTCGTCTGGATCTGGAGGCGAACCTCACCGTCGCGAAACCGGTCGCGTCGGACGCGCGAGAGCTCCAGGCCGAGATGACCGGCGATGGCGGCCGCGAGGTCCGGGTTCGAGGAGCCGGAGAACAGCAGGAGGTTGCCGCGGAATCCCTGGGGGCCGGTGTTTTTCAGGTTAGCCATGAGCCGAAAGGACGGGGCCCCGGCCGGACCGGAGCGGGCGAACGGGAAATCCAGCGAAGGGCGGGCGCTGGGGCGGAAGGATTCGAACCCTCGTAGACCGGAACCAAAACCCGGCGCCTAGCCACTCGGCCACGCCCCATTGCCCGGCGCTCCGACGAGCGCCTGGCGGTGCTCCCGCCGCGAGATCACGCGAGTGGCGACCGCCCGGCAACCGGGAAGCTCCCGGGAAGCGCCCAGGCGTCCGGCCGCCTCCTCCGCGCTCCGGTCGTCGGGAAAGACCCCGAACACCGCGGAACCGCTCCCGGACATCGCCGAGGCGAGCGCGCCCGCCTGCTCGAGGGATCGACGCATCGCCCGGACTGCTCCCCCCGGGGACGGATCGGAAGCGATCCCCGGTATCGCGCTGGAGTCTTCCAGATCGTTCCGGAGCCATCTTGCAGGGACTCCCGGGGCCTGGAGCCGCGCCTCCGGAAGGGGCCCGGAAGAACGGCGGATGCTAGCAGCACCCAACCGGGGTTCGGTTACTGCCGGGAATGGCGCGGCGCCCCGGTCGCGGGAGGGCGCGGCCACCCGCCGCTGGAGTCCCTCGTAGGCCTCCGGCGTCGAGACCGCGAAGTCCGGAAGCAGCAGCACGAGCGGCAGCGTGGGCGCCGAAACGAGCGGGAACACCTGCTCGCCCCGGCCCACGCAGACCGCGGCGCCGCCGTAGAGAAAGAACGGCGCATCCATGCCGATCCGGGCCGCCAGGCGGTGGAGCTCGCGGCGCGACGCCCCCAGCCCGAACAGGCGGTTGAGCGCGAGCAGCGCGGCGGCGGCGTCGGAGCTGCCTCCCCCCAAACCTCGACCCACCGGGATGCTCTTTTCGATGTGGATCCGCAGTCCGGGGAGCCGGCCGGGATAGCTCCGCCCCAGCAGGTTGGCCGCCCGGACGACGAGATTGCGGTCATCCAGCGGGATCGCCGGCCCCTGGCCGGAGAGGACGACCTCTCCCGGCGGCGCGCCCGGGTCCGACTCCAGCCGGAGCGTGTCCCAGAGGTCCACCGCCACCATCAGCGTGCGGAGATCGTGGTACCCGTCGGGCCGGCGGTTCCAGACCTCGAGACCGAGGTTGATCTTCGCCGGCGTCCGGACGACGAGGCGCGGGCCGGGCTGCGCCGAAGGCGGGTTCACCGCGGGGAAGAAGCCTCCCCGTCCCCGGACAGACGCATCGCCCCGGTCAGTTCCCGAACGCCGAGACGGCGAAACTCCGCCGGCGCCCGCAGCTCGAAGCTCTCCGGATGCAGCTCGGCGTTCACCCGCAGTTCCTCGACCGTCAGTTCCGCGCGCACCTCGGTGGAGAAGACCTCGATGCGGCGCGGCACCTGCCGGCCGTCCCGGCGCCACTCGTCCGGGTAGGCGGCGCCGTATTCGGGCGTCGCCACCCGCCGAAGCTGGGCGGCATCGGCGCCGTGATCCCACCAGAGGATTTCCCCCTGATCGAGCACGACGGCGCCGCCATCCGCGGACGGACGCGCGGCGGTGGCGGAGCGAAGCGGAACTCCGGTTCCGACGAGCAGCGCCGCAACCTGTTCCACCCCGACCGGCACGCCCAGGAGCGGGAGAGTGAACTCGGCGAGATCGCTGGCCTCGCCAAAGGCCCGTTCCGACGGGACGACCGCGTTGGCCCGCCCCGGGCTCGCCACCAGGGTCCAGCGGGCCCCGCCGACCGGAGCGAACGCCTCCATGCGCAGGGACGCCACCGCCGCCGCGTCCGAGCCATCCTCCGGGCGCTGGAACACCACGAGCATGCGACCCGAGAACCGTCCGCGCGGGCCGTCGCCGCGGACCCCGAGAACCGCCTGGTAGCGGCGCACCGCCCGGGCTTCGGCCGCCGCCTCCGTGAGGAAGCGTTCGATCTCGGCTTCGGTCAGCGGGGGCGCCCCGAGCGGGACACCAGCCGGGAGGGGCGAGCGGCTGGAACAGGACGCCACGGAAACCGCGACGAACAGCGCGGCGCAGAGGCGTCGCCGCCTCGCCGGCGTACGCCAGCCCGGGGGGTTGGACAGCGCGTCGGCCTGCTTCCGCCGGCCGGGGCCGGTTTCTCCGGGGACCGGAGCGCGGCGCAGAGCGCCGGATTGCTCAATCCTGCTCGTGGCCGGCTTCCTCGATCTTGCGAACGATCTGCGCCTCTTCGAGCTCGCCGTCCTCGTCGTGCTCGAGCGCGAGGCGCCAGAAGCGGACGGCCTCCGCCGCGTTTCCCTTCGCCTGGTAGAGGTCGCCCAGATGGTCCAGCACCACGCTGTTTTGCGGCATGCAGCGCTGCGCCCGCAGCAGGTTCGGCTCGGCGAGTTCGATCTCGCCCTGCCGGAACTGGACCCAACCCAGACTGTCCAGGTAGGACCCGTTCCAGGGGTCCTGTTCGACAGCCCGGCGGATGAGTTCCTCGGACTCGTCGAGTCGCCGCCCGGCGTCCGCCAGCATGTAGCCCAGGTAGTTCAGCGCGAGGTCGTGATCGGGGACCGCCTCGATGACCCGCCGGAACTCGGTCTCGGCCTCTTCGAGCCGTCCCTGGCGCTCGAGGAGAGCCGCCAACTGGAAACGGAAGCTGGTGTCATCGGGGTTCTCTTCCAGCCAGGAGCGCGTCAACTCCTCGGCGGCGGGGAGGTCGCCGGCCTCGGTGTGGTGGCGGATCACCGCAAACCGGACGCCCGCCACGTCCGGAAAGCGCGACGTGAGGCCGCGGAGGATTCCCAGCGCGGCGTCCGGCTGCCCGGCGGCCGCGAGCACCCTGGCCTGCAGCGCGAGAAGACCCGGATCGCCGGTGGCGTCATCCACCAGCTCGGCGATCCGGCGCGCCGCCTCCTGCGGATCGCCGGCTTCGAGCCGGTTCTGGACCTCGGCCACCCGGAACGGAAGCGACGCCTCCGGATCCCCGCCGGCGATCCGGACGGCTTCGGACAGCGTGGCGAGCGCCTCGTCGTGTCGACCGAGCTGCTCGAGCGACTGCGCCAGCCGCCCCAGGACTTCGCGTCGACGCCCGGCGCCGTAGGCGTCGGTCGGAAGCGCGATAAGCGACTCGAACTGATCCACCGCGCGCTCGTGCTCGCACTGCGCGGCGAACACGCCTCCCAGCGCCAGGCGGCCGGGCACGCTGCGGCTGTTCAGATCCACCAGCCGGGTGAGCGCTTCTTCGGCGTCCGCGAGTCGCTTCTGTTCGCGCCGCACCATGGCGAGGCCCATGAGCGCGATCTCGCTCTGCGGTTCGACGGCGACCAGCGCCTCGAACGTCTCCGCGGCCTCGTCGAGTCGCCCGAGCCGCGCGAGCGCGTCGGCGAGCGAGAGCTGCAGCGCCGGATCCTCGGGATGCTCGGAGACGGCCCCCCGGTAGAGATCGGCGACGGCCTCGAGCGCCTCCTCGCCGGTCCGGCCCGGGATGGCTTCCCGGAGCAGGTCATCGAGCATCTTGCGGGCGTCGGGGTTCCGCGGCTCGACCTGGAGGGACTGAATCAGATAGTCGAAGGCCTGCTCCCGGTCCCCGGCGGCGAGGCGCAGGCCCGCCAGCTCCTGGAGTTCGGTGAAGGCGTCCGGCGCGCGGCGGACGAGCTCCCGGAGGTGATCCGAGGCCTCCTCCACCCGACCCATCGGCTGGAGCAGCCGGGCAAGCCGCGAGCGGGTCTCGAGATCGTCCGGGTCGAGCCGCACGGCTTCTTCGTAGGAGGCGACCGCCTGCTCGAGATCGGCGCGGTTCCCGCCGGAGCGGGCGCGCCGGTAATGGAGCGCTCCAAGCAGCCGGTGCGCGCGACCGGCCTCCGGATCGCGGGCGACCGCCTCGGCGGCGGCGGTTTCGGCGGCTTCGTAGTCACCCGCCCCGAAGCGGATCTCCGCGAGGGCGATCAGCGGCCCGGCCGCCCGGGAATCGAGCTGCGCGGCCAACTGGTAGGACATGAGGGCGCTCTCGAGATCGCGCTCCATCTGCGCGATCCGCCCCTCGGCGAAGTGCCGGTAGGCGGCGGCGACCGCGTCCAGCGCGACCGGCTCCTCCGCCGTTTCCGCGGTCGAGTCCGCCGGCGACTGCGCCGCGCTGGCGGCCGCCCAGAGCACACACGCAGCGACGCCGTGGGCCCACCCGCGCCGCACTCGCCGGAACGCCTGCATCTACGAAATTATAGGAGCGCGAAGCGGAGCCGGAGATTTCGCTCCGTCATCCCGCACCTGGATCCGTGTGAATCGGAAACTCGCGCGAAGCGCAGTCTTCGATTCCTGGCCCCCGGGGGAGGGGGGAGGGTCCCCCTCCCGAAAATGGATCCGTCGAATCGGAAACTCGCGCGAGGCGCCGTTTTCGATTCCTGGCCCGGAGGGCCAGGCGCTGCGCGTGAGGGGCCGCGAGCAGCGGCGCGATCACTTCGCCGAAGGTGGCCAGGCCGGCCCCTCGCCGCCGTGATGTCGCCCGACCGGACGAGACGGCGAATGGTCCGGCTCTGCCACCGACAGCGCCCCTCCCCCGGGGGAGGGCCCGGGAGGGGGTGTCCCCCTCCCGAAATTGGATCCGTCGAATCGGAAACTCGCGCGAAGCGCAGTTTTCGATTCCTGGCCCGGAGGGCCAGGCGCTGCGCGCGAGGGGCCGCGAGCAGCGGCGTGATCACTTCGCCGAGGGTGGCCAAGCCGGCCCCTCGCGCGCAGCGCGTGATTCCTCAGTGGCGGAAGTGGCGGGCTCCGGTGAGGACCAGCGCCATGCCGCGGGCGTCGGCGGCCTCGATCACCTCGGAGTCCCGGACGGAGCCTCCCGGCTGGATCACGGCGGCCACCCCGGCGTCACCCAGCGTTTCGAGGCCGTCCGCGAAGGGAAAGAAGGCGTCCGAAGCGGCGACCGCGCCCTGAACCGAGCTCTCCGCTTTTCCGATCGCGAGCCGGCAGGAGTCGAGCCGGCTCATCTGCCCGGCCCCGACGCCGAGCAGGGCGTTCCCGCGGGCCACCACGATCGCGTTCGACTTGACGTGCTTCGCGGCGCGCCAGGCGAATCGAAGTCCGTCCCGCTGCTCCGGATCGGGCTCGACCCGGCTGACGACCCGCCAGGCGTCCTCGTCGTCGCCGGCGTCCCAGTCCTGCGCGAGCAGGCCGCCCGCCACCCGGGCGTAGTAGCGGCCTGTCGGAGCGAGCCCCTCGGGGTCCCCGAGGCCGTCCACTTCGAGGAGACGGAGGTTCTTCTTGCGCCGCAGACGCTTTCTGGCGCCTTCGGTGAAACCGGGCGCCGCGATCGCTTCGAGGAACGTCGAGGCCAACTCCTTCGCCGCATCGAGGTCCACTTCGCGAGTCAGCGCGACGATCCCGCCGAAGGCCGAAGTCGGGTCGGTGGCGCGCGCCGCGACGTAGGCCGAGACCGGCGTATCCGCGATCGCGGCGCCGGCCGGGTTCGAGTGCTTGATCACGACCGCGGCCGCTCCCGACCGCCCCGCCGGAAGGGTCGCGAGGTCGGCGGCGCAGCGGATGGCGGCGTCCAGATCCAGGATGTTGTTGTAGGAGAGCTCCTTGCCCTGGAGCTGGCGGCCCGCGGGGGCTCCGGGGCCGGAGTCGCGATAAAGCGCCGCCGCCTGGTGGGGGTTTTCGCCGTAGCGCAGCGAGGCGACCCGGGCGAAGGACAGCTCGAGCCGCTCGGGAAAGCGGGCCCCGTCCTCCGGAGCTTCGAGCGAAGCGAACCACCCGGCGATGGCGTTCTCGTAGGCGGAGGTCGCGGCGAACGCCCTCCCCGCCAGCCGACGACGGAAGGCGCGCCCGGCGGCGGCGTCCGGATCGTCGAGCGACGCGAGGACCGCCGGGTACTCCGCCGGGTCCACCACCACGGTGACTCCCGGCCAGTTCTTGGCGGCGGCCCGCACCAGACACGGCCCGCCGATGTCGATGTTCTCGAGGATTTCGTCCTCCGGGGCGCCGCGGGCGAGGGTCTGCTCGAACGGGTAGAAGTAGACCGCCACGACCGAAATCCGCCGGATCCCGAGCGCGTCGAGCGACGCGAGGTCGTCCGGGCGCGACGGTCGCGCGAGGACCCCGGCGTGGATCGCCGGGTGGAGCGTCTTCACCCGGCCGTCGAGGACCTCGGGGTGGCCGGTGACGTCGGAAACCCCGAGCACCGGGATCCCGGCGTCGCGCAGCGCGCGGGCGGTGCCGCCGCTCGCGACGATCTCGAACCCGCGCTCCACCAGGCCTCGCGCAAAGTCGGCGAGTCCGTCCTTGCGGCTGACACTGAGCAGCGCCCGCGGCTTGTCGTGGGAGTCCGTCGTCATCGAGGGGCGGGGATCCTACCCGCGCCGTGCCTCCGGATTCCGGGTCACGATAGCGGTGAGCGCATCGGTGAGTTCGGGCATGTCGTCCCCGGGAACGGTTCGCAGATCGAGCAGGATCCGCCCCTCCACGATCCGGGTGACGACCGGCGGCTCGCCGGCGAGCAACCGGGAGCGGAGCCGGTCGGGCGCCTCACGGGCGTGGGAGATCCCGAGACACCATGTCGGGAGCTCCGCTCCGGGGGCGGCGCCGCCGCCGATCCGGGAACTCGCCGAAACGGCTTCGAGATCCCAGCCGGGCGCGGCGACCGCGGTCAGCGCTTCCCGCAACTCGTTGACGGCCCGCCGGATGTCGGCGAGCGGCCGGGTGATCGCCCGGACCACCGGGATCTCCCCGGAGCGCCCGGATGCATGCAGATAGAGCGTTGTCTGGAGCCCGGCGATCACCGTCTTGTCGGCGCGGAGCGCCCGGGCCAGCGGATTCCCGCGGCAGGCGGCCACCGCTTCCTCCGAGCCGAGCAGGATCCCGGCCTGCGGCCCGCCGAGCAGCTTGTCGCCGGAAAAGACGAGCAGGTCCGCTCCCGCCGCCACCCGGTCGGGCACGGTCGGCTCGTCTTCCCCCACCCGGACGCCGTGGTCCGCGAGGGGAAGCAGGTTGCCGCTTCCGAAATCCTCGATCACCGGGACCCCGAACTCCCGGCCGAGGGCGACGAGCTCCCGGGTGCGCGCCGCTTCGGTGAAACCCACGATGCGGAAGTTCGACTGATGGACCCGGAGGAGGGCGCCGACCCGGCCCCCGCCCGCCTCGAGCGCCCGGCGGTAATCGGAGGCGCGCGTCCGGTTCGTCGTCCCGACTTCCCGCAGTCGCGCCCCGCTCTTTTCGAGAACGTCGGGCACCCGGAAGGACCCTCCGATCTCGACGAGCTCGCCGCGCGAGACCACGACCTCCTTTCCCGAGGCCAGCGAATCGAGCGCGAGCAGCACCGCCCCGGCGGCGTTGTTCACCACGAGGGCGGCGGGGACCCCGAACATCGCCTCGAGGAGGCCGCTGAGATGGTCCTGACGGCTGCCCCGGGCGCCCGTCTCCAGGTCGAACTCGAGGTCGGCGTGACCGCTCGCCGCGCGAAAAACCGCCTGCGCGGCGGGCGGGGCGAGGACCGCGCGTCCGAGGTTGGTATGCACCACGACGCCGGTGGCGTTCACCACCCGGCGCAGCCGCGGCCCCCGCCACCGGGCGAGGCGCAACTCGACCGACCCGCAAAGCCAGGCGGCCGGATCGCCCTCGAAACCTGGAGGGCCGGCGTCGGCGCGGAGGGCGCGCCGGACCTCGGCGACCTCACGGCGGAGCGCGGCGGTGACGAGCTCCCTCCCGAACCGTTCGGCGAGCTCCCGGAATGGTCCGGTTTCGAGCAGACGCCCGACGGCGGGGATCCGTACCGGGGGGGTGGCGGGGGCCATCATCGAGGGCTCGGGGGAGGACGAGCGCGGAAGCGCCAAGGGTAGCCGCCGAACCTGCCGGTCACGCCTCTCGTCAGCCCGGCGGCCGGGTAGGCTTCCGGGCGGGAAACACAAGATGTCGGAAGCGCCGCGCGCCGTGGATCCACCGGGGGCGCCGCGCCCCGAAGTGCTGATCGTGAACGGGCGCGAGCGGCCCCTCCCTCACCCGGCTTCGGTCCGGGGGGCGCTCGCCGATCTGGGTCTCGACGACAAGCCGGTGGCGGTCGAGGTGAACGGGCGGCTGGTGCGGCGGGCGAGGCACGCCGAGACCGAAGTCCGCGCCGGCGACCGACTCGAGATCGTCACGTTCGTGGGGGGTGGATGACGCCATGACCGGGGCGCAGGATCCGTTTCTGCTGGGAGGCCGGAGCTTCGGTTCCCGGCTCATCCTGGGGACCGGGAAGTACTCCTCGTTCGGAGTCATGCGGGACTGCCACGAAGCCTCCGGGTGCGAGATGGTCACGGTCGCGGTGCGGCGCGTGGACCTCGAGGCCGCCGAGACGCTGCTGGATTACATCCCCCGCGACCGCTACGCGCTGCTCCCGAACACCGCGGACTGCTTCAACGCCGCCGAGGCGGTGCGAACGGCCCGCCTCGCCCGCGAGGCCGGGCTCTCCGAGTGGATCAAGCTGGAGGTCATCGGCGACCGGCGGACGCTGTTTCCCGACAACGAGGAACTCCTCGCCGCGACCCGGGAGCTGGTCGCCGAGGGCTTCATCGTGCTGCCCTACACGAACGACGATGTGGTCATGGCGAAGAAGCTCGAGGACGCCGGCGCCGCCGCCGTCATGCCGCTCGGCGCCCCCATCGGCTCCGGACTCGGGATCCAGAACCGGAACAACATCGCGCTGATCCGGGAGGCGGTGTCCGTCCCGGTGATCGTGGACGCCGGCGTCGGCCAAGCGTCCGATGTGGCGGTGGCCATGGAGCTGGGGGCCGACGGGGTGCTGCTCAACACCGCGGTGGCGGCCGCCAGCGATCCGCTCCGGATGGCGCGCGCCATGCGGCATGCCTGCGAAGCCGGGCGCCTCTCGTGGCTCGCCGGACGGATGCCCCGCCGCCGCTACGCCACCGCGTCTTCCCCTCCCGCGGACGCGCCGCTCGTCTGACCGGTCCGGTCGTGCCCGCTCCCGGGGATCCGCCGGGGGCCGGGCGGACCGGGCGCAAACGGGCCGCCCGCAAGAAGACGGGCCGGAAGGTCGCGGCGCGGGCGAAGACGCCGCTCTCGCCCGAAGAGCGGGCGCTGCGGCGGCGGGCGGGGCGGATCGTCCGCGCGCTGGCGAAGGAGTATCCCGGCGCGGATTGCGCGCTGACCCACGACTCGGCGCTCCAGCTCCTGATCGCCACGATCCTCTCGGCCCAGTGCACCGACCGCCGGGTCAACCAGGTGACTCCGGCGCTCTTCGCCCGCTACCCGACGGTCGCCGACCTGGCGGACGCCGACCCGGACGACCTCGAGGCGATGATCCACTCCACCGGGTTCTTCCGGAACAAGACGCGCTCGATCCTGGGGGCCGCCCAGCGCCTCCGGGACGACTTCGGCGGCGAAGTTCCGGACACGATGGAGGAACTCCTCACGCTGCCCGGGGTGGCGAGGAAGACGGCCAACGTGGTTCTCGGCACGTGGTTCGGCAGGAACGAAGGCGTCGTGGTGGACACCCACGTGTTCCGGATCGCGCATCGGCTGGGGCTCGCCCCCAAGGCGAATCCGGTCCGCACCGAGCAGCGACTCATGGAGCTCCTGCCCCGGCGGGAGTGGACCCACTTCTCCCACCGGGTCATCCTCCACGGCCGGGCGGTCTGCGCGGCCCGCAGCCCCCGCTGCCGCGAGTGCTCGCTGGAGACCATCTGCCCCCGGATCGGCGTGGACCCGGGGGACGAACCGCCGGCTCCGCGCCGCCGAACCAGGAGGAAGGCGACCCGATGACACCCCCGACGAAACGCAAGACCCTTTATCTGGCGAACCCCTACGGCTTCTCCGCGCAGCAACGAAAGGGCCCGCTCGAGGAGCTCATCGAAGCGCTCGAGGCGCTGGGCGCCGAAGTCTGGGAGCCGTTCGCCCGGAACAACCAGGTCGACCTCTCGGCGCCCGACTGGGCCTGGCGGGTCGGGCAGGCCGACCTCCGGGACGTTCGCGAGTCCGATGGCTTCTTCGGCGTGGTGAACGGCTGCCCTCCCGACGAGGGGGTCATGGTCGAGCTCGGGATGGCGATCGCGTGGGGCAAGCCGACCTTCCTGTTCCGCGACGACTTCCGCCGCTGCACCGACTCGCAGAACTACCCGCTCAACCTGATGCTGTTCACCGGGCTGCCGCTCGAGGGGTGGGAAGCCTCCTGGTACGCCTCGGTCGCCGAGCTCGCCGACCCGCAAAAGGCGCTGGTCCGGTGGCTCCAGGACAGCGCGGCGGGCGCCGGCGGAGGGAGCACGGAGACGCCGTGAAGCTGGGGCTGGAACTCGGCTACCTGACCGCCGGCTCCCCCGACCCGGTCGCGCTGGCGGGGGAGGCGGAGGCGGCCGGATTCGATTCGGTGTGGGTTTCGGAGGCCTGGGGTTCCGACGGCGTGAGTCTGCTGGCGTGGATCGGCGCGAAGACCCGGCGGGTGAACCTCGGAACGGCGATCCTGCCGATCGGATCGCGGACGCCGGCGCTCCTCGCGCAGACGGCGGCGACGCTGGACCTCCTGAGCGGCGGGCGGCTGATCCTCGGCCTCGGGGTGTCGGGGCCCCAGGTCATGGAGGGGTGGCACGGCGTTCCGTTCGCCCGGCCGGTGACGCGAACCCGCGAGACGGTGGAAGTAATCCGCGGAGCGCTCCGGCGGGAGGCCCCGCTGACCTACGCGGGGGACACCGTGCGGCTGCCGCTCGAAGGCGGAACCGGGCTCGGGAAGCCGCTCCGGATCATGCTCCGCCCCCCGCGGCGGGACGTCCCGATCTGGCTCGCGACCATCGGACCGAAGAACACCGAACTCGCGGGCGAAGCGGCGGATGGATGGCTTCCCTTCCTCTACTCACCGGAGAAAGCCGCAAACATCTGGGGTCCGTCGCTCGCGGCCGGCGCGGCCCGCCGGACCCGTCCGGCGCCGCTCGAGGTCGCCCCCATGGTGAACACCGCCGTCGGCGAGGACCTGCCGCGGCTCCGCGACGAACTGCGTCCCGAGATCGCGCTCTACGTGGGGGGCATGGGCGCGCGGAAGAAGAACTTCTACAACGACCTGGCGCGGCGCTACGGCTACCAGGACGCCGCGCGGACGATCCAGGAGCTCTACCTCGACGGGAAGAAGAACGAAGCCGCGGCCGCCGTGCCCGACGCGCTGGTGGACGAGCTCTCGCTGCTCGGCCCGCCCGCGCGGATCGCGGAGCGGATGGCGGCCTACCGGGAGGCCGGAGTGACGACGCTCATCGCCGCCCCGCCGGTGAACGAGAGCGGCGCCCCGGTCCCCGGCGGCCTCGACATCCTCCGACGCGCCTGCGGGTAGGACCCCGGGAGCGCGGAACCAACAGAGCGACCTGATGGGGACCGCGCGCCGCTGGGCGCCGATCCGGGACTACGAGTCAGATCCGACCGCGCTGGCCGGGGGTGAGGTGGCGGTTCTGGCGCGCATCTGGGCCAGCGACCTCGAGCCGCTCGCGCCCCCGGATCCGCTCGCGGAGTTCCACCGGAGGCTGCGCCGGGAGTGGGCCATCGAGACCGGACTCATCGAACGGGTCTACGCGTTCGATCCGGAAATCACGGAACTCCTCATCGAGCGCGGGATCGATTCCTCGCTCATCCCCCGCGGGTCCGGCGAGAGTCCGGAGGCCGTCGCCTCGATGATCCGGGATCACGAGGCCGCCATCGAATTCCTCTTCGACTTCATCAAGGAGGAGCGCCCGCTCTCGACCAGTTACATCAAGGAACTGCACCAGCTCATGACCCGGAACCAGCTCCATGCCGAGGGGAGGGACCCGGCGGGCAGGAGGGTCCGGATTCCGCTCCTTCACGGCGACTGGAAGCTGCGCCCCAACAATCCGACCGGACGGGATGGCCGGGTCCACCAGTACTGCCCTCCCGAGCAGGTCACTTCCGAAATGGACCGCCTGATCGAGCTCCACCAGAGCCACGAGGGCGTTGCGCCCGAAGTCGAGGCCGCGTGGCTGCACCACCGCTTCACCCAGATCCATCCGTTCCAGGACGGGAACGGCCGGATCGCCCGCGCGCTCGCAACGCTCGTGATGCTCAAGGCGGGCCGCTTTCCGCTGGTGGTCCGCAGCGCGACCAGGAGCGAGTATCTGGACACCTTGGAGAAGGCCGACGAAGGTGACCTGAGACCCCTCGTCCGGTTCTTCAGCGCGATCCAGCGGCGGGAGCTGGTGCGGGCGATCGGGCTATCGCATCAGGTCGAGCGAGCTCTGCGCGCGGAGAGCTTCATCAGCGCGACCCGGCAGCAGCTCGAATACCAGCAGGGAGTCCTCCGTAAGGAATGGAACGTCGCCAAAGACCGGGCCGACGATGTGCGGCAACTCGCGGCGAAGCGCCTCGGCCGGGTGCAACAGGAACTGGAAGCCGAACTCCTGCCGCTCCTCCCGGGGAAGTGGCGCACCTTCGTGGACAGCGAGGCGGACCGGGGACCGCGGAGCCACTTCTTCCGTCAGCAGATCGTTTCGGCCGCCCGGCGGCTCGACTACTTCGCCGGTCTGGAGTCCTATCGATCCTGGGCGCGGCTCGTGATCGATAACGCCGACCAGAGCCAGATCCTGTTCGCGTTCCACGGAATCGGGCGGGAGTTCCGGGGAGTGCTCGCCTGCTGCCCTCTTTTCTTCCAGCGGCTGCAGGCCGATCCCGACATCCGCGAGACGGGGCCGGTGACGACGCTCTCGAACGAGGTGTTCCAGGTCAACTACCAGGAAGACCCGGACGCCATCCAGGACCGATTCGAGGAGTGGATGGAGGACTGCATCGTCCGGGGTCTGGAGATCTGGACGAACGGCAACCTCTGAGCGCCTACAACGCCAGCTCACCCCGGTAGACGACGATCGCCGGGCCTTCCATCCGGGGAGGGTCGGTCGACAGGTCCACCTCGAGCCGGTCGCCGCTGGCGACGCGAACGCCGGTCCGCGCCGGCCAGTCCAGAGCGCGGCGCGCTACGGCCGAGGCGGCGGTGGCGCCGGTGCCGCAGGCGAGCGTCTCGGCCTCGACGCCCCGTTCCCAGGTTCGGAGCCGCAACTCCCCCGCCGCCTCGTCCAGCGCGATGAAGTTCGCGTTCGCTCCCCGGGGGAAGGCGGGGTGATTCCGGATAGCCGGCCCCCGGGCGTCGATGTCGACCGCGTCGAGGTCGGAGACGACCTCGACGGCGTGGGGAACGCCGACATCCACCGCGAACACCTCCCCCATTCCGCCCGGGAGCCCGTCGAGCTCGAAGCGCCGCACCGGGCCGGGCGTGGGCATCGTCATCCGGACGCGGCGGGCTCCATCCGCCGGAGCCCCGACGATCGCGACGGCGATATCCCCCGCCGGAGTCGCGATGGTCGCCTCGTCGCCGGCCGCGCCGATCTCGCGGGCGAAGGCGGCGGCGCAGCGGGTTCCGTTCCCGCACAGCTCGCCTTCGCTCCCGTCGGCGTTGAAGTAGCGCATCCGGAAGTCCACGCCGTCCCCGGCCGCCGGCTCGATCAGGATGAGCCCGTCCGCACCGACTCCGACGCGCCGCCGGCAGAGCCGCCGGGCGAGCTCCGGCTTGTCCGCCTCGGCGACGAATGGCGCCCGGTGGTCCACGACGACGAAGTCGTTCCCGGCCCCGGACATCTTGACGAAGGCGAGGTGCTCGCCGGTCACGGTCCCGCCGTCACCCGCGCCACCGCGCCGTCCTCGCATCGGGGGATGACGGCGCCGATCCGGGTGGCCTCCACCCCGGCCTCGGCGAGCGCTTCGAGGAACCCGGTGTTCGACTCGGGAACGCCGGCGAGGAAGCCGCCCGCGGTCTGCGGGTCGAAGAGCAGTTCGAACCGCGGATGGCGGCTCGCCTCGGGCGCTGCCCGCACCGCCTTCACGACGCTGCGGTTCTGCTCGTGAGCCGTGCTGCGGAGACCCGAACCCAGCAGTTCCAGCGCGCCGGGAAGCGCCGGCAGAGCGGCGACATCCAGCTCCGCGGAGACGCCGCTCGCGCGGAGCATCCCGGCGAGGTGGTTCATGAGCCCGAATCCGGTGACATCGGTCGCGGCGCTGAGCCCGCCGGCCACCGCCGCGCGCGCCGCCTTGCCGTTCGGGCAGACCATCCGGGCGGCGGCGGCCTCGAGCCACTCGCCCCGTCCCCGCCCGAGCATGACGCCCCGGAGGACGACCCCGCTGCCGAGCGGCTTCGTGAGATAGAGCCCGTCCCCGGGCCGGAGCCCGTCGAGGGTAAGGAGACGCTCGCCGATCGGCGGACCCTCGACCGAAAAGCCGACCGTCAACTCGGGGCCGACCGTCGTATGGCCCCCGAGCAGCGAGACGCCCTCCTCGTCGAGCAGCGACCGGGCCCCGGCGAGGAGCTGGAAGAGCGCCTCCGCCCGCTCCTCCTCCGGATCGGCCTCGGGCAGCGTCACCAGGGCCATCGCGTAGCGGGGGGCCGCGCCGGTGGCGTAGAGGTCGGAGAGGGCGTTCGCCGCCGCCACCTTCCCGTTGAGCCAGTGGTCGCCGCTGAACGCCTTGAACCAGTCCACGCTGGTGACCACCAGATCGCCGGCCGGCGTGCGGTAGGCCGCCGCATCATCCGCCTCGTCGAGCCCCAGCCGGACCCGCGCCTCCCCCGCCCCCGGTCCGGCGCCCAGTTCCGCGCGCAGCCGTTCCAGCGCCCGGTCGAGCGTGGTTTCGCCCGCCTTGGCGGCGCAGCCGCCACAGAGCATCGCGTCCATCCGGCTGGTGTCCATTCGGGAGAATTCGGGCGCGCGGCGGTCCTCGTCGTCGAGGACCTGGAACTTCTCCATGAACTTCCGGTCGATGCGGTCCTTGAGCCGCATGACCCCCCGCCCCCCGAACGAGAGGCCCCACTTGGCGCCGAGCGCGACGCCGTCGCCGAGGTTCAGCAGGGTCAGGAAGTCCCGCTGCGGCCGGTAACGGCGAAGGCTCTTCCCGGCCACCGCCCGGCGCAGGTTGTCGGCGAGGAACGGCCCCTGCCGCACGGCGTAGACCCCAGCCTTGGGGGTGCGCGGCCAGTCCGCGAGGGTGGCGCAGTCGCCGACCCCGAAGACCCGGTCGTCTCCGACCGTCTGGAGCGTCGGGCGGGTCAGAACGAAGCCGCGCTCGTCGAGCGGCAGGCCCGAGTCGTGGAAGAGGTCCTGGCTGGCCGCGCCCACCGCCCAGAGCAGGGCGTCGGCCGGAACGGTCTCGCCGCCCTCCAGCAGCACCGAGTCCGCCTCCGCCCGAACGACCAGCACGCCGGTGCGCACCCGGATGCCGCGCCGGGCCGCCTGCCGCTCCGCCCTCTGCGCCAGCGAGGCGGGGAATCCGGGCAGCAGCTCGGGGAGCCCGTGGAGAAGCGTCACCTCGAGCGACCGTTCGACCCCGGACGCCGCCGCATCCGCGAGGAGCCGCTCCCGGATGGTGAACGCGAGCTCGACGCCTCCGGCGCCGCCGCCCGCGACCGCGACCCGGAACGGCCGGTCCTCCTCGTGGGCGAGGAATGACCGCGAGATGGCGTCCACCTCGCGGACCAGCCGGGCGATGGGCCGGGTCGCCACCGCATGTCGCCGGATGCCGGGCAAGTCGAGCCCGGCGACCGTGCTCCCGATGTCGAAGGAAGCGAAGTCGTAGGCCAGCGGCGGTCGGCCTTCGAGGCGGACGCGCCGGGCGCCGGGATCCACCCCGGTCGAAGCGGTGAGCACCACTTCGGCGCCCGCGAGCCGGGCGAGCGGAACGACATCCATCTCGAGTTCGGAGCGCCGATATTGCCGGGCCACGAACCCCGGGACCATCCCCGAATAGACCGCGACCGGAGTGTCCAGCACGACGGTGACCCGGGCCTGGGGCCAGGGCCGCATCACCATCCGCCGGAGCACCTGAACGTGGGAGTGGCCGCCGCCGACGAGGACGACCCGGGAACGGGCGGCGGCGGAGGGCGGAATCACGGCGAGTCAGCGTATCCCGGCCGGGAGCGGACGGCTGGCGCCCCGCCGTACAATCGCCGGTTCGGCGCCCGGCCGGGGAACGCCCGGGGCGGGTGGCGAACGCCACACCGGAAGGAGACGATGATGCAAGAGCCCCAGACTTCCCGACTTCGCGCGCGCTGGCTCGCGGTTCCCGCGGCCGCGCTGCTCGCGTTCGCCCTCGCCGCGTGCGGCGGCGGAGAGGCCGAGCCTCCCGCGGAAGAGACCGCGAGTCCGGCGGAGCTGCTGAACCAGAGCCTGGTCGAGCGCGGACAGCAGTACGAGTTCGACACCGAGCGCATCCCGCCTCCGGGCGGGATGGATCCCGACGGCTTCATCGAGCACGAGGCCGCCGGCTTCGCCAAGGTGCTGTGCTCCGCTGTCTTCCTGACCGGCCTCGACTTCGAGCGCGCCCAGCACCAGATCGGCGGCTTCACCGCCCGCTACGAGTATCGCGACCGGCTTCCCGGCCGGGAGATCGACATGGACGGGCAGCGGGTCCACATCACGACCGACACCGGCGTCACCCGCACCGCCGTCCTCCACGGCGACCAGGGCTGCGTTGCGCTTCCCAAGGGGGAGGACGCTCCGTTCTACGAGACCGTGCCGGTGACCTCCACGGTGAACCAGGATGATCCGTGGCCGATGGGGGATGTGCTCCCGGATGAGCCGCTCCCCGAGGATGTGGACGGCGAGAAGCTGGAGATGGCGCTGGACGCCGCGTTCGACGAGAACGCGATGACCCTCGCCTTCGTGGTGCTCCACCGGGGCCGGCTCGTTGGCGAGCGTTACCGGGAAGAGGACGGGATCACGAAGGACACGCCACTCGAGAGCTGGTCCATGAACAAGAGCCTCTCCGCGACCCTGATGGGGGTGCTCATCGAGCAGGGCGTCTACCAACTGGACCAGGTGGCGCCGATCGACGCCTGGCATGAGGATCCGGAAGACCCGAGGGGGACGATCCGGATCCAGGACATCCTCCAGATGTCGAGCGGGGTCCGCTGCGTGAACGCCGGAGATCCCGAGTACGACGAGGAGACGATGGGCTACCCGGACCACCTCTACCTCTACACCGGAACCGTCGACTCCCACATCTGGGCCACCGAGCGTCCGCCGCAGTGGCCGCCCAATACCGTGGGCCGCTACCGCAACTGCGACCCCATCCTGACGAACCACCTGGTCCGGCTCGGCGTCGAGGGACGCGGCGACAACTACCACCAGTTCCCGCAGGCGCACCTGTTCGACAAGATCGGCGTCGCGCGGTTCGTGGCCGAGGCCGACCCCTACGGGAACTTCCTGCTGAACGGCTACGGCTTCGGCAGCGGGCGCGCGTGGGCCCGGCTGGGTCAGCTCTACCTCGACGGCGGGCTGGCCCCGAATGGGGAGCGGGTGCTCGGAGAGGACTTCGTCACGTTCGCCACCTCGGTCGCGCCCTCGTGGGAAGCCGACGGACGCCCCATCTACGGCGGCCTGATCTGGATCAACAACCCTCCCCGGGGGGGTGAGAAGCGCTTCCCGTCGCTCCCGAACAATACCTACAGCTTCGCCGGCGCCGGCGGGCAGAGCACGATCGTCGTTCCCGACTACGAAATGGTCGTGGCCCGGCTCGGCATGTACGAAGGCTCCTTCGACGGTCACGCGAACCGGGCGCTCCAGAACGCGCTCGCGCTCCTCGTCGAGGCGATTCCCCGGGCTCACGGCGCCGACTGACTTCCCGATTCCACAGGCGAGGACCCACCGAATGCGCAACGCCCCGGCGTTTCTGCTCCTTTCGCTGGCGCTGGCGGCGCCGGCGACCGCCCAGCGCTCCTCTCCGGGCGCCGCGCTTCCGCTCGAGCGGCTGAAGCTTCCGCCGGGCTTCGAGGTCTCGGTCTGGGGACGGATCCCCGGGGCCCGGTCGCTGACTCGCGGAGACGGGGGGACGATTTTCGTCGGCACCCGCGACGCCTCCGGGAGCGTCTACGCGATCGCGGACCGGAATGGCGACCACCGGGCCGACGAGATCCACGAGCTCGACGAGGAGCTGTTCATGCCGAACGGCGTGGCCATGCGCGGGGATGACCTCTACGTGGCGGAGGTGAACCGGATCCTCCGGTTCCCGGACATCGAGTCCCGTCTGGCCGATCCCGGCGAGCCCGAGGTCGTGACCGACGATCTGCCGAACATGCGCCACCACGGATGGAAGTTCATCGACTTCGGTCCGGACGGCTATCTCTACGTCCCGATCGGGGCGCCATGCAACCGCTGCGACTCGGCGGACCCGCTGTTCGCCTCCATCGCCCGGATGCTCCCCGACGGGAGCGGGCTCGAGGTGGCGGCGCGCGGCGTGCGGATGTCGGTGGGCTTCGACTGGCACCCCGAGACCGGGGAGATGTGGTTCACCGACAACAACCCCGACTGGCTCGGCGACGACAACCCGCCCGGTGAGATGAACATCCTTGGCGAGATCGGCGAGCACTTCGGCTACCCGTACTGCCACGGCGGGGACCGGCCCGACCCGTGGTTCTCGCGCGACGGGGCCTGCGACGACTTCACGCCGCCCACGCAGCAGCTCGGTCCGCATGTGGCCGCCATCGGGATGACCTTCTACCGGGGCGACCAGTTCCCCGAGAAATACCGCGGGCAGGCGCTGGTCGCGGAGCACGGCTCGTGGAACCGCACCGAGCGGATCGGCTACCGCCTCACCATCGTGCGGACGAAGGACGGCGTCGCGACCGGATACGAGGACTTCGTGACCGGCTGGATCGGAGCGCCCGAGGAGAGCCCCTGGGGACGCCCGGTGGACATCCTCGAACTCCCCTCCGGGGACATTCTGGTGTCGGACGACCGGGCCGGCGCGATCTACCGGATTTGGTACTCCGGCGGCTGATCCCGCGCGCGGCGGTGACCGCGCTGGTCCTGGGGACGGTCGCCGCCGCCCAGGATCGCGAGCCCGGCGAGTGGCCCCACTACGCCGGGGATCTGGCGTCCACCCGCTACTCGCCGCTCGACCAGATCCACGCCGGAAACGTGGGGGATCTGGAGATCCTCTGGCGGTGGACCTCGCAGAACTTCGGGCCCCGGGAGGACTGGAACCTGCGGACGACCCCGCTGGCGATCGACGGGGTGCTCTACGCCACCGCCGGCGCCCGCCGGGTCGCGGTGGCGATCGACGGTCTCACCGGCGAGACCCTCTGGATGTACCGCCTCGACGAGGGGCCGCGCGGGCGGTCCGCGCCGCGGCAGACATCGGGGCGGGGACTCTCCTTCTGGAGCGACGGGGAGCAGGCGCGCCTTTTCCTGGTGACGCCCGCCTACCAGCTCGTAGGGCTGGACGCCGGGACCGGGCGGCCGGTCCCATCCTTCGGGTTCGACGGGATGGTGGACCTGCGGCGCGACCTCGGCCGCGAGGTCGACCTGCAGCGGGCCCCGATCGGCTCCGGTTCGCCCCCGACCGTCGTGGGGGACGTGGTCGTCGTCGGGGCGGCGCTCCCGAGCGGCGGCGCTCCGCCCTCGCCGGAGAACCCGCCTTCGCCGGTGCGCGGCTACGACGTCCGGACCGGAGAGCTGCTGTGGACCTTCCACACGATCCCGCGCGAAGGGGAGTTCGGGAACGACACCTGGGAGAACGGGAGCTGGCGGACGACCGGGAACGGCGGCGTCTGGGCCTGGATGAGCGCCGACCCGGAACTGGGGCTCGTCTACCTTCCGCTGGAGGCCGCCACCGGGGACTACTACGGCGGCCATCGCCCGGGCGACAACCTGTTCACCCAGAGCGTGGTGGCGCTCGACGCCGCCACCGGCGAGCGGCGCTGGCACTTCCAGACCGTCCACCACGGGATCTGGGACTACGACCTTCCGACCGCGCCCGTCCTGCTGGACCTGGTCGTGGACGGGCGCGAGATCCCGGCGCTGGCGCAGGTCACGAAACAGGCGTTCACCTTCGTCTTCGACCGGCGCACCGGAGAGCCGGTCTGGCCCATCGAGGAGCGGCCGATGGCCGCCTCGACGGTCCCGGGTGAGCGGGCCGCCCCGACGCAGCCCTTCCCTACGAAACCCCCGCCCTTCCAGCGGCAGGGCGTTTCGGAGGACGATCTCCTCGACCTCACGCCGGAGCTCCGCGCCGAGGCCGAAGCGATCGCCCGGTTCTACACGCTCGGCCCGCTCTACACCCCACCGACGCTCATCGAGGAGCGAGGGAACCGGGGCACGCTGACGGTTCCCGGCGCGCTGGGCGGCGCGAACTGGCCGAGCGTCGCCGCCGACCCGGAAACCGGCATGCTCTACGTCTCCTCCGGGCTCGACGTGAACGTGCTGGGGCTCGAGAACGACCCGGAGAGGTCCACGATGGACTACATCCAGGGGCGGGGGCGCGACATCCGGCTGCCCGAGGGCGGCGGCCCGCAGGGTCTGCCGCTGCTGAAGCCGCCGTGGGGGAAGATCACCGCGATCGACCTGAACCGGGGCGAGATCGCCTGGTGGGTCCCGAACTCGGACACTCCGGAGTGGATCCGCGAGCATCCGGCGCTCGAGGGCGTCGAGCTGGGCCGCACCGGTCAGGCCGACCGCGGCGGACTGCTGGTGACGAAGACGCTTCTCTTCGCCGGGGAGGGCAGCGGGCTGTTCGCCGCCTTCGGAACCGGCGGCCCCATGTTCCGCGCCCACGACAAGGCGACGGGAGAGATCCTGTGGGAGTTCGAGCTTCCCGCGAACCAGTCGGGCACTCCGATGAGCTACGAGGTCGACGGCCGGCAGATCCTGGTCGTTGCGGTTGGCGCCCGCGACTTCCCGGGTGAGTTCGTCGCGCTCGCGCTCCCGCCGGAGGAATGACCGGCCAACGAGGAAAGAACCCATGAAGACCGTTCTCGCCGACCACCGGGACACCGCGTATGCGCTCTTGCGCATCGTCGCCGGGTTCCTGTTCTTCTGCCACGGGATCATCGCGGTGGCGTACCTCCTCGGCGAGGGCACGCCCTACTCGCCGGCGTGGCTCTACAACACCGCCGGGATCGTCGAGCTCGTCACCGGCGCGCTGATCCTCGCCGGCTACCAGACCCGCATCGCCGCCGCGCTCGCCTCGATCCAGATGCTGATCGCTTACTTCTACCGGCACCAGCCTGAGGGGCTGCTCCCGATCGAAAACGACGGCGAGCTGGCGCTGGTCTACTGCATCGTGTTCGCCTTCCTGGCCACCGCCGGCTCCGGCAAGTGGAGCGTGGACGCCTGCTGTCCGCCGAAGTCCAAGAGCGAAGGCGAGAGCTCCTGATGACCCGGGACGAAGCCTGGGGGCACCTGACGGAGTGGTGCGAGACGGAGTCGCTCCGGAAACACGCCCGCTCGGTGGAGATCGTGATGCGGGCCGCCGCCAGCCGCTACGGCGGGCCGGATGCGGACCCCGAGCGGTGGGGGATGGCCGGCATGCTCCACGACGCCGACTACGAGAAGTGGCCGGAGGATCACCCGAAGCGGATCGTGGCGTGGCTGCGGGAGCGCGGCGAGGAGGACCTCGCCTACGCGATCTCGGGCCACTACACGAGGTGGGGCGTCCCCCTGAAGTCGCCAATGGACCGCGCCCTGCTCGCGTGTGACGAGCTGACCGGGTTCATCGTCGCGTGCTGCCTGGTTCGCCCCGAGGGGGTCTCGACCCTCACCGCCCGCAGCGTGAAGAAGAAGCTGAAGGACAAGGCGTTCGCAGCGAAGGTGGAGCGGCACGAGTGCCGCATCGGCGCGGAGCTGCTGGGCGTGGACCTCGGAGAGCACATCGACTTCATCGTCGCGGCGCTGCGCCCGCACGCCGAGGAGCTGGGCATCACCGGGCGACGGCTCCACGATTCGTGAAGGCTCTGGAGGAGTCCCGGCTGCGGGATCTCCTCGACGCCGGTGAATCCGACCGGATCGAATTCACGAACGCGATCGGCAAAACGGAGAAGTTCGCGGAGGCCATCTGCGCCTTCGCAAACGACTTCCCGAATCACGGGGCGCCGGGATATCTCCTGATCGGCGTCCACGATGACGGGCGCCCCGCTGGCCGGGAGATCTCTGACAAGACGCTGCGTGAGGTGGCGTCCCTGCGTTCGAACGTGAACCTGGAGCCGCTTCCGGCTCTGACCGTGGGCAAGGTCGCTCTGCCGGAAGGCGACGTGGGCATCGTCGAGGTGCTGCCTTCCGACCTCCCGCCAGTGCGCTACAAGGGCCGCGTCTGGATTCGTGTCGGCCCTTCGCGTCGGGCCGCGAATCGCCAGGAGGAGCGAATCCTGGTGGAAAAGCGCGCCTCGCGCCATCTTCCCTTCGATCTGCGACCGTGTGTCGGAAGCTCTCTTGACGACCTCGTTCCCGAACTCTTCCAGGGGACGTACCTCCCACAGGCGGTATCCCATGACGTGATCGAGGAGAACGACCGGGAACTCGAAGAACAGATGGCGTCTCTCCGCTTCTTCGATCCCCGTTCGCGCTGTCCGACGATGGCCGGCATCCTCCTCTTCGGAAAGGAGCCGCTGCGATGGATTCCGGGAGCCTGGCTCCAATTCGTGCAGTGGGCGGGCGATTCGTTCGCGAGTGAGCCAATCGCGGAGGAGGTCGTCAGCGGTGATCTCCTGACCGTTCTTCGGCTCCTCGAGTCCATCGCGTCCCGTCCGTCGAGGGCCCGACCCGTTGCCGCCACCGCGCTGCGAGAGACCCGGTTGCAGGACTACCCTCCGGTCGCAATACGGGAGCTCCTGCTGAACGCGGTAATGCACCGATCCTACGAGTCCAATGCGCCAACGCGCTTCAACTGGTTCGCGGACCGAATCGAGATCCAGAATCCGGGCGGCTTCTACGGCAGCGCCAGCCTCGGGCCGCCCCCGGTGACCGACTACCGGAATCCGGTGCTGGCGGAAGCCATGGCCACCCTCGGGTACGTGAACCGGTTCGGTCGCGGGATCATCCGGGCGCAGGACGCACTCCGACACAACGGGAGCCCGGCGGCGCACTTCGATCTCGAACAGGCCTCGGTCGTGGCGACGATCCGGCGTCAGCCATGACGACGATCGCTTTCTTCAACAACAAGGGGGGCGTCGGCAAGACGACCCTCGTCTACCACCTGGCATGGATGTTCTCCGAACTGGACGTACCGGTCGTCGTAGCCGACCTGGATCCGCAGGCGAACGCGTCCACGATGTTCCTGGCAGAGGAACGGCTGGAAGAGCTCTGGCGGGAGGGGGACCATCCGGACACGATTCTCGGAGGGGTGTCTCCGATCCTTAGAGGGACGGGCGACATCCTGGCGACGCCTCATGTCGAAGAGGTCGCGCCGGGGCTCGGTCTGCTGGTCGGAGACCTGGGCCTGTCGCGGTTCGAAGACAACCTTTCGTCCGCCTGGCCCCAGTGCCTCGACCACAACGAGGCGGCGTTTCGCACCGTCTCGGGGTTCCACCGACTCATCGCGAACGCGGCCCGGGGCCGCGCGGCGCATGTCGCTCTGATAGACGTCGGGCCCAACCTGGGCGCGATCAATCGGGCCGCACTGCTCGCGGCGGACTTCGTGGTGATCCCGCTTGGCCCCGACGTGGTCGCCCTTCAGGCATTGCGCAGCATGGGCCCCACGCTCGGGAGCTGGCGCAAGGGATGGCGGAGGCGAGTCCGGGAAGCCCCGGGAGTCATCGACTCCGATCTTCCGTCGGGGCGCATGGAGCCGGCGGGATACATCGTGCTGGAGCACGGCGTGCGCATCGGAGGACGAGCGGCGGCTTACGAGTGGTGGGGCGGCAGGATCCCGGGGGTCTACCGGACAGAGATGCTCGAACAGGCGGACGGGGGCGCCAGCGGGGATGAAGAGGACGAACACTGTCTCGCCACGCTCAAGCATTACCGGAGCCTGATGGCCATGGCGCAGGAGGCCAGGAAGCCCATGTTCCACCTTCGCTCGGCAGACGGCGCCCTCGGCGCCCACACCTACGCCGTCCTCGACTGCAGGGCGGACTTTGAGGCGCTCGCCCGCAAGCTGGCTACCCGATGTGGAATCGAAGTGTGAGACCAGCAGGCGGTTTCCGCGCTCCCCATGGCTTGGACCACGCATAATCCCGAGAGAAGTCCTGCGAGGTCTTCGGCCATGCCAGACCTGCTGATTCGAGATGTGTCTCCGGAGATCGTGGTTCGCCTGAAGGCGCGGGCTGCGCGGGAAGGGGTCTCCGTCCCGGTCCTCGTCCGCCAGTGGATCGAGAAGGCGCTGGCTCGTCCGACCCGGGCCGAAGTGCTCGATGCTCTCGCCGCCCTGCCCCCGGTCGAGCCCAGAGTCCCGGCGGCCGACGTGCTGCGCCAGGTCCGGCGGAGCCGTGCGGGCGACGACTGAGACGAGCCCCGTCGGTAGCGTTCGCGGCTGATAGGGTTCGGCGGGTTCGCGCAGGAGCAACCCGGGTCCAGGGGAGAGGCATGAAACGACGGAACCTGTTGAAGCTGGGGAGCGCCGGTCTGGTGGGGCTCGGCCTCGGCGCGTGCTCGACCCGGGCCGACATCCAGCCTCGGCCGGCGCTTCGCTTCGCCCCGGTCCGGGTGGCCTGGAACCGGGTGATCCGGACGACCGTCGGACTCCGTCCGCACCGGCCGTCGGGGTTCATCCTGCGCGCCGACAAGCTCGACAGCAAGACGCTGATCCACAACTACGGCCACGGCGGGGCCGGCATTTCACTCTCGTGGGGGACCGGTCGGATGGCCGCCGAGATGGCGCTCGACCATTCGAGCCGCCGGGCGGCGGTCCTCGGGAGCGGCGCCGTGGGGCTCGCCACCGCCCGTCAGCTCCAGCGGCGCGGTTTCGAGGTGACGATCTACGCCGCGAACGTGCCCCCAAACACGACCTCCAACATGGCGTGGGCCGGGTTCACCCCGGCGGCCTGGCTGGTGGATGATCCGCAACGGACGCCAGCCTGGGACGCGCAGTTCCGCGAGGCGGTGGAGATCTCGTATCTCGAGTTCCAGTGGCTCGCCGGCCGGGGATACGGGATCGCCTGGCTCGACCACTACGCGCTGCGGGACGACGCGCCGCGCGAACCGCGGCCGCCCCGACCCACCCGGGGACGGGGACCCCTGCTCCCGGAGCATCTCAGCGGTGGAGGCCGCTTCGTGCTGGGTCCGGGCGAGCACAACTTCCCGACGCAATACGCGGTGCGGCGGACCAGGATCCGGATCGAGCCGGCGACCTACCTGGATGCGCTCGTCCGGGACTTCCGCGACCACGGGGGCAAGCTGGTCATCCGCAAGTTCAGCGATGTGCGCGAGATCGCCGCGCTCCCGGAGTCGCTCGTGTTCAACTGCACCGGGCTCGGCTCCGGCGAGCTGTTCGAGGACCCGGAGCTCATGCCGCTCCGGGGCCAGCTCACCGTGCTCGTCCCGCAGGCGGAAGTGAACTACGGCATCTCGACCACCGCCCCGGGCGCTCCTCCGGGCGTCACCGGCGTCAGCATGCAGCCGCGAAACGACGGGATCATCCTGGGCGGCACCGGCGAAAAGGGCGAGTGGTCACTCGAACCCAACGCCGCCGCCCGGGACCACATCGTGAACACCCACAAGGCGCTGTTCGACCGGATGGCCGAGGCCTGATCGCGGGGGATCAGACCCCGGCGCTCTCCGTCAGCCCGACCGGGAATCAGAGCCCCGTGTCGGGCTGTGGCTGCTGCGTCACGGGTCCGGCGTCCACGGATTCTCGCCAACGCATTCCTCCGGGACCCGGTTCGCGAGATCGTACTCCCGTAGCTCGCAACCTTCCGCCGGAGCGCGCCGGCCGTTCACTTACGCTCCGGCCTCCTTAAGAAGGCGCTCGGTGAGGCTCACGATCCGGTCTACGAACGCGCCCCATCCGGACGGACCCGTCTCGGGAAGCGCGAGCGCCCCGACCGTGCCCTCGTTGACGATCTGCCCCCTGTACGTCCGCCTCTTGCGGAGCTTCACGACTGACAGGCGGCCATCCGCCGCGAGCGTGGCAAAGCGGCTGCTCAGACGCTCCCATCGTTCTCTCATCTCCGGCTCCGATGTGAGCCCCTCTCTCGGATAGAGCATCAGTCGCAAGCTGGGCGAATCCAGCCGCCAGCAGAAGTGACCCGCGAACGGGTACTGGGTCCACGGCCCGCCGCCGCGATTGATGCCGCGTCCGATTCCGTTCCACTGCGTCCACTTCGGCGCGGCCCCCCCCCGAAGGTCTTCGGGAAGAGCTGCCCGGAGTCGCTTGGCGAACTCCCACTGAACCACAGCATCACCGAAGCACGCATTAGCGAGAGCCAACTCGCGGTCTCGCTGGTGCTTCTTCAGGTGGGCCACAAACTGGTCGATCAGGGGATGCACTTCCGTAAAGGGATCAAGCGCCTTGACGGCATCCTCGCCCGAGAACAGCGCGTAGTTGTTGCCACGTGCTGTGTCCTTCTCGTCGTCGAAGATGTATCCGGTCTTGAAGAAGGTGGGCTTGATCAGAGCCTCCACGTCGTCGTCACTTCGAACGACCTCGAGGTACCGCGCGAGCTGGTTGCTGTGCTCTCCGGAGTGCACCTTGTCTTCGATGATGAAGCTGACCGTCTGACCGTCGACGGCGGCCTGGAAATAGACGTCGATCTTCCCGTACTGACGTTTGGGGCAAGATACCGAAGTCACCTCTCCCGGTCCCGAATAGGGCGTGGCGTCACCCTTGTCGGGAGGGACTACGCGTCGCTCATCCGCGTCGAAGAGCGCCTGAACGAAGGCCAGTCCGCACTCCCGTAGCCTCCCGGTGGCCTCGCGCGCACAGTCGACGAGCCAGCAAATCATCGCGTCCTGCGAGAGTTCCGAGGTCGCGTGTTTGAAGATGTTCGGGGTTGTCATGCCATGTCCTCCTTGGCTTGGCAGTGAGGGGGATCCCTCGTTGGGTGGTCGGCCCCGCGAGGAACCGGTTCACTGGATGGAGAGCCCAGATTGCGCCGATCGACGCAGGAACGGGCGAATTCTGCTCTTAGCGACGGTTTTTTTGTTCTCTTGGCCCGGTCGCCCGCCCGTCAGGCCCCTTTTCGGTTGCCGGGTGCGTCCGGGCCTCGCGGCCGCCGGACTGCGCGCGGAGCTCCTCTTCCAGCCGGGCGACCTCCTTCAGCAAGCCGAGGACGCCGGCGCGCTCGCGCACCAGCGCGAGGCCGGCGGAGGACGAAACGCCTGACCGATTCCTGTCAAAACCCCACATCAGGCTCCTCTTCGTCCTCTGACTCGTCGACCGAGAACCCCGCATCGGCCTCCTGTACTTCTGGCGGCTCGTCGTCTGACCGCCAGTCCCAACTACCTCCGGCACTCGAGAGGCATTCCTCCACCACCCGGACGACCTCGCGGGCTTGATCATGGAAGCGCTGCGCCTGCCTGATACCACTCTCGACGCGTGACAGGACGTCCGCGAGAGGACGTCGTAGTTCCAGCAGCCGCCAGGGCCTGGGACCCCTGGGCGGCCAAGGCCGTTCCAACTCCGCCTTCCATGGCTCCTGAATCTTCCAACCCTCCGGAAGATCTCCTTGTCGCCGCAACAGTTCGATTCGGAAGGCGTGGAAGGCTGATGGCTGGGTGCAGTCGCACAGCACGTCACCCCACAGCATCACTACCGCCTCCAGCTCTCTTTCGGGCGTCAAGCAGTCCTGACAAGGCAGGAGGATCCCGACGAAGACTCCCGGAGCGTCCTCAACCGCGCCCCTGGTTCGCTCGAAGTCGCCGCGCGCCATGAAGCCGATCCGGCCCCAGTCCTCCACGACGTTGTGCGGCAGGCGCCACTGATGAACCACGAGCCGCAGGAGCTTATGGACGGAGGCGCTGATTCGCGCAGAGTAGAGCGCAGTCCAGTGAGCGCGCGATGGGATGCCCGACGATGATTCACTGAGCCCTCTCCGATCCATCATTTCCAGCAAGTCGCGGACAACGAAGCCAACTTCCGGGCTGAGCCCGGCGCGGTTGGAGCGGAGCCAGGCCTCGAGCCACGTGTGGACGTCCCACCAGAAGTGCTCCACATCGACGTCCATGGACATCTGGCCGGGGTTCTCACAGATCAGAACGACCGGAGCTCCCTGCAACTCTGGAGGCGCCGAGTCCCGGTATTCCTGGATCTGGCCATCGCGGAGAGGGGCGCATACGGTGTGGGCGAAGATGACGCCGGATTCGGAGTATCCGCTCCGGAACCGGCAGACCATCGCCGGGCGAATGGCTTCTCCTCCCTCGCGTGGAAAGGAGACCTCGGTGTCCCACCGAGGGGCCTCGCCCGTGGGGCCGGGAACCTTGTGGGATCTCTTCCTCAGGCGTTCGAGATACTCCTCGCCGAATCCGGTGTTCTGCAGGATCCAGGCGAAGATGCGGGTCAGATGGCCCTCGAAGTCGCTTGGAGCGATCGTGTGCAGGAAGCCGTAGTCGGACCCCGTGTCCCTGGTCATCGCCTTCATGGCCGGCGCTCTCCCACCGGCATCGGACTTCCGATGCGGAAGCCGGCGTGGGTCCGGGCCTCGCGGCCAACGGACTGCGCGCGGAGTTCCTCCTCCAGCCTGACGACGTCGTCCAGGTAGCCGAGGACGCTTGCGCGTTCGCGCACCAGCGCGAAGTCGGCGGGCACGAGCCGGGTGAGCGCGAGCACTGCGGGCGGCGCCTCCGCGCCGAAGAAGTGGACGAAGGCGCGCTCGACCCTCGGACGGTCCAGATAGTCGAACGTCGCCCGGAAGAGGAACCGCCGGGCTACCGCGGGGTCGAGGCGGTCGGCGAGGTTCGTCGTGAACGCGTAGGGGCCGTCGTGGGTCTCGAGCTGGCTGAGCACCTCGTTCACCATGCTCGTCTCCCAGGTCCGGGAGGCGTCGCGGCGGTCGAACAGGAACGAGTCCGCCTCGTCGATGATGAGGAAGCCTCCGTCCACCCGGGCCTCGGCGAACGCTGCCGCGATACGTTTTTCGGTCTCGCCGACCCAGGAACTCAGGAGCCCGGAGGCCCGCTTCACCACTGGATCGAGACCCATCTCGAGGGCGAGCTGGCGGGCGAAGACCGACTTGCCGCTGCCCGACGGGCCGTCGAGCAGCAGTCCCAGCCGACCGGAACCCGCTTCCAGGATCCGGTCGCGCAGAGCCCGAAGATCCGGTCGGGCGCAGATGAGCGCTACGTCGTAGTCCGCGCCGGGCTTCGAACGGGCGCCGGAGCGCCCGTACCGAAGGCTCTGGTGCGCCTCGACCGCCCGCCGGGCCGCGACGATCCCGAGTCCGGTGAGCGAGGCGACCTGCGCCGCGTTCCGAACGGCGCGCGGGGTGACGCGCCGGTCTTCGGCGAGACGGGTGACCAGGGCTTCGCGACGCGACTCCTCGTCTCCACCCAGCAGATCCCGGAACATGGAGGCGCGACGCCTTCGCGGAATGTGCCGGAACTCGAGCGAGCAGGTCACGCGGTCGAGGAAGTGCGGCAAATGCCGCCGGAGAGCTTCGGTGGCGTTCGCCGTCATCAGAAGGGGAACGCGGCACTCCTCGAGAAGCGAGTTCAGCCAGAACTTCGGGCGGTCGAACACGAGGTCCTCGATCTCATCGAACAGAAGGACGGCGCCGGGCTCATCGGCGAGCGCCTCCATCGCGTGCGCCAGCGCCTCGGACCGCGGCGCCGAAGGACGCGGGTTCACACCGGGGTCGCGCTGCCCGACCGCGTAGAGCGTTGCGCCGGCTTCGGCGGCGAGCGCGTGGCAGAACGCCGTCTTGCCGCCGCCCGGCGGGCCGTGGAAGAGGGCGCTGACCGGCGCCGTTGTGCGACGACGTTCCTTCCTCGCGGCCACGGCCGCCGTCAGGACCCGCCGGATGTCTTCCGCGGGCTCTCCCAGATGGGCGAAGGCGGCCCAGCCCAGCTCCGCCTCGACCGGCGGCCCGAGCCGGGGCCGTGGCGTCCGCCGCGACAGGACCCGCTCGTTCCGCTCGGCGAACCGGAACAGGTCCTCTGCGGAACCCTTCACGAGCCGGGTCGCGTGGATCGCGCGCTCGATGATGGCCGGGGGGCACTCCAGCTCGTCCGCGAGACGGACGGCGAGCCCGTCAATCCTGTCGGCCCCCACACCCTGGAGGTCGGCGGTCCTCAGCATCCGGCGGACGACGGACCTCCGGCGCCGGGGACTGAGGGGCCGGAACCGGATCATGAGATCGAAGCGCCGAAGCACTGCCTCGTCGAACCGGCTCAGGTCGTTGCCGGTGAAGAGGACCGGAACTCTCGACTCCTCGAGCATCGAGTGGCTCTGACGCCTTCGCCCTGGTTCCGAAGACAGGACATCCTCCACCTCGTCGCAGAGGATCACGGCCCCCGGGTCGCTGCGGAGGAGGGCCTCCGCGAACCGCAAACGGTTCCGGTTCCTCGAAGGACGATCGTGGGTGTGATGATCTTCCTCCGCGCGGTAGCTGCGGCGAGACAGCGGACCGCCGATGTCGTAGAGACGCGCCTCCGCGGCATGGGCCAGCGTCTTCGCGAACTCGGTCTTGCCGGTCCCGGGTCGACCATAGAGCAGCACCCGGAGCCCGGCGCCGCGGCGGAGCGCGCCCTTGAGGAGCCTCAGCGCGTCATCCCGTTCGTCGAGGTGCTCGAAGTCCCGAAGCCCGAGGAGCGGCGGCGCGGCTCGCGGCGCAAGGCGGGTTCGAAGCTCGTCGACGGTGGTGACCGGGGGGCTGTAGATCCGCTCGACCCAGCGGTTCAGGTAGTCGTCCGGGTCGGCGCCGGCGCGGCCCCAGTCCTCCGGGTCGCCCAGGCCCGCCCGGTCAAGCCGGCGGAGCGCGGCCTCCACCGAGCGCCGGGAGATGCCGAGCAGGGCCGCGGTCGTCGCGAGCTGGTCACGGAACTCGTCGTTCACGCGGTCCCAGGTCTGGTAGACCACGGAACCGCGCTCGGAATGGAGCCGGACGAGGTCGAGCAGCGTCCCGCACGGGGCCTTGAGGCGGAAGGCGTTGACCAGGATCTGCGTTGCCCGGGCGGCGCCGGTGCGGGCCGGCCCCGGTCCCGCAAGCGAGGCCTCGAGGCGGGGAATCACGCGGGCGAAGTACTGGCGCAACCGGGCGTCCGGACGCGGGACTTCGCGGCGCGACCGGCGGCGAAAGAGCGGATCGTGACCCGCGAACCCCTCGTCTTCGTCCTCGGCGAGGAGCCTCTTCGCGGAGGCGGTCACCAGGAACGCCGCGCCGACGGAGCGGAGGTCGACCTCACTCTCATGGATCCACTCGGCCAGTTGCGAGCGAAGGCGGGGACGCGAGTTCGCCGCGCGGAACGCAGCGAGGAGAAACTGCCGACTCAGCCGCTGATCGAATGAATGCACAGGTGACTCCCTCCCCGGACCGGGAGGGAATGTAGCCCGGAAATCGGCGCTAATGCGCCATTTCACGTCACATGCCGGGCGCGCAGCCGGGACCCCGCGAAACCGGCCCCGGCCCGGGATCAGAAGGTCGGCGCGAAGAGGACCGCGTTCAGGAAGAGTCGGGTCAGCCCGGACCAGAAGAGGCGGAAGTTGGGGTCGTCCAGGAAAAGCACGACCCGGCCGGCGCCGACGCGCTCGGTGACGACATAAGGACTTCCCGCGAGCCGGTCGAGCGAATCGGGGAACGCGAACCCGCTCCCGAGGAGCTCCGCCGCGTCTTCGGGGAATCGCGCCCCGACGGCGATGGAGGGGTCGGGTTCGAAGGCGAGGCTGGACCAGACCATGACCGGGAACGGCTCCTCGTAGCCGAACGACAGAAAGCTCTCGGGATTCGGGAGCGCGCGAAGGATCGCGCCGGGGACGACTTCGGCGGGGGCGACCCCGGTCTCGCCCGGCGCCGGAGGGTCGTCGGGGCGCCCGCCATCCGTCATGAACGCGGACTTCGAGGTGAAGCCGGGCTGGAAGCGGGAGCGCGTCCAGTCCACTCCTTCCTCCGCGAGCCACGCCGAGGCGCCGCGCATCGCGACGATCGTTCCACCCTCGGCGGTCCACTCCCCGAGGTGGTCGAGGACCCGGGCGCCCTCTGGCGTGTCCGCCGGCGGATAGCTCCCGTCCGGGAGGATCAGAACCTGATAGCCGCGCAGGTCGGTGTCGGCGAGGCGGTCCCACCAGAGCGCGGTGAACGGGAGGCGGTAGCGCCGCTCGAACAGATACCAGGGACTGCCGTAGGCCGAGGGCCGGACCGGCCCCCCGTAGACCATCGCCACCCGGCCAGTGCGCACCGGGAGAAACCGGTCGGAGCCGAGATGCGGGCCAGCCTCGCTCAGCGGATCGCTCACCCCGGCGATCCGGGCCCCGGCCCCGGCGAGTTCGCGAAGACCCGAACGGAGGAGAGCGGGATCCGGCGCCTCGCCGAGGAACACGAGAAGCGATCCCCGGCCGTAGTTGACGCCGTCCCTTTCGAACTCCGCGGTCGCCACCCGGAAGGGAACCGCGTGGTTCCGGAGCCAGACGGCCGCCATCGAGACGTGATCCGTGTCTCCCGCAACCAGGAAGCCGTAGGCGGCGTCCGGCCGGTCGAAGCGGCCCGGAGTCGGCCGGGGATCGGCCAGCGGGTCGTCCGGGAAGGCCAGGAGTTCGGTCGCCTCGTCCAGAGGCAGGTTGGCGGCGTCCGCAACGACCCCCGCCGGGAGGCGGTAGGTCAGCGGGACGGACCAGGCGGTGATGTCGTAGAACGCGTCGGCGGTCGTCCAGATGTCCGGGTGCTGGAAGCCGGGGTCGCCGCGCCGCTCGCGGTGCTCGTCCACCTGGCCCAGGAACTCCTCGCTGAAGCGGGCGTCCTGCTCGACGAACACCTGCGCCAGCCGGCCCTCGGGTTGGTCGCGGGCGACGATCAGGCTTCCCGGGGGCAGCCGGACTTCGCCGGCCGCTCCGGTGAGGGGGAACATCGGAGCGGCCCCGGGGACGACGGTCTCCCGCGTCGTCCGCCGCACCTCGACGCCGGCGCGGAGCAGCATGGCGCGCACCTCGTCGAGACGCGCCGGATCCCCGTCGCCGGAAAGGAACCAGCCCGCCGGCCCGCCATCCCCGTCGCGCGCGTCCCGCCGGTAGGCGAGGTAGTCCCGGAGCCTCCGCTCCCGGTTCCCGGCGGTGAACGCGAGGAGGCTCCGGTCGGCGACGAGGTGCTGCTCGATCCCGTCCCGCAGGGTGTATTCGCCGCCGCCTGGCCGTTCGATGCGGAGTCCGCGCCAGCCGCCGCCGGTCGTCTCGAGGGTGAACCCGATCGACCCGGTGAAGTTGGGCAGCGTGTCCCAGTAGCCGGGGTCGAACTGACCGAACTCCCATGGGCTGTAGGGGTAGCCGGCCCCCGCGAAGTCGGCCGCCATGCGGCGGCCGTATTCGACGAGCCAGTCGCGCTGGTTCCCGGTGAGGACGCTGTGGAGCGGTTCGACCATCCAGGGCCCGATGTAGGAGTCGGTCTCCCCGTGGTGGTCCACGAACACCATGGGGCGGGTCTCGAGATAGAGCCGGAGAAGGGCCCGGTTCTCCGGCTGGGTGCTCCAGATCGAGTCCCGGTTCAGGTTGATCTGGTAGTGGTTGTTGTTCGTGGAGAGGCCCCACGGCGCGCGGTGCTCGACCGCGTTCGGGTCGGGGTCCCCGTCGGGCCACGCCGCCACCGAGTTGAACCAGGCGACGAAGCGCTCGTGACTGTCGGGGTTCGAGGCGGGAACGATGTAGACGACGAGATCCTCCAGGAGCGCGTCGTGGCGTCCGGTGAGGAGTTCCCACGCCATCCAGAGCGCCGCCTCGAAGGCGGCCGACTCGTTGCCGTCGTTCCCGTAGTTCAGGAACACCCCGGCGGGCGTGCGGGCGAGGATCTCCTCCGCCTCTTCCGCATCGAGCCCGCGCGGATCGGCGAGGCGGCGGGTGTCGGCCTGGATCCGGTCGAGCCGCTCCAGGTTCTCCGGCGAGCTGATCGTGAGGAGAAGCAGCTCCCGATGTTCGAAGGTCTCGCCGAAGACGGAGACCCGGAGCCGTTCGGAGTCCTCCACCGCCGCGAGGTACCGGTAGAGGCCGCCGTAGTCGGTGAGCGCCGCGCCCATCGGGTAGCCAAGCACCTCTTCGGGGGAGGGGGGTTGCGCAGCGGCCGGGGCGCCCGCCACCAGCACGAGGAGCAGCGTGGTCGGAAGCGCGCCGGACCTCCGGCGGGCGCAGGGGGAGCGCGAGTTCACGGAGCGAGCCTTCGCCGTTTCGCCAATGTCAGCAACCCGCATATAGTGGCCGATCTGCCCGCGCCGATGGTCGCCGCGCGGTCCCCGGATCCGCGCAGCCGACCGCACTGACGGCGGGGACGATAGCGAACGAGGAGTCGACGCCATGCCCGGACGAACCATGCTGAACCGGAGAACCTTCCTGAAGAGCGCGGGCGCGGCGGCCGCCGCCGGCGCGGCGACCTCGGCTGGCTCGCTCTGGAATCCCGCGGCGGCGCTGGCGGCCCCGTGGCAGGGCGGCTCGGGCGGCTTCGACTTCGACGAGCCCTACGAGCGGATCGGGACCGACTCCAACAAGTGGGACCGCATCATCGAGCAGTACGGCGCCGAGAACATCCAGGTGGCGATGGGCGTCGCCGACATGGACTTCAAATGCGCCCCGGTCGTCACCGAGGCCCTCATGGAGCGGGTCCGGCACGAGAACTGGGGCTACCTCCACATGCCGGAGGACTTCTTCCCGGCGATCGTGGACTGGAACCGGGAGCGGCACGGCCTCGAGATCAACCCCGACCTCATGGCGCTCTCCGACGGCGTCCACCCGGCGCTCATCGCCACGCTCAAGGCGGTGGCGCGGCCCGGCAGCAAGGTGCTGCTGACGACTTCGACCTACAACGGCTTCTACTTCGACCTGCGGCGGTCGCAGACGGTCGCCGAAGAGAGCCCGTTCATCGTCGAGAACGGCGTCCACCGGTTCGACTTCGATGATCTGGAGTCCCGGATTTCGCGCGACACCGACGTGCTCATCCTGTGCAATCCCCAAAACCCCACGGGGAACTGCTGGTCGCAGGAGGACCTCATGCGGCTCGGGCAGATCTGTCTCGAGCGCCGGGTTCTGGTTCTCGCGGACGAGATCCACTGCGATTTCGTGACGCGGGGGAACAAGTACACGGCGTTCGCCACGCTGCCTGACAAGGCGGTCGTCGACAACAGCGTCACCTTCCAGTCGGTCAGCAAGACCTTCAGCCTGGCGGCGATGAAGGTGGCGTGGTTCCACACCACGAATCCCGAACTCTTCGAGAAGATCCAGCTCCACCACGACGCCCAGACGAACACGCTGGGGGTCGTCGCCAGCCACGCCGCGCTGCGCGGCGGGCAGGACTGGCTGGACGAGCTGCTCGTCTACCTCGACGGGAACCACGACTTCGTGGAGCAGTATCTCCGCGAGAGGATCCCGCAGATCCGCTACACCAAGGCGCAGGGCACCTACCTCGCCTGGCTGGAAGTCGGCCAGATCGCCGACGCGATCGGCGCCGTCGAGAAGGCGGCCGCGGCGACCGAGGCCGAGGGGGCGACGGTGAGTCCCGAGACCATCGTCGTCCGCTGGCTCGTCGAGAACGCCGGCGTCTACACGAACGCCGGGTCCAGCTACGGCCCGGGCGGCGAGAACCATCTCCGGATGAACCTCGGGACCTCGCGGCGGCTGATCCAGCTCGCGCTCGACAACATCGCCGAGGCGGTGAGCGAGCTCTGAGCCGTCCCTCCCCGGGACCCATCGGAGCCGGGCGACCGGTGGATCGGCGCCGTTTCCTCGCCGCCGGCGGCGCGGCCTCCGGGCTCCTGTGGTCGGCGGCCTGCGCCGAAGTCGAGGAGACCGGTGAGGTCTCGGTGACGACCGCGCAGGCGCTGCTGGACCACCAGGGGCCGCGCGGCATCTACGAGGATCCGGAGGAGCTCGACCGGCTGCGCCGGGCGCTGTCGGGCATGGTCGGGGTGCAGCGCGAGCTGCGCGACTTCCCGCTCGACCCCGATGAGCCGCCGCTGCTGATCTTCCGGCGGGCCTGAGAACGGGGCGGATGGTCAACGAGGACACCCTGTTCGGGTCGGTCCCCGAGCTGGCCGCCGGCCTCGATGCCGGCGACTTCACATCGGTCGAACTGACCGAGGCGTATCTCGAACGGGCGGAGGAACTCGACGTCCCGCCGTTCCCGCTGCCCAGCGAGCCCCGCCTCGACCACGAGGGAAAGCTCGCCACCATGGTCACGATCGCCCGTGACCGGGCGCTCGAGGACGCCCGGCGCGCCGACCGCGAGCGGGCGGAAGGAACCCGCCGGAGCCTCCTTCACGGCATCCCGTATGGCGTCAAGGATCTCCTCGACACCCGCGGCGTGCGGACGACCTGGGGCTCCGGGATCTTCGCCGACCGGATCCCGGACCGGGACGCCGCGGTGATCCGGCTTCTCGAGGAAGCGGGCGCGGTGATGTTCGCCAAGATGTCGCTCGGGGAGTTCGCCGGCGGGAACACCAGTTCGGCGCTGAACCCCTGGAAGCTGGACCGGACGAGCTTCGGCTCCTCGAGCGGAACGGTGGCGGCGGCGGTCGCCGGGCTCATCGGCTTCGGGATCGGAACCGAGACCGGCGGATCCATCGTGTTCCCGGCGTCCGCAGTGGGCGCCACCGGACTCCGCCCGACCTTCGGGCGGGTCAGCCGAGTCGGCTGCATGGCGCTGTCGTGGAGCCTCGACAAGATCGGCCCGGTCGGGCGATGCGTCGAAGACTGCGGGTTCGTGCTGGAGCAGATCGCCGGGCCCGACGCCGGCGACCCGAGCACGGTGGCGGAGCCCTTCGTCTTCCGGTCCGATCCGGGTTCGATGCGCGGGCGGCGGCTCGGAGTCCACCGCCCCGAGTTCGAGCTGTCGCAGTCGGAAACCACCCGCCGCGTCTTCGAGGAAGCCCTCGATGTCTTCCGGCAGATCGGGGTGGAGGTCGAGGAGGTGGAGCTGCCGCTGCGGCCCACCGGAGCGCTGTTCACCACGATCGTGACGGTGGAGAGCGGGACGAACTTCCGGGAGCTTTTCGACGATGGACGGGCCCGAGACATGTTCTCGTTCAACGAGGATCGCCGCGCCGGCTGGATGGCGGGCCGGATGCTGCCCGCGGCCGACTACGTCACCGCCCAGCGGATCCGGAACCAGCTCGTCCGCGAGGCGGACGAGGTGCTGTCGCGCTTCGATGCGGTCGTCGCCCCCACCTGGCCGAACGGCGCCGCGCGGCGGGAGGTGGAAGACGGCTGGCCGATCCCGGCGCGCCCCGAGTGGGAGCCCCCCGGGGACGTCAGCGACGGGACGCCGAGGCTCAACTACATTGCGAATCTGGTGGGGCACCCGGGTCTCGCGATTCCGTGCGGGTTCGACGAGGACGGGCTCCCGCTGTCGCTCCAGATCGTGGGCTCGGCCATGGACGACCAGGCGGTCATGGACTTCGGGATGGCGTTCCAGCGGGAGACCGACTGGCATCGCCGCCGGCCGCCCTACCCGTGGCGGGCCTGAGCGAACGGCAGCGGCAATCAGTCCCTGAGACACTCTCCCCGGGAGGGATGCGCATGACCCGAGGAAAGCCCGGCCTCTCGCGCCGGGAGCTGCTGGCGGGGGCCGCCGCGCTGCCGCTGGCCGGTTCGGCCCGCTCCGCCCAGGCGCCGGAGTTCGATTTCCTGCTGGCGGGAGGGCGCCTGATCGACCCGCGCAACTCGGTGAGCGCGATCCGCGACCTCGCCGTCCGGGACGGCAGGGTGGCGGCGGTCGAAGCCGCGATCGCGCCCGAACGGGCCTTCAAGGTCGTCGACTGCCGGGGACTCCTCGTCACTCCCGGGCTGATCGATGTCCATGTCCACGTCTTCGCGGGACAGAACGAGCCGGGATCGTTCGTCGGCGACAACAGCCTCTATCCCGACGGCCACACGCTCCACTCCGGCGTCACGACCGCGGTGGACGCCGGCTGCGCCGGGTGGCGCAACTTCGAGACGTTCCGGGAAACGGTCATCGGCCGCAGCCAGACGCGGATCCTGGCGTTCCTGAACATCGTCGGCCACGGGATGCGCGGCGGCGAGGTGGAGCAAAACCTCGCGGACATGGAAGCGGCCCCGACCGCCGCGTTCGCGCGCGAGCACGCCGACCTCGTGGTGGGGGTCAAGACCGCCCACTACGCCGGAGCGGACTGGTTCCCGATCGAGGAGTCGGTCCGCGCCGGGGAGACCGCCGGGATCCCGGTCATGGTGGACTTCGGGTCGAACCTGCCGGAGCGTCCCATCGAGACGCTCCTCGGCGAGAAGCTGCGCCCCGGAGACATCTACACGCACTGCTACGCAGGCAACCGGCGCGAACTGCTGGACGACGGAACGCCGAACCCCGGCCTCTTCGCCGGCAGGGAGCGGGGCGTTCTCTTCGATGTCGGGCACGGCGGGGGCAGCTTCAAGTGGAGCGTGGCGGCCCGCTGTCTGGAAGCCGGGTTCCCCCCCGACACGATCTCGACGGACCTCCACATCGGCTCCATGAACGGCGGGATGCACGACCAGATCACCACGATGAGCAAGTTGCTGGCGCTGGGGGTGTCCCTCGAGGATGTGATCGACCAGTCGACCTGGCGTGCGGCGCGGATGATCCACCGCGACGAGCTGGGCCACCTTTCGGTCGGCGCGGTCGCCGATGTCGCGGTGCTGAAGCTGGAGACCGGTGAGTTCGGGTTCGTGGACAGCTTCGGCGCGCGCCACGATGGGCGCGAGAAGCTGGTCTGCGAGATGACGTTCAAGGACGGGCGGCTCGCGTGGGACCTGAACGGGCGCACGCGCCAGGACTGGCGCGCACTCCCGTTCGACTACGGAGCGCAGGGAGACGGGCGCTGGGACGGGATCCTCGACCGGCTCCGTGGTTAACAGCCCGTTGACAAAGTCCCGCGGCCCGGTTCTCCCGGCAGGGGCTCGAGCGGCGATGCATCCCGCCCGAACCGCGCCCCTTTGGGGCGCTCATCGTTGCGTTTCACTCGGAATATTCGCGATATTCCTCGCTCACGCGCCTTGTCGGCCGGGCGCCTCACCGCTCTCGGCGCTGCACGCGACTTTATCAACGGACCGTTAAGCGCGGGAGAAGCAACATGCCGGAGAAGATGACGCGGCGGCGGGTCCTTCAGGGAGGGGCCACCGCGACGGTGCTGGGAATGACCGGTTGCGCCGAGTCGGGGGGCGAAGCGGCCGCGCCGCCCGAGGATGTCTACCTCCGGCTCGGCATCCGGCCGGTGATCAACGGCGTGGGCACGGTGACCGTGCTGGGCGGCTCGCTCATGCCGCCGGAAGTCACGGGCGCAATGGTGGCCGCCTCGCGTTCGTTCGTCCCCCTCCCCGAGCTCCAGGCGCGCGCCGGCGACCACCTGGCCGGCCTGATCGGCGTGCCCGCCGCGATGATCTCGTGTGGCGCCGCCTCGGCGATGACGAGCGGTACGGCGGCGGCGATCACCGGCGGCGATGACGACATGCTGCGGCGCCTTCCCGACACGACCGGGATGAAGAACGAGGTGATCCAGCAGCGCGCGCACCGCACCGGCTACCAGGCCCAGATGGAGCTGGTGGGCGCGAAGATCGTCTGGGTGGACACCCGGGAGGAGCTCGAGGCGGCGATCAGCGAGCGGACGGCCATGATGTTCTTCCTGAACTTCGCCGACCCGAACGGCCAGATCGGCCGCGCCGAGTGGATCGAGGTGGCGAAAGCCCACGACATCCCGACGATGAACGACGCCGCCGCCGATGTTCCCCCTCCGGAGCGGCTCAGAACCTACGTCGAAGAAGGCTTCGACATGGTGATCTTCTCGGGCGGCAAGGGCCTTCGCGGGCCGCAGGCGTCCGGGCTCCTGCTCGGCCGCCCGGACCTGGTCGAGGCCTCGCGGAAGGCGATCAGCCCGTTCGCGGGCATCGGCCGGGGCATGAAGGTCGGCAAGGAGGAGATCATCGGGCTGGTCGCCGCGGTCGAGCGGTACCTCACCCTGGACCACGAGGCCGAGCGAGCGGAGCTCGACGCCCGCGCCGAGCGGGTCACCGGGGTCCTGGCGCCGGTGACCGGGCTCTCCTGCGAGACCGTCGTCCCCGGGATCGCGAACCACGTCCCCCATGTGGTCGTCCGCTGGAGCGAGGAGCAGCTCGGTCTGACCTCGGAGGACGCCGCCGCGAGGCTGCTCGCGGGGGATCCTCCGGTCGCGGTGTCGCGCACCGGCGAAGGACAACTGCGCATCTCGATGTGGATGCTCCGGCCGGGGGAAGACGCCCTGGTCGCGGACCGGGTGCGATCGCTCTTCGCCTGAGCGGGTCGGGCGGCCCGGGGGAGGCAGTCGGGCGCGGGTGGGCTCGGACTCGGGAAACTGCACATCTTTCCGTCGCTTTACGCCGTAACATGACGGCGTGCTCTACAGAAGACGGCTGACACTCCCCGAGCGGAGCTTCTTTCTCCTCGGGCTTCGCGGCGTTGGCAAGAGCACCTGGGTCCGGAACGCCCTCCCGGGGGCGCTCCATCTGGACCTGCTGGACGAGGCGCTGCTCTTCGATCTTCAGGGCGAACCGGGGCGATTCCGGGCGCTGACCGAAGCGGCGCCCGGGGACGCCTGGATCGTGGTGAACCAGGTCCAGCGCATGCCGGAGCTGCTGAACGAGGTCCACCGCCTGATCGAGGAGGGTCGCCGGGTCGCTCTCGTCGGGTCGAGCGCCCGGAAGCTCCGCGCCGGCGGCGTCAACCTGCTCGCCGGCCGCGCGCTGCGTATGGAGATGTTCCCGCTCCTGCCGGAGGAGATGGGCGCGGATTTCGATCTGGACGAAGTGTTGCGACATGGCGCCATGCCGCTGGTCCGGGCCTCGGAGGATCGCCGGCTGGCTCTCGAAAGCTACGCGCAGCTCTACCTGCGGGAGGAGATCCGCGCCGAAGCCAGCCTCCGCAACCTGCCGGGCTTCGTGCGGTTCCTCCGGGTGGCGGCCCTACTCCACGGGCAGCAACTCAATGTCGCCGGGATCGCGCGCGACGCCGGGGTCGCGCGCACCACGGTCGCGGGCTATCTGGAGGTCCTCGAAGACACGCTGCTGGCGTGGCGACTGCCAGCCTTCGAGGCGAAGCTGCGAGTGCGGGAGCGGAAGCGACCCAAGCTCTACTGGGCGGACCCGGGCCTGGCGCGCGCCATGAAGCGCCATCTCGGCCCGGTCGGCGCCGAGGAGCGCGGCGCGATGTTCGAGGGCTGGGTCCTGGGCCTGCTGCGCGCCTACCGCGAACCAGGGCCGCTCTACGAAGAGCTTTGCTTCTGGTCCCCGGCGGAGGCCGCAACCGAGGTGGACGCGCTCCTCGTCCGGGGCGACGAACGGCTGGCCATCGAGATCAAGGCGTCGAAGCGGTTCCACTCGGCGCAGCTTCGCGGGCTCCAGGCGGTCGAGGAACTGCCTGGCCTGGCGAGGCGCATCCTGGTGTACCTGGGAGACCAGCGGTTCGTGACCGAAGGCGGGATCGAGGTCTGGCCGCTCCGGCGCTTCCTCGAGGCCCTCGAGACGGACCGGCTCTGGCCGTGACCGGCGCCCCTCCGCGGGGCGGCCAGGACTTCTTCAGCCGTGGCGGTCGAGCCACTCCCGCAGCCGGGCGGCTTCGTCCTTCAGCGACGGATCGAGCTCCGCCTGGAAGAGCCGGGTCCGGATGACGAAGCGGTCCATCTCGTCCGGCGGGCTCTCGCGCTCGAGGATCTCCCCCACCTTGCCGTGGAAGAACGTCCCCCAGTCGGGTCGCCGTCCATCGAGATCGTCGAACCCGTACTCCCGGGCGAGCCCCCAACTCGAGAACAGCCCGCCGCTCTTCTTCCCGACGTCGGGATCACCGGCGAGCGCCGCCACCGCCCGGCCCACGAAGCAGGGGGTCTCCGACTCCGAGAAATAGGCATCCTTCGCGATCGCGTCCCGCCAGTTCGCCTCGGTGACGCCGAAGTGATCCAGCACCGCCTCCGAGCGGAGGAATCCGGGGGTGAGCGCCAGCGCCGTCACCTCATGAGCCTCGAGGTCGGCGGCCATGGCGTAGGCGAGCCGGATGACCGCGTTCTTGGCGAGGTCGTAGAACAGGTTGCCCCGGTAGCCGAGCGTGTCCCCGTCGGTGACTTCCACGATGAGCCCGGCGTTTCGCTCCACCATGAGCGGGACGCCGTGGCGGCTGGTGATGATGTGGGTGTGGACGGCGCGCTCCAGCAGCGCCATCCCCTGGCTTGTCGTGAGCTTCCAGAAGGGCGATCCCCACTCGGTCAGCGCATCCCCGCCCCAGATGTCGTTGACGAGCACATCGAGCTGTCCCGCCTCCTCCCGGATCCGGGCGAACAGCGCCTCTACCTCGGACTCGACGGTGTGGTCGACCCGGACCGCGATGCCCCGGCCCCCCTCGGCGGTGACCAGCTCCGCGGTCTCCTGGATCGTCTCCGAGCGTCCGGGGGTGGCGGGGCCGCCGGACACGCTGCGTCCGGTGCAGTAGACGGTGGCGCCCGCCGCCCCCAGCATCCGGGCAATCCCCCGCCCGGCGCCGCGCGTCGCCCCGGCGACGACGGCGACCCGGCCAGCCAGCGGCGCGCCGGACATGGAGGGGTCGGCTTCCGTCGGCGTCAGCGATCCGCCGGTTCAGCTTCGCGGGAGAGCATGTCCACACCGCGAGTAACGGCCATGAGCCGTTCAGCAAACGTGATGGCCTCGTCGGAGTCCCGGCCCGTGTAGAAGTCGATGGGGGCGCCCTCCGGGAAGGCGCTGGGATAACGGGCGGGAATCGCATGCTTGTCGAGCGCCTTGGCGCAGTCGACGAGATCAGCGGGAGGCTCCTCGTCGCCGGACACAGCCCCGAGCAACCCGGTCACGGTGTGTCCCCAGGCGTCGGCGCCGCAACGCATCAGGGCGGCCTTCAGCGCCTTCGCCGCCGCCTGATGGGCTGCAAAACAGGCCCAGTCGTGCGCGGCCTCCGCGCGAGCGCTGCGGGCATGGCGCAGATCGGCCGCCGCCTGCCGAAACCAGTCATCGTGCCGGGAGGGCATGGTCCGTCTGGCTCTGTGGTCCAGCCGGAGCGGCTACGGCGACGCGGGGCTGGATGCGCCGGAGGCGCGGAGCACGAAGTCGTCGAGGACCTCCTTCCACTGGGAAAGGAGCGCCTGCTCGACGTACATCATGTGCCCGGCCTCGAAGTCGGAGCGCTCGACGTTCGCCCGGAGCTCCGGCGTCAGGCCCATCCGGTCCACGGTCCAGACCGCGGCGAAGTAGGGCGTCGCCAGGTCGTAGATCCCGTTCACCAGCAGCACCTTGAGCTCGGGGTTCCGCTGCATCGCGCGGGCCAGATCGGGCGCCACGTTCGGCGTGCCGCCGCCGCGCACGAAGAAGCCCCCGCCGCCGAGGCGGCCCCAGTTCCAGTTCCGGGTTCCCCCGCTCGGGGTGTATTCCCGGTCGCCGTTGTAGCCGAGCTCGCCCCGCAGGTAGGCGTTGAACGCCGAGGTGTAGGCCGAGCTGATCGCGGTCGACTGGGGGTCGTGCGATGGGCGGGTCCCGAGCACATCGCCGGCGGGGCCGGTGAAGCGGGAGTCGAGACGGCCCACGATCCGTCCCTCATCCCGGAGCAGCTCCGCTTCGAAGGCCGGCGCGGTCACCCGCAGGTCCGACTTGTCGATGAAGTCCCGGCTGAGGCCGGTGTAGCGGTGCATCTGCTCGATGACCTCGGTCCGGGTCGCCGGGTCGAGGGTCCCGCCCGCGAGCAGCGCGGTGGCGTAGTCGGTGAGCGACCAGGTCTCGACCTCGGCCATGAAGGCCTCGAGGTTGTCGGGCGATCCTCCGGGAAGCGCGTCGAGATAGCGGGCGGTGACGGCGTAGCCCGGAAGGTTCACGATGTAGGGCAGGTCGTCGCCCGGCGCGAACTGGATGGTGTTGAACTGGAGCACGACCGAGACGAGGACGATGCCGTTCAGGTCGATGTTGGCGCGCTGGAGATGCCCGGCGAGCACCGCGGAGCGGGTCGTCCCGTAGCTTTCGCCGAGGAGGAAGCGGGGCGAGTTCCAGCGGTCGTACTCGCTCAGGAAGCGCCGCACGAACTGCGCGAGCGAGCGGGCGTCCTCATCGATCCCCCAGTAGTCGGAGCCGGGGGTGTCGCCGAGGGTGTGGCTGAATCCGGTGCCGATCGGATCCACCATGACGATGTCGGCGATGTCGAGGAGGGTGTACTGGTTGTCCTCGAGCGGGTAGGGCGGGGCGCCCTGCGGTCCGACCTCGGGGGTGACGACCCGGCGCGGACCCATGATCCCCATGTGCAGCCAGAAGGAGGCGGACCCGGGACCGCCGTTGTAGGAGAAGATCAGCGGCCGATCGGAGGAGGGGGCTCCGTTGGTCCGGAAGTAGGCGGTGTAGAAGAGCTCGGCGGCCGGCTCTCCGTCGTCGTTCGTGAGCGTCGTACTCGCGACGACCGCGTCGTATTCGACGGTCTCGCCGCCCACTTCGATGGAGTGGCTCGACTCCCAGCGCTCCTTGCCGGGGGCCTCGGCCTCCGCGGCTTCCTGGGCCGGAACGCCGACCGCGAGAAGGAGCAGGACGGGGATCAGGGCGACGATCCGTGGCATGGGTCTACCTCCGGGTACAAGGAAGGGGAGCCGCCCGGCGGGCGGCTCCCCTCGGAAAAGGGTCGGGAAAGCCTAGAACACGAACCCGGCGAGCAGCATCAGACGGCGGGGTTCAACCCAGCTCGAGGGGATGAAGTCCTCGCCCGGGGTCTCGAGCCGCAGGCTGCTGTTCCAGATGCTCGCGGTGCTGTTCAGCGCGTTGTAGAGGTAGGCGTCCAGCTTCAACTGGACATCGCCGATGTTGACGCGCTTCCCGAGACGGACATCGGCCATCCATATCGTCGGATGGCTGAGGCCGTCCCGGGAGCCGGCGAGCTCCACGATGAAGTTCTGAGACTGCTGCCCGACCAGACTGCCGGGCGCCCGGATCTGCCGGGAATACGGCTTGCCGCTTTCGAAGTTGGCGTTCACCCCGAGCAGGAAGTCCCAAGGCAGGAACAGCACCCCCTGCAGCCGGAACATGTGCGGTCGGTCGCCCTGGAGCCGCTGCCCGTTGTTCAGGTTCAGATAGGCGTTGGGATCCTGCCCATGCCGGTTGCCGTAGAAGGGGTTGTTCTGCGACTCCGGCCATGGGCGGGGAATCAGGCCTTCGGACCTCGACCAGGTGTAGGACCCCTGGAGGTTCCAGAGGCTGGCTTCCCGGGCGGCGAAGCTGAAGATGACGCCGTCGTAGGTCTGCTCGTATTTCTCGGGGGCCCCGGGGAAATCGCCGGGGAAGTTCCCCTTGACGAGCGTCGGCTGCTCCGTCTGACTCAGCAGCGTGATCGGGTTCCCGTTGTAGGGGTCGGCCCATTGGACCGTCTCGTAAGCGCCGCCGAGGACGGACCAGCCCACCATCCGATCGGTGTACTTGTGGACGTACTGGACCCCGACCGACATGCTGTTGCCGATCTCGCGCTCGTAAGCCGCGGTGTAGTGGTAGGAGCGCGGCGCCAGCAGGTTGTCGGGCTGGGTCACATCACCCGCCTCGACGGAGAAGATCTGGTCTCCGAGCGACCCGTCGTCGTTGACGTAATAGAGCTGATACGGCGTCGTCCCGGGCGCCGGAGCGTCCCAGTTTCCGATCACGTTCTGGTCGTAGTGGATCCCGAAGAACCCCTTGATGGCCGAGCGGCCCGCCTCATCGGGGCGGAAGGTGAAGCCGATGCGCGGGCTCACCAGGTTCCACTCCACGATGTCCGGATCGCCGGGGGCGGTTCCCTCGACGGCGACGGCGTTGATCGCCTCGAACTCGCTCTCGCCGCCCTCGACAGAAGCGAGGAGTTCGTAGGCCGGGATCTCGCCCCGGTTCAGGTCGACCCGCAGCCCGAGGTTCAGCGTGAGCCGGTCGTTCACGGTCACGGTGTCGTCCACATAGAAGCCGTTGTCACGGGAGATGCCGCCGTAGCGGTAGGGCTCCTGGATGACCTGGTAGAGAACGCCGCCCGACTGGTACTGGTAGGCGCTGTTCGGCCCGGCGGCGACGCCGGTCACCGCAACCCCCTGCGCGATCTGGACGCCGAAGCGGAACTCATGCTGCGCGCCGAGGAAGTCGTCGGCGTAGTGGGTCACCTTGGCGGCGAACTGGTTGCTCCAGGTCCGGTAGTCCCACGGATAGATGATGCCCCCGGAAAAGGTCGTCGTCGGCACGGCGTCGTCGTTCCGGAAAGGCATCTCGAAGCTGCCGGTGGGCGAATCATGAATGTCGCTCGCCCGCCAGCCGGCGTAGCGCGCCTCGAAGATCGTGTTGTCAGAGAGCACGGTGTTCAGGCCTACGGTGTAGGCGGCGTTGCCGCCTCGCTCGACGAAGGCTGCTGACGCGGCCACGTTCGGCGAGCTTCCGCCGATGAAGGCCCAGTCCTCGAGCTGGGTGTTCACGAACACCTCGTTGCGGTCGTTGATCTTGGCGGTCAGCTTGAGCCCGATCTTGTCGTTCCGGTCCAGGTCGGCGGTGGCGCTCGCCGGGTCGTTCCCGGCTTCCCAGGAACTGTCGCGGGAGTACTGGCCGCTGGCCATGAACCAGACGCGCTCGCGCACGACCGGGCCGCCGAGCGTCAGGGTGATGTCCTGGTAGTTCTCGCGCTCGTAAGCGAAGGCGTTCGCGCTCCCGGCCTCGACCCGCTCTCCGGTGCCGGTGTCGGCGTACACCTCGGGGAAGGTCAACGCGTTGCTCTGGTAGAAGTAGTTCCCGGTTCCGCTGAAGGTGTCGCCGCCCTTCTTGGTGACGATGTTGAAGACGCCGCCGGTGGAGTTCCCGAACTCCGCCGGGGCCCCGATCCCGATGATCTCGACCTCTTCGATGGCGTCAACATTGGGATCCCACCAGGAAGAGCCGGTCTCGGGGGCGCTCGACTCGATGCCGTCGATGTTCCACGAGTTCGACTGCTGGTTCGACCCGAAGGCGATCGTGCGGTCCCCGCCGCCGCCGCTGTTCATCTGGGTCATGCCGGGAGCGATGTGGATGTAGTCGTAGAAGTTCCGCTCGGTGGGCAGCTCTTCCACGAGCTCCGAGTTGAAGGTCGTGATCGAGGCGTTCGAGGCCACGTCGAGCAGCGGCGCCTCGGCGACCACCTGGACCGTCTCGGTGACGCTCGCGAGCCTCAGCGTGGCGTCGAGCGTCGCGGTGGAGTTCTGGCTGACGCGGATCCCCTCGTAGCGCAGCGTGTCGAACCCCGAGAGCGAGATCTCGACGGCGTATTCCCCGGCGGGCAGCGTCGGGAAGCGGAAAACCCCGGACTCGTTCGTGACCGCTGTACGGGTTCCGCCGATGATCGCGTCGCTGAGGAGCGTCGCGGTGGCGCCGGGCACCACCGCGCCGGTGTTGTCGGTGACGGTGCCCCGGATCAGAGCGTTGTCCTGCGCGCTGGCGGCAATCGGCGCCAGCATGAGCGCGAGGGCGACGGCGAACCGCGCCGGACGCGCCAGGGGGACGCTTCGCTTCATGAATTGACTCCTTCGGTCGGGAACGGATGATCGGAAGCCGCCGGCATCCATGGACCGCGGGGTTGGATCCGGCGGGTTGGATGGAACGCGAGCCAGCGCATCCGAATCGGAGATTGTGGGCCGATTCTTCCGGGGATTTCAACCATTTGGCGGTTGTGACAGACCCGGGCGCGCATCGCTTCCACCCCTCAAACAGCAACTATTGGACCGCGCCGGAGACGGTCGATGTACGCCGTCCTGAGCCGCAGATGTAACTCTCGTTGAGATCACGGTGAGGAGGCCGGCCCGGTCAGGCCCTGCGTCAGCTCAGCGGGCTACGTCGCAATCCGCCGCAGCGAGCGCGGCGCGGGCGGCGTAACGGTCCGGCGCGTCGGACGCTCCGGCGGCCCCGGCGGCGGAAGTCGCAGCTTCGAGCGCGGCGGGGTCGAACGGCCGGAGGGCGAGCGAGGCCTCGAACGCCGCGAGCGCCTCGCGGCCCTGGCCAAGCCCCGTGAGCGCCCGGCCCAGCCCGGCGTGGTCCGAAGCGCCCTGGTCGTCTTCCGCGAGCTCGGTCCCGTCGAGCAGCTCCTCCCAGGCGTCGGCCGCGACCTGGAACTCCCCTCGCTCGAGGGCCTCGCGTGCGCGGCGGCGAAGGCGCGCCTGGGCGTTCGCCCTCTCCCAGGCGGCGGCCTCGGCCGCCTTGACCGCGTCCAGACGACGGAGCGCCTCGTCCGCAGCGGGGTCGCCCGCCTGGCGGAGCGCGGTGTGGAGCGCGGCGAGGATCGCCGCGTGGTCGGGGCGAAGCGCGGCCAGACGGCGAAGCAACTCCAGCGCCTCGGTGGCCCGTCCCTCCCGCAACGCATGCTTCGCGAGCGTGAAGCGGGTGTTCAGCGCCCCCGGGACCCGGTCGGCGCGCTCGGCGAGCAGGGCCAGGAGTTCCGCGTCTTGCCGGGCCGCGAGCGCATCGAGGGCCGGGCTCGCGATCTCTCCCGCCGCGGCCGGGTCGCGGCGGAGCGCCTCTGCGTACGCCGCAAGCGAGCCCTCCAGATCCATCCGGAAGGCGCGGAGCTCTCCGAGGAGCATCCAGGCCCCCGGGTCATCCTCACCACCGGCTTCGAGCGCCCGCTCCGCGAACTCGAGCGCGGCCGATTCGTCGGAGCGCGCCGTCGCCCGCGCGAGGAGCAACCAGGCCGCCGGGTCCTGCGTCGCCAGCCCGGCGGCCCGGCGCGCCGCGCACTGCGCGAGGTCATCGGCCTGCGATCCCAGCGCGGCGAGCGCCAGCGCGGTCCACGGTCCGGGGCGCTCCGGCAGCAGGTCGACCGCCGCGCGCGCGGTCTCGAGCGCGGTCTCCGCCCATCCAACGCGGAGCGGCGTCCAGGCCGCCGAAGCGTCCGGATCGCTCGCCAGCCGGCGGGCGAGGTCCGAGCGCCGGAGGAGCGCGGGAACGAACGTTGGCGCCAGACGCACGGCCTCTTCGGTCGCCCTGAGAGCTTCCGCGAGCTCCCCGCGCCCGTCGAGCGCCTCGGCCAGGAGCGCCCACGCCAGGCCGGGGCGCTGCGCCGGAACGGCGCCCGGAGGCGCGTCGGGTCCGGTCGCCGCCAGCGCGATGCGGAGGTGGTCTTCGGCCACGCCCCATTCCCGTCGCCCGATGGCGAGGGCTCCCAGTTGCAGCCGCGCCGGACCGTGGTCCGGAACCTCGTCGACGACCGAGAGCAGCAGGGGGATCGCAGCCTCGGCCTCGCCGCCTGCCAGGTGCGCGAGCGCCGCCTCCATCCGGGCGCGGACGGTCGTGTCGGGCGGCTGCTGGACGCCCGAAGCGACCGAACCCAGCCAGCCGAGCAGAACCGCCGCGCCGACCGCGGACCCGAGCGCGCACCGCATCAGCGCGCCTCCGGCCGGACAGGCAGGGCGAGCGGAGGCCCCCCGCGCCGGATCAGCCAGCTCCGGCGAGCCGCGAGATCGGACCAGGCCTCGCGGGCGCCATCCCGCCAGCGGACCTCGACGGATACGGCGCCAGTCTCGCCGAGCCCGAAGTGGAGGATCCGCTCGCTGTCGGAGGCGTAGCTTCCGCCCGAGACCTGATCCACCGATTGTCGAGTTCCCCCGGTCCCGACCGTGACCCGCGCGCCCAGCCCGTCGCGTTCGCCCACCGGATCGAGGAGGCGGAACCGGATCCAGGCTCCCGCCTCCGGTTCGCTCCGGCGCCAGAGGACCGGAGGGTCGTCCTGGTTCGAGACAACGACCTCGAGGGCGCCGTCCCCTTCGATGTCGAGGAGCGCCATCCCCCGGGAGGAACGCTCGACCCGCCCGAAGACCCCGGGGACATAGCGTTCGCCCTCGCGGAGGAACAACTGGTCCGGCTGGGCGTAGGCCTCGCCGAGGCCGGGGTCGTCCCCGACCTGGGGGTAGAGGTGGCCGTTCGCGAACCCCAGATCGAGGTCGCCATCGTTGTCGGCATCGAAGAACAGCGTCCCCCAGCCCAGCGGGGCGAAGGTGGCGGTCGCGACGCCCGCCCCGACCGCATCGTCGAGGAAGAGGTCCGGGGCGAGTCCCCGATAGAACGCGTAGTGGTCGTGGGCGAAGTTCGTGACCGCGAGGTCCGGGAGACCGTCGCCGTCGGCGTCCGCCGTGGCGACCCCCATGCTGCCCTGGGTGGCGCCGTCGGCGCTGAGCGCGACTCCCGCCAGCAGGCCGATGTCGGTGAACCGCCCGCCCTCGTTGCGCCAGAGCGCGTTCGTCCCCGAGTCGTTCGCGACGAAGAGGTCGGGGTCGCCGTCAGCATCGACGTCCAGAGCGGCGACTCCCATCGAGTAGCGACCGGGACCGGCGGCGAAGCCGGCGTCCCCGGTGGCTTCCGTGAAGCCGCCGCGACCGTCCCCCCGGTAGTAGCGGTTCGCCTGCGCCGGGAGCCCCCGGGGGCCGTCGAGGACCTCGACCCGGCCGCGCCAGCGCCGGGTGCGCTCGCCCGCCCGGATGTCCGGTTCCGTGACCTCGATGTAGTTCGCGACGAAGAGGTCGGCGAAGCCGTCTCCCTCGGCGTCGAGGAAAGCCGCGCCGATGCCCCAGCCCGGGTCCGCGACCCCGGCCGCCTCGCCGACTTCCGTGAAGGTTCCGTCGCCGTTGTTGCGGAACAGCAGGTTCGGGCCGAGCGCCGTCACGTAGAGATCGGGGAAGCCGTCGGCATCGATGTCGGCGCTCAGCGCGCCCTGACCCCAGGCGGTCGTGTCGAGTCCGGCGGCGGCGGTGACATCGGTGAACCGCCGGCCGCCCTCGTTGCGGTAAAGCGCTCCGGAGCGGGGCCGCCACGGACCCCGGAGGTCGTCCCACGCCGGAGCGTTCGGGAAGTAGATGTCGGGCAGGCCGTCCTGGTCGTAGTCGAGGACGGCGACGCCGGTCCCCGTGGACTCGGCGATGTGGTCCTTCGCCGGCCCCCCGGTCCCGGTGACCACCGTGAGGCCCAGATCCGCCGCTACATCCTCATAGTGCTGGCCGGCGACCAGCGCCGGCGCGAGAAGCGCGGCGCCGAGGGCGGCCGCGCCGGGAAGCAGATTCAGTCGCGGGGCGCCGGCTGGTCGTGGCCGATGACCGGGTGCGCCACGTAGGGGGCTTCGAGCCGGGCGATCGTGGCGTCGTCGAGCGTGAGGTCCACCGCCGCGGCGAGCTGCTCCAGTTGCCAGACCTTCGTCGCGCCGATGATCGGCGCGGTGACGCCGGGAACCGAGAGAACCCAGGCGAGCGCCACCTTCGCCGGAGGTTCGCCGAGATCGCTCGCCACTTCGAGCAGGGCGTCGAGCACCCGGAAGTCGGCGTCCTGGTAGTAGCGGTTCGCGTTCAGCGGGTCGTCCTTCGCCCGGTCGGTCGAGGCGCGGTCCTCGCGGCTCCGGCTCCCGGTGAGGAACCCCGCCGCCAGCGGGCTCCAGGGAATGAGGCCGACCCCCTCGTCGAGGCACAGCGGAATCATCTCCCGCTCCTCTTCCCGGTAGGCGAGGTTGAGCAGGTTCTGCATCGAGACGAACCGCTCGCAGCCGAGCTGATCCGCCGCGTGGAGCATCCCGGCGAATTGCCACGCGGCCATGCTGCTCGCGCCGAGGTAGCGCACCTTCCCGGCGCGCACCAGCGAATCGAGCGCCTCGATCGTCTCTTCGATGGGCGTCTCCGGGTCGAAGCGGTGGATCTGGTAGAGGTCGATGTAGTCGAGGCCGAGGCGGCGAAGCGAGGCGTCGCAGGAGGCGAGGATGTGCTTCCGGGACAGCCCGCCGCGGTTCGGCCCGTCGGCCATCGGGTAGAAGACCTTGCTGGCGAGCACGTAGTCCTCGCGGTGGGCGAGGTCGCGGAGGATCCGGCCGGTGATCTCCTCGCTCACCCCGAGCGAGTACATGTTCGCGGTGTCGAAGAAGTTGATGCCGAGGTCGAGGGCCTTCGCGAAGTGCTCGCGGGCGTCGTTCTCGTCGAGGAGCCAGGACCTCCAGGCGGTGTCCCCGTAGGTCATGCAGCCGAGCGCGAGGCGGCTGACCTCGAGGCCGGTGGCCCCGAGCCGGGTGGTTTCCATTCTCAGGCTTGTCGCTCCTGGGGATCCTCGATGCGGGATCCGACGATCCGGACAACGAGGACGCTCGCCGCCCCGCCGATCAGGAGGGCGAGCCAGGCCGGAACGCCGAAGCTCGTCGGCAGGATGCCGAGCAGGATCGCGATCCCGGCGGCGCTGAGCGCGTAGGGCAACTGCGTCTTGACGTGGTCGATGTGGTCGCAGGCCGCGGCCATCGAGCTCAGGACCGTGGTGTCGGAAATGGGGGAGCAGTGGTCCCCGAAGACGGCCCCGGCCAGAACGGCGCCGACCACCCCCATCAGGATCGGGTCGGCGGCCGCCGGGGCCAAACCGGCGGCCTGGGAGAGCGCGCTGGCGAGCGGGATCACCAGCGGCATCAGCACCGCCATCGTCGCCCAGCTCGTGCCGGTGGCGAACGCCATGATCCCGGCGACCACGAACGTGAGCGTGGGCAGCAGCGCCGGGCTCAGCACGTTCTGGAGAACCTGGACCAGGTAGGCGGCGGCGTGGAGGTCGCCGGTGACATCGCCGATGCACCAGGCGAGGATCAGGATCAGGATCGCCAGCACCATGGAGCGGAGTCCGGCGAGCCAGGCGTCCATCGCGTCCGCCAGCTTCAGGACCCCGCGGCCCACGGCGAGCAGGATCCCGGAGGCGCACCCGGCGATCGAGGCCCACAGCAGCGCGGTGTAGGAGTCGGAGTTCGTGACGACCTCGCGGACCCCGTAGTCCGTCGTCCCGGCGGCGGCGAGCGATTCGACGCCGGTCATCCAGATGACGATGCCGGCGACCCCGAGCACGAAGGCGATCGGGACGACGCCGTGGAGCCAGAGCCAGGAAGAAACGCCGGCCACGCCGGGGTGCTCGTCGAGCGACTCGGTGGCGGGCTCGGAGCCCGGCCGCAGCGGCTGGTTCAGCTTGCGGGCCCGCGCCTCCGCCGCGCGCATCGGGCCAAAGTCCCGTCCCCAGAACCCGACGGCGAGCGCGAGGATGAAGGAGAAGATCGGATAGAAGCGGTAGGGGATCGTGCGAAGGAAGACCGAGTAGCCGTCCTCCGGATAGTCGATCAGGTCGAGTCCCTGGTCGATGAGCCCCACCTCGTAGCCCACCCAGGTGGAGACGATCACCGTGCTCGCCACCGAGGCCGCTCCGGTGTCGGTGAGGAAGGCCAGCTTCTCGCGCGACACCCGCAGGCCGTCGGTGATCGGCCGCATCAGGTTGCCGCGGATGATCACGTTGGCGTAGTCATCGAAGAACACCACGAGCGCGGTCAGCATCGTGCTGATCTGTCCCTGCCGCGCGGTCTTCGCGTAGCGGGTGATGAGCTCGGCGAACCCCCGGGCGCCGCCGCTTCTGGCGAGGATGCCGGCGAGGCCGCCGAACATCATGCTGAAGGCGATGATGTGGCCTCGGTCGGTGTCGGTCATCGCGCCGATCACGAAGCGGCTCCCGACTTCGAAGAAGCCGGTCAGCGGATTGAATCCGCTCAGGATCGTCGCGCCCACCCAGATCCCCGCGACCAGCGCCACGATGACCTGACGCAGCAGGATCGCCAGGAGAATCGCGAGAAGCGGGGGAGCGAGCGAGAGCCACCCCGGAATCGCCCGGACCGTGGCGGACCCCGACGCCGCGCCCGCAACCACCCGCAGCTCGGCTGCGCCGCTTCGCGCCACGGTGACGCCGGAGAAGACGAGGGTCCCGTCGTCCCCGGCGGCGACCGCCTCGTGCTCCGCGCCCTCGAGGCGCGGCGTTGGTGCGGTCGCTCCGGCCGCCCCCCCCTCGGGACGCGCCGTCAGGGTGAAGGGAACCCCGGAGAGAACGATCTCCGGCGCCTCCACCGCGAACGACGGCGCTGTCTCCTGGCCCCGAGCCGCGTCCGGTGCGCCGAGGGCCAGCGCGCCGACGAGCAGCGCGACGCCGCGCCACGCAGCCTGCTGAGGCCGGTCCGCTCCGCGCCCCGGCGCGCACAAGTCCCCTGGACGCCGCGCAGCGGGGCGGGTTGGCACCCGACCGATTGTAGGCGAGCCGCCCGCAACCTGTAGGCGAGCCGCCCGCAGGGGTGGAAATGAAGGACAGAGTCCCGGCGACGACCTACTCTCCCACAGTGCTACCACTGCAGTACCATCGGCGCTGGAGGGCTTAACTGCCGTGTTCGGGATGGGAACGGGTGTGGCCCCTCCGCTCGGGTCACCGGGACGAAAGTCCGTTTGAGTCTGTGTTGGAAGGTCTGGCGGAACCCCGGAGGGGTTCATTTCACTCGGTGCGCTCCTGCGCCGCGTGGTCGATGGACCCGCGGAGTGTGGTCAAGTCTCACGGCCGATTAGTACCCGTAAGCTGAGACGGTTACCCGCCTTGCACCTCGGGCCTATCACCTGGTGGTCTTCCAGGGGCCTTCAGGGGTCTTGCGACCCGGGAGATCTCATCTTGGGTGGGGCTTCGCACTTAGATGCTTTCAGCGCTTATCCCTTCCGAACGTGACTACCGAGCAATGCCCCGAGGCGGGACAACTCGTACATCAGAGGTTCGTCCAGCCCGGTCCTCTCGTACTAGGGCCAGCTCCCCTCAAATCTCCTGCGCCCACGACAGATGAGGACCGAACTGTCTCACGACGTTCTGAACCCAGCTCGCGTACCGCTTTAATGGGCGAACAGCCCAACCCTTGGAACCGGTTGCAGCTCCAGGATGCGATGAGCCGACATCGAGGTGCCAAACCTAGCCGTCGATATGAACTCTTGGGCTAGATAAGCCTGTTATCCCCGGAGTACCTTTTATCCTTTGAGCGACGGCCCTTCCATGCGGGACCGCCGGATCACTAAGCCCTGGTTTCCCACCTGCTCGACTTGTAGGTCTCGCAGTCAAGCGCGCTTGTGCCTTTACACTCTGTAGCTGGTTTCCAATCAGCCTGAGCGCACCTTGGGGAGCCTCCGTTACATTTTGGGAGGCGACCGCCCCAGTCAAACTACCCGCCTGACAGGGTCCCTGACCCGGGTTCACGGGCCCAGGTTAGAACTCCAGAACGATGAGAGTGGTATCTCACCAGTGGCTCCACCGGAACCGAAGTTCCGACTTCAAAGCCTCCCACCTATCCTGCGCACAACGCACCGGAATTCACTGCCAGGTTGTAGTAAAGGTTCACGGGGTCTTTCCGTCTTGTCGCGGGTAGCCGGCATCTTCACCGGCATTACAATTTCACAGTGTCCCTCGTTGAGACAGCGCCCAGATCGTTGCGCCATTCGTGCAGGTCGGAACTTACCCGACAAGGAATTTCGCTACCTTAGGACCGTCATAGTTACGGCCGCCGTTTACCGGGGCTTCGATTCAGAGCTTCGCCCGAAGGCTGACCCCTCCTCTTAACCTCCCGGCACCGGGCAGGCGTCAGACCCTATACATCGTCTTGCGACTTAGCAGAGTCCTGTGTTTTTGGTAAACAGTCGCCCAGGCCACTTCACTGCGGCCTCCTCGGGCTTTTACACCCTACCGAGGCACTCCTTCTCCCGAAGTTACGGAGCTATTTTGCCGAGTTCCTAAACGAGGGTTCTCACTTGCGCCTTGGGATTCTCTCCCTACCTACCTGTGTCGGTTTACGGTACGGGCACCCGGGAACTCGCTAGAGGTTTTTCTTGGCAGCCAGAATCAACCAGTTGGTTTGTCCGAAGACGCGCTTCCCCGCAACTCTCGAATCACGGAACCCGGATTTGCCTAGGTCCCCATCTCGAGCAACAGCCGCCCTATTCCAACAGGGCGTAGGCCTATCTGTCTGCGTCACCCCATCACTCAAACGCTCCCAAGGTGGTGCAGGAATGTTGACCTGCTTCTCATCGACTACGCCTTTCGGCCTCGCCTTAGAGTCCGACTAACCCAGGGCGGACTGACCTTCCCTAGGAAACCTTGGGTATCCGGCGTCCAGGGTTCTCACCTGGATGGCGTTACTTATGCCGGCAGGGTCACTTCCATGCGGTCCATCGGTCCTCACGGTCCGACTTCAACCCCCATGGAACGCTCCTCTACCAATGTGATCAGAGATCACACCCCGCAGCTTCGGTGACACACTTGAGCCCCGTTGAATTATCGGCCCGAAGCCGCTCGACCAGTGAGCTGTTACGCTTTCTTTAAAGGATGGCTGCCTCTAAGCCAACCTCCTGGCTGTCTGAGCGTCTTCAGATCCTTTCCCACTTAGTGTGTTCTTGGGGACCTTAGCTGGCGGTCTGGGCTGTTTCCCTTTCGACTACGGAGCTTAGCCCCCGCAGTCTGACTCCCGGGATACG
>OZ244852.1:0-2562500 GCA_965220965.1 Candidatus Marinacidobacterium sp. | reverse complement strand
TCCTTCCGGCTCGATTACGGCGACCCGGCCACGAAGGGAGATCCGGCCCTCGACAAGGAGCCGCAGAGCCTCGGGGAGGATGCGGTGTTCCGCCGGGAGCACCCGGGCGGCGAGGCTCTCGGGGGTGTCGCCGGGAAGGACCGGCACGACCTCCTGGAGCAGCACCGGGCCGGAGTCGAGCCCCTCGTCCACCAGGTGGACGGTCGCCCCGTGCCAGCGGACCCCGTACTCGAGCGCCTGTGCGTGGACGTCGACTCCGGCAAAGGCGGGCAGGAGGGACGGGTGGATGTTCACGATCCGGTTCGGGAACGCGCGCAGCATCACGGGAGAGAGCACCCGCATGAACCCGGCGAGGGCGATCAGGTCCACCCGGTGCGCCCGCAGGATCTCGAGGACGGCGCGGTCGTAGTCCTCGCGGCTGGCGAAACGCCGGTGGGAGAGCACCTCGGTCGGCACACCGAATTCCCGGGCGATCTCCAGCCCGCGGGCCCGCTTGCGGTTGCTGAAGACGACCGCCGGCTCCACCGGGAGAGCGCCGGACCGCGCCGACTCCAGCACCGCCGTCATGTTCGTTCCGCGCCCGGAAATGAAGATCGCAAGACGACGGCCCGGGACGCGGACGGGCTCCGGCGCCGGCTCCGCGGCCGATGAACTCATAGCGTCCCTTCCGGAAGCACGCCCGGGGCGCCCTCCGGACGGGGGACGACGTCCCCGAGCCTCCAGGCCCCGGGATCACAGGCGAGCACGCGGTTGAGCGCGTCGGGGGCCGCGAAGACCACCAGGCCGACCCCGCAGTTGAACACCCGCAGCATTTCGTCGTCCGGGACGGCGCCCTCGCGGCGAAGCGTCCCGAACACCGGAGGCAGCTCCCAACTGTCGAGGTCCACCCGGACGGCGAGGCCCCGGGGCAGGACCCTCGGCAGGTTGCCCTCGAATCCGCCTCCAGTGATGTGGGACAGCGCCTTCACCACGCCGGCGTCCAGAAGGGGGCGAACCGGGGCCAGGTAGCAGCGGTGCCGGGCCAGGAGGGCGTCGGCGACCGACCCGGAGGCGCCCGGGAGCGGGTCGTCCGGCCCCAGTCCGAGGCGGTCCACGATGGCGCGGGCCAGCGAGAAGCCGTTCGTGTGGAGGCCGGAAGAAGGCAGCGCCACGGCGACGTCACCGGCGCGGACGCCCGACCCGTCCACCAGCCGGCCCTCGTCCACGATCCCGACAATCGTGCCCGCGACGTCGTAGTCGCCTCCCGGATAGAAGCCCGGCATTTCGGCCGTCTCCCCGCCGAGGAGCGCCACGCCGAACTCCTCGCAGGCCTCGGCGATCCCGGCGACCACGCGGGTCGCGACCTCGGAGTCCAGCCGGCCCATGGCGAGGTAGTCGAGGAAGAAGAGCGGCTCGGCCCCCTGCACGAGGATGTCGTTGATGCAGTGGGAGACCAGGTCGTAGCCGGGGGCCTCATGCCGTCCGGCCTCGCGGGCCAGCCGGAGCTTCGTGCCGACGCCGTCGGTGGAGGCGACCAGCACCGGGCGCGACCGCCCCTTGAGATCCAGCCGGAAGAGGCCGCCGAAGTGCCCGACGTCGCTCAGGACCTCGGGTCGGCTGGCGGCGCGAACCAGCGGCCGGATCCGGTCGAGGACGCGGTCCGCCTCGGCGAGGTTTACCCCCGCCCCTCGGTAATCGAGGCTCTCGTCCTGGGCCTCGGGGGGGCGTCCCGACACAGCGCGGGATTATGGCCGCACTCCGGCCGGATGAGCCCCCGCATACGATCCGGCGGCCGGAGGTTCCGCATGCGACTGACCCTGACCCTTCTCGCCGTGATCGCGGTGGCCGCCACCGCGGCCCCGCAGGACCACGCCAAGATCCAGTCCGACTTCCCCGCCGAGGAGTTCATCGAACGCCGGGCGCGCGTCATGGAGGCCATGGGCGACAACGCGATCGCGCTGGTCCAGGGAGGCGCGGCCGACCCCGGATTCCGGGTGTTCCGGCAGTCGAACGAGTTCTACTACCTGAACGGGATCGAGGTCCCCCACTCCTATCTGCTGATCGACGGGCGAGCGCGCCGTTCGCTGCTGTTCCTGCCCCGCCGGGACGCCCGGAAGGAGCGGGGAGAAGGCCGGATGCTCTCCGCGGAAGACCGGGACGAGGCGATGGCCGCCACCGGAGTGGACGACGTGTTCGCGATCGACCAGATCGCGCGGCAGCTGTACGGGTTCGCGCTGCGGCCGCCGCACCCCACGCTCTACACCTTCTTCAGCCCGGCGGAGGGGCGGGAGCAGAGCCGGGACGAGAACCTGATCGGCCACGCCTCCCACGTCTCCGATCCGTGGGACGGACGAGGTTCCCGGGAGGGCATGTTCCTCGCCCGGATCCGGGAGCGGTTTCCCCAGTTCGGGGTCGCCGACCTCACCCCCATCGTGGACGCGATGCGGCTCCACAAGTCGCCGCGCGAACTGGCGCTGATCCGGAGAGCCAGCGAACTGGCGGGCATGGGGATGATGGAGGCGATGCGGTCCACCCGCCCGGGCCTCTACGAGTACCAGCTCGACGCCGCCGCCCGCTACATCTACGCCATCAACGGGGCGCAGGGACAGGGGTACCGGTCGATCACCGCCACCGGGACGAACGCGTACTTCGGCCACTACTACCGGAACGACGCCGAACTGAAGGACGGGGAGCTCATCCTGATGGACCATGCTCCGGACTACCGCTACTACACGAGCGACATCGCGCGGATGTGGCCGGTCAACGGGGTCTTCGACCCGGACCAGCGGAAGCTCTACACGTTCATCGTGCGCTACTCCGAGGCCCTCCTCGCCCGGCTGCGCCCCGGCGTGACGCCGGACCAGGTGCTCGACGGGGCGGCCGCGGAGATGGAGCCGGTGATCGACGAAATCGGCTTCACGAACCCGCTCCACGAACAGGCCGCGCGTGAGGCGCTCGTCTTCCGCGGTCACCTCTCCCATCCGGTCGGGCTCGCTGTCCACGATGTCGGCAGCTACCGGGGCCGCCCGTTCGAGACCGGGCTGGTGTTCGCGCTGGACCCGATGCTCTGGGTCCACGAGGAGCGCCTCTACGTGCGGATGGAGGATGTCGTCGCCATCACCGAGAACGGCGTGGAGAACTTCACCGACTTCATGCCGCGCACCGTCGACGAGATCGAGGCCTTCATGCGCGAGGAGGGCGTTCTGGAACTCGTACCGCCGGATCCCGGAACGCCAGCCCCGCCGCCCAGGGAGTGAACGCGCGCCTGGCGCGCGGCGCTCCGATCAGCGTTCGATGCGGATCGTGACGGTCGCCGGGAGGCCGTCGTCCCGCAGGCCGTAGTACTCCAGCCGGAACTCGTCGCTGGCATAGGCCGGCCCCCTCGGGGACCCCTCGTGGATCTGACGGATGATCCCGATGTTCCCGAGCGAGAGCAGGTGGCCGGGCTCGAGGCGCTTGCCTGACGCCAGAAGCTGATCCCGGAGCCAGCGGACGGCGGCGATCGGGTCGTACCACTCACCCATCGAGCCGTCCTGGATGACGGCGTCGGTTTCGTCGAGCACGGCGAAGTCGAACGTGCGGATCCGCTCCAGCCACTCCTCGGTCGCCTCGATGGGTACCGCCTCCCCGGCGAACGCCCAGCGGGAGATCATGTTGGACACGATCATCCGGTTCACGGTGGCGTCGTCCGGGTCGTAGAACGGGTCCGGGATCTCGGCGAAGGGGACCACGGCGCCCAGCCCCGCGAGGACCTCGAGATCCGTGCTGGCGGTGTTGATCGATGCGTCCCCGACCCGGAACGCGAAGTCGGCCTCGAGGAAGCCGGCGCGCGTCTCGTCCACCCGGATCGCATCGCCGTCCTCCCGGAACATCCCGGACAGGAGATGGGCGCGGATGCCGCCGGGAGGAAAGCTGGGGTTCGGCGGGTTCGGATCGTGGCCGCCGGTCTTGTAGCCCACGACCTCACCCATCCCGAGGAGCTCCACCAGCTCGTCCTGCCAGCGGTAGGCCTCGTCGAGGGGCATCTCGTGGACGAACCCGGTGAGCCTCCGAAGCTGGACGAAGTCCTCCGCCATCGCCTCGACGTCCGCCCGGATTGCGGCGTCGGCGTCCACGGGCGCCTGGGTCTCCTCGCCTCCCGCGCAACCGAACGCCAAGGCCGGAACCAGCCCGCCGAGAAGCAGCCAGCGGTTTCGGGGGGCCGTCATTGCCGTTCGCTCGTGCGCCGAGTATGCCACGGCCATCCCTCGTGGCCGGGCCCGGCGCGCCGGACCGGCCTGATGCACAAAAAAACGGGGGAGCCCGGAAAGGCTCCCCCGTCGGGGTCCCGTCCGGCGGACGCCGAAAGCGCCCGCCAGACGAGGAGGGTCCGATCAGAAGCTCAGCTTCGCCGTGACGCGGATGATCCGCGGCGGCAGCACGCGGGACGGCTGCAGGTAGTTCGAGCCGAAGCTCGTGTTCAGCGCGTCCGCCTTCTGCGAGTTGAAGAGGTTCGCCATGTCGGCGCCGATCTCGATCCGGGCCTGATCGAGTTCGAACGACTTGCGGATGTTGATGTCGAGCAGATCGGTGATCGTCTCGGTGCGCTCGTCGCCACGCTCGTAGGCGTAGATGGTCTCCGAGCCCTGAACGAGGCCCGTCGCGCGAGCCGTCGAAACCAGCGGGTTGCCGGCGCGGGCGCGGTAGTTCCAGCCGATCTGGACATCACCCGGGGCGAGGTAGCTGCCCGCCACATTGAACACCCACGGCACATCCGTCAGGACCGCGCCGTCGAGCCGGTTGATTTCCCGGTTCGGGTTGTTCCAGTCGGTTCCGTCCCAGGGCAACGCGTGGGGAATCCCGCGGTGGCTCGAGAACGTCGCGCCGCCGAGCAACTGCCAGCGGTTCGAGAACCGCTTCTGGAGCTGGAGCGCCACACCGTTGTAGTTCGTCTGGAGCGTGTCGATGCTCGTGATGACGTTCTGCTGCAGGCCCCGGTACGCCTCCTGCAGCTCGTAGACCTCGTAGGTCTGCTGCGGGCAGGTCGCGCATTCGAAGCTGCTCAGGGTGTAGGCCGAAGTCGGCCGGGCGAGGTTCCGCGTCCCGAGCGAGTCGCGGTGCTGGCGCCGGTGGTACGTGGCGCTGAACGAGACCTCGGTCCCGAGCGTCATGTCCACGCCGAGCGAGATGTCGTCGCTGTAGGGCCGGTTGGCGTCCTGGTCGTAGACCGTCGTGGCGCCGCCGGTGAAGCCCTCGAACCGGCTGAGATCGATTTCGGGGCTGTCCACCAGGGTGCCCGAGGGACCCAGGTCCACCAGCTTGTCGCCGTCGAGGTCGTTCCAGCCGACCCACGCCGAGGCGCCGGCGTTCGGGTTCGCGCCCGAGGAGAGGCCATTGCCCATCTGGGTGTAGTAGCGACCCCAGCCACCCTTCAGCGCGGCGCGGCCGTCGCCAAACAGGTCGTAGGCGAAGCTCAGCCGCGGAGCGATGTTCATCGGCCAGTCAGGAAGCCCGGTGATCTCGGAAGTCACCTCGAAGACGGCGTCGGAGAGCTGCTCGGAGAGCGCCGTCCAGGTACCCGCCGGACTGCTCTGCACCGGCACGTAGCCGTAGATCCCGTCGAGGCGGACGCCGAGGTTCAGCGTCAGCCGGTTGCCGATCGTCCAGGCGTCCTGGGCGTAGATGCCCCAGGTGTTCAGCCGCTCGTGCGAGGTCTTCGGCGTCCGGGAGATGTTGATCCGATCGGGCACGCCGTCGCTCAGCTCGCCGAAAGCGTCGCCGCTCTTGAACTGACGGCTCTCGATGAACTCGCGGGAAGCCTGGCCGCCCACCTTGAAGTTGTGGGAGCCGCCGGCCGTGTCCACGTAGTAGGTCAGCGAACCGTTGAACTGGTTCCGATGGTTCGGACCCCAGGACTCGCCGCGCGGATCCGCGTTGAACAGTTCCCGCCGGACCGGATCGCGTACCGCGATGTCGTTCTCGGTGCAGGCGCGCGCGTCCGGATACTCGTCCACCGGGATGCCGCAGTACTCGGAGTAGAGGATGTAGGGCGTCACGCCGACCATGCGGCCGAAGCGCAGGTCGAGGAGCGCCGCGTCGCCGAGCACCCGGTTGTAGGAGGCGATGTAGTTGTCAGCCCACTGGTCCTGGAAGCGCGCCAGCTCGTCCGCAACGGCCGTATAGGGGGCGTCGCGCCGGTGGTAGCGATCCTTCCAGTTCCGCTGGAGCGTCACCGAAAGCCGGTCATTCTCCGTGGCCTGCAGCGTGAACTTGCCGCTGAGGTTCCGGATCCGGTTGTCGTCGATCGGGGTGGCGCCGACGTACGAGGAAGGAACGGTCACTTCCTGGTCGTGGATCCAGTCGCGGTAGGCGCCGAAGAACCACGCCTTGTCGCGAACGATCGGACCACCGAGGGTGCCATTGATGTCGATGGACCTGGTGATCGGAGCGCCACCGGCTTCGGCGGGCTCACCCTGCAGATCCACGACGTTGTAGAGACCCATGACGTCGCCCGAGAACTCGTTCCCGCCCGACTTCACGACCATGTTCATCAGGACGCCGCCGGTATCGGACTCGGCGGTGTGCTGCGAGGTCTGGAAGTTGAACTCCTCGTACATCGAGAAGCCGTAGTACTGCATCGTCCAGCCGCCGGTGCCGCCGGGCCAGTTCACCTTGAGCCCGTCCACCTGGAAGGTCTGCATCGTGGCGGAAGAGCCGAAGATCTCCATGCCGTACTGCTGCATTCCGTTGCTGCCGCCGACGTCGATCCGGGTCGTCACCATCCCGGGCACGAGCCCGGCCATGACCCACGGGTTCCGTCCGGTCGGAACGGCCTCGAGCAGCTCCTGCTCGATGTTCGTCTGGACGGTGGCGCTCCGCACATCCACGACCGGCGCTTCGCCGGTCACGGTGACGGTCTCCTCCACCCCGGAGAGACCCATCGTCGCGTCCACTTCGAGGGTTCGGGCCACACCGACCCGGACGCCTTCCTGGACCACGGTCTGGAACCCGGTCAGAGAGAACGTGACGCTGTACTCACCCGGCGGAAGCGCGGGGTGGCTGTACGAGCCACCGGCGCCCGTCGTGGTCGAGCGGGACGTGATGAGCGCATCACTGTCCACCGTGACCGTGACGCCCGGGAGCACCGCTCCCTGCTCGTCCATCGCCGTCCCGACGATGGAGCCGGTCTGCTGGGCAAGGCCGGGGGCTGCGGCAAGAAGCAGCGCGGCCGCAAACATTGCGGTCTTCCGCATGAAGAACCTCCTCACGAGACGAGAATCAGGACACCGAACATCCGGAACGGCCGTTGACGGCTCCCGGAGAGAATGTGCGTCACCGAAGAGCGTCGCCCCGTGAGGACGCCTCGGTTCCACGCGATCGGTCTGGAAATTGGGCATGAAACGCCGGATGTGTACCACGCAAGGACCATTCCCCGCAATGGGCGCTTTCGCTGGTCGGCGATATCGCGCCTTGTGTCAACAGTTTAGTTGGGGGACAGCACGAGTCTTCGGAGTCTCCCGATCCGGGGCTCCGATGGACCGGACGCGCGATCCAAACCGTTGTAGCCGGCGCGCCGGGGCGCTGGTCCTGGCCAGCCTGCTGATGGGCGCTCTCGCCGCCTCGGCGGAGACGCCGGCGGCGCGGGCGGAGCGGTTGCTGTCGGAGGGTCGGGCGGTCGCGGCGCTCGCTCCGCTCGCGGAAGCCTTCGAGGAGGATCCCGGCTCCGAGGAAGGCCGGCGCGTTCTCTGGCGGCTGGCCCGGGAAGCGGGTCCCGCTCCCGAACTGGCCGAGGCCATCGAGGTGGCGGCGCCGCGCCTGGGGTCCGACGGCTGGATCGCGACCGGCGTCCTTCTCCGGCGGGCGCTGAGGCCGCTCGACGCCCTCGAGGCCTTCGACCGCGCCCCGCCGGACGCCGGCGAAGCGCCGCGACCCGAAGCCGATATCGAAGCGGGCCGACTCTTCGCGGAGTTCCGATCCCATCAGCGGGCGCTCGAGCGCTTCGGACGCCACCGGGAGCACCCGGCGGCGATCCACGGACGGGCGGTCACGCTCGCCCGCATGTTGCGCACCGAGGAAGCCTTCGTCCTGACCGAGTCGCTCCTGAGTGTGGACCCGGGGCACCGGGGGGGCAGGCTGCTGCGCGCCGAACTGCTCGACAGCGTGGGGCGCGGCGGCGAAGCGGAGAGCGACCTGCGGCGGCTCATGGAGGAGACCGGCCCGGCGGGACCGGCGGCGTTCCGGCTGGCCGGCATCCTGGTGCGACAGGGGAGCGGCGCGGAGGCGCTCCCGATCTTCGAGGCGGTGGTGGCGGAGGCGCCGACGAATGCCGAGGCGTGGCTGGGCCTCGGCCGGGCGCTGCGCGACGCGGGGCGCGGCGACGAGGCCGAAACGGCGCTCCGCCGCGCCCTGGCGGCGGATCCGGCGCTCAACGAGGCCCGGATCGCGCTGGCCCGGCTGCTCGCCCGCCGGGGAGATCAGGAGGGGGCGGCGCCGCTCTTCGCCGAGTTCGAACGGCGGAGCGCGTTCGCCGACGAATCGGCGCGGCTCCTTGGTGAGGCGGAGCATCGGCCCGAGGTATTCCGTCCGGCCTCCGCCTTCGTGCTCCACGCGCTGCGCCACGGGGACCTGCCGCTCGCGCTGCGGGGGGCCCAGCGGTTCCTCGTCGAGTTCCCGGACGACTTCGAGCGGCACATCCTGCTCGCCCGGGTGTTCGCCGAGGGCGGGAGTCGCCCGGACGCCGAGCGGGTGCTGCGGCGCGCTCTGGAGCGTTTCCGCGGAGACGGGGCGGCGGAGCGCCGGCTGGAGGCGGCGCTCGCCGCGCTGGCGCGCCGCTGAAGACTCAGGTCAGCGTCTGGCGGGCCGTCCGGATCTGCTCGCGCACCGCGTCGGGGGCCGTTCCGCCGGTGACGGCGCGCCGGGCGGCCGAGGCCCGGTAGTCCCAGACGCCGGCGACTTCCCCGTCAAAGGCGGGGGAGAACGCCCGCAGGTCGGCGAGCGACAGGTCCGGCGGATCCAGTTGCTCCCGCTCACAATGGGCGAAGACCCGGCCGGCGACCTCGTGGGCGTCGCGGAACGCCAGGCCGCGGGCCACCAGGTATTCGGCGAGGTCCGTCGCGAGCAGGTCCCACGAGAGCGCCGCGCGCATCCGGTCCTCCCGGATCCGCATGGTGGCGACCGCGCCGGCGGCGACCGGGAGCGCCTGGTTCAGGGTGTCCAGCGTGTCGAAGCAGGGCTCCTTGTCCTCCTGGAGATCCCGCTGGTAGCCGGACGACAGGCCCTTGCCGACCGTCAGCAGCGCCACCAGGTTCCCCACCAGGCGGCCGGTCTTTCCCCGGATGAGTTCGAAGCCGTCGGGGTTCCGCTTCTGCGGCATGAGGCTGGAGCCGGTCGACCAGGCGTCGTCGAGCCGGACGAACCCGAACTCGGCGGAGGACCACAGGACGATGTCCTCGGCCAGCCGCGAGAGATGGACGCCGAGGATCGCGCCGGCGGCGAGGAACTCGAGCGCGTAGTCCCGGGTTCCCACCGCGTCCACGCTGTTCTCGAGAACGCCCGGAAGCCCGAGGTCGGCCGCGATCGCGCGGCGATCCACCGGGTAGGGATTGCCGGCGAGGGCGCCCGCGCCCATCGGGGACGCCGCGGCGCGCCCGGCGGCGGCGAGCAGGCGGTCCCGGTCGCGCGTCAGCGGCCAGAAGTGCGACAGCAGCAACTGCGCAAAGACCACCGGTTGGGCGCGCTGCAGATGGGTGTAGCCCGGAACCAGCGTCTCGACCGTCTCGCCGGCGCGATCCAGCAAGGCGGCCCGGAGCCCGTCCACCGCTTCGACGACCCCGGGGATCCCCTCGGCGAGGTAGAGCCGGAACCCGGACTGCGAGAGGTCGTTGCGGCTTCGCCCGGTCGGGAGCTTCCTGGCCAGCTCGCCGATTTCGTTGGCGAGCATCCGCTCCACCGCGGTGTGGATGTCCTCGTCATCGAGGGGCGGCGGCGGATCGGCGGCGAGGGCGGCGCCGACGCGCTCGAGGCCGCCCACGATCCGGTCGCGCTCGGCCTCGGTGAGGACGCCGGCGGCGGCGAGCGCCCGGGCGTAGGCGCGGTTGACCCGCACCTCCTCGGCGTGGAGCCTCCGGTCGAAATGGATCGACTTGCCGAGACGGTCGAGAGCGTCGGCGGGAGGCGCCGCGAAGCGCCCGCCCCAGAGCTTCACGATCCGCCGTCCGGCTTCCCGCGGGTCATGCGGCGGATCCGCTCCGGCAGCCCGAAGAGGCGGATGAAGCCCTCGGCGTCAGCCTGCCGGTAGACCTCGTCCTCCCCGAAGGTGGCGAAGTCCTCGCGGTAGAGGCTCTTCGGGCTGCGCCGGCCGACCGCCTGCGCGGTCCCCCGGTGGAGCCGGACCCGCGCGTCCCCGGTGGTGTTCCGGTGGACTTCGGCGAAAAAGGCGTCGAGCGCCTCGCGGAGCGCGGAGAACCACTTCCCGTCGTAGACCAGCTCGGCGTAGCGAAGCGAGACGCCGGCGGCGAAGTGCGCGGTGGCGCGGTCGAGGCAGATGCTGGCGAGCGCTTCCCGGGCCTCGTGGAGGATCGCGCCGCCGGGGGTCTCGTAGACGCCCCGGGACTTCATCCCGACGAGGCGGTTCTCGACGATGTCCACCCGGCCGACGCCGTGGGCGCCGCCGCGCCGGTTCAGTTCGGACAGCAGCGCGGCCGGGCCGAGCGCCTGGCCGTCCACCGCGACCGGGATGCCGGATTCGAAGGACACGTCGACCGTCTCGGCGGAGCGCCCGATGTCCTCCGGGTCCTCGCTGATCCGGAACAGGTCCTTCGGAGGGGCGTTCCAGGGGTCTTCGAGGTCCTCTCCTTCGTGGCTCAGGTGAAACAGATTCCGGTCGCGGCTGTAGAGGTCGCTCCGGGTCTGCTCCACCGGAACGCCGTGGCGGGCGGCATAGGCGAGGGCGTCCTCGCGGGACCGGATGTCCCACATCCGCCAGGGAGCGATGACCTCGAGTTCGGGCGCGAGAGCGTGGAAGGCGAGCTCGAAGCGGACCTGATCGTTCCCCTTGCCGGTGCAGCCGTGCGCCACCGCGTCGGCGCCCTCCCGAAGCGCGATCTCCACCTGACGCTTCGCGATGACCGGCCGGGCGAGCGAGGTCCCGAGCAGATAGCGCCCCTCGTAGACCGCCGCGGCGCGGACCGCCGGGAACACGTAGTCGCGGACGAACTCGTCCCGAAGGTCCTCCACGAACACCTCCGAGGCGCCCGAGGCCAACGCCTTCGCCGAGGCCGCTTCGAGGTCCTCGTCCTGGCCCACATCGGCGATCACGGCGAGGACTTCGGCCTCGTATTGCTCCCGGAGCCAGGGAATGGCGCAGGACGTGTCCAGGCCTCCGGAATACGCGAGGGCGATGCGATGGGGCATGCGGTCCTTTCCTTCGGGTCGGTTCTTTTCGGTGGGTCGCGGACGGGCGGCGCGCAGAATACCCCTCTCCCGATGAGCTGGATCCGAAGACTCCGCCGGCGGCTCGGCGCCCCGTCCTCCGGGCCCGCCGGGACGGACGGCGCCCGGCCGGCGGACGAATGGCCCGGGAGGCGCGAGGACACGCGGGGACCCGTCGACGACGACGGGCCGGTCGTCGAGCTCCCGGGCGAGTGGGACGACCGCGGGGCGCTCTTCGGCGAGGAGCCCGAGTACGAGTACGCCGACGAGGAGGAAGGCGAGTGGCTGACGGCCGACGAGGAAGAGTTCGACGAGGACGAATTCACCCAGACGGGCGGTTCGGACTTCGAGCGGGAGGGCGCCGACAGGGACGCGCGGTGGGATGAGCCGGGTTTCGAGGCGGGCGCCTACGCGGACGCGCCGGGGGGATGGAACGACCTGCCGGTCGTGGAGACGCTGCTGTCGAAGAAGCCCCGACCGGGATCGGTGACGGCCGTCGTCGGGACGCTTGTGGTCCTGGCCTTCGGAAGCGCGCTCTACTGGTGGGGGCCGCGCGAGATCGCGGAGAGCCTGCCGGCGAGCGGCGAGACGGTCTTCGGCCGGGGGGAGGTGTGGCGCCTCTTCACCGCGATGGCGGCGCACGCCGACGCCATCCACTTCCTGTCGAACGCCCTCTTCCTGACCTGGCTCATCTACTTCAGCTACGGAGCGTTCGGACCGAGCCTCTTCCCGTGGGCCACCGTCCCGGCGGCCGCGCTCTCGCTGGCGGCCACGCTCGAGGGCTATCCGCCGAACATCCGGGTGGTCGGAGCCTCGGGACTCCTCTACCTGCTCGCCGGGACGTGGCTGACGCTCTACGTGCTGGTCGAGCGGCGGCTTTCGATCCCGAAGCGCCTGCTACGCGCCACCGGGGTCTTTCTGATCGTGCTGGTCCCGACCTCGATCGAGCCGCAGGTCAGCTACCGGGCTCACGCGATGGGGCTGCTCTTCGGCATCGGCCTCGCCCTGGCCTACTACCTCGCCCGCCGCGACACGATCCGCGCCGCCGAGCGCCGCGCCCCGCCCGGCTACTGAGCCGCCGGCCCGCTGGCCGACCGCGGCGGCGCGTTCGGCGACCTTGGTGTAGAGCCGGGTGAGGCTGCCGCGGAGCACCGGATCCGCCCGGAAGGCCTCGGAGGCCCGGACGGAACCCAGCAGGGAGCCGGCCAGATCCTCCGGCCCGGCGCTCTGGTCGAGGATCCGCCGCAGCTCGCCCAGCGGGAGGGCCGGACCGTTCCGGGAGCCGGCGGCGCGCCACGGCCGGGAGGTCTCGTCGAGGAGCGCTGCGGGATCGGCGCCCCGAAAGACAAGCAGCTCGAGGGGGTCCTCGGCGAAGCGCCCCGCGACCAGCCGGCAGGCGGCGGCGAGCAGATCCGGCGGAGCGTCGCCGGGCTCGGCCCGGACCCTCGAGGGCGCGGGGACCAGCCGGACGCCGGCGCGCGCCAGCTCCGCCCGCGCGGAGCGCGGCAGGTATCCCGCGCGGAGCGCCGCCGGGTAGAGCGCCTTCCTCCGGAACACCCGGCAGAACGACGCCCAGTGGCGATCGCTCAGCGGCGGAGTCCGAAAGCTCACCTCTCTCGGACGAAATCCCCGTCCGTCCACCAGAGCGGTCGCCTCCCCCGGCGCCACGGCGACCGACCCTCGCGGCGCCGCCTCGGCGGCGCCCGGCGCCAGCCGCAGGAAGTCGGCGGCCCACCAGGCGGTCCGCGGGTCGGCCGCGAGGCTTCCCCTCACGGCGTCACCGCGTCCGACCCGAGCACGAGAACATCCCGGAGCGCGTCCACCGACAGCGAGGCGAGCCATCCCTCGCCGGTCCCGATCACGGACTCGGCAAGGGCGGACTTGCGCCGGAGGAGGTCCGCGATCCGCTCCTCGAGGGTCCCGGTGCAGAGGAACTTGTGGACCAGCACCCGGCGCTGCTGGCCGATGCGGAAGGCCCGGTCGGTCGCCTGGTTCTCGACCGCCGGATTCCACCAGCGGTCGTAGTGGATGACGTGGCTGGCCCGCGTCAGGTTGAGGCCGTAGCCGCCGGTCCGCAGCGAAAGCACGAGAAGCGGGGGGGCGTCCTTCCCCTCCTGGAAGCGCGTCACGATCGCGTCGCGGTCCCCGACCGGGATCGCGCCGTGGAGCACCGGGACCTCGACGCCGAGGACCGCGCTCAGGTAGGGGGCGAGGAGCCTCGCCATCTCGGCGAACTGGGTGAACACCAGCGCCCGCTCCCCCTGCTGCCGCACCTCGGAGAGGATCTCCTCGAGCCGCGTCAGCTTGCCGGACCGGCCCTGAAGCGGACCGCCGCTCCGGAGGAAGTTCTCCGGATGGTTGCAGATCTGCTTGAGGCGGGTCAGCGTGCGCAGGATCTCCCCCCGACGGACGAAGTCGCTGCTCCTGCCGATGCGCTCGAGGCACTGGTCGACGGCCGCCTGGTAGAGCGACGCCTGTTCGGGGGTCAGGTTGCAGTAGACCCGGGTCTGGTGCTTCTCGGGGAGATCCCGAAGCACTCGCGGATCCGTCTTGAGTCGTCGCAGCAGGAACGGGCGGATGAGCCGACGGAGCTGCGCGGTGGCCTCCGGGTCTCCGTTCCCCTCGACCGCCGAGGCGAACGCGCGACGGAACGTCCGCTGGGGCCCGAGCAGACCCGGGTTCAGAACCTCCATGATGGACCACAGATCGGTCAGCCGGTTCTCCAGCGGCGTCCCGGTCAGGGCGAAGCGGACCGGGGCGTCCAGCCGCCGCACCGCCCGGGTCTGCTTCGCGCCCGGGTTCTTCAGGTTCTGGGCCTCGTCGACCACGATCCCGCCCCATTCCACCGCCTGCAGCTCCTCGAGGTCCCGGTGGACGATGCCGAAGGAACAGACCACCAGGTCGCTGCGCGCGACCGACTCCCGGAACCCGGCGGACCGGACCCGGCCCGAGCCCTGCCGGACATGCAGACGCAGCGAAGGAGCGAAGCGCTCGGTTTCCTTCCGCCAATTCGCGATGATGGAGTTGGGACAGACGAGCAGCCAGGGCCGGTTGAGCCGACCGGCCTCCTGTTCCCCCAGCAGGAACGTCAGCGCCTGGCAGGTCTTGCCGAGGCCCATGTCATCGGCGAGGCAGCCGCCGAGACCGTGGTCCGCCAGCAACCGCAGCCAGGCGTAACCGACCCGCTGGTAGGGGCGCAGCTCGGTCCTCAGGCCCCTCGGTGGATCGAGGGGCCCGAGGCGCTCCGCTCCGGTCTCGAGCGCGCGGAACAGGCTGCCGATCCAGTCCTTGCCTTCGATCCGGGAGAGCACCGCGCCCTCGTCCTCCTCGAAGAGATCGGCGGGGCGTCCGGCGAGGCGCAGCCGCTCCCGCAGCGCATCCCGCAGGACCGGGGTCTTTCCGACGTGGGCGCGTCGACGGGCCGCTTCGTTGAACAGGCGGTGCACCGCGTCCCGATCCACCTCGACCCAGTCCGCGCCGGACCGGATCAGCCTGCGCTTGCCCCTGGTCAGCCGCCGGAAATCGTCGAGGCTCCAGGTCTGGTCTCCGATCGCGACCCGCCAGCTGTAGTCCACGAGCGCATCGAGCCCGAGCCGGTCCCCTCCACCCGATTCCGGGGCGGGGCGCGGCGCCTCGCCCGGAGCGTCCCGGTCCGGCTCGCGGGCGGCGTCGGCGGGTCGGGCCGGCCGGATGGTGAGCTGGAGGGTCGGGCGTCGCCGATTCCGCTTCGCCAGCGCCTTCGGAACCCGGACGTCGAACCCCTCCCGCAGGAGCGCCGGCCGGCTCTCGTGGAGGAACTCGAACGCCTCGGCGATCGAGATGCTCACTTCCTCCGGAGCCGGACACGCGAGCCCGCGTTCCAGGATCGGGGCGATCCGCGCCGCCCGTCCCAGGCACGCAAGGACCGGGATGGCGGGATGAGCCACTCCGAAGCGCTGGATGTTCTCTCCGGCTTCCGAGGCGCGCCACACCTCGGTGAGCGGGGCGGGGCGGGCGTCGGGCGCGGGCTCGACCGGTCCAGACTCCGCGCCGCGCTCTCCCGCCGACTCCACCAGCCCGAAACGGATCGTCCAGGCCTCGTCGGCCGGAGCATCGCCGTCATCGGCGGCTTCCGGGGGCGTCAACGTCAGCGCCAGTCGCTTCGAGCCGAAAGCGAACGCCACCGGGTCGGAACCCCTCGATGAAATCGCCGCCTGAACTCGGCGGTGCGCGTTCGGGCCGGGGCTCGGGAACCCCCGGGACGCCCCGGCGAACAGGTCGTCCAGAACCCGCTCGATGACAGCCCCCGGGGCTGCGTCGGATGCGGGCGTCGTCGGCCAGCCAAGCCGGCGGCCGGCGTCGCGGATCACGCCGTCTCCGACGGCGGAGAGGAACCGGCGGATGGCCGGCTCCAGGCCGAGCCTCGCGCCTGCGGCGAGAGCTTGCGGCGGCGCGGCGAGGCAGAGCGCGTCGAGCTCGGTGCGATGAGACTCCAGGTCGACTTGCCAGCGGGTCGCGGTGCGCGGCCCCCGCCGGCTCAGCACCGGACGGAAGCGCCCGCGCTTGAGGAGCTCGAGCAGGAAGACCGTCGCGAGCGCCCAGAAGCGGAGCGACGGCGCGCAGTCAGTCCCCCCGGCGCCAGGAACCGGCGCCGCGGCGAGGACGCGCGCCGCCTCGAAGGGCGTCAGCGCAAGCCCCGCGGTGACGCCCCCGCCAAACCGGATCCTGTCGGCGACCTCGTGTCCATTCGTCGACCAGCGGTCTCCGATCCGGTCGCCGACCCAGCGCTCGATGTCGGTGACCGGGGCGGACGCCGACCAGACATGCAGCCGGCCCGACGGGGTCAGGGTGGCTTCGATGGGCGGAAGGGGGACGGTGGCGGGCAGAACCGGCCAGTGTAAGCGAGCCCGCCACGCCGTTGAAGGGCGAAAAGTCGACCGGTCGCAGTCGCCGCCGACCGCGCGCTTTCCGGGGCCCGCCGAGGCGGCCCCGGGCCCCTCGCTTCCTACCGGAACGCGAACCCGCCGACGAGCGCGCAGTGATCCGAGAGCCGGTCCCGCAGCTCGAGCGGAGCGTCAAACAGGACCTCCTCGAACCGCGTCGGCGCGGCGCTTCCTCCGGGCGCCGGGAACGCCACGATGTGGTCGACGAAGTTGGGGAACCGCCCGCGCCAGCACCCGGGGGAGCTTCCGGTGGAGGGGAGGATCACCGGGCTACCGGGCAGGTCGGGCAGCGGTTCGCCGGCGCGCGAAAGAAAGAAGTTCCAGTCCCCGGCGACGATCGCCGGGATCCCTTCCTCCAGCCGGTCGTAGAGCCAGCCCTTGAGCACCGCGAACTGCATGCGCAGGAAGCCGCAGTCCCGCACGCCGGAGTCCAGCGAACGCCCGGCGCATCCCGACTCGAAGTGGATGCCCAGGACGCGAACCCGGTCCTCTCCTCGGGACAGCGTCAGGTCGACCCCGTGGCGATCCCGCCCCTGGGGAGACCACTCGACCACGTCCCGGTGGCGTTCGACGCTCCAGCCGGCGGCCCGGCGGACGGCGAGCACGGTCCGCTGGGCCCACGCCCGGTCGGTGTCGCGGCGGGACACGAAGAGGTCCCAGTCGGCCTCGGGGAACAGCCGCCGGGCGGCGGCCTCGTTCTCGATCTCCTGGAGCGCTACGGCGTCGGTCCCGAGTTCGGTCAACCGGGCGACGATCCGGCGAAGCCGCTCGAGGTCCGCCTCCCGCCGCACAAACCGTCCGCCGTCCCGGTTCCCGGTGAGGACTTCGTCGTCCACGCCGTCGCCGAACCACGCGATGTTCCACGCGGCGACCGTGACCGTGGGCGAATCGCCTGCCTGTTTCGCCGGGGCCGATGCCCCGATGAGCGGGATGGCGAGGACGAGCGCGGCGAGACCTCGGCGGAGAGGGTGGGATTCGAACCCACGTGCCCGGCTCTTCACCGGACAAAGCGCTTTCGAGGCGCCCCCGTTACGGCCACTTCGGTACCTCTCCGGGTCGGGTCCGGACCGATGGACGGTCCGACAGATTCGACCGGTCCCGCGGAGTCAGGGCCTGGCTCCGGTCAGGACCTGCGTTCCCGGAAGAACGACTGAAGCAGTTCGCGCGCGGCGCGGGCGACTTCGGCGGCCTCCGGGTCCGTCTTCCCCGACGCGATCCCGATCCGGTGCGGCAGACCGAGTTCCACGAGGGAGACGCGAGACTCTACCGCACCGAATTTGGGCTCCGGCGCGCCGTAGAGCAGACGGCGGATGCGGGCGTGCACGATCGCCCCCGCGCACATCAGACAGGGCTCGACGGTCACGAACAGATCGCAGCCGGTCAGCCGGTAGTTCCCCAGTCGGGACGCCGCCAGGCGGATCGCCTCGATCTCGGCGTGGGCGGTCGGGTCTCCGGACTCGCGGACCCGGTTCCGCCCGGTGGCGAGGACCTCCCCTTCCCGCACCAGCACCGCCCCCACCGGCACCTCTCCCGCCTCCCCGGCGCGCCGCGCCTCGAGGAGCGCGGCCTCCAGGAACTCCCGGTCGCGCTCCGCCCGGGTGGCCATTCCGCCATCGTACGCCGGGGAGGCGAGCCGTCCGGCCCGGGTTCCCGATCCGGCGGGACGCCCGGGCGCTCTGGGATACTTGCGGTTTGGACCAGGGGCTGAAACGGGAGCTGCGTCTCGGCGACGCGCTCTACATCAACATCGGGACGATCCTCGCCTCGGCGGCCTTCGTGGTCCCCGCGGGCGTGATCGCCGCCACCGGGTCGGCGGGGGCGTCGTCGCTGGTGTGGATCGGCGCGGGCCTGATCTCGCTCTGCGGCGCCTTCGCGATCGCGGAGCTTGCGGCGCTCTACCCGGATGCGGGCGGCGAGTACGTCTATCTGGAGCGGGCCTACCACCCGCTGGTCGGGTTCCTCTACGGCTGGAGCCTGTTCTCGGTGATCCAGACCGCATCGATCGCTGCGGTCGCGGTGGTCTTCGTCGAGTACTTCACCCACTTCCAGCCGCTCGGCCCGGTGGCCGCCAAGGCCTTCGTCATCGCGCTGATCCTCGGCCTGTCGCTGTGGAACTGCCGCAGCGTCCGCACCTCGGCGAGCACCCAGAACCTCACCACGATCGCCAAGCTGGTCATGGCGGGGGCGATCGTGGTCCTGTGCGTGTTCTGGGGGGACCAGCCGGCCGAGACGATCTCCTCGGCCCGGCTTCCGCTCGAGGGCTCGACCGCCGCCCGTTGGGGCGCCGCGGTGGTCGCGGCGCTCTGGGCCTACGACGGCTGGATCAGCATCACCTTCGTCGGCGGCGAAGTGAAGAACCCGCGGCGGTTCCTCCCGCGGGCCATCTCGCTCAGCCTGATCCTGCTGATCGGCATCTACCTGCTGCTGAACCTGGCCTACCTCCGCGCGCTGCCCCTGGAGGCCTTCGCCGGGACCGACACCGTGGCGGCGGACGCCGCGCAGCGCGCCGGCGGACCGCTGGGGGGCCAGCTCGTGGCCCTCGCCGTCATGGTCTCGTGCTTCGCCGCCGCCAACGGGTTCATCTTCACGAGCGCGCGCGTCTACTACGCCATGTCGCGCGCCGGGGCGTTCTTCCGGGGCTTCGGAAAGCTCAGCCACGGGAGGGCGCCGAAGAACGCCACGCTGTGGCAGGGGCTCTGGGCCTCGGGGATCGCGCTCACCGGGACCTACGACCAGTTGTTCACCTACGTGGTCGTGGTCTCGTGGCTGTTCTACGGGCTGGGGAGCGCCGCAGTCTTCGTGCTGCGCTTCCGGAAGCCCGACCTCGAGCGGCCCTACCGGGCCTTCGGCTACCCGTGGCTGCCGGGCCTGTTCACGGTCTTCACCGCCGTGCTCCTCGGCAACACCCTGATCACGAACCCGCGCGACGCCCTCATCGGACTGGGCATCACCGCGGCCGGGATCCCTCTCTACCTCTACTTTCGCAAACAGGTCGCCCCGGAGAGCGGGGCGGCTTCCCCCACCTGAGTCCGGAGAATCTCCCCATGTCCCTTCGATCCCTGACGTCGCGGTGGGCCCTCGCGCTCACCCTCCCGCTCGCCGCCGGCGGCGCTCTCGCGCAGCCCGCGCCGGACGAGCTCGGCGGACTGAAGTTCCGCCACATCGGCCCGGTGGGCAACCGGACGCTCGCGGTCGCGGGCGTCCCCGGCGACCGCGACGTGTACTTCGCCGGCGCCGCCACCGGAGGCATCTGGAAGACCGAGGACGCCGGCATCCGCTGGCGCCCGGTGTTCGACGACCAGGCGGTTCACGCGATCGGCGCGCTGGCGGTGTCCGAGTCGGACCCGAACGTCGTCTGGGCGGGGACCGGCGAAACCTTCATCCGGGCGAACGTCTCGATCGGCACGGGGGTGTTCCGGTCGACCGACGCCGGAGAGTCCTGGACTGCGATGGGGCTCGAGGAGAGCGCCCGGATCGGCCGGATCGTGATCCACCCCACGAACCCCGACATCGTCTACGCCGCGTCGCTCGGGCACGCCTACACGCCGCAGCCGGAGCGCGGGGTCTACCGCACCATGGACGGCGGCGAGACCTGGGAGCAGGTCCTGTTCGTGGACGAGAACACCGGCGCCTCGGATCTCGTCATGGACCCGAACAACCCCCGCATCCTGTTCGCCGGGATGTGGCAGCTCGAGATCAAGACGTGGGGCCGGGTGAGCGGCGGTCCGGGCAGCGGCATCTTCATGACGAAGGACGGGGGCGACACCTGGACCCGGCTCGAGGGCAACGGGCTCCCGCAGCACGACGTCGGCAAGGTCGCGGTCTGCATGAGCAAGTCGGACTCCCGGAGGGTGTACGCGCTCATCGAGACGAGTGACGGCGCTCCCTGGGAGGGCGGCGAAGCCGAAAGCGGCGAACTGTGGGCCTCGAGCGACGGCGGCGAGAGCTGGTCGCTCCAGACCCACAACCGCAACCTCGCCGGCCGGGGCGCCTACTACTCCCGCTGCGCCGCCGCTCCGGACGACCGGGACGAGGCGTACTTCCTGACCGCGGCCTTCGCCTCGACGCTCGACGCCGGCATCAGCCACCGGGTCCACCAGGGCGACGACGTTCCCGGCTGGGACCACCACGACATGTGGATCGACCACACCGACGCTGACCGGATGGCCGTGGCGCACGACGGCGGGGTCTCCATCTCGGAGAACCGGGGCGCCTCCTGGTTCAAGGTCCAGTTGCCGCTCGCCCAGATGTACCACGTGACGGTGGACAACGACGTTCCCTACAACGTGCTCGGGAACCGGCAGGACGGCCCTTCAACCCGAGGACCCAGCCGGTCCTTCATGGGTGGCTTCTTCTCCTCCGGTATCCCCCGGGGGGAATGGCACGGCGTCGGCGGCGGCGAGAGCGGTTTCGCCACGCCCGATCCGGAGGATCCGAACATCGTCTGGTCGAGCGCCTCCGGGTTCGGATCGGCCGGCGGCATCGTGGTCCGGTATGACGAGAGGGCGCGCCAGTTCCGGCAGGTCGAGGTGTGGCCCGAGGGCACGACCGGCTGGCCGGCCGATGGCCTCCGCTACCGGTTCCAGTGGGTGTTCCCGCTGCTCCTTTCGCCGCACGACCGGAACACCGTCTATGTGGGAAGCCAGCATGTCCACCGCACCACGAACGGCGGCCAGAGCTGGGAGGAGATCAGCCCCGACCTGTCGACCAACAACCGCGACCGGATGGGGATTTCGGGCGGCCTGACCCCGGACAACATCGGCGTCGAGTACTGCTGCGTGGTCTACGCGATCGACGAGAGCCCGGTCGAGCCCGGGGTGATCTGGGCGGGCACGAACGACGGCCTGCTCCACGTGACGCGCGACGGCGGCGCCACCTGGACCGACCTCACCGCGAACGTCCCGGGGATGCCCGAAGACGGCGTCGTCCGGAACATCGACGCCTCGAAGTGGGACGCCGGGAAGGCCTACTTCACCGTCGAGGCGCACCAGGTCGGCAACTTCGGGGCGTACGTCTACCGGACCGAGGACTTCGGCGAGAGCTGGACCCGGATCGTGAACGGCGTCGAGGACAGCCCGCTGAGCTACACCCGGAACGTCCGCGAGGACCCGGTCCGGCCGGGCCTCCTCTATCTCGGCACCGAGAACTTCCTCTACGTCAGCTTCGACGACGGCGACAACTGGCAGCGGCTCGCGAACGGGCTGCCCCCGAGCCCGATGTACTGGATCGCGCTCCAGGAGACCTTCCGCGACCTCGTCGTGGGGACCTACGGACGCGGCTTCTGGATCATGGACGACATCGGCCCGCTGCAGCAGTGGGACGACGTTGGCGACAAGGCGGCGCACCTGTTCGAGCCGCGCGACGAGTACCGCTTCCACCAGATGACCGCGCCGTTCTCGCAGTTCGACGACTGGTCCGCCGGCGAGAACCCGCCCTATGGCGCTCCGCTGAGCTACTGGCTGGCGGAGGAGACCGAGGGCGTCGAACTCGAGATCCGGAACGCCGCCGGCGAGACGATCCGCACACTGGAGGCGAGCGGGGACGCCGGGCTGAACCGCGTGTGGTGGAACCTCCGCGAGGAGGCGAGCACCGAGATCCGCATGCGGACCCCGCCCGCCTTCGCCGAGTGGTTCCAGCTCAATGAGGACCGGACCCGCGACAGCCCCATCGGACGGATCTCGATCCTTGCGCCCCCGGGCGAGTACACGGTCGCGCTCCGGGTCGGCGACATGGAGCAGACCCGGTCCCTCACGGTCCTCAAGGACCCGAAGAGCGAGGGCTCGCTCGAAGACATCGCGGAACAGACCGCGATGCTGCGGGAACTCCGCGAGGACCTCGAATCGGTCGCCGGGATCGTGAACGAAGTGGAGTGGCTCCGGAGGCAGCTCGCGGACCTGACCGCGCTCGCGGAGGAGACCGGGCAGGCGGAAGCCATCGCTTCGGTGGTCGACGGGATGGAGGGTTCGCTGATCGCGGTGGAAGAGCGGCTGGTCCAGTTGAGGAACACCGGAACCGGGCAGGACGTGATCCGCTGGCCGTCGATGCTCGGGAGCCGGATCGCCTATCTCGCCGGGGCGGTGGCTTCCTACGATTTCCCGCCGACCGACCAGATGCGCGAGGTCCACGCGATCCTTCGGGAGCGCCTCGCCGCCATCACGTCGGACTTCACCGAGATCACCGACAGCCAGCTTCCCGAGGCGAATCGCGCGCTCGAGGAAGAGGGCGCCCCGGGACTGGTGCGGGTGCCGCCGCGCGAGCCGGGGAACCGGTAGCGGAGGCGTCGGCGCGGGGCGGGCCCGCTCCATAGAATCCCGGAAGGGCCCGCTCCGTGACCGACCTGACGCCGCGGTGGCGCTACCGCTTCGCGCGGTGCGGCGACTTCCGGTCGGGACCGCGCGAGGCGGACCCGGTTCCCGCGGTGACCGCTGCCCGTTTGTGCGCGGGGTCCGGGACTGCCGATGCCTGACCACGGCATCGAGGAGCGGGATCTGGAGACGATCCGCGGAGTCCTGGCCCCCTACGCGGACGGGATCACGCGGGTCGACGTCTTCGGCTCCCGGGCGACCGGTCGCCACCGGAAGAACTCCGACATCGATCTCGCGGTGTTCGGCGACATCAGCAGGGCCGCCGTGGACCGCATCCGGACGCTCTTCATCGAGAGCCGGCTGCCGGTGCGGGTGGATCTGGTGCGCCACGCGGACATCGCCGGAAGTTCCCTCCAGGCGCACATCAACGCGGTTGGGCGTCGGCTCCTCACCGGGGACCAGCTCGGGACCGCGGGCGTCGGGGCGGAGGCTCCCCGGCGCCCGGTCGCGCCGGGTTCCTGAGGCTTCCGAGCCGGTTCCGAACGGACCTTGACACACCTCCACCTGCTCTCCGACCTCGCGGTGCTCGTGGGCGTCGCGATTCCGATCGTGGCGCTGGCGCACCGGCTCTCGGCCCCGCCGGTCGTCGGCTTCCTCGCGGCCGGGGTCCTCATCGGTCCGAGCGGGTTCGCGCTCATCGGCGAGAGCGAAGCGGTCAGCGCCCTCGCCGAGCTGGGTGTGGCGCTGCTGCTGTTCTCGGTCGGGCTCGAACTCTCGCTCTCGCATCTGCGCCGCTGGGCGCGCCCGGTGCTGCTGGGCGGAGGACTCCAGGTCGCCGGCACACTGGCGATCGTCGCGGTGGTCACCCGGGTGGCGGGCGTCCCGACCGGGACCGCCATCTTCTACGGCGCGCTCGCGGCGATGTCCTCGACCGCCATCGTGATCCGCGGCTATGCGGACCGGGGAGAACTCGAGACCCCGCCAGGGCGCTCGGCGCTCGCCATCCTGGTGTTCCAGGACCTGTGCATCCTGCCGCTCATTCTGCTGACGCCGGTGCTCGCGGACCTGGGCGGCGCCGACCTCGGCGAGGTGGGACGCGAACTGGGGCGCGGTCTCGCGATCGTGGCGCTCCTCGTGGTCGGAGGCCAGTTCCTGGTCAAGCGGCTCCTCGACCGGATCGTGCTGCTGCGCGACCGCGAGCTGTTCACCCTCTGCATCGGCTTCGTCGGCATCGCGGCCACCTTCCTGACCGGAACCGCCGGGTTCTCGCTCGCAATCGGCGCGTTCATCGCCGGACTGATGATCTCGGAGTCCGAATACGGCCTTCAGGCGCTCTCCGACATCCTGCCGTTCCGGGCGATGTTCAGCGGGATCTTCTTTCTCTCGATCGGGATGCTGCTCGACATCCCGGCGTTGGCGCAGCGCCCGTTCCTGATCCTGGCCCTGCTCATCGGCGTGCTCGCGCTCAAGACGGCGCTCGTCGGCGCCTCGGTCCTCGCGGTTGGCGGAACCGCCGTAGCCGCGCTCGCCTGTGGCCTGAGTCTCGCGCAGGTCGGCGAGTTCTCCATGGTGCTCGCAGCCGCCGGACTGCCGCTCGGGCTGTTCCGGGAGGGCGACTACCAGTTGTTCCTCAGCGTGGCGGTGCTCTCGATGATGGCGACGCCGTTCCTGATCCGCGCCGCCCGGCCCTTCGCCAGCCGCCTTCTTCGAGCCCGCGGCGAGCGCATGCCGGAGGACGAACCGACGCGGGAACTCTCCGACCACACGGTCGTCATCGGCTACGGCCTCGCCGGGCGCTACCTGGCTCGCGTCCTCGACGCCGCCGGGATCGCCACGATCGTGGTGGATCAGGACGCCGGAAGGGTGCTCCGGGCGCGGGAGGACGGCATCAACGCCGCCTACGGCGACGGAACCCAGCCGGGAATGCTCGGGCATGTGGGCGTCTCCCGGGCGCGCATCGTCGTCTTCGCGCTGGAGTCCCCGACGGACGAACGCCGGGGCGTCGCCATCGTCCGGGACCTGAACCCCGAGGTGCGCGTCATCGTGAGCACCCAGAACTCGAACGCCGCGCAGGAACTCGAATCGCTCGGCGCGACCGATGTGATCGTCGAGGAGTTCGAGGCGTCCATCGAGCTGTTCGCCAAGGCGCTCGAGAGCTACCGGATCCCGGTGAACCGGATCTGGCGCGAGACCGAGGCGGTCCGCGCCGAGCACTACGGGCTGCTGCGGGGCACGGCATCCCCGAACCTGCGTCTGGATGCGCTGAAACACCTCGGGATCCACGACGCGCTGGAGCTGGTCGAGATCCCGGAGGGCGCCCGGGTCACCGGCGAGAACGCGACGACCATCGACCTGCGCCGGCGCACCGGCGCGGTCCAGGTGGCGGTGGTCCGCCACGGACAGCCGATCTACCGCCGGGATCCGGACTATCGGTATCGCCCCGGCGACACGATCGTCCTCGTGGGCGACGCCGAGAGCCTCCAGCAGGCGATCACACTGTTCGAGGAGATCGAGCCCGGCGGGGGCGACAACGTGGACTCGGCCGAGCCAGAGCGGTAGGCGCGCCCTAAGGGCGGACCGGCCGGCGCGCCGTCATCGGACGTCGCCGAGCGACTCCCATGATGATTTCAGCATGCACAAGAGCCATAGAATCATGCTGAATCGATCATGCCGAACCGATCCGCCATCGTGGAGGCGCCCCCCGCCGCAGTCGAGGCGGCCCTCCTCCGCCTCGGCCGCAACATCCGGATAGCGCGCCTGCGCCGCAACCTGCGCATGGCCGATCTGGCCGAGCGGATCGGGGTGTCCCGATTCACGGTCGCGGCTATCGAGCGGGGCCGGCCTGGCGTCTCGACTGCCGCCGTCCTCGGGGCCCTGTGGGCGCTCGGCCTTCTGGAGGACGCGCGGACGCTGGCCGACCCCGACCGGGACGAAGAGGGCAAGGCGCTGGAGCGGGCCCGCGCGCCGCGCCGCGCCCGGCGACGCACTGAGCTCGACAATGACTTCTGAGCGCAAGCGGCGCGAGGCGTTCGTCCACATCGTCCTGCCCGGCGAGACGGAGTTCACGGTCGCCGGAAGGTTCCGGGTGGCTCGGACGCCTGATGGGATCTGGCGCGGGGAGTTCGTCTACGGACGCTCGTATCTCGACCGCCCGGACGCGGTGGAGCTCGACCCGGTGGAGATCATCCTCGAACCCCGGATGCGTGAGACGGTGCGTCTCGAGGGGTTCTTCGGGGCGATCCGCGATGCGATGCCCGACGCGTGGGGCCGAAGGCTGATCGAACGGAGGCTCGGCCGGTCACCGCTGGAGGAGTTCGACTACCTGCAGCGGGGGGACGCGGACCGGGTGGGAGCGCTCGGGTTCGGACCGGGCGCGTCGCTCTCGTCCACAGCGCCGGAGTTTCCGGATATCCCGGCGCTGGAAGAGCTGGTTCACGCCGTGGAACGGGTCGCCCGGGACGAGCGCCACGCCCGGGAGGACCCGCTGCGCGACGTGCTTCTCCCCGGGAGCTCGCTCGGTGGCGCCCGGCCCAAGATCACGGTGCAGGACCAGGGGGAACTCTGGCTCGCCAAGTTCGGACGCCCGGAGGACCGCTGGGACGAGCCCCGGGTCGAGTACGCCCTCCTGCGGCTCGCAGCGCAGTGCGGGCTGCAGGCCCCGGAGAGCCGGCTCGAGACGGCCGGCGGGCGCTCGGTGCTTCTCGTCCGCCGCTTCGACCGATCCGGGACCGACGGCGGCTTCCTCCGTTCGCGCTTCGTCAGCGGCCTGACGCTCCTGCGTGCCGAGGAGAGCGCCACGGCGCGCGCCCGGTGGTCCTACCTGCTGCTGGCGGACGAAGTCCGGCGGGCGAGCCGCACGCCGGGAGACGATCTGCGCGAACTCTTCGCCCGGATGTGCTTCAACGCCGCGGTGAGCAACACCGACGACCACCCGAGGAACCACGCGCTCCTCGGCGACGGCGCCGGATGGCGGCTCAGCCCGGTCTACGACCTGACGCCGACACCGTCCATCTCGCGGGAGCCGCCGTTCCTCGCCATGGAGTGCGGTCTGCGAGGAAGAGCGGCGACCCGGGAGAACCTGCTGAGCGGCGCCGGGAGGTTCCAGCTCTCCCGCCCTGACGCCGAGACCATCCTGGACCGCGTGTTCGCCCGGGTAGAGTCGTCCTGGACGGAAACGATGCGCGTCGCCGGAGTTGCTCGAAAAGACGTTGAGCACATCGCCTCAGCGCTCTACAGGACGAACCAATGACAACGGTCTTAACGACTCACGCCCATGCCGCGCCGGCGGCAACATACACGCACACCGCGGTAGCACGTCCACACGACCCGCTACGAACGTGGACGCGACCGCGCCCATGCGCGTGTCTGTTCCTTTCCTCGCGCTGCCGGCGCCCTGTGTCAACTCTCACGATGCGCACTCTGCAAGATCTTCTTCGCTTCGTCAATGTAAGCCCGAATGCGTGTGTCGTCGAGATCCATTGACCGCCACATATTGCGCTGTCGCTGCTCAACGATCTCCCACGTCAAGTCCGGCATCTGTGTAATGGATTCGCGCACTCGCTTGTACTCAGGGCTTCGCTTCGCGATATCGCTCGCCAACTCGTATTCGGAAGCGCCAACACACTCGATGATGCTGTCCGCACAATCAGAAAACAGGACGCCGCAGAAAGGAAAGTGATCCGACGCGCCGAATTTTCGAACCAGAGTCGAATATATGGGTTGGAGACAGAGAGCGGGTCGCACCAGCAACTGAAGCAGGACAACGAGCCTCGTAACACGATCGAACAGGCCATACCATTCCTCAACGTTGGCATTCGTGTTCTGCGCGGCCCAAGCCCTCCGTCCGTCGGACATCGTTGAATGTTTCCATCCGCGGGTATGCACATACGCGTTGAGAGTGTCCCAGACCTGCTCTGCCTCTTCCCTTAAGCCGACGGCCTGCTCGACTTGACGAACACCTTCGTGACTGAGGAGGTGTTGCCAGAGACGCTGATTGTGCTGGGGTGTCCTCGCCCTTGAGTGCAACCAGCGCGTGAAGTCGGGGTGGTTGTGACCGAGGGAGCGCCAATACGCCGCCATGAGACCATCCTCAAGACCAAGCCGCAGTGCTGCGACGGACAGCTTATGGAAGCCACACTGCATTACTTCACAGGAATCACTCAGATCGTTGAAACACTCCGTCATCGGCAGGTTTCTGGAGAGCGAGGCGCCGATGGGTTCACATATCTCTTCCGATTGAGACACGGCAAACAGGAGGGCTCGCCGTGAGTGTACGGGTCCTGTGTAGCCGAGGGCGTCCATGTATTCGGAGATTTCAGAGTACCGAGTATCGATAACCTCCTTGGTAAAGGGGTGAGCAGGTAGCTGCATGTCCAAAGGGGAGACCGCTCCAGACTTCAGTTGTCGAATCTCAGCGGCAACGAACGGTGCGAAGATGGCTGAGCAAATCCCGCAGTGTCATCAGACGAGGCCGGACGACCTCCGGATAGGCGTGATGGAGCGAGCTCGGCACGACGAGCCGGACGCCGGAGCGCGCCATCTCCTCGTGCTGCTTCTCCGTGACCCCCTCCTGTAGGGTGATCAGGTGCTTCGTAGGGATGCGGTCCGACTTCGCCTCGTTGAGGATCTGCCGCCAGCGGTCCTTGCAGGTCGTCTTCACTCCGAGCATCGCGAGCCCATCAGCGGGGAACGAGGGGTCCCGGTAGGCCTCGGTCGAGGGGAAGAGGAAGTCCGGACGGCGACGCGGTTCGGACTCGATGTTGTAGCCGAAGTCGCGACCCTCGACGAAGCCTTCCTCCTCCAGAACGGCCTTCACGTGGAGCTCGAAGGAGCGTCCTGAACGCGCCTTCCTTCGCTGCAGGACGGTCTGGGCCAGATCGACGAACGCGTCGAGCGTCCGGAAGCCCTCCCGGATCGCCGGCATCTCGCGGACCTGCTCCAGACTGCGGAAGACCTCGTATTCGCAGGCGCGCCGCCGGACGAGGCGGTCATCCGGCCCCAGCCCCTTCCCCGGAAGCAGTTCCAGCGTCTTGGCGATGATCTCGGCGCCCGTCGGAAACTCGGTCATCCATGTTTCCGGGATCTGGTCGGGACTGAGAACGCAGGAAGTTCCAGCCGACTTCCGCAGGACCTCGAGCACGTTGGCGCGGGGCTCCCAGATCGCGGCCGCCCCGGGCTCCACCTCACCGATGTAGCACTCGAGCCGGTCCTCCTCGGTCGAGTTGCGGCACACCCAGATTTCGCAGGTGAGACCGTCCGACCCTCGGACGAACGCGAAGATGACGAGCGCTCCGGTGTTCTCGGGATCCAGCAGCGGGGAGCCCTCGCCGCCGAAGCCCGTGATGCGGGTCTCGTCCCTGGTGCCCTCGGGTGTGCGTCGTTTGTTGTTGTAGTAGATGAGGTTGCCATCGGTCCGGCCATTGCCGGGAGCGACCACGCGAACGGCGACCGGCTCGCGCGGATTGAGCTCGGCCCGGCGGTCCAGGCCCGGAACCACGCGGAAGGTCAAGGCCTTCGGCAGATACGTGCCCGCCTGGTGGCCTCCGGTTCTGCTCGTGTCGTTGGCGGAGAGCCGCTTGACGTAGACGACGACATCGCGCTCGGTGAGCCGCGCCAGCCAGCGGTCCATGACCGCGATCGACATGCTCATGGCAGCACCAGGATCTCCTGTGCCGGGGACTCCCTTCGGATCCAGCGGGCCACTTCCGCAGCCACGATCTCGACGGGACGCCGCACCTTGCCCCGGATGGCGCACTCGAACACGTGCGCGATCCGCCAGCCCGTCTCCCGCAGCGCCCGCTCGACCTCGCGGTCACGCTCGCGGTTCCGGTCGATCTTGCTCTTCCACCAGGCGGTGCGCGTCCCCGGAAGACGGAAGAGCTCGCAGTCGTGGCCGTGCCAGAAGCAGCCGTGGATCATGACCACGGCGCGGTAGCGGGGAAGCACGACATCCGGCCGCCCGGGCAGATCCCGCACGTGGATGCGGTAGCGGAGCCCGCGTGCAAACAGCGCCTTCCGGAGGCGCACCTCGACCTTCGTGTTTCTGCCCCGGATCCCGGCCATCATGCGGCTCCTCGTCGCAGGCGAAACGATGTCAGGCGGCACTCTGTCTGGCTGTCTTCTCCTCCGCCCGTAACCAGGGCTTCATGTGCGCGGCGACCGCTTCCACGACCGGAACCACGACGGCGTTGCCGAACTGGCGGTACGCCTGGGTGTCCGAGACCGGAATCTCGAACGGCGGGTGACCGGGCCGGTCGAACCCCATGAGCCGGGCGCACTCACGGGGGGTCAGGCGACGCGGCCGCCCTCCGCCAGCGCGACGGATCAGGACCTCCGACCCGTCCTTGTAGTAGCGGGCGGACAGGGTCCGGCTGACATCGCCGCGCCCGACCAGCCCGAAGCCGAAGCCGTTCCCGCGGCTCCGGTGCTTCTCGGCGTAGGCCTGAAGGTAGCCCCAGAGGTGTTCGGTCAGCGTGTAGCGCGGCGAGACCTTCGCCTGCGGCTCCACGGTGTAGGGGGGCTCGGCGACCTCGGACCCGTCCTCGGGGTGAAGGATGGTCCGCAGCCGCGGACCGTCGGATCCGGGCGGGATGTGGAGGTCCTCCAGCGAGAACGGGTTCTCCTCGCGGAAGCCGGCGATGAAGATGCGCTCCCGGTGCTGCGGAACGAAGGAGCGGGCGTCGATCACCCGGCAGGAGATCTGGTAGCCGAGATCCTCCTCGAGGGTCGCGCGGATGATCCCGAAGGTCCGGCCCCGGTCGTGGCTCAGAAGGTTCCGCACGTTCTCCAGCAGGAAGGCCTGCGGGCGGTGGTGATCGATGATCCTGGCGATGTCGAAGAACAGCGTGCCCTGGGACTCGCAGCGGAAGCCGTGAGGGTGCTTCAGGGCGTTCTTCTTCGACACCCCGGCGATGGAGAACGGCTGGCAGGGGAAGCCCGCGAGAAGGACGTCGTGCTCCGGGATCTCCCCAACCGGGACGCCCCGGATGTCGCCGACGACCGGGTGATCGGAACCGTGATTCGCCCGGTAGGTCTCCTGCGAGAACCGGTTCCACTCGCTGGTGAAGACGCAGCGGCCTCCGATGCTCTCGAACCCGAGGCGCATCCCACCGATCCCGGCGAACAGGTCGATGAAGCGGAAGGCGGTCGGGGCCGGGAGCCCGAACGGCCTCACGGCGGCAGCCGGAACATCCGTCCGGAGCACTTCCGGGGTGGACTGAAAAAGCGAGCGGCGCGGCACGGGATCCCTCCCCCGGCTCCCCGAAGCTTCGGAGCCGGTCCTGACCTGAATTCCATCGTCAAGGTGTGCCACGGCGTGTCACAGGCTCACCGAAGCCGTAGCCAAGCTGACTCGAAGCGAGCCAGAAGGCTGGCATCGGCGATCCTGTCCATCCGATGACCGGATTGTATCGGCCGGCTCGGAACCCATTGGGGAAGCACCACCGGCACCTCCGCAGGCGAGGAGCCACTCCGAAGTAAGTGGCCGTCGACTCTGGGATGAGTGGCTCAGCAAGGATCCCGGGACAGATCGGCCCTCCGGCAGTTGCCAGATCCCGCCCGTCGCGCGGGACCGACCCAAGTTGGGTTCACGGAAAGAAGACAATTGTCTCGGCAACGGCCATCAGGGTGAGAATTTCTCGAGCAACCCCACGCAATGCACATTGTCGGCATCTCGTTCAAGCCCCCTCCGGGCGCTATCGACCGCCTCCTGCTTCATGTCGAGCTGGACGTACAGCCATCCCAATCTTGAGAAATCATCGGCATCGAGACTTGCCGCAACCCTCTCCATCCTCTTGGCCACGCGTCGAAGCATGCCATTCCTCTCTTCACTGTCGAGATCTGGAACCACGCCCTGCCGCCTTTTGAGTATTGAGTTCAATCGGTTTGCGGCTGCACTAATCTCATGCGCCGCCACTCCCGGAGCCTCGCAAATCTCCACCAGCGCGTGCACCTCACCTTTCTGGTCACTATCCTCCGCACAGAGCTTCCTCAACCGTTGCCATACCAAGAGAGCTTGCTTCTTCTCATATGCAACCTCCAAGTATTGGCGCAGACATCTCCGCCTCTTGGAAATCGCGCCGGGCTCTAGTTCCGAGTACATGCGTTCCATGTCAAGCCACAGGTCTGGCACTCGTCGCGCCATGAACTCCAGTGTCGGCACATATTCCTCCACGCTGCGTCGACCGACTGACACCTCCTCAGCAATATGCTTCATCAATCTCCGCAGACTTCGAGTCACGCCGTGACGAACATCTTCTCGCTGCGTCGGACCGAAGAGTCGCAACCACTCTGTGTCCACTTCAACCGCCGACTTGAGAGGGCTCACGCGGAGCTTCCTGCGGCCAAACTCAGCTGCCGCGAGCGGCATTACGACAAAACCCTGATCGTCTGATGTCGACGCCTCAGCCTCGGCCAGCGAGTACCGATACAGTTCCTCCAGAGCGTCCTCGACGTCAAAGCCTTCTTTGGCGGACCTCAAGAGCACAGCCTCTAGCGCAAGTTCAGGAACGGCCGATCGCCAGTTAGCGAGGGTAAGGAACACCTTTCGCGCCGCTGGCGACAGTTTGTTGTACGTGCGCTCGAACAGTGCCGTCAGTACTTCATCCTGACTAGCGATTATCCTCCTTGGCTTCACTGCCCTTTGTGCCGCTTGGACCTCGCCCAAGAGAATCTTGATGACATACGGGTGTGCGTACGATGCCTTCAAGAGCTCGCTACGATAGCTAGGGCCGATGAGGTGAGTGATTCTCAGAGACTTGGCAACCGTATCTACAAGTTCGATTGCCTCAGAATCGTGCAGTCCGCCAACATGAACAGGGTAATCTCCCTTGAAGTCCCTGATTCGTGTAGTTATCAGAACCTTGTTCGGCGACCTAATGTGCCGGTCGAGCCACTGATAGAATTCAGCAGGTGTGTCCACTGTCTCGAAATTGTCGAAGACAAAGAGGGTGGGCCCGATTTCTCCCTGCGCTAGACCGGCCTGCAACGCATCGCGGGCCCTTTGTGCTCGTTGTCGTCTCGTCTCTCCCGCCCTGCGCGAGTCCTCACGTGGTGGGCCCACGAGAGACGCGTACCGAGAGGACACGTCGTCAAGCGTGACCACTTCCGGTCGGACAGGTCGCGGGCCGGATGGCAACAGGTCAACATCGCGTGCGCTAAACCACAAGACCGTAGTAAATCGGCAATCGTCTTCACGGACCAGAGCGTGCAGGACACGCAGAGCGAGCGTTGTCTTGCCGACTCCGCCAGACCCCTTGAGAGTCACGACTTCGTGTCGCTCCATGCGGAGCATGTCACGCAGCGTGGCTTGGAGGTCGTGACGGTCGACATACTCTGCTGGAGGTTGAGGCAAGTTGGTAAAGCACCCCGAAATCGCATCTAACTCCGGGAAGCCTTGTGTCTGACTTGTCGCGAGCTCGGCTGGTCGCGTGCTGTAGGCTGTCGCTGAGTGCCGTTTCTTGTCGTTCGTTACATATGACAGAAGCTCGTACTCGTTGTTCACGAATTGGCCATTCGCGATCCAGAAGTCCGTAGCATCCGCGTCGGACTCGACCAATTCAACACGCCTGAGACTCCGCAGATCGCCGGGGGCGAGGTAGACACCATTCCGGTGATCTCCAGCATTCGGATCCCTGGCTAGAGGCTGCACGACATCCTGAGCACCCGCCAGCGGCGTGACCCGGTACTTGCCAGAAAGATTCCGGTGGAGAAAGACCCACGTCATCCGAAAGAGCACAAGCTCCTCCGCTAGACGCGTCAGAGAGCGTTCGAGAGGCTGAGCCGCGTCCGCGCACTGCGACGACCGCGAAGCGCCGTGGCCGCGGGTCTTGTTCCTTATCTCCGGGAGAAGGCGGAGGCAATCCAGAGCAGATGGCCTAGACACGCCTCTGGCAGAGATGCTGTGCGCTGACATGCATTCACAGAGTCCGTCATAGACCTCTCGCCGCCATCCATCCGCAGCTTTCTGTGTCAGCTGCCTCTGTGCGTCGCGAGCGGCTGGATGGAGCACCTGAGCAGGAGGGCCAACTAGGGCATGTGCGAGCTCTTCGATCCACTCTCCGAGGCCATCAGCTCGGACCAGACGATAGAGAGAGGAGTAGCGCGTGAGATCCGTATCGTTCTGAATCATGGCCACCATACCTGCCACTACGAGCTTCAGAAGACACTCACCGTAAAGGAGGAGGGAGAAGAAGAGCGCAACGTCGGAATCGTGACGGTCGCGATTCACTCGCTCCGACATGCGAGCCAGTGGTAGGAATTTCAAAGGCGCGGACATAGTCTCAAAACTGGGAACTGCACTTGACCCCGCTGAACTGAAAGCCGCAGACGCGGGGAGAAGTGGAATCGCGACGGGGAGCGGGAAGACCGCAGAGAATCACCGTGGGCTTGCTGGGGTCGCGCTGCCACCCAGACATCCAACTAGGTGAACTCGACTAGGGTGGTGTGGTCAGGTTCGAGGATCCTCCTTGGGCCGCGGCGAAGCTCAGGGGATCGGTGCAGCGCCCTGTCGCAGAGGGTCGCCGCGTCGGGTGGGTTCTCCTCGGTGAGGACCGTGCAAGCATCCTCCAGCGCGGGGCGGGCGAAGTTCGGGAGGTCCTCGCCTTCCTCGACCATCGCGGCCCAGCCGCGCACCGCCTCGAGGAAATGGAGAAGCGCCTCGCGCTCGCCGAAGCGGTGGAGGGCCCGTCCCAAGCGGTAGCGGACCTCCGGGTGGGCCGGATCCTGTTCGAGGGCGAGGCGGTAGGACTCGATGGCGCGGCGCACCTCGCCGGCGTCATCGAAGGCGACTCCGGTGCGGAGGTGGGTGTCGGTGCGGGAGGCGCGCCGGTCGGACTCGGCTTCTCGCTCGGCGCTCACGGTGTCCGGATCCTCCGAGAGCAGCCGGATGAGGTCCTGTCGTCCTCGCGACCTCGCAAGACTCAGCGCGGTCTCGCCGTTCGTCGCCGCCGCGGTGGGGTCGGCGCCGGCGCCGAGCAGGAGGCGGGCGGCCTCGAGGTGACCCCGGTCGACCGCGCTCATCAGGGGAGTCGCTCCCCAGGTGGCGGCGGCGTCCACCGCGGCGCCGGCCTCGAGCAGCAGCCGCATCGTTCCCAGATGGCCGCCGAGCGAAGCCCGGTGGAGCGGCGTGATGCCGTTTTGCGCCGGATCGGTGACGTCGGCGCCGCGCTCGATGAGGAAGGTGACGAACTCCTCGCGGCCGAGGACCGCCGCCACGTGGAGCGCGGTCATCCCGTTCGGGGCCTTGGCGTCCACTTCGAGCCCGCCATCGAAGGCGGCCTGCATCGCCTCGAACTCGCCGTCGCGGACGGCGTTCAGCGCCGTTTCAAGCGCGGGGTCCAGCCTCGGCGGCTGCGCGGCTCCGGGCGCGACGCCCGCGAGCGTCGCCGCCAGCAGCAGGAGCGCGCAGCGGGAGGCTCGTCGGAAGAACACGGAGGTCGGCAACCGTACCGGGTTTCGGGGCGACGCGTATTCGGACGGCGCCAGCGGGAGACCCCTTCCCCCCCACCGGTAGAATCGGCCCGATGAAGGCAACGGGTTCGCGAGCGAGCCAGGGACGACGCGAGTTCCTGCGGACCGGAGGCGCCGCGGCGGCTGCGCTCGCCGGCGCGGGCGCAGTCCCGGCCGCCGGGGCGGCGCAGGAAGCGGGCGATCGGCGGCTCGACCTGCCGCTTCTCCATGCGGTCGCGGAAGCCGTGCTCCCCCCCGAAATCGGCGACGCCGGGGTCCGCGACGCGCTCCGCGACTTCGCGCGCTGGCTGGAAGGCTTCGAGCCGGTGGCCGAGTTGCCCCACCCGTACCTCTCCTCCAGCGACGTGCGCTTCGGCCCGGGCGATCCGGCGCCGATGTGGGGCGCCCAGCTCGCCGCGCTCGACCTGCTCGCAACCAAGCGGCACGGCGCCGGGTTCGCGTCGCTCGATGTCGAGACCCGTCGGGCGATGCTGAGCGCCGATCTGGCGCGGCATGCTCCCGACGGGCGGCTGCCCGCGCCGGCGGCCGCGACCCACGTCGCAGTGGGCGTGCTGGCGCGGTTCTACGCGCGCCCGGCGGCGGCCGACCTGGCCTACGGCGCCCGGATCGGGACGCGGGCGTGCCGCGACCTCGCGTCGGGGGCCGAGGCGCCGGCGCCGCTCGCCACCGGGAACGGCGGGGGCTGAGGCGATGCAGACGAACCCGCGAACCATCGAGGCCGACATCGTCATCCTCGGCGCCGGGATCAGCGCGGCGATGGTGGCCGAGCGCCTCGCCGAGGACACCGGCGCCTCGATCGCGGTGATCGAGGCCGGGAACCGCATCTTCGACTTCGAGGACCGCTACAACACCCGCCGCCGGTTCCTCGACTACGGCGAAAACCCGTACGCGGGCGACTACATCCGGGGACAGAAGTGCGTGAATGTCCAGTCCCGCGCGATGTGCGTGGGCGGGCTGGCGATGCATTGGGGCGGCACGACGCCGCGCTATTCGCCGGAGGACTTCAAGCTCAGGAGCCTGATGGGGGTCGGGCGCGACTGGCCCATCTCCTACGAGGACCTCGACCCGTTCTACGGGGAAGCCGAAGAACGGCTCGGGGTGGCGGGCGAGGCGGGGCCCGAGGAGTACGACCCCCGCTCGACGCCCTATCCGCTCGATCCGCTGCCGGTCTCCTACAACCTGCAGAAGGCGCACGAGTGGGCGGAAAGGTCCGGCATCCCCTACTGGCGGAACCCGGTCGCGAAGCTCTCGCGGCCCTACCGGGGACGCGGGCAGTGCGTGCGGTGCGACACCTGCTCCATCTGCCCCACGGGGGCGAAGTACAGCCCGGACTTCACCTTCCGCCGGCTGCTCGACGAAGGACGCATCACCCTCCACGACCGGACGCTGGTCCAGCGGCTCGTCCCGCGCGACGGGTCGGACGACATCGAGGAGGCGCAGGCGATCCATCGGGACGCTCCCGACCAGCCGGTCCGCATCCGGGGCCGCCAGTTCGTGCTGGCCGCCGGCTACGCCTGGTCCGCTCACCTCCTGCTGCTGAGCGCGGGAGGCCGCTTCCCGAACGGGATCGCGAACCGCTCGGGGACCGTGGGGCAGTACATCACCGGGCACCGGTGGGTGAACGCCTTCGTCTCCGTGCCGATGCGGCTCTACCCCGGGGTGTACCGGCAGGACAGCCTTCTCTCGAAGCGCTTCCAGCACGCCGATTCCGAGGCCCAGCCCGACGGGAAGTACATCCGCCATGACCTCCGCATCTGGGAGTCCGACTTCGGCAAGCAGGCCCGCCTCCGGGACGACGCCGGGAACCTGCTCCTCGGCGGCGCCGTCATGGACGACTGGCGTTCCCGGATCGAAACCGGCGCGCTGCGGATGCGCGGCTACTACGACGTGATCCCGGCGGCGGAGAGCGCCCTGACGCTCGAGCCCGGCAGGACGAACCCGTGGGGCGACCCCCTGCCCCGGATCGACTTCGTGGACGACCCGGTGTCCGCCGAACTGCGCGGCTACACCGAAGCCAAGATCGAGGAGCGGTTCCGCGGGATCCTGCGGGCGGGCGGTGGCGAGATGCTCGACATCGCGTTCGCCTCGGACTACGACCACCCCGGCGGGGGCTGCCGGATGGGCGAGGACCCGGACCGGAGCGTGGTGGACGCCTGGGGACGGGCGCACGACCACCCGAACCTCTGGGTGGCGGGGGCGCCGACGATCGTCTCCTCGGGATGCAACAACGGCACGCTCACGTTCGCCGCGCTCTCGCTCCGCACCGCCTCCCGCCTCGCGACCGAAGTCTGACGGCGGACGGCGTCCGCCGTGATGAGGGGGCGGCCCGCCCCGGAGCGCGGCCCCCTGGAGGAATGCGCGTCATGCGAACGAACCATCTGACGACCATGAACTCGCGACTGCTCGCCGCGGCGCTCGCGGCCCTCGCCGCGAGCTGCGGCCCGAGCGGAACGGGGCCGGCGGCGACCGGGGACCCCGGGGTCACCGTCATCACCGCCGACCGGGTGCTCGACGGGACCGGCGCGGTTCTCGAGGGCCACGGGGTCGTCGTCCGGGACGGCCGGATCGCGGGAGTCGTCCCGAGCGCCGAACTACCCCCCGCGGGCCGCCGTCTCGACTTCCCCGGCGGGACGATCCTGCCGGGGCTCATCGACACCCACGTCCACCTGACGTGGCACTTCGGGCCGGACGGCAGGCTGGCCCGGGGCGCCTCGCCAGAGACCACCGCGCTCCACGGACTCGAGAACGGCCTCAACATGCTGGCCGCCGGGTTCACCACGGTCCAGAGCCTGGGAAGCGCGCTCGACGGTCCGGTCCGGGACGCGGTGAACCGGGGCGTCGTCCCGGGACCCCGGATCATCACCTCGATGGGGCAGTTGTCGGCGAACACCGGAGGCCCCGACGAACTGGTCGCCGCGGTGAAGGACCTTCACGAGCGCGGGGCCGACGCGATCAAGATCTTCGCCTCCGAGAGCATCCGGGTCGGCGGGGGGCCGACGCTTTCCCAGGAGGCGCTCGACGCCGCCTGCGGGGCCGCGGCGGAGCTCGGGCTCCGGACGCTCGTCCACGCCCACGGCCCGGAGAGCGCGTCGCGGGCGTCCCGCGCCGGATGCACCACGATCGAACACGGGGCGCTGCTCGACCAGGCGACCCTCGACCTGCTGGCCGCCAACGGGACGTTCTACGACCCGAACACCGACCTGATCTTCGCGAACTACTTCGAGAACCGGGACCGCTACCTCGGGATCGGCAACTACACCGAAGAGGGGTTCGCCGCCATGGAGTCCGGCCGGGTCCGGGCCATGGAGACCTTCCGGATGGCGCTCGCCACCGAGGGGCTGAAAATCGTCTTCGGCACCGATGCGGTGGCGGGGGCCCACGGGCAGAACGCCCGCGAGGCGGTCGCCCGGGCCGAGGCGGGGGGGCAGGACCCGGTGGCGGTGATCACCGGAATGACTTCGATGGCGGCCACCTCGCTGGGACTCGGCGAAGAGATCGGGACGCTCGCCGAGGGCTACGTGGCCGATCTGATCGTGGTCGAGGGGGACCCGACCCAGTCGCTCGACGCCCTCTTCGAGGTCCGGCTCGTCATGCGCGACGGGCGGATCCCGCTCCCGGAACAGCCCCCTACCGCCGCGAGCCGCTGAGGCCGGGACGGCTCCTCAGCGTCTCGACGACGAACAGGAAGACGAGCGCGAACACGATCAGGATCGTCGCGGCCGCGAGGATCGTGGGGTTGATCTCCTCGCGGATGCCGGACCACATCTGACGCGGGATCGTCCGCTGCTCGAGCCCGCCGAGGAAAAGGACGACCACGACCTCGTCGAACGATGCGGCGAAGGCGAAGAGCGCGCCGGACAGGACCCCCGGAGCGATCAGCGGGAGCTGGACCCGCCGGAAGATGCGGAGCGGACCAGCGCCCAGGCTCTCGGCCGCCCGGACGAGGTTCCGGTCGAAGCCGGAGAGCGTGGCGGTGACGGTCACGACCACGAAGGGCGTCCCGAGGGCGGCGTGGGCGAGGATCAGGCCGAGGTGGGTCTGGGTCAGACCCAGCATCGAGTAGAAGAAGAACATCCCGGCCGCCGCGAGGATCAGCGGGATGACCATCGGCGAGATCAGCACCGCGGTCACGAACCGCCGCGCCGGCATCGCCGGGCTCGAGAGTCCGAGGGCGGCGAGCGTCCCGAGCACGGTCGCGATGGCGGCCGCCGCCACCCCGATGAGGAGGCTGTTCCCGAGCGCGGCGCTCCACCGGTCGCCGGTCGCCAGTTCGCGATACCAGCGCAGCGAGTAGGCCTCGGGATCGAGCCGGAGCATGCCCTCGGTGAACGTCAGGTAGGGCTCGGCGTTGAAGCTGAGCGGGACGATGACGAGCACCGGCGCGATCAGGAACGCGAACACCAGCGAGCAGAACCCCAGATAGAGGATCCGGCCCGGCGACAGGCGGCGCGGCACGACCTATCCGAGGCGCAGCGCGCCGGCGCCCACCACCCGGTCGTAGACGACGTAGAGCGCCCCGACGACCGCCAGCAGCACGCCTCCGATCGCCGCCGCCAACCCCCAGTTCAGCGAGGTCTGCATGTGGAACGCGATCATGTTGGAGATCAACTGGCCGCTGCTCCCACCCACCAGCGCCGGGGTGATGTAGTAACCGATCGCCAGGATGAACACGAGCAGTCCGCCCGCCGCCACGCCGGGCAGGGTGAGGGGCCAGTAGACGCGCCAGAAGCTCTGCCACGGGCTCGCCCCGAGCGACGCGGCGGCGCGCAGGAGGCTTCCGGGCACGTTCTTCATGACCGAATAGAGCGGCAGGACCATGAAGGGCAGCAGCACGTGGGTCATCGCCACCAGCGTCCCGGTCATGTTGTAGACCAGCGTGAGCCGGCCGTCCTCGGCCACGACGCCGAGGGCGACGAGCAGGCCGTTCAGGACGCCGTGGGTCTGCAGCAGGACGATCCACGCCGAGGTCCGGACGAGCAGCGAGGTCCAGAACGGAACGAGCACGAGGATGAGCAGCCAGCGGGCCCGCCGCGCCGGCGCGTTCGCGATCCGGTGGGCGATGGGATACCCGAGCAGCAGGCACAGCAGCGTCACCGCCGCGCTCACCAGCAGGGTCCGGACGAGCAGCGGGACGTAGATCCGGAGTTCCTCGCTCTGCCGGACGATGGACCCGTCCGGGAGGCGCTCCAGATCCAGCGCGTGGAGGTAGTTCCGGGCGGTGAAGCGCTCGCCCGCGGCGCGGATCGCCGCCCAGGTGGTGGTCTCGTCCCACGCCGGGTCGGCGCTCACCAGCGCCTCGCGGGCCGACCCCGCTCCGGGATCGGCGCGGCCGCCGGCCACGATCACGCCGCGGAGCCCGCCTTCGATCCGGTTCACCCGGCTCCCGATCCGGGCGACCGTGCGGTTCGCCTGCGCGGCGCCCAGCTCCCGGACGGCGGCGGCGAAAACCGCCTGGCCCGGGACGCCGGCACCGTCCCAGTCCTCGAGGAGCGCGAGCGTTTCGGGTAGGGCGTCCGCCACGAGCGGCTGGTGCACGCTCTCGGCGAGCATCGCCCCCAGCGGGGCGAGGAAGGAGACCCCGACGAAGGCCAGAAGCGGCAGGACGAGTCCCGCGGCGCGGAGCCGGGCGGAGCGCGGAGGCCGCGGACCGCCGCCTCCGTTCACCCGGGTCACCTCGCGAGCCAGGCGCTGAACCGCTCGTTCATCTCCTCGAGGTTCTCGCTCCACCACCCGCCATCGCTGATCAGCGTGTTCGTCATGTTCTCCGGCGTCGTGGGCAGGTGCGGGGCCATCGGGATCCCGGTCTCGAGGTGGGTCGAGACCAGCGGCGCCGCCGAGCGCCGCACCGGTCCGTAGGCGATGTGGCCGGCGATCCGGGCCATCGCATCGGGCCCGGTCACGAACCGGAGGTACTCGAGGGCGTTCCCGAGGTTCGGTGCGCCCGCCGGGATCGCGAGCTGCGAGAAGTCGAGCACCTGGCCGTCCCAGACGATCACGAACGGCTGGTTCTCGAGGGCCTGGGCGTTGAAGATCCGTCCGTTGTAGGCGGTGGTCATGACGACCTCGGCGTCGGCCAGCATCTGGGGCGGCTGCGCCCCCGCCTCCCACCAGACGACCTCGTCGCGGATGGTGTCCAGCTTGCTGAAGACGCGTTCGATCCCGGCGTCGGTGTCGAGGACGGCGTAGACCTCCCCGGTCGGGACGCCGTCGGCCATCAGCGCGAACTCGAAGTTCACCTGCGGCGTGCGGCGCATCCCCCGGCGGCCGGGGAAGCGCTCCAGGTCGAAGAAGTCGCCGATCGTCGAGGGCGCCTCGCCGGAGAAGCGGTCGGGGTGGTAGGCGTAGAGCGTCGAATAGAAGATCAGCGCCACGCCGCAGTCGGTGATCGTTCCTTCCGGAAAGTCCTCGGAGGCGGGCGCACCGTCGAGTCCCGGGCCGGCCAGATCCGTCGGGAGCAATTCGAGGAGGCCCTCCTCGCAGCCCCGGAGCGCGTCGTAGGCCTCGAGCGAGACGATGTCCCAGGAGACGTTGCCGGTCTCGACCTGGGTGCGGATCTGCGCCAGGCCCCCGTTGTAGTCCTCCCGGCCGATCGTCACCCCGGTCGCCGCCTCGAACGGCTGGTAGAGGGCGCGGTCCACCGCCCGGGCGTAGGAGCCTCCCCACGAGACCGCGGTGAGGGCGCCCCCTTCCGGCTCGGCGGGGGCGCAGGCGGCGCCCAGGCCGGCCAGAGTGGCGGCCAGCGCCAGCCCGCGAACGCTTCGGAAGTTCATGCGGTCTCCTCCTGGAGCTCGGCATCGAGCGCGCGGCAGTCGGTCGGGGTCCAGCCGATCCGGACGACGTCCCCCGGGATCACCGCGCCGTGCCCGACGGTGTTCGGGATCTTGACGATGAAGTCGTCACGGCCCAGCACCCGCACGACGACCCGGATGTGGTCGCCGAGGAAGGTGAGGTCCTCCACCCGGCCCTCGAACCGGTTCGAGGGGACATCGGACTTCGGGGCGAGCTGCACGCGTTCGGGGCGGATCGAGAGCGTCGTGGCGTCGCCGACGCCGAGTTCGGCCACCCGGAGCGCCCGCACGAGCTCTTCGCCGACGCGCACGTCGCAAAGCGCCCCGTCCACCGCCTCGATCCGTCCCTGCAGCCCGTTGTTCTCCCCGATGAACCTGGCCACGAAGGCGCCGGTCGGCTCCTCGTAGAGCCCTTCGGGAGAGGCGATCTGCTGGAGGCGGCCGTCCTGGAAGACGGCGACCCGGTCGGAAAGGACCATCGCCTCCTGCTGGTCGTGGGTCACGTAGAGGAACGTCACCCCGAGGGCCCGCTGGATCTGGCGGATCTCGTACTGGAGCTCTTCGCGCAGCCGCCGGTCCAGCGCGCCGAGCGGCTCGTCCATGAGCACGAGATCGGGCTTGAACACCAGCGCGCGGGCGATCGCGACGCGCTGCTGCTGCCCGCCGGAGAGCTCGGAGGGACGGCGGGACTCGTAGCCGTCGAGCCGGACGAGGCTCAGCGCCCGGGCGACCCGCTCGCGCCGCGCTTCGGGCTCGAGGTTCCGGACCTCGAGCGGGAACGAGAGGTTCTGGCCCACCGTCAGGTGCGGGAACAGGGCGTAGTTCTGGAACACCATGCCGATCCCGCGCTCCCTGGGAGGGACATCCCCGATCGGCCGCCCGCGGAGCCGGATCACGCCCGAGGTGGGGGACTCGAACCCCGCGAGCATCATGAGGCAGGTCGTCTTGCCCGACCCGGAGGGGCCGAGCAGCGTCAGGAACTCGCCCCGCCGCACCTCGAGATCGAGCCCGTCCACGACGAGCGTCCGGCCGTCGTAGCTCTTGGTGACGCCCTCGAACGCGGCGAACGGAGCGTCGTCAGGCATCCCGGGGAGGCAGTCTACCCGGCGGTCGGGGCCTCGCCCGGCGCCCGTCCGCGACCGTCCGGCGAGGGGTCGTCGGCGCCCGCAGCCTCCGGGAGCGGGCCTCCCAGATCCACCACCGGACGCCCGTTCCGCCACGTCACATCGGCCTCGACGCCGTAGCAGGCCGCGACCGCTTCCGACGTGAGCGCGGCGCGCGGAGGCCCGTCGGCGAGGACCTCGCCATCGCGCATCCAGACCAGGCGGTCGGCGTAGCGGGCGGCGAGACTGATTTCGTGGAGGACGATCAACGCCCCTCCGCCGTCGTCCACGAACCGGCGGATCAGCGCAAGGACGCGGTGCTGATGAAGGGGATCGAGCTCCGCGGTGGGCTCGTCGGCGAGAAGCAGCGGCGTCCCGGCGGCGAACACCCGGGCGCAGTGGACCCGGGCCAGTTCGCCGCCGGACAGGGTGTCGGCGGCGCGGTCCGCGAGTACGCGGAGGCCGCAGTCGTCGAGCGCCCGCTCCACCGCCGCCGCATCCGCAGAACCGAGGCGGCCCGGCGCCCCTCCGTGGGCGAACCGGCCGAGGGCGACGAGGTCCCGGACCCGGTTCGGCCACTCGAGCGGACGCCGCTGGGGCAGGTAGGCTGCCCGGAGCGCCCGCTCGCGGGGAGACAGGCGGGCGGGGTCGTCCCCTCCGAGCCGGACGCTTCCGCCTTCCCGGGGGATCAGGCCGAGGGCGGCGCGAAGGAGCGTCGTCTTCCCCGCTCCGTTCGGACCGAGGAGCGCCACCAGTTCCTTCGGCCGCACGCCGAGGGTCGCGTCGCGGACCGCCGGGGGCGCGCCGCGCCGGCCGCCAGGGACCGCGGTCAGGCGCTCGAGACGGAGTTCAGACATGGACCGTCCGTCGGCGGGCCACGATCCAGATGAAGACCGGCGCGCCGAGGATCGCGGCGACGACTCCCAGCCTGAGTTCCGTCGTGGTGGGGGCGGTCCTTGCGGCGGTGTCGGCGAGAACGAGCACGAGGCCGCCGAGGAGAGCCGAAGGCAGCAGGCTGCGCGCGGGATCGTGTCCGACACGCGGCCGCACCAGATGGGGCGCCACGATCCCCACGAACCCGATGACGCCGGCGATCGCCACCGCCGCGCCGGTGGCGAGTCCGGCCCCGATGACCACCGCGAGCCGCTGGCGACGCAGATCGAGCCCCGCGCCGACGGCGGCCTCCTCGCCGAGGGTCAGCGCCGAGAGCCCGCGGGCCGAAGCGAAGAGCAGGGCCAGACCGGCGGCGAGGAACGGCGCCGCCAGCGCGAGATCATCGAGGCTCCGGTTGGCGACGGAGCCGAGCATCCACGTAACGAGGTCGGCGAGCGAGAACGGATTCGGGGTCAGGTTCGTGAGGAGCGCCATGAGAGCGCCGGCGAAGCTCGAAATGCCGACGCCGACGAGGATCAGGGTGAGCGCGGAACCGGTGCGGGAGGCGGCGAACGCGATGGCGGCGGTCGCGGCGAGCGCCCCGAGGATCGCGGCGGCGGGCAGGATGTAGCCGCCCAGCGGCGCCAGCCCGAAATAGAGGCTCCCGGTGGCGAAGAGCGCGGAGCACGCCGAGACGCCCAGCACGCCGGGTTCGGCGAGGGGATTCCGGAAGAGGCCCTGGAGCGCCGCCCCGCTCGTCCCGAGCGCCGCGCCGGTAAGAAGGGCGGCGAGCGCCCGGGGCAAGCGGATGTCCAGGACCACGATCCGGTCCCCGGGCGACCCACCGCCGAGCAGCGCCGAGAACGCGCGGTCCCACGAAAGCGCTGTCGGCCCGAGCAGGCAGGCGAGCAGCAGCGCGAGGACGGCGGCGGCGGCGAGGACCGGAACGAGGACCCGGCCCGGACGCTCTCCAGGGACGCCGGTCACCGGCCCTGCGGGACGTTCGCTTCCCCCAACGCCCGCCGCCCGTCGGCGAGGGCTTCCACCGCATCGAGCAGGAACCATCCGCGGCACGCCATCCACGCGCCGTCGAGCGCGACCCCGGGAAGCTCCGCGAGGGCCCGCCGCGCCACCGAATGGCGGGAAGGACTCCAGGGCATGGCGAGGGCGCCCTCGTCTTCGTAGAACGCCGGCGCCATGAGCTCCGGCCGTTCGTAGGCCAGCCGTTCCAGCGGGATCTCCCGGTAGCCGGGCGCCGTCTGGAAGTTCCGGAGACCGGCGGCGGCGAACAGCTCGTCCACGACGGTGTCCGCGCCGGCGGTGGCGCCGCCGGCGGTGATGTAGAAGGCCTCGGGATCCGGGCCGGGGCTGCGGTCCGCCGCCACCCGGGCGAGCCGGGCGTCCATGTCCGAGATCAGCGTCTCCGCCCTGGCCGGGACGCCGAGCGCCGCTGCGGTCTCGCGCACGACGCGCCGGATCCCGTCGAAGTCGCTCGCGAATCCGAGCTGCGCCACCGGGACCCCGGCGCGTCGGAAGAAGTGCGCGGCCTGCGGCCCGCCGCCGTAGGACCGCACGACGAGATCGGGCTCGAGCGCGAGCACCTCTTCGGCCACCGGGCGAACCTGCGGGAGGCCCTCGGCCTCGTCCCGCAGATAGGAAAAGGACGCCCGGGAGTCGGGCGAGAGCGCGGCGATCCGGTCCCGGTCCGCCAGCCCGAGGACGTACTGGTCCGCGCAGTAGTCGAGGCTGACGATCCGGGTGGCGGGACCCTCGCGAGGCGCCCCCGCATCCGGCGAACCGCCGCAGCCGGTCAGCGCCCCGGCGACGATGAGCGGAGCGACCAGACGCGACCGCTCACGCCGGCATCCGGCGGGCGGCCGCACCGGGAGGCGACTCAGCCGCTGCGCCGGATCGTGAGGATCCGGACCGGCTCGTCGAGGATCTGCCCCTGCACGACTTCGTTGTCGGTCGGGGCGTTCGTCGGGAGAACCTGGATCGAGTCGAGGACTTCGATCCCGCTCACGACCCGCCCGAAGGTGGCGTAGCCGAAGCCGTCGCGGTCCGGGCCGCCCTCATCGGTGTTCAGGATGGAGCTGTCGCCGAGGTTGAAGAAGAACTCCGAGTTCGCGGTTCCCGGGTCCCGGCGGGCGTAGGACAGCACGCCGCGTTCGTTCCGCATCCCGGTCTGGTGCGTCGTCTCGTGGGGGATCGGCGGGAACGGCGGCTCGCCCGGGGGGTCCTCCCCGGTGAGCATGGGCATCCGGCTGCGGCCGCCCTGCACGATGTCGAAGGAGTGCCCGTCGGCGGTGCGGGTCGCCCGGTAGAAGCTGGCGCCGTCGTAGTGCGCCCCGTCCACGTAGCGGAGGAACTGCGCCACCGAGAGCGGCGCCCGCTCGGGATAGAGCTCGACCTCGACCTCCCCCATCGCGGTCTCGAAGGTGACGAGAACGGTCTCCTCGGCGGCCTCCGGTTCCGGAGCGGGCGCTTCTTCAGCGGGCGGCTCGCCGGGGCCGCAGGCGACGGCGGCGGCCACCAGGAGCAGGAGCGGGAACGCGAGGAATCGTTTCGGGGACATGGACATCACTCCATCCCGGCGCGAGGCGCCGGCGGGGGAGCCGATCCTACCGCCGAACGCGTTCGGCGGTGCGCTACTGGCGCTGGTGCGAGCCCCGTCTGGCGCCGGCGGCAGGATGGTCAGACAGGGCGCCAAACAAGGTGTCAAGTATCGTGTCAGATAACGGCGCGTATTCTCGACAACTCATCTGGTGTCAAAGGGTTACGGCGACATATTGGGCGCCAGAGAACGCGTCAAGGACGGCGCCGCACTTCACGCCCATCCCTCCCTTTCGATCAGGCGGGTGATGTGCGCGAGGTGATGGCGGCCGTGCCAGGAATAGACCCCCGCGGTGGCGGCGAGGATCGACGGACCGGACTCGGGGTGCACGAACTCCCGCTGCAGTCGGGACCAGCTCAGGTTGCTCAGCAGGCTGACCCAGCGGCCGTGAAGGCCCTCGACAAGGTCGAGCGAGGGCTCGATCGGGCCCCAGGCGTCCGGCAGCTCGCTCCAGCCTTTCTCGTCGTAGTCCTTGATGACCGGGCGATCCTCCGTCAGGGCCCACTTGAACCGGATGAAGCTGTTCATGTGGCTGTCGGCCAGGTGGTGGACGACCTGCCGAACCGTCCAGCCACCAGGTCGGTACGGCGTGTCGAGCTGACTTTCGGTCAGCGGAGAGACGGTGCGCCGCAGGTTGGCTGGCAGCGCCGCGATGTCGGCGATCCAGGTGGCGACCCGGTCCGGGTCGACCGGGCCTCCCGGCGAAAACGGCCCTATCGGATAGCGGAGATCGTGGTTGGGGGAGGTCATGCCGAAAGTATCGGCCGCGGGACGGGGCGCCGTTGCCGCCCCCAGAACCCGTCTTGCGCCGGCGACAGGATGGTCAGCCAGGGCGCCAAAGAAGATGTCAAAGATCGGTCGCGGTCGTTCAGCCCGCGCCCTCTTGCGAGCATTTGCGCTCGGGGCGCACGACGACGCAGGGTTCGCGCAGAAGGTTCACATTCTCCGACCAGTCGGACCAGAGCAGAGCGGCGCCGATGAGCGAAAGCGTGCGCTCGGAGGGGTGCACGTCGGTTGCGAGTTCGCGTCCAGCCTCGGCGAAAGCACAGACGGCCGTCCAGGCGTCCTGCTGATGCAGAGTCAGCTTGCCGACTTGCTCCGTGGCTTTGGCCTTGCCGGTCACCATCGCCTCCCAGAGGAACAGCCCCCGCTCCTCCTGCCAGAAGCACTCCCAGCAGAGGAAGGGCTTGACCTCCGTTGATGTGTTACCCAGACACTCACGAACCCGATTCAGGACCCAGGTGACCTCCGTCAGTCCCGTCGCCAGCGAAGTCGCTCCCGCCGCCGCCGACCAAGGGCGATTCTTGTCTCCGCATCGGCCCTTGGTCAAAGAGTCTGGATCGCAGTTGCGGGCCACGGGCACCCACAGCGGGCACTCGAAGCCGAGCGCCACGCGTCGGCCCTTCCGGAGATCCTCGGCCACACGACCCGCAAGAGCTTCGATGCACGTCCCCTGTTCCTTGCTTTCTTCCTGCCCATCGGATGTCGGAGAGAGCCTCGCCCAACCGAATTTCTTGCCTTGGATCGACCCGATGTCCGCACAGTAGATGACCATGGCGCGACTCTACGAGCCTCGCGAGTCGGCGCCTATCCCGGAGGCGGGCCACCCGGGCCGCGGCGACGGAACGAGGGGTCCGGCGTCCCGAAGACGCACCGCGGCACGTAGGGATAGTCGAGCGTCAGGTAGTAGTGGTACGCGCCCTCGGGGAACTCCGGGGTGACTCCGAACCGGCCGCCGCACTCGTCCAGATCGCCGGACCCGGGTATGTGGACCCAGTCCTCCCGGAAGCTGCCGTCGTAGGGGCCCCCCGGATCGCTGTCGCGCAGCCCTTCGCGCAGGCCCCAGCTCGCTTCGAGCGCCACGAGCCCGCTCTCTGGATCCATTGGATCCTCGTAGCCGTACAGGTAGTAGAAGGGGAAACCGTCCGCGGCGTAGCCGAGCAGGACCATGTCCTCGAACTCCCCACCACCGGCGAGCTCGCGGGCGTAGGCCGCCGGCGGCCCGTGGTAGTGGTAGGCGCCGCCCGGCTGGACGTGGGCGTTGTTGCAGTCGCTGCCCAGCCAGGAGTGACGCGCGCCCCCGGTGAGCTCGAGCGCCATCCCCGGAGTCAGCGCCTCGTAGTTCCAGCGGCGCTGGTTCTGGTAGCTCTCCCCGGTGTCGCGGTCGAGCTTGATGCCGGCGAGCGTCACGCCAAACTCCGCCATCTCGGTGGCGACGGCGGTTTTGACCGGGGTTCTCGGAACCCGCCACGTCTCGAGGGGGCCCGCCGCGATCGGGTTCGGGTTGCCCGGGTTGGGGAACGTCCCGGTCGCGTGAGGCGGAATCCCGTTCGAGGTGAACGCGATCGTCTCCGTCAGCTCCTGGATCTCAACTTCCGGCGCCGCGACCGGATCCTGGTCGCACGCCCATCCGGTCCGCGCCGAAAAGTCCGCAAGCGCCGTCAGATCGTCCGGGTCCGCAGCGCCCGGTCGCCGGCTTTCGATCCACGTCGTGTCCTTCACCTCCTCCCCGGCCGCCGAGACCGCGGTCACCTCGAAGCGGAACACGTAAGACAGGTCGGTGGGGAGAAGAACGGTCGGCTCGAGCGCGCCGCCGTCGGTGATGGGCGCGTCCGGGCCGTCATCGAGCCGCGTCCACGCGAGGGACGCAGCCGATCCTCCCGCAACCGTCGCCCGCAGGCGAACCGACTGGCCGGGCAGGACGAGCCGGCCGTAGCCGGCGTCCACGCCAAAGGGTCCCGTGGGGTCCGTGGGCGCCGACGGGCCCGTCGGATCGGAGGGCGCCGTCGGAGCTGCGGCGGTGTCTTCGCTCCCGGCGCAGCCGAGCGACGCCAGCGCGACGATGAGGCCCATCAGGAACCCGAACCCCTGGACGCGGCTGCGGGACGGCGGAGCGGGATCGGCTCCCGTCGGTTGGATGTGGCGGATGACCTTCATGGTCGGTTTTCCTTTCGCCGCGCAGGCGGGCGCGGCTCGAAACGCGGAAGGCAATCCGGGGGCCACGATTCATCGAGGAAGAGGCCGGCGCCGCCCCCGCTACCCTTCGCGCGGCAATGGTGACGCGGCGACGAGTTCCGGGCGCGACGCGCTCCTTCCGGCGGTGGGCCGCCGGGGCTGCGCTTGTGGCCAGCTTCGCGGCGGCCGCCACCGCAGCGGGCCAGGATGCGGACCGGCCGGTCGCCCAGGCTGTCCGCATCGAGACGCCGCCCCGGATGGACGGCGTGCTCGACGAGCCGTTCTGGGAGCGGATCCCACCGGTGACCGGTTTCCGCCAGCGGGATCCGGTGGACGGCGCGCCCGCCAGCGAGCGGACCGAGGTCCGCATCGCCTTTGATGAGCAGGCGCTCTACTTCGGGTTCAAGTTCTTCGACTCGGAGCCCGACCGGATCCGCCGCAGCATCCTTCACCGGGGCGGACGGATCGACAAGGACGACCGGGTCATCATCGCGCTCGACACCTACCACGACCGGCGCAACGCCTACATCTTCGAGGTCGGGGCGCTGGGAACCCAGGATGACGCGCTGCTCGCCGACGAGCGGCTCGACCGCGAGGACTGGAACTGGGACGGGGTGTTCACGACCGAGACCCGGCTCACGCCGGAGGGCTGGGTCCTCGAAATGAGGATCCCGTTCACCACGATCCGGTTCCCCGACGAGGAGTCGCTCGTCATGGGGATCGCCTTCTCGCGCTCGATTCGCCGGAAGAACGAAACGGTCCTGTGGCCGCACATCGGCCAGGACTACCGCTCGGGCATCGCGCAGGTCTCGCAGTTCGCCGAGCTCCGAGGCCTCCGCAACATCCGCCGTGGCCGCCGCGTCGAGATCCGGCCCTACGGGCTCGTCGGAACGCAGCGGTTCTCCGGAGATTCCGCGTTCAGCGGGACGACGACCGGCGGGGCCGACCTGAAGTACGGGATCACCCCGAACCTGACGCTCGACCTCACCTGGAACACCGACTTCGCGCAGGTCGAGAGCGACAACGTCCAGATCAACCTGACCCGCTTCAACCTCTTCTACCCGGAGAAGCGCGAGTTCTTCCTCGAGCGCGCCGGGCTCTTCCAGTTCGGCAAACCCGGGGAAACCGAGGTCTTCTTCAGTCGCCGGGTCGGCCTCGAGAGCGACATCCAGGGGGGCGGACGACTCACCGGGCAGGTGGGGCGTTTTTCGGTGGGCGCGCTCGCGCTCCGGACCGCCGGAGGCGCCGACGACGCGCCGCCGGCGTGGAATTCGGTGGCTCGGGTCCAGATGAACCTGACAGAACGAGCGACCGCCGGAGTCATCGCCACCAGTCTCGACCACGGAAATGGCGCATCGGGGCGGGCCGCCGGCGCGGATCTGAACGCTCGCTTCTGGAGCAGCTCGGCGCTCCGCATCTGGGGGGCCCGCCTCCAGGAGTCCCCGGCTGAGGGGGAAGCAGGGGACGCCGGCTGGGGCGCCGGCGCCGGCGAGGTGGAGCTCGACCTCCAGAACGACCGCTACGGAATGAGCCTCAGCCGCATGGTCGTGGGGAAGGACTTCGACCCGGCGCTCGGGTTCTCCCGGCGGCGCGACATGGACCGCTGGTCGCTGTGGGGCGGGTTCCAGCCGCGGTTCGAATCGAGCGGCTGGGCGCGCCAGTTCTCGCTCTGGGGCGGGGGCTCCCGGATCCGGGGAACCAGCGGTGAACTCCAGTCGGAGACGTTCGATGCGAATGCGCAGTTCTCCTTCGAGTCGGGCGACTCGCTGTTCCTGACCGCGGAAGACCGCTTCGAGCGGCTCTACGAACCGGCCGCGATCAGCGGGAGGCTCCTGCCCGCTGGCGACTACGAGTTCCGCTCGTGGGAGGCGGGGGGCCGCACGAACGACAGCCGGGTCTTCTCGGTCTCCGCCTCGGCGTCCGGCGGCGGGTTCTGGGGGGGCGAGCGGAACGCGCTCCGGGGCGGCTTCAGCCTGAATGCCGGACCGCACCTCACCGTGGGGGCGCAGGTGGACCGGAGCGAGGTCTCGCTGCCTGTCGCGAACGGAGACTTCACCGCGACGCTCGTCGGGCTGAACATCGAGGGCGCAGTCAGCCGGAAGCTCTTCGCCGCCGCCCTGATCCAGTGGGACGACTTCTCCCGCGAGCTCCAGGCGAACATCCGGGTGGACTGGATCCACACCCCCGGCAGCGATCTTTTCGTTGTCCTGGACACCGGCTACCTGACCGACGGCGATCTCGACCCGCGAATCGAACGCTGGACCCGCCGCACCGGAGTGGTCAAGCTGACCTGGCTCCGGACGTTCTGAGCCGGGGTTTTCTGGGCCGGAGTTTCTGAGCCAGGCGGGGCGGCCGTGGCGAACCGCGCGACCCGGATCTCAGCGACAGCCCCAAGCCGCTCGCTTGGCGCCGGGCATCAGGGCGATGAAGGCGTCACGTCCACCGGCGGGCGCTCGAGCCCGACGGCGACGAGGATCCTCTCGAGCGTCTCGTCGCTCGTCCCGAGCAGAGCGGCGAGTTCCGTCAACTTCCGCCGACTGATCTTCTCCCGGCGGAGCGCCTCGATCCCGAGGCAGAGGAACCGCCGCCCGAGCGCCTCCGGTGCGGGGCCGTTCGCAGGCTCGAGGCCGAGGGCCTCCGCCACCCTGCTCCCGTCTTTGGTCTCGCGCTGGAGTAGGCGCTCCAGATCCTTCGCTCGGATGATCCCGAGACTCTGCAGGCGGTCGATCGCCGCCGTCCGGCTGACGCCGAAGTGGTGCGCGAGAAGCGCCACGTCGTAGATCTGGACCTCCTGACTGCGAGGAGGCGGGCTTCCTTCAGCGCGGGTCACCGTCGCCGGAGACTCCCCGTAGGGGTCGATCCCTTCCCGGCTGTTCCAGCCCTTGGCCAGGCGGCGCATGAAGCTGGCGACGCCCTCCGGCGGCATCAGGAAACTGGCGACGAAGGCGTTGGCCCTCACTTCGGTCAGATCCTCGTAGTCTTCCTTCCAGCCAGGCCCACCCGGCTCCTCCCACCCCAGCAGGACATGGGCGTACTCGAGAGCACAGACGAAGCGCATCCCGGTCGGAGACTGGTCGCTGTTGACAAGGATCACCGGAGGAAGGTCGAGGGTCAGCCGGGAAAGGTCCATCGGGAGCTCGCGGGCGACCACCAGCACTCCTTGGGCCCCGAGCAGCTCCACAAGGTCCGGCAAGGGGTTTTCTCCGAGCGCCAGTCGCTTGCGCTCCTCGTGAGCGACGGACTCTCCCTGCCACACCGCCTCCCGTTCCGTCTTCGGGCGGGGCCTCGGATAGCGGACACCCGACGCAGCGTCGCGGTCCAGACCGAGGGCCTCCTCGATGTCCGCGATGGCCTGGACGAGCGCCTGACCGTCCCGGAGCGCCGGGCGCAGTGGATCGTCACGCGCCAGCCCGTCCGCGAACGTCGGGCTCGGTGGATCGTCACTCGCCAGCCCGTCCGGGAGCGCCGGGCTCGGTGGCGCATAACGCGCCAGACCGTCCGGGGGGCCCCGGCTCGGTGGATCGTCACTCGCCAGCCCGTCCGGGAGCGCCCGGCACAAGAATCCCGCCACAGTGTCTTCGCCGGAGAACGTCTCCGCGAAGAAGTCCCGCATGTCGCGTCCGTAGAGGTGCGCCATCCGTTCCAGCTCGAGGCCGGAGACGGACCGCTTCCCGGACTCGATCCGGGCCACCGAGGATCGCGGGATGCCCAGTCGACCCGCCACATCCTCCTGTCGAAGACGGCTCGCCTCGCGAGCCTGCTTCAGTCGACGGCCGAGTTCGCCAGCCGTCGTCATTACGCTGGCTGGCGCGCCGCCGGTGCGGCGGTGGCCGGTGAACGGGCGTCGGCGGACGAGTTGCTCGCCTGATCTCCGGGCCGCCATGGCGGTTCGCCCGACTCGACCTGTCTGAGGATCCTGACAGGGAGTTGCTCGCCGCAGTCAGCGACGCGATCCCGGCCGGAAATGTTGGTCCTGGCGACTGCCATGTGGTTTTCTCGTGGCGCCGGAAGGGCCCGGGCCCCTGGGTCAGGTCTCCCTCTCGCCTGCCCCGGCGGCGTTCTCGCTCTCCCAGATGTCTTCCTCGGCGGTGCGGAACGGGCTTACGGACGGATCGGGGATACCGAAGGCGTCAATGACCTCGCGGGGGGCGGCGACAGGCGCGCCGGTGTCAAGGACCGCCGCGAATTCCTCTTCGGTGTCCACCTCGAACGCCGGACCAACGCCGTCGATCGTGATTTCCCTGATGGCCATTGTGCGACTCCTTTCGCGGTTAGCGGGGGACCAGCGCCCGCGCACGGGGCGCTGGAAGCAGTTCATGTCGTATATTGGCACGTCCGCGTAGCCTGAATCCAGCGACTGTGCGATTTGGGCACCTCCTGACCTCAAACGTCAAGCATCCGCCCCCGAGGGCTTCGCGGGCCCTCCCCCCGTCGAACGCCAAGCTGACGGATCCCCAGCCGGAACACCCCGGCCTCCGCGGCCGGTAGAGTCTCACCGGGAGGACGCGATGCACGGGATCTCAAGGCGACAGTTCTTTCGGACGGGACCGGTGGGCCTCGGGGCCGGCCTCGCAGCGCCGGCGCTGGCGTGGGGCGGGAACGCTCCCTACGTCCCCGCCACCGACTCGGTCCGGGTGCGGATGACCGGGGACGGACTGGGGCTCACCCCGGCCGAGCAGGGACGACTGCTCACTCGCCTCGCGGACGAGGGACGGATTTCGCGCGATAACTACTCGAACGGCGGGACCGTCGAGGAACTGGAAGAGGGGTTCGCCGCGCTCCTCGGCAAGGAGCGGGCGGTCTTCTTTCCGACCGGGACGCTGGCCAACCAGCTCGCCGTCCGCGCGCTCGCCGGTCACGGCGGAGGGCGCGCCATCGTGCAGGCCGAGGCGCACCTCTACAACGACTCCGGCGACTGCGTCCAGACGCTCAGCTCGATCCCGCTGATCCCGCTCGCTCCCGGAGCGGCCACGTTCACGCTGGAACAGGTCCGGGAGGTCGTGGAGCGGACCGCCGGAGGACGCGTCGCGCGCCCAGTGCGGGTGATCTCCATCGAGTCGCCGGTGCGGCGGCGGTCGGGAGAGATCTTCGACCCGGCGGAGATCGAGCGGATCACGGCCTACGCCCGCCGCGAGGGCATCCGCCTCCACCTCGACGGCGCGCGCATGTTCCTCGAGAGCGCCTGCACCGGAGTCGATGTCGCCGAGCTCGCCCGTCCCTTCGACACCGTCTACGTGTCGCTCTACAAGTACTTCAACGCCGCTTCGGGCGCGGTTCTCGCGGGACCCCGATCCCTTCTCGACGGGATGTTCCACACCCGCCGGATGTTCGGTGGCGGGCTCCCGGCCGCCTGGCCCTTCGCGGCGGTCGCGCTCCACCATCTGCCCGGCTTCACGGAACGGTTCGCGAAGGCGGTCGCCGTGTCCGAAGGATTCATCGAGCGGCTGACCGGCGAGGGCGCTTTCGAAGTCGAACGGATCCCGAGCGGGACGAACCTGTTCCGCCTGCGCGTGGGAGCGTCCGATCCCGAAGCGTTCCGCGCGCGCCTTGCCGACCAGGCCGTGGACCTCGGGGCGCCCCGCGCCGGCGGGGCGTTCCTCCTCGGCGTCAACGAGACCTGGAACCGCGCGAACGCCGACGACCTCGCCCACCGATTTGGCGCCGCCCTGAGCTGACGCCCAGGCCGCGCCCTTCCCGGAGAATCAGCATGCCACACGCCCTTGCGAAGACCGTCGCCGCGCTGGCGATGGCGCTCGTAGCCATCCCGGCCGCCGGACAGAACCTCGAGACGCTGCGCCCGGTCGTGGACCAGGGCGCCGCCGAGCGGGCCAAGCTCGCTCAGGTGATCGTGGACTCGCTGTTCAGCTTCGGCGAACTCGGGTTCCAGGAGTTCGAGACCGCCCGCTACCTGGGCGACCTGCTCCGGGAGAACGGGTTCGAGGTCGAAGAAGGCATCGCCGGGATCCCGACGGCGTGGATGGCGCGCTGGGGCTCCGGATCACCGGTCATCGCGCTCGGCAGCGATGTCGACGGCATCCCGAAGGCGTCCCAGAAGCCGGGCGTCGCCTACTTCGACCCGCTGGTCGAGGGCGCTCCGGGCCACGGCGAGGGGCACAACTCGGGGCAGGCGGTGATCATCGTGGGGGCGCTGGCGGCCAAGGAGGTCATGGAGAGAGAAGGCATCCAAGGGACGATCGTGATCTGGCCCGGCGTGGCCGAGGAACTCCTCGCCACGAAGGCGTGGTTCGTCCGGGCCGGCTACTTCGATGACATCGACATCAACATCTTCACCCACGTGGCCTCCGACTTCGGCGTGAGCTGGGGGCCGGGTCGCGGCAGCGGCCTGGTGTCCGTCGAATACACCTTCGAGGGGGAGTCGGCGCATTCGGCGGGGGCGCCGTGGCGCGGGCGCAGCGCGCTCGACGCGGTGGAGATCATGAACACCGGGTGGAACTACAAGCGCGAACACCTGCGCCTGCCGCACCGCTCGCACTACGTGATCTCGAACGGCGGGGACCAGCCGAACGTGGTGCCCTCCCAGGCGTCGGTCTGGTACTACTTCCGGGAGATCGACCAGCCGCACATGCAGGAGCTCTACGAGCTCGGCAACACGATGGCCACGGCGGCGGCGATGATGACCTCGACCGAGGTCTCCTGGCGCATCCTGGGCCACGCCTACCCACGGCACTTCAACAAACCGGTCGCGGAAACCGTGTGGGCGAACATCGAGCGGGTGGGTCTCCCCGAATGGAGCGAGGCCGACCAGACGCTCGCCCGGGGGCTGCAGCGGGAGCTCGGAGTCGCCGAGAACGGCCTCGCCATGGAGCTCGGGCAGATGGGCGGGCCGGCGCCGGAGCCCCGGCTGGGAGGCTTCTCCGACGACATCGGGGACATCTCGTGGAAGGTCCCGACCGTCACCCTGCGCTACCCGTCGAACATCCCTGGCGGCCCCGGACACCACTGGGCCAACGCGGTCGCGATGGCGACCCCGATCGCGCACAAGGGAGTCGTCGCCGGCGCGCGCGTCATCGCGATGACGCTCATGGACCTCTTCCTCGACCCGACGATCGTCGCGGCGGCGAAGGAGTACTTCGTCGAGCAGACCGCGGAGCACACCTACACGTCGCTCCTCGGACCGAACGACGACCCGGCGATCCACCTGAACCGGGAGCGGATGGGCGCGTTCCGCGAGGCGCTGCGCCCCTACTACTACGACCCGGACCGCTACGACACCTACCTCGAGCAACTCGGCATCGAGTACCCGACGGTCCGCGACCCCGACCCGAACGACTGACGCGGTCGCCGGGGTTCCCCTCCCTCCCGCAGGGGCGTTGGCGCGCCCCGATCAGTCCGCCGGGGCGGCCTCGGCGCGGACGCCGTGCTGGGTCCCGTCTCCGACGAGGATCCCGGCGGCCCAGCGCTCCTGGCCGGTGCGCTCTTCGATGGTCGGCACGAAGAACCAGTCGTTGCGAACGCGGTCCGGCTGCAGATCGAGCAGGCAGTACCCCCGGTGGAAGGCCTCCCCGAACTTCGCGTGCGGGTTGTTCCCCAGGATCGCCCGAACCTCCGCGGCGACCGCCTCCTCGGTCCCCAGCCGCCGCATGATCGAACTCGGTGAGGACACCGCGGTGGTCACGAAGTCGACGCCGTAGGACCCGGCGCCGGTGTCCGCGTCGTAGCCGGAGAACGGGTCGCGGGGAAGGTCCATCCCCCACGACTGGTGGACGTCCCCGGTCAGCACGACGAGGTTCCCGAGCCGCTCGCGCTCGAGGAAGTCGAACAGCCGGTTGCGGCTCGCCTGGTAGCCGTCCCACTGGTCCGGGTTTTCGGGGTTCCGGTCGGCGTCGAGCGCCGGACCCATCATGACCTGCTGGCCGAGCACCCGCCAGCGGACCGACTTGGCGGCCAGCAGTTCGTCGTAGAGCCAGGCCTCCTGCCGGGGCCCGAGCAGCGTTCGGCCCGGGTGGCGCATCCCTTCGAGATCTCCCCACTCCGCCTGCCGCGACCGCCCGAGGAGGCGCGTGTCGAGCATGATGAGGTCGAGCAGCCGCCCGAACCGGAAGCTCCGCCAGGTCCGCTGGCTGGGCCAGGGCTCCGGCTCGCGGATCGGCATCCACTCGAAGTAGGCGCGCACCGCCGCCTCGCGGCGCACGAACCAGTCGCCCTCCTCGTCTTCCACCTGGTGGTTCTGCGCCCCGTCGGTCCAGGCGTTGTTCGTGATTTCGTGGTCGTCCCAGACAGTGATGAACGGATGGAGCCGGTGGACCTCCTGGAGATCCGGGTCCGACTTGTACTGGGCGTGGCGGGCGCGGTAGTCGGCGAGGACGGTGATCTCCTTGTCGGGGAACGACGCCCGCGACGGCGTGAAGCGCGTCCCGTCGCCATAGCCGCTGTTCGCATACTCGTAGAGGTAATCCCCGAGGTGGAGCACTGCGTCGAGGTCGTCGCGTTCGGCGATGCGCCGATACACGTTGAAGTAGCCGAACGGCAGGTTCGAGCAGGAGACGAAGGCCAGCCGCACGCGGTTCGGATCCCGCGCCAGCGTCTTCGTCCGGCCCACCGGCGAGCGCTCCCCGAGCGCCTCGAAGCGGTAGCGGTAGGTCGTCCCCGGCCGAAGCCCGGTCGCGAGCGCCTTGACCGTGTGGTCGCGCTCCGGCCCGGTCCGGGTCGTCCCTTCGGCGACGACTTCACGGAAGTCCTCGTCCAGCGCGACCTGCCAGCCGACCGAAACGGTGTCTCCGCCGGCGCCGGAGACGCGGGTCCACAGCAGCACCTGGGACCGCTGCGGGTCGCCGCTCGCCACGCCGTGGGCGAAGACCTGCGGCTGGCCCAGCACGGGCGCGGAGCGAACGAAGGGAAGCGCCAGGCCGGCGCCGGCCGAGGTCCGAAGGAAGTCGCGGCGGTTCGGGTTCATGCCGGAGAACCTATCCGAGTCGCAGGAACGGAGGAAGAACGGCCGGTGACTTACCGTGAACCGCCGGACTGCTGGCTGTCGGTCGTCTCGCCGCGGGGCGCGGCGTTCTTCACGTAGCGCTCGAGCCACTCGTTCTGCTCCCAGAGGGTGTGCATCACCGACTCGCGGGCGGCATAGCCGTGGCTCTCGTGGGGGAACATGACGAGCCGCGCAACCGCGCCGTGACCCTTCAGCGCATGGAAGAATCGCTGGCTCTGGACCGGGAAGGTCCCCGAGTTGTTGTCGGCGGCCCCGTGGATCAGCAGGATCGGCTCGTTCACCTGGTGCGCGTGCATGAACGGCGACATCCGGAAGTAGATCTCCGGCGCTTGCCAGAACGTGCGCTGCTCGCTCTGGAACCCGAAGGGCGTCAGGCTGCGGTTGAAGGCGCCGCTCCGCGCGATCCCGGCCCGGAAGATGTCCGAGTGGGCGAGCAGGTTGGCGGTCATGAAGGCTCCGTAGGAGTGGCCGGCGATGGCGGTCCGGTCGGGATCCGCGACGCCGCGCCGCACCGCCTCGTCCACCGCCGCCTGGGCGCTGGAGACGAGCTGCTCGACGTAGCTGTCGTTCGGCTCCGCATCGCCTTCGCCGATGATCGGCATGGTCGCGTTCTCCATGACCGCGAACCCCTGGGTCAGCCAGTAGAGCGCCGAACCCCAGCTCACGAAGCTGAACCGCTGCGGCGAGTCGCGGACCTGGGCGGCGGCGGCGGCGCTCTTGTACTCGCGGGGATAGGCCCAGACGAGCAGCGGCAACCGGCCGTCGGTGGCCTGGTCGTATCCCGGAGGAGTGTGGAGCAGCGCAGTCAGTTGAACGCCGTCCGCGCGGGCGTAGCGGATGAGCTCGCGCCCGGCGCCCTGAAGGTCCGGATAGGGGTGCGGGAGGTCGGTGAGGGCGACCGCCTCTCCACCGGAGAGATCGCGCACGAAGTAGTTCGGCGGGACCTCACGGGTCTCCTTCCGGGTCAGCAGCACGCCGGCGTCCGGGTCCAGAAGCGCGAGCGGCGTCTCGTAGGAATCTGCCTCCGACCGGAACAGCCGACGGGTCTCGCCGGTCTCCAGATCCCACTCATCCACGAACGGCCGGTTGCCCTCCGGCGACGCGCCCTCTGCAGTGAGGTAGGCCTTCGAGCCGTCCGACGAGGTGAGCATCACCCGCGCGCCCCGCTCGTTGCGGGAGATCATCGGCATCCCCGGCGCCGCATATCGATCCTCGTAGGAGGTGTCGAAGGCGAGGGTCGCTTCGCCGGCCGCCGGGATCCGCCAGATCTGCTCGGAGCGGTCGGTCCACCAGCGGGTGATCGCCACGCCCCGGCCGCCGCCGAAGATGGCGGCGTTCAATCGCAACGGGACCTGGAGCAGCGACTCGGGATCCCCCTCGAACGGAGCGGCGAGCTGGAGGAGCTCGTCCCGGGTCTGCGTCTCGGTGGCGGGATCCCCGCCGTCACGCGCCTCGGTCCACACGACCGATGCGTCCATGTCCCCGCGCCAGGCGACGGACCGGGCGCCGGAGGGGGCGGAGTCGCGGTGGATGGGGACCTGCTCCTGTAGCGGAAGATCCGCGATCTGGCGGACCACGGCGCCCTGCCGGTCCCGAACCTCGATGCGGTGCGGGAACCGCGTGTAAGGCACGAGCCAGGAGAACGGCTCCCGGACCTCGGAGATCAGGAAGAACATGCCGTCCGGCGAGGGTTCGAACCGCTGGATGATCCCGGGACCGGCGATCTCGGTGCGCTCGTTCGCCAAGGTGATGAGCAGCGCCCGGGTCTGCCCGTAGTGCCGGAACAGCGCGTTGTCATGCGGGCTCGTGAGGAGGTCCTGGTAGGTGCGCGCCGGGGAGACCCGTCCGGTGGATTCCTGGATCACCGGGGTCTCGGGCACGGTCGGGGCCCTCGGCGGGGTTCCGCGCCCGGTATCCACGACCCGGACCGCCAGCGTCTCGCTGTCCGAGAGCCACTCGAACGGCGAGTTCCGGAAGATCGCGTTGACCCCCGAGGCCAGCCGCGAGGCCGCCCCGGTCGCCGCTTCGAGGATCCACAGCTCCACGCCGAAACCGTCGGTGTGCGTGAACGCGAGACGGGCGCCGTCGGGGGACCAGCGGGCGTGATCTCCCTGGAGCTCTTCCGGAAGCCCGGTCACCGCGGGACCCTCGGCTCCGTCCATCCGCACCAGCTCGATCCCGTGGAAGAAGCGGCGGCGACTCTGGGCGTTGCGGGCCGGGTCGATCCTGAGTCCGGCGATCCGCAGCTCCTCGCGCGACAGCTCCGCCAGCGGAACCGTGCTCGCCCGGTGGAACAGCGCCGCGAGGTCAGCGCCCGGAGACACCGAAATCGCGGGCGTGGGCGACGCATCGGCGATGCGGGCGAGCTCCGCCGGAGGGGTCTGGTAGCCCTCCTGGGCGAAACCGGCCGAGGCGAAGAACGCCAGCGCGGCGGCAAGAAGGGCAAGGCGGGTGCGCATCGTGGGATCTCCCTTGCGGAAGGAGGCGGGGGAACGCACCATCGTACGCGCGTCGCGGCGCACGGGGCGAATACGATCCGCCCCGAGGCCGCAGAGCGGCCCACGGGAGGACGCCGATGACGATGGCGGGAACATGGAGTCAACGCTTCTGGCTGGCCGCGGGCGCCGGCCTCTTCGCCGCCTGCGGCGGGGGCGCGCCGGAGCCGGATGTGGCCGCTCCCGCCGAAGAGGCCGGGCCGGTCCGCACCGCGGACCCCTTCCAGCGCGGACTCGCCGAGACGGACTTCCCCCGCATCCAGGAACTCGCCCCCGGCGTCTACTCCTACGAGCAGCTTCGCGCCGCGGGGGAGGAACTGTTCACCACGGTGAGCCTGTTCGTCGTCACCGACGAAGGCGTGCTCGTCGCCGACGGGCAGGGCAACGTCGAGGAGACCGCCCTCATGGTGGAGAAGATCGGCGAAGTCACCGACCAGCCGATCACGACCGTGGTGGTCTGCTCCGACCACGGCGACCACACCGCCGGGAACAGCGCTTTCCCGGAGGGCGTGGAGTACCTGGTACATCCGACGTCGCTCGCCGCCATGCAGGGGATGACGGAGCGGATCCCCGATCTCCCAATGCCTGGGACACTCGTTGAAGAGCAGATGGGCTTCGAGATGGGGGGCCGTCAGATCGAAGTCCTCTTCCTGGGTCGCGCCCACACTGGCGGCGACCTGGTCGTCCATCTGCCCGAGGAAGGGGTGCTGTTCCTGAGCGAGGCGTACCTCCACCGGGTGTTTCCCGCGATGCGGTCGGCGTATCCCACCGAGTGGGTCGCGATGCTGCGCCGCGCGAAGGAGCTGGGCGCGGACATCCCGGTTCCCGGACACGGCTTCGTGGACAGCCCGGAACGACTGCGCGAGGAACTGGACGAGGCGATCCGGGCGCTCGAGATCGTGATCGCCGAAGCGACCCGGCTCCACGAGCTGGGCCTCTCCGCCGACGAGGCGGTCGCGCAGGCGGACTTCGGGGACCTCGAGACGTGGTCGCTGCGGGACAGCCAGCGGGAGACGGCGCTCCGCCGGGTCTATCTGGAGCTCGACGGCGAGCTTCCCTAGCAGTCCGTCGATAAAGTCGCGTGCAGCGCCGAGAGCGGTGAGGCGCCCGGCCGACAAGGCGCGTGAGGGAGGAATATCGGGAATATTCCGAGCGAAACGCAACGATGAGCGCCCCGAAGGGGCGTGGTTCGGGCGGGGCCAGTCCTCCCGGTGGGGGCCATCGCCGCTCGAACGCCGCGGGACTTTGTCAACGGGCTGTTGGACCCTGCGTCAGACCCCGCGTCGCGGGGAGATGGGCGGCTGAGCCGAGCCCCGGCCATCACGACGCCGCCCGCCCGTTGGCGGAGTAGGATCGGCGAAGCGGGAAAGGGGGAGTGGCTTCGGTGATCCAGGCGCCGATGGGCGGTGACCGGCCCTTCCTGATTCTTGCGCTCGAGGGCGGCGGCTACCGGGCGCTGTTCGCCGCCCGCCTCCTCGAGCAGATCGAACAGGCGTGGGGCGTCGACTGGACTTCGCGGTTCCGGCTCCTCGCGGGCACGAGCACCGGCGCCATCATGGCGGCGGCGCTCGCCAGCGGGATGTCCGCTTCAGAGCTTGTGCGCTTCTACGAGCGTCACGGCGCGAAGGTCTTCCCGAGGAGCCGCCGGTCGCGGCTCGGCCTGTTCGTCAGCCGCTACGACCTCGAGACGCTCGCCAGGCTGCTCGAGCAGACGCTGCCGGACATCGGTCTCGATGAGGTGAAGGCGCCGCTGCTGATCACTGCGGCCGACATCGAGCGCGGGACGACCCGGCTGTTCCGGTCCTGGGCCGACGGGCGGAACGAACCGACCCGGCTGGTGGATGCGGTGGTGATCGCGTGCGCCGCGCCGACCTACTTCGACCCCTCCCGCCGGATCGGAGGGCGGCTCCTGGCCGACGGCGGATTCTGGGCCTACAACCCGGCGCTCGTGGCCTTCTCGGAAGCGCACGCGCTCTGCGGTGGGCCACGCGAATCCATTCGGATCTTCTCGGTTGGCTCAGGCCGGAGCGCCAACTACTACGGGGGCGCGCCCCCGGGGCTGCTCCACCGCCTCTGGCTGCGCGCGACCGGGTGGGGGCTCGCGACCCGCTGGCGGGTCGAACGGCTACTCGAGCTCCAGATCAACCTCCAGGGCCTTTCCACGCTGGAGACGCTTCGGGGCATCCTTGGCGAAGAGGCCGGAGAGCGGTTTCTCCATCTCTCCTTCGAATCGCCGGCCCTGATCCGGTTCGATGACTCGGATACGGGCGCCGCGCTTCACCGCTACGCCGACGAGGTGTTCCGGGAGAGGCGAAGCGACATCGCCGGTTTCCTCGGTCTGGAAGCGGGCGGCGGAAGCGAGGCGGTCAGGGCGCCCGCAGGCAGTCCCCGACGGCGCTGACCGCGCGCTCCACATCGGCGGGCCGGATCCAGCCGAGGTGGCCGAGGCGGAGGACGCGGCCGCTCAGACGTCCGAGCCCTCCGCCGAGCGCGAGCCCGTGCTCGTCGCGCAGCCTTCCGGAGAGTGCGGGCCAGTCGACCCCTTCCGGGAGCCACGCGGCGGTGACCGTAGGGGAGGCGTGCGCGTCGGGAGCGACGAGGCGCAGCCCGAGGCCCCGTAGTCCGTCGCGGGCGGCGGCCGCCGAGGCCGCGTGGCGCGCGAACACCCCGTCACGGCCCTCCTCGAGGAAGAGCCGGATCCCGGCCTCCATCGCGAACAGGACCGGGAGCGCGGGAGTGAACGGGAACGAACCCCGCCCCTGCGCCTCGCGGTAACGCCCGAAGTCCCAGTAGAAGCGCGGAAGCCGGGCTTCGCGCTCCGCGGCTTCGGCGCGCGCGGAGGTCCAGACAAAGGCCATCCCCGGGGGGAGCCCCCACGCTTTCTGGGAGCCGGTGAAGACCGCGTCACACGCGGCGATTTCGACCGGCGTCGCGCCCAGGCTGGAGACCGCGTCCACCAGCACCAGCGGATCGTTCGCGCCGCGGGCGGCGCGGATCAGATCGGCGAGCGGGTGGAGGACGCCGGTCGAGGTCTCGGAGTGCGTCAGCAGAACGGCCCGGGTATCGGGGCGCTTCTTCAGCGCGCGGGCGAGGGCGTCGGGGTCGGCGGGCGAGCCCCAGGCGGTGTCCAGCGTGGCGGCGTCGAGACCGAGAGCGGCCGCGACCTGGAGATAGCGCTCGGCGAAGACCCCGCCGCCGAGACCGAGCGCGCGGTCTCCGGGCGACAGCAGGTTGGCGAGCGTGGCCTCCATCGCCCCGGTCCCCGAGGCCGTCAGGAGAATCGGCGGGCCAGGGGCGCCGAGGAATGCGCCGAGACCCTCGGTGACGCGAGTGAGGAGGGACCGCATCTCCGGACCCCGATACGAGGTCATCGGCCGCCGGAGCGCCTCCGCGACCTCCGGATGGAGGGGGGTCGGCCCGGGAATCCGGAGCTCGGGGACGACGTTCACATCGTCAGGATGGCGGCGATCGTGACGATGGAGTCGAAGAAGTGGCCGAGGCGGAGGTTCTCGTTCGGGCTGTGCTGGTTGTTGTCGGGATTCACGGTCGGGACCATGAGAGCGGGAACTCCCAGCGCCTCCACGAAGGGAGCGATGGGCACCGTGCCGCCGCTCGTGCGCTTGCGAACCGGGAGTTCGCCCCAGGCCTCGGCGAGCGCCCCGGCGAGCCGGGCGGCGACCGGGTGGTCCATGCGGGTGCGGAACGCGTTCGTCCCGGCGCTCCGGGTGAGCCGGGCGAGCCGGGGATGCTCCTCCCGTTCGGCGTCGGTGGGATCACGGTCGAGAAGGAACCAGCCCTGGCCCTCGATGAAGGCGCGAACCTTGTCGAACAGGACATCCGCCGGAGTCTCGGCCACCAGACGGATGTCCAGCGCGGCGGTGGCGGTCGCCGGAACGATCGTACGGGCGTCGGCCCCCACCCAGGCGCTGCTCAGTCCGCGCACATTCAGGGAAGGAAACTGGATCGCCTCCTGGAGCGACTCGCCGACCCGGTCGGCGGCGGCGAAGCCGAGCGAGCGCCGCAGCGCCGGAAGGTCGTCGGGCACGGCGTCGAGCGCGGCGCGCTCCTCGGCGGTGAACCCGATTCCGTCATAGAACCCCGGAATCGTCACCCGCCCATCCTCGTCCTTCATCGACGCGATCAGCTGCGCCAGCCGGACCGCCGGGTTCGGCGCCCAGTTTCCAAAGTGACCGCTGTGAAGCGGCGCCCGGGGACCAAAAACCTCGAGCTCCAGCGTCAGGATCCCGCGGGCGCCGAAGCTGATCGTGGGTCGGCCGCTCTGGTGGAGCGGGCCGTCGAGGATGAGCATGGCGTCCGAAGCAAACCGGTCCCGGTAGCGCGCGATCGCCGGGACCAGGTTGGGAGAACCCGCCTCTTCCTCTCCGTCGAGGACGACCCGGATCCGGCTCGAGAGCTCGATGCCTGCGGTCTCGAGCGCCTCGACCGCCGCGAGCAGCGCCAGAATCGGAGCCGTGTCGTCCGCGACCGAACGGGCGTAGATCCGGTCGTCGGGGGCGAAGGTCGCGCGCGATTCGAACTCCACGAGGTCCGCCCCGTCGGCGAGGCGCCCGTTGCGGAGAACCGGTTGGAAGGGATGCTCCTGTTCCCACCGGCTCGGGTCGACCGGCTGGCCGTCGTAATGGAAATAGAGCAGCAGCGTGCGTTCAGGATCCGCAGGGGACCGTTCGGCGAAAACAAGCGGGTTTCCGTCGGTCTCGAGAAGCTCGGCGTCGAACCCGCGCTTCCGGAAAGCGTCAGCGAGGAAGTTCGCCTTGCGGCGGACGTTCGGGGCATCGGCGGCGACCGAGGGAATCGAGACCGCCTCGACAAGCTCGCCGACCAGCCTCCGCTGGTTCTCCGCGACGAACGCCTCGACCCGGGCGCGCAGGTCCTGCGCCGACGACGCAGACGCAGCGAGGATGGCGACCAGAGCCGTCCCGGCCGTCGCCCCGGGTCCTCTCGGGAACCTCACCGCCCCGCGACCCACTCGCCGGCGGCTTCCTCGTCCTCGTCCCGTTCGCCGCTCAGCGCGGCGTCGATGTCGAATTCGTAGATGGCGTCGGATGTCGCCACCGCCATCGTCTTCCTCGGGAGGTGGAGAGCCACTCCCACCAGCGGCGGACCGCTGATCACGCGCCGGGCGCCGCTGTCGGTGAACCGGAAGATCCCGGCGTCCCCCGCCAGCCCCTCGGCGACGAAACAGGTGTCCTGCGCGTCGAAAGCGATGCCCTGGGGCCGCCCGAACCCGGAATGGATCCGGCAGGGCTGACCGGAAGGGTTGAACTCGACGATCTGGTCGCGCGAGGAGAGGGTGGGGCCGGAGACGAACAGGGATCCCGTGGAGTCGAAGGCCAGGTGGTAGGCGGAGACCGAGGGCCGAAGGTGGGAAAACACCCCCACATCGCCCCGCAGGTCCACCCGGTAGAGCGTCCCGTCGCGGTCCCCGATCACGAGTTCTCCCGTCTGGGAGAACCCGATTCCGGTGGCGCAACCGAGTTCGTCGGCCAGAACGTGGAACCCGCCGTCATCCGCCATGCGATAGACGCAGCCCTCTTCCCGGGAGGAGACATAAAGCGTGTCGTCCGGACCCCACGCCAGCCCCGTCGGGTTCACGATGCCGTCACCCATGGACTCGGGGGGATCCTCGGGATCCATGTCGTGGCGAAACCGGTAGACCGGGTGAGGGATGCGCTCGCCCCGGCGGCCGCTGACCGTCGAGTAGAGGTTGCCCTCCGGGTCGTAGACCGGATTCGAGACGATGTCGAGTTCATCGGCGACCCGACGACCCACCGCGATCCGGTAGGGCTCGGTCTCCCGGTCGTTCAGGCAGATGCGCACCTCGGCGCCGCCGCCTTCGGGAACCCGGACCGCGAGCCTCCTCGAAGACACCCGGTAGAGGTGACCCTCCTCCTCGCCGAAGAACACCCGCAGGCGGCTCGCCTGGTCCACCGTGAAACCGCGCCCGCTGATGTCGACGCGACCCCCCGGCACGACGTGCTGGGGCCAGACCCGATCCAGCGAGAGCCGGGCGCGCCGCGCGACTCCGGCGGGACGCCGAACAGGGGGGCGGGCGCGCGGCATGACCGAATCCGGCAGGTTAGCAGTCTGGTTCTCCCGGTCGAGGCCCGGGCCGCGTGGCCGAAGGCGGCGGGCCGCGACCGCGCTCCGAAGACGGCCCGGGCGCCTTCAGGGCGGTTCCTCCACGCGTGCCATGGTTAGGATGGCCGGGATGCCGGAACGTGCGCCGACGGGAGTGGTTTCCGGCGAGGCGGGAGCGACGCCGACCCCACAGATCGCGGTGATCGGAGGCTCCGAGGCCTCGACGGGCGTGCTGCGCGACGCGCGCGCCGTCGGGCGGGCGGTGGCCCGCGCCGGCGCCCACCTGATCTGCGGCGGCCTCGGCGGCGTCATGGAGGCGGCGTGCCAGGGCGCGCGCGAGGCCGGCGGCCTCACGATCGGAATCCTTCCGGGAACCGACCGGCGCGCCGCGAACCCGCACGTCGAGCTCGCGATCCCCACCGGACTCGGGCACTTCCGGAACTTCCTCGTCGTGCAGGCGGCGGACGGCGTCATCGCCCTTCCCGGAAAGGCGGGCACCCGCTCGGAAGCAGCCATGGCCCAGACCCTGGGGAAACCGGTCGCGACCTGGTCTGGAGCGGAGCCCGACTGGCGCCTCCCGGGCGCCGCCTGCGCCGCCTCCCCGGAGGCCGCCGTCCTGGTCGCGCGGCGGGTTCGCCCGACCGCCTGAGCGTCTGTGGAGCATCGCTCCCCAGGGGCGCCCGGCCCGGACCCTCCCGGCTTCGAGTCGCTGCTCGCGGCCATCCGGGAGCGGAGAGGTCGCGGTGTGACCGCCGTCGGGCGACTCTCCGGCCCGGCGCGTCTGGCGGTCGCCGCGGCGTGGGCGCGGGTCTCCGGGCGCGCCGCCGTGCTGCTCACCGGGGACGACGCCCGGCTCCTGCCGGCGGCGGCCGACCTCGAATCACTGCTCGCGGCGCTCGACGCCCCGCACCGGGTGGTCCGCCTCCCCGGTCCCGGAGTCAACCCTTACGCCGGAGTGGCGCCCCATCCGGAGACGCTGGCGCTCCGCGCGGTCACGCTCCATTCCCTCGTCGCCGCGGACGGTCCGCCGCCGTTCGTCGTCGCCTCGGCGAGCGGAGCGCTGGCGCGCACCGCGGCGCCCAACCGCATCCGCGAGGCGGCCGTCGCCCTGCGGGTGGGACCGGGCCGGTCTCCCTCGGCGCTCGGAGAAGCGCTGGCCCGCGCGGGTTACCGCTACGAGGACCCGGTGAGCGGACCCGGGGACTTCGCCCGACGCGGCGGCATCGTGGATGTGTTCCCGGTGGACCGGTCGCTGCCGCTGCGGATCGAGTTCGGTTTCGACGGCGTCGAGTCGCTTCGGGAGTTCGAGGTCGAGACGCAGCGCAGCATCCGCGAGCTGGAAGCAGGGGTCGCCGTGCTCGCGCCGCCAGCCTGGGAGTGGGTGGGCGATAGCGACGGGTTCGAGCCACATCCCGCATTCCGGCTTCCGGGAACCCCCGGCTTCGAGAGCGCGTTCGCCGACTATCTCGAGCGAGCCGACATCCTCATCGAAGAACCGGAAGCGTTCTTCGAGGCGGCCGACGCCGAGACCCGGCGCATCTGGGGCGGCCGGGCCGCCTCTCGCGGCGGCCGGCTGGCGGAGTGCGCGTCGCCCGAGGCCCTGGCGGTGGATCCCGAAGAACTCAGGAAGCGCTGGACAGCCGCGCCCGGGGAGGACGGCCCGGTGGGGCTGTTCGAGCTCGAGGCCCGGGGCGAGGGGAACGACCTCCCGTCGCGCCCGCTGGGTTCCTTCCGCGGCCGGATCCGGGAGTTCCTCGATTCGCTGGTCGCCGCCGGCGATCCGCGTCGCGCCGTCCATGTGTTCGTTCCGGGAGACGGCGCCGCGATGCGGTTTGGCGCCCGGGCCGCCGAGGCTGGCGCGCGGGTGCTGCGGCCGGGTGAGCCGGAGGCGGCGTCAGCCCCTCCGGAGCAGGCGTCGTCCCGGGTGTTTGTGCACGCCGCGAGGTTCAGCGCCGGCTTCGAGATGCCCGGGCTGGGGTTCGAGGTCGTCAGCGGAACCGAGATGGTGGCCGCGCCACCACGCGCGCCCCGGCGAAGCGCCGGATCGCGCACGTTCCTGTCCGATTTCCGCGACCTGAAGCCCGGCGATCCGGTCGTGCACACCGACCACGGAGTGGGGCGGTTCATCGGGATGAAGCGGGTCGGCGACGGCCGGGACGCGCCCGAGTTTGTCGAGATCCGGTACCGGGGAGGCGGGACCCTCCTCCTGCCGGTAGAGCGGCTGGACCTGCTCGAGAAGTATTCGGCCGCCGCCTCGACCGGCCCCCCGGCGCTGGATCGTCTGGGAGGAACGAGCTGGGCGCGCCGCAAGAAACGGGTCTCGAAGGCGATGCGCGACATCGCCGACGAACTGATCCGGCTCTACGCCGGTCGGCGCCGCACGGCCGGGCACGCGTTCCCGAGCGTGACTCCGGGCATGGAGGACTTCGAGGACGGCTTCGAATGGACCGAAACCGAGGACCAGGTCCGCGCGATCCGGGAGATCTTCGCCGACATGGAGGCGGCGACTCCGATGGATCGCCTGCTCGCCGGAGATGTCGGCTTCGGAAAGACCGAAGTGGCGCTCCGGGCCGCGTTCAAGGCCGCGATGGACGGCAAACAGGTCGCGGTGCTGGCGCCCACCACGGTTCTCGCCGCGCAGCACTACCGGCTGTTCGAGGCGCGCTTCCGCGACTTCCCGGTCCGGGTGGAGCTGCTGTCCCGTTTCCGGACGCCGAAACAGGCCCGTCAGGTGGTCGGCGGGCTCGCCGACGGCGCCGTGGACATCGTGATCGGGACCCACCGGCTCCTCTCGAAGGATGTGGCGTTTCGCGACCTCGGCCTGCTGATCGTGGACGAGGAACAGCGGTTCGGCGTCACCGCGAAGGAGAAACTGAAGCGGATGGCGCTTCACGTGGATCACCTGGCGATGACCGCCACCCCGATCCCCCGCACGCTGAACATGTCGCTGTCGGGGATCCGGGACATGTCGGTGATCGAGACCCCGCCCCGGGACCGGATGGCGATCCAGACGCACGTGCTCTCTTTCGACCCGAACCGGATCGCGGAGGCCGTCCGGCACGAACTGGACCGCGAGGGGCAGGTGTACTTCGTCCACAACCGGATCGAATCGCTTCCGGCGATGGAGAAGCTGCTCAGCCGGATCGTGCCGGAGGCGCGCGTCCTCACCGCGCACGGCCAGATGCGCGAGACCGCGCTGGAGCGGGCGCTGCTCCGCTTCCAGGAGCGCGAGGCCGACATCCTGCTCTCCACGACCATCATCGAAAACGGCCTCGATCTCCCCCGCGTGAACACCCTGATCGTGAACCGCGCCGACACCTTCGGGCTGGCGCAGCTCTACCAGATCCGGGGACGCGTCGGGCGCTCCTCGAGGCGCGCGTACGCCTACCTGCTCACGCCGACCGGCGCGGCGCTCTCGGAGAGCGCCCGGCCGCGACTCGCGGCGCTTCGGGAGTTCAGCGAACTCGGCGCGGGTTCCGGGTGGCGGCGCTCGACATGGAGCTCCGCGGCGCCGGCAACCTCCTCGGGGCGGCCCAGCACGGACACCTCGAAGCGGTGGGGTTCGATCTCTACTACCGTTTGCTCGAAGAGGCGGTGGCCGAGGCTCGCGGCGAGACGACCCGGCGACGCTGCGCCATGCAACTGCGCTTCCAACTGCGGATCCCCGAATCCTGGCTCGGTGACGAACGGCGGCGGATGTGGCTCTACAAGCGGTGCTCGGCGGCCCGGGATCCGGGGGCGCTCGACCGGCTGGAGGCGGAAGTCCGCGACCGGTTCGGCCCGCCTCCCGAGGACGTGGGGCTCCTGTTCGAACACGAGCGGCTCCGGCTTCGAGCCGAGGCGGCGGGGTACACCGCGGTGCGCCGGGAGGGCGGCGTCCTGCGCTTTGAATCGGAGGAGGCGAGCGGCCTGGCGTTCCGCGCGCCGGTCGAGGGCGGCGCCTCTCCGGCCGCCGTCCTGCGCTCGGCGGCGATGGCCATGGACGCCGTCGAGGCGGCCAGCCGCGCGCGCGGACCCGCCACCGCGGAGGTCGGGGCGGCGTGACCAGCGGGATCCGCCGCGCGGCGATGGCGCTGGTCCTCGGCGGCGGGCTGGCCGGGTGCGGATGGCTGGGCGAGGCGCCCGAGCCGCTGGTCATCACGCTGGGCGATCGCGAGTTCACCCAGGCGGACTTCGACGGATTCGTGGCGTCGCACGCGTCGTTCACCCGGGGGCGGGATCCGGCGCTGCTCAGCACGTTTCTCGACGAGTTCGTCGGCGAGCAACTGCTCCTCCTCGCCGCCGATGAGGCCGGGGTCGAAGTTCCGGAGAGCCGCATCGTCGCCGAGGTGAGCGCGCTCAGCCGCGCCGCCCGGGCCGATGTCCTGCCGGACGCGGCGCCGCAGGACCCGGAAGCGCGCGCTCCGCAACCGGAGGCGCGGCTCCGGAACGCCGTCCGGAACCGGCTCCGCGTCGAGGAGCTGGTCAGGACCGTCGTGCTCGCCGAAGTGGACGTAAGCGAGGATGCGGTGCGGACGGAGTTCGAGGCGAACCGGGGCTTCTACGCTCGCCCCGAGTCGGTCCACCTGTCCGAACTCGGGTTCGCCAGCCGCGAGGAAGCCCTGGCGGCGGCCGCCCGCCTGAGGGAGGACCCTTCGGAGGCGGCGCGGATGAGCGAGCGGTTCGAGGACATCGGCGCATTTCGCCGAAACGAACTGCCCTCCGGGGTCAACGACGCCGTCTTCCGTCTCGAAGCTGGCGGCATCACCGAGCCGGTGGAAACCGCGGCCGGCTACCGGATCTTCCGCGTGGACGAGAGGAGCGAGGCGGAGGCGCTGCCCTTCGAGGAAGTGGAGCCCGTCGTCCGGATGACCGTGCTTCGCCGGGAGGCGGACGCCCGGATGGAGACGCTTCTCGAAGAACTGCGGGAACGCCACCCGGTCACCGTCCACACCGAGCAGCTCCCCTTTCCTTATCTCGGCGTTCTTTCCGACGCGCCCTGACGGCGACCCGTGAGGATGTTCCCTGCGCTTCCGGAGGACCGAACCGGGCCGAAACTAGAATCCGAAGTCGCGTCCCGGAGTCCCAGCATGCCGTTTCCCTTCCGCCGCCCCGTATTCCTTGCGTTGGCCTGCCTTGCGCTGGCGGTCCCGCAAGCCGCCGCCCAGGGGGAAGTCGTGGACCGGGTGGTGGCCCTCGTGAACGGGGACATGATCACGATGAGCGATCTGGACCGGCAGGTCGAAATCCAGGTGGAGCGGCTCGGGATCCCCGACGACCCGGCCGTCCGCGCCGAATTCCGGGCGCAGATCCTCGAGGGGATGGTGGACAACGCGCTCATTCTCCAGGTCGCGGAGCAGCGCGGCCTGCGGGTGCCGGACCGCTACTTCGAGGAGTGGAAGGAAGCCACCATGAAGGAGATGAACCTTCCCGACGAGGAAGAGTTCGCCCGGCAGGTGGAGCTCCAGGGCACCACGATCGACGAGTTGAGGCGCCAGTTCTTCGAGGGAGTCCTGATCCAGGAGATCCGGCGTCAGGACATCGAGGAGCGGGTCCGCATCAGCGAGCCCGAGATCGAACAGCGCTACCGCGAAAACGTGGACGACTTCTCGAGTCCGCCCCAGGTTCGACTTCGCGAACTCGTGGTCCACATCGGGGAAGCGGGAGAGGCCGACGCTCGCGCGCGCATCGAAGAGGCGAGGGGGCTGATCGAATCCGGGACCGACTTCGCCGAGGTCGCCATGGTGCGGTCGGAATCGGACTCCGCCGAGAGCGGTGGAGTCCTCGGGCTGTTCGCGATTCGCGAACTCGACGAATCGTTCCGGTCCGTCGTCGAAGCGATGGAGGCGGGCCAGATCTCCGATGCCATCCGCATTGGCGAGTCGTTCTATCTCCTCCAGGTGGACGAGCGCACCGAGGGCTCCACGATCCCGCTGGACGAAGTCCGGAACCAGATCGCCGAGGCGCTCTACAACGAGAAGATGGAAGCCGAGATGGGCAACTTCGTGGAGAACCTGCGCGAGAACGCCATCGTGGAAATCCGTCTCCAGGAAGACACGCCGGAGCCGGATCCGGGTCCGTCAGAGCGCTGACCGGGGCCGCGAGGCGCGGCCCGCGCCTCAGCCCCCCCGGGTGTGCATCTCGAGGTGGGGATCGGCCCGCAGGTCCGAGATCTGGACCAGCGGGGCCCGGCGATCGAGGGCGGCGCGCTCTTCGGCGCCGCGGTCCTCCCGGACGCGCCAGCCGGAGGCGATCAGCGCCTCGATCTCCGCCGCGCTCGCGCCGGCGCGAAGCGGACCGCGCAAGTCGATCCCGTCCACCGCATAGAGACACCGGTACCAGCGACCGTCCGCAGTCACCCGGCTGCGGTCGCACGACCGGCAGAACGGCTCCGTCACCGAGGCGATGATCCCGAACACTCTGCCGTCGGGCACGCGGTAGCGCCGCGCCGGCGCAGCCGGATCCTGGCCCTCGACCGGCTCGAGCCCGCCGTAGCGCCGGCGCATCACTTCGCGGATCGTCTTCGCCGAAAGGACCCGCTCGGGACGCCAGTTCGTGGCGCCGCCGACATCCATGTACTCGATGAAGCGAACCTCGGCATCGTGCTCGCTGGCGAACTCGAACAGGTCCGCGAGTTCATCGTCGTTGAACCCCCGCATGACGACGGTGTCCAGCTTGAGCGGCAGCAGACCGGCGGCCCGCGCGGCGGCGATCCCCTCGCGCACCCGGGAGAGATCGTCGCGACGCGTCAGCTCCCGGAACCGGTCCCGGCGCAGCGTGTCCAGACTCACGGTGATCCGATGGAGGCCAGCCGCGCGCAGCGCCTCCGCCTGCTTCGGGAGGAAGACGCCGTTCGTGGTGAGCGCGATGTCCTCGATCCCCCGCACGGCCGCCACCCGCGTCACGAGCTCGGGAACGTGCTGCCGCAGCAGGGGCTCCCCTCCGGTGATGCGGACCCGCCGCACGCCGAGGGCGACGAACCGCTCCACCAGAAACGCCGTCTCCTCGAACCGCAACAGGTCCTTCCGCGGCAGCCAGACGTACTCCTCCTCCGGCATGCAGTACTCGCACCGCAGGTTGCATCGGTCGGTCACCGACAGCCGCAAGCTGCGCAGCGGCCGCCCGAACGAATCCTCAACCGGCGGACCGGACAATTCCTGACGCGCCATTTCGACCAAAGCGCCCTAGCCTACCCCCAGCGAGACGCTACCGGGGGCGCCGGCCTCAGTTGATCGCGAGGAGTTCGACCTCGAAGAGGAGCGTTGAGTAGGCCGGGATGGGGCCGCTGGCGGTGGTTCCGTACCCCAGCTCGTGGGGAATCACCAGCCGTCGGACGCCGCCGACGCGCAGACCGGGGACGCCGCGCTCCCACCCCTCGATGACCGTTCCGGCGCCGAGCGTGAAGGTGTAGGGGCTGTCGGCGGTGTTCGAGTCGAAGAGGTCGCCCTTGTTCTCCTCCGCCAGCAGGTCGTAGATCCAGCCTCGGTAGACGACCGAAAGCGACTGGCCGGCCTCGGCTTCGGGACCGTCCCCCGCGGTCAGGTCGTTGGCGCTGAACGGAACTTCGTCGGCCGCCAGCAACTCGATCTCGTAGAGGAGCGTCGCGTTCCCCGGAATCCCGCTGGTCCCGGAAGCGCCGAATCCCAGGTCCGGCGGAACGACGATGCGCCGTCGGCCGCCGACCCGCATTCCGAGGATCCCCTGGTCGACGCCGGGGATCAACTGGCCGATGCCGACCCGGAAGGGCGCCGGCGCCTCGACGGGGGCCGATCCGACCACGTCGCCGCGGTTGTCGGAAGCGTCGGGGTCGTAGATCCAGCCGGTGTAGGCGATCGCCGCCAGCCACCCCATTTCCAGGGTGGGGCCGTCGCCGACTTCGAGATCCTCGGTGGAGAAGGGGACATCGAGCGAGGGCAGGGGCTCCGGGGTCGTGGGCAGGGGCGACTCACCGCCTCCGCCACACGCGGCGAACAGAAGGAGGGTGGCGAGACCCGACAGCAGGGGTCCGAAGCGAACGGCGGGGTTCATGAGGGTGGCGACATCTCGCGGGTGAGGAAGGCGCCCGGGCGGGCGTCGGTTGTCCGGCCATCCACAAAGACCGTCTCCCCGGCGACCAGCACCCGGTGGATCCCGGTCGACAGGGCGTGCGGGTCCTCGGGCGTGGCCCGGTCGGTGACGGTGTCCGGGTCGAACAGGACGAGGTCAGCCGCCATCCCGGGCTCGATCCGACCCCGGCCGGAGAACCCCATGTGGTCCGCGGCAAGCGAGGTCATTCGGCGTACGGCCTCCTCGAGGGTCACGATCTGGCGCTCGCGGACGAACTGGCGGAGCGCGCGGGGGAACGCGCCGAACCCCCGGGGGTGCGCTCCCCGCAGGGCCCCGTCGGTGCTCAGGTTCGCGTGGTCCCAGGCGAAGATGCGGGCGATGTCGTCCTCGGCCATGCTCGTGGCGATTACGGACTCGATCGGCGTCCCGGGCGGCGTCGCCGGATCGGCGCGCATCGCCTCGGCGCGGCGGATGAGATCGAGCAGAACCACGGCCGGTTCCTCGTCGAGTTCCTCGGCGATCGACGCGAGCGTTCTTCCGGCCCAGGAGGGCTCCGGAGCGTAGACCGGAATCAGGATCCCCTCGGGCGGAGCCATCTCGGTGACGACATAGCTGGCCTCCTCGAGATCGCCGTAGTCGCGGTCGGGGAACATGACGGTCAGCGTCGATTGCCAGTACGGGTACGGATAGACATCGAGGGTGATGTCCACCCCCTCGGCGCGCGCCTGGTCGAGGCGGTCCAGAAACGCCTCGGCCCCACCCCACAGGCTCTTCAGCGCGAGCTTGGCGTGGGAGATCTGGACCGGCATGCCGGTGACCTCGCCCACCCTGATGATCTCTTCGACCGCGTCCCGGAACCAGCGGTCCTCGCTGCGGAGATGGCTGATGTAGCGCCCTCCGGCCGCCGCGGCGACCTCGGCCAGGGCGATCACCTCCCCGGTCGCCGAGTAGATCCCCGGGTCGTACTCGAGGCCGGTGCTCAGCCCGAGCGCCCCCGCTTCGAGTTCCTCCGCGAGAAGGCCCGCCATCGCCGCGATCTCTTCGTCCGTGGCCTCCCGGCGAAAGTCCTCCCCGAGGACGAGGTCGCGCAGGGTGTTGTGGCCCACGTAGCTGGCCACGTTGACGGTGGCGGGATCCGCCTCCAGCCGGGCGCGGAAGTCCGCCAGCGGGTGCGGAGAGCCCCCGTCCTGCCCGACGACGATTGTCGTGATTCCCTGGCTCACTGCGGCGACCGCATCGAGCTCATCGAGGATCCCGCGATCCGCGTGGCTGTGGGTGTCCACGAAACCGGGGGCCAGCACCCGCCCGCCGGCGTCCACGACCTCGGCGCCAGGTCCCGGGGACACATCCGGTCCCACGTGGGTGATGCTCCCGGCCTCGATCCGGACGCCGCCGAGGAAGGCCGGCGCGCCGGTTCCGTCCACGATCCGGGCGTTCTCGATGACGAGTCCGCCGGCGGGCGTCCCGCAGGCCACAAGGGACCCCAGCGCCGCCGCCGGCAGGAACGACCGGGCCAGGGACCCGACACGCGAGCCGCTCATCCGGCTCAGTGTCTCACGAACGCGGCGGCGGCGTCCCGCCACCGAGACGACAGGAGACGGGGCGCTCTACCCGGGCGGGGGAGCGGTGACGCCCGGCTTCAGGCGGCGCCGTTGATGAGCGAGTTCAGCTTGTCGGCGAGCGCCTGCTTCCGCTGGACTCCGATGATCTGCCCGACGACCTCGCCGCCCTGGAAGAACAGGAGCGTCGGGATCGAGCGGACCCGGAAGCGGTCCGCGATCATCGGTTCGGCATCGATGTCCACCTTGCCGATGTGCGCCCGACCCTCGAACTCGTCGGCGAGTTCGGTGATCGTGGGAGCGATCATCCGGCAAGGGCCACACCACTCGGCCCAGAAGTCCACGAGCGTCGGCTGGTCGCCGCCCACGGTGGAATCGAAGTTCTCGCTGGTCAGTTCCAGCACATTGCCCTCGGCCATCGTTCCCTCTCCGGAAAAAGCGGGCCGCCACCACCCCGAGGCGACCGCGTCGGGCGATTCTAGCGGTCCGGCCGCGCGGGAAGGAGTGGCCCGCCCTCTGGGATACTTCGGCGGAAACTCCCATGTCGGCTCCCGGTCTTCGCGGCCCCCGCCTCCGGATCGCGACCCTGGCGGTCGCGGCGTTTGGCGCCTCATGGAACGCCACCGGACAGATGAGCCCGCTGCGGTATCCGCCGGTCGCCGGCGGGCAGATCCGGGTGGAGAACTACCTGGTCCCGCGCGTCACCGCGTGGCCCGCCACCCCGGCGTGGTCCCCTGACGGGCGGGAGATCGCTTTCGCCCTCGACGGCCGGATCTGGGCCGTACCGGTGGAAGGCGGGACGGCGAGACAGATCACCGGAGGGCCGGAGGATCCGGATCCCGCCTACGACTTCGAGCCCGACTGGGCGCCGGACGGAAGCTCGCTGGTTTTTGCGCGGGACCTCGGCGGCAACCTCGACATCTACCGGGTGGCGGCGCGAGGAGGAACCCCGGAACGCCTGACGTCCCACCCGGCGATGGACTTCCATCCGCGGGCGGCGTCGGAAGGCCGCGTCGTCTACGCGTCCGCGGACTCGGGGAGCTTCGACATCCGGGCGATCGCCGCGAGCGGCGACGACCACCTCGTCTGGGGCGGGGAGTCGAACGAGATCCAGCCGGACCCCGGGCCGGGGTTCCTCCTCGGGGGCGCGGATGACTTCGTGGTGGCGGTGTCGAACCGCTCGGACTTTCCCGGGACGGGAGGCATCTTCCGGATCGAGGGCCCCGGCGACGCCCGCGAGCTCCACGTGGAAGAGACGACGTTCCGCACCCGTCCGGCGGTCTCCCCCGACGGGCGCTTCATCGCCTACGCATCCGACATCCGGGGAAGCTACGACCTGTTCCTGCTCCCGGCCGCGGGCGGCGTCCCGTTCCGGCTGACGCGCGACGACCGCTGGGATGAGCGGGACCCGGCGTGGTCGCCCGACGGCGAAGCGCTCGTGTTCACGACGAACCGGGACGGGCGTCCGGGACTCCGGCGGGTCGGAGTCCACGGCGGCGGCGTCCACCCGGTGGATGTCACCGGGCTGACGCGCGCCGGCGCTCCATGGGGTCGGCTGCGGGTGCGGGCCAACCTCGCGGCGAGGGCCACCGTGCTGGGGGCCGATGGCCGCGCGCATGCGCCCCGCGGGGCCTTCCGGCGCATCGTCTCCTTCACCGAGACTCACTACTTCCACACCGGCGGCGAGTTCGAGGTCGAACTGCCTCCCGGGCCCGCCACCGTGCGGCTGAAGCGCGGGGTCGAGTTCCTGCCCTGGGAGCGAACGGTGGAGATCGCCCCGGGAGAGGAAACCGTGGTCGACGCCGTGGTCGAGCGGTTCGCCGACCTCGGCGCCGAGGGCTGGCGCTCGGGTGACACGCATGTCCACGACCTCCACGCCGGGGACCTGCGGATCACGCCGGAGGATCTGGTGGCCCAGGCGGAGGCCGAGGCGGTCCGGGTGGTCCACGCGCTGATCCATGTGGACGGATCGCGGACGATGGGCGACTTCGAGCGCTTCGCCCCCGGTCCGCACCCCGCCTCGACCGACCACATCCGGCTCCGCTATGGACAGGAATACCGGATGCCCTTCGGACACCGCACGTTCCTGAACCCGGTGCGGCTGTTCCACCCGCTGGCCACCGGAGTGCGCGGAACGGCGCGCGAGGCCCCGTTCCCGCCGCTGTTCGACTACATCCGCCGGCTGCGCGCCGAACAGGGCGAGCAGGTCGTCGTGGGCATGCCGCACCCCTACTGGGGGTACCTCGCCGAGGGGGAGCGGTTCGAGGGGAATTCGCCATCCGCGATTCCGCTGGACGCCGTCCTGGGGGTCGCCGACTTCTTCGACATCAACTGCATCCCGAGTTCCGAGATCGGCGCGGCGGCGATCTACGCCCGCCTGCAGAACGCCGGGCTGCGCCTCGCCGCCGCCGGCGGATCGGACACCTTCTCGGACACCTCCCGCGATCCGCCGCTGGGGACCGGGCGGACTTACGTCCGCGTAGAGGGCCCGCTCACGATCGACGCCTGGGGTGAAGGACTCCGCGCCGGCCGCAGCTTCTCGACGAACGGACCCCTCCTCGAGCTGTCGGTGGATGGCGCGGGGATGGGGGAAGAGATCCGGCTCGACGGCCCCGGGACGGTTCCGGTGCGGGCGCGGGCGATATCGGCCGTCCCGATGGAGCGGCTGCAGATCCTGGTGAACGGCCAAGTCCGGGAAGAGGCGACCGGCGATCCCCGGGCCGATCCGGTGGCGGAGTCGCCGTTCGCGCTCGAGCTGACCACCGAGCTGGCGCTCGACGACAGCGCCTGGGTGGCGGTCCGCGTGGAGGGCCCGCAGTCACCCTGGACCACCGACATCGGGCTCTTCGCGCACTCGACTCCGGTCTACGTGCTCGTGGGCGGTCGCGGGATCGTGGTCGAAGCCGACCGCGCTTACATCGAGCAGATGATCGTGGACTTCGGGGCCGCCATGGAGCGGCGGGACGACTGGGCGAACGAGGCCCAGCGCGAGCTAGTCCTCGCCGGGGTGGAAGAGGGACTCCAGCGCATCAGGGCCCTTCGCCGCTGAAAGAGGGGCAGCGAATCACCGCGGACGTGGCGGTCGCCGGGGGCGGCCCGGCGGGCGCGCTCGCGGCGCGCCAACTCGCCGCATTCGGCTTCCGTGTGACACTCGTCCATACCCCTCGCCGGCGGCGCCAGCACCTCGGAGAGAGCCTTGCGGCGTCTGCGCCGCGACTCCTTGGGTCCTACGGGCTCGAGCTGGATGCGGCGGCGTTCGCTCCCCGTCCGGCGGACCACCTCGTCCGCTGGGGAGGGAGGGAGACGCGGATCCCGGTCCAGCCGCCCGCCGGACAAGGCGAGGGACAGCGACTCGTTCGCCGGGATCGGCTGGACGCCTGGGCGCTGAAAGAGGCGCGCCGCGCCGGAGTCCGGGTCATCGAGGGGTCGGTGACCGGCGCCGTCTCGAAGGCGGGGGCCACCGGACTTCTGGTCCGGACGGCGAGAGAGGAGTTCACTTTCGAGGCGCGCGCGGTCGTGGACGCGACCGGACGCGCCGGCCGGCTGACGCGGGAGAGGCGCGAAGTCCCCGGCCCCCGCACCACGGCGATCACCGGCCACTTCTCCCCGGGCGCGAGGCGGGCGACGCTCATCGCTTCCTTCCCGGACGGCTGGGCGTGGAGCGCCCCGGTCGTCGACGGTCGGCGCGACGTCACGGTGATGCTCGACGCCGAAGACGCCCGGGATCCGGAGAGGGCGTTTCATGACGCCGTCGGGCAGGTGGATCTCTCCGGTTTCGCCGATCTGGAGGCGAGCCCGGCGGACGCCGGACTCACCGCGGCCGACGCGACGCCTTACGCGCTGGCGACGCCGGTGGACGAGGAAGGGATGCTGATCGCCGTCGGGGACGCCGCCGCCGCCCTCGACCCGCTGACCGGTCTCGGCGTCATGAAGGCGATGGACTCCGGCCTCACCGCCGCGGTCGTCCTGCGCACCGCGCTGGAGCGTCCCGCCGACCGCGCCCTCGCCTTCGGGTTCCACGCCGACAAGGAGCGAGGTGTGGCGAGGGACGCGGGCGCCCGCTGCGCAGCCTTCTACGCGGAGGAGACCCGCTTCCAGGACCGCCCGTTCTGGCGCCGCCGCGCCCGGCGCGCCGCGGCGCCGCCGGCCGTATCGCCGCTCCCCTCACCCGACGCGCCCCTCGCCGCGGCGCCGGGCGCGAGGGTCCGCCGCCAGGGCGTCCTGGAAGCGGACTGGATCGTTCCCGCCGAGGTCCTGACTCTTCCTGGCCGCTCCCGGCCAGCCCACCGGCTCGGCGACATCGCCCTCGCGCCGGTCTTCCGCGCGGTCTGTAGGGCGGGCAGTCTCGCCCGCGCCCGGAACATCAGCGATCTCTCCGGACCGGACCTCCAGACCGCCGTCGGCTGGCTGTGGCGCGAGGGCTTCCTGGCGCCGGGCGACGATGGCCGCGCCGCCTCAGGTTGACATGCCGCGGGCCGCGATGGGCCAGACGGCCTGGACGAGACCCCCACGGACCGCCACGAGATTGTCGTAGAGGTTCACCACCGGATCGCAGTGGGAGACGATGAGTTCGAGCTTGTCGCCGACCCGGTAGGTGCGGCTCGGATCCTCGTAGCGGATCGTTCCGAACTCGTCGGACCCGGAGGTGTAGGACATCCCGGTCTCGCCCTTCACGAGCGCCCACGGCCGGTTGATCGTGCAGGCCTTGGCGCCGGCGTCGGTCGTCGCCCGCCCGTCGTACTGCGCGTTCAGCACGGTGGTCAGGATCGTGAGCGAAGACTCGAAGTCGTCGTAGAGGTCGGGGTTCGTCCGGCCGCCGATCTCGAGGTACTGGGCGTCCATGAAGACGTAGGACCCGACCTGGACATCGGTGAAGCCGGGGGTCTGGTGGTCGATGTTGTAGCTGCCGGTGCCGCCGCCGCTGAAGATCCCGGTGTCCAGGCCGGAAGCGCTCATGCGTTCCAGGGTGTCCCCGGCCGCCGCGAGGCGCTCGAGAGTCTGCTTCTCGCGTACCTCGAAGCCCTTCACGTGCTGGGAGCCGCCGTCGTAACAGAGGATGCCGCGGAGCCGGAGCCCGGGGAGCCGGTCGACGAGTTGGGCGAGCCCGAGAGCGGGCGCGCCCGGCGTGATCCCGGTGCGGTGGCCGCCCGGGTCCACATCCACGACCACATCGGCGGTGACCCCGGCGGCGAGCGCCGCTTCGGAGAGCGCGCGGGCGTTTTCTTCGGTGTCGGTCGCCTGGATGAAGGTCGGACAGACCGCCGCGAGACCCATGGCGCGCCGGATCTTGTAGGGCGTCACATTGCTCGTCGTCATCAGGATCTCCTCGATGCCGTGATCGAAGAGAGCCTGGGCCTCGCCAACCTTGGCGACGCAGATGCCGACCGCGCCGGCTTCGAGCTGCATCCGGGCGATGGCGGGAGTCTTGTGGGTCTTCGCATGGGGCCGGGCGGCGATGCCGTTCGCACGAACGGCCCGCTCGAGACGCTCGATGTTCCGCTCGAGCGCATCCAGATCCACCAGGAGCGCCGGCGTGTCCAGGTCCCACATGGACATCCCGAACTCGGAGAGACGCCCGGTCGCCATGCGGGCGGCGACCTCCGGCGTGGGAACGCCCCTGGCGCCCGAGGGCGCGAAGACCGTGGCGGTGGCGCCAGCGGCGCCCAGAAAACTCCGGCGGGACAGGGAAGGGACCATGCGCGGTTTGTACCACCCGGCCAGCCGGAGGCGCCGCGGATGTCGCGACGGTCGAAGCGGTAGTACCATGGGCCATTGCAGATGCGAACCAATCCGATGCCCGCCTCGCTGGGGGCGGCGCTCGTTCTGGTCATCGGGGCGGCGGCTCTCTCGCATGCCCAGGAGGGCATCCCGGTGACGAGCCCGCTGGTGCAGGCCGCCTGCGGCGCCTGCCACGCCACCGATGACGCCGGACGGATGTCGCGCATCTCCTTCCAGCGCAAGTCCGCGGAGGGCTGGCAGATCACCGTGATCCGGATGATCCGGACCGGAAACGTGGACCTCTCCCCCGAGGACGCGCGGGCGGTGGTCCGCTACCTGACCGACGAACACGGGCTCGCCCCCGAAGAGGAGGCCCCCTGGTTCTACCTGGCCGAGCAGCGGCCGCTCCAGGAGTCGTTCACCGAGGACGAGGCGCTCATCGCCGAGACCTGCTCGCGATGCCACCACACCGCCCGTTTCCGGCTCCAGCGCCGGACCGACGAGGAGTGGGACCTGCTCAAGGGGATGCACGTCGGGTACTTCCCGGTCATCGAGGGCCAGACCTTCCGGGGAGAGCCAGCGGAAGACGGCGATGGGCGCTGGGCGGTGGACCGGGTGCTGGACCAGCTCAAGGAGAAGTACCCGTTCGAGACCGACGCGTTCCGCGCCTACCGGGCGAAGGGGCCCGGGCCGGGGATCGCCGGGCGGTGGTTCCTCGAGGGACACCACCCGGGCAGCGGCCCGATCGCCGGCGTCGTCGAGTTCTCCTCCGGGGCGGCGCCGGGCGATTACGCCTACGCCGGCGACCTGATTCACGCCGACGGGACGCGGGAGGCCCGGACCGGGTCGGGTGTCCTCTACGGCGGGTTCTCCTTCCGCGGCCGGGACGAGGGCGAGGGGCTCGGCGAGCGGCGCGCGACGCTCATGCTGTCCTCCGACGGGGAGACGCTTACTGGCCGCATGTTCTCCGGCCGGTTCGGTGAGGACGGGCTGGACATCGAACTGAGCCGGCTCGGCTCCGGTCCCCGGGTCGCCGCCGTCTGGCCGTCCTCCGGGCGCGCCGGAACGAGCGCCGCCGATGTCCGGATCCTGGGGGCCGGGTTCACCGAGGAAGCGGGGGCTGCGCTCGACCTGGGATCCGGAGTCGCGGTCACGAACGTCCGCCGGCTCTCCGACCAGGAGTTGCTGGTCGACCTCGGGATCGGGGAGGACGCCCCGGTCGGCTACCGCGATGCGTCCGTTGGCGGGGTCCGGGCGGTGGACGCCTTCGCGGTCCACGACGGGGTCGACTACATCCGGGTTCAGCCGGAGATGGCGCTTTCGCGCGTGGGCGGCGTGGTCGCGCCGAAGCAGTTTGTCCAGTTCGAGGCGACCGGCTGGCACGCCGGGCCGGACGGTGAGCGGCTCACCGAAGACGACCTCGACCTCGGCCCGGTCGAAGTCGCCTGGACGACCGAGGAGTACTTCATCCGGGACGAGGACGCCGACACCCGCTTCGTCGGCAGCGTCAACGCCGACGGCCTGTTCACGCCGGGACTCGACGGGCCCAATCCGGAACGCGAGCTGAACGCCGACAACATGGGCGATGTCTGGGTCGTCGCCACCCACGAGGATCCCATGAGCGGCCAGACGCTGCGGGACCGGGCGCGGCTCGTGGTGGCGCCGCCGGTTTTCCTTTTCTGGGATCTCTTCCCCCAACGGACTGATCGATGAGCGCTCCGCAGACCACCCCGAGTCTGGTCGAAGCCAGCCAGATGCACCGCTTCAGCGGGGGGGAGCGGAACTACGCCTTCCTCGTCCCCTCATCGATGATCTTCGAGCTGGACGGGACGACCGAGCGGATCCTGGATCGCCTCGGCGATGGACCGCGGCCGCCGGCGGCGGTGGCCCGGACGACCGAGGAGCAGGACGCGCTGCGCGAGCTCGCCGGGGTTGGCGCCGTGGTCCGTCAGGGCGCCCCGCTGATCCCGATCGGCGGTCTCCAGGAAGTGAACGAGCCGCCTCCGATCCGGACGGTGGTGCTGAACATCACGAACTCCTGCAACCTCGCCTGTCGCTACTGCTACGAGTACGGCGACGACCGGATCGCGGAGGCCGAGGTTCCCGCGGCGATGACCGAGGAGGTCGCCCGGCAGTCGGTGGATCGCCTGATCACCGACTCCGGGAACGCGAAGGATCTGCAGGTGACGTTCTTCGGGGGCGAGACGTTGCTGAACTGGCGGGTGATCCGCCCCACCGTCGAGTACGCGAGGGAGCAGGCGCGGCTCGCCGGGAAGCGGGTGGACTTCAGCCTCACGACGAACGCCACATTGCTGACGCGCGAGATCTCCGAGTGGATCGCCGAGAACGGGATCGGCGTCACGATCTCGGTGGACGGCCCGAAAGAGTTCCAGGACTCGATGCGCACCTACTCCAGCGGGATGGGCAGCTACGACGTCATCGCCCCGCGGATCGAGACCTTCCTGAAGCTCCAGAAGCGGCCGGTCGGCGCCCGGGTCACGATCACGGCGAAGAACCTCGACGTGCGGCGGATCTTCGATCACCTCATCGGGCTGGGCTTCTACGAGGTCGGGTTCGCGCCGGTGACCTCCTCCCCGGACCAGGACTACGCCCTGGGCGAGGACGGGTTCGACGACCTGCTGGACCAGTTCCGGGATCTGGCGGACGCCTACGTCGAGGCGGCGGCCGAGGGCCGCTATCTGGGGTTTTCCAACCTGAGCGATCTCCTCGGCGAAATCCACGAGGGGGTCAGCAAGGCGTACCCCTGTGGCGCCGGGCTGGGGCTGGTGGGCGTCGCCCCCGGCGGCGAGGTCGGTCTCTGCCACCGGTTTGCGGGGTCGGGAGACCACGACCTCGGCCATGTGGCCACCGGGATCGACCAGGACCTCCGGGCGGAACACCTGAAGAAGGCGCACATCGACGCCCGGACCGACTGCAGCCAGTGCTGGGTCCGAAGCCTGTGCTCGGGAGGCTGCTATCACGAGGCGCAGGTGCGCTACGGCGACCGGTTTCGCCCCAACCTTCACTACTGCGACTGGATCCGCGACTGGACCGCGCTCGGGCTCTCGGCTTACGGCCGGATTCTGGACCGCCGCCCCCAGTTCCTGAAACGCTTCGAAGGAATGCTGCAGGCGGTGCGGCAGACACCGTAGGAGACGCAACATGAAACACCTGGCTCCGAAGAACCTCAAGGCCCGGTTCGCCACCGACTGGCTCCGGGAAGGGGGCGCCGCCCGCGCCACCGCCGACGATCCGGGCCCGCACTACCCGGCGGGCTGCACCACGATCTTCTCGCCGGGCTGGGAAGTCGACTCCACCGGTGGAACGGCGGCGCTCTGCCAGCCGATGGAGCGGGATCTGTACGACTGCTACAAGACCTGCTACTGGCCGGCCCAGGTTCCCGACTACCTGAACAACAGCCCCGACTGGCACAAGAACTGCGCCTCGGCGACCCAGGACTGGCGGGAGATCGACCTGATCTTCCCATGAGCCGTCGCCCCGATCCGGCCCACCCCCTCTCCTCCGCACCCATGCGCCATCGCTTCTCCTTCGGACTCGCAGCGACCCTGCTTGCGGCGGCTTCCGCCTCGGCCCAGGAGCCCAACCGGTTCCTCGCCGGCATCTGGCCCGACGAGCTGATCACCTTCGACCAGCAGGCCCTCGCTTTCGAGAAGATCGGCAAGCTTCGCCACGGCGCCGCGACGAACCAGAACCGGACGGCCGACAGCCGCTTCTTCACGTTCGTCACCGGCCGCATGGAGGCGGTGGAGATCTTCGACGCCGCCGAGATGGCGGTCGTGGACGACTTCCGCCTGAGCACCGAGACGCAGCGGGTGCGCTTCATGAGCGCCACCCCGAGTCCCGACGGGAACCGGATCTTCCTCGTTCCGATCGTCGTGGACCTGCTCCCGGACCGGTTCCACCACGCCACCCCCTCCGAGGTCTGGGTGTTCGACCGAACCAGCCGGGAAGTGACCGGGCGGATCCCCCTCGGCGATGCGGACGACTGGCGCCCCAACATCCACTTCAGCCCGGACGGATCGTCGCTCTTCTTCGTGAACCAGGAGATCGTGGAACTCGATGCGGAGACGCTCGAGGAGAAGCGGCGGGTGGCGCTGGATCAGCCGCTCGCTCCGGGCTACGGCGGCGTTCGCGGACACAGCCTGAGCGTTATCGGGCCCGGTCGCCTGTTCGGCCTTTACCGCACGACCGAGCCGCTCCAGGGAATGGACCTGTTCGGCCTGCTGGAAATCCGCCTTCCCGAGATGACCTTCACCCACTACGAACTCGGTCCGGGGATGCGGCTGAGCCACTTCGCGCTCTCCCCCGACGGGAAGCGGGGCTACGCCGGACTCAGCGACGCGGCGGTGCTCGACATGGAGTCGAAGCAGGTCCTGCTGCGGCGCAAGGGGTTCGAGCGGGGGCGCACGAACATCTCGATGATCGTCTCCGCGGACGGTCAGCGGCTCTTCGTTTCGGGAGTCGGGGACACGATGTACGTATACGACGCGGAGACGCTCGAGCGCGAGACCGAGATCTTCGCCGGCGGCGACTTCATGATCGCTCCCCGCGAGCTCCGCTACCGGGGAGCCGCGGGAAACTGACCTCGCGCTGAAGGACTCCGGCCGGACGGTCGCGCCGGACCGCAACCCGCCGGGAGCGCGCCGGATCGCGGCGCCGGGCTCCGGCGGCCCGGGCATCTACCGCCGGGCTTTCCGGCTGACGCTTCCCTACTGGCGGCGGCTGCCGGGCGTCATGGCGCTCTCGCTCGTCGCCGCCGCGCCGGGTCTGCTCTGGCCGCTCCTCCTCGTCCCCATCCTGGACACCGCCCTCCTCGGGGGGGACTTCGGGCTCCTCGTGCGCCTGGCCGCGCTCATGGTCGGGCTTCAGGTCGGAGGGCTGGTCCTGACGTCGCTCTCGGGCTACTGGTACGTGAGCCTCTCGGCTCGAGCTCTCTTCGATCTGCGGCTTCTGGTCTACCGGAGACTCCAGCAGCTCTCGCCCCGGTTCTTCGTCCGGTCCCGGACCGGGGACGTGCTGTCGCGCCTGAATGCAGATGTCTCCGAGCTCCAGCGAACCGCCGGGGACCTGCTCCTCGGGGCGTCGTCCAACCTGATCTCGCTGATTGTCGCGACCGGGCTGCTGGCGGCGCTGGCCCCGGAACTCCTCGTCCCGGCGGTCGTCGTCCTTCCGGCGGCCGGGCTGATGCTCAAGCGGTTGCGCGAGCGGGTGACCGACCAGAACCGCCACCTGCGGGAGGCCGGCGCCTCGGTGGGGAGCGCGCTGGTGGAGTCGGTTCTGGGCATGCGACAGACGGTGGCGTTCGGCCAGGAAGCCCGGGAGGCGGCCCGGTTCCGCAGCGAGAACGACCGGTTCATCATCAGGCTGCTCGACGCCCGCCGGACGACGTACGTCGCGTCGGGGCTTCCGGCCTCGCTCGTCGCCCTCGCCGGGGCCGCCGCGTTCCTCTGGGGAGGATGGCGCGTCATCGAGGGCGATCTCACGCTGGGAACGCTTGGCGCAGCGATGACATACCAGACGCGGCTGTTCGGGCCCGTCCAGGGGTTGCTCGGCCAGTATCTGGGGCTGCGGGCGGCGCGGGCCTCGTTCGAGCGGGTGTTCGAACTGCTGGACGAGCCGGTCGCGGTCGAGGAGCCGGAGAGTCCACTTCCGGCGGAGCGGCTCTCGGGGAGCGTTCGCGTTGAAGGGGCGAGCCTCTCCTACGGGCGCGGCGAAGCCCGGGTGCTCGACCGGGCCGCGCTCGACCTGGAACCAGGCGCCCTGACGGTGCTCATGGGATCGAGCGGCGTGGGCAAGACGACGCTCACCGACCTGCTCCTTCGCCGTCTCGACCCGGACGAGGGACGGATCCTGTGGGGAGGCGAGGACATCCGCCAGTTCGCGCTGAGGGAGCTGCGCAGCCGGATCGCGCTCGTGGAACAGGAGCCGTTCCTGTGGCGCGGGGACCTGGCCGAGAACCTCCGCTATGGACGTCCGGACGCCACCGGCGCCGACCTGCTCCGCGCGGTGCGGCTCGCGGCGCTCGACGACTTCGTGGCGGAACTGCCCGAGGGACTCGCCACCCCGGTGGAGGAGCGCGGGCAGAACCTCTCCGCCGGGCAGCGGCAACGGATCGCGGTGGCGCGCGCGGTGCTCGCCGACCCGGCCCTCGTCCTGCTCGACGAACCGACATCCGCCCTGGACGAGGAGACAGAAATCCTCCTGGTCCGCCGGCTCACTCCCTGGCTCCGGGCGCGGACCGCGCTCGTCATGACCCACCGCCGCGCGTTTGCGGACGCCGCGGACCGCGTGATGCAGCTCGAGGACGGCCGGATCCGTCCGCACCCCGAATGGGAGTAGGCGGGGAGGAACGCCGCCCCGCAGGTCCTCGCCTGCGGATCGCGGTCGTCGACAGCGGGATCAACCCGGCGCATCGCCAGGTGGGGCCGGTCGCGGGCGGGGCGTGGATCGGCCCCGGACTGGACGGCGGCGCGCGGGTCCTCGGGGAACACCACCCGGCGGACTGGGCGGATCGCATCGGGCACGGGACCGCCGTGGCGGCCGCTGTATCGGAAGGGCTTCCCGAGGCCCGCTTCGAGCTGCTCTCGGTGCGCGTCTTCGGAAGGCGGCTGGATGCGCCCCCGGTCTGTCTCGCGGCCGGCATCGGGTGGGCGATCTCGCGGGGAGCGCGTCTGGTGAACCTGAGCGCCGGACTTCCGGTCGGATCCGATGATGATGGCGAGGCGCGCCTGCGCGCCGCGGTCGAGGAGGCCGGCGAAGCCGGAGGCGTCGTGATCGCGCCGGCCTCGACTCGCGGCGCTCCCCTCGTCCCCGGATGCCTCGATGGCGTTCCCGGACTCCTGGGAGTGGAGACGGACGATCAACTGGAGCGGGGAGACTTCCGCCGTCGCGGCGACACCCTGGTCGCCGCCCCCTGGGCGCGGCCCCTGCCGCCGCTTCCGAAAGAACGGAACTTCTCCGGAGTCAGCTTCGCGGTCGCCCTCGTCACGAACCTCGCGGCGCGGCGCCTGGTGGATGCCCCGGAACTCGGCGCCTCTCGCCTCCTTCGCCGGCTCCGCTCCGACGCCAGTCTGGTGGCGGGGACTGGCGGGGCGGACAACGAACCACCAGGCCAACACGGGAGACGGACCCGATGATCCGGAAGCCGGCCACGGCGTCGGCGACTGGGCGGGGAGCCTGGAGCACGGTGTGGCTGCTGAAGTGGGTCCAGCTCCGGAGCCATGAGCCCGATGTCGGCCGTGGCGAAACCAGCCTCTGCCAGATCGTCACCCCGGACAAACGGTTCGGCGCCCTCACCGTCCACATGAGGCGCGCGCCCTGATCGCCGGGTGATTCCGGCGAGCGCGCCGAAGCCGTCAGGCGGAACTCACCGCCATCAGCTGTTCCACTGCGCGCCAGAGCTTGTCGAACGATCGCGAACGCGAACGGGCGACGCTCATGTCGAAACGCGCGGTCAACCTGGCCTGGTCAGCTGTCGGGCTGTACTGCGACTGCATCAGCCTCCGTAGCCTTTCCTTGGCGCCGCGGATCGCCTCGACATCATCCGGAGGTTGCGCCGACCCGGGCGTCAGGGATTCGAGCGCCGCGAGGAACCAGGTCTCGTATTCGCACTTGGCGAAGACGACCGCAATGTTCTTGTCCGGACGAGCCGTTGACGCGCGCTCCAACACCTCGGGGCCAAGAGCTCCGGGGCAGTCGCTGTCGGCGTCAAGGAGGATGAGGATGCCCGCCTCGCCGCCGCCGTGGACGACGGCCATGTCGAGATAGCGCTCGAGTTCGCCGTCCTTCCGGAGAAAGCGATCGCGGGGGACCCGAATCGGCGGACGCACCATCACGGTTACGGACGGCGCCACAGCCTCCGCGATCCGCCGAATGAGAATCGGCGTAGCAGCCACCTCTCCCCTGCCTTCAACGATCGGGACGATGCAGACCGTCTCGGGCACGAATCAGGTCAACGGCGCGAAGAGGCCTGTGGGAGAAGTCGAAGCCTCGCCCGGCGCCGGCTGGAGGAGATCCATGCGCAGCAGTTCGCCGGGCGTCGACAGCCCGTCCTTGAGGATCTCCCGGCCCCTCTCATCCACGGGGGCCAATCTGGTGGCGCCGTCTTCGGTCGCCACCGCCAGCAGGGAATCCACGGGAAGCGCCTTCTGGTCCAGCAGGTCCGCGCTATGCGTCGTGACGAATACCTGGGTCTGTTGACTGGCCTCCAGAAGGACATCCATCAGCGTCTCCGCGGCAGCCGGATGCAGTGCGTTCTCGGGCTCTTCAATGCCCACGACCCGGCCCGCTGGGGAAGCGCCGGCGCCGTTCTGGTGCAGAGCGACGAGGACTCCGAACGCGCGCAGTGTTCCATCCGACACGTTGTGCGCCAGGAACCGCCACGGGTGTTCGTCGCCGCGGACGCGCTGGCGAAACTCGAGGGTCAGCATGTGTCCGAAAGCCCTGGTCTCCACCCCCACCGTGCCCGGAGCGATCGACGACACATACCGGACGATTCGTTCGGCGCGCGCCGGGTCCCGCGACTGAAGAGCGGCGAAAACGCTCGCGATGTTGCCGCCGTCGGGATTCAGGAGATCCGCCGGCGCCGAGGGCTGCAGATCCCGGATCCGACGCGGCTCCAGGTTGTAGAAGGCCATCTTCGACAGCAGGTCGTAGACCGGCCGAAACACCGGGTGACTCGACGCCGCCAGCAGGTACAGCCGGTCGGACCCGCCGACCGGAGGAAGCTGGCCGGTGAAGGCGTCGGTGATCTCGCCATCGCGGACGATGAAGTAGCCACTCTTCGCGGGATCCGTCGACTGCACCCGACACTCTTCGTGCTGAACCCGGTACTCGCCCCGAGGCCGCGCGCCAAGGCGGACATCGTAGGAGGCCTTGCCCTCGGCCAGGCTCATCTGAAGCCCGATCGAGAAGTGGTTCGGATGACCGCGGGATCGGCGACGCACGTCCCCGATTCCACCGCGCTCCCGAAGCGCATGCTCGAGCGAGAAGCGCAGCGCCTGGGCGACGAAGTTCAGGGCATCGAGGAAATTGCTCTTGCCCGACCCGTTCGCGCCCACCAGCAGGGTGAGCCGCTCGGGGCGCACGTCGCAGGCGCCAATGCTCTTGTAGTTGCGCAGGACGACCCTGGTGATCGCCCGGGCATCCATTGCCGCCATCGTAACGGCAGCCCCATCAGCCAGGCGGCGGGAAGCGACGCCCAAGGGGCCACCCCGCTCACGCCGGGAGGAGTTCAGCCGCCGAGGGCGCGGCGGATGATGTCGTGGACGCGGGTGTTCAGGGCGAAGCCACCGACGCCGTCCGCGCCCGGCCCGAAGCCGAACAGCAGCACCGGCTCCGAGGTGTGGCCTCCGGTGGACCAGACGACCTGGGTGTGATTCCCCAGTTTGCGGGCGGCGAGTGCCACCGGGACCGAGAACGAATCGAGGTAGAAGGTCGAGAAGTCACGGGTGGTCGGCTGATCGAGGTTCAATTGCTCCGCGAGGTCGGCCGCTTCCTCGTCGGTCAGCCGGATCCCGGTCGCGTCCTCGACTACGGAAAGCACGGACGCGGTCGTGGCGGGCTGCTCCACGTCCTGCATGGCCTCGATCAGCGACCGACGCTGCCGGGAGAGCAGCTCGAGGTGCCGGCGACCGGCCATTTCCGGACCCGCCCGGTAATCCCAGGCGATCGTCTCCGGCAGTGGCCCTGGTCCCCCGGGGCCGTAAGTGAAGGAGAACCCGCCGGTGCCGTGGTCGCCGGTGACGAGCACCAGCGTGTCGGTGCGCTCCCGCGCGAAATCGAACGCTACGCCCACGGCCTCGTCGAAATCATGGATTTCGGCCAGCATCGCGCCGGCGTCGTTGTCGTGACCGGCGTAGTCGATCCGGCCGCCCTCCACGAGGAGGAAGAAGCCGGTGCCCGCGCCGTCGAGCGAAGCGATCGCGGCGTCGGTGAGTTCCGCCAGCGTCGGCACTGCCTCGTCGAGCCCCTCATAGGTGCGGTCGAGGACGTAGGGGAGATGCCTCGCGGCGAAGATCCCCAGGAGTCTCGGCGCGCCCCGGGCGTCCGAGAGTCCGGCGCGGTCGCCGACGACGGTGTAGCCGCGCGCCGCGGCCTCCGCGATGAGATCGCGATCGTCGGCCCGGTTCGAGGTCCCGTCAACACCTTCCCGGACGGAGGGAACGCTCGCCGAGACGCTCGTTCCGGCCGGGACCATGGCGCGGCCGCCCCCGCCGAGCAGCACCTCGACCTCGGGTGGCGCGAAGAGCTGATCGGCGAGTTCCGATTCCGGAACGTAACGCGACCGGGCGTGGACCTTGAACGCCGCCGGAGTGGCGTGCGTAAGCGACATGTTCGACACGAGCCCGGTGGCGAGACCGACCTCCTCGGCCCATTCGAGAACCGTGGGGATCGGTTCGGCGGTCCCGGGGTCCACGCTCAGCGTCTCGGCGAGCGCCCGGCGCCCGGTCGCCATCTGAGACGCCGCCGCCGCCGAGTCGGTCGTGATCCGGTCGTAGGCGAAGGGCATGGAATAGCCGGTGACGCCGGCCTCGCCCAGTTCGGTGATCCGGAAGGAACGCCCGTCCAGCTCGGTCGCCGCTGCGTATCCGAGAGCCAGATGATTCATGCCGAACCCGTCCCCGACGAACAGGATGACGTTCCTGGCCCGAACCGGTTCGGGGGAACCGCACGCCGGGACGATGAGAAGCCCGGCCAGCAGACCGCCGCTCATGAGAAGCGCGCCGAGCGGCGCGCGGGTGCGCTTTACTGGTTGGAACAACGCGGCTCCCTCGGGTTCCTTCGCCGCAACCCTGGGACCGCGGCGGCTCGCTTCCGGCGCGACAGGCGCAGTGCGACCGCCGGGCCGGGCTCCCTCACGGGAACGACGGACTCTACTGCGGCTGCGGAGCCGGAAGCCCAGGCGACGAGGGCGGTCCCGAACCCGTCACCGCCTCGTAGTGCTCCTTCACAAAGTCCTCGAGCTGCTCCGCAAGGTGGCCCGCCGCATTCCGCAGACTGGGGCCCTGCTCCCGCTCGTCCAGCCCGGTGAGGGACTCGCGGAGACCCGCGACCCGGGGCGCGGCGGCGAGCGCATCCACGTAGTGGACCTCGATGATTTCGCTGCGCTCCACCATCTGCACCTGCCCGTTCAGGATGAGCCGCTCCAGCTTGGGGATCATCCGCTGGACCCGCCGGTAATTCGTGATCCGGAGGGTCAGCGCCGCCTGCTCCCGGTCCTCGGCCAACCGGAACCAGTTTCCCCGGCGACGCACCCGGTCCCGGACCACCGCTTCCACTTCCCGGAGCTCCTCGTCGCGTTCCGTTTCTCCGGTCTCGACGGTCTCCACGAACACCGCGAACGGCTCGGGGGGACGCCGCGGCGCCTGGGCCGCAGCCGGATCCGCCGCCGCGAGACAGCCCGCGGCCAGCACGACGAGGGCGCTGCGCAACATGGCGGGATCGAGTGTACCGCCGCACTTCATGACGCGGCGGTGGCGCGGCCCACGCTGCCTCAGGGGGCGGCGGAGGCGGGCTCCCGGACGGGCGAGGCAGCGAACCGCGGAGGGGGAACAAACGGTTCGGCGAGCTCCCCGAACTCGAATGCGCCGACCAGCGATTCGGCGAGCGACTCCCGAACGAGCGCCACCGGGTCGGGAAAGAGCCGGCGGTCGAGTTGGGCGACCCTTCGGGGGCGGGAGCGGGTCCGGGGAGCGCGGGAAATCAGCGCGCAGCAATCCTTGGCCGGAACCGCCGAGAGAGGCCAGGTGCCGATCGCTTCCGCGCGCCCCATGATGGCCGCCTTGTCCATCCCGATCAGGGGACGCAGCACCGGCATCGTCACCGCGCGGTCGGCGCTGATGAGGTTTTCGAGGGTCTGCGAGGCGACCTGGGACAGGCTGTCGCCGGTGACGAGCGCGCCCGCGCCGAACCGGCGCGCGACGGCCTCTCCGCAGCGGAAGGCGAACCGGCGGAACAGGAGCGCCTCGTACCCGGTGCGGCTGCCGACCAGGCCGAGATCGAAGCGGGTGTAGGGCACGAGCACGAGCCGGGATAGCCCGGTGAACCGGCTCAGCGACCGGACCAGCGCGATGGCCTTCCGGGACGACGGCTCTTCCGGGTCAGGCCGTCCGGGCGTCAGATGCACGAAGTCCACCGGGCAGCCGCGCCCTCCCACCATCCACGCGGCGACCGGCGAATCGAACCCGCCGGAGAGGAGCGCAAGCAGCCGGCTGGCGGCGCCGACGGGGAGACCTCCGGGGCCGCTGACGCGGCGGGTCCAGACATAGACCGCCTCCTTGTGCGCCTCGATCCATACCGTGAACGCGGGATCGTCGAGATCCACCCGTTCCCAGGGCGTCCGGTCCAGCACGGCTCGCCCGATGTCATCGGCGAGGCGCTGCGATGGCGCCGGAAAACTCTTGTCCCGGCGGCGAACCCGCAGCGCGAAGCCGGCTCCGGGAGAGGGTGGCCCCGCCGACGCCAGCCGGCAGGTCAATTCGAGCGCATCACCCGCCAGTCGCTCCGCCGGCACGGGGCCGCCCTCATCGGCGCGGGGCAGAACGAACGCGGGAAGCGCGAGCTGGACGCCGAAGACCGTGCGCACCGCATCGAGCGCCCGATCGAGGTCGGCTTCCTCGACGCCGGGGACCTCGACCCAGACGCGATCTCCCGCGGAACTCGCCCGCCAGCCCCGCCCCAGCGGCAGGAGCCGCCGTCCCAGGTTGCGCTTCAGCGCCTCCCGGAACGAGGCCCGGTTCCGCCCCTTGATGCGGATCTCCGGCGAGCGGATGAGAATCCGGCGCCGGAGGGTCGCCGGGTCGGGCCCGGACGGCTTCGCCGGGGACGGGGAAACGGGCACGACAGAAGGAGGCGGGGACGCCATGCGGGGCGGCCCGTCGGGGCCGGGCGGCGGGTCCGCCCGCGTGGTGAGCCGTGAAGGAATCGAACCTTCAACCTACTGATTAAGAGTCAGTTGCTCTGCCTGATTGAGCTAACGGCCCACGCGATGTGCGGCGCCGGGAACCGGCTGACGCCGGCCCGGCCCCCGCTGGTACGCCTGAGAGGATTCGAACCTCTGACTTCTTGCTCCGGAGGCAAGCGCTCTAATCCACTGAGCTACAGGCGCTCCCGGCGGAAGCGACGAATTTAGCAGCCCGTTGACAGAGTCCCGCGGCCCGGTTCTCCCGGTAGGGGCTCGAACGGCGATCGCCCCCACCGGGAAGAGCGGCCCGTCCGAACCACGCCCCTTCGGGGCGCTCATCGTTGCGTTTCGCTCGGATCCCCGAGCCGCGCGCGCCCCGCATGGCGACTCACGACTCCCCCCGAAGGCGGCGAAGGAGATCCTCGCGGAGTCCCGCCGCCGGGGTGTGGCACCAGGTCACTGGCCAACTGTCCGGCGAGAGGGCTCCTCCGGCGCGCGAGAGCACGAGCCAGGGCTTCAGGTCCCCCGCGTCCCCGGACGCATCCGCCGGGCCATCGACGAGCGTCGCGTTCGCGGGGTCGCAGCGGAGGAGGCCTGGGGCCACCACGCTCGAAACGGCGAACGAATCGAACGGATACGTGGCCCGACGTCCGGTCGCTTCCTCGAACCAGTCGAGGTAATCCTCGATGGGTCCGCCGAAAAAGTCCCAGAACGGCGCGCCCTCCAGCGCGCTCCAATCCTCGGCGCGCACCGGAGCCCGGACCGCCAGACCGAAGGGGGCGAGCACCACGGGAGCGCCGCTCTCGAGGAGGACCTCGACCGCCTCCGGGTCGAGTTCGAAGTTGAAGTCGGGAAAGCGCTCCGGGCTCCCCGGGAAGGTCAGCGCCTCGCCCTCCTCTCGCCCGACGACCAGGATCGCGGCCTCGATCCGCCGGGCGAGGTCAGGCCGCATGAGGAGCGCGGAAGCGAGGTTCGTCGCCGGGCCCAGCACGAGCAGCGTGAGCGGCTCCCGGTCGAGCGCCTCGATAAGGGCCCGGACCGCGTCGGTCACTTCCCGGGACGCACCCGCCGCTCCCCGGTGGACGCCGAGTCGCGGCGGACCGAAACGGGCCGCGATCTCGCGGGCGATCGGAAACCCGGTCGCGACCGGGGCGTTCCCGAAGACAACGCTGACGCCCACGACCTGGATCTCCGGCGACTGGAACGCCTGGACCATCGCGACCCCGTCATCCGGCTCATGCCCGCCCCGCATGACCGCCGGATCCACGTCCAGCCAGACCCGCCGGGGTATTTCCGACCCGCACCCGGCGGCGGCCGCCAGCAGGATCGCCGCCGCCGGCAGGCGGATCCAGGCCTGGCGCGAAGCGAACGCCAGGCTCAAACCGCGACGGGAGTCCGCGCGGCCCGCTCGGGCTCCGGCCGGGCGCCGGGGCGCTTCGCCGCGCCCGCGGGGCTGTCTCCGGGCGCGTCATACCGGTTCGGGACTCGCCCATCGAGCAGGGTCGGGAACGGATGGCCGTCGGCCAGGAAGTCCTGGGCGAGCTCGTAGGTCTGCCGGTCGTCGTTCCGGCGGATGGCCCGCCGGATCGCGCTGACCCGGGTCCTCGACCCGGCGCAGAACGCCTCGACCAGCGGAAGCACCTCGGCTTCGTCCGCGCCGCGCGCAAGGAGCGCCTCGGCCCGCACCACCGCGGCGACCTGGGCGTAGAGCTCCGCCCCGAAATCCACGAACCGGCCCAACTGGATCTGCTTCCGCTCGAGGCCCTGCCCGTGCCGGACCATGGCGTGGAAGAGGCTGCGCGCCAGCCGCTTGCTGGCCCTCGCAACGAACCGGAGATGCCGCCTCGCCCACGCCGCCCCGCCCCCCGGGGCCGCCGCCGGGATCCACAGACGCAGGTACCAGGGGACATAGAAGAGGCCGGCGCGGAGAGCGGCCCCGAGCCGGCGACCGAACGGCGCCGACCGGTTCAGCACGATGCCGGCCCGGGTCAGGTGCGGGTCCAGGACCTCGCGAGCGATGAACAGGCGAAGGATCTCGCTCGAGCCTTCGAAGATCGTGTTGATCCGGTTGTCGCGCAGCGTCCGCTCCGCCGGGTAGGGGCGTTCCCCCCGGGCGGCGAGCGAAGCGGCGGTCTCGTACCCGCGCCCGCCGAGCACCTGGACCGTCTCGTCGGCGATGCGCCACGCCGCTTCGCTGGCGTACATCTTGGAGATCGCCGCTTCGATCCGGATGTCCGCGCCGCCAATGTCCACGAGCAGCGAGGTCAGGTCCGACATGGCGTCCATGGCGAAGGTGGTCGCCGCCATCCGCCCGATCTTGTCGGCGATCGCGGCGTGCGTCCCGATGGGCGCTCCCCACTGGACGCGCTCCCGGGCCCAGGTGCGGGCGATGTAGAGCGAGCGCTTCGCGGTCCCGATGCAGATCCCGGGCAGGGTGAGGCGTCCGGTGTTCAGCGTCGTGAGCGCGACCCGCAGCCCCTTCCCCACCGGTCCGAGCACGTTCTCCCGGGGAATCCGGACGTCGGTGAACCGCATGACCCCGTTGTAGAGCGCCCTGAGGCCCATGAAGTGGCAGCGGCGAACCACCTCGACGCCCGGCCAGCGGGTGTCCACGATGAAGGTCGTGATCCCGCTGCGGCCTCCCGCTTCGGAGGCCGGCGTTCGGGCCATGACGACGAGCCAGCGCGCCTTCGTCCCGTTCGTGCACCAGAGCTTTTCGCCGTTCAGGATGAAGTGGCGACCGTCGGGCGTGGGTTCGGCGCGGGCCTCCATCCGGGCGGCGTCGGATCCGACCGAGACTTCGGTGAGCGCGAACGCCGAGAGGTCGCCCGCGGCCACCCGCGGCAGGAACTCCGCCTTCTGCGCCTCGGTTCCGAACAGCAGGATCGGCTGGGCGATCCCGATCGACTGGTGCGCCGAAATCAGCGAGGCCAGGCTCCCGCAGTGGCTCCCCAGCAGAATCGCCGAACGGGTGTAGGTGCGCTGCGACAGGCCGAGGCCGCCGTACTTCTTCGGGATCTTGATCCCGAACGCTCCCATCCGGGCGAGCGCCGCAACCACGTCATCCGGGATCTCCCCGGTGCGATCGATCTGGTCGGCATCCACCGACTCCAGCAGGAACGCTTCGAGGCGCTTCAGGAACGCTTCGCCCTCGGGCTCGCTCCCGGCGTCCGGATAGGGACGAACGATGTCGGTCGTCAGCCTCCCGAGGAACAGCCCCCCGGCGAAGGTGGGGTACCGCCAGCCGGTCTCCCGGGCCGCCTCCGCGAGTTCGAACGCGGCCCGCGTCGCCGCGGACATCCGGGTTGTGTCAATCGGAGAACTCACGCTGGGCTGGATTTCGCTTCGAAAGCGGACGAACCGGATTCTACGCGGCGTCCGACGCCCGTCCCGACGGACCGCGGGCGCGGCGGAGGTCGCGATTCGGACTCCGGTACGCTCCGTTCCGAGGGAGTTCCACCATGGCGACATCGAAGAGCAGACGAGCGGGCCGGCCCGGGAACGCCCCGGGCGGGATGGGCATGGTCACGCGCCGTGAGGTGCTGGCCGGCGCCGGCGCCGCGGCCGCCACGCTGAGCGTTGGCCGAAGGACATCGGCCGGGAACGCCGCTGGACGCGTCCAGACCGGGCGTGCGGTGGTCTTCACGAACACGACGGTCGCGAACGCCGACCTGGTGCAGGACGACGTCGCGCTCGCGGTCGTGGACGACCGGATCGCCGCGATCGGCCCCACCGAAGCCGTCCTGGCGGACTACCCCGACGCCGAGCAGTACGACGGGCGGGGCAAGGCCCTCTTCGCCGGCCTCATCAACTGTCACGCCCATATGCGGGCCGTCATTGCTCGCGGATTCAACGAGGACTTCGGCTTCCCGAACAGCGCGGATCTGGCGGTCTCGCCGGCGAGCCTGCTCGAGGGCGAGGAAGGGACGCTCATGGTGCAGGTGGCGGCGCTCGAGGCGATCCGCACCGGGACGACGACGATCGTCGAGTACACCGGCAACGTCCAGCGCCACGCGGCGGCGCTCGCCGACTCGGGGCTTCGCTGTGTGCTGGCGGAGGGGGTTCGCGACTCCACGAACGTCCCCGGCCCCATGGCCCCCCGGGGACTGGCGGGCAGCGAGACCCCGGAGTTCTCGGACCAGCTCCGGGAAGAGGGGATGGACCGCATCCAGGAACTCTTCGAAACGTGGCACGGGGCCCGGGACGGACGCGTGCAGGTGTTTCCGGCGGCTTCGCTGACCGAGACCTCCTCGCCGGAGCTGCTGGGAGCGGTGCGGGACTTCGCCGAGACCCACGATCTCGGCTACACGATCCACCTGAACCAGAGCCGGGCCGAGTTCCAGTTCATGGTCATGCACCATGGCCTGCGGCCGACGGAGTACCTGGACCGTCACGGGTTCCTCGGTCCCCGGCTGTTCGCGGCGCACGCGCGCTATGTCAACGATGACGAGATCGCGATGCTGGGGCGATCCGGAACGATCATCGCCCACCAGGCGGGGATGGCGGCGAACCGGGGAATCAGCCCGCCCATTCCGGCGCTTCGGGCGGCGGGCTGTCCCATCGCGCTCGGGACCGACAACAACACGAACGATGTGTTCGAAGTCATGCGGATCGCGCTCCTCACGGAACGCATCCGGCGCAACCGCGATGGCGACGAGGTCCCCGGTCTCCAGCCGCAACCGGAGGACATCCTGGCGGACGCCACCGAGGGCGGGGCGCTGGCCGTTCAGCAGCCCGACCTCCTCGGAACGCTGGAGGTCGGCAAGAAGGCGGACCTGCTCGTCGTGGACACCCAGCGCGCCCATCTGGTCCCCGCCGGCCGGATCATCTCGGCGCTGGTCCACAGCGGTCACCCCGGCGACATCGAGTCCGTGATGGTGGACGGCCGCTTCGTGATGCGGGACCGGGAGGTCCTCACGATGAACGAGGCGGACATTATCCGGGAGGCGGACGCCGTCGGGAGGCGGGTCTGGCGGGACGTGCTGGAGGCGAGTCCACTCCGGATCCCTCGCCTCCAGCGGCCCGGGTAAGCGGCGGTTCCTCGCACCCGGGACCGGGTGAGGGCACAAAAGCGTCGCAGTAACCATGACAATCGGAACATCGTGGTCCGGTTATCCCACTAAAATGACCTCATGGTCATCAGGACCCGGGCGCTGCATGGGCTGACCGCCGCATTCGGGCGCGCGTCGGCGGTCGCGATTCTCGGCCCCCGGCAGATCGGCAAGACGACGCTCGCCCGACAGTACGCCGAGCGGGTTCCGGGGCCTGCGACGCACTTCGACCTCGAGAACCCGCGGGATCTGTCGCGTCTCGAGGATCCGCTGAACGCCCTGGAGGGGCTCGACGGTCTCGTCGTGCTCGACGAAATCCAGCGCCGGCCCGAACTCTTTCCGGTGCTGCGCGTACTGCTGGACCGCCCGGGAAACGCCGCGAGCTTTCTCATTCTCGGCTCGGCCGGCCCCGAACTGCTCCGGCAGTCGAGCGAGACACTCGCCGGCCGCATCGTCTATCGGGAACTCGCGGGCCTTGGAGGCGCGGAGACGGACATCGAGGCGCTTCCGAAGCTCTGGTTGCGCGGCGGCTTTCCCCGTTCCTTCCTGGCCGGGGACGACAGCGCGAGCTTCGCGTGGCGGCGCGACTTCGTGCGCACGTTCCTGGAGCGGGATCTGCCGCAACTCGGGTCCCGGAGGCCCGCGCCGGCGATTCGCGGCTTCTGGACCATGACGGCGCACCTCCACGGGCAGATCTGGAACCATGCGGAGATGGCTCGCGCGCTCGGCGGCTCGGCGAAGACTGCGCGCGCCTACCGGGACCTGCTGGAGGCGACCCTGATCCTTCGGGTCCTGCCGCCCTGGTCCGCGCATCTCGGCAAGCGACAGGTCAAGTCGCCCCGGATCTATCTGCGGGACAGCGGACTCCTCCACACCCTGCTGGACATCCGCTCCATGGAGGATCTCGAGGGGCATCCCCGGGTCGGCGCCTCGTTCGAGGGACTCGCGATCCACGAGCTCATCGAGCACTTCGAGGCCCAGCCCGAGGAGTGCTACTTCTGGCGGGCCCACACCGGCGCCGAAGTGGACCTGCTCATCGTGCGCGGCCGCGAGCGTCGCGCCTTCGAGATCAAGCGCTCCTCCGCGCCCCGCACCACGCGCTCCATGCACACCGCGATCCGGGATCTGCGGCTCGAGCGCCTCGACGTCATCCACTCGGGCCGCGAGACCTACCCGCTACGGGACCGGATCCGCGCGGTCTCGATCTACCGCATCCGCGAGGATGTCAAAGTGTGACCATGATCCGAACCACCGTCGCCGCTCCGTTCCTACTGCTCGGTCTCACCCTGCCGCTTGCGGCGACCGCCCAGCCGGAGCCGCCCCTCCCCGAGATGATCGAGGTTCGGGGCGGGCTCTTCTTCCGCGGGTCGCAGGCGGGCCCGGCGCAGGAGAAGCCGCTCCACGCGGTCCAGGTGTCCGACTTCTGGATGTCGAAGGACGAGATCACGCACGCCCAGTTCGCCGCCTTCGTGGAGGCGACCGACTACGTGACCGAGGCCGAGGAGTTCGGGACCGGCCGGATCCTGCTCGAGGGCCGCTTCGTCTACCACCCGGGCTACACGTGGCGCGAGCCCTACGGCCCGGGTTCGACGGTCGCCGATCCGGACCGGTATCCGGTGGTGCAGGTGAGCTGGAACGACGCCGTCGCCTACACGAGATGGCTGAGCCGCCAGACCGGAATGGCCTACCGACTCCCCACCGAAGCGGAGTGGGAGTACGCCTGTCGGGCCGGAACGCAGACCCGCTACTGGTGGGGCGACGACTTCGAGCCGGACCGGCTGAACAGCGCCGCCACCTGGCGGCAGGGCGACGCCCCGTGGCCCCGGGACGAACACACGCTGATCACACCGGTGGACCGCTACCCGGCGAACGATTTCGGCCTGCGCGACATGCTCGGGAACAACTGGGAGTGGGTCTCCGACTACGCGTCAGCCGACCACTACGCCGAACTCGTCCGGCGACCGGAATCCCCGGTGGTGGACCCCCAGGGCCCCTCGACCGGCCACGAGCGGGTGCTGCGCGGCGGCGGCTGGAACGGCGGGCCGGACCGGGTGACCTGCTCCTACCGCTTCCTCGCCGACCCGCCGGTGTACCGGAGCGATCACGTGGGCATCCGCGTCGTGCGGAACCCCTGAAGCATCTCCCGGTCGCCCTCCGGAATCAGAGGGGCGGTCAGATCACCCCGGATGACGACGCTGCCCTTGCCGCAGCCGAGGATGGTCCGGTTCCGGCGGGGCGGGGGGACCGGGACGACGCGGGCCACCGGCTTGTTCCGCTTGCGCACTTCCACCTCCTCACCGTTGGCGACCGCCGCCAGGTACTCGCTGAGGTGACGGCGGAACTCGGTGATGCTGGCGATCCTCACGGTCCTATTGTCGGGCGCTCGCGCCCCGGTTCAGGCGCGATCCCCGCGAGAGCCGGTTCGGCCGACGAAGGTGTCCATCGCGGCGTGGATGCCGAAGAACGAGGAGATCGGGTCGAGCCATGAGGAGGGGAGCAGCCGGATGAGCTTCAGCGAGTGAACGAACCAGGGGAGGATGACGACCTGGCGCCTCTTCTCGATGGCGCGGATGACCTTGGCGGCGACTTTCTCCGGCCGGAGGATGGGAAGCAGGAAGGGAAAGCGGGTGCGGACTCCCGCGAACATTCCGGTGTCCACGAAGAAGGGGCAGACGAGAGTCGTCCCGATCCCGGGGGCTTCGCGGCGAAGCTCCGCCCGCAGGGACTCGTGGTAGCCGACAGCGGCGAACTTGGACGCCGAGTAGTCCGCCATGCCGGGCCCGCCGATGAGGCCGGCGGCCGAGGCGAGCGTCACCAGATGGCCGCGACCGCGCTCGGTCATTCCGGGAAGGAAGGCCTGCGTCGTCCAGAACAGCGCCGCCGCGTTGACCCGGAAGGTCCGTTCGACCTGCTCCGGGGCGAGCTCGAGGAGCCGCTTTCCGGATACGACGCCGGCGTTGTTCACCAGGATGTCGATCGGGCCGAACCCGCTCTCGAGCGTTCGCGCCGCTTCCTGAACCGCGGCCCGGTCTCCGACATCCACCGCATCGGTGGCAATGTCGCGCGCCTCCCCGCCGACCGCTTTCCGCAGCGTCCGTTGTGCGGCTTCCAGCGCCGCCAGGTCGATGTCCCAGAGGGCGATGTGGGCGCCGCGCTCCACCGCGAGTCGGGCGACCTCGAGACCCATCCCCCGGGCGCCGCCGGTCACGAGCATCCGGCGTCCCTCGAGCCTCACGCGCCACCTCCGCGGCCGCCGAAGTAGGGACGAAGCGCCTCCGGGGAGGGAGGCGGCGTCAGCAGGCTGACCCCTACGCCGAGCAGGAACGAGACGAGGACCCCCGGCGCCGCCGGGTGGATGAAGTCCGGACCCCAGCCCGGCCACGGGAACACCTCGGCCTGCCACAGGAACACCGTAGCGACGCCGCCGACCATGCCGGCGAGCGCGCCCTGCCGGGTGAGTCGCCGCCAGGTGACCCCGAGCACGACGGGGACGAAGAACGCGCTCGCCATGATCGCGGTGAACAGGAGCACGATGAACTGGACCAGTTCGCCTTCCCCGACGCCGCTCAGGATGAGGATCAGGGGGGCGATCCCCACGACGAGGATGCCGAGGCGCGCCGCGCGCATCCGGGCGCGAGGGCCCGCGCCGGGGCGAACGACGCCGAGAAGGTCGTGGGAGAGCGCGGACCCGGCGACGAGGAGGAGTGAATCCACGGTGGACATGATCGCCGAAACGATGGCGGCCAGGAGGACCGTCCCGAGCACCGGCGGCAGGGCGTAGGAAGCCATCAGGGGCATGGCGAGGTCACCGGTAGGCAGGAGCGGGAACAGCCCGATCGCGGCGAGGGCAACCAGGAAGACGAGCAGGTTCACGCCGGTCGCGAGCGCGATGGCGAGCAGGAGGCCTCGCCGGATGGTGCGGTCGTCGCGCATCGCGTAGAGACGGGTCAGCTTCTCCGGGGTGGCGATCCCGCCGAGCAGGAAGGAGAACCCCATCGTCAGCATGAGAATCGCCGGAAGCGAACCGAAGTCGAACGTCTCCGGGCGAAGGGCCTCGACCGCAGCGAAGAGCGGCGCCGGTCCGTCGAGGAGGCGGAAGGCCATCGGGACCGCGACCAGCGCGCCGACGACCATGACCACGAGCTGGACCAGGTCGGTGTAGACGACCGCCACCATGCCGCCCACCGCGGTGTAGGCGAGCAGGATCGCGGTGAACACCGCCATCCCCCAGACCGGCGGGACGCCGAACACCGTCTCGGCGATCACCCCGCCGGCGATGACCTGCGCCTGGATGTAGACGGTGGCGGCGATCAGGATCACGACCGCCCCCGCGGCCCGGGCGCGCCGACTGTCATAGCGCCGCTCGAGAAACGCGGGGAGCGTCAGTTCGCGGGTCCGGGCGAACCTGGGAGCGAGCACGCCGGCCATGAACCAGTAGCTGAAGGGGATGAACAGCACGATCCAGGTGAACTCCCACCCCACGGCGTGGATCACCCCGACCGTCCCGATGTAGGTCCCGGCGCTGGCGTGGGTCGCGGCCATCGTCGCGCCGCCGAGCAACCAGCCGAGTCGTCCCCCGGCGATCCAGTAATCCCCTTCGGTGCGGGTCCGCCGCAGCGCCGCCGCCCCGATCGCGAAGATCGCGGCGAGGTACGCCCCAAAGACGACGAACGTCACCGGCCGCGTTCCGTGTTTCGCGTCTCACGGCTCTCGAGCCGCCGCATCCAGAGCCAGTAGGCGAGCAGGATCACCCCGAAGGCCGCGAACAGCCCCCAGAACGAGAAGCGGCCCATCAGGCCTCCGGAGCCTGGCGGCGCAGCCGGACGAACCCGAAGCCAGCGAGCGCGGCCAGCGCGAGCCCCACGGCGAGATCGGCGAACTGGGCGGCGGTGAGCCGCCGCGAGTCCGTAGCCACAACGCGGAACCGCACGAGCGACGGCGGCGCCGGAAGCTCGAGCCGGAGCGTCCCGCCCTCCAACTCCTCGATCCGCGACGGAAACGGGTCGACCAGCCGATACCCCGGAGGGGGATGGATGAGCGCCCGAAACGAGAGGTCAGCCCCCGGTGGCCCCGGGGAAGCGGGCAGCGGGACGCCGATCCGGACCCATCCATCGGCATCGGCGACGGCGAGTTCCCGGAAGCCGAGGCCGCCGTCCTCCAGCGGGCGCAGCACCGGAGCATCGGCGGCCCAGTGGCTCCCGGCATCCGGGCGCAGTCGCCGGAACGCCGCCGCGTCGTCAAAGGGAGCTCCCGGCGCGAAACGCCCCTCGACGAGCGCCCGGCCGGGATCCGGCATCCGAACCGTCATCTCCACGGCGGCCTGCGACTGCCCGGGGGAGGGCGCCGGCAAGGCCGCGAGTCCGATTCCGGCGAGCCCGACACCGGCGGCGATGGCTCTCCGCGCCGCGCCACGCCGCCCACGACCCCGCGGATCGGGGGCGCTCCCCGGAGAGTGGACCCGATCGACCCGCGGCCCCCACCAGGCCGGCTTCGCCAGGAGACTGATGGTTGTTCCCAGAAATAGGAAAAAACGAAATCGATTTGCGATTTTCCTGTTATTCGGCAGGGAGGAGGCCTCCGCGGCTTCGAAATCGAGCGGACTTCGGCGCCGAGGCTGACCCGGTCCATGCGCAGCGCCATGGAGAGCCTCGCCCTCGACCAGCTCGACCTGATTCACGACGGCCCGCACACCTTCGAACTCGGCGACCGGGTCCGCGCCATCAGCTTCCGCCGCCTCCTCGAGGACCTCTGAGGGAAGCCGCGGTCGCCGACTCAGGCCCAGACCTCGCGGAGGACCCGCAGCGCGTTGCCGCCCATAACCTTGGCGATGTCCTCGTCGGAGTAGTCCCGCCCGACCAGCCAGCGCAGGATGTTGCGGGAACCCTCGACCGGGTTCTCGATCCCGGCGACGTAGGGGACGCGCTCGAACGGAGGCGCGCCGGAGACGCTGCTGGCCTTGCGGATCGAGAGCGCCGCGGCGTAGACCTGATGGAGCCCGCAGTGGTCGCCGAACACGGTGTCGGGGCCGAAACCGACGTGGTCCACGCCCACCAGGTCCTTCACGTACTCGAAATGCTCCATGAAGGAGTCGATGTTGTGGAGCGGATGGTTCGGCGTGAGCGTCGTGTGGGGGGCGGCCTCGATTCCGATGATGCCTCCCTTGTCGGCGCAGGCGCGGAACACCTCATCCGGCGCCATCCGGCGCGTGTTCCACAGCGCGCGGGCCCCGATGTGGGTGACCGAAACCGGCTTCGAGCTCGCTTCGATGACATCGAGCGTCGTACGGTCCCCGCAGTGCGCGGTGTCGATCAGCATCCCGACCTTGTTCATCCGCTCGACCGCCTGCCGGCCGAACATGGTCAGGCCGCCGTCGTCCGGCTCCTTGAGGCCGCTCCCGAGCGCGTTCGACTCGCTGTAGGTGATGCCCATCTCCCGGACACCGAACCCGTAGAGGACCTCGATGCGGTCCAACTCGTTCTCGATCGGGGCCGCCCCCTCGATCGCCGCCACCCAGGCCATGTTCCCGCGCGCGTGGGCGTCCAGGATGTCCTGGACCGTCCGGCAGGGGACGAGGAAGTCCTGGTGCGCGAGGTCGGCGAGCCGCATTCCCAGATCGTGGAGCACCTCGTTCCACTTCCAGCCGCTGCGGGACTCGATGCGACAGATGCCGTCGAGCAGGTTGTCGAAGACACAGTCCCAGTCGGAGCGGGCAAGCGCCTCGAAGGGAGTGAAGACCCTCCCTTCCCGCACGTAGTCGGGAGTCTGGTGGATGTCGGCGGGAAAGCTCCCCAGGTGCTCGTGGAGCGAGATCAGGATGAGTTCTTCGGCCAGCCGGTCGGCGCGGGCCTCCTGCTCAGGCGAGAGGGGGACCGGGTGGGCGGGAAACAGGTTCTCGTCCCACACCAGATCCCGGGGGGCGTAGTCGTCCCCGGGCGTCAGATACCCGAACGAGCGGTACCCGCCCGCGCCACGCTTGCCGCGTCCCATGAGCCTCTCCCGGGGACGCTCTCGACCCCTGTGCGGTTCGATGCTACCAGCCGGCTGGTACCTTTCCGGCCGTCAGCCGGAGCGGCGCCGGAGCGCCCCTCGAGGAACCAGAAGGCGGGCCCCGAGGCCCGCCCCGGCGGTCCGCGGCGCCTGTCAGGATGAAGAACGCGACCGTTCCCGATCCGGTCGAGGAATGGATCGCGCGGTGGCGGCGACGCCCGGGCGGGAGCGACGCGGAAGCGGACATCGAGCCGGACCTGCGGCGCGAGACGGAGGCGCTGGTGGGCGCGGGCCTCGACCCCGACGAAGCCTTCCTGGTGGCGCTCCGGCGGCTGGGGCGCGACGAAGGCAGCCGGCGGATGGCGCGCGACCTGCTCGGCGAGGCGGAAGCGCAGGAAGCCGACGGGGAAGCGGCCACCCGCCGCGAATTGCTCGCAGCGCTGGCGCTCGGCTTCGCCGCCACGCTCGCGGTCAAGCTCCCGGAGCTCTTCGGGCTCGGATCGCTCGCGGAGGCTCCGGGCCTCCATCTGCGCATCCTGCCGATCGTGGTCCTGGGCCTGTTCGCCGGCTACTTCGGCTGGAAGCGTGGGCTCCCGGGACGCGAACGGCTGTGGCTGGGGATCCCCTTCGTCGGAGCGCTCGCGCTGGCGGGCCTCCTTCCGTTCCGACCCGAAGGCTCCACGGCGATCCTGGCGGCGCTCCATCTCCCGATCGCGCTCTGGATCGTCGTCGGCGTGGCCCATGCGGGCCTGAAGTGGCGCGATACCCCACGGCGCATGGACTTCGTCCGCTTCTCGGGGGAGTTCTTCGTCTACTACGTGCTGATCGCCCTGGGGGGCGGAGTGCTGACGGGGTTGACGCTCGCCACCTTCCGGGCGATCGGTCTGGATGCCGAGGGGTTCGTCCAGAACTGGCTCCTGCCGTGCGGCGCGGCGGGCGCCGCGCCGGTCGCCGCCTGGCTCGCCGAAACCCACCGGCGCGCCGCGGCGAACCTGGCGCCCCTGCTCGCCCGCGTGTTCGCACCCCTGTTCGCGCTGTTTCTGCTGGCCTTTCTGGGCGCCATGGCGTGGACGGGCCGCGGGGTCTCGGTGGAGCGGGAAGTCCTCATCGCGTTCGACCTGCTGCTCGTGGTCGTCACCGGTCTGGCGCTCTACGCGGTCGCATCGCGGAACCCGGAAGCGCCACCGGGAGTCTTCGACAGAGTCCTCGCGGTTCTCGTCACAAGCGCGCTGATCGCGGACGGCGTCGCGCTCGCCGCCATGGCGGGTCGGCTCTCGGAGTTCGGTCTGACGCCAAACCGGGTGGCGGCGCTCGGCGTGAATCTGGTGCTGCTCGTGAGTCTGGCGGGATCGGGCTGGTTTCTCCTGCGTTTCCTCACCGGCCGCGGCCCGTTCCTCGCGCTCGAACGCTGGCAGACCCGGTATCTCGCGGTCTACGCCGGCTGGGCGGCCGTGGTCGTCCTGGTCTTTCCGCCTCTCTTCCGCTTCGCCTGAGCGGCCGGCTGCGGCGTCCGGGGCCGTGAAGCCGCTGACGCGGCCGGCCTCGACGCGCTTCAGACGAGCGACGTGAGGAGGCGGATCGCGGGGGCGACCCGGATCCCGTCGGGGCTCTGGTAGTCCTTCGTCCCGGTGGCGGAGACCTGCCAGGCGGCGGCGCCGGGGAACTTCCGCCTCAGGTAGCGGAGGCCCCCGCCGATGCGGCCGTCGGACCACTTGCATTCGACGAGCAGCAGCGGCTCACGCCGGGCGTCCGTCACCACGAAGTCCACTTCATGGCCGTCCCGATCGCGAAAATGGCGCAGCTCGAGGTTCTCGCCCTCGCTGTCCTGTCGCCAGTGGACCCACTTGAGAAGATGGCATGCGACGAGATTCTCGAAGCGCGGTGCGGCGTCCGGGACGACGGTCCAATCGAAGTGGTAGTGCTTCTGCTGGCGCGCCACCGCCCGAATCGGCGCGGAGCCGAACGCCGGAATGCGGAACAGGGCGTAGAGTCGTTCGGCGGCATCGATCCACGAAGCCGCGGTCCGGTGGCTGACCCTGAGTTGCTGAGCGAGCGCATGGATGGAGAGTGGGGATCCAACGCGTTCTGGCAGGGTCATGAGCAGGAGCTGCACCTGGCCGAGGTTCCGGATCGACTCGAGACTCGCCATTTCCTCGTCCACCAGCAGCGAGCGGTGGTGGCGGGACCAGCGACGCGCCTCCCGCTCGCTTCCGGAAAGCCACGGTTCCGGGAAACCGCCAAGTCGGAGAAGGTCCAGAATCCCGGCGCCGGTGGTCATTCCGAGTTCCGCCACCGAGAAAGGGTGCATGCGGAACAGGCGGTAGCGGCCCTGGAGCGAGTCCCCGGAGAACCTGTAGAGATCGAGGCGGCCACTTCCGGTGACGAGGATCCTCTGTCCATCGGGGCGGGCGTCCCAGAGCCCCTTCAGAAGATCGCGCCAGGCGCGGTATTTGTGGATTTCGTCGAATGTCCAGAGATCCCCGGGCGGGAACTCGCGGGCGAGGATGCGGTGGCGATCGTCCGGCGCGTCCCAGTTCAGGCAGGCCGCCTCTCCGCCGGGTAGCGCCCTGGCGAAGGTGGTCTTGCCGACCTGGCGAGGCCCGGCCACGAAGACCATCTTCCGGCGCAGATCGTCGAGAACGGGAGGCCCGAGATAGCGGGGATGGACTTCCACACAGCCAATTTACGGCAGATTTCCACACTCTGCGAAATTTGCCGCGGCAAATTTGGACTGAAGTGAAGAAATGCCGCCAAACGCCAGGGGCGGACGGGGCTCAGCGCGGAGCGATCCTGGTCCCGGCCGCGTCCTCACAGTAGCGGGCGATGGCGGCGTGGTCCTCGGAGGCGTGACCGGTCGAGACGAGCGTCTCGACGAACTGGCGGACGATCGTCGTGAACGGGACCGGGCTTCCGGCGTCCTTGGCGGCGGACATCGCGTTGTTCAGGTCCTTCAGGTGGAGCTCGAGGCGAAAGCCGGGCCGCCAATCGCCGGCGATCATCTTCGGGCCCTTCTGCTCGAGCACGGCGCTCCCGGCGAGCCCGCCGCGGATCGCCTCGAGGACGACCGCCGGGTCGAGGCCGGACCGGACAGCGAACACCAGGGCTTCCGCAAGCGCCTGAATGTTCGACGCCACGATCATCTGGTTCGCGAGCTTCACCGCGCCCCCGGCGCCCACCGGGCCGCAGAGCACGGCGCTCTTCCCCACGACGTCGAACACCGGACCGAGCGCCTCGAACGCCGCGCGGTCGCCCCCCGCCATGATGGCGAGCGTTCCCGCGACCGCCGCCGGTTCCCCGCCGCTGACCGGGGCGTCCACGAAGGCGACACCGCGAGCCGAGCACTCTTCGGCGATCCGCCGCGACACCCCCGGGCGGATCGAGGACATGTCCGCAACGACCGGCGGCGGACGCCTGCTCTCGAGAACGCCGCCGGACCCGAGCACGACGAGCTCGGAGTCCGGTGAATCCGGCAGCATGAGGACCACGGCGTCCCGTCCCTCGGCGCACTCGGCCGGAGATCCCGTGCGCCGGGCGCCGGCGGCGACCAGTTCGTCCACCGGCGCCGGCGAGCGGCTGTGGACGCTGAGCTCGAACCCGGCGCCGAGGAGCCGCTTCGCCATGGGCCGGCCCATGACGCCGAGTCCGATGAACCCGATCTGCCGGATCGCCATCAGGCGCGCGAGGCTACCACCCGAAATCCCGCGGCCAGAGGAGTAGGCTCCGGCCCGAGAATGCCAAAGGGGCGGGGGCCGCTGATGCGCTGCGACGACGACGACCTCCAGAGATCCAGTCACGCCTCCGCCAGCGGAAGGGGGACGCCGTGACCCGGAAGGCGCGGGCCGCCGTGCTCCCGGCCCCTGGCCGGCCGGTCGAGATCCGCGAGTTCCCGCTGCCGGACCCGGGGCCGGGGGAAGTCCTGCTGACGACGGTCGCATCCGAGGTCTGCGGCACCGATGTGCACCTTCGCGAGGGGCGGCTCGCCGGTGTGCCCTACCCCATCATCCCCGGGCACGTGAGCGTGGGCCGCATCGCCGCCGCGAACGGAGTGGAGCGTGACGGCGTCGGCAACCGGCTCCGGGAGGGCGACCTCGTCACCTTCTTCGACGTCCACGCGACCTGCCACGCCTGCTATCAGTGCCTGGTCGCGCGCCAGCCCAACCGCTGCCCCGAGCGTCGGGTCTACGGGATCACCTATCCGGCGGCGCAGGGTCTGCTCGGCGGCTGGTCCGACCACATCCTGCTTCTCCGCGCGGTGCTGACCCTCAGGGTCCCGGAGGAGCTCTCGGTCGACGACCTGATCGGCGGGGGCTGCGGACTGTTCACCGGGTTCTCGGCGGTGGATCGCGCCGGGCTGCGGCTCGCCGACAGCGTCATCGTGCAGGGGGTCGGCCCGGTGGGGCTCGCGGCGATCGCCTTCGCCCGCGCGGCGGGCGCGGGAACGATCCTCGCGGTCGGCGAACCCGCGGCGCGGCGGGCGCTCGCTCTCGACCTGGGCGCCGACGAAGCGCTCGCTCTCGACGGGTCGAGCCCGGAGGAGCGGGCCGAACGGGCGCGGGCGCACACCGGGGGGCGAGGCGCGGACATCGTGATCGAAGCCAGCGGCAACCCCCGCGCGCTCCCCGAGGGGTTCGCGATGCTCCGCGACGGAGGTCGCTACGTGATCGTGGGGCACTACACCGACGCCGGCGAGATCGCGGTGAACCCGCACATCGACCTCAACCGCAAGCACGCCGAGGTCCGGGGTCAGTGGGGCAGCGAGTTCCACCACTGGACCCGGGCGCTCGACACCCTCGTGCGCCATCGCGACCGGATCCGGTTCGCTCCGGTGATCGGAAAGCGCTATCCGCTGGAGGCCGCCGATCAGGCGCTCGACGATGTGGCGGCGCTCCGGGTGACGAAGGCCGTCATTGTCCCGTAGCAGCCCGGACGAAAAGCCTCGACACGGCCCGGGCCCGTCGCCGGAATTGCGGGAACGTAAAGATTCACGCCGATTCTTTGCGCTGACGTCGTCAAGTGGAACGTCTCTTGATGTTCATTGGCGGCGGGCCGGGCGAGCCTCCCGGATCGGAGCAGGTGGCGGAGACGCCGACCGGCTCATGCGGCGCTTCGACGAGGATCGGGGTCTGATCCGTCAGTTCGGGGGCCGGGCGGCGTCCGCTCTGCGGATTCACGAATCGCTCAGGCGGCGACCGGTCACCCGCATTCGGGACCTCATGGACTCCACGGGTCTGTCCCGCCCGACTGTCAGGGGCGTCATCGACGAACTGCAGCGGGTCGGCATCGTCGTCCGCCTCGAGGCGGAACGACGCCCGCTGGTGTTCGCCTACGATGCCTGTCTGCGCATTCTCAACGAGGGGACCGAAGCACCGTGACCGACAGCGACACCAGCCCGACAGGCGGCACGGGCAACCTGAGCCGCGACCGCGGGAGCCAGACCGCGGAGTCGGTGGCGGCCGGGCGAGCCGACCACTACCTGAGCGGCCGGCGTCCGCTGATCGTCGAAGACCCGTTCGCGGTCCATTTCCTGGGCCCGCGCTGGGCGGGGGCGGTGCGAAGCCGCTTCAAGCGTTGGCTCGTCCGCCGGAAGCTGGGCGACCTCATGCGGACCGCGACGTTCGTCCTGACGCGGGCCCGCACGGCCGACGACGTCACCCTCGACGCCGCGCGCCGCGGCGTGAAGCAGTTGGTGATCCTCGGCGCCGGGTTCGACACGTTTGGTCTCCGCCACCCCGAGGAAGGCATCGAAGTGTTCGAGGTGGACCTGGCCGCCACCTCGCAACTCAAGAAGAAGCAACTGGCCGCCGCCGATGTCGCCATCCCGCCCTGCGTGCGTTTCGTGGAAGTCGACTTCGAGCGCGATGACCTCTCGGCGAAGCTCACCGACTCCGGGTTCGACCCGTCGGCGCCCGCGGTGTTCTCGTTCGTCGGGGTGACCTACTACCTGGAGGCCGCCGCGGTGCGGGAGACCCTGCGGCTCACGACGAGGCTGGCCGCCCCCGGATCCGAACTGGTTCTGGACTTCCGCCGACCCCGGGAGACCCTGGCCTCCCCGGAGGATCAGCGCCACTTCGACAGGGTCGAGGCGTTTGTCCTGGAACACGGCGAACCCCAGGTCTCGACCGTCGATCCCGAAGAGCCAGCGGAGGACCTCGGGCTGAGCGCGGAGTGGGAGGTGCTCGCGAACTACTCCCCGCAGGATCTGCAGGACCGCTTCGTCGCCGGACGAAAGGACGTGCTGCCGATCTCGGCGCTCTTCCACATCCTGCATCTGCGCCGGAAGGGCGGTTGAGCGGATGAACCGGGGTGGATGAGGGGACTCGAACCCCCAACCACCGGAACCACAATCCGGTGCTCTGCCATTGAGCTACATCCACCAGCCGGCGCAGCCCGCCGACGCTGGCGCGCCAGGGAGGATTCGAACCCCCGACCCGCGGCTTAGAAGGCCGCCGCTCTGTCCAGCTGAGCTACTGGCGCTCGCGCGCCCGGTCCCGGCCCGGCGACCCGGGAGGGTCGCTCGTCGGGGCGAGAGGATTTGAACCTCCGGCTTCCTGCTCCCAAAGCAGGCGCGCTGCCAGACTGCGCCACGCCCCGAGAAGCCCCGGGATTATAGGGGCGGGAGGCCCGGTCAGCGATCCAGCTCCGGGAAGAGCTCCGCGAGCATCCCGGGATCTCCCTGGACAGCGCACCGGTTCAGGAACGGGTTCAGCGCCCGAAGGCCTCCGAGTTCCTCGCCGCCCCCGGCGCGTCCCGGTCCGCCGTGGAGGAGCTGGGGCATCACCGTCCCGTGACCGGTGGACTCGGAGAGCGCCCGTCCCGAGGCCGCCAGAACCCGGCCGTTCCACGCCGCCGCCCCGGCGACCAGCCGGCCGAGGAACGCCCGGTCCTCGCTGAACACCGAGGTGACGAGGCTTCCGCCTCCGGCGCGGATGCCGGCCGCGGCATCGTCAGCATCCTCGTACGGCAGGAGGGTGACGACCGGGCCGAACACCTCGACCCGATGGACGGCGTCGGCGCGGGCGCCGGGCCGCAGCCGCAGCGCCAGCGGCGGAAACGCCGCCGATCCGGTCAGGGCCTCATTCGGCTCCCCGGCCATGACCTCCACTTCGTCGGCCAGCGCGGCGAGCGCTTCGCGGCAGGCCTCAGCCGCTTCCGGATCCACCAGCGGTCCCATCCGGGCGTCCTCGCTCCGCGGGTCGGCGGGACGGAGCCCGGTCACCAGCGAACGGATCTCCCCGGCGAGCGACTCCATCTCGCCCGCGGGCGCAAAGGCCCGGCGAATCGCGGTGCACTTCTGTCCGGCCTTCTGGGACATCTCCCGGCGGAGCTCGCGCAGGAACGCCTTGCGCACGGCGGACCCGGGCGCGCCGTCCGGCCCCAGAACGGCTGCGTTGAGCGAATCGGCTTCCACGTTGACGCGGACCGACTCACGGACGACGCGGGGATGGGCCCGGATCTGGCGGGCGGTCGCCGCGGAACCGGTGAACAGAACGATGTCCTGCGATTCCAGGTGGTCGAGCAGGTCGCCCGCGCTTCCGACCAGCAACTGGATCGCTCCCTCGGGGAGGATCCCGGTCTCGACGATTTGCTCGACCAGCCGGCTGGTCAGCAGCGCCGTCCGCGTGGCCGGCTTGACGAGGCTTGGAGCCCCGGCGAGCAGCGCCGGTGCGAGTTTCTCGAGCGGGCCCCAACAGGGGAAGTTGTAGGCGTTGATCTGGATCGCCACTCCTTCCCGCGGAACCAGGATGTGCCGCCCGGCGAACCCGCCCTCGCGCGAAAGCGGCTCCACCCCGCCGTCGAGCAGGTGGGGCGCGTCGGGGAGCGACCGGCCCAGCTTCCCGTAGTAGCCGAGGGTTCCGAGCCCGCCGTCCACGTCGAATTGCGCGTCGCCCCGCGTCGCCCCGTAGGTCTGGGCCACATCCAGCAGTTCTTCCCGGCGCCCCCGCAGCGCCCGCGCGAGGTCCGCCACCAGCGCGCCCCGCTGACGGAAGGTGAGAGAACGGAGCGCCGGACCTCCGACCTCGCGGCCGTGCCGGAGCGCGGCCCCGAGATCGTGTCCCCCACTGCGGAGAGAGGCCACGGGTTCGCCGGTCGACGCATCCCGGAGGAGGCGCTCCCGCCCGGAACCGTCGAGCCAGGCGCCGGCCAGGTAGCTGCGCAGAACGCTGGGAGACACCGCGGGGAAGATACTGGAGAGGGCTCAGCGCCGCTCCGGCTCGGCCACACGTTCTCCCGGAGAGTGCGACATTCCGGGTTGCCAGGGAGACGACACTGTCAGGCGCCCTTGAGGGGAGTTGCGGAAGGGGCCGCCGAGGGGAAGTTCATTGAGGACGAGCTTCCGGGCCTCGCCTCCGCGCCGCTGCGTGGCCCGGGGGAGGGCCAGTTCTCCCGGTGGGGGCCCGGGAGGGGGTGTCCCCCTCCCGCAATCGAACTGCTCGAATCGGAAACTCGCGCGCAGCGCAGTTTGCGATTCCTGGCCCGCAGTTCACGGCGTCACGGCCAGAGCCAGCCGAAGAATCCCGCCGTGAGCCAGGCGTAGACCAGGGCGTCGACCGCGGTTCGCAGCGAATAGCGCCACTGCCGGCCCCACCAGATGGAGGCCTGGAAGACTCCCATCGCATACCCCGCGAACGCGACCACGCTCACAACGCGGAAGACGACCAGGTAATCGGCGCCCGGGCCGATGGCGACGCCAGCGGCGAAGGCGGCCATCCCGCTCACGACGACGGAGTAGAGGAACCACAGGATCAGGCTCTGGCCCATCGCGAACGGTTGGTTCGGAAGGAACGTGAAGATCCCGACCGGGCCCGACTTGCACTTCGCCTGGAACGCCGGATCCGCCATCTGCTTCGGGTCGTCACACCACGGGACGACGTAGTCGCCGGGCGGGATCTCGAACTCGCGCAGGGCGGCGGCGACCTTGTCCTCGTCGGGCAGTCCGGTCACGTCGTTCTTGTGCCACTTGAGCACGCTGTTCAGCAGGAAGCTGGCGAAGAAGACCGCGACCGCCGACAGCAGGATCGGAAGCCACAGGGACAACAGGGAAACCGTCATGAGAGTTCTCCGGGAAGCGCTCCGGCCGGGACGGGCCAGAGCGTGGAAAGGGCGGCCTTCAGGAAACGGCGCACCGGCGCCAGCGCGCGGCCCCGGTGGCTGATCTCCTGCTTTTCGGCGACGGTCAGTTCGGCCATCGTCCGGCCGAGTTCGGGGACGAAGAAGACGGGGTCATAGCCGAATCCGCCGTCGCCCCTGGGCGCGCGGGTGATGGTCCCCTCGACGACCCCCGCCGAGCGGAACACGATCCGGCCGTCCAGCGCGAGCGCGGTCGCCGAGCGGTAGCGGGCGCCGCGACCGCGCCCTGGAGCTTCGGTCATCCACTCGTCCACGATCTCGATCAACCTCCGGTTCTTCTGTGAGTACGGGGTCTGTTTCCCCAGCCAGCGAGCGGAGCGGACGCCCGGACCGCCAGCGAGCGCATCCACCTCGAGCCCGGAATCCTCGGCGAGAGCCGGCAAACCGGTAGCGGCGTGGTAGTGGAGCGCCTTGATCCCGGCGTTGTCGAGGAAGCCCTCGCCCGTTTCCTCGGGTTCTTCCGGGGCGGGGCCCGCGAGCTGCGAAAGGTCGAGGAGATCCAGCCCGAGGCCGGCGAGCGCTGCGCGCATCTCGCGAACCTTGCCGCGGTTCCCGGTCGCGAGGAGCAACTCGGCCGCGGCGGGAGACGAGGGGGACTCCATCCTCGTCAGAGGCCTTCCGGAAGCGCGACCCCGGCCAGCGCCTCGCGCTGGCGTCCCAGCAGGCGCGCGATCCCCTCCTGGGCGGCGTCGAGCATTTCGTCGAGGGCGGGTCGGGCGAAGGGGCGACCCTCGGCGCTCCCCTGGACTTCCACGAAGCGCCCGTCCGCCGTCTGGACCACGTTCAGATCCACGCTGGCCCGGGAGTCTTCGGCGTAGTCGAGATCGAGTCGCGCCTCGCCGTCCACCACGCCGACGCTCACGGCGGCGAGCTGGTGGACGAGCGGGTTCTCCGGGACCTGTCGCCGACGGACCAACTCCCCGAAGGCGAGCGCAAGCGCCACGAAGGCGCCGGTGATCGCCGCAGTGCGGGTCCCTCCATCGGCCTCGATCACATCGCAGTCGACCCGCACGGTGTGCTCGCCAAGGCGGTGGAGGTCCACCGCGGCGCGGAGCGACCGGCCGATCAGGCGCTGGATCTCGGTGGTGCGTCCGGGGACGCCGCCGCGGTCGCGACGGATCCGCTCGCCGGAGGACATCGGCAGCATTCCGTATTCCGCGGTGAGCCAGCCCCGGCCCCGTCCCCGAAGCCAGCCGGGCACGCCCTCCTCGATGCTGACCGCGGCGATCACGCGGGTGAGGCCCTGGGAGACAAGGACAGACGCCGGCGCGCTCCGGAGGAACCCGGTCTGGAACGAAACCGGGCGCAGTTCCCGGGGGCCGCGTCCCCCGGCCCGGGCCCGCCTCACAGGACGCCGGCGTCCGGATCGGCGAGGAGCCGGTCCGGGGCCCGGCGGTACCCGAAGCGCAGGTCGAGATGCCCGGCGAGGGTCTCGGGCGCGCGGCCTTCGACGAGGAGCCGGACCTCGACGATCGCCGGGAAGCTCACGACGAGCGAGTGGCTCAGGCTGTACACCGTGAGCTCCTCGGCGAGCAGGCCGCCCGGATGCCCCTCCAGCAGGTCGAGGGTGAAATTGACGACGGCGACCCCGCGCCCGCTCACGAAGACGTCGAGCACCCCGGCGCCCTCGGGAAACGCGCCGGACTCCTCGACGAGCTGGCGGACGAGCGCCTCGGCGCGCGAGCGGGTCGTCGAAGTCCCCGGCAGCTCGACCTCGCGGGCGATCAACAGCCCGTCGGGGCCCACGGCGAAGAGTCGGGCGTTCGTCGGTTCATCGACTCCCGCGACGACGGAAGGGGGGTCGCCGGCCTCCGCCCGCGCCAGCGGACCCGCCCCGCCCGGGTCGTCGGACGGCATGGGAGAGCCGCAGCCCGCCAGGAGAGCGGTCAGGGCGAACGCGAGACGCTGCCTCAGCGGACACCCCCCGTCGGGCGTCGCGAAGGCTCCCGGGTCCGGAAGCGGAGGATCCCGTCGGCGATGGCGCGCGCGGCCCGCTCCGGAAACCCGGGCTCGCCAAGCACCCGCCGATCCCGCTGGGACGTGATGAACCCGAGTTCGACCTGGACGGCGGGCATCGCGGCCCCGGCGAGGAGGCGGACGGGAGCGTCGGCGACGCCGCGCACCGGGAGCTCGAGATTCGCGAGGGCGCCGGCGATCGCCCGCGCCAGTTCGCGCGATCCGGGAAGCGCCGCGGCCTGCGCTTCCTGCCACGCCACGAAGCGCACCGCCTGCCCGTCCGCCGGACGCGCGCTGCTGATCGGCGCATGGTGATAGACGAGGACCCCGCGGGCGTTGGGACTGGGCGACGCGTTCACATGAAGGCTCACCAGCAGGTCGGCGCGGGCCGCGTTGGCCACCACCGCCCGGTCGTCGAGGCCGACCTCGCGATCGCTTTCGCGGGTCAGCACGACCTGCAGACCGTGCTCCCGCTCCAGCAGGCGGGCGAGCGCGAGGGCTACCGACAGCGTCAGGTCCTTCTCGGAGAGGCCCCTTCCGGACCCAGCCGCCCCGAAATCGCTTCCACCGTGGCCCGGGTCGATCGCGACGATCCGGATCTCGCGCGCCGCCGCCGGCCGGCGCGACAGGTCCGGGCGGGGGCGAACCGGTTCGGGCCCCATCCCGGGGAGCGGCGGCAGAATCCCGGCCCCCGACTCGGCCCGGACCCCGGAGCGGATCAGATCCAGCGCAAACCGCCCGGAGCTCCTCTCCTGGCGGAGCCGACTGAAACTGCGGCCGGTCATGATGTCGAGGACATAGCGGTCGCCGATCTGGCGCAGGTCCACCCGCTCGACAACCCCGTCGCGCGGCGCCTCACCGACAAACGCGGTTTCGACGAACGGGGCGTCGACCAGGATCCGGAACCCGCGTCCGCTCTCCTCGAGGTCAACGGAGACGGGCGGGTCGGTTGCGACTTCGATGCGCGTCATCCCCGGCCGGGGGAGGATGTCCACCTCGAGGGTCGGGTGGCCTCCTCCGACCGCAAGGGCGCGGCCCCCCTGGTCATAGCGGCTGCCGGGAGGCAGGACGTCGAGCAGCACCCGCGACACGAAGTCGATCGGGACGTACCAGTCGCCCCCGCGCAAGACGACGGGGTTGGCGAGAAGGCGATCCCGACGCCCCACGCCCACAAAGCTCCGGCCCGCCTCGATCCGGATCCGCTCTCCGGCGACCAGCAGCTCCACCTCGCGATCCCCGGCGCCGGGGCGCAGCGCGCCGGAGACCGCGTCAGCGACTTCCCGGAGCGCCACCATTTCGACCCCGTTGAGCAGCCGGACCGGGACGCGGGCGGCGTCTCCCTCGTGGATGATCCGGAGCGGCGCGATCCCCTGGGCGGCGGCGCCACAGACCCCGCCCGCCAGCAAGAGGACCAGGGTGACGCCCGCCCGCGCGCGCCGCGTCCGCAGGCGGCCGCACCGGTCCCGAGGACCGGCCGGGAGGGGGAACCGACGGAGACCGCGACGCATCGGGAGCGCCGCCCCCAGGCGGCCCGGGAGCGGTTCCGGGAGGATACTCCGGGGCCCGGCCGGAGACTCCCCGGGAAGTGGGGCGGGACCGCGGCGTCCAGGGCCCGGCCGCCGTTTAGACTCCCGCCCCACATGCCGAACGAACGGTTCCAGGTGCAGCCCGCGGATGGCGGACTGCTCGTGCTGTTGCCCGGCCTCGGGGCGGTCAGCACCACCTTCATCGCCGGGGCCCAGGCCATTCGCCGGGGGCTGGCGGCGCCGATCGGGTCCGTGACCCAGATGGGGACGATCCGTCTGGGCAAGCGAACCGAGGCCCGGACACCCCTGATCCGCGACTTCGCGCCGCTCGCGTCCATGGACGACCTGTCGTTCGCGGCGTGGGACGTGTTCGAGGACGACGCCTGGACCGCCGCCAGAAAGGCGGGCGTTCTGGAGCCCTCGCTCCTCGATCAGGTGAAGGACGAACTCCAGGCGGTGCGTCCCATGCCGGCGGTCTTTCACCGGGACTACGTCAAGAAGCTTGACGGTCCGTTCGTGAAGACGGGGGCCACCAAGATGGACCTCGCCGACCAGCTCATCGAAGACATCGAGCGCTCGCGCGCGGCCTCGGGTGCGAAGCGGGCGGTCATGATCTGGTGCGGCTCGACCGAGACCTTCCTCGAGGAGACAGCGACCCACGCCGACCTCGAGAGTTTCGAACAGGGGCTCCGCGACAACTCGCCGGACATCGCGCCCAGCATGATCTACGCCTATGCGGCGCTTCGATGCGGGATTCCCTATGCGAACGGGGCCCCGAATCTGAGCGCTGACATCCCGGCGCTCCGCGAGCTCGCTTCCCGGACGGGGTCACCCGTAGGCGGCAAGGACTTCAAGACGGGGCAGACCCTGATGAAGACGATCCTGGCGCCCGGGCTGAAGGCGCGGATGCTGGGGCTGAGCGGCTGGTTCTCGACGAACATCCTGGGGAACCGCGACGGCGAGGTGCTGGACGACCCCGGGTCGTTCCGGACCAAGGAGGAGAGCAAGCTCGGCGCTCTCGACTACATCCTCCAGCCCGACACGTATCCCGACCTCTACCGTGACCTCTACCACAAGGTGCGGATCAACTATTACCCGCCCCGGCGCGACAACAAGGAGGGGTGGGACAACATCGACATCTTCGGCTGGCTCGGATACGAGATGCAGATCAAGGTGGACTTCCTCTGCCGGGACTCGATCCTCGCCGCGCCGCTGGTGCTCGACCTCGCGCTGTTCCTCGACCTCGCCGGGCGCGCCGGCCTCCGCGGCGTCCAGGAGTGGCTCTCCTTCTACTTCAAGAGCCCGATGACGCCGCCCGGCGTGTACCCCGAACACGACCTGTTCATTCAGCGGAAGAAGCTGACGAACACGCTGCGATATCTCATGGGCGAAGAGGTGATCCACCACCTCGGGGAGTACACGCTCGAGACCGTCGGCGGAGAGGGAGGGGCCGGGGGAGACTCCTGACGCCGAAGTGCAGATCTCGAAGAGCCTCTGTGTGGGCTGCGGGAACTGCGTGGCGGTCTGTCCGGTCTCGGCCATCTCGATCGGCGCCGACGGGCGCGCCGCGGTGGACCAGGACCAGTGCGTGGAGTGCTTCTCCTGCTATCGCGGGCTCAGCACCGAGCGTCTGAACCCGACGCTGGTGCGGGGGTTCCGGCGCGTCCTGTCGTGGTTCCGCCTCAGGTTCGACCCCGCTCCGGACGTCTGCCCCACATCGGCTATCCAGCCGCAGGAGCTGAGCTGGCCCCGCATCGTGCGCCGCGCCTTCAGTGACCCGCTGGTTTCCCACGAGGCCACCGGGGTTCACGGCCGGGGCACCGAAGAGGTCAAGACGAACGATGTCACCGGGCGCGTCGCCGAGGGCGAGTGCGGGATGACCGTCGAGTTCGGGCGGCCGGGAGTGACCGCGAGCTTTCGCGACATGGACCGGGTCACCCGCCGTCTCGCGGACCTGGACGTCTACTTCGAGCCGAACAACCCGGTCACGAAGCTGATGGCGGACAGCGCGACCGGCGCCATCCGCGAGGACCTGCTCGATGAGCGGGTGCTCTCCGCCATCGTGGAGATCAAGGTCGCGATGGACCGGGTCCCGGACATCCTCACCGCCGTGCGGGAGGCCGCCGACCAATCCGACACGATCATCTCGGTGGGCGCCTCGACGCGGTGCGGGCCGGATGGTGAGGAGCCCCTCGGGGATCTGCTCGCGGCCTCCGGAGTGGCGGCCTGGCGCGGGAAGACGAATCTGGGGCTCGGCCGGCCGAACTGAAGACGGTCTCGCCGACGCCAGGGGCGCGCGGCGGCCGGCAGGGGCCGACTTCGCCTCGAGTCGGTTCGTCAGCGGTTCGTGCGCGGCCAGGACGAAGCGCCGGAGCCTCTCAGGAACACAGAGAGTTCTTACGCAGCCGGATCAGATCCGAAGCGATGGCGTTGAGATCCTCGAAGAACCGCTCGCGGTCCGGCGTCCGCCGCCAGCGAATCAACCCGAACATGGAGGGCGGGAACGAGCGGATCAGGTCACCCACGCTCTCGGCGGCGAACCCCAGCTCCTTTTCCCCGGCCTCCTCGATGAGCTCCCGCCAGTCGAACGTGAGGTGTCGGGCCAGCGTCCACACATCGGCGACATCCTTGGGCTCGAGGCGGGACAGCGCGGTGATCTTGTTCGAGAGGATGTTGCGCAGACTGTCGATTCGGGGGAAGAGCGTTCCGGATACGAAGTCCCCAAAGCGGACCGCCGCGTCGTTGACGAAGTCCACGGTCAACGAGGCCTCGGGCGTCGTGATGACCACCCTGGCGTGATCGGATCGGGCCAGCCCGGCTGTTGCATCGGGGTGGTGACCTGCGCTCCGCAGCCCGGCGACCGCCCTTCTCACGAGACTCCCGAAAGCGGGATCCCGATTCACGAAGAGATCGAGATCGTCAGAGTAGCGGTCGTCGAAGTAGTGCCTATGGAGCGCTGTACCACCGGTCAGATAGAACGGTGTCCCGCAGTCGGCGAGCGCTCTCAGCACTCCAGTCTGCAGGGGGTACAGGATCTCCTCGTAATAGGCCTCGGACCCTTGCATAGTGCTCTCTCAGGGAAGGCGGCCAGAGGCGGGCGATGGCCTCTGGCGTGAGAAGCGCCTCGACCTCCTCGATGCCGAGCGCTCCCACGATGCGATGCCACGGAAAGGTCGCGAGCATCCGCGCGAAGAGCGCTTCCCGGTCGAAGTGACCCACGCGCTCGCGCCGGCCGGCGAGAACTTCCGCGAGTTCGTTCGGGTCGTAGGTGTAGTCCCAGTTGATGATCCGCGCGATCCGGACCAGTTCCGCATGCGCCTCGGGCGGGCCGGACTCCCCGGGGGACTGTTTTGCCTGGGGCACGCTGAGCCTTAGCCCCCGCGCAGGATGCGGCGGGCGCGGGTCGTGTTGAACACCCCGCAGGAGCAGAAACGCGCCATCGCCTCGGCGCACTCGTCGGGCCCCCGCCGCCCGGTGCGCACCCAGTCGAGCATCTTTCGGGCGAAGCCGAACGAGAGCATCCCGTGGCCGCACATCGTGGAGAGCGTCAGCGTCGCCCGGTCGGGAAGGCGGTCCAGGTTGCCGAAGAAGCCCAACGAGTATTCGATGCTGTGCCGGGTGATCCCGGCCTCGCGGGCGAGGTCGTCGGCGCGGTCCAGGAGGCCGCTGACGTTGATCGAGAGTCCGAGATCCGCCTCGCGGAGGTCGGAGAGGAACGCGACCAGGTTCTCTTCCCGGTCGAAGACGGCGGACACGACGGTGGGCGCATTGACGCCTTCGCGGATCGCCTTCTTCGGGAGCCGCTTCCGCCGGCGCCAGTGCGCGAGCGGGTTCAGTCTCGAGGACCGGAAGATCCCGCCCCGGGTGGCGTCGCCCAGATTGATCGGTCCGTGCCGCAGCGCGATGTCGGTGAACCGGCGCAGTTTCTCCGGGGAGCCCTCGTCGTTGATCCCCCTGGCCGCCATCGCAAACACGATGTAGTCGTCCGTCAGCGTCTCCGGAGCGCCGTAGCGGTGGAGCGTGTTCGTCATGGCGTGAACCGAAGGATACGCGCGCCTTCCTTAGAATTCGGCGCTGGCATGTGGGAGCGGGTTGAGCGCGCCGGTCTGACGGCGGCGCCGCCGGCCGCCAGCGACGCCTGGAACGGCGGGTGGCCGGCCCACCGGGCGCCGTCGGAAGGGCGCCGCTGGCGGCTCTTCCTGAGCCGGCATGGGGACGCCGCGCGGGAGGCCGCCGAAGCGGCGGCCGGGACCTCGGATGGCGCGGTGTTCGGGGCGCCGCCGGCGGTCGATCTGCCGCTGCTGCTCCACGAATTGGAGCCCTTGCCCGAGGAGGCTGGCGTCCTCTTCGTCCCCGACCTCCATCTCGCCTTTCCCTGCCGGCAGCCGATCCGGCGGTCGAAGGGGCCGGGCGAGGTCCCGCCAGCCCCGGCGGTGGCGACGCCCGCCTATGTGCTGGCCCGGCTGACGCATCTGGGCGCCGGCGAGCGCGACCTGGCGGCGTCGGCGGAGGAGGGGGAGGTCGTGCGGCGGGCGGTGGACCTGCTTCAGGGTCGGGGCGCCGCCTGCCAGTTCGAAGTCGTCCGGCCGCCGGACCCACCGTCGGCGCCGGCGGCCGATTCCGGGCCGGGGGCGCTTGAACTCGCCGCCGCCTCAGATGCGCGCGCCGTCCTGAGGGTCGCGCTCCACGCGCCCGATGTGGTCGTCCGGGCAAAGGCCGCCGAGGCCGGCGTCCGCGCGGATCCGGAGAACCCGGTGGCGCACCTGCTGCTCGGTTGCTCGCTCGCCGAGCGGCGCAAGCCGGCGGAGGCTGCGAACGCCTTCCGCGAATCCATCGAGCGCGACTCCGCCTTCGCCGCGGCCCACTTCGAACTCGGCAAGACGATGATCGTGCTGGATGACCTCGAGGCGGCGCTCGGCTCCTTCACCCGTGCGACCGCGGCGCTGCCCGCCTTCGGCCCGGCCTGGGCCAACATGGGCGCGTCGCTCGGCGAACTGGAGCGTCCGGGGGACGCCCTCGCGCCGCTGGAGCGGGCGGCGGAACTGGACCCGCTGAGCCACTCGCTGGCCTCGAACCTGGGCGTCACCCTACGGGAGCTCGACCGGCTTCCCGAAGCGGAGGCCGCGTTCCGGCGGTCCCTGGAGCTCGCCCCCGATTTCGTCTTCGGGCGCTACAACCTGGCGAACGCGGTCTACCTCCAGGGGCGGCACCAAGAAGCCGTCGGCCTGTTCGAGGAGGCTGTCGGGAAGGACCCCACCGGGTCCGCGCGCCAGAAGCTGCTGCTCGCGGCGGCCCGGCTCGCCGCCGGGGACGAGAGCGGCGCGGTGCGCGACTATCGGGCCGTCTTCGACGAGCTCGAGGGCCAGATGCGGCTCGACATGCGCACCGTCGCGCAGTGGGATCTGAGACGGTTGGCGGAGCGCGCCGGGCTGAGTCCGTCGCTCCGGCGGGTCGCCCTCATGATCCGGGATGTGGGCCAGGGGGAGCCCTCCGCCAGGGCGTGACCTTGCGCCCTTGTCCCGTTTGACATGACGGCCTCCGGGGCGGTACAAACCTTTCTCCCGTAAGGGCCGGTCGAGCGTGGGGTTTCCTGCCCCTCGCCGGGTCCTTCCGGGCGGAGGAGGACATCGCCCATGCTGTTGCTCAACAGCTCCAAACGAGGCTCGTCGCCGTGGGTCACGCTGGCCGCGGCGCTCCTGTTGTCCGCGGGCTTCGCGGTGGCGCAGGAAGAGGGCCAGGAGGCCACCGAGGAGGCGGCGCCCCAGACGAGGGCGGCCGAGGGCGAGCGCCACCCGCTGCTGGCCCCGCACGAGGTGCTGAACGAGTTCGGCGTGATCAGCTCCAGCGGCCACAACGACGGCGGCTGGGCGCTCGATCCCTCCCTGCGGGTCCCCGAGCAGTACCAGTACCGGCGCCGGGACCAGCAGCTCCGGGAAGTGGACCTCACCGGGAACCAGCTTCCCCCGATCCTCACCGAGATGCGCGTTCTGACCCAGTCGGTGGCGCCGGGCGAGGAGGTCCGGGCCATCGCGCGCGTCGTGTCGCCCTACAACAAGGCGCAGTCCTTCGTCTCCCTGTTCTACAACCGGGAACTGGGCCGGGCGGCGACGATGTACATCAACTTCCAGCCGCACGACTCCGATGAGACGCTGTTCCTTGGACGGGGCAAGCTGTCCCGCTACGCGGCGCCGGGCCGCTACGTCGTTGGCACAACGATCATCGCCGACCGGGTCGGCGACCGGAAGGCCTACTGGGCGGACTTCCACAAGCCGATGCAGGAAGAGGACGGGACCCCGATCGGCTTCCAGGTCTCCGAGGGCCCGCACACCGACATCAACGCGCCAACGCTCAAGTCGGTCTCGGTTGAGACGGAACGGGTCCGCGCGGGCGGCGGGCTGATCCGGTACGAGGTCGTCGCGGAGGACGATGTCTCGGGGCCGACGGAGGCCGAGACCATCTGGGTATCGCCCTCCGGCTACCACCAGATCCGCTCGACCATGGTGATGATCGGCGGCAAGCCCGGACACTTCCGCGGCGCGCTCCAGATCCCGCAGTGGTACGAGGGCGGCGAGTGGCAGATGATGCGCGTCACCCTCAAGGACCACGCGACGAACATCCGCTACTACTTCAACCGGACGGAAAAGATGATGGAAGCCGCCACCGTCCACGTGGATCAGGAGACGGAGATGGTGGACCAGACCCCGGCGAAGGTTCTCGCGGTCCAGTTCACCAAGACCGAGGCGAAGCTCGGCGAGCAGGTGGGGATCACCGTGCTGGCCGAGGACAACCTCTCCGGCGTCCACGGCATCGAGGGCTATGTCCGGTCCCCGAACGGCGCGGACGCCGTCAAGGTCAAGCTCAAGAGCATGACCCCCGAGATGGGCGGCTTCATCGCGCTGAACCGGCCGTCGAAGCTGCCGGAGCCCCACATCTGGACCGGCTCGTTCACCGTGACGGACACGATGGAGTGGGGCGAGTGGGAGCTCGTCCGGCTCGGCATCTCCGACGCCGCGATGAACTTCTACACCTACTACGAGGACCGCGACCCCGAGATCGATGGAGTCAAGGTTCTGTTCTTCAACGAGGATGAAGAAACCGCGGCCGCCTCCAGCGGCGGCAAGGAGGGTCTGAACTGATGGACCGCAGAGACTTCTTCAAACTGGGCGCCGCCGCGAGCGCCGGGGCGGTGCTGTCGACCCGGAACGCGGCCGGGAGCCCGATCTTCGAGGCGGGGGCCGGGATTCCGCAGGGCGGCATGGTCCTTCCCGAGAACCCGGGCTTCAAGACGAAGCACCTGGTCACCGTCATTCTGGGCAACGGCGCCCGCAAGAACGACGTGATCGGGAACCCCGAGCACTCGCCCCACCAGACGAAGATGGCCGAGGAGGCCACTGTCTTCACCGAGGACTACGGCGAGACGGCGAACCTCCACGGCTACATGTACACCGAGGTCCTGTGCGGCCGCGACGCTCCGGCGCAGCGGCCCCGCTACCCCACCTGGGCGGAGTACATCCGGAGCAAGACCGGGGGACCGGCGACGGACTACTGGACCCTGCAGGGCGCGTCCTACTACCGGGCGTGGACCTGGGATGTGAAGCACTTCAGCCAGCATCCCGACTACGGGGTCAAGGATGGTTCGACCAGCCTGACCATGAACCGGATCTTCTATCCGGAGCAGCCGCTGAACGCGGCCCAGATCGTCGACCTGAACGTCGAGAAGGGCCTCGGACACACGCCGCAGCAGCGCAAGCAGGTCGAGGACTTCATCGCCAGCGTGCTGGAGAGCAAGTCCTACATCCCGCCGTCCACCAAGGAGCCGGTGATCAACCGGGAGATCCCCTACGGAGACGCGCAGGTGCTCACGCTCGTGCCGCAGATCCTCAAGGAGTTCAAGCCGCGTTCGATCACCGCGCAGATCCTCGCGCTCGACGACGCTCACGCCGACTTCGGGTTCTGGGACTACAACACGGACTACTGGGAGTACATCAAGCACATCAAGACCACCGATGAGCTGATCGGCAACCTGTGGAGGGAGATCCAGGCTGACCCGTACCTGCGGGATACGACGGCGCTGGTGATCCGCCCCGAGTGCGGCCGCGACGACGAGGTGAACATCTACGGGCAGCTTGGCCACAGCCCGGGCAACTACTACGCCCACTACGTGTGGTTCATGGCGCTCGGGCCCGACTTCAAGAAGGGCCACACCGTGACCGAGCGGGTGCAGCGGCGGGATCTGGTCCCCACCCTGACCTACCTCATGAGCGGAGAGAACGCCGAGTACGCCACCGGGCACGTCCGGACCCAGATGTTCAAGGACGAGTACAACCTGCCGCCGTACATCCTTCCGCCGACCGCCGAGGTCAAGGAGCCTGCGGTGGACTGGGAGAAGATCGTCGAAGAGCGCCGGACCGCCGAGAAGGTGAAGGAATTCGCCCGCTCGACGGTAGGCTACGGCGACTGATCCGAACCCCCACACCTCCCCGAAGACAAGGAGAAACCCCAAAATGGACGATCTGAACCGCCGCGCCTTCCTCAGGGGCGCCGGTCTCGCCTTCGCCGGCGTCGTCGGCGCCGCCTCGTTCGCGGCCGGACAGCAGCAGGAGGAGGACGAGAAGAAAGAGGAGGAGAAGCAGGAGGAGCTCGATTACGACGCGCTCTTCGGCGAGGACTCCGGCGATGAGGACACCCGCGCCTGTCCGCAGTGCGGCGCCCTCATGTATCGGCAGGGCCGCACCTGGACCTGCGAGAACTGCGGCTACAGCTACGTCGAGTAGTTCGTAGTCATCGGGTCCCGGGGCTCCCCCCGGGACCCTCCATGACAGCCTGCTGACCCGGCCGGGGCATCCCGGCCGGGTCTTTCTGTGTACCGGCCCGCAGCCGGTCATCCCCGGCGAGGCGGCGCCCTCAGACGCGCGCCGGCATCTGGTTCCACTCCCGGCCGTCGAGGCGCCGCCCCGCCGCCTTCCGCCGCGCGCCGCCCCACTGCTTGAAGAAAAACGGGACCCCAGCGTCAACGCACTGGTCCCGGATATCCCGGGCCCAGCCCGGATCCATCGGCCGGGAGCGCGGGCCGGACTCGCCCCCTACGATGACCCAGTGGATCCCCTCGAGGTCGAGCTCCGGCAACGGACCGAGCAGCGGTTCAAGCGACAGGAAGCGGACCTTCGCGGGGACCGACCGGAGCCGCGCCACCCGCTCCCGGTAGCGCCCGTTCTCGACGCTCACTCCCATCCACACCTGACCTGGCCAGGGCAGGTCGGGGGCGATTTCGGCGAGCCGTTCCGCCCGCTTCGTCAGGACCTGGAACCGATGCCAGTGCGCCTCCTGCATGACGGAGAAGACCCGGCGGATGAAGTCGGGCGGAACCTCCGGATGGAACAGGTCGCTCATCGAGTTCACGAACACGGTCTGCGGCCGCTTCCAGCGGAGAGGGCGGTCGAGCATGCGCGGCTGGAGAGTCAGCCGGAATCCGGCGGCGTAGTTCGCCTGGCCCATCGCCTGGAGCCGCCCCGCCATGCGCTCGGCGTAGCAGAACCTGCACCCCGGGCTGACCTTCGTGCAGCCGGTGACCGGGTTCCAGGTCGCCTCGGTCCACTCGATGCCGGAGCTCTGCGCCATCAAGACATCCCTCCGGGGGATGACGCTCACCGGCGCTCTCCGGTCCGCGACACCACCCGCGAATCGGTCGACGGCCCTTCGCGCTCTACCTAGCCCGCCCCACCGGCTTCTCCGAAGAGCGCCTCAAGCCAATTCCGCAATGAGGCCCCGTAGGGGGCGCTCCGATCCAGATCACCGGCGCGGATCGCGGCGCCCATTTTCCGGGGCTCCTTTCGCGCCGCAAGCCAAGCGTGGATCCTGGCTCGCTGGATCTTCCCCGAGGCAAACCGCCTCTCATTCTCGGGAATACCGTCGATGTAGCTCACCGCGCGGGGCCACACCTTATCTTCCGGCGGGATCAGTTGCTCGATGAAATCCTCCAGCTCGCCGGATGACTCGTTATCGGGCATCAGCCAGACGCCGACTCGGGGTGACCCATCAACGATCGTCCCCGTGCGAGCGGCCGCCCTCGGAAGATCGCAGCCGTACCTCTTGAGACGACTCTTCACCTCGTCCCATCGCGCGTCGGGGTCATCGTTCGCATCCACCAGGATCCCCAGAGCAACCCGGCCGGAAACCATGATCTCGGGGCCGATTGCGGCCTTGAGGCTTGGGTAACCCCCCTTGCTGCTGATTTCGAAGGGTACGTCGCGTTCGCGACCCCAGAGATGCTTCACGACATGCTCATCATCCGGCCCCTCGACGAGCAGGATACGAGGCGGCGGCGGACTCACGTCTATCGGACTTCGATGCCCTGCGTCGCCGCCGTCGTCAGGTCCTCCTCGGTGTACTCGGTGGCCCTCAGGTCCGGGCCGTCGCGATCGAGTCGAACCAGGATCCCTTCGGCCTCCTCCGTCTCGCTGGCCGCCTGCGCAAACCCCCGAATGCAGTCGCTGCTGTGTGTCGTCGCGAGAACCTGGACGTTGTATTCGTGAGCCGCCCTGAGCACCATGCGCCAGAAGGCCGGCTGAATCGAATAGTGGATTCCGTTTTCGGCCTCGTCAACAACGAGGAACCCACCGTGACTGTTCGCGAGGGCGAGCCCGGCGGCGAAGAGGCGCGTCACCCCGTCACCGAGGCTCTTCAGCGGCACAGGCCCCTCATGGCCATTCACTCGAACCACGACGCGGCGACCCACGCCACGCCCACGATCGTCACCCACGACGGCAACGCCTTCAATGCCGCTGCCCCCAAGATTCATGGCGCGCAGGGCCAGTTGCTCTTCCCCGGTCAGGGCCACCTGGTCCCAGAAGCGCGCGAGATCTTCATTGCGTGGCATGTCGGGACCCAGCGGATTGCAGCGCATGACGGGCCATCCCTCGGAGTCGGGCAGCCTGCGCCTCGTGTGGTTCCAGCGAACTCCTGTCCATTGGGAACTGAACGCACGCGCGGCGTACGAAGGAACGAACCGCTGCTCTCCCTTATGCTGGACTTGCATGACCTGGATACCGCCTTCCGGAGGCGCCTCCTTGAACAATTGCTTCGCACGGTCAGGCAAGTGAGTGTCAGTGGGAGCCAGGAGTCGAATCCGCACGTCGTCGTGGCCGACGGCGGGTCCGATGCTGATGGGACGTCCCCGGTCGATGGACCTGCCGTGGAAGAGGGCGCCGTAGTCCGGGTCCCCCCACGGCCAGCCGTCGTCGTCCTCAGGCGCAGACGCGAATTCGTCTCGCCCATAAAGGAGCTCCTCCAGGAGCGCCGGTCGCGCCCGCGCCGCATACACACGAACCGCCTCGAGGACCGTGGACTTGCCGACCCCATTACGTCCCGCGATGAGCGAGACCCGACCCAGGCGCTGGATCGAGAGACTGCGGATGCCCCGAAAGTCGGTGATCTTCAGGTCAGGGAGGTGCAGCCCCCCTCCGGTTTCGTCGGACATGACGCCTCCGGATTGAGTCTATATCTGACCGATCGAGGAGGGATCCGGCGCTCGGCCTGGCCGTTGGAAAACCACGCGCTACCGACCGGCCTCAGTAGGGCGTCGGGAGGAGCAGGTGGCCGAAGATCAGGAGCAGGGTGAACGCCACCGACTGCATCGTGTGCTCGGCGGAGCCGCGGGCGTACCTCCAGTAGAGGAAACGGGAGGCCGTCTCGGCGGACGCCTCGCCGTGGCGGAGGATGCGGTGGGTGAAGACGACCCGCTGCACCGCGATCAGGTTCGACCACAGGGCCATGATGAGGATCGCGATGTGGACGTTGCCGGCCCAGAGGCCGATGATGATCGTTACCGTGCGCTCCGGACGCTCGAGGAAGCCGACGGCGCAGTTCGGGATGAGCACCTCGGCGCGGGCCCGGGCGTAGGACGTCCCGACAGTCCCGACCGCCGTCGCGCACCACAGGCCGAACCAGAGGGGCCGGGACTCCGGGGAGAACGCCTGGAGCACATGGACGAGCAGCGCAAACAGCAGCAGCATGTCCGCGTAGCGGTCCACCACCGAGTCGAGGTAGGCGCCGAACCGGGAGACCCGGCCCGAGGTCCTCGCCACCGCGCCGTCCAGCGAATCGAAGGCGACGGCGAGCAGGACGACCCAGCCGGCGAGCTGGAGCCTGCCCTCGAGCACCGGCCAGAAGACGAAAGCCATCGCCACCGGCCCGGCGAGCGTCAGCGCGTTCGGCGGGATCCGCGCCCGTATGATCCCGTGCGCGATGCTGTCCCGGATCCACGCCAGCGCCGCCGAGGTGTGCCGCCCGATCCGGGCGAAGAGTCCCTTCAAGCCCGCGCCTCCGGGTCTCCGGGCGCGCCGGCGACGCCAGCCGGCGGGAATTCCGGGTCGGGCTGGACGGGAGGGGGGTTCATGGCGCTTCGGGAGTCCGGGCGCGCCCCGGCGCGATGCCGGAACCTCGCGATGGCCCGCAAGAGGAAAGCATACGCCCGCGGGCGCTCGCGGGCGCAGCGATCCGGCGTGAAGGCGGGCTGCGCCACGTGAGCCGGGTTCTGGTCATCGGGAACCCGGCGGCCGGGCGGGGACGGGCGCGGGCGCGGTGGCGCGCGGTCGCGCCAGCGGTCGCGGAACAAATCGGAGGCCATGACCTCGTCTGGACGAGGGGGCCGAAGGAGGCCGTGGACATCGCCCGGCGCGAGGCCGGCGAACGGGAACTGATCGTGGCGTTCGGAGGCGACGGCACCGCCTCCGAGACCGCGCGGGGGCTGTCCCAGGCGGCGGAGAACGCCGCGGCGGTTGCCGAACTCGGACTTCTTCCGTCGGGAACGGGCAACGACTTCGCCCAGGCGGTGGGAACGCCGGGACGGCTGGCCGACGCGGTCCGGTTCCTCGCCCGCAGCCGGGCGCAACCCACCGACCTGGGGCGGGTTGAATCCGCTGACGGCCCCGCGCTCACTTTCCTGAACAGTTGTTCGGTCGGGCTCGCCGCCGCCGTGAACGAACGCGCCCGCGCCGGCAGCGGCCGCCTCGGCGGAGGCTCCTACGCGGCGGCCGCCGCCCGGGAGCTGATCTCCTCCCGCGCCGGACGCTACCGGGTCGCGCTCGACGATGCGCCGGACCGTCCGCGACTGCTGCTCAACGTCTCGCTGCTGAACACCCGGCGCATCGGGGGAGGCATCCCGCTCGCGCCCCCCGCGAATCCCGGCGACGGCCTGCTCGACGCGGTGCTCATCGGCCCCCTCGGCCCGGTGGCGGTTCTGGACGCGGTGGCGCGCCTCGTCCAGGGGACCCACTTCGGGCACCGCGCGATCGAGCACCGTCCGGTGCGGCGCATGCGGATCGAGCCGCTCGACCCCGTCGGGCCCGCGGGAATGAGCCTGGAGGTCGACGGGGAGCAGGCCCACGCGCGGGGAGGCGTCACCGTCTCGGTGGCGCCGGGAGCGATCCGGATCCGCCGGGAGTGAGACGAGAGGGCGCGACCCCTTGCCTGGGCGGTTCCCGCGTCAGGCCAGCCCGCGACCGTCGAGCCAGCGAACCGTCTCCAGCAGGGTGAGGCGACCGTCGCGCGCCGTGTGGCCGAGTTCCCGCTCCGCCTTCGCCGAACTGAAATACCAGTAACTCGCGGCCATCTCGCGGCTGATCCGGTCCACCGCGGGTTCGCGACCCAACTGTCGCGCCGCCTCCTCGGAGACGAGCGCGGCGGCGGTATAGACCTCCTTCGGGAGCCGCAGGCGGGGGGCGGTCAGGCCGGAGACCTCGCCCAGGCGGGCGAAGAAGTCGGCGAAGCTCCAGTTGTGGCCGCCGAGCAGGTAGCGGTGTCCCGGCCGGCCCCGGGTCATCGCCGAGGCCACGCTCGCGGCGGCGTCCCGGACGTCCACGAAGTTCAGCCCTCCGGGCGGGATCACGCGAACCTCCCCGGCGAGGAACCGGAGCACATCCCCGGTCGAGGACAGCCGCTCGTCTCCCGGACCGAGAAGCAGCGAGGGGTTCACGACGACGACCTCCAGGTCCTCCGCCGCGGAGAGCAGGGCGCGCTCCTGGAGCCACTTGCTGCGGTAGTAGGGCCAGCCCCCGATCTGGTCGATCGGGGTCGGCGCCGACTCCTCGAGTTCCGGCTCGGGGCCCGTGGTCACCGCGATCGTCCCGCTGGTCGAGACCAGCACGATCCGCTCGACGCCGGCGGCGCGGGCCAGCCCGGCGAGACGGCGGGCGCCGTCCACGTGGACCTGCTGGAGCCGGGCGGCGGCGTCGGGATCGCGGGACACCATGCCAGCCAGGTGGAACACCGCACGGACTCCGCCCAGCGCCACCTCGAGCCCCGGCCCCTCGAGGAGGTCCCCCTCCACGACTTCGACGCCGCGCGCGGCGAGCCTCGGCGCGGGTTCGCGCGCCAGAACACGAAGGGGCGCGGCGCCATCGCGGTCGCCTCCCAGCAGCACATCGAGCAGGTGGGTCCCGAGGAACCCGGTTCCCCCGGTGACCAGGACCGGGCGCGTCGGGTCCGGCCCGGACGGTCCCGGACCCTCTTCTTCCGGCATGGCGGCCGACCCCTTCTCAGCCGACCGGAGCCGCGGCCCCGGAGGACTCCCGCGCCGCGGCGTCGGCTTCCCCCGGAGACGGACGGAAGCGCTCCGCCAGCTCGTCGAGCTGGACCGGCTCTCCCCGGGAGAGCCGCTCCACCATCGTCTGGACCAGGTCGGCCACCGCCTGGTCACGAGCCCGGCGAGGGCCTCCGGCATCGAATCCGACGAGGAACTCGTGCGACAGGAAGGGGCCGATGCGCGCGGTCACCCGGCGCGATCTGAGGCCCACCGCGCCCGGCGGAAAGGCGTTCCAGGTGTTCAGATGCATCGGGAGCACGCCGACGCCGCAGCGGTAGGCGAGGTGCGCGAACCCCCGCCGGAAGGGCGCGATCTCCCCGCTGCGCGAGCGGGTTCCCTCCGGGAAGATCAGCACGCTGTGGCCCTGGTCGAGATACCCGGCGGCCATCTCGAGCGACTGCTTGAGCGAACCTCGCCGCTCCATCGGGACCAGGTTCGTGAAGTTGTGGAAGAAGGTCCGCTTCACCCGGTTGTCGAAGAAGTAATCGGCGGCGGCCAGAACGACGAGATTCGAGCCCTGGTCCCCGAGCGCCATCTTGACCAGCCCCATGTCGAGGTGGGAGGAGTGGTTCGCGACGACCAGGTAGTGGGTGTGGGACGGGACGTAGGCGCGCCCGCTGAAGGTCGGCTCGAGCACCTGGTGGTAGAACCAGTGCTGGACCTGGGTGAGACCGGCGCGGCCGGCGCGCGCGAGCGCCGGAGGGATCTCGATCTCGGACGTCTCGGCCTTCCGTTCCGATGGGCGGCGAGCGGCCTTCGTTCGCGCCCGCGCCGGCCCGACGGCGTCCGAGAGGTCCCCAAGGGTTTCCATCCGGGCCAGATCCTCGGGGGCGACGATCACCCCGAACTCGGTTCCGACCGCGGCGGCCAGATCGTTGAACATCAGGCTGTCGAAACCCAGTTCGGCGAAACGGGAGCCGCTCCGCAGCCCCGACGCCGGCCGCTCGCACGCCGACGCCACGAGCTCGAAGAGCCGGCTGCGGGCGGCGGTGTCCTCGCTCTCCGCCGAAGCGGCGTCACGGCGGCGGGCGGCGAGCCAGCGCAGCACTTCGCGCCGCTTCACCTTGCGGGTGGTCGTGCGCGGCAGCGGGCCCTCATGGAATTCCACGATGCCGATCCGCTTGTGGAGCGGCAGCCGGGCGCCGACGTCGCGGAAACGGGCGCGGACGGCGCCTTCCCCGCCGGGAGCCCCATCCTTCGCGACGACGACGGCGGCCGGGGTCTCCGCCGAGCCGTCCGGAAGGCCGACGACGGTCATCTCCTCGATCAGCGCCTCATCGGCGTAGATCTCCTCGAGCTCGTCGGGGTAGATGTTGCGTCCGCCCCGGTTCACGATGACGTCCTTGCGGCGCCCGGAGAGGAACAGATGCCCCTCCTCGTCGAGCCGGCCGAGGTCGCCGGTGTGGAGCCAGCCGTCGCGCAAGACCTCGCTGGTGGCCTCTTCGTTGGCGTAGTACCCCAGCATGACGTTGGGACCGCGGGCAATGACCTCACCCACGCCGGAGGCGTCCGGCTCGGCGATCCGGACCTCGATGCCGGGCAGCGGTTTGCCGGCGCTCCCCAGGGGGATCCGTCCCTCCGGCGGGGTCACGGTCAGGACCGGCGCCGCCTCGGTGAGGCCGTAGCCCTGCGCCAGGTGGAAGCCGAGGCCGCGGAAGAACTTCCAGTCGGTCTCGGACAGCGCGGAGGCGCCGCTGATCAGATACCGGATCCGCCCGCCGAGGGCCGCGTGGATCGGCAGGAAGAGCGCCGGTCCGAGGTTCAGCCCGGTGTCCTCGCGAAGCAGATAGGCGGCGTCCACCAGCGCCACCGCCAGGTCCTCCGCCCGCGGCGAGCGGTCCCCGAATTTCTTGAGGAGGTTCTTGCGGAACATCTCCCACAGCGCCGGGACGCCCACGATGCAGGTGGTCTGGCCCTTTCGGAGTTCACGGGTGATCGTGTCGCCGCTCAACTCGTCGAGGTAGGCGATCTGGGCGCCGCGCGAGAGCGGGAGGAGGAACCCGGTCGTGAACTCGAAGGAATGGTGGAGCGGCAGAACGCTGAGCGCGCCGTCCTTCGGCCCGATGTCGTAGAGCGTGAGCAGCTTCGCCACCAGGCTGGTGAAGTTGCGGTGGGTGAGCATCACCCCCTTGGGAGACCCGGTCGTCCCGGAGGTGAACAGGATCGAGGCCAGGCTCGTGGCGGTGGGAGGGGGCGGCAGGTCGGCGATGCGGCGCTCTTCTTCGGCCTCGTCCTCCAGGGCGAAGAGCTCGGCGAACGGAATGTCCCGGAACCCCGGGCCTGACTCCCCGGCGCCCATCGCCCCGTGGCGGTCATGGAGCGCGTCGCTCAGGATGAGCGCCTTCGCGTCGCCGGCGGCGAGCAGCCGCTGGACGTCGGCCGGCCGCGTGTCCCGGTCCAGCGGGATCGCCACCGCCCCGATCCGAGCAATCGCCAGGTAGGCCATGCCCCACTCGGGGGCGTTCTCGGCGAGGAGGCCGATGTGATCCCCCGGCCCGAAGCCGGCCGCCCGGAGGAACCCCGCGGCCCGCTGGACGCACTCCCGGAGATCGGCGTAGGTGATCCGCTCTTCCCGTCCGCCCCGGGTGATGCGCATGGCCACCCGGCCGGCGTGGTTCCGGGTGCTCGACTCGAACAGCTCAACGATCGATTTGTACTGATAGACCCGCCGGGGGCGGCCGCGCTCCTCGCGTTCGAGCGTGGGAAAGACCCATTTCTCGAGCCCGGGAAGGTGGACGTGGAGCCAGTAGTCGTACCAGTCGATCTCCTCCGGGTTGAAGTAGAGCCTGCCGTCGTTGCCGTCGAGGCGGGAGAACAGGTCGCGGGTGTTATCGGCCCGGAAAATGAAGCGCTCCCCGGCGATGAAGGGCCGGAAGGTGTGGTAGTGCCGCTCGCCCTGGCTGACGAAGTGGTCGAACCCCCGCACCTGGGTCCGCAGATGGTCCACGGCGGTCACCAGCGGCCCGAGCGGCTCGCCGGAGGCGCGGTCGAGCGCGTCCTGGAGCCCCTGCGCCGAGCGGCGCATCCACTTGAGCGTGTGCTTCTCGAAGCGGTCGGAGCGAACCTTGGTCGCCTCCATCCGTCCCAGCACCTCGTTCCACAGCTTCAGTCCGCCCGGCTTGTTCTGGAAGTGGCGCCGCTTGTAGATCCCGACGAGGTCCACCAGCCGGGAGGCCTCGGAGGGGTTCTTGTCCCCGCTGCAGACCTGGTAGACGAGGCGCGGCTCGGTGACCATCGTCTCGGCGGCGACGGCGAGGGTCACCGAGGCGACCAGGTCCACCGGGACGACGTCGAGGACCACGCCCTCCTTGACCGGGAAGAGGTTCTGGCCCCGGAGCGCCATCCGCACCAGCGGCGCGCTCGTGGTGAACCCCTCGTTCCAGCCGGTGACCGGGAACGCCAGCGAGCTCTCGACGACGGAAGGGCGGACGATGGCGCGGGCAAGCCCGTCGGCCTCGGCGACGAGCTGATCCCCCAGGCTCTTGGTGTAGGTGTAGATGTTGGGCCAGCCCCAGCCGCGGGCCTTCTCGATCCCCAGGTCGCGGAGGCGGCGACGGACCCAGTTCCGCCGTTCGGCGGCGATCGCGAGGCGGAGCGCGCGGGCGTCGTCGGGGTTCCGCCCCTCCTCCCGGAACCGCCGGCGCGCCGCTTCGCGGAACTCGTCGGCGCGGGACTTGTCGTTCGACTCGTCGCGGACCCGGGCGGCGAGGCGCTCGCAGTCCTCGATCTCGCGGTCGACGCGGAACTCCTGGTCCTCGCGGTCCCGGCGGGGGAAATAGCCGATGAGCGGCTCGTCCTCGTAGATCTCCCCGGCGCGGTTCCCGGCGACGAAGCAGGTGCTGATGTGGACGAGCGCCGGGCGGCGCATCCGGCGGGCGAAAGCGATGACGTTCTGGGTGCCGCGAACGTTGGTCGCCATCGAGTTCTCGAGCGGTGGGTTGAACTCCACGCGTCCCGAGCAGTTCAGGACGAGGTCGATGTCCCCCGCGACCCGGGCCGCCTCCTCTTCGGAGTACCCGAAGTCCTCTTCGGTGATGTCCCCGCCGAGCACCTCGACCCGTTCGTCGAGGAACTCCCACCGGCGGTCCCCGTGGCGGCGGCGCAGCGGCTCGTAGGCCGCCGACTCCTCGACCATTTCCCGGAAGCGGGTCCGGCTGCCCTCGAGGTCGCGGGCCCGCACCATGAGGTAGAGCCGGCGGATGTCGGGGAAGTGCTCGAGCAGCATCCCGACGACCACCTTCCCGAGGAACCCGGTCCCGCCGAGCAGCAGGATCCCCTTGCCGGCGAACGCCTCGCCGAGGTCGATCCGGGGTCGGGGAGCCGTTTCGGTCACGCGTTCAGGAGACCTCGGGGATCATGATCGGCGGCACATGGAGCAGCGAGACGCTGGCGGACTGGCCAAGTTCGCTGCGCGCCATGGCGATCGCCTCGGTCACGGTGTCGGCGCGCTCCCACCCCAGGATCTCGGGAACGTGCTGGTTTTCGGCGCCGGCCACGATGATCCGGCCCACGTGCTGCCGGCCGTTCTCGCCCCAGTACCACATGAAGAACGGGTGGGCCCCGTGGTACGCGTTCCCGTCGCGGTACATCTGGACGTAGGAGGGGTTGTTCGCGAACTCCTCCTCATACCGCTCCCGGAGCACGAAGGGATCCCGGGTCTCGGGAAGCAGCCGGTGGAAGAACTCGATGTAGCTCGGATGGAACAGCGGGTCGAACTCGTCCCGGCAGGGGTGGACCAGGATCAGGGCGCCGCCCTTCCGCACGAGCGGTTTGCCGCGGTAGAGGTTGAACAGGTACCCGGGCCCCATGACCTGGACCAGCAGCGGGTTCAGGATCGAGTTCACGTTGTACGGGGAGATGTAGGGGATCCCGGACAGCAGGATGTCGCACTGGCCCTTCACCGGAACCGCGTACTGCTCGAACGAGCGGGCGAGGGTGCGTTCATGCACCGGTTCGGTGCGGCCGGCGTAGCAGCCGATCAGCTCGAACGCCCCGGGGACCCGGTGGAGGAAGTTCCGTTTCGCGGCGGGCGGCAGCTTCCCCAGCGTCCAGCGCGTCGCCGCCAGCTTCACGCGGTCGAGATCGGTGAAGTCGTCCTCGTTCTTCGCCAGGAACGAGAGCGGGTCCGCATACATGCGGTTGTTGAGCACCGTCTCGATGTGGAAGACGTTCATGTGCTCGTCCACCAGCTTGCCCATCCGGTCCACCTTGTGGCTCAGCGCGGAGCGGGCGGGGTCCATGTAGCCGTCCGAGTCGCGGATCGTCTGGGGTTCGTGGTGGGGGCGAAGACTCTGGTAGTCGCAGAGGCCGACGGTGACCGACTTGTGGCCGCCGTCCATCGGGACCAGGTTGATGTTCAGGTAGATGACCAGGTCGCTCTCGGCGGCGCGCCGGTTCACCCGCACCGGCTCGTGGTGGCGCGTCTCTCCGATGGCGACGATGCCCCGGGGGTCTTCGGCGTCGTGGTTGTAGTAGCGCGAGGGATAGAACGCCTTGTGGATGTCCGGTCCCACCATCCGCCGCATCTCGGCCTCGGTCATCTTTCGGTGGAGCGAGTTGGCGATCACCAGGTGGACATCGTCCACGCCGTGGTCCGAGAGCAGCTCGAGCACGACCTCGAGCGCCGTCTGCCGGACATCCGGCGTGGCCATCGGCGGGAGCGGAAGGCTGATGTCGTCGAGCGCGATGGTGACCCGCATCCCCGGCCGAAGCTGGGCGTGGAGCGGATCGCACCCGAGCGGATGGTTCAGCGCGTGGCGGATCGCCCCCCTCGGATTCGGAAGGCCGCGGATCGGGGGCGGCGGGTAGATCACCCGCGTGCCGACCGGCAGGTGCTCCTCGAGGAAGTCCTCCCCGTTGTGAAGAACGCGCGCCGCCGAGTCCTTGTCGATGAAGACGATGTCGGGGTCGGTCTTGGAGCGGAGCCTGGGAGTCATCAGCGGCCTTTCGGATAGCGGAGCCTGTCCACGAGATGTCAGGCCGGGGGGCCTGCGGAGCGTCGGCGAAGGTCGATCACCGGCCAGTCGTGGCGGCGGGCGGTGCTGCGGAGCCGCAGGTCGGGGTTGGCGGCGGTCGGATGGCCGACCACGCTCAGCATCGGGAGGTCCGACATGCTGTCGGCGTAGGCGTAGGAGTCGTTCAGCGAGAGACCCTCGCGTTCGGCGTACTCGCGCATCCACAGCGCCTTGCTCGCCCCGGCGAGCACCGGCGGCGACAGCCGGCCAGTGGCGCGGCCGTCCACGAACTCAAGCCGGTTCGCAACGAACTCGTCGATCCCGAGCTCCTCGAGCAGCGGCCGAACCGAGACTTCGAGGGCCCCGGTCACGACAACGGGGCGAAGTCCCGCGCGGCGCGCCTGGGCCACCAGATCGGGGGCGCCGGGGAAGATCGCGGGGCGGATCACTTTCTCGTGGAGCTCTTCGGCGAGGAAGCGGAGCCGGTCGTAGGACTGCCCCCGGTACCACTGGAAGAACAGGTCGTTGAACACCTTCCGGCTGTACAGGTCGGTCGTGAAGAACAGCGGAACTCCGACCGCAGTGGCGGCGACCGACTTCAGGCTGCGGAGCAGCCCCTGATCGTTCCTCGCGTACCAGGCGAGCACGTGGACCAGGTTCGTCCGGATGAGCGTGCCGTCGAGGTCGTAGAACGCCGCCGCCCTTGCGCGGGGGGGCGCCGCCTGCGCCGCCGGGCCGTGTTCCGGCGCTGGCGGGGACGGGCTCGGGACGGCCATCCGGTCAGATTATCGCCGGGGAGCGTCGCAGGCCGACCGTTCGCGTAGGATTCCCCGTTTGCAGCCGCGAGCCCCTAGCCCGCGCCGGGAGTTGTCCCCTTGATCCAGCCATCCGACCGCTCTCCGGTCCGCCCCGTCGCGATCACGTCGGTCGGAGCCTATCTGCCCGACAAGGTGCTCACGAACGCCCACTTCGAGGAGATCGTGGACACCTCGGACCAGTGGATCGTGGACCGCACCGGGATCCGGGAGCGAAGGGCGGTCGAAGAAGGGACCGGTTGTTCCTTTCTGGCCTCGCGAGCGGCGGAAGACGCCCTTCGCCGCCGCGGGATCAGCGCCGAGGAGATCGACGTCATCGTGGTCGCCACGGTGACGCCGGACATGAACTTTCCGGCGACCGCGTGCCTCGTCCAGGACGACATCGGCGCCAGCCGGGCGTGGGGTTTCGACCTCTCCGCGGCCTGCAGCGGCTTCAACTTCGCGCTCGGGACGGCGACCCAGTTCGTGGCCAGCGGCGCCGCCGACAAGGCGCTCGTGATCGGGGCCGATGTGATGACCTCGATCACCGATTACCAGGACCGCACGACGTGCATCCTGTTCGGCGACGCGGCCGGGGCCGTCCTCCTCGAACCGGCGCAGGAAGGCGAGGGCATCCTCGGCTTCAACAACAAGGTGGACGGCTCCGGGCGGGATCTGCTCTACATGACCGCCGGAGGGAGCCTCCACCCGCCGTCCCATGACACGGTGGACCGGCGCGAGCACTTCGTGCGGCAGGAGGGACGGAAGGTGTTCCGGTTCGCGGTGCGAAGCTCGGCGGACGCCGCCGACGAGCTGCTCGCGGAGACCGGCCTGACCCGCGGGGACGTGTCGTTCCTCGTCTGCCATCAGGCGAACGCCCGGATCATCGACGCGATCGCCAAGCGGCTGGGACTCCCGCCGGAACGGGTCGTCAAGACCGTCCACAAGTACGGGAACACCACGGCCGCCTCGATCCCGACCGCGCTTCGCGACGCGATCGACCGCGGGGCGGTGACGCCCGGGGACCTCCTGCTCTTCAGCTCGGTCGGCGCCGGATTGACGGTCGGGACCGCGCTGGTGCGCTGGGGCGGGGAGCGCCTCGCCGCCGGGATGGGCGCCCGGGAGACCGCCGAGACGCGGGCGCCGGCCGCGGTCTGACCCGGCTCCCGCCATCGGGCGGTCCGGAGAGCGCTCCGCCGAGCGGGGCTCCGGAGACCATCCGATGACTCCCGCCAGCGCGCCCGGCGGCGGCGCGCAGAACCTCCTCCATCTCGAGTCCAGCCCGTATCTGCTCCAGCACCGGAACAACCCGGTGCACTGGCGGCCCTGGGGAGCGGAGGCCTTCGCCGAAGCGGAGCGACGCGGCGCGCCGGTCCTCCTCTCGATCGGTTACTCGGCGTGCCACTGGTGTCATGTGATGGCGCACGAGTCGTTCGAGCACGAGGGGATCGCCCGCCGGATGAACGAGAGCTTCGTCCCGGTCAAGGTGGACCGGGAGGAGCGCCCCGATGTGGACGAGATCTACATGGCGTTCGTCCAGGCGACGACCGGGGCGGGAGGCTGGCCGCTCACCGCCTTCCTCGCCCCCGACGGCACGCCGTTCTTCGGCGGAACGTACTTCCCGCCGGAGGACCGCTGGGGGCGTCCCGGTTTCCCCCGGGTGCTCGAGGCGGTCGCCACGGCGTGGCGGGATCCGGCGAAGCGCGCGCAGATGATGGAGAACGGGGAGCGGCTGCTCGAGCGACTGCGTCAGGCGGCGGCGCTGCCAGGCCGCCTGGGAGCCTCCGGCGAGCTGATCACCGAGGAGCCCATCGGCCGCGCCGTGACCGGATTGCTCGCCTCGCATGACCCGGAGTTCGGCGGTTTCGGGCCGGCCCCGAAGTTCCCGCCGAGCCGTCAGCTCACCCTGCTTCTCCAGCGGGCAGCGGCCGGGCGCGCGGACGAGGCGCTGCCGGTCGTCCGGCGCACGCTCCGGAGCATGGCGGACGGCGGACTGGCGGACCAGCTTGGCGGGGGATTCCACCGCTACTCGACCGACCGGGAGTGGCTCGTCCCCCACTTCGAGAAGATGCTCTACGACAACGCCCTGCTGGTTCCGGTCTACCTGCTGGCGGGTCAGGTCACAGGGAGTGAGGCGTACTTCCAGGACGCCCGGCGGGCGCTCGACTGGATGGCCGAGATGCGCGCTCCGGAAGGCGGGTTCCACGCAGCGCTGGATGCCGACTCCGAGGGAGAGGAAGGGCGGTTCTACGTCTGGCGCCTCGACGAGGTGAAGGCCCTGCTGGGCGAGGAGACCTCGCGATTCGCCGCCGCCTACGACCTGCGCCCGGAGGGGAACTGGGAAGGGAAGACGATCCTTCGGCGCGTCGCTTCCGACGAGGAACTCGCCGGGCGGCTCGGCGGAACACCCGAGGAGACGGCGGCCGCGCTTGCGGCGTCGCGCGCCCGGCTGCTCGAGGCGCGCGCCCGGCGCATCGCGCCCGGCCTCGACGACAAGGTGCTGCTGGCGTGGAACGGGCTCGCGATCTCCGCTTTCGCGCAGGCGTCCCGCGTCCTGGGCGAGGAGCGCTACCTCGCTCTGGCGCAGGAGGCGGGCCGGTTCGTGCTGGACCGGCTCCGGGTGGAGGGGCGCTACTTCGCGGTCTGGGGAGGGGGGCGCGCCAAGGTCCCGGCGATGCTCGACGACCACGCGTTCTGGCTCGCCGGCCTGCTCGACCTCTACGAGAGCGACTTCGACGAGCGCTGGCTGCTCGCGGCCGACGAGGTGGCGGACCTGCTCGACGCCCGCTTCGCCGCCCCGGGAGGCGGCTGCTACACAACGGCGGACGACCACGAGAAGCTCCCGGTCCGGACACGGACCGGCTACGACGGAGCGCTGCCCTCCGGCAACGCGGTCGCGGCGGACGCCCTCCTGCGGCTCCACGCCCTGACCGGCGACGCGCGAAGGCGCAGCGCGGCCCGCGGAATCCTCGCCGCCTTCTGGCCGCAGGCGCGCAAGAGCCCGGCGGGCTTTGCGACGCTCCTCAGCGCCGGGATGCGCTACCTCGCGGAGCCGCGGCAGATCGTGGTCGTCGGGGACCGCTCACACCAGGAGACGCGCGCCGCGCTCCAGAGGCTGTGGCGGATCCCCGGCGGCCTGGTGCTCCTCGCGGACGCGGAGACCGCCGGGAGCCGCCTCCCCGCGCTGCAGTCGGCGGCGGCGCTGGCGAGGGAGGAAGGCGCCGTCACCTTCCTGCCGTGCCGCGGAGGCGTCTGCTCCCGGCCGGTCGAGGACCTCGACGCCGCCTGCGAGCATCTGCGCGAATGAAGCCGTCCTGACTCCCGGTCGCCGCCCGCCCAGGGCCCGGTGGAGCCGGACGGCGAGGCGACCCCGGCCTCGCCGCGGAAAGGGATGCTTGAATTCGCGCTCATGACGAAGGAAGAGCCCGCCCGCCACGACACGATCACCGTCTCACGCCATCTGAACGCCTCGCCGGAAGCGGTGTTCGCCGTCTGGGCGGACGAAACAACCCACGACGCCTGGCAGCCCGCGCCGGACGGGATGCGCTATGTCTATGAAGGAAGGGACTTCTCCATCGGTGGACGGGAGCGCTGCGACATGCGGCGGGGTGACGAGGTCCTCGCCACCTTCGAACACCACTACCTCGACATCGTGGAAGGACGACGGATCGTGTTCGCCGTGAGGGCTGTAATGCCCGACGGAACTCTCGTCGGCGTCTCGAAGAACACCGTCGAGTTCCAGCCCAGTGGCGACGGAACGCTTCTCCTGTGCACCGAGCAGGTGACGTGGTTCACCCCCGACTCCACCCGCGAGGCTCACGAGAGCGGCTGGGAGGAGCTGCTGGATGGTCTCGCCGCCTATCTGGATCGGAGGTCACGCAGGCCATCGGGCTGAGGGTCGCCATGTTGGGTGCGCCGTAACTCACGTCGAGACGTGATGACTTGAGGGAAGGAGCTCCGCCTCCACGCGACCCCGCATAATCCCGTCTCGATTCCGGGCTTGGCGCGGCGGCCCCGGGATCCATCACCCGGCCGCACCGAACCTTGTCCTTGCCAGCGGAAGCCGGATCCCCGACGGACGGACCGGCGACGCCGGTCCTGAACAGTCCATACGAGGAGCCGGCGCGCCACTGGAAGCTCGACCAGCGCTTCCGGGCTACGGACCAGATCGTCGAGGGGCGGCGGCCGAGCGGCGCCTATCTCCCGGCGCCGCTCCCGAGGAAACAGTCGTCGAGGCCTCCCTCGACGAGGCTCGAACCGCATCGGCTGGTCAACCGAGTCCGCGAGGAGGTTGCCCGTTGGCGGCGGAGCGGATGGCCGGGCGTGTCGCGCGCGACGCGTCGGCTTCTGGACCACTGGTCGAGCGAACAACTGGATGAACGCCCCTTCTTCTGCCAACTGGAGGCGGCGGAAACGGTCATCTGGCTCATGGAAGCGGGACCGCGTCTCGGCGGGGCCGCCTACGAGGAAATCGGGAAACGGCTTTCGACCATCCATGCGTCCCGGAACGACGCCATTCCCCGCCTGGCGATCAAGATGGCGACCGGGACAGGCAAGACGAAGACGATGGCGATGGTCATCGCCTGGTGGGCGCTGCGGGAGGAGAGTGACGCGGATGTGTTGCTCATCGCGCCCAACCTGACGGTCCGGGAGCGACTCCAGGAGCTCGATCCGGAGACCGAGGCGGGGCGCAGGGCCTACCGGGATCTTCTGCCCCCGCCGCTGCGCGGACGGTTCCGGGCCCGGGTGTCGGTGCTGAACTTCCAGGCTTTCCAGCGTCGCAGCACCCTCTTCGTGGACGGGGAGAAAGACGCCGCGTCGGGGATTGCGAAGAAGATGCTGCGGCGTGGAAGGTCTCCGGACACGCGGCCGGACGAGGCCTGGACCGAGAGTCCGAGGGCGATGCTCAACCGGCTGCTGCGCAAGCACCGGGGACACCGGCGACTGCTGGTGCTCAATGACGAGGGGCATCACTGCTATCGGCCGTCGGCGTCACTCAGGCAGGCGAGCGGGGAGGAGAGGGAATACGAACAGAGCGCAGCGCTGTGGTTCCGGGCGCTGGAGGCGCTGCGCGACGCCGGGACGCTCGCGCAAGTGCTCGACTTTTCCGCGACGCCGATGTTCCTCCGGCTTCCGCCCGACGCCGAGAGTCCGCTGTTTCCCTGGATCGTCAGCGACTATCCGCTCATCGAGGCGGTGGAGGCGGGGCTCACCAAGATTCCACAGGTCCCGGTGGACGATGACATCGGCGACCGCAACCCGGTCTACCGCAACCTCTACCAGAACACTCCGGCGTCGGAGCGCAAACTGCGCGCCGGGGATCTTCCGCAGACGGTGGAAGCGCCGCTCGGAAAGCTCTACGAGCACTACGAGCGGACGAATGAGCGCTACCAGGCATCGGGCCGGATCCCGGTGTTCATCGTGGTCGCCAATACGGTGCAGAACGCGACGGAGCTCTATCGGCACATCGCCGGATACCAGGCGGAGGCGGTCGGCGAAGGACCTCCCCCGACGCCCTTCGAGCCGGGGAGGTGCGCGCTGTTCTCGAACGTGCTCCCGGATGGATCGGGCTGGGTGGAACAGCCCCCGACGATTCTCGTCCACTCGAAGCTGGACGCGCCGGACGAGATGCGTCGATCACTGGCGCAAGTGATGGAGGCGCAGGCGAAGCTGCTGGCGCCGGACGCGAAGACGAAGGGCGAGCGTCTGGCCCGCATCCGGGAGATCGCGAACACGGTCGGCAAGGAGGGGCGGCCGGGCGCGCGCATTCGATGCGTGGTCTCGGTCTCCATGCTGTCGGAGGGGTGGGACACCCGCACCGTGACCCACATCCTGGGGTTCCGCAAGTTCGGGAGCGAGCTGCTATGCGAGCAGGTCGCTGGCCGCTCTCTGCGGCGCACGTCGTACGAGGACTTCGCGGACGAGGACCGGCGCTTGTTGCGACCCGAGACCTCCCACCTCTTCGGCGTGCCCTTCTCGTTCATGCGGGCGCGCGACGAAGCGCCGCGGCCGCCTCGGGAGCCCTACAAGGTGTGTTCGGTGACTGGACGGGAGGAGTTCGGCATCCGGTTCCCGCAAGTGGCCGGGTACCGATGGGAATTGCCCGGCAGGAGGCTCCGGCTCGAACCCGATCGGGTGCGTCCCTTCGATCTTCGCGAGGGCGACCCGGAGGATGCGACCGCGCCGGGGGACACCCTGGGGGGCATACCGGAATTCGTGCATTCTGAAGGCGTGGTGGGTGGCGGTTCAGTCTTCGAGGATCGGCGCAGGGAGAGGCATTTCCAGTGGCGGGTCGCGCGCGACGTGCTCCGGGATATCGAAGGGGGCCTGCACCCCGCCGGAAGCGACCTGCCGGTCCGGCGCAGAACCCTCTTCGGGGATGCGGCTCAGGCTGCGCAGGAGTGGCTCGCTCACCCGGATGTCCGCTGCGGGAGCTTCGGGGAGGTCGTGCGGCGCGAGCAGGCCCCCCGCGTCGCGCGCGAAATCGTCAGCGCCTGTTCCCTTGGCGACGACGAGACGCCGAGGATCCTGCCGATCTTCGCCGACGAGGAGGACCCGGCCGCGGACCGCGTGCTGGACACCGGGTCGGTCCATTACTGGACAGCCAAACGACGGGTTCGCGAGGCCCGCCGGTCCGAACTGAACCGGGCGCCCTGCGACAGCGACCCGGAGCTCAGCGTGGCGGAGGCGCTCGACTCCAGCGCTGGCGTGGAGTGCTGGGTGCGCAACGACCGCCTCCACTGGTCCATCCCGTATCTGGACGCGCGCACCGGGCTCACCCGGAGCTACCTGCCCGACTTCGTGGCCAGACTGAGGGAGCGGGACCGGGAGGGGCGGCCGGTTCATCTCGTCATCGAATACAAGGGCCTGCCCGGCCCCAACAGCGAAGCCAAGGAACGCGCCGTTCGCGACTCGTGGATTCCGGCGCTGCGCAACACCGATGACCCCGAGTGCCAGGGAGAGTGGCGCTACTGCGTGCTGACGAGACCGGCGAGCGTCGCGACCGACCTCGAGGCGGCGATCCACGGAGGGAGAACGCACTGATGGCCAGGAAGAGAGCAAAGCCCCCAGATTCGTACGACCATCCATCCGCGCGGCGAACCAACCTTCCCACCGAGGAGACCGCGCCCTTCATGACCGAGGACGACCGCCAGCCGATCCCCTACTCCCCGCCGTCCCGGAACCCGGAAGGACCTCGACTGTCTTGGGGCCGGGAGGACGCCGAGGACTTCACCGTCGACGCCCATCCGCTCTACATCCACGAGAAGATCCATCCCAAGAGCTTCATCGACTCGCTGACGCGGACGCCGGCCGACCGGCGAGAGGTCCAGTTCCTCTTCCGGGACGCCTACAACAACCTTCCGACGAGCGCCGCCTACGAGTGGTACCAGCACCGAGGCAACTGGCAGAACCGGCTCATCCGGGGGGACTCCCGTCGGGTCATGGCCTCGCTCGCTCGGCGCGAGGGGCTCGCGGGGCGAGTCCAGATGGTCTTCTACGACCCCCCGTACGGGATCTCCTTCCAGAGCAATTTCCAGCCGTCAACGCGGAGCCGGAGCGTCAAGGAGGGCGCGAAAGACATTCCCGGTGACCCCGGCATGGTGCAGGCGTTTCGGGACACCTACAGGAACGGGATCCATTCGTATCTGGACAACATCTGGAGGAATACGCGGCTGATTCATGCGCTGCTCCACGAATCGGGGAGCCTGTTCCTGCAGATCGGCGCGGCGAACGTTCACCGCTTGGCCGTCGTGCTCGACGAGGTGTTCGGAGCGGAGAACCGCGTCGCCACGATCTCGTTCGCCAAGACCGGTGGAAGTTCGTCGAAGACGCTACCGGAGGTCGCGGACTATCTGCTCTGGTACGCAAAGGAGAAGCCGGCGCTCAGGTTCTTCCAGCTCTATGAGCCGCTGAATCTGAAAGAGAAGATCGAGCACATGAGCTCGTACGCGATGGTGGAGCTGGCCGATGGGACGGTGCGCGCGCTGACATCCGACGAGCGGGAGTCCCCCGAAAGCGCATTACCCCAAGGGTCACGGACATTTCGACGGCAGCGACTCACTTCCCTGAACCCATCCACGACGGGTCGCTCCGAGGCGTTTCGTTGGCGGGGTCGCGACTTCCCGTGTGATTCGGGCAGGCACTGGAGCGTCAGTCATCTGGGACTGGAACGACTCGCCACCAGAAACCGGCTGGTTGCCACCGGTGACCGCCTCAGTTGGAAGTGGTACGCCGATGAAATCCCAGGGCGTCCGATCACCAACCTCTGGCACATCCAGATGCCGCCGAACGACCTGCACTATGTGGTCGAGACAGCCGAGTCCGTTCTGGAGCGTTGCATCCTCATGGCCACGGCGCCCGGCGACCTGGTGCTGGACATAACCTGCGGGTCCGGAACGACCGCGCTGGTGGCCGAACGCTGGGGGAGGCGCTGGATCACCTGCGACGCCGCCGGCGTCCCGATCGCGCTGGCGCGGCAGCGGCTCGCGACCGCCATCCATCCGTACTACCTGCTGCGGGATTCTCCGGAGGGCGAGGTCGAGGAGAAAAGGCTGCGAGAGGCGGAACCCTCTCTCTCACTCTCAAAGTCCGAACCATCCACGTCCGGTTTGGCGCCGTCGTATCGCCACGATCCGGCGCTCGGATTCGTCTACGAACGCGTCCCGAGCGTCAGCGCCGCCAGTATGGCCTACGACAAGCCGCGTGACCCCACGCTGCTCGTCAACCAACCGCTCCGGAAGAGAGGCGTCCTGCGCGTCTCTTCCCCGTTCACGGTGGAGAGCGAGTCGCCCTACCGATACCTCCCCGCCGGGTCCGATGGGCTCACGGCCCAGCGCCTGGACTCGGACGCCGTTACCGCCGTTAGGGACGCCCTTGTTTCCGCTGGCGTGGTCGTCCCCGGTCAGCGACAACGCCTACGGCTGAGCGATCTCGAGGCCTGGTCCGGCGGACGACTCGTCACCCATCTGGCCACCCAGGCCTCGAGCGGTGAGCGCCAGGGGGCCCGTGTCGCCGTAGCGATCCTGCCAGACGACATCACCGCCTCCGGGACGCTCGTGACCCGCGCGGCGAACGAAGCCGTCCAGATCGGCGACGGCGACGTCACCACCCTTCTCGTAATCGCGTTCGGGTTCGAGACGGGAACCGGCGCGGGCCTGGAACAGCGGGGCCGCCTCCAGGTGCTGCGCGCCCAGGCGAACCGCGATCTGACGATCGGCAACCTGAAGGACAGCCAGCACGATCATGCCTTCGTGCTCGTCGGCGAGCCCGATGTGCAGGTCGTGGCGGCTCCGCGTCCGGCGGGCTACTGGACCTGCGAGGTCCTGGGCTTCGACGTGTTCGACCCCACCACCGGCAACCTGCGCGCAGGTAAGCCCGAGGACATCAGTTGCTGGATGCTGGACACCGACTACGACGGCCAGTCCTTTTTCGCCCACCGGATGCACTTCCCCGGCGGAGAGCAGGACCGTCAGATCCGGCGGATGCTGAAGAGGCTGGAGTCTCGCGTTGACCCCCACGCGCAGGAAGCCATGTTCTCGCTCACGAGCACGCCGTTTCCGACGCCCGCGAGCGGCCAGATCTGTGTCCGCATCGTGACCCACACCCAGGCCGAGATGGCGACTGTCGTGGAGGTTCCGGGCGACGCTGGCGCGCCAACCTGAAACCGGGCCGCCGCGGTATGGTCGAGGCGCGGCTCCAGCTCGGTGCTACCCTCGGTGGCGCGGGTGGGAGCGCGCGCGAGAGCACGCATCCGGTCCACAGCCGGAGAACGCCCGCTGAGCCGATGAAGTCCCGACGATCGAACGGTCGGATCATCCTGTCGGACAACCTCCCGGTGCTCCGGGAGATGACCGCCGGCAGCGTGGGACTGATCTACATCGATCCTCCGTTCAACACCGGCAGGACCCAGAGTCGCACCCGCATCCGGGTCGCACGCGACAGGAACGGCGACCGCACGGGCTTCCAGGGGGAGCGTTACCGAACCGAAGTGGTTGGCCGGAGCGGCTACGAGGACCGCCACGACGACTACCTTGGCTTCCTCGAGCCCCGCCTCCGGGAAGCCCGTCGGCTCCTCGAGCCAACCGGATCGTTCTTCCTCCACATCGACTATCGCGAGGCCCACTACTGCAAAGTGCTGCTAGACGGGATCTTCGGGCGGGACTCCTTCATGAACGAGATCATCTGGGCCTACGACTACGGCGCCCGCTCGAAACGCAGGTGGTCCGCGAAACACGACACGATCCTCTGGTACGCCGTGGATCCCGCCGCCTACACGTTCCATTTCGATGAGATGGACCGGATTCCCTACATGGCGCCGGGGCTGGTCGGAAAGGAAAAGGCCGCCCGGGGAAAGACGCCGACGGATGTGTGGTGGCACACTATCGTGAGCCCGACGGGCCGGGAAAAGACCGGATACCCGACACAGAAGCCGCTGGGCGTCCTGGAGCGCATCGTCAAGGTCCACTCAAATCCGGGAGACCTGGTGGTGGACTTCTTCGCGGGCTCTGGAACGACGGGGGAAGCCGCGGCTCTCCACGGTCGGGACTACCTGCTGATTGACTCGAGTCCGGAGGCCGCGCGCGTCATGGCGACGCGCCTGGCGACCTATGGCGCGGAGACCGTTGGTTTCGAAGCGCCTCGTGTCCAACCGGCGGCGCCGAGCCTCTTTGCTGCGGCATGCAACGGCTCGGCCGCATGATCGGCGATCCCGAAGTCCAGTTGCTGGCCGGGCTGGCGGAGGGGCTGAAGGGCGACTACCAGACCGAGAGGGATCTGATCTGGTCGCAGAGCCCTTTCGCCTGGATCAAGCGCCAGCAGTCCCGTCGCAAAGGAGCGATCGGCGAGAATCTGGTCGCGGGGTGGTGCGCCGCCCGGGGTATCAACGTCCTTCGTTCACCGGACCAGGAGGCGGACCGGATCCTGGAGGGAGTTCGGGCCGAGATCAAGTTCTCCACGCTTTGGGCCACCGGTGTCTACCGGTTCCAGCAGATCCGGGATCAGAACTATCGGATCCTGATCTGTCTGGGAGTGTCTCCGTTTGCCGCGCACGCATGGGTGTTCGAGAAGGACTTCCTGATGTCGAACACCGGCGTCCTCGCCGGACTTTCCCATCAACACGGTGGCGCCGCGGGGCGCGACACCGCATGGCTCAGTGTGTCGCCAGCGAAGGTGCATCCCTGGATGGGAGCACATGGCGGCGATTTGAGCACCGCACTGCGGCGTCTACAGACCTTGCTGGGGCTGCGGTAAGGGTTTCGCGCGCCCGGAGTCTCGCCGCGGCGCGGCCTTACGGCTGCTGCTGGTCGTCGTCCGCCTGGTCGTTCTGTGACCGGCGGTGGGCGATCCAGTAGGCGAGAGAAACGAGCTCCAGGCCAACCCCGGCGGCCAGCAGCGCCTTGGTCGGCGTTTCGAATCCCCGTCGTTCACCCTCGGGGGTGTAGCACTTGTTGTAGCCCAATTGCGGAACGCCGCCGACCTCCTGGCCCTCTCCGGGGCCGGTGCCCCGGCACGGGAGCCAACGCCACAGGAAAGCGCCCGCAAACGCCAGTCCGCCGCTGATGGCGAAGGCGATCGCGCTGCGGCGCTTGTCGTCCTCCCGGATCAGCCCGGTCGTGATCGTGGCGGTGTTCTGCGCCCGCCACGCCCCGGTCGCGGCTGCGGCCTCGGCGGCTTCCAGAAGGCTGACCGATGGCGCCGGGCCCGGAGCGGAACGCGCGCTGGCGGAGACCGGCGGCGCCACCAGGGTGATCACGATGAGGAGCGCGACGGCTTGCTTCATGGGGAGTCCTTCGGAGTGGTCCTTCGCCGGGCCACGGAGGTCATCCGCGGGGCGGGAGATTCGAGCGGGCTACGGCTGGGGGTCGTCGCCGTCGTCGCTCCTGAGGTGCGCGATCAGGTAGACCAGCGAGACGACCTCGAGACCGATGCCGGCGGCGAGCATGTACTTCGTGGGAGGGTCGAAGGGGCGGCGGTCGCCATCGGGAGTGAAGCACTTGTTGTACTTCGCGGCACCGGTCGAGCTCGTGTCGGTGGCGGAGGCGTTGCGGCACGGGATCCACCGCCACAGACCGGCTCCGGCGAGCGCCAGCGCGCCGCTGAGCGCGAAGGCGATCGCACTCCGGCGCTTGTCGTCCTCCCGGATCAGCCCGGTCGTGATCGTGGCGGTGTTCTGCGCCCGCCACGCCCCGCTGGCGGCCCCGACCTCCGCGGCCTCCAGCAGGGAGGGAGGTTCGCCGGACGGTTCGACCGGAGGCAGGACCGCCCCGCCAGCCACCGGCGGCGCCGCCATCATTAGCGCAACGAAAAGCGCCAGTCCTCGCATCGTTCGGTCCTTTCCCGGAGTCGTAAGCCGCCTGACCCGCTCAGCCAAGCTCGGCGGCGACGTGAGAGCGGCCCCGTCCCCAGCCTCAGTTCGCGATGCGGACCGAGATGTTGCCGGCGATCACCGTCTCGCCGGAACGCTGGAGGCGGAGGTAGACGCGGTAGGTGCCGGGCAGCGAGAAACGGTGGCTGTTGAAGAAGTAGGTCTCGATGTCAGCCCCCGGTTCGTAGGGATCGCAGTCGGGCTCGTAGACCGACTCGGTGTCGTCGTCCCAGTCCCACACCTCTTCGAGGCAGTAGTAGTCCTCCGGATTCTCGGCCTCCTCCAGGTTCTCGAGGCGGGCGCTCACCCGAACGTCGAGCGACGGACGCCGCGACTCTCCGGGCATCCTCGGCCGGAGCCGAAGCTGGCGCGGGGCGCGCAGCACGAGACGGGGCTCGGCGAGACCGGTGGCCCCGGCTGCGGTCGGATCTGCGTGGAAGGCGACCTCAACCACGGTGAGCCCGGACGGTGAGTCGCCGGGGGACGGGCTCGTGGAGCCGAGGGCAGCCGGCGCGAGGAGGGCCGCCGCAAACAGCGCCGCGGCGCGGAACCCCCGGGAACGTAGAGAAAGCGGGAGGGAGGGCACTCGCCCCATTCTATGGCGGCCGCGCCGGGCCGGGGTTCCGGGGTCGGCCGAGGACTCAGCCGGTTCCGGCTTCGTCGGCCGAGGCGCCGGGATCGTCCGGGCCATCGTCGGCCGCCCTCGCGCCGGCGCCGCCGTAGGCCGTGCCGAACTCCTCCTGCCGCGACCGGGCCCGCTGGATGGCGGTCGCTCCGTCCGCGAGCTCGATGTCATCGGCCTGCTCGGCGGTCTCGGTCAACACGATGACCTCGTCGTCGTGGACCTCGAGGAAGCCCCAGTGCACCGAAAGGTTGTGGCGCTCCTCGCCTTGATGCACCTGGAGTCGCCCGCTGCCGATCTGGCTCAGGAACGGCGCGTGGCCGGGCAGGATCCCGAAGAACCCGAGCACCCCCGGGGCTTCCACGTAGTCCACCTCGTCGCGGAACACCACACCTCCCGGGGTGATGACCTCGAGCCGGAGCCTGCTTTCGCTCATGTCCGTTCCGTTTGATGTGCGCCTGCGCTGTGGGTGGTCTGCTCCGGATCAGGCGGCCGCCAGCTCGCGGGCCCGCTCCTCGACCTCGCTGATCGCGCCCGCCATGTAGAACGCCTGCTCGGGAAGCTCGTCCAGCTCCCCGTCGACGATGCGGCGGAAACCCTCGATCGTGTCCGCCAGCTCGACATAGCGCCCGGGTCGGCCGGTGAACTGCTCGGCGACATGGAAGGGCTGCGAGAAGAACCGCTGCATCTTCCGCGCGCGGGACACGGTGACCTTGTCTTCCTCGCTGAGCTCGTCCATCCCGAGGATCGCGATGATGTCCTGGAGCTCCTTGTAGCGCTGGAGGACCTCCTTGACCCGGCGCGCCACCTGGTAGTGCTCGTCTCCGAGAACCCGCGGATCCATGATCCGCGAGGTCGACGCCAGCGGATCGACCGCCGGGTAGATGCCGAGCTCGGCGATCTGCCGGGAGAGGTTCGTGGTCGCATCGAGGTGGGAGAACGTGGTCGCCACGCCGGGGTCGGTGTAGTCGTCGGCGGGCACGTAGATCGCCTGGATCGACGTGATCGAACCCTTGTCCGTCGAGGTGATCCGCTCCTCGAGCTCGCCCATCTCGGAGGCCAGCGTTGGTTGATAGCCGACCGCCGACGGCATCCGGCCGAGGAGCGCGGAGACCTCCATCCCGGCGAGGGTGTAGCGGTAGATGTTGTCCACGAAGAAGAGCACATCCTGGCCGCGCTCATCGCGGAAGTACTCGGCCACGGTGAGACCGGTCAGCCCCACCCGGAGCCGCACTCCCGGCGGCTCGTTCATCTGCCCGTAGACGAGCGAGGTCTTCTCGATGACCCCGGAATCGGTCATCTCGAGCCACAGGTCGTTCCCCTCGCGGGTCCGCTCCCCCACACCGGCGAACACGGAGAAGCCGCCGTGCTTCGTGGCGATGTTGTTGATGAGCTCCATGATGATGACGGTCTTGCCAACGCCGGCGCCGCCGAACAGGCCCACTTTCCCGCCGCGCATGTAGGGCTCGAGGAGGTCGATCACCTTGATCCCGGTCTCGAACATCTCGAGGCTGGTGCTCTGCGACTCGAACGGGGGCGCCGTCCGGTGGATCGGCCGACGCTCCTCGGTCGGGATATCTCCGGCCTCGTCAACCGGCTCGCCGAGGACGTTCATCACGCGGCCGAGCGTCGCTTCGCCCACCGGCACCGAGATCGGGGCGCCGGTGTCCACCGCGATGAGGCCCCGCACCACGCCGTCGGTCGGCTGCATCGCCACCGTGCGCACGCGGTTCTCGCCCAGGTGCTGCTGGACCTCGAGCACGATGTCCATCTTCTCGGTGGACAGGCCCTGGTCGTCCCGGAGCCGCAGCGCGTTCTGGATCGGGGGGAGCGCCCCCTCGAAAGCCACGTCGACGACGTTGCCGATGACCTGGACCACCCGTCCGGTGTTCTCCGTCACTTTGATTCGATTCTCCTGCTGGTTAGCCGAGCGCTTCGGCGCCCCCGACGACTTCGAGGATCTCCTTGGTGATCGCCGCCTGACGCACGCGGTTCATGGTGAGCGTCAGGTCGTCGATGAGTTCCCGGGCGTTCCGGCTCGCGTTGTCCATCGCCGTCATCCGCGCCGCCTGCTCCGCCGCCGCCGACTCGAGCAGCGCCCGCCACACCTGGTACTCGACGTGGCGCGGAAGCAGGTCGTCGAAGATCTCCGCTTCGCCCGGCTCGAACAGGAACTCGACCGGCCGGCTCTCCTGTTCCTCGGCGAGATCCAGCTTGCCGAGCGGAAGCAGGCGCTCGACCCGGACTTCCTGCCGGAGGATGTTCCGGAACTCGTTGAAGACCAGATAGACCGCATCGAGGCCCTCCGGATCATCCGGCTCCTCGCGGGCGTAACGCGCCATGAGCGGGTCCGCGATGGCGCGGGCGTGCCCGTAACCCAGATCGCGGAAAATGTCCTCCATCGGGTCCACGAGCTGGACCTGCCGGCGGCGAAAGTGCTCCTTCGCCTTGCGCCCCACGGTGCGAACCCCGACCTCGCGGTCCTCGAGCGACGTCAGCAGGCCGTCCGCCTGCTTCAGCGCGTTCGCGTTGAAGGAACCGCAGAGCCCGCGATCGGACGAGATCACGACGACCTGAACCCGCCGCTCCGGGCGTCGCCGGAGGAGCGGATGACCGGCGTGCTCCGAGGCGCCGGGGACCACCGCGTTCAGAACGCTCAGGATCCGCGCCGCGAAGGGGCGGGCCGAGATGATCGCCTCCTGGGCGCGCCGAAGCCGCGCGGTCGCGACCATCTTCATCGCGCGCGTGATCTGCTCGGTGTTCCGGACGCTGCGCGTCCGGCGCCGGAGTTCGAGGAGGGTGGCCATCGGGTTCGTTCAGGACGCCGGACTCAGGCGGCCACGACGTCCTGCGCGCGAAAGACATCGCGCTTGTACTCGGCGATCGCCTCGTTGAGCGCCGCCTTGAGGTCGTCGGCCAGAACCTTCTCCTCGCGGATCCGGGTCAGGACCCCGGGATGGCGCGACGTGAGGAATTCGTGGAGCCCGGCCTCGAACTCCCCGCAGTCGGAAGGCTCGAGGTCATCGAGGTAGCCCTCGTTCGCGGCGAAGATCGCCGCGACCTGGTTCTCGACCGGCAGCGGACGGTACTGGTCCTGCTTCAGGACCTCGGTGAGCCGCTCGCCCTTGGCGAGCTGGGCCTGGGTGGCCTTGTCGAGGTCGGAGCCGAACTGGGCGAAAGCGGCCATCTCGCGGTACTGGGCCAACTGGAGGCGCATCGTGCCGGCCACCTGGCGCATCGCCTTGATCTGCGCCGAACCGCCGACCCGGCTGACCGAGTTGCCCACGTTGATGGCGGGCCGGATGCCGGCGTTGAAGAGGTCGCTCTCGAGATAGATCTGGCCGTCGGTGATGGAAATCACGTTCGTCGGCACATACGCCGAGAGATCCCCCGCCTGGGTCTCGATGAACGGAAACGCGGTGAGCGAGCCGCCGCCGCGCTTGTCCGAGAGCTTCGAGGCGCGCTCCAGCAGCCGCGAGTGGAGGTAGAACACATCCCCGGGGTAGGCCTCGCGCCCCGGAGGGCGCCGGAGCAGCAGCGAGATCTCGCGATAGGCGGCGGCGTGCTTCGACAGGTCGTCGTAGACGCACAGCGCGTGGCCGCCGCGGTCCATGAAGTACTCGCCCATCGCGCAGCCGGAGTACGGGGCGAGGTACTGGAGCGGGGACGGGTCCGAAGCGGCCGCCGAGACCACGATCGTGTGGTCGAGCGCCCCGTAGTCCTCGAGCGTCTGCACCACCTGGGCGACAGTGGACAATTTCTGTCCTACCGCAACATAGACGCACACGACGCCGGTGTCGCGCTGGTTGATGATCGCGTCCACCGCGATCGCGGTCTTGCCGGTCTGGCGATCGCCGATGATCAGTTCGCGCTGGCCGCGGCCGATGGGGATCATGGCGTCAACCGCCTTGATCCCGGTCTGGAGCGGCTCCTTCACCGGCTGCCGCGCCACGATGCCGGGGGCGATCCGCTCCACCGGATTGGCTTCCGTCGTTTCGATGGGGCCCTTGCCATCCAGCGGGCGGCCGAGGGCGTCCACCACCCGGCCCTTCATGGCCTCTCCCACCGGCACCTCGAGGATGCGCCGCGTCCGGCGCGCCTCGTCGCCCTCGCGGATCGAGTTCACGTCGCCGAACAGAACCAGGCCGACGGAACTCTCCTCGAGGTTCAGCGCGAGCCCGAACACGTCGTTCGGAAGCTCGACCAGCTCGCCGTACATGACCCCTTCCAGGCCATGCACCCGGGCGATTCCGTCGCCCGAAGAGACGACGGCCCCGACTTCGGCCACTTCGACCCCGAGGTCGTGGCCGGCGATCTGCTGCCGAAGCAGCGCCGCGATTTCGTTGGCTCGGATGCTCATGAGGTGCTGGGCTTTACGGAAGGGTTGTGGAGGGTCAGTGTCCGGCCGCTCCGTGCGCGGCGAGGAAACGGTCGAGCTCGCCGCTCGTGCTGGCGTCGAAGATGCGGTTCCCGGCGCGAACGGTGAACCCGCCGAGGAGCGAAGGGTCTTCCCGGAACGCGAGGCGGGTGCTTTGGCCCCCGAGGACGGCGCCGAGCGCGCTGGTGAGGGCCTCGCGGCCGGCGTCGTCGAGGGGACGCGCCGAGACGACCTCGGCCTCCACGACGCCCCGGTGTTCGTCGAGCGCCGCCCGGTAGGCCCGGGCGGTGGCCGCGAATTCGCCGGCCCGCTCCCGTTCCACCATGACGGCCACGAAACGCGCCAGACGGAGGCCGGACGCGTCGGAGGCGACATGCTCGGCCACCGAGGCGGCGAGCCGCGCGCGGCGGGCGCGTGGCGTCGCCGGAGACCCGAGCGCCTGCGCGAGTTCCGGCGTCCCGGCGACGGTTTGCGCGAAAGCGTCGAGGTTCTGGGCCAGAGCGTCGAGGTCGTCGCCTTCGGCCACCGCCACCTCGAGCAGGACCCGGGCGTAGTGCCGGGCCACCTGATCGGAACGCATCCTGAACTCCGCGCCGCGTCAGCTTCCGGATCGAATCGCCTGGATCCCGGCCTGGACGAGACGATCGTGATCCTCATCCGACATCGTGGCGAGGCGTTTCCGGGCCACGCGAACCGCCGCCTGCGCGGCGCTGGCCGCAAGACGGCGCTCCGCCGCCCGAACCTCCGCCTGGATCTCGGCCTCGGCCGCGGCGGTGAGCTTCCGCGCCTGTTCCTCGGCGACCGCGATGATGCGCTGCCCTTCGGCGACGGCGGACTCCCGGATCCGGTCCCGGGCGGCCTCGGCGTCGGCGTCTCGCGACGCCTCGCGCCGCTCGGCCAGCGCGCGCGCCTCCGCGGCGGCGGCCCGGTCGCCGCGCGCGGCCTCCAGCCCTTCACGGATCTGATTGGCCTTGGCGTTCAGCAGATTGCCCACCGGCTTGCCGAGGAGGTAGATGAGGATCGCCGCCAGGATGGTGAAGTTCACCGCCTTGGGGATGTTCGGGGATCCTTCGCCTTCAGCGGCGAACGCCGCGACCGGCAGCGCCAGGAGGATCAGGCTCCCGACGAGGACGCGCGCGCCATCGGCGGCGCGCCGAAGGTCCGCCCGACAACGAGGCGTCACGACGCTTTCCTCAGGAGGCGGGCCGACAGGTCGTCCGCGAGTTCTTCCGCCCGGGACTCGAGTTCGGCCGAAGCCCGAGCCGATTCCTCGCGAAGCTGGCGGCGACCGCTCTCCACCGTGTCACGCACCGCCTGTCGCGCCTCGGCGAGACGCTCATCCGCCCGTTCGCCCGCTTCCCGCCGGAGGCGGTCCATCTCGGCGTAGCCCGATTGGCGCGCCTCGGCGAGCGCGGCCTCGGTCTGGTCGGCGGCGGCCCGGGCATCCCCCTCGGCGGCCTGGCGCTCGGCGCTGGATGCGGCCCGCTCCTGTTCGCGACGCTCCATCGCCTGCGCCAGCGGCTCGAAGAACTGGGACTTCAGCACGAGCACGAGACACACGACGATCGCTGAAATCAGCAGCGCGGTGAGGTCGGGGATGATCGTCACGAAACGAAGGGGGAACGCTTCCTGGCGCGCCGCGGCGCGGTCACCGCCGCCAAAGCGGAGATCGGCTGACCGGGAGTTCCGGGACGCGGTCGCGGGGGAGAAGGACCGATGCGGATCCGCCCGCGGAGCGGGCTCACAGGCGCGGGGAGGCTACCACGAGCGGGGCGGCGGACCGACCCGTCAGAGGGGCCTCGCCGCCGCGCTCAGGAGCTGGCGCCTTCGTCCTTCCTCAGAGCTCCCGGGCTGACCTGAAACCGGGCCCCCTGCGCGTCGCCCTCGGGGTCGAGGGACAGGCTCGCGGTCCGGACCAGAACGTCCGGGAGCCGCCCTCCGGCGCGCACCTCGACTTCGGCGGCCTCGATCTCACCCCGGACGATGCCCGCCACCACCACCCGGCGGGCGAACACCTTCCCCTGGAAGTCGCCGGCGCGTCCCACCGAGACTTCATCCTCGCAGTGAAGTTCTCCCTCGAAGGCGCCGTTGACCTCGAACGGGCCGGGGGCGTTCACAACGCCGTTCCACCGGGATCCGGCCCCAACGTAGCCGCTATGGGCGTTCCTGGATGAGCTCTTCCACATGGCGCAAGCTGGATTAGCCCTCGTTCGGGGTGTCGTTGGTTGTCAGGTGCAAGAAGACGCGGTGAAGATCGTCCTCGGAGAAGAAGCGGATCCTGACCGCGCCGCCGCGTCCCCGCCGGCGGATCGCGACCGGGAGCCCGAGCGCCCGCTGCATCCGGTCCTGGGCGTCCCGGGTGTTCGCATCGAGGCGCGCGCCCGCGGCTCGCGCCGGACGACCTCCCGCTCCAGCGCGGGAACCAGCCGCCGCGCGCACCCGGCGCTCGACTTCTCGCACCGGGAGACCCTTCTCCACGATCTCGGTCGCGAGCGTCTTCTGGCGCTCCCGGTCCAGCGGGAGGAGCGCCCGGGCCGCCGCCGCCCGAAGGCGGCCGGTCTCGACCAGGCGGAGGGCCTCGGCGCCCAGATCCAGCAGGCGCAGCGCGTTCGTCACCGCGGCCCGGCTGGAGCCCACCTGGGTGGCGATCTCTTCATGCGTCAGACCGCCTTCCTGGTTCAGTTGCCGGAACGCCCGCGCCTCATCCACCGGATTCAGATCCTGGCGCTGCAGATTCTCGACGAGGGCCAGGACGGCGAGGTCGCGGTCCGCGGTGTCGCGGAGGACGATGGGGACACGGTCGAGCCCGGCGAGCCGGGCGGCGCGCCAGCGGCGCTCGCCGGCGATGATCTGGAACCGGCCCGGCTGCGTCTGATGAGGCCGGACGAGAATCGGCTCGAGGACGCCCCACGCGGCGATGGATGCGGCGAGGCTCTTCAGCTCGGTTGGCGAAACCGTCGTGCGCGGCTGGTCGGGGTTCGGTTCCAGTCGCCCGATCGCCACGTCGCGGGCGTCTCCCTCCGGGGTCGACGGAAGGCGCGTGGGCAGAAGGCTGTCCAGCCCGCGTCCGAGGCCGCGCCGCTTCACCGGGCCATCACCTCCCGGGCGAGATCGGCGTAGATGGCGAGCGCCCGGGATCCTGGGTCGTAGAGGTGGAGGGGGACGCCATGGGACGGGGCTTCGGCGAGCCGCACGGAACGGGGAATCTCGGAGGCGAAAACGCGGTCCCCCATCGCCTGCCGCACCTCGTCCATGACCTGCCGGGTCAGGTTCGTGCGCCGGTCCACCATGTTGAAGAGGATGCCGGCGAGCTGGAGACGAGGGTTCCAGGAGCCCGCGACGCGCTCCACCGTATCCAGCAGGCTGGAGAGCCCCTGGAGCGCAAAGAACTCGCACTGCATCGGGACCACCACCGCATCCGCAGCAACCAGGGCGTTCACGGTGAGCAGGCCCAGCGACGGCGGGCAGTCGAGGACGACGAATTCCGTCTCCGGTTCCGCCCGCTGGTAGTCCTCGAGAAGGCCGCGGAGGCGGGATGCGCGCGTGCGTGGATCAGGCTGGTCCCGGGCCAGCTCGAGATCCGCTCCGGCAAGGGACGGGTCCGAAGGGCAGGCCAGAAGGTGCGGGATCTGCGTCGGGCAAGCCACCGCGGTCAGCGGCTCCCTGTCCACGAGGGCGTCGTACACGCTGTAGCCCTCTTCCTCGAGACCGAGGCCCAGACTGGCTGTCAGGTTGCCCTGCGGGTCGAGGTCCGCCACGAGCGTGCGCCGCTCCCGTTGCGCCAGGGCGACAGCGAGATTCACCGCGGTCGTGGTTTTGCCCACTCCGCCCTTCTGATTGGCGACCGCCAGGACCCGCATCAGACCGGGCGAAGGCTACCACCGCCGGGGGGGTGATGTTTCCCGTGAAACGTCCCCGAGCGCGAGGAGCGCTTCAGGATCCGGTCGGCCTTCGACCGATCCAGACGATGCCGCGGGCCGCGTCATGCGCCTCTTCCTCGAAGGCGCCCTTCGGCAAATCCGCGCGCTCGCGCGCTCCGGCGGTCGTCGGCCAGACCACCCGCCCGTGGACGGACAGCCCGGCCGCCAGGCCCCGCCACTCGCGGCGGCTGAGCCGCACGGCGCGAAGGGTGACCGCGACGGTCGATTCGAGGAGTTCCTGAGCCGACGGGCGACTCAGGTGCTCGCCGAGTCGTTCCCGCACGATCCGCACCCGCCCATCGAGCCCGAGAGCCTCGACCGCGACGCCGAGGAACGCGGCCGCCTGCCGCCGCGGCTCGAGCAGGGTCCACGGCCCGCCGGTTCCCGCCGCGCGCTCCACGACGGCGAGCGGAAGCGCAGGCGTTCCGCCCCCGCTTCCGATATCCAGGCGCGGCCCGTCCGCCGGCAGATGCGCCCGGAGACCGAGCGCCTCGGCGAAGTAACCCCCGGCGAGAGCTTCCTCGGTCCGGAATCCGGTGATGCCGCGGCCTCGCCAGGAGCGAACGAGCCGGAAGAGCTCGCGGAGGGGTTCTTCCGCTTCCGGGGGGATCGGCGGGGTGGAGGCGGCGAGCGCTGCGCCCAGCGGATCGCCGCTGGCCTCGCCGGAGTCGCCGCTCAGCGTCGGCGCCGCCGGCCGCCCTTGCGAGCGCCCTCCCCGCCGGATGCCGCGGCGCGCGCCGGCTTGGTCCGCGCGATCGCCTTGTCGGGGTCCCCGGCCTCCTTCGCCGCCGCCTCCCGCCGGTCCATGATCCGCTGGGTGACGATCTGCTGCCCCATCGAGAACACGTTGTTGGCGAACCAGTAGAGCACGAGCCCGGAGGGCGCCCACGCGAGGATCAGCACGAAGACGACCGGCAGGAACTGCATGATCTTCGCCTGGATCCCTTCGGCCTGGGTCGTCGTCATGCGCTGCATGAAGAGCTGGCTGGCGCCCATCATCACCGGCAGGATGAAGTACGGGTCCTCGGTCGACAGGTCCTGGATCCAGAGCACCCAGGGGGCGTGGCGAAGCTCCACCGAGGCGACCAGCAGCCGGTAGAAGGCGAAGAAGAACGGGATCATCAGGAGCATCGGCAGGCATCCGCCGATGGGCGACACGCCGTGCTCCCGATAGAGCGCCGCCATCTCCTGGTTCATTTCCCCGCGGCGCGGATCCGTCGGCTTCAGGCCGCGGTACTTCTCCTGGATCCGCTTGACCTGGGGGCTGATCTTCTGCATGCCCCGGATCGAGACGTAGCTGTAGTGCTTGAGCGGCGCGAGCAGCACGCTGATCAGGAGCGTCACGAGCACGATCGCCCAGCCGTAGTTGCCGAGGAAGTCGTGCGACCACATCAGGACCGCCCGGATGGGAATCGCGAGGAAGCTCCAGAATCCGAAGTCCACGATGTCCATGCCCAGTTCGTCCAGGACTTCCACCTGCTTCGGTCCGGCGAAGAGCGTGAACTCGGCGGGTCCCGCCGAGACGAGTCGCGCGACGATGACTTCCCGCTCCCCTCCCGAGGCCTCTTCCGAAACGGCGGCGAAGCTGTCCCACGGAAGGAGAAGCGTCTCCAGCCGCCCCTCGTAGCGCTGCCCCGGCCGGGCGACCAGCAGTCCGGCGAAGTAGTGGGAGCTCACTCCGACGCCGCGCGCCGAGAGACTCTCCGCCGTCCCCTCGCGGACATCCCCAAGGGAGAACAGCAGCGTCTCCGCGCCCGTCCGGATCACCCCCTGATCGGCGATCACGTAGGTGCCGGTGGTGGTCTCGTTGCCGATCCCGGGGCCGTAGAGGATCTCCTTGGCCTGCTCCGCCCCGCCGCGCTGCGCCGTAACCTGCGCCTCCATGCGGTAGTCGCCGCCGGTGATCCGCAGCGTCTTGACGACCTCGAGACCGTCGGAGGTCGCGAGGTGGAACGCGATCTCCCGGGACTCGCCGTCGCGGAGGTCGAGCCGGACCGGGCCGGTCTGCGCCAGCCCGTCGACGGTCACCTCGTAGAGCGCGCTCCGGAGCCGCAGCGGCGAGGGATCCGCGGGAAGTAGCACATCCAGCGGCCGCACGCTCTCGACCAGCTCGTCACCCTGCGGGACCGTCTGGTAGGGATCTCCGGCCCCATCGGTGTGCTCGTTCAGCTGAAGGCCGAGAAGCCGCGCCCCCCGGTTCGTGAACTCGGCCTCGAAGAGCCGGGTGGCCACCGTGATCCGCTGTTCCTGCTCGGCCGCGCGCGGCTCGACGGTCTGTCCGGGGGCCTCTTCCGCAACTTCCGCCGCAGGAGCGGCGGCGGGGGCGGTCGGCAACAGCGACGGCGACTGGACAGGCGCCTCGGCGGATTCGACCGCGGCGAGGTCTCCCGTTTCCTCCGGTGGAGGGACGTCCGGACTGAAGAACCGGACAAAGAGCAGAAAGACGATGAACGACAACAGGAACGCGAGGAGAACGCGTCGTTCCATGACCTGGATTCCTTGGTATCAGCGCAGCCGGTCAAGAGCCCGGCTGGTTTCAGCTCGACCGGTGTGGTTCCGGGCGGCGGGGCACCGGATCGTAACCACGACCGCCAAAGGGTCGACAGCGCAGCAGCCGTCGCGCCGCCAGCGCAACGCCGCGCCACGGACCGTGCAGCCGGATCGCCTCCTCGGCGAAGTGGGAACAGGAAGGAGTAAAGCGGCACATCCCGCCAAGGACGGGCGAGAGCAGCGCCCGGTAGACGTGGATGCCACCCACGAGCACGACCGCGACGCCCGGGCCGAGGCGGATCGGCCGACGCAGGCTCAGCGGCATCGGGTTGCTCATGGGTCTGGCCGGTCGCGCCGGCGACGCCGGTCCCGACCGGGAGAGGGCGTCACCGCCCTTCGGATGGCGAGGCTGCAAGCCTGCTGGAGCGCGCCCCAGGGAGCGTCGCTGATCCCGGACCGCGCCACCAGCACCAGGTCACCCGCCGGTCGCCAGCCCGACCGTCGATAGAACTCGCGCAGCCGGCGCTTCGCGCGGGACCTCGCCACCGAGCCGCCGACCCGTCGGCTCGCCACGACTCCCAGACGGCCGCCTCCCGGTTCGCCAGGCAGGAAGAGGGCCACCACCCAGCGCGCCCCGCCGCGGGCGCCACGCTCCATCACGCTCCGGAACTCGGCTGGCCTTCGCACCCGGTTCGGGCGCCGCAGCCGCTGATCCGGCGGGCGGAACCCGACCCCACCGGAACGGCGTAGCGAAGACCCCGGCGGGCCGGGCTTCGAGGGGCGGGACCGGGGCGGGGACTTCAGGCCGACAGACGCCGACGCCCACGCCGGCGCCGCCGCGCCAGCACCGCACGCCCGCCCGGCGTGCTCATCCGCGCGCGGAAGCCGTGCTTCCGCTTCCTCCGTCGCCGGTTTGGCTGAAACGTCCGCTTCACGAGACCTGGTACTCCAACCCGATGAAAAATCGTTGGGTCCGCCGGAACCCGTCAGCGAGATGGTCTCGCCCTCGCCCGGGTCAGCGGAAAGCAATCCAGTCTACAGGTACGAATCGCTTGCGGTCAAGCACGGGGCGCCGCCGCGGCCCGGATTTGCCCACCCTCCTTTCCGTTAGCGGCGGCTCCGATTCCACTCGCCCGGAGTCGACGCCGCGCCGCGTATCGTTGGAACGCGCCCGAGGACCCGGTTTCGGCCCCGGATCGGGCAATGCTTTGACGGAGTAAGAACTTACGGTGACAGCCGGGACGACGGCCCGGACGCCGGGTCGCGCGGACCGATGACGGCGACTAGATTCCCGCGCTTCCTCCGGGAACGCCCCCTCCTCGCGAGGGAGGAGGAGTCCCGGATCGGCGCCGGCGGGAGGCGGTCTCCGGCCAGGGTGCGCCGCGTCGCCCCGCGGCCCGCGGCTGGATCTCCGGCTCCCTCCCCGGGCTTCCGGCCAGGGGCGCCGAAACGCCGTTCGCTCCGCGCGCTTCCGCGCTCGGCGGACCCCACCTGTTGCCCCTTTTATCAAGACCTTGACGCCAACTCTTGCAAGCCAACGAACCTCTCGAAGTTCCCTATGGGACGACGCGCTGAAGGACCTCCGGCGGCGCGTTCCGGAGCGGGAGTTCCGCACCTGGATCGAGCCGGCGCGCTGGCTCGGCGACGCGGACAGCGAGGTTCGGCTCCTCGTTCCGAACTCCACCTTCGCCACCCACCTCGAGGGACGCTACGAGGCGCGCCTCCTCGAAGCGCTTCGCGCCGCCGGGAGCCACGCCGCCTCGGTTCGCTGTCTGGTGGCTGATCTCCCCTCCGTCGTCGCCGGCCGGGGTTCCGGCGGTCGGTCCACCGCAGTCGCGGAAGCGCCCGCAGGCGCCGCAACCCGCAGCGACGCCCTCTCGCCGGCCTACACCTTCGAGACCTTCGTGAGCGGCGCAGCGAACCAGTGCGCCAGGGCCGCGGCGCTGGCGGTGAGCGATCCCGGGGCTCCGGGCACGCCCTTCACGCCGCTGCTGATCCATGGAGACGTCGGAGTCGGAAAGACCCACCTTCTCCAGGCCATCACCTGGCGACTTCGCGAGGGGAACCGTCGGCCCCGGGTCCTCTATGCGCGCGGCGAGTCCTTCGGCCGCCAGGTCGTGAACGCGGTCCGCACAAACGCGCTCTATGCGTTCCGCGAGGCATGCCAACAGCTCGACGCGCTCGTGGTGGACGATCTTCAGTTCGTGGCCGGGCTGGCGCGCTTCGGCCGTTCCGCGGAGGAGTTCTTCCATGCGCTCACCGGGCTGGTCGAACGCGGGAGGCCGGTGGTCATCTCGGCGAACGCCCATCCCAACGACATCGAGAACCTCGATCCGAGGATCCGCAGCCGGCTGGAGAGCGGTCTGGTCACCGACATGGGGCCGCCCGAGTGGAAGACCCGGGTGGACATCCTCCGCCGCAGGGCGAAGGCTCGCGAGGTTTCGCTTCCCGACGGCGCCGCAGAGAAGATCGCATCCGCGCTCGAAAAAAGCCCGCGCGGGCTCGAGGGAGCGCTCTCCCGCGTCCTGGCGCTGGCCCGCACCGAGGGAAGCCAGGCCGTCACGATGGGAATCGTGGACCGGGTCATCGAGGAAGCTCCCGCTCCGGCGGCGCCCCGCGTCACCGTCGAGGAGGTGATCGCCGCGGTCGCCACCATGTTCGGGGTTCCGCCAGTGCGCCTGATCGGTTCCTCCCGGACCCTCGAACTCGCCCTGGCGCGCCATGTGGCGATGTACGTCGCGCGCAAAGTCACCGGGCGGACCCTCGTGGAGATGGGCGCCTCGTTCCGCAGGAACCACTCCACGGTCACCTACGGGATCCAGCGCGTGGAGCACCAGCGCCACCGCGATCCCGGCCTCGACCGCCTGGTCCAGCGCCTTCTTCGGCAGTTCCGCTGACCCGCCCGCCCGAGCGGGGTCGGTAGGGCGTGAGCTGTGGGCGCCAGGCGCCCCGGCGCTGTCGAAAGCCCGCCGAAAACCTGCCGGAACGCCTCGCATTCCCTGTCGAGTGAGAGGGCCCGGCGCGCGCCCTCTTTCGGGTCCCTCGTTCCCGGCACGCGGCCGTCCGGCGGCCCACAGACTCCCGGCAGTCCCGTATGGCCCTTCTCCTATCCTGAAATGAACGACTTATGTCGTGTCTCGGCACTTTCAACAGGCCTACAAAAACACTATAATTCCAGCCACTCCAGCGTCTGTTGCGAACGCTTCCTTCCGGGAAACGAAATCCCGCTCGAACGGTCCGGTCCGGTTGTTGAAATCCGACCTCCCGTTCGCCTTCTGCCTGCTTCCTTGAGAGCGCGCCCATGGAATTCACGATCGACCGTCGGGCCCTGCTGACCGAACTCAACCTCTTCGCCGGGGTCGTGGACAGTCGCGGTTCCGACCTCACCTTTGCGAGCGTCACGTTCCGCAACTCCGGAGGCGACTGCGAACTCTCCGCCTCGGGCGGCGAGATCGGGCTTCGCGCGACGGCGCCCGCCGAGTTCGGAGGCTCCGGCGCGCTGAGCGTTCCGGTGGGGCGGCTTACCGCGTGGCTCAAGGAGGTGCGCGGGGACTCGGTGGTGATCGAGGACGACCCCGAATCGAAGGGTGTGCGCGGTCGGTGCGGGAAGGCCGTGGTGCGGATTCCCGGGCGCGTGGGGGAGCCGCCCGTGCTGGAGTCCCCCCCGGAGAAGCCGATCTGCACCCTGGGGGCCGACACCCTGGAGACGCTCCTCGGAGCCGGGGCCTATGCGTTCCCCACCGGTCCGGACGCGCATCCTGGCAGCGCCGGCGCCCAGATCGAAGTCATGGGCGGCGAGGTCCGGATCGTCTCCTCGGATCACTCCCGGCTCGCCTTCTCGAGCGCCCGCGTGGTCCCCGAGGACGACGGCGCGACCGAAGCGGAGCGCCAGTCCTTCGGGATTTCGATCAAGACCGTCGCCGAACTCAAGCTGCTGTGTCGCTCGAGTGACGGCGCGGTTCGGTTCTTCGGCGGCGAGAACCATCTCTTCTTCGACTTCGGCCGGCGACTGCTCGTCTGCTCGCGACTCTCGGACCAGTTGCCCGACTACGAGCACGTGATCCCGAAGGAACTCCCCGTTCGCGGCCGCGTCGACCGTGAGGCGCTGCTGGCGGCGGTGCAGTCGGCGCTCCACTTCGCGCCTGGCGAGTACCACCGGGCCCGGCTCGACATCACCGACGAGTCGCTCGCGATCGAAGCGGACTCGGTTCTCGGAGAGGCCAACGCCGCGGTGGAATTCTCCGAAGCGGGAGGCGGCCCCCTGACGCTCCACGTGAACCTCGCCCATTTCCGTGACTTCGCCCGCAACGTGACGTGCGAAACGGCGGAAATCGGCTTCACTACCCCCGACCGGCCCTTCCTCCTTCGCCCGACGGAGGAGGACGAGACCTTCAGGCACTTCTGCGTCGGGATGCCGCTCTCGCCCTGACCGCCTGGATGAGCGCGAGCGCCCGCGGCCGCTGGTTCGGGGCGCCACCCCGCAGGACCTCGTGACGACCGCATCGCTCCCCGCAGCGGCGGGCGAGAGCTACTCCGGCGAGGACATCCGGGTTCTCGAGGGGCTCGAGGCCGTCCGGGTCCGCCCGGCGATGTACATCGGGTCCACGGGAAAGATCGGGCTTCACCACCTCTTCCGGGAGGTCGTGGACAACAGCATCGACGAGGCGATGGGTGGCCACTGCCGGGAGATCGAAGTGACGGTCCACGCCGACGGCAGCCTGTCGGTGCGGGACGACGGCCGGGGAATCCCGGTGGATCCCGAGCCCAGCACCGGTCTTCCGGCCGTTGAAGTCGTCATGACCCGGCTCCACGCCGGCGGAAAGTTCGACGCCGACAACTACCAGTACTCGGCTGGCCTGCACGGCGTCGGCGTCTCCGTCGTGAACGCCCTCTCCACCTGGCTCCGGGTCGAGGTCCGGAGGGACGGCGGAGTCTTCCGTCAGTCCTTCTCCCGGGGCGATCGGGACGCTCCGCTGGAGCGCGTCGGCGCTTCGGAACCGGGAGACAGCGGCACGCTCGTCCACTTCCTTCCCGATCCGACGATCTTCGAGGAGACGACCGAGTTCGACTTCCAGCAGATTGCGCACCGGATCCGCGAGCTGGCGTTCCTGGTGCGGGGAGTGCGGATCGAACTCCGGGACGAGCGCGACGGGAAGACCGCGGTCTTCCACTACGAGGGCGGGATTTCCGAATTCGTGGGCCACCTGAACCGCAAGGAGAACCCGATCCACGCGGATGTCGTTTCGTTTGCGCGCGACAACTCCGGAGAGGATGCGAACGGTTCCGGCGCGCAGTTCTGCGAGATCGCCTTCCAGTGGAACACCGGGTACCAGGAGGCGGTTCACTCCTTCGTGAACAACGTGAGCACCCCGGAGGGCGGCACGCACCTCAGCGGAATGCGGGCCGCGCTCACCCGGGTGCTCAACTCCTACGCCCAGAGCAACCGCAAGGACTTCAAGGGGCGCATTCAGGGCGAGGACGCCCGCATCGGCCTGACGGCGGTCATCAGCGTCCGGCTACCCCAGCCGCAGTTCCAGGGGCAGACGAAGACGAAGCTCGGAAACCCCGAAGTCCAGGGGTTCGTGGAACGGGTCGTCTACGACGAGCTCAGTCGTTACTTCGAAGAGAACCCGCGAGACGCGCGCGCCATCGTGGCGAAGGTCGTGGACTCCTTCCAGGCCCGGGAAGCCGCTCGCAAGGCCCGCGACATGGCCCGGCGGAAGAGCGCGCTGTCCTCGACTTCGCTCCCCGGCAAGCTGGCGGACTGTCAGGAGCGGGATCCCGCGCTGAGCGAGATCTTCATCGTCGAGGGAGAGTCCGCCGGCGGTTCTGCCAAGCAGGGCCGCGACCGTCGCTTCCAGGCGATTCTTCCGCTCCGCGGAAAGATCCTGAACGTCGAGAAGGCGCGTCTCGACCGGATGCTGGAGAACGAGGAGATCAAGGTCCTGATCTCCGCGCTGGGCGCCGGCATCGGCGCCGAACTCGATCTCGAGACGCTCCGGTACCACTCGATCATCATCATGACGGACGCGGATGTGGACGGATCCCATATCCGCACCCTGCTGCTCACGTTCTTCTTCCGCCGGATGCGCGAGCTGGTGGACGAGGGGTATCTCTACATCGCCGAGCCCCCGCTCTACCGCGTGGAGCACCCGAAGAAGGCGAAGCTGGAGGACCGCTACTTCCTGAGCGACCGCGAACTGAACAGCTACCTGCTCGAACGCGCGGCGATGGCGCGGGAAGTCGAGGCGGGCGGGAACGTGTTCCGCGAGGCCGCCTTGCTCGAGGCGGCCCGGCAGCTCAGCAAGGTGCGCGAGCGCCTCAACGCCCTGGGCGAACGCGGCTATCCCCGGGATCTCGTCCTGTGGCTCCTGCGCGAGAAGCGCGGCGGGGAGATCACCGGTTCCCGCGAGACGATGGAGGACTTCGCCCGCCGCCTCACGAAGGCCGGCGCTCCCGCGCAGGTCTTCGAAGAGGAGGACGGCTCCGGGCTCTACGGGATCGAGCCCGCCCCCTCCGCTGAGGGACAGGCCTTCACCGCAAGGTGGGGTCCGCCTTCTTCGACCGCGCCGACATCACCCGCCTGCGGCGGCTCTACGAAGCGGTGCGCGCTTTCGAGGAGCCTCCGATCCGGGTCTTCCGCACCGGCGCAGGGGACAACGGGCGCACGCTCGAGACCGAGATCGGCTCGGCCGGGGGTCTTCTCGACCACCTCGCCACCAGCGCCAGCCGGGACCTCAAGATCCAGCGCTACAAGGGTCTCGGGGAGATGGACGCGGAGGAGCTCTGGGACACGACCATGAATCCGGAGGTCCGCAGCCTCAAGCAGGTGCGGGTCGAGGACGACATCGACGCCCAGGAGCTGTTCAGCACCCTGATGGGAGACCAGGTCGAGCCGCGGCGGGAGTTCATCGAGCGCAACGCGCTGGACGTGGCGAACCTGGACGTGTGAGTCCGGCCTGAGCATGGCTGACCCGCACCCGGGCTCCCTCCCCGAGATGGAACCCGGTTCCCCCGGAAACGGAGGGATCTCCGACCCCGGCTCGCTCGGTGGGCGGGCGCGCTTCCGGCGCGTCGAGCACATCGAGGCCGAGATGAAGCAGTCCTATCTGGACTACGCCATGTCGGTGATCATCGGGCGGGCGCTCCCCGATGTCCGCGACGGGCTGAAGCCCGGCCAGCGCCGCGTGCTCTACGCGATGTTCCGCGAGGGCCTGCTCCCCTCCCGGGCGTGGTCGAAGTGCGCCGGGATCGTGGGCGAGGTGCTGAAGAAGTACCACCCGCACGGAGATGGCCCGGTCTACGACACCCTGGTCCGCATGGCCCAGGCCTTCAATCTGCGGCACCCGCTGATCGACGGCAAGGGCAACTTCGGTTCGGTCGACGGCGATCCCGCCGCCGCCTACCGCTACACCGAGGCCCGGCTGACGCCGTTCTCCACCGCGATGATGGAGGACATCGACCGGGAGACCGTCCCGTTCTCGCCCAACTTCGACGGCAAGACGCTGGAGCCCCAGGTTCTTCCCACCGTCATTCCGAACCTGCTGGTGAACGGCTCGGACGGGATCGCGGTGGGCATGGCGACCAAGATTCCGCCCCACAACCTCCGGGAAGTCACCGCCGCGCTCGTCCATCTCATCGACCGCGCCAACGCGCCGGACGAGGAGCTGGATCGTGAGCTCCTCCAGATCGTGCCGGGCCCGGACTTTCCGACCGGGGGCCGCATCCACGGCCGCCGCGGCATCGTGTCCGCCTACCGGACGGGGCGCGGCGTGGTCCAGGTGCGCGCGGTCTGCGACTTCGAGACGACCGCGAAGGGCATGGACCGGATCGTGGTGTCCGAGATCCCCTACCAGGTGAACAAGGCGCGCCTGATCGAGAAGATCGCCGACCTGGTCAAGGACAAGCGGATCACCGGGATCCGGGATCTCCGCGACGAGTCGGACCGGCGCGGGATGCGGGTCGTCATCGACCTGAAGCGGGGCGAGGAGCCGCAGGTCGTCCTGAACAACCTCTACCGGCACACCGCGCTCCAGAGCTCCTTCGGCGTGAACCTGCTCGCCATCTCCGGCGGCCGGCCGAAGCGGTACTCGCTGCTCGGGATGCTGCGCGACTTCCTGGCCTTCCGGCGCGACGTCGTGCGAAGGCGGGTCCGCTTCGAACTCGAGCGCTGCGAGGAGCGGCTCCACATCCTCGAGGGTCTTGCGGCCGCGGTCGACCGGCTCGACGAGGTCATCGGGTGGATCCGCAGCTCGCCGGATCCGAAGACGGCGCGAGCCCGGCTCCAGCGCGAGCTGCAGCCGCGTCATCGGGTGGACCGGGAACTCATGACGCGCGCCGGGAACGGGCCGATCGATACGGCGGCCACCGGGCTCTCGGAAGCGCAGGCGCAGGCCATCCTGGACATGCGTCTGCAGCGGCTCACCCAGATGGAGCGGGAGAAGATCGAAGCCGAGATCGCCCAGCTCGACGCCCGGATCCTCGAGCTCTCCGACATCCTGGGCAGCGCGAGCCGGATCGACGCCATCGTGCGCGAAGAGGCGGTGGCGGCCGCGAAGAAGTACGGGAACGACCGGCGCACCGAGATCGCCGAGGGGACGACCGACATCACGATCGAAGAGCTGATCCCGGTCGAGGACATCGCGGTTTCGGTGACGCAGGCGGGCTACATCAAGCGGACGCCCCTCGACGAATACCGCGCCCAGTCCCGCGGCGGGACCGGGCACCTGGGGGCCGGGATCCGCGAGGGCGACGCCATCCGCGACCTCATTGTGGGGAACACTCACCTGAGCATCCTCTTCCTGACCGACGAGGGAGTCATCTACCGCCTCAAGGGATTTGAACTCCCCGAGGCCGGGAAGGCGGGAACCGGCCGGGCGATCGTGAACCTGCTTCGCCTGCCCCGCGAACGGAAAGTCGTCGCCGTGGTGCCGCTACCCGAAGGAGTGGAGGCCGGCGAGACCTCCTCGGGCCTCTTCCTGCTCACCGCGACGCGGCGGGGGCAGGTCAAGCGGACGCCTTTCGAGCAGTACCGGAACCTGCGCGCGAGCGGGCTGCGGGCGGTTCGCATCCGCGAGGACGACGAGCTCCTCGCCGCGGTCCTGACGCGGGGCTCCGGCGAGATCGTGCTCACGACCCGGGGCGGCAAGGCGATCCGTTTCCCCGAGAGCGATGTCCGGCCGATGGGTCGCGTCGCCGCCGGGGTCCGGGGGATCACGCTGCGACCGGGTGACGAGGTGGTCAGCCTCGTCGTGGTGGACGCGGACGCCGCCGCCTCCGGCGAGCGCGGCTCGCTTCTGACGGTGACCCGCCACGGCTTCGGCAAGCGGAGCCGGCTGGATCTCTACCGGCCGCAGGGCCGGGGAGGTCAGGGCCTGCGGAACATCCAGACCTCGGAGCGCAACGGCCCCGAGGTGGCCACGGTGTGGGTCCGGCCCGGCGAGGACCTGCTCGTCATCACCGCCGCAGGGAAGGCGGTGCGGACCCGGGTGGACGAGTTCCCCGAACTCGGCCGCATCACGCAGGGAGTCCGGGCGGTCCGGGTCCGGGACAACGACGAGGTGGTGGCCCTCTCCCGGATACCGGAATCGGAGCCCGCGGGCGGCGACCCGCAGGAGAACGGGCAGGGCTCCCGGACGCCCGGGAACGGCGCGGTGGAGCCCGGGGACGCGACGCCGTGACGGGTGGGCGCCGATCGGGCCAGCCGGTCGCGCGGGCGACGCTTCGTCCCGTCCTGGCGACGCTCGCGCTCGTTTCGTTCGCCTGCTCCGGGTCGCCGGAGCAGACCCTCCTGGAGCAGTTCTTCCGGGCGCTCGGGCAGGAGGACCGGAACACCTTCGCCGGCCTCTCGATGGTCTCCTTCCCGGGAGACCCGCCCGCTTCCTGGGAACTCCTCGAGGTCTCGGAGCCCACCAGCGGCCCCTACCGGGTCCCGCAGCTCCTCGACGAAGAGCGCGAGGCGACCCGCCTGCGGGACGAACAGTTCCAGGTCTTCTCCAGCTTCCGCTCCGCGAACCAGGCCTCCATCCGGGCGATCGCCGAACGCCGCGAGGTTCGGCCCGAGGGGTCTCTGGGAGGACGGCTCGCGGCGATCGAGGAGGAGTGGGAAACGCATCAGGGTGATCGGACCGAGGTGCGGCGGGCGCTCGCCGAGGTCCAGATGGCTCTCGAGGAGGAGCGCCGCCGCGCCCGGCGCAGCCTGCTGCGGGACGCTCCGGTGGACTATCTCGAAGGAACCGTCACCGAGAAGGAGCTGCGCGTCCGGGTGAACGGGGAGCAGGACTACCGGTTCGTCCTGATCCGCTACGACCTGACGAACCAGTTCGGGAACGCGATCGCGTCCCGCTGGGTGGTGGCGGCGATCGAGTCCGTGGACGCGGGCGAGTCGCCCCCGCCGGTTCCCGGCGCCGGCCCCGGGTGAGCGCCGTCGACCGCGCGGCGCTCGCCGCGCTGTTGCGGCGGGAGTCCTTGCGATTCGGCGAGTTCCGGCTTGCCCACGGCGGAACTTCCAGCGTTTACCTGGACGCTCGGCTCACCGTGATGCGCGCCGACGCCGTCCCCCTTCTCGGCCGCGTGCTTCTTGCCGCGCTTGACGACGCGGGGTGGGCGCCGGCCGCGGTCGGAGGGATGGCGGCGGGCGCCATCCCCCTGGCCACCGCGCTGGCCGGCGCCGCCGGCGCCGCGGGGCGGGAGCTCCACGGGTTCTTCGTGCGGAAGGAGGGGAAGGGGCACGGGCGCGGCCGCCTCGTCGAGGGTGTGGAGGCGCCGTCGGGTCCTGCGGTGATCCTCGAGGACACCGCGACGACCGGGGGCTCGACCCTTCGCGCCGTCGAAGCGGCGCGGGAGGCCGGCTTCGAGGTCATGGGCGCGCTCGCGCTGGTGGACCGCGAAGCGGGCGCGGCCGCGCGGCTGGCGTCGGTGGGGGTCCCGCTGGTGGCTGTCTACCGGCTCGCCGAGCTGGCCGGGAAGACCGGGTAGCCCCTCCCCACGGGCTGCTCAGCGCACGATCCGCAGGCGGGCGTACTCCGGCACGAGGCGCTTCCGGCCCCACCCGGGAAAGACCACGGTGACGCGGCCGGCGGCCGGGTCCACCGATTCGACCCTCCCCTCGCCGAACCTCGGGTGGTGCACCCGCTGGCCCCGGCGAAGCCCGGCGACGACGGCCGCCGGGCGTCGCCGCGCGGACGGCGGCCTCGCAGGTTGTCCGGAAGCCTCCACCAGCGCCCCCGGGATGTCGCGGAGGAATCGCGAGACGCCCCCGCCCTGGGGACGAAAGGCCATCGTCCCCGGCGCCGCGGAGAGGAACAGCTCCCGGCGGGCGCGGGTCATGCCCACATAGAAGAGACGCCGCTCCTCCTCGATGCCCGCGTGCGAATCGAGCGAAAGCGAGTGCGGAAACAGGCCTTCCCAGAGCCCCGCCAGGAATACCCGGTCGAACTCGAGGCCCTTGGCGGCGTGGACGGTCATGATGAGCACCGGCGGCGGCCCGGACGCCGCGCCCCCCTGCGGGGCGAGGTCTTCGGCGGCGAGCAGGCTCACCTGGTCGAGGAAGGCGACGACGCGGGCCCTCCCCGACCCCGGCGCGTCGTCGGCGTCGCCGCCCTCCCGGGGACCGTTCGCCGCGTCCCATTCGCGGGCGGCGGACCGGAGCGAAGCGAGGTTCTCCGTCCGTTCGGGGTCCTCGGCGACGCTCTCCCCGAGGCCGCTGGTCTCGACCGCGGCGCGGACCGCCGCCTCGGGCCCCAGCTCCGCCGCCTTGCTGACCGCCGCGACGGCGGCGAGGAAGGTCCGGAGCCCGGTGGCGGGACGCCCTCCGAAAGCGCGGTCGGATGAGAGCCGGCGAGCGGCTTCGAGGAGTGAAACCTTCTCGAGCCCCGCCGCCTCGGCGATGCGCGCGAGGGACTGGGGGCCGACGCCCCGGGCCGGGGACCCGAGGGCCCGGCGGAAGGCGTCGTCGTCGCGATCGCGCGCGCCAACCCGGACCCAGGCGATGGCGTCGAGGACTTCGCGGCGCTCGTAGAACCGCAGGCCCCCGATCACGAAGTGCGGGATGCGTCTGACCGCAAAGGCCTCCTCGAAGGCGCGGGTCTGGGCCCTCGTCCGCACGAGCACCGCAACCGAGCCGCGGGCGTCGCCCCAGCCGAGGATGTCCGCCGCAATCTTCCGGGCCTCGTCCGTCTCGCTCCCGTGAGCCCGGAACCGCACCGGGGCGCCCTTGTCGCCGATCGCGCGGAGGGTCTTCCCGGCCCGCTCCCGGTTCCGCCGGATCACCGCGTTTGCGGCCTCGAGGATCGCCGCGGTCGAGCGGTAGTTCTCTTCCAGACGGAAGACCCGGGCGCCGGGGAAGTCCTCCTCGAAGCGGAGGATGTTCCGGTAGTCGGCGCCGCGGAACGAGTAGATGGACTGGTCGTCATCCCCGACCGCAAACACGTCGCGGTGGGGCGCCAGCTTCCTCAGCAGGAGGTGCTGGAGCGGGCTGGTGTCCTGGTACTCGTCCACCAGCACCCGGCGGGCCCGGCGGGCCAGGAACCGGCGCGCGTCTTCGTGCGCGTTGAGCAGTCCGAGGGCCCGGATCTGCAGGTCGTCGAAGTCGACCGACCCGAGGGCCTGCAGTTCTTCCTCATAGGCCTCCGCGACCTCGACCACCGTCCGTCGGCGCTCCGGAAGGCGCGGTCCGCGCCATTCGACGCCGGCGGCGGTGGCGTTCCTCAGCGCCGAGACCCCGGACACCAGCGCGCGCAGCGGGATCTGGTCGTCGTTCACCCCGAGGCGCCGGGCGGTCCGGCGGAGCAGGAGGCGGCTCTCGGAGGCGCCGAGGACGGGGAACCCGGTGGGCAGCCCGGCCGCAAGGCTGAACTGGCGAAGCAGCGCCAGCGCGAAGGCGTGGAAGGTCGAGACCCAGGGGCGGGACGCGTCTTCGAGCGCGGCCGCTCCCCGGCTCAGCGACTCCACGCGGTCGCGCATTTCGCGGGCGGCCTTGTTCGTGAAGGTCACCGCCAGGATCGAGTCGGGACGCGCGCCCTCCTCCAGCACGAGCCAGGCGATCCGGCGGGTGATGACGCGGGTCTTGCCGGAGCCGGCGCCGGCGAAGACGAGGATCGGTCCGGCCGGGGCCGTCACCGCCGCCCGCTGCGACGGGTTCAGTCCCTCGAGAACCTCGCGAAGTCGACCGTCGCGCCCCGGGGCGGCGTCTTCAGTCATCGCCGACCGCCTTGCCGAGACGCGGGGGCCGGTCCACGTCCCTGCCGAGCTGGCGGCCGGTGTGGAAGGCGAGAAGCTGGAGCAGCGGCGCCGCGAAGAACGCGAGCGCGGCCGGGGCCCCGACCGCCTCCGCGGGCGCCGGAAGATCCACACCGGTCTCGCGCGCCGCGGGCCGAGCGGGCGCCGGCCCGGGCGCGATCCGGACCACCGGAGCGCCGGCGGACCGCGCGGCCTCGAGGGATCGGGCCTCGGCGGGTCCCGGCCTCGCGTCCCCGGAGACCACGACCACCGGCGTCTCCGGCGTGAGGAGCGCCGCCGGGCCGTGAGCCAGTTCGCCCGCCGGAAGCTCCATCGCCGGGACGACCGCCGTCTCCGCCATCTTGAGCGCTCCTTCCCGCGCCAGCGGGCGGAGCCCGGCGCCCCCGAGGAAGAACCACGGACCCGGGCGCGCCGCCGCGCTTCCGAAGCGGGAGATGCGGTCGTCCTGCGCCACCGCCGCCGCCAGCAGCCCGGGGGCCGCCGCGGCGACGCGGTCCGCGGCCTCGAGTCGCGCCGCGGGCGCTGTCCCCCCGGCCGCCGCCCAGTCCCGGCCGAGCGCGAGCAGGGCGACCAGCGCGCTCGTGAACGACTTCGTGGCGGGGATCGCCCGCTCCGGTCCGGCCGGCGTCACGAGCGTCAGGTCGGCGCGCTCCGCCGCCTCGCTCTCGGGGGCGTTCGTGACGACCACCCGGAAGACGGACTGTCGCCCGGCTTCGCGGAGGAGTCGGAGAACGCTTCCGGTCGCCCCCGACTGGGTGATGGCGACGATGGCCGAGGGCTTCTCGCCGGCGGCGTCGAACCCGGTGACTGCGGCGGCGCGCGCCGCGAGTCCCAGATCCCGGCGCCAGGTCGCGGCCGCCGCCTCCGCCGCGTGGCGACTGGTCCCGGCGCCGGTCAGCACGACCTCCCCGCCGAGGCGCCCGGCGAGCGCGGCCCGGCGCGCGGTTGCGCCAGCGGCGAGCTTCTCGAGGGCGCGGCGCGCCGCCGCCGGCTGCTCCCGGATCTCGGACCAGAGCGCGGTCCGCTCGGCCGGCGGGAGGGGCGTCACCCTGATGCGCCGTTTGCGGGTCGGGTCCGGGGTCTCGCGCTCAGACCTCGTCCGCTCCCTCGAAGCGTCCCGCGGCCCGTCCCGGTTTCACCGCCTGCCGGCCCCGCGCGATCGCCATCGCCTCATCCGGGACATCCTCCACGATGACGGATCCGGCGGCGACGAAGGCCCGGCGTCCGATCCGGACCGGCGCCACCAGGATCGCGTTGCTGCCGACGAACGCCCCGGCCTCGATCACCGTCTTGTGCTTGCCCCGGCCGTCGTAGTTGCAGGTGATCGTCCCCGCGCCCAGGTTCACCCGGTGGGCCACCTCGGCGTCTCCGAGGTAGGAGAGATGCGGCAGCGCGGAGTTCCTCCCGAGCACGGCGTTCTTGGTCTCGGTGAAGGCGCCGGCGAAGGCGCCCGGCTCGAGCCGGGTGTTCGGCCGGATGTGGGCGAAGGGTCCCACCTTCGCTTCGCGGCCGATGACGCTGTCGGAGATCGTGGTGTGGGTCAGGACCCGCGCCCCGGCCCGGACCTCGGTGTTCTCCAGTCGGCAGAAGGCCGACACCTCGGCGCCGGCGGCGACGCTGGTGCTTCCCAGCAGCATGACCGAGGGTCCGATGCGCGCCCCCGGCTCGATCCGGCAGGTCGCGTCGGCCCACAGCGTGTCGGGATCCTCGACGAGAACCCCCGCCTGAAGGAGGTTGCGGGCGGTGCGCCGCCGATCGGTCAACAGGGCTTCCGACCAGCTCGCCGCGCCCGAGATCCGGACGACGCCGAGGACGCGATTCGCGCGGCGGGGCAGCTCCACGCCGGAGACGGTTTCGTCGAACGTTGGCGCGACCGCATCGGCGAGGGCTGCTGCGGTCCAGCCGACGGCGATCAGGTGGCCGGCCTGATTCAGCAGCGGCGCCGGCCGTTCGGCGGTGACGCCCTCGATCAGGCCGCCGAGCCGGTCGAGCGGCGGATCGCAGACCCCGGCGGCGAGCGCGAGTCCCGAAGATCCCTCCGGGAGAGCCCGGAGCCGGGCGGCGGCCTCCTTCGGGGTGGCGGTCTCGAAACCGTCGGGGAGTCGGACATCCGGGGCGGGGGCGCCGACCACGAGCGCGACCGCGCCGTCCGAAACGAGCGGCGCGGCGGCCCGGGCGGCGGCTTCCGCCACCGTGGTCCCCCGCCAGGGGAGATCCCGCCCCGCGGGGCCCTCGGAGCAGAGAAGGAGGAAGTTCATGAATCTCCTGACGCCCGGCCGGCAGTGATCCGGGACCTCACGGGAAGGTGAGAAAGGGGAGGGTCCGGGGGAAGACCCGGGAAGGGCTCGCCGCGCCCGCGGCGACCGCTTCCGGGACGGATGCCTGGCGGTCGGTGATTCGCCGCCCGTCGAAGCCCCCTGACCGGGAAATTCTACGCCGGGGAAGCCCTCCGGCGGCCCTCCGGCGCCACTACCAGCGTGACCTCTCCGCGGGGGGGCTCGCGCCGCGCCCGCTCGGCGAGTTCGGGCAGCAGGCCCGCCCAGTGTTCCTCGTGGAGCTTGGTCATCTCCCGCGACAGGGAGGCCTCGCGGGGCCCCAGAGTCTCGGCGAGTTCGTCGAGCAGGCGGGCGGCCCGACGGGCCGATTCGAACATCACGAGCGACCCGGCCGCGTTGGCGGCCCGCTCGAGGAACCGCTTGCGGCGCCCGCCGGCCCGCGGCGGCGGAAACCCCAGGAACGTGAAGGCGTCGGTGGGGAGGCCCGACACGGAAAGCGCCGCCGTGACCGCGGATGGCCCCGGCGCCGTCCGCACCGGAACCCCCGCGGCCCGGGCGGCCCGCACGAGCCGGTAGCCGGGATCCGAAATCAGCGGGGTTCCGGCGTCGGTGACGAGCGCGAGATCCTCGCCGGCGAGAAGCCCCTGCACGAGGCGGGGAACGCGGTCGCGCTCGTTGTGTTCATGGAGCGAGACGAGCCGCGCGGTGAAGCCGAAGCGCGCCCGGAGCCTGCCGGTCACCCGGGTGTCCTCGCACGCGATCCGGGGGACCTCGGCGAGCACCCGGGCCGCCCGCGGCGACAGATCTTCAAGGTTCCCGATGGGGGTGGCCACCACGAACAGCGCGCCCGGGCGGGCTTCGGGACGGTCGCGTGGGTCCACGGCGCGGAGCGTAGCGGCGCCCGGGAGACCGGTACGCTCCCCGCCGTGGATCCCGGGCCTCCGTCTTCCCCCGCCGGGGTCGGCGAGCGGGTGACCGCGGCGGCCGCCGGCTTCCGCAGCCGGGAGGTCGTGGTGACCGGGGCCGCCGGGTTCATCGGGCGGCGGTTGCTCGCCGCGCTGGCGAGGGCCGGGACCGCGGTGACCGGGGTGGATCGCGCCGGACTCTCCGGGGCGCCCAAGGGCGCCAGGTTTCACCGCGCCGACCTCGCGCGACCCGGCGCAGCGAGGAACCTGCTGCGGGAAGCCGAAGTCGTCTTCCATCTCGCCGCGGCGAACGGCCACCGCGCCAGCATGGAGAACCCGGTCGCCGACTTCGAGGACAACGTCATGGGGCTCCTCGGCGTCATGCGCTCGGTGGGCGGTTCGACCCGGGTCGTGCTGGCGAGCACGCGCCAGCTCTACGGCGCCGCCGAGTCCCTCCCGGTGAACGAGGATCACCCTGTGCGGCCTCCCGATGTCCACTCGGTCCACAAGGAGGCCGCGGAACACCTTCTGCGGCTGCTCGCTCCGGAAGACGGCGGCTGTGCGGCGCTGCGCCTCACGAACACCTATGGCCCCGGCCAGCCGCTCGACGGGCCGGGCGCCGGGTTCAGCGGCGCCTTCCTGGAGCGCGCGCTCCGCGGCGAGGAGATCCACCTCTTCGGCGACCCGGATCTGCTGCGGGACCCGCTCCACGTGGACGAGGTCGTCGAAGCGCTCCTGCTGGCCGGCCGCCCCGGGGCGCCCTCCGGCGTCTGGAACCTGGGCGGGGCTCCGGTGACACTCCTCGAGTTCGCCGAAGCGGTGTTCGACGCCGTGGGGGCGCCGCTCCGGGTGAGCACGTTCCCGCTCGCCGCAACGGATCGCGCGATCGCCGTCGGAGGAATCCACTGCGACGCGTCGCGGATCCGGCGGGACCTCGCCTGGGCGCCGTCGGTGTCCCTCCGGGATGGCCTGCGCCACACGGTGAGGGCCTTCCGCCGCCTGGCGGGAACCGCCGGGGGGCCGCCGACGAAATAGAGGCTGTGGAATCCGTCCGGTTCGCGCGGCTCGAGGCTGCGGATGACCCCGCCGTCCGGGAGGCGATCCAGCGCGTGCTCGCCTCGGGCCGCTACGTGCTGGGCCCCGAGGTCGAAGCGTTCGAGTCCGCGTTCGCCGAGGCGGTGGGGGTGCGCCACGCGGTGGGCGTCGCTTCCGGGACCGACGCGATCACCCTCGCGCTCGTCGCTGCCGGGGTCGGGCCCGGGGACCGCGTCCTCACTTCGGCGTTCTCGGCGGGTTACACCGGTGTGGGCATCCGGCGGACCGGCGCCGCCGTCGCGTTCTGCGACGTGGAGCCGCACTCCCTCGGGATGGATGCGACCGCGGCCGAAGCCGCGATCGCCACCGGACGGTTCCGGGCGGTCGTTCCGGTGCACCTCTACGGCTCCGCCCCGCCGCGCTTCGACCGAGTCCTCGACGCGGCGCGGGCCCATGGCGTGCCGGTCATCGAGGACGCGAGTCAGGCGCACGGGGCGCGTTTCGGCGGCCGCCCGGTCGGCGGGCTCGGGCTGGCGGCAGCGTTCAGCTTCTACCCCACGAAGAACCTGGGGGCGCTCGGCGACGCGGGACTCGTCGCGACCGATGATGACGACATCGCCCGTCGGGTGCGCCGCTTCCGGAACGGAGGGCAGATCGCCCGTCACGCGCACGGCTGGCCCGGTTGGAACAGCCGCCTCGACGAGCTCCAGGCGGCGGTGCTCTCGGTCCGGCTCGCCCGACTGGACGCCGGGCTGCGCGCCCGTCGCCGCCTCGCCCGCCGGTATCGGGAGGGTCTCGGGGGGCTTCCCGTCGGGCTCGTCGCCGCCGACCGGTCCGACGAGAGCGCCCGCCACCTGTTCGTCCTGAGGAGCCCGAGGCGCGACGCGCTCCGCTCGAGCCTCCACGCCGCCGGCGTGGAGACGCTGATCCACTACCCGGTTCCGCTTCCGCTGCAGCCGGCGTTCCGGACCCAGGGCGCGACGCCGGAGGAGGCCTTTCCCGAGGCGATCCGGGCGGCCGACGAGGTCGTCAGCCTGCCCTTCCACCCCGGCATCACCGAGGCCGAAGCGGACCGCGTCGTCGCGGCGGTGCGCGACTATTTCGACGATGACGCCGTGGCAGAATAGGAGGCGCGATGATCGGACGGCAGCGGTCCGGCTCGGTCCTGTGTCCGGGTTGCGGCCAGCTCGTCGGGGTGCGGGACGAGGAGTGCCTGTCCTGCGGGCGGCGCAATCCGGGGATGTTCGGGTTCGCCTCGATGCTGCGGTTCGACGGCCCGGCGGTCCAGACCGCGCTCATTGGCGCGAACGCCGTCCTCTTCGGGCTGGCGCTTCTCCTCAGCGGCGCCCGGATCGGGGTTGGGGGGTTTCTCGGCTTCCTGAGTCCGGACGGTCAGGTGCTCTACCTGCTCGGCGCCTCCGGAGCGCTTCCGGTGTTCGCCGCCGGCAAGTGGTACACGGTGTTCAGCGCCGGGTGGCTCCACGGGGGGCTGCTCCACATCCTGTTCAACATGTACTGGCTGTGGAACCTGTTCCCGGCCGTCAGCCAGGAGTTCGGGCCGGCGCGAACCCTGGTGATCTACCAGGTGGCGGCGATGAGCGGGTTCCTGCTGTCGTCGTTCCTCGGGGCGGCGTCCATCCCGATTCCCGGACTCGGCGGCGCCGGCTTCACGGTGGGGGCCTCGGCCTCGGTGTGCGGCCTGCTCGGCGCGCTGCTCTACGTCGGCCGCCGGACGAGTTCGGCGTTCGCCCGGATGATCTGGCGCTACGTCATCTTTCTGGCGGTGTTCGGGCTCCTCATCCCCGGCATCGACAACGCCGCCCACCTCGGAGGCTTCGCCGGCGGCTACTGGGTCGCCTCGCGCTTCGGCGTCTTCAGCCAGGAACGCGGACGCCATGGCCTGTGGGCGCTCGTCCTGCTCGCCGCCAGCCTCCTGGCGGTCCTGATGTCAGCGCTGGCCTGACCCGCCCCTTCCAGACCGTCGCCGCACGGAGGAGACATCCATGACCCAGCTCGTTCGCCCGATGCAGGGGCGCATGCTGCTCGGCGTCTGCGCCGGTCTCGCCGACTGGTGGAGCATCGACCGCACGCTCCTGCGCGTGCTCTTCGTCCTCGTGAGCGTCTGCTCGGCGGCCTTTCCCGGCATCCTGGTCTACCTGATCCTCGCGATTCTGATGGCGCCCGCCGAGGAGTGAGCGCGGGGGACGGCTCGTCGGGCGAAGGGGGCGCCGAGCCGGGACGCCCGGCGCTCTCGGCGTCGCCGCTGAGCTGGCGCCCTGACGCACCGGCGGAGCTTCTGACGGCGTGCGCCATCGCCGGCGGCGCGGCGCGCCGGGACGATCTGCTGCGGCTCTCCCGCTGGGCGCGCGCCGCCGGGAACGCGGTCGTCGTCCTTCCGGTCGTCGAGGCTGACCTCTACGCCGACCTCCGGGCGCTCGGTTTCGAGGACGCCGGCCCGCTGCCCCGCTTCTCCGCCCCGGTGCGGCCCGGCCGGCTGCGCCGCGCGCTGACCGCAGCGCTGCTGCCCGGTCGCCGCGCCCGGACGGGACTGGAGGCGATCCCGCGCCCGCTCGGGTCCGCCGCCGCCCGAAGGCTCCGCGTCCGACTTGTTCCAGGCTTTCGCGTGGCCTGCGAACTGACGGCGGCCGGGCCCCGCGCCTGCGGAGCGCAGGTGTTGCGGGACGGCGCTCCGGTCGCGGACGCCGCGCTCGCCTGGGCCGCCGTCGGCGTCCTCGAAGCCGTGGACTGGATCGCGCCTCCCGAACCGGAGCAGGTGGACGTCACCGCGGCGCTGGCGGAAGGCGCGCTCGACGCGGCCGCGGCGGCGGGGGCCTCCCGGGTCGTGTTCGAGACGCCCCACGCCGTCCTCGGAAAGGGCCTGCTGCTGGCCCGGTTCCTCCCTTCGCGTTCCCGGGCGCGCGTTCTGGTGCGCCTGACGCCCGAGGGGGGCGGGCGTCGCGGCGCCCCCGACCTCCGGGCCCCCACGATCCAGGACTGGGGCCTCGGGACCGTCGTCCGGATCGAGCGCGGGGGCGGCGCGACCGGCCGAAGGGCGAACGGCGTGTTACGATCCGTGGTCCCTCCCGCCGATGCCGCTATCGTCTAGGGGTTAGGACGGGTGGTTCTCAGCCATCAAACCGGGGTTCGAATCCCCGTAGCGGTACCAGCGGGAGGGCGTTCGGGTCCGGCGCCGAAGAGCAGCCGCCGATCCCGTCCACGCATCGGGGAGCGCGGCTTGGGTCCCGCGTCGCACGCGCCCTTAGCTCAGTGGAGAGAGCAACAGGCTACGAACCTGTAGGCCGGGGGTTCGAATCCCTCAGGGCGCGCCACCCGGGTCGTCGTCGGGAGCGCCATCCGGAGCGCTGGCGCCGCGGAGGCCCCGACCGTGGGAACATGGCGGCCCGCCGCAAGGAGGCGCCGCTCATGTTGTCCCGGTTCTCCCGCCCCTGGTTCTGGCGCGCCGCGCTGTTCACCCTCGCCTTGCCCGCGGTCGCGGGGGCGCAGTCGTGGACCTGCGAGGAGGTCATGGCGCCGATGCGCGACGGCGTCCGGCTCGCGACCGACGTCTACCTCCCGCGGGGGCAAGGCCCCGGCCCGTTTCCGGTCCTCGTCGAGCGGACGCCTTACAACAAGGGGGATTGCGCGAACCGCGCCGCCGAGTACTTCGCGGCCCGCGGCTACATCGCGATGGTCCAGGACGAACGGGGTCGTTACCGGTCGGAGGGGGAGTACACCTGGCTTCGCGACCAGGCGTGGGGCGAGCGGCAAGACGGCCACGACACGATCGAGTGGGCCGCCCGGCATCCGGCGTCGACCGGCAAGGTGGGGTCCCACGGCCTCTCGTTCACCTGCGCGAACCAGCTCCTGACCGCCCCCACCCGACCGCCGCATCTCGAGGCGATGTTCTGTTCGCAGTACGCCGCGAACAGCTACCGCGACATTTTCTGGCAGGGCGGGGCGCTCCACATGGTGCTGCCGACCTGGCTGCTCACGCAGCGCGAGATGGTCAAACCGCTCCGCGCCAACGCTCCCGGCCACCGCGGCTACCTGGGTACGGCGGACTCCTGGTTCTCCTGGTACGACGAACACACCGAAGTCGGCGACGACTTCACCGCGAGCATGTTCTCGGACATGTACAACGACCTCGTCGGGAACCCGTACTACAACGACTACTGGCGGGCGCTCGCGGTGGACGAGCGTTACGAGGACTTCGACGTTCCGGTCTACCACCTCGGCGGCTGGTACGACCGCCACATCCATGGGACGGTGCGCCACTTCGACCGGATCGGCCAGGTCGGCGGTCCGCGGGCCCGCGGCCGGCAGAAGCTGATCGTCGGCCCCTGGATCCACGGCTGGCCGCCCACCGCGGACGATCGGGTGGGCGACCTGAGCTTCCCCGGCTCGACGCTGGACCATCTCGCGCTCCGGCTGCGGTGGTTCGACCACCACCTCAAGGGGCACGACAACGGGATCATGGAGGAGCCGCCGGTCCGCCTCTACGTGATGGGGGACAACGTCTGGCGGGACGAACAGGAGTTCCCCCTCGCTCGCCAGGAAGAGCGGAGCTGGTACTTCCGCGGGGGCCGAAGTGGTTCGGCGGACTCGCTGAACGACGGTCGGCTCACCCCCGAGACGCCCGAGGCGGACGAACCGCCGACCTCCTACGAGTACGACCCGGCGCGCCCGGTCCGCACGATCGGCGGGGATCTCTTCGTCGCGCCCCGAGGGGCGCAGGACCACCGGGCGGCGGACCGCCTGAGCCTCACCTTCACCTCGGATCCGCTGGAGGCGCCCCTCGAGGTCACCGGCTTCCCGCGGGTCCAGATGTACGCCGCGTCCTCGGCGGTGGACACCGACTGGGTCGTCACCCTGACCGCGGTCCACGCATCGGGCTACTCCCAGTTGCTCCGCCAGATGATCCTCCGGGCCCGCTACCGCGAGGGCGACGAGGCGCCGGCCCTGCTGACCCCCGGAGAGATCGTCCCCTACGAGATCGAGCTCTACCCGGTGTCGAACGTCTTCCAGCCCGGCCAGCGCATCCGGCTTTCGGTCACCAGCTCCAGCTTCCCCAAGTGGTACCCCAACGGCAACACCGGGAAGGAGATGATGGAGGACCGTCCCGGGATCGTCGCGACGAACACGGTCTACCACGACGCCGCCCACCCCTCGCGGGTCATCCTCCCGGTCATCCCCCGCTGACGCGGGCGGCGGTTCAGCCGCCGCGACTGGCCCGACCGTCCCGATGAATCTGGGAGAATCGGCCGGTTCCGTCCCGCTGATGAAGGAGGCCCGCCCCATGTTCGCCCCGAGACTTCGCCTTTCGCTCGCCCTCTCCGTCGTCTTGGCCGGATTCGCGTTCGCCAGCGCCGCCGCCCAGGAGCGGGATCTCGACCTCGTGATCACCGGGGGACGGGTCATCGACCCGGAGACCGGGCTCGACGCCGTCCGTGACGTTGGCGTCGTGCGGAACGAGATCGTGGCGATTTCGCGCGAAGTCCTCACGAACCGGCTGAAGCAGGGGGGCGCGCTGCTGGACGCTTCCGACCACGTCGTGAGCCCGGGCTTCATCGATCTCCATGTGCACGGCCAGTCCGTCGAGGCGAACCGCTTCCAGGCGATGGACGGCGTGACGACGGCGCTCGAGCTCGAGGGAGGCGTCCCCCGGGTCGCCCGCTTCGTCGAGAGCCGGGCCGGCAACGCGATCGTCCACTACGGGGCCTCGGTTTCCCACGGCGGGCTCCGGCTGCTTGGGATCCCCGGGGTGGCGGAGCAGGCCGCCGAACTCCTCGACGCCGAGAGCACCGGGGCGGAACTCGTCCTCGAACACGCCCAGCTCCTCCGGACGGCCAACTACGCCGAGGTGACGCCCGAGGGGCTCGAGGCCCTGCGCGAGGCGATCACCGCCGAGCTCCGCGCCGGAGGGCTCGGGATCGGGATGCCGCACCAGTACTACCCGGGCGCGACGCACACCGAGATCTACCGGATCTTCGAGCTGGCGGCCGAGCTCGATGTCCCGATCTATACGCACGTCCGGGACATGGCTGTTTCGGCGATCCAGGAGGTCATCGCCAACGCGACCGCCACCGGAGCGCCGCTCCACATCGTCCACCTGAACAGTTCGAGCCTCCACCACCTCCCGGTCACCTTGGGACTGATCCGCGGGGCGCGCGCGGCGGGCGTGGACGTCACGACCGAGGCGTATCCCTACACCGCGGCGTCCACCGGGATCTCGTCGGCCATCTTCGACGAGGGCTGGCAGGAGAAGCTCGGGATGACCTACGGCGACATCCAGTGGCAGGACACCGGCGAGCGCCTCACGCAGGAGACCTTCGAGTTGTTCCACGCCGAGGGCGGCACCGTGATCATGCACATGATGAAGCCCGAGTTCATCGAGATGGCGATGCGGGACCCGCTGGTGATCGTGGCTTCCGACGGGATGCCCTACGCCCCGGGGGCGCACCCCCGGACGGCGGGAACCTTCTCCCGCGTCCTCGGGCGCTACGTGCGGGATCAGCGCGTCCTGACGCTGAAGGAGGCCATCCGCAAGATGACCCTCATGCCCGCCGAGCGGCTCCAGGAAATCGCCCCGATCATGCGCCGCAAGGGGCGGATCCAGATCGGCGCGATCGCCGACATCACCGTCTTCGACCCCGACACCATCATCGACACGGCGAACTTCGAGGACGACCTGACCTACTCCGAAGGCGTCGCCCACGTCATCGTGGACGGCGTTCCGGTCGTCCGCGACGGATCGCTGATCGAGGGCGTCTACCCCGGCAAGGCGCTGCTCGGGCGCTACACCTCGGAGTAGAGGTCCGGCGCCGGCGCCATGCGTCCGGCCGCCGTAGGTGTGACGGCTCCTGTCCGGTGGTGGCGCCAGCATCTGTGTCGTCATGGCAAACAACCCGGTCATTCCATCCTGGCCCGGGATCACGGACCCGAGGCATCGCGGGGAGCGGGGGCAGGCTCTCGCCGACGCCGCCCGGGACGCCGACTGGTCCCGGGTCTTCCGGCTGCTCGACGAGGAGCCGGAGGGGGTGAACTGGCCTCGGCCGGGCGGCGCCTCCTGGTACGCGCCTCTCCACCAGGCGGCGTGGCATGGCGCCCCGGCGGATGTGGCCGAGGGGCTCGTCTCCCGGGGGGCCTGGCGGATGCTCCGGACCGCGCGCGGCGAGCGCGCGCTCGAGGTGGCCCAGCGGCGCGAACACTCCCACCTCGTCTCCGTGCTGACGCCGAAGGTGCGCCACGAGGTTTCCCTTCCGCTGCTGCTGGCGCTCCAGCGGCGCTTCCATGACCTGATCCGCGACCGGGCGAGCGACGACCTGCTCCGGCGTCATCGTCTCCGTCTGCCGGAACTCGAGCCCCTGCTCGAGCTGTCGGAACCCGTCATGTGGTTCCGGGCGCTGGGAACCGGCGGGTTGTTCCGCTTTCATCTCGAAGGGGAGGGCGACCGGACCAGGCTCATCGTCGGGAGCGGGAGCCGCTTCGTCGAGGGCTCGGAGCAACGGCACGAGATCACCGCCGCCGGGGTGAAGCTCGTCTGGCGGGAGGAACTCCAGAGCTCCGTCCTGCGCCGTCTATAGTCAGGCCTCGGCGACCCGGGGCGGCGCGTCGCGCCGGATGGGTGCGGCCAAGGGCCGGGGTCGGCCGCTGCGTTCCATGACGAGGCTGTCGCCGGACCAGGCGGACTCCGGGCCGCGCTGTCTGCTCCTTCAGGCGCGCGAGCCGGACGACCCGATGGGGCCGCAGGAACGCCGGGTCTTCGCCGGGTTCCTCGGGATTCCCGAACGGGAGCTCGCCGTCTTCAGTCTCGTCCGGGGACGCCCCCCGGAGGCGCTTCTGGACGAGGCCGAACTCGTGTTCATCGGCGGCAGCGGCGATTACTCGGTCGTGCGGCACTGGAACGACGATGTCCAGCACACGATGGAGCGGCTCTACGAGCGCGCCGGGCCCACGTTCGGGTCCTGCTGGGGGTTCCAGGCGCTGGCGCGGGCGCTCGGCGGGGAAGTCGTCCAGGAGCGCCGCTACGTGGAGGTCGGCTTCCGCGAACTCCGGCTCACCGATGCGGGCCGTCGGGACCCGGTGTTCGGCGGGGCCGGCGACCGGTTCCCCGCCGTGATCGGCCACGAGGACACCGTGACGCGGCTCCCGGACGGCGCCGTCTGTCTGGCCTCCACAGAGGCGGTCGAGAACCAGGCCTTCCGGTTCCGCGACCGGCCGATCTACGGGACCCAGTTCCACCCGGAGCTCGGGAGAGAGGACCTGATCGCCCGGCTCGCGAACTATCCCCGCTACATCGCGCTCACCGGGTATCCCGATCTCGAGGCGCTCCGCGCCGCGATCCCTCCGCTCGGCGCCGACGACCTCATCCGGCGGTTCATCGACCAGTTCGGATCGCGGACCGCGCCCGAGCATTCCGGGAAGGATCCGGCGCCATGAACTTGGCCGAATCGCTCGAGCCTCAGGCTCCCCTTCTCATCCGGTACGAGCCTCGCGGTGTTCAGGACACCGGCCCCAGGAGTTTCGCCATGGACCGTGTGGAGAACTACTACCGGGACGTGCTGAAGCGCTCCGCGCCGGCGCGGGACACGGCGAGAGTTGGCGCCGCCTCCTGTTCAACTCGGACCTGCTCGTCGGGTCGTCCGGCGATCCGCGCGCTTCGGTCGCGGGCCTGTTGCTGTTTGGGGACAACCCGAACCGTCGCCTGCCGCAGGCGGGCGTGACCGCGGTGGCGTTCTCCGGGGAAGAGAAGGGGTACGACACGGACGCGCGCGAGGGAACGGATATCGAGGTGTCGATCTATGGGGACCGGCTCGAGGTGATTTCCCCTGGCCGGCTTCCGAACGGCGTCACCGTCGACAAGATGCGGGAGGGCGTCGTCCGGGTGGCGCGCAACGAGCTGCTCAAGGAGATCCTTCGGGACTACGGCTACATCGAGCACTTCGGCATGGGCGTTCGCAACCGGATCATCGCTTCCATGCGGCGCCACAACGGAACGGAGCCGGACCTGGAGGAAGACGACGACCGGTTCGTAGTCCGGCTCTGGAAGCAACCCCGGAACGGTTGAGGTTCCCGCGAAAGTTGGTCGGGGCCTCGCGGACCGGTTCCTCGTCGGGTTGGAGCCGATTCCGCCCGATATATCCTGCTTCGCAATGACGACACCCCCCCTTCGGGTCCGGGCGGCGCGCGCCCTTCTGGCGCTGCCGCTCCTCGCGGTCATGCTGGCGCCATCGCCGGCTCTCTCTGCCGAGGACGATCCGGAAGAGAGAGTCCAGGACGAAGCATCGGAGGACGAGGAAGACGCCCGCCCGGCGCACTCCGAGACGGTCGTCGTCACCGCGAGCCGCAACGAGGAACCGCTCCGCGACGCCGCCGCGTTCGTGACCCCGGTGAGCGGCGAGGCGCTCGCCGAGTCTCCCGGGATGCTCATGGACGAGGCGCTCTCCCGGGTTCCGGGGTTCGGCCTCTTCCGCCGGAACACCAGCTTCATCTCCCATCCCACGACGACCGGCGTCTCCCTGCGCGGGATCGGGCCCAGCGGGGCGAGCCGCACGCTCGTCCTGTGGGACGGCGTCCCGATGAACGACCCGTTCGGGAACTGGGTGTACTGGAACCGGCTGCCGACGCTCTATCTGGACCGCGCCGAGGTCGCCCGCGGCGCCGCCAGCCCGCTCTACGGGAGCTCGGCGCTCGGAGGCACGATCCAGTTGCTTTCCCGCCAGCCGGAGCCGGGGGTTCTCCGCGCGCGGGGCCGGTTCGGGAGCTTCGGCATCCGTGACGGCGAGGTGCTCGCCTCGCACTCGGCCGGGGACGTTTCCGTCATCGGCGCGGCCCGGATCCTGAACAGCGACGGTTACCACCGCATCCGGGAAGCGGAGCGGGGCGCGGTCGACGAGCCAGCCGGGGTGGACTTCAGCTCGCTGGTGGGCCGCGCGACCGCCGGCCGGGCTCACGTGGCGGTCAACTACTACTCCGAGGATCGCCGGAACGGCACGCCCATCCAGGTGAACGACTCGCGCATGGTCTTCGTGGAGGGCGGCGTCACCGGGGACCGCTGGGACCTGCGCGCCTTTGGCCAGAGTTCGCGCCTGAACAGCGACTTCTCCCGGATCCTGGCCGGGCGGGACCGCGAGATCCCCACCTCGCAGCAGATGTACGAGTACTCGGGTCTGGGCGGGTCGTTCTCGGCCCGGCTCGGCGAAGGGCTCCAGGCCGGCGCCGACTGGATCCGGTCCTCGTGGGACGAGCACATCCAGAACCGGCTGGGCGCATTCGTCCAGCAGCGGCTCGAGCTCGCGACCAACCTCGAACTCACCGCCGACGGCCGGCTCGACTTGTGGGAGAACGCCGGGACGAAGGCGAGCGTGAACCCCCGCCTCGGGCTTCGCTACCGGGCGTCCTCCGCAGCCACGCTGCGCGCCTCCGCCTACCGCGGGTTCCGCGCGCCCTCGCTGAACGAGCTCTACCGGCCGTTCCGGGTGGGGAATGTCCGGGTCGCGGCGAACGATGCGCTCGGCGAGGAGACGCTCTACGGCGCCGAGGCCGGCGTGGACTTCCACCCCGACGCCCGCTGGATGGTGCGCGCCAACGGCTGGTGGAATTCGCTGCGCGACACGGTGGGGAACGTAACGCTCGAAGTGAACGACCAGGGCGTCTTCCGCCAGCGCCAGAACATCGGACGCGCGACGGCTCGGGGCGCGGAGGCCGAGATCTGGGCGTTCCCCGCCGCCGACCTCGAGTTCTTCGCCGCCTACCTGCTATCCGCAACCGAGGTCGAGGAGACCGGGCTGCGGATCCCCCAGGTTCCCCTCCACCAAGGCTCGGCGGGCATCGTCTGGCGCGGGCCGGCCGTGGTTCGCGGGGACGTCCGGTTCCAGTCGGAGCAGTTCGAGGACGACCGGAACGAGCTCCCGATGGCGAGCTTCGTCTCGGTGGGGCTCCGGGTCGCCTTCCCGCTGAGCTCGCAGGTCACGGTGTTCGCCGCCGGCGAAAACCTGCTCGACGCCGAGATCATCTCGGCGCGCACTCCGATCGAGACGCTGGGCACCCCCAGAGCGGTCCACATCGGCGTGGACTTCGACCTCTCCCGATGAACCGCCTCGAAGGCCTCCGCCGCCAGCTTCCCCTGGCGGGCGCCCTGCTCGCCGCCGCGCTCGCCGGGGCGCTGGCTTGCGCCCCCGAACCGCCGCCCCCAGCAGAGTCCGCGCTCGAGGATCTCACCCACTATCCGGAGCGGGCGCTGCGGGACGAGCCGTTCGACGTGCTCCACTACCGGGTCGCCCTCGACCTCGACGAGACGACGAAGGGGCTCGAGGGAACGGCGCGCATCCAGCTTCGCGCCGAGGAAGACCTGAGCTCGCTCGCGCTCGACGCGGAGACCTTCGAAGTGCGGGCGGTTCGCGCGGAGGGCGCGGAACTCGACTTCCGCCACGAAGGCGGGACGCTCGCCATCGAACTCGCCGAGGTGCTGCCCCAGGGCGAAGAACTCGAGATCGAGGTGGACTACGGCGGGACCGGGATCGACGTGGACGCCACCCGCTACGGGATGCCCGCCAGCTACGACCTCGGGCTCGACTTCAAGGCCCCCACCGACGCCAATCCCGAGCTCATCAACACGCTGTCCTTCCCGGAGGGCGCGCGGCACTGGTACCCCTCGGTCGACCACCCCTCGGACCGGGCCACGTTCGAGCTCCTCGCCACCGTGCGCGAGGACTGGAGAGTTCTCTCGAACGGCCGGCTCGTCGGTATCGAGGAGGGCCCGCGTCCTGGGACCCGGACGCACCACTGGCGGCTCGACGAGCCCCACCCGACGTACCTCTCGGTTCTCGCCGCCGGGCCCTACGAGGTGATCGAGGACAGCCACGGCGACATTCCGGTGAACTACTGGGTCTACCCGAAGGACGTGGAGGACGCGGACCGCAGCTTCCACAAGACCCCGGCGATGATGGCCTTCTTCGAGGAGGAGTACGGCGTCCCGTACCCCTGGAACAAGTACGACCAGGTGACGATCCCCGGGATCGGAGGCGGCGCCGAGAGCACGACCGCCACCGTGCTCGGGCAGAGCACGATCCACGACGAGGCCGCCGAGCAGGACTTCCCGAGTCACGGGCTGGTGGCGCATGAGGCCGCGCACCACTGGTGGGGGAACCTGGTCTCCTACCGCGACTGGGGTGAGACCTGGCTCAGCGAGAGCTTCGCGACCTGGTCCGAGTACCGCTGGCACGCGGAGGAACTGGGTCCCGACGAGGCGGCCGAGAACATGCGCCGGAAGCGCCAGTCCTATTTCCGGCAGGCGCGCACCGTCCTTCGCCCGGTCGTCTCGAACCGCTGGATCCGCCCGAACGACAACTTCGACTCCCACACCTATCCCAAGGGCGCCGCGCTGATCCACCTGCTGCGCCACATCACCGGCCCCGAGGCCTTCCACGACTCGATCGAGCATTTCCTCGAGAAGCACGCGTTCCAGCCGGTGGACACTGAGGACTTCATCGCCGCCTTCGCCGAGGCCGGCGGCGGGGACATCCGCTGGTTCGTGGACATGTGGCTCCGCCGCCCGGGGCACCCGATCCTCGAACTGGAGAGCGAGTGGTCCGATGGGAGCGTCGAACTGAGCGTGCGGCAGGTCCAGACCGAGGCGGCGAGTCTCGGGACCGTTCCCCTCGCCTACCGGGCCCCGCTGACCGTCCGGGTCGTGACCGGGGAGGGGGAAGAGACCCACCCCTTCCTGCTCGAGGAGCGGGAAGCGACGGTCCGCTATCCGGCCGCCTCCCGGCCCCTCTACGTGCGGTTCGACGCCGACGACGTGCTGCCCGGCGAGATCCGCTTCGCCAAGAGCTTCGAGGAGTGGGCGGCCCAGATCCTGGATGACGACTCCGTCGGACGGCGCCGCGCCGCCGAGGCGCTGGGAGCGCTCGGCGACGGCGAGGCGCGGGCGGTCCTGCGCGAGGTCGCCGCCGGGGATCCGTTCTGGTCAGTGCGGCAGGCGGCGGTCGCCGGGCTCGACCCGGAAGACCCGGCGGACCACGCTGTTTTGCGCCAGGCCGCCACCGGCGACGCGAAGTCCGATGTGCGCACCGAGGCGGTGGCGCGTCTCGGCGGCGCGGCCGACCCGGAGTTCCTGATCGCGCGTTTCCGGGAGGACACCAGCTACCGCGCGCGGGCGGCGGCGCTCACCGCGCTCGGGGCGACCGGAGATCCGGCCGTGCGAAGCGTCCTCGAGGAAGCCGCCGGGATGGCGTCGCCCCGGAACGTGCTGCGGAACGCCGCCGAGGGGGCGCTGGCGGAGCTTCCCTGACCGACCGCGCCTCGATGTGTCAGGAGGCAACCAACCGCGCCGCGCGGTGAGGTTCTGAATGAAGTTCTGGGCGACCCCCCCAGGAAAGGCTGGCTCCGATCAGCTCCTGGCGCTTGAGGAGAGCGTGCAGGCCCAACTGGAACAGATGTTCCTTCTGGAGGCCAAGTCATGGACCTTGGCCTACGGAGTAGGCCGCGCCGCGCCCGGCGCCGGTGGCGAAGACACGATTCGCCTGCTTGCTCAGCGGCACGAGTGCGAAGACCTCAGCGCGTACCACGGTGGTCGCGCCCTCGAACTGGCCCTGCAGCTCGTTTACGCGCAAAGCGTCGATCGGATCCCCGGTCGGGAGTATCCGGGGGTCTCACGCGAGGACCTGGCGAACGACCGCCAGAGCCACAACCTGACGCACCTCCACAAAAGACTGCTTCGGGAGGCGGACAAGCCGCAGATGGAGGATGCGCTCGAAGACCTCTATCTGGAGTCCCTACATGGAGGCGTGATCGATATTGTCCAGGGAAAGCAGACGATCGGTTCCGTGCTCTCGCCATCCGACACGCCATTCCGGGAGGAGACGCACACGTTCATCCAGGATGGAGCCGAGTTGACCCAAGATCACGTTGGCGAACACAAGCCGGCCTCAAGCCAACCGATCGCGTTTTCCAAAATGCCGTGGAAGACGTTTCCTGATTTCCTGAAGAAAGCGGATTCTGTCTACTACCCCAGCGACCTACCCAAGGGACAGCGCCGCAACATGTCATGGTTGCGGTATACGGCTCGCGACCGCGAGTCCGGCCGTCCGCGCGTGCGGATCGGAACCCGCGTCTTCGCACGGATCATCAGGGGGCTCGTGACGCTGTCGCAGCAACCGTGGACCTGGCACGAGTCCGTGTTTGAGCGGTGGCATGAGAGGCACACTTCCGGAATCGGGAACAGGATCAAGGCGATGGCGCAGCAGAATCTCGTTGGAGAGGTGCGCCTACCGAGACAGGTGAAGTCGCTCCAGGAGGCCTGGAGCCTCCGATGTCATCCGCCAGAGGGAAAGCGAGACAGAGGGGTCTACAAGTTCTCGCACTCCAGACTGGAGCTGCCTGGACCGACTCGCACGACCTGACGCCTGCGCCTGGGAGGCGTAGCGACCGATGCGGCCCGCCCTCAGAGATCCGGGTGGCGGAGGTGGAAGTCCGTCGCGTCCTGCAGGATCTTCGCGGCGAGCAGGAGACGCTCCTCGCCGTAGATCTGCCCCAGGAGCGCGATCCCGGTGGGCGTCCCGTCCTCGGCGAACCCGTTCGGCACGGTCACGACCGGGTGCCCGGTCATGCTCGTCACCGCGTTGATCGCCCGCCACGGGGAGACGACGGCGTCGAGGTCGGCGAGCGCGACGGCGACTTCCTCCATGTTGAGCCGTCGGATGCGGTTCGCCTGGAGGTACTCGACCGCCGGGACCAGATGCGAGGCCCGCAGCTCGCCGCGGTGCCGCTGCCGGACGAGGTCCTGGTCGCGCCGCTCACGGGCGAACTGATCGAAGCCGGCCGACCGCTCGACATACTCGATGAAGTAGGTCAGCCGGTTCGCCGGAAGCTCGACCGGGGTCAGGTCGTAGCCGAGTCCGCGCAGCGTCTCAAGCGTCCGCCGGGCGTGGGCGAGCGTCTCCTCGTCCTCCGGCGACTCGGGGTCGTCGAACGCGGACTCGACGTAGCCGATCCGGAGATCGCGTCCCGAAGCGGTCCCGTCCCAGGAGAACGGGACGTCCCGGACCACCGCGAGATCGCGGTCGTCCGGGCCGGCGATCGCGTGGAGAACGAGCGCGTTGTCTTCCGCGGTCCGGGTCATCGGCCCGATCTTGTCGAGCGAGTAGCCGGCGGCCATGACCCCGTGGCGGCTCACCCGGCCGAACGTGGGGCGGAGGCCGACCACGCCGCAGCGCACCGAGGGCGAGAGGATCGAGCCGCCGGTGTCGGTCCCGATGGCGAACCCGACGAGACCGCCGCCGGCCGCCGAGCCCGACCCCGCCGAGGACCCGCTCGAGCCCTCCTCCGGGTTCCAGGGGTTGTTCGTGCGGCCTCCGAACCAGCGGTCCCCGAAGGCCAGCTCGCCGGTGGTGAGCTTGGCGACGAGGATCGCCCCGGCGGCGTCGAGGCGCTCGACGACGGCGGCGTCGAGGTCAAGCACCTGGTTCTCGAACGGCCCGGCGCCCCACGTGGTCCGGTAGCCGCGGACCGCGATGATGTCCTTCGCGCCCCACGGGATCCCGTGGAGCGGACCACGGTAGTCCCCGGCGGCGATCTCCTCGTCGGCTTCGCGCGCCTGCTCGCGCGCCCGTTCCGCCGTGAGCGTCACCACGCAGTTCAGGACCGGGTTCAGCCGTTCGAGCCGCGCCAGGTACATCTCGGTGAGCTCGAGCGCGGTGACCTGCCGGGTCTCGACGAGCCGCGCGAGGTGGGTCAGCGGCCAGAAGGCCGCCTCCTCGAGGTCGTCGGGCCGGGACACGTCGGGCGCCGCGCTCCGCCGGAGCTCGCGGGCCTCCCGGTCGAAGGTCATCCCCGGGACGACCGGGTTGAAATAGAGCGGCGGCGGGACCGCGTTGTCGAGCGGGATCTGGCGCATCTCCTCGTAGTGGTCGAAGTTCTTGTTCGCCTCGTCCACCATGAGCTCGTATTCCTCGTCGGTGAACTCGAGCCCGGCGAGGGCGGCGGCCTCCCGCATCATCCGGGGGTTGACGCGCTCCGCGCCCTCCCGCTGCATGCAGCCCCACAGCGCGCCGGGGAACAGCGTCCCGCCGAGCCCGGCGCCGGAGCACCAGGCGAGGAAGTTGCGCCGGGAGCGGGCGCTCCGTTCGGAAGAGTCCATGGCGCGGCTCGAACCGGGGTCTACTCGGCCGGGTCGAGCAGGTGGCCGGCGTAGGAGTAGAGGACGGTGGCGACCGACTTCTCGGCCCCCGCCATCCCGTAGACCCGGCCGGCGCCCTCGATGACCCAGAACTCGTTCGCGGCGTGGGCGCCTCCGCCGTGGCCCATCGCGCCGCCGACGATCGGCATCGCGAGGTCGGTGCCGCCGGGGAGTTCGTTGTCCCGGCCGCTGAACAGGTAGGCGGGCCAGTAGCCGCCGAGGATGGACTCCTCCTGGATCGGCTCGCGGTAGCGGACCCCGAACACGTCGAACATCCGGGTCACCGCCTCGGCGAGCTCGTTGTCGTAGCTGCTCTTCGACCAGGGGACATCCCCGATGATCGTCAGCTCGACGTCCTCGTAGCCCTGCGCGTCGAGGTAGTCGCGGATCTTCTGGACGAGTTCGAGCCCGTCCATGCCCGGGACGTAGCGCATGTTGTGCTTCGAGGTGATCCGGTTCGGCAGGATCGCCCCCGCCCCGCCGGGATACATGTTCCCGGCCCACACGCCGTCCATGTTGAAGGAGATTCCGTAGCGCGCGTTCTTGAGGTGCTGGAGCGGATCGTCCGTCATGAAGCGGGCGACGCCGATGTTCTCGGCGGCGATCGTCAGGTCGAGGTTCTCGGCGGCGCGGAGGAACATCGCCTCCTCGGCCTCGCTGAGCGGGTCGGCGCCCTCGTAGAAGCCAGGCACGAGCACGGTGTTCCCGTCATCCGAGATGAGGCTGGACAGCATCTTGATGTGCCGCAGCGCCGGAGCGTCGGTGGACCGCTTGTGCGCGCCGTGGATGTTCGAGGCCACCGGCCCCCGGCCCCAGCTCGCCCCGCTGGTGGTCAGCTCGATGTAGACGCACCCCTCGGAGCCGCCCGAGAACCCGGCCGCGCCGGAGCGCGCCTGCCGTCCGGTGCGGTACATCGCATCCGCGGCCCGGAAGAGCTCGGGGTTCTCGCGGACGAACTGGCGGAGGCCGATCGACATGCGCTCCTCGTCGCCCTCGGCGATGAAGATCAGGTTCACCGGCATGGAGCCGGTGACTTCGTAGATCGAGTGCATCGCGTTCCACATGACCATCTGGGGCCCCTTCGAGTTCGTGGCCCCGCGCCCGATCATCACCTTCTGGAACGGACCGAACTCGGTCAGTTCCCCGTCGAACGGCGGGTAGACCCAGGCCTCCGGCTGGGTGATCGGCATCGTGTCGTACATCCAGTAGATGAGCAGCGTCTGCTCCTTCCCGTAGTCGCAGTTCGCGTAGACGACCGGGTTGCCCGGCTGGCCCCACTCGGTCATCGGGATGTCGTGGACCTCGGAGACCTGGCAGCCGAGCTGGTCGAAGAAGCCCTTCACCATCTGCGCCGACTCCTGGATGCCCTCGCCGGAGTTCGAGATGCTGGGCTGCTGGATCCAGCGGCGCAGGTTCATCACGTGGTCGTCCACGTTCGCGTCGATGTAGTCGAAGACCTGCCGGAGCTCATCGGGGATCCGCTCCATGTCGGGGCTCAGCTCGGTGTCCCCCGAGGCGCGGATGCCGAGTTCGGCGGAGAGCGGCGCGGGGTCCGCCTCCATGTCGGCCCCTCCGCCACAGGCGAAGGCGGTGAGCGCGAGGGCGAACAGGGCGATGAGGCCCGGAAGCCGGGAAAGGCGGGTCATGGCGGTCTCCTTCGGACAGGGGCCGGCGAGGGCCTCTGAAGCGCCGCCGCCGGCGTCGGTCGCAACGATTCGACGATACGCGGGCGCGCCCGCCGCTGTCAAAGCGCGGCGCGGCGAGACCGATACGATTGCTCCGGCGGTTCGTCCGCCCGCCATGCGCCGGTTCCCCGTCTTCTTCCTGTGCCTCGCCGGGCTGGTTGCGGCTTCCGCCGCCCTCGGGCAGGACGCCGGCCCGGCCCGCTCGCCCTGGCCGTCCTTCCGCGGTCCCGCCGCCTCCGGCGTCGCCGACGGCGAACGGGCCCCCACCGAGTGGAACGCCGAGACCGGCCACAACATCGCCTGGAGCGTCGAGGTCCCGGGCCTCGGGCACTCGAGTCCGGTCGTCTGGGGGAACCGGATCTTCGTGACCTCGGCGGTGAGCGACGACCCGGACCCGGTTTTCCGCTACGGGACCGACGGGCGGATCGATCGCCGGACCGACCGGGAGCGGAACCGCTGGTTCGTCCACGCGGTGGACCGCGACGCCGGGGCGTTCCTCTGGTCGCGGGAGGTCACCGCCGGAGTCCCGGTGATCCAGCGCCATCCCAAGAACAGCTATGCCTCGGCGACGCCGGCGACCGACGGCGAGGTCGTCGTCGTGCTCGTCGCGACCGGTGGACTGTCCGCCTTCGACATCGACGGCAACCTCCAGTGGGAGGTCGAGCTCGGCCCGATCAACGCCGGGGCGAGCTACGACGACAGCTACGAATGGGCCGCCGCCAGCTCGCCGGTGCTCTGGGAGGACCTCGTCCTGGTGCTCGCCGACCAGCAGGAGGGTTCGTTCCTGGCGGCCTTCGACAAGGCGACCGGTGAGGAGGCGTGGCGGGTCGAACGCGACCTGATCTCCTCGTTCGGGACGCCGACGGTCCACTCGGAAGCGGGCCGGACGCAGGTCATCACGAACGGCGCCGGGACGATGCACGGCTACGACGTCCGGACCGGCGCCGAGCTCTGGCGGATGTCGGGCAGTTCGTTCAACACGACGCCGACGCCGATCGTCAGCGACGGACTCATCTATCTGACGAGCGGGTACCGCTTCCGGCCGATCTTCGCGATCCGGGCCGACGCGGAGGGAGACATCTCGCTCGCCGAGGGGACGACCTCGAACGCCCACGTCGCCTGGAGTTCGCCGCGCTACGGGCCCTACATGTCCTCCCCGCTGGCCTACCGCGGGCTGCTCTACGTGGTCTCCACCGGCGGGGTGCTGACCGCGTTCGAGGCGGACACCGGCGAGCGGGTCTACCGCCAGCGGATCGCCCGTCGGGGCGGGGCCTACACCGCCTCCCCGGTCGCCGCCGATGGCCGGATCTATCTCGCCAGCGAGGACGGGGACATTTTCGTGGTGCGGGCGGGCCGGGAGTACGAGCTCCTCGCGCAGAACCCGATGGGCGGGGTGACGCTCTCCACGCCGGCGATCTCCGATGGCCAGTTCCTGATCCGGACGACCGACCGGCTGGTGGCGGCGGTCGAGGGCGCGGCCGGGACGGCTGCGGGGCCGCTGGCGGGAAGCGGGACGGACCCGTTCCCGGAGGCGCTCGGGCCAGGCGCCGCGCTCGAGCTGGACGACTTCGAGGACGGCGACCTCTTCAGCAACACCGGGGTCCGGTGGCAGACGTTCACGAACGGCGTGTCCCGGGTCGGGCTGAGCCTGGTCGAGGGCGGCGCGGCGGGGAGCGCGACCGCGGTCCGGGTCGAGGGAGAGCTCATCGCCGGGGCCGAGCGTGGTCCGCTGGCGCAGATGTACCAGCCCTTCGACCGCGGGGCGGCCCCGGTGCGCCTCGCAGACCTCGGCGGAGTCCGGCTCCACGCCCGTGGCAGCCGCCCGTTCCAGCTCACGATCCGCTGCGGCGGGGTCGAGTACGGAAGCGAGATCGACGTGACCGAGGCCTGGCGCCCGGTGGAGCTTGGGTCCGACCGGCTTGGGCCGATCGGGGCGCCGGACGCCGACGCCTGGTCCGGCGAGGCCTGCGGCGGCTTCTACCTGTCGCGCCGGGGGGAGGACGAGCTCGGACCGTTCTGGTTCGAGGTCGACGGGATCACGTTCTTCGGCGCGGAAGCCTGGGAATCGCGCGAGCGGTAATCGATCCGAGCCAATCCCTCGTCGAGGCCGGTTTCCTGGCCTAGTCTCGGCGTGTCTCGCCCACATCTGCGCCCCGCCGCGCATGGCGACCGGATTGATCGCTTGACCTGCCGGGACCGTCAGCGGATTCCGCGGATCCGGTAGACCATGTTCGGCGCGCCGGAGCGCGCGGCAGCGATCTCGCGGAGGCCGTCTCCATCGAGATCGCCGGTGGCCAGCCCGTAGATCGCCCCGGCGGCGTCGCCGAAGCGGGTGAGCGTCCACTTGGCGCCCGCCTCGTCGTTCCAGAGGACCGCGCCGGGGGTGTCCCGGTTGCCGACGATCAGCTCGAGGTCCCCGTCCCGGTCGAGGTCGGCGGCGGCGAGCGAGTAGACCCGGTCCCCGGGATCCCCGACCGGCCGGCCGTCGTCGAACGCCCCGCCGCCCCGGTTCCGGAAGATCCGCAGTCCGCCGTGGGTCTCGTCGCCGGCCGCGAGGTCGAGCCAGCCATCCCCGTCGAAGTCTCCGACCGTCACCGCCCGCGTCGCCGATTGCTCCGGCCCCACCGGGCGGCGTTCGGTGAAGTTCCCGGACCCGTCGTTCGGGAACAGGAAGCTCTGGCCACCGTCGCGGTGCGGGACGAACAGGTCGGGGAACCCGTCGCCGGTCAGGTCGCCCGCCGCGATCGTCGTCGCCGACTCCCCGGAGAGCTCGATGCAGCCAGGGAAGCTCCCGCTTCCGTCGCTTGGACAGACGGCGTTCGCCGAGCGCTCCGGTCCGCCCCGGTTCGCGACGACCAGATCCGGCCGCCCATCGCCGTCGAGGTCGCTGACGGTGAGGTTCCGGGTGGGCCAGGCCGGGTCGCCAAACGTTCCGGCGAGCCGGAACCTCGCGTTTCCGTCGCCCCGATGGATCCGTTTGCCGTCCGGCTGGTCGTTGCCGACGACCAGGTCGAGGTTCCCGTCCCCGTCGAGGTCGGCGAGCGCCGCGGTGTAGGTCCGGTCAGGGCCCCCGCCCACCGGATGGCGCTCATCGAACCTCCCCGATCCGTCGTTCACCAGGACGAGGTTCTCGAGCGGCCAGTGCCGCCCCTTCGCGAGCACGATGTCGAGGTCGCCGTCGCCGTCCAGATCACCGAGGCTCACCCCGGCGCTCGTCGCCCCCTCCTCCTCGAGGGGCGTTCCCAGGAAGCGCATTTGCGCGGGGGCCGGCGTCGCTGAGAGCAACACCAGAATCGCCATGCCGACGGAAGCGGACGAGGCGCGCCCTTCCGGGTTCAGGAGCTCAGTCATTCGGTGGTCGGGAATGGCTCCCGCGCCGGAAGGGCGGTAACGCGGTCACTGATCTGGTAGCGACGCTCACCGGGGTAGACGACGAAGAGATGATCGAGGCGCAGGTCGGCCAGCGCGGTGGTCATCGACCGGGTGCGACGAGGCGCATCGGCCCACTTGATCTCGACCCCGACCCGGCGGCCCCGCGTCAGGAGCAGCAGGTCCAGTTCGGCGCCGGCGTGCGTGCCCCAGAAGTACGCCTGGTTGGGCGCCGCTTCGGCCAGCACCTTCTCCAGGAGGAAGCCCTCCCACGAGGCCCCCAGCCGGGGATCCGCAAGGAGCCGGTCCATGGTGGCGAGTCCCAGAAGGTGGTGGAGTACGCCCGGGTCGCGGATGTAGAGCTTCGGCCGCTTCACCTGGCGCTTTCGCAGGTTCTCGCGCCAGGGCCGCAACTGCCGGATCAGGAAGAGGTGCTCCAGCAGATCCAGGGTGCGACGGATCGTCGATTCCGGTATCCCGATGGCTCCGGAGATCGCCGCGAGGTTCACGATCTGCCCGTGATAGGCCGTCAGCATGAGCAGCAGCCGGTGAAGCGTCGTGGGCGGCGTCCGCACCCCGAACGCCGGGAGGTCGCGCTCGACGAAGGCGCGAAGGTAGGACCGCCGCCAGGCCAGGCTGTCCTCGTCGCTCTCCGCCAGGAACGACCGGGGGAATCCGCCCCGCAGCCAGAGCGAGTCGAGCCGCTCCGGGCCGACCTCCGCGATCTGAAGGCCAGAAAGCTCAATGATCTCGATCCGCCCGGCGAGTGACTCGGAACTCTGTCGGAGCAGCTCGGGGCCGGCGCTTCCCAGCACCAGAAACGGCGTCGGCGCGCCTTCCCGGTCCACGAGGACCCGCAGGATGGGGAAGAGCTCCGGCCGGCGCTGGATCTCATCGAGGACCACGAGCCCCTCGAGACGCTCCAGCGCGGTCATCGGCTGGTCCAGCCGGGCGAGGCTCAACGGGTCCTCGAGGTCGAAGTAGTTCGCCGAGTCCGGGACCACGAGCTGACGCGCGAGCGTTGTCTTGCCGCACTGCCGCGGCCCGATCAGCAGGGCGACGGGGCTCCGCTGAAGCGCCCGCCGAACCTGGGTGACCGCGGCCCGCGGAATCAGACCGGGCGATGTACCTTGAAAAACCACATCACATCTCGTGTTTGACAAGGATATATCGCCACCGCGTCGCGCTCGTGGCCGGCTCGACGGCGCCACCGCCGGTCAGCGTTCCGGGTCGTCGGAGAATGTCAGTGGCCGGAAGCGGTAGCGGGCCCGGGGAAGCTCGATGCCATGCTTCGCCCCGAAGTAGCGGGCGAACGCTGCCGATGGCTTGGGGCGACGCCCGGCCCGGAGACGCTTTGCGTGCGCCAGGCGGCGGACGGATTCATCCTTGGGAGCGCGGCGGGCGAAGCTCCCCCAGAGTCGTGCGAACAGCGTCCTGATCAGCATCCCCGCGTCCTCGGGTCCGTTGGTCCCTCGAGGTTTCCGAGCCGATCCGACTCTACATCCGGGCCACGGCCGCGCGCATCGCCCGGATGTCCGCCGGGCCGACCCGGCAGCAGCCGCCGACCACAGCCGCGCCCAGCCGCCGCCACTCCCGGGCGAGCGCCGCGAGGTTCGTGGTCCGGGGCGGTGTCTCCCACGTCTTCGAGACCGGATCCCAGCGCCCGTCTCCGTTGGGGTAGGCGACGACCGGCTTCCCGCTCGCGCTGCGGAACTTCGGGATCAGGTCCGCCAGGAATCGCGGCGGGGTGCAGTTGACGCCCACCCAGCGGATCCTCGGGCTGGTCGCGACGTCGGCCGCGATGTCCTCCACCGGGGTCCCGTCGGCGAGGCGGCCGCCATCCCGGCAGGAGAACGCCATCCAGGCGGGCGGGCCCTCGGGCGCCTCCTCGAGCAGGCGAGCGAGCACCCGCGCCTCCCCGGCCGACGGGATCGTCTCGACCGCGAGCAGGTCCGGGCCGGCGCCGGCGAGCACGGCGAGCCGCCGCCGGTGGAAGTCGGCGAGTTTGTCGTCCTCTACGCCGTAATCGCCGCGGTACTCGGATCCGTCAGCCAGGAACGCGCCGTAGGGCCCGACGCTCGCCGCCACCAGCGGCCGACGCCGACCCGCTCGAACCGTCGGATCCGCCCAGAACCGGTCGCGCGCCGCCCGCGCCAGCCGGACGGAGCGGACGAGCGCCCGCTCCGCCTCGTTAAGGGACCGGCCCAGACGCAGGAACCCCTCGAAGCTCACCTGGTAGGACGCCGAGATCACGCAGTCCGCGCCCGCCTCGAGGAAGCGGTGGTGCGCCGCCTCGATGGCCTCCGGCGCCTCGAGCAGCAGCCTGCCAGACCACAGCGGATGGTTCAGGTCGAACCCGTCCGCCTCCAGCTCGGTGGCGAGCCCCCCGTCGAGGATCACGGCGAGTCGCTGTCCGTCGTTCTGAGCTTTCGGGCCGGTCGGGCGACGGAACACCCGCAGGATCGGGAGACAGCCGCAGGCGGGTCCTGCTGGCGCCTCACCTCAGTTCCAGGTTCAGTTCGCGGGCGGCCAGAAGACCCTCGCCGCGCTGGGTCACAACGCGCAGGGGCTTTGACGCGGATGGCGGACGGATCGAATGGACGGCCAGATCCTCCGGGGCGTCCTCAAAGGCGCGGATCGCCGCGTCCACGCATTCGAGGCTGTGGGTCGCGGCGAACACCTGGACATCTCTCTCGCCGCCGAGGACTCGCAGTCGCCGCCACAGACGCTCCAGGGTCTCGTGATGGATCCCGCCCTCGATCTCGTCAATCAGGAGCAGGCCACCGGCTGCCTCATGCATCGCGATGAGGGTGCGGAAGAGGAGCATCATTCCCTGGCCGAGCGCCTGAAGCGGCAACCGTTCCCCGTGGGTCGTCGTTGCCAGGATGTAGGGATCTCGATTCCGCGCCGTGACGATTGCCAGGTCGTCAACGATAGGAAGGATCATCCGGAGCGCGCCCATCAGCTCTGGCTCGCGCCCGAGTTCAAGCAACCTGGAGAACCTGTCCACGGCGGATTTCTCAACGTCGTGGTAGGTGGCCGCGGTCTGAAGCCACGCACGTCGCCCATCAGGCTGCGGCCGGGGGATCGATATGAAGTCGTTGCGCACCTCCATGAGCGCGCGATCTCCGTTGGTCTCAGACTCGTCCAGGACACATCGGAGCGAGCCCCGGGGCGGCCTCTGCAGGAACGACGGCTCCACGGAGTCCGCGCCGTTCGTGGCAGGCGGCTTCTCGAATCCCGGAGACGGCGCGATTGGAGTCGCCTCGAAGGACACCTGCCACTCATGGGTTTCGTTCGCCTCGGCGCCCGAGAGGTGGAGCGGGGGCTTCGCCAGCGTCGCGACCGGGTCGATGACTGGCTTCGCGGATCGCTGAACCGTCGGCGACCACAGTCTCGTTGGGTCGCGTCGGCCGTGAAAGAGCCAGATCGCCTCCAGCAGCGCTGTCTTGCCGACTCCGTTCGGCCCGGTCAGGACGTTGAACCGGGCGATGTCGTCCACCCGGAGCCCGCTGATGCCGCGATAGCGGTGGGCGTGGAAGGCAGTGATGTGCGCCATGGCGCCGGATCCGTGGCGGTAACCGCCCGCTCCCCGTCTACCCCCCGAAAATCTCCCCGAAATAGCGGAGCCAGTTCTCTCCCAGGATGCGGGTGATGTCCGCTTCCGCCATGCCCCGCTGGTGGAGAACGTGCGCCACGTTGAGGAACCGCTCGGGCTCGTCGAGGCCCTCGATGAAGGGAGGCCAGCGGACCCGGTAGCTCGGCTTGAAGCTCCTCAGGCGCGGCTCGTACCAGTTCTCCCGGGTCGCCCAGGACCGCAGCCCGCGGATCGCGTGGTCGGTGCAGATGCCGACATGTTCGATGCCGCCGACGTTCACTGCGTGGAGAATGTGGTCGACGTAGTCGTCGATCGAGGTGTCCGGGTCGGGTCCGACGAAGTAGCCGAGACTCGCGATCCCGGTGACGCCGCCCTTCTCCGACATGGCCCGGATCTGGGCGTCCGTCTTGGCGCGCGGGTGATCGGGATAGAGCGTCTCGCAGAAGGTGTGGGTGAACGCCGCCGGGCGGTTCGAGACGACGATCCCGTCCATCGAGGTCTGGCGCCCGCAGTGCGACAGATCCACCACGATCCCGAGTTCGTTCATCCGTTCCACGACCTCCACCCCGAAATCGGAGAGCCCCCCGTCGACCCGCTCGGTGCACCCGCTGCCCAGCCGGTTCTGCGAGTTGTAGGTCAACTGGATGCAGCGGGTTCCGAGCTCGTAGAGCGGGTCCAGGTTCGCGAGGACGCCCTCGAGCATCGTGGCGTTCTGGAACCCGAAGACGACCGCCATCCGGCCGGAGGCCTTGGCGTCGCGGATGTGCTGCGCCTTCGTCGCCTGGACCAGCTTGTCGGGGTTCTCCCGGATCCGCTGGCGCCACTCGGCGAGCGCCCGGACGGCGACCGGGAAGTTCGAGCTGGGCAGCGTCGTCTGGATCCCGGTGTATCCGGACCGGTCGACCGCGTCGTACTCGACGTCGTCCCACTCGTAGCCCACCGCCAGCGAGTCGATGACGACGGAGCGGCGGTAGAGCTCGGTGATCGCCGGGTCGCGCGGCGCCGCGGCGGTTTGCCCGGACGGGGACGCTTCGAACGGACCGGCGTCGGGCGCGGGCGCGCCGAGCCCTCCGCGCGTCGTCAGCAGCCCGCCGGACCCGGCGAGCAATCCGAGGAACGACCGTCGCAACATCGTCTCTGACCTCCAGTCCTCCCGGACTCAACCGCGGCCGGGGCGCTCCCCGAGCATACGCCCATGCCAGCGCGCCGCAGCGGCCCGGATGCGGGCGTTCGCCGGAGACTCCCGGCTCACTGAAGCTCGGTTACTGGCGACGCCCGGTCATTCCGGCGATTCATGGATCAGCTCCGCCGTGTTCAGCACCTCGCGCCGCATCCATTCCTTCAGCCAACCGGGCGCGTGAAGATCCGCCTTGCGCCCCAGAATGTCACCGAGCTCGCGCTCCATTCGGGCGAGTCCCAGCAGTCCGAAGCGCACCCCGGGAGCGAACTCCACAAGGACATCGACATCGCTGTCAGCGCCGAAGTCCTCTCGCAGGACGGACCCGAACAGAGAGAACCGCCGGATGCCGTTGGCCCGGCAGAACGTCGCGATCCGGTCGTGGGGGACGGGGATCCTGGAGTTCATGACGGGACCGGGTCGATCACGCGCCCCTCATCAGCACGGCCCCTCCACTGCGCGAGCGGCGAGGATTCCATCGGACCAACGGGCGCTCGCGCAGCCTACGCCCGACTCACCTTCGGCCGCCCGTATCCTCCGGCCTGCGCCCCGCCTTCGCGGAACACCGCCGCGACCCCCACGTTTCCTTCTTCCTTCCCTTCTTCTCCAGTCTCCTTCGGATCCCCCAATGCGCTTTCGCCTCCTCGTCCTCCTCGCCGCGCTGCTGACGGCGGCTTCCGCCGCGTCGCAGACCCGGCTGCTGCGCTTCCCCGATCTCCACGGCGACCGGGTCGTCTTCACCTACGCCGGCGACCTCTGGACCGCCTCCGCGTCCGGCGGGACCGCGGTGCGGCTGACCTCGCACCCGGGTCTCGAGCTGTTTCCCCGGTTCTCTCCCGACGGGAGCGAAATCGCCTTCACGGGCCAGTACGACGGCGACGAGCAGGTCTACGTCATCCCGGCGGGCGGCGGCGCGCCGAAGCAGCTCACCTTCTACCCGGCCACCGGCCCGCTGCCCACCCGCTGGGGCTACGACAACATCGTCTACGACTGGTCGCCCGACGGCGCCCGCATCCTCTTCCGTTCGCTGCGTGACGGCGTCGGCGTCGCCGAGGGCCGTCTGTTCCAGGTTTCGCGGGAGGGCGGCCTCCCGACCCCGCTCCCGATGCCGCGCGCCGGGGCCGGAGCGTGGTCGCCCGATGGCGGGCGGATCCTCTACTCGCCGCTCTTCCGGGACTTCCGCGCCTGGAAGCGCTACGCCGGGGGCTGGGCGCAGGATCTCTACATCTTCGACCTGGCCAGCCGCGAGCTGACCCGGGTCACCGACGACCCGCACTCCGACCGGGACCCGATGTGGATCGGGGACACGATCTTCTTCACCTCGGACCGCAGCGGGACGAACAACCTCTATGCGTTCGACCCGGCGACCGGCGAGACCCGCGCCAGGACCGGTTCCGACACCTGGGATGTCCGCTGGCCGGGGGCCGCCCCCGACGGCCGCATCGTCTTCGAGCAGGCCGGCGTCCTGCACCTTCTGGACACCGGCTCGGAGGCTGCTCCCCGCGAGATCCCGATCACCGTGCCCACCGACGGTCTCCACAGCCGTCCGTCGCGGGTTTCCGCCGCCCGGAACATCGAGCAGTACGACCTCTCGCCCACCGGGAAGCGGGTCGTGGTGGCCGCCCGCGGGGAGCTGTTCTCGGTTCCGGTGGAGAACGGCGTGACGCGGACGCTCCAGCCCTCGCCCGACGCGCACGAAAAGTGGCCGGCCTGGTCGCCGGACGGAACGAAGATCGCCTATCTCTCGGACGCCACCGGGGAGGAGGAGCTCTACTGGATCCCGCAGGAGGGCGGCGAGCCGGTCCAGCTCACCGAGCGCGGCTTCGCGATGCGCTACCGCCCGGTCTGGTCGCCCGACAGCGAGAAGATCGCGTTCAGCGACAAGGAAGGTCGGGTCTTCGTGGTCACGGTGGCCGACCGGACGGTCGTCGAGGCCGCTGACGAACGACACGGTCAGGTGAACGACTACGTCTGGTCGCCGCGCGGCGGCCACCTGGCGATGAGCCTCCAGGATGAGGGCGGGTTCTCCTCGATCTGGATCTGGTCGGCCGGAGACGGCGAGTTCCGCCGCGTCACCGGTCCCTACTTCAACGAGTTCTCGCCCGCCTGGGGCGCCGACGGGAACTACCTGTTCTACCTGAGCGACCGCATGTTCCAGCCGCAGATCGCCGAGTTCGAGTGGAACTACGCGCTCGACCGGGAAAGCGGCCTCTATGCGGTGGCGCTCCGTCCCGATGTCCCGCACCTGTTTCCGCCCGAGAGCGACGAGGAGCCGGCGCCCGCTGGCGAAGACGCCGCCGGGGAAGCGGAGCCGGATGAGGACTCCGACGCGGACGCGCTCGTCATCGACTTCGACGGCCTCCAGGACCGCGTCATGCGCGTCCCGGTCGGCGAGGACAACTACGCCGGGCTCAGCGCGGTCGACGGCTTCCTGCTCTACGCCCGCACCGCGGCCTTCTTCTACGGCCGGGGACCGGCGCGTCCCCCCGAGCTCCGCGTCTTCGACCTGAACGAGCGCGAAGAGGGAACGCTCGCCACCGGCATCTCCGGCTACGCGACCAGCCAGGACGGGAAGCAGGTTCTCGTCCGGCAGGGGAGCGGCTTCCAGCTCTACCCCATCGGGACCGGCGCCTCGGGCTCGGGCAAGGCGGTCTCCACCGCCAGCCTCGAGACGGACCGCGACCCGAAGGCCGAGTGGGCGCAGATCTTCGACGCCGTGTGGCGGCGGTTCCGGGATTTCTTCTACGTGGAGAACCTCCACGGCCACGACTGGGACGACCTCCGCGTCCGCTACCGGGCGCTTCTGCCGCACGTCGAGCACCGGTCCGACCTGAACTACCTGATCAGCGAGATGATCGGTGAGCTGAACGTCTCCCACGCCTACATCGCCGGGGGGGACTTCGAGGTCCCCGACCGGCCCGGCGCCGCGTTCCCGGGCGCCCGGTTCCGCTGGGACGACGACGCCGGGGCCTACCGGATCACCCGGATCTTCCGGGGCCACAACGAGGAGTCCCGCTACCGCGCCCCGCTGACCGAGGTCGGCGTGAACGTCTCGGAAGGCGACTTCCTGCTCGCGATCGACGGCGTCCCGCTGCAGCGGGACGAGAGCCCCTACCGGCAGCTCCTCCACAAGGCGGACCGCCCGATCGAGTTCACCGTCAACGCCGAGCCAACCCTCGAGGGCGCGCGCCGCGCGCGCTTCCAGCCGGTCGGCGACGAGGACCCGCTGATCTACCTGAACCAGATCGAGGAGCGCCGCCGCCGGGTCGAGGAAGCCACCGGCGGCCGGGTCGGCTACCTCCACATCCCGGACATGGGCGCGAACGGGATCCGCGAGTTCATCAAGTGGTACTACAGCCAGGTCCGCCGCGAGGGCATGATCGTGGACGTTCGCGGGAACGGCGGCGGGAACATCTCCCAGATGCTCATCGAGCGCTTCCGGCGCGAGGTGCTGGCGCTCGGCTACTCGCGGACCAGCGAGGCGGCGAGCACCTATCCCGGGGTCGTCCCCCCGCCGCACCTCGTCTGCCTGCTGGACGAAAACTCGGGCTCCGACGGGGACATCTTCCCGGCGATGTTCCGGCAGGCGGGCCTCGGCCCGCTGATCGGCAAGCGGAGCTGGGGAGGGGTCATCGGGATCACGAACCGGGGAACGCTGCTCGATGGCGGCACGGTGAACGTCCCCGAGTTCGGCTTCGCCTCCGCCGAGGGCGAGTGGGTCATCGAGGGCTACGGCGTGGACCCCGACATCGAGGTCGACAACGACCCGAAGTCGGTCATCGAAGGAGGCGACCCCCAGCTCGACCGGGCCATCGAGGAGGTCCTGCGGCGGATGGAGGAGGATCCCCGCCCGCTCCCGCCCCGCCCGGCGGACCCGATCCGGACGCGGGGGACGACTCCGCCGCGTCGGTGATGGGTCGGCGCGCTCAACCGGGGCCCAGGTTCCGGAGACGATTCAGGTAGCGCAGCAGCAGTTCCTCGGTGATGTGCGGATTGGACTGGTGGATGCGCCGCCCCGCCTCCTCCGCGCGAACTCCCCGGATCTCGCCGGCGCGGACCAGCTTGAGCGCCAGTTCCAGACCCCACAGGACGGGCGCGCCGTGTTCCTCGCACTGGACGCGCAGCGGCTTGTCGTTCGTCACGCACGTAAGGCCCAGGTCCAGAGCGGCGAGAAGGCATGTCGCATCGGAGTCCGATATCGCTCGAGCCTGACCGGCCATGCGGGCCGCGCGAATCGCCTGTTCGTCGGTCAGCGTCAGGACTTCGATCCCCAGTTCGACGCACGCTCCCTGGTCGAGTCGGCGAACCTCGCGAAGGACCGCTTCCGTAACGACGAGGCGGCCCCAGTGCGCGCTGGCGCGCCGGAGGATCTCCCGGTCGGCCTCCTCGTAGTCGATCAGGACATTCGCGTCCAGCACGAGGCCGGCCACGGGGGTTACCGGGTCAGGTGGTCCAGGCCCGGGCCCGGTCTCGCATCTCGGTCAGGTCAAGGTTCAGCATCGCGGCGGCGCGGGAGAGAGTGATTCTTCCGTCTTCGACGGCGGACCGCACGAGCCCCGCCAGCCGGTCCTCCACGAAGTCGTAAGGCTCGAGGCCGCCGGGTTCCCCCGAGCGGCTCCAGCTCCAGGCGAATTCCGACCGGTGGAGAGGCTCCGGTTCGTCCGCCTTCCGGAGGGTTCCGCCGGTACGGGCCCGGTAGATCGACTGGAACCTCGGCCAGATGTCCCCCGAAGCTCGCTCCGTCGACACCAGGCGGTGGAGGACCGTCCGGTAGCTCACTCGGAAGAGGCGCTTCACCTTGAGGACCCTGGTGATGAGGTCATGCCCGCGGGTGCGGTCCCAGGCTGCGGCGAACGCCGGCTCCGGCATGAGAAACGCCGCGGCGAAGGCGTCGGCCTCGCGTTCGGTCTGGCCCGATTCGGCGTCCTGGTCTCCGTCGAAATCCGCCGGATGAAGCAGGAGGTGGCCCAACTCGTGCGCCGCGCTGAAGATCCAGCGCTCGACCGCAATTCGCTCCCAGGCGTTCACGACCACTGCTGGTCCCCCGTCCGCCTCGCCGACCGAGAGCCCGAAGAACGCGTCGCTCTGTCGCCGGAGCACGAGGACCTTGAGGCCCTGCGTCTCGAACAGGCCGCAGATGTCGCGTATCGGGGAGCGGTCGTCCAGACCCATCTCCCTCCGGGCGGCCGCCGCGGCCTGTTCGGGCTCGTCCAGGGCGAGGCCGGCAAGGGCCTCCAGCAACGAGCATGGCGGCGGATCCGGTTCGAGCTCCAGGTAGTCGTCGAGCCACGTGGCGACCGCGTCCAGGATGGCGGCGCGGCCGGGGAGTCGCTTGCGGGAGCGGAAACGCACCGCGTGAAGCGTGCGTCTTTGACGCAGGAGATCGGTCACCGGAACGCCGAGAGCCGTCGCCAGCGACGAGAGCGTGCGGCCGCGCGGCCCGGCCTGTCCCCGCTCGATCCGGCCGATGGCGCTACGCGCCAGTCCGGCGCGCTCGGCCAGCGCCGCCTGGGAGAGGCCGCGGTCCTTCCGGAGGTGGACGAGGTTCGCTCGAACCGCCTCCGGGTAGGCCCTGACCTCGGCGCGCATCTCGGAAAGCCGCACTTTAGCGGATTCGGTCAAGATGACCTGTTACTGGCCCTTCCCCTTCGTCGTTACGATGGCGGCTCGTGACCCGGCGCCAGACCCTTGATGGCAAGGTCGCTCTCGTCACCGGCGGGACCCGGGGGATCGGGCGGGCGGTGGCCGCCGCGCTGGTGGCGCGGGGGGCAAGTGTCTTCCTGACCGGGACGCGGCGGACGGACGCCGAAGACCTGGCGGCGGAAATGACCGCCTCCGGCCCCGGGCGGGCGTTCGGAACCGGCTGCGATGTCCGGGACGAGCAATCCGTCGCCGCGCTCGCCGATTTCGTCGGGGAGCGGGCGGGCGGGCTCGATCTGCTGGTGAACAACGCCGGGATCGGGATCTACCGGCCCGCCCCGGAACTCACGCTTGCCGAGTTCCGCACCGTCGTGGAGGCGAACCTGATCGGCGCCTTCGCGGTGATCCACGCCTGCCTGCCGCTTCTCGAGGCCGCGGGCGGGACCATCGTGAACATCGGCAGCCTCGCCGGCCGCCATCCGTTCCGCGGTGGAGCCGCCTACAACGCGTCCAAGTTCGGGCTGCTGGGGATGACCGAAGCGCTCATGCTGGACCTGCGCGACCGCGGCGTCCGCGTCTCCACGGTCATGCCGGGGAGCGTGGCGACCGGCTTCGCGGGCCGCACCCCCGGCGATGGAGAGGACTGGAAGCTCTCCGCGGAGGATGTTGCGGAGGCCGTCCTTGCGGTCTTCTCGACCCGCGGTCAGGCGCTCGCCAGCCGGATCGAACTGCGGCCGAGCCGTCCACCGTCGAAGAACCCCCCACCCCGCAGCCGGTGAGCGGGCCCACCTCCCCCGGGGGTGGCGGCGAGCAGTCCGTTGATAAGGTCGCGTGCAGCGCCGAGAGCGGTGAGGCGCCCGGCCGACAAGGCGCGTGAGGGAGGAATATCGGGAATATTCCGACCGAAACGCAACGACGAGCGCCCCGAAGGGGCGCGGTTCGGGCGGGATGCATCGCCGCTCGAACGCCGCGGGACCTTGTCAACGGGCTGCTAGGCGACGAGCGAGATGCCCGCGGCCGGGAGGACCTCGTCCGCTGCTTCGCTCCGGTAGAACTCGGTGGCGGCGCAGTCGAGCGGCGGCGTGAGCGTCCCGGTGGTGACGATCTCCCCAGGCTGGAGCGGGGCCCCCCGGGCTGCCGCCATGTCGGCCAGCGCTCCGAGCGCATCGAGCGGGTTCCCCATGACCAGCCGTCCGGCGCCGTCGGCCGCGTGGTCGAAGTTGCAGGTCATCACGATGGTGAGCGCGGCGAGGGTCTCCGACAACCGTTCCGGGTCCCCCGCCGGGACCATCGGCCCCACGGCGAGGGCGTGGTGGATGCCGCCGGTCGCCACCGCGTCGGCGGGATGCATCTTCCAGCCCGGGAAGGGGGCGTCCGCGACCTCGAAGCCGAGGCCGACCTCCGCGACGGAGCGGGCGGCCTCCGCTCCGCGGGCGCCGGGAGCGGGCGTCGACCGGAGCGTGAGTACGACCTCGCACTCGATCTTCGGTTCCACCGTCCCGGCCATCGAGACATCCGGGAAGGCGTCCACTCCGGTCCGGAACACCGTGTCCGCGAAGAGCGTCGCCCAGACCGGCTGGGCGAGTCCGGCCCCTTCCCAGGTCGCCTTGTTCGTGAACCCGATCTTGCGGCCCACGAGCCGTGAGGTCGCCGCCCGGCGGCAGGCGAGGATCCCCGAGACCTGGTAGGCGGCCTCGAGGTCGAAGTCAGGAAACCGGTCGGTGAACGGGACAAGCCGGCCGCCCGCGCGCCGGGCGGCCTCGACCTCATCGGCGATCGCTTCGGGGTCCCAGGAGCGTTCCGTCATGGGGCGGAGTCTACGCGGGCGTTCCCGGCGTCCGGGGCGCCGCACGCCCGGTTATTCTCCGGCTCCGCCGTGGCCCACTACAGCATCCGGATCCGGGACCACTTCATGTGCGCGCACACGCTGCGGGGCTCGCTGTTCGGTCCCGCCGAGGGCCATCACGGGGCCACGTACGAGGTCATCGTGGAAATCCGGGGCCCGTCGCTCGACGAGAACAACGTGCTTCTCGACCTGAACTGGGCGGAGCGCGCGCTCGGCGAGGTCCTCGCGCCGCTCCGCTTCGCCGACCTCGACGGGATCTTCCCCGGCGAGAACACCACGACCGAGTTCCTCGCCCGCCACATCCACCGGAGCATCGCTCGCGGCCTGCCGCCGTCGTTCCGGGGCGTCGTCCGGGTAGAGCTCGTCGAGAATCCGAGGATGGCGGCCGCCTACGAGGCTCCGGTTCCCGAAGCAAACGAAACCCGGCCGAACTCTCCTGACTGACAGGCCACCGCATGCCCCCATCCGATTCGAACCCATCCTCCCTTGACACCCGCGCCGTCCACCAGGGCGCGCTCAAGCCGCGGCCGCTCGGCGCGGTCTCGACGCCGGTCTTCGCCACGGCAAACTTCGAGTACCACGGCGAGGAGTACCACGATGTCGGATACCTCCGGCTGTCGAACAGCCCGAACCACGTCGTCCTCCACGAACGGATCGCCTCGCTCGAGGGCGCCGAGGCCTCGCTCGTCACCGGCAGCGGGATGGCCGCCATCTCGGGGGCCATCCTCACCTTCCTGAGCGCCGGCGACCACCTGCTCGTCCAGGATGTCGTCTACGGGGGAACCGCCAACTTCCTCGCGCATGACCTGCCCCGGTTCGGGATCACCCACACCCGGATCGACCCGCAGGATCCGGACTCCTGGGCAGCCGCCCTCACGCCGAAGACGCGGATGATCTACGTCGAGACGCTCACGAACCCGCTCGTCCAGATGGCTGACCTCGAAGCGGTCCCGGCCTTCGCGCGGCGACACGGCCTCGTCTCGTTCATCGACAACACCTTCGCGAGCCCGGTGCTCTTCCGGCCCGCCGAACGCGGCTTCGACCTCGTAATGGAGAGCGCCACCAAGTACATGAACGGGCACAACGACCTCGTCGCCGGCTCGATCTCAGGAAGCGCCGAGCGGGTGCGGCGCATCAAGCTGATGCTCGATCACCTCGGGGGTTCGCTCGATCCGCACGCCTGCGTTCTGCTCGAGCGCGGCCTCAAGACGATCGGCCTGCGGGTGCGGCGCCAGTCGGCGAACGCGCTCGCGCTCGCGCGGTTCCTCGAGTCCCGCGCCGAAGTGGAGCGCGTCCATTACCCGGGACTCGCCTCCCACCCGCAGCACGACCGCGCCGCCCGCCTCCTCGACGGCGGCTTCGGCGGGATGATCGCCTTCGTGATGAAGGGCGGCGCCGAGCCGGCGGAGCGGTTCGCCGCGGCGCTCGAACTCCCGGTCGTCGCGGCGAGCCTCGGCGGCGTGGAGTCGCTCATCGTGCGGCCGGCGGCGGCGATCCACAGCGGTCTCTCCGCCGAGGAGCGCGCCGGGCAGGGGATCGGCGAGGGACTCATGCGCTTTTCGACCGGAGTTGAGTCGGCGGAGGACCTGGTCGCCGACTTCTCGCGGGCGCTCGCCGCCGCCTCCGGCTGAGCCGCGCCGCCGCTGCGCCCGTGACGGCGGACTCCGGCGCTCCGTTCCCGCCGCTCCCCGACCGGCGCTTCGGGGTCATCTACGCCGACCCCCCCTGGGACTACCGCGGCCAGCTTCAGCACGCCGGACCCGGGAGCCAGGACACCGGCGGCGCGGTCCGCCACTACCCGACGGTCCCGCTGGGCGCGCTCGAAGCGCTGCCCGTCCAACGCATCGCCGCCCCGGACTGCCTCCTGTTCCTCTGGGCCACCAGCCCCCACCTCGATCAGGCGATCCGGCTCGGAAAGGCCTGGGGTTTCGCGTGGGCCACGGTCGCCTTCGTCTGGGACAAGGGCCGGGTGAACCCCGGCCACTACACGCTGAGCCAGTGCGAGCTCTGCCTCGTCTTCCGCCGGGGGCGGATCCCGACGCCCCGCGGCGCGAGGAACGTGCGCCAACTGGTGCGTGAGGGACGCGGCCCCCACTCCACGAAACCGGAGGAGGTCCGCCGCCGGATCGAGGCGATGTTCCCGCACCAGCCCCGCATCGAGCTCTTCGCCCGCGGCCCGGCCCCCGGCTGGGAGCGCTGGGGGCTCGAAGCCGGGGCGCCGACCTGACCGCGCCGCCCGGCTGAGCCGCGTTTCCGCGAGGTCTGACTCAGGGCGGGAAGGCGATCTCCCCGAGCGGAACCACCGCCACGTGTTCGTCAATGGGAAACGCATTCGGGGCGCGGCAGAACAGCGTCTGACTCGCGACGCTCCCCTCGGGAAGTCGCGCCGCCACCTTCCGCAGGGCGCGGGCGTCCCGGGGTCCGGGGAGTTCGGTCCACTTCGCGTCCCCGAGATGGAAGCGGCCCGCCTGGTGGACGAGGAAGTCCGCTTCTCCCGCCCGGTCCCGGTAGAAGTGGAGGTTCCACCCCCCGCTCCGGTTCAGTTGGCCGCGTCGGATCTCCGAGCACACCAGGGTCTCCCAGAGGGCGCCCGCCAGCGGCGACGCCGTCAGCGCATCGACGGTGTGGATCCCGCAAAGGAACGCGGTCAGCCCGGCATCGCGAAGGAAGATCTTCGCCCGCTTCACCAGCGAACTCGTCGGGTTGCCGAACCACGGCTCGAGAAGCGCGGTCTGGTGGGACGCCTCGAGAACCGACAGCCACGCCCCGGCGGTCGAACCGCTGATCCCCACGTCGCGCGCCAGGTCGGCCCGGTTCAGAAGCTGGGCCGAGCGCAGTGCGAGCGCCCGCAGGAAACGCTCGTGGTCCCGTAGCCGCGCGACCCGGAGGAGCTGCCGCAGATCCCGCTCCAGGTAGGTCGCGACGTACGACTGCAGGAAACCGCGCGACTCGATCCGGGGGTTGGCATGGAGCTCGGGAAAGCCGCCGCGCACGAGGAAGTCCTCGGGCGTGAGTTCGGGCCGGGCGGCCTTCGCCTCGGCGAACGAGAGCGGCTCCAGCTCCACGATGTCCACCCGGCCGGCGAGCGCGTCGGCGCCTGACGCCATGAGCCGCAGCGGTTGCGACCCGGTGAGGATGAAGCGACCGCAACTCGACCGGTCCCGGTCCACCGCGACCTTGAGATGACGGAACAGCCCGGGGGCGTACTGGACCTCGTCCACGATGAGCGGCGGCGGGCGCCGCGCCAGGAAGCTGGCCGGGTCCCGCTCCGCCTGTTCCGCCTCGCTCGGCAGGTCCAGCGTGACGAAGTCGTGGTCGGGGAACAGCCGCCGCACCAGGCTGGTCTTGCCGGTCTGTCGCGCTCCGGTCAGCAGGACCACCGGGCGGGTGGCCACCCGTTCCCGAAGCAGCGGTTCGATCCGCCGCGGAATCCACATTGGTCAAATCCTACGATAGCATCGTAGGAATCACACGATTACAACGCAGGAATCCACGGACTCCGCCCGAAGCGGGATACTCCGCGCATGACGATCGGCGCGAGGCGAAGAGCGGAGACCGCGGGGCTCCGCCTGGCGGGAGCGGCGCTCGCGGTCTGGTCCGCCGGCTGCGGAGGCGTGTCGCCGGAGGCTCCGCAGGAAGCGACCGAAGCGGGCCCCGACGTTCTCGTCATCACCGCGGACCGGGTGTTCGACGGTCGTGGCGAGGTCTTCGAGGGCTACGGCGTCGCGGTGCGCGACGGCCGGATCGAAGCGGTGGCGCCAGCGAAGGACCTTCCGACCGGCGGCCGACGACTCGACTTCCCCGGCGCTTCGATCCTGCCGGGCTTCATCGACACCCACATCCACCTCGACTGGCACTTCGGGGAGGACGGACGCCTCGCGCGGGGCGCGCCCCCGGAAGAGAGCGCGCTCCACGCGGTCGAGAACGGCGTTCGGATGCTGGAGGCCGGGTTCACCACGGTCCAGAGCCTCGGGAGCCCGGTCGACGGGCCGGTGCGCGACGCGGTGGCGCGCGGCGTCGTTCCCGGCCCCCGGATCATCACCTCGCTCGGCTCGCTCTCGGATCGCACCGGAGGCCCGGAGGCGATGGACGCCGAGGTTCGCCGGATGGCGGAGGCGGGGGCCGACGCGATCAAGATCTTCGCCTCCGCCAGCAGCCGCGACGGGGGCGCTCCGACGCTGACCCAGGAACAGCTCGACGCCGCCTGCGGCGCGGCGAGCGAGCTCGGCCTCCGGACGCTCGTGCACGCCCACGGGCCGGTGAGCGCGAGCCGGGCGGCGGAGGCCGGCTGCACCACGATCGAGCACGGTTCGCTGCTCGACCAGGCCACTCTCGACCTGCTCGCCGGGAAGGGCCTGTTCTTCGACCCGAACACCTACCTGATCGTCGCGAACTACCTCGAACAGAAGGAGCGCTACCTCGGGATCGGCAACTACACCGAGGAGGGATTCGCGCTGATGGAGTCGAACATCGAGGGACGGATGGAGGTCTTCCGGAAGGCCCTCGCCACCCCGGGGCTGCGGGTCGTCTTCGGGACGGACGCGGTCGCGGGCGCCCACGGCCAGAACATCCGCGAGGCGTTCGCCCGGGTGGAGCAGGGGGGCCAGCCGCCGGAGGACCTGATCGTGGCCCTCACCTCGCTGGCGGCGGAATCGCTCGGAATGTCCGACGAGATCGGGACGCTCGCCCCCGGGTACGCCGCCGATCTGGTCGTCGTTGGCGGAGATCCCGGCCAGGATGTCCGGGCCCTCGGGGAGGTCCGGCTGGTGGTGCGCGACGGGCGGGTTCACCCGCCACGCGAGCCGACGGGCTGATTCTCCGCCCGGGCTACCTCCGCAGGTTCCGCACCGGCTGCGGGTCGTCTCCCGCCGGGGTGTTGTGCTGCATGATGATCCGCCAGCGGTCGCCGGAGTGGATGTAGGTCATCGTGTAGCGGCCCTCGTGGACGGTCATCCGCTCCTTCCCGTCGTAAAGGACGGAGAGCTCGTACTCGCCATAGGCGATCCCGGTTCCCCCGATGATCCGGTACTGCTCGTTGCTCGTCCGGAACTCGGCGCCGGTCGTGTTGTTGAAGAAGAGGCCCCAGTCGATGGCGCAGGCCTCCCGTCCCTGCTTGCCGGAGGTCGGCCCGCAGGCGTAGAACGAGAGCGCTTCCTCGTGGACCGTGTCGAGGAATGCGTCGAGGTTCCCCGAGTTCAGCGCCGCGACCGAGGACTCGAAGGTGGTCTGGAGCGAGGCGACATCGGGAGGCGTTCCCGAGGTGGAAGAGCGGGCCGCTGCGGCCCAGATCACGACCGACGCCGCGGCCGCGATGACGGACACGCGCCGGGCCCGGGAGGAAGAACAGGTCATGGAAGAACCTCCATCGCGCCCATTGTGCGGCGCCGCTGTCAGGACTGGCCAGGCCCCTCGCGCATCGTGCGCCAGATCTTCTCCGGCGTGAGCGGGGTGTCGAGATGCTCGACCCCGAAGGGGCGCAGCGCGTCGAGGACCGCGTTCGTGACCGCGGGGGTGGACCCGATCGTCGCCGCTTCCCCGATGCCCTTCGCGCCCAGAGGGTTCACCGGCGTCGGGGTGACCGTGCGGTGGAGCTCATAGCCGGGCAGCATGTCGGCGCGGGGAACGGCGTATTCGAGAAGGCTCCCGGTGAGCAGGTTGCCCTCCGCGTCGTAGACCGCGTCCTCGAAGAGCGCCTGCGAGATGCCCTGGGCGAGCCCCCCGTGGACCTGCCCCTCGGCGAGCAGCGGGTTGATCACCCGGCCGCAGTCGTCCACCGAGATGTAGCGGAGGATCCGGATGGCGCCGGTGTCCGGGTCGAGCTCGACGGCGCACAGGTGGGAGCCGAAGGGGAACGTGTCGGACGGCGGGCGGAAGTCGGTGTCCGCGGTGAGCGCGTCGGCCGCATCCTCCGGGGAGTCGTCCGAAGCGGCGTAGGCGGCGAGTTCCTCCCAGCCCACAGCGCGGGCCGGGGAGCCGGCGACGAAGTAACGCCCAGCCTCGAACCGGAGGTCCTCGGGCGCGGCCTCGAGCAGTTGCGCCGCGAGCTCGCGGGCCCGTTCGCGCACCGTGGCGGCGTTCGCGAACACCGCCGAGCCGCCCACCGGGGCGCTCCGGCTCCCGAAGGTGCCGATCCCGCGCGGGCACTCGTCGGTGTCCCCGTGGAGCACGGTGACGTCTTCGGCGGAGACCCCCAACTGGTCGGCCACGATCTGCGCCCACGCGGTTTCGTGACCCTGTCCGTGGGGTGACGTGCCGCTGCGGACCGTGACCGATCCATCAGCCTCCACGGTGACTCCTCCGGCCTCCCAGGGACCGAACCCGCAGATCTCCACGTAGCAGGCGAGTCCGATCCCGAGCGGCGGGCCGCCTTCTTTGAGGCGGCGCGCCTGCTCGGCGCGCAGACCGGCGTAGTCCCCCGCCTCCAGCGCGAGGTCGAGCGCCCGGTGGTAGGCGCCGGTGTCGTAGGTGAGCCCGGTGGCCGTCTGGTAGGGGAACCGGTCTTCCGGGATCAGGTTCCGGCGGCGGATCTCCGCCGGGTCGAGCCCCAGCCGTCCGGCGAGGACGTCGAGCGTGCGCTCGATCAGGTAGGTTGCCTCCGGGCGTCCGGAGCCCCGGTAGGGCTCGTTCGGCGCGGTGGTGGTGAATGCGCCGTCGGCGCGGGCGGACGCGGTGGCGATGTCGTAGGGGCCGACGATCATGGCCCCGGTCAGCGAGGGGGTCGTCGGCCCCGGGCGGCTGAACCACGCGCCGCAGTCGAAGCGCATGTCCACATCGCAGTGGCGGATGCGGCCGTCCTCTCCGGCGCGCACCGCAACGCGGGCGAAGAGGTTCCGCCCGTGGCTGGTGGTCTGGAAGTCCTCGGTGCGGGTCGCCGTCCAGCGAGCCGGGACGCCGAACCGCAGCGCGACCCAGGGGACGAGGACCTCCTCCGGATAGAGGTTGGCCTTCGCGCCGAAGCCGCCCCCGACCTCGGGTGCGACGCACCGGATCCGCTCCGCGTCGATCCCGAGGATCTTCGCCACGCTCGCCTTGACCCGGTGCGCCGACTGCGTCGAGGTCCAGAGCGTGACCCGTTCTCCGTCGGGCTGAGCCGCCACCGCCCGGGGCTCCATCGCCATCGGAATGAGCCGCTGGATCCGGAAGTCCTGGACGACCTCGACCGGCGCCGGGTCCGGCTCGCGCGCCGGGGGCAGCTCCCAGCGAAAGGCCCGGTTGCCGGGGACGCCGGCGAAGAGGCGTTCCGCGTCGGCGGCGAGCGCCGCCTCGCAGTCTCCCGCGCCGGTCCGCGCGTTGTAGTCGACCCACACGGCGGCCGCGGCATCGACCGCCTGCCGCGCGGTCTCCGCCACCACGACGGCCACCGGGTCCCCGACCATCCGCACCCGGTCCTCGGCGATCGGGCCCGAGCCGGGCAGGTGCAGCCACTCGAACGCCCCGCCCTGCGGCGATCTCGCGACCGGGAACGGTGACTTCAGCGTCGGGAGGATGTCGGCGCCGGTGAAGACCCCGCGCACGCCCGGCATGGCCGCCGCGTCCGCGGTTTCGATCCCGACGATTTCGGCGTGGGGATAGGGACTGCGCACCAGCGCCAGATGGAGCGCTCCGGGAAGATCGATGTCCGCGGTGTAGTGCGCCGCTCCGGTGACCAGCCGGGGGTCCTCGCGCCTTCGGACCCGGTCTCCGATGCTCTGGGTGTTGATCGTCAAGGGGGGGCCGCCTTTCGGGCGGTGGGCAGTCTACCGACGGGCGCAGCCGCATCCCGGCGCCCGGATCCGCGACCGTCTGGTAGCTTCGCTTCCCCGGAGGTTCCCCGATGGCAACGTCTCCCACCCGCCGCCGCTTTCTCCAGAGCGCCGGCGCCGGTCTCGCCGGGGCGGCCTTCGCCACGCCGCGGACCGCCGCCGGGGCCGCGACGCTCCCCGACGCCGCCGAGCGGCGCCGTCTGATCGATCTGGCCCACTTCGGCCGGAAGTCTCCCGCCGAAGGTCGGGGCGGGATGGCGATCACCTCGCACCCGCTCGCCACCCGCGAGGCGGTCGAGGTGCTCCGCCGCGGCGGAAACGCCTGCGACGCGGCGCTCGCCGCCTCGATCACCCAGACGGTGGTCGAGCCGCACATGACGACGATCACCGGGTGCCTGTCGCAGCTCTACCACGACGCCGCAACCGGCGAGACGACCTACGTCAACGGGAACGTGAACACCCCGATGGCGCCGCTGCCCGGTTTCGGGGCGCACGACCTCGCCACCGGACGCGGGGTGGCGGTCCCGGGCTGGTGGGGCGGCTTCGAGGCGGCGCACGATCGCCACGGGAGCCTTCCCCGCAAGGATCTGATGGCCGGAGCGATCGCCTACGCCCGCGACGGGTTCGAGACCCACCCCTTCCTGTGGGGCGAGATCTTCATCCAGTCGGAGAAGATCGGGAGGACCGCCGCCGGCCGGGAGATCTTCTTCGACGGGGGCGCCGTGCCGCGTCCCGGCGCGATGCTCTACCAGAAGCGGGCCGCCGACACGCTCGAGCGGCTCGCCGAAGAGGGGAACGACTACTTCTACCGGGGCGACTTCGCGCGCCGGGTGTGCGATGTGGTCCAGGCCGCCGGAGGCGTCCTGACCCCCGACGACTTCGCCCGCTGGGAACCTCGCTGGCAGGAGCCGGCGTGGGGCGACTACCGCGGCCTGAAGATCGCCGGGTCGCCGCCCCCCGACAATGGGGGCACGCACCTGATCGAGATGCTCCACATGCTGGAGTTCCTCGATCTGGAACGGCTCGGCCCTCCGACGGAGTCGGCCGAGAGCCTGCTCCAGATGGTCCGGGTGAGCCACCTCGTCTATTCCGAGGGGGGTCGCCAGAACGATCCGGAGAGCCACCCGCTGCCGCTCGAGACGATCCTCTCGAAGGACTACGCGCGGATGCGGTTCGACCTCCTCCAGATGGGCCATCCGGTGGCGCCGGCGGGCGAGCCGCCGCCTCCCGCCGGAAGCAACCACGTCACCGTGGTCGACGCCGACGGGAACGTGGCCACCATCCTCCACTCCTGCATGTCCTATCCCTGGAGCAACGGCCTGTTCGCCGAAGGGGTCAGCATCTGCGCCGCGGGGGCCCACTTCCTCCGCGTCATGCCGCGTCCCGGCCACCGGATCTCGGCCTACGTCGCGCCCAACATCATCTTCCGCGACGACCGCCCGGTCATGGCCTCCGGCTCGCCGAGCGTGAGCCTGCTCCAGAACTGCCTGCAGAACAGCCTGAACGTTCTGCAATTCGGGGTTCCGGTGGGCGAATCGGTGAACCGGCCCCGCTTCGGAGGGCCATCCCTCACGACTCCCGGGGCCGTGCTGATCGAGGCCGACTTCCCGGAGGCGGTCCGCGAGGCGGTGGCGGCCCGCGGGATCCGCTTCGACGTCGTGAACCCCTGGAACTGGCATCACGGATCCTTCGAGGGGATCCACCTCGATGCGGACGGCGACCGTCGCGGCTGCGGCGACCCCCGCCGCTGCAGCATGGCGGAGGCGGAATGAAACGCATCCCCGTTCCCTTTCCGGCGATCCTCGCGGCGGCGGCGGCGCTCGTCGCAGCCCCGGCGGCGGCGCAGGAGACGCGCCTCCGGTGCGGCGCGCTCTTCGACGGCGAAAGCGCCGGGGGCGCCGCGGATGTGGTGGTGGCGGGCGGCCGGATCACCGCGGTGGAACCTGCGGGCGGGTCCGGCGGGGAGGTCGTGGACCTCTCCGGTCTGACCTGTCTACCCGGGCTCATCGACCTCCACGCCCACCTCACGATCAACCCCGACACGCTGACTGCCCTCGACATGAACCGTTCGAGCGCCGCCCGGGCGCTCGACGCCCTGAAGAACGCGCAGGAGATGCTCCAGGCGGGGTTCACGACGCTCCGCAGCCCGGGGGAATTCGACGGCTATTACGCCACTGTCGACCTCCGGAACGCGATCGCCCGCGGCGACCACATCGGTCCCCGGCTGCTCGTCGCGCCGCACGCGATCTCGGCGACCGGGGGGCACGGGGACTTCAACAACCTGATGTCCGACCTCCATATCGAGACGCCGACGCGGATCGCCGACGGCCCCGAGGGCCTGCGACTCGAGATCCGGCGGGAGTTCAAATTCGGCGCAGACTGGATCAAGCTCATGATGACCGGCGGGGTGATGTCCGCCGGCGACAACCCGAACGTCAGCACCTACACCGAGGAGGAGGTGCGCGCCGCGGTGGAGGAGGTCCACCGCCATCAGAAGAAGATCACCGTTCACGCCCACGGGGCCGCCGGGATCAACACCGCGCTCCGGGCGGGCGTGGACTCGGTGGAGCACGCCACCCTGGTGGACGAGGAAGGGATCCGGCTCTTCATCGAGCGCGGCGTCCCGATGGTGCCCACCCTCTACGTCATGAACTACATTCTCGAGGAGGGCGAGGCGATCGGCTTCCCCCGCGAGAGCATCCAGAAGGCGCGGGAGCTGATCGAGGAGCGCGACCGGCGGATCGGGGCCGCATTCTCCGCGGGTGTCCCGGTGGCGTTCGGCTCGGACACGATCTTCCCGCATGGGACGGCGGCGCGGGAATTCGCCGTCATGGTGGGGATCGGGCTGAGCCCGACGGACGCGCTGCGTTCGGCCATGACCGTCGCGGCGAGGACGCTCGGTCTCGAGGACGAGATTGGCCGGATCACCGACGGATTCGCGGCCGACGTGATCGCGGTGGAAGGGAATCCGCTTGAGGACATCCGCGTCATGGAGGACGTGAGGTTCGTGATGCGCGCCGGCCGGATCGTCAAGACGCCGTAGCGCGGCGCCGGGGCCAGCGCGGCCATGTGGCGCCCCGGGCGGGAATCAGTCGTCCCGGGCGCCACGCCCTCGGAGGTGCTGGATCACTTCGGGGCTACGACCTACCCTCCCGGGTCTCCGCGATGAAGGCGAAACTGACGCTCACCCTCGACGCCGATCTCCTTCACCGCGCCAGGCGATCCGCCCGCGTTCGCGGGCTGTCCCTGTCCTCCCTGGTGGAAGCGGCTCTCCGAGAGATCGTGAACGAGCCGACCGTCTCGTTCGCGACCCGCTGGCGAGGCCGCTTCCGGCCGGCCCAGCGGGACGACGGTCGCTTTCGGGCGCTCTCGCGGAAGTACCTGTGAAGCAGAACGGCGGTCGCGGGAGTGCTCGCGCCAACCCCGGTCGGTCGCTACGCGAGGGCTCCGGATCCTTGGTCGCCCGAGCCGGATCTCTCATTGACCGAGCGCAAGAAGCGGAGGTGGGCCGGGGCGGTTGGCTTCCTGTGGCCGGCGCCGTCGAACCTGAACCTTCCGCACGGGCCGGGAGGCGGTTGGGGGAGCGGTGCGCTGGTCCCGGACTCCGATCGCTACGCCGTCCGGGTCGACCTCCCGGCTCCCTCGTCGAGCTCGGCGAGGTAGGCGTCGTAGACGAACAGGCGGTTCCGGCGCTGGCCCGTGACCTCGCGGGCGATCCCGTGCCGCACGAGAGTGCTCATCGCCGAGTTCGCCGTCCCGTAGGACAGGCGGGTCCTCGCGCGCGCGGCCCTGACGGAGAGGATCGGACGCTCCTTCAGCGCCTCGTGAAGGCGAATCGCCGAACCTGCCCGGCGGCCCGCCAACCGTGACAGCCGGTCCCGGTCGCGCTGGAACATCCCGGAGAGGCGGTCCGCGGTGGCGACGGCGTGTTCTGCGACCTGATGCACACCCTCCAGGAAGAACAGGATCCACGCCTCCCAGTCGCCGATCCGCCGGATGTCGTCGAGCTGTTCGTAGTAGGTCGCGCGATGCTCCTTGAGGTAGAGGCTGAGATAGAGAAGGGGCTGCCGGAGGACGCCGGCCTGACACAGAAGGAGCGTGACGAGCAGCCGACCAACCCTGCCGTTCCCGTCCAGGAACGGGTGGATCGTCTCGAACTGCGCGTGGGCGAGACCGGCGCGAACCAGGATCGGCAGCCCATCCGCCTCGTCGTGAAGGAACCGTTCCCACGCCGTCAGGCAGTCGGGCATGTCCTCCGGCGGCGGCGGGACGAAGTGGGCGTTGCCGGGTCGCGTCCCACCGATCCAGTTCTGCGAGCGGCGAAATTCGCCGGGGTTCTTGTCGCCGCCCCGGCCATCCGCAAGCAGGACACCGTGGATTTCCCGGATCAGGCGGTTCGAGAGGGGAAAACCCTCCCCCAGGCGCCGGAGGCCGTGTTCGAGGGCCGCTACGTGGTTCGAGACCTCGCGAACATCGTCGAGGGGCGCTCCCGGCGCCTCCTCCAGTTCGAAGAGGAGGAGGTTGGACAACGAGGACTGGATCCCCTCGATCTGTGACGAGAGGACGGCTTCCCGGCGTACGTAGGCGTACAGGAGGGCCGGATCCGGGAGAAGCGCCGAGATGCCGTCCAGGCGTCCGAGGGCAAGGTTCGCGCTCTCGAGCGTCCGCAGGAGCGGGCCGTCCAGGCTGAGCGGCGGTCGAGGGGGCAAGGGCGCCGGGACAAAGGCGCGGACTTCTTCCCCGATCGTGGAGATGACCCGGTAGGCGCCGGTCGTTCGTCGCATGCGTCGCGATCCTGCGTCGGGGTTTGAAATAGCGCTTCGGCTTATGTCAATTCCGGGGTGACTCTGAAATACGTCGAGCCAGAAGGGTAAGCATTGAAATAAGGGAAGCCGTTATTTCAGAAATATAGCCGATATTGGAATACTGACGATACGCCGGAGAGACGGGTCCGTCGGCCTTGCTGCGTGGGGCGATTGTTGAAATAACGGATGTCGCTATTTCAATCAGGAGGGTAAAGTTGAAATAAACGAACAGGGCGGCTCTGTTGCGAGGCCACGGCGCCTGTCCTTTCGGATGGCGCTTGCCGCCGCCTCCACCGCACCCGGTTTTGCCGAACCCCGATGCGTTCCCGGGGTCCCGTCACGAGCTACCGCAGCTCGAAATCCAGGTCGCGCGCCGCCGCCAGGTTCGAGCCGGTGTGGAACGTGGCGGCGACCGGCCCGGCGCCGTGCTCGCGATAGAGCCCATGAACCGCGAGGTCCTCGGACTCCTCACCGAACGAGGTGATGGCCGCGTCGATGCATTCGTGGCTGTGGGTCGCGGCGAACACCTGCACGTCAGCCGCGCTCGCCATCCGCTGCAGCCGCCGCCAGAACCCGGTGAGGACCGAGTAGTGGAGGCCATTCTCGATCTCGTCCACCACGAGGACGCCGCCGCGCGCGCCCGCGATGCTCGCGGCGAGCCGGAACAGTCGGACCATCCCGCCACCCAGGTCGTTCAGCGGCCTGAAGCTCCCATCGGCCGTTGTCGCCCACACGCGGTCCCCCGCCTCGTCCTTGAGGATCTCGATCTCCACGAGGTCGGCATCCAGCGCCGAAAGGACATCGAGGAGTTCCGCCTTGCGCCGCGAACGGACGACCTCGGAGTAGCGCTTCAGGAGTTCGTCGCTCAGCGAGAGGGGATTCTGCAGTCCCCCTTCGATCACGCCCGGAGCCCTTCCGGCCCGCGAGGAGGCGGCGGGGTGCATTACCGGCCCCCCGAGAGTCGGCTGGACCTCGAACCCCTGCTGTACGCCGAGTTCCTCACCGTCGCGCCAGACCCGGAGCCGCCCCTGGACACTGGTCGCAGCCTCTTCCGATCCGTTTCCGGCCGGGGCGCCGTTCTGCGGTGAGCCGTGATCCCGGGCTTCCGCGCTCCTGGACGGAACGAACTCGAGGCGGTAGCTGCAGAGCTGCCCACCCTCTTCGCCCTCGAGTTCGATCCCGTTCGCGGCCAGCGCCTTCACCGGGTCGAGAGGAACTTCGGGGCTCCTCCGAACATTCTGATTCCAGACGAGAGCCGGGTTGAACCTTCCGTGGAAGAGCCAGAGCGCTTCAAGCAACGCGGTCTTGCCCGCGCCGTTCCGGCCGGTGATCAGGTTGACGCGCGGCGCCATGCGCGGGAGCCCCAGCCCGTCGAGACCCCGGTAGTGGATCACGCGGAAGCTCTGCAGGTGGCTCACGGCGAAGCGAACGTAGCACGCGTCCGGCGCCCCGATGGTGGGTCGGCGGGCAGCCCGGAACCCGGGGGTCGCGCCCGGCCGGGCCGCGTTTGAATGCCCTTCCGGCGGGTCCCTATACTCGGTTTTCTTCGTGTCCCCGGGAGGTGACTGATGCGCAGACGATTTACCAGGCTCGCGATCCTCGGGATTGCGGTGGCGCTTGCCGCGCCCGCCGGCGCGCAGGAGTTGCGGGGCCGGCTCGTCGGCACGGTGAGCGACGCAACCGGGGCGGTCATTCCCGGAGCGTCGGTGACGGCGTCGAGCACCGCGCTGATCCAGGACCAGACGGTCGTGACCGGGAGCCAGGGGACCTACGCGTTTCCGGCGCTCCCCACCGGCGTCTACACCGTGACGTTCGCGCTCTCGGGCTTCCGCTCGGTGGTCCGCGAGGACATCCGGATGACGCTGAACACGACGCTCACGGTGAACGCCACCCTCGAGGTCGGCGGACTCGAGGAGGTCATCACGATCACCGGCGAGGCCCCGGTGGTGGATGTCAAGACGACCGCCACCGGCGTGAACTTCACCGAGGAGCTCCTCGAGGACATCCCGAACGCGCGGGACATCTGGGCCGCGATGGCGCAGGCGCCCGGCTTCCAGATGGAGGGGTACGACGTTGGCGGTTCTCACACCGGCACCCAGACCGGTTTCCAGGCGTTCGGCTTCGGTGACCAGCACCGGACGCTCCTCGAGGGCATCAACGTCACCGAGACGACCTCGGGGAACGCCGGTTACTTCGACTACGGCAGCTTCGAGGACTTCCAGCTCGGCGGCTCGGGGAACATGGGCGAGACCCACGGGCTCGGGGCGTTCTTCAACCTCACGGTCAAGTCCGGCGGCGACCGCTTCACCGGCGACATCTACGTCGACTTCGAGAACGACGCCACCGTCGGCGACAACGTGCCGGACGCGCTCCGGACCGGCGGCGGGACCCAGGGGCCCTACAAGGCCGGAGGGAGCGGCCTCGAGGCGGGCAACCCGATCACCCTCCAGAGCGACATCAACATCGGGATCGGAGGTCCGATCTATCCCGGCAAGGCCTGGTTCTACGGCGGCTACCGCCTGAATCACCAGGAGAAGCTGACGATCGGCAACCCGGATCCGGCGACGACCCAGCTCGGGAACTGGACGGCGAAGGCGACCTACCAGCTCACCGACTCGAGCCAGCTCATCGGCTTCTTCAACCGCCGGACGAAGCTCCAGGCGGAACGCAACCTCGGGCCGTCGGTGCCGCTCGATGCTTCCTGGTACCAGAGTTCGGTCAACAAGCCGATGAAGCTCGAGTACACCAACGTAGTCACCGATCAGGTCTTCCTGAACCTGCAGCTCAGCCACTGGATCAACCAGTTCCCGCTCTTCCACCAGTTGACCCAGACCGAGAGCGTGGAGGGACTTCCCGCCGGAAGGACCGAGCTCACCACCGGCGACCTGACGAACGCCAACAACTACTACCACCTGCGGCGAGTCACGAAGCCACAGCTCTCCGGCAACCTGACCTGGTTCGCCGACGACTGGGGCGGCCAGCACACGATCAAGCTGGGGACAGAGATCTACCGGGAGCGCCGCAGCTTCCTGCGGATGCAGCCGGGGGACATCTTCTACCGGGATCGCGAGGGCGTTCCCTCCGAAGTGGACATCTACAACACCCCGAACACCGGGGTGAACGACATCCTGCTGACGGCGGCCTACATCCAGGACTCGTGGACGATCAACAACCGCCTGACGCTGAACCTCGGCGCCCGCTTCGACCGCTACGTCATGGGCTGGCCGGACCAGGAGATGTCACCCACCCACTCGGACATCTTCCCGGCGCTCCAGGTCTCGCAGCGCGACGTCCTCACGATGTCGAACATCGGGCCCCGCCTCGGCGCCGCCTTCGATCTGACCGGTGAAGGCCAGACGGTGCTCAAGCTGTTCTACGGGCGCTTCTACTGGAACCCGAGCACGACGATCGTGGACGACGAGAACCCGGTGGGCCAGGCGGCGTTCCGCTACGACTTCAACGACCTGAACGGGAACGGGCTGGTCGATCCCGGTCCGAGCGGTGGGCTCGCCGACTCGCCGGAGCTGGGCGACAAGCTGAGCACGCTCGGCGGCGCCGGCTTCGTGACCGTCGACCCGAACCTCACGAACGCCTACGGACACGAGATGTCGGCGCACTTCGAGCAGCAGCTCGCCGACAACTTCTCGTTCCGCGGCTCCTACGTCCACAAGAACTCGAGGAACGGCTACGGGATCGTGGACCTGAACCGGGCCTTCGCCTACAGCGTCCCCTACACCTATGAGGACTCAGGCCCGGACAACGTCGCCGGGACCTCCGACGACCAGTTGATCCAGCTCATGGATCGGCAGCCGGGCGTCGAGGAGAACCGGATGTACGTGAACCCGGGCGCCTACGGTCTGCCGGATCCGGACGGGAACTACCACACGGTGGAGGTCGCGCTGAACCGCCGCTTCGCCGACCGCTGGATGTTCCTGACCTCGTTCCTGCACACCTGGGCGAACGCCTATATGCGGACGACTTCCTCGACGAGCGTCCGCGCAGCCGCGCGGTTCGACTTCGTCGAGGGCACGACCTACGAGTGGCGGGCCAACCAGTCGCTCCGCCTCGGGCCGATCGATACGACCTACTGGAACTACAAGCTGGTGGGCCGCTACATCTTCCCCTACGACATCGGGGTCAGCGCGTCCTACAAGCTCCAGAGCGGCTACCAGACCGGTCGCCGGATCAGCGTCCGGCTCCCGAACGCCGGGACCGAGCGCGTCATGGCGAACGGGTATCCCGATCGCGCCCCGAACGTGGGGATCTTCGACATGCGGGCCGAAAAGTCGTTCAGCTTGCCGCAGGGCGCCAACCTGGCCGTGCTGTTCGACGGCTTCAACCTGACGAACAGCTCCACGGTGCTCAACTACCGCACGATCTCGGGCTCCCGCTACAACGAGATCGTGGCGATCCTCGACCCGAGGGTCTTCCGCCTCGGCGTCCGGATCGAGTTCTGATCCTCTGATCCAGGGGTGGCGGCGGCGCGCCGCCGCCACCCCGACCCGCACCGGGTCCGGCTCTCCCGACGGAGTTGGACCCGGCCCCCCGGTCAGGCCGTGGCGAACCTCGCCAGCGAGAAGAAGGGCTCCTTCTCCCGCTGACCCAGGACCTGGGCGGCGACCATCTCCCCGAGCGCCGGCCCGAACTTGAAGCCGTGGCCGGAGCCGCCGCCGAGAATCCACGCGTTGTCCGCGTCCGGATGGGTGTCCGCGATCACGTTCCCGTCGGCGCTCTGCTCGTACTGGCAGACGCGCGCCTCGACGAGCGGCGCTCCCGCCAGCGCCGGGAAGCGGTGTTCCACGAACTCCCGCGCCTCGCGGATCGCCTTCTCCGAGGGGGTCCGGTCCCCGTTCGTCGGATCGAAGGACGCCCCCCGACGATCGTCGGCGATCTTGAACCCCCGGTGTTCGTTCCCGGGGATCCCGTAGAAGCCCGAACCGGACTGGATCCACGCCGGGAGCTCGGCGTCGGTCAGGTCGGAACGCCCCGGGGGCGTCCCGAAGTAGAGGACTTCCTGCCGCGTCGGGGCCACCAGCGGCGGGTCGAACCCGGGGAAGAGCTCGGCGAGCCACGGCCCGCCGGCGAACACGAAGAGGTCCGCCTCGAGACGGTCCCCGTCGGCGAGCCGCACCTCGCCCATCGCACCGCCGTCCATCGCCCCCGGCGTTGCGTGCGCCTGGCGGTAGACGCCGCCCGCGGCGAGGAAAGTCTCGAGCACCCGCTGGCAACCCCGGCGCGCGAGCAGGAAGCCGGCATCCTCCTCGTAGAGCGCGTAGCCGATCCCGTCGGGGCGGATCGCCGGGAAGCGGCGCGCGACTTCCGGTCCGTCCATCTCCTCGAACGCGACGCCCCGCTCCTCGAAGACCTGGACGGCGCTCCGGGCGCGCTCGGTCTGTTCGCCGGTCATCCAGATCATCCCGTTCTGGGTGTAGATCCGGTCCCCCCATTCCTCCTGGTGCTCTCGCCACAGAGCCAGCGACCGGATGACGAGGTCGGTGTAGATCCCGTTGGCCCCGTAGTTGGCCCGGATCACCCGGCTCTCGCCGCCGGAACTGGCGCGCGAGTTCCCCGGCCCCCACGCGTCCACCAGCGTGACCCGCGCGCCGCCCCGCTGGAGCCAGAGCGCGGTCCAGCCGCCGAAGGCGCCGGCGCCGATCACGACGACGCGGGGCCCGGTCTGGGTTCCGGCCCCGGCCGGCGCGGCGGCGTCCGAGGGGGCCTCGCCTTCGGGGGCGCAGGCCGCTCCCAGCACCGATCCGGCTGCGGCCAGTCCGACGCCGGCGAGTCCGGCGGTGAGCGCCTCGCGGCGCGAAACCTCGTCCTGGCTCATCGATTCTCCCCGGCTCCGGTGCGGAGCGTTGGCCCGGCGGGGATTCCGCGGGCGATGTGGACCGCGTCGCGCAGCATCGCGGCGGCGGTCGGGGTGGCGTCCCCCTCGGTGGCGGCGAGCCGGTGGACGCCGAAGAGGTCGGTTTCCCACTCGACCGCCATGTCGAGGCTGCCGATGCTACCGAAGAAGCTGGCTCGCGGGACGGCCCGGGGGGCGACTTCGAGACGCCAGGACCCGTCGGGGTCGGGCGTGGCTTCGCCGAGCAGGCGGATGACCTCGCCGGCGGCAGGCTCGCCCGCCGCTTCCACCCCGGCCCGGGGGATGTCCCCGAAGGAGACCGGCTGGCCGAGGACCGTCCGGGTGAAGATCGCCAGCTTGGCGGCGGTGTCCGTCCCGTTCAGATCGTTCGTGGGGTCGGTCTCGGCGATGCCGCGGTCCTTTGCCTCCTGGATGGCTTCCTCGAGCGTCCGCCCGGCGGCGACGGTGTCGAGCACCAGGTTGCTGGTGGCGTTGAAGACACCCTGAACGCGGCGAAAGCGCGCCGCCACCAGCTCCCGGCGGGCGGCGTTGATCACCGGCAACCCGCCGCAGACGGTGGCGCTCCAGCCGAAACCGGCCCCGCTCCGGCGGGCCAGAGCCTCGCACTCGTCGAACGCCAGCGCCATCGCCGACTTGTTCGCGAACACCGCCGAGACCCCCCGCGAGAGCGCCGCCCGGGCGGCTTCGAGGCCGGCGCCCCCGGTCTCCATGTCCATCGAGGCCGCGTCCATCAGGATGCCGTCGGGCCCCGCGAGCTCCACCGCTTCCTCCAGCGTGACGGCCGCCGCCTCCGGGAGCTCCCCCAGCCGGCCGCCGCGCTCCTTCACCGCGAGGGCCCCCTCCCGCGTGAGCCGGCTTCCCGGCGCGTCCGGACCGCGAAAGAAGCCGCTCCGGTCGGCGCAGGCGACGATCGGGAACCGGAAGCCCTCGGCGGCGGTCAGTCCCGCCTCCTTCTCCTCGAGGATGCGGAGCAGCGACCGATGGACGGCGCCCATGCCGAGCAGGACCAGGGGATGGTTGCGGATCACGTCTCGAGGGAGTCGGCTTCCTCGTCGCCGGACCCGGACGATGCTACTCACCTGACGCCGCCCACATTGCCGCGTTCCCGTCCCGGCGGTCAGAATGTGTCCGACTGCGCCCCTTCCGGGCCGGAGGACCCCGCATGACGAGTCTCGACCGCGCCGCCCGGCTGTTCCAGGAGTTCCTTTCGCCCCGCCGGGTCACCTACGAACACCTGACCAGCAGGTACGGGATCACCCGGCGAACCGCCCACCGCTGGATCCGGGAGCTCGACAGCGTGCTCAATCTGCGCAAGGCGCGGAACAGCGAGGGCCGGCTGGAGTTCTGGATCGATCGGAGCGACCGCTTCTTTCGACGCTTCGTGCGTCGACCACCGAACGTCGAGGAGCTCGCCGCGGTCCGGTCGGCGATCACCCTGCTGAAGGACCAGCAGCGAACCGGGGACGCGGAACGGCTGGAGCGCATCTACGACCTGGCGCGCGAAGCGCTGGAAGAACGCGGCGCCCAGCGAAACGACGCGAACCTTCGCGGGCGGTTGATGAACGACGCCGAGGCGCTGGCGCTCAGTCTGGGCATCGGAGCGCGCCCCACCCCGCGCGTCCGGATCGACCTCGACATCGACCGGAACTTGCGCGCCGCGCTCCTCCACCAGCACCGCGTCCGCTTCCTCTACCAGCGTCCCGGCCACGAGCCGAAGGAACACACGGCGTCCCCGGTGGGGATCCTCTACGGCGGCGCGCCCCGGCTGGTGGCCGAGGTGGAGGGACGCGACGACTTTCTCCAGTTCCGGCTGGACCGGATCCGGACCCTCGAGGTGCTCTCCGACGAACCCCATTCGCTCGGCGAGGACGATTTCTCCCGCTATCTGGCCCGGCTCTTCGGGACGTTCCAGGAGGCGCCGGTGGACGTCGAGTGGCGCTTCCATCCCAGCGCTCCCGGAGCGGACAAGTGGATCTTCCACGCCTCCCAGGAGCTCACCCGGGAGGAGGACGGGAGCGTCGTGGTCCGCTTCACCGCGGGAGGCATTGACGACATGGCGCGCCACGTCATCGGCTGGTGGGACTGGATCGAGGTCGTGAAGCCGGTCGAGCTGCGGGAACGCGTCCTGCGCATGAAGCTCGCCGGGCTGGCGCCCCTGCTCCGCCAGTTCGCCCCTGACGACCCGGACCTCGCGCACCGCGTCGCGGGGCTGGCGGTCTCGCTCGGCGCCAACCTGGCGGTCGAGCCGGGAACCGGAAACGGATCGACCTGAGCGGTTCAGTCGGGGCGTTCTTCGCCGGGGACCATCGGTACGAACGCCACGCCGCCGTGGTCCGTCGTCTCGACTTCGCCGTCCTCGTTCCGGGTGGCCACCACGAGTCGCTGGTTCCGCGGGTCGTCCCCCACCGGGGCCACGAGCCGTCCCCCGCGGCCGAGCTGCTCGATCAGAGCCGGCGGGATCTCCGGCGGCGCTGCGGTGATCACGATCCGGTCGAACGGCGCCTCCTCCGGCCAGCCCAGATAGCCGTCCCCCACCCTGAGATGCAGGCCGTCGTATCCGGCGCCCGCCAGGTTCGCGGCGGCGAGCGCTCCCATTGCCGGGAGCAGTTCGATGGACCAGACCTCGGCCCCGAGCTCGGCGAGCACCGCCGCCTGGTAGCCGGAGCCGGTCCCGATTTCCAGAACCCGCAACCCCGGCTCGATGCCGGCCAGCGAGCTCATGAGCGCCACCACGAAGGGCTGCGAGATCGTCTGCCCCTCGCCGATCGGGAGCGGACGGTCGCTGTAGGCCTGGCTCCGGAGCGACTCGGAAACGAAGAGATGCCGCGGGACCCGCCGCATCGCCCCCAGGACTTCGGGGTCGCGGAGGCCGCGGCCTTCGATGTCGTTGCGCACCATGAGTTCCCGGGCGGCGAAGAAGGGGTCGTCGTGCCCGCCGGTCGGCGCGCCGCCGCTGCACGCCGCCGGGGTCCACGCGGCGAGAGCCAGGAGCGCGGTCGCGACCCCTCCCGGCGAGCCTCGTCGCATGCGCCGCATCCCCCCCGATCCCGTCATCCCAACCGCTTCCGGAGTCTAAACCCGCCCCGTGGAGCGCCGCCGCGTCGGGCGCCCGCGTGGGTGATGTCCCCCTCCAGCCCCATCGCCGCTGCTCCCGCCCTCCTGGTGGTCCTCGCGGCGCCGCTCCTCCTCGCCGGCTGCTCCCGGCCGGATCCGGTCCCCATTCCTGGCGGGCCCGGGATCGCCTCGTTCCGGCTGGACCGCCACGAGGTGACGACCGACCGGTTCGCCGGCTTCGTCCACCGGACCGGATGGGTCACCGACGCCGAGCGCATCGGCTGGTCGCTCGTCTTCCAGCCCCCGGGCGCCGGCTCTGAGAGCGCCGCGTCGGTCCCGGGCATGCCGTGGTGGATCCGGCGCGACGGCGCCGATTGGCGTCATCCGCGCGGTACGGGCGGGCCCGGCGCTCCGCCGGAGGCTCCGGTGGTCCAGGTGAGCTGGAGCGACGCCGCCGCCTTCTGCGCCGAAACGGGAGGGCGCCTCCCGACGGCGCGCGAGTGGGAGCACGCCGCCCGCGGCGGCCTCGAGGCCGCGGTCTACCCCTGGGGCGACCGCGCGCCCTTCGCCGGCGCGCCGCTCGCGAACCTCTTCGACGGCCGCTTTCCGTTCCCCGGGGCGCCGCAGGACGGCTACCCCGGTCTCGCCCCGCCGGGGCGCTTCCCCCCGAATGGCTACGGGCTCTTCGACATGGCCGGGAACGCCTGGGAATGGGTGGACGGCGGATCTCCGGGCAGCCGTCCACTCCGCGGCGGCTCCTTCCTGTGCGCCGAAAACTCCTGTCAGGGCTACCGGCTCGCCTGGGAAAACCGGGCCCCCGCCGACTCCGCCTGGGACCACACCGGCTTCCGGTGCGCCAGCAACCGCTGATGTATTCTCCACCGCCGTGCCAACCGTCGCCGGCGTCCTTCCGGAACAGCAGGGCTTTGGCGCGACGCGACGCCGCGACTGGTGGTGGGTCACGCCGCTCGCGACCCTTTCGGCGCTGACGGCGTTCCTCGTCTATTCGACCTGGGCGGCGTTCCAGAACGCCCACTTCGAACTCGGCAACTACCTCTCGCCGATGTACTCGCCCGTCATCTGGGGCGATTCGCACCACGCCTGGTTCGGACCGAAGCCGGGTTTCTGGCCGGACTTTCTCCCGTTCTCGCCGGCGCTGGTGATCCTCGGCGCCCCCGCCGGTTTCCGGCTGACCTGCTACTACTACCGGGGCGCCTACTACAAGGCCTTCGTGGCGAACCCGGCGTCGTGCACGGTCGGCAAGCCCTGGAAGGGCTACGGCGGCGAGCTGCGGTTTCCGCTCATCCTCCAGAACATCCACCGCTACTTCCTCTACCTGGCGCTCGGCTTCCTCTGCATCCTCGCCTGGGACGCCTGGAAGGCGATGTGGTTCGTGGACCCGGCGACCGGCAACGAGGTCTTCGGCATCGGGGTCGGCACCCTCGTTCTCACCCTGAACGTGGTGCTGCTGGGCGGTTACACGCTGGGCTGCCACTCGCTCCGCCACCTGGTCGGCGGCGTGCTGGACCGCATGGCGGCGCGTCCGGCGCGGCGCTGCGCCTACGAGTGCGTGAGCTGGTTCAACGTCCGGCACATGAACTGGGCGTGGTGCAGCCTCGTCTGGGTGGCTTTCTCGGATGTCTACGTGCGGCTCTGCTCGATGGGCGTCTGGACCGACCTGCGCATTCTCTGATCCGGATCCGGCATGCAGACCGTTGAGCACGATGTGCTCGTGATCGGGGCGGGGGGCGCCGGCCTCCGCGCCGCGATCGAGGCCTCCGCCGCCGGGGTTTCCGTGGGGCTCGTGACGAAGTCCCTCCTCGGCAAGGCGCACACCGTGATGGCCGAGGGCGGGATCGCCGCCGCGCTCTCCAACGTGGACGAGCGCGACGACTGGAAGACCCACTTCGCCGACACGATGCGGGGCGGCCAGTACGGGAACAACCCGACGATGGCCGAGCTCCACGCGAAGGAAGCTCCGGAGCGGGTGCGCGAGCTGGAGGCCTGGGGCGCGGTGTTCGACCGGACCCCCGATCGCCGCATCCTCCAGCGCAACTTCGGCGGACACAAGTACCCCCGCCTCGCCCATGTGGGAGACCGGACCGGGCTCGAGATGATCCGGACGCTCCAGGACCACGGCGTCCACCTGGGCATCGATGTCCACATGGAGTGCACCGTGACCCGGCTCCTCACCGACGGCGGGCGGGTCATCGGAGCGTTCGGCTACGAGCGCGAGCAGGGCCGCTTCCGTCTCTTCCGCGCCGGGGCGGTCGTGCTCGCCACCGGCGGGATCGGCCGCGCCTACCGGATCACCTCGAACAGTTGGGAGTACACCGGTGATGGCCACGCGCTCGGCTACGAGGCCGGCGCCGAGCTGATCGACATGGAGTACGTCCAGTTCCACCCCACCGGGATGGTGTGGCCGCCGAGCGTCCGCGGCATCCTGGTCACCGAGGGGGTCCGCGGCGAGGGCGGCGTTCTGCGGAACAGCGAGGGGCGTCGGTTCATGTTCGACGACATCCCGGACCTCTACAAGGGGCAGACGGCGGACAACGAAGAGGAAGGCTGGCGCTACACCCAGGGCGACCGCGATGCGCGGCGCCCGCCCGAGCTCCTCACCCGCGACCACGTCGCGCGCTGCATCGTCCGCGAGATCCGCGAGGGCCGCGGCAGCCCGCACGGCGGCGTCTTCCTCGACATCGGCTGGATCCGCGAGAAGCTCAAGGACAGCGAGGCCCACATCCGCCGGAAGCTCCCCAGCATGCACCACCAGTTCCGCGAGCTGGCGGGAATCGACATCACGAAGGAGCCGATGGAAGTCGGCCCCACGACCCACTACGTGATGGGCGGGGTCCGCGTTGATGGCGAGACCCAGATGTCCCGCGTTCCGGGACTCTTCGCGGCGGGTGAGTGCGCCGGGGGCCTCCACGGCGCGAACCGGCTCGGCGGTAACTCGCTCTCCGACCTCCTCGTGTTCGGCAAGCGCGCCGGCGAGCACGCCGCCCGCTTCGCCCGCGAGAACCCGCGGCCCGATGCCGGTTCGGCGGAAACCGAACAGGCGGCCGCCGCCCAACGGGACGCGCTCGCCCCGCTCGAGCGGCAGGAGTCGCAGGAGGGCGCCGGCGTCGGGGCCTACCAGATCCAGAGCGAGCTCCAGGACCTCATGCAGGCGAAGGTGGGGATCGTCCGGAACCAGGGCGAGCTCGAGGAGGGCCTCGCCGGAGTGCTCGCGCTCCGCGAGCGCGCCGAACGGACTGCGGTCGGCGGCAACCGGGCCTACAACCCCGGCTGGCACACCGCGCTCGACCTCCCGAACCTGCTCCTCGTTTCCGAGGCGGTGGCGCGCGCCGCGGCGCTGCGGAAGGAGAGCCGGGGCGCCCACTTCCGCGAGGACCATCCCGGCAAGGACGAGGCGTGGGGGAAGCGGACGCTCGTCGTTCGCAAGGGCGGCGACGGCGGCATGGAGGTCAGCGAGGAGGCGGTGATCGAGCCTCGCGCCGAGCTGCAGCAGATCATCGAGGAGAACCGCTGATGGCGAGCAGGACATTCCGCATCTGGCGCGCCGAAGCGGGCGGCGAGGGCTCGTTCGAGGAGTACTCGACCGACATCACCGAGGGGATGGTCGTCCTCGACGCGGTGCATCAGATCCAGGCCGAATCGGCGGGGGATCTCGCGGTCCGCTGGAACTGCAAGGCGGGGAAGTGCGGCTCCTGCAGCGCCGAGGTCAACGGGAACCCCCGGCTCATGTGCATGACCCGGATGAACGACCTGCCCGAGGACCAGCCGGTCACGATCGAGCCGATGCGCGCCTTCCCGCCGCTCCGCGACCTCGTGACCGATGTGAGCTGGAACTTCGAGGTCAAGAAGTCGATCCGGAAGTTCAGGCCCCGGCCGCCGGACGCCGAGGACGGAACCTGGCGGATGGACCAGCGGGACGTGGACCGCGTCCAGGAGTTCCGGAAGTGCATCGAGTGCTTCCTCTGCCAGGACGTCTGTCACGTTCTGCGCGACTCCCACAAGCACGACGAGTTCGTCGGTCCGCGCTTCTTCGCGCACATCGCGGCCCTCGAGATGCATCCGCTCGACACCGAGGACCGGGTGCCCGAACTGCGAAAGGCGCATGGCGTCGGCTACTGCAACATCACGAAGTGCTGCACCAAGGTGTGCCCCGAGCACATCACGATCACCGACAACGCCATCATCCCGCTCAAGGAGAGGGTCGTGGACCGGTTCTACGACCCCGTCCGGAACCTCTTCCGGATCATCTCGGGGCGGTAGCTCCGTCCGGGCGGCCGCCGGTTGCCGGCGACCGGCGGGTGGTGAGACCATCCGGCATCCGTGGATCGTCCCGGTGACGGGACGGTCATGCGACAAGGAGACACGCAGATGGCCGGAATCAACCTGAGCGGCGTGATCAAGGGCGGGCTGGTGGCCGGCCTCCTGATCAACGTCAGCGAGTACGTCCTCAACATGATCGTCATGCCGATGGAGGCCGACGCTGGGGGCTCGATCGCCTTCTGGGTCGTCTACGCGTTCGTGCTGGGGATCCTGGTCGCCTGGGTCTATGCCGCCGGCCGCCCGCGCTTCGGAGCAGGCCCGAAGGCGGCGGTCTGCGCCGGGGTCACCGTCTGGATCCTCCACACGCTGCTCCCGATGGCCGGCGCGGCGAACATGGGCCTGATGGACTTCAGCATGCTGGGCGGCGTCTGGACGCTCGTGGAGATGGGCCTGGCGGGCTACCTCGCCGGGATGCTCTACTCCGAGGACTAGGCCGGACCGGCTACCGGCGGCCGGCGGAGTCCGCCCCGCGCAGGACCTCGCGAGCGCGTCGCTGCGCCTCCCGGTCGCCCGCGCGCGTCGCGGCCGCCTCGAGTCCGCGGTAGGCCGTCAGGTTGTCCGGGTCGCGGTCCACCGCTTCCCGGTAGAGCCGGACGGCCTCCGGCGAATCGCCTTGGGCCGCGGCGAATGCGGCTGCGTTCGCCCAGTGGATCGCGGGTTCCGGCGAGCGCTCCAGGAGTTCCTCGAACGCCGCCCTTGCCCGGGTGACTTCCCCGGCCTCCGCCAGCGCCACCGCGCGGATCCGGAGCGCCCGGACCGTGTCGGGGCGTTCCCCGAGGATCGCCGCGGCGCGGGAAGCCGCGAGCTCCGGGTCGCCCCGGCGGAGACTGATCTCGGCGAGCCAGGCGGCGGCTACCGCGTCCAGCGGGTCGGCGGCCAGCGCCGCGAGGATCAGCGCCTCGGCCGAGTCGAGCTCCCCGCGCCCGATCTGGATTTCGGCGGCGAGCAGGAGCGCGTCCCGGTCCTGACGGAGCTCTCCCGGCCCGGACTCCAGGACCGCGATCGCTCCCTCGGCGGCGCCGGCGGCGTGGAGCAGGCGCGCCCGCTCGACCGCCAGGCCGACGGCGTCCGGCGGGCTGGACGCCGCAAGAGCCCGGAGCAGCGCCTCCTCCCCGGGCTCGGCGCGCCCGCTGCGGATGGCGGCCCGCACGAGCGTCTCCGCGGCCTCCCGGAAACCCCGGTCGAGCGCCAGCGCCCGCTCCGCCAGCTCGAACGCCCAGTCCGGGCTCGCGGCGAGCAGGAGCCCTTCGGCGCGGGCGGTGAGCCGCGCCGGGTCCGGCGGCGGAGGCGGCCCGAAGACGCCCGCCATGGTCCCGGTCCCCACCGCCTCGAGCGCCCGGCGGTTCGCCGCCGCGGTGAGGGCGTGCATGGACATCGGCGCCTCGAACTCCAGCACCGGACGGTCGTCGGTGTGACGCGCGGCGCCCGCCGCCCAGGTCGAAAGCACCGGCGTCCCGGCGGTCAGCAGACCTCGGAAAGCCTCGGCGTCGCGGATGCCCCACGCGTCGAGTTCCCCGTCGAGCGCAGCGATGCGGGCCCCGATCTCGGCCCGTGACGCGACCTCCATTCGGCCCCGGGCCCCTAGCAGGAGCGCGTCCCCGTCGTGGAGCGCGAAGAGCGCCGCCTCTTGGAACACATCGGTGAACGAGCCGACGACGGTCCGCAGGCTCTCCTCGCTCAGGTTGTAGAGGTGGATCCACTGGCAGAAGAGCCCTCCCTCCGACAGCCGGGACCGGACAAGCTCGAAGAACTCCACCGTGAAGAGTGGCGACACGCCGCTCATCCACGGGTTCGACGGCTCCGAGATGACCACGTCGAACGCGCGATCCTCCAGCATCAGATGGTTCCTCGCGTCCGTCTCGACGAGTTCGAAGCGGTCGTCCTCCCATGGGAACCCGTTCGCGGCCGCGAAGAGGCGCGACGCCTCCGCGACTTCGGGCGAGATCTCGAGCGCGGTCACCCGCCGGACCGGATGCCGCAGCGCCGAGCCCGCGGTCACGCCGCTCCCGTGGCCCACGATCAGCACGGAGCGGGGCTCCGGCGCGAGGAGTAGCGGGAGATGCGCCAGCATCTTCTGGGTCAGCATGTCCGCGCCATCGGTGGCGTCGACCTTCCCGTCGATGGCGAGCGAACGCTCTCCCGCGATTTCCTTGACGGAGACGGTGGCGGCGGCGCCCTGCTCGAGGAACACGAGGCGACCGCGCCGCAGGAAGTCGCGGTGGCGCGACGCGTCGAGCTGGGGCGCGGCCTTGTAGAGGCCGCCGGACAGCGCCTCCCAGTCCCACGAACGGACGGAGAAGACGGCGATCCCCGCCGCGGCGGCGACGGCGAGCAGGGCGCGACTCGCCGGCCGGGCGGTCAGCGCCGCCGCGAGGTGCGCTCCCATCGCGGTCAGGAGGGCCGCCTCGAGACCCAGCCATGGAACGACGACGAGCCCGGCGACCAGCGCCCCGGCGACGTTGCCGGCCGCCGTCCACCCGTAGATCCGGCCAGTGGCGCGTCCGGGGGCGCCTCCGCCGGCGGCCCCCGCCACCGCCAGCGGGAAGGACGCCCCCATCGCCGCCGCCGGAAGGAGGAGGACGAGGGCGGCGGCCAGGACCTGGAGGTCGAGCAGCCGGGAGGGGTCCCCGGCGTGTCGCGCGATGAGCCCGCCCACCGGCAGGACGGCGCGGCTCCCGATCCAGGCCGCCCCCGCCGAGGCCGCGGCCGCGAAGACCTGGACGGCGGCGAGCCAGGCCCCCGGATCGCGACCCGCCCGCAGCAACCGGGTTCCGGCGGCGCTTCCGGCCGCGACCCCGAGGATCACCGCGCCCACGACGCATGCGAAGGTGTAGGTCGTGGGTCCGAACAGCAGCGAGGCCAGCCGCGCCCAGCCGACCTCGGAGGCGAGCGCCGCGAACCCGGAGAGCGCCGCGACGGCCGCGAACCGGCGTCCGCCCATCGGGCGGCGCCGCGCCGGGAAGGCTGCGGGCGCTTCTTCGGCGGCGCCGCGACTCCGGAAGCGGGCGAAGACCGCGCTCCCGGCGAGCAGGTTGGCCCCCGCCGCGCACAGTGTGGTCGCCGCGAGGCCGAGTCCCGGGACGAGAAAGCGGGCCGCCGCCACGCTGCCGAGAAGCGCCCCGGCGGTGTTCGCGGCGTAGAGCCGGCCCGCCGCGCGTCCCTCTCCCGAGCCCTCGCCGCCGCTCGACGCGCGGCGCGCGAGCGCGGTCACCGTCGGGAGGGTCGCTCCCATCAAGGTCGCGGCCGGGAAGAGGAAGCCCGCCGCCAGCAGCGCGTTCGCGGCGAGCGTCCATCCCGGAGCGCCGGTTGCGGCGGAGACCGCCCGGAGCAGGGGCGGCGTGGCCTCCAGGTAGAAGGGAAGCGCGAGCGCGCAGGCCGCGGTCCCCGCCTCGAGCAGCAGGAATCGTCGGGCCAGCCGTCCCGCCCCGAGCGACCCGCCCGAGCGTCCGGCGAGCAGCGCGCCGAGCCCCAGTCCCCCGAGGAACATCGCGAGGACCACGGTGATCGCCAGATGCGTCGTTCCGAGCACGACGGCGAACCGGCGGACCCAGACGATCTGGAAGACGAGCGAGGCGAAACCCGACAGCAGGAGGGCGCCCATGAGCAGGGCGCCGGGCGCGCCGCTCCGGCCCTCCGGGAGGCTCGGGCGTCGGGCGCCGGCCGGTTCCCGACGGATCCGCCGCCGGCGCGAGGTTCTGCCGGCTTCGCGGCTCACCGGGCCCGGTGCACGTACCCGGCCCGCGCCCGGACGACGACGCCCGACATCCCCACCGTCACTTCGAGACGACGCCACCCGGGCGGCTCCCCGGGATCCGGCTCGAAGGCCAGCACGTACCGCGCCTGCATCTCCTCGAGGATCCCGGCGTAGGCGGCGGAGAGCCGGCGCTCGTCCTGGGCGCGGACCAGGCGTCCGCCGCTTCCTTCGGCGGCGTGGCGGAGGAGCTGGAGCTCCGACGGCGGCCTCGCCCCGCTCCGGGGGCGGATGTTGCGGCGGGGCCCTTCGAGGAGCGCCTCGAGCGCGTCCGGCGCCTCCGCCGGGTTCATGCGCCGCATGCCGATCCGCTGCCGTCGCAGGACCGAGGGGGGCGACGGGTCGAACCGCTGGTAGCGGTAGGGGGTCCGGGCCGTCCCGGTGGTCCCCGGCGGGATCACGCCGTAGACCAGCGCGTTCAGCCCGCGGAGCGCGTCCTCGAGGAGGCCCTCCGGCGTCCAGCTCGCGGTGTCCTGCCCATCGGTGAAGACGACGATCACCGGCCGTCCGGTTTCGCCCTCGACGAGGGCGGAGGCGATGACCAGCGCGTCCCACAGCGCCGTGCCTCCGCTGAGCGCCTCGGCGGAAGGCGACTCCTCGTCGAGCGTGCGGCAGTCGCCGAAGTCGCGGACCAGGACGAGGCTCTCGGCGAAGCGGGCGCGGGCGCACTCGTCCTGCTCCGCAAGCTGGGCCCCGAACCGGGCGGCCGCTTCCCGGAGGAGCCGGCTCCGCTCCTCGGTGACGCTGGCGCTCTGGTCCATGAGGAACAGGATCGAGAGCGGCAGATCGGACTGCGGCACGAGTCGCACCGGCCGCTGCTCGCCGTCGTCGAGGAGCGTGAAGTCCTCCACCGTGAGCCCGCTCACCGGGCGGCCGTCCCGGGTGACGACCACGTCGACCAGGACTTCCTGGGTGGTCACCCGGAACTGGACCTGGGGGGGCGCGGCGGCGGCGAGGGCGAGCGTCGCGAGGATCGGGATCATGGGCTTCGGACCAGGACGAGCGCCCGCAGCCGGTCGAGCCGCTCCATCTGTGCGGTCAGGCCGCCGAGCAGGAACCGTCGCAGGCGTCTTCGCCGTCGGTGTCCGCGAGAAAGCGCCGGGCCGTCTGCGCCGCGCCCGGGCTGTCCCCGAGCATCTGGCGGGCGGCCGCCAGTCCGGCCGCCGCCGAGACCGAGCCGGAGTGGACGGCGTGCGCTTCGGCGAAGGCCTGCTCCGCCTCCTGGGCCCGACCGAGCCAGAGGAGCGTCTCCCCCCGCAGGACCCCCGCCACGAACCGGAACAGGGCGTTCGGATAGCCGTCCGGCGCCTCGAGCAGTTCCAGCGCGCTCTCCGGATTGCCCTCGCGCAGGGTCAGGTGCCCGAGGCGCAGCCGCAGCTCCACCGGGTCCGGCGCCTCGTCGTCCGGCGCCGGCGCCTCGCCTTCCGGCGGGGTCAGCAGCCCGACGTAGACGAACTGCGCCTGGTCGAGGAAGCGCTCGTCGTGGTAGCCCCACCCGAGCGCCTCGGCGAGCCAGGCGCCCGCCAGCGCGACGGTGCGGTCCTCGTCGAACCGCTCGCCCAGCTCGATCGCCACCCGGACGGCGTCCGGCCACCGGCTACGGGTCGCATGGAATCCGAGAAGGCCCAGGTGCGTCTCCCGCAACCACTCGGCCCGCTGCGGTTCGGTGATCTGGTCCAGGAAGCGCCGCGCGATCTCCTCGTTGTCTTCGGGATCGACGCCCGCCGGTCCGGCGAGGTCGAGATGGAAGAGAGCGGCGGCCAGAAGCGTCAGGTCCTGGCTCGCGCTTCGTCCGGTGAAGCCGCGAAGGTAGACCCGGGCGTCGTCCTCGAGGTCATCCTGGGAGAGCTCCATGCTGTCCCGGATCGCCCCCACGAAGTCGCCGCTCCGGTAGCGCTGAACGCGCGCCTCATACCCGGCGGCCCCGCGGGTCTGGCCCGACGAAGCGGCCGGCGCGCCGAGAGACAGCGCGAGGCCCGCGAGGAGGATCCGGCCGGGGCCGCGCCCGGCGAAGGTCCAGGGGAACACGCTCCGCCCCATTGTCTCGCACCCCGGCCTTCCGGGGCGGGCGCCTTCCGATTGGTACCATCGTGAGTTCGCCGGCGCCATCCCGGAGGCCGGCACGACCGTCTCCGAGGTCCCATGTCCATTTCGAATCGAATCGCCCTGACGTCGGGCGTTGCCCTCGCCGCCACCTCGCTCCTGCTCGCCGGATGCGGGGCCCCGGCGCCCGAAGAACCCGCCGAGCCGACCGAGGCGGAGATCCTCGAGGAGGCCCGGCGGATCCACGATGCGGTCCTGACGCTCTGCACCCACATCGACATCCCCTTCAACTACATGACGGAGGAAGTGGACCCCGGGAATGTGAACGAGGACTTCCAGGTGGACTACCCGCGGATGCAGGAAGGCGGCCTCGACGCCGGATTCTTCATCGTCTACTACGGCCAGACCGAGCGCACGCCGGAGGGCTATGAGCGGGCGAAAGAGGGGGCCATGACGAAGTTCGAGGCGATCCACCGCGCCACCGAACGGCACGCGGACGTGATCGGCTTCACCGACACCGCGGACGGGCTCGAGGCGATCCACGCCGAGGGCCGGCTCGTCGCGATGATCGGGATCGAGAACGGATTCGTGATCGGGAAGGATCTCTCGCTCCTCGAGACGTATCGGGACCTCGGAGCCCGCTACGTCACCCTCACCCACAACGGCCACAACGACATCGGCGACTCCACGAACCCGCGGGCGGACCTCGGGGACGAGGAGGAGGAGCACGGCGGGCTGAGCGAGTTCGGCCGCGAGGTCGTCGCCGAAATGAACCGGCTCGGAATGCTGGTCGATGTCTCCCACACCTCGAAGAAGACGATGATGCAGGCGGCCGAGTTGTCCCGCGCCCCGCTGATCGCTTCCCACTCGAGCACGAAGGCGCTCGCCGACGTGACCCGGAACATGGACGACGAGCAGCTCCGGGCGCTCGCCGCGAACGGCGGCGTCATGCAGACGGTGGCGCTTCGGGGATTCGTCAAGGTGGATCCGCCCGAGAAGGTGGCCGAGACGGAGGCGGCGCTGGCGGAGTTCGGGCTGGAGTCGCGGGCCGGGTTCGGCTCGCTCTCCGAGGAGGACCAGGCGGCGCTGCGCGCCCGGCTCGGCGAGATCTCGGACCGCTACCCGGTCACCGTGTCGGACTTCGTGGACCACATCGACCACGCCGTCGAGGTCATGGGGCTCGACCACGTGGGGATCTCGTCCGACTTCGACGGCGGCGGCGGGGTCGACGGCTGGGACGACGCCTCCGAGACCCTGAACGTGACGGTCGAGCTGGTGCGGCGCGGCTACACCGAGGATCAGATCCGCCAGCTCTGGAGCGGCAACACCCTCCGCATCCTCCGGGAGGCGGAGGCGGTCGCGGCGGAGATGCAGGCGGCCGGTTCGTGAGAAGCGCTGCTCCCGGGTCCGCAGGGTTCGACCCGGCGCGGTTCAACCAGGAGCTCCGCGCCTACGAGCAGGTCGACAAGCTCCAGCGCTATCGGCTGGCCGAGGACGCCGAAGAGGCGTTCGACGAGGACTTCGTCCTCCGACCTTGCGATCTGTCGCTGCTCGACTCGCCGGTGGCTTCCGAGCGCGCCCGCGGCGTCCGCGAACTCGGCGAGTCGCTCGAGGACACCGGCTTCGCCATCCTCACCGGTCACGGCGTGGATCCGGCGCTCTACGCCGAGGCGCACCGCCGGACGCGGCGCTTCTTCGAGAGCCATCCGCTCGAGCGCAAGCTCTCCTTCCGCGCCCGGCGGCAGGGGTCGGTGAACCAGGGGTACTTCCCGATGCGGGAAACCACGATGATCCACCCCGACCTGGTCGAGGGGTGGGTCTTCTGCCGGCGGGCGTTCGATCTCGCCGGAGACCCCGCGTGGCGGGAGGGGGCGTACTGGCCGTCGGCCGGCTGGGAGCCCTTCTTCCGGCGGGTCGTGCTGGCGAACGAGGCGCTGATCCTTCCCGTCATGCGGGCCGTGCTCGAGTACCTGGGCGAGGACCGGCATCTCTACGACCGCCGCCTCACCGCGACGAACTTCGGCTTCCGGCTGAATTACTACCCGCCGATGTCGGATGCGCCCGAAGAGACCACCGGACGCATGCTGGGCCACGAGGACGTGGATCTGTTCACGCTGCTTCCGGCGGCCGAGACCGAGGGCCTCCAGTTGCTCCATCGCCAGACGATGAAGTGGGTCCGCGTCGCCGCGCCCCCGGGGACGATCGTCCTGAACACCGGCGACTACATGCAGCGGATCACGAACAACCGGCTGCCTTCCACGACCCACCGGGTGAGCGCTCCCCGCGACCCGGCGGCGCGCGCCCGCCCCCGCACCTCATTCCCGATGGCGGTCTATGTCTGGGAGGACGAGATCCTCGAAGTCCTCCCGAGCCAGGGCGAGCCGCTTTATCCTCCGGTCCGCGCCGAGGACTTCCACACCCGGATCACCAGCAAGTACTACGGCGACTCCTACCACCAGACCGGCGAGGAAGGCGCCGTCCTGCGGCGGACTCCCGCCTCCGGCTGACAGCCTCCGCGGGAGCGCCACGCCAGGTTCCGTTCATCGGAACCTGGCGAAGCAGGGTCCGATTGCTGGCCCGCAGTCACCCCTCGTGGCGGTGGTCGCGGCGGACCTGGTGCAGCAGCACGTGGAGCAGCGAGCCACCGACGAATGCCTGGAACAGGCCGCCCTCCAGGCCGAGGTGTCCCTCGAAGGCGTCCGCAGCCAGGTAGCCCGTGAGGGTGCCGACCGCGATCAGGGTCAGGGCGGCCACCGCCTTGCCGGTTCCGTAGCGCGGCCGGATCATCCACCAGATGACGAAGCCCACTGGCGCCCGGTGGAGAACGACCGCGAGTCCCAGCCCGCCGGCGGAGGAAAGCGCGGTGCTTTCCACGACGACATGAAGCGCGAGTCCCGAAAGTCCGGCGAGCAGGGAAATGTCGTCCACCCGGCTCGCCATCGAGCGCCACAACCGCTCGATGCCCCACGGCAGGCCGGCGCCGGCCGCCAGCGCGGGAAGGACGGCCCACCCCGACTCCGCGACCAGGTGGTCCAGGACGTGCCATCCCACGATGATCGGCACGCCGAACAGGAGGACGATGTCCACCGCCCGCGCGATTCCGGCGCGTCCGTGAAGCCAACGGTAGAGCGCGGCGCCGAGGAACGGCGCGGCGATTGCGGCGGCCAGCAACATCAGGAACTCCGGCGTCCGGTCGGGTTTGCGGTCAGTTTCCGGGGGACCACGGCTCGGGAGGCGGCCCGGCGTCCACCGGCCGACGGCGATGTTCCAGGTGGAACACGTGGTGGTTTTCCGGACATCCCGCCGCCGACTGCTCGAGTTGCAGCGTTACGTGCCGGATGCCGAACCGCTCGGCGCAGATATCCCGCAGCCGGCCGAGCAGTTCGTCGCGTCGGTCATCCGGCCACGCCGGGTCGATCAGCACGTGGGCGGTGAGCGAGTCGTAGCCCTGGGTGATCGTCCAGACGTGGACATCGTGGACCAGCGTGACGCCCTCTTCCTCCTCGAGTTCGGCGCAGACGGCGTAGACATCGATGTGGTCGGGAGTCCCCTCGAGCAGCACATGAACGGCGCGGGACAGCAGCGGGGCGGCGCTCAGCACGATGAGCGCCGCGATGACGATGCCCACCAGAGGATCGGCGAGCCGCCAGTCGAAAGCCCAGACCAGGACCGCCGAGACGATCACCCCCGCCGAGCCCAGAAGGTCGGCGATCACGTGCCGGAACGCTCCGTCCACGTTCATGCTGCTTCCGGCGGATCGACGCAGGATCCACGCCGCCGCCAGGTTCACCGCGAGACCGGCCACTCCCACGAGCAGCGTGAGACCGCCCCGGACAGGCGGTGGCGCCTGGATCCGGCCGAAGGCCTCGACCACGACCCAGCCGGCGATCGCCAGCAGCGCCACCGAATTCGCGAGCGCCGCGAGGATCTCGAGGCGCTGATGGCCGAAGGTGCGACGCGCCGAGGCGGCTCGGCGCGCGAAGTGCATCGCCGTCAGGGCGAGGGCGAGCGCGGCGGAGTCCGCGAACATGTGGCCGGCGTCGGCCAGCAGCGCCAGGCTCCCCGAAAGGAGGCCGCCGACGACCTCGACGCCGGTGAATCCGGCGGTCAGGACGAGCGCCGCGACCAGGCTCCGCCGATGCCGTCGGCGCGAGTCCCCACCGGACTCCTTCTGAGCCGCGCCGCCCCGTCCCGAGTCCGGTTCGCGACCCGCCGCCCTGGCGGCGTCGCCGGTCCGCAGGAAATCCACCGGGCATTCTAGATCCGGTCGTCGCTGACCCTGGCCGCTCGTCGCGCTAGTCTGCAATGGGTCTGGGTCATGGGTGGGCCGATACGGCTGGGGACGCTGTCGCTCCGGGGGCTCCTCGCGCCGCTGTGCTTCGCCGCCATCGGCGCAGGCGCGGCTTCGGCGCAGGAACCTTCCGCTGTCCCCGAGCGCCTGACGCTCGCCGAAGCGCTGCGCCTCGCGGAGATCCGCAACCCGGCGCTCGAAGCGTTCGGGACTCTCGGCGACTTCGCGCGGGCCGAGTGGGAACGCGCCCGCGCCCGCCCGAACCCGGCCTTGACTCTCGCGTTCGAACGATCCGGCGCCGGGGCCCCGGAGGCGGCCGTCTCCGGCGAGCGGACCCTGATCTTCCACCTCGGACAGCCGTTGGAATCGCCCGGCTGGCGTCACCACCGGCTCCGCGTCGCCACCGCGGCGCGCAGCGTCGCGGCGTCGACCATCCAGAATGCGCGGCGACGGCTTTGGCGGGAGATCGGCGAGGCGTACTTCCATCTGGCGCACATGGAAGCGCGGCTGGCCGCGCTGGAGCAGGGACGCGCCGCCTTCGACCGTATCGTCGAGCTCACCGAGGCCCGGGTTCGCGCCCACGAGGTCGCCGGCGTCGAGCTGCGGCGGCTCGAAATGGAGCAGCTCCGGATCGTTGACGAAACGCTGGGGGCGCGACTTGCGCGGCGTGAGGCCCGAACGGCGCTGCTCGGCCTCCTCGGTGTCCCGGACGCGGGAGAGTTCGTCGTCGCCGCCGACGGGCTGGCGCCCATCGAGATTCGGGCTCCGAGTGGGGAAGAGGTGGCGGGGGCTGACGGCCTGGCGGTCTCCCGGGAGCACTTGCGCGACATCGCGCGCGCCACCCGCCCGGACCTCCGCGCGGCGCGGCTGGATCGCGAGCGCGCCGCCGCCGGTGTCGCCCTGGCGCGAGCCGGACGGTTCCCGGGCCTGGGGACGGGACTCCTCTACGAGCGGGCGCCCGGGAACGCGACGCTCGGGGTTCAGTTCTCGGTCCCGGTTCCCCTTCTCAACCCGCTGAATCCCGGCGCGGTGCGGGGGGCGGCGGCCGATCGGCGCCGAACGGCGGCCCTCGAGGCCGCCGCCTGGAACCTCGCGCGGATCGAGGTGCGGCAGGCCGCGGACGCCGTCGAGGCCAGCGCCCGCCGGTCGCGCCTGCTCGCCGCCGGCCTGGCGAGGAGCGCCACCCCGGCGCGTGACCTCACCCGAAGCGCCTACGAAGTGGGGGAAGCGAGCCTCCTCGATTTCCTGGACGCCCAGCGGGAGTTCCAGCGCGCGGTGCGGCTGCTGTACGCGGCCCGCTTCGATCTCAGCGTCAGCCTCGTCCGCCTCGCGGCGGCGCTTGGACTCGATCCGGCGGGCGCCCACGGCTGGGCGACCGACGTCACGCCGGACTGAGGTGTCTCGTCCTCGCCCGCTTCAGCTACCGGCTCAGGGCGTGGGCCTCCGGGCGCCGGGTCCCCGGAGGACTCTGCCCGGAAGCGCCCCGGTGGGTTCGCCCGCTTCGATCACCGCCACTCCGTTGACGAAGACCCATTCGATCCCGGTGGGGTACTGCTCGGGTTCCTCGAAGGTGGCCTCGTCCCGCACCCGCTCCGGGTCGAAGAGGACGATGTCGGCGCGCATTCCCGGCCGGAGCAGGCCCCGGTCGGTCAGCCCCAGCCGGTTCGCCGGCGCCGAGGTCATCTTGCGGATCGCCTCCTCGAGCGACAGCAGCCCCTCCTCGCGGACATAGCGCGCGAGGACCCGGGGATGGGTCCCGAAGGAGCGCGGGTGGGGCTTTCCCATCGGCGTTCGCATTCCGGCGGCGAGCGCGCTGCCGTCGGAGCCGATGTGGGTGAACGGCAGGGACAGCGCCTGCCGCAGATTCGGCTCGGTGTTCCCGAACGAGATCTGGAACCCCTCGCCTTCCTGCTCGATGAGCAGATCGAGGAGCGCCTCTTCGGGCGAAGCTCCGCGCGCGACGCCGAGGTCGGTGATCGAGAGCCCGTCCACTTCGTCGCGGAACGAGCTCACGAAGGTGCGTCCCCAGCGGGGCCGCTCGGCCTCGCCGGCGGCGAGTTCCTCGAGGAGGCGTTCGCGGTCCGCCGGGTCGGTCAGCCGCTCGAGCATCCGGGGGACCCCGCCCTCCTGGGCCCACCGGGGGAGCAGCGAGCGAAGGTAAGTCCAGCCGGCGATGTAGGGGTAGACGTTGCCGGTGACGTCCACGCCTGACGCGCGGGCCTCGCGGATCACCTCGGCGTACTCGGCGATCCGCGCGCTCGACGTGGAGTTCAGGTGGTGGATTTCGAGGGGAGCGCCGGAGGCGCGCGAGATTTCGATCCCCTCGAGGAGGCCCTCGATCCCGCCGCGGAGATGGCTCACGTAGAAGCCGCCGTAGGAAGCGGCGACCCGCGCCAGCCGGGTGAGCTCCTCGGTGCTGGCGAAGGCGTTCGGGATGTAGGCGAGACCGCTCGCCACCGCGAAGGCTCCCTCCTCCATCGCCTGGGCGACCATCGCCTCCATCGCCTCGAGCTCGGCCTCGGTGGCTTCGCGCTCCTCGTAGCCCATCACCGAGGCGCGGACCTGGCCGGAGCCCACATAGGAGAGGACGTTCAGGCCCACGCCCGCTTCCTCGAGCCGGTCGAAGTAGCCGCCGAGGGTCGTCCAGTCCCGCTGGATCGGCGGGGCCACCATCATCGGGTCGTCCACCGCCGGTCCGAGCACCGGACCCGCCGAGAGATGCTCGCCGAGCACCTCGATCGTGACGCCCTGCGCCACCTTGCTGAGGGCCCGGGGATCCACGATCAGCCCGTACTCCGAGTGGGCGTGCATGTCGATGAACCCCGGGGCGGCGACCAGACCGTCCGCGTCCACGACCATGGCCCCGGGCGGCGCCTCCGCGCCGACGAAGACGATGGTGTCCTCCGAGATCGCCAGGTCCGCCCGGAACCAGGGGCTCCCCGAGCCGTCCACCACGCGGGCGTCGCGGATGACCAGGTCCACCGCGCCTCCGCCCGGTGGCTGCGACGGGGCGCCGCACGCCGTCACCAGCAGCGCGCCAACAAGCCCCGCGACGCTGAGCGGCCGGTTACGCGCCGCAGCGCGAATCGAAGACGTGAGCCGGCTCATCCTGTTCCTCCCGGCGGCGGACGAGGCCCGCCGCTCCCGGCTGACTCTACCGGGGGGCCGCCACGCGGGGGCGGGCGCCGCCTGGAGGCGGCGCCCGACGCTCCGTCAGAAGAAGCGGAGCGAGTAGCTCAGCCGGACGCCCCGGCCCATCTGGGGCGCCAGGTCCTTGATGAGCGACGTGTGGTAGCGGTACTCGGTATCGAACAGGTTGTAGCCGCGCAGCGAGATGTTGTGCGTCATCGTCGGGGTCACGCGGACGTAGGAAAGGGTGGTGTCGAAGAGCGTGTAGCCGTCGGTCGGCGTCTCCCCGATGTAGACGCGGTCGGCCTTCGCCGCCCAGCGAACCCGCGGCTGGAGGCGGAAGCCGCCGAAGGGGATCCGCAACCGGACATCGCCGGAAAGCGGCGGGATCCGCGGCAGCGGCTGTCCGTTGTCGAGCTCCGCCTCGACCCATGAGGCGGTGGCGTCCAGCCCGAACGGCCCGAAGTCACGGTGCAGTTCGACCTCGAGCCCCTGGTACACCGCGTCTCCCTGACGCGACTCCAGAACCTGCAGGTCGTCCACCAGGTCGCCGGTGGCCGACCCGAAGATGAAGTTCGAGACGTCGTAGCGGAACAGGCTCACGCTGCCGATCATCCAGCCCGAAGTGCGCCAGCTCAGATCGACACCGACGGACCGCTCGGTCTCGAGGTCCGGATTCCCGATCTCGAAGGCCAGGTTCCCGACGTGGAGTCCGAAGTTGTAGAGCTCTTCGAGCGCCGGGGCGCGGGTCGCGAGGCTCGTCGTTGCGACGAGCGAGTTCGAGCCGTTCAGCTCCAGACGCAGCCCGGCGCTGCCCGAGACTCCGAGGAAGTCGCGGTCGCGGACCGCAGGGGCCTCGAACTCGTCCTCGGCGTGCTCCTCTTCCTCTTCCCCTTCGTGGTCTTCGCCCTCTTCCTCTCCTTCGTGCTCTTCCTCACCCTCTTCCTCTTCGCCGTGCTCCTCTTCCTCGGCGCCATGCTCCTCTTCGCCGTGGCCCGCCGGCTCGGGCCTCTCGCCGGCCTCATACCGGTTCTGTTCGACGCGGGCGCCGAGCAGCAGGCTCAGCCGGTCGGAGGCGGCGATTTCGTTGTAGGCGAAGGCCGCGAAGGCGTTCTGCGTGACCGGGGGCGCGAGGGCCTCCTCCCCCACGACCGAGTAGTCGCGGAGGTGGGCCCAGCCGCCGATACGGCTGTCCACGCGGCCGCGCTGCCGCTTCAGTTCGCCGCGGAACACGAGAGACCGGTTGTCGAACTCGGTCGCGATTTCTTCTTCCCCGCCACTGAAGGGCACTTCGATTTCCTGGTGGGCGTAGTCGCTGTAGCGGACCGTGAGCTCCGCTGAGTCGAACCCCGCCAGTCCCCGGAGCCCGAGGTCGGAGCGGAACTGGCGCCGCTGCATGCCGATGTCCACGCCGAACTCGTCTTCGCCGTGTTCCTCTTCCCCTTCCTCTTCGCCTTCGTGCTCTTCTTCTTCGCCTTCGTGGACTTCCTCCTCTTCACCGCCGTGCGCCCCGTGGAGCTCCCCGGCGAAGGGGACCCCGTAGCGGGAGTCGTCGATGCGCGCGCTCGTCGACCAGTAGAACAGGTCATTGAAGAGCCCGACGCCGACCTCCCCCTGGTTCATCTCCGTCCCGGAGTTCTCCACGAGACCGGTCGGGGACTGGTAGTCCCCGGAGCGGTACGAGTTGCCGCCTCCCCAGGCGAACCAGTTGGAACCGCCGGCCTGCGCCCGGACGCCGCCGCGGACGCCTTCGTCAGCGCTGGACCAGTCGACGTTCGCCTGGCCGCGGAAGCCCGGCGGCGGGCTGTGCGCGAGGTGGGAGGCCATCGAGATGACGTTCACCGCGCCCCCGATGGCGTTCGAGCCGTAGAGCAGGGTCGCGGGTCCGCGAACCACTTCGACGCGCTCCGCCTGGAGCGGGTCCACCGGGACGCCGTGGTCGGCGGACTGGCTGCCCAGGTCTCCCGTCCGGACGCCGTCCTCCATGAGCAGGACCCGGTCTCCGTCGAAGCCCCGCACGACCGGCCGCGCCGAACCCGGCCCGAAGCTCCGGATAGCGACCCCCGGGGTCCCTTCCAGGAGCTCCGCGATGTTGCGCGCCGACTCGTTCGCCAGGTCGAGTCCCTCGACTGAATGGACCTGCCCGAAGGACTCGAGCGGCGAGGCGTGGCCCGCCGAGGCGGTGACCGTGACCTGCTCGTGGGCCCGGTGGTGCTCGTTCACCAGGATGGGCTCGTCAAGGACGACCTCGATGTCCTCCGCGTCCGGGTCCATCGCGACGGCGTGGAATCCGGTCAGGAAGCCGAAGTCGACATGGAGCGAGGCGACGGCCATCCCGTGCTCGAGTTCTCCGAACGAGAAACGTCCTTCCGCGTCCGTGTGGGTGGCGTCGCCGGTCTCCAGCAGGATGACCTCGGCGTCGACGGCTGGCTCACCGGTTTCCTCGACAAGGACGGTTCCGGTGATCGTGTTGTGGGCTGACGCGGGCGCTGCGAAGAACGCCCCCGCCGCGACAAGGGCGGCCACTGGCGCAAGGCGGGACCGCAGGAAGAGGAGAGAGGGAAAGAGCCTTGGCATGGCGCGCCTCCCGCACGAAGTGCGAACGGGGAGACCCGGTCTTCCAGAGGCTGCCGGCGGGACAGCCGACCCGGTCCGAACCTGGGTTCGCCGGCCGTTCAGGCGGGAGGCGCCCGGGGGATCCCCGGACCCGCCGGGGCGCCCGCCGGGAGCGGGAGAGGTTCCCCGACAGCGCCCGCGGCCGCGCCGCGCGGCGTCTCGCGCCCGACTCCGGAGCCGGTCTCCGGCGCCTGGCTCACCCAGGACTGGCACGCGGTGCAGTCCAGGTCCGACCCGCCCGGATGCTCGTGGAGCAGTCCGACGACCGGCGCGGTGACCAGCAGCGCCGTCGCCAGCAGGGCGACGAGCAGACGCATCGGGGATGTCACACAATTCCCGGCGACGATGCGCCGGAGCCGAAGGTTAGCAGCCGCTCGAGGGAGTCGTGCGGGGTGGCTCTGCTTCCGCGGCCCCTTCGGCGATGGCCCTGTCCATCCCCTCGAGGGTGACCGGAGAGCCCTGGCGCTGGAGGGCGCCGAAGAGTCGGTGGATCGGCCGTACGGGCACGATGCGCGCTTGTCCGTCAGTCAGGACGTAGCGCACGCGGTCACCCGCCCGCACGCCAAGCGCCTCCCGCACCGCCTTCGGCAGCGTGATCTGTCCTTTCCTGTTGACGGCCGATTCGAGCATGGCGCGACCTCGCAGGCGGCGCAACGTACCGCACGGAGCCGCCGGAGGCCATGATGCGTCAGCTCCCGGCGTTCGGGATTGCCGCCGCCCTGACGGTGCTCGCCGCCGCGCTGGTCTGGGCCCGGCCTCAGGCTGAGGCTCAGGCCCCCCAGGTTCCCCCGGACGGCGCCCCCGGGCTGCATCGGATCGCGCTCTACCCGACGCCGGACCTCGCTCCCGCCGAAGGCGAGGCCCGGCTGCGCTGGGATCCCAGCCCCTTCGGGGCCTCGGTCACGCGGGACGGCTCCTGGCGCTACCGGATCGGGCTCGAGATCCGGGGGCTTCCCGACCCGGCCAGCCTCGGCGATTACCGGACCTACGTGGCCTGGGCCACCACACCCGTCATGGACCCGGTCATCGCGCTCGGAGAGGTCGGAAACGGCTCGTTCCCCGACATGGGGGTCGTGGACTTCGACAAGTTTGTCCTCCTGGTCAGCGCGGAAGCCTCACCCGAGGTCGAGACCCGCGCCGGACGGCTCGTCCTGCGCGGCGCTTCGCCCTCGACCCGGATCCTGCCCGACAACCACCTCATGGTGCCGGTCAGCGGCAGCGGCGAAGCCGGGGCCGACGCCGCCGGGCATGAGGGGATGGACCATGCGGCGATGGGCCACGGGACCCCTGCGGACACGCCCGGGTGGCCGCATCCGCCGATGCTCCCCGAGACGCCGATGATCCCCGGGCTGGGGAGGCTGCGTCCGGCCCCGCTTCCCTTCCTGCCGCGGCTCGCGACGGGCGAGGAGGTTCCCGAAGCGACCCCGTCGCGCGTCGTCCGTCTTCAGGACGGGCAGACCCTCGACCTGATCGCCCGGCAGGTCCGGCGCCGCATCCACGGCCGCGAGTACCTGATGTACGGCTTCAACGGGCAGTACCCCGGCCCGCTGATCCATGTGGACCAGAGCGCGACGGTTTTCGTGAACTTCGAGAATCGGACACGCTGGCCGACCGCGGTCCACTGGCACGGCCTCCGTCTCGACAACGCCTTTGACGGCGTGCCTGGGCTGACGCAGGACCCGGTCCCCCCCGGGGGCCGGTTCCGGTACCGGCTCCACTTCCCCGACGCCGGCCTCTACTGGTACCACCCGCACCACCGCGAGGAAGTCCAGCAGGATCTCGGCCTCTACGGGAACATGCTCGTCGAGGCGCCGGCGCCGGTCTGGTACCCCCCGGTCCACCGCGAGGAAGTCCTCATGCTGGACGACCTGCTGCTGGCCGACGACGGCGGGCTCTACCCGTGGGGCGAGGAGCGGGCCACACACGCGCTCATGGGGCGCTTCGGCAATCTGATGCTCGTGAACGGGGAGCCCCGTTACGAACTCGAGGTGGCGCGTGGCGAGGTGATCCGCTTCTTCCTGACGAATGTCTCCAACACGCGGACCTTCAACCTGTCCTTCGGCGAGCCGGGGACGCACCGGGTGAAGGTCGTGGGGTCCGACCTGTCGATGTTCGAGCGCGAGGAGTGGGTGGATTCCGTCGCCCTCGCTCCCGCGGAGCGCTACATCGTCGAGGTCCGCTACGACGAGCCAGGGGAGCACCAGGTGGAGAACCGGGTTCGCGCGCTCGAACACACCTTCGGGAGCTATTTCTCCCGGGTCACGCCCCTGGGCGCGGTCAGGGTGCTCGATGACGCGGCGGATGTTTCCGTCGCCCCGGATTGGGACCGGCTGCGGACGAACGAGGAGGTTCGCGCCGATGTGGCCCGTTACCGGGAGCGCTTCGATGACCCGCCGGACAAGGAGCTGCTCCTGACGCTCGAGGTGTCGGGGCTGGATCCGGCCATCATGCAGCGGATGCGCGCCGACCGGGTGTTCTTTCCGGCGGTCGAATGGGCGGACACGATGCCGATGATGAACTCGGTGGCGACGCCGGAGGAGGCGCGCTGGATCGTGCGGGAGCCGGCGACCGGGCGCGAGAACGGAGAGATCGACTGGCGCTTCCGGGTCGGGGACCTTGTCCGCATCCGGATCGGCAACGACGCCGCCGCGATGCACGCCATGCAGCACCCCTTCCACATCCACGGCCAGCGGTTCCTGATCGTGGCCCGCAACGGCTCGCCGGTGACGAATCAGGTCTTCAAGGACACGCTGCTCATCCCGGCGGGAGAGACGGTGGACATCCTTCTGGAGATCACGAACCCGGGGGAGTGGATGGCCCACTGCCACATCGCCGAGCACCTCGAAGCCGGCATGAGCTTCGTCTTCGGAGTCGACCCGTAGCGGGGTTGCGGGCGTCGGCCTCCGCCGCCCCCGGGATCAGGGTTCGAGCGCGGCGATCGGGACGACGGCGGTCCTGACGCCGCCGTCCGCCCAGGCCACCACGAGCCGTTCGCCGGTCGCCAGCGGCGGGGGAGCGTCCTCTTCGGGGGGCTCTTCGCCTTCCTCCGGGGTCGGGAGCGGATCCGCGACCCGCGCGACCTGGAGCATTCCGGCGGCCCGTCCGGATGGGGTTTCCGCCACCCGCAGCGGCGGACCGAGGCGTCCGTCCGCCCAGGCGCGCCGCAACCGGACTTCCGCCCGTCCCTCGGCGACGCGCTCGAGCCACACCGCCGCGGCGCTTCCGTCGTCGAGCCGGGTCACCGCTGCGTAGCCCTGGGGATCTCCGCTGTCGAGGACCGCCGGCGCTTCGAAACTCTCCCCGCCGTTCAGCGAAAACGCGATGCGGACCTCCGGACGGTCCCCGGCCGCGGTGAACCAAACGGCGACGACCCCGCCGTCATCGCGGGCGGCGACTGCCGGGCCGTTCACCGGACAGGCGTTGATGCCCCAGCCATCGGCGTGGACCGGCTTCGCCGGTTCCCAGCGGCCCCGGCGCTTGCGCGAAATCGCGATGTCGCGCACATCGTCCTCGGGCGGGTTGCGGACCCGGTCCCGGTAGACGACGAACGGCTCTCCGCCGACGGTGGCCATGCCAGTGGGACAGCAACTGCACACATCGGCGTCGACCCGCTGATCGGCCAGGTGGTAGCCCTGCTCGTGGAATCGCGCCACCCGCAGCGAAAAGTCCCCCGGTTCGCGCTTCCCCCACCTCGGAGGTGTCAGATAGGCCGCCGAGAAGCCGCCGGTCTCGGTTGTGTAGGACACGAAACCGGCGTACCCCTCGACCAGGTCGAGACCGGTGGAGAACACCTCGCGCCAGGTCGCGCCCCGGTCGCCCGAAAACACGATGCGGAAGCCGTAGCCGTAGTGGCCGTCTCCCGCCGGGTTCCTCTCCAGCCAGTGGGCGGCGAGCAGGTTCGCGCCGACCGAGGCAATGGCGGGATGGTCGGCCCAGTTCACGAACCAGCCGGATCCGGAAGCGATCTCGCGGGCCGGACCCCACTGGTCCGCATCCGCCACCTCCGGCTCGGGCGCTTCCTCGCCCTCCGGGGCCGCGGCGCCTTCCCCGGCGGGCGCCGCCGGGGAACCGTCCGGATTCGGGAGGGGAGTCCCCTCCCGGACGAGTTCCGCAAAACGCAGCGCGTGTCCCTCTCCCGCCGGTTCGACCCACGACAGGAACGCCGATCCGTCCGGCGCGGCGCTCAGCGAGTACGACCCGCTCCCCTCCGGGGCGGGCGCGCTCAGCGGCGCGGCCTCCTCCTGGACGGCTGCGGTCGAGGCGGCGGCGAGCAGAAGGCTCGCCGAGAGCAGCAGCGGGGTGCGGAGCAGCGGGGTCATCAGTCGGGAGCCAAGCCCGGGAATTGTCGCACGAATCCGGTCTCGAGCGCCTGCGAACGCCGGCCCGGGGAGCGGCCGGGCCGGTCGTGGCGGACTGCTACCATCGGTCCGTTCCGGCCTCCGGGTCTTCGGAGGGGCCGGCGCCGTCAGGGAGGCGCAGATGACCGACACTCCGGGAGTTCACCAGCGAGTCCGGCGGGCGGGCGCGGGCGCCGCGCTCGCCCTCCTCCTGGCTTCCGCCGCGGCGGCCCAGTCCGCCGCCGAACTGGGTCCGCGCGCCCGCGCCTTCGTCGCGTACGACGACCCGGTGATCGCGATCACCGGAGTGCAGGTCGTGGATGGGACCGGAGCGCCGCCGCGGTCGGGACAGACGGTGCTCATCGAGGACCGCCGGATCGCGGCGCTCGGGCCCGATGGCGAGGTCGACGTTCCCGCCGGGGCCCGGCGGATCGACGGTTCCGGGCACACCCTGATCCCGGGGATCGTCGGGGTCCACAACCACACCTTCTACACGACGGCGGCGCGGCACTCGCAGATGAACACCACCTCGCCGCGGCTCTACCTGGCGTCGGGCGTCACCACCATCCGCACGACCGGCAGCTACTCCCCCTACAGCGAGATCAACATGCGCCGGGCCATCGACGCGGGCGAGATCGTGGGGCCCCGGATGCACATCACCGGTCCCTACATCTCCGGGGCCGGAGCGAGCACCTACATGACCCAGGTCGCGAGCCCGGAGGACGCCCGCCGGGTCGTCGCCTACTGGGCCGAAGAGGGCGCCACCTGGTTCAAGGCCTACACCCGGATCTCGCGCGCCGAACTCGGCGCCGCCATCGAGGAAGCGCACCGCCACGGACTCCGCTTCACCGGCCACCTCTGCTCCGTCACCTTCCGCGAGGCGGTGGATCTCGGGATCGACGCGCTGGAGCACGGTTTCTTCACGAACACCGAGTACCACGCGAGCAAAGCGCCCGACGAATGCCCTCCCGATTTCCGCGGCACGCTCCGCGAGCTCGATGTGGACTCGGAGGAGGTGGACGACACGATCTCGCACATGGTGGACAACGAGGTGGCCATGACCTCGACGCTGGCGGTCTACGAGCTGTCCGTTCCCGGGCGGCCGCCGCTCGAGGACCGCAATCTGGAAGCGCTGGCGCCGGGGGCCCGTGATGAGTACCTGGCGCGCCGCGAGGAGATCGCCCAGGCGCAGGACGCCGTCTTCCTCGATCTCTTTCCCAAGGCCCAGCGGTTCGAATACAAGTTCTTCCATGCCGGCGGGCTGCTCGCCGCCGGGGTGGACCCCACCGGAAACGGCGGGGCGCTCCCCGGATTCGGCGACCAGCGGAACTACGAGTTGCTGCTCGAAGCGGAGTTCACCCCGGCGCAGGCGCTCCAGATCATGAGTCTGAACGGCGCGCGGGTCCTGGGAGTCGACGACGACCTCGGCAGCATCGAGGCCGGAAAGATCGCCGACCTCGTGCTGATCGACGGCGACCCGGTGGCCGATCCGTTCCAGATCCGGAACGTGGTGACCGTGTTCAAGGACGGCGTCGGCTATGACTCGGCGAAGCTGATCGCCTCGGTCCGGGGGCTCGTCGGGCTCGAGTAGCCCCGGCCGGAAACCGAGTCCGTCCGCCCCTCCAGTTGCGGTGGCTCCGGCGCCCGCCCACCCATCCGTGAAGCGCTACGACGACATCGTCATCGGCGGCGGGCACAACGGCCTGATCGCGGCCGCCTACCTGGCGCGGGCCGGCCGGCGAGTGCTGCTTCTCGAGAAGAACGAGCGGGTGGGCGGCGCGACTCTCAGCGAGGAGATCCTCCCGGGCTTCACCGTCTCGGTCTTCTCCTATGTGGTGAGCCTGCTCCGGCCGCAGATCATCGCGGACCTCGATCTCGCCCGCCACGGCCTCCAGCTTCAGCCGCTCGACGGAACGTTCACCCCGCTTCCCGACGGGCGCGCCCTGACCCGGTGGCACGACCCGGCGCGGACCCGCGAGTCGCTCCTCGGGTTCTCCCGGCGCGACGCCGACAACTACCCGCTCTTCGGGCTGCGGATGCATCAGATGAGCCGTGCGGTGCGCGATCTGCTCATGCTGCGCCCACCGAAGCTCGGGTCTCCCCGGCTCCGCGAGGTGCGCGGTCTCCTCGGGCTCGCGCAGCACTTCGCATCGCTCGGGGAGGAGCGCGCCCACGAGCTGGCCCGGCTCATGACCTCCAGCGCGAGCGACTACCTCGACCGCTGGTTCGAGACGGAAGCGCTCAAGGCGACGATGTGCGCGAGCGGCATCATCGGCACGTTCCTCGGCGTCATGTCCCCCGGGACCGCCTACGTCCTCCTCCACCACTACATGGGGGAGATCGACGGCGCCTCCCGTTCGTGGGGCTTCGCCCGCGGCGGGATGGGGGCGGTGGCCGAGGCGCTCGCGTCCTCCGCCCGCGCCTTCGGGGCGGACGTCCGGACCGGCGCGGGCGTCGACCGGATCCTGTCCCGGTCCGGCCGCGTCGCCGGGGTCGTCCTCGAGGACGGCGAGGAGGTCTTCGCCGACCAGGTCGGCTCCAGCCTCGACCCGCACCGGACCTTCCTGCGGCTCGCCGATCCGGACGAGTTGCCCACGGAGTTCCTCGACCAGATCCGGCGGTACCGGCTCCGCGGGTCGTCGGGGAAGGTGAATCTCGCCCTCGACGCTCTCCCCGACTTCACCGCGATGCCGGGCCGCGGCCCGCACCTCCAGGGGGCCATCTCGATCAGTCCGGACCGGGCCACCATGGAGCGGGCCTACGACGACGCCAAGTACGGCCGCTTCTCCCGGGAGCCCTATCTGGACGTGCTGATCCCGTCGCTTCTCGATCCGGGAATGGCGCCTCCCGGCAAGCACGTGATGTCCATCTTCGTGCAGTACGCGCCCTACGCGCTTCGCGCCGGGGATCCGGACTGGGACGCCCAGCGCGACGTCTTCGGGGACACGGTGATCCGGACGCTGTCGCGTTACGCGCCGAACCTCCCCGACATCATCCTCGAACGGCAGGTTCTGACCCCGCTGGACATCGAGCGCCGCACCGGCCTCACCGAGGGGAACATCTTCCAGGGCGAGCTCGGTCTCGATCAGTTGTTCTTCCTCCGTCCCGCCGCCGGCTGGGCGCAGTTCCACACGCCGATCCACGGTCTGTTCCTGTGCGGCTCCGGCGCGCACCCCGGCGGCGGCGTCATGGGCGCTCCGGGCAAGCTCGGCGCCGACGCGATGCTTCAGGCGGCGGGCGCGAGGGCCTGAGGCATGCGCGGCCCCTTCGACGTCGTCCTCGTCGGCGGGGGGCCCGACGCCCTGGCGGCGGCCGCGCTTCTGACCGGCGCCGGCCGCCGCGCGCTGGTCGTCACCGAACCCCGCTGGAACGGGGGGATGCTCGGCGAGGCCGAGATCGCGCCGGGCGCCCGGTTTCCGGTGGCGCCGGAGACGCTTCCGGGCCCGGACCCCTCGGTGATCGAGGCTCTCGGACTCCCCGACCACGGCCTCGAGCTGCTGGCGCCGGACCCGGTGCTGACGGTCGTGTCGCGGGGTGGGGAGGAGCCCTTCGCGCTGCTGCGCGATCCCGAGCGGGCGCGGCTCGCGGTCGCGGGGCTGTCCGTGGCTGACGCGGTCGCCTTCGGCGCCTTCAACGCCGAACTCGGCCACTTCGCCGGCTTCCTTCGACGACTGCTCACCCGCCCCCCGCTCGGGTTCGACTCCGGCGCCGAAGACGCGCTTCCGGCGGTGGGGGCGGCGCTCCGGCTCGGTCGCCGCCGGCTCCCGGACCTCCTGCAGATGCTGCCGATGGCGGTGCGCGACCTGCTCGATGACCGGTTCGAATCGCAGCCGCTGAAGGCGGCGCTCGCCGGGCCGGCGCTCACCGGGATCCGGCTCGGTCCCCGCGCTCCCGGGACGGCCGGCATGTTCCTCCACTTCCACGCCTTCGCCCCCGGCGGGCCGCTCGGCTGGATCCGTCCGCCCCGCGGCGGGGCCGCCGGGCTGGGGCGGGCGCTTCGGCGGGCGGCTCGCGCCGCCGGGGCCCGGTTCGCGACCGAAGGCGGAGGTGTCCGGCGGATCCTGGTCGAGCGGGTGGGGGGCGCCCTCCGCGCGCGGGGAGTCGAACTGCGGGACGGACGGACTATCGCCGCTCCGGTCATCCTCTCGGACGCTTCGCCGCGGACGACCCTGCTCGAATGGACGGAGCCATCGGCGCTCTCGCCCGATTTCACCCGCGAAGCGCGGCGCATCCGCTACCGGGGAACCGCCGCCCGCATCGGGCTGCTGCTTTCCGGGCTACCCCGGTTGCGCGGGGGTGATCCCCCCGAATCCGATCCCCGGCTGCGGGGCGTGATCCAGATCGGCGCCTCGCTCGACGACCTCGAGCAGGCCGCCGACGCCGCGAAGTACGGCGAGGTCGCGGCCGACCCGCTCGTGTTCGCCTGCCTGCCTTCGCTCCACGCCGCCGGATTCGCGCCGGATGGTCACCATCTGCTGACGGCCACCGTTCAGACCGTTCCGTGGACGGATGGCCCGGACCCGGCCCGGCGGGCGGACGCCATCCTCCGACGCGCGATCGCGGCGCTCGAGGTCGCGTTCCCCGGGCTCGCCGATCTGGTGATCGGCCACCGGGTGCTGACTCCGGCCCTCCTCGAGCGGGATTTCGGTCTCGTCGAGGGGAGCTTTCACCAGGGGGAGCCCACCATGGACCAGCTCTTCTCGCTTCGCCCGGTTCCCGGCTACTCCGGCCATCGGACTCCGGTTGCGGGGCTTTATCTGGCCGGGCCGGGGACCTACCCCTACGGCGGGCTCCACGGCGTCTCGGGAAGGAACGCCGCCGCGATCATCCGGAGGGACGCCGGGGAGAGCGTGGCGTGAGCCGCTTCCGCGCGGGGCCCGGCTTCCTGGTCACGGCCGCCTTCATCGGGCCGGGGACCGTCGTCACCGCCAGCCGGGCGGGAGCGGGGTACGGGACCGCCCTGCTGTGGGCCGTCCTGTTCTCGGTCGTCGCCACCGTGGTGCTCCAGGACATGGCGGCGCGGGTCGGTCTTGCGAGCCGCCGCGGCCTCGCCGAAGCGATCCGCGACAGCCTCGAGAACCGCGGCGTCCGGATGCTCATGCTCGGTCTGATCGCGGCGACGATCCTCCTCGGCAACGCCGCGTTCCAGACCGGCAACCTGCTCGGCGCCTCGCTCGGGATGTCGCTGCTCTTCGGCGTTCCGCAACCGCTGCTCGTCCTCCTCGTGGGCGGGCTCGCCGGAAGCCTGCTCATGACCGGCGCCTACCGGCTGATCCAGAACTCGCTGGTGGTGCTCGTCGCCCTCATGGGCGTCGTGTTCTGTCTCACCGCGATCCTCACCGCCCCAAGCCCCGCGGCGCTTCTGGCGGGGCTCTTCGTCCCGCAGGTTCCTGACGGCGCGCTCCTCACGGTTCTGGCGCTCATCGGGACGACGGTGGTCTCCTACAACCTCTTCCTCCACGCGAGCACGACGATGGAGCGCTGGCCGGACTCCGGCCGCAATGCGGACAACATCCGGGAGAGCCGCCGGGACACGCTCGTCTCGGTGGCGCTCGGAGGGTTCATCACGGCGGCGATCGTCGTCGCCGCCTCGCCGCTCCTCGGGCAGGGGGCCGATGCCGCGAACGCCGCCGCGGTGGCGCGCCAGCTCGAGCCGCTCCTCGGGCGCGCCGCGCCGGTGTTCTTCGGGGTGGGTCTCTTCGCCGCCGGCCTCACTTCGGCCATCACCGCGCCGCTCGCGGCGGCTTATGCGGCGGGAGGCGCGCTCGGCGTCGCCCCCGACCTGAAGGGTCCGAAGTTCCGGATGCTCTGGGGCTTCGTGCTGCTGACCGGCGTGACGCTGGGCGTGTTCCTCGGAGGCTCGCCCTACCAGATCATTCTGCTGGCGCAGGCCGGCAACGGGGTCGTGCTCCCGCTGACCCTGATCCTGCTCCTGGTGGTCGTGAACCGCGAGCGGATCATGGGCCGGTTCCGCAACTCCCGGCTGGCGAACGTCCTGGGCTTCCTGGTGGTCGCCGTCATCTCCGGCCTCTCGCTGGTCCAGCTCGTCCGGTTGCTGGGATGGACGGGGTGAGGCTACCGGTCCTGTCCGATAGCCGGCCCCGTTCGGCCAATCCCATCCGGCCTCCGGAGGGCGACATCCTGCTGTGGCGGGGCATGGCTAAGCTAGAGCGATCTACCAGGATCAGATCATGAGCGAGGCATCGCCCGTCAGAGAGCCGCAGGATTCCCCGGCTCCGTCGGTTCTGTTTGAGCGCTACGAAGACGCGCTCCGGGAGGCGCGGCGTCGCCGCGCTCAGGGCGTTGACGCCGGATTCATCACGCGGGTTGAGCGATCGCCCTACGGGGGATTTCTCGTTCGTTCCTGGCCGGTCAGCATGCTAGTGAACCCACACTTCCGCTACCTGCTGGACCGCAACCGCTTCACCTACTCGAAGAAGTGACTGTGCCGAGGACGGTGGGAGAATCGAGTTTGTCGACTCCTTCCAATCGCTCTCGAGTACATCACTCCTTCTTGGGATCAACTGTCAATGGGCATCGAAAATGGCACACATTTGGGCGCCGAAAATGGCACACATTTGGGCGCCGAAAATGGCACAGTTCGGTCTGGCCGCCGCGGAGGGAGCGGAGCGACCGGAGTGGGGGCCGGACCGGCGGTGCGGCGAGGCTTCACGACTCCCGTCCTTGCTGGTTGATCTCGGCCTCCGCCGCCCGGGATGCGGTGGGGTGAATGGCGCGTGACAGCTCCATCTGACGTCGCATCCGATAGCTGTTCCCACGGATGTTGACGATGTGGCAGCGGTGCAGCAGGCGGTCCAGGAGGGCTGCCGCCATGACCTCGTCGTGCAGGATCTCGCCCCAGTGCTCGAAGCCCTTGTTCGAGGTCAGCACGGTCGAACCCCGCCGGTAGCGGGCGTTCACGAGCTGGAAGAACAACCGGGCTCCGTTCGGCGTCACGGAGAGATACCCGATCTCGTCCACGACCAGCAGCGCAGGATGCGTGAGCGTCCGAAGCCGCTGCTTGAGCCGGCCTGATGCGTGGGCCTCTTCGAGTGACTCGATCAGATCGCTCAGCGTCCCGAAGTAGATCCTGCGCCCGTTCTCGGCGGCCGCGACCGCCAGGCTGATCGCCAGATGGGTCTTCCCCACACCCGGTGGGCCCAGGAACACGACGTTCTCCTTGCGCTCCAGGAAGCCGAGCTCGTGTAGCGAGTCGATCTGCTCCCGCCGAAGGGACGGCTGAAAGGTGAAGTCGAAGTCCCGCAGCGTCTTCAGCCCCGGAAGACGGCTGGAGCGCATCGCCGTGGCCAGCCGGCGGCTGTTGCGGAGCGCGATCTGCGCAGCCAGCAGCCGATCGATCGCCTCGGACGCGGTGTAGCCGCCGCCGTCCACTCCGGCGAGGACCTCGTCCAGGGCCTCGAGAGCTCCCGGCATCTTCAGGTCGGCCAGTTGCTCGGCGATGTGCTGCCGGCGAGACCGGGGCTTCACAACGCTCCCCCTGCGCCGACTGACGCGTAGTCCTCCAGCGACCGCCGTTCGACGGCGATGCGCGGTACGCCCGGCCCCCGGACATCTTGCCCCGGCTTCGTCGCCGCTTCGATCCGCGGCACGACCGGGGCGTAGGGCCGCTCCGCCAGCGGACCCAGCAGAGGGGCCTCTCGGGCGAAGCGCTCGTCAATGCGCTCCCCCAGGCTCCCGTGAACCCGCACGTTGGCCACATCGTCGAGCCACTGCCGCGCCCGCGCGTTCAGGTCGTCGTCAGACACGAACTCGCGCCCGTAGAAGAAGTTATCCCGCACGTATCGGATCGGACGCTCGACCTTCCCCTTCGTCTGCGCCTGATGCGGCCGGCAGGCCCGGATCCGGAAGCCCCAGTGATCGCTGAAGCCCCGGAACTCCGCGTTCTTGACCAACCGGCCGCCCGAACCCCGCCCGTCGGCGATCACCACCGCCTTCATCTGGTCGAACAACAACTCCGTCGGCACGCCCCCCAGATACGAGAACGCTTCCTCAAGGCCGCGGATCAACACCATCATCGTCTGGCCCTCGTAGAACCGCAGCCAGAGTCGACGCGAATAGCCCAGCACCACCATCAGCGCGTGGCGTCTCCCCCACGGCAGCCCGAACTCCGCGAAGTCCACCTGACCCTGATGGCCTGGGGGCGTCTCGAACCTGACTGGCGGCTCCACCCGCTCCCGAGGCCGGACCTCCCGGACGTGCCGCTTCACCTGGTCATACCCGCCGGTGTAGCCCGCCGCCCTCACCTCTTCGAAAAGCCGAACGGCGCTCAGGTGCGGGTGGACGCTCAGCCGCGCCCGGATGATCTCCTCGAACGGCTCGAGCTTTGACCTCCCTGAACCCCGGGGACCGTATCCGCCCTTCTGGTCTCCCAGCCGACCCTCGAGCAGTCCACCCCGGATCCAGTTGTACAGCGTCCTCCTGCCGACCCCGACGCGGCGAGCAACCGCCGCCTTGCTCATCCCCTCGTCCAGGTAGTGCCTCGCCAGAACCCTCTTCGTCCTCTCGAACATGACGCCTCCCTCGGTCAGTAGAGACGACAGCTTGCCCCGATCCCCGTTCCCCCTGGGAGACGCTACTCCCGCAGACAGCCCCCAGCGATCCGCGCGCCAAGCCCCGAACTGCGCCATTTTGGATGCCCAGATGTGTGCACTTTTGCGTGCCCGCCAACATCAACACGGCCCGGTCCGTTCGTCTTCCGAATCAACGGCGCCTCGTCATGGCGTGCGTCAGCCAGGATGAGGCCCACGGCGCATGGACACGAAGACCATTTCAACTGGAACCATTACAGAGGAGTGATTCGGGCGCGATGACGCTAGTAAAGCCATGACGCAGTCCCTACGGCCAATCAAGGTCTTTCTGTCGTCGCCTTCGGACGTGAGGCGTGAGCGTGACGTAGTGGCCAACGCAATCGAGACGTTCAACAAGTCTATCGGTCCGATTCTAAGTGTTCACATCAAGCTCTTGCGCTGGGAAACACACGCCGTTCCGGACTTCGATGGCGGTGGTCCGCAACGAGTTATAGGGCGCGTCTACGAAGAGGAGCGACCTGATGTTTTCATACTGCTTCTGTGGCGTCGATTCGGGACCCCGACTCCGGGGTTTGGGTCCGGAACTGAGGAGGAATTCCGCTGGGCGGTGAAGCAGAGGGAGCGTCACGGGTCGCGGCCGCGCATCATGGTTTATGTGAAGGATGATCCTTCCGATTCGGATGCTACGGCACGCCATCAGTGCAGCAAGCTGCAGGAGTTCCTGGCGGAGTTGAGAAAGATGACACTGCACGACACGTTCCGCAGTGACGTGGAGCTATTTCTCAAATTGAGCCGACACTTAATCGCATCGCTTCCCGAACTCCTTGGCAAGGGGAGTTGCGGAAGTACGATAAGCGACGACACCAGTAAGGGCGGCCTTCACCTCCCCCAAACCACGCGGAGGTTGCTGTTCCAAACCATGGACGGTGTGGAAGGAAGACTGAAGGAACTTCGTCGGATTACTGAGCGTCTCGACTCACAGGCCGCGAAGCACTGGTCTCGGCTCACGGAGTGTGTGAGGGCGTTTGTCTCGTTGGATTCGAACGCAAGTCTGCGGGAGAGACAAGTTCGAGAACGCAAAATGACGCGGAACCTGGAAACGGCGATGAAGGACTACGTGGACGTGGCACGGCCGGACCTAGGGCAGTTTCGCCAGCTCATGCGCGCGGTCTTTGGTGAGGCCGCGATGTTCTTCGTACTCTTCTTTCTCTCGTGGGATAAAGAAAACCTCTTGTGGGATAAAGAAGACACAGCCAATCGTTATCGACGCATCGTGGGTGAGTTCGTGACTCAGTTAAGTCGAACCCGGGTCGATCTGTTCAGAGACAGCGTTGGAGATATGTTCAGAGACACCGTTGGAGACCTGCAAGCGAGGACACAGAGTCTCCACCAGGCGAAGACCGAATTGGACGATGTGCTGGGGGAGCAGATAAGAGCTTTCGCGGAGGGCCGACGGCTGGGTCACGAATTCTTGCGCGACTGGCCGGTCTGAGTCGTTGGTCGAGACGCGCGTTGCGCGGACTGCGCTTCAGAAAGCAACTGGTTCGAGCCCGGCCCTTTCCGGCAGATGCTCGAAGAACAGGTCCAGATTGTCGGGACCGAGCGGCTGCGCTCCGTACGCGACCTGTTCCTGGACCCACGGGATGCTCGACTCGACGAAGGGCTCGAGGAAGAACAGATCGCGCCCGAGGCGGATCGCTTCCCACCCCTGATGTCTGGTCCCGCTTTCCGGCCCGGCGGTGACGACGACGGTGGCGTCAGTGATGAGGGCCATCGTCCGGTTCCGAAGCGCGAAGTTCTGACGACGCACCGGCGAGCCCGGCGCAAACTGGGACACGGCCACGTGCTCCCGGATGATGCGTTCCTGCATGGCCGTGTTTTGGCGGGGATAGGTCCGATCCAGAGGTGTCCCGAGCACGGCGATCGTCCGGCCTCCCTCCTCCATCGCGGTCTGATGCGCCATCGTGTCCACGCCCAGGGCGAGACCGCTGACCACGGTGACGCAGTGGTCCACCAGATGCTTCACGAAGCGCCGCGTGCGATCGAGGCTCTCCGCATCGGCGTCGCGCGAGCCCACGACCGCAACGCGTCGACCGTGCTGCAGAAGCGAGACGTCTCCGGCGACGAAGAACCGCCCGGGTGCGTTTTGCGCTTCGTGATCGTTGAGGCCTCCGAGAAAGGCCTCCGCACGGAGAACCGAGGTCTCCTGTCCGGCGACAGGCTCGGCTCTGGCATCGGGTGAGTCGAAGAGGCGCATGGGTCGTCCGGGTGTAGCGAGCGTAGTCGATCCGCGACGCCCCGCTGCGGCCGCCGAAACCCTCGGGAGGCTCGCCTGAGAGAGCGCGCCCGACCACTCCCAATTGGCTGGGCGTCGCCGCGAGGCGAACAACCGGCAACGCCGTCTGATTCGCCTCCTGAGCGCCCCTCAGGGGAAGCGCCAGGCGGCGAGGTGCGTCTCGTCCTTGACCAGGAGCCCGCCGTCCAGCGGCGCCGGGTGAGCCCAGGTGGGGGTCGGAGCGACTTCGTAGCGGCGGAGCGGGGCGAATTCGGACGCCGCCGGATCGAGCACCAGCAGTTCCGAAGTGTCGGTCAGGGCGAGCACGGTCCGCCCGAACATCAGGAGGGCGGCGTTTTCCCCCGAGCGGGGCGGCGACCGCCAGCGGACCGCGCCGCTCGTCGCGTCGAGGCTCACGAACTGGCCGCTGTTGCGCTCCGAAAACGCCGTGATCCGGCCATCGGTGAGGACCGGGCTGCTCATGTAGAGCGGGCTGTCCTCCGCCTCCCAGACCGTCTCGCCGATCAGTCCACCGCCTGGGCCGGCCCGGAAGCGCACCGCGAACGTGGGCTGGGCGAGCCCCGAGAAGACGATCGTCTCGCCGTCGGGGAGCGGCAGCGGCGTGATGATGTTCTGGTCGTACGGCGTCGTGAACGGCATCTCCCAGAGCAGGTCCCCGGTCTCCGGGGAGACGGCGACGATCCGCTCTTCGGTCATGGTGAACACCGCGCTCACGCCGGCGACCCGGATCAGGATCGGTGAGACGTACGCCGGGCCGTCGTCCCCCAGCTCCCAGACCGCGTCCCCGGTTGCGGCGCCGAGCGCCGCCAGAACCCCGCGCTCCGGCGCGCCGAGGTGAACCAGCACGACATCGCCCCCGGGGAGCGCGAGCGGCGAAGCCCCGGTCCCGTAGAGCGGCCATCGCTCCGTCGGGAAACGCTCCCGGTAATCCCGGCGCCAGAGGAGGGCGCCGCCTCCCGCGTCCCACGCCGACAGGATCCCGGAGATCCCGAGCGTGAAGACCCGCCCCGATGCGACCTCCGGCGTCGCCTTGGGCCCGGGACCGTGACCGCGCGCCGAGCGGTGCATCGTGTAGGGGGCGGGGTAGGCGCTCCGCCAGCGCGACTCTCCGGTCCCGGCGTCGAGCGCCCGGAGGACTTCCTCGTCGCCTTCCCGGGTGAAGACCAGCACGGCGTCCCCGACGACCACCGGACTCGCGTGGCCCAGCCCGACCTCGACCCGCCAGGACGGGGTGAGTTCCTCCGGCCAGCCGGCGGGCTCGGCGAGCCGCTCCGGCCATCCGCTCACCCTCCCGTCGCGACCCGGACCGCGAAAGCCCAGCCACTCGCCCGGCGAGGCCTCCTGCCCTGCGGCCGGTGATCCGGCGGCCAGCGCCACCCCCACGAGCGCGACCCACAGCCTGCGCCGGACTCCTGGCGTCCGATTCCTGTCCATGATCACTCCATGACGGCGAAACCGAGCGTGGCCTCCGCCACCAGTTCGCCGCCCGCCCGGGCCTCGCCGTGGACTTCGCCGAAGCGTCCCCGCACCCGGCCGACCGTCGCCGCGAGGTCCAGCCGCGCACCGAACGCCACCGAGCCGGTCAACCGGAAACCCTGGATGCTCCGGAAGAGCACGAGCGCGCCCTTTCCGCGCCGCTCGTAGAGCATCGCCACTCCGCCGAGCTGGGCCATCGCCTCGATGATGAGCCCCGCCGGGACTTCGGGTTGCCCCAGGCCGTAGGGGTGGTCGGGGGGGACCGTCACGAACCCCCGGGCCCGCTCTCCCGGAACCAGGTCGGTCACGCCGTGCAGGAAGAGGAACGGCTCCCGGTGCGGAAGCACGCCCATGACCCCCTCCAGGTCGAGCGTCAGCGGTTCGGTCATGAAGTCTCTCCCGATCGCGTCGGCCTCATGCGGGCGCCAGCACCGCCTCCTGCGCGAACTGGAGTTCCACGAGGCGGCTGTAGATGTCCCCCCGCACCAGAAGCTCCTCGTGCGTCCCGATTTCCCGGACCCGGCCGCGGTGGAGCACGACGATGCGGTCCGCCCCCCGGATCGTCGAGAGCCGGTGGGCGATGACCAGGCTCGTCCGGTCTTCGAGCACGCGGCCGAGCGCGGTCTGGACCGCCCGCTCGGTCTCGGTGTCCACGCTCGAGGTGGCCTCGTCGAGGACGAGCACCCGCGACCGCCGGGCCATCGCCCGGGCGATCCCCACGAGCTGACGCTGCCCCTGGGAGAGCCCGGAGCCACGCTCTCCGAGCCGGGTCTCGAGTCCGTCGGGGAGTTGCGCCGCCCACGTCGTCACCTCCGCCGCTTCGGCGGCCCGGCGGGCGTCGTCTTCGCTGATGGCGGGGTCGCCCAGCCGGATGTTGTCGAGAACGCTGCCGGAGAACAGGTGGACATCCTGCTGGACCATCGAGAACTGCCCGCGCAGATCGCGCAGGTCCCACTCGCGAACATCCAGCCCGTCCACCCGCACCGCGCCGCGCTGCGCTTCGTAAAGGCGCAGCAGCAGGGCGGCGAGCGTCGTCTTCCCCGCGCCGGTGTGCCCGACGACGGCCAGAGTCTCCCCGGGCGCCACGTCCAGGCGGATGTCCTCGAGGACCCAGTCCGGTTCGTTGTAGGCGAACCAGACCGCATCCAGCCCGAAGGACCCGTCGCGGCGCCGGGGTGTGCGCGCCCGGGCCGGGCTCACGATCCCGGGTTCGGTCGAAAGCAGCTCCACGATGCGCTCCGAGGCGGCCATCGCCCCCTGGAGGATGTTGAACTTCTCGGTCAGATCGCGGATCGGCCGGAAGAACATCTCGGAGTACATGAGAAACGCCACGAGGGCGCCCACGCTCAGCGTCCCGGAGCCGATGCTGGCGCCTCCGTAGCCCACGATCACCCCGATGGTGACCGCGGTGATCATCTCGACGACCGGATAGAACACCGAGAAACAGAACACGGTGTCCAGATGGGCGCCGGTGTGCTCGCGGTTCAGCACCCGGTATTCGCGGGCGCGCCGTCGTTCCTGGCGGAACAACTGGAGCACTTCGATCCCGGTCAGGGTCTCCTGGATGAACGAGTTCACCTGGGCGACCGCCTCCCGGACCCGTCGGAACGCGGGCCGGATTTTGCGCCGGAAGAGCCAGCCGGCGAGGAACAGCGCCGGGACCGCCCCGAAGGTCACGAGCGCCAGTTGCCAGTTCATGACCAGCAGCGCCGTCATGATCCCGACGAGGAGCACGACGTCGGTGATGATCATGACGACGCCCGAGCTGAGCAGTTCGTTCAGGGCGTCCACATCGCTCGTGGCGCGGGTGACCACTTTCCCGATCGGATTCCGGTCGAACCATCCCGCATGGAGCCGCTGGATGTGGTCGAAGACGTCCCGCCGGATGTCGCGCATGACCCGTTGGCCGAACAGGTTCACGATCCAGGCCTGGCCGTAGGCGGCGACGAAACCGACGCCGAGCATGAGCGCGTAGAGGCCGAGGATGCGGATCAGCCCTTCGGTGTCCCCCACCGCGATGTGGTCATCGATTGCGATCCGGGTCAGGTACGGTCCGGCGATCTGCGCTCCGGCGGCGACCAGCACCAGCAGCACGCCGAGACCGATGAACGGCCAGTAGGGCTTGACGTACGGCAGGACGTGGGCCAGAAGCCGCCGGTCCCGGCGCTCGGGCTGCGGCGCGGCGGCGGAGTCGCTCACAGGCGCGCCAGCTCCTCTTCCAGCATCTGCCGCCGATACATCGCGGCGTAGAGCCCCCCGGCGGCGACGAGCTCGTCGTGGGCGCCCGACTCGGCGATCCGGGCGGCGCCCTGCTTGTCGGTGTCCAGCAGGTAGATGCGGTCGGCGTCCCGCACCGTGCTGAGGCGGTGCGCCACGATCAGGGTCGTCCGTTCCCGGGCGGCTTCGCGGACCGCCTGCAGGATGCGCGCCTCGGTCTCGGAGTCCACCGCGCTCAGCACATCATCCAGCACCAGAATGGGGGCGTCGAGCAGCAGCGCCCGCGCGATCGCGGCGCGCTGTCGCTGGCCCCCCGAGAGCGTGACGCCGCGCTCTCCGACGACGGTCCCGTAGCCGTCCGGGAAGCCCGCGATGTCGTCGGCGAGGCCAGCCTCGCCCGCCACCCGTCGAACCTCGGCCGGGGAGGCCTCCGGCTTCCCGAAAGCCAGGTTCTCTCCCAGCTCCATCGAGAAGAGAAAACTGTCCTGCGGGACGAAGGCGATCTGGCGCCGCAGGTCTCCGAGCGGCGCCTCCCGGACATCCCGGCCCGCCACCCGGACGGCGCCTTCCTGGACATCGTGGAGGCGCGGAATGAGGCGCGCCACGGTGCTCTTCCCGCAGCCGGTGCGTCCCACCAGCGCGACCGTCTCGCCGGGAGCGATCCTGATGCGGAAGTCGCGAAGCACCGGACGGCGCGTCGCGCCATTCCCCTCCGGGGAGGCGCCCGCCGCCGGCGGCGGGTAGGCGAAGGTCACGCCGTCGAACTCGATCGAGGCCCCCCGCGTTCCGAACGACCAGCCGGCGCCGTTTTCCGGCGGGGTCGCCGGCGCGGCGAGGGGCTCGGCGTCGAACACCGCCGCCAGCCGCTTCATCGAGGCGGCCCCCCGCTGGTGGATGTTCACCACCCAGCCCAGCGCGATCATGGGCCACGTCAGGTAGCCGTAATAGAAGAGGAAGGCGACGAGCTCGCCGATCGTGATCGCCCCGGCGGCCGCCAGTCGACCGCCGAGCACCAGACTCCCCGCAAGCCCCAGTCCGATCAGCGCCAGCAGGAGCGGGAACAGCGCCGCGCTCACCGCGACGAGCTCCATGCTCCGGGCGGCGTAGGCCTCGTTCTCCTGGCGGAAGACCTTCCGCTGGGAGTCTTCCTGCGCGAAGGCTCGCACCAGACGGGCTCCGGCGGCGTTCTCCTGGACGATGGCCGAGATGTCGGCCATCTTGGCCTGGACGACTTCCGAGCGCCGGAAGATCTTCTCTCCGAGGATCTTCATCAGCACCGAGACGACCGGCATGACCGCGATCGCCACCAGGGTCAGGCGGGGACTGATCGCGAGCATGAAGCCGAAGCATCCAACCGTGGTGATCACGGTCTCGACCGGGTACATGACGCCCGGCCCGAGGACCATCCGCACCGCGTTCATGTCCTGGGCGCCGCGCGACAGCAGGTCTCCGACGCGGTAGCGGGCGTGGAACGAGGCGGGCAGCGTCTGGAGCCGCGCGTAGAAGTCGCGCCGCATGTCGTATTCGGCGTAGCGCGACACCCCGATGAGATACCAGCGCATGTAGAAGCGGAAGACCGCCGAACCGAGCGAGACCCCCACGATGGCGGCGGCGAAGTTCCACATCTCGTCGGTGGCGCCCGCCTGCAGCGCATCCACCGCCCGCTCGAGGATCTGGGGGATGATCAGGTAGAAGATCCGGCAAAGCACCAGCGTCGCGAGTCCGACCGCGACCCGCCGTCGGTAGCGCGCCAGGTACGGGAGGAGACGCCTCCACAGGTCGCGCATCAGACGGTTGCCAGGCGGCCGCCCGCCGCGCGCCCGGCGTCGACCCGGCCCGGAGGCGCCGCGCCGGGGCCGCTCACCGCTTGCTCAGTCGCCGTGCCGGGCGCGGAGCGGGGGACACAGGCGGGCCATCAGAATCGCCCGCTCGAACACGTCGAGCCACTCCTCGAGCTCGACTGCGAGGGCTCCGTCACCTTCCGTTCCCGGGACCGGACAGGCCGCGCCCATCTCGCGAACCGCCTTGTCGCGGTACACGACCAACGGGCGATCGCCGTAGCGCGCGATCTCGTGGAAATCCTCGGTCAGGAACACGACGACCGGAACGCGCATCGCCCCCAGCACGCGCAGCTCGTCGCGCACCTCCGGCATCGCGTCCCGGTCCAGGATCCGGAGCTCGAGCGCCGGCCCGGCGGCGGCGGCCACCGCCTCCACGATCGGACCCGAGCGGACGCAGTCGCCGCACCACGCTCCGCTGAGGCAGAGCGCCCGGACCTGGCGGCCCCGGGTGTCGAGCCGCTCCGCGGCGTCTTCCGGGAGGCGGGGGACGCGCTCCTCCGCTCTGGCCCACGCCGCCTGTTCGGCGGGCGCCGCTCCGGCGAGGTAGTCCGCGTAGGGCAGGGCGGCGTCGAACGCGCGGCGGAAAAGGTCGGATCGGAGATCGAAATAGTCGCTCATGGCCTCGTCGTCTTCCGGGCGCGCCCCGAAGGGGCAATTATGGCCGCCGCCCGCCGGGCTCCGCGCGTCCGGACATACTTGGAGCGACCGAGCCCGCCATGCGAACGATCGCCCTCGCGCTTCTGCTCCCCGCGGTCGCGGCGGCGTCCCAGGAGGACTCCCGCGACCCGCCTGGCGCCCTGCCCTTCGATCTGGCGTTCGGGATGACCACGTTTCCCTGGCAGTCCCGGCCCGCCGTGTCCCCGGACGGCGCCCTGGTCGCGTACACCGTTCAGACGCCGCAGCCGGACGGCGCGGCGGGCGACGAACGCTATCTGCCGAACGGGACTCCGGCTTCGGCCGTCGGCGACACGATCCGGGTGACGGAGATCGCGACCGGCGAGACCTCCGTGGTCTGCCCGGGCGGCGCCTGTTGGCGGCCGGTGTGGTCGCCCGACGGCCGGAGGCTCGCGTTCTTCTCGGACGCCGGCGGCTTCCCGCAGCTCTGGGTCCACGAAATGTCCTCCGGAGCCGCCCGGCCGCTCTCGGACCAGTTGCTGAAGCCGAAGCTGTGGACCGGGGACGAACCGCGCTGGAGCCCGGACAGTTCGACGATCTACGCCGGATTCGCGCCGGAGGGTCGGTACCGGAGTCCGGCGCGGAGCGAAGTCGTTCGCGAGCGCCACCCTGCGGGGGTCGTCGTCCTCCGGAGCGGAACCGAGGCGGCGGCTTTCCCCGACGAGGCCCCGCCGCCCACGCCGATCTCCGAGCACTTCGCCCGCGAGCACCTGGTCACCGTGGCCGCGGTGGATGTCGCGACCGGAGCCTCCCGCGTGGTGCTCCCGCAGGACGGGGAGATCGCCGGGGGGACCATCCGGCGGTCGGCGTCCGGCCGCTGGCTCGGCGTCCTCTCCTCGTTCCGCGCCGTGAGCCCCACGTCCCAGGAGACCGTCATGGATCTCGGCGTCGTTCCGGCGGCCGGGGGCGAGCCCATCGTGCTGGCGAAGGACCTGCCGCTCACCCAGCGCGCCTACTTCACCTCGACCTACGCCTGGCATCCGGCGGACGACCGCCTGGTGTTCCTCGAAGGGAAGCGAATGCGTTACCTCGACCTCGCGTCGGGCGCCCCCTCGCCGCCCCGGGAACTGGCGCCCCAACTGGGCGACGTCGCGCCCACCGTGTTCGGTTTCACCCGGGACGGGAGCGCGGCGGTCCTCGGAACCGACGTGATCGACGATCAGGGCTACGGCGACCCGCGCCCCCGGGCGCTCGCGCTGGCGCCGCTCGACGGCGGCCCACCGCAGACCATCGCGCTGGATGACGATCGCTGGGTCTGGGACAGCCTGGTGATGGCGGACGAGCGCACCCTCTGGCAGCCCGACGGGACCTCGGTGAACGTGCTGCTCACCGAGCGCTCCACCGGCGAGAAGGCCGTGGTCCGCTTCGATCCGGACACGGGGGAAGAGCGGATTCTGTGGAAGGCCCGGGGTCGCCTGGAGAACCTGACCTCCGGAGGGCGCCACGACTTCATCGTGGGGCAGTACCAGGACCTGCGGGCCCCTCCGAACCTTTACCGCTTCGATGCGGACTTCATCCCCGAGCGGATCACCCTCCTGGATCCGCGTCTCGAAGCGGTGGCGGTCGGCTCGGCGGAGACCTTCGAGACGCTCGTCCCGCTCCACGACGGCGCCCTCGCGTCGGTCAAGACCTCCGTCCTGCTGCCGCCGGGCGCGGCGCGCGGCGACCGTCTTCCGGGGATCGTCGTCATGTACCCGGGAAGCGATGCGACCCGGAGCGCATCCGATTTCGGCGGCGGGGACGTGGTCACGGTCCCGAACCTTTTGTTCACGAGCCGCGGCTACGCCGTCGTGCTCGTCCAGTTGACCCTCGGACCCAACCGGGAGGCGGGCAACCCGGCGAGCGAGATGGTGGATGTGCTCCTGCCGCAGGCGCTTCGGGCCGCGGAGCTCGGCTACGTGGACCCGTCGCGGCTCGGCGTCATCGGGCAGTCCTACGGCGGGTACGGCGCCGCCTCGATCGTGACCCGCACGAACATTTTCCGCGCCGCGGTCCCCATTTCGGGCATCTTCGACCTCTTCGGAACCTACGGGCGCATCGATGTGGACGGGGAGGGTTTCTGGCTCGCGTGGAGCGAAAGCGGCCAGGCTCGCATGGGCGACCACCCCTGGGCGGACGTCCGCCGTTACCTCGACAACTCGCCCTACTACCACGCGGACAGGATCCACACGCCGGTGCTCATCGTCCACGGAACCGCCGACGACGCGTACCACGACGCCGGGAAGCTCTTCACCGCGCTGCGCCGCCTGGGCAGGCCGGCCCAGCTCGCGTCCTACCTCGAGCAGGGCCATGTGATCCGGTCCTGGCGACGGGAGGCGGCGGTCGACGCCGCCCGGCGCATCGTGGAGTTCTTCGACCGTCACCTGGCGCCCCGGTAGCGACGCCGCGCCGGCGTCTCCGGCGGGACGCCTCGCTCCGTTCCCCGGCGCCGGCGCTCTGTGCGAGGATTCCGGCCGCCTCCCAGAAGCTACTCCTCCCGGAACCGCGAGCCGAGCCGCGCGCCGGCCCGCCTGCCGGCACGCTCTCCATCCGGAACCGCATGAGTCTCCAAGTCGTCCGCCGCGGGTTCGATCTCCCACTGGCGGGGGCGCCGGGAGAAGAACCCGGGGAGTTGCGGATCCCGGAGCGGGTCGCGCTTCTCGGGGCGGACTATCCGGGGATGCGCCCCGCGATGCAGGTCCGCGAGGGGGATTCGGTCGAGCGGGGAGACGTGCTGTTCGAGGATCGCAAGACGCCGGGAGTGCGGTTCACCGCCCCGCTCGGGGGGCGGATCGCCGCGGTCCACCGCGGCGCCCGACGGGTCTTCCTGTCGGTGGTGATCGAGGTGAACCCCGACGAACGCGCGGGTCGGATCGGCGCCGGGCGCACGCCCGGCGCCTTCCGCGGGCGGAGCCCCGAAGGCCTCCCCGACGACGGGATCCGCGCGCTCCTGCTCGAATCGGGCGAATGGACCGCGATCCGGTCGCGTCCCTTCGGCCGGGTCGCGGATCCGGAGCGGCGTCCGGCCGCGGTGTTCGTCAACGCGATGGACACGGCTCCGCTGGCGACGGACCCGGTCGCAGCGGTGCGGGGACGGGAGGAGGATGTCGCCTGGGGGCTTCAGGCGGTGTCCCGCCTCACCGAGGGGCCGACCTTCGTCTGCCATCGTCCCGGCGCCTGGCTCGATGTACCCGCCGAGGGCCGGATCCAGGCGGTCGCCTTCCGGGGCCCGCATCCCGCGGGGACCTCCGGACTCCACATCCACCGGCTCGCGCCAGCGGGCCGCGGCCGCGAGGCGTGGAGTCTCGACCTCCAGGATCTCGCCTCGATCGGACGTCTGTTCCGCACCGGGGTCGGTGACCCGCTCCGGCAGGTTTCGCTCGGCGGGCCTCCGCTCGCGCGCCCCCGCATCCTGCGAACGGCGATCGGCGCCCACGCCCCCGACCTCGCTGCGCCGGATCTGCCGCGGACGGAGGCTTCCGGCGGCCCCGCGATCCACCGGGTCGTGTCCGGGTCGGCGCTGTCGGGGCGGGACGCGACCTCGGAGGCCGAGGCGTATCTGGGCCGTTATGACCGGCAGGTCACGGTCCTCGAGGAAGAACGCGGGCGCCGGTTCCTCGGCTGGCTGGCGCCGGGGGCATCCGCGCTCTCGGCGAGCCGGGCCTTTATGGGCTCCTGGCTTCCGGGGAGACCCCGCCGGGTCGGAACCGGGACGAACGGCTCGCGGCGGGCCATCGTTCCGACCCCGGCCTACGACCGCGTCATGGCCTTCGACATCCCCGCGGTGCTGCTGCTTCGCGCGCTGCTCATGGAGGACATCGAACGCGCGGAGGAACTGGGCGCGCTCGAACTCGTCGAGGAGGATCTCGGCCTGCTCACCTTCGTCTGTCCGGCCAAGAACGACTACGGCCCCGCGCTCCGCCGCGTCCTCGACCGGCTGGAGAAGGAGGGGTAGAGCCGTGCTGCGCTCCGTCCTCGACCGTCTCGGGGCGCCCTTCGCGGAGGGCGGCCGGCTTCACCGGCTCTGGCCGCTCTGGGACGCTCCCGACACGTTCCTCTACACCCCCGGGAAGACGACGGCGGGTCCCGCCCATGTGCGCGACCAGCTCGACATGAAGCGGCTGATGTTCACCGTCGTGATCGCGCTGCTCGGCCCGGTGGCGATGGCGTTCTACAACACCGGCCTCCAGGCGAACCTCGCCATCGCGGCGGGGGCGGCGCCCCTGCCCGGTTGGCGGACCGAGCTCCTCCAGGCGCTCGAAGTCGGGTTCGCGGCGGACAGCGTGCTCGCCTGCGTCGCGCATGGCGCGCTCTGGTACCTCCCGGTCCTCATCGTGACGTTCGCCGTCGGCGGGGCGTGGGAAATGCTCTTCGCGGTCGTCCGCCGCCACGAGGTGAGCGAGGGCTTCCTGGTCACCGGGATGCTGTTCCCGCTCGTCCTGCCCCCGACCGTCCCGCTGTGGCAGGTGGCTCTGGGGATCACCTTCGGCGTCGTCGTCGGGAAGGAGATCTTCGGCGGCAGCGGGTTCAACATCCTGAACCCGGCCCTGACGGCGCGGGCGTTTCTCTTCTTCGCCTACCCCGCCGACCTGAGCGGCGACCGGGTGTGGATCGCGGCGGACACCGCGCCCGACGCGGTCAGCGGGGCGACCTGGCTGGCCCGGCTCAGCCTCGAGGGGCCGGAAGCCCTCGCCGCCCCCTTCCATCCCGCTGGCGGCGCCGGGATCTCCCCGTGGGACGCCTTCCTCGGGTGGATGCCCGGCTCGATGGGCGAGACCTCCGTCCTCGCCTGCCTGATCGGGGCCGCGATCCTCGCTCTGACCGGCGTCGGGTCGCTCCGAATCATGCTCGCGGTGGCCGCCGGGACGCTGTTCCTCGGGGGATTGCTCAACCTGGTCGGCTCGGACACGAATCCCTTCTTCGCCGTGCCCTTCTGGTGGCACTTCCTGCTCGGCGGCTGGGCCTTCGGGGCCGTCTACATGGCGACCGAGCCGGTGACGGCCCCCTCGACGAACGGCGGCCGGATCGTCTACGGCTTCCTCATCGGGGCGCTGGCGGTGCTGATCCGCGTGGTGAACCCGGCCTACCCCGAAGGGATGATGCTCGCCATCCTGCTGATGAACGTGTTCGCCCCGCTCATCGATCACTTCGCGCTCCGCAGCAGCATCCGTCGCCGCGAGCGCCGCGCCGACGCCGTCGCGGCGTAGCGCCCGCGGCCGTCGCTCAGGCGGCGAACATGGCGCTCGCGTGGACCAGGTTGTCTTCGAGAGTCAGCGCGACGCCGGCAAGCACCTGGTCGCGGGCGCGCAGTTCCCTGCCGAGTCCGATCCCCGGTCGGGACTGCGAGGGCGTCCGGGTGAGGCGACGCACGCCCCAGAGCGCCCGGTCGATCGAGGGCGGATCGGCCTGCTGTGGCGGATCCGCGAGGTTCTGACGGACCAGGCCGCGCCACCAGGCCCGGAGCAGCGCGTGGGCGCCGAACACCTCGACGGTCCGGACGCGGGATCCGTGGGTGATGCAGACCCCGTTCTGCCCCGGGAGGGGGCCCCGCTCGGCCAGCTCCTGTGCGGCGAGGTGGCGGGGGCGGTGGGCGCGGAAGGCCGCGTCTTCCGCTTCGGTTGCGGCCTCGGTGGGCGAGGCCGCTCCCTGGCGGCGGAGCTCCGCCGAGACGGCCCGCCACGCGGCCCCCTGGTCCGCGTCGTGGCCGGCGCGCGCCTCGAGGGAAGCCGAGACCGAGGTCCGGATCTCCCGCCGCACGGATCGCGGCGCGAGCGCCGTTTCCGGCGCCATGCGGGAGGGGTCGCCGTTTTCCGGTGCGTGGCCTCCCCATCGTCCCGCCTCGAGACAGGTGACGGGAATCTTCAGTTTCGCGCCGGGGGCGATGAGCGCGGTTGCGTTCGCCGTCCGGTTCTGCCAGCCGCCGACAAAGTGCTCGCCCTCGATCACCAGGATCGGCCGCGACGTGGGGTTCTCCGCCAGCAGGTGAGGAACCGAGGGGTGTTCGAGTTCCCGGACGATGAGGCCGGAGTCCTTGCCGGCGGCGATCTCGGGGATCCGGTTGTCCGGCAGGTACACGGGAAAGAACGAGACGCCCAGGCGCGTTATGGGGTGGCCGATGGCGGCGGTGTCGAGTGCTGATAGTTCCAATCGCGGCTCCTTTCGTTGGGGCCCGGTTCCCCGGGCAATGAAAGAAGCGCAGGCTACGGCTTACGCCGGACATTTCATGTCATAGATTCGTCGCGCCGGCCGCTTTGCAGCCGTTGGCGATCCGGCAGCGGCGTGACATCCGGCCAGGCTGCGGCGAAGCGGCGACCTCAGCCGGAAACTAGAATTCCGCGCCCCTATCGCATGAATTCCGGTCGCTACATCCTGGGATTCGCGGCGGCGGTGTGCCTGGTGTGCGCCGTTCTCGTCTCCGGATCGGCGGTGGCGCTGCGGGACCGGCAGGCCGAAAACGCCGAACGGGAGCGCCAGCGCAACGTCCTCTACGCGGCGGGCCTCGCCGACCCGGAGGAGCAGCTCGACGATGCCGAGCTCGCCGGCCGTTTCTCCGGCATCCGCGCGGTCGTCGTCGACCTGGAGACCGGCGAAGAGCTCTCCGACGTGGACCCGTCGACGGTGGACCCGCTGGTGGAGGCCGGGCTCACCGAGTCCTCGCGGGCGGCGGAAGAGAACCCGGCGCGGATCCGCCGGGTCGAGCGGCGTTCCGTGGTCTACCTCGTCGAACCCGAGGGCGAACTGGAGGCCGTGGTGCTTCCGGTCCGGGGGCAGGGGCTGTGGTCCGTGCTCTACGGCTTCGTCGCGCTCGAGGCGGACCGGAACACGGTGCGCGGCCTCACCTTCTACGACCACAAGGAGACCCCCGGGCTGGGCGGCGAGGTGGACAACCCCTCCTGGAAGGCGCTCTGGCCCGGCCGGCGGGTGTTCGCCGCCGAGGCCGGAAGTCCGGTGATCGAGGTCGCCCGGGGCGCCGCCGGCTCGCCGGAGGAGGATCCGCACCGGGTGGACGGACTCGCCGGCGCCACGATGACGAGCCGCGGCGTGACGAACCTGCTCCGGTTCTGGCTCGCCGACGGCGGTTTCGGCCCCTATCTCGATCGTCTCGGGGAGCGGGCGGGACCGGGGGCGGCGACCGCCCCGGGGTCCTGAGCGACGGGCATGGCGGCCAGTCCCTCCCGACGGGTCCTGATGGACCCGCTCATCCAGAACAACCCGATCGCGCTCCAGGTGCTCGGCATCTGCTCGGCGCTCGCGGTCACCACGACGATGGCCACCACCGTCGTCATGAGCATCGCGGTCATCGCGGTGATCGCGCTCTCGAACCTTTCGGTGAGCCTGCTTCGGAACCGCATCCCGAACAGCATCCGGATCATCGTCCAGCTCACGATCATCGCCTCGCTGGTCATCGTCACCGACCAGGTGCTGAAGGCCTACGTCTACGAGGTCTCCCGTCAGCTCACCGTCTTCGTCGGCCTCATCATCACGAACTGCATCATCATGGGCCGGGCGGAGGCGTTCGCGATGCAGAACCCCCCGCTGCGGAGCCTGCTCGACGGGATCGGGAACGGCTTCGGCTACGCGGCGGTGCTGCTGATCACCGGCGCTTTCCGCGAGGTGCTTGGGACCGGGACGTTCTTCGGAGCGCCCGTCCTGCCGGTCGTCGCGGACGGGGGCTGGTACACCCCGAACGGGCTCATGAGCCTGTCGCCCGGCGCCTTCTTCGTCATCGGGTTCCTGATCTGGACGCTCCGGTGGTTCCGTCCCGAACAGAACGAGGCCGAGTGAGATGTTCGAGGACTATCTGAACATCGCGATTCGCGCCATCTTCGTGGAGAACATGGCGCTCACCTTCTTCCTCGGGATGTGCTCCTTCCTGGCGGTCTCGAAGCGGGTCAGCACCGCCATCGGCCTCGGGGCTGCGGTGACCTTCGTCCTGAGCGTCACGGTCCCGCTGAACCACTTCATCAACGGCTTCCTGCTCCGCCCGGGGGCTCTCGGCTGGCTCCACGAGGGGCTCACCGGCCAGGACCTCTCCTTTCTGCGCTTCCTGACCTTCATCGGCACGATCGCGGCCACCGTCCAGGTCGTGGAAATGGTGCTGGACCGTTACTTCCCGGTGCTCCACGCGGCGCTCGGGGTGTTCCTGCCCCTGATCGCGGTGAACTGCGCCATCCTCGGCGCCTCGCTGCTCATGATCGAGCGGGGGCTGACGCTTCCCGAGTCGGCGGTGTTCGGGTTCGGCTCCGGGCTGGGGTGGGCGCTTGCGGTCATCGCGCTCGCCGGGATCCGCGAACGCCTTCGCTACCACCAGATTCCGGCCGGCTTGCGCGGCCTCGGGATCACCTTCCTGCTCACCGGGCTCATGGCGATCGGTTTCATGGCGTTCGGCGGGATCCAGCTCTGACCGGCCCCGGAACCCCCTCTTGACAACGACTGTCCTGCTCGGCGTCGCCGGGTTCTCGTTCGTCATCCTGTCGCTCGTCGTCGTCCTGCTCGCGGCCAAGCGGCGGCTGGTGGCCAGCGGCGAGGTCTGCATCCGGATCAACGACGACCCCGAAAACGAGATCCGCACGGCAGCCGGCGGCTCCCTCCTCGGAACGCTCGCGGAGAGCCGGCTGTTTCTGCCGTCGGCCTGCGGCGGGAAGGGAAGCTGCGGCGTCTGCACGGTCAAGGTGCTCGAGGGCGGGGGCGCGGTGCTTCCCACCGAGCGGAGTCACCTGACCCGGGGCGAAGAGCGCGCCGGCGTGCGGCTTTCCTGCCAGGTCCGGGTGAAGCAGGACATGCGGCTCGAGATCCCTCCGGAGCTCTTCTCGATCCGGAAGTGGACGTGCCGCGTCCGCTCGAACCACAACGTGGCGACGTTCATCAAGGAGCTGATCCTCGAGCTTCCCCCCGGGGAGGAGGTGCCGTTCCGGGCGGGCGGCTACATCCAGATCGAGTGTCCACCCTACGATCTGACCTACCGGGACTTCGAGGTCGAGGAGGAGTACCGCGAGGACTGGGACCGCTTCGACATGTGGAAGTTCCGGTCCACCGTCGAACCCGGCGAGGATGTCGTCCGCGCCTATTCGATGGCGAACTACCCCGAGGAAAAGGGCGTGATCCTGCTGAACGTCCGGATCGCTTCGCCGCCTCCCGGCGAGCCCGACGCCCCCCCCGGAAAGATGACCTCCTGGCTCTTCAGCCTGCGGCCCGGTGACGAGGTGACGATCTCGGGGCCCTACGGCGAGTTCTACGCGAAAGAGACGAAGAACGAAATGGTCTTCGTTGGCGGCGGCGCCGGGATGGCCCCGATGCGCTCCCACATCTTCGACCAGTTCCGTCGCCTCTCAACGGACCGCAAGGTGAGCTTCTGGTACGGCGCCCGCAGCCTGCGCGAGGCGTTCTACCAGGAGGACTTCGACCGGATCGCGGCGGAGCACCCCAACTTCGAGTGGAAGCTGGCGCTCTCCGAGCCGCTCCCCGAGGACAACTGGACCGGCCACACCGGCTTCATCCACCAGGTCCTCTACGACCACTACCTCCGGGACCACCCGAATCCGGAGGACGCCGAGTACTACCTCTGCGGTCCGCCGCTCATGCTGAAGGCCTGCCTGGACCTGCTCGACGGCCTCGGCGTCGAACCCGAGAACATCGCCTACGACGATTTCGGGTAGCCGGCTCGCGGCGGCGGCGGTCGCCCTCGCGGGGCTCGCCGGCTGCGCTCCCTCCCCCCCGGAGGGGACGCTGCTGCGGGGCGAGGCGTTCGGGACCACCTGGGCCGTACGGCTGCGGGACGCCGCGGTGGATCCGGGTGGGCTCCGGGCCGGGATCGAGGGGCGGCTCGACGAGGTGGACCGGAGCATGTCGGGCTGGCGCGCCGACTCCGAGGTGTCCCGGCTGAACCGACAGCCGGGCGGCGGTCCGTTTCCGGTGTCGGCGCCGCTCGCCGAAGTCGTCGCAGCCGCCCTCCGGGTGAACCGCGCCTCGGGTGGAGCGTTCGACATCACCGTCGCGCCCCTCCTGGCGCTCTTCGGGTTCGGCCCGGAGGCGGCTCCCGGCGAAGCCGTCCCCGACGCGGCGGCGGTCGAGGCGGCGCGGGCCCGCAGCGGGCCGGACGCGGTGCGCCTCGTCCGGCTTCCGGACGGCGCGACGGGACTGCTCAGGACGGTTTCCGGCGTCGCGCTCGACCTCTCGGCGATCGCCAAGGGGTACGCGGTGGACCGGGTCGCGGCGCTCCTCGAGGAGGAGGGACACGCCGAACACCTCGTCGAGATCGGCGGGGAGATCCGGGTCGCCGGCGCCTGGACCGTTGGCGTCGAAGCCCCGGCGCCGCTCTCCGCGCGCCAGGTGGCTCGTTCCTACCGGGTCGCCGACCTCGCCGTCGCCACTTCGGGGGGGTACCGGGATTTCCGGGAGGCGTCCACGGCGCCGGGGCGGGCGGCGTCGCGGCCCACGCACATCCTCGATCCGCGGGTCGGGCGGCCGGTGGAGCGGCCGGAGGGCTCGGTCACCGTTCTCGCCGACACCTGCCTCGAGGCGGACGCCTGGGCCACCGCGCTGTTCGTGCTGGGCCCGGATGAGGGTCTGGCGCTGGCGGACCGCCTCGGTCTCGCCGCGCTCTTCCTGGTCCTGTACGACGGCGGTGAAGTCACCGAGCGGGCGAGCCCGGCGTTCGCGTCCCGCACCGGGGCGGCCGCTCCGGGCGCCGACGGGCGGAATCAGCCGGACTGAACGCCGGGCCGACGGCGGCGTCGCCCGGGACGTCGCCGTCCGGGCCGTCGGTACCATGGGCGTTCGTTGACCACGTCGCGCGGCTTCTACGAATTCTTCGCGGGCGGAGGCATGGCGAGACTCGGGCTCGGCCCGGGCTGGACCTGCCTCTTTGCGAACGATCTGGATGAAGCCAAGTGCGCGACCTACGCCCGGAACTGGGGAGACTCCGGCCTGCGCCGCGGCGATGTCGCCTCGCTCGCCACGACGGACCTCCCGGGCCGCGCCGACCTGGCCTGGGCCTCGTTTCCCTGTCAGGATCTCTCGCTCGCCGGTCCGCGCGCCGGACTCGCCGGGGAGCGCTCCGGGACGTTCTGGGCCTTCTGGCGCCTCATCGAGGGGCTCCGGCGGGAGGCGCGCGCGCCGTCCACCGTCGTCCTCGAGAACGTGGCGGGCGCGCTGACCTCGCACTCCGGACGGGATTTCGCCGCGATCGGGCAAGCCCTCGCCGCCGGCGGCTACCGCTTCGGCGCGCTCGTGGTGAACGCCGTCCACTTCGTGCCGCAGTCCCGGCCGCGGCTCTTCGTCATCGCCGCCCGGGATGACTCGCGCGTGCCGGCGACCGTACGCCGTTCCGGTCCGGACCCGAACTGGACCACCCCGGGTCTCGAGCGGGCCGCCCGCCAGCTTCCCCCCGACACTCGACCGGCCTGGGTCTGGTGGCGGTTACCCGCGCCTCCCCCGCGGACGACCGGGCTGTCCGACGTCCTCGAGGTAGAGCCTCGCGGGATCCGCTGGCACACGCCGTCCGAGACGCAGCGGCTCCTCGACATGATGACCCCCCGCCACCGCGCCAAGGTGAAGCGGGCGCAGGAGTCGGGCCGCTACACGGTTGGCGCGCTCTACCGGAGGACGCGGCGCGAGGAGGGAGGCGTCCGGAGGCAGCGGGCCGAAATCCGGTTCGACGGGCTCTCGGGTTGTCTCCGGACCGGGAGCGGCGGCTCCAGCCGTCAGTTCATCATGACGGTCGAGGGGAACCGGATTCGCTCGCGCCTGCTCTCGGCCCGCGAGGCGGCGCGCCTGATGGGGCTGCCGGACGACTACCGGCTCCCCGCGAGCGACCGGGAGGGTTACCACCTGGCAGGCGACGGCGTGGTCGCGACGGCCGTTCGGCATGTGGCCGAACACCTCCTCGAGCCGCTCCTGGCCTCGACAGGGCCCACCCCCGCATCCCGCATCCGGTGACATCCCCCGAGCCCTCCGAAGTCCGCAGCCGCACGATGCGGGCGGTGCGCGGCAAGGACACCGGAACCGAGATGGCGGTTCGTCGCCTGATCCACTCCCTGGGCTACCGCTACCGGCTCCATGTGCGGAGCCTGCCGGGGGCGCCGGACCTGGTGTTCCCCGCCCGACGGGCCGTGGTGTTCGTCCACGGCTGCTTCTGGCACCAGCACGCGTGTCCCCGGGGGAGCCGGATCCCGAAGCGCCGGCGGGACTACTGGCTGCCCAAGCTGGAAGGCAACCGCGACCGGGACCTGAGGAACCAGGACGAGCTCGGTCGGCTCGGCTGGCGGGTGTTGGTCATCTGGGAGTGCCAGATCCGCGACGGGGAGCAGTTGACCCGGTCCGTCCGGTCCTTCCTGGATTCGGACCGCCCCGCCTCCGGCCGGGAGTAGGATGGCGGCCATGCTTCAGGCGCTCGGGATCGTGCTGCTGAGCGCCGTGGTCGTCGTGGGGTCGGTCTTCCTCCTCGGGCTGGGGACGCTCCTCCGGCGCCGCTGCGATCTCCGTCGCTGCGGAGAGGCGGATTCGGAAGCCTGCGCCGACTGCCCCGGGGCCGGCCGGGACGCCGCGCCCGCCCCCGGGTTCGAAGCCTGAGGCCTGGAGTCCGTTAGTCCGGATCCCGGATGCGGACCCCGAGCGCCCACCCTTCGCGCTCCGCCAGCGCCCCGATGATCCGGGCCAGATGCGCGGTCCGGGGGTTGCCGCTGGGCCCCAGCATCCGCATGAGGCTCTTCTCGTGGATCCCCGTCGCGCGGGCCAGCGCGGCGAAACCGATCGTCGCGTTCACGTAGCGGCGGAGCCCGGCGCGGAGCCCCGGTAGGTCTCCGGCGAGGAGCGCCTCGAGCCCCTCGGTCAGCAGTGCGGCGCGTACTCCCGGGTCGCGCGACGCGGGCGCCCGGACGCCGCGTCGGAACGTCCGTCGAAGAGGCATGGTCGCATATACGTTACCATCAGGCGCCGTCAGCTCATCGCCGAATAGTAACGTATACGCAACTCAGACTTCTGGCGGCCGGAGATGCGCCCTAGCGGGAGCGGTTGCGCCCTGTCTTCAACTTTTCTCACGGCATGCCTTGAATCGCCCACTCTGGCGTGTCAAAGATTCCCGCGAGTCCGGCGGTTCCATCCTTCGAAGCCGCTTCCCGAAGTCTCAAGCCATCCGCTCCCGCGGGGTGACCACCTTGTCCATCATCCGCTCCCTCGGCCTCGGCGCGCTGCTGACGCTGATCCTTCCCGTTTCGGCTCTGGCGCAGTCGCTCGCGACCGTCCAGGGCTTCATCACCGACGACACCAGCGCCGCGCTCCCCGGCGTCACCGTGGAGCTCACCGACATCGAGCGGGGCCTCAGCCGGGCCGCGGTCACGAACGCCGAGGGGTTCTTCGCGCTCCGGTCGGTTCCCAGCGGTGACTACCACCTCACCGCCTCGCTGAGCGGCTTCCAGACGGCGCGCCAGGAGAACATCCAGGTCTTCGTCGGACAGGTCCTCGAGGTGGATCTCACGCTCGGCCTCGCCGGGGTCGAAGAAACGGTCGTGGTGACCGCGGAAGCGCCGCTCCTCGAGGTCGGGCGCGGGGGCGCAGCCGGCTACGTGGACGAGAACGAGATCTCCACACTGCCGATCCAGGGTCGCGACTTCGTGCAGTTCGCGCTGCTCAAGCCCACGGTCAAGGTCGAGCCGCAGCGCGGCGGGATCTCGCTGAGCGGACAGCGCGGGATCAACTCGGGCCTCACGATCGACGGAACGAACGCGAAGAGCGCGTTCTTCGGGTATGGCCGCGGGGGAGAGGCGACCGAGAACGGCGGCCTGGTCGTCGCCCAGGAGTCGGTGAAGGAGTTCCAGGTCGTGACCAGCGGCTACTCCGCCGAGGCCGGCCGCTCCGGCGGCGGCTACATCAACGTGGTCACCAAGGCGGGGACGAACGACTTCGCCGGCTCCGGCTTCCTCTTCTTCCGCGACCAGCGCATGGTCGCGCGGCTGGCGCAGTCGCCGCTCGACGCCCACCGGGGGATCGCGGCCGACGATGAGCGCTACGACGTGGACGAGTTCGCCCGCTACAACTGGGGAAGCTCCTTCGGCGGCCCGATCGTGCGGGACCGGACGCACTTCTTCCTCTCCTACGACCAGACGGCGCGAAGCCAGCCGTTCCTGCAGGACATCCGGGGACGCGGCCACTACGACGCGGTGCTCTCGCTCTTCCCGGATCTGCTCGCCGGGTTCACGCCGAACAGCGACGGGATCGCCTCCGCCGATCCGGTGGAGGGCCGGACCGCCACCGGCCAGTTCGTTCGCGAGACCGACAACCTGATCCTGTTCGGCAAGCTGAACCACCGGGTGAACGACCAGCACTCGCTGACTCTTCGCTACAACGTCACCGACTACGCGCGCACCTCCGATTACGTCTCCGAAGAGTCCAGGAAACTCCAGCGCACCCACGCGGTCGTGGGGTCCGTCGTGTCGCTGATCGGCGACACCGGGGTCAACGAGCTCCGGGTCCAGTACGCCTACGACGACCTGGATCGTCTTGCGAACCTGCCGGGAAGCGCGCTCCAGGCCAACTTCCGCATCTTCTCGCCCTCCTTCGGGGCGTTCGGCAAGCCGTGGTGGCTGCCCATCCATGTGGACGAGGGCAAGATCGAGATCCAGGAGAAGTACTCGTTCCTGGTGGGCAACCACGAGATCCGGCTCGGGATCGGCCTGAATCACGACATGCTGAGCGAGTACTTCGCCGGCAACGCCGACGGCCGTTACGACTTCGACTCGGTGGAGGACTTCCTCGCCGGGAACGCCGCCCGCGCCCGGATCTTCTTCGGCGACGTCAGCAACCCGAACTTCGACGTCACGCAGCAGACCCTCGGTGCCTACATCCAGGATTCCTGGAGCCCGAACCCGCGCCTGACCCTGAACTTCGGGGCGCGCTGGGATGCGACCTTCAACCCGGGCTCGGTCGAGCACGTCCTGCCCGAGGGGACGAGCATCCCGAATGATCTCGACAACTTCTCGCCTCGCGGCGGCTTCGTCTGGTCGGTCGATTCCAGCACGATCCTGCGGGGCGGAGCCGGCGTCTTCTACGCCCGGACTCCCACGCTGCTGTTCTTCTCGGCCTTCAGCGACACCGGGGTCTTCCCCCGCTACGGGAACGCCATCGTCGCGCCCGGAGACACCGGCTTCGTTCCGCTCGGCGCGTCGATCGACAACTCGAACCCGCCCGCGGGCCTGACTCCGTCCCTCAGCTATGTCCACCCGGACTTCCAGGATCCCCGGACCGCCCGGTTCAACCTCGGCCTCGAGCGCGAGGTCGGCCGCGATCTGGCCGCTTCGCTGGACTTCGTCTACGCCCGCGGCGACTACCTCGCCTCCAACGTGGACGCCAACGTAGCTCCGGCCAGCCGCGACAGTTTCGGCCGCCCGGTGTATTCGGGCGAGCGGATCAACCCGGCGTACGGGACGATCCTCGTTCGCGACTCGGTGGCGCGTTCCGACTACACGGCGATCACCGCCGCCGTGCGTCGCCGGTTCCGGGACGGGATCCAGTTCCAGGCGCACTACACCTGGTCGCGGGACCGCTCCAACGACGACAACGAGCGCTCCTCCGGCGGCCTCACGCTGACCGACCCGGCGGATCCGGACTACGACTGGGGGATCTCCAGTCGGGACATCCCGCACCGCTTCGTCGCCAGCGGCGTCTTCTCGCTTCCGTTCGACATCCTCGCGAGCGGGATCCTGACCGCGCAGTCCGGCTCCCCGTTCACTGCGCTCGACCCGCAGGTCGGCTTCCACAACCACCCCGGTTTCTTCGTGGGTCCCCACGGTCCCCAGACGCGGGCCATCCAGGGTGGGGCTCTCGCTCCGATCAACGGGGAGCGGAACGACGCCTGGACGAACCTGGATCTCCGGATCACCAAGCGCTTCGACATGGGCCCGGCGCAGATCGAGGCGCTGTTCGAGGTCTTCAATGTGCTGAACGCCAGCACGTTCCGGGTTTCCGGCGCCGATCAGCAGGAGCCGACGCTGGGGGACGGTTCGTCGAACCCCGAGTTCGGGCTCGGGGCGGCGCGGGTCGGCGCTCAGCGCCAGGCCCAGCTCGGGCTGCGCGTGGTCTTCTAGTTCCGGTCAGCGACGAACCCGATTCGCCGCGTTCCTGACCTGGCGGCGCGTCGCCGCCCGGTCAGGAGCCGCCGCGACGGATCACGACCCCCGCCAGCGCGCCGGTGGGGACGCCGTCCTCGACGGCGATCTGGCCATTGACGAGCACCCAGGGGATCCCGACCGGCATGGTCGCCGGTTCCATGATCGTCGCCACGTCCTCGACGCGCTCGTAGTCGAACGCCACGATGTCCGCCTTGCAGCCCACGCGGAGACATCCCCGGTCGGTGAGCCCGATGATGTCGGCCGGGAGGCTGGTCGAGGACCGGACCATGAACGGGAGCGTGATGATCCCCCGGTCGCGGGTGTAGTGCGCGATCTTTCGCGGATAGCTGCCCCAGTAGCGGGGGTGGCGTCCCGGCGAGCCGCGAAGCGCGACGCCGGCGTCGGTCGCGGTCGCGGTGAAGTCCTGCGCCATGTAGGTCTCGACATCGAAGCGGTGCCCCGCCACCGGCCGGATGAGCACTCCATGCAGCAGCTCCTCCGAACCGGCGCGAGCGAACGCGATGAGCGTCTCGGCCACGCTCGCTCCGGCGTCCGCCGCGATTTCGGCGACCGTGCTGCCGACAAGATCGGGATCCTCGGGAAAGAGGACCACGATGAGGCGGTTCGCTCCGCCGAACAGATCGATCTGCTGTTCGAGGTCCCGTAGCAGGTCGGCCCGGGTCTCCGGGTCGGCGAGATTCGCCTCCAGGTTCTCGAGGCTCAGCACGCCCGGCGCGCGCCACGCGGGGTCATCCAGTCCGCCGGAGCGATCCATCCCTTTCGGAGCGAACCCCCAGATCGGGATCACCCCCACCGGTCCCCCGCCGAACGTCTCGTAGGGGTACTGGTCCAGGTAGACCTGAACTCCCTGGCGGCGCGCCTCCAGGATCGCCTGGACATCCTTGGCCGAGTGTCCCCAGCTCGAAGGGCCCTTCGCCTTGATGTGGGTTCCGACGACCCGGATACCGGTTTCGCGTCCGATGCGGATCGTTTCCGCCATGCCGTCCGTTCCGGTGAGCGTCGGCCCGTCCACGATGCTCGGGACCTGCCAGCGCGGCATCGGCGACTGGCTCCGCTGGTGCGAGTAGTAGAACCCGTCGTACCGCGCCACGACGTGCGCCAGCGCCACGATCTCGCTGGTCTCGGAGAAGCGCGCCGGCCGGTACTCGGGGCCGGCGCCGAGCCCCCAGGCGCCGTCCTCCATGCCCTCGCGCACGAGTTCCGCCATCCGGCTGACCTCGTCGTCCGTCGCCGGCCGTTCGTGATCGTCCCCCATGATCTGGAGGCGAACCGTGGAATGCCCGACCATCGGGACCACGTTCATCCCGACGCCGCGGCTCTCGTAGGCGGCGATCTCGTCGCGGATCGGCCAGATCGGGTTGCGGCCGTCCGGCCCCATGACGACGGTCGTGATCCCCTGCGCCACCAGGTTCACCGCCCGGCGCTCGTCGAGGTCGTCTCCCACCAGCGCGCGGTCCGCATGCGAGTGGAGGTCGATCCAGCCGGGGGCGACGAACAGCCCCTCCATCGAGATGGTGCGGGCGGCGTCATGACCCGGCTCGCCGTGGAGCCTTCCCACCGCAACGACCTCGTCGCCGCGGATCCCCACATCGGCCCGCCGGGCCGGATTCCCGCCGCCGTCGAAGACCTGGCCGCCCACGAGGAGCAGGTCGTAGGCGGGAGTCTGCGCCGGGGCGCCGGTTGCGCCGCAAGCGAGCGCCGCCGCCACCGACAACGTCCGGATTCGCCGTGCTCTCATGGATCCCTCCCTTCCCGAGGCGTCGCCGCAGGCGCGCTGCGGACCGTCAACAGGCCGTCAGCCGATCCTACCGAAGTCGTCGGCGCCCTTCGGCTCTGCTAGCTTCCCGTCGCCATGCGCGACCGGTTCTCCGTTCTTCTTGTGGCGCTCTGCGGCGTCGGGCTCGCGGCCTCCGTCGCGGCGCAGCCGGGTCCGCCGGATCCGGATCATCTCCAGGGGCTTCGCTGGCGCACGATCGGCCCGGACGGGAACCGGCTGAGCGCCGCGACCGGCGTCTGGGGCAACCCCGACATCGCCTTCTTCGGCGCCGCCTCGGGTGGAATCTGGCGGACCGACGATGGCGGCGTCTCGTGGAGTTCCGTCTTCGATGACCACGACGCCGCCTCCGTCAGCGCGATGGCGGTCTCACCCTCCCGGCCAGCCGAAGTCTGGGCCGGAACCGGCGAGACCTTCATCATCCGTCCGGCGCTGGCGATGGGGAACGGGATCTACCGGTCGGTCGACGGCGGCCGCTCCTTCCAGCACCGGGGCCTCGAAGCCACCGGCCGGATCGCGCGCATCCTCGTCCACCCGGACGACCCCGAGCGCGTCTACGCCTGCGCCCTCGGCCATTCCTACGCCCCCCAGCCGGAGCGCGGGGTCTACCGGACGCACGACGGAGGCGCAACCTGGGAACTCGTGCTCCACGTGGACGAGAACACCGGGTGCTCCGACCTCGCGTTGGACCTCCATCACCCGGACCGGCTGCTGGCCGGCATGTGGGCGCTCCGGATCGACACCTGGGGCCTTCAGAGCGGGGGCCCGGGAAGCGGCGCGTACCGGTCGCTCGACGGAGGCGACACCTGGGAACGCCTTTCCGGGCCCACGACCGAGGGCGCGTCGGGCGGCCGGGGGCTTCCCGGCGGCGCCGGCCATCCGGTCGGCAAGATCGCCGTGGGCATCGCGCCGAGCGACCCGGACCGCTGGTACGCGCTGGTCGAAGACGAGGCGCCGGGCTTTTACCGGTCGGACGATGGCGGGGACTCCTGGCGACTGACGCTGACCCACCACGATCTGGCCGAGCGGGCCCCCTACTACATCCGGTTCGCGGTGGATGCGACGGACGCGAACCGCATCTACTTCGCCCAGGTGCTCTTCGGAACCTCGGTCGACGGGGGCCAATCGCTTCACGAGACCTCCTACCGGGCCGGCGGGGACAACCACGATGTGTGGGTCGACCCCTGGCTCCCCGGCCGCATCATGGTCGGTCACGACCAGGGCGGGAGCATTTCGCTCAACCGGGGGACGAGCTGGCGCCGGATCGTCCCCCCGGTCGCGCAGATGTACCACGTCACCGTGGACGACCGGATCCCATACCGCGTCTACGGCAACCGCCAGGACGGCTATTCCTACCGGGGCCCCAGCCGCACGACCGGCGGTGGCATTCCGCTCGGCCTGTGGCGCGGCGTCGGCGGCTGCGAGACCGGCTGGGCGACGCCCGAGCCGCACGACGACAACATCGTCTGGTCCGGGTGCTACGACGGCGGTCTCGAGGTGTACGACGACCGGACCGGCCACGTCCGCGACGTGCGCGTCTGGCCGGAGGCGTCCTACGGCTGGGCGCCGGCCGACGTGAAGATCCGCTGGCACTGGAACTTCCCGATGGTCCTCTCCCGCCATGAGCCGGGGGTGACCTGGGTGGGAAGCCAGTTCGTCCACCGTAGCCGCGACCGGGGGCAATCGTGGGAGACGATCAGTCCCGATCTGACGACGAACGACAAGTCCCGCCAGCAGGACTCCGGCGGCGTCACCATCGACAACCTCTTCACCTTCGACGGGTCGGTGCTCTTCGCGCTGGCCGAGTCTCCCCTCGAGCAGGGGCAGCTCTGGGCCGGCAGCGTGGACGGCCGGGTGCACGTCACGACCGACGGGGGCGAGACCTGGCTGGATCGCAGCGACCGGGTCCCCGGGCTGGACCAGGACGCCTGGATCAAGTCGATCTCCCCCTCATCCCACGATCCACGGACCGCCTACATGGCGGTGACCTGGTACCAGTCGGGGGACTTCCGCCCGCACATCTACCGCACCCGCGACCTCGGAGAAAGCTGGGACCGGATCAGCGGGTCGATCGCCGAGTCGCCCTTCTCCTTCGTGCACGTCGTGCGCGAGGATCCGAAGCGCGCCGGCCTGCTCTTTGCGGGGACCGACAACCAGGTCTGGGCCAGTCTCGACGATGGCGAGGCCTGGTTTCCGCTGCGGCGCAACATGCCGCCGGCGCCGATCTACGACCTCGTGATCCAGGAACGCTTCGATGACCTCGTGGTGGCCACCTACGGCCGGGGGTTCTGGATCCTCGACGGGATCGGACCCCTGCGGGAGCTGGCCGGCTCCGACCCGGAGCCGTTCCGCGTCTTCGATTCCGGAACCGCATGGCGCTTCCTGCCCACCCAGGGAATCAAGACGGAACCGGGCGGCCTGTCGACCGGCCAGAACCCGCCCTACGGCGCCGCGATTTCGTGGTGGACGGCGGAAGACGCTGCGGGTCGGGCGACGGTCACGATCACCGACGGGGCCGGAGAGGTCGTCCGCACGCTGAACGCTCCCGCCGCCACCGGACTCTCCCGGATCCACTGGGACCTGCGCCGGGAGGCGCCGGCCCGCGCGACCCTTCGCACCCGCCCGCCGGATCGCGACTGGGTCGAAATGGGTGAGGACGGCGAGCGCCGGATCCGGGTCTGGGATCTCGACATCGTGCCCGGGTATCGGGGCGCGCTCGTCCCTCCGGGGACCTACACCGCCCGCGTCGAAGTCGGTGACCATTCCGGGGAGACGACCCTCCTGGTGGAGCAGGACCCGGCCTCGGCGGGGACCACCGCCGACATCGAGGCCAAGTACGCGTTCCTTCGCCAGATCCACACGCAGCTCGACGAGCTGGCCGAAATGGTTGACGAGCTCGAGTTCATCCGGAGGGAAATCCAGGACTTCGAGGAGTACGTCGAGGCGCGGCGCAGTGGCGACGAACGGTTCACCGCGGTGCTCGAGAACGCTTCCGAGATCGCCGGCACCGCGCTCGCCATCGAGGGTCGTTTCTTCGATGTGGGTCTCACCGGCTCCCGCGAGGACTCCTTCCGGGCGCCGATGCGCCTCTACGGGCGCCTCGGGGCGCTTGCGAACGATGTGGGCTGGGACGGCGCCGACTTCGGTCCCACGGACCAGCAGCGCGAAGTGCACGGGATTCTCACCGAGCGGTTCGAGGCGGCGAGAGCGGAGTTCGAGGAACTGACGACGGAGCAGATGCCGCCGCTCTGGCGGGCGATCGCCGAGGCGCGCGCCGCGGCGGACGCGCCCTGACCGGTCCGATTCCCCGATGCGCGAGCACCCTCCCCGTTTCGGGCTGAGGAATCTCCTCGCGCTGGGCGCCCTCGCCGTCTGGGCGTGGTTCGCGGCGGCTCAGGGGCCCGACCCCGGTGCTCCGGGCCGCGCCCTCGGGCCCCTGGTCACCGGGCTCGCCGCCGAGGCGCTGTGGTTTCTTCCGGCGGGCTTTCTGGTTCCGCTGGTTCTCCCCCGGATGCGGGGGGCGTTCTCGACGTTCTTCTTCGTCCTGATCCCCTCGCTTCCGCTGGCGGCGGCGGTGACAGTGCTGGTTCTGGCGGCGCCCGAACAGAATCCCTTCGCCGTCCTGGACCAGTTCCAGGCGCCGGGGGCGCTGGATCTGCTCGCGCCCCTGGCCGGGATGCTCGCCGGGGTGTTGCTCGGAACCGTCCTGTCCCGGGGACTGGGGGCGGCGCTGCTGCTGATCCCGGCGCTTCTCGGGATCGGCGCGGTGCTGCTCGCGATCGCCGCGGTGGCGCTCCTCGTGCTGACGGACCGGGTGGCGTCGGCGGAGCCGGTCGGGGCGCCGACCCCGGCGGCCGCCGATTACGACGTCGCGCTGTCGGGCGCCGGTCCCGCAGACGGTGGTGGATCCCGGATCGAACTCGACACCGAGGCCTTCCAGAGCGCCCTCCGCCTCGCCGTCGCCGCCGCCGGCCTTTCCCCCGCGACCCGGCTGGCGCTCTTCGCGGAGGGCGATGCCCTCCAGGTCCGGTTCTCCCTGCCGTGGAGCGTCCCGCTCCTCGGCGTCCGGTACATGAACCTGGGGGGCGCCGCCCGTCCCTCGTTCACCGACGGGGAATTCCGCGTGGGGATGCGGTCCGTTTCCATCGGCGACCTCTCGGCGCCCCCGTGGGTCGTTCGCCCTGCGTCCAGGGTGCTGTCGCGCTGGCTCCGCCGGGGTTCCTCGCTGGCTCCGTTTCTCGAGCCGTCCCAGTGGGTTGGGGCCGGGATCGTGATCGCCGACTCCTCGGTGGTGATGCGCCGGTCCGCCAGTCTCGCCGCCGCGGTGACGCGGCGGGCGCCGGTGGATGACTATCTGTTCCGGCTCGAGCGGGCCGCGGACGGGATCCGCGAGCGTCCGGACCGGATCGCCGGGGCGCTCGAGGCGGTGTTCGGGCTGGCCGCCGAGCGGTCCGCCGGAAGCCCCGCCGTCCCCGAGAATCGCGCCGCCCTCCTCGTGCTCGGCGGCGCGGCGGGACACCCGGCGTTGCTCTCGCTCGCCGGGTTTCCGGACGCCGCCCGGACGGCGCGCGATCTGGACCAGCGCCTGGCGCTGACTCTCGGCGGCCGCCGGGACTGGGCGCGCCACTTCCTTCTCAGCGCCGGCCTGACCCAGGTCGCGCCCGACGGGTTCCCGGAACGCGCCGGGCTGATCAAGGAGCGGGTGGATGCGAGCGCGGGAGGCTCCGGTTTCTCGTTCGCGGATCTCCTCATGGATGCCGCCGGCCGGCGGTTCGGCGTGGCCGCCACCGTGAGCGAGTCGGAGGCCCGCCGGGTCCAGGCCGAGGTCCTCGGCGGGATCGCCGAGGAAGATCTCGCTCCCAGCTACACCGGGCTTCCCGAGGGGCTGTCGGCGGAGCGCCTCGAGACCGAGCTCGGTGGACTCGACGGGGCCGGATTCCGGGCGCTCGAGGACGAAATCGCGGGACGGCTCGATGTGCTCCCGCTCTACCGGCAGGCGGGGAGCGGCGTCGCGGCCGCCAGATCCCGTGAGCTGCCGTGCATGTGAGGAGGCGCGCCATGAACAGTTCGAGAACAGCGGCGTCGCCCGGAGGCGAGCCGCGCTGGCGGCGGGGCCTGCCGGGGGCGATCACCGGCCTTTGCCTCGCCGCGGCGCTCTTCGCCGCCGCCGGCTGCACCGCCCGGTCGGGCGCCACCACCTCGGCGGCGCGGGTCTCGAATACCCCGTCGCCGGCGCCGACCCCTGCTCCCGAACCCCCGCCGGTCGCCGTCGCGCCGCCTCCGCCCGCGAGGGACCCGGAGCCGCCCTCCGGGGATATCTGCGTTCCGGTCCACGACGGTTCCTGCCTTCCCGGGCCGGTGTTCCACGAGCAGACCGAGACCCGGGCGTCCGAATATCTGGTAGATCCGACCTTTGGCGCCCAGTGGGGCTTTCCGCTTCTCAATCTGCACCGCGCCTATGCGCACGTCGAGCTGCTCGAGGGGCCGGCGGCCCAACCGGGCGCCGGAGTCACCATCGGCTTCATCGATACCGGGATCGACCAGGACCATCCGGCCTTCGAAGGAAAGCTGCTCTCGGAGCAGCTCCTGTTCGGCGCGGCGGACGAGACCGGCGAGGACGACGCCTCCCACGGCACCGCGGTGGCGAGCATTGCCGCCGGCGCGCGGACCGCAAGCCCCGATCTGGGACACGGCGTTGCCTGGGGCTCGGACATCGCCATGTTCGCGATCCCGCTCGGGAGCGGAGACGGCGTCTACACCCCGATCTCGCTGGAGGGACTCGCGCTCGAGGATCCGGGGATGGCGTCGCTGTTCGGCCAGATCCTCGCCTGGCGCGACGGCGAGCGGAAGATCGACGTGCTGAACCTCAGCTTCGGGTATCAGGGGATCATCGACGACTACAGCGAGGCCGACCTCCGCGAGAACTTCTCGCAGGCGCTCGAGGTCCTCGCGCAGCCGGACTCCGACGACCGGACGATCTTCGTCTGGGCTGCGGGCAACTCGAACGGGGACACCTGCGCCGACGGTACGCCCAACTGCGTGAACCGCACGTTTGAAGCGGTCTCCGTCAGCATCCTCCCGGGTCTGGTGGCGCGGATCGAAGAGCTTCAGGGGCACTCCGTCGCGGTCGTGGCGCTCCGCGAGGACGGCGGGGCGATCGCCGAGTTCTCGAACCGCTGCGGCGTCGCCTCCGACTTCTGCATCGCGGCGCCCGGGCAGCAGGTCCGCTTCGCCTGGTTCGGCCCCGACGACGACGGGGTCGCCGTCCGCGGCGCCGGCGATGGGAGCGGGACCTCGTTCGCGGCCCCGATGGTCAGCGGCGGACTCGCGATCATGAAGCAGCTCTTCCGGGACCAGCTCTCGAGCGAGGAGCTGGTGAGCCGCCTCTTCGCCACCGCCGACGACACCGGGATCTACGCCGACCGTTCGCTCTACGGCCACGGCCGCATGGACCTCGGGGCCGCCACCTCGCCCATCGGCGTCCTCGACGTCCCGCTCGCGCTGCACACCGCCACCGGTTCGGTTTCCGTCCCGCTCGCCGCGACGCAGCTCCGCATGGGCAACGCCTTCGGCAGCGGGATCACCGACGCGCTCGCCTCCGAGGAGATCATGGCGCTCGACGACTTCGGCGCTCCCTTCTGGTATGCCCTCGGCAACTTCGCGGTGTCCACCGACGGTCCCTCGTTGTCGCGCCGGCTGCGCGCCTTCCTGTCGACGCCGGAGGCGCTCGATCAGGCGACCGGCCTCTCCGGCCGCGTCGGACCGCCGGCCGGAGGGGCCGCGTCCTCCGGTCCCACGAGCCACCTCGCGCTCGCCGAAGGGGCCCTTCCGCTCTCCGCGCCCGAGCGCGACGGGTTTTCTGGCGCGGTCTTCACGACCGGGACCGGGCGCCCGCTTCACCCGGCGACCGGCGCTTCGGTGCGGTGGCGGCCCCGGCGGCTGCCGCTCGGCTTCGAGGCCGGTTGGGTGAGCGAACCGGATTCGCTGCTCGGCAGCGTCGGTCAGGGAGCGTTCGGGAGGCTCGCCGCCAGCACCGCGTTCTTCGGCCTCGACACCGAGCTCCGCCTGGGCCGCTGGAGCGTCGGCGCCCAAGGCGAAGTCGGCTTCGTGCGCCCCGACGCGCAGGGAGGGATCATCGAGACGATCTCCCCCCTCCGCACGAGCGTCTTCGAGGCCCACGCGGCCACCGCGTTCCGGGACGGAAGCGGACTGCGGCTCTCGCTTTCGCAGCCGCTCCGGGTGGAGCAGGGTTCGGCCTCCCTCATGGCGCCAACCGCGCGAACCCCGCAGGGGGAAGTTCACTACAGCGCGTTTCGCGCCGATCTCGCTCCGGCCACCCGGCAGATGGATCTGGCGGCGGCCTGGAACCGGCCGCTCGCTCTCGGCGAACTCCGTCTGGGCGCTGTGTGGACCCGGTGGAACTCTCCGGTCCACATCTCCGGCAACGGACTCGCCCTGCTGTCGGGCTGGCGGTGGACCTTCTGATCCATCGTCGCGCTCGCATCGGCGCGCTTGCGGGAGGGGTCGCCCTTCTGCTCTTCGCCGGCGTGGCTACGGCGCTCTCCGGTCCCGGACAGTCGCCGACGGCCGCCGATCGGGCGCCGCCGGTGCGTCCTGGCGCGCAGCTTCTCTTCGACTACGACTTCGATCGCGCCAACGAGTACTACGCCTCGCTCAGCGAGCAGCGCCCGGACCATCCGACGGGGCCCTACAACCTCGCCACCGTGATCTGGACCCGCCTCGCCCAGCGCAGCAACGGGATGCGCGGCTCGAACCTGCGCAACGACCGCTATGTGTCGCAGACCGGACGCATCGAGGCGACGCCAGCCGAGGAGGAGGCCTTTCGCAGGCACATGACCGAGGCCTATCGCCGCGCGGACGGCATGCTGGCGGCGGACCCCGACGACAGCGAGGGGCTCTACTACCGGGGCGCGATCGAAGCGCTCGACGCCGGCTGGTCCATCATCGTGGAGCGCGCCTGGTTCCGCGCCGCCCGCACGATCCGGCGGGCCACCGGGCGGCTTCGGAGAGTCCAGGAGCTGGACCCGGGATTCCGGGACGCTTACGCCGTGCCCGGCGCCTACGAGTACGGGATCGCGACGCTGCCGCGCGCCCTTCGGGCGCTCGCTTTCCTGTTCGGCGTCCGCGGCGACCGGGAGCGCGGGCTCGAGGGGGTCCGGATCACCGCCGAGGAGGGGGTTCGGGCGAGGTGGGGAGCGCTGTGGACCTGGGCGCTCCTCATGCAGCGCGAGGAGCGGTTCGCCGAGGCCCTCGACGCGGTGCGCCGCCTCCGGCGCCAATTCCCCCGAAATCCGGATTTCGCGCTTGAGGAGGTCAGCGTCCTCAACAGCCTCGGCGAGTTCGCCCTCGCCCGGGAGCGAGCCGAAGAGGTCCTGGAACGGCGCGCCGGCGGATTCGGCAACTACCACCTCGCCGCCCCCGGCCTTCCGGAGGCGCGACTCGGGGAAGCGCTTCTCTTCGCCGAACGCTGGGAAGAGGCGGAAGCCGTCCTGACCCGGGGCCTCGAAGCCGGAGCCGAGGATGTCGTTCGGGCCACCCTCCACTTCCGCCGCGCCAACGCGCTGGACGGTGCCGGAGCGCGCGGGCGGGCGCAGTCCGACTACCTCCGGGTCGTCCGCTCCGACGCCGACCCCGCCCTGGTGGACTGGGCGGAGGCGCTCCGCGAGTCTCCCTGGCCCGACGCCGCCCCACCGGGCGCCCACCCGGCGCCACGCTCCGACCGCCGCTGATCCCCTCGGCGCCCTGAGAAGGCGACATCGGGGCTCTCCCGCCGCGGCTTCGGCTTCCGGTATCGTCCGCCCATGGGCTGGCTCGTCTGGGTCCTCGGGGGGCTCGCGCTGGTGGCGCTCGAGATCTTCGCTGGCGGGGAGCTCTGGCTGCTGCTGACCGGCATCGCCGCGATCCTCGTGGGACTGCTGGCGGCCTTCGGGCTGCCCGGCCCGGAGCTCCAGCTCGTCGTCTTCGCGCTGCTGCTGGTTTCCGTGTTCTTCCTGCGGCGCCGGCTCGCGCCCTCCGCGCGATCCGCCGTCCCGCAGGGGTCCGAGGCGCTCGTCGGGGAGATCGGGACGGTGACCCGCTGGTCGGCGCAAGCCGGCATGGGCCAGGTGGAAGTACGCGGCTCCTCGTGGAGGGCCATTTCCGAGGCCGACCTCGCCGAAGACGCCTCGGTGCGGGTGACGGCGGTGGAAGGCATCCGGCTCCAGGTGGAGCCGACAGGCCACCGGGACGGCGGCGCGTCCGGGTCTCCCGGCCGCGAACAGGAGGACCGTCCATGAGCATGCTGCCCCTGATCGTCTTCGGTTTTCTCGCGCTCCTGGCCATCGTGACGGTGGCCAAGACCGCGCGGGTGGTTCCCCAGCAGACCGCCTTCGTGGTGGAGCGGCTGGGCCGCTACCACACCACCCTCGAGCCGGGCTTCCACCTGCTGATTCCCTTCCTCGACCGCGTCGCCTACCGGCACTCGCTGAAGGAGCGCGCGGTCGACATCCCGCAGCAGTTGTGCATCACCCGCGACAACGTGCAGATCCAGGTGGACGGCGTCCTCTACCTCCAGGTCGTGGACCCGAACCGGGCGTCCTACGGCATCGCGAACTACACCTTCGCCATCACCCAGCTCGCCCAGACCACGCTGCGTAGCGAGGTCGGCAAGATCGACCTCGACCGCACTTTCGAGGAGCGGGCGACGATCAACGGCGCGGTCGTCCAGGAAGTGGACAAGGCGAGCGATCCCTGGGGCGTCAAGGTCCTCCGCTACGAGATCCGCGACATCACCCCGCCGCGCGACGTGCTGACCGCGATGGAGAAGCAGATGCGCGCGGAACGCGAGAAGCGGGCCACGATTCTCGAGTCCGAGGCGGACCGCGAGTCGCAGATCAACCGGGCCGAAGGCGAGAAGCAGCGGGTCATCCGGGAGTCGGAGGCCCAGCGCCAGAAGCAGATCAACGAGGCCGAGGGGGAGGCGCAGGCCATTCTGGCGGTGGCGACGGCGACCTCGGAGGGGATCCTGAAGGTCGCCTCGGCGGTCCGCGCCGACGGCGGGATCGAGGCCGCCCGCATCCGGGTGGCCGAGCAGTACGTGACCGAGTTCGGCCGGATCGCCCAGGACTCCAACACGGTGATCCTCCCGGCGAATCTCGCCGACGTGGCGGGCTTCGTCACCACCGCGATGCGCGTCATCGAGCGGGAGAAGAAGGCTCCGGACCGCTAGCCGCTTCCGCCGCGCTGCGACAGAATGCGCGGTCAGGACATGGCGAAGCCGACCTCCCTGCGGGACAGTTGGGAGAGCGAGGTCCAGGCGGCCTGGCTCTACCGCGTTCTGGCCACGATCGAGACCGGGGCGAACCGCCGTCTCTTCGAGGCGCTCGGCGAGGACGCCCTCGAGCAGGGACGCGCCTGGGAAAAGGAGATCGAAAAGGCCGGGGAGCCGGCCCCCGGCCCCTACCGCGCGACGCCCCGGGTTCGGCTCGTGGGCTTCCTGCTCCGCCGGCTCGGTCCGCGCTCGCTGCTGCCGGCGCTCGCGGCGCTCAAGGTGCGGGGACTCTCGGTTTACCGGGCCGCCCCTTCGAGCCTCGAGGCCCTGAGCCGGATCGATGCGGAAGATCCCGAGCCCACCGACCGTCATCGTCTGGAGGAGGAGCAGCGCCACCTCTACGCGCGGGGCACGGTGGCGCTCCACGCCGCCGTCTTCGGAGTGAACGACGGCCTCGTGTCGAACACCGCGCTCGTTCTGGCGGTGGGCGGGTTCGGCGGCGACCCGGCGACCGCGCTGCTCGTCGGATCCGCTGGCATGCTCGCCGGCGCGGTGTCCATGGGCGCCGGGGAGTACCTCGGGACGCGGTCCCGGATCGAGCTCTTCGAACGCCAGATCGCGCTCGAGGAGGAAGAGCTCCGCCTCTACCCCGAGGACGAAGCCGAGGAGCTGGCGCTGATCTTCGAGGCCCGCGGCGTGCCCAGAGACGAGGCCCGGAAGCTGGGCCACCGCCTGATTCAGGATCCGAAGCGCGCTCTCGACATCCTCTCCCGGGAGGAACTCGGGCTGAACCCCGACGACCTGGGCTCTCCGTGGGCCTCCGGCGCAGCGTCGTTCCTGAGCTTTGGCGCCGGGGCGGCCATCCCGCTCGTCGGCCTGCTCGGGCTGTCTTCGGCCTCCCCGGAAACTGGCGGCGCGTTCCTCGGTTCGGCGATCCTCTCGGTCGTCGCCCTGTTCGCGGCCGGCGCGGCGACCAGCCTGTTCACCGGTCGGAGCGCCTGGATGAGCGGCCTTCGGCTTGCTGGCGTCGGAGCAGGTCTCGGCCTCGCGCTCTTCGCGCTGGCGCGTTTCCTGTCCGGGGCCATTTCGCCATGATGACCTCGCACCTGACGCCCCGTTTCCTGTCCCTTCCCGCTCGGTTCGGCCGGTTTGGCTGGCCGCCTGCGATCCTGTGCGTCGGGCTCCTGACATTCGGGTGCGGCGACGACGCCGATCCGGTGACGCCGACGGCGCCGGTGACGCCCCCGACGGCTCCGCCGCCCGATCCGGAGCCGGGCCTCGATCTGCCGACGGACCCGGACGCGCTGTTCCTCGTCCTGTGGGAGGGCCCCAGTTTCACGCCCATCGAGTACGCCCTCGGCCAGCCGCCGCTCTACGCGCTCTCCGGCGCGGGGAATCTGTGGTCCGAGGGGCCGGTCATCGCGATCTATCCCGGACCCCTGCTGCCATCGATCCAGCTTGCGGAGATCCACGGCGACGACTTCGACGCGGTGCTCGAACTGATTCAGGAGATCGGCCTTCACGAGCTGGACGAGGAGCGGATCGAACAGCCGTCGGACCGCCCGGTTCTCGCCGACGCCCCGGCGCTGGACGTGGTGTTCACCGACCGCAGCGGAACCCATGTGCTGACGATCGACGCCTACCACTCCGAGTTCCATCGCGATCCCCGGGTGACGCTGATCCGCAACCTCATCGATCACCTTGACGGGAAGGGGGTCGCCGCCGGGTCCGTGGAGTGGACGGGGGACCGGCTGCAGGTCTACGCCGGTTCCGGTGAGATCTTCGACCCCTCGGTGCTCACCGAGCGGCCCTGGCCGCTTCCCGATCCTCCCCCCGCAACCGCAGGTTTCGAGTGCCGCATCTACGAGGGGGCCGTCGCCGGGAACCTTCTCGAGGTCTTCGCCGGCGCGAACCACGGAGTCCGCTGGGAATACGAGGGGAGCCTCTACCAGTTGATCGCGCGGCCGCTCATCCCCGGCGAGCCGGGTTGCGAGCGCTGATCGGGCGGTCCACAGCCCCGCGAGCGTGGGAGGAGACGCCATGAGAACCGCTTCGGTCGCCCCGCCGCGCCGTCGGCCCTGCGGGCGCCCGGCCGCGGCGGTCGTCGTCGCTGCGCTCGCCCACCCGGCGGTCGCGCTGCCGGCGGAGTTCGATCCGGAGGCCTTCCACGCGCTCGTCGAGCGGGCGGCGGTCGACTGGAACGCCACCGGACTCGCTGTCGCGGTGGTGGAGGGCGACCAGCTCCGGTTCGCCCGGGGTTACGGCGTGCTCGAGCTGGGACGGCCGGAGCGGGTGGACGAGCACACCCTGTTTGCCGTCGGTTCCACGACGAAGGCCATGACCGCCGCCGCCATCGGGATCCTGGTGGATGAGGGACGGCTGGACTGGGACGATCCCGTCCGTCGGCACATTCCCGAATTCGAGGTGAAGGACCCCTGGGTCAGCGGGGAGATGACGGTCCGCGATCTGCTGACCCACCGGGGCGGGCTCCCGAACACCGATGTCTTCTGGTACGGCCGCGAACCCGACATGGACGAGATGCTGTCCCGCCTGCGCGATGTCGAGCCGGCCTACTCGATGCGTTCCGGCTACATCTACCAGAACGTGATGTACGCCACGGCGGGGGAAGTCGTGCGCCGGGTGTCCGGGATGCCGTGGCATGACTTTGTTGCGACCCGGCTCCTCCGACCGCTGGGCATGGACCGCACGGTTCCACTTCTCTCGCTGACCCGGACCCGGACGAACGTAGCCTCGCCCCACCACGTGGTGGACGGCGAGACGGTGGTCATCGACAACGCGTCGGTCGACGCGGTGGCGGCCGCCGGCTCGGTGTGGAGTTCCGTGGACGAGATGTCCCGCTGGCTGCGCATGCTGCTGGCTGGCGGGGTGGCGGCCGACGGAACCCGAATTCTGAGCGAGGCGGTCGTCGAGGAGATGTTCCGGCCCCAGGCGCTGGTCGACCGGGCCGGGTTCTATCCCACCGCGGGCGTCACCCGACCCAAATGGGTCACCTACGGGCTCGGCTGGTTCCAGCAGGACTACCGGGGGCAGGCGGTGGACTTCCACACCGGGAGCATCGACGGGATGGTCGCCATCGCCGGTCTGATCCGGGACCGCGGCATCGGGGTCTACGTTCTGGGCAACCGCGACCACGTCGAGGTGCGTCACGCGCTCCTGTTCGCGGCCTTCGACGCGCTCCTCGGCCTGGAGGCGGAATCGGCTCCCCGTGACTGGAGCGCCGAGCTGCTCGCGCTCTACGACGGGCTCGCCGCCGCGCAGCGCGAAGCCGTCGAGCGGCTGCGCGCCGGCCGCGTGGAGGGAACCAGGCCGAGTCTTGATCCCGCGTCCTACGCCGGAACCTACGACCATCCGATCGGAGGGAAGGTGACCGTGACCTCCGGCGAGGGCGGCCTCCGGCTGGCGCTCGGGCCTGGCCTCCAGGGACCCCTGACCCACTGGAACTTCGACACCTTCGAGGTCCGGTGGGACGCGCGCTGGCGCGGCGAGGCTCTCGTCACGTTCCACCTCGACTCCCGGGGACGCCCGGCGACGCTGGCCATCGGCGCCACGCGCTTCCGCCGGCTCGCCGCCGCCGGCCGCTGACGGGGCGCGCTCGCCGGGTCTGGTTCCTCGCCCCCGGCTATGCTTCCTCCCCGAAGATGAAAACCGGTTCCACTTTGCGCTCCCGCCTCATGAAGTCGCCGCTGGCGAAGCGGCTGGCCGGGGCCGCCTTCCTCTTCTTCTTCATCAAGGGGCTCGTCTGGCTCGCGGTGTTCGCCGCCGCCGCGTGGGCCGCGTGGAGAGTTTCCTGATCGGCTCATGTCCGCGACCAATGGCGCCGCCGCTTCCGGCCTCGCCGACGTTCTGAAGGCGGAAACCGCCGAGGCCCACCGCGCGGCGGAGAGCCACTCCTTCCAGCAATCGCTCGTCCGGGGGACCGTCTCCCGATCCGCGCTCCTCCGCCACCAGGCGGGCCAGCTCGAACTGATCCGCGCGGTCGCATCACGCCTCGGTTCGCTCGGAGCTGCGGGCCGTCCGTTCGCCGAGGCGCTGAACGCTCACGCCACCCGTCTCGAGTCCGACCTCGTGGGGCTCCGGAACGGGGAACCCGACCCGCCGCCGTCAGCGGCGGTCCGCGAGTTCACCGACCGCCTGGGCGGCGCCTCCTGGCCAGCGGAGGCGAGCCTCGGGGTCTTCTACGTCATCGAGGGTTCGATGAACGGGAACCGGTTCATCCGGCGCGCGCTGACGGCGACCCGTCCCGAACTGGCGGATCACCTGGACTACTTCGACCCCTACGGAGACGACCAGCGGGAGACCTGGCGCCGCACCCGCTCGGAGATCGATCGGGTGGGCGCCGGACTCGATCAGCCGCAGGTCGCAGCCCGGGCGGCTCGCGCCGCGTTTGCGCTGGCGGAGGCGCTCGCCTCCGAGGTGGCCGGGGAGGCCTGATGGCCAGCGTTTCGGCCTCGCCGGACCCCTCCTCCCGACCGGTCTGGCTGGCGCTCACGACCGCGCCCGGCGCCGCCGAGGCCCGCCGCATCGCCGCCGCGCTGTTGGAAGAGCGCCTTGCGGCCTGCGCCAACATCGTTCCCGGACTCCTTTCGGTCTACCGCTGGCAAGGTCGGATCCACCAGGACTCCGAGGTCCTGCTGCTGCTGAAGACGACGGCCGACGCGCTCTCCGCGCTCGAGACGCGCCTCCTGGAACTCCATCCCTACGACACGCCGGAGTTCCTGGCCTTCGAGGCCGGCGCCGGCTCCGCCGCCTACCTCGACTGGGTCGCGGACTCGGTGGCGCCGCCCGCGTCCCGTGCGGCGGATGACGCCCGCGTCGGCGCGAGCGCGGGGACCGGTGTATCGGAGGGCGCCCGGCCGGCGTCCGCTTCCCGTCGCGACCTGAACGCGGTGCTGGCGGACTTCGACGAGCGCGGCGTGGGACTTCGCTCCCGGGAGAACCTGACCCGCGAGGAGCTCTACGAAGAGGCGATGCGCCGGACGGCTGCCCCTCGGCCTCGTGATCCCCGGGCGACGGAGGCTTCCGCTCGTTCCGAGGATTGACCCAAGAGGCCGGGGCGACGACGACCTACGGCGGAAAGATCCCGGCCTCGTAGACCACCCGGCCGCCGACGATGGTCAACTCGACCTCGATGTCCATGAGATCCTCCGGATCCACCGCCCTCGGGTCGGCGTTCAGAACGATGAGGTCGGCCACCATGCCCGGTTCGAGCGTTCCCTTGAAGTCCTCCTCCCGGGTCACGAAGGCGCCGCCCCGGGTGTAGGCCCGGAGCGCCTCCTCGACCGTTATGGCCTCCGGTGCGCCGTAGACCTCGCCGGACATTCCCCTGCGGGTCGCGGCGGCGTAGACCCCGACCATCGGCCCGATCGGGAGGATGTCGCTCGAGAGCGCGACGAAGACGCCGCGGTCCGTGAGCGACCGAACCGGGTTGTTCCGCTCCAGCCGGTCACCGTCGAGGTGCTCGCGGTACCGCCCCTCGAGCGTGTAGGTGAAGTTGGGCTGCTGGATGACCAGGATGCCCAGATCCGCCATCCGGTCCACCGTTTCCCACGATGGGGGAACCGTGAAGTGGTTCAGCGCGTGCCGGTGGTCTTCGCGGGGACGCGCCGCGAGCGCGTCGGCGAAGGCGTCCACCGCGAGCTCGATCGCGGCGTCCCCGATGGCGTGGAAGGCGAACTGCCACCCCATGCCGTGGGCGGCGTCGACGATCGCCCGGAACTCCTCCTCCGGCCGCACGAGGCTCCCCCGGTAGGAATCCTCACCACGGTAGGGCTCGCGGGTGAACGCCGCCGGGCCGGTGAAACCGCCGTCCACGAACACCTTGAGCGGGCCCACCCGGAGCCGCTCGTCTCCGTCGCCGCTCATCCGTCCGAATTGCTCCATCGCGTCGGCTCCAGCCCAGCGGATCTGGACCGCGGCGCGCGGCAACTCCACGCCGTGCGCGGCGTAGACCTTCTCCCACTCGGAGTACCCCTCCGGCGACACCCCCGCGTGGAGGATGCTCGTGATGCCCAGCCGGAGCAGGTCCCGAAGCGCCGCCACGAAGCTGGTCCGCAGCTCTTCGGCGGTTGCATCGGGAACGAGCCGGGAGACGAGGTCCTGACGCTCCCGGATGACTCCGTTCAGTTGGCCGTCCTCGTCGCGCTCGATGACGCCTCCATCGGGCTGCGGCGTGTCGCGGTCCACCCCGGCGAGTTCGAGCGCCAGGCTCGACGCCACCGCGCTGTGCCCGCCGGCGCGGGTGAGGATCACCGGATTGTCCGGGGCGGCGGCGTCCAGGTCACCGCGGAGCGGGCGCCTTCCCTCCCGCAGTTCGTCTTCGGACCAGCCGTATCCGGTGATCCACTCGCCCGCCCCGAGTTCCTCCGCCCGGGCAGCCACCAGTTCCTGGATCGCCTCCAGCGAATCCACGCCCCCCAGCTCGATGTGCCGGCGGGCGCGGCCCCGGATGTGGATGTGGGCGTCGTTGAAGCCCGGCATGAGGGTCCGTCCCGCGAGGTCCACGATGCGCGCCGCATCGAACCGGACCCGCAGTTCGTCACCGCCGGTGGCCACGACCCGCCCGTCGCGGACCGCGAGCGCGCTGCCCTCGGTTCCCGCGTCGTCGAGGGTCAGGACAACGCCCGAATGAAACAGCAGATCCGCCGGCTCCCCGGGGCCGCATCCCGGCGCCGCCAGGCCGCCCAGCAGCAGAAGCGTCAGGGTTCGCCTCCGGTTCACTGCCCGGTCTCGACCTCCGCCGCCTCCCCCAGCCCCAGGTAGATCCGCACCCGCAGGAGCCGCCCGTCCCGGACCCGGAAGAAGGCCGCTCCGGGAATGAACCAGCGGACGCCGTCGTCCCGCCGGGTCCCGGCCACCGTGAACTGGGCCGCCACCAGCGATCCGCCCCAGGGCCCCGGAGCTTCCGGCCAGACGGTCTCGGACACTTCCTGCGCGGTGGCGACATCGGCCCGCACGCTGGCGTCTTGCCACTCCGAGGCCAGCCGCTCCACGAGCAGCCGCACCTTGTCGCGACCCCAGAAGGTCGTCGTCCCGCGCTGGTTGTCTCCCGCCGGACCCTGGATGTGAAGCGCGTCCTCCCGGTAGAGCGCCACGAAGGCCGCCCGGCTCTCCTCGCTGTCATCCAGCTCGCTGGCGAGGCGGAACCACTCCTCGACCACCGCCCGCGCGCCGGGAGGCTCGTCCTGGGCCGCGCCGGTGGCGCTCGCCATGAGCAGGGCGGCGAGGACTCCGCCGGCAACTCGCTGTGTCCGCACCAGTCGGAGGATATCCGGGCGCGGGAACGCTTCCCGTAGACTGTCGCCGCTCGCATCAGGGCCATCCGCCGGAGAGCCGCCCATCCTCGTGAATCCCCCTCTCGCCTGGAAGGCCCGCGGCATCGGGCTCGGTCTGGTCCTTGCGCTGCTGGCTCCCGGCTGCGGCGACGGGGGAGGCTCCGAGCCGGCGGCCCCGGTCGCGCCGACGCCGGCCCCGGCGCCGGCGCCGACGCCCGAACCCGAACCGGAGCCCCCGCCGGAAATCGACCGCTTCGCCCACTGGAACGATCTGCCGGCCGAGCCCTGGTGGAGGGAGTCAGCCCCCTATTCGTGCCGGGAGGAGGCGAACGAGGACTCGCCCTGGGCCGCAGCCGGGCTTCCCGATCTCGGGGGCTCGGATCCCCTCTCGCTGATCCGCTTCTTCGGTAACGGCATCTACCTCCGGTACCGCTACATGAAGTTCGGCGGCTGCACGGCGTCCAACAAGGATCCCGACGGTTTTCTGCCGGATCCCCCGGCGGATCCGACCTACTACACGAAGAACAACCTCGAGATCACCGTGGACGTGGCCCGCGTTCCGGTGAACGCCGGCGGGTGGGTCGAGGACGACCGGAAGCGGGTCGACATGAGCCTCTCCGAGGCCGTCACCCTGCTGAACCGGCACGTCACCGCCTACTACCGCCGCCTCTCGGGGGGTCAGTTCCGCATCACGTTCGTCGAGGGAGAGGAGTTCACCGTCCCCGGCGATGGCAGTTCGGCGACTGCGGAGACCCACCAGCAGCAACTCGTAGGCGCCTGCCTCGAGGAGTGCCGGAACGGGGCGCCCGGCGGGCTGAACCGGATCCTCCTCAGCGACGTCAACTCCTTCACCGGCGGCGTGGGGATCAACGGCTGGGCCCACTTCGGCCTCGCCAGTCTCGAGCAGCGGCGCATGGCGACGATCGTTCACGAGATCGGCCACGGCTGGATGGAATGGGCGCATTCCTTCCCCGAGCTCCCCTGGCGGCCCTACCCGGGTCGGGAGCTCGAGCAGCCGAACCCCTACTCGAACCTCTACGACATCATGTCGGAGACGCTCTACGTCGGGTGGGACCCCGGCGGGATTCCCTCCACGATGGCGATCAACCGCTACTCCGCGGGCTGGATCCCGCCCGAGGAGGTCGCCCTGCACCTCGAGGAGAACGGGGTCTACACCCTGGCCCGGCCGGGTTACTCCGGCAACCAGTTCCTCGTCGTGCACTCGGGTCGTCGCCACGCCTTCACCACCCTCGAGGTGCTCGACGAGATCGGGCCCGCCCACCGCCTGACGGAGAAGCTGACCTTCGATCCAACCGCCCCCGGTCGTCGCCGGGCGCTCCGCTACGAGGGGGTGCTCGTTTCCCGCTTTGACCAGACGTCCGGAACCGGCACGTCGGCGCGGCTGGGCCCGGCCCTCTACAACGCGGACAACCCGGACTACCTCACCGACGTCGGTTGGGGCCGCGACGACGAATCGCTGCTTTCCGACGGAGCGTCGCGCGACATCGGCGGGGGCGTGACGGTCTCCGTTTCCCGGAACGGAGACGGGAGCTACGAGGTCAGCGTCACCGGCGGGAGGATCGCCGCCTTCGAGCCCTGGTGCGTTCCGCTCTGGTTCCGCCCCGGAACCGAATACGACAGCGGCTGCTTCCTCGACTCCAGCGACTGGGAGTAGTCGCCGCCCCCATCCCGATGAAGAACCCCCTGCGCTCCCCGTGGTTCCAGCGGGTGCTCCTCCCGGGGTTCTGCTTCCAGTCGATGATCATCGCCGGGGGCTACGGCACCGGTCGGGAGCTGGTGGATTTCTTCCTGACGAAGGGGGTCCTCGGCGGACTCCTCGGGATGGTGGTCGTGACCGTGCCGCTCTGGTCGGTGGTGTGCGCGCTCACCTTCGAGGTCTCGCGCCGCGCCGGAGCGTTCGACTACCGCAACTTCGCCCGCGCCCTGCTGGGCCGGTGGCACGGGCTCTACGAGGCGCTCTACCTCGCCTCGATGCTGGTCGTGGTCTCGGTCGTCGCCGCCGCCGGCGGCGAAATCGTGTCGCGTTCGCTGGGGCTTCCCTACGTCGTCGGGGTGCTCGCGATCATGGCGGCGGTCGGGTGGCTCGTCCTCGGGGGCACCTCCGCGGTCGAGGGGTTCCTCTCGGCGTGGTCCATCGCGCTCTACGCGCTCTACGCGGTCGTCCTGATCGCCTCCTTCCGCAGCTTCGGTCCCGACATCATGGCCGGCCTGGCGTCCGGGGAGGTGACTCGCGACTGGGCCCTCGGCGGGGCGGAGTACATGGCCTACAACGTGGGGACGCTGCCCGCTGTCCTGTTCTGCGCCCGCCACCTGAAGACCCGGCGGGACGCGGTCATCGCCGGCGTCCTCGCCGGTCCCATCGGGATCCTTCCGGCCATCCTCTTCTTCGTCGCCATCTCGGGGCTGGGCCCCGCGATGGTCAACGAGACGGTCCCGTCGCTCACCCTGCTCGCGGCCATCGGCTCGCCGCTACTCCTCGTCGCCTTCCAGGTGGTCCTCTTCGGCACGCTCGTCGAGACCGCCACCAGCCTGATCCACGCCTTCAACGAGCGCATCGCCCGCGCGCTCGAGGAGAGCGGCCGGAAGTTGCGCCCCTCGCTGCGGCCCCTGACCTCCACCGTCGTGCTGCTGCTGGCGGCGCTCCTGGCCCAGGCCGGGCTCGCCGGGCTCATCGGGATCGGCTACCGCATCCTCACCTACGGCTTCTGGATCGTCTTCATCCTCCCGCTCCTGTGGTGGGGCGTCCGGCGGTTCCGTTAGGCCCCGACGCGCCAGGCTCCTACAATCGGCATTCCGGTCTTTCCGGGAAGGAGCCTTCCATGAAGAAACGCGTCGCACTTGTCCTGATCGCAGCGATCGTTCCGGCCCTCGCCGGCCTCGGAGTCGCCTCCACGAAGAGCGTTCCGCTCGTCCAGGAGCCGATGACCTTCTTCCTGACGAGTCGGGGCGCCGGGGACGGAGCGAACCTCGGCGGGCTCGAGGGCGCCGACGCCCACTGCGCCGCCCTCGCGGCGGAGGCCGGCGCCGACTCCGGCATCACCTGGCGCGCCTATCTCAGCACGGTGGGCGACGGCGGCGAGCACGCCCGCGACCGGATCGGTTCCGGACCCTGGCACAACGCGAACGGCGTCATGGTCGCCAGCAACGTGATGGACCTCCACTCGGACAGCAACATGCTGAGCAAGGAGAATTCCGTCTCGGAGAGCGGCGAGGTGATTTCCGGGCGCGGGGATGACGTGAACCGCCACGACATCATCACCGGCACCGCGTCGGACGGCGCCGCCTTCGAGGGCGACGGCGACACGACGTGCTCCAACTGGACGAGCAATTCGGGTGACGGCAGCGCCCGGGTCGGGCACCACGACCGCGTCGGCGGGGGCGACGACGGGACATCCTGGAACTCGGCGCACGGCTCGCGCGGCTGCGGCCAGTCCGACCTTCAGGGCACCGGGGGCGACGGGCTCTTCTACTGCTTCGGGTCCCGGTAGAGGGTCACGCGGCGCGGGAGGGGCGCCCCCTCCCGCAGCCGTTCCCGTGAGGTGAGCGGCTCCCCGCCAGGGCGTAGGGGCTCCGTAGTCCCAGCCGGAATCTCGCCGGCGGACGCTCCCGATGCGAGGTAGGTTGCCGTCCGTCCGATGTCCGCGCCCGTCCCGCCGCCCGCCGTGGCGGAACCCTTCGTCGAACCGCTCCTCGAGGCCTTCCAGGAGATGGGGCGCACCCTGGAACTCGGGCGCACCTCGGACACCGTTCTCGCCGGAGTCCGCCACGTGCTGCCGGGCGCCGACCGGGCGACGATCACCGTCGTGGGCCTCGATGGCGCGGCCGTCGTCTGCCGCCGCGCCCGCGGCCGCGGGGCGTCCCCCGCGGACAGCCATTCCCCGCAGCTCCGGCGCAGCCGGAGGATCCCGCCGGAGGGGATTCTGCGGAAGGCGTTCGAGGAAGGAAGGGTCTGCTTCCGGTCGGATGTGACGTCCGGAGGGGCCGAAGACCCCGATCTCGACGCCGCGACCCGGTCGGTCGTGGCCGCGCCGCTCCTCGGCGCCGGCGGCCGCCGGATCGGGGTTCTCGTCGGCGAGTCCCCGAGGCCTGACGGGTTCTCCGAGGGCGAGTGCGCCGCGCTTCGCGCCTACGCGCTGGGCGCCACTCCGGCGCTGGAGCGGGTGCTGTTCTACGAGAAGGCGGTCGAGGGCCGGCGGCTGGTCTCCGAGCTCGAGGTGGCCCGGAAGGTTCTCCACGACCTGCTGCCGCATGAGCGTCCGGATCTGCCGGGTCTGGATCTGGCCGCCGCCTATGAACCGTGTTCCCAGGTCGGAGGCGACTACTACGACTTCATCCCGCTCGCCGAGGACCGCTGGGGAATCGCGGTGGCGGACGTGTCGGGGAAGGGGGTTCCGGCGGCGCTGCTGGTCGCGGTGCTCCGCGCCGCGATCTTCTCGCTCGCCCACTCCGAGCTGTCGCTGCGCGCCATCCTGAACCGGACGAACCGCCTGCTCTACCAGACGGTGGGCGAGACGCGCTACGCCACGCTCTTCTATGGGGTGCTCGACGTCCCGCTCCGGCGCCTCATCTACATCAACGCCGGCCACGCGCCTCCCGTCCTGCTGCGCGCCAGCGGGGAACTCGAGTTCATCCACGCCGGGGGCCTGCCGGTGGGCCTGTTCCCCCGGCCGCGATACTTCGAGCAGGACATCCAGCTCGGGACCGGGGACCTCCTCGCCTTCTACACCGACGGCATCACCGAGAGCGCCGACGCGGCGGGGGACCTCTACGGTCGCGGTCGGCTGGCGTCGCTGCTCGCGACGCAGCGCGACCAGGGGCTTCCGGCGACCGAAGTGTGCGACCTGGTGCTGCGGGAGGCGCGCCGTTTCCGCGGCGGAGCGCCCGAGGATGACTCGACGGTGCTCGTGATCCGCGCAATCTGAGCGCTTATCCGAGCCCAGGCTCCGCGCCGGGCGTTCAGTCGGCGTACTGACGCAGGAACTCGCCCACCTCCCGGCGCATGTCGGCGAAGCTCGTCGCCAGGAAGTAGAAGGGCTGGTAGTCCGTCGGGTCGAACGGAGTGTTCGCCATCGCCTCGCAGTCGAAGCGGCGAAGTTCGGCCTCCTCGAGCCGGTCCAGTTCGCCGACCGACGACAGCAATCCGGCGCCGTAGGCCTTCGGCGTCCCGTCCTCGAGCGCGGCCCCGAACTCCAGCGTGAACCAGTAGAGCCGCGCGAGCCGCTCGACCTCCGCGTCGCTCGCGGCGCGCGCCGCCCGCCCGAAGTGCGCGGACAACTCGGAGAAGTCCGGGTGGGCGAAGGACGCGGCGTGCCCCACCAGCTCGTGGATCACGTCGGGCTCCGGGGTGTAGGTCGGGCGGCTGGCGTGGCGGATGTACTGGGTGGCGAGGAACACCCGGTCGGCGAGGAACTCGAGGAAGGCCCGCGCGGTCACGAGGCCGGCGACCGGCAGCATCCGGAATCCGGTGAGCGGCCGGATCCTGGCGTTGACCTCCTCGAGCTGGGGGACCCGGTCGTCCGGAAGCGCCACCAGATCGAGGCACTCGAGGTACTCCCGGCAGGCCGCCGCCCGGTGCTTCGGGTCCAGCAGACGGCGCACGGTGCGCCACACCTCGTGCTCCTCCGCGGTGTACTCGACGTCCGGCGCCGGATCCCCTTGCCGGTAGTCGTAGGCGAGCTGCGCGATCCGGTTCCGTCGCGCCCGGTACACCGGGTCGCGGAACCCGGGGTGATCCGGATCGAGCGGGACGAGGTCCGGGCCTCCGGAAGGCTGCGCCTCCGGCGCCAGGGCGTCGAGGAGTGCGCTGTCATCCATGCCGGGACGGAAAGTCTACGGGGAGCGAACGGCCTGGCGGCCTGTGGAACGGGTGGGCCGGACTGGACCGTTCAGGCGGCGAGCCCGGCCGCGAGGAACAGGAGGATGGCTCCGGCGGCGCCGAGGACGGCGTAGGGCAACTGGGTGTTGACGTGATCCACCAGGTCGGACGCCGAGGCCATCGAGGCGATGATCGTGGTGTCCGAGATCGGCGAGCAGTGGTCGCCGAAGATGCCGCCGGAGAGCACGGCCCCCACGACGAGGGTGGGATCGAGCCCCAGCGCCATGCCCACCGGGATCCCCAGCGGCAGCATGATCCCGAACGTCCCCCAGGACGTCCCGGTGGAGAACGCCATGACCCCGCTCACCACGAAGATCACCGCGGGAACGAGCCAGACCGGCATCGAGGCCTCCGCCAGACCGGCGAGATACGCCCCGGTCCCCAGGTCGCGGGCCACCCCGGCGATCGCGAAGGAAACGAGCAGCACGGCCACGACCGGCACCATCCCCCCGGCGCCCTTCAGGATCAGGTCCATCGTTTCCGAAACGCGGATCGCGCGCCCGACGAGCCCGAGCGCGGCCGCCGCCACGATCGCGCAGAGCGTGGCCCAGAGCACGGAGGTCCCGCCGTCGCCGGCGAGGAGATCCCCCTCGCCGGTCACCGCGAGCCCGACGAAGATCATGACGAGCAGGACGGCGAGCGGTATGACCATGTTGCGCGCCCGGTCGGGAACTCCCGGCCCCGGGGCGGTCGCGAGCACCTCGGTGCTCACCAGCGGGCGGGCGCCCTCCCGCAGCACCTGGCCGGTCTCGCGGGCGCGCTTCTGGGCGCGCGCCATCGGGCCGAAGTCCCGGTTCGAGAGGCCGAACCAGAAGGCCAGCGCCACCGCCACCAGCGCATAGAAGTTGAACGGGATGCTCCCCACGAGGACCCGGACGCCGTTTTCGAACCCGAGCGTTCCGAGGATGCCGATGACCAGCGCCCCCCATCCGTTCATCGGGATGAGAATGCAGACGGGGGCCGACGTCGAGTCGGTGAGATAGGCGAGCTTCTCGCGCGACAGCCGGAACCGGTCGAACAGCGGCCGGGCGGCGGTCCCGCTGACGAGGCAGGTGATGCTGGACTCGACGAACACCCCGAGTCCCAGCACCAGCGCCACCGCCTGCGCTCCGCGAGGGCTCCGGACCAGCCCCCCCGATGTCATCCAGTTCACGAACCCGGTGACGCCTCCGATCCGCCCCATAAGCGCGAGGACGCTCCCGACCAGGGTGCTGAACAGCAGGATCGAGGGGTTGTCCGCGAACGCCGTCGTCACCCGGGAGACGCTCCCGGCGAGCGCGCTCAGCACGCCGCCTCCGGCGAGCACCAGTTCGCCGACCACGACGCCCGCGATCAGGGCGAGCACCGCCTGCCGGGTGACCAGCGCCACCAGGATGGCCAGCACCGGGGGGAGGACGCTGAGCAGTCCGGGGTCTTCCATCGCGTATCTCGAAGGGGAGGGGGGACCGGAGTCCGGGCAGTACACTACCGGTCCGGGCCGCTTCGGCCCACCCGGGCCCGCGGGCGGCGCGATCCCATGAGGTCGCCCCCCGGAGCGGTCGCTGAAATCCCGCCGGCGCGGGGGAAGCTCCCAACCCCTTTGGAAACACAGCAGAAGGCGGAAACGACCGGGGAAGCCCACGGCGCCGAAGCGCCGCCCGCCAGCCGGCGACGCCGGACGCGCCGGAAAGCCGCTCCGGACAAGGGCGAAGGCCGGACGCAGAGTCGTCGCCCGGGCGCGGGATCCCGACCTTCTTCGGAAGCGGCCCGTTCGAACCGCCCCCGAAGCTCCCCGGGCGTGAACCGGCGGCCGAAAGTGGCGGTGGCCGGCGCGGTCCGCATCGTGCGCGATCCGGAGGATCTCGCCTCGCTCGTCGCCGATCTGCGAAGGGCGGGGAAGTTCGCGCTCGACACCGAGTTCATCCCCGAGAACCGGCTGTTTCCGGAACTGTGTCTGGTCCAGGTGGCCGCGCCCGGCCTGGAAGCGGTGGTGGATCCACTCGAGATCAAGGACCTGGGGCCCCTCTTCGAGCTCGTCGCGGACCCGAAGGTGCTCAAGGTCGTGCATGCCGGGAAGCACGACTTCGACATCTTCCACCACGAGGCCTCGGTCGTTCCGCGAGCGGTCTTCGACACCCAGGTCGCCGCCGCCGTCATCGGCCACGGCAAGAAGACGCAGATCGCGCTGCGCACGCTGGTCGCCGGCTTCGTGGGCCGGGACCTCTCGAAGCAGGAGCAGATGTCCGACTGGAGGCGGCGCCCGCTCACCCCGCGTCAGGTGGACTATGCGATCGCGGACGTCCGCTACCTGCTGCCGCTGCGGAACAAGTTGCGGGAGCGCGCCCGGGCCCTCGGTCGGCTGGAATGGCTGGACGAGGAGATGGCGTCGCTTACCGATGCGGCGAGCTACGGGCTCGCGCCGGTGGAGGACTCCTACCGATCCCTCGACGCCTCCAGTTTCAATCCGTCGCAGCGCGGGACGCTCGCCGAGCTGAGCGCGTGGCGGGAGCGCCGGGCGCGCAGCGCGAACCGGCCCCGGGGCTGGGTGCTCAAGGACGGGGCGATCAAGGACCTGGCCCGGCGGCAGCCGAAGAACCGGAGCGATCTGCTCGCGCCCTACGAGCCCTCGCCCTCGGGCCGCCCGCCCAAGGGAGACCCCCGCGCAACCCAGCAGACGCGCGCCGTGCTCGCCAAGAACGCGGACGCGATCCTCCAGGTCATCGCCGCGGGAGCGAAGCGCAAGGTGCAGTTCTCGGGCACCGGCCCCGTCGCCCGCCGGCCGGCGCCCGAGTCGCTCGCTCTGCTGCTCGAGACCTGGCTTCGCCTCCGCGCCGCCGAGCACGGCGTCGCGGCCGAGCTTCTCGCCACCCAGGAGGAGCTCCGGACGATCGCCGCCGCCTGGCCGAAGGAGGCCGCGGATGTGCGTCCGCTCCGGGGATTCCGGCGGAAGCTGCTCGGCGAGGACCTCCTTCTGATCCTCTCGGGGGAGGCCGTGATCCAGGTCGGCGCCTATGGGCGCGAGCCGGGCGACCGGCCTCCCATCCGACTGACCCGGCTCGGGCGACTGGGCCGGTTCCTGCTCCGGGGCAACCGACCAGGCGAATAGCCGCCGTCACGCCCTCCCCAGCAACCAGACGCGGCCGCGAGGTGCCTTTCCCGTCATGAAGCAAGCGACTCCCTGGTATCGAACTCTCTGGTTCCGGATCGTTCTCGGTCTGGCGCTCGGCATCGTCTACGGCGTCGCCGCCGCCGCCTTCGGCTGGGGCCAGTTCACAAGCGACTACATCAGCCCCTTCGGCACGGTGTTCTTCAACGGGCTCCAGGTCATCGCGGTGCCGCTGGTGCTCGCTTCGCTCGTGCTCGGCGTCGCTTCGCTGAGCGACATTCGCAAGGTGAGCCGGATCGGCGGCAAGACGATCGCGATCTACATCGCGACGACGGCGGTGTCGGTGACGATCGGCCTTGCCTACGTGAACATCTTCCGGCCGGGTGACCAGGTTCCCCCCGCGCTCCAGGAGGAGCTCTCGCTCCAGTACGAGGAGGCCGCCGCCAGCCGGGAGGGTCAGGCGGCCGCCATGATGGAGGAGCGCGGCCCCTTGAGCATGCTCGAGGACATCGTGCCGCCGAACGCGGTCTCCTCCGCCTCGAGCAACCGGAACATGCTCCAGATCGTGTTCCTGTCGCTGCTCTTCGGGATCGCGCTGTTGCGGATCCCGGCGGATCGAGCCGGACCCCTTCTCGGGTTCTTCAAGGGGCTCGAAGCGGTCGTCATCGAGATCGTCCACATCGTGATGCTCATGGCGCCGATCGGTGTCTTCGCCCTGATCGCCACCGCCATAACCGGGATGGCGGGCGACGACCCGGGCCAGGTCACCCAGCTCCTCGCAGCGCTCGGGTACTACTGCCTGATCGTCGTGGGCGGGCTGGCGACCCAGATGCTGATCGTGTATCCGCTGATCCTGCGGTTCTTCACGCCGCTGCCCTGGCGCCGGTTCTTCCCGGCGGCGGCGCAGGTGCAGCTCGTCGCGTTCTCCACGAGCTCCAGCGGGGCCACCCTGCCGGTCACGATGGACCGCGCCCAGCGCGATCTCGGAGTGTCCGAGGAGGTCTCCTCGTTCGTGCTCCCCCTAGGCGCCACCGTCAACATGGACGGCACCGCGCTCTACCAGGCGGTGGCCGCCGTCTTCATCGCCCAGTCGCTGGGCCTCGGAGTCGGTCTCGAGGGTCAGCTCACGATCGTGATCACCGCGGTCCTGGTCTCCATCGGCACCGCCGCGGTGCCGGGCGCCGGGATCATCATGCTGGTGATCATCCTGCAGGCGATCGGTGTCCCCGCCGCCGGTGTCGCGCTCATCCTGGGGGTGGACCGCATCCTCGACATGATCCGCACCGCGACGAACGTGACCGGCGACCTCACCGTCGCCTCGGTGGTGGCCGCCTCCGAGAACCAGCTCCGGGACGTCTGATCGGAGGGGCCGACCGAGGGCGAGGACGGCTACAGCAGTTCTCGCCCGACCGGTCCTCCCTCGAGCCACGCCCGGTCTTCGTCGTCCGGACCGGACTCCCGGCGCTGCGCCAGGAGTTCGTCGAGCGGGTAGCGAGGCCGGCCGCGCGGCGCCACGACCAGCCGGCCGTCTTCGGCTCCGATCGTCACCCGGTCGCCGGCGCGGAGCCCAAGGCGATCAAGGAGCGCCGGCGGTACGGCGAGCATCACCGCGCCACCGACTCTACGCAGACGGGTTGTGTGCATCAGATCCCCAAGCATGGATAGCATCGGAACCTGTGACGCGCCCGTCAGGATGAGAACGTGAGCGCATCCGCGAGCCCGTCCGCCCTACCGCCATGCCGGAAGTGAATCCCGAACTCCTCGTCTGGGCCCGCAGGAGCGCCGGGCTCTCGGGGGAGGAAGCGGCCAGGAAGCTGGGGTTCCGTCCCGCTTCCGGGAAGAGCGCCGCGGAGCGGCTCGCGGCGCTCGAGTCGGGCGCCAAGCCTCCGACGCAGAGCCAGTTGTTCAGGATGTCGGAGCGCTACCGGCAGCCGCTCATCGCCTTCTATCTGGAGCGTCCGCCGCCCGGCGGCGACGCGTTGCCGGATTTTCGCACTCTGCCGCAAGGCGCGAACGCCGTGAACAGGCCGCACCTCGATGCGCTGATCCGCGATGTCCAGGCCGCTCAGGCCCTCGTCCGGGACCTCCTTCAGGACGAAGGGGCCACGCCACTCGATTTCGTGGGTGCTCTTCACCCCTCGGCCGGTCTGGAGGCCATCCACCAGGCCCTTGTGGAGCTCCTTGGGTCACCGCGCGACCGGGACAGGGCGCCTTCCTTTGCGACGTTGCGCCAGAAGGCGGAAGCCAGCGGCGTCTTCGTCCTGCTCCGGGGAGACCTCGGGAGCTACCACACCGACCTGGACACCAGCGTGTTTCGCGGGCTCTCGCTGGCCGACGGGATCGCTCCGTTCGTCGTCATCAACGACAACGACGCCAAGGCGGCTCGTTCGTTCACGCTGGTTCACGAACTGGTCCACCTGCTGCTGGGGCAGAGCGGAGTGGGGAACGACTGCTTCGACAACGATGTCGAGCGTCTGTGCAACGACGCGGCCTCCAGATTCCTGCTCGCTCCAGATGCCCTCCCCGCTCTGGACTGGCGCGGTCTGTCGGGCGAAGAACTCGTCGACTGGCTGGACGAGCAGGCCAGGGATCTCGGCATCAGCAGCGCCCACCTCGCCTACCGGCTGTGGCGGTCGGATCGCCTCGGCGCGGATGCTTTCCGCCGGGTGACGGAGGTCCTGCGGCAGCGGTGGGAGGAGCGGCGCGAACGCGCCAGCCCCCGACCTCAAGCCGGTTTCGCTCCCCCTGTGAAGGTCAAGCAGCATGCTCTGGGGCAGCCACTCCGGGATCTCGTCCGGCGTTCCCTGCGGGCGCGCAACCTGACGACAACGAAAGCCGCCGTCATTCTCGGCGTTAGCCCTCGCCAGGTCGGTCCGATTCTCGGCATCTGAGCACTGCGCCGTGCTCTACCTCCTGGACGCGAATGTCCTGATCGACGCCGCCAGGGACTACTACCCGCTCGATCGGGTTCCCGAGTTCTGGGGATGGCTTCTCTGGCGCGCGCAGAACGAGGTCGTGAAGATCCCCGACGAGATGTGGCGCGAGGTTGTCAGGGGAAGCAAAGACGATCTGGTTGCCTGGGCGCGCGCTCACCGGAAGGAACTCGTCTACAAGGGAGAGGTGAACACGGAACTGGTGCGAAGAGTCCTGGAAGAGGGCTATGGGCCGCGTCCGGACCGGGTGGAACTCGAGAAGATCGGCGGCGACCCGTTCCTCGTGGCGTACGGAATGGAGAGCCCCGAAGGGATTACGGTCGTGACGAACGAGAAGGAAGGGCCGAGCAAGACAAGGTCCAACCGACGCCTTCCGGACGTCTGCAGGCAATTCGGAGTCGAGGCCATCGATGTCTTCGATCTGGTTCGGCGGCTCGACTTTCGTACGGACTGGGCGGAAGGAAAACCGCGCCTCCTGCCGTGACATAGTTGGCCGCGCCGCGCAGCCCCGATCCATGCAGCGGCCCCGGGGCCTGTCGCCGCCTCGCGGATCGGAGAGACTCCGACTCTCCGGCTACGGGCGCGAACGCCGCTTCACCTTGATCCGCAACGACGAGCACACCCTGAACACGTCGCTGGCGCGTTGTCTTCGCAAGAAGAACCCGATCTGGCGCGAACCGGACCGGCTCTCGGCTGAGAGCCTCGGCGCACTCGAAGGCGCCGGACGCCCGGACATCTTCGTCCTGGGCGAGGGTGGTGGCCCGCTCGTCGTGGAGACCGAGTACGAGCCCGCGAACACGGTCATCGAGGATGCCCGGAGCCGGCTGGGCCGCGTCGCCGCGGAGACCGGTCAGGCCGTCGAGCGGGCCGTTGCCGTCTGTATGCCCGTCGCTCTACGGGAGGCGCCGGAAACCGAGCTCGATGCGCACGTCGAGGCGTCGAAGTACCGGTTCAAGGTCATCTCTGGCGCGAGTGGCGCGACCGATGCCGTTGCCCCTCCCGCCCAGTTCCCCGACGAGGGCTGGCTCGAGGGTGGCGTCGATGAGCTTGCGGCGCTGCTCGAGGTCCTCGCCGTCTCGGAGTCCGCCGTGGCGCGGAGTACCGATGTGCTGGAGACCGCCGTCCGTCAGGCCGCGAGCCGACTGGCCGCGGAGCTGACTGACAAGCCTGCCGTGCTCAGCGATATCGCGGCCAAGCTGTTCCAGGACCCCGGTGTGCAGACCGAGAGGATGGCGATGGCCATCGTGGCGAACGCCTGCACCTTTCATGCAGTCGTCGCCGGGGCTCACGGGATCCGGACGCTGGCGCAGTTGCGCCCCCCCGGTGGGCGGTTGGGACGCGATGCGCTGGTGCGCGAGTGGGACGCGATCCTGAGGATCAACTACTGGCCGATCTTCCACATCGCGAGAGAGCTTCTCGTGGGGATCCCGTCCTCCGCGGCGGCCGCGGTGCTGGAAATCCTCGCGAGGGCCGCCGATGAGCTGGCGGCGCTCGGGGCGACCTCATCCCACGACCTCACCGGCCGCATGTTCCAGCAGCTCATCCAGGACCGCAAGTTCCTGGCCACCTACTACACCCGGCCCGAGTCGGCGGCCCTCCTTTCCGAGCTCGCGGTCAGCATGCTCCGCGTTCCCTGGCTCGAGACCGGGATGACCTCGGTTCGGGTTGGAGATCTCGCGTGCGGCACGGGAACGCTGATCTCGGCGGCGTACCACGCCCTCATCGGCCGACACCGGCGGGCCGGCCATGACGACCGCGAGGCGCACCCCACGATGATGGAGAAGTGCCTGATCGCTGCGGACATCATGCCGGCGGCGACGCACCTCACGGCGTCCATGCTGTCGAGCGTCCACCCGACGACGCCTTACGCAGATACCCAGGTTTTCGCCCTCCCCTATGGACCGGTGCCTGGATCTCACGTGGGTCTCGGTAGCCTCAGCTTGATGTCGGAGAAGACGAAGGTCCTGCCGCTGTTCGGGACGGGAATGACGGACCACATCAAGGGCTTGGGAGGAAAGAGCGCAAGGGCTGTCTCCCGCGGGGAAGTAGTCAGCGAAGAGTTCGCTCTGAAGGATGCCTCCCTCGATCTTGTGATCATGAATCCTCCCTTCCCCCGCGCGACGAACCACGAGATCTCCGACGAAGCCGTGCCCTCCTTCGCGGGATTCGGGAAGACCAAGGCCGAGCAGCAGGAGATGTCCCGGACGCTCAAGGAGCTGCGCGGGGCGATCGTTCGCCGCCGGAGCGCGGCGCGTCGCAAGGGAGGAGCCGGCGCCGCAGAGGCGCTCCCCGCGAGCAATGGGAACGCGGGCCTGGGGTCTAACTTTCTGGACCTCGCGCACGCGAAGGTCCGGCCCGGTGGGGTCATCGCGCTAGTTCTCCCGGCGGCCCTGACGCTGGGAGCTTCGTGGCTTTCCGCCCGCCGGCTCCTGGCCCGACACTACGAAGACATCGTGATCGTTTCGCTCGCCGGCGCCCGGAGCGAAGAGAAATCCTTCTCTGCGGACACCGGAATGGCGGAGGTGCTACTCCTTGCTCGCCGCCGATACGGACTGGGCCCGGAGGAACTGGAGGCGGCCCAAGCAACCTGGGTCAGCCTCGATTCACGTCCGCGAACGGTCACCGCCGCCCACCAAGCCGCTCGTGGGATTCGTGGCGGTGCGCTGACGGACGGAGTGAGAAGCGGGCGTCGCTTTGAGATTCTGACGGGGTCGACCCGAATCGGAACGGGGATCCGGGCCAGTCTCCGTGACGGAGGCTGCGCCGGTGTTGTTGATCTGCAGCTTGTCGAGGCCGCCATGGGTCTGCGGGGTGGTTCGCTCCCTCTTGTGCGGACTGGAGATACCAGGCCGATCCCCCTGGTTGCCCTCGGCACGCTGGGGGAGCGCGGCCCAGTGGATCGCGATATCGGCGGCCGCGTGAAGTCGAACGTGAAGCCCCGTGGTCCGTTTCGCGTCGTCCCGATCGTTGGAGTTCCCACGTTTCCCATCTTGTGGGGCCATGCCGCAGCGCGAGAACGTCGCCTCACGGTATTGCCAGATACGATGGGAAAAGTACGACCTGGGAGACAGGCCGACGCCTCACGAGTCTGGGAGACGGCGAGTCCCCTCCACTTCAACCGTGACTTTCGACTCAACTCACAGAGTCTCGCCGCTTGTCTGACGCCGGATCCGGCGATTGGAGGTACGGCGTGGCCGTCCGTCAGGCTCACCGATCCCCGTTGGGATCGAGCCATGATCGCCTGGGCCAACTCGACCCTCGGCCTGCTCCTGTTCTGGTGGCTCGGTTCCACGCAGCAGTCGGGCAGAGCGCGCCTCACGACTTCCCGGCTACCCGACCTCCCGGTGCTGGACCTTCGCCGTCTTACGGCCGCGCAGCTTCGAGGGCTGGAGCGCGCCTTTGACGACATGAACGAAGCCGAGTTCCTTCCCGCCCATCGCAGCCACCAGGATCCGGCCCGGATCGAGCTGGATCGCCTTGTCTTCGCGGAAGCTTTGGGATTCGATGAGCCCGCCATGGAGCAGATCACCCTGTTGCGCGCCAAGTGGTGCGCCGAGCCCTCGGTCCACGGCGGGAAGAAGAGCTGAGTTTGCCCCGGGAGACGCCGGCGAGAACCCGCGGATTCGGGTAGACGGGCGTCGTCGCTCTACGGACCGAGCGCTCCGATCGGGACGACGCGCACGCCGTCCTCCCTGCGGTATCCGGCGCCGCCCGGGACCACGACGCAGAGCGCCGAGGGTTCCCCGTAGCCGTCCCGGTTCCCTCGCAGGCGATCCCGGAGTCGCAGGAGGGACCCGGCGGCCTGGTCCACCCAGCGCTCGCCCAGCTTGACCTCGAAAGCGGCCCACCGACCGTCGCCGGCATCCACGATGGCGTCCACCTCGAGGCCCTCCTTCTCGCGGTAGCAGAAGACCTCGGCGTCGGCCGCCTGGGCGTAGACCCGCAGATCCCGGACGACCAGCGACTCGAAGAGGAATCCCGTGTAGCGGAGATCGGCCATGAGGCGGTCCGGAGTCGCCCGGAGGGCGGCGACAGCCAGCGAGGGGTCCACGAAGTGGCGGACCGGCGTGGTCCGCAGGGTCGTCCGCGACCGCAGGTGGGGTGACCAGGCGACCTGGTGCTCGACCACCATGAGCCGTTCGAGCGCTTCCAGGTAGTCGGCGGCGGTGTCTGCACTGAGGGCGCGGTCCGGTCCGCCGGTCTCGACGGCGAGCCGGGACAGGGAGACCGGGGTGGCGACGTTCCACGCCAGGGATCGCAGCAGCCTGCCGATCTTCACCGGATCCCGCGCTCTGCCATCCGCTCGACGGATGTCCACGCGCCGGATCTCGTCCAGATAGTCGCGGTTGGCTCGCAACCGCTGCTTCGCCGGCAGCGCCAGATGTCCGGGCCACCCCCCGGAGCAGATGAGCTCCACGAGGGCCGCGACGCTGAGGTCCGAGCGCCGCGCGAGCGAGCGGTCTCCGTCGAGCAGGCCCGCGAGGGACACCTCCCCGCTGGCCTCTCCCATCTCCATCAGGGTGAGCGGACGCATGCGCAGCCGCGAGAAGCGCCCGGCGCCCGTGTCACGCGTGACGTCGTCAGCCGGCAGCGCCGACCCGGTCAGAAGGAACTGGCCTGGTCTCGCCCGGTCATCCACCGCCCGCCGCACGTGGTTCCAGATCGAAGGAGCGAGCTGCCATTCGTCGAACAGGCGCGGCGTCTCCCCCGCGAGAGCCGCGGCCGGGTCCGCATCAACCATCCTTCGCGCGTTCTCGTCGGTGTCGAGCAGCGCCTCGCTGGCCGCCCGCTGGCGGGCTGTCGAGGTCTTGCCACACGCTCGCGGACCCTCGATGATGACCGCCCCCGCTCCCCGCAGGCGATCCGACAGCTCGGAGTCGACGATCCGCGGGAGGTAGCGCAAGGGGAGTTCCCGCCGCACGGCGGCGCCGGCCGCGGTTGGTGGGGAGTGTAGATCAAACCGGTGATTCGGCGGATCTTCAACCTGTGATTTGGAGTGTTCTCAACCGGTGATTCGGCGTATCCCCAACGGGTGATTCGGCGTTTCGCCGCGCTGGTTCGGTGGCGATCCGGACGGAGGGAGCGCCTCGAGCGCTGAGCGGGCGGCCTGAATCGTGCTATCGAATTCCCATGCGACTGAACATCCACGTTGACGACGCTTTGATGGCGCGGGTGGACGCCATCGCCGGACCGCGCGGGCGCAGCGAGTTCGTCCGCCGCGCGCTGCAGGCCGCCGTGGATCACCACCATCGCTGGGAACTGATCCGAAGGTCTGCCGGGACGGTCCCGGACCGGGACCACGGTTGGGATCGGGATCCCGCCGGGTGGGTTCGGGCCGAGCGACGTCGCGATCCGGGACGAGTCGGGTGATCGGTGCTGGCCTGCGTCGGCTCGTCCATCCTGATGGAGCCGACAGGGACTCCCCTTCGTTGCGGAAGGGGAGAGCCTCCGCCGAACGACCGCTACGAAGCGGCCGGCTCCGCCGTCTGGATCCGCGCGCTCAGTGGTTCGGCCATCCACATCGGCAGCACGGCGCGGGCTGCTGACAGCTCCTCCATCTCGGTCTCAGAAAACGTCGGCAGGACGGCGTCCAGAGCGTCTTCGACCTCTTCCGGACCGAGCCACGCGAGGGCGCGGATGAGATGCCCCGCATTGCCCTCCGGGGACACCAGTTGCCAGCGCGGCGCGTGACGCAGTTCGACGACGGACGAGCCGAAACGCAGCCGGCGGCTGGGGCCGGACGTCAGGTAGATCGCCCGCACCGGATTCTGCGTCGTCAGACGAAGCCAATTGGCCGCCCCCCCGCCGTGTGGCGCGATGGTCTCGCCCCACAGCGCCGAAAGAGCCTTGAGGACCTTCTTTCTGGGCGGCGCGCAAGGTCCAAACCGGGTGTGGATCGGGCGCATGTAGACACCCTGGCAGATCCTCCTGAGTCGACCGGACCGGGCGAGACGCGACAGCGCCTGGTCGACCGCGGCCCGCTTGCCGAGGTGCAGCAGCGCGCCGGGGCAGAGCGGCGTCGCCTCCGGGAGGGCCTCCGCGTGCTGCATGATGCGTTTGGGGAGGCTGCTCATGGTCCGGGTCTCGGTCAACGTGTCAGAAATACTGCCCGAAGACTAACGCAGGCCGCGCAGACTCCGACCTGGTCTTCTTCCCGGACTCCGGGCGTATGGGCAGACAAGCCTCCCCCAACCGGCTTCGGGGCGACGCCTCCCGGATCACCCCCGCGCGCTCCGCTTCGCGGGAGCGGCCGCTCAGTTGATCGCGCCGGTCTCCAGGAGTTGGCCGATCTCGTGATCGAGGATGTCGCCGACCGCGCCGAAGTAGCGCTTGATCAGCTTGCCTTCCTTGTCGATGAGGTACTTCGTCGGGTAGCCGAGGAAGGGCCCGAAGGCGTCGCGGGCGGCGTCGGAGCCCATGACGTTCGGGTAGGTGATGTCCTTGTCGGCCACGAATTCGGCCACGCCCTCGGCGTCTCCCGACTCGAGCACGATCCCGAGCATCAGGAAGTCCTCCTCGGGCAGTTCATCCGACAGTTGCTGGAGATGGGGGAGCTCGGCGACGCACGGGACGCACCAGGTCGCCCAGAGGTCGACCAGCGCCACCTTGCCCTCGGTCGCGGCCCGCAGGTCGAGTTCGCCGCTCCCGTCCGCGTGGGGGAGAACGAGGTCGGGCATCTCCGCCGCCAGCCCGGCGCCGGCGCTCCCTCCCTCGGGGGGCGGGGCCACACAGCCGGTGACTGCGAGCAGCAGGACCGCGGCGGCGCGCCGCGCGGAACGATTCCGGGTGGTCTTCATGGTTTCCTCCCTCGGCGGATCGGCGGCGGTCCCGGGGGACATCCCGCTCTGGCTTCTACCTCGGCGGCTGGAGGGTGCGCAGGAAGTGGACGACCTGCCAGCGCTCTTCGTCGCTGAGCGTCCGCTTCATGCCGGGCATGGGCTTCCTGCCCTCGGTGATCTTGTAGAACATCTCTCCATCCGTCATCCGGTCGCGGGCCTCCGCGGTCGAGATGTCGGCGGGCGCGGGCTTGATGAACCGGGTGGCCCTGCCGTCTCCCTTCCCGGTGTCGCCGTGGCACGAGGCGCAGCGGGCGGCGTAGAACCCGCGTCCCGCCTCGATGGCCGCTTCGTCCGCCGGCACCGGGTTTTGCACCGCCCGGATTTCGTCGGAAACGTCCCAGGGTTCCTGCGCCGCGGCGGCGGGCGACAGAGCGAGGAGGACGGCCGCAATGAGGACGGACATGGCGAACCTCAGCCGAGAACCGGCAGGAAGGTCAGGTACTGGGCGAGCGCCTGCAGGCTGTCGGTGAAGACCAGGACCCCGATCACGATGAGAAGGACGCCGGCCACGATTTCCACCACCCGCATGTGCCGCTTCACCCGCTTGGAGACCGCGAAGAAGCGGTCGACCGCGAGGCCGGTGAGGATGAAGGGCACGCCGAGTCCGGCGGAATAAGCGGACAGCAGGACGATGCCCTGGCCCACGGTCTCGTGGTTCGCGGCGAGGACCAGGACGCCCGCCAGGATCGGCCCGATGCAGGGAGACCAGCCGAAGGCGAACGCGAGTCCGATCGCGAAGGATCCGATCCAGCCCACCGGTTCGCGCTGGGTGTGGAAGCGCTTCTCCACGTTCAGGAAGGGGATCTTCAGGACCCCCATGACATGGAGGCCCAGAATCACGATCGCGGTCCCGGCGATCCGGCCGAGCCAGATCCGGTTCCCGGCCAGCCACTGGCCGGCGTAGGTCGCCGAGGCCCCCATCGCCACGAACACGATCGAGAACCCCAGGACGAAGAGCACCGTGTTCAGCACGATGCGCCGCCGGCGCGCCGCGCGCTCCTCCGGGGTCCCGGCGCCGCTCGTGAGGTCGCTCAGCGATGCGCCCGAGACGAAGGAGATGTAGCCGGGGACGAGCGGCAGCACGCACGGCGACAGGAAGCTCACCACGCCGGCGCCAACGGCGGTGAGAAGCGAAAGCGCGTCCATGAAGCGGGAGCCCGGGAGGATGGAGCCCTGAGAGCTCCGTGAGCGGGACCCCGAATCGTAACGGCGCCGGGCGCCGCGGCGCGCGGGGGCCTGGCCGTTCTGCGTCCCGTGACGCCCCGCGTTCTCGACAGCCGATCGGCCGGCGCCACGAAACCCCCCCGGGGATTCGTCGGAGTCGGGTATGGCAGCCCCCTCCCTCCCGCCGTCCGTTCCCGACCTCTCCGGCGGCGTCGTTCCCTCCCGACCTCCGCCGGATGGAGGGGCGGACAGGTCCCCGGCGAAGCCGTCCACCGGGGTGGGCGGCGACCCGGGCCGCCGACTGGCGGTGACGCGCACCGGAACCGTGCGGGGCGTGAACGGCCTGCTGGTTCGCGTCGAAGTCGACTTCATGGAGTCCTCCGACCGGGATTCCAGCTTCCGCACCGTCGGCCTCCCCGACGCCGTCATCCGCGAGTCGCAGCAGCGCGTCCTGGCGGCGCTCCGGAATACCGGCTTCGGGCTGCCTCGGGCCCACATCATCGTGAATCTCGCCCCCGCCGGCATCCGCAAGGAGGGCTCCGGGTTCGACCTCGCCGTCGCGCTCGGCCTTCTCGACGCCGCTCACCGGATCGGCGGCCGACGGCTGGGCAGCGCGCTCCTGCTGGGGGAGCTCGCGCTCGATGGCTCCATCCGCGGAGTGCGCGGCGCGCTCCCGATCGCGTGGGAGGCCGCCGCCGCGGCGTACGAGATCGCGCTGGTCCCCCCGGACAACGCCGACGAGGCCGCCCTCGCCGACGGGATCAGCGTCTATCCGGTGGAGAGCCTGCAGGCGGCGCTCGACCTCCTCACGCTCGACGAGCTCCCGGAGCCTCACCGCGCGCAGCCCCCGCGACGCTCCCGTTCGCGCGCCAGAACGGACTTTTCGGAAGTCCGGGGTCAGCCGCGCGCCCGCCGGGCGCTGGAGATCGCCGCCGCCGGCCGGCACAACCTCCTCTTCACCGGGCCGCCGGGGAGCGGGAAGACGCTGCTCGTCGGCGTCCTGCCCGACCTGTTGCCGCCGCTCAAGCCGTCCGAGGCGATGGACGTGGCCCGGATCCGGTCCGCGGTCGGAGCTCCACCGCCCGCCTGCCCGCTCTCTCCGCCGTTTCGCGCCCCGCATCACACGATCTCCTACGCCGGGATGGCTGGCGGTGGACCGGGCCCGACTCCCGGCGAGCTGACGCTCGCCCACCGGGGGGTCCTCTTCCTGGACGAACTCCCGGAGTTCCAGCGGCCGGTCCTCGAGTGCCTTCGCCAGCCGCTCGAAAACCGGGAGATCCATGTGGGACGCGCGCGTCAGTCGGTCCGCTTTCCGGCCGACTTCCAGTTCGTCGCGGCGATGAACCCCTGTCCCTGCGGCTTCCACGGCGAAGGCGGGCGCCCCTGCGCCTGCCCCCCGGCCGCGGTGGCGCGCTACCGCGCCCGGATCTCCGGGCCGCTCCTCGACCGGATCGACATTCACCTGACGGTCCGGCCGGTGACGTCGCGTCAGGTGCTCGGCGACCAGGCGGGCGAAACCACCGCCCTTGTCCGGGAGCGCGTCCTCCAGGCCCGCGAGCGGCGCGATCGGCGGCTCGCCAGCGACGAGGCGCAACGGTTGGTCGGTGTCCGCCAGGTGCGCGAGGCGTGCCGGAGGATGGCGCCCTTCCGCTCGCTGGTGGGATGGGCGATGGACGGCCTCGGGATGTCGGCGCGCGGCGTCACCCGCGGGTTCCGGGTGGCGCGGACGATCGCTGACCTCGCCGAAGCCGACGAGGTGCTTCCGGCGCACTTCGAGGAGGCCCTTCAGTTCCGGGAGCCTCCGACCGGAACGCCGACCGTCCTTGGGAAGACGGCCTCGCTCGTGGCCCCCTGATGCCCGGGAGCCGCCCGTTCCCACGAAACCGGCCAGAGCGGCGGCGATGGGTCGCGGCGTCCGGTCTTAGGATCGCGCCATGCCGCCGCCGGAACCCGCGCCTGGCGAGCGGGTCCGCGAAGCGGCGCGGCTGTTCAACGACCGCCGGTACTACGAAGCCCACGACGTGCTCGAGGAGGCGTGGGCCGACGCTCGGGGTCCGAGGCGGCGTCGACTCCAGGCGCTCGTCAAGGTGGCCGCCGGGATGTATCACCTTCAGACCTCGAACCTCCCCGGCGCGGAAAGCCTCCTCGCGGCTGGTCTGGATGCGCTGGCCCGGACGCCTTCCCCGTCCGGAATCGAGGTCGGCGAGGGTCTGTGGATCGTTCCGGAGACGCTTTCGGCGCCGGCGGGCTCGGCTCTGCGGAAGGTTCGTCTGGCCCGCGCCGGAAGGGCCGCCGACTGGGGCCCGGAGGACCTTCCGCGGCTCCAGCTTCGGGCGGAGACCGGGCAGGGAGCGGCTCTTCCGGAGCCCCCGGACTCCGGACGGATTTGATCCGACGCCCGAAATCGAGGGATAATCTGACCTAAGTCCATGTCACGGCGTAGACTCGCCTCCCGGGGGGGCGCTTTCCGACGGTTCTTCCGCTCCGGCGGAGCCCGGATCGTCTTCCTCGGAAGCCCCCGGAACGCTCCCGTCGAACTGCGGATCACGCCTGTGTTCAAGGCGTTCTTCGCCGTGGTGGCGCTTGTCGGTCTGACGCTTGGCGGGCACTACGCCTGGCTGGTTCTGCGCGCCGGTCCGGGCGCCCGGGAGCTGCTCGAGGAGCGGTCCTCGCTGCGCGAACTGAACCGTGGTTACGCCCGGGACACCGAGCGGATGGCTGCGCGGATCGAGGATCTCGAAGTCCAGATGCGGCGACTCGCGGTGCTCGCGGGGGCCGAACCGGTCGCTCCCCGCATGGCCGGCCTCGGCGGCGGCGCCAACGGGGCCAGCGGCTACGACTACGTCGCGCGGCGCCTCGAGGACCTCTCCGGCCGCATGGCGGCGCTGGACCGCCAGGGCGTCGCGCTTGAGCGGGTCATGCGGGACAAGAGCCGGCTCATGGCGTCAACCCCCTCGATCTGGCCGGTGCGCGGTTACCTCTCTTCCGGGTATGGATCCCGCGCCGACCCGTTCACCGGGGAGATCGCGCCCCACTACGGGATCGACATCTCGGCCGACACCGGCACTCCCGTCCGGGTGACCGCCGATGGCGTGGTGATCGACGTCGGCAACTCCTCCACCTTCGGCAGGTTCGTGGTCGTCTCCCACGGGTTTGGCCGGGTGACCCGCTACGCGCACCTGTCGCGGACCCTCGTTCGGCGCAGCCAGCGCCTTCTGCGCGGAGCTCACGTCGGCGAGGTCGGCAACACTGGCCGCAGCCGGTCTCCTCACCTCCACTACGAAGTCTGGGTCGACGAACGCTCGCAGAACCCCCTCGATTTCATCGTCGATTACTCCCGGTAGTCCACCGCTCGAACCGCGCGTTACGCGTGGGGGCCCATGAGCCCCTGGCCGCTCCGCCCTCCGGAGCGGCGCTGAGTTCCGGTTCCCGGGGCGGCGCTACCATTCCACTTCAGCCGGCGTACCCGTGTTCCAGAGCGTTCTCACGAAGATCGTCGGCAAGAAGTCCGAGCGGGAACTGAAGCGGCTTCAGCCGCTGGTGGCCGCCGTCGGGGCGCTCGAGCCCGAAATGAAGGCGCTCGACGACGTTGGGCTCCGCGGCCGTCTGGGGGCGCTTCGGGGTCGCGCCGACACCGGGGAATCCCTCGAGGACCTCATGCCCGAGGTCTTCGCCGTCACCCGCGAAGCCGCCCGCCGCACCCTCGGGATGCGGCACTTCGATGTGCAGCTCCTCGGCGGCGCCGTCCTCCACCGGGGCCGCATCGCCGAGATGAAGACCGGCGAGGGGAAGACCCTGGTGGCCACTCTCGCGGCCGTCCTGAACGCGCTCTCGGGCAAGGGCGTCCACGTGGTCACGGTGAACGACTACCTGGCGCGCCGGGATTCGGACTGGATGGGCCGGGTCTACCGGTTTCTCGGGCTCGAGGTCGGCGTCATCCAGCACGACCTGAGCGACGACGCGCGGCGTCAGGCCTACGCCGCCGACATCACCTACGGCACGAACAACGAGTTCGGCTTCGACTACCTCCGGGACAACATGAAGTTCTCGGCGGAGAGTTTCGTCCACCGGATGTTCCCTTCGGTGGAGCGCGACAGCGACGGGAAGGAAGTCGAGAAACTCTTCCACTTCGCGATCGTGGACGAGGTGGACTCCATCCTCATCGACGAGGCCCGGACCCCGCTCATCATCAGCGGGCCCGCCGAGGCTTCGACCGAGCTCTACTACGCGGTGGACCGGATCATCCCGAACCTCCGCCGCGACCTCCACTACGCCGTGGACGAGAAGTCCCGGACCGTGACCCTGACCGAGGAAGGGGTTCCCCGCGCCGAGGAGCTTCTCCACGTGGAGAACCTCTACGACCCGGAGCAGATGACCCTGCTCCACCACCTCACGCAGGCGCTGAGGGCGCACGCGCTCTACAAGCGCGAGAAGGACTACACGATCAAGGACGGGAAGGTCGTGATCGTGGACGAGTTCACCGGCCGGCTCATGCCCGGCCGGCGCTGGTCCGACGGTCTCCATCAGGCGGTCGAGGCCAAGGAGAACGTGAAGATCGAGCGCGAGAACCAGACGCTCGCGACGATCACGTTCCAGAACTACTTCCGGATGTACCGGAAGCTCAGCGGGATGACCGGCACCGCGGAAACGGAGGCCGCCGAGTTCGAGAAGATCTACGAGCTCGAGGTCGTGCCGATCCCGACGAACCGCGCCCTGGTGCGCGTCGAGCACGCCGATGTGGTCTACCGGACCGAACGCGAGAAGCTGAACGCGATCGCCGAGGAGATCGCCGCCGAGCAGCAGGCGGGCCGCCCGATCCTGGTGGGAACGACCTCGATCGAGAAGAGCGAACGGCTCTCCCGGCTCCTGAAGCGCCAGCGCGTGCCCCACGTGGTGCTGAACGCCAAGTACCACCAGCGGGAAGCCGAAATCGTGGCCCAGGCCGGCGTCAGCGGCTCCGTCACGATCGCCACGAACATGGCCGGTCGGGGCACCGACATCATCCTCGGCGGCAACGCCGACGAGCTCGCGAAGGCCGATCTGCGCAAGCAGGGGGTGGAATGGACCGAGGCCCCCGGAGAGGTCTGGGAGGCCGCGGTGTCGGCCGCGCGCGAACGAACCCGGGCGGCCCATGACGAGGTCGTCGGGCTCGGGGGCCTCCACATCGTCGGCACCGAGCGCCACGAGGCGCGGCGGATCGACAACCAGTTGCGCGGACGCGCCGGACGGCAGGGCGACCCCGGGAGCTCCCGGTTCTTCCTCTCGCTCGAAGACGACCTGATGCGGATCTTCGGCAGCGACCGCATGAGCGGCCTGATGCAGCGGCTCGGCATGGAGGAGGGCGTTCCGGTGGAGGCCGGGATGGTCACCCGCGCCATCGAGCGGGCGCAGAAACAGGTCGAGGCCCAGAACTTCTCCTACCGCAAGCACCTGCTCGAGTACGACGACGTCATGAACAAGCAGCGCGTCGCCGTCTACGGATTGCGGCGCCGCATCCTCGAAGGGGAGGACCAGCGCGCCTACGTGCTGGATCTGGCGTCGCTCATCGGCGAGGGGATGGTGGACCAGTGGCTGTCGAAGGAGCAGGATCCGGACGACTGGGACTACCCGGCCCTCCAGGAGGCGCTTCGCGGGCAGTACGGGTTCACGCCGGCGGCGGCCGACGGGACCGCGTTCGATCAGCTCGGCCGCGACGAGGTCCTGGCGCTTCTCGGAGAAGCGCTGCCGGCGCGCTACGCCGAGAAGGAGGAGGAGATCGGGCCCGAGATGATGCGGCGCCAGGAGCGCTACATCATGCTCCACATCGTGGACTCGCAGTGGAAGGACCACCTCCACGCGATGGATCACCTGAAGCAGGGGATCGGGCTCCGCGGCTACGGGCAGCGCAACCCGCTCATCGAATACAAGAAGGAGTCCTTCGCGCTGTTCGAGGAGATGTGGGACCGGATCGAGAGGGACATCGTCCGCTTCCTGTTCGTGCTGCGCGCCGTCAGCAACGAACCGGCGGCGGCGCGCACGCGCCAGGCCGGGGCGCCGGCGATCGCCTCCGGGCCCGGCGCGCTTGCGCGGTCCCGAGCCGCGGCCCCCCTCGCCGCCCGTCCGGCGGCCCGGCAGCCCCGCGTCATGGCGGTGAAGAGCGGCAAGGCCAAGGTCGGCCGGAACGACCCGTGTCCGTGCGGGAGCGGGAAGAAGTACAAGAGGTGCTGTCTGCTCTCGGCATGACCTCCGAAGCTCCCGTCACGCGCGCCGGGCATGGGCCCGGGGATCCGCCGGTCGCCCTGACGTTCGACGACGTCCTGCTCGTTCCCCGCTACTCGGAGGTCCTGCCGGCGGACGCGAACGTGGAGACGAGCTTCAGCCGCCGGATCCGGCTCCGCGTTCCCGTGGTCAGCGCCGCCATGGACACCGTCACCGAGGCGCGCCTCGCGATCGCCCTCGCGCAGCTTGGCGGCATCGGGGTCATTCACCGGAACCTCACGGTCGAGGAACAGGCGGCCGAAGTGGCCAAGGTGAAGCGCTCCGAGAGCGGCATGGTCGTGGACCCGGTCACCGTGGCGCCGGACGCCCCCGTCTCCCACGCCCTCGACCTGATGGAGCGCCACGGCATCTCGGGGCTGCCGGTCGTCCGCGAGGGCGCGCTCGTCGGCATCCTGACGAGCCGGGACCTCCGCTTCGAGACCCGCGGCGACCTCCTGGTGTCGGAGCTCATGACCCGGGCGCCGCTCCACACCGCGCCTCTGGGCACCACGCTCGAACAGGCCAAGGCGATCCTCCACGAGCACCGGGTGGAGAAGCTGCCGGTTCTTGACGAGAACGGCGCGCTCGCCGGCCTTCTGACGGTGAAGGACATCCAGAAGGCGAGCACCTACCCCGACGCGACGAAGGACCGGCTGGGACGGCTCCGCTGCGCCGCCGCCGTAGGGGTCGGGGACGCCGCCATTGCCCGCGCCCACCGGCTCGCCGAGCGCCAGGTGGACGCCGTGGTCGTGGACACCGCCCACGGCCACACCCGGTCCGCAGTGGACACCGTGCGGCGGCTCCGCGAGGAACTCCCCGAATCGGTGGATGTGGTCGCGGGGAACATCGCGACCGCCGAGGCCGCGCGGGATCTGAGCGACGCCGGCGTCGACGGCGTCAAGGTCGGGATGGGGCCCGGCTCCATCTGCACCACGCGCGTGGTGGCCGGAACCGGCATGCCGCAGTTCACGGCGATTCGCCAGTCCTGCCCGGCCGCGGAAGTGCCGGTGGTGGCCGACGGCGGAATCCGCTTCAGCGGCGACATCGTGAAGGCGCTCGCCGCCGGCGCCGACTGCGTCATGGTGGGGAACCTCCTCGCCGGCACGGACGAGAGCCCCGGGGAGACGATCCTCTTCCAGGGCCGCACCTTCAAGAGCTACCGCGGCATGGGGTCCCTCGGCGCCATGAGCGGGGAGCACGCCGATCGCTACTACCAGGCGGGGCGCCCGCGATCCAAGCTCGTCCCCGAGGGGATCGAGGGCCGGGTGCCGACGAAGGGTCCGCTCGCCGGCGTGGTCGAGCAGCTCGTGGGAGGATTGCGCTCCGGGATGGGTTACGCCGGTTGTCGCTCGATCCCCGAACTCCAGGCCGAGGCGGCCTTCGTCCAGGTGACGGGCGCCGGGCAGCGGGAAGGACACGCCCATGACGTTGTGGTCACCAAGGAGGCCCCGAACTACCGGCTGGATTGACGGCCGGTGGATGAGGACCCCTGTGCGGACCATGGCCCGGAGTCTTCGCGCGCCTCTGGCGCTGGCGCCGTTGGCCGCGCTCGCGCTGTCGGCGCTCTCCTGCCAGTACGCCGGCCAGCCGCCCCTGATCACCGTCTATCTGCCGGACATCGAGGTCTCGCTCCCGCTGCCGCAGGGCTGGAACTCGGCGTCCACCCAGCAGGGCGGATACCGCATGACGACGTTCAGCGGTCCGTCGGTGGACGTTCCCGAGCGCGACGGCATCCAGGTTCAGGTGATGGCCGGGCCGGCGCCCTCGGGACAGACGCTGCGCGAGGTCGCCGACCGCTTCTACATCGGCGAGCAGATCGTCGAGTCGGAGGAGCCGGTGCTCTACGGCGACGACGAGGGCATGCTCTGGACCTTCGCCTGGGAGCGGCGCCCGCAGGCCGGCCGCCTGCTGCTTGTCGAGTCGGACGACCTCCTCTACGGGGTCTTCACGACCGGAGAGGCGCGCAGCATCCAGGCGTACGGCCCGACGCTCGACCGGCTCTACGAGGAGTTCTCCATCGAGTCGTCGGACACCTTCGACCTCTACGAAGAGCCCGACTTCAACCTCTCGCTCCGCACCCCGAAGAGCTGGACCCGCTCCCACTTTCTGCGGCAGGCGGATGAGACCCTGTTCGTGGGATTCCGGAGCGGGCCGCTCGCGGTGGAGGCCGACGGCTCGACCGTCCACGCGACGCTCGAGGTCACCGTCAGCCAGGCCGAACCGGGCGTGACGCTCGAAGGCTTCTACAGCGAATCAGCCGCGTCGCTCGGGGAGAACTACCGGATGCTCCGCCACGAGATCCTCGACGACGGCCGCGGGATCGCGGTCCTCTATTCGCTCGAGACCCAGCTCGCCGACTACCTCGAGTGGGTCGTCTACAACTTCGTGGACGGGCGGACCTACCTCTACCGCTTCCACTGCCGGAACACGCTCTACCGGAACATCGAACCCTGGCTGGGAGAGATCGCCCGGGGGTTCGTCGCGGGATAGCCGCTCGTCGTCGGCCTCAGAACCGGAACAGCCGGGTGAACTTGACGATGAGGGACTGCGAGTCCAGTTCCGGGTATCCGGGCGCGAGCGTGTCCCGAAGCGAGTTGTAGACGAGGTAGAGGTCGCTCCCCGGCTGGTACTCCCAGCGGAAGCGGATGTTCGTCGACAGGCTGTTGGCGGCGGTGTTGTACTGGAGGAAGGCGGCGAGGAAGCTGCGCGGAGACAGCGTGTAGTTCACCCGCGTCGCCACCAGCCCGGTGTCGTAGTCGCCTTCGGGCAGGGCGATCCAGTTGAGCGAGAGCGTGGGCTCCACGGTGAAGCGCGAGGAGACCTCGACCCGGCCGCGCCAGGCGAACTCGCTTCGCGTCCCGGAGAAGAACCCCCCCTGCTGGAAGGCGAAGTTGCCGGAGATCGGCCGCTGCGGTCCGGCCTGCCAGCTCAGCCGAAGCGTGTCGAAGTCGTAGTCGCCCTCGGAAATCCCGAGTTCGTCGCTCAGCTCGAAGGCCTCGGGGAGCACTTCCCGGTTGCGCGCCAGCGTGAGGTTGAAGTTGTCCCCGTTCTCCAGTTCCACATCGCTGCGAACCTGGAAGATCTGCGTCTCCAGGTTCCCGTCGTTGTCCGTCGTGTAGTCCAGGCTGGTGGTCCCGCCGATCTTGCGCAGCCAGCCGATGGAGTGGGGCCGGGGGCTGAACCGGGCCTCGGCGTAGTTCCGCTGGAAGTTCTCCCGGCGGAGGAAGCCGATCCCGGGGTCGAAGCCCTCTCCGACGACGAGGCGCTCGAGCTGGAGCCCGTAGCGGTCCGCGTTGTAGTCGAGCTGGCCCAGATAGCTGAGTCCGGTCGAGGTGTCGAACTCGTTCCGGGTCCAGGCGGCGTAGCTGCGGATGTCGAGGTGGTCGTAGAAGCCGAACCGGGCGTCCGCGCCCCAGGCGTAGTTCCGCCCGGTTCCCGCCGTGGTCCCCGAGCGGTAGGTCCCGATCATGCCCACCGTGCTCCGGTTCAGGATGTCGCGCTTCAGCCGGAGCACGCCGAAGTCCGTCCCGCCCGTTTCGGTGGAGTCGTTCGCGCCGGTGCGGATCGCGAGCGCCCCGACGTTGTAGTCCCCCATCTTGCCGGTGACCCGGCCGCCCCCCAGGATGGGGACCGACTGCCCGTCCTCGATGCCGATGCGCCGGCTGAAGAACAGCACCGGCGTGCTGCTCGGCGCTCCGAAACTGCGGGTGGACCCCTGCGGCGGGGCGCGGGTCGATGTCCCGAACCCGAAGATGCCCTGTCCCTCGAGAAAGAACTCGCGCTTCTCCGGAAAGAAGAGGCTGAACCGGGTCAGGTTGATCTGCTGGGCGTCCGCCTCGACCTGGGCGAAGTCGGTGTTCCAGGTCAGGTCGGCGGTGAGCCCGGAGGTGATCCCGACTTTGGCGTCCACGCCGAAATCCCCGCCGTAGTCGCGTTCGAACGCGGCGGCGTCGCCCCGCAGCCCGGCCGAGTCCCCGATCACATAGGGCTTGACTTCCACGGTCCGGGAACTGGCGGGGGCGTTCAGCCCGACGAGGGTCCCGGCGGAGCTCACCTTGGTGATGGCGCGCGGGCCGAGCGCCGCCGGCACCCGCGTGAGGTAGGAGATCTCGTTCTTCCAGCGCACGACCCGCCGGAAGTTGATGCCCCAGACCTGCTCTCCCCCGGTGGGATAGCGCAGCGTCTTGAACGGGATGGCCATCTCGAGCGTCCAGCCCCCGTCGAACCGGGTCGCGCGGGAATCCCACACCGCGCTCCAGTCCCGGTTGACGTTCCGCTCGTCCACGATCAGCCCGTCGAAGAAGCCCCCGAGCGGGTTCAGGTAGAAGAAAAAGGCGTTCCTGCGGTCGTAGAACGTGTCGAAGATGACCGCCAGGTTCTCGTTGTTGAAGATCCCGAAGTGGTCCCGGCGCATCTCGGTCGCGACCATCCGGTCGGGCTCCGAGTCCCAGCAGCGCGCGCCGATGTACACGGTGTCGTCGTCGTAGAAGACCCACACCTCGGTCTTCTCGGTGGCGGGCTCCCCCTCGAGCGGCAGCGCCTGGATGAAGTCGCTGACCCCCGGTACCCGTTCGTAGGCCGCCTCATCCAGCCGTCCGTCGAGTTCGAACGGCTCTTCGAGACGCGTCGCGCGCATCGTGGCCTCACCCCGGTCGTTGCGGCGGACCATCTCCGGCGAGTCCGGGGGCGCCGGGCCCCGGATCACGAAGGTGGGCGGCTCTCCGCCCTGCCCGGAGCGCGACGACCCCGGAGACGCCTCCGCCTGCTGATGGGTGGTTGCGGCCTGGGCGTCGGCGGGCAACGCCGCCAGCGTGACCGCCAGGACAAGGCCGGCAAACCGGCGGCCACACCGGAAACGGCGCCGGGAATCCCCCACCACGGGAACCCTCGTCCGGGCGGGCGTCAGAACCGGAAGAGCCGGGTGAACTTGACGACCAGCGTGCGGTCGCTCAGCCCGGAGATGCCGTCATCGCCGTCCCGGTTCGTGCTGAACACCACGAACAGGTCGCTGCCCGGGGAGTACTCCCAGCGGAAGCGCAGGTTGGTCGAGATGAGCTGGGCGGCGGAGTTGTACTGGACCAGCGCCGCCAGGTAGCTGCGCGGCGTCAGGGTGTAGGCGGCCCGCACCCGCGCGACCGTGGCCTGCACGTCGCCGGCCGGAACCTCGATCCAGTTCAGGCTCAGATTTGGCTCGAGCGAGAGGCGCTCGTTCACTTCGGCGCGCCCCCAATAGGTCAGTTCGCGCCGGCTCCCGCCGAAGAAATCGCCCCATTCGTAGCGGAGGAAACCGGAAACCGGCCGGTGGGAGCCGAGCCAGAGGCGCGCCGCGGCGCGCCGGAACAGGTACTCCCCGGCGCCGACCGCGACATCGTCGGACAGATTGAACCCGTCGAGAAGGTGTTCCTCGGTCTGCTGCCACTGGAAGACCAGCCGGTCGCTGCTTTCCAGAATGATGGTCCCCTGGGCCGAGAACTCCCGCGTCTCGAGCTCGCCGTCCGGGCGGTCGTAGTTGCTTCCCTGCAGCTCGAGCTCGAACTGCCGGATCGCTTCGATGGAGCGGGGGCGCGGCGCGATCTTCAGGCTTCCCCCCGTCTTGAGGAAATCCGACCTCCGGACGAACCCCATCTCCGGGTTGAAGTCCTCTCCCAGATAGAGGCGCTCGAGCGAGAAGCCGATCAGGTCCCGGTCGTAGTTCACCTGGCCCATGTAGCTGGCGGCGCGGTGGTTCAGGTCCTGGTCCGGATCGCGCGTCGCCATGTAGAAGGTGTTGATGCGCAGGTGGTCCGTCGGGTTGAAGTTGCCGTCCACACCCAGCAGCGAGTTCGCCCCCCCTCCGTCCGCCGTCCGGTTCCGGTGGGTGGCGATGACGCCGATGTTGCTGCGGGCGAACACGTCCCGCTTCACCCGGACCGCGGTGAAGTTGGTGGACTGCTCCTCGAGGTCGTCCACCTCCCCGGTCTGGATGTTCATCAGGCCGAGCGTGTAGGCGCCCTGCCGACCGTGGAGACGCCCGCCGCCCATGATCGGGACCGCGGCGCCGCCGGAGATGCCGATCGACCGGCTGAAGAACGGGATCGGAATGTCGGTGGGGCCGCCGAAGGCGCGGGTCTGCCGCCCTCCGAAATCGAAGACGCCCTGACCTTCGAGGAAGAACTCGCGCTTCTCCGGAAAGAACAGGCTGAACCGGCTCAGGTTCACCTGGCTCTCGTCGTCCTCGACCTGGGCGAAGTCGGTGTTCCAGGTGAGATCGGCGGTCAGTCCCTCGGTCACTCCCACCTTGAAGTCGGCCCCGAAGTCCCCGCCCCATTCGTTGAGGACCTCGTTGGCCGGTACGTGGCTCTGCGACCCGATGGCGTAGGGCTTCAGCTCCATCCGGCGGGAGCCGGGAGGCGCCTCGAGGCCGACCAGGGTGGCCGCCGACGAGAGCCGCAGCAGCGCCTCCCGGCTGAAAGCCTGGGACATCGGGGTCAGGAAGGCGCGCTCGTTCCGGTGCTTGATCATGCGCCGGAAGTTGATGCCCCACTGCTGGAGGCCGCCGGCGGGGTACCGGAGCGAGCGGAAAGGAATCCGGATCTCGACCGACCAGCCGGTGGGCGTGCGGGCCGTCTCCGACCACCAGACGGTGTTCCAGTCGCTGTTCGTGTTCCGCTCGTCGGTGACCTGCCCCTCGAACAGCGCCCCGAGCGGGTTCGTGTGGAACAGGAATCCGTTCCGCCGGTCGTGGAAGGTGTCGAGGATGACCGAGAACGAATCGTTCCAGCCGATGTTGCGGTGGTCCCGCCGCATCTCGCTGGCGACGATCAGTTCCGGGTCTTCGTACTCGAGGTCCGCTGCGATGTAGATGCTCTCGTCGTCGTAGAAGACCCAGGCCCGTGTCCTCTCCGACGCCGGAGCGCCCTCGTCCGGCTCCTGCTGGGTGAACCCCTCCGCGGCCGGGACCTCGTCATACACCGGGTCGTCGAGCGCGCCGTCCAGATCCAGCGGGGCCTCCAGCCGGAACGCCCGCAGCACGACCGCGCCGTCGGCGTCGCGGTGGATCGCCTCCCCCGGGCCCAGGCCCATCTCCCGGAACAGCGTGTCCGCCTCGGGAGTCGCGGGCGCGACCGAGGAAAGCGCGGAGGAGCCCTGACCCCCCTGCTGATCCGACGCCTGCTGGCGCGCGCTCCCGAAAGCGGCCGCCGGAAGTCCAAGCAGCAGGAGCGCCGCGACGCCTCGGAACAATGCGGAGCCCCGACTCTCTCGACGCGAGGGAAACCAGAGGGGCACGGGACGCCATGCCGCAGACGCGGACGGACCCCCAAGTCTACTTCCTGGCGGCGCCTCCCGTCGGATCCCGTCCCGCGGATGGCGCCCCGGTTTCGCCGCGGCCCGGGAGGGTTCCGGAGCGCGGCCGGGGCATCCGCCCGAGGCCGCGTCACGGTGTTAGGATGGGGCTGTTATGGGGCTTCGTCGGATGAAGTTCGTGGTGGGCGGCGTTCTCTTCGCGCTGGCGGTTACCGGCCTGCTGGTCACCGGGTTCGAAGAGGGGAAGGCCTACTACCAGACGGTGGGAGAGCTGCGTTCGCTCGGGCCGGGCGCCGAGGGGCGGCGTTTGCGCGTTGCGGGGGATGTTGTCCCCGGCACGATCGCCTCCGAGGGCGAGGGTCGCGTCCGCTTCCAGATCGAGCACGAGGGGTCGCGTCTGGCGGTCCTGTACACCGGGCGCGAGCCGCTGCCCGACACGCTGGTGGATCGGGCCCAGGCCGTCGCCGAGGGCGAGCTCCTCGCCGACGGCTCCTTCGAGGCCGACCACGTTCAGGCGAAGTGCGCCTCCAAGTACGACGCGGCCTACGAGGAAACGAAGGACGCCGGCTCGCCGGAGCCGCGTCCCGCCGGCTCGCCGGGCCGCCAGGCGACCGACGGACTCTGAGTTCGAGGACGCATTCCCCGCCAGGGGGCGGTCCGTCGCGCCGACCGAGCCGCCGGGGGCGCGCATGATCCGCCGATCCGTGGAGAGGGCGGAAAGGGCCGGCGCGGCTCTTCCCGACTGACGTAGTGCATCACCTCGGCAACTTCGCCCTCATGGCGGTGGTCGTGCTCTGCGGTTACGGGGCGCTCGCGTCGTTCCTCGGGGCGCGCCAGCGCTCCGACGCGCTGATCACGAGCGCCCGCCGGGCGCTGATCGCCGCCGCCGGCTTCTCGGCGCTCTCGGTGGCGGCGCTGCTGGCGCTGTTCCTCGCCGACGACTTCCGGTTCCAGTACGTCGCGAGCTATTCCTCCGCCGCGCTGCCCACGGCCTACAAGATCTCGGCGCTGTGGGCGGGAAACGACGGGTCCCTGCTGCTCTGGACCTTCCTGATGCTCGTCTTCGCGGCGGCCGTCATGGTCCTCAAGCGACGCGACGAGCTCATCCCCCAGGTGACGACGACGCTCTCGATCGCCGTGCTGTTCTTCGCCTGGATGAACCTCACCGTCTGCAACCCGTTCGGACAGCTCGCCGAGATCACCGCCGCCGGACCGGTCCCCTTCGCGCCGGTGGATGGCAGCGGTCTGAACCCGCTGCTGCAGCATCCGATCATGGCGATCCACCCTCCCGTGCTCTACGTCGGGTACGTGGGCTTCGTGGTCCCGTTCGCCTTCTGCATCGCGGCGCTGTGGACCCGGCGGCTGGACGCCGCCTGGACCCGGAACACCCGGCGCTGGACGCTCGTCGCCTGGTTCTTCCTCGGGACCGGCATCCTCCTCGGCGGCCGCTGGGCCTACGTGGAACTCGGCTGGGGCGGCTACTGGGGCTGGGACCCGGTGGAAAACGCCGCGCTCATGCCCTGGCTCACCGGCACCGCGTTCCTGCACTCGGTGATGATCCAGGAACGCAAGGGGATGCTGAAGGTCTGGAACGCGGGCCTGGTGATGGCGACGTATCTGCTCGCCGTCTTCGGAACCTTCCTGACCCGCAGCGGGATCGTCTCGTCGGTCCACGCATTCGCCTCGTCGGACTTCGCCTGGCGCTTCCTCGCGTTCATCGTGATCGCGGCGCTCGTCGCGGCGGGCCTTCTGATCTCCCGGCTGAAGGATCTCCGTTCCGAGAACCAGCTCGACTCGGTCGTCTCCCGCGAGTCGGGCTTCCTCTTCAACAACCTGCTTCTGCTCGCCGCCTGCTTCGCGGTCCTGTGGGGCACGCTCTTTCCGGTTCTCTCCGAGGCGGTCCAGGGCGAGCAGATCACCGTCGGCGCCCCCTACTTCAACCGGGTGAACGTGCCGCTCGGGCTGGCGCTGCTCCTCATGACCGGCATCGGACCGCTGCTCGCCTGGCGCCGATCCTCGCTGGACAGCCTGCGGCGGAACTTCGTGCTTCCCACCGTCTGCGCCGTCGCCGCCCTCGTCCTGCTCGTGGCGCTCGGGATCCGCCACCCCTACGCGCTGGTCGCCTTCGCGATGAGCGCCTTCGTCATCGCCACGATCCTCTCCGAGTTCCACCGCGGCGTCCGGGCCCGGCGAGCGCATCGCGGCGGCGGCTATGGCGCCGCCCTCGCGGATCTCTTCCGCCGCAACGCCCGCCGCTACGGCGGGTACGTCGTGCATCTCGGGATCGTCGCGCTCTTCATCGGCTTCGCCGGCAACGCGTTCAACCGGGATGTCATCGCCGATCTGGAGCCTGGCGAGAGCACGCGGATGGGGCCCTGGGAGGTCACCCTCGGCAACCTCCCCTCCGGGGAGACGCCGGTCTACACCTGGCTGGGGGCCGACCTGACGCTCACGAAGCACGGCGAGCCCGTGGGAGTCCTTCAGCCGCGCCGCCAGGTCGACCGCGCGACCGGGCAGGTCACATCGGAGGTCCGGCGCCACGCCAACTTCCGCGAGGACATCTACCTCGTGTTCTCCGGACTCACCGAGGACGGCAAGGCGACAATCCACGTCTACCGGAACCCTCTCGTGCGCTGGGTCTGGATCGGAGGCTTCGTCATGTTCCTTGGAACGTTGCTGACTCTTCTGCCCGCCCGTCGGGAGCGGACCGTCCGCTCCCCCCGGGGCGCGACGCTGCCGGCGGCCGCCGCATGAGGCGCCTCGGCCTGCGGCTCGGCGGCGCGTTGCTCGCCGCCGCCCTCTCGGTTTCCGGGCCCCTCACCGCCCAGGAGCGCTTCAACTCCGAGGAGTACCGGACCGCGGCGCGAGCGCTGGTTTGCCAGTGCGGCGGGTGCCGGGCCCTGGTCCACGAATGCGCGATGGACCGCTGTCCCTCCTCGGAGCCGATCCGCGAGGAAATCTCCGAACGGATCCAGGCGGGCGAGACCGCGGATCAGGTCATCGCCCGGTTCCGCGACCGCTACGGACTCCACATCCTCGCGGCGCCGCCGACCTCCGGGTTCCACCTCTCCGCATGGGTCATCCCGTTCGCCATCCTCCTCGCTGGCGGCCTGGGGGCCGGCTTCGTGCTGCGGAAGTGGCGGCGCTCCGGATCGGAGGCGGCGGAGCGTCAGGCCGCGGCGCCGGAGGTTCCGGCCGAGCTGGCCGCCCGCATCGAACGGGACGTCGCCCGCATCCGCTAACGCGGCGGACGGGTTCGGGCGGGGAGCATTCCGGTGACCCTCCTGCTCCTCGCGCTGCTGGCGGCGGCGGCGACCGCCTGGGTGCTTCAGCCGGTCTTCGGGGCCGAGTCCGGGAAGGAGACGGCGGCGGTGGATCCGGCCGTGGTTCGGCTCGTCGAGCGGCGCGACCAGCTTGTCCTCGCCTTGGCCGAGCTCGACTTCGAGCGGGACGCCGGCAAGGTGGCGCCCGCCGAGCACGAAAGCGCCCGCGCCCGTCTGCTGGTGGAAGCGGCCGAAGTCACGAAGGAACTGGACGAGCGAGGCGCTCCGCCGCGCCGGAGTCCGGCCCCGGATGGAGAGTCCTCCGCATGATCCGCGTCCTGGCCCTGGCCACGCTCGTTCTCGCGCCGGCTCCCGCCCTCGCCGGACCGGTCCGGGTGCGGCTGGTGAACGGGACGACGGGAGCGCCGGCGACGGTGGAGCTCCTGACCCTCTATCGGCTGGGTGAGGGGATGGAGCCGGTCGCCTCGGCGACGAGTGCGGGTCCGGAGGCGGTTCTGGAGGCCCCCGACGAGGGGGCGGCGCGTCCCTGGCTGCTCCAGGCCACCCACCTCGGGGTGAACTACAACCAGCCGGTGCGGCTGGGCCCCGATGGAAGCGCCGATGTCGAGCTGACCGTCTACGACACATTCGATGCGTGGAGCGCCCCGGAGATCGGACTGACGACCTGGCGGGCGCTCTACCGCAGGCTGCCGCGCTCCTCGGGGGACGCGCTCCGGGTGGACCACATCCTCGTGGTGGAGAACCGCTCCGATCCGCCCCGGACGTTCGTCTCCGACGAGGAGACTCTCCGCTTCCGTCTCCCGGAGGAACCCGCGCGCCGCGGACTTCCTTCGGTGAGCGCCACCGGAGCCACCGGGATGCCGGTGCCGCAGAGCCCGTTTCCCGTGGGGGACGACGGATCCTGGGCGGTCCGCACCGCCTTCAAGCCGGGAGAGACCGAGGTCCTCCTGAACTACGAGGTCTCCTACGAGGGAGAACGGCACGAGGCGCAACTCGTGGCGCCGCGCGACAGCCCGGAGGTCATGCTCCTGGCTTCCCCACCGGACATCTTCCTCGAGCTCCCGCCGGGCGCTCCCCCCGGCTGGGAGATCCTGGGTCCGGACGACGCCGCGGGCCTCACGGCGGCGCGCAAGTTCGATGTCGCGGCCGGGGAGGCGGTCCGTCTGGTGTTTCGCGGCGGCTCGACTCCGGCGGAGGCCGGCGACATCGGCCGGGGCGGAGCTCTCCCGCCGGTGGAGACCCCGGCGCCTGACGGGTCGCAGGTGGGGACGGTCGGCCGCCTGCCCGATCCGACGCTCGCTTCCAAGTGGGCGATCGCGCTGCTCATGGCGGCGGCGCTTGGTTTCGGACTGCTCCACCGGAGCCTCTCCGGCCCCGGTGGGGCCTCCGGTTCCCGGGCCCGGGCGGCGAACGAGGCGGATTCCGGCGGGAACGCCGGGAGCTGACCGCCTCGCGGCGGACCGTGGCCGTTCCCGTCTTCGAGGCGGAACGCCTCACGCGCCGCTTCCGCGGTCTGCCCGCGGTGGACGGAGTCAGTCTTCAGGTCGCGCCGGGAGAGAGCGTCTGCCTGCTGGGGCCGAACGGCGCCGGGAAGACGACGCTCCTGCGGCTGGCCGCGAGCCTGGCCCGTCCGACATCCGGTGAGCTGCGCTACCGCGGCGTCCCGGCGGCGAGCGCGTTTCCCGGGGCCCGGGCATGGATCGGCTTCGCCTCCCACCACTCGCTCCTCTATCCCGAGCTCACCGTGCGGGAGAACCTGCGGTTCCACCGCCGCCTTCACAGCGCCGGTTGCGATCTCGACGAGGCGCTCGAGCGGCACGGGCTGCTCGCGGTGGCGGACGCGCCGGCCCGCCACCTCTCGCGGGGGACCGCGCAGCGCGCCACCCTGGCGCGCGCGCTGCTCCACAACCCGGACCTGCTCCTCCTCGACGAGCCCTTCACCGGGCTCGACGCCGCCGCCGGAGAGCGACTGCTGGTCCGCCTCGAGGAGGCGCGGGAACGGGGGGCGGCGGTCGTGAGCGCGACCCACGACCTCGATCGCGGCCTCGCCGCGGCCGATCGTTTCGTGATCCTGAGGCGGGGCCGGGTGATCCACGAGGGCCCGGCGACCGATCGCGACCGGGCCCGCCGCCTGTATCGGGACGCGTCCGCCGGAGGCGCTCCCTGATGTTCCTCCGGGCCGTCGCCGCCATCGCCCTCCAGGACCTGCTCCGCGAGCTCCGCTCGCGGGAACGGGTCCCGGCCATGCTGCTGTTCTCCGCCCTCGTGCTCCTCGTGATGCACTTCGCCGTGGGTCTCGACGGGGCGCAGGCCGGGGACTTCGCGCCCGGAGTGCTTTGGGTGGCCTTCCTGTTCGCGGGAACCCTCGGCCTCTACCGCAGCTTCGCGCCCGAGACCGAGGCGATGGCGATCCACGGCCTGATGCTGGGGCCGACCGACCGCTCCGCGATCTATTTCGGCAGCTGCTCTCCGGGACGCTCGTCCTTTTCGCGGTGCAGATCCCGGTCATCCTGCTCTACGAAGTTCTCTTCGCCGCGAACCTCGACGGCGGCCGCGGCGTATGGGGTCTTGTCATCCTCGGATGCGTCTTCCTGTGCGGTTCGCTGTCCTTTCTCGCGCTCGGCGTCACGGTGGCGGCGATCTGCGCCTCGACGCCGGTCCGCGAAGTCCTGCTGCCGCTGCTGCTCTTTCCGCTGGCGGCCCCGCTGCTGATCGCCGGGGTGACCGGCGCGCGCGCGGCGGTGTCGGGCGAGCCGGTGTTCGACGCCGTCCGGTTCCTGCTGCTCGCGGCGACCGCCTTCGTCGCGGTCTCGGCGATGGTCTTCGAGTCGGTGCTCGAGGAATGAACGTTCGCCGGGCGCTCGCCCTCCTGGCCGTTCCCGGGGTCCTGGCCGCGGCGCCCGGCGCCCGAGGCGAGGAAGGCGCCGACCGCGTCGTCGCGGCGCCGCTCGTCGAGGAGGCGCCGGTCGTGGACGGAGTGCTCGATGATGAAGTCTGGCGGTTGGCGGCGACCGTGTCCGGCTTCGTACAGGAGGAGCCCCGCCAGGGCGAGCCCGCGACGTTCCCCACCGAGGTTCTGGTCGCGATGACGAGGGACGCCCTGCTGATCGCGGCGCGTCTTTCGGACCCGGACCCGGCGGCGGTCGTGGCCCGCGAGTACCGGCGGGACTCCGACCTCGAGAGCGACGACAACTTCACGGTCGCGCTCGACACCTACCACGACCAGCGCAACGCCTTCTTCTTCTCGACGAACGCCGTCGGCACGCGGCTCGACGGGCTCGTCCAGAACGAGGGAGCGAGCGTGAACAACGAGTGGGACGGCGTCTGGGAGGCGGGCTCGCGCCGCACCGACGACGGGTGGAGCACCGAGATGGTCATCCCGTTCGAGACGCTGCGGTTCCCCTCGGGAGCCACCCGGTTCGGGTTGAACTTCGGGCGCAGCGTGGCCCGCACCCGCGAGGCGAGCTGGTGGGCCGAGATCAGCAATGACTGGGGCTTCAACGCGCGCTGGCGGGTCTCGGCGTACGGCGAGCTCGAGGGTCTCGGTCCGGCGCAGCCCGGCGGCCGGGTGAAGCTGAAGCCGTTCGGCGTGGCCCACTCGACCGGCGGCGTGGAGGAGCGGGACAACGGCGGCGACCTCGGTCTGGATGCGAAGGTCGCGCTCGGCCCCAATCTGAACCTCGACCTGACCATGAACACCGACTTCGCCCAGGTCGAGGCCGACGAGCAGCAGGTGAACCTGACCCGCTTCGAGCTCTTCTTCCCCGAGCAGCGGGAGTTCTTCCTCGAGAACGCCGGACTGTTCCAGGTCGGTGAGGTCACCCAGCCCTTCGACCCGCCCCAGACGCTGCTCTTCTTCAGCCGCCGCATCGGCCTCTCCGAGGACGGCGACATCGTGCCGATCCTGGGCGGCGCCCGCATCACCGGCAAGCTGGGCGCCACCGATGTGGGCGCGTTCCACATCCGCCAGCAGGAAGTCGCCGGCGCGTCCCCGGCCACCGGGTTCTCGGCGATCCGCCTGCGGCGCGATGTGCTCGACCGCAGTTCCGTCGGCGTCCTCGCGCTGGACCGGACGGAAGTCGGGGGCCTGTCCCACCGCGTCGCCGCCGCGGACTTCTCGTGGGCGGCGAACGAGTTCTCCCGGGTCAGCGGGTTCGTCGCCCGGGCTTCGGCGCCCGACGGAGCGGCTGGATCGGCCTCGGACAGCGCCGCGCTCGGGCTCCACGCCGAGGCGGTGAACGACCTGTGGGGGGCCTACGCGGACTATGTCCACATCGGCGAGGACTTCGATTCGCCCATGGGGTACGTGCCTCGGAGCGGCATCCGCAAGGTGATGGGGAACGCCATGTTCAAGCCCCGTCCCGGACGCTTCGGCATCCGCCAGATCTTCATGGGCTCCGGTTTCGTGTGGATCACCGATCCGGATGGAACCGTCCAGAGCGGAGCGATCGAGACCGGCCCCTACTTCCTGTTCGAAGACGGCAGCAGTTTCTTCTTCAACGTGGGGCGGGAGGTCGAAGGGCTCGACAGCTCCTTCGAGCTCCGCGACGGGGTCGTGATCGACGACGGCGAGTACTGGAACACCAGGTTCATGACGATGGCCGAGACCTCACGCAGCCGTCGGGTCTCGCTGAATCTCTTTGCGATGAACAGCGGCTTCTTCGATGGCCGGCTGCGCATCCTCTCCCCGGGCGTCGCCGTCCGCCCCCATCCGCGGCTGCGGCTCCAGGTGAACTACTCGCGGAACGAGATCCGGCTTCCCCAGGAAGGCGGCGACTTCAACACGAACCTGATCGTGCTGCGGGCGCTGGCCGCGCTCTCACCGGACGCCTTCGTCCGGGCCCTTCTCCAGTGGAACGACGACGACGGGGACTTCTCAGCGAACGTGCAGTTCCGCTGGACCTGGCGTCCGGGCAGCGACCTCTATCTGGTCTACAACGACCGGCGTCCGTACGGGTTCGACTCCGCCGATGTGGCCAAGACCAGGGACCTCATCCTGAAGCTCACCTGGTACTGGGTCCCGGGATAGAAGCGCCGCCGGACCGGACGAGCCGCGTCCCTGGGCCGGCCCGACCTACCCGCGCCGGGCCGGTCGCTCCATGAAGTCGAACTCCTGCTGGCAGCACCAGCAGGGTCCCGGGAGATGCGACGTGATGTTGCAGGTGAAGCAGAAGTAGTAGGGCTCGATCCGCTCGCCGTCCTGGATCGTGTGGAGGTGCAGGATCTTGCCGATCCCGTCCTCGACGAAGAGCGTCACCTCGAGGGGGTGCCGGGTCACCCGCTCATCCGTCAGGATCTCGACTCGAAGGTCGGCGGGGTCCAGCGGATGGATCACGCCGTCGTCCGCCTCGATCGCGAACGGGTCTCCGTAGGCGCAGCCGTCCACCGGGCCCGGGACGCCGTCCTTCAGGCACACGGCGCGACCCTCGACGACGACTTCCCTTGTGTCCGCCCGGCCAAGGGCGGCGCGGGTTACAAGGATCCCCAACGTTCCGAGAAAGCTCCGTCTCAACATCGCGCCCTGCAGATTACCACCGGAGATCCGGCGCCTGCCGGGTGTCAGATCCGGCGGAACACCACGATGCGCTGGCTGTTCGTGCCGCTTCGGTTGTTCGAGACGCCCCAGCAGTTCGCGGTCTTGGTGAACCGCTGCTGGTGGTGCAGGACCGCGACCGGTTCGAGCGCCAGGCCGCGGGCGGCCCGGATCACCGTCTCCTCGAGGCGGACCGTTCCCTTCCGCACCTCCCCGACCTCGAAGGCGATGCGCCCGCCGGGCCGGAGAACGCGGCTCAGTTCGACGAGCGTCGACCGGATGAAGGCGCGCCACGCCTCCAGGTTCCGGAGCCGGGTGATCGGGACCGCCTCCGGGTCCACGCCGAGGAACCACCAGCGAAGCCAGTTGTCGGCGGCGTAGTGGACCACGTCCAGGAACGGCGGCGAGGTCACGACCAGCGCGACCGAATTGGCCCGGATCCGGGGGGTCCGGTCCGCAGGGCCGGTCAGGAACAGGCTCCGCCGGACGTCGGGAGCGCCCCTGCCGAGCAGGCTCCGGGACTTCCTAGCGATGCGGAGACGGACATCCCGACGCGGGGGCGTCTGACCGCGCCGGTCGTTGATCCGCCGCTGCCGCTCCACCGAGACCGCCTGGTTCGGAGGGAGGGTGTAGACCGAGAAGAACCCCGAGGAGTGGCCGGTGAGGCGGTTCAGCGCGACCATCCGGATCCAGCGGTCGACCTGGTCGAGTTCGCCCTCCCGCTCGCGTCCGAGAAGCCAGCCGCGCAGGCCCTCGACCTCCGCCAGCGTGTCCGGGTGGTAGAAGGCCAGAAGGTCCTCGCGCTCCACGGTCCGGAAGGCGTCCCACGGGATCTCCTCGAGTCGCCGCTCGACTTCGGAGAGCGCCGGGCTGTGAACGCGCGGCTCGGCGAACGCCCGGCTCAGCGGGTTCACGTCGTTTCCGAAGGGCGTCCGGCCGAGCAGCGCCGCCTCCACCGCCGTCGTCCCCCGGCCCAGGAACGGGTCGTAGACGACCTCTCCGGGACGGCTGAGCCGCTCGATGAAGAAACGGGGAAGCTGCGGCTTGAAGCAGGCCCGGTAACTCACCTCGTGGATGCGGTGCGCCTGCCGCTGCCGGGCGGTCCAGAACTCCCCCCGAAAGGCGGGAACGCCTTCGGTCGCGCCGCGCTCCAGCTCCCCCCGACGCGTCCGCGCGTCGAGCTCTTCGAGGAGCGTCTCGCTCTCCGAAGGCGAGCCGGGCCACGCCGGCGCCGGCTCGGGTGGCGGACCTCCCCGAGCGAGCGCGAAGCCCTCCATGAGCGGGATCGTACCGGTCCGAAGAGCCGCGCTGATGCCGCGCTAGTCTGGCCGCATGCGCCAGTCCGTCGCCGCCTTCGCGCTGGCTGCGCTCGTCTTCGCGGAAGCCCCGGGCGCTTTCGCCCAGGGCGACCGCCCGTCCCCGACCGAGCTGGGCTGGCTCGAGTCGTTCCTCATGACCTCGGAGGAGCGCCGGGTCTACGTGCGCGCCGTCGGCGCCGATGATCGCGCCGCGTTCCGGCGGTTGTTCTGGATGCGCCGCGATCCGGTCCCGGAGACCGCCGCCAACGAGACCCTCGATCACTACCTGGCGCGGGTGCGGCTCGCCGATCGCACCTTCAGCGCCGACGGCGGCTACGGCGGCGGGGATCGCGCCCGGGTGTTCGTCCTTCTCGGGATGCCGGTCTCGGCCCTGCCCCAGCCCGCGACCGAGAGCGCGCTCGAGGGCCTGCTGTGGGTCTACCGGGCCGACCCGGCCAGCGGGCTCGCCGGGGACCTCGAGGCCCAGTACCGGCGGGACGAGGACGGAAGCCTGTGGCTGGAGAACCGGGACGCGGTGGATGCGGCGCTCGAAGACATGCGCCGCCGCCTCATCACCCGCCCGGAGATCGGATTCGAGCACGACCCTTCGGGCCGCCTCATCGTCCCGAACCTCCCCGCCGGCGGCTCCGACCGGGCGCGGAGGGTGCTTCGGGACCTCGTCCAGTCGCCGCAGACCTCCGGAATCGGCTTTCGGGTGACTCCGGCCTACTTCCGCGAGGCCGATGACGCGACCTACGTGGCGCTCCTCTTCGAGGCGGAAGCCGACGCCTTCGCCGTCGGGACCGACGGCCAGGCCGCGCTCTCGGTGTTCGCCCACGCGGTGGACGCGGAGGCCGCCCGGGCTGAGGAGGGGCCTCCCGGCGGCGGCGTCTTCCGCTGGGAAGCGGCCCACACCGGACTCGTTCCGGCCGGGGCCACCGCCCGGCTGGAGGCCTCGCTCGTTGTGCCGCCGGGGCCCCGCCGCCTTCTCCTCGGGGTCGTGGACGAGCAGTCGGACGCTTACGGGACGGCCGGGATCGAGATCGAGGCGCCCGCGTTCCCGGCTTCCGAGCCGGCGTTCTCCTCCGTCGTCCTCTATGACGGGACGACGACCACCCTGGAGTACGCCGCCGGGGCGCCCGGGCGCGCCTTCCAGTTCGGCCGGACGCACTTCCACCCGAGGGCCAGCGGCGTTTTCCGGCAGACCGAGACGCTCGGCGCGTTCTACTACTTCTACGTCGGCGACCGGGAAGACGACGGCGGGCTCCCCGATATCGTGGCGGAGTACACCCTGCGCCGCGACGGCCGGGACACCGGCTTCATCCGGCCCGAGCGGCTACCGGCCACCACCGAGCAGGCCGCCGCCAACGCCGAGATCGAGCTGGCGGACTTCCCGCCCGGGAGCTACGAACTCGGGATACGGATCCAGTACCGCGAAGAGGTCTACGAGACGGTTCGCCCGTTCACCCTGGTCCGGTAGGCCGTTCGGGGCCCCGGCTCAGGACCCGAGGTGCTCCCGGAAGAACCGGACGGTCCGCGGCCAGGCCTGCATCGAGGCGGTGAGATTGCGGCCCTCGCGGTCCTCCTGGGCGCGAAGGAATCCGTGCCCGGCGCCGTCGAAGGTGTGGATCTCGAAGATCTTGCCGAGCTCGTCCATCCGCGCCTTGGCGTCCGGCACCGTCGCGTTCACCCGGGCGTCGTCCTCGCCGTAGAGCCCGAGGACCGGCGCCTCCACCTGCTGGAGCGCCTCCCCGTCGGGCGAGGTCCCGTAGTAGACGACGGCGGCGCCGAGGTCGGCGTCTGCGGTCGCCAGCGTGAAGCTGGTGCGCCCGCCCCAGCAGAAGCCGACGACGCCGTACTCGGCGCGGGCGGCGGGAAGCGCCGTCGCCCACGCGGCGACCGAGCCCAGTCGGGCATGGACCTCCGCCGCGTCGAGCGCCCGCACCAGCGCGACCGCGCCGTCGCGATCCACCGAGTCGGTTCGTCCGCCGTCCGGACCCTTGCCGCTCAGCAGGTCCGGCGCGACCGCGATGAAGCCGCTGTTCGCCAGTTCGTCGGCGACCGCGCGGATCCAGTCGGTGAGGCCGTAGATCTCGTGGATGACGATAACCACCGGCGCGTTGTCGGAGCGCTCCGGGTAGACGATCCAGGACTCCACCGGGCCGCTCTCCGTCGGAATGGAAACCCACTCCCCGTGCCGCGGCGAGGCGTTGAGCCGCTCGCGGGCGCGGTCGTTCGAGGCGGGGAGAACCTGCGATTCCGCGACCGGAACCGCCCCGAACCCGAGAACGAGACCGAATACCGGAAGGAGTCTGGAGAGCATCGCCCGAGTATATTCCGGGCGCAGCCGCCCGTTTCCGGGCGGTGTTCCCCCCGAGAAGCCCCCCAGCAATGACCTTGAAATCGGGCGTTTTCGGTCTGCTCACGGCGCTCGCCATGGCGGTCGCTCTCGCGATGGTCTTCCTCTACGCGCCCGAGGAACGGACCATGGGGAACCTGCAGCGGCTCTTCTACTTCCACCTGGCGTCCTGGTGGCTGGCCTTCGGGGCCTTCTTCGTGGTCGCCGGCGCGAGCATCGGCTGGTTGTGGAAGCGCCGCGAGTCGTACGACGCCGCGGCCTTCGCCGCCGCCGAGATCGGGGTGCTGTTCACCACGGCGGGCCTCGCCATGGGGATGATCTGGGCGAAGCCGGCCTGGGGCATCTGGTGGACCTGGGACGCCCGTCTCACGACCGCCTTCGTGCTGTGGCTCATCTACGTCGGCTACCTGCTGCTGCGGGAAGCCGTCGAGGACCCGGTGCGGCGGGCCAACCTGGCCGCGGCGCTCGGCATCCTCGGGGCCGCCGACGTCCCCATCGTGTATTTCTCGATCCGGTGGTGGCGAACCCAGCACCCCGCTCCGGTCATCATGGGCGGCCCCGACTCCGGGCTCCACCCCGACATGGCGATCGCGCTGGTGGTCTGCCTGGCGGCCTTCACGCTGCTCTTCGTCTGGCTCTACCGCTGGAGGGTGCGGCTCGAGCACGAGGCCCGTTCGGTCGAGACGCTCCGCCAGCGCGTCCTCCTCGAGGAGGCGTGATGGAGTTCCTGGTCGGCGGCTACGCGGCGTTCTTCGCGCTGCTCGCGGGGTACATCCTCCGCCTGGCGCTCCTCGGGCGCCGGCTCGAGCGGGAGCGTCGACGCCTCTCCCGGTCCGCTCCGTGAGCTCCGGCGCGCCGGCGGACGCGCCCCGTTTCGCCAGCCGCTTCGGGGCGGCGATGGCCCTGCTCGGGGTCGCCGTGGGGCTCGCCAACATCTGGCGCTTCCCCTACATGGCGGGGCAGTACGGCGGCGGCGCCTTCGTGCTCGCCTACGCCGTCTTCGTGCTGGTCCTCGGAGTTCCGGCGCTGATCGGCGAGTGGTCGCTCGGACGGCTCACCCGGTCCGGTCCGGGCGGGGCGTTCCGCAAGATCGGGATGCCGGGCGGGGGGCTGATCGGCTCGGTGCTCTTCCTCACCGTCTTCATGGCGACCTCCTACTACACGGTCGTGGTGGCGCAGGTCCTCTTCTACGCCGTCCGGGGAGGGGCGGTGGGCGATCCCGAGGCCTACTACGCCGCCAACTTCTCCGGGATCACTGGCCTGAACCTGGGCGGAACCGTCCTGGTGTTCGCCGCCATGGGCGCGGTCAGCGCGTTCGGCGTTCGCCGGGGCATCGAACGCCTGTCCCGGATCGCCATGCCCCTGGTCGGCGTCGGTCTGCTGGTGGTCGCGGTCCGGTCGGTCTCCCTGCCAGGAGCGCTCGAGGGAGTCCGCTACCTCCTCTGGCCCGATCTGGACCGCGTCAGCGCCACGACGTTCCTCGCTGCGCTGGGGCAGGCCTTCTTCAGCCTCTCGCTCGGCGGCACGTTCTTCCTCGCCTACGGCAGCTATCTCCCCGGGTCGGTCAGCCTGAAGCGCCTCGCCGGCTCGACGGCGCTCGGCGACGCCGGCGCCGCGATCCTCGGCGGGCTCGCGGTCATCCCGGCGGCCTTCGCGCTCGGCATCCCCCCGGCCTCCGGGCCGCCGCTGCTCTTCTTCACCCTCCCCCGGGTGTTCGCGGCCATGCCGGGAGGCGCGATCTTCGGCCCGGTCTTCTTCCTCGCGCTCTTCCTCGCCGCCTTCCTCTCCGCGGTGGCGGCGCTCGAGGTCATCGTGAACTCGGCGGCCGCCTGGACCCGGGAGCGGGCCGACGCCGGCTCCGCGGTCTTCTCCTGGTGGACGCGGAAGCGGGTCATCCTCGCGATCATCCTCGTCCAGATCCCGCTCGCGACGCCGTCCATGGTGAGCGCCGACTACCTCGCCTGGAGCGATCTGCTCTGGGGCTCCACCCTGCAGCCCGTCGGATCGGCGTTGACGCTCATCGGGCTCGGCTTCTTCGTCTCGCGCGGGCGGGCGCTCGCCGAGGCCGGAAGGGGCGCCGCGCGTCCGCCGGGGGCGCTGTGGCTCTTCTGGATCCGCTGGGTCGTGCCCGCCGGGATCGTGGTCGTGCTGGCGTGGGGATGGGCCGGTCCGATCGCGGACCTGCTCGCGTGAGCGGCGGCGCCGCGGAGTTGCGGGTCCGCCACCACCGCCTTCACTTCTTCGTCCGCGAAGCGCTGAAACGGGTCCGGCTGGGCGGCGGCCTGGCTTCGCAGATGGCGGACGCGCTGGTCGGCGCGAGCCTCACGGGTTCCGACGATGTCGGCGTCGGGTGGCTGCCGGAGCTGATCACCGGGCTCTCGACCCGTCACCTGAACCCGGCGCCCGAGCTGCGGGTGGTGGCCTCTTCGGGCGCCGTGGCGGTTCTCGACGGAGACAACGGTCCCGGCCCGGTCGTCGCGCACCGCGCCATGTCGGAGGCGACGCAGCTCGCCAACTCCCACGGAGTGGGCGCCGTCGCCGTCCGCCGCAGCAACCGTCCGGGCGCGCTCGACTTCTTCGCCGGGCTGGCGACGCCCCACGTGATGGCCGGCATCGCGCTCTCGAACGAGACCCCGGAGCGCGGCGATGAGGCGGCGCCGGCGGCCTTCGCCCCGGTGCGCATCGGACTCGCGGTCCCGATGGCCGAGACCGCGCCGCCGCTCCGCCTGGCGCTCCGGCTCCCCGGTCCGGATCGGGCGATCGACGCCGACGACCCCGGACAACCCTGGGGTCCCGATCTGGCGCTGGCCCTCGAGACGCTGGTGCTGCTCGGCGGCGGAGCGCTCGCCGCCGAGATGATGGATTCGCGGCCAGAGCCCACCCACCGGGGGACGGGACATCTGTTCCTCGCCTTCCGGATCCGGGCCTTCGCGCCGTGGGCCGGCTTCCGGAACCGGATGGTGGAGCGGCTCGACCAGCTCCGCCGGGCGCGGGTCCGCCTTCCGGGGCTTGACATCGCCGAGGTGGAGGAGCAACGGCGCACGTTCGGAATCCCCCTCGACGCCGACACCGCGGCGGCGCTCGGCCGCCTCGCCCACCACCTCGAACTCGGCGAGGTCTGGGAGAGCCTCGTCGCCCCCGGCCGGTAACTGATTTTCGGGGCTGCGCGGCCCCGTCCCGGGGGCGGGCGCCGCGCTTACCGGTGCTCGAACGGGGCGGGCGAGCGAGGCCCGTTCTCGAGGAAGTTCCGGACCCCGATCCGCATGTCCTCGAGCGCGCACCCCTCGGCGAAGAGCCGGATCTCCAGTTCCAGCCCGCTGCGCAGATCGAGGCTGGCCCCCTCGAGCACGGCGCGCCGGATCAGGGCGTCCACCGCCCGCGATCGCGGCCCGATGTCCACCTCCGGAAGCTGGTCCGGGACGGGGATCGGGTCCGTTGCGATTCCGGGCCCGCCATTTCCGGCGGCGGCCTGCCGGACGAGTTCCCCGGCGCGCTCCCGGAGCCGCTCTCCCGGAACCAGTTCGCTCACCAGCCCGATCCGGAGCGCCTCCCCGGCGGAAACCGGGCGCGTCGTCCGCAGCAGGTCCCAGGCAATCTCCACCCCGACCAGGCGAGGCAGGCGCTGGGTCGCTCCGGCGCCGGGGATGATGCCGAGGTTCGCCTCGGGCTGGGAGGCGGCGACCGCGAGGTCCTCCCGCGCGATCCGCGCGTGGCACGCCATCGCCAGCTCGTTCCCGCCCCCGACCGCCATCCCGTTCAGCGCACAGACGACCGGCTTCGGGAAGGCCGCCACCCGGTCGAGAACGCGGTGCGACGCCCGCGAGAGGCGTTCCCCGTCCTCCGCCGACCGGATCCGGGCCAGCATCCGGACATCGGCGCCGGCCGCGAAGGCTTTCACCCCGAACCCGGTAAGGACCACGCCCAGGACCGCGTCGTCGGCGCGCGCCTCCTCGAAGGCGCGGTCCAGCTCGGACAGCAGGTCCTCGTCGAGCGCCCCGAGCGCCTCCGGCCGCCGGATGACGAGCACGCGAACGACCCCGTCCGGTCCCGCGGCGTCTTCGCGCTGGATGCGCGAGACCGGCCGGGCGATCCAGCCGTCGAGGCTGCCGAGGCAGGCGTCCGGGTCGAAGAAGTCCGGCTCCCGGTCCCGGTAGGTCGCGATCAGTTCGCGGACGCGTTCGGCGCCCAGCCGCCGCATCAGCCCGAACGGACGAACCACCGCGAGCGCGAGGTGGCAGCCCATGTCCAGATCGGGGACCGAAATGACCCCGGACGTCGCGGTCCACCCCGCGAGCCCCAGGTAGGCGGCGGTCATCCGCTCCTCGATGGCGCGCGCCCGGTCGTCTTCCACCGGGACCGTTTCGCCCCGCGCGGGAACGTCCCAGACCCGGCCCGACGGTCCGCCTTCTTCCATCGCCTCTTCCAGGAGGCGCGGCGTCCGGAACCAGGGGTGGAGCCGGGCATGCATCTCCCGGAACCCCTCGCAGGCGATCGGGTTGCCGCCGGTCAGGTTCATGGCGGTGAACGGACCGATCCCCAGACGCAGGACTCTCCGCGCCACATCGTCCACTTCCCGGGTCGTCCCGAGGCCTTCTTCCACCGCGAGCGCGGCGGCGAGGAAGAGCCCCTCGAAGACCGGGTTCAGCGCGTGGCCGAACCGGTCGCCGACCGCCACCGGGACCTTCCCGATCGCCTCGTAGAAGCCGAGCAGCCAGGGAAGCAGCTCGCGGCCCGCCCGGTCGGCCGCCAGTTCCACCACCAGGTTCCGTTCCGCCGGAAAGAAGTAGTGCGCGACGGCGGCGCGCTCCGGTTTCGCGAGGTCGGAAAAGAGCTGCGACGGCGGCAGATGGGAGGAGTTGGACAGGAGGACCGCGTCGGGGCCGACCCGCTCCTCCACCGCGGCGAAGATCGCCCGCTTGACCGGCAGGTCCTCGGAGGCGGCCTCGATCACCAGATCCGTCTCTTCGAGCCGTCCGTAATCGGTGCTGAACTCCACCGAGCCCTTCATCCCGTCGGCGTGGGCCTCCCGGAAGGCGCCCGACTGGCGGCCTTTCTCGATCTTCCCGAACATCTTGCGCCGTCCGGCGTCCAGCGCCGCTTCCGAGATGTCCAGCAGGAGGACCTGCGCCCCGACCGGGGCCAGCGTCTTGACGAGATGGAGCGCGATGTCCGGTCCGATGTTCCCCGAACCGATGACCGCCGCGCGGCGAAGCGTCCGCCCGCGCCAGCGGAACCCCGAAGCGTCCATGCCTCAGTCGTCCTCTTCCATCACGCGGTTTCGCCACCGCTCGATCTGACGGGCGGCGGCGTCGCGTCCCCCGAGTCCGAAGGCCACCGCGAACGCGACCGCGACCGCGCCCAGAACCAGCCCGAACGCCAGCTCGATGATCTCGTTGGCGATCCCCATCTGCCGCAATCCGATGGCGGTCGTGAAGAGCAGGATGCCGATCCGGGCCGCCAGCGCAACGAACCGGGCGTGGGGAATCGAACTCGCGGAGATGGCCCGGGCGGCGAGTCCGGCGAGGAAGATGCCGAAGCCGAGGAAGACCACCCCCAGCAGGAACTGCCCGGCGAACTCCAGAAGGCGGGTCAGCAGGCTGGCGGCGTTGTCGAAGCCGATGAGGCTCGCCGCCTCGATGCTGGCGAACAGCATGATGACCGCGAGCAGCACGACCCGCACGATGCCCGACGCGGTGAAGTCGTCGTTCGTGGCCCCCGCGGCCAGGCCCAGGCGGGTGAGCACGTGGTCGAATCCGGCCTGGCGCAGCAGATCGCGGACGAGGTTGGCGACGATGCGACCCACGACGTAGGCGGTGAGCAGCAGGCCCGCCGCCACCAGCACGAGGGGCAGCGCTCCAAGGACCCGCGCCAGCATCTCGGACGCCGGTCCGGTGATCACGTCGAGCCGCAGCCGGTCGAGTCCCGTCAGGATCACCGGAAGCAGGACGAGCAGGTAGGCGAGCGCGCCCACCAGCGACGAAGGCCGCCGCGAACCCAGGACCCGCGACGCGCCGAACCGGTCAGCCGCCCGGTCCAGCCCGACGGCTGTCAGCAGGTTCGTCACGACCGCGCGGGCGATCCGCGCGACGAACCACCCGACCACGAAGATGATCAGCGCGCCGAACACGTTCGGCAGATACCGGACGACCTCGTCCACCAGCGTCTCGATCGGGAGGAGGACGCCCTCGAGATCGAGCGCGGCGAGGATCTGCGGCAGGAACAGCAGCAGCACGATCCAGTAGACCGTCTCCGGGATGGCGTGCGAGAGCCGTCCGGAGGCGTCCTGACCGGGTCGTTCGGGGCCATCCACCGAGGCGGCCTCGAGCGCGACGCGCACCGCGCGCCGGAGGATCGCCGCCAGGAACCACGCGGCGAGCAGCAGAACGAGCGCCCGCCCCACCTGGGCCACGAGCGCCATGAGTCGCGCGAGCAGCGCTCCCGAGACGCCTCCGACCTGCGAGAAGTCCACCAGCGAGGCGACCGCGGCCACCACGAGGACCATCAGTCCCCAGAACAGCACGCGCCGGGAGATCGCGTCCACGTCTTCCTTCGCGGCCCGGCCCGGCCCGAGGACCATGCGCACCCCGTTTGCGATCCGGGAGGCGGCGCGTCGCTCGAGCCCGAGCCGCGAGAGCGCGCGCCGCAGCAGGAGGACCACCAGCAGCGCAAATCCGAACGCCGTGATGACGACGCCGAGGGCGATCACCAGTTGACCGACGCTCGAGTCGAACACCGGAGGAATCCGGCCGAGAAGGTCGGACAGGGCGGAGAGCATGGGGGGGATGGTAGAGCCGGACCCCGCTTCGGGGGGACCCGAACCGGAAAGGCGCGGTGGTAAATTCGGCCCCGCGGCGGCCGGCGGCGGGTGCGGGCGCGCGGCCGCCCGGACAGGAGCGGAAACCACATGCGACGCCGGAATTTCCTCGGGGCTGCGGCGGGCGCGGGCGCTGGCGCTCTCGTCCACACGCTCTTCAGCCCGGAGACGGTGCGGGCCGTCGAGGCGGCGGGTGTTCAGGCGGGCTCGCGGAGCCCGGAAGACCTCGCGCGCGACGAGAGCTACTGGAGCGAGGTCCAGCAGGCGTTCAGCGTTTCCCGCTCGATCATCAACCTGAACAACGGCGGCGTCTGCCCGTCACCGCGGATGGTCACCGAGGCGTTCGTCCGCTACACCTGGCAGCAGGAAGAGGCGCCGGTCTACACGATGTGGCAGATCCTGCAGCCGCAGAAGGAACATGTCCGCCAGCGGCTCGCCGGCCTCTTCGGGTGCGACCCGGAAGAGGTGGCGCTCGTCCGGAACACCTCGGAGGCGATGGAGATCCTGCTGCTGGGTCTCGACCTCGAGTCCGGCGACGAGGTGCTCACCACGACGCAGGACTACGGGCGCATGCTGACCACGCTCCGCCAGCGCACGCGGCGCGAGGGCATCGCGCTCAAGTTCATCCAGATCCCGACTCCGGCGGAGACCGACGAGGAGATCGTGGAGGGGTTCCGGGCGGCGATCACCGACCGGACCCGGATCATCCTGATGTCCCACCAGATCAACCTCACCGGGCAGATCCTCCCGGTCAAGGCGGTCTGCGACATGGCCCGCGAGCGCGGCGTCGAGGTCATGGTGGACGGGGCGCACTCCTTCGCCCAGTTCGACTTCCGCCTCGAGGACATCGGCTGCGACTACTTCGGGACGAGCCTCCACAAGTGGCTGCTCGCCCCCAAGGGCACCGGGATGCTCTACGTGAAGCGGGACAAGATCCCGAAGATCTGGCCGCTCATGCCCGCGCCCGAGCGCATGGACGAGGACATCCGCAAGTTCGAGGAGATCGGCACCCACCCCGCCGCCAACTTCGTCGCGTGCGGCGAAGCCATCACCTTCCACAACACGATCGGAGCGAAGCGGAAGGAGGCCCGCCTTCGGTACCTGAAGGACACTTGGGCCGAACGGCTCTCCGCGCTCCCGAACACCGAACTCCACACCTCGCTCGACCCGAAGATGAGCTGCGCCATCGGGAATATCAACCTGACGTCGGTGGACCCGGGGGCGTTCCGCGACTACCTGTGGGACAAGCACCACATCATCGTCGTCCCGATCATGCACGAGGAGTTCCAGGGTCTGCGGATCACGCCGAACCTCTACACCACGATGGGCGAACTGGACTACTTCTGCAACGTGTTCGAGGATGTCGCCCGCCGAGGGCTCCCGGCATCCGCCTGATCGCGCTCTCCGGGAACCAGGTCGTCCCAGGCGATTCGGCGCGGGCTCAACCATGATGCGGGCCGAACGATGAGCGGATCCAGCCCCGGTCCGGCTTTTCGCCACTACGACTTCAACTCCGTCTTCTACGACGAGATGTTCGGGGACGACGGGCGTCCGCGGGAGCACTGCGCCGACTTCTTCTCCTCGCTGAGCACGACGCCGCCCGACGAGCTCGAGCGGATCCAGGAGCGGGTCACCCGGTCGTTCCTCTACGAGGGGATCACGTTCACCGTCTACGGCGACGAGCGGACGATCGAGCGGGTGTTCCCGATCGACTGCCTGCCGCGGATCGTCCGGGGAGACGAATGGGACCGGGTGGCTCGCGGCCTCGAGCAGCGGATCCGGGCGCTGAACCTCTTCCTCCACGACATCTACCACCGCGGTCTGATCCTGCGCGACGGCGTCGTTCCCGCCGACATGATCTACGGCAGCAAGCACTACCGCATCGAGATGCGGGATCTGCCGGTCCCCCACGGGGTCTATGTCTCGGTCTGCGGCAGCGACCTGGTCCGCACCCACGAGGGTTTCGCGGTCCTCGAGGACAACCTCCGGGTCCCGTCCGGGGTCAGCTACATGCTCGCCTGCCGGGACGCGATCAAGCGGAGCATGCCGCGGCTGTTCCGGCGCTCCCGGGTCCGGGACGTGGAGCAGTACAGCCAGCTCCTCTACGGGATGCTCGCCTCGCTGGCGCCGCCCCACGTGTCCGACCCCACGGTCGTCCTGCTCACCCCCGGGGTCTACAACTCCGCCTACTACGAGCACGCCTTCCTCGCCCGGCAGATGGGGATCGAGCTGGTGGAGGGACGCGACCTCCTCGTCCACAACGAGCGGGTGTTCATGCGGACCACCGGCGGCCTTCGCAAGGTGGATGTGATCTACCGGCGGATCGACGACGACTTCATCGATCCGCTCGCCTTCCGGCCGGACTCGGTTCTCGGAGTCCCCGGCCTGTTCCACGCCTACCGGGCGGGGCGGGTCGTCATCGCGAACGCTCCCGGCACCGGAGTCGCCGATGACAAGGGGGTCTATGCGTATGTCCCCCGGATCATCAGGTACTACCTGGACGAGGAGCCGCTGCTCGACAACGTGCCGACCCGGCTCTGCCGCGAACCCGAGGGCCTCCGCTACACGCTCGACCACCTCGACGAGCTGGTGGTGAAGATGGTGGGCGAGTCCGGCGGCTACGGAATGCTCGTGGGTCCCCACGCCACGAAGGCGGAGCGCGCGGAGTTCGCCGAGGCGCTCAAGGCCGACCCGGCGAACTACATCGCCCAGCCCACGCTGGCGCTCTCCCGGGCCCCGTGCCTCGTCGGCTCCCGCATCGAGCCCCGCCACGTGGACCTGCGGCCGTTCATCCTGAGCGGAGAGCGGACCGACATCGTCCCCGGAGGGCTCTGCCGGGTCGCGCTCAAGAAGGGCAGTCTGGTCGTGAACTCCTCGCAGGGAGGCGGCTCCAAGGACGCCTGGATCGTCGACGTCGGGAGCGACTGACCGATGCTCACCCGCGTCGCCGACAACCTGTACTGGATGAGCCGGTACCTCGAGCGCGCCGACCAGACCGCCCGGCTCCTCGGGGTCCAGGTGGGTTCGCTGGCGGACCGGTCGGCCGCCGAAGTCGCCGCCGGCTGGAGGAGGCTGTTCCAGGCGCTGATGATCGCGCCCCCCGGCGGCTTCGAGTTCTTCGACGGATCGCTGGACGAGAACTTCCTGCTCGCCGACGCGTACACCCTGGCGGACTTCATGACCTTCGAGCCGGACAACCCCGGTTCCGTGCGGTCGCTGTGGGCCATGTCCCGGGAGAACGCCCGCCAGGCCCGCCAGGAGATCACCTCCGAGATGTGGTCCCGGATGAACCGCTCCTACCTGACCCTGCGCGATACCGAGCTGCGGTCGTTCTGGAACGCCGAACCGCAGAGCTTCTACAAGGACACCTCGGCCGGGATCTATCTTTTCCGCGGCATCACCGACAACAGCCTCCGGCACGGGCTGGCGTGGGACTTCATCCGGCTGGGCCGCTTCCTCGAACGCATCCAGGTGACGACCGAGATTCTGGAAGCCCACCGCGCGGCCCTGGAGACGGACGAGCATCTCGACTGGGCGCTTCTGCTGCGCATCTGCGCCAGCTTCGAGCCCTACTGCAAGCACCACACCGCCGTCGTCGAGCCGGTGCGGGTGATGAACTTTCTGATCTACGAGCCGGAGTCGCCGCACACGCTCCGGTTCTCCGCCGAGATGCTGCGGAACGGGCTGAACCGCATCGATCCGGCCGGAGGCGCCCTTCACCCGCTCGGGTCGCCCCACCGGATCGCCGGGCAGCTCCGCTCGCTGCTCGCCTACAGCCCGGGGCGCGAGGACACCTTCGAGGAGACGCTCGCCGAGGTGCGGCGCCTCGCCCGGAACCTCCATGAGGAGATCTACCAGCGGTACATCGTCTATGCGGTCGATCAGGCGCTCCGCATCGGATAGGTTGGAGACATCGGTGGTCCTCGACTCTCTCCCGCCGTCCCCGGACGCGCGCGGCTTGCCGGAGGCTGTGGCGTGAACGGATCCGGGACGGTCTACGAGATCGAGCACATCACGCGGTTCCGCTACTCGGAGGCCGTCCGCGAGGCGGTCGCCACGCTGTATCTCCAGCCCGCCAGCGACGCCTCGCAGCACCGGGAGTCGTTCTCCCTGCGGACTGATCCGGCCGCCGAGCTCTCCGTCTACCAGGACTGTTTCCGGAACTCCGCCCATTTCTTCGACATCCCCAGCCAGCACACCCGGCTCGAGGTCATCGCCCGATCGGTCGTGGCCCTCCACCCGGTTCCGGAACCGGAGGGCAAAGGGCCGTCGTGGGAGGAACTCCCGGATCCGGCGACATCGGGGATGTGGCACTGGCTTCACCCCACGGAGCTCACCGAGCCAACGTCCGTGCTGACCGACTTCCTCGGGAAACACGGGATCGAGCGTGGCGAGACGCCTCTCGAGACAGTGCGGAGCGTGACCGCCCGCCTCTACGAGGCCCTCGACTTCCGGCCCGGCGCGACCGGCGTGGACTCCCCGATCGATGATGCGCTCCAGCGTGGCGGAGGCGTGTGCCAGGACTTCAGCCACATCCTGCTGGCCGTCCTGAGGAGCTGGGGAATGCCCGCCCGCTACGTCTCGGGATACCTCTTCCCGAGCCGCGACGGCAGCGAGGACCAGATGGCGGAGGCGGGACACGCCTGGGTCGAGTGCTTCCTCCCCGGTCTGGGCTGGGTCTCGGCGGACCCGACGAACAACACCGTCTCCGGCGACCGGCACATCCGGGTGGCCCGCGGGCGCGACTACCGGGATGTGCCGCCGACCCGGGGGACGTTCCGGGGCGTGGCCGAGCAGACCATGGAGGTCAGCGTGAGCATCGCGCTCGCGGACGGCCCGGAGGCGACCGAGCGCCGTCGCCCCGCCGATTCATCGCGGAGCTGACGCGGCGAATGAGCGAGGTGGGAGCGGGCGGCGCCGGGGAATCCACACTGGAGCGTGACTTCCTCGCGGACCCGGACGCGCTCAGCCGACTGACCGAAGAGGTCGAGGCCTTCGTGGCCGCCGGGAACGAGGAGTCCGTCCCGGCCCAGCGGATCAGCCTGGCGATCGACGAGCTGATCACCAACATCATCAACTACGGCTCGGACGATGGAACCCCCGTGCGGGTCCACGTCGAAGTGCGTCGGCTGTCCGACGAAGTCCGCGTGGTGATCGAACATCGCGGAGTAGCATTCGACCCCTTCGTCGAGGCTCCGACGCCCGACATCACGCTGCCGCTGGAAGAGCGGCCGATCGGCGGCCTTGGCGTGTTCCTCGTCAAGTCGCTCATGTCCAGCACTCGCTACGAGCGCATCGGCGACCGCAACCGCATCACCCTGTCCCGCACCCTGCCAACGGGCGACCCGGAGGGATCCTCATGAATGTCACCGACGAGACCAGGGACGGAGTCCTGGTCCTTTCGCCTGCCGGTCGCATTGACACCCGCACGGCCAGCGACTTCGAGCAGGCCATCACCACGCGGACATCCGGGGCCGACGCCGCCAACCGGATCGTCATGAACTTCGAGGGCCTCGACTACATCAACAGCACCGGGATGCGGGTGCTCCTGATGCTCGCCCGCAAGCTGGCCGCCGGGTCCGGGCAGCTTGTTCTCTGCGGCATGAAGGAACACATCTTCGAGGTCTTCCGGATCAGCGGGTTCAACCAGATCCTCACGATCACGCCGACCGAGGAAGAAGCGCTGGCGAAGTTCTGAGGGGCTGACGCCCCGAACGGGCGGCTCGCGGGGGGAGTCTCCCGGAGCGCCCTCTGGGCCCGGTCGGTCAGATCTCCCGCGTTCCGGATTCGTCCGGTTCGACGACGCGGACGCTCCGGGCGCGGAACCCGCCGGGGATCGGGAGCAGCTCGAAGCGGACCTCCTGGCCTTCCACCAGGAACCCGTCTTCGACCTCGGCGAGCGCGCTCGCCGGAACGTGGACATCCGGCCCCTCGGCGCGCTGGATGAAGCCCTCGCCGAGTTGACGGTCGTACCACTTCACGACCCCTTCGGTGAGGACGGCCACCGCGTCCTCCGGGGGCGGGGTCACGCCGGCTCCGCCCCGGTCGCGGACCGCGCGCCCGCCCGCCAGTCGGTATGGGGAGGCCGGTTCTCGACGAACCAGAGCCACAGCAGCCGTCCGTAGCCGGTGGGGCGCGCCCCGATGCTGTCGAAGAAGGGCCGCAGCAGGAAGTGGAGGGCGCGCAGGTTGTAGAACGGGACGCGGGGGAAGTAGTGGTGCTCGAGGTGGTAGCCGGACCACAGGAAGGCGGCGTCCCAGAATCGCGAGGGCCGCAGCACGCTCCCCCACAGCGCGGGGTTGTCCGGCGCGATGTCGTAGTGCTGGCCCAGGCGGTTCAGCGTGAACGCCACCGGGAAGACCAGGAGCACGGGAACGAGCCAGGCCCGCGCCATCGCCGCGAGCCCCCCGCCGGGAGCGTCGGCCCCCACCCAGACCAGGACGGCGGCGATCGCGAGGTGGCCCATCACGGTGAGCCGCCGCTCGCGGGCGATCCGTCGGCGGAGCGCTTCCGGATAGCGCGCGCTCTCCCGCCGGGCGGCGCGAAAGTAGATGGGGATCAGCGCCGGGGTGAGGTAGAGCGCCTTGAACCACCGGGCGTTGCGCTTCGGCGAGAGCCAGTGGCGCTTGGGGTCGCCCTCGGCGTCTCCGAGCTGGGCGTGGTGGTCCAGGTGCCACCGGGTGAACTGGGTGGCGGAAATGCCGCTCGGGAAGGCGTAGAGGTGACGCAGGATCTGGTGGGCGCGGCGCCGCCGGCCGTCGAAGACGGCTTCGTGGACCACCTCGTGGAGCATCACCGTGAAGTTGAAGACGGTGAACCCGACGACGACGGCGGCGGGAACCCAGACCCACCAGGTGGAACTGCGGAACGCGACGGCCCCGAACCCGAAGAGGAGCAGGAACTGCCACCCGAGGACGAGGAAGTGGGGCAAGGCCCGTCGCTGGTGCAGGCGGCGGAGCGCCTCCTGCGGCACGGCCTTCGCGAGCCGCCGCCGGAGCTCGCCGGTGTGGTCCGCCCAGTGGGACCGCGTGCGCGCGCCGTCGCCCCCGGCGCCGGATCCCCCCGGAACGACCTCGATCCCAACCACTGCCCGACGGAAAGTACGATGGTAGCGCCTTGCCCACGAGCCCGCCGGGATCGTCCCGCGCCGCCGGGATGACGCCGCGATCCGGACCCGGTTGAGAGAAGGGCTGGCGGACGCCTGCCGCCGGCTCGAGGGCCGGGGCTACCCGGCGTACCGCGCGCTCGAAGGTGGGTGGCGGCTGGGCCCCGGGCTCACGCTGTTCGTGGACCGGGTGGCGCGGGACCCCTTCGCCCCGCCCTCGCGGGTGCGCCTGCGGCTCGAGGCGGACGCCGCCGGTTTTTCGCCGACGCTCTACGCCACCCCGGTTCGCCGGATCGCGTTCGCCGATGACCTCGCGCGCCGGGTCGCGCGCGCCGCCGGGCCGGAACGCGCCGCCGAAGGCCGGTCCGGCTCGGGCCACAGCGGCGAAGTGCGGATCGACGCCGGAGGGCAGGAAGTCCTCGAGCGGTCCGCGGTGCTGGTGGGGTGGGTCGGCGGTCCTCTCGCTCCCGGGGTGGTCGAAGCGCGTCTCGAGGTCGGCCTTCCCGCCGCCGGGCGCCGGATCCTCGGCCGCAGCGCCGCCGAGCTCCTGACCCGGCGACTGCCGCGGATCGCCGAAGCGGCGCTGGTCGCGAGGAACCTGGCGCCCTCCGGACCGGAAGCCTTCGTCGAGGACATCGAGCTCCAGGAGGGCCTGCGGGCGCAGCTCGCGCACCGCGGTCTTGCGGCGTTTGTGGCGGACGGCGCCGTCCTGCCGCGCGCCGATGGGGCGAGCGACCGGCCGCTTCCGACCCCGCCGGCGGTCCCGTTCGAGAGCCCGCCCTCGCTCCGCGTCACGCTCGACCTCCCGGACGGCGGCGCGGTCTCCGGGATGGGGATCCCCGTGGGCGTCACCCTGATCGTCGGGGGCGGCTACCACGGCAAGTCCACGCTCCTTCAGGCGCTCGCCCGGTCGGTTGTCCCGCACGTTCCGGGGGACGGTCGCGAGCGGGTCGTCACCCGGCCGGATGCGGTCACGATCCGCGCCGAGGAAGGCCGCTCGGTCCAGGAAGTGGATGTCCGTCCCTTCCTGCGGGATCTCCCCGGCGGGTGGCCCACGGAGCGGTTCGCCACCTCCAACGCGAGCGGCAGCACCAGCCAGGCGGCTTCCATCGTGGAGGCCGTCGAGGCGGGCGCCCGCCTGCTCCTGCTGGACGAGGACACCTCGGCGACCAACCTCATGATCCGGGACGCCCGGATGCAGGCGCTGGTGGCCCGCGAGGCCGAGCCCATCACCCCCTTCCTCGACCGGGTGCGCGAACTCCACGAGGAGCGCGGCGTCTCGACGATCCTGGTGATGGGCGGTTCCGGTGACTACTTCGAGGCCGCGGACACCGTGATCCAGATGACCGGCTACCGCCCCCGGGAGGTCACCGCGCTTGCCCGCCAGGTGGCGCGAGAGCTTCCGACCCGCCGGGCGGAGGAGCCCGTTCCGGGCGGCTTCGGGCGGCGCGTGCGAACCCCCGCGCCGGCGAGCCTCGATCCTTCGGGGCGGCGGGGCCGTTCCCGGATCCGCGCCGCGCGCCGCGAGATCCTTGAGTACGGGGAGTCGGAGGTCGACCTCCGGGCGCTCGACCAGCTCTTCTGCGCCAGCCAGACGCGCGCCGCCGGCCACGCGGTCGCGCTCGCCGCCCGCGACTTCCCGGGGCGCTCCGTCGCCGACGTCCTGGATGAGCTCGACGCGTTGCTCGACCGCGACGGCCCCGATGCCCTGACCGGGGAGGGGCGGGCCGGGCGCCACCCCGGACGCCTCGCGCGTCCCCGCCGCCACGAGATCGCCGCCGTCATGAACCGCCTCCGCCCCGCCCGGTTCACCAGCAGCCTGGATCCGGGCTTCGATGACGCCGGTTCGCCCGATGGGTGCTCCCCCGCCCGATAATCACCGCGTCATGGCCAGAGTCTCTTCTTCCAGCCTCCTCCTCGCGCTGCCGCTCGCCGGTTCGGGGTGTTCGGGTTCGGGCGCCGCACAGGTGGAGCGCCTCCTCATCGACGGCGGCGCGGTCGTCGTCATGGATGACGCCGGCACGATCCTCGAAGGGGGCGCGGTTCTGGTGGAGAACGACCGGATCGTGGGGCTCTTCGATCGGGCGGCGCCGCGCCCGCCGGACATTCCGACGATCGACGCCACCGGGCAGCTCGTGATTCCCGGTCTGGTGAACACCCACGGCCACGCGGCGATGACGCTTCTCCGGGGCCTCGCCGACGACCTTCCGCTCATGACGTGGCTCGAGGAGAACATCTTTCCGGCGGAGGCCGAGCTCGTCGCCCCCGACTTCGTCTACTGGGGGACGCTCCTCGCCTCGATCGAGATGCTGAAGAGCGGCACGACGACGTTCACCGACATGTACTACTTCCGCGAGGACGCCGCCCGGGCGACGATCGAGGCGGGGATCCGGGCGGTCGTGGGTCCACACGTGATCGGCTTTCCCACGCCGGACTTCCCGAGCCCCGAGGAGTCGCTCCGGGGCGCCGAGGCGTTCTTCGAGAAGTACCGGGACCATCCCACGCTGATCCCCGGTACCGCCGCCCACGCGCTCTACACGACGCCGCTCGAGCCCACTCGCGCCGCGTTCGAACTTGCGGACCGCTACGACGCCCCGTTCCAGATCCACGTCGTGGAGGCCGAGGACGAGGATGCGCGGATCGAGGCCGCGATCGGCATGAAGACGATCCCGGCGCTCGAGTCCATCGGGGCGCTTCGCCCGGGCGTGGTGCTGGCCCACGGCACGTATCTGACCGAGGACGACATCGCCCGCATCGCCGCCGGCGGCGCCGGCGTCGCCCATAACCCCGAGAGCAACATGAAGCTGGGTTCGTCGCGCGCCGCCCCGGTGGCGGAGCTCCTCGCCGCCGGCGTTCCCGTCGGTCTCGGAACCGATGGCGCGGCCAGCAACAACAACCTCGACATGTTCGGCGAGATGGACATGGCGGCGAAGCTCCCCAAGTTCGCCACCGGCGATCCGGCCGCGATGCCCGCCGAGACGGTGTTCCGCATGGCCACGATGGGCGGCGCCCGCGTCCTGAACCTCCAGGACCGGATCGGCTCGCTCGAGGTGGGCAAGCGGGCCGACATCGTCCTGGTCGAGACCCGCCAGGCGCACCTCACCCCGCTCTACCGCCCCTACTCGCACCTGGTCTACGCCGTGCGGGGGGGCGACGTCTCCACCGTCCTGGTGAACGGCCGGATCGTGGTCCGCGACGGAGAGATCACGACGGTCAACGAAGCCGAGGTCCTCGAGAGGGCCCGCGGGTTCGCCGAGCAGATCCAGGAGGTCGTCCGCCGCGTCCAGGCGGAGCGGCGTTCCGCCGGGTCCGACTGATCAGGGAGCGAGGTCTGCCTTGCGGGACGCGATCGCCTCGCCGATCAGGCGGTCCTTGTCAGCTTCGATGTCCGTGGGTTCGGTGGCTTCTCCGAGGTTGAAGATGACCGCGATCCCGGCGCTGGGAGCCGGTGGATCCGAGGCTGAGTCTCCGGACGGGAACCCGGGTTCGACAGACCTCGCGGGATGTCGGGCGTGAGTGGGCGGATCGTGGCGGGTTCGCCGCTCAGCGGTCATGGCGGCGCCACGTTAGCGGATCGGGGCGCCGACGCCTCCCGGCTGGACGCCTTCTACACCCGGCCGGCCGTGGCCGAGGCGTGCCTTGAGGACCTCTTCCGCGTCCTCCCCGGGATCGCCATTCCGGACGAGCCGCTCTTCGTCGAGCCTTCGGCGGGCGCCGGCGCCTTCCACCGCCATCTTCCGCCCGGCCGGCGCATCGGCATGGACCTCGAACCCGCCTGCGACGGCATCGCGCGTCGGGACTTTCTGGACTGGACTCCGGACCTTCCGCTCGGCCGGGAAGCGGTCGTCGTGGTCGGCAATCCGCCCTTCGGCAAGCGCGGGCGCCTGGCGCTGCGGTTCTTCCAGAGGGCGGCGGAATTCGCTGACACGATCGGATTCATCCTGCCGCTGAACTTTCGCAAGTACGGCGCGCACCGACACCTTCCGCCGGGCTTCCGCTGGATCTTCGCCCGGACGCTGGCCCCCGATTCCTTCGTCCTGGGCGACGGACGTCCCTACCGGGTGAACACCGAGTTCCAGATCTGGACCCGGGCGCGGAGCCCGCACCGGGACCGGCGCCTCTTGCGGCCTCCCCCCATCCGCCACCCCGACTTCCTTCTCTGGCAGTACAACAACACCCGCGACGCGCTCAAGGTGTTCGAGAACGACTTCGATTTCGGCGTTCCGTGCCAGGGCTGGCAGGACTATTCGCGGCGCGAGACCGACGCGGACCGCTGCGAGAAGCACAAGCAGTGGATGCTCTTCAAGGCGCGCACCCCGCTGGCGCTCGAGCAACTCCGGTCGCTCGACTTCGGCGATCTCGCCCGCCGGACGGCGACCGCCGTTCCCGGCTTCCGGAAGTGCGACCTGGTCCGCGAGTACGTGGATCGCTACGACGAACCGGGTCGCCCCGATCTGTCCCGACCCGAAGCGCCGACCGCGCGCTGAGCCGCGGCGCTTCTGACGGCCGGCGGCGGATCAGCCTCCCCGCACTTCCGCGAGGAGGGCGAGCACCTCGTCGTGCAGCGCCCCGTTCGTGCTCAGGGCGTTCGGCCCGTGGATCGTCCGGTTCCCGTCCCAGTCGGTGAACCGGCCTCCCGCTTCCTCGAGGATCGGCAGGAAGGGGCTCGAGTCCCACGCCTTCATCTCCGGGTCCAGCCCGATCTCCGAGCGGCCGGTGCACACCAGCGAGTGGCCGAAGGCGTCGCCCCAGGTGCGACGCACCGCGCCCCGGGCGCCGACCGCGTCCCAGATCGGCCCGATCGTCGCCGGGTCCGTCGTCGTGGCGAGGGCGTTTTCGATGTCCGTCACCTGCGACACCCGCGCCGGCCGACCGTTCCAGAACGCGCCGACCCCGCGCGCGCCGGTGACCATCTCGCCGAGCCCGGCGATGTTCGAGACGCCGACGACCGCCTCGCCGGAGACCTCGAGCCCGATGAGCATCCCGAAGAGCGGCACCCCGTGGATGAACGAGGTCGTGCCGTCGATCGGATCGAGGATCCACCGGTGCGTCGGATCGGACCCCGACTCGCCGTCCTCCTCGCCGAGGATCCGGTGGCCCGGAAACTTCGCCTGGATCCGCTTGCGGAGCAGCCGTTCTCCGGCGACATCGGCCTCGGTCACCGGGGTGCGGTCCGGCTTCTGCTGGACGCCGACGCCCACCTGGAAGTGGCGCATGATGAGGCGTCCGGCCTCCCAGGCGATTTCGGTTGCGAAGTCGAGAAGTTCCCGGGCGCTTGCCGGGTTGCGATCACTCAAGGGGTTGGCTCCTCTCAGGGCGGGGGTTGGCGCCGCGTTCGGCGCGGTGGCGCGAACTATGCCACCAGACTTTCTCCGGATCGTGAGCGGCGGCGACTGTTCACGGACTGTTCAAGGAGCTCTTCGCGCGCCGTCGGAACGGACTCCGTCCCGGGGCAGGCGGCGCCCGCCGCGGCGCGGTAAATTTGCGGGGTTATGCCGCGCGTTGCTCTCCTCCTGCTGTCTGCAGGTCTTGTGTCAGGCTCCGCCTATGGGGTGGAGGAAGAAACCGTCTCGGGCGCGCGGATCGGACGCGCCACGGCGGCCATCGAGGCCCCCGCCATCGACGGCCGGCTCGATGAGGATGTCTGGGCCGCGGCCGAGCCGCTGACCGACTTCGTGCAGGCGAACCCCTTCGAGGGGGAGCCCTCCACCGAGCGCACCGAGGTCCGCATCCTCTTTGACGAGGATGCCATTTACATCGGCGCGATGCTCTACGACTCGGACCCCTCCGGCATCATCGCCACCGACGCCCGCCGCGACTCGGGCCTCGACGACACCGACTCTTTCCAGGTCATCTTCGACACCTACCACGACCTCCAGAACGGCTTCGTATTCGGCACGACCCCGTCGGGGCTCGAGTACGACGGGCAGGTCAGCAACGCCGGGGGCGGCGGCGGCATGGGAGGCGGACCGCAGATGCGCGCCCGGACCGGCTCCGGCGGCGGCTTCAACCTGAACTGGGACGCCGCCTGGAGCGTCGCCACGCACGTCGGAGACGACGGCTGGTCCGCCGAGTTCGCCATTCCGCTGCGGACGCTGCGTTACGGGACGAGCCCCCAGACCTGGGGTCTCAACTTCCAGCGGAACATCCGCCGCAAGCGGGAGGAGGCCTTCTGGTCCCCGGTGGCGAGGAACTACAACCTCTACCGGCTCTCCTCCGCCGGCGAGCTGCAGGGGTTGAACCTGCGCACGCCCCGCAACATCCAGGTCACGCCCTACGCCCTCGGCGCGGCCGGACGCGACTACGCGGCCGAGACCGAGGCGCAGACCCAGTTCGACTTCGGCGCCGACGCGAAGATCGGCATCACCCCCAGCCTGAACCTCGACCTGACTTACAACACTGATTTCGCCCAGGTCGAGGTGGACGATCAGCAGATCAACCTGACGCGGTTCAATCTCTTCTTCCCCGAGAAGCGCGGGTTCTTCCTGGAGAACGCCGGCAACTTCTCGATGGGGGCCCCGGGTTCGGTCGATCTCTTCTTCAGCCGCCGGATCGGGATCGGCCCGAACGGCGCCCGGGTGCCGATCCTCGGAGGCGCCCGGCTCTCGGGCAAGGCCGGCGACTACAACCTCGGCTTCCTCAACATGCAGACGCAGGAAGTTTCCGGCGTCGTGGCCGCGAACAACTTCACGGTGGCCAGCGTCAGCCGGGAGTTCGGGCAGCGGTCCTCGCTCGGCGCGATGTTCGTGAACCGGATGGGGACCGGCGCGGCGGCCCTCGAGGATGACTGGAACCGGACCTGGGGCGTGGACGGCCAGCTCGGCATCGGGGAGTCCGTGACCTTCAGCGGTTTCGCCGCGCGGACCCAGACTCCCGGCTACGAGGATCTCGAGGGCGGCGAGTACGCCTATCGGGCCCGGGGCGAGTACTTCACGAACACCCTCCGCCTCTGGCTGGGCATGACCGAGGTCCAGCAGAACTTCAACCCGGAAGCCGGCTTCCTTCGTCGTTCCGCCTACCGGAGTTTCGACTGGGGCTACTTCAGCTACCACCGGCCAAGCTGGGCGCCGATCTTCCGCGAGCTGCGGCCCCACATCACCTACAACGGCTTCCGGACGCTCGGCGGCTTCCTCGAGACCTCCCGCCTTCACGTCGACAGCCACCTCGACTTCGAGAACGGGTGGTACCTCAGCCCTGCGATGAACCGCATCGTGGAGGGGCTCGAAGAGCCCTTCGAGATCCGCGAGGGGATCGTCGTCCCCGCCGGAACCTACGAACACTGGCAGTTGGGCTGGCGCTGGAACACGAACTCGGCGGATCGGCTGTCCTACAGCGGAGGGCTCGACTACGGCGGGTTCCTCTCCGGCGAACAGCGCACCGTCGACACGACGCTCAACTTCCGCTGGGGAACGCGGCTCATCACCTCGGCGTCGTGGCTCTACAACGACATCGAGCTCGCTGAAGGGAACTTCGTGGCGAACCTGGGCCAGTTCCGGGTCGCGGTGAACTTCACCCCGCTGATCTACCTGCAGGCGCTCCTCCAGTACAACGACGACGCCGATGTCTGGTCTTCGAACGTCCGCTTCAACTGGCTGAACACCGCCGGGACGGGGCTGTTCATCGTCTACAACGACACCGAGGGCCTCGGGAACGTTCTCATCGGCCCGCAGAACCGGAGCCTGACGATCAAGTACACCCGCCAGTTCGACGTCAACTAGGAGCGGCGGGCCGGGCGCCCGGTTCCGCCGTCGCGCGTCACTCTCCCGGGGCGGGCGGGGATCTCTTTCCCGGTAGAGTCCGGGCTTGCTCTCCGCCGTGACCGGTCTTCTCGTCGCCGCCCTCTCCGGTCTCTACACCTCCCTCTGGGGGGCGTTCAAGGACGCTCCCTGGGAGGGCTTCAAGCCGCGCACCTTCCCGAGGAGCATCCTCCTCTCCCTGGTCCTCTTCGCGGGTCTGGCGGCGATTCCGACGCTCGCCGGGCGGGTGGCCGGGCTCGGGCTCGTCCAGCTCTTCTTCCTGGTGATGGGGCTGGAGCGTTTCCTCACCGAGCTCTACAAGGGGTGCTTCCGCAGCGAGCCGCAGGACAAGTACTTCGTACCGTCGCAACTGGCGATTCTGGGGCGGCCGGTCCACAGCCGGGGGCTGCGCGCCGCCGCCGGCGTCGTGCTGGTGTCGGCCGTCTTCGGCGTGCTCATGATCGGGGCGCCGGTGGAGGGTTTCTGGTCGTACCTGCTCGTCGCCTACGCCACCGGGCTGCTGGTGTCGGGAGGCGGCGCGTGGAAGGACGCTCCCTTCGAGGGGTTTCAGTTCTTCAAGTTCCTCCGTTCCGGGTTGACGCTCGCCGTCGCCTCGCCGCTCTTCTACTGGCTGCGGGACCCGGGCGACCCGGTCGCCCTGGGGATCCTCATCTACATGAACGGCGGCCTCGAGCGCTTTCTCGTCGAGTACTACAAGACCTACATCCAGCGGAACATGTCCGGGAAATTCCGACCGGACCTGCCCCGCGTCGAGACCCGGCGACGCGAGGAACTGCACTACCTCGCGTGGATCCTCATCCTGGCCGTGGCCGCGGTGGCGATCGTCGAGACCGGCGCGCTGGGATAACCGCGATCCGACAGAGCGGCGGGACGCGGCGTTACGACGCCGTCGTCATCGGGTCCGGCATCGGAGGGGCGCTCGCCGCGCACCGGATGCGGGAGGAGGGGGCCCGGGTCCTCGTGCTCGAGCGCGGACGCTGGCCCCGCCGCGACCGGGCGGACTGGGACCCGGTGGGGATCCTGAGCCGGTTGCGATACGCCGGGCCGGCTCCCATCGAAGTGCGGCAGCGCGAGGAACGGGATTTCCGCCCGGTCCGCCAGAACGAGACGGTGGGCGGGATGTCGGTCTTCTACGGGGGGGCCGCCTTCCGGCTGCGGGCGCGGGACTTCGACCGCTGGCCGATCAGCTACGGCGACCTCGAGCCCTTCTACGCCGAGGCCGAGCGGCTTCTCGGGGTCCACGGCGTCGCCGGGGAGGACCCCGTCGAGCCGACCCGGTCAGGGGCGTATCCGTTCCAGTCGATTCCTCCCTCGGCGCCCGCCCGGCGAATCCTCGAAGCCGGCCGGCGGCTCGGCTACCGGCCGTTCCCCATCCCGCTCGCGCTGGACTTCAGCGGGGAGAACGGTCCGGCCTGCGTCCGGTGCAACACCTGCGACGGGTTCCCCTGCGCCATGAACGCCAAGAACGACGCCGCCGGGATTCTCGAGCGGGCGGCGCCCCAGGTCGAAGTCCGGGCGGAGACGGTCGTGCGCCGCCTCGCGTTCGACGGCCCCCGCGTCGCGGCCGTGGAGTGCCAGGACGCGCGCACGGGGAACATGGACCGGATCGAAGCGGGAGTCTTCGTCCTGGCCGCCGGCGCCATCGGGAGCCCGGCCCTGCTTCTCCGGTCGAACGCCCCGGAGGCGCCGGGTCTTCCGATCGGGCGGTTTCTCATGCGCCACTGCAACGCCGTGGTCGCCGGTCTCTTCCGGTTCCCGACGAATCCGGAGCAGGTGTTCCACAAGCAGGTCGCCTTCACGGACTTCTACGAGGCGGAGCGCGATGCCGGGGGCCTCGCCACCGGCGTCATCCAGGACATCTACACCCCCGCCCCCGAAGTCGTTCGTGAGGCCGCCGGCCGCTTCCGACGGCTCTTCCTCGGGGGGCCGGTCATCCGCCGCCTTCAGAACCTGCTGTGCGTCGCCGAGGATGAAGCCGATCCCGACAACCGCGTGACGCTGGCCGCGGAGCAGGACGAACTCGGCCAGCCCCGGGTCCGGGTCGAACACCGCTACCGATCGTCGGATGAACGACGCCTGCGGCGGCTGACGCGGGCGGCGGTGGGCATCCTGCGCGAGGCCGGCGCTCTCGCCACCGGAATCTGGCCCATCTCCTCGTTCTCCCACGCCGTCGGCACGCTGCGGATGGGAGATGGTGCGGAGGATTCGGTCCTCCACGTAGACGGGCGCGTCCGCGGCGTCCACAATCTCTGGGTCACCGACGGCAGCGCCTTTCCGGCGTCGGGAGGCGTGAACCCCAGCCTCACGATCGCGGCGAACGCCCTGCGGGTGGCCGAGGGGATCGCGCGGGGAGCGGCCCGGTGACGGATTCGCTCCCAACCATCGCGGTCGTGGGTTGCGGCGGCATCGGCCGGGTCCACGCCGCGAATCTGCGGGGCCGGGCGCGACTCCTCTTCGCGAGCCGCCGGGAGAGTTCGGCCCGCGAATTCGCGGCGCGCTTCGGCGGCGAGACGGTCGCCGACCTGGAGGCGACTCTCGCCCGGGAGGATGTTGCGGGCATCGTCCTGGCGACGCCCCTCGACGCCCATGCCGACCAGACGGTCGCGGCGCTCGAAGCCGGCAAGACGGTCCTCGTGGAGAAACCGCTGGTCGCTGCGGCGCCGGAACTCGACCGGATTGCTCGCGCCCTCGAAGGCCGCCCCCCGGGCGCGCTGATGGTCGCCGAGAACTACCTCTACAAGCCCCTTCTCCGGCGTCTCCGCGCGTGGACCCGGGAGATCGGTCCGGTCCGCAGGATCCGCCTGACGAAGCTGACGCGCCAGGAGACTCCGGACTGGCGCAGTCGCCACGGCGCCCTGCTCGAGGGCGGCATCCACTTCGTGGCGCTGCTGGGCGCGCTGCTGGATGAAGTCCCCGAGAGCGTGGAAGCTGTCTTCTCCCCCGGGACCGACCCCGAACGCCGCGCCGAAGTCACCGCGCGCTACCCGTCCGGCGCGGTCGGCGAGATCCGCTACGGCTGGGATGCCCGCTCGCTTCCCGGCGGCGTCCTGCAGCACTCCCGCATCGAGGGAGAGCGGGGGCGGGTGGTCTTCGAGAGCAACGGCCTCTACGCCGCGCTCGCCACCCGCTCCCGGGGCCCCTTCGTCCACGCCCGAATGGGCCCGCTGGCGGACCTGATGGGGTTCCGGGCGATGACCGGAGACTTCCTGCGCGCCGTGGGCGACCCCGCCCACCGACCGATTTCGGATTTCGGCCGCGCCCGCCGCGACCTCGAGCTCGTCTTCGCGGCGTATCGCCATGCGGGGCGCAGCCCCTCGGCGCCCTCGGTTCCGGCCGCCTGAGCCCGCCATCCCGCCGGTTCCGGGCCGGCCGGGATGTGGTACATTCCTTCCTGCGTCGGGTGGATTGTTTATACCCCCTACCCATTCGGCGTCCGGCTTGTCCGGGGGCTGTCGCCTCGAGACCCACCCCACCCCCACAGCGGCAGCCCGAAGGGTTCTGTTTGCGGCCATCGTGGGGCCGCGCCGCGCCTACCGGAAACGGGCCAGGCGGTAGTCGTCGAGGAGAGCGATCTCGACGTCGTCGAGGATCTCCATCGCGGCGAACTGGCTGATCGTCGGGGCCATCGTGACCCCGCTGTGCATGGAGGCGAAGTAGATCCCGGGCGCGCCGCGATCGAAGCCCACGATCGGGTGGCCGTCCTTCGGAAGGACCCGGTAGCCGAGCGTGACTTCGTCCACATCGAGTCCGCTGGCGGCCGGGAGAACCTTCGCGGTCGTCTCGAGGATCCCCTTGCCGACCGCCATCGAGGCGTCCGTCGAGCCGGCGCCGGCGAAACCGACGCCCGCGACGATCCTGCCCTCGGCGGTCTGTTTGGCGTGGATCTCGGGCGCCAGGAGGATCCGTCCAAGAGCCGCTCCGGTGGGCGCCGAGTGGGCGAGGATGCCGGGCGATTCCACGAGCGGCACGTCCACGCCCGCCTGCTGCGCGAGCCCCGGCGCCTGGACGCCGGCGGCCAGCACGAGCGTGTCCAGCTCGAACTCGCCCTCGCTCGTCGCGACGCCCCGGAGCGCCCCGTAGCCCAGGTCGAGGCGGGTGACCTCCGCCCGGACGAAGCGGGCGCCCTCCGCCTCGGCCGCGGCGAGCAGCGCCCGGGTGGCGGAACGCGGCTCGATGCTGCCTTCGGCGCTCGCCCACGCGGCGCCCAGAATCGGCTGCTGCGGGGTGACGCCCGACTCCAGCCGGCGGAACTCCTCCGCGTCCACCGCGTGCACCGGGTACCCCCAGCGCTGGTGGCGGGCGAGCTGTTCGCGCAGCGCTCCGGCCCGGTCCGGCGCGTCCCGATACTCGAGGCTTCCGCCCCAGGTCACCTGGAGGCCATGCCCCACCTCCGCCTCGAGGCCCCGCCAGCCCTGGAGCCCGAGCCAGTTGAGCTGGAAGTAGGAGTGGGGCCGCTTCGAGTAGTTCGCGTTGATCCAGGCGAACGAGTTGCCGGTGGCGCCGGCGGCGGGCCCCTCCCGCTCGAACACCGTGACCTCGGCCCCCCGGCGGGCCAGCCGCCACGCGATGGAGGATCCCAGGATGCCCGCGCCCACGACGCCGATCCGGCTCCGGAGGCGCTGGGCCGGTGACGCGCCCCGCGCTCCCGGGAGCGCCCCGACCAGGGCGCCCCCGGCGGACATCAGCACCGAGCGGCGTCGCACCGGAACCTCGCCGACTCAGCCGGCCACCATGACGGTGCGCTCGAACTGGGCGTTGTCCTCCCAGTAGGTCTTCTTGAGGCTCAGGTCGGCCGGCTGCTCGCGGCCGAACTCGTCCACCGCGTTCGAGACGAGCGTGTGCTCGCCGGGCGCCAGCGCATCGGTCTCGAGCTCCCAGAAGGTCCAGGCGAAGGGGTTGCCGCTGCGATCCAGGTCGGCGGCCCGCCAGGCGCCGCCGTCCACCCGCACGCGGACCTCGCGGATCGGCGTGCCGTCGTTCCAGGCCGCGCCGAACACCCTGGTCCCGCCGCTCGCGGTGCGGGTCACCCGGGCGATGACCGACTTGATCCGCTGGCGGGTGACGGAGCGCTCGAACCAGACGGTCTTGCCGTCCTGCTCCTCGCCGATGATCGTCACGTAGTCGCGGCCCATGAACCGGTTCATCAGCCGGCGGTCGCTCAACTGGATCCGGGTGAGCCACTTCACGTGTCCGATCCCGTACCAGCCGGGCACGATGAGCCGCAGCGGGTAGCCGTTCTTCTCCGGGAGCGGTTCCCCGTTCATCTCCCACGCCAGCATCGCCCCGGAATCGAGGGCGTCCGGGAGGGACATCGCCCGGGCGAAGTCCTGCGGGTACTCGCTGTTCCGGATCGTCTCGGTTCCGTGGTCAGCGGCCCAGAACACGGTCTCGATGACCGTGGGGTGAGGACGGGCGGTCTCGAGCAGCGGCCGCAGCAGCGTGCCGCCCCAGACGGCGTTCCCCACCATCCCGTGATGGCGGATGCCCTGGTTCCCGGAGCACTCGAAGGTCACGGTGCGCTCCACCCGGGGCATGGACTTCAGGTCGTCGAGCGAGAAGGTCCGCGGACGCTCGACGAGACCGTCCAGCCGGAGCGACCAGTCGGCGGCGTCGATGCTGGGCCGGTTGTAGTGCGCGACCGAGAAGAAGTCCTCGTTCGGGGTGATGAAGGTCCTCAGTTCGCGCAGGTCGATGCGGAACGGGTACTCGCCGCGCATCGTCGAGAAGTCCTCGGGGATGTCGGTGAACGGAATCACCGCCTCCTCCTGGAGGGCGCCGAAGCGCTCGGCGCTGAAGACGCCCTTGGGGAGCGCCGCAGCGGCGGCGAGCGCCGACAGGACGCGCAGCGCCTCGCGCCGCGACCGGGGCGGATGAAGTGAGTGGGACATGGAGGACCTCCCGGGAACGATGGATCCGGCTCAGGGAATTTACCGGACCGCCTCGGACCGCCACTGCGACGTCGGAGTTCACGCGGCGTAGGATTGCGTCAGGCTCTGCGTGCGGACGCGCCGGGAGCAAGGTTCTGTCGCCTCCTGGCGGCTCCGGCTTGAGGCCGTGGACGGCGGGATCGATGCGATGACCGCGGCGACGCAGAGGCGCCTCGAGGAGAGTTGTCATGACCAGGCGATACCGGAGCGAGGCGTTCGCATCGGTGCACGAAGCGGCGCTGAGCCTGGCCGAGGCCGGTCTGATTTCCGGGCGGAGGATGAAGGAGTTCGACGAGATGTGCCTGACGCCCATCCAGGCGATGGCGCCCGAGACTGGAGACAGAGATGAGCGAGACCTTCCCCCGCTGGGACGCTGCGAAGCATCTGGCCACGCCCGAGGACGCGCGCCTCTACCTGGAGGCCTGCGCGGAGGAAGACCCGGGCGACGGTAGCCTCATCTGCGCCGCGCTCCATGACATCGCCCACTCCGGGCGCATGAACCGACTGGCCCGCGAGGCGGGGTGAGCCGCGAAGGGCTCCGCAAGGCGCTCTCGGCGAACGGCGATCCCGGTTTCGCGGGTGATGCGCGCTGTCCGATCGCTGGGTATGCCTCTCTGGATCACCGCGTAGCGCCGGACCGCCGTGCGTCGCGGACTCCCGAACCCGGGAGCCGGCCACCGCCGGCCGCGTTCCTCGGATCCGGCCACGACAGCCGGCTGTGACAAGATGCGGCGCGACGGATATGGCTGAACAAGAACGTCGCCGGGAGCGGCCGGACCCGCCGCGCCGTGGTTCCGACCGGGATCTCGGCATGGGCCGGGGGATCACCCGCCGCGACTTCCTGAACGGCCTGCCGGTCGCGATCGGGGCCGCCGGCGGCGTCGCCACTCTCGGCGCCGGCGTCCCGGGCTGGCTCCTCGCCGGGTGCGCGCCGGAGATGGCGGCGCCCGACGGGCCCTATCCGCCCGCGCTCACCGGGTTGCGCGGGAGCCAGCCCGGCTCGTTCGAGGTGGCGCACCGGCTGCGGGATCTGGTCCGTCGCCAGACCGCGAACGGGGAGAGCATCGGCTGGGACGACTCGGCGGCCGCGGACGGGGGCCGCTTCGATCTGGTCGTGGTCGGAGGCGGCATCAGCGGACTCGCGGCGGCCTGGTTCTTCCGGAAGGCGGCGGGCCCCGACGCGTCGATCCTGATCCTCGACAACCACGACGACTTCGGCGGGCACGCCCGGCGCAACGAGTTCACCCACGAGGGGCGCACCGTGATCGGCTACGGGGGGACCCAGTCCATCGACTCCCCCGCTACCTTCAGCGCCGCCGCGCGCGGTCTGCTCGATGAACTGGGGGTGGACCTCGAGCTGTTCCACACCGCCTTCGACCGCGACTTCTATCGGTCGCGGGGACTCGGGCGGGGCGTCTTCTTCGGCCGGGAGGACTTCGCCGAGGACCGGCTGGTCGTCGGCTTCGGCTCCCGGTCCGCGGAGGAATTCGCGGGGGACGCCCCGTTCTCGCCGCAGGGGCGCGAGGACTTCGTCCGGCTGTTCGAGGCGCCGCCCGACCCCTGGCCGGAGCTCGACGAGTCGGCGAAGAAGGACCGGCTCGGAATCACCAGCTACCGGGACTTCCTCGATGCGCTGGGGATGGGCGAGGAGGTCCAGGCTCTCTTCCGTCAGCGCACCCACGGTCTCTACGGAATGGGGACCGACGGCGTCCCGGCGCTCGATCTCTGGGCCATGGACTACCCCGGCTTCGACGCGATGGGGCTGAACTACGCCGATCACCAGCGCCTGACCCTGACCGCGAAGCCGAACCCGACTCCCGAGCCCTACATCTTCCACTTCCCCGACGGAAACGCCACGATCGCCCGGCTGCTCGTGCGCCGGCTGATCCCGGAGGCGGCGCCCGGCTCGAGCGGCGAGGACATCGTGCGCGCCCGCCTCGATTACCGCATGCTGGACCGGGAAGGCGCTCCCTGCCGGATCCGCCTCAACTCCACGGCGGTCAGGGTGCGTCCCGGGGGGAGCGAAGACGCCGCCGTGACCTACGTCTCGGACGGCGCGGAAGTCCGGGTCCGCGCCGGCCGCGTGGTGCTCGGCTGTTACAACCGGGTCGTCCCGTTCCTGACGCCGGAAATCCCGGAGGCGCAGCGCGAAGCGCTGCTGTATCCGCCGAAGGTGCCGCTGGTCTACAGCAACGTCCTGCTGCGCGACTGGCGGTCCTTCGCCGAGCTCGGGGCCTCGTCCATCTATTTCCCGGCCGGGTTCCATTCCTCGGTCTCGCTCGACTTCCCCGTGAGCCTGGGGGGCTACGAGTTCTCGAGCGGCCCCGACGACCTGATCGTGCTCCACACCGTCCGCACTCCCTGCCGTCCCGGAGGAAGCGCCCGCGAGCAGTACCGGGCGGGGCAGGCCGAGCTGCTCCGCACTCCGTTCGAGACGTTCGAGCGGGAGACGCGGGACCAGCTCGCGCGGGCTCTCGGCGCCGGCGGCTTCGACCCCGCCCGCGACATCCTCGGCCTGACCGTGAACCGGTGGCCTCACGGATACTCCTACGAGTACAACCCGCTCTGGGACCCGCCCTTCCCGGAGGGCGAAGCGCCTCACGAAATCGGGCGGCGCCCCATCGGACGCGTCCACATCGCGAACGCCGACGCCGGCGCCTACGCCTACACCCAGTCGGCGGTGGACCAGGCGTTCCGCGCCGTCGGGGAGATCTTCGCGGAAGACTGACCACGGAGCACGCTTCCGTCCGTGCCCGAGCTTCCCGAGGCGGAGATCCAGCGGGAGAACCTCGAGTCGTGGCTCGTCGGCCGACGGGTCGAGGAACTCTGGGCGCCGGATCCCCTGATCCGACGCGGGCAGCCCGAAGCCCTCCTCCGGGAGGCGACGGAGGGCGCCGTCGTCCGCGCGGTGGTCCGTCGGGGCAAGTTCCTGCTGATCCACCTCGAGGCGCCGCGACCGTCTCTCCTGACCCATCTGGGCATGTCCGGGAAGTGGGTTCTCCGGCGGTCGGCCGAGGCCGACCCTCCCGCGGTGCGCGCCGGACTCCGGGTTCCGGGAGGCGCCCGCCTCCTCTTCCGGGACCCGCGCCGCTTCGGGCGGTTCTCCGTTGCGCGGCCCTCGGACGAGGAGCGGCTGGCGCGCCTGGGCCCCGAGCCGCTCGGGAAGCGATTCACGGGAGCTCTTCTCCTCGGGTTGCTTCAGGCGACGACGCGCCCGGTCAAGGCGCTGCTCATGGACCAGAACCGGATCGCCGGCATCGGGAACATCCAGGCCACCGAATCGCTCTGGCGCGCCGGGATCCATCCGGCCAGGCCGTCGGATTCGCTCGCGGCCGAGGAAGCTGTACGGCTTCACCGGGCGATCCGCAGCACGCTCCGGCGCACGATCAGGGAAGCGCGGGGGCTCGAGATCCACTACGTCAGCGAGGGCGCGCCGGGACGCCGGGGAGTCGAAACGCGGTTCCTGGTTTACGGCCAGCAGGGGAAGGCCTGTCCTTCCTGCCGCCGGGCGGCCATCGAGCGAGCCGTGATCACCGGTCGTTCCGCTTTCTTCTGTCACCGCTGCCAGCCGCTGTGAAGCCCGTGCGGCGGGCGTATCGTGTTACTCTTCGGAAGTCGGGTCGGGAGACAGAGCTTCAGTGCTCCGGCGGGGGTCTTCGAGGCCTTGTCCGCTGCGCCGGTTTGCGGGCGGATGGCCGGACCGGTTTCCCACAAGGTGGCCCGACCCCGGCGGCCGATCTCACGGATGGAGCCGCCCCACATCTCTCTCCGGGCCCGTTGCGGGAAGGTTTCGAGGCCCGGGGTTTCCCTCTTCCGTTTCCCTCTGAATCCTTGAAGTACCGCACCCGAGGCCGCAAGAAGCGCCGTCCCGATACGCCCGAGCAGCGGCGTTTTCACCGGGAGATGAATGAGCGCCTCGCCGACCTCGGGAACTCCGAACAGCTCCGCACGCTCCGGCTCGCCGGGGACCGACGGGCGAGCGTTGTCACCCGCTGCGGTCGCTGCGGCTATCAGTGGCCCACCGGAGAAGTCTCGATCGTCGTGGGTTCGACCTGTCCGACCTGCAAGACGGCGCTCCGTTCCTGTCGCCACTGTTCGCTGTTCGATCCCGCCCAGCGGTTCGAATGCCGCGCGGAGGTCCCGGAACGCATCCCGAACAAATGGGCCGGGAACGAGTGCCTCCACTTCCGCCCGATCGAAGTGCTGGACGTGACCGGTCGCCGCCTGGATACGAACCGGGACGCCAGGGCCCGGTTCGAGCGGCTGTTCGAAAGAAGCTGAGCGGCGCCTTGCGCCTGCTCGCCGGAACCTCGGGATACGGGTTCCGGGAATGGGTGGGGACCTTCTACCCGAAGGGGACGAAGCCCCGCGACTTCCTGGCCCGGTACGCCGAGGTGTTTCCGACCGTCGAGGTCAACCACACCTTCCGGCGATTCCCCAAGCAGGATGTCGTCGCCGCCTGGGCGGACGCCGCGCCTCCCGGGTTCGTGTTCTCCATCAAGGCGCACCAGGGGATCACCCACCGGGCCCGCCTTCTCGATGTGGGAGAGTCGGTGGCCTCGTTCCTGACCGCTCTCGAGCCGCTCGGGACGCGGCTCGGTCCGGTGCTGTTCCAGTGTCCCCCGTGGTTCCGACGCGATGACGACCGGCTCCAGGGGTTCCTGAAGGAGCTCCCTTCAGACCGGGCTTTCGCGCTGGAGTTCCGCCACGATTCGTGGCGTGCGGAGACGGTGACGGACATCTGCCGCGAGGCGGGGGTGGCGCTGGTGGCCGGGGTCCACGACCTGGACTCCGCGCCCGACATTCCGGTCACCGCAGGCTTCGCCTATGTGCGGCTTCGCCGCGATCCTCCCTACGCCGACGCGGAGAAGGAGGCCCTCCGCGCGGCGCTGGCCGGCGTGGCCGACCAGGTGGAGACGCTCTACCTCTACGTGAAGCACGACGGGCCCGGCCTCGCGCCGGGCGCCGTCAGGGAGATTCTCCGCAGCGCGGAAGCTGACTGAAGCGCGCTCAGAAGGGCCAGCCCATCCAGAAGTCGAACTTCCAGCCGTCGAGCGTGGTCGCGAAATCGGTGCGCTTCGACCAGGCGAAGTTGAGCGGCAGGCCGAGGAAGTAGATCCGCGCGTTGAAGCCGTAGGAGGCCACGAAGTCGGCGAGCCCGGCGCCTTCGGAAATGCACAGCGAGTTCTGCCGTGGTCCGCAGAGCTGCCCGAGGCGCGACACGCGGCGCTCCGAGGAATAGATGCTGAGAGGTTCGTCGGCGTAGGCGGCGCCGCCGGCGTCCACGAACACGCTGCCCCGGAGCGGCCCGATCAGGCCCAGCGGGGTGATCGCCGCATCGATGATGGGAAAGCGGAACTCCACCGTGGCGTGCCCGCCGCGGTTGCCCACGAACGAATAGAGCGGGTAGCCCCGGAGTTCGCCGTTCCCTCCGAACCAGAAGAACCCGGGCGCGTCGCCGACGCTGTGGAACCACTTGAGCCGGGCGGCGAGGACGCTGGATGACGTCAACTGGAAGTACTTCCGGGCGTCGAGGTTGAACGTCGTCCGCGAAAGGAACGGGCCTGACGGGGACCACTCGAGCCCGGCGTAGATCGTGCTCCCCGACTGGGGGAAGACGGCGGGCCCGAGCTGACGGAACCGGATCGTGTCCTGCACGAACGCCGCGCTCACCGGAAGCAGGTGTCCGGTGGGGAAGATCTGACCGTAGAAGTTCGCGTACTGGTCGACGTAGTCCGTCGGAAACAGCGGGTCCTGCCCTGGCTGAAGGTAGGGGTTCTCGAAGCCGGTGCTCTGGTAGTCGTAGCCCGCTCCCAGCTCGATGCGGCGGAACCGGCTCAGCGGGTAGAGCGACCTGGCCGAGGCCCCGGTGGACCGGATCGTCCCGATGCTGTCAGACCGCGACCAGTAGCTCTGGATGTAGTAGGGAAGGGCCGGATAGAAGAAGGAGGTCTGGTCGTGCGCTTCGAGGGCGTACTGGAAGCGGCCGGCGAGATTCGCGTACTGGGCGTTGTAGATCCGGTAGGAGCGCACCGAATAGGCGGTGAACGAAATGCGGTCGTCGCCGAGCACGTCGGAGAGCGAAATGGCCGTTCCGCCGAAGAAGTCACGGTCGCTCGTGAAGCCCGCCTGGATCGGCGGAGGCCCATCGAGGAACAGCTTCTCGAATCGTCCCTTCTCGCGCTTGTTCTCGCTGATCACCTGGTGATCCACGGTCGGAACGAAGTCGATGACCGGCCCCGACGTCCGGAGGATCTCGTCGGCGAAGATCTCCCTAACGGGTTCGTCCATCCCCAGCGTGTGGAGGCCCCAGTTCCCCTTGTAGTAGCTGGTGAACAGGAGGCGCTGTTCGCCGCTGCGGGGATCCTCGACCACGCTCGGCGAGAAGTTGCCGCCGAGCACATCGGTGTACTGGAGGATGTCTCCGGTCTCGGTGTCCAGCGTCCGGATGTTGAAGATCCCGTCGTCCTCGTCCGACGAATAGACCAGATCGCGTCCGTTGGGAGCGAAGATCGGGCTGATGTCGTTGAACGTGCCGAAGGTGATCTGCTCCTTCTCGCCGGTGGCGATCCGGAGCCGGTAGAGCTTGTCGTAGCCGCTGATCCGGCGGCTGTAGTAGAGCCACTCCCCATCCGGACTCACGGTGGGGAACTTGTCGTGGAAGTCGTCGCGCGTGAGGTTCTCGATGACCTCGGTCGTGAGGTTGACCCGGTAGATGTCGCTGACGGTGTTGTTCAGCGCCGAGAAGTAGACCCAGTCCCCGTCCGGACCGACATGGGGGAACGTGGCGCGATCCAGCGGCATCTCGATGCGCCGCACGATCTGCGATTCCACGACATCGGCGAGGAGCAGCGCGCGCCGCTTCTGGTACTTGCCGAAGAAGGCGACCCGCGAGCCGTCCGGCGTCCAGCTCAGATTCCGGCCGATGAGCTGATCCTCGCCGGTCAGCCCGACGACGTTGATGAACTCCCCGGCGTAACCCGGGGTCAGGTTGCGGATGACCTCGCCGTCGTGCGCCGAGAGCAGCACCACGTCGTACTCCGTCTCGCGCCGGTTCCCCGAAAGCACCGCGATGACCTCGCCCGACGGCGAGTGCGCGGCCGAGATGGCGCCCACGTAGCGGCCCTCGCGCGGTGAGAGATCGACGCTGTAGTCCTCCGGGATTTCCTTGTCCCGATAGGGCTTGAACCGGTCCTTCATCCAGCGCTTGTACTCGCGGTAAAAGTCCTCGGGCGTCATGCGGAAGGCCTGTTCGTAGACCTCCTCGCCGACGCCGCCGGTGACGGCGCGACGGAGCGAGAACACGAACTGCCGCACGCCCTCTTCGCCGAACCGCTCCTCCATGAAGTAGAAGATCGACGCGCCGAACGAATAGGGCGAGCGGGAGAACGCCTGGTTCAGCTCCTGGAAAGTCGGGATCTGATCGGCGATCGTCGCGTCCCGGATCGTCATGAGGTCGAGCGGGTCCCACTCGTCCTCCATGTAGGTCGCGAGCCCTTCATCGATCCACAGCGGCACCGTCTGCCGGAACAGCGACCGCGGAACGATGTCGAATTCGAAGATGTGCGTGAGCTCGTGGAGGAACAGTTCCTGGAGCTCGTCCGGAGGGTTGTCGATCGGAATGACCATCCGGTCCCGCGTGGACTCCGCGAAGGCCCCGACCCCCTCGGGGATCTCGGATGGCGACAGGTTCGTCTGCGCGAACTCCGAGAACGTCTTGTAGAGGATGAGCGGGATCGCGAACGGAATCTCGTGCTTCAGCCGGTCCGAGATCGTCTCGTAGGCGCTCTCGGCGTAACTGACGAGCCGTCCGAGCTCCTCTTCCATCTCGGGGTAGTAGTAGACATCGAAGTGGGGAGACCGGTAGACCTGCCAGTCGTGCTTGTCGTACTTGACCTTGTTCTTCCCGTAGAACGGGATGAAGTACTGCGCGGCGGCCGGCGCCGCGGCGAAGACCCCGGCGAGGACCAGAGCGACGGCGGCAAGCGCCCGGCGTCGGAATCGCGAAGACGGTGTGGTCACGAGTCTGCTCCTCGGGAGCGCGCTCCCGTCGGTGAGCCGGCGGCCGACCCTGTCATCGGCCCGGCGTTGGCCAGGCCGGGCCGGGATGTCGCCGTCCGGCGGAGCATGAAGGTCAGCGCAGCAGGACCCTCGTGCCCCGGAAAGTCTGGGGGGTGACGATGCTCAGGAAGTTCGGCAGGATGCGGTCCATCAGTTCGAAGTAGGAGGAGAGCGCGGAACTCTCCTCGTCGCGTCCGAAGATGACCTCCTCGGTGAACCGCTCCCGGTGGATGGCGCGGCCGTCGCGGCCGTCGATGAAATAGAACTCCGCCGTCAGGGTGTAGGCGTTGCGTTCCTGGAACTGCGTGCTCCGCACCAGGCGGCGTCCGCCGAACTCGCTCCGGACGTACCGGTCGCGCCGCGAGAAGCCGGAGCGCTCCTCGGCCGCGAACCGCAGCCGTCCGCTCACGATGAGGGGCTCCTCGAACTCCTCTCCCAGGCGCCGCCAGTACTCCTCGTCCTCGAGCAGCTTGTCCTGCTCCAGATCGATCCACTCCTGACGCGAGATCTCCCCGTCGCCGACGGCGACCGCTTCGGCCGCCATCTCGTCGAACTGTTCCGCCAGCCCGCTCGACTCGAGCGCGGCGTCGGAGAAATCGCCGAGAGGCTCGACCTCGGCCTCGATGACGGCGAGTCGCGAGTTGAGCCGCAACTGGTTCCGCAGCAGGCGCGACGTCTCGGCGTCGAGGTCGAGGTTCTCGTTGTTCTGGGTCACGAAGCTGCCAACCAGCACGCGCCCGTAATCGGAGAGGTCCAGCTTGGCGTCGATCGGGATCTCGATGGGAACTTCGACGTAGGGGCTCGAGGCGCAGCCCGCGCCCACCGTCCCGACCAGGAGGATCGCCAGGTTCCGCAGGGGGGTGGCCGTCAGCGCGCGCATCGGTTCCTCAGCGCCCACGGACCGACCGGGACCGGGCGGCGTCCCGATCCTTGCGCTGCTTCCGTTCGTAGGCCTCGCGGAACAGCTCGTAGTTCTGGCGGATCTGTTCGTTCGTCGGCTCCAGCGAGAGGGCGGTCTCGTAGACCTCGAGCGCCTCCTCGAATTGCCCCGAGCGCTCCAGCCCCACCGCCAGGTTGTTGTGCGCCCGCGCATTCCTCGGGTCGAGCTCCACCGCCCTCCGCCAGCGGTAGGCGGCTTCCTTCCACAGCCCCCGCCGGGCCACATCGACTCCGAACTCGTTCTCCTGGCCGGCGCGCTCCTCATCGGCGGCGAGCGGGGCGGCGACGGCCACGGCCGCAACCAGAACCATGCCGGCCAGGGCGCGGCGGAGGCGGGCGGGTCGCTCGTGGGAACGCATGGGATCGTCGATGGGGTTCGGAATCTGCAATGAACGGGCCATTTCGTCCTCCCGGCGTAGCCAGTCAACCGACGGCGAGCGGCTTTTGATACTAGCAGCCCGTTGACGAAGTCCCGCGGCGTTCGAGCGGCGATGCATCCCGGCCGAACCACGCCCCTTCGGGGCGCCCATCGTTGCGTTTCGCTCCGAATATTCCCGATATTCGTCGCTTACGCGCCTTGTCGGCCGGGCGCCTCACCGCCAGTTCTCCCGGTGGGGGCCTCGGCGCTGCACGGGACTTCATCAACGAACTGCTCGCAGCCCGTTCGGGGATGCCGCCTGACGCGGAAGCCGTCCCGGATGGCAGGAATTCGCCAGAAATGCGTCATCCATGGGAGTGGCCTCTCTTGTGGCCGCCAGCGTCCGCATGGAGGCGAAGCCCATGGCGCCCGACCCCGAATCCCCCCCGTCGTCCCCGAGCCCGGGAACCGCGCCCTCCGCCGCGGCGCGGCGCCTCGCGGTCGCGATCGCCCTGAGCCCGGTCCTCAGCCCCCGCGACCGGGCCGCGCTTTTTCTGGAGCACGGCGCCCAGGGCGCCGTCGAGGCGTTCCGCCGCCGCTTCGGAGAGCCCGACCGCGGCCTCCTCGACGCCGCATCCGCCTGGATCCGGCGCGCCGCCGACCGGGAGCATCGGCTCCTGCTCCTCGGCGCGCCCGGGTATCCGGCGCTCCTCGCCGAGAGCGCGGCGCCCCCGGTGGCGCTCGAGGTGGCCGGGGCCGCGGACCTGGACCGTCCGTCGGTGGCGCTCGTCGGGGCGCGGCGCGGGACGCCCTACGGCCTCGAGATCGCGGACGCGCTGGCGCGCGGCCTCGCCGCCGCCGGCCTCACCGTCGTCAGCGGGCTCGCCCGCGGCGTGGACGGCGTGGCGCATCGCGCGGCGCTCGACGCCGCCGGAACGACTGTCGCCGTCCTCGGCGCCGGTCTGGCCCGCATCTATCCCCCGGAACACCGCGCGCTCGCCAGCGCCTGCGCGGGTTCGGGCGCGGTGGTCTCCGAGTTCCCGCCGCAGACCCGCCCGCTCCCCCATCACTTTCCGCGGCGCAACCGGATCATCGCCGGGCTCACCCTCGGCGTCGTGGTGGTCGAGGCCGCCCGGCGGAGCGGCTCGCTCTCCACCGCGCGCCACGCGGTGGACAACGGCCGCGAGGTGTGCGCCGTCCCCGGTCCGGTGGGGTCGGAGACCAGCGAGGGATGTCATTCCCTGATCCGCTCCGGCGCCGCTCTCGTGACCTCCGTTGACGAAGTGCTGGAGCAGCTCGGGTTCGAGCGGCGCGAGCCGCGACTCCCGCCGGCGCCCGGCCAGCGGCCGAAGCCCGGTCCGGAAGCGGCGGCGGGCGGGGAGGCCCCGGAGGGCGACGCCGCCGTCGTCCTGCGGACCCTTCGCGCCTCGCCCTCCGGCCTCGACATGGATTCGGCGATCGCGATGTGCGGCCTGCCCATCCCGGATGCGCTGGCCGCCCTCTCCGAGCTCGAGCGGAGCGGCCTGGTGCGGCGGTACCCCGGGGACTTCCTGAAGGCCGCGCGGTGATTCCTGCGGGGCTATGGGTCCGGCGCGGCCCCGGAACGGGCGGCGCGGCGCAGCCGGCGCCGCCCGACCAGGAAGAGCAGCGTCAGCCCGCTCATAGCGATCCCCCCCGAGATCGCGGCGGCCCGGAGAACGGTGCGGACGGTGGAGCCCAGCACGCTGACGTCGTCGGTCGTCACCCGAAGCTCTCGCGATCCTGCGGTTCCCGCATCGAGCGGGAACGTCCAGCGCAGCCGGTTACCGCGCCGGATCGGACCATCGCTGTTGTGCCCCGTGATCCGCGCCTCCGGCCGCAACTGAATGCGCGCCTCGCCGGACCCGCCGGCCGGGGGCGTCACCGTAAGGCCGATCTCGAAGCCGCCTTCCGGCCGCGGCTGGTGGGAGCAGCGGCGGTCGAGGAGTTCGGCGCGACAGAGCGCCTCCAGCGATGCGAAGGCGACCCGGCCCTCGGCGCGACCGTCGCGCAGGATCCGGGCGCGCTCCACCTCCAGCCCGGCGCCAGCGAGCAGGCGCCGGATGCGCTCCGCGGGGTCGCCGCCGGGCTCCCCGGGCAGCAGTTCCGGCGCGACCTGGATCACCGACACCCCGGAACCATCGAGCCGGACGCGGTGGGTCTCCTGCCACGCCGGGCCCGCGCATCCGGCCGCGAGGCCCGCCAGAAGCCCGATTCCGGTCCTCCAGATACGACAGAAAACGGCGCAATCCCGAAAGTAGAATCCGCCGCGAGCGCCCGGATGGCCCGCCCGACCCTGTTGCTGGTGGATGGCAACAATCTGCTCTTCCGGTCGTTCTTCGCGCTTCCGCGCCTGACCCGCTCCGATGGATTTCCGAACGGCGCGCTCCATGGTTTCGTCGCGGCGCTGCGGAAGCTGCTCCGCGAGGAGGAGCCCGAGCTGGCGGCGGTCGCCTTCGATCCTCCCGGCCCGACGTTCCGCCACGAGTCGTTCCCCGACTACAAGGCGCACCGGCCCGAGACGCCGCCCGAGCTGGCGCTCCAGATGCCGTTCACCCGCCAGGTCTCGCGCGCGCTCGGGGTTTCCGTCGTCGAAGTGGAAGGCGTCGAGGCGGACGATGTGATCGGATCCCTGGCGGCGGCCGCCGCGCCGGAAGGGTATCGGGTGCTCGTGGTCTCGGGGGACAAGGACCTGCTGCAGATCGTGAACGATCAGGTGAGCGTGGTCCCCCCCGGAACTCCCGATCGCCGGATCGACCCGGCGGGAGTCGAGGCCAAACTGGGCGTCCCTCCGAGGTTCGTCCCCGACTACCTCGGGCTCGTCGGCGATTCGGTCGACAACATCCCCGGGGTTCCAGGGATCGGGCCGAAGACGGCGGTGGGCCTCATCGAGGCGTGGGGCGGCGTCGAGGACATCCTCGCCCACCGGGACGAGATCCCCCGGCAACGCACCGCCGCGCTGCTCGGTGAGCACCAGGAAACCGCAATCCTCTCCCGCGACCTCGCCCGGTTGCGTCTCGATGTGGCCGTTCCCGAGGCGGGAGAGCGCATGGAGGGGCTGCGCTACCAGGGGCCCCGCGAGGCCGAGGCGCGGGAGCTGTTCGAGGAACTCGAGCTCCGGACCCACGCCCGCGACTTCGCTTCCGCCGCCCCCGCCGCCCTGCCGAAGGTGACGGTCGCCGCCGCGCTGGCTGACGTCTCATCCGTTCTGGAGGCGGCCCGCGAGGGCGGCGTCCTTGCGGTTCACGCGGTCCTCGGCCCCTCCGAAGACCGCGGGCCGGAGCCGCTCGTCGCTCTGGGCCTGGCCGCCGATGCGGACTCCGGAGTCTTCGCCGAGGCGGGCGGCGGGATCGCCCCCGAAGGCCTCGCCGAAGCGCTCTCGTCGGCCTTCGCCGCCGGGGTGGGCGTGGTCGGCCACGGGCTGCAGCCGTTCCTGCGGTGGCTGGTGGAGCGCGGACGTGCTGCCCCCCGCGTTCTCCACGATTCGCAGGTGGCGGCGTGGCTGCTGAACACGACGCGCCGCGCCCAGGGGTTCGCCGAGGTCCTGCAGGACTACACCGGCCTGGCGTTGCCGGAAGACGCCGCCCCGCCCGCAACCCTCTTCGGGGAGAAGGCCCCCGACTCCCGCCTCGGCGCCCGGGCGGCGCTGCAGCACCGTCTGCGGGCCAGCCTCGACCCGCTCCTCGACCGCGAGGGCCTCCGTCGGGTGTTCGCCGAAATCGAGATGCCGCTCGCGCCGGTGCTGGCCCGGATCGAAACCCGGGGGATCTGCATCGCCGCCGACGCGCTGCTGGAGCTGGGGCGGGATCTCGAGACCCGCATCGAGGAGCTCTCCGAACGGATCTTCGAGCTCGCCGGCGTCCGGTTCGACCTCCAGAGCCCGAAGCAGCTCGGCGAGATCCTGTTCGAGCGGCTGGACCTTCCCCGGACCGCGAAGACGAAGAAGCTCCGGCAGTTCTCGACCCGCGCCGCCGTCCTCGAGGAACTCGCCACCCGCCACGAAGTCCCCCGGCTGGTGCTGGAGTATCGGGAACTGGCCAAGATGAAGAGCACGTGGGTGGACCCCCTGCCGCGGCTCGTCTCGAAGATGACCGGCAGGCTTCACACCCGCCTCCATCAGGCGGTCGCCGCCACCGGGCGGCTCTCGAGCACGGACCCGAACCTCCAGAACATCCCGGTCCGCAGCGAACTCGGGCGCCGGGTCCGCCGCGCCTTCGTCGCCGCGCCGGGAAAGCGGCTGCTCTCCGCCGACTACTCCCAGATCGAGCTGCGGATCCTCGCGCACCTCAGCGGCGACCCGGCGCTCTGCGAGGCCTTTCGAGCTGGCGAGGACATCCATTCCCGGACCGCCCGCGAGGTCTTCGGCGACTTCGGGCTCGACCCCGCGGAAGCGCGTCGTCGCGCCAAGATCGTCAACTTCTCGGTCATCTACGGCAAGACCGCCTTCACCCTCGCGAAGGAGATCGGGACCACGACCGGCGAAGCCGCCGCCTTCATCGAGGCCTACTTCGACCGCTACGCCGGCGTTCGCGATCTCGTCGAGCAGATCAAGCGGGAAGCGCGGGAGACGGGTCGGGTGACGACCCTGTTCGGCCGCGCCCGCCACCTGCCGGAGATCCGAACGACGCAGCGGGCGCGGCGCGAGGCCGCCGAGCGGATGGCGGTGAACGCCCCGATCCAGGGGACGGCGGCCGACCTCATCAAGATCGCGATGCTGCGGGTGGACCGGGCGCTCGAGGCCACCTCAGGCCGGCTGCTCCTCCAGGTCCACGACGAACTCCTGGTCGAAGCCGATGCCGAGGAGGTGGAATCGGTCGCCGACCTGGTGCGGAACGAGATGGAGTCGGTCGCCGATCTCCAGGTTCCGCTGGTGGCGGGAGTCGCCATCGCCGCCTGCTGGGAGCACTGAGCCTACGGCGGCGCCATCCCGGAGCCTCGGCTGATTCCGGGGCTACCGCCCCAGGTAGATGCCTCCGGGGTCGATCTCGTCGCGAAGCAGCGCGAGTTCCCCGACTTCGGGAACCGGCGTCGTTCCGACTTCCGCGGCGGTGCGCAGGTCCCACCCGGTCGCCGCCCGGACCTCGGCGATGTCCACGCCGGGGTGCACCGACTCGAGGACCATCTCGCGCGTCGTTCCGTCGAATCCGTAGACCCCGAGGTCCGTGATGACGCGGGTGGGACCACCGCCCGGCGCACCGAGGGCCTCCCGCGAGCGCCCGCCTTCATCCCAGCCCACGGTCGTCCGGAAGTCGAGGCGGGGAACGAACTTCCGCCGGTCCTGCCGCAGGATCACCACCGTGCGGCGAGCGTTCCAGGCGATGTCCGGCGCGCCCCCGGCGCCGGGAAGACGGATCCGGGGATTCGCGTAGTCGTTTCCGACCACGGTCGTGTTCAGGTTCCCGAACCGGTCCACCTGCGCCGCTCCCAGGAACCCGAGGTCGGTCCGGCCCCCCTGCAGGAAATAGAGGAACATCTCGGCCATCGGGAGCACCTGCGCTGCCCCGGTCACGAGGCATGGATCCCCGATCGAGATCGGGAGGCGGGCCGGCCGCGCGCCGAACACCCCGGACTCGTAGATCAGCCGGGCGCCGGGGGCGTGGCCGCGCCGCGCCAACTGGACCGCGAGGTTCGGGAGCCCGACGCCCACGAACACGCAGTCGCCGTCGCGGACCTCCCGGCTGGCCGCGAACACCATGACTTCGGCCCGGCTGGCGGGCGCGGCGGAGCGCGTCACCGGTAGTCCCCGTAGTTCACCGGCGCCGCGAGCCGCGGCCCGGGACGCAGCCGGTCCATCGTCCCCGGCTCGAGGCGGGCCAGGTAGTCCGCGCGGCCCGACAGGCCGAAGACCCACTCCTCGAGGTAGCGGTCGAGCGCCGCCGGATCCCGGGTGATCCGGTCCCAGGCGAGGTAGGCGAGGTTGTCCCGGTCGTAGTAGCCCTGGGCGAAGCTGGGGTGGGCGCCGCCCGGTTCTTCCACGATGGCGTCCACGATCGTCCCCGGGATCTGCGTCCGGTTCGGATCCGAGCGGACGACGGCCTCGTCAACGACTTCTTCGACGACCACGATGACCCGCCGGGCGGCGAAGGCCGCTTCCCGCTGCGCCCCCACCAGACCCCAGATCTGGGCGTTCCCCTCCGGATCCGCGCGCTGGGCGTTCACCACCGCCACATCGGGGCGGAGCGCCGGAACCGCGTCCAGAACCTCGCCGGTGAAGGGGCAGGTGACCTCGCGGATCCAGGAGTTCACCCGGGGGTAGTCCGTTCCCCGGTACCCCCGCAGCGGGAAGAAGGGAAGCCCGGAGGCGCCCGCCTTGTAGCGGCAGAGGAGGCCGAAGTGGGAGTACTCCTCGATCTCGAGCGGTCGGGGGAGTCCCTTCTCGACGGCGCGGCGGACGGCGTGGAGCGAGCCCACCCCCGGGTTCCCCAGCCAGCCGAACACCAGCTTCGCCGCGGTCCCGGCGTGGACCATCTGGTCCATCAGCAGGTCGGGCGTGAGGCGCACGAGCGTGAGATCCCGCTTCCGCTGCCGGATGATCTCGTGCCCGGCCGCGAACGGGATCAGGTGGGTGAACCCCTCGAGAACGACGGTGTTCCCGTCGTGAACGAAGCGCGCAACCGCCTCCCGCATCGTCATCACCCGGGGCCCGTCCGTCATGCGTCGCTCCATCCCGTCGCCGCTCCCCATTATCGGGCGCGGGATGCGGACTCCATGGCCGTCAGCAGGCGGCGGCCAATCTCCTCCAGCTCGGCGCGGGTCGCGGTGAGCGGCGGCGCCAGCAGGGCCAGGTCGCCTTGCCGCTCCTGTGTGTCCCCGGCGCGCGCCGGCGGGCCCGCCACCGGGTAGACGAGGAGTCCCGCTTCCCAGGCCGCGCCGGCGAATGCCCGCGCCGACACGCCCCCCGCGCCGAGCGGCCGGAAGGCGATCCCGGCCAGCAGCCCCCGCGCCCAGACCCCCTCGACGGCCGACCACCCGGCCAGCGGCGCCGCCGCGGCGTGGAGGTCTTTCTCGAGATCGGCGGCCCGCGCCACCAGCTTCTCCCGGCGGATCACCCGCAGCACTTCCCGGACGACCGCCGCCACCACCGCGTGGTGGGAGAACGTGAACCCGTGACGGAAGTCGGGCGCCACCGCCTCCACGATCCAGGGTTTCGCGACGACCGCGCCGCCGGGAAGGACCCCGGACGTCAGCCCTTTACCCAGAACCACGATGTCCGCTTCGACGCCGGCGTGTTCCGAGGCGAGGAACCGGCCGGTTCTCCCGCACCCGGTGAGGACCTCGTCGGCGATCAGCAGCGCCTCCTGGTCCGATGCCGCGCGGCGAATCCGCCGCAGGTAGTCCTCCGGCGGCGCGAATCCCCCCGCGGACGCCCCCAGCACCGGTTCCACCAACACGGCGGCGACCGACTCGTCAACGGCCAGCACCCGCTCCACGTCCTCGGCGCAGGCGACGCCGCACTCCGGAAAGACCAGTCCCAGCGGGCACCTCGGGCACCAGGGCGCTGCGACCAGCGGCGCTTCAGTGAGCATCGGCAGGTACGGCGCGCGGAGCGCGTCGCGTCCCGAGACCGACAGCGCGCCCAGCGTGTTCCCGTGGTAGCCCGGCCGCTGGGAGACGACCCGGTTCCGCTCCGGCCGGCCCTTCGCCAGCGCGTAGGCCCGCGCCAGCTTGATCGCCGTCTCCACGGCCTCCGCCCCGCCGGGGGTCAGGTAGACCTTCGACCCCTGGTAGCCGGCGGGGAGCGCGGCGACGAGCGAGGCGGCCGCTTCCTCCATCGCCTTCGTCGTGAACTGCGCCCCGTGGACATAGGCGACCGCCTCGATCTGGCGGGTGGCCGCCCGCGTCAGCTCGGCCCGCCCGTGCCCGAGGCTGACGGTGAGGGCGCCGCCGCAGGCGTCGAGCCAGCGTCGGCCGTCGGCGCCCTCGATCCAGACCCCCTCGGCGCGTTCGGCGAGCTCGTAGGTCCGCTCGAGATCGCGATAGAGGACGGAGCTCGCGGGGTAGCGAAGCCGGGCGGGTCCGGGCTGGGGCGTCACCGCGCCGCGGGGCTCAGGAAACGGCGACTTTCCGCGGCTCCGACGCGCCCACCAGCCGCGGCAGGTCCCTAAGCGATGTCAGCAGCAGGTCCGGTTCCGCCGCCCGCAGCCGGGCCTCCTCGCTGAAGGCGCTCACCACCGCCGCGGTCCTCGTCCCCGCCCGGCGACCCATCTCGATGTCCTCGTGCCGGTCGCCCACATAGAAGACCTCGGCCGGGCCGACCTCCAGTTGCCGGAGCGCGAGGAAAAGGCCTTCCGGGTCCGGCTTGCGGGCGACGACATCCTCGAACGCCACGAGCGCCGCGAAGCGCGTCGCCAGTCCGAGCCGGTCCAGGTCGGCGAGAAACCGGACCCGATCGGCGCTCGTGACGACTCCCACCGCCACGCCCGCCGACGCGAGCGCGTCGAGCGCCTCGGCCGCGCCCGGAAAGAGCGCCACATCGGCGCTGCGCTCGAGGTAGCGGCCGCGCCAGATGCGGCCCGCCTCGTCCCAGCGCTCCTCGGGGATGCCGAGCTGCCGGTAGGTCTCGTGCCAGTCCGGGCGGTAGGTGTCCCGGTAGCGGATTTCGTCCATGGCGATCCCGAAATGACGGAACACCGCCATGGAGGCGTGGTGGGTCGCGGCGAAGCTGTCCGCGAGGGTCCCGTCCCAGTCGAACAGGACGGCGGAGACGGGGGGCGGCACGACGGCGGGGAAGCGTACCCGCGGGGGAAATCGGTCCTGTCGGCCACTAGAATCCCGCGATGCCCAAGCTCGACTGCCACTCCTCCTACCTGCACACTGGCATCGCCGAAATCGGGCGACTCGAGCTCCTGAGCGTGGCCGCTCCGGATGGCGGGCGGAGGCTGGCGGCGATCCTGTTCTGCGACGAGCGCCGCAGCGCGGCCTCCCAGGCCTGGAAGGACCGGAACGTGGAGCGCAGCGTTCCCGCCGGCTCCGGCGAGCACGCCCGCTTCGCCCTCGAGCTCCGGCAGTACCTCGAGGGCGAGCGCCGGGACTTCACCTTTCCGGTGCATCGCACCGGGACCGACTTCCAGCAGTCCGTTCTCGGGGAGGTCTCGCGGGTCCCCTACGGCGGCCGCGCCACCTATGCCGACATCGCCCGCGCCATCGGCAACCCGAAGGCGGTCCGCGCCGTGGGCGCGGCGAACGCCACGAATCCCCTGCCGCTCGTCATCCCCTGCCACCGGGTCGTGGGTTCTTCCGAGGCCCTGACCGGGTATGGCGGCGGGCTCGACGCCAAGCGCTGGCTGCTTGCGCTCGAGGGGTAGCGGTGTTCCACGGCGTCATGTCGCTCCCAGCCCGCGCGCCCGCCCGGCCCCATGCTCCTGCTCCGACGCCGTTGGCGCAGGCTCTCCGAGGACTTCCGTCTTGCCTGTTCTCCGCCCCATCCGATTTCGCCTGCCGGCGACCCTCGCCGGTTTCTTCCTGGCGGCGGCCCTCTCGGGCTGCGGCGCCGATTCCGGCGAGTCCGGCGCGGCTTCCGATGAGGAAGCGCCTCCGGACGAGAGCGCCATGGAGCTCGAAGCCGATGCGCCGGAAGACGGGGGAACCCGGGAGGCGGACCTCGTGACCCCGGGCCTCCCGGTGGTCCTGATGCGGACTTCGGAGGGAGACCTCCGGATCGAGCTCTACCCCGAGGACGCGCCCGAGACGGTGCAGAACTTCCTGCAGTACGTGGACGACGGCTTCTACGACGGCACGATCTTCCACCGGGTCGTCCGGGGCTTCGTGATCCAGGGCGGCGGCTTCACCGCGGAGATGGACGAGAAGGACACCCGCGAACCGATCCCGAACGAGGCGCAGAACGGCCTCCGGAATCTCCGCGGCACGCTCTCCATGGCGCGGACGATGGATCCCCACAGCGCCAGTTCCCAGTTCTTCGTGAACACCCGGGACAACCCGATGCTGGACCACACCTCCCCGAGCCCGAGGGGCTGGGGCTACGCGGTGTTCGGCAAGGTCGTCTCCGGGATGGAGGCGATCGACCGGATCGAGGCCTCGCCGGTGGTCGCCCGCGCCGGCCACAACGATGTGCCGGCCACCCCGATCCTCATCGAGGAAGCGACGGTCGTCTCGCGGTAACGCGGGCCGTGCGCCGGGTCAGACCGGTCCGCAGCGCGCGATGAGCACTTCCGGCCAGCCCCGGGCGCCGGCGAGGGCGTAGGGAGCGTGGCGGCGCTCTCCCTCGACCGGCAGGTGCGCGATGTTGCGCGCCTGATGCGCCTTGCGAGAGAGGAAGGGAGACGCGCGGCCCAGAACCTCCAGCACCCGCTTCCACGAGGTGGAGCAGACCGTCTGGCCGTACCACTCGATCTCGAGGAATTCGGGTCGGAGCAGGGCGTCGAACTCGGCGAGGGCGTACTCCCGCTCGTGATACGGGTTGTCCGGTCGATCCTGGAGCGTCCGGCCCGGGCTGATGACCTCGCGCTCCGGGGTGGAGCACAGGAGCACGCCCCCGGGCGCCAGCACCCGGCGCGCCTCCCGGATCACGTCGCCGTCGGCCGCGACGTGCTCGATCGTCTCGAAGGAGACATAGAGGTCGAAGCTCCCGTCCCGGAACGGGAGCTCCGCCGCGCTCGCGCGGACGCCCCGGAGCGCCGCCGTCCCCGGCGACCGGCCAGCCTGACGGGAGGCGTCCCGGAAGGCCTCCTCGGAGAGGTCCGCCGATACGACGCTGCGCGCGCCGCCGGCGAGCAGCAGCGCCGAGCCGTACCCGGAGCCGCAGGCGAGGTCGAGAACGCGTCGGCCTTCCGCCATTCCGGCCGCCCAGCGGTAGCGCGCCAGGTGCTGGTTGCGCAGCCAGGGCGAGGCGAAGCGGTCGAGAACGAGGCGTTCCATGCAGATCGGGCGTCCGGCGGGGCGCCGGCCCCCCGAATCTTCGCCGACAACGGCATGTGCGGGGTCCGGTGAGCGAACAGGGTCCGTCCGTCGGCGCCGGCGCCGCCGACGCGGAGGCGCCGGACCTCCGCGGAGTCAGTTTCTGCTTTCCGGCGTACCAGGACGCCGGATCGATCGGGTGGGTCGTGCGGCGCGGGCGGGAGGCGCTCCTCGCTTCCGGCCGCCCGTTCGAGATCCTGGTCCTCGACGACGGGAGCACCGACGGGACGGCCGCCGTCCTCGCTGCGCTCGCCGCCGAGACGCCCGAACTCCGGCTTCTCCGCCATCCGGAGAACCGGGGCTACGGGGCGACGCTGCGGGACCTGTTCGCGGCGGCGGGCATGCCGCTCGTGGCCTACACCGACGGCGACGGCCAGTTCGATCCGGCGGAAGTGACGCGCCTGCTCGGCGCCGCCGGCCCCGAAGTCGCGCTGGTGAACGGCTACCGCCGGGAGCGGGCCGACCCCGGGCTCCGGCGGGTGCTCGGTCCCGGGTTCCACCGGGTGGTCGCGGAGACCTTCGGGATCCTTCCGCTTCGCGACTGGGACTGCGACTTCCGGCTGTTCCGACGGGAACTGCTCGAGCTGGCGCCGACCAGCTTCGACGACGGGACCGCGGTCGTGGAGTTCCTCGCCGGGCTGGGAGCGCAGGGTGTCCGGTTCGCCGAGGTCGAGGTCAGTCACCGGGAGCGACGCGCCGGCGGGAGTCAGTACTTTCGTCCCGGATCCGTTGTCGCCGGGCACCGGAACCTTCTTCGGCTTCGCCGCCTCCGGGGCTCGCCAAGGATCCGCTGGCGGGCCTGGCTGAAGCCGGGCCGGTGAGGGGGGAGCGGACCTACTCCGGGCGCCGGGCCACGACACCCGCCCCCTGACGGACCACTACGACTCCGCCCTCGACCGTCAGGTCGCCGAGCGCCTCCACCTCGCCTCCGGGCCACCGGACCTCGACCTCGCGCACCGCAGCCTCTCCTCCGGCTCCCAGGTGGACCCGGGGATCCGAAGAAGACAGGAAGCTCCCGCTGCGGTGGGCTTCCCGCAACTGGCCGGCGCCGTCCGACGAGACGAAGCGCACCCGGACCCCGTCGCCGTCGCGCACCGCGGTCGTTCCGACGAGGCGGAGCGAGACGCTTCGGTCCACGCTCCGGTTGGCGAAGAGCGCGGCCGCGTCGTCCACGTTCGTGACGACGAGGTCCGGCCGCCCGTCGCCGTCGAGGTCCCCGGCGCCAAGGCCGCGGCTCGACCGGACCGGACCCTCCCAGGGGCTCTCCTCGAAGGCGCCGCCGCCCACGTTGCGGAACACCTGGTTCCGCATCGCGTACCACGTGCCGCTCCCGGCCTCCTCCGCCGTCGGATAGACATGCCCGTTCGCCACGAAGAGGTCCAGCCGGCCGTCCGAGTCCAGGTCGGTGAAGCGGGTTCCCCAACCCAGGTAGAACCAGCCCGGCATCCGCAACTCGTTCCGGGTCGTCGAGTCCTCGTAGAACCCGCCGCCCGAGTTCCGGTAGGCGGTGTTCGTGTCGTGGGAGAAGTTCGTGACGAACAGGTCGAGCTGTCCGTCGGCGTCGAAGTCTCCGGCGTCCACCCCCATGCCCGCCTGGGCCAGTCCATCCACGTTGTAGGCGACGCCCGCCAGCAGGCCCTCTTCGAGAAAGAAGCCCGAGCCATCGTTGCGCCACAGGTGGTTCGGGACGGAGTCGTTCGCCACGTAGATGTCGAGGTCTCCGTCCCCATCGAGGTCGCCGGTGACCACCCCGAGCCCGTAGGCCGGCGCCGCGTCGTCCAGCCCGGCGGCCGCGGTGGCGTCCTCGAAGGTCCCGTCTCCCCGGTTGCGGAAGAAGACGTCCGGCGCCGGGATGAGTCCCGAGGGGCCGCAGAACACCGGGAGACCGAACCACACGCAACTGGCCCCGGCGCCGGGAGGGGGCAGGTCGGCGATTTCGTCGGCGGTGTAGCCGAGGACGATCAGATCGGAGTCGCCGTCGCCGTCGGCGTCGAAGAAGGCGGCGGACGCCGAGAACCCGGGGTGATCCGCCCCTCCCGCGTCCGGAACCCGTTCGAACGTCCCGTCCCCCCGGTTGCGGTAGAGCGCGTTCGGCCCCAGGTTCGCGACATACAGGTCGGGGAAGCCGTCATTGTCGATGTCCGCCACCGCGACGCCGTAACCCCACCCGGCGTCCCCGACCCCGGCGGCCGTGGTCTGGTCGGTAAACCGGAACTCCCCTTCGTTCCGATAGAGCCGGTTCGGATGTCCCGGACCGGGCGTCCGGTCCACGAGCGGCGCCCCGTTCGCGAAGTAGAGGTCGAGGTCGCCGTCCTGGTCGTAGTCGAGCAGGGCGACGCCGGCGCCGAGCGACGAGACGATGAACTGTTTCTCGGGTTCTCCGCTGACGTTTTGGTAGTCGAGGCCGCTTCCCTCCGTCACCTCCTCGAGGAGGATCTGCGCGCCGGTCGCCGGCGCCGAAAGAACGAGCGCGGAGGCGAGGATCCCGGCGAGGCGCCGGCTCACGGGCGGGAGGCGAGCCGCCGGGCCGACTCCTGGAGATCGGTGTTGTCCGGCCACGCGGCCAGCGCCTGATCGAGCACCCGGCGCGCTTCGTCCCGCTGGCCGAGCGCCGCCAGCGCTTCGGCGTGCAGCTCGTGGTGGAGCGGCTCGGCGCTGGCGAGGGTGAGCAGCCGGCCGGATTCGGCGAGGGCTTCTTCGAGCGCTCCCCCCTCGATCAGGTGGGCGATCAGCGCCCGCTTGGGCTCTCTGGCGCCCGGCGACGCGTTCACCGCCGCGCGGAGCTCGTTCGCGCGGTCAGAGAACCGCTTCAGTTCGGCGAACTTCGCCAGATGGCTCCGGCCGCGCGCGGCGGCGTCCGGGTCGCCGCTCCGGGCGAGCAGGTTGCCCAGATGGAGGTGCGGCTCGGGAGTCGTCGGGGAGGCCTCGGTGGCGGCCTCCAGCCGGGCGATGCCGCCCGCCGGATCGCCGCTTTCGGCGAGCGCCCGGCCCAGCGTGGCGAGCGCTCCCGCCCGCTGCGCCGGGTCGGCGTCGGTTGCGGCGCGATCCACCGCCGGCACGAGCACTTCAACCGCCTCGGCGCTCCGTCCCGCCTCATGGAGGAGCTGTCCCAGCCGGAAACGGGCCCGGTCATGGTCCGGATCGAGCGCGATCGCGTCCCGGTAGGCCCCCTCTGCTCCCTCTTCTTCCGCGAGGTAATGGAGGACATCCCCCTTCGCGAACTGGGCCTCGGGATGGTCCGGGGCGGCGGCCGCCGCCTCCTCGCACGCCCGCCGCGCCTCCTCGAGCCGCTCTTCGCGCGAGCGAAGGAGGCAAAGCTCGAGCAGCGCCCCCGGATCGCCGGGGCGCAGCGCCAGCGCGGCGTCGAGCCGTCGTCCGGCCGCCTCGTACTGACCCAGTTCCGACCAGAGCGCGCCGAGGTGATGCTGCGCCTCGAAGGAGCCCGGGTCCGCCTGCGCCGCCGCGGTCAGCGCGGCGAGCCCCTCGGCGCCCCGGTCCATCTGCACGTAGAGGACGCCGAGGGGCGCCAGCGCCTCGGCCCGCCCGGGGAACTCGGCGGCGAGCGCTTCGAGGCGGGCCACCGCCTCTTCGGTCTCCCCCCGCTGCGCCAGCAGAACCGCGAGATCACGCCGCGCCTCCGGATGGCCCGGGTCCCGCGCCAGCGCCTCGCGAAGCGCGGTCTCCGCTTCGGAGAACCGGCCGAGGGCCCGGAACGCCCCCGCCTCGAGCAGCGGGCCGCTCGCGCTGTCCGGCATCCTCCGCGAGAAATCCCCAGCCAGCAGAGCCGCCCGGTCCGCGTCGCCGAGCCGCAGGTGCGCGACCGCCAGCATCCACAGCGGGGCGGGATTCTCCGGGTCCTCCGCCATCGCCCGTTCGATGTGGGGGATCGCCTCCGCGATCCGCCCGGCGTCGACGAGCCGGCGCGCGGCTTCGAGTTCCGCGCCCGCCTGCCCACCCGCCGCTCCGGCGGCGACGAGAAGACTCAGGACGGCGACGGCGAAGCGGCGCGCGGCCGACGCGACCGGAGGCATCCTCCGAGTATCGCATTCGTTTCCTCGGGCGCCAGCGCCTGTCCGTTTTGCGCCGCGACGAAGCCGCCACTACCATGAACCCGGTGGACCCGATGAAGAGATTCCGCGACAACCTCCTGCGCTGGCCCGGGCTGCTCCTCCTGGCGGCCTTCCTGCTGCCCGGAGCCGCCGGCGCGGCGCAGGACGAGCCCAGCGAGAAGGAGCTGATCGCCGCCCTCCCCGAGCCCCGCCGGATCTGGTTCACCGAGGAAGTTCCCTACATCATCACCGACCGCGAGAAGCGCGCCTTCCTGTCGCTCACCTCGGAGCAGGAGCGGGACAACTTCGTGGAGGCCTTCTGGCGGAAGCGCGACCCGAACCCGTCCACGCCGGAGAACGAGTTCCGGACCGAGCACTACGCCCGGATCGACTACGCCAATCTGTGGTTCGGGCGGGACACCTTCCGCGAGGGCTGGGAGACCGACCGCGGGCGCTACTACATCCTCCTGGGCCAGCCGCGCTCGATCCAGAACTACGAGGCTCGCGACGAGATCTATCCGACCGAGCTCTGGTTCTACAACAACTCCGAGCTCAAGCGGTTCGGCGTCCCGCCGTTCTTCTACCTGCTCTTCTGGCGCCGCCACGGGGTGGGGGAACTCCAGCTCTTCGACCCGATCGCCGACGGGCCGCCGGCGCTCCTCACCGGGTACCAGCCCGAGCGCCAGGACTTCCGCGACGAGGTCGAGCGCGCCTACGAGATCCTCTACGAGTTCGACCCCGAGATCGCGAACGCGGCGATGTCCTTCCGCACCGACGAACAGGACATCACGCGGTTCCAGGCGGTGCCCTTCGGCACCCTGTCGCTCCTTCAGGACATCCATGACATCCCGTTCCACGGGCTCGACGACAGCTACGCCGATCGCCTCGACTTCGAGCGCGGCGCGATCGAGGCCGACTACCTGTTCACCTGGGTGCCGGGCAACGGGGCGGTGGCGGTGCTGCCCGGACCGGACGGGGCCTCCTGGCTCCACTGGGTCATCGAGGTCGAGGCGCAGCACACCGCCTTCATCCGGAACGAGGATCGCGGCACCTTCGACACCTCGTTCATCGCGAGCGTCGAGTTGGTTCTCGCCGACGACCCCGACCAGGTCGTCACCCAGTTCCGCAAGGAGAACTTCGTCTCGCTGAACGACGACCAGCGCGGGGCGCTCCACGCGCCCTTCTCGTGGTCCGGCCTGCTGCCGCTGATCCCGGGCGAGCACACCGCGCGGATCGTGCTGCGCAACCGCGCCTGCGGCTCGCGCTCCGAGGAGGACTGCGCGAAGAGCTACACCCTCATCGAGAGCCCAGTCAGCGCGCCCCCGAACGACGGGCGCTCCCGGCTCAGCGATCTCGTGCTGGGTCACCGCTTCGAGTCGCTCCGCCCGGGGTATCGGCCCTTCCGCCTCGCTTCGGACGGCGTCGTTCCCAACCCGCAGGCGATCTACACGATCGGGGACGACTTCGTCGCCGCCGTCGCTCCGATGTCCGCTCCCGAGGGAGCTTCGGTGCGCTTCCGGATCGTGAGCCGCGAGCCGCTGAGCGACGGCGAACTGGCGCACGAGGCCCAGCTCCCGGCTTCGCCCGACCAGTACTCCGGCCTTGTGGCGCTGGACTTCCCGCTGACTGATCTCGGCGCCGGGCGCTACGGACTCTCGGCCGAGCTTCTGGACCGCGCCGGGGGCGTCCTCTCCACCCGGAACGCCCAGTTCACCATCTCCCCCCGGGCGAGCCTCCAGGAGGCCGGGTTCCGCGGGGTCATGCTCCCGTTCGATCCCGACCGGTCCGGGTTCGCCAACCTCGCGCTCGGCGAGCAGTGGATGAACCTCGACAAGACCGAAGAGGCCCGGCCCGCGCTGGAGGCGGCGGTCGCCCAGGCGCCCCGCCTGGGTCGCGCCCGCGAACTGCTCGCCCGCCTCGAGATGGAGAGCGGGAACGCGGAACGCGTTGTCGAACTCCTCGAGCCGGTCTACGCCGAGGTCCAGGACCGCTATGACCTGATCCGGACGCTGGGCGAGGCCTACTTCCACCTCGGCCGTTACGACGAGGCGGAGACGCTGCTGAGTCGGGCCATCGTTCTGGTGAACCCCGACGCCCGGAGTCTGAACCTGCTCGGCCTCGCCCGCTACCAGGTCTCGGACTTCGACGGCGCCCGGGAGATCTTCCAGCGTTCGCTGACCCTCGACCCCGATCAGCCCGAGGTCCAGGAGGCGCTGGAAGCGGTGGATCAGGCGGAGCGGGCGTCCGGCCAGCAGCCCCGCTGATGGACGCTCCGGCGAGCGGGGCGGACGGACCCCCACCCGCGGCGAAGCCGGTCCTCAACTCGACGCTCCTGCCGGAGCTCCGACGCCTGTCGCGGCGCGCCGCCTGGACGCTCCTGATCGTGCTCGTCCTGGGCTTCGCGAATCCGGGGCTGCTCTGGATCAGTTGGCGCGTCTGGACCGGCCCGCAACTGGTGGCGGCCTACCGGGTCTGACGACGAAAGTCACCGCTCAACAGTCCGTTGATAACGTCGCGTGCAGCGCCGAGAGCGGTGAGGCGCCCGGCCGACAAGGCGCGTGAGGGAGGAATATCGGGAATATTCCGAGCGAAACGCAACGATGAGCGCCCCGAAGGGGCGTGGTTCGGGCGGGATGGATCGCCGCTCGAACGCCGCGGGACGTTGTCAACGGGCTGTTAACGGCGGCCAACGGCGTCAGACGTTCCTCCCCGGGTCCTCGGCGTCGCCTTGAACCGGAGCGGTACGATTCTTGTCTAATAGAACGTCCAAAGTTAGAGTGACAGAGAATCGTATTGAAGATGGCGCACCCCGGAACAACGGACATCTCCCTCCCGCCGTCGGAGGCCGGGGTCCATGGGGTCGCCCGGGACTACGTCGTCAGTCTCGCGACCAGCGGTCGCTACCACTTCACGACCAGCCAGGCGGTCCGCGCCATCGGAAGCGCCAGGAGCGCGGTTCGCGGGCAGTTGCGGCGTCTGAAGGTTCGTGGCGAGCTCGCCGAGCCGGTCCGCGGCTTCCATGTGATCGTCCCGTTCGAGCATCGGGCCCGGGGTTGCCTGCCGGCGGAGCAGTTCATCCCGCAGTTGATGGATCGCGCCGGGGAGCCTTACTACTTCGCCCTCCTCAGCGCCGCGGAGAAGTGCGGCGCGGCGCACCAGCGTCCCCAGGTTGCTCAGGTGATGGTTCGCCGGAACCGCGCGCCGATCCGGTGCGGGCAGGTGCGCGTCGAGTTCGTCGCCCGGCATGACCTCGATCACGGGTTCGCAACAGAGGTCAATACCCCTCGCGGCGTTGCCCGCTATGCGACGCCCGAAATCACGGCGCTGGAGCTCGTCGGTTATCCCCGGCACGGCGGCGGCATCGGAAACGTCACAACCGTCCTGCGCGATCTGGCGGAGGAGATCGACGCCGACCGGTTGACGCGGGCCGCCCGCGCCTGCCCGGTTGCCTGGTCCCAGCGGCTCGGATACCTGCTGGCTCGCTTAGGCGGGTCGCGGTTCGCCGACGCGCTGGCGCCCTTCGTGCGGCAACATGGGAAGAGCTACACGCCCCTGCGCCGCGCCGCGCCAACCGTGGGAGCCAGCCGGGACCCGACCTGGAGGCTGATCGTCAACGCCGATCCCGAACCCGACGAATGATCCCCGGGGGGGGGGGAGGACTTGGCGGGCGGAGGCGTGTAGCCCGCGCTACTCCGAACCGAGCGCGACGATCGGGTCCAGCCGGGCCGCCCGGCGCGCCGGGCTGACCCCGGCCACGACGCCGGTCGCAAGCGCGACCGCGAAGGCGAGGAGCCCGGTGAGAATCGACAGCTCGACCCGGAGCCCGAACCAGCTCTCCACGCTGAGGGCGGCGATCACGCCGAGCACGACGCCGAGGAGGCCGCCGGCGGCGCCTACGAGGACGGACTCGGCGAGGAACTGGCTCCCGACGTCGACCGTCTTCGCGCCCACCGCCATGCGGAGGCCGATCTCGCGGATCCGCTCCCGGACCGAGAGCAGCATCACGTTCGAGATCCCGATCGCCCCGACCAGGAGCGACACGAGCGCGATGGCGAGCAGCAGCGCCGACATCGTGCTGCTGGACCGCTCGAGCGTCGAGGCCAACTGGCGGAGCGTCGTCCGCTCCAGGTTCGGGATGTTCCCCGCGAGCGTCTGCGCCACCTTGGGGTGGAGCCCCTTGGAGAGCACCTGCGAGGCCTGGGTCTCGACGGTGAAGTCGTCGGCCTGGGTCTCGAGGATGCCGTGGCGTTCGCGCAGGAGATCGGTGATGTCCCGCGCCACCTCGGTGACCCGGCCGGACGATGCGGCGGTGACCGTGATCGTGTTCAGGTTCGTGACGTTGAGCAGCCGGTGGATCGTGGTGAACGGCGTGTAGACCGCGTCGAACTCGTCGTCGCCCGGGGCCCCCGGGTTCATCCAGTTCGTGCTCACCACGACGCCGATGACCCGGAACGCCTGGTTCCAGATCGTGACTTCCTGGCCCACCGGGTCGGCGTCCGGTCCGAACAGCCGGTCGCGGGCGATGCTGCCCAGCACCGCGACCTGTTCCCCGCGGCGGAGCTCCCCGGCGTCGAAGAACCGGCCGTGCTGGACGGCGAACGAGCGGCGGATCTCGACGAGATCCACATCCGTCCCGTGGAGCCGGGTGAACCAGCGCCCCTCCGGAGAGAAGACGCGGACGCTCTCGTGGACGCCCGACGCCACGTGCGCCACGCCGGAGAGATCGGCGATCGCGGCGGCGTCCTCCCGGGTCAGGGTCGCCGCCCCCCCGAGACCGGCCGCGCTGTCCCCGAGCCGCTCGGCGGCGGTCGGGTGGTCGTGTTTCTCCATCGGGTCGTTCTCGGGATGGGCGAACGCGACCGGTTCGAGGCGACGCCACGCGCGGGCGAGCCACCGATCCTCCTCCGGGCCCCCGGGGCTCTGACCCGGGACGACCGCGCCGTGCCGCGCCGGGGCTTCCGTTCCGCCGATCGGCCGCTCGCCGCGCGCCCGGTAGTTGCCGGCGGTGATCTCGATGACGTTCAGGCCGGCGGCGCGCACCTGCTCCCGGATGGCGCCCTGCGCCCCGCGCCCCAGCGAGATGGTGGCCATCAGCGCCGCCACTCCGAACGCCAGCCCGAGGAGCGTGAGCAGCGTCCGCATCGGGTAGCGGCGCAGGCTCTGCCGCGCCACTTCGACCGCGGTCCGCGGCTCCGGAGGCAGCTCCTCCAGCTTCGGCACGCGCAGGCGGCCCTGGATGTCGCGGACGATCCTTGTGTTCCTCATGCGGTTGCGGCTCCGTTGTCCTCCGCCGTGTCTCCCACGATCCGTCCATCGCGGATCTCGACGCTTCGCGACGCGTACTGCGCCACCTGCCGGTCGTGGGTGATCATGACGACCGTCAGGCCGCGTTCGCGGTTCAGCCGGGCGAACGTGTCGAGGATCTCGCGCCCGGTGGTGGTGTCCAGGTTGCCGGTCGGCTCATCGGCGAGCAGGACGCGCGGCCGGTTCGCGAGCGCCCGGGCGATCGCCACCCGTTGCTGCTGGCCGCCGGAGAGCTGGCTGGGCGCGTGGGTCGCCCGGTCCGAGAGCCGCACCGCCGCGAGCGCCTCCTCCGCCTGCTTCCGCCGCTCGTCGCGGCTCGGGCGCTTCGCGCCGTAGAGCATCGGGAGTTCCACGTTCTCGAGCGCGCTGGCCCGCGCCAGGAGGTGGAAGCTCTGGAAGACGAACCCGATTTCCTCGTTCCGGATGCGCGCCCGCTCGTCGTCGGAGAGCCGGGAGACGTCCCGCCCCATGAGCCGGTAGCTTCCCGAGGTCGGCTGGTCGAGACACCCCAGGATGTGCATCAGGGTGCTCTTGCCCGAGCCGGAGGGGCCGAGGACCGAGACGAAGTCGCCCTCCGCGACGTGCAGGCTGAGTCCCCGCAGGGCCTCCACCCGGTGGCTCTCGCTCAGGACATAGGTCTTGACCAGGTCCCGGACCTCGATGGCGGACAGGGCGGGCGCTCCGGGAGACTCGGACTCGGTCGGAAGGGTCGAACTACTCGGCGTCTTCCGCGGGCGCGTCCGGAAGGAGTCCGGCGTAGGCGTAGAGGAACGTGGCGATGCTCTTTTCGGCGCCCGCCATCCCGTAGACCTCGCCCGAGCCCTCGATGACCCAGAACTCGTTCGCCGCGTGGGCGCCGCCGCCGTGGCCGCCGGCGCCGCCGACGATCGGCATCGAGAGGTCGGTGCCGCCGGGGAGATCGGCGTCCCGCCCGCTGAACAGGTAGGCGGGCCAGTAGCCGCCGAGGATCGTCTCGTCCGGGATCGGCTCGCGATAGCGGATCCCGAAGATGTCGTAGGTCCGCATCAGCGAGTGGGCGGCGCGGTTGTCATAGGTCGACTTCGACCACGGCACGTCGCCGATGATCGTCAGCTCGACATCCTCGTAGCCCTGCGAATCGAGGTAGTCACGGATCTTCTGGACCATCTCGAGCCCGTCCATGTCCGGCACGTAGCGCATGTTGTGCTTCGAGGTGATCCGGTTCGGCAGGATCGCCCCGGCCCCGCCGGGATACATGTTCCCGGCCCAGACGCCATCCATGTTGAATGAGATCCCGTAGCGGGCCGACTTCAGGTACTCGAGCGGATCGTCCGACATGAACCGGGCGACGCCGATGTTCTCGGCGGCGATCGCCATGTCGATGTTCTCCGCCGCGGCCTGGAACATCGCCTCTTCCGCGTCGGTGAGCGGGGATGCGCCCTCGTAGAAGCCCGGCACGAGCACGTCGTTGCCGTCATCCGAGATGAGGGTGGAGAGCATCTTGATGTGCCGCAGCGCCGGGGCGTCGGTCGACCGCTTGTGCGCGCCGTGGATGTTCGAGGCCACCGGTCCGCGGCCCCAGCTCGCCCCGCTGGTGGTCAGCTCGATGTAGACGCAGCCCTCCGAGCCGCCGCCGATCCCGGCGGCGCCGGAACGCGACTGCGAGCCGAACCGGTACATCGCCTCGGCGTGGGCGAACAGCTCCGGGTTCTCCCGGACGAACTGGCGGAGGCCGATCGACATCCGCTCCTCGTCGCCCTCGGCGATGAAGATCAGGTTCACCGGCATCGTGCCGGTCACTTCGAGGATCGAATGGAACGCGTTCCACTGGACCATCTGGGGCCCCTTCGAGTTCGTGGCCCCGCGCCCGATCATGACCTTCTGGAACGGGCCGAACTCGGTCAGCTCCCCGTCGAACGGGGGCAGCACCCAGGCTTCCGGCTGGGTGATCGGCATCGTGTCGTACATCCAGTAGATGAGGAGCGTGTGCTCCTTGCCGTAGTCGCAGTCGGCGTAGACCACCGGGTTCCCTGGCTGGCCCCACTCGGTCATCGGGATGTCGTGAACCTCGGAGATCTGGCATCCGAGCTGGTCGAAGAAGCCCTTCACCATCTGCGCTGACTCCTGGATGCCCTCGCCGGAGTTCGAGATGCTGGGCTGCTGGATCCAGCGGCGCAGGTTCATGACGTGGTCGTCCACGTTCGCGTCGATGTAGTCGAAGACCTGCTGCAGTTCCTCGGGGATCTGCTCCATGTCGGGAGCGATCTCGGTGTCCCCGCCCGCCCGGATCCCGAGCGCCTCCTGGGTGGAGGCCGTCTGCTCGGGGGCTTCGGGCGCGGCGCAGGCGAGCAGACCGCCGCCGGCGACGAGCGCAAGCGCGAGCAGCGAGAGGAAAACGCGCTGGATCTTCATGGATATCTCCTTCTGGCGGGCATGGCGCGGGAGCCCGTTCGTCCGGCCCCGGCGGCCCCCGAAGATATGCGCGGATAACCTGTCCTGTCAAAGACTGCGGCGCCCTCCGGGGTCGCTATTCGGAATGTCCCGTCACCGCTGGTTCCGCTTCGCCGTCGCCGGCGTCCCGCTGGTGGCCGCCCTTTCCGGGACGGCCTGCGGTCCACCCGCCGGGGAACCGTCGGAACCCGCGCCCCGGACGGTGGACGGCCTCGCCGCCGCCTGGGTGGACCTCGCGTTCGCGCTCTCCCGCCACGACCCGCTCTATCTGGATCACGTCTTTATCGAGGAGGCGCCGGCGCCCCCTCCCTGGTCGCTCGAAGAAGTCCGGGAGCGCGCCGCAACGCTGGCGGAGGCCGCCGCGACCGGCGCGCGGGGCGGCGAGGAGTTCCGGGTCCGCCGCATCGCCGCCTCGGCGCGGGCGCTCGCCGCGCGCGCGGCGCATCTGCTCGGCGAGCGCCTTCCGGTGCGCGACCAGTTGCGCCTCATGTTCGGACTGGAGGCGGACTTCCCGGCGCCCGATCTCGAACGGCTCCACTTTCACGTGGACCGCGCGATTCCGGGGATCGCCCCGCTCGTCGTCCGGGTGCGGCGCCGCTTCGAGCGGCGGTCCGCCGCGTCAACGGACGTCGAACCGCTGCTGCGGGAGGCGCTCGCCGACTGCCGCGAGCGAACCGCCCCGTCCCCGCTTCCGTTCGTCCTCGAGCCGCTCCGGATCCGCTGGATCGCTCCCGACGCCGCGTTGCGACGCGAACGGGGTCCCACGCCGTTCTACCGCTACCTGGGAAGCGGGGTCGGGGAACTCGAACTGCCCCGCGGCCTCGCCCTGAACCGCGCCGAGATCGAGCGGCTGGCCTGCCACGAGGGGGTGCCCGGACACCACCTCCAGGCGGTCGTCGCCGAGACCCATTTCCGCGCGACCGGCTGGCCCGAAGCCGGCGTCGTCCCGCTCTACGACCCGCGCACCGCGGTCTTCGAGGGACTCGCGGCCGTGATGGAGGATCTCGCCCCGGCCGCGCCCGAAGAGGACGCGCTCCGGATCCTCGAGCCGGTCGTGGCGCGGATCCTCGCCCGCTATCTCGACGGCGGGCTGACCCGCCTCGAGGCCATGCGGGCGCTCGATTTCGAGGCGCTGGCCCCCAACCCGCACCCGTTGCTCGCTCACGCCGACCGGTTTCACGGGTACGCTCTTGTGCGTCCCTCGGTCGACCCCATGTTCCGCGCCGCCCTCGAACCCCTCGCCGACGCCTCCCTCGCGCCCGCCGACCGCCTCGAGCGGATCGTCCGCATCGTCGAGGGGGCGATGAGTCCCGGCGAACTCGCCGAGGCGCTCTCGCGATGAACCGCGCCCCCGCTCCGCTGCTCCTGACCGGTCTCCTGGCCGCGGCCTGCGGGTCGAGCGATCCGCCCCCCGAAGAGCCGGCGGACGCCATGGGAATGATGATGGCCCACGGGGACCACGACCCCCGCTACGGCGGCTATGTCTTCATGCATGGCGACCTCCACTTCGAGGTCGTCCTCACCGCCGAGGGGGAACACCGCATCTACTTCTCGGACGCGATGCGCGGCGAGCTGCCCGCCGCCGTCGCCGAGGAGGTCCGGATCACCGTCCGCCGGGGCCCTCCCGGCGAGGAAGGTGAAGAGGATCTGGAGGCGCTCCGTCCACGGATCGACGACTTCGGAGAGGCCTGGATCGCCACCGGCCGCCCGGTGACCTTCGACGAGGACGCCGCCGCCATCGTGTGGTTCTCCCACGAGGGCTCGCCCTACGAGATCGAGGTCCCGTTCATCATGGAGCCCCCCACGGTGGACCCCCACACCGGCCTTCCGCTCCCGACCGCAGAACCCGAGCAGCCCTGACCTGACGGGGCGAGCCGACGCTCCACCCAGTGCTCCGAGTGCTCCCGGAAGAACTCCTGGAAGGCGGCGAGCAGCTTCTCGGCGTTCAGCGCGCCCGAGGGTCCGCGAACGAGGGAGTCTCTTGCGGGATCCGTTCCTGAACCGTCCAGGTCAGGTCGCGGGGAATCACCTCGCCGTAGATCGGGTTGGCGATCCGCATCGGTGAGCCCCGGTGGAGGATCCCCAGATCCCGGCAGTAGTGGATGTCCTCGGCGGTGACGTCTGCGGGGCCCAGATCGCCGCTGAGTAGCGGGCCCACGATGCGGCGGACCCGGTCCTCCTCGAGCTTGTGCGCGAGCTGGTCCAGGTGGGTCGCCCGCTTCAGGATGAGGCGCTCCTTCGCCTCGAACACGTTGGCGGCGGGGATCGGGTGGCTCCGGTCCCGTCCGGCGCGGTCCTTGAAGCAGACCTCATCGGCGAGCGCGTTGACGAGCCAGGGCTGGCCTCGGGTCAGATCCCCGATCGCCTCGGTGGCGTCCATGTCCCAGACCTGGCCGGTCTCTTCCGTGTGCTGCGCCAGGAGCCGTTGCGTCTCCTCCCGGGTGAAGTCCCTGAGGCGCAGGGACTCGGCGTAGATGCTGAAGGCGCTGCCTCCGAGCACGGTTCCGTCCTGAGTCGAGACGCGATGTCTCCGGATATCGCGGACGCCGCAGAGGATCACGCTCTGAGGGAAAGCGTGTGGTCGGGCGGTATGGCCGGCCCGGAGCTGACGCAGAACCGAGAGCAGCGTGTCGCCGACGAGGGCGTCGATCTCGTCCACGAGGAGAACGAGAGGTCTCGGATCGCGTGCGGCCCACTGCGCCAGAAGCTCCCCCAGAGCGGTGTCGGGCCCGCCGCGCTGGAGCAGGTCCGGCCACGCCGCTTCAACAAACCCGTCCCCGAGGGTCCGTTGCGCCGCCGATCCTAGAGCGCTCAGAATGGCCCGCATCACACTCTCGGTGTCGTCGCTCCCCGCCTGATCCGTCTCGATCTTGACGTAGAGCGCGCGCCAGGAACCGACGGTTCCGCCGTTCAGCAGATCCTGCAGAGCCAGGAGGCAGGTGGTCTTGCCCGTTCGGCGGGGCGCGCGGAGGAGGAAGTACTTCGCCTCCCGGATGAGCCGCAGCACGTCCTCCCGATCCAGCCGCTCCAGCGGCGGGATCTGGTAGTGCTGCGCCGCGATCATGGGCCCGGCGGTGTTGAATGAGCGGGGTTGCATGGTCACTTCGAACCTGGCGCAAACCGCCTCCCATGGAGGGGCAGCGGTCCGCCACGAGCGTAATAGTCGGGGCAGCCCTGGACGCTCCCGTGCGGGCCCCAGCCCATCTCGTGCGGTAGCCTCGCTCCCCATGCGCAGTTCCGGTGAGCGCAACCCCTTCGAACCGGGCGCCGGGCGCATGCCTCGCTTCCTCGCCGGCCGCGAAACGGAAGTCGCCCGATTCGAGGACCGACTCGCTCGATTGGCGGAAGGAGTTGCTCCCCCGCAGGGGTTCCTTCTTCAGGGGCCGCGGGGCAATGGCAAGACGGTGCTCCTCGACCGGCTCGCCGAACTGGCGCGGAGCCGCGGTTTCCTCGTTGAAGAGCTCGATGCGGACGTCCTGAGCGATCGCGATGCGCTCATGGCGGCCCTTCGGCAGCGCGTGAGCCGCTCCACAACCCGGGTTACCGGGGTTCAGGTGGGCCCCGTTGGCGTGTCGGTGGAGGGGCCGCAGGAAACGAGCGACCTCGCGCATCTGTTCTCGACCTGGCTGTCCGGGTCGCCCGCTCCGCTCGTTGTGCTGATCGACGAGGCGCAACGGACCCGCTCCGGCGCCGGGCAGGCGTTCTTCTCGGCGGTTCAGCGGGCGGGGCGCGCCCGGCTGCCGTTCCTGCTGGTCCTGGCCGGGACGCCCGGAACGAGTCGCAGGCTCCGGCGCGCCGGAACGTTCACCGAGCGCATGTTCGAGCGCTTGCGGATCGGTCGACTCCGCCCCGACGCGACCTCGGACGCTCTGCGCATCCCGGCGGAGGAAGCCGGGCGACCCATGGAGTCCGAGGCCCTTTCGCTGCTCGGCGTCGCCTCACAGCGGTATCCCTACTTCATTCAGCTCCTTGGCAGCGCCGCGTGGGAAGCGTGCGCTGCGAGTGACGAGCCCCGGATCACGCCGCGCGCCGCGAGGGCCGGCATCGAAAACGCCCGCGGAGCGGTCGCCGACTTCTACGCGGAGCGCTTTGCCGAAGCCCGCGACCTGCGCGTTGAGCAGGCGTTGCTCCCGCTCGCGAACCTGTTCCACGACCGGTCCGAGCCGGTGCTGGATCACGACCTGGATGCGGTTCTCGACCCCCTGTGCGCCGACGGCCGGGTCGAACAGGAGCCGAGGGCGCTCGCGGAACTCCTCCAGGACCTCGGCGTCCTCTGGGAGTCCAGCCCCGGCGTGTGGGAGATGGGGATCCCGAGCTTCGGAACGCACGTGAGGGAGCGCGCCGGCCGCTGATTCGCGCCGCGCCCCGTTCGTCACCGGGGCGCCGTTCGCCGCGCGGGTGGCCGCCTACACTCCGCCGGGGAGCGTTCCCCGCCGGTCATGCGACTCGATCGCTCACCCTTGCGCGGGGCGGGAACGCCGAACTCCGGGCCGCGCGTCACGAGGGACGCCGGCCGCTGGATCTGCTGTGGATGTTCGACGAGCTGAAGCTTCCCCGGCCCGGCCGCAAGTGAGGGCGCTCGCGTGAAGGCGCCGGAAGTGGGCCCTCTCCGCGAACCGCGGCGCGTCGTCTCGCGCCGCCTCCGCGTCAGTCCGCCGCGACCAGATAGCGCGAGAAGCTGCTGAGCTTCTCCCGGGTCTCCTCCAGCTCGCGCTCCGGCCTCGACATGTTCATGATCCCGGCGCCCGCCTGGAGCCACGCCTTGCCGTCGCGCTGGTAGAAGCTGCGCAGCACGAGCGCGGCGTCGAGCTTGCCGGCCTCCTCGCAGATCATCACGCAGCCGGCGTAGAGGCCGCGCGGCTTCGCCTCGAGCCGCCCGATGGCGTCCACCGACTCGAGCTTGGGAACGCCCGAGGCCGTGACCGCGGGGAAGAGCGCGTTGAAGGCGTGCCACGGGTTGCAGACATCGAGCAGCCGGCCCTTGAGGCGGGAGGCCAGGTGCTGGACCGCGCCGCGCCGCGAGACGAGCATGAAGTTGATCACCGAGACGCTCGCCGGATCGCACGCCATCGTCATCTCGTCGAACCCGACGTAGACCGAAATGGCGTGTTCGGCGATCTCCTTGGAGTCGCTCAGCAGTTCCTCGCGGAGCCGCAGCTCGTCCATGATGCCTTCGCCGGTCGACCGGGTGCCGGCGAGCGGGGTCGTGAAGACCTCGCGTCCGCTGGTGACCTCGGCGACCGTCTCCGGACTGAACCCCGCCGCCTCCAGGCCGTCGAGCCGCAGCACGTAGGACCGCGCCGGGGTGTTGGCCCGGCGTCCGGCCACGTAGCTGGCCGTCATGTCGAGCGACCCGGAGAGCGGGATCTGGCGCGACAGGATCACCTTCCGGTACTGCTGCGCGTGGATCTCCTTCAGCGCCGCGGCGACGCCCCGCTTGTAGGGATCGGCGTCATGGGTCGCGATCTCGTGGTCGAGCGCCATCGGCGCCGCCGGCTCGGCGGCGTCCTCCTGGCGCATCAGCTCCTCCACCCGCGCCCTGAGCGCTGCGAGTCCCTCCGCCTCCAGCGCCCGCAGCAGGACCGCCGACCCCTCGATCCGGACTTCCTCGCGCGGAAGGAACAGCTTCAGCAGTGGCTCGTCCTCCGGGACCGGCAGCCCGTAGTTCAGCCGGGACAACTCGAAGGTGGCCGTCCCGTAGGCGCGCCAGTTCTCGACCGGCAGCTCGCCGAGCGCTTCGTGGATCGACCGGCTCAGGTCATCGCCCGGGCTGAGGACCCGCTCCCCTCCGTTCCAGTTCACCACGATCCGGGTCGGATACGCCGTCACCCGGCCCTCCATCCCCATGCCCACGGCCCACTCGCCCTGGTGCTCGTAGAGCACGTAGTCGCCCTTGTCGGCCGAGCGCGCGACCCGGGTCGCCAGCGACAGGGGATCCCCCTCGAACGGAAGCGTCGCTTCCAGGTAGCTGCGTTGATCGGTCATGAGCATGATGTTGGACTCCGTGACGCCATCACGGCGAAGTTGTGCGCCTCACCAGCGCTTCGGGGGTGATCCGAAGAAGGGGCTCCTGCGCGGGGCGGGTACGATGCGCCACCAGGTCCGCCTCCCGCCGCCCCCGGAGTCTCCTCCGGTCGCGCCGGCCTTCGGACCGGAGGAACGCAGTCGATGAGCATGGAAGTCACCCAGGAGCGCAGCGGAGACACGCTCGTGCTGTCCCCGACCGGACGGCTCGACAGCGGTAGCAGCCGCCCCTTCGAAACTGTCGTCATGGAGCAGGTGGGCGGCGGCGAGAAGCGGCTGGTGGTGGACTTCAGCGGCCTCGACTTCATCAGCAGCGCGGGGATGCGGGTCCTCCTGATGGCGGCGAGGGCGCTCGAGGAGAGCGGCGGATCGCTCGTCCTGTGCTCGATGAAGGCGCACGTCGAAGAAGTGTTCCGGATCAGCGGTTTCGATCAGATCATCGCGATCTGCGAGTCCCGGGAGGCTGCGCTCGAAGTCGCCGCGGGCGGCGGGTCGGGAACGGGGCGCTCCCGCCTGGCGCGCGCCGGGATCTGACGCGGGGGCCGACCTCTCCTACTCCGAGCGGAGCGACACGATCGGGTCGAGCCGCGAGGCCCGGCGCGCCGGGTACCACCCGAAGAAAACCCCCACCCCGAGCGCGAGCGCCGCGCCGGCGGCGAGCGCCTCCGGCGGGATGACCGTCCGCCAGCCGAAGAGGCCCTCCACGACCGCGGACGACACCCCGCCGAGCGCGACGCCGAAGAGCCCGCCGAGGATGGCGAGCCCGACGGCCTCGGCGAGGAACTGCCACAGCACGTCGCGGCGGCGCGCGCCCACCGCGAGCCGGAGCCCGATCTCGCGGGTCCGTTCGGTCACCGCCAGCAGCATGACGTTCATGATGCCGACTCCCCCGACCATGAGCGAGACTCCGGCGAGCGCTCCCAGCAGCAGCGTCATCGTGGACGTGGCGCGGTTCAGGGTGCCGACCATCTCCTCCGAGGTCACTTCATCCAGCTTCGGCATCGAGGCCAGCACGAAGGCCGCGGCGGTCGTGTAGAGCCCCTGGGTCAGCGCCGCGGTGGCCTGAGTGCGGACCACGAAGTCATCCGGGAGGCGCGTCCCGCGCCGGAAGGCATGCGGCGCGGCGGATTCGGCGGGCGGCGCCGCCCGGGTCAGTTCGTGCCGCTCCCGCAGGACGTTCGTCACGTCACGCGCCACCCGCGAAGCGTCCCCCGCCCGTTCGGTGGAGATCACGATCGCCTGGAGGTAGTCGCGTCCGACCAGCGGCTGGAGCACCGTGTAGGGAACGAGGACCGCCTCGGCGAGTCTCCGGTCGGCCGACTGGTAAACGCCCACGACCTCGAACTCGGTGTCCCGGATCACGACGGTCTCCCCCACCCCCGACCCGCCGGGGAACACATCCTGCTCCGCCGGACCGGAAAGCAGCGCCACCGGACGCCGGCCCGTCACATCCCCGGCCGAAAAGTTCTCGCCGTCGAGGAAGCGGACCTGATGGATCACCGCCCCGTCTTCCGAGATGCCGTGCACCGGGGCGAAGCCGCTTCCGAACCGCGAGGCGACCGCCGCCCGGTCCTCCACGACCGGACTGACTCTCGCCACGTCGGCGATCCCGCGGAGGGCTTCGGCGTCGCCCACGGTGAGCGTGTCGGCCCGCCCGAACCCCGAGGGGATGTTCACGGCGTCGCCGCCGCGGATGTAGTTCCCGGCGCGGACCACGATGATGTTCGTGCCCGCCGAGCGCACATCGTCGGCGACGGCCGCCCGCGCGCCGGTCCCGAGCGCCGCCATCGTGATGACCGACGCCACCCCGATGACCAGCCCGGTCAGCGCCAGAGCCGTCCGGAGCGGGTTCGCGGCGAGCGCCGAGCCGGCGGTCCGGAAGGGCAGGGGAGCTTCCACGGCCGGAGAAGTCTATGGGCCGCCCCGCGCCGGTCCTCCGCGCGACCAGGGACGGAACCGTCCGGGGCGAGGTTCCTTTCGCTGTGGGTCGGCTACAGGACCCGCCACCAGGGCGCGGCCAGCACGCCGGGCGCGATCCATCCGGTCTCGTCTCCGGTGTGGAGAAGCAGACCAGCCGGAACAGCCGCCCCGTACTCGCCGGCGAACGTCAACAGGTGTCGGGCGTCGCGGAGTCGCGGCCTCCGCGTCGCCTTGACCTCGACCGGCAGGAGCTGATCTCCCGCCTCGACCACGAAGTCCACTTCGGCGCCCTGCGCCGTGCGCCAGTGGAAGACCCCGGTCCGCCCGAAGCGGCTGTCGCGAAAGACCAGCAGGTCGTGGAGCACGAGGTTCTCGAGATGCGCTCCCTCCGGTTTCGGGTCGCCCGCCAGATGGAGCGCCAGCCCGGTGTCCGCCCAGTAGAGTTTGGGCGCCTTGATGATCCGTTTCGTGCGGTTGACCGCGTAGGCGGGCAGCCGAACCAGGAGGCAGGAGACCTCCAGCAGGTTCAGGTAACGGCCCACCGTCTGTTGCGGAAGCGCGGCGTCGCGGCCGATTTCCGTCTGATTCACGAGTCCGCCGAGACGCGCCGCCGCCGTCCGCATGACCCGGCGGAAGTCGGGGAGCGCGGTGATGCGCGCCTGGGTCTGCAGATCCCGCTCCAGATAGGTCCGCACGTAGCCGTCGAACCACCGCCAGCGGGAGGCCTCCGCTCGGCGCGTGAGCGCCGGGACCGGGAACCCGCCGCGCCGCGCGAGCTCCTTCCAGTCCTCCGGCTCATCAGGCCGCGAGGCGAGCGCCTCCGGCCAGTCGGATGGGGGCGCCGCCAACAGGTCACCCCACAGCCCACAACGACCCTTCCCGAGCTGCTCGCTGCGGGTCATGGGCCAGAGGTTCAGCCAGGCGGCGCGCCCGGCCAGCGTTTCAGAGACGCGGCGCATGAGGAGCAGGTTGGCGGAGCCGGTCAGCAGGAAGCGACCGGGCCGGCGCGAGTCGTCCACGATGCGCTTCACCGCCGAGAGGACCTCGGGGTAGCGCTGGACCTCGTCCAGCGTCACGGCCTCGGCAGCGCGCAGGAGCTGGCCCGGATCCCGTTGCGCCGCTTCCACGGCGTCCAGATCGTCGAAGGTGAAGTACTGCCGGCCCTCCGGCATGAGCTCCCGCACCAGCGTCGTCTTGCCGGTCTGACGGGCGCCGGTGACGACGACGACCGGAGCCTCCGCCAGATGGGTCGCGAGGGGACCGGCCGCAAGTCGGGGAAGCGGGTGATCCGACATATGGTGAGTGATAATCACTCAGTATATGTTGATGTGTCCGAACTTGTGCGGAGCTGTCCACAGACCCTGCTGGCGTCCGATCTTTCGCAACGGTGGCCGGAAGACGTAACGGAGCTTGTGGCCGGGCTTGCGGAGAGGTCGATGGCGGGGTTGCCCGTCGCCTTCATACACTCCCAGCTGCGCTCGGGCGTGAAGACGGCGTCTCCCGAGCTGCCCGGATGAGAGAGACACACTCCCGATGCCTCGGTCCGAAGCGAGCGTCGGCGACAGCGTTCGGCGTTGCGCTCCTGGCGTTCGCTGGCTGCGGCGACGGGCCCGACTTCATGGTCCCGCCTCCCCTGCCCGTGGTCTACGAAGTACCGGCGGTCGCGACCGAGTGGATCGACGCGAACGCCCACCCCCTGGAGGGCGTCCACCTGTCCCTGCCGCATGACGACCTCGAGTTTCTGCGCGATGTCGTTGGCGACGCCACCGTCGTCTCGCTCGGCGACGGAACGCACGGCACGCGCGACTTCTTCGAGATGAAGGCCCGGATCCTCCGGTTCCTGGTCGAGGAGATGGGGTTCGACACGTTCGCCATCGAGGCGACCTGGCCCGAGTCGCGGCGCTTGGATCACTACGTCCGGACGGGAGAGGGCGACCCGGAGGTGCTCCTCTCCGCGCTCTATTTCTGGACCTGGAACACCGAATCGGTCCTCGAGATGATTGAGTGGATGCGGGACCACAACGAGGCCGGCGGGGACATCGGGTTCCACGGGTTCGACATGCAGTTCCCCGGGATGGCTCTCCACAACGTCCGCGAGTACGTTGCGTCCGTGGACCCGTCGCGCCTCGACGAGGTCACCGAGGGGATGGAGTGTCTGGATCGCTATGCCAACGGCCCGGACGGAATCGCCCCGAGCCCCCGCTACGGCGAACTCGTGGACACCTACCGCACCGACTGCGGGGTGTCGCTGGACGGTGTGCGGTCCGTTCTCGAGTCGAACGAGGCGGCCTACGTCGCTGTGCGTGGCCGGGAGGCGTTCGATGTCGCGCTGCAGAGTCTCCGGGTCGCGTTCCAGTTTCACCTCATGACGTCAGGACTCCAGAGCCGGGACGAGTCGATGGCCGAGAACACCGCCTGGATCCATCGCCAGCAGGGTCCCGGCAGCCGCATGGTGCTGTGGGCCCACAACAACCATGTCGCCAATCTGCGTGAGTATGGTCCGGCCGGAGCCCAGGGTTTCCACCTGCGGAAGGAGTACGGGGCCGACATGGTGATCGTGGGGTTCACCCATGAGCAGGGCCGGGTCACGGCGGCTCGGCAGTTCGAGGACGGCGGTTGCGGCGCGCTTGGCGCCTGGGATCTGGATCCGGTGGTCGAGGGCTCCTACGAGCACTACTTCTCCACGGCGGCGGCGCCGCGCTTCGTGCTGGACCTGAGGGGCCGGAATCCGGAGAACCCGGCAACGACCTGGCTCGCGGGCTCCCGGCAGATGCGCAGCATCGGAGCCTGCTTCAACGCGGACCTCTCGGACCGGTACTGGTGGGAGCGGCCGCTCGCCGACCACTTCGACGTGGTCATCCACCTGGAGACGACGCGCCCCACCGTCGTCCTCCCCCGCCGCCGCCCCGACACTTTCTGAGGGGTCGGGAAGTCCAGTCTGCTCCGGCATTGGGGCCGGGCCGGACTTCCGGGCCGGCCCCACCCCGTTCGGATGGGCCCCGCGAACGGCCTATCGCAGCCCTCCGACGCCTCCACGCCCGCGGGACGGCGCCGGGGCCCCCACGGCGCCGCCCCCATCCCGGCCCGGACGCCGCCCCGACCGCCAAACGGGATGGGCCTGCACAGCCGGTTGACTCGAGCCCGCGGAATTCAAGATACTACGCGGTCCGGGTTCAAAAAACCGAAGTTCCCAAGGGTTTCCTGAGGAGCCATCGGATCGGCGGTCCGGACAAATCGCGGGAAATCAACGACTTGGAAGGCGTGATCACTCTTCGGCAGCGCCCGCATCGGCTTGGTCCGGACGTTGCTGCCTGAAGCGGATCACCCATCGATCCGGTTCCTGGGGCGTCTCGCCCGGGGGACCGGCGATCCACTTTCCTCATCGCTCAAAGGAGCATCAGCAAGCATGAGAAAACTCATCCTGTTTACCGTGCTGCTGGCCTGGCCGGCTTCGGCCTTCAGTCAGCAGATCTACGGGCGACTCGAAGGCGCCGCCAGCGACGCCCAGGGTCTCGTCCTCCCCGGGGTGACCGTCACCCTGGAGTCGGCGGAGCTCGTTGCGCCCCGGACGGCCGTCACCGACGTTGACGGTTCCTACCGGTTCGCGCAGCTCGTCGGCGGGAGTTACAACCTGACGTTCGAGCTCGGCGGCTTCCAGACCGTCGTGTTCGAGGATGTCACCGTGGTCGGTGGCTCGACGTTCGAGATCAACGCCTCGATGGACATCGCCACCGTCGCCGAGACGGTGACCGTGACCGGTGAATCGCCGGTCGTGGACGTCAAGACAACCGGCGTGTCGGCCACGTTCGACACGACCCAGCTCGAGGACGTTCCCTCCGCGACCGACATGTGGGCGGTGCTGCAGCAGAGCCCCGGCGTCCGGATGCGCGGCTACGATGTGGGCGGATCCCACAAGAGCCAGCAGTCCGGCTACGAGACCTTCGGCGTCCGCGGTCAGAACCGCATCATCAACGATGGTGTGAACACGACCGAGGGCACCGGCGGAGCCGGCGGCTACTACGACTTCTACGCGATCGGTGAGTTCCAGGTGTCGGCGCAGGGCGCGGACGTCGAGTCGAACACGCCGGGCGCGACCGTGAACGCGGTGTGGAAGAGCGGAGGAAACGACTTCTCCGGAACCGAGCACCTCGCCTACGAGCCCGAGGCGTGGATCGTCGACAACATCACGTCGGATCTGGAGAGCCGCGGCGGCACTTCGGCGCCGGTCATCGAGTTTTATGAGTACCACCTCGATCTCGGCGGCCCGATCGTACGGGACAAGGCGTGGTTCTACGCGGCCTACAACCGCTTCGTCATCGACCGGATCATCTCCGGCCAGCCTGCGGAAGACGGCACGGATCTGGGTGACTTCGACATGTTCACCGCCAAGGTGAACTGGCAGCTCACTGACCGGGACCAGTTCATCACTTTCCACCACTGGTCGCTGAAGCAGAAGCCGTTCCGTGGACTCTCCGCGAACCGTCCGGCCGAGTCGATCCTGGCCCAGGACTCCTGGTCCTGGCTCCACAAGGCCGAGTGGCAGCGGGTCTGGAGCGATCGGCTCTACAGCAACATCCAGGTGAACCACTTCGGGTTCGGCTGGCCGATGACGCCGGCGGTCGACCCGGCGACGAACCCGCCACGCATCGACCTCGACAGCGATCAGTGGTCCGGCGCGGGCTGGCAGCCGTTCACCTTCAATCGCTGGAAGCCGCACACGACCGGCCAGTTCAACTACTACCTGCCTACCGAGAGCGGAAGCCACGACTTCAAGTTCGGCTGGGACATGCAGATCGACGAGGAGCAGTTTGGCTGGAACTCCAACTCAGGAGCCGTCCGCTATCGGGACCACAGCGGTCTGGATCCGGCGCGGCCGTTCAACGTCAGCGAAATCGAGTTCCACAGTGTCCCGAACTTCAACCATGACCGGAACACCCACATCGACTTCTACTTCCAGGACGTGTGGACGCTGACGGACCGCCTCACCGTGAACGCCGGCGTGCGCTTCGGCAGCCAGCGGATCGGTTACCTCGGGTCGAACAACACGCCGGGCGGAACCTGCCCTGACGTGGTGGGCTGCATTCGCGAGATCGCCGACATCGACGCCAACGTCGCCGGAGCGCTGCCGCAGCTCTTCGGACCTGGCGCCGAGATCCCGGCGGAAAGCAACGTCATCAGTTGGTGGAACCTGGCGCCTCGCCTCGGCTTCACCTATGACGTGACCGGCGAAGGCCGGTCGGTCTTCAAGGGCTACTGGGGCCGCTACTACCACAACATGAACAGCGGCTGGGACTTCTCCAATCCCGGAGGCAACAAGTTCGTTCGGTACAGTTTCCTCGACCAGAACGAGAACGGTCTCTTTGATGGCGTAAGCGAACTGGGCGCCCGGCTCACCGGCAGCACTGGCGCCGGCCTGGGAGAGGACTTCACTCAGCCGCCCGTTGGCAGCCCCGTCGACCCGAACACGTCGCAGCCGTACGTGGACGAGATCAGTGGTTCGTTGGAGCACCAGGTCGGCAGCGACCTCGGCCTGCGCGCCTCGCTGGTCCACAAGCGCCAGACCGGCGCCTGGGGCAACCTCAACATCGCGCGCATCGGGACGCTGACGAACGCCAAGCAGGTGCCCTGCCCGGCTACCTGCCCCGACGGTCTCGCCGGAACGACGCTGACGGTCTACGACCTTCCGGACGGCGCTCCGACCAGCGAAAACCTGGCGACGAACGTCCCCGACGGAGAAGCGGACTTCAACTGGACCACGGTTTCGCTGGGCGTGAACCGGCGCTTCCGGAACAACTTCTTCTGGAACGCCTACTTCGACTATCAGTGGCGACACGAGGGTCGCACGCCTGGCCAGACCCAGAGCCCTCTGACGACGGACCCGGTGGGAGTCGGCTGGACGTACCAGTACGGCTTCATCCCGTTGCTCCAGACTGTCACGAACTGGCAATTCAAGGCGGCGGCTCGCTACGTCATGCCGTATGACGTTGGAGTGGCCGGAACGCTGCGCCATGTCAGTGGATTTCCTTGGGCCCCGCTTCTGAGGCTCAACATCGGAAACGTCGGCACCCAGACGATCTTCCTCGACAACCTGGACAATCGTCGTTCCGACACGGTCTCCATCCTGGACTTCCGCGTGGACAAGGCGGTCGCTCTTGGTGATACCGCGGAGATTCAGTTCATGGTGGACATCTTCAACGCGCTGAACAACGCGTCCGAGACGAACTTCCGGATGTTTGCCGGCGGCAGCTACCGCGAAACGATCGAGTGGATCCAGGGCCGCACGATCGGCCTTAGCGCCCGCTTGACCTTCTAGGGATCCCGAATCCCAGGGCAAACCAAGGCCCGTCGCCCTTCGGGGCGGCGGGCCTTCCGCCTGTTCGGGGTCTCTTTTGATCCGTGTGAGGCCGTAAGGGCCAGACCGCGCGGTTCTGTGAGAGTCGCCGGAGCGCCTCACTCCCAGAGTTCGGCTACCTGACGGACGCGAGTCTCCGGATCGACCGACGGTCAGGTTCCGTCGTTGAGGTTCGTCGCCGCCGCTTCGTCCTCGAGATCTGCGACGAGACGGAGCGGATGGTCGAGGTCGACCAGCGGTTCGCCAAGGTCGAAGACCCGCTGGCGGTAGGGGCGCGGACTTCCGGCGCGGACTCCCTGGGCGAGGCCGGCCCGCAGCGACTCCTTCGCGACCTCGCTGAGCGAGAGTTTCCGTTCGCGGGCGCGCCGCTTCAGTTCCAGCAGGACATTCTCGGCGACCCTGAGCGTGAGCCGAAGGGATGGATCATCGCATCACCCTGAATCAATACGGCTCCGCACCCCGTCGCCGGGAGTGACGGAGCGGAACAGGAAGAACTGGTCGAGCCGGCCCTTACTCCGCCCGCTTGTCGAGGAACCGTCGAAGCCCTCCCGGCCGGCGAGTCACCGGGCCGGGCCGGAACGGCCCTTCGACGGCCGGGGGGGAGTCGATCCCCAGCCGCTCGAGCTCATCGAGGTATTGCTCGATGATTCGACCTCGGCGGGCGGTCGGCGCCCGGTCCGCCGGCTGTCCGCAGGAGGACGCCGGCGGGTCGCGGTCCGCCCGGCTCGGGCCCGACGCCGCCCCCTCTTCCCCCGGTCGGGTTCGCCGGGGGGGATCGCCATCGTTCGGCTCGTCTCCGGCGTCAGTCCTGGGCGCGCTCGTACTTGGTGAGGCCGCCTCCGGCGAAGGGCCGGGACGCCGGCCCCTCGGCCACGAAGACGTTGCCGTCCGCGTCCACCGCGACCCCCTCGCCCGCGAGGCCCTGGAGGACTCGTCCCTCGGTGGGGTAGTGGGGTGGGATGAAGGCGGTCACCGCGTCCTCGCCCGCGGGGCCGATGCGGACACCGTTGAGCCAGCCGTAGTGGTTCGTGGGGGTGGATTCGGAGTCGATCGTGTAGAGCATGTCGTCGTCGGTGATGTACATCCCGCTGATCCGCCCCTGCTGGTAATAGATGTCGAGGAGGTTCCCGTCCTGGTCGAAGATCTGGATGCGGTGGTTGCCGCGGTCCGCGACGAACAGCCGCCCCTGGGAGTCCATCTCCAGCGCGTGCGGGGTGCGGAACTGGCCCGGCCGGAACCCGATGACGCCCCACTCCATGATGAAGTTGCCTTCGCTGTCGTACTTCAGGATGCGCCCGGTGCGGTCCTCGGGAGGATCCGGGTTCTGGCCGCTGTGGCCGTCGGAGACGAAGATGTCCCCGTTCGGCGCGGTGATCACGTCGCACGGCTCGTAGAGCTGCCCGGGACCGGTTCCGGGCTGCCCGGCGACGCCGAGCCGCATGAGGATCTCCCCCTCGGGGGTGAACTTGATGACCTGGTGGCCCTTGGTGCCGGACTTGTTGCCCTGGGAGTCGGTTACCCAGACGTTCCCGTCATCGTCCACATGGAGACCGTGGGGAAGCACGAAGAGGCCCGCGCCGAACTCGGCGAGAACCTCGCCGGTGTGCCGGTCGTACTTCAGGACCGGGTTCACGTCCGGGTTCTCTTCGCAGCCGCCGGCCAGCGCGTTCGCTCCGCAGCGGTCGTAGACCCACACGTGGCCGTCCGGCCCGATGTCAACGCCAGCCGTCGAACCCCAGGTCCGCCCGTCAGGGAGGTCGGCCCACTGGGTGATGACGACCGGATTCGGGTTCGGGAGATCCCGGACCACGAAGTCCGGGTTGCCTGCGGCGGCCGCGTCTTCCGTGGCGGGCGGGGCGCCGCACCCGATCAGCAGGGCGGCGAGGCCGCTCACGGCGAGAAGGGCTCTCAGTCTGGTCATCGTCTGTCGCTCCCGGAAAAGGGTCCATGGCGCCGCGCTGGCGACCGTTCGCCGGGGAAGTCCGGACGATTCAGGAGTCGCTCGCGGCCTTCGAAAGAGTGTACCTGTCGCCTCGAGCGCGCCGCCGACCGGGGTCGCCCGTCAGGGGCGCAGGCCCCTCACCGCGCCGCGCGCGTCTCAGAGCCGGGCGAGGAAGAGGAAGGATCCGAGGGCGGCCATCAGGGGCAGGACCAGGCCGCCGCCCAACATCCACGAGAACTTCCGGCTCGCGGACCACTGCGGGAAGCGGCGCAGCACGGTCAGGCTGAGGCCGATGGACAGCGCGGCCGCAATCAGCAAGAACCACCCCGCCGCGCGGTTCGCCGGGAACCAGACGTCGGGATCCGCCAGCGTCGCCGCCGTCCGAAAGCCGACCGTCTCGTTGAGCGGGACCGCGCCCACGATCAGGAGGATCGCCAGCGGCAGCATAAGGGCCGGGACCAGGAAGGGGACCGCGAGCTGCATCCCGCTCCGGGAGGTCTGCCCCTCGGACGCGCCCCCGGCGGCGGAGTCGGAGGGGTCCGCAGCCTCGCGCGCGCCCAGCCGCCTGAGATAGAGGAAGGACGCCGCGATGGCGATCCCCAGCGGGATGGCGTTGGCGTACACCACCCACGCGCCGGAACCGATCCGCGTCGTAGTCCACTCGGGGGCGAGCCCAAGGAGGCCCAGGCTGACGGCGATGATCAGAACGCCGGCGCCCGACATGAACCACCCCGCGGCCCGGTTGGCCGGATACCAGATCTCGGGAGAGTCCAGGGTCCGTGTGGTCCGCAACCCGTAGGCGTTGTTGGGCGGGATCTTGCCCAGGATCAGCGGAACCGACAGCGCGATGACGAGCGCCGGAATGAAGAACGCGATCACGATCATCTCTACCAAGGTACTACTCCCGAAGTCGCCATTTCCTTCAACGGGACCTGAACTTCGTCGGGGAGCGCCTGTTGGTCACGGTCTTGCGGTCCGACCGAGCGACCCGCGGTTCCGGTAGGGTTGGCGGTCGTGGCGGTTCCGCCACCGATCACAACCCCGATCGAGGAGACGCATCATGAGGAGATCGACTTCATCCCGGCGCGGGGTCGCCGGGTTCGTCCTGCTGGTTGTCGCTGCTTCGGCGCTGGGCGGCGTCGTGGTCGCCGCGGTCTCGGGTTCGGCTGACCGGGTGGCGGGCGCCGCCCGGGGGTTCCTCGCGACGCTGGACGACGGGTCCCGGGACCGGGCGGTCTATGGGCTCGACGATGCGGAGCGCCACAACTGGCACTTCGTCCCGCGCCAGCGCAACGGGATGCCGCTCAAGGCGATGACCCTCGAACAGCGCACCGCGGCCCACCACCTGCTCAAGGCGGCGCTCAGTACGCAGGGCTACCTGAAGGCCAACGCCGTGATCGAACTCGAGCGCGTCCTCGGGATCATGGAGGGACGCGAAGAGCGACGCGACCCCGAGGACTACTACGTGACGATCTTCGGTTCGCCGTCGGCGGAGGCTCCCTGGGCGTGGCGGTTCGAGGGGCACCACCTCTCGATCAACGTCTCTTCTCCCGGCGGCGGCGAAGTCGTCGTTGGGCCCGCCTTCCTCGGCGCCAATCCGGCCACAGTGCGCGAGGGGCCCAAGGCGGGGCTGCGGGTGCTGGGCGCGGAGGAGGACCTCGCCCGGACCCTCGTCACGATGCTCTCGGCCGACCAGCGGAAGACGGCGGTGATCGCGAGCGACGCCTACGACGACATCATCACCGGCGCCGAACGGGAGGCCTCCCTCCCCTTCGAGGGGATTGCCGCCTCGGCGCTGAACGCTGCCCAGCGCGCGCAGCTCGACCGCCTGATCCAGGAGTACGTCGGGAACATGGACGAAGAGGCGGCAAGCCGGTGGACGAAGCGCGTCGCGGATGGCTCCGACGACGAGCTCTTCTTCGCCTGGGCGGGCCCCATGGAGGTCGGCGCGCGCCACTACTACCGCGTTCACTCCCCCGACTTCCTCATCGAGTACGACAACACCCAGAACGACGCGAACCACGTCCACTCGGTGTGGCGCGACCTGAACGACGACTTCGGCGGGGACCTGCTGCGGGAGCACTACGAGCAGGCGGCGCACCACCAACACCCGCACGAGTAGCGCATCCGCCGGCGCGTGATCGCCCCGGAGGGACTGGCCGCGCCGGCCGGTTCTCGCCGGCGGGCGCTGAGCGTCGCTACGGGATCGGCCCCACCCAGGCTCGCCCGGAGCGGTAGAGCGCGAGCCGGTCCCGGATCCTCGCCTGGTCGGCGGGGTTCTCCGGACTGGCGAGTTCGGCGGCGCGCTCCGCCGCCCGGACCGCGCTCGCGAAGTCTCCGGCGGCGGCGTAGGCCGCTCCCAGGAGGTCGAGCGAGCGAGGCTCGCTGAAACCGAATCGCGAAGCCAGCCGCTCGGCGAGCCGGACGGCTTCAACGGGATCGCGCAGGTCGCGACGCGGGTGGGCGGCCAGGACGGCCACGAGCGGTCCGAGGGCGGCTGGCTCATCCGGGTCGATGGCCAGCGCCGCTTCCAGCGCGCTGACCGCCTCCTCCGGGCGGCCGGATCCGAGAAGCGCGCTTCCGAGAGCGGCGCGTACCCCGGCGGACTCCGGGCTGAGGCGCGCGGCGGTCGTGAGGGGCGCGACCGCGCCGGCGAAGTCGCCCATTTCGCTCAGGAGGTCGCCGAGCTCGTAGAACGCGTGGGGCTTGTCGGGGCGCTGCTCCGCGGCGGCGCGGAAGGCGGCGAGCGCGCTCGCGGCGTCGCCTCCGTCGCGGAACAGGGCGCCAGCTTTCACCCGGGTCTCGTAGGCAGGGCCCAGCGCGACGGCTTCGGCGAGAAGCGCGCGGGACCTCTCCCTCGCGCCCCGAAGGTGGAGGAGCTCCGCGAGACCGGTGCGGAGCTGCGCCGCCTTCTCGGGCGGGTTCTCCTCGACGACGCGCCCTTCGTAGAGCGTCTCGAGCCAGGCGAGGTCGCTCCGGCCCCTTGCCGACGCCGGTGACGGCGCGGCGTCCTCGGGGTTCCGGATCCAGTGGTCCGTGAACGGCGTCCCGTGGAAGGCGTCCTGTTCGGTCGGGAGATGGCAGCTTGCGCAGTCGCCTCCGTCGGGCGGGACGGCGCCCGTCTGGTGGAGGCTCTCCGGCGTCTGGTGGCAGCGCAGGCAGACCCCTCGCGTCCGCTCCGGAGTGGCCGGATCCGGTCGGTGGGGATCGTGGCACTCGCTGCAGGTGATGGCGGCCTCCGCGGGCGACTCGCGGAAGCAGGCGCTCATCATGAGGCTCGCCCCGGCGTGGCGGGCGAGGCCGGGGTCGCGGGCGAGGATCGTCTGCGGCTCGAAGTCGGTGGGCTGGCGGTGGCACTGGCCGCAGAACGCGACCTGCTCCCTCGGGGCGAGCCGTCCGGGATGGAAGATGCCGCCGCTCTCCCCGGCGGACTGCGCGGCGAGATGCGGCTCCCCCGGACCGTGGCACCGCTCGCACGAGACGCCGAGGACGGCGCGGTGCGGGTCGAAGCGTCCCTCGGCGTCCCACGCCAGCGCCGTGGTGTGACACCCGAGACAGTTGGCGGAGGCCTCCGGGCTGTCGAGGTCACCGAAGGGGTCGGGGTCGTCTTCCCCGCCGGGCGTCGGGATCCAGCCTTCGCGGGCGCGCGAGAACGAGAGTCGGAGTTCGCGCAGCCTGCCCTCCGGGGCGAACGAGACCGGCGTCAGGCCGCGGAGCCCCGAGCCGAAGACGGCGTCCACCGGGACGTCCGGAGGATCGGCGCCGGGCGCGGTGAAGCGGACGCCGTCGGCGCCCATCTGGTACCCCGGGCGTGACCCGAGGTCTTCCGGCCAGTGGAACGCCCGGGCGAGCATGTCATCCGAGAACCAGCGGTCCGCCGACGCCGGGGAGACCACGGCCGCCGTCCGCGCCATCGGGTGCTCCGCCTGGGCGGCGGTGATGTCGGCGTGGCAGGCGCCGCAGGTCTCGGCGCCGACCACGGCGTCTGGAGAAAGCAGCGGAGCGCGGGGAGGCGCGGAGGAGGGCGGCCCGGTCGGCGCGGGCGCTTCCGATGCTCCTCCACAGCTCAGCAGGAGCAGCCCGGCGAGAGGTCCGAGCTTCCGGACGACGGTGACCACCGGCTCAACGATACCGCCGGCTGCCTGACAAGGAAACGGGCCCGCCGGCTCCCGAAGGAACCGACGGGCCCGCGGGGTTCGGGACCGCTCTCAGAAGGTCAGAACGTCAACCTCGCCGAGAGCCCCACGGTTCGTCCCTTGAGGTACTCGACAACCCGTTGATAGGGCTGGACGGAGTCGAGCAACTGGAAGTTCACGATCGTGTTCGCATTCAGCGCGTTGAACAGATCCACCATGACCTGGAGATTCATGGTGTCGCCCATCGCGAAGGTCTTGTCGGCCCGGAAGTCGACGACCGTCACGTTGTCGGAGCGGTTTTCGCTCATCAGGCCGAGCCACGAATACACCGTCACGCGGCCGTCGTAGACGCTGTTCCGGTGGATCGGGGCGTAGTTCCAGCCGCTGATGTAGCGATACGTTCCTGCGACGGCGATCTCATACGGCAGGACGTAGCGGGCGGACGCCTTCAACTGGTAAGTCGTGGTGTCCTGGACCGTCGGGATGTCCTGGTCGTAGTCGATGAACCAGCCCTGGGCGGTGGGATCCGACGAAAGTGGGCTCGTCGCGTCCCAGGCCGTCGCCGAGGTGCCGGGGCTCCGGGGCTCGGACCGCCACTGGTAGTCGAAGTAGACGTTGTAGAAGAAGTTGTTCCGGAACCGCTTGTTCAGCGCGAGCGAAACGGTGTGGAAGTCCATGTCGCTCTCGCCAGCCGGATGGTTCGTCGTCAGGTTCTCGGTCTGTCCGACGAGGTTCTCCGGATAGAGCAGCAGGTTGAAGGAACGCTCGAAGCCCGCCGGGCATCCGTCGCACGTTGGGATCGTGAGCGGCGTGTTCCGGTTCAGGGCGTCGACCTGGTCGTAGTTGCTCCAGGTGTTCCGCATCCGCTTGTAGACGTAGGAGGCGCGCGCTCCGAGGTCGGCGGTCAGCTCGTGCTCCAGCGAAGCGCTGAGCTCGTCGGCCCAGGGGAGCGACCAGTTCGGGTCGATCGGCGTCGTGCTTCCCGACCCGGCGCCGGCGACAAAGGAGAGCTGCTGTCCCAGTTCCGCGGAACTGTCGAGGATCCCGTTCTGGTTCTGGTCGAGGAACTCGTAGCGGGCGCTTGGCTGCCCGCCGGGGTTCGCCGAACCGAGCCCGGTCCCGACGTTCGAGTAGTAGCGGCCGAAGTAGGTCTTGAAGACCGTCGTGCCTTCGCCGGTGAGGTCATAGGTAAGACCGACGCGCGGCGCGACGTTCCAGTGGGTGAACACCGTGTCGCCCGGGGTCACTCCGCCGGCGCCGAAGACATCCCCCAGAATCTGGCTCTGGTCGGACGGGAGTTCGAACTGGCACTGGAGGACATCCTGACAGGCGCTACCCGGCGAGTTGTCCGACTCGAGGAAGCTCAGGATCTGGCTTCCGACCCGGAAGCCCGCCATCAGCGTCAGCCGGTCGTTGACGGTCCAGACGTCCTGCGCGAAGAAGTCCATGTGCGTGTTCCGGTTGTCCACGAGGTTCGGGACTCCCGCGAGGAAGACATGGTGGACGTCCAGTGGCCGCCCCTGGCCCGGGTCATCGAGGTAGCGGATGCCGCCCGAGTTCGTGTTCCACCCGGAGAGCTCTGAGTCGATCTGCCAGTCCCAACCGAACTTGAAGTCGTGGCTGGTGTTGCCGATCGGCACGTAGTAGTTGAACTGACCCGTGCTCTGCGGCTTCCAGCGGTTCCGGGTGAACGGCTGCCACCCGGCGCCGGAGCGCACGTTCGTGGAGAGATCGATCCGCGGTTCGTTCCCGTTGACCGGATCGGCCTTCGGCACCATCGGCCAGGTCGTGCCCATGTGGCCGATCATGATGTTGCTGTAAAGGCGATCGCTCCAGACGCGCTGCCACTCGGCCTTGTGGAGCCAGATCCAGTAGTCCTGCGCGAGCACCGACTCCGCCGGGATCTGGACCGACAGGGACCGGTTCGGCTTGCGCTTCCAGGACCACGTCGAGAACCCGATGAACTGGTCCCGCTCGGTGACCTGGTAGTTCACCTTGCCGGTGAAGATGTCGAAGTCCCCCACATCGGTCGCGATCGACGGGTCCTGCCCGGAGATCACCGTGTCGATGTAGAAGTTGTTGTACGCGCCGTAGAACCACGCCTTGTCGCGGACGATCGGGCCGCCGAGGTCGATGTGGAACTCGTAGAACTGGAGCACGGGTGAGGGAGTCGCGTCCCGGGCCTCCAGCGCGCTGTCGATGTTCTCGGCGATCAGGTCGGCGGGGTTCCAGGCCCCGCTCTCGAGACCGGAGAACTCGTTACCGCCGCTCTTCACGGTGGTCTGGATCTGCGCTCCGGGAGTGGACATCTCGACGTCCGCGCCCTGCGCCGACACCTGGAACTCCTCCATCGCGTAGTAGTCGTAGTAGCCGCCGGCGGAGCCGGTGCCCTCGGTCGTGTTCACGCCCTCGTAGAGCACCCGGTTCTGGCTGCGGACGCCGAACGTCTCGTACATGGACTGCTGGCTCTTGTGCGAGCCGCCCACGTCGAAGCCGCGCACGCGGACGCCGGGACTCTGCTGGAGCACCGCCCACATGTCGGTCGCCGTCGGGACCTCGTCGAGCTGCGTCTTGTCGAACGTCGCCGCCACGCCGGTGGACTTGACGTCCACGACCGGGGACTCCCCGGTCACCGTGACCGTCTCTGCGACGGTGGCGAGCTGCATGTCGGCGTCCACCGAGAAGGTCGCTCCGGTGACGACCCGAAGGTCCTCGAAGATCACGGTCTGGAAACCGCTCAGCTCGAACTGGAGCAGGTAGTCGCCCGGAGGGAGCGCCTGGAACCGGTAGGAGCCGTCCACGTCGGTGGTGGCGTTCCGGGTCCCGATGATGGCTTCACCCGAGAGGGTGACCGACACCCCGGGCAGGGCGAGCCCCTGCGCGTCGCGCGCGGCGCCTTCGAGGCGTCCGTACTGCTGCTGCGCGAGCGCCGGGACGGCGAACGCGACGAGCAGGAAAGCGAGGAATGTCTTTCTCATGGTCCCTCCTTCGCGGGAATACATGGCGGGAAGCCGAAGCAGCAACCGCCGTACCCGGCTCAGCGCCGGATACAAAGTCCTCTCTGTCAATGACTTACTGGCTCCGACGCGTGACCCGTCCCCATGCGTCCGGAGCGAATATCCAAGACATTGAAGCGATCTTATGCGGACCGGTCGGCCGGTGTCCAACTGGCGGAGCCCGCCGGAATGTCGGGGGCGCCGTTGCGCTCACCGGGGCGCCGGCTCCGGGAGCGCTCGGCGGAGCATGCCGAGGAAGTCCTCGGGGAGCGGGGCGCCGAGGCGTTCGCCCTCGCGGGCGGTCTCCCAGGCGCCCTCGAAGTCGCCGGTGGAGGCGAGCGAGGCGGCGAGCCCGAGGCGGTAGTCGGCGCGGAAGGGCTCCTTGCCGACCGCGATGCGGAAGTGGCGGATCGCCTCGGCGAACCGGCGCTCGGACGCGAGCACCTGGGCGATCGAGTCGTGGGTTCCGGCGCGTTCGGGCTCCTCTTCGAGCGCCTGTTCGAACCAGCGGAGCGCCTCTGCGCGCCGCCCGGCGAGCGCGGCGATGCTGCCGAGGCTCGAGAGCGCGCCCGGATGGCGCGGCTGGATGTCGAGGACCCGGCGGCAGCGCCGCTCGGCTTCGGCGAGTTCCCCGGACTGGGCGAGGACGATGCTCGAGTTCACGAGCGCCGAGACGTGGTCCGGGTTCCGGTCGAGGGCGTTGGCCCACGCTTCGAGCGCCTCGTCGTTGCGGCCCTGACGGGAGAGGTTGTTCCCCAGGTTGTAGTAGAGGTCGGCGGCGCCCGGGCGCGCCTCGATCATCTCGCGCAGCAGGCGCTCCGCGACCTGGGGGCGGCCGGCGGCTTCGGCGGCGAAGGCCCGCCGCTCCATCCCCACGACCGACCGGGCGAGCGCGTTCACCTGGTCCATCAGCGGGTCCGAGATGAGCAGGTCGTGCTCCAGACCGCGCGCCCGCTCCGCCGCCGCGCGGGCGCGCTCGCCGTCCCCGGCGCGGCGGTAGACCCGGGCGAGCGCCGCGACGATGGCTCCGGAGTCGGGAGCGAGGGCTTCCGCCCGCTCCAGCAGCGGAAGCGCCTCGGTCAGGTTGTCCTCGCCGGCGAGCAGGCGTCCCAGCCGGAAACGGGCGGCGGCCTCGTTCGCCGGCGCCGGACGGGCCGGCTGGTCGAGGACCGCCCGGTAGCGCTCCTTCGCCGCCTCCGGATCGCCCCGGTCCTCGGCGAGCTGGCCCGCCAGCAGGTGCGCCGGCGCGTAGGTCGGGTTCTGTCCGGCGGCGCGGAGGGCCGCGGCTTCAGCCGCTTCCCGGTCTACCGTGAAGAGCGCGCGGGCCTCCAGATACGGAAAGCGGAAGTCCTCGTCGTCGAGGGCGGCCGCCGCGCGATAGGCGGTCGCCGCCTCTTCATGGAGCTCGTGGACGAGGAGCGTGGCGCCGTAGGTTGACCACCGATCGGCGGAGTCGAGGTCGTCCAGCAGCGCCTCGCGGGCGTCACGGACCGCTTCGGCCACTCCGGCCTCGGCGCCGGATAGATCCGGGTCCGGCGGATCCGGGAGGTCGGGCGCGAGGATCCGGGGGACCAGAACCACCGCCCCCACCACCAGGGCGACGGCGAGGACCGCGACGACGATCTGCGCGGCCGCGGAACGCTCCGGCGCCTCCTTCGGCGGCCGGGTGGGGTCGGGCGCGGGCCGGGCGGTCCGGTTTGTTGGCCGTTGAGCCGGGGGAGGGGAGCGGCGAGGGGAGCGGGACCGGCGGGAGCGGGCCATCACCCTATCGTGGCCCTCCGTCGCCCTGGCGCAGGGTGACCGCGTCCTCGTCGGTTCCGGGAAACTCCTCCCGCGATCCGTCGGGCCAGAGGGCCGCGAGGCCGGTTACTTCGGCGCCTTCGGGGACCGCGAAGAAGGCTCTCGCGTCGTTCGCCGCGAGGTAGCTGCCGCCCGGGTCGGCGAGGCGCACCACCTCGCGGCCGTTCGACAGCGTCACGGTGATCCGGGTGGGGAATGCCGGTCGACCCGCGTCGTCGACTGGTGTGACCCGGAGGGGTCGTCCGGCGCGCTCGAAGTCGTTGCGGAAGAGCCGGGCCGGCCCCTCGGCGTTCGCCACCAGCAGGTCGAGGTCGCCGTCCTCGTCGTAGTCGGCCATCGCCAGCCCGCGGCTGACCTCGATCAGGGCCGCGAAGTCCTCCGCGGAATCGATATCGGTGAATCGCGCGTCGCCGGCGTCGACGCCGGCGTTGTGGAAGATCTGGTTCGGCTCGCCGAAGTCGCGCCAGAACGCGTCCCCGAGGGCGCCGGGGAGGGCCGGTTTCCGCTGGACGCGCCCGTTCGCGACCACCAGATCGAGGGCGCCATCCAGATCCAGATCGATGAACGCCACCCCGAATCCGGTCATCGCCATGCTCGGGGGACCGAGGCCGGAGGGGCCGGTCCGGTCGGCGAACGTCAGGCCCATGCCCCCGCCGTCGCTCCGGTAGAGCGTGTTCGTCTCGTCGGCGACGTGGGTGATGAAGAGGTCGAGATCGAGGTCTCCGTCGAGATCTCCCAGCGCGATCCCCATGCCGGCTTCGGGTCGGCCGGCGTCGTTCAGCGCCACCCCGGCGAGGAAGGCGTCGTCGACGAACGTTCCGTCGCCCTGGTTCAGCCAGAGCTGGTTCGCCTCCCCGTCGTTCGCGACGTAGAAGTCGAGCCGGCCGTCCCCGTCGAAGTCGGAGCACACCACCCCGAGCCCGGGGGCGTGGACCGCGCGCAGGCCGGCGGCGAGCGAAACCTCCTCGAAGCGCCCGCCGCCGAGATTCCGGTAGAGGTAGTCGTGGACGCCGGGGAAGACCTGCGGGCTGCAGTAGTCGCGCGTCCCGTCCTGCTGGGTGCAGGCCTTCGCCGGGTCGTTCCGGACGTAGCGCGCCACGTACAGGTCGAGGCGGCCGTCGGCGTCGTAGTCGCAAAACGCCGCGGAGGAAGACCAGCCTTCGCCGGCGACCCCCGCCGCGTCGGTGTGGTCCTCGAAGCGTCCGTCGCCGAGGCTCCGGTAGAGGCGGTCCGGTCCGTAGTTCGTGACGAACAGGTCGGTCAGCCCGTCCCCATCGATGTCGGCGGCGGCGAGCCCCATGCCGTAGCCGGTGTCCGCCGTTCCCGAGGCCTCGCTCGCGTCGGTGAACCGGCCCGGCGGGCCCTGGAGATAGAGCGCGTTTCCGGGGGCCCCCGGCCGGGGACCCGGCGGGTCGGTGGGTCGTCCGCCCTGGAGCAGGTAGATGTCCAGATCGCCGTCGCCGTCGGCGTCGAAGAATCCCCCGCCCGCCCCGGTGATCTCGGGGAGGGAGAGATCGCCCTGATCTCCGGCGTCGTGGACGAAGCGGATCCCGGCCTCTTCCGTCACGTCGGTGAAGCCCTGCGCGGCGGCGGCGGCGGGGAACGCGAGCGTGAAGGCCGCCGCGAGGCGGAGCGCGGTCCTTGGCGGGGCGTTCAAGACGCTCTGAGTATAGGAAGGAGACGGGAGGATGCTCCCCGTCCCGGAACCGTGGACGCCGGGATGTCGTTTGTGTGGGAGGGGCGACGAGCGCCGCTGGCGCGGTGAGGCCCCTGGAGGACCACGATGACAGCGAGCACGGGAAACGGGACAGGCCGATGGGTTCGGGGAGGGGTTCTGGCGATCGGCGCGGCGCTGGCGTCGGGCTGCGTCGTCCACATCGACGGAGACGGGCCGGGCTGGACGGCGCTCGCCTATGACGGCGACCGCTGCGAATCCACGGACACCGTGAGTCTCTCGGAGTCGGCGACGGACTCGCTCTTCGTGCGGAGCGGCCCGGGGGCGGTCGCGATCCGGGGCGAGGCGGACCTGGATGAGGTGCTCGTGACCGCGACGCTGTGCGCGTCGAGCCAGGCGATCCTGGAAGATCTGTCGGTGACGCTGGAATCCGGACGGCTGGAGGCGCGTGTCCCCGAGCGGAACGGCGGCTGGTGGGACCGGGACTACGCCCGGATCGACCTCGATGTCCGTGTTCCGGCCGTCTCGGCGATCCGGCTGGAGGACCGTTCCGGCTCCGTCCGGATCTCCGATGTCGGGGCGGTGGACATCGAGGACGGGTCCGGGTCGCTGACGATCGAGCGGGCCGCGGAGGCGCAGGTGCGGGACGGTTCGGGGAGCCTCGAGATCCGCCAGATCGCCGGCGATGTGACCGTGGAGGACGGTTCGGGAGGCCTCCGGATCGAGGGGGTGGAGGGCAGCGTGACCGTTGACGACGGGTCCGGAAGCGTCCGCATCGCCGACGTGGGGGGCGATGTGCGCCTCGAAGATCGGGGCGGGAGCGTTCGCGTCCGCGTCGTTGGCGGGAGCGTGCTCGTCGGAGAGGATGGCTCGGGGAGCATCGGGATCGAGGGAGTCGGTGGCGAGGTCCGGATCGAGGACGCCGGCTCCGGCGGCGTCGAGGTCCGCGATGTCGAGGGAGGGCTCACAGTTCGCGGGACGAAGCGCTCGCGGATCCGCTACGGGGACATCCGCGGCGAAGTGGACGTCCCGTCCCGCTGAGGCCCCGCGCGGCGTCGCCGCACGACCGCGGGCCGCCGCTCCCGCCGGGCGGCGTGGTGGCGGGGTGGGCCTCGGGGCCCGGGCCTACGGCGCCCCGGTCACTGGAGCAGGAACTGCCCCAGTACGACGAGCCCCGCGCCGAGGAGGCCGATCAGCGCGGAACCGAGCCAGGCGCGCAGGCGTCGCCGCTGCTCCCGTTGCTCCTCCCGGGCGGCCGAGGCCGCCTCCATGCGGTCGAGCCTCGCGCAGATCTGGCTGAGGGTGGCGTTGACCGCCTTGAACCCTTCCCGGGTCTCGGCCCTGAGTTCGGCGATCTGGCTGTCGACGTAACTTCGGAGCTCGGAGACCTGGCTGTCAATGTGACCTCGGAGCTCGGAAACCTGGCTGTCGATGTGACCCCGGAGCTCGGAAACCTGGCTGTCGATGTAACCCCGAAGCTCGGCGAACTGGTTGTCGCTGCGCCCTCGGAGTTCGACGCCCTGGTTGTCGAGTCGCTTCCCAAGCTCGGCGAGCCCGGTCTCCACCGCGGAGAGCCGGCCTTCCACCGCGGCCCCCTGGCGTTCGACGGCGGAGAGCCGGCGATCGACGGAGGAGACCTTGCCGCCGAGTTCCGAGAAGCGCTCGTTCAGTCGCCCCTCCATGTCCCGACGCTCCTCGCGGGCTTCGAGCCGCTGGGAATCCAGCGCGCTGTAGAGCCACAGACCCAGCCCATCCTGTGGAACCGGGGCCTCGGCAAGCGCCCGCGCCGGGGTCGGCGACGACTGCTCCGGCTTCTTCGGGGATGAGGTCATCGGGGGTCGAACCGGCGCGGGCGGCTTAACAGTCCGTTGATAAAGTCGCGTGCAGCGCCGAGAGCGGTGAGGCGCCCGGCCGACAAGGCGCGTGAGCGAGGGCCCCTACCGGGAGAACCGGCATCGGGATGCCGAATGAAACGCAACGATGAGCGCCCCAAAGGGGTGCGGTTCGGGCGGGATGCATCGCCGCTCGAACGCCGCGGGACTTTGTCAACGGGCTGTTTGACCCCAGTGTAGGGCCGGGCCTGTGCGGTGGCAACCGGCGCGCCCTGGGCAACGGCTGTGGGCTTCTTCGTGTCCATGCGGGTGCTCCCGGGAGCCGGCAGCCTGTTGATGAAGTCCCGTGCAGCGCCGAGGCCCCCACCGGGAGAACTGGCGGTGAGGCGCCCGGCCGACAAGGCGCGTGAGGGAGGGCCCCTACCGGGAGAACCGGCATCGGGATGCCGAATGAAACGCAACGATGAGCGCCCCGAAGGGGCGCGGTTCGGGCGGGGCCAGTCCTCCCGGTGGGGGCGATCGCCGCTCGAGCCCCTACCGGGAGAACCGGGCCGCGTGACTTCGTCAACAGGTTGCTAACGCCGGACCTGAGCGTCAGGGCGGGGGCTGGGCTCTCCAGAAGGTGCAGGACGCAAAGGCGCCGGAAACCTGTCACCCGGCGCCGCGTTGTCAGTTTCTCGGGCCGTCGCCGGGAGACGGTGGCCCGGAGCCTTCAGCCGGCGAGGCGTTGGAGCAGGAAATGTCCGAACACAGCGAGCCCCACACCGAAGATCCCGATCAGGGCCGGAACGAGCCACGCGATCACGCGCCACCGCCGGTCCCGCTGCTCCTTCTCGGCGGCCGAGGCGGCCTCCATGCGATCGAGGCGTGCGCAGAGTTCGCTCAGGGTGGCGTTGACCGCCTTGAACTCCTCCCGGGTCTCGGCCCGGTGTTCGGCGAGCCCAGTCTCAACGGCGGAGAGCCGGCCTTCCACCGCGGCCCCCTGGCGTTCGACGGCGGAGAGCCGGCGATCGACGGAGGAGACCTTGCCGCCGAGTTCCCAGAAGCGCTCGTTCAGTCGCCCCTCCATGTCCCGACGCTCCTCGCGGGCTTCGAGCCGCTGGGAATCCAGCGCGCTGTAGAGCCACAGACCGAGCCCGTCCTGCGGAACGGGAGCCTCGGTAAGCGCCCGCGCCGGGGTCGGCGAGGACTGCTCCGGCTTCTTTGGGTGTGAGGTCATCGGGGGTCGAACGAGCGCCGGAGGCTCACCTCCAGTGTAGGGACGTGCCTGCGCGACGGCAACCGGCGCGCCTTGGGCAGCGGCCGTGGGCTTCTTCGTGTCCATGCGGATCCTCCCGGAGCCCGCCAGTCCGACCTGAGTGTCAGGGCGGGGGCCGGGCTCTCCGGAAGGTGCAAGACGCAAAGTCGCCGGAAACCTGCCACCCGGCGGCGCTTTGTCAGTTTCTCGGGCCGCCGCCGGGAGACGGCGGCCCGGGGCCGTCAGCCGGCGAGGCGTTGCAGGAGGAACTGCCCGAACACAGCAAGCCCCACCCCGAAGATCCCGATCAGCGCCGGAACGAGCCACGCGATCACGCGCCACCGCCGGTCCCGCTGCTCCTTCTCGGCGGCCGACGCCGCCTCCATGCGATCCATCCGCGCGCAGAGCTCGCTCAGGGTGGCGACGATGGCGTTCCGATCGGCGCGGGTCTCGGCTCTGTGGTTTTCGATTTGCCCTCTGAGATCGCTGACCCGGCTGTCGATGTGCCCCCGGAGCTCGGAAACCTGACTGTCGATATACCCTCGGAGTTCGGCGAACTGGCTGTCGCTGCGCCCTCGGATTTCGGCGCCCTGGCGGTCGATTCGCTTCCCGAGCTCGGCGAGCCCCGTCTCCACTGCGGAGAGCCGGCCTTCCACTCCGGAGAGCCGGCTGTCCACCGCGGCCCCCTGGCGTTCGACGGCGGAGAGCCGGCGATCGACGGAGGAGAACTGCTCGTTCAGCCGCCCCTCCATGTCCCGACGGTCCTCGCGCGCTTCGAGCCGGTGGGAATCCAGCGCGCTGTAGAGCCACCGGGTCAGCCCGTCCTGGGGAACCGGAGCCTCGGCGAGCGTCCGCGCCGCCGTCTGCGCCGAGGTGGGCGGCGACGGCTCCGGCTTCGTCGGGGGTGAGGTCATCGGAGTTCGAACCGGCGCGATTTCGTCAACTCCAGTGTAGGGCCGGGCCTGGGCGGCGGCAACCGGCGCGCCCTGGGCAACGGCCGTGGGCTTCTTCGTGTCCATGCGGATGCTCCCGGAGCCCGCGTGCCGCACCTGGGTGTCAGGGCGGGGGCTGGGCTCTCCGAGAGACGCAAGACGCAAAGTCGCCGGAAACCTGCCACCCGGCGGCGCTTTGTCAGTTTCTTGGGCCGTCGCCGGGAGACGGCGGCCCGGGTGTTCAGCCGGCGAGGCGTTGCAGTAGGAACTGCCCGAACACAGCGAACCCCACCCCGAAGATGCCGATCAGGGCCGGAACGAGCCACGCGATCACACGCCACCTCCGGTCCCGCTGCTCCTTCTCGGCGGCCGAGGCCGCCTCCATGCGGTCGAGCCTCGCGCAGATTTGGCTGAGGGTGGCGTTGACCGCCTTGAACTCCTCCCGGGTCTCGGCCCTGTGTTCGGCGAGCTGGCCCTCAACCGCGGAGAGCCGGCCTTCCACTGCGGAGAGCCGGCCTTCCACAGCCGAGAGCCGGTTCTCTACCTTCGAGAGCCGGTTCTCTACCTTCGAGAGCCGACCTTCAACTGTGGAGACTCGGCCGTCCACTGCGGAGAGCCGGCTGTCCACCGCGGACCCCTGGCGTTCGACTGCGGAAAGCCGGCGATCAACGGAGGAGAACTGCTCGTTCAGCCGCCCCTCCATGTCCCGACGGTCCTCGCGGGCTTCGAGCCGGTGGGAATCCAGCGCGCTGTAGAGCCACCGGGTCAGCCCGTCCTGGGTAACCGGGGCCTCGGCGAGCGGTCGCGCCGCCGTCCGCGCCGAAGTGGGCGGCGACGGCTCCGGCTTCTTCGGGGGTGAGGTCATCGGGGGTTGAACCAGCGCAGGCCGCTTAACTCCAGTGTAGGGCCGGGCCTGGGCGGCGGCAACCGGCGCGCCCTGGGCAGCGGCCGTGGGCTTCCTCGTGTCCATGCGGGTGCTCCCGGGAGCCGGCAGCCTGTTGATGAAGTCCCGTGCAGCGCCGAGAGCGGTGAGGCGCCCGGCCGACAAGGCGCGTGAGCGAGGAATATCGGGAATATTCCGAGCGAAACGCAACGATGAGCGCCCCGAAGGGGCGCGGTTCGGGCGGGATGGATCGCCGCTCGAGCCCCTACCGGGAGAACCGGGCCGCGTGACTTCGTCAACAGGTTGCTAACGCCGGACCTGAGCGTCAGGGCGGGGGGTGGGCTCTCCGACAGGAGCAAGACGCAAAGCCGGCGGAAATCTGCCACCCGGCGCCGCGTTGTCAGTTTCTCGGGCCGCCGCCGGGAGACGGCGGCCCGGGTGTTCAGCCGGCGAGGCGTTGCAGCAGGAACTGCCCGAACACAGCGAGCCCCACCCCGAAGATGCCGATCAGGGCGGGAACGAGCCACGCGATCACGCGCCACCGCCGGTCCCGTTGCTCCTTCTCGGCGGCCGAGGCCGCCTCCATGCGGTCGAGCCGTGCGCAGAGCTCGCTCAGGGTGGCGACGATGGCGTTCCGATCGGCGCGAGTCTCTTCTCTGAGGTTGTCGATTTGCCCTCTGAGCTCGCTGATTTGGCTGTCAATGTGCCCTCGGAGTTCGGCGCCCTGGTGGTCGAGTCGCTTCCCAAGTTCGGCGAGCCCAGTCTCAACGGCGGAGAGCCGGCCTTCCACCCCGGAGAGCCGGCCTTCCACCGCGGCCCCCTGGCGTTCGACGGCGGAGAGCCGGCGATCGACGGAGGAGACCTTGCCGCCGAGTTCCGAGAAGCGCTCGTTCAGTCGCCCCTCCATGTCCCGACGCTCCTCGCGGGCTTCGAGCCGCTGGGAATCCAGCGCGCTGTAGAGCCACAGACCGAGCCCGTCCTGCGGAACGGGAGCCTCGGTAAGCGCCCGCGCGGGGGTCGGCGACGACTGCTCCGGCTTCTTCGGGGGTGAGGTCATCGGGGGTTGAACCAGCGCAGGCGGCTTGACTCCAGTGTAGGGCCGGGCCTGTGCGGCGGCAACCGGCGGGCCCTGGGCAACGGCTGTGGGCTTCTTCGTGTCCATGCGGATGCTCCCGGAGCCCGCGTGCCGCACCTGGGTGTCAGGGCGGGGGCTGGGCTCTCCGACAGGAGCAAGACGCACCGCCGCCGGAAACCTGTCACCCGGCGCCGCGTTGTCAGTTTCTCGGGCCGTCGCCGGGAGACGGTGGCCTGGAGTCTTCAGCCGGCGAGGCGCTGCAGCAGAAACTGCCCGAACACAGCGAGCCCCACCCCGAAGATGCCGATCAGGGCCGGAACGAGCCACGCGATGACGCGGAATAGCCGGTCCCGCTGCTCCTTTTCGGCGGCCGACGCCGCCTCCATGCGATCCATCCGCGCGCAGAGCTCGCTCAGGGTGGCGTTGACCGCCTTGAACTGCTCCCGGGTCTCGGCCCTGTGTTCGGCGACCTGACCTTCCACCGCGGAGAGCCGGCCTTCCACGGCGGCCCCTTGGCGCTCCAGTACGGAGAGCCGACGATCGACGGAGGAGAACTGCTCGTTCAGCCGTCCCTCCATGTCCCGACGGTCCTCGCGCGCTTCGAGCCGGTGGGAATCCAGCGTGCTGTAGAGCCACCGGGTCAGCTCGTCCTGCGGAACCGGGGCCTCGGCAAGCGCCCGCGCCGCCGTCTGCGCCGAGGTGGGCGGCGACGGCTCCGGCTTCGTCGGGGGTGAGGTCATCGGGGGTCGAACCGGCGCGGGTCGCTCAACTCCAGTGTAGGGACGTGCCTGCGCGACGGCAACCGGCGCGCCCTGGGCAGCGGCTGCGGGCTTCTTCGTGTTCATGCGGATCCTCCCGGGAGCCCGCCAGTCCGACCTGAGCGTCAGGGCGGGGGCTGGGCTCTCCGAGAGACGCAAGACGCAAAGTCGCCGGAAACCTGCCACCCGGCGGCGCTTTGTCAGTTTCTCGGGCCGCCGCCGGGAGCGCCCGGGGTCTTCACCCGGCGAGACGTTGGAGCAGGAACTGCCCCAGCACGATCAGCCCTGCGCCGAAGAGGCCGATCAGCGCGGGAACATGCGGCGGCGCTCGGCCTCTTGCTGTCCCTGCCGATCCTCCCGGAGCCAGCGGACCGCATCCTGTGGGTCAGGGCGGGGGCGAGGCTCTCCCACCTGCGCAGGACGCGAACCCGGCGGAAACCTGTCACTGGACGCGAACGGAGGCTGGCGGCCCCGGAGGACCGCCAGCCCGTGGAAGAAGTCAGAAGGTGAGGCGGAGTCCCACCTTGGCGGCCCGGGGATCGAGGGCCGCGATGACGTCGTAGTAGTTCGCGCCGGTGCGCAGGTTGAAGTTCGTGACCGCGTTCGAGTTCAGGGCGTTGTAGACATCCAGCATGGCGGTGAGCTGCGCGCCCTCGAAGTCGAAAGCCTTCTCGATCCGGACGTCCAGCAGCGTCGTGTCTTCGGACCGGTTCTCGTCCAGGTTCGAAAGGAACACCCGCTGGGTTCCGGAGCCGGGAACCGAAACCGTCTGGATCGGGGCCCACGGCCAGCCGCTCTGGTAACGCAGATTCGCGGAGAGCGCGGCGCCCCAGCCGAAGGCGTAGCGGGCCAGCAGGCGGCCGTTCCAGTTCGTGGTCTTCTGCCGGAAGTCCACGTCCAGACTGTGGTTCTGCCAGATGGTTCCGTGGCCGTCGGAGCCCACATCGATGGGGTCGGCGGTCAGCGGGCTGGTGGATTCGCCGGCGGCGGCGCGGTGTTCATCGCGCCACTGGTAGTCGAAACTCGCCTGGATGAAGAACCCGCCGGCGAAACGGCGGTCGGTGGCGATCTGGATCGTGTCGTATCGGGACTCCATGCCGGGGAACGTGTCGGTTCCGATGTCCACGACATCGGCCACTGCATCGGGGACCCGCTGGATGTTGATCGGGGCTCCGGTGAGCGCGTTCACCGGGCAGTCGAAGTCGGTTCCGCAGGCGATTCCCTCGCCGTTCAGCAATGCGAGCTGCTGGGGAGCGTTCCACTGTCCGCTATCGGCGTTGCGCCGCTTCTGGACCCACGAGGCGCGCACCGCGGTGTCCTCGACCAGTTCGTGTTCGATCGAGAGACTGAACTCGTCCACAAATTCCTGTTCGAGATCCGGGTTCACCGGGGTGCCGATTGCCGTCAGTTCCGTCCCGGTGGCGCCGGACGTCGCGCGGACCGCGCCGAGTTCCGCCGGTCCGTCGTAGAGCCCGTTCCCGTTCGGGTCGAGGAAGTCGAACCGGATCCACGCGACGTTCGCCGGGTCAGCCCGTCGGTGGGCGTCGGCGAGATTCACGAAGTAGCGCCCGTAGTGCGCCTTCAGCACGCTGCCGGACGAGATCTCGTACGTCGCGCCGACCCGCGGCGCCCAGGTGTCCCAGACCACGAGCGTCTGTCCCTCGGTCTCGCCGGTCGGGAAGAAGTCGGCGAAGAGCGGATTCGACTCCGACGCCAGGAAGTGCGTCCGCTGACGGCCGTAACGGACGCCCAGGTTCAGCGTCAGCCGGCGATGAGGACGCCAGGTGTCCTGCGCAAAGACATCGTGGTGGGTGTTCCGCGAGTCGGCCTCGATCTGGCCGTCCGCCGGCATGCTGAACAGCGCGATCTGGTCCACATCGAACGGACGCCCCTGGGAGCTGTCGTCGATGTAGCGGATGTGCCCCGAGTTCGAGTTCGCGCCGAACCGGCGGCTGTCCGTCTGGAACTCGTAGCCCACCTTGAAGTCGTGGCTGCCGCCGAAGTCCGGGACGTAATGGTTCGCGGTCGCCGTGACCTGGGGCTTCCAGCGCTCGAACGTGAACGGCGGCGCCCCGGTTACGCCACTGAACCACCCGGCGCCGCTGAGAATGCTGGTGGCCTGGTCGTAACGCGGTGGGTTCGACTCCGGGTCCACCTGGGGAACCATCGGCCACCCGAACCCGAAGTGTTTGGCCGCCAGAGTCGTGAACGTGCGTTCGTCCCAGACCCGCTGCCACTCGGCCTTGTGCGCCCAGCTCCAACTGTCCTGGGCGAGCACCGAGTCGGGGCCGATCGTGTTCGACAGGCCCCGCTTCGGCTTCTGCTTGAGCTGGTAGTTCGTGTAGAGGAGGATCTGGTCGTTCGTCGTCGGGGCGGCGGTGATCTTGCCGCCGAACTGGTCGAAGTCGCCCAGGTCGGTGGCCACCTCCGGGTCCACCCCGGAAACCTGCTTGTCGATCCGGAAGTGGTTGTAGAAGCCGTAGAACCACGCGCGGTCCTTCACGATCGGGCCGCCGAGATCCCCGTGGGCCTCCCAGAACAGCAGGTTCGGGTTCCCGCTGAAGTTGCGGGCCTCGAGTTCCGAGTCGATGTTGTTTCCGACGAAGGCGCCCGGCTCGTAGTCCCCGTGAAGCAGGCTGCTGAAATCGTTGCCGCCGCTCTTCATCGTCATGACGATCATCGATCCCGGGCCGGTCATTTCCACGTCGGCCCCGGCCGCGGCGGTCGTGAACTCCTCGATGGAGTAGTAGTCGAAGTAGAAGCCGGTTCCGCCTTCGCCCTCGGTCGTGTCCACGCCGTCGGCGAGAACGCGGTTCTGGCTGCGGATGCCGAAGCTCTCGTAGCCGGTCTGCTGGCTCTTGTGGGATCCCCCCACGTCGTAACCGCGCATCCGCACGCCCGGGGTCTGGGCCAGGACGGCCCACACATCGGTGGCGGAGGGGACGTCGTGGAGCTCCTCCCTGCCGAAGTCGTTCGAAATTGCGGTGGTCCGGACGTCGACCACCGGGGCTTCGCCGGTGACGGTCACGGTCTCCGCGACGGTCGCCACTTCGAGGATCGCCGGAACCGTGATCGTGCGGCCGCCCTCGACGAGGACGCCCTCCCGGACGAGAGTGGAGAACCCGGAGATCTCGAAGCGGAGGTCGTAGGAACCGCGCCGCAGCGAGCGGAAGCGGTAGGAGCCGTCGCTCAGGGTGACGGCGGTCTGCGGGGCGATGAGCGCCTCGCCGGAGAGGGTCACGACCACGCCTGGCGCGGCGAGCCCCTGGGAATCAGTGACCCGGCCTTCGATCTCGCCGGAGGTCTGCGCGAGCGCCGGGGCTCCCGCGAGGAGCGCCAGCGCGGCGAAGGCCGCGAGAGCGCGGACGGGTCGGGGAAGGGGTTTCATCGGATGGTGTCGCTCCTTTGTGCGAATGAGAGAAGGCCCGGGACAGCCGCGATGTCGCCTTTCCTGAATTCCGGGGGATTCCGGGACCTCGGAAGACGCCGGGCGGCTCGTCCCGGGTGTTCTCCTTTCGGCGCAAGGGGCGCGCCCCGGAGACCGCTCCCGCCATGTGGGCCCACCACCCGACCGGCCGGACACGAAGCGCCGGGCGCTGTCGGCGCATCGCGATTCGGACCCTCTACCGGGCGCCGGAAGAGGCTGCGGTCGCCGCGCTTCGGGGAACTGGATCCCGGATCCGGGCCTTCGGCCCCATCCACAAACCCGCCAGTCCCGGTTCAATGGGTGGAACGCGGAACGGGGGTTTCATGGACGATCCCTGCGCTCATCTCCCGGCGCCGGCGCCGCCTCCCCGCCGCTACACTCTTCGCATGGCTGCGCCGACGCCCCCAGACGGAATCCGCATCCGCGCCGAACCCCGCGACAACGACACCTGCCGGTTCGTGGTGGACCGCCCGATCTTCCCCGAGGGGTCCGTCTTCTTCGACTCCTCCGCGCAGGCCGGGCGGTCGCCGATGGCCCGGGCGATCCTCGGGATACCCGGCGTCCAGGGAGTGCTCATCCAGGACAGCCTCGTCACCGTGAACGCCGACACCGGAGGCAACTGGATGCCGATCGGCCGCGAGGTCGGCCGCCGGATCCGGAGCGTCCTCGAGAGCGGCGAGTTGGCGGTCGATCCCGAGGTCCTGGACGAACTCCCCTCGGAGGACTCGATCCGGGAAGGCGTCCAGACGGTGCTCCGCGACGAGATCAACCCGGCGGTCGCGTCGCACGGCGGATGGATCGACCTGGTGCGGGTGGACCGCAACCAGGTGTTCCTGAAGATGGGCGGCGGCTGCCAGGGCTGCGGGATGGCGACCGCCACCCTGCGCCAGGGCGTCGAGCGGAGCCTGCGCCGGGCGGTCCCCGGGATCGGGGCGATCCTGGACACCACGGATCACGCCGCCGGCACGAACCCCTACTACGAAGCCTCCCGTTAGGGAATCCGCCGGATCCGGCGGGGAGCGGGAACGCGCATTGCATCCGCTGCGGGCCATGGGATCCGCCGCCCGCCCGCTCTGCCGGAGCATCGTGGCCGTGGGGGTGCTTGCGTGTTCCGCGGTTCTCGACGCCGAGGCGCAGCCGAGGGGCGCCCGGAGGGAGCGGGAGCCCGAGCCGCCGGTCGCCTGGCCGCACGACCCCCCGCCCGAGGGAACGATGATCACCCGCGCCGAATCGGTGGAGCGGGAGGGGGCCCGGGTCGCGCTCGAGGGCTACGCCCAGATGGCATACCGGGACATCCGCGTCCAGGCGGACCGGATCGAGATCGACGAGGACGCCCAGACGCTGTCCGCTTCCGGGGATGTGGTCTTCGAGCGCGGGAACGAGAAGGTCGTGGCGGAGGCCATGACGGCGGACCTCGAGGCCGGAACCGCGGTCTTCCAGGAGGCGCGCGGCATCGTGGGACAGGACTTCCACTTCGTCGCCGAACGCTTCGAGGAGCGCGACGACGGCGCCTACGAGATCACGAACGGCGCCTTCACCACCTGCGCCCAGCCCAATCCCCGCTGGAGCTTCACCGCGACCAGCGCGGTCGTGCGTCCGGGGAAGAACGTGTGGCTCCGGAACGTGTCCTTTCAGGTGAAGAACGCTCCGGTGCTCTTCCTCCCGGCGATGTATTACCCCATCGAGGAAGACGGGCGGCAAAGCGGGTTCCTGCTTCCCCGCTACGGCCGCTCCGATACCCGGGGGCACCTCTTCAGTCAGGGCTACTTCTGGGCGATCAACCGCTCGATGGACGCGACGGTCAGCGTGGACCACTTCACCGTCTCCGGAACCGGCATGGGTCTCGAATACCGCTACCGCGGCGCGGAGGGGTCGCGGGGCGACGTGGAGGGCTTCGTCATCAACGACCGGACGACCGAGAACCGGGAGTACTCGCTTGCCTTCGACGTCACCCAGCGGCTCCCCGGACGCTTCCGGCTCAGCGCGACCGGGGACATGTATTCCAGTTTCGACTTCGGCCGTCGCTTCCAGGACTCCTTCGCGAGTTCCACCCGGCGCTACAAGCGGACGAAGTTCGACCTCAGCGGACAGCTCCTGAAACACCGGGTGAAGTTCCGGGCCGACCGTCGGGACACCCAGTACCCGGAGCGCAACAGCATCCGGCAGACGTGGCCGCAGCTCTCGATCGAGCGGCGGAACCTGAACCTGGCCGGTCGCTACGTCCAGCTCTCCTACGAGGCGGACCTCGTCCGGTCCGGTCAGTCGCGGCGCGATGAGTTCGAGGAGTGGAGCCGCATGGTCTTCGCGCCCACGCTCGGGCTTTCGCTTCCCGAGATCCCGTTCCTCGACCTTCGCGCCGAGATCGAGGGGGGGTACATGCGCTACACCGGGTCCGAGGATCCCGAGACCGGCGACTTCGTTCCCGGGCTCGGGATCGCGCGCCGGTTCTACGGCGGCAACGCGTTCCTGGTGGGCCCCAAGCTGGAGCGCATCTTCGAGACCCCGAACAACTTCTATGCGGCCCGCCTCAAGCACCTCGTCGAACCGGAGGTGCGGTGGAGCTACCTGACAGGCGGCGAAGGCGCCGAACACGTCCGCCGCCTCGACAGCTATGACCGCGCGCCCCAGCGAAACGAGGTGAGTTTCGGGCTGGCGAACCGGGTGCTGGCCAAGCGCTACCGGAACGGCGTCGAGGAGTCGAGCGCAACCGACCTGATCACCTGGCGGGTCCACCAGACCTTCTATTTCAACGAAGCGGCGGGGGCGTTCGACTCGAACTACGTCTCCTCCTCCTTCGAGGAGAGCGCGGTGGAGAAGTCGCCGATCCGCTCCGATTTCCGCTTCACTCCCGACCAGGCGGTCAACGGGGACTGGACGATGGAGTGGGATCCGGACGAACGCCTTTTCACCTCGGTCCGCGCCGGCCTTCGGGTCGGGGACCGGCTCTCGGACCAGCAGTTCCACTTCAACTGGTCCCGGCGTTCGCGCCGCATCGGCGACGAGGACAGCGAGGAAGTGGACACCTCGAGCTACCTGCGCGGCGGCGCGGACTTCTTCCTCGGCAAGGCCTTCCGCGGCGGAACCGACATCAACTTCGACATCACCGAGCGCCGGCTGTCGCACCTGCGCGTGCGGGCCGACTTTCTGCTCCAGTGCTGCGGGCTGAACGTGGAGTGGATCCGCTACAACCTCCCCAGCAGGACCGAGAATCTGTTCCACGTCGGGATCACCCTCGGCGGGCTGACGAGTTTCGGCTTCGGCGCCGGAGAGCGGGACCGGTACTACTGATCCGTCCGCGGCGCGGAGCCCGGCCCGCCCCGGGCCCCTGAGTCCAACGTGCTCCCCCTGCTTCTCGCCGTCAACGCCGTGCTGGCGGCGGGCGCCGTCCGGATCGGGACGCTCACCCAGATGGGCGGCGCCGCGGCCTTCCTGGTGGGCGCCGGCGTGGCCATCGGGCTGGGCTGGCCGGGGTACGTTGCGCTGCTGGCTTACTTCATCCTCGGCTCGGCGGCGACCCGCATCGGCTGGCGCCGCAAGGCGGCGCGCGGTGTCGCCGAACGCCGCGGCGGCGCGCGCGGCGTCCGGCAGGCGCTCGCGAACGGGGGCCCCCCGCTCGCCTTCGCGATCGCCGCCGGCTTCCTCGGCGAGAGGGACCCCGCGTTCGCGGCGGCCGCGGCGGGGTTCACGGGAGCGCTGGCGACGGCCGCCGCCGACACCGTCGCCTCCGAGATCGGGATGGCGCTCGACGGGCGCGTCGTGCGGCTCACCGACCTCTCCCGCGTCCCGCCGGGTACGCCGGGCGGCGTGAGCGTCGCCGGTTCGCTCGCGGGCGCGGCCGCGGCGGCGCTGGTGGCGGGCGTGGCCGTCGCCGGGTCCGTCGTCACGGCCTCGATAGCGGTCGTTGCGGCTTCCTGCGGGTTCGCCGCGGCGATGCTCGAGGGACTCCTGGCGCCGCTGGAGCAGCGGGGGTGGCTGGACAACGACGGTGTGAACGCCGTCTCGGTTCTGGCGGGAGGCGTCCTGACGGCGACCCTCGCCTACGGGGCAGGCGCGTGACCCTCGCGGAAGTCCGCCGCCAGGCCGGCCTCTACGTCGAGTTGTCCCGTCCGTTCACGCTCCTTCCTCCGCTCGTCGGCTTCCTCAGCGGCGCCGTCACCGCCTTCGGCGCCTCGCCGCCACTCGCCGAGGTCTCGTGGGTCCACCCGGTCGTGGGCTCGCTCATGGCGGCGGCGCTGAACGCGGCGAGCAACGCGCTGAACCAGATCTGCGACCTCGAGATCGACCGGATCGCCAAACCGGGACGGGTGCTTCCGTCGGGCCGGTTGGGCCTTCCCGCGGCGCGGAGGTTCACGGCGGTGGTCTGGGCGCTCGCCCTCGCGCTCGCGTGGTTCGCGAGTCCGGGGCCGGGGCGGGAGTGCTTCTGGATCGTGGTCGTCGCCAGCGGCTTCGTGTGGATGTACTCCGCGCCGCCGCTCCGCACCAAGCGCCTCGGCATGGTGGCCAACCTGACGGTGGCCGTCCCCCGGGGGCTCCTCCTCAAGGTGGCGGGATGGTCCTCGCTGCGCACCGTCCTCGCGCCCGAGCCGTGGTTCATCGGCCTGATCTTCGGCCTCTTCCTGCTCGGCGCCACGACGACGAAGGACTTCTCCGACATCGAGGCGGACCGCGCCGGCGGGTGCCGGACGCTCCCGGTCCGCTACGGCGTCCGGGGCGCCGCGTGGCGCATCGCGCCGTTCTTCGTGCTGCCGTTTCCGCTGATACCGCTCGGCGTGCGCACCGGGCTGCTCACCGGAAACGCTCTCCTGCTCGACCTGCTTGGGGTGGGACTGGCGCTTTACGGCGTCTTCACCGCCTGGCTCCTGCTCCGGCGGCCGGGAGAGCTCGCCACCGACGCGAACCACGTCTCCTGGCGCCACATGTATCTCATGATGATGCTCGCCCAGATCGGGTTCGCGGCGGCCTACCTCCTCTGAAGGGTCAGGACGGGGCGCCGCTTTCTATACTCGCGCCGTGACCGATTCCCGCACCCGCGTCCTGTTCGGCCCGCCGCTCGCGGAGGCCGATCCCGAGATCGCCGCCACCATCCGCGCCGAGGCGGCGCGCCAGTCCGAGGGCCTCGAACTCATCGCTTCCGAGAACTTCGCGAGCGATGCCGTCATGGAGGCCACCGGCTCCGTGATGACGAACAAGTACGCCGAGGGCTACCCGGGCCGGCGCTACTACGGCGGCTGCATCCACGTGGACGACGCCGAGCGGCTGGCGCGCAACCGGGCGAAGGAGCTCTTCGGCTCGCGATCGGCGAACGTCCAGCCGCACAGCGGGACGCAGGCGAACATGGTCGCGTTCCAGACCCTGCTCGAGCCGGGGGACACGTTCCTGGGCATGGCGCTCGACCAGGGAGGCCACCTCACGCATGGCCATCCGCTGAACTTCTCCGGCCAGACCTACCACCCGGTCCCCTACGGGGTGCGTCGGGACACCGAGCAGCTCGACCTCGACGAGCTCCGGCGGCTCGCCCGCGAGCACCGGCCGAAGATGATCCTGGTGGGGGCGAGCGCCTACCCGCGCATCTTCCCGAACCCGGAAATCCGCGAGATCGCAGACGAGGTCGGGGCCCGGGTCTTCACCGACATGGCGCACATCGCCGGCCTGGTCGCCGGCGGCGCGCTGCCGAACCCCACGCCGCTCTCCGACATCGTGACCACCACGACCCACAAGACGCTGCGGGGTCCGAGGGGCGGCCTCATCCTCTGGAACGACCGGAAGCTGAGCAAGCGGATCCAGAGCCTCACCTTCCCCGGGACCCAGGGTGGGCCGATGATGCACACCATCGCCGCCAAGGCGGTCTGCTTCCGGGAGGCGCTCCAGCCCGGCTTCTCCGACTACGCCCACCAGACGGTGGCGAACGCGAAGGCGCTCGCCGAGGCGCTCACCGGCCACCGCTTCCGCATCGTCTCGGGAGGGACCGACAACCACCTCGTGCTCGTCGATGTCCGGGCCCGCGGAACCACCGGGCGGGACGCCGAACAGGTGCTCGAAGAGGCTGGGATCACCGCGAACAAGAACACGATCCCCTTCGACCCGGAAAAGCCCATGATCGCCAGCGGGATCCGTCTCGGCGCGGCGGCGCTCACCACCCGGGGGATGCGCGAGGCGGAGATGGGGGTCGTGGCCGGCCTGATGGACCGCGCGCTCCGGGCCGCCGGCGACGAACCGGCGCTCGCCCGTCTTCGGGACGAGGTCGCCGAGTTCGCCTCCGGGTTCCCGCTCTACACCGAGCGGATCCAGTGAACCGGACGGCCGGGCGTCGCCCCGGTCCCCGCGACCGGACGGCATGAGCGAGGCCGCCGACCTCCTCGGTCCCGAAGGGCCGCTGGCCCGCGGCCTGCCCGGGTTCGAGGTCCGGGAAGGACAGATCGAGATGGCGGCGCAGGTCGAGGAGGTCCTTCGCGACGGGGGCTCGCTCTTCGTGGAGGCCGGCACCGGGATCGGCAAGTCCTTCGCCTACCTGATCCCAGCGATCCTGCACGACGAAAGGGTCGTCATCTCGACGGCCACCCGGGCGCTCCAGGACCAGCTCTTCGAGAAGGACCTGCCGCAACTCCAGCGGCTGCTGGGTCGGCGGGTCCAGGCCGTCCGGGTCAAGGGAAGGGAGAACTACCTGTGCCGGCTGGAGTGGGGCCGCCTCCTCGACGGGGAAACCGCCCTCCACCCGCGAGCCCGGCAGGCGGACATCCGCCGGATCGAGACGTGGGCGGCGACCACGAAGACCGGCGACCGGGACGAGATCCCCGGGATGCGGAGTTCGCCGGGGTTCTGGCGCGGGATCTCGACCGTCGCGGAGAACTGCATCGGCCGCAACTGTCCCGAGTACGACGAGTGTTATCTGACGAACCTTCGCCAGGCGACCCGCAAGAGCCGGATCCTCATCGTGAACCACCACCTGCTGGTGGCGGATCGGCTGGTCCGGCAGAACGGTTTCGGGGAGATCCTCGGCGACTACGACCGCCTCATCGTGGATGAGGCGCACCGCCTCGAGGCCGCCGCCACCCAGAGCCTTTCCTACACCCTGACCTCCGGCGCCGCGGAACGGCTGGCCGTCGACCTGAACCGCTTCTGGAAGAAGGCCCGCCCCGAGGGCGCCACTCCGCCCGCCGCCGCGCGCCTGAAGCGCGCCTGGAAGGAGCTCTTTGGCGAGCTTCCGTGGGGCGCCCCCGGCGAGGCGCAGGGATTCGATCCGCAGGCGCTCTCCGAAGCGGCGACGGAGGCCAGGGAACACGCCGAGGCGCATCTCGCGGCGCTCGGGGCGAGCGTCGAGGAGGTGGCGGAACCGGCGTCGGAGCGGGCGTCCGCGCCGCCCGGCGCGGAGGACCCGGCGGCTGGCGCGACGCGGCTGATCGTCAAGATCCAGGACCTCCAGCGCGATCTCGAAGAGGTCTTCGGGGAGCGCGAAGACGTCGTTCACTGGACCCGCGTCGTCGATCGCAACGACGGGCGGGCCTCGCCCGAAGCGCTGCCTCTCGGGCGGCCCGGCAAGCGAACGAAAGCGAACCCGGCGCTCTACGCCACCGTGGCGCCGGTGCACCCCGGGGGCCAGCTCCCCGGCCTGCTGTTCGAGGAGGTCGGGTCGTGCGTGCTGACCTCCGCCACGCTGTCGGTGGATGGGGGCTTCGCGCACGCCGCCGAGGAGCTCGGCGTTCCGGACGCGCGCGAGGCGGCGATCCCCTCCCCGTTCGACTATGAGGACCAGGGGCGGCTCTTCGTGCCGCGCGACCTGCCGCCGCCCCAGAGTCCGCACTTCGTCCCCGAAGTCGCCCGGCGGCTGCTCGAGCTCATCAACGCCAGCCGCGGCCGGGCCCTCGTCCTGTTCACGAGCTGGGGCAACCTGGAGCGCGTCCACCGGCGGCTCCGGGAGACGTGCCGCTACCCGGTGCTTCGCCAGGAGAAGGGCGGCGCGAACCAGCGTCGCCTCGACGACTTCCGGCGGCAATCGAACGCCGTGCTGCTCGGCGTCCGCTCCTTCTGGGAGGGCGTCGATCTCCCGGGAGAGGACCTGACCCTGCTGGTGATCGACAAGCTCCCGTTTCCGGTGCCCACCGATCCGCTCCAGCAGGCCCGCCAGGAGCGCGCCGAGCAGGCGACCGGAAGCGGCTTCGCCCACTACACCGTGCCGCTCACCACGCTCGCGCTCAAGCAGGGGCTCGGGCGCCTCATCCGGTCCCACCGGGACCAGGGGCTCGCGGCGGTGTTCGACTCCCGGCTGGTCACCCGTCCCTACGGGCGGAGGATCCTCGACTCCCTGCCGCCGTTTCGGCGGATCCACGACACCGCCGAGGCGGTGCGCTTCCTGGAGGGCCTCCCGTGAGCCTCCCGCCGCTCGCCGAGCGGATCGCCGGAGTCCGAGGCCGGATCGCCGACGCCTGCGGCCGGGCCGGCCGGGACCCGGGAACGGTGCGGCTGATCGCCGTTTCGAAGACCCGTCCGGCCGCGGACATCGATGCGGTCGCGGCCTGCGGCGTGACGGACTTCGGGGAGAACCGGGTTCAGGAGGCGGCGACCAAGTTCCCCGACGTGTCCGCCCCGTTCACCCCGCACTTCATCGGCCACCTCCAGAAGAACAAGGCGAAGGCGGCGATCCGCTGGTTTCCGACGATCCACTCGGTGGACAGCGAGGGGTTGGCGCGGCGTCTGTCGCGCCTGGTGAGCGAGGGAGCGGCGCCGCCCGGCGGGGGGGCCCTGCGCGTCTTCCTCCAGGTGAATCTCGCCAGCGAGTCCACGAAGTTCGGGATCCCCGAGGCGGATGTCGAGCCGGCGCTCGCCGCGATGCGCGAGCTCCCCGGCCTCGAGCTCCTGGGCCTCATGCTGATCCCTCCGTTCGATCCGGATCCGGAGGTGACCCGGCCGTGGTTCGCCCGCCTCCGCCAGCTTGCGGAGCGCCACGCGGGCGGGCTGTTGCCCCCTCGGCCGCAGCTCTCGATGGGGATGAGCCACGACTTCGAGGTCGCGATCGCCGAGGGCGCCACCGCGGTGCGGGTCGGGACCGCGATCTTCGGACCGCGAAGGGCCCCGCCGGGCGCCTGACTTCGCGCCCTGCCCTTGCCCTGCTGGGGCGGCTTACTCCACCGGAGTGAAGAAGCGGGACCAGCGGGTGCGGGAGACGAACCGGACCGGAAGCAGGAGCAGGTCGAGGGCGCGCCTCGAGAGCCGGGTTTCGAGGTACTCCTCGCGCGGCGCGCCGTAGGACCAGTAGATGAACAGCCCCTTGCCCTTGACGTGGCTGGCGGGGAGCGAGCCCCAGAACCGGCTGTCATGGCTGTTGTCGCGGTTGTCGCCCATCATGAAGTAGTGCCCTTCGGGCACCCGGTGCTCGCGCGTCGCCGGCTGGCCTCCATGGATGAACCGGGTGTAGGGCTCCGCGAGCGGTTCCCCGTCCACCAGGACCTGTCGCCGGCCGACCGTGATCGTTTCGCCGGGGAGTCCGACGACCCGCTTGATGAAGTCGCGCTCCGGCTCTTCGGGGAACTTGAAGACCACCACATCGCCGCGCTCCACCGGACGCGACGGCATGAGCGGCATGCCGGCCTCGTGGTAGAGCATCTTGTTCACCATGAGGTGGTCGCCGATCAGCAGGTTGTCGAGCATCGAACCGGTCGGGATCTTGAACGCCTGGAACACGAAGGTCCGGACGAAGAGCGCCAGGATCACCGCGGCGCAGATCGACTCGAAGTACTCCCGCGCCGTGGAGCGGCGGGGTCGGGCCGGGGAGTCAGCCATAAATGTTGCTGCGGGACGCGATCAGCGGTCTCCGGGAGCGGCGCCCGATTCGGGGGGCGCTTCTTCGCCGGGGGCCACGACGACCGTGACCGTCTCCGGGTCCAGCGCCGCCACCGCCAGGCCCGGCCCGCTGATCGCGACGAACACCACCGCCGGGACGACCTGGTGGCTCCCCGCCTCGAGGCCGGAGCAGTCCACTTCGGCGTAGCCGATTTCGGTCTCGGCGGCATCGAGGGCGTCGGTCAGGCTCCGGGGAACCAGCACGGTCGCCCCGACCTCGGGCGCCAGCACGTCACAGTTGTTCCCGGTCTCTTCGGAGACCGCCGGGCGCACCGGAAGACGCAGTTCCCGCGTCTCCCGCTCCTCGCCGATGAGGAGTCGCACATCGACGCGCCGGAGACTGGGACGAAGCGCCGGGTCCAGTTCGATCTGGAGCCGCTGCGCGTAGGTCTCGCGCAGCCCCTGCGCCGAGATCGGCTCGGTCGTGATCGCTTCCATGTCCCGCAGCAGTGTTTCGGGGCCTTCCACGGTGAGCTCCTGGGGCTCGATCACGACCTGATGGATCTCGAAGCCGGTCGCCGGCTGTCCCAGGACCCTCGGACTCACCCGGACCTCGTTCGTCACCGTGCGGTCCAGCCACAACACCACCTGCGACGGATCCACGCGCATCACTTCGACCCCGGAGGGGGCTTCGACCGCCTCGGTGCCCAGGAACCAGGTGCGCTCGCCGGGAAGCTCGCCGGTCAGGTCCAGCCCGGCCCGGAGGTCCTCGAGCGGCGCGTCGCGGAGCAGGCCGGAAGAGCCCCGCAGCCGGATGTCCACCGCCTGTTCCGACTGACTCACGACTTCGAGGCCGGGGGGGACGTTGCGAAGCTCCAGCGGCGCCGACACCAGGATCTCGGTCCCTTCTTCATCGGCCACGAAGACCCACATGCCCGCCGCGAGGGCGAGCGAAAAGAGAACCCGCAGGACCTCCCTCGCGCGAAACGGCCCCCCGCCGGGGACGAGGTCCGTCATGTCCGCCGCGTCGATCGGGCCAGCACCGCTTCGGGGGCCGGCCGGGGCTGGGGGGTCTCGGCGCTTGCGCGCGAACCGGCGCGGAAAGGACGGGACCGGATCAACTGGGACTCCAGGTCGGCGGCGTCCGCCGCCGGCACGATGCCGCCGCCGGACGCGACGCTGGCGAGTCCGGTCTCCTCCGAGACCACGAGGACGGTGGCGTCGGTCTCTTCGGTCAGGCCCATCGCCGCCCGGTGGCGCGTGCCGCCGGTCCGGGTCTCCTGCTGGGAGAGCGGCAGCAGACACCGCGCGGCCACGATCCGGCCGCCGCTCACGATGACCGCCCCGTCGTGGAGCGGGGACGTGGTCTGGAACAACGCGACAAGAAGCCGCGAGGTCAGCGCGGCGTCGATGGAGACGCCGGTGTCGGCGTAACTCTTGAGCCCGATGGCGCCCTGCCACACGATGATCGCTCCGACGCGCCCGCGGGAAAGGTCCATCGCGGCGCGCACCAGGGCGGTGACCGTCTCCTGCTCCAGGTCCTGGTCGCGTCGGCGGTTGCGAAACAGGAAGCCGCCACCGATCTGCGCCAGCCCGGTCCTGATCTCCGCCTGATAGAGAACGATGAGCGCGATGCCCAGGTACGGCAGGGTGTTGCGCACGACCCACTGCACGGTGGTGAGACCGAGCTGCGAGGAACCGGTGAGGACCAGCAGGCCGCCCACGACGACGGTGCCGAAGGCCATCTGCGAGGCCCGGCGTCCCTCGATGAGCTTCAGCAGGACATACACGCCGCCCGCCACCAGCAGGATGTCGACGACATCCAGGAAGGAAAGCCGTCCGGCCAGAGTCCCCGCGAAGTCGCGGAGCCGGTCGGCGAACGACATTCAGAGCCTGGGCCGTGGCGCCGGCCCGAACCCGTTCCTCAGGCGCCGCCCGGTTCGGGGACCAGCGGCGGGGTCAGGGGCGCCCGCTGAGGCCGTTCCTCCCGCCCCGGCTCGGCGGCCTCGGCGTCGTCGTCGGGAACGGCTTCGGTCTCGATGGGCGGCAGGGCCTCGCCGCGGAGCACGAGGGCGACTTCTTCCGACGTGAGCACCTCCCGCTCCAGCAGCGCCTCCGCGACCGCTTCCACCTGGGTGCGGTTCTCGTCGAGGAGCGTCCGGGCGCGGCGGTACGCCTCGTCCACGATGCGGTGGATCTCCTGGTCGATCGCCTTGGCGGTGCTCTCCGAGTAGTCCTTCTTCGAGGCGAGGTCGCGGCCGAGGAAGACCTCGTTTCCGTTGCGATCGAATGTGAGCGGGCCGAGCTGGTCGCTCATGCCCCATTCGCAGACCATGCGGCGCGCCAGGTCGGTCGCCTTCTCGATGTCGTCGGAGGCGCCGGTCGTGACCTGGCCGAGGAAGAGCTCTTCCGCGAGCCGCCCGCCCATCTTCACCGCGATCATGGCTTCCACATAGTCGCGGTCGTGGGTCCGCCGGTCGTTCTCGGGAAGGAGCATCGTGACCCCCATCGCCATGCCGCGCGGGATGATGCTCACCTTGTGCAGCGGGTCCGCCTTTTCCAGCAGGGCGGCGACGACCGCGTGTCCGGCCTCGTGGTAGGCCGTTGTGCGCTTCTCGTCGGGAGTCATGATGACCGAGCGGCGCTCGGAACCCATGAGCACCTTGTCCTTGGCCTGCTCGAAGTCGAGCATCCGCACTTTCTTCTGGGAGTAGCGGGCGGCCGCGAGCGCCGCCTCGTTCACCAGGTTCGCGAGGTCGGCCCCCGAAAAACCGGGCGTGCCGCGCGCGATGACCGCGAGGTCCACATCGCCCTCGAAGGGGATCTTCGCGCTGTGGACCTTGAGGACTCCCTCGCGCCCCTTGATGTCAGGAAGCGGGACGACGACCCGACGGTCGAACCGTCCCGGACGGAGCAGCGCCGGGTCGAGGACATCGGGGCGGTTGGTGGAGGCGATCAGGATGACGCCGTCGTTCGACTCGAACCCGTCCATCTCGACGAGCAACTGGTTCAGCGTCTGCTCGCGCTCGTCGTGCCCGCCGCCGAGTCCCGCGCCCCGCTGGCGGCCGACCGCATCGATCTCGTCGATGAAGACGATGCATGGAGCGTTCTTCTTGCCCTGCTCGAACAGATCGCGGACCCGGCTCGCCCCCACGCCCACGAACATCTCGACGAAGTCGGACCCGCTGATCGTGAAGAACGGCACGTTCGCCTCTCCGGCGATCGCGCGGGCGAGCAGCGTCTTGCCGGTGCCCGGCGGGCCCATCAGCAGGACTCCCTTGGGGATCCTGCCGCCCAGCCGCTGGAACTTCTGCGGCTCCCTCAGGAAATCGATGATCTCCTGGAGTTCTTCCTTGGCCTCGTCGACTCCGGCGACGTCCCGGAACGTGACCTTCTTCTGCTGGTTCGAACTCAGCTTGGCCCGGCTGCGGCCGAAGGACATCGCCCGGTTTCCCGGCGCCTGCATCTGGCGGATGAGGAAGAAGAAGAGCCCCACGATGAGCAGGATGGGGAGCCAGCTCAGGAGGGTGACGACCCAGGGCGTCCGGCTCTTGTCGTCCGCCTCCACGTTGATGCCGCGTTCGAGCAGGGTGGCGACGAGCCCCTGCATCTCGGGCGCGAACGTGCGGAAGGTGTTGCCGTCCACCCCGGTCCCGGTGATTTCGCTCCCGGCCCCGGTCCCGCTGATGCGGACCTCCGCGACCCGGTCTTCCTCCACCCGCTGCATGAACTGGGTGAAGGACAGCTCGTTCTCGCGGTCGGAAATCCGGCTCGAGACGCTCCAGAACAGGATCAGGACAAGCGAAGCCACCAGCCAGAACATCAGGTTCTTCGTCGTGGAGCTCATCGTGATGCGGTTCCCGCCTTCAGGGCCGGCGGAAGCCCGGCCCCTCCAGAGGAGGGTCCCCGCCCCCTGTTCCCCCGGATGGTTTCCTCCGGATTATAGGCGGGCCAGCCGCGCTTTCCGGGTGATTGCTTCGTCATCCGTTGGGGAAACGCCGGGTCGCCAGTCGGTGTTCCCGCGAGCCGTAGCGACCGTCGTCAGGTCCCGTTCTTCGTCGCAGACTCCCGGTTCTGCGTCAGCGAGGGGAGCGCGAATCGCACGAACCCCTCCTGCAGCCTGACGGTGACTCCGGGGAGATCCAGCGAAGCGCCGCCGCGCCCGGCGCGCGCCAGGCGGAGCACATCCTCCACGTGGACCAGCCCGATGCGCTGCAGGCGGCCGCGAACCTGCTCCAGCGCCAGCCGGACCACGCGACGGGAGATCGCCGGCGGGAGATCCACGAGTCCGGCCGCGGGGAGGGCGGTTCCGGCGCCGTCCCGGCTGGCGAGTTCACGGAAGACCTCCTTCGCCCGCGCCGCGAGCCACTCCTCGTCGTCGCGCAGCAGCGTCGCGGCCCGGGCGAGCGCCGTCTCCGCTGCGGGGTTGATCTCGTCGCGGAGCCGCGCCAGCGCTCCCTGGCGGAGCCGGTTCCGGGCGAAGCGGAGATCCCGGTTCGAGGGGTCCTCCGCGACCGGCCATCCCTCGGCCTGAACCAGCGCATCGATCTCGCTCCGCGAGACTCCGAGCAGCGGGCGCAGGAGCAGGAGCGGGGCCCCGGGGCCGGGCATCGGGCGCGCCGGGGCCATCGCGGAGAGCCCGCCGGTCCCCGACCCCCGCGCCAGGCGGAGCAGCAGCGTTTCCGCCTGATCCGAACGGGTGTGACCGAGCGCCACCGCGGCGAGACCGCGGGCGCCCGCGGTCTCGGCCAGGAACGCGAGGCGAACCTCGCGCGCCGCCTCCTGGACCGACTGCGCCTCGCGCCGTACCCGTTCCGCCACGTCGCGGCGTTCGACCACGCACCGGACGCCGAGGGCGGCGGCGGCGCGCGACGCGGCGGCGGCCTGGTCGCCCGAGTCCGGGCGGAGCCCGTGGTCGAGGTGCGCCGCCACCACGACGGCCTTCTTCCCGGCCCGCGGCGGATGGAATCCCTCCCGCCGGGCCTCGTCAACCAGCAATCGCAGCAGCACCGTCGAGTCCGGACCTCCGGAGAAGCCGACCAGGATCCCCGCCTCTCGAGGCCACGAAGGGAGCGTCGTTCGCAGCGCGGTCCGCGCCGCCTCCGCGAGTCGCCGGCGCAGCGGACGCTTCACGACGGCCCCGGCCCCCGAAGCGTCAGTTCGGAGCCGCCGGGTCGTCCGATTGCTTCGTCACCGCCGCGCGAGCGACCTCCGGCGCGACCGCCGCCGGTTCGACCCGGAGTCGCCGGATCCGGTTCTCCCCGACCTCCTCCACGCGGATGACGCCGCCGGGCACGGCGACCGTTTCGCCGGGCGCCGGGATCCGGCCGGTATGGGCGAGGACGAACCCGCCGACCGTGTCGTAGTCGTCGCCCGGCGGGATCTGGATCGTCTCTCCGGAGGCCTCGGCCCCCCCGCTCCGGCGCGCCAGCTCGATGTTGGCCTCGGAGACCGGGAGCGCCCCGTCGAGCAGCCACGATCCCGCCGGATCGCGCGCCGCCGCCGGCCCCGAGCCCCAGGCCGCCTCCAGCAGCGAGGCCGCCGTGACGATGCCCTCGACTCCCCCGTGCTCGTCCACCACGATGAGGAGCCGGGAGTCCTGGTCGCGCATCTGGATCAGGGCCTGGGCGAGGGTCGCCGCGCCGGGGCAGAACTGCGCCGGGAGGATGTGGTCGGCCAGGACGAAGTTTTCGCCGCTCGCGGAGGCCGCCAGCGCGTCGCGCAGATCCACCAGCCCCCGGACCTCGTCGAGGCTGGCGCCGACGACCGGCAGTTGCCGGTGCCCGCCCTTGCGGAACCGGCGGAGCAGCTCGTCCGCGGCGGCGCTCTCGGAAACGGCTTCCACCGCCCGCCGGGGCGTCATCACCTCGGTGAGCCGGCGCGCGGTGGCGTCGGCGAGCCGCGCCAGCACTTCCTGCTCGGCCCGCTCGGCGCCGGATCCGCTGCGAAGGCTGGCCCGGATCTCCGCGGGGCTGATTCCCGGGTCCCGGTCGGGTCGCGGGATCCGGAAGATCCTGAGCAGGCGCGTCACCAGCCAGGTCAGCGCCCCGGTGATCGGGCCGAGCAGCCGCAGAAGAACCTGGACCGGGCGGATCGTGACCAGCGCCCACCGTTCGGCGTGCCGGGAGGCGACGCTCTTGGGGATCATCTCCCCGAACACCAGGAGAACCGCGCCGACGACCAGCGTGGCCAGGGTGGCGGCCTGCGCCCGCTGCTCGGTGGTCTCCGCGCCCGCCGAGAAGACCAGCGTGATCAGCACGCCCGCGAGGGCGTTGACGAAGACGTTGCCGGTGAGGATCGCCCCCAGGAAGCGTTCCGGATGGCCGACGATCTTCAGGACCGCGGCGGCCCGCCGGTTGCGCGACGCCATCTCCCGCAGCCGGTGGAGGCGGACCGCCATGAAAGCGGTCTCCGAGCCGGAGAAGAACGCCGACATGGCAAAGACGGCGAACAGCGCCGCGCCGAGCGCCCAGACCACTCAGGACTCGCCGGGGCGATCTCCGGAACCGTTTTCGTCGAAGCGGCGCAGGATCCGGTAGCGGGTGTCGCGCTGAACCGGGGTGAACCCCGCCTCGCGGATCAGGGTCTTCACCTCGTCGGTGCTCGTCCGGTTGATGAAGCCGGTGCAGGCGTGGACGTTCTCCTCGATCAGCGTGCCGCCGAAGTCGTCGGCGCCCCAGTGGAGTCCGACCTGCCCGGCCTTCTTGCCCTCGCTGAACCACGAGGCCTGGATGTGATCGAAGTTGTCGAGGACGAGCCGGGCGACCCCGAGGACCCGCAGGTAGTCATTCGGTCCGGCGTAGCTGGGGATCTTCTTCACCAGCGGCGTGTTGCCCGGCTTGAAGCTCCAGGGGACGAACGCGGTGAAGCCCCGGTGTTCGTCCTGCAGCTCGCGGATGTGCATCAGGTGGTCGGCGGTGTCCTCGACCTCCTCGACGTGGCCGTACATCATCGTGGCGGTGCTCCGCCACCCGATGGCGTGCGCTTCGCGGTGCACGTCCAGCCAGGCCGCCGCGCCTCCCTTCTTGTGCGAGACCTTGCGCCGGATCCGGTCCGAGAGGATCTCGGCGCCGCCGCCCGGCAGGGTGTCCTGCCCAGCGTCATTCAGGCGAAGCAGGACCTCGCGAAGGGAGAGGCCGCTCACCTTCGCCATGCCTTCGATCTCGACGGCTGACCAGAAGTGAGGGGTCACGCCCGGGTAGCGCTCCCGGGTCCCGCGCACCAGGTCCAGGTAGTAGTCCAGCGGGAGCGACTCGTTCACGCCCCCCTGGAGCAGCACGGTCGTCGCGCCCTGCTCAATCGCCTTGCCCATGCGGTCGAGCACGCTCTCGACCGTATAGGTGTAGGCCTCGTCGTGGCCGGGGCGGCGGTAGAACGCGCAGAAGGTGCAGTCCACCTCGCACACGTTCGTGTAGTTCGGGTTCGTGTCCACCACGAACGTCACTTCGGCCTCCGAATGGCGTCGGAACCGCTCCTGGTTCGCGGCCTCGCCGATTTCGAGCAGCGGCCCCTCGGAGAGCAGCCAGACGGCGTCGTCGCGGGTCAGTCGTTCGCCGCCGTCCAGTTTCTGGCGGATGGTCGCCATCGTCATGCGGTTCATCGTTCGTTCCCTGCTCCTGAAGGAGTCGGTTCAAGGAGTGTGGTCGCTTCGGGCAGATGTTCTCGCACCAGATCCCGGAACGCCTCCAGGCCTCGTCGTTCTTCGTCCTCGAAGCGGTAGGTGAAGTCGGAAAGATAGGCCCTGATCGCGCTGGCGTCCCCGAGGGGCCCGGCGTGTTCCCGGGCGATTTCCGGGATCCCCGCCAGACCGGAGTCGAGCGCGTCGGAAAGGGTGCGGGTCAGGCGGTCATGCAGCGCCGGAGTCAGGGACCGGCGCGCGCTCCAGACGGCGAACACGAACGGCAGGCCCATCCACTCGCGCCAGGCGGCGGCGAGGTCCGTCCGGAACGGGAATTCGGGATCGGGATGCTCGCGTTCGCGCAGCGCGTCGTCTCCGATGAGGAGCGCGGCGTCCTGGCTGCGGGAGATTCCGCGAACGTACTTCGGCGCCACGACGCCGATATGGACCCGGAGCCACACCCGGAGCAGCAGCACCGCCGTCGAGGTCTGTCTCGTGACCCCGATCGTCCGGCCGGAGAGTTCGGGGACCGGGACGCGGGACAGCAGGAAGACGCTTCCGGCGCGTCGGCGGCACGCGATGCCGAAGGCGGGACGGCCGCCGCCGAGCGGCGCGTAGTCCCGTTCGACGCGCAGGAGGTCGCCGACCGAGAGGAGCCCGGCGTGGATCTCCCGGTTCCGGGCGAGCCGCCCGATCCCGGACGGCATGGCGCGGATGATCCGCGTCCCGGGCAGGGGTTCGAAGGGCCGGGTGTTGAGGTAGTCGAGCTGCCCGATCAGGGGACGCAAGGGCGATTTGGAACTGTGGGAGCGCCGGCGCCGATCAGGCGGCTTCCCAGACCTGCACGGTGTTGTAGAGCGCGTCCCGCTCGACCGGCGTCTTGCCGGCGTCCCGGATCATCCGGACCAGCGTTTCCCGGGCGACGCCGACCGGGCTCGAGGCCTGCGCGTAGTGGGCGATCCGCTCTTCCCCGATCGTTCCGTCGAGATCGCTCGCTCCGAAGTTGAGCGCGATGGACGCCGAGTCCTCGCCCAGCATGACCCAGTAGGCCTTCACGTGAGGGAAGTTGTCCAGCAGCAGGCGGGCGCAGGCGACGGTGCGAAGGTCTTCGAGCACCGAGGCCTGCCGCTCGGCGAGGCCGGTGTTCCCCGGCTGGAGCGCCAGCGGGATGAACGACGCGAACCCGGCGTCCTCCGGCCCGTTCTGGTCCTGCGCCTCGCGAAGCTGCAGCATGTGATCCACCCGCTCTTCGAGGGTCTCGATGTGACCGTAGAGGAGCGTCGCGTTCGTCATGATCCCGAGCCGGTGGGCCGCCCGGTGCACCTCGAACCAGCGCTCGCGTCCGATCTTGGTCCGGAAGGTGGCCTTCCGGACCCGGTCCGAGAAGACTTCGGCCCCTCCGCCGGGGAGGGTGTTCAGTCCGGCGTCCTGAAGCCGGATCAGAATGTCCTCGATCGTCGTCCGCTCGAGCCGCGCGAACCAGTCGATCTCCACCGCGGTCCAGGCCTTGATCTGCACCCGGGGGAACTGGCGGTGGATCTCGCTGACGATCTCCAGGTACTGCGGGAACTTCCACTTGGGGTGGAGCCCGCCCACGATGTGGACCTCCGACAGGTCGGGGCTCACCTGGGCGAGGACTTCGTCGAGGCTCTGTTCGTAGGCGTGATCATCGCCCGGCTTCGCCGCGAAGTCGCAGAAGACGCACGACAGGACGCACAGGTTCGTGGGGTTGATCTGGCGGTTCACCACGAACTGCACCCGGTCGCCGTTGCGGGCGCGCGCCGCGTGATCGGCCAGCCGTCCGAGCGCCGGCAGGTCGAGGGTCCGGAGCATCGTCACGCCGTCGGCGGCGTCGAGGCGCTCGCCCGCCAGGACCTTGTCCCGGATGGGGATCAGCGAGGGGTCGCGGAAACGGATTTCTGCTGCAGACACGATGGGAGCTCGCACGGGGGACCCACCCGCCGGGTCGTCGCGACCGCCGAGCGCGGCGCTGATGCGAGAACGGCCGATGCTAGCACAGCTCCGGCGCCCCCCCTCAGCGCGTCAGTTCTTCGCGCCAGCCGGGCCCGGAAGGATGGCCGATCACGCCCAGGACCTTGTCGCAGAACCCGTCCACGATCTGCTCCATCGACTCGGGGTTGCGGTAGAGCGGAGGCGCCACCGGCATGACGATTCCGCCCGCCCGGGACACCCGAAGCGCGTTCTCGAGCGTGATCGTGGACCACGGCGTTTCCCGCACGCAGACGACGAGGCGCATCCGTTCCTTGAGCGCCACCTGCGCTGCGCGGGTGATCAGCGTGTCGGCGATTCCGGCGGCGATCTTCCCGAGCGTGGAGAGACTGCACGGAATGACGACCAGCGCGTCGTAACGATTCGAGCCCGAAGACCAGGGAGCGGCCAGGTCGGCGTCGTCATGCACGCGCACCACATCGGAAGAGAGATCCTCCACCCGAAACCCGGTTTCGTGCCGCAGCACCTCGCGTCCCCATCGCGAAACGATGAGGTGTTTTTCCCCCGGGCATCGCTTCAGGAAGCGCGCCCCGTAGAGGGCTCCCGAAGATCCGGATAATCCGACGACGACCCGCACGGCGACCTCCGGTCAGGACAGGTTGCGGAGCGCCACGCCGAGAAAGACAACGGCGCCGAGCGCGGCGTTCACGTGGAAGAAGGCGAAGTTCAGATGCTTGCGGACCTGGTGCTGCACCACGAAGAGGACTCCGGCCGCGGCGAAACAGAGGGCGGTCCACAGTCCGGTCGTGGTCGAGAACAGCAGCGCGCATAGAGCCGCGAAGGCCGCGGCGTGGAACCCGGCCGCGATCCGCAGCGCATTCGCCGATCCCACCGCTGCGGGAAGGGAATGGACGCCCGTTCGCCGGTCCGAAGCTTCGTCCTGCGTGGCGTAGAGAACATCGAAGCCCGCAGACCACAGGGCGGTGAAGAGCGCAAGCGTGAGGACGGGTCCCGCGCCAGCGAACGACAGATTGACGGCGTACCAGCCGCACAGCGGGCCAAGCGCGAGCGTGGCGCCGAGCCCCAGGTGCGCCCAGCGCGTGGCGCGCTTCAGCAACGGGTACGCGGTGAACGCGATGAGCGGGATCGGGCTGTAGAGGGCGAGGCGCGGCGCGATCGCCATGGCGGCTGCGACCGAGACGGCGTACGCGAGAACGACGGCGACTCTCGCTGACCGTAGAGTCAGCTCTCCCCGAGGGAGGGCCCGGTTCCGGGTGCGCGGGTTTCGCGCGTCCAGATGGCGATCCAGAATGCGGTTCAGGCCAAGGGCTGCGGTGCGAGCCCCGGTGGCGGCGATCAGGATCAGCACGCCGGTTCGGAGCGTCAGCGGCGGCGTCGCCAGCAACGCTCCGGCATAGATCATCGGAAGCGCGAAGAGTGTGTGCTCGAGCTTGAGATACTCGGCCCACACTCCGAGTCTCCGGACGATTCGGGAGGACGTTCGCGTCGGTGGGTCGGCGGGCATTCCGGGTGAGCCGGTATTCTCGCAGAGCCGACGGAGTCAGGCGGCGCCGCGTTGACCGGCGTCGAGGCGGGCTGTTACGCTCCGCCAATCGTCCCTGCCCCGCCAGAGAGACGGCTGGCGGGCCTTCCCCGAGGAACGCTCTTTCATGCCCAAGAAGAAAGCGAAGCGCGCCGCAAAGAAAGCCACACGAAAAAAGGCGGCGGTTCGCAAGAAGGCCGTGCGGAGGAAGGCGACGCGGAGCGCGATGACGCTTCGGAAGAAGGCGACGAGAAAGAAGACCACCCGCAAGAAGGCGGCGCGGAGGAAAGTGGGGGCCAGGAAGGCCACGCGCCGCAAGGTCGCGAAGAAGGTGTCGAGGAAGAAGACGACGCGCCGGAAGGTGGCCCGGAAGAAAGTCAGCAGGAAGAAGGTGGCCCGCAAGAAGGTCACGAGAAAGAAAGCCGGCCGCAGGAAGGTGGCTCGCAAGAAGGTCACGCGCAAGAAAGTCAGCCGCAAGAAAGTGGCGCGCAAGAAGGTGACCCGGAAGAAGGTCGGACGCAAGAAGGTCTCGCGCAAGAAGGTCAGTCGCAAGAAGACGACGCGGAAGAAGGTGACGCGGATGACCGTCTCCGGACAGGTCTCCCTGCTGGTGGACCGGCTGTCCTCGCTCGAGGACGCGGTCCGCGATCTGGGCGCCTACGTCCGGGGCGAGGCGTCGGGGTCCGGGTCGGAGGCGGCCGCCGAAGAGTCGGTCGCCGCGGAAGAGCCGGAGGTCCAGGCGGAGGAGACCGCCGGCGAGACGGAGGAGTCCGGAGAAACTCCCTCCAGCGCCTGATCGGTCGGCGGCGGGAAGCGCCGGCGACGTCGGCGGGAGCGCCCCGGATGCGGTCGGGGCGCGCCCCGGTCCGGTCCGCAGGCGCCGAAGGTGGACGGGGACCCTCCCGCGCCAACTGGTAAAATCAGCGTTTTCGCCGTTGACCATTCCCGGAGGAATCGTCTTGCGACCCGAACGCGCCCCCGCCCGATCCGCTCCTTCCCTGCGCTCCCGCCGCGGCCCGGCCGCGGCCCTCGCGGCCGCCCTGCTGGCGGCCTCGGCCAGCGCCTGCGGCGGCCCCGACATCGGGGTCTCCTCGGACGAAATTCTCCTCGGGAGTTTCGCGCCGCTCACCGGTGAGTTCGCCGCGCTCGGCAACGTCGGGCGCGCCATGTCGGCCTACTTCGACTGGGTGAACGACCAGGGCGGCATCCACGGCCGTCGGGTCGTCCTGAACCTGAAGGACGATCAGGGCAACCCCGAGGTCACGCCGGAGGTCGTCGAGGAGCTGCTGCGCGGCGATCAGGTGTTCGCCATGGTCGGCGGCCTCGGCAGCGCGAACTGCCTGGCCGTGCAGGACATGGTCTGGAACCGCCTGGTGCCCTGGATCAACCCGGGCTCGAGCGCCCGCGTGTGGACCGATCCGTTCCACGCCTACACCTTCTCGATCTTCCCCACCTCGATCACCGCCGCCCAGGCCCTCGCCCGGCACGCGCTGGCGGAGCTCGGCGCGACCCGGATCGGCTCCCTCGCCGAGGACACCCCGTTCGGCTCGCAGGGGCAGGAGGGCTACCGCCTCGGCGTCCGCGCCTTCTACGAGGACATCCGCGCCAACCTGCCGGAGGGACTCGAGGTCCGGTATGCGCGGCTCCCTCCCGGGGAACGCAACCCGCGGCGTCCGCGCTCGAACGACCCGGCGAGCGAAGGCTGGCTCGAGATCCCCGCGGGGGGCGAGGGCGACCTGTATCGGGCGGAGCGCCCGGAGGGCGGCCGCTGGGAACGTCCCGAGCGGGCCCCCGAGGATGTCGGCATGCTGCGGGCCTCGAAGGACGGTTCCCAGGTGCAGGAAGCGATCGCCCAGTTGAAGGCCCGTAACGCGGACGCCATCGTCGTCTGGGGCGTCGCCGAGTTCGGCGCCGCGGTGCTCGACGCGATCGCAGCCGACGGGGACGAGGACTGGAATCCCCTGATCCTCGGCTCCATCGCGATGGCCGACCCGATCATGATCGAGATGGCGGGCGAGGCGATGGAAGGTGCGGTCGTGGCTTCCACGACGCCGGACCTGAGCCTCGACACCGACGCGACCCGGCTGGTGCGGGAGATTCTTCGGGACTACGCCCCCGACGTGCCGTTCGGCGACTACGCGATGCTCGGCATGGCGTGGGCGCAACTGGCGCACGAGGGGATGGAGCGCGCCGGCCCCGACCTCCGGCGGATCAACCTGCTCCGCGCCCTCGAGACGCTGGACAACTGGCAAGGGCTGATGGGCCACCCGGTGACCTTCAGCGACGAGAACCACCGCGGCTTCGACGCCGTGACGCTGAAGCGCGTCGAGAACGGGGAGTTCGTCCCGGTCACCGGCTGGATCTCCCAGTAGACCCCCACACGCGCCCCGACACCCTCGCGCGCCCCGACCCCCGTCCCCGCCTGGCGGAGATTCAGGGTCAGGTCGCCGAGGGTCAGGAGGACCGCCCCGTCCCGGCGCCGCGTGGGCTTCCCGTGCTGCGTGGTCTTCCCGTGCTGCGTGGTCTTCCCGTGCTGCGTGGTCTTCCCGTGCTGCGTGGTCTTCCCGTGCTGCGTGGTCTTCCGAGGTACGCCTCGCGGACCTCTGGATCTTCCAGGAGCTCCCGCCCGGCGCCGGTGCGGACGATGCGCCCGCCGTCGAGCACGTAGCCGCGCTCCGCGATCTCGAGCGCCCGCACCACGTTCTGCTCCACCAGCAGGACCGCGACGCCTTCGCTGCGGATCGCCCGGATCGTCTCGAAGACGGTGTCCACGACCCGGGGGGACAGCCCGAGTGAGGGCTCGTCCATCAGGAGCAGCTTCGGCGCCGCCATGAGGGCGCGGCCGATCGCCGCCATCTGACGCTCGCCGCCGGAGAGCGTCCCGGCGAGCTGCGCCGCGCGCTCCCGAAGCCGGGGCAGGAGCGTCAGGATCCGGTCCAGCCGGTCCTCCAGGCCGCCGCGCCGCCGCACCGCGAACGCCCCGAGCCGCAGGTTCTCCATCACCGTCATCTCGGGCCAGACGCGGCTTCCCTCGGGAACGTGGGCCACGCCGGCGGCCACGACCGAGGTCGGGCCGATGCCGGAGATCCGCCGGCCGTCGAAGCGCACCTCGCCGCCCTCGGCGCGCGAGAGGCCGCTGATGGCCCGCAGCGTGGTCGTCTTGCCCGCTCCGTTCGCTCCGAGAAGGGCCACGACCTCCCGGCTCCCGACGTCCAGGGAAATCCCCCGCAGCACCCGGGCGCCGCCTCGCCGCACTTCGAGGTCGCGGATCTCGAGGGAGCGGCTCATCCGGCATGCCCCGCTTCCGCGCCGCCGGTCTCGACGAGCGTCTCCACCGGACGGCCCAGGTAGGCCTCCACCACGACCGGGTTCCGCGTGACCTCCTCCGGGGAGCCCACGGCGATCGTCGCCCCCTGGTCCAGCACCTGGACCCGGTCCGAGAGGTCGAGCACCGCCTCCATGACGTGCTCCACATAGACGATCCCCACGCCGGACGCCCGCACGTCGCGCAGCAGCCCCACGATCTCCCGCACCTCGGTGGGGTTCAGCCCGGCGGCGGCCTCGTCCACCAGCAGCACCTGGGGGTTCGAGGCGATCGCGCGGGCCAGGTCGAGGCGTTTCCGGTCGGCGAGGTTCAGCGAAAGGACGGGGTCGTCGCTGCGGCTCGCCAGACCCGTCCGCTCCAGGCAATCGTCCGCCACCGCGAACGGCGACCTGCCTGGCGTCGGCCGCCCGAACCGGGCGCCCACCAGCACCGCTTCCGAAACGGTCAGCGCGAGGAACGGGCGCGGCACCTGGAAGGTGCGCGCCAGTCCCATTCGGCAGATCCGGTGCGCGGGCCGGCCCTCCACCCGCGTTCCGAGGAGGCGCACCGCGCCTTCGTCGCAGCGGAGCTGTCCGGCGAGGAGGTTGAACAGGGTGGTCTTGCCGGCGCCGTTCGGCCCGATCAGCCCGAGCGCCTCGCCGGCGCGGAGATCGAGGTCCACCTGACGCACCGCCGTGAGCCCCCCGAACCGACGGGTCAGGCCCCGCGCTTCGAGCACGACGCCGGATTCGCTGGTGGCGGTCATCTGTCAGCGCCCCTGAGGCGGCCGCGCGCCCACCGTAGTCCCTGGGCGAGCCGGGGCGCCAGCCCGCGCGGTTCCAGCACGACGATGAAGATGAGCAGCGCCCCGAAGGCGGCGAGGTGGATGTCGGCGAGACTCGCGAGCACGAACTGCTCGAGCACCAGATAGATCGCGGCGCCGAGCACCGGGCCGGTCACGGTGCCGATGCCTCCCACCAGCACCATGAGCACCAGGCTGATCGACAGATCGAAGCCGAACACCTTCTCGGGAACAACGTAAAGCGTGAACAGCGCGTAGTAGCTGCCGCCGAGTCCGGTGATCGCGGCGGCCAGCGCGAACGCCTTGACCTGCTCTTTCGCCACGTCCACCCCGGAGGCGGCGGCGGCGCGGGCGTCCTCCCGCAGGGCGATCAGGCCAAGCCCTAGCCGGGAGCGGCGGACGAGATCGGCCGCCAGCACCGCGCCGACCGCGAGGACCGCGCCGAGCGCATAGAGCGCCACCGCGCCGCTGTCCTGCTCGAGGGGAAGCGTCAGGCCGGAAGCGCCTCCGGCCGCCTCGATGTGGTTCGCCACGATCCGGGTGGCCTCCGAGACGCCGATCGTGGCGATCGCGAAATAGGGCCCGCGCAGGCGAAGGCAGGGCCACCCCCAGAGGACGCCGAAGAGCGCCGCCGCGACGGCCGCGACCGGCAGCGTCAGGAACGGATGCATCCCGGAGAGCCACAGAAGCGAGGTGGCGTAGGCCCCGACGCCGAAGAGCGAGGCGTTGCCGAAGGAGATCTGCCCGGCGAACCCCCCGACGAGGTTCCAGGCGCTCGCGAGGAGCACGTTCAGGAACAGGAGCTGCGCCAGTCGAGCGGCGTAGGGATTCGCGGTCAGCAGCGGCGCCGCCAGGGCGAGCGCGAGCAGCGCGACGGCGGTCCGGGTGACCCGGCGGGACACGGGGAGCTCCACGCGTTACCCGCCTTCGGCGTCGACGCGTCGCATGACGAGCGCGGCGACCAGCACGAGGAAGCTCACGACGTCCCGGTAGCCGGTGTGGATGTAGAAGGCGGTCAGGTCCTCCGCGACGCCAAGGCCGATGCCCGCGATCAGGATGCCGCCGATGTTCGTGAGCCCGCCGAGCACGACGACGCAGAAGCTCTTCAGCAGGAACCGCGCGCCGAACTCGGGCGTGACCGAATAGAAGAGCGACATCAGGCTCCCGGCGGACATCGCGAGCGCCGAGCCGATCCCGAAGGCGGTGGCCCACACCCGGTCCACCGGGACTCCGGAGAGCGCCGCCGACTCCCGGTCCTGCGCCACCGCGCGGAGCGCGAGCCCCGCCCAGGTGCGCTTCAGAAGGAAGGCGAGCGCCACGAACCCCAGAAGCGAGAAGGCCGAGACGACAAGCCGCGGGATGCTCAGGGTGACCGGCCCGAGCGCGATCGACTCCAGCGAATAGCTCGTCAGCAGCGAGCGGTCCGCCCCTCCGAACACCAGGTAAAGCACGTTGCGCACGATGAGCCAGACGCCGAAGAGCAGCAGCAGCGTCGTGACCGGAGGGCTGTCGCGGAGGCGGAACACCAGCGTCCGCTCCACGCCGGCGCCGAGCAGGAACCCCAGCGGGACGGTGACCAGCAGCGACACCAGCGGGTCCAGCCCGAAGGTCGCGTGGAGCCACCAGGTGACATAGACCCCGAGCGTCAGGAACGCGCCGTGAGCGAGGTTGACGACCCGCAGGACTCCGTAGATCAGCCCCAGCCCGTACGCCATGTAGGCGTAGACGGTCCCGACCAGGATCCCGGAAGCCAGGACCGAGACGAGGTCAACCACGGCGTCCGCCCCCCGATGGGACCGCGCACTGTCCCGGCGGGGCCGTCAGCCGGGCGGCTGCCCCCCGTCTCCGGGAATGCGGGCGCCGGAGTCCGGGGCCGCGTCCGCCCGGCCGCTGCGGAGTCAGGGCCCGGGGCCGAGGTAGGCGGGTCCGTCCGCCGCTTCCGGCGGAAAGACGATGCGGGTGCCCCCTTCCGGCAGGTTCTGGACGATCACGCACCGGTTGCGGATCTGGTAGCGCGTGTCCGCCGGGAAGTGAAGTCGCTCGCCGGGCAGCAGCGAGTCCCTCAGATCGAGCTCCATGAGCGCGTCGCGGATCGCCGCCGGCTCCGTCGAGCCGGCGCTCTCGATGGCGGCGAGGAGCCCGCGGGCGGCCTCGTAGGCCACCGCCGGGTAGTACTCGGCCACCGGACCGCCGTACTCCCGCTCGTACATCTCCACGAACCGCTGCGATCGTTCGTAGGGGAGGCCCCGGGTCCACCACTGCGCCGAGACCAGGTGCGCGACCGCGTCGCCGAGGCCCTCGCGAACCGAGCGCTCCGGCCCCCGGGCGCCGTAGCTCACCGCGATGTGGTTCAGCCCCTGCTCCACGTAGGCCCGGTGCTGCAGCAGAAAGTCGGGCTCGTGCGCGTCGGAGAGGAACACGTCGGCCTCGACCGAGCGGACCTTCACGATGAGCGAGGTGTGGTCCGAGGAGAGGTGTTCGAACGATTCGTCGAGCACCACGGTGAACCGGTCCGGGTAGTCCGCCAGGATCGACTGGACCCCGATGCGGTACTCCCGTCCGTGGTCGGTGTTCTGCCAGACCAGCGCGATGCGCAGCGGCGCCGGAAGCCGGTCGTTGTCCTGCTCCCAGACGAGCCACTCGAGCGTGGTCCGCGCCAGCGACTCCACCGGGCTCAGCGCCCCGAAGACCCACTCGTTGCCCTCGCGGAAGATCGCCTGTGAGGCGCCGCCGGCGTTCACGAACGGGACCCCGCGCCGCATCGGCACGATGACCTGCGCCTGGACGAGGGGCGTCGAGTAGCCGGAGAGGAGGGCGGCGACGCCGTCCACCGCGATGAGCCGCTCGAGGAGGCTGGGTGAGATCGACGCGTCGCTCTTGTCGTCGTAGACCACCAGCTCCACCGGCCGTCTCGCGCCGTCGACCTCGATTCCTCCGGCGGCGTTCACCTCGGCGACCGCCAGTTCGTAGCCGTTGCGGAGGAATCCGCCCACGTTCGCGTGCTTTCCGCTGAGCGGGAGCGCCGCCCCGATCCGGACTCCGTCCCCGCCGCCCGAACAGCCGGCGAGGCCCAAGGCCCCGGCGAACAGAAGCAACCCGCAGGCGAGTCGCAACGAGAGGAGTCTGGAGACCATTTCCGGTGATGTGCGCGCGCGCCGGACCGGCGCTGAATGCTACCAGCCGGTCCTGCGGAGATTTCCGGGCGCCGCTCTAGAATCGCGCCGCCGTGGCGGGACCGTCCGGCCTCCCCGGCGGGGAGGCCATTCCGACTCTCGAGGTTCTGCCGGTCCGGGCCATCCGGTTCCACGAGGAAGTGGATCTCGCCCGGGTCGCGGCCCTCATCGAACGGCTGGGCGCCGACCGGGTGCTGCGCAACCCGCCGATCGTGGCGCGCGACCGGGGGAGCGCTCGCCTGCTGCTCGACGGGGCGAACCGGGTGGCGGCGCTCGCGCGCATGGGGGTCCCGCACGCGCTGGTGCAGACCGAGCGCCTCGATGATCCGGGCCTGGACCTGAAGCAGTGGAACCACGTCATCCGTCGCCGCGAGGCCGAGGCTCTCGAGGCCGCGCCGCCCGCCGGCGTCCGGAAGTCGGACGAACCGCGTCCGGGGGAGACGGCGCTCTGCCGTCTGCACCGCCCGGACGGAAGCGCCCTCGGGTTCGTCGGGCCGCACGCGCCGCCGGAACGGGCCGCCGCCCTCCGCCGGATCGGCGCCCTCGCCGCGCATCCCCGGGCCCGCGTGGGGCGGATCTCCCACGCGAACCTCGACGAGGTGCGGCGCGCCCATCCGGAGTTCGGCGGCGTGCTGGAATACGAGCCGGTCTCCCGCGAGGAGGTTCGCGAGGCCGCCGCCGCCGGGGAGCTGCTGCCCTCGGGGATCACCCGGTTCCTCGTGCCCCGCCGGGTTCTCGGCCTCGACCTTCCGCTCTCGTTCCTCGAGATGTCGATCCCGTTGCCCGAGAAGCGCCGCCGCCTCGAGGCGCTGGTGGCGGACCGCTTCGGGTCCGGCCGGGTCCGGTACTACGCCGAACCGGTCTTCGTCTTCGACGACTGATCGGGCGCTCCGACGTGGGGTAGGATGCTGCCCGGCCGTCCGGTGTCGCCGCCGCGTCCCGGGGCCGGAGTGAGGGAGTCGTCGTCGTTTCGTGTCGGGACACAGCAAGTGGCATTCGATCCGCCACAAGAAGGCGATCGTCGACGCGAAGCGGGGCAAGGCGTTCACCCGCCTCCTGAAGGAGGTCACGATGGCCGCCCGCCTCGGAGGCGGCGACCTCCAGTTCAACCCCCGCCTGCGCCTCGCCGTCGAGAAGGCCAAGGCCGGCAACGTGCCGCGTGACAGCATCGATCGGGCGGTCAAGAAGGGGACGGGCGAACTCGAAGGGTTCCGGCTGGAGGACGCCAGCTACGAGGGATACGCCGCTGGAGGGGTGGCGGTCTTCGTGCAGGCCGCCACCGACAACCGAAACCGCACCGTGAGCGATGTCCGCCACCTGTTCTCCAAGCACGGCGGCAACCTCGGCGAGAGCGGTTCGGTGAACTGGATGTTCGAGAAGGCGGGGCAGTTCCTCATCCCCAAGGACCAGGCCACCGAGGACGACCTGATCGAGCTCGTGCTGGCGCACGGCGCCGACGACGTGCTGGACGAGGGAGAGCACTGGGATGTGCGCACCCCGCCGGAGGCCTTCGGGGCGGTGCGCGACGCGCTCGAGGCCGACGGGATCGCCCGCGAGAGCGAAGAGATCGCGATGCTCCCGACCCAGCACGTTCAGGTCCGGGGGGGCGATGTTTCGCGCGTCCTGCGGCTGCTCGAGGCGCTCGAGGACCACGAGGACGTGACCCATGTCTGGGCCAACTGCGACCTCGACGAGGACGATCTCGAGGCCGCCTCCTGAAGTCAGCGGACGGTCCCCACGGCGACGGGAGCGCGGCGGGCGAAACCCTCCGCGTGCTCGGCGTGGATCCCGGCTCCCGGATCACCGGCTGGGGCGTGGTCTCGGAGACTGACGGCCGTCTGACGGCGGTGGATTTCGGGGTGGTCCGCTGTCCCCGGGGCGAGGCGCTGGTGGATCGGCTCCGCCGTCTCCACGACGGCGTCCGGGACGTCGTGGGGCGGTTCACCCCCGAGGAGGCGGCGGTCGAGTCGGTCTTCTCCGCCCGGAGCGCGGGCTCGGCGCTGACCCTGGGCCACGCTCGGGGGGCGGTGCTGGTGGCGCTCTCGGGACTGCGGCTCGCCGAGTACGCGCCGCGCGCGGTGAAGCAGGCCCTCACCGGCTACGGCGCGGCGGAAAAACCCGCGGTGGCGCGCATGGTGGCGCGGCGCCTCGGGCTCGCCGAGGCGCCCGCGCAGGAGGATGCGGCGGACGCGCTCGCGGTGGCGGTCACCCACCTCGACGCCCGGCGGGCCGCGATGCGCCTCGCCCGGGCCCGGCCGGTCGCGCCGGGGAGCAGAGGGTGATCGAGCGGCTCCGGGGCGCGGTCGTCGAGACCTCCGAGGGCTCGGTGCTCCTCGAGGTCGGCGGTGTCGGGTTCCGGCTCCAGACATCCGCCGGGGCGGAAGCCCGCCTCCCCGGCCCGGGAGCGGAAGCCACGCTGGTGGCGCGGACCCTGGTCCATCGCGACGACGGGTTCGTGCTCTACGGGTTCGGGAGTTCCGAGGAGGCGGACCTGTTCGACCGGCTCCGGAGCATCAGCGGCGTCGGACCGGCGGTCGCCCTGAATCTGCTCGCGCTGACTCCGGGACGCCTCCGCGAGGCGATCCGGGCGAAGGACGTGAAGCGCCTCCAGGGCGCGCCCGGCGTCGGGCTGCGGATCGCCCGCCGGGTGATCACCGAGCTGGCGGAGTCTCTGCCTGACGATCTGGCCACGGACGCCCCCGGCGGCCCGGAACCCGAGGCTTCGGCGGCCGATCTGCGGCGCCAGGACCTGGTGAGCGCGCTGATGAACCTCCAGTTCGCCGATCGCCGCCGGATCGAGGAGGTCGTCGCTTCGGTCCTCTCCGAGAGCCCGGACGAAACCCTCGAAGCCCAGTTCCGCCAGGCCATCGGCCGGGTGGCGGCGCGGAGAAGCCAATGAGCCGGCCGCTGTTCGTGGACCCGGTCCACTCCTGGTGGGATCGCACCCGCGAGGAAGTGGGTCGCGCCGAGAAGCTCTTCCGCCACGGGCGGTGGCTCTCCCGGGGGCGGGTTCTGGTCGTGGCCCTGGGTGTCGGCATGGCGCTCGGGCTGCGGACCGACTGGACCCTGTGGTGGGTCCTGCTCCTGCCGCTCGCCTCGTTTGTGGCGATTGCGGTTCAGCACGACCGGGTGCTTCGGCAGGCCATTCGCCGTCAGCACGTCGCCGAGCTCTACCACCGGGCGGCGAAGCGGGTCGACCGGGACGACGAAGAGGAAGTCGACGAGGCGAAGCCGGAGGATGTCCTCCGGACCGGGGAGGCGCCGGTCCGGCAGCTCGACCGGCGCGACGAGGAGCGGCTCGCGGAGCGGAACCGCCGGATCCGCCAGCTCGGCAAGCCGGGGCTCGACCGGCATCTCGACCTGTTCGGCATCGGACAGCTCTTCGACCGGCTGGCCGACTGGCGCACCGACGCCGGGGGCGAGGTTCTGGCGGACTGGATGCTCCACCCCGCCCCGGTCGAAGCGGCCCGCGCCCGACAGGCCGCCATCCGCGAGTTGACCCCCCGCGGCGATCTCCGGGACGCCGTTGCGGAGACCGGGGCGCTGACCCCCTGGCCGCTCGCCGACTTCGCCATGGTCATGACCTGGCTTGGGCCGCCTCCCGACGGGTCGCCGGCCACCGCGCCCGGGGCGGGGGACGACGCGCCGCAGTTCCCCTTTCCGCAGCCCCTTCCGCCGAAGATCAGGCGCTGGCTCACCCCCGCCTTCACGCTGCTGACCGCCGCGATGGGGGGCGGGCTCGCGGCCTGGCTCACCGGCGCTGCGGGGCCGCTGTTCTTCGTCGTCCCGGTGTGGGTCTCCGTCGGCGTCGGCCTGTGGAACCGGACGCGGGTGAGGCGTCACGAACAGACGGTCCGGCACGTGGCCCGGGAAACCGCGCCGACGCTCGAGATCGCCCGGATCCTTCTCGCCGGGGAGTTCGAGGCCCCTCTGCTCCGCCGGCTGGGCGAGCGCCTGAGCGAGGCGCCCGCTCCGCTCCGGAAGCTCCAGCGGCTGCAGACGATGATGCAGTGGCGACGCAACCCGATGTTCGCCCCCTTTGCGGCGTTCGGTTTCTGGGGCAGCCATCACGAGCGGGCGCTCGACCGCTGGAGGGAGCGGCACGGCGCCGCGCTGGTGGACTGGCGGCGGGCGGCGGGAGAGTTCGACGCGATCCTCGCCATGGCCCAGTACGCGGCGGAGCGCCCCGGCCACGTGTTCGCCGATTTCGACGACGTCCCCGGCCTCGAGGCCCTCCACCTCGGGCACCCGCTGATTCCGGAGGGGCGCCTGCAGCGCAACTCGGTGAAGCTCGGCCGCGGCGAGGCGGAAATGCTCGTCGTCACCGGGTCCAACATGGCGGGCAAGAGCACGCTCCTGCGGGCCATCGGCGCGAACTTCGTTCTCGCCCGGATGGGCGCCCCGGTGGCGGCCAGCCGGTTCCTGATCGGCCCCCTCGCTCTCGGCGCCTCGATCGCCGTCCACGACTCGCTCCAGGACGGCGTCTCCCGCTTCCTCGCCGAACTGCTCGCCCTCCGCGCCGTTCTGGACACCGGCTCCGCGGAAGAGCCGCTTCTGTTCCTTCTCGACGAAGTCCTCCAGGGCACGAACTCCAACGACCGGCGGCTGGCGGCGCAGGCCCTGGTGCGCGAGCTGGCCCAGCGCGGCGCGGTGGGGGTCCTCACGACCCACGACCTGGCGCTCGTCGAGCTCGAGCACGAGCTTCCGGGGCGCGTCAGGAACATGCACTTCCGCGAGCGGATCGCGGGCGGCCGGATGGAGTTCGACTACCAGCTCCGGGACGGGGTGCTCCCCCACGGGAACGCGCTCGACCTGATGCGCATCCTGCGGCTGCCGGCGCCGGAAGCCGAGTCGGGCGAGTTCACCTCGCTCCCGGACGATCGCCGCCAGCGGGAGCACTGATGCCCCCGGGACTGGCTGACGGCGGCGGCCGGGACCACGAGGAGTTCCACCGGACGCTGCGTCCCCGGGATTTCTCCGACTACATCGGCCAGCGCGCCGTCGTGGACCAGTTGGAGATCAGCGTCCGCGCGGCCTCCGCCCGCGGCGATGCGATGGACCACGTCCTCCTCCACGGGCCGCCGGGCCTCGGCAAGACCTCGCTCGCCGCCGTGCTGGCGAACGAGCTCGGGGTCACGATGCACATCTCGGCCGGGCCGCTGATTCCCCGGACCGGGGACATGGTGGCCCTGCTGAATGCGCTGGGTCCGCGCGACGTGCTCTTCGTGGACGAGATCCACCGGCTCGGACCGGCGGTGGCCGAGGTCCTCTACCCCGCGATGGAGGACCGCTACGTGAACATCATGGTGGGGGAGAAGCTCGGGGCGCACACCCTCCGGATCGACCTGCCGCCGTTCACCCTCATCGGCGCCACGACCCGCGCCGACCTGCTCACCGGACCGCTCCGCGACCGCTTCCCGCTGGTCCACCAGCTCGAGTTCTACGCCGCCGGCGACATCCAGCGGGTGCTCGAGCGGGCCGCGGGAGTGCTCGGCGCGCCGCTCTCCTCCGAGGCGGCGGTCGAGATCGCGAGCCGCTCGCGGGGCACGCCGAGGGTGGCGAACAACCTGCTTCGGCGGGTGCGCGACTGGGCCCAGGTGAAGGGCTCCGGAACCGTCGACCGGAACGCGGCGCTCGCGCTGCTCGATGTGGCGCAGGTGGACGAGGAGGGGCTCGACCGCTTCGACCGGAAGATCCTCGAGAGCGTGCTCGACAACTTCGCGGGCGGCCCGGTGGGGCTCGCGAACCTGGCCGCCACCGTGGGCATGGACAACCGCACCCTCGAGGAAGTCCACGAGCCGTTCATGATCTTCCGGGGCTTCCTGCGCCGGACGGCGCGCGGCCGCATGATCACGACTCGGGGCGCCCGCCACCTCGGCCGCGAAGCGGCGCTTCCGGCGGGGACGCTCTTCCCGGCGCCGGGAGACTCCGGCGACCTCTGAGCCGGGCCCATCCGCGTTCATGCGGACCTCGGATTTCGACTTCGAGCTGCCCCCCGACCGGGTGGCCCAGCACCCGGCCGCGGTCCGCAGCGCGTCGCGGCTGCTTCACCTGCGTCCGGACGGTTCGCGCGGCCACCACCGTTTCTCCGATCTCCCGTCGCTTCTTGCCGCCGGCGACCTGCTCGTCCGGAACACCACGCGGGTCGTCCCGGCGCGGGTGGAGGCGAAGCGGGTCCCCAGCGGAGGGCGGGTCGAGATCCTGGTGCTTCCCGGTGGTCCTTTGGTGGGCGACGCTCCGGCCCCCGAAGCCCCGTCGTCCTTCGAAGCGCTCACCCGGCCCGCGCTGCGCCCCGGGACGCGGCTCGAAGCGGGCGGAATCGGGCTCGAGGCCGGGGAACCCCTCGGCGGAGGTCGGCGCCGCATCCGGATCCTCGACCGGACCGTGACCCCCATCGAACTCGCCGAACGGGCGGGAAGCACGCCGCTGCCTCCCTACATCCGCCGCCAGGGCCCGGACGCCGCGCGGTTCGAGGCCGCGGACCGGGAGCGCTACCAGACCGTCTACGCGGCGGCTTCAGGGTCCGCCGCCGCGCCCACCGCCGGCCTCCACTTCGACGACGGGGTGTTCGAAGCGCTGCGGCGGCGCGGGGTGGAGGTGGCGGACCTGACGCTTCACATCGGCTACGGCACGTTCGCCCCGGTGCGCGCCGAGGACCCGCGCGAGCACGAACTCGGAAGCGAACGGTTCCACCTGTCGGACGCCAGCCGGCGCGCCATCCGGGACGCCCTCGAGGCGGGTCGGCGGGTCGTCGCGGTGGGAACGACCACGGTGCGCGCGCTCGAGACCCCGGGCGTGCTCGAACCGGGACCCGCCTCCCGCGCCACCTCGCTCCGGATCCTGCCCGGCCACCGGTTCGGGGTCATCTCGGCGCTCGTCACGAACTTCCATCTCCCGCGCAGCTCGCTCCTCATGCTGGTCGCCGCCCTCGCCGGACGCGAGCCGGTGCTCGCCGCCTACCGCGAGGCCGTCCGCGCCGGATACCGGTTCCACTCCTACGGCGATGCCATGCTGGTGGAGCGGATGGACGAGGCCCCGGCCTGAGCGCGGTCGGGCGGGTCAGCCGTCGGCCGGCGCCAGGCTCACGGAGAGCCGCGCGCCGGTCGCCTCGGCGTAGCGCCGGAGCGTCGCGAACGACGGCGACCGGCGTTCGCCGACCGGGTCGTGCCCATACGCCGGGCGAGCTCCGCTTGCGTGAGTTTCGCCGCCCCGCGGGCGCGGACCAGCGCCTCCACGAGCGCGTACTCCTCGTCAGCGCGCGCGTATTCGTCCCGGAATTCGGGATCCTCCATGAAGCGCGCCTTAAGGCGTTTGAGTCTGGTCATGGGAGGACCTGCGCCAACGTTGTTCGAACATAGCGTATCCGCTATATCCGCTGACGTCGCCGTCCTGGCGCCGACGGCGGCTCAGCATGCGTCCGTCCCTGCGGTCCTAGAATCGCCGCGCCATGGCGCGACCCCCGATGATCGAGTGTTCTCCTGGCGCGGCGAGGTCGCCGCGCCGCCCGCTGGGCCGGTTGGCCGTTGCCGTGCTCATCCTGTCGGCGGCGTCGGCGTCCGCCCAGGGGCCGGTGGAGCGCGCGCAGGTTCCGGAGGACTACCCGGTTCCCGCCGCCGTGCTCTCCGGCTTCGACTTCCGGGCCGTCGGCCCGGCCCGCGGCGGCCGGGTGACGACCGTCACCGGAGTGCGGAGCCGCCCCTTCGAGTTCTGGATGGGCTCCACCGGCGGCGGCGTGTGGAAGACCGAGAACGCCGGCGTGTCCTGGACGAACGTCTCGGATGACGCCTTCGCGGTGGGCTCCATCGGGGCGGTCGCGGTCGCGCCCTCGGATCCCGAGGTCATCTGGGTCGGAACCGGATCCGCCTGTCCGCGCGGGAATATCTCCATCGGGAACGGGGTTTACCGATCGACCGACGGCGGTCGGTCCTGGACGCATGCGGGCCTCCCCCGCGCCGGGCTCATCGGCCGGATCGTGGTGGACTCCGACGATCCGGACCGCGCCTTCGTCGCGGTGCTTGGCCAGATCTTCGGGCGCTCGGAAGAGCGCGGGGTCTACCGGACCGAGGACGGCGGACGAACCTGGCGGGCCGTCCTCCAGGTGTCCGACCTCGCCGGGGCGGTGGAGCTCGCCATGGATCCGTCGAACCCCCGCCGGCTCTTCGCCGCGATCTGGGAGGCGGAGCGGAAGCCCTGGACGCTGATCGACGGCGGAGCGGAGAGCGGACTGTTCCGCAGCGAGGATGGAGGCGACACCTGGGAGCGCGTCGGCGGCGGGCTTCCGGCGGCCTCCGAAGAGGCGCCGGTGGGCCGCATCGGGGTCTCGATCGCCGCTTCCGATCCGGCCCGCGTCTACGCGCTGGTGACCGCCGCGGGCGACCGCGGCGGGCTCTACCGAAGCGACGACGGCGGGGACGCCTGGACCCGGATCAACGGCGACCGCCGCCTTCGGGGACGCGGCTGGTACTACGCGCACGTCGTCGCCGATCCGACTGACCCGGACACCGTCTACGTCCTGAACGCTCCCTTCCTGAAGTCGGTGGACGGCGGGCTCTCGTTCCAGACCGTCAGCGCGCCCCACGGGGACCACCACGACCTCTGGATCAACCCCGACGACTCCCGGATCATGGTCGAGGCCAACGATGGCGGCGCCGTCGTCACCCTCGACGGCGGCGCGACCTGGTCCTCGATCCACAACCAGCCCACCGCCGAGTTCTACCGGCTGACCATCGACGACGACTTCCCCCGGCGGCTCTACGGCGCGCAGCAGGACAACTCCACGATCTCGGTTCCGTCGTGGACGGACAGCGGCCTCTCCCCAGAAGCCCACTGGCTCGACGTGGCCGGCGGCGAGAGCGGCCACATCGGGGTCACCCCCGGCCGGCCGGAACTGACCTACGCCGGGAACTACATCGGTCAGATCGAGCGCCAGGACCGCGACGAGGCCGGCGCCCGCGACGTCATCCTCTATCCCGAGCTCGCCGACGGGGTGGCGCCGCGCGACCTGAACTACCGGTTCCAGTGGAATGCCCCCATCCTGGTGTCCCGGTGGGACCACGAGCTCGTCTACCACGCCTCCCACCAGGTCCACCGCACGCGGGACGGCGGCCTCTCGTGGGAGACCGTGTCGCCGGACCTGACGGTGGGGGACGAGGAGAAGATGCCGCTGCCCGGCGGGCCGGTCCAGCACGACCACACCGGGGTCGAGGTCTACGGAACGGTCTTCGCGCTGGCCGAGTCGCCGCTGCTGCCCGAGGTTCTCTGGGCGGGAACCGACGACGGCCGCGTCCATCTCTCCCGCGACCGGGGTGCGGCCTGGGTCGATGTGACCCCGCCGGAGATGCCCGCCGGCGGCACGGTCAACATGATCGAGTCCTCGCCGCATGTCGAAGGCGGCGCGACGATCGCGGTCCACCGCTACCGCGAGAACGACTTCGAGCCCCACGTCTTCCGGACCGAGGACTTCGGCGCCCGGTGGGTCCGGCTCGGGGCGGACGGAGGCATCCCGGCGGGCCATCCGACCCGGGTGATCCGCGAAGACCCGGAGAACGGGGGCGTCTTCTACCTGGGGACCGAGTTCGGCCTGTTCCTGAGCCTCGACGGCGGCCGCGTCTTCGTCCCGTTCGGGGACATCCCGGCGACGCCCATCACCGACCTGCAGGTCGCCGGCGACGAGTTGCTGGTGGCGACGCAGGGACGCTCCTTCCAGGTGCTCGACGACCTGACCCCGGTGCGCGCGCTCGCCGCGGAATTCGCCGGCCGGTCGTGGGACGCTCCGGCGCTGTTCCCGGCGGGGGACGCCGTGCGGCTGGCCACCGGCGGCGGGCGGGGATTTCGGGGGCCGGGAGCGCCCGAGAACCGCCCCTCCGGCGCGCTGCTCCACTACTACCTCCCCGAGGACCTGGCGGACGACGCGTCGCCCTCGCTGGTGGTGCGGGACGCGGCCGGCGCCACCGTGCGGGAATACGTCAGGAAGCCCGCCCCGGGCGCCGAGCCCGACGAGGACGACGACGATGTGCGGGAGGCGGTCCTCGAGACCGAGGCCGGGCTCCATCGCCTCGCCTGGGATCTGAAGTTCCGGCCGCCGAAGCTCCAGGACGACACGTTCATGTCGATTTCCTACACCGGAGGCGCGTTCGTCCCTCCCGGGCGGTGGACCGCCGAACTCACCTGGAGCGAGGGTGATGGCCCCGCGTCATCCGCCGGAACCGCCTCGTTCGCGGTGACCGCGGACCCCCGGGTTTCCGTCACCGAGGCGGAGCTCCTCCAGCAGCACGAGCTCGGCCAGCGCGTCCAGGCGCTCCTCGAGCGGATCCACGACCGCATCGGCGCGCTCCGCGAGGCCCGCCGCCAGATCGCGGCGGTCGAGGCGCGGGCCCGCGCGGCGGAGCGCTGGAGCGATGACCTCGAGGCGCAGGCCGAAGCGCTGGGCGCCGGGCTCACCGAAATCGAGGAGACCCTGATCCAGACCGAGACCGAGGCCGGTCAGGACACCGTGAACTTCCCGCCCCGGCTCGACAACCAGGTCGCCTACCTCTACAGCATCGTGGCGCGGAACTACGGCCCCCCGACCGGCGGCTCCTTCCAGCGGCTCGCCGACCTCGAGGCCGAGGCGGCCCCGGTTCTGACCCGCCTCGCCGACCTCCTCGGCCCCGACCTCGGGGCGCTCAACCAGGCGCTCGCCGAGGCCGGAGTCCGGGGGGTCGTCGTCCCGGCCGCGGATCCCTGATCCGCGACACCGGAATCCAGGTTAGGGCAGCTCCTCCAGGACTCCCTCGCGGTAGGGGAAGAGCGCCGGCGTTCCGCCGGTGTGCAGGAAGACCACGGCGTCGCCTTCGGTGAAGTGCCCTGAACGGGCGAGGTCGAACAGGCCGGCCATCGCCTTGCCGGTGTAGACCGGGTCCAGCAGCAGCCCCTCGGTGCGCGCCGTCAGGGCGATCGCCTCGACAACCGCCTCGTTCAGCACGCCGTAGCCCTCGCCCACGTAGTCGTCGAAGACGACCACGTCCTCCGGTTCGATCCCGACTTCCAGACCCATCACCCCCGCGGTCTCCCGGGCGATGGCGAGCACGTTCGCCTCGCCCCGTGCCTTGGTCCCGCCGCTGCTGATCCCGAGGATCCGCACCTCGGGCGCGATCGCCTTCGCCCCCACGACGAGGCCGGCCTGCGTGCTCCCCGAACCCGAGGCGTGGACCACGTGGGTGATCGTCACGCCCTGTCGCCGCGCCTGTTCGTGGAGTTCGCGGAAGGCGTTCGCGTAGGCCACCGCGCCGAGCGGCTCGTCCATCGAGCCCCCGGTGTGCGAGCCGCCGACGGCGACCACGTACGGGTTCCGCCCCGCCTCGCGCTCGGCGGCGGCGATCTCTTCGACTCTCGCCTCCCGGTCTTCGCCGGGCTCGAGGATCCGCACGTCGGCGCCCAGGATGCGGTCGAGCAGGAGGTTGCCGTCCGCCGGAGAAACGGACTGGTCCTCACCCCGCTGGAGCACGAGGATGGGCTGCATGCCCAGCCGCCGCGAACCGGCGGCCGTCATCCGGGCCCAGTTCGACTGCACGCCCGCCCAGGTGATCACGGTGTCGCTCCCCTGCCGCACGGCGTCGGCGAGGATGAAGTCCAGCTTGCGCGCCTTGTTCCCCCCGAAGGCGAGCCCGGTCTGGTCGTCCCGCTTGACGAAGATGCGCGGTCCCCCGAGCTCGGAGGCGAGCCGGGGAAGCTCCTCGAACGGCGTCGGGAGGTGCGCCAGCGGCTCGCGCTCGAACTGGCCGAGCGCCTCGCCGAAGACCGCCGACGGGTCCCTCGTCTCCAGGTCGCCGGCGCCAGCGCCAGCGCCGCCGCAGGACACTGCGGTCAGAAGCGCGAGGGCCGCTATGGCCCCCAGGGGAAGACGGGTGTTCATGTTGGCGGCCTCCTTCTTGATCGGCCAGTGTAAGGGCCCCGCGGCCTCGCGGGCGGCGCCAGTCCTCCCGGGGAGGGCGCGGCCCTCGGCTCAGCCGGCGGCGGACAGCGCCGCTTCGAGCGTCTCGCGGTAGGGGAACAGTCCCGGGGCGCCGCCGGTGTGGAGGAAGACGACCGTATCGGAGGAAGCGAAACGGCCCCGCCGGATGAGGTCGAGCAGGCCGGCCATCGCCTTTCCCGAGTAGACCGGGTCGAGCAGGAGGCCCTCGGAGCGGGCGACACGGAGCACGGCGCGCGCCGTTTCCGGGTTCAGCACCCCGTAACCCCCGCCGATGTAGTTCTCGTCGTAGTGGACACTCCCGGGCGGGATCTCTTCCGGGAGGCCGAGCGCCGCGAGCGTGCGGCGGGTGATGGCGGCGAGCTCCGTCGCGCCCTCCTCCTCGTGGCCGCCAGTGGCGATCCCGAGGATGTCGACTTCGGGGGCGAGCGCCAGCGCGCCGGCCAACAGGCCGGCCTGGGTCCCGAGCGAGCCGGAGCCGTGGACCACGTGGGTCGGCTGGACGCCCTGGTCCCGGGCCTGGATCAGGAGTTCGCGGAAGCCGTCGGCGTAGGCGATGGCGCCGAGGGGCTCCGTCATGGACCCTCCCACGACCGAGCCGCCCACCGGGATGAGGTAGGGACGGCGGCCGGCGGCGCGCTCGGCTTCGGCGAGGCGCGCCGCTTCGGCCTCGCGATCGCCGTCCGGTTCCACGACGTGGATCTCGGCCCCGAGGAGCCGGTCCAGCAGCAGGTTGCCGTCGGCGGGCGCGACCGGCTGGTCCTCCCGCCGCTTCAGCGCGAGGACCGCCCGCATCCCCAGGCGGCGGCAGCCCGCCGCGGTCATGCGCGCCCAGTTCGACTGGAGGCCCGCCCAGGTGACGACGCTGTCGCAGCCGCGGGCTTTCGCGTCGGCGAGGATGAAGTCCAGCTTGCGCGCCTTGTTCCCGCCGAGCGCCAGCCCGGTCTGATCGTCCCGCTTCACGAGCAGGCGCGGACCCTGGAGCTCTGCGGTCAGGTTCGGCATCTCCTCGAGCGGGGTCGGCAGGTGCGTCAGCCCGGCTCGGGGGAACCGCGCAAGCGCCCGCTCGAACCCGTTCGGGTCGGCGGGAGAGGCGCGGCGGGCGGGTGGCGACGAGGCCATGGAACCCCAGTGTACGGGCCCCGATGGCGCGCCACCGCCCACTAGAATCCGGGCAGCCGACAGGAACGCGCTTGGCCCGGATCCGATCCCATATCTCCACCGATTCCAAGGAGTTCCGGGAGAACGAGGCCCACTGGCGGGCGGCCTGCGAGGATCTCGAAGCGCGTCTCGGCGAGGCGCGCTCCGGCGGCGGCGAACGCGCTCGCAAGCGCCACCGGGACCAGGGGAAGCTGTTCGCCCGCGAGCGGATCGCGCGGCTCGCCGACCCCGGGACGCCGTTCCTCGAAGTGGCGCCGCTCGCCGGGCTCGACTGCTACGACGTTCCGACCCCCTCGGCCGGGCTGGTGACCGGCGTCGCGTCGGTCGCCGGCCGTCTCGTCATGGTCGTGGCGAACGACGCCACCGTGAAGGGCGGGGCCTACTTTCCGCTGACGGTCAGGAAGCACCTGCGGGCCCAGGAAATCGCCGAGGCCTGCGAGCTCCCCTGCGTCTACCTGGTGGACAGTGGCGGCGCCTACCTCCCGCTTCAGGCCGAGGTGTTTCCCGACCGGGACCACTTCGGCCGCATCTTCCGCAACCAGGCGGTGATGAGCGCGCGCGGGATCCCGCAACTCTCCGCCGTCCTCGGCATGTGCACCGCCGGCGGCGCCTACGTCCCGGCGATGAGCGACGAGACGGTCATCGTCTCCGGCGCCGGGACGATCTACCTCGGCGGCCCGCCGCTGGTGAAGGCCGCCACCGGCGAGGAAGTGACCCCCGAGGAACTCGGCGGGGCGCGGGTCCACACCGAGCAATCGGGCGTGGCCGACCACGTCGCGGCGAACGACGAGGAGGCGCTCGAGACGCTGCGCCGCGCCGTCTCCCGCCTCCCGGCGGGTCGGACCGGGCGGCTCAAGGCGCGTGATCCGGAGCCCCCCGACTACCCCGAGGAAGAGCTTCCCGGGGTCTGGCCCCGCGATCCGAGGGTGCGGGTGGACATCCGCGAGACGCTCGCCCGCCTGCTCGACGGCAGCCGCCTCGACGAGTTCAAGGAGCGCTACGGAACTACCCTGGTGACCGGCTTCGCCCACATCGAGGGCATCGCGGTCGGGGTGGTGGCGAGCAACGGCGTCCTGTTCAGCGAGAGCGCGCTCAAGGGGGCGCACTTCATCCAGATCTGTTCGCGCGAAGGACTGCCGCTGCTCTTCCTCCAGGACATCACCGGCTTCATGGTGGGCGCCCGCTACGAACGGGGCGGGATCGCGAAGGACGGCGCCAAGCTGGTCAACGCGGTGGCGACCGCCGGAGTCCCCCGGATCACCCTGATCGCGGGGGGCAGCTTCGGCGCCGGGAACTACGCGATGTGCGGCCGCGCCTTCGACCCGGCGTTCGTCTGGTCGTGGCCGTCGGCCCGGATCTCGGTCATGGGCGGCGAACAGGCGGCGTCGGTGCTGGTCCAGGTGAAGCGCGACCAGCGCGAGCGCGCCGGGGAGAGCCTTTCGAACGAGGAGGCGGAGGCCATCGCCGGTCCGGTCCGCGCCCGCTACGAGCGCGAGGGCCACCCCCACCACGCCAGCGCCCGCCTCTGGGACGACGGGGTGATCGACATGCGGCGCACCCGGCGGACGCTCGCGCTGAGTCTCGCCGCCGCCATGAACAGCGAGCCGGCCGGATCCCGCCACGGGATCTTCCGCATGTAGCCCGGCCTTGTCCACGGCCGCGCCACCACCTTCCGCTTCCGGGGGGAGCGTGCGCGTCGGCAACGCCGGGGGCTACTGGGGCGACGACCCGGGGGCGCTGCGCCAGCAGGTTCTCGGCGCGGACCCGCCGCGGTTCGTGACGGCGGACTACCTCGCCGAGATCACGATGAGCATCCTTCAGAAGCAGCGCGCCCGCGATCCGGAACGGGGCTACGCCCGCGACTTCGTGACCCAGCTCGCCCCCCTCCTCGGCGCGATCCGGGAGCGCGGGATCACGGTGATCGCGAACGCCGGCGGGGTGAACCCGGCCGCCTGCGCCCGCGCGGTGCTCGAGGCGGCGCGCGCCGCCGGCGAGCCGCTGGTCGTCGGTGTGGTCGACGGCGACGACCTGATGGACCGCCTCGATGCGCTCCTCGCCGATGGCGTCTCCTTCGACAACATGGAGACCGGGCAGTCCTTCGGTCCCCGGCGGGCGGCGGTCCTCTCGGCGAACGCCTACCTCGGGGCCGAACCGGTCGTCCGGGCGCTGGCGCACCGGCCCGACGTGGTCATCACCGGAAGGGTCACCGACACCGGCATCACGCTCGCCGCCATCCGCCACGCGCTCGGCTGGGCGCCCGACGACTGGGACCGGCTCGCCGGCGGGATCGTGGCCGGGCACCTCATCGAGTGCGGCGTCCAGGCCACCGGCGGCAACTTCACCGACTGGGGGCGGGTCCCCGGGCTCGCCCGCCAGGGGTTCCCGGTGGTCGAGGTGGAGGCCTCCGGCCGGTTCACCCTCACGAAGCAGCCGGGAACCGGCGGCCTCGTGACGCCGGCGGTGGCGAGGGAGCAGCTCCTCTACGAACTGGGGGATCCGTCCGGCTATCTCTGCCCGGACGCCACGGTGGACTTCTCCGGGCTTCGGGTCGAGGCGGAGGGCCCCGACCGGGTCGCCGTCGAGGGCGCGCGGGGCGGGCCGCCGCCCCCGGATCTGAAGGTGAGCGCCTCGCTGGCTTCCGGTTACGCGGCCCGCGGCGCGCTGGTCGTCGGAGGCCCCGATGTCCGGGCCAAGGTCCGTGCGCTCGAAGCGGCCTTCCGGGAGCGCCTGGAAGCCGACTGCGCCGCCGCCGGGTGCGCGCCGCCCGACGAACTCCGGGTGGATCTCGCCGGGGACGGAGCGGCGCAGCGGGGCTTCGGCGGCGAGGTTCCCGAACCGGGAGAAGGCCTCGCGCGCTTCGCCGCGTTCGCGACCGAACGGGCGCCGCTGCTCGTCTTCCGCAAGCTGCTCTCGAGCCTCATACTGAGCGGTCCCGCCGGGCTCGCGGTGACCGGCGGGGCGCCCGCCGTTTCCGACGTCGTCGGCTACTGGCCGGCGCTCGTTCCCAGGGAGCGCGTCCCGGCGCGGGTGCGCGTCTTCCGCCAGTCGGCCGGGGGAGGCGTCGAGACCATCGCCGAGGAGGAGTTCCGGCCCGGGGGCGTCACGCAGACTCCAGGGGCGGGCCGGTCGCCCGCGCCGGGTCGCGCGCCGGCAGCGCCCCCGCCGGAAGGTCCGCTCCGCACGGTTCCGCTGGGCGCGGTGGCCCACGCCCGCGGCGGCGACAAGGGCGACGCCGCGAACCTCGGGGTCATCGGCCGGAGCGCCGCGTGCCACGCATGGCTCGCCCGCAACCTGACCGCCGAGCGGATGGCGGAGTGGACCCGGGGGATCGCCGGGGGGCCGGTCACCCGTTTCGACCTTCCGGGGCTGTGGGCGCTCAATTTCATCCTCGAACGAGCGCTCGGCGGCGGAGGGACCCGCAGCCTGCTGCTCGATCCGCAAGGAAAGACGCTGGCGCAGGACCTGCTGCGCCGCCCGGTGGCCGTTCCCGCCGATCTGCTCGGGACGATCGCCCCCGAAGACCGCGCGCTCTCGCCGTCCTACGCCCCGGAGGTCCCATGACCCGAACGCACCTCGAACTGGCGGCCGGGACCGACGGCGTCGTCCGCCTGACCCTCCGCCGCCCGGAGGCGCGCAACGCCCTGAGCCCGGAGATGGTGACCGGGATCGCGGACCTCCTCGACGAGGCGGCGGCCCTTGCGCCCGAGGCGTGCCGCGCGGTCGTGCTTGCCGGGGAGGGCAAGATCTTCTGCGCCGGGGCCGATCTGGGCGCGATGCGCGACGCCGGGAGGGCGGACGAAGAAGCGAACCGGGAGGACGCGCGGCGCTTCGCCCGCCTCTTCCGCTCGGTCGCGGCGTTCCCGGCGCCGGTCATCGCGCGGGTCCAGGGCGCGGCCATCGGCGGCGGGTTCGGGCTCGCGGTGGCGTCCGACTTCGTGCTCGCCGCCGAGGACGCCCGGTTCGGGACGCCGGAAGCCCGGCTCGGGCTGGTCCCGGCGGTGATTTCGCCGTACGTCGTGCGGCGGCTGGGCCCGGGGTTCGCCGGGCCGCTGCTGCTCGGCGGCGCCGTCTTCCGTGGCGCGGAGGCCGTAACCCGGGGCATCGCCCACCGGGCCGTCCCCGCGGACGCGCTGGACGAGGCGCTCGACGAGATCGTGCGCGAGCACCTCGAGAGCGCCCCCCGCGCCGTCCGCCGCGCCAAGGCGCTCATGCTCCGGGAGGCGCCGCTCCCCTCCGCCGAGATCGAGGACCTCACGGTCCGGACGATCGCCGCCGCCCGGGCGGGGGACGAGGGCCAGGCCGGGACTTCCGCGTTCTTCACCCGGACGCCGCCGCCCTGGTCTCCCCGTCGGGACGAGGGAGCGCGGGAGTAGCGGCCGGTGGCTTCCCCGCCGCGGCTCGTGATCGCGAACCGCGGCGAGATCGCCCGGCGGATCCTTCGCGCCGCCCGCGCGCGGGGCTTCGAGGCGGCGGCGATCTCGACGCCCGCGGACCGCGGCGCCCCGATCCGCGCCGAAGTGGACCGGGTGCTCCAGGTCGAGAGCTTCCTCGACCGGGAGGCTGTCGTCGCGGCGGCGGCCGACTGGGGCGCCGACCTCCTCCACCCGGGCTACGGGTTCCTCTCCGAGAGCCCCGACTTCGCCGCCGCCACCGAAGCGGCCGGGATCGCGTTCTGCGGGCCCACCGCCGACGCGATGCGGCTTCTCGGCGACAAGCAGGAGGCGCGGCGGCTCGCGGTCGCGACGGACGTCCCGGTGCTCCCCGGGGTCGAGGCCGCCGCCCTCGGGGACGGGGACCCGCTCGGAGCGCTGAAGCGGGCCGGCCTCGCTTCGCCCTGGGCGGTGAAGGCGGCCGCCGGCGGCGGGGGGATCGGGATCCGGGTTGTGCGCGATCCCGCGGAGCTCCCCCGGGCGCTCGAGGCGGCGGCGGCGCAGGCGAGCGCGGCGTTCGGCGACGGGACCGTCTACGTGGAGCGCTGGGTGGACGCCCCGAGGCACGTCGAGGTCCAGGTCTTCGGCGACGGCGAGGGAGGCGGGATCCACCTCGGCGAGCGCGAGTGTTCCGTCCAGCGCCGCCGGCAGAAGCTCCTCGAGTGGACGCCCGGGTTCGGCGTGACGCCCGGCCTGCGGCGAAGACTGGGGGAAGCCGCGCTCCGGCTGGTCGCGGCCAGCCGCTACCGGGGCGCGGGGACCGTCGAGTTCCTGCTCGAGCCCGATGGCGCCTTCCACTTCCTCGAGGTGAACACCCGGCTCCAGGTCGAGCACCCGGTCACCGAGGAGGCCTACGGCGTGGACCTGGTGGACGCCCAGTTCGCGCTGGCGCTCGGGGAGTGGCCGGCGTCGCTCCCCGCCCCGGCGGCGCCGGAGGAGTTCGAGCCGCTCGTTCCCTCGGGGGCGGTGATCGAGGCGCGGGTGCTCGCCGAGTCGCCCCGCGAGGGGTTCGCGCCGAGCCCCGGGCGGATCCGCCGTTACCGCCCGCCGCCAGGCGTCCGGGTGGACTCGGGGGTCGAGGCGGGGAGCGCGGCGCCTCCGGGGTTCGACTCGCTCCTGTTCAAGGCGATCCGGCGCGCGGTGTCGCTCGATGAGGCGGCGGACGCGCTGGCGGCGGCGCTCGACGAAGCCGTGGTCCACGGGGTCGAGACGAACCTGCCGCTCCTCGCCGCGATCCTGCGCCACGGGGACTTCCGGGATGGCCGCGCGCACACCGGCTGGGTCGAGGAGAAGGTGGGCGAGCTCGCGCAGGAGACGTTCCCCGCCTGGGCGAAGGAGCTCCTGGAGCGACCCCGGGTGGGGGAGGCGGTCGTCGCGGCGTCCTCCGGGAGGTCGCCGGGTCCGGGCGCCGGGCTGTTTCGCCGGGTCGGGGAGGCGGAAGGGGTCTTCCCCCGGATCGGGCCGAGCGGCCGGCCCGGCGAGGCGCTGCTCCACGCTCCGGGAGGCGACGAGGCGCTCCGGGTCGTGGCCACCGGGCCGGGCGCGGACGGCGTGGCCTGGTTCTCGGCGAAGGGCGGGACCCTGCGGCTGACGCTCGAGGGGGCGCGGCGGAAGGAGGAGAGCGCCTCAGGCGGGGCCGAAGTGCGCGCCCCGCTCGCCGGCAGGCTGCTGCGCATCCGTGACGAGCCGGGCGCCGCGGTCGAGCAGGGGGAGGCGGTGGCCGTGATCGAGTCGATGAAGATGCACTGGGAGGTGCGCGCGCCGGCCGCGGGACGGCTCGGTCCGCCGGCCGCCGCGGTGGGCGACGCGGTGGTCGAAGGACAGGTCCTGCTGACGGTCGGGAACTAGCAGTCCGTCAGGCGGTCATCGGGGATCCGTCGCCGTCCTCAGAGGATCCTCCACCAGGGGAGTCCGAGGACGCCGTCGGCGACCCACCCGGTCTCGGCGCCGGTGTGCAGCGCGAGGCCGGCGCGCGCCTGGTCGGGACACTCGCCCCGGAACGTGCGCAACTGGGTGATGTTCTCCGGGGTCGGAGAGGACGCGGTCGTGACCTCGACCGGGATCAGTCCCTTGGATGTCTCGATGACGAAGTCGACCTCGGCGTCGGTCGTCGTGCGCCAGTGGAACACCTCGATGGCGTCGTCCGCCCCGTCGCGCCACGCCATCAGGTCCATCAGCAGGAGGTTGCGCAGGTGCGGCTCACCGAGCCGGGCTTCGTCGGCGAGGTGGATCGCCAGCCCGGTGTCCGACCAGTAGAGGCGCGGCGACTTGGTGAGGCGCTTCGCGCCGCGCCGGGTCCACGCCGGGACCTTCACCAGCAGGCCGGCCGCCTCCAGCAGGCCGAGCCGCCGCCGCACCGTCGGCTGCGGTGTCTTGACGGCGCGGCCCAGCGAGGTCTGGTTGACCACCCGGCCCAGCCGGAGCGCCGCCGCGCGCATCAGCCGCCGGAAGCTGGGGGTGGAACTCGCCGCCGACAGGCGGCGCAGGTCCTCGCTGAGGAACTCGTTCACGTAGCCCTGGAACCAGCGTTTCCGGTCGCGCGGGCGCCGGAGCCGCTGCGCGGCCGGGAAGCCGCCGAGGCGGGCGAGCGCCCTCCAGTCCTCGGCCTTCTGCGCGTTCCCGTTCGTGACCGTCAACGCGTCCATCCATTCGCGTTCCGGCGCCTCCGCGAGCCGGCCCCAGCGGCCGCAGGTCCCGCCTCCCCGCGCTTCCCGCCGGGTGAGCGGCCAGACCCGCACCGACTGCGCGCGTCCCGGCAACCGCTCGCGGATGCGCGGCAGCATCTCGAGATGCGCCGAGGAGGTCAGCAGGACGCGCCCCGGGGCGGCTCGCCGGCCCACGCCCTGCGCGATCGCGCGCAGGAGACGCGGCTCCCGTTCGAGGTCCTCGAGCACCAGCGGGTCCCCGTTCGCCAGCGACCGCTCCTCGCGCCGCGCGATGTCCCGAAAGCGGTCGTCGGAGAGCGTCAGGTAGCGCCGCGGCGCCTCGCGGATCAGCTCCTGGCAGAGCGTCGTCTTGCCGGTGGCGCGGGCCCCGCTGAGGAGAACCACCGGGGCTTTGCGGAGCGCTCGCTGGACCCGCTGGAGCGCGAGGCGAGGCAGTACCGGATCGGACATCGGTCGGGGGCGCGACCCGCGAGCATATGCGCGGCGGGTCCGGTTTGTTCAACCGGATTTCGCGTCCGATCTTCGATAGGCCCGCGCCAGCAATTCGACCGGATGGGCGACCTCCGCGGCCAGCCCGGCGCGCTCCGCGCCGGCGCGCAATTGCAGGTGGCAGCCGATGTTGCCGGTGGCGATCAGGTCGGGCTTCGCCGGGCTGATCGCCTCCATCTTCCGGTCGAGCACCGCCATCGAGGTCTCGTGCCGGGTCACGCTGTAGATCCCGGCCGAGCCGCAGCAACGCTCGGGGTCGCGGAACGGCGCGAGCTCGACGCCGGGCAGGCTCCGCAGCACTTCGAGCGGCTCGTCGCGCACCTTCTGCGCGTGGAACAGATGGCAGGGCGCGTCGTAGACCGCCCGCAGCGGCCGGTCGGCGGGCGCGGCGGTCGGCGGCTCGAACCCCTCCCGGGCGAGGAGCGCCGAGACATCGGTGATCCGGGCGCCGAAGGTCCGGGCGGCGTCGTCTCCGGTCAGGAGCTCCCCGTACTCGGAGAGCGCGGCGCCGCAACCGGCGGCGGTGGTCACCACCGGGCCGCCCTCGGGGAAGGCCTCCAGGTTGCGCCGGGCCAGCCGCTGAGCCTGATCGCGGAGCCCGGCGTGGAGGTGGAGCGCCCCGCAGCAGCGCTGCGCCGGAGGGACTTCCACCTCCCAGCCGTTGCGCGCCAGCGCTTCACCGGCCGCCCGGGTCGTCTCGGGCCGCAGGTGCGGCGCCACGCACCCGAGGAACAGGAACGCCTTGCCGCGCCGCGCAGCGCCGCGGGCCGGGAACCGGCGCGGGAGGCGCTCCGCCGGAGGGACCTCCGGAAGCAGCTTCTCGCGGGAAGCCAGCCCCGGGGCGAGACGGCGAAGGAGGGGGCGCACCAGGCGGCGCACGCCGGGCCGCGTCCCGAGGCGCATCGCCGCCATCGCAACCCGGAGCATTCGAGGCCGCGCCACCACGCCCCCGAGCGCCAGCCGGCGCGCGAAGCGCGTCCACCGGGGCTCGACCCGCTTCTCGTCGAGCAGACCGCGCACCCCTTCGACGATCGTCCCGACCTCGACGCCCGCCGGGCAGACCGTCTCGCACCCCCGGCACGCCAGGCACTCGTAGAGGTCGTCGGCGATCCCGGGGGCCGCCTCCAGCCGCCCTTCGAGGACGGCGCGGGCGATGTAGACCTGTCCCCGGGGCGCGAGCGACTCGCGGGGCGCTTCGCCGTAGGCGGGGCAGGCGGGCAGGCACAGCCCGCAGTGGACACAGGCGAGCGTCTTCTCGTAGAGGCGTCCCAGCTCGCCGTGGAGCGGAAGCTCCGGCCCGGCGGCGGGGGCCGAAGCGGGCCCGTTTCCGGCGGACGGCGGCGCGCCCGGGTGGTTGTCCTTCACGAGGCCGCCTCCATCGTTGCCCCGGCGCCGGCGAGGCGGCCGGGGGCGAGGACGCCCCGCGGGTCGAGGGCGCGCTTGAGCCGGGCGTTCAGGGCTTCCAGCGCGGCGGGGGGTGGAGGCCAGAACACCTCGCCGCCGGACTTCCACCCGGCAGGGGCGGATTCCACCGCGAGCGCGACGCCGGGTTCGATCCGGTCGCGCGCCGCTTCGAACGCGTCGGGAGGAACGCTCGCCACCGCGCGCCGCTGGTCCGGGAAGGCGAACGCCGGCCCGGTCGCCGCCAGCCGCCACGCGGTACGCAGCACGGCGGCCGCCGGTCCGCGGACCGACACCCCGAGGGCGGCGGTGGATCGCGGAACCGAGAGGACGCCGTCGCGCACCCCGTCCCAGAACTCGCGCGCCGAGCCGTCCTCCAGGACCTCTCCCGCGGCGCCCACGGCGTCGGCCACTCCGTCGGAGGGGACCTCGGCCTCTTCCCGCAGCCCCTCGAACCGCACCGCGAGCCGGAATCCGCCGTCTTCCGGCAGCCCGGGAGACCCCGTCCCCGGAGGGACGACCGCCGCCGCGGCGGGACCGGGCGCCGCGCCGACCGCGGCCAGCACCCGGTCGGCGAACGCATCCGCGGAGTCCTCGACCTGAAGCCGGAACACCTCGGTGCGCGAGGCCTCGGGGATCGCCCGCAAGCGCAGCGTGACCCGAGTGATCGCGCCCAGCGTCCCGAGCGAGCCGGTGAACAGCTTGTTCAGTTCGTAGCCGGTCACGTTCTTGACGACCCGCCCCCCGGACCGGATCCGCGTCCCGTCGGAGAGAACTGCGGTCAGCCCCAGCACGACGTCCCGGGGCCGGGCCCCGGGAACCGTGCGGATCCCCGGCTCGCCGGCGGCGATGACCCCTCCCAGTGTGGCCCGCTCCGGGAGCGGCGGGTCGAGCGCCGCGAACTGCCCGCTGGGAGCGAGCGCGGCGTTCAGCGCCGCGACCGTGGTCCCGGCCCACGCTTCCACGGTGAGGTCGCCGACGTGGTGCTCGATGATCCCTTCGAGGCGGCCGAGATCCACCACCCGGTCGACCCGCGAGGGCGGCCGGCCCAGATCCATCCGGGTCCCCCCGCCGCGGAGGACGACGGCCTCGCCGGCCTCCGAAGCGGTCCGGAGCGCCGCCGCGACCTCGTCTTCGTCGCCCGGCCGCTCGACCGGGACGCCGTCGAACCCGTCCCGGAGGAGGTCGTCGCCCACCGCCATCAACGGGGCCGCTAGATCCACGCGCCGGGAATGGCCGGGGTTCGCCCCGGCGCGGGGGCCAGACCCGGCGCGGCGGAGGCGGGGCCGGCGGCTTCCGAGCAGCCGCCCCGCAGCGGCAGGATCTTGCCGGGGTTCAGCAGGCCGCTTCGGCTCCAGGCCTCGCGCACCCGGCGCATCGCCTCGAGTTCGTCATCGGTGAACAGGAGTCCCAGCGCGTCCCGCTTCTCGATGCCCACCCCGTGCTCGCCGGAGAGCGTCCCGCCCAGCCGGACGCACATCTCGAGCATCTCGTGGCTCGCCGCCATGACCCGGTCCCGCTCGTCGGGGTCGCGTCCGTCGTAGGCGACGCAGGGATGGAGGTTCCCGTCTCCGGCGTGGAACACGTTGGCCACCCGGATGCGGTGTTTCCTTCCGATGCGCTCCACTTCGGCGATCGCTTCGGGGAGCGCCGACCGGGGCACCACCCCGTCCTGCACGTAGAGATCGGTGGAGATGCGGCCCATGGCGCCGAACGCCCGCTTCCGGCCCAGCCAGAGCAGCTCCCGCTCGGCGTCGTCCTTCGCGCTCCGGATCTCGAGCGCTCCCGCCGCCCGCAGGATCCGCTCGACCTCCTCCCGCTGGCGGGCCACCGCCGGGGCGGCGCCGTCGAGCTCGAGCAGCAGCACGGCTCCGGCGTCCTCCGGGTAGCCCGCCCCGACGCCCTCCTCCACGACCTTGATCGTCGCGGCGTCGAGCGCCTCCATCGCGACCGGCACGACCCCCGCCGCCACGATCGCCGAAACCGCCTCGCACGCCGGCACGAGGCCGGCAAAGGGCGCGAGCAGCGTCTCCACCTTCTCCGGGAGCGGCAGCAGCCGGACGACCGCTTCGGTGGCGATCCCGAGGGTTCCCTCGGAGCCCGTGAACAGGCCGAGCAGGTCGTACCCCGAGCCGACATCGTCCTCGCGGAGCTCGACAACGCTCCCGTCCTCGAGGACGACGGTCGCCGCCACGATGTGCGAGGTGGTGGCGCCCAGCTTGAAGCAGTGGGGACCGCCCGAGTTCTCGGCGATGTTGCCCCCCAGCGTGCAGGCGGACTGGCTCGACGGGTCCGGCGCGAAGAAGAGCCCGTGGGGCGCGGCGGCGCGGGAGATCTCGAGGTTCACCACGCCGGTCTGGCAGCGCGCGGTCCGCTCCAGGGGGTCCACCTCGAGAACCCGGTTCATCGCGGCGAGCGAGATGACGACGCCGCCCTCGATAGCGGTGGCGCCGCCCGAGAGACCGGTCCCCGCGCCCCGGGCGGTGAACGGGACCTCCGCTTCGCGGCAGGCGCGCACGACGGCGGCCACCTGCGCGGTCGTGCGGGGCAGCGCCACCGCCTCCGGGGGGCTCCGATAGGCGGTGCTCCCGTCGCACTCGTAGGGGAGGACGTGCTCCGGCCGCAGCAGAAAATCATTCACGCCGAGCGCGGAGCGAACCCGACGGACGAAGCCGTCGTTTTCTGCGAATGATTGTGCGTGCATGCGGCGCTCGCGGACCCGGGAGCCGGGGTCGGGTCGATATACTGCGACCCGCTTGGAATGTAGCCCATCGGGTCTCGCAGGCCGGCGCCCACGGGCGCTCCGGCTTCCGCGCTCACCAGCGAGATCCAGGTTGAACCGGTGAAGAACGAGAACACAGTGAAGGCCGCCTCCGCCGCGGAGGCGCTCCCCGCGCCGGAACCCGGAGAGCGGGAAGAAGCCGCTCCCGAGGCGGCGTTCGGCCAGATGAAGGTGCTGTCCCGCACCCTGAAGCTGGTCACGCGCTCCCGCGTCGAGCTCCACAACCTGAGCGACCGGATCCGTGAAGAGGTCCGGAGTTCGGGCATCCGCGCCGGGTTCCTGGTGGTGTCCACCGTGCACACCACGACCGCGCTGTTCATGAACGAGTTCCAGGCCGCGCTGATGGCGGATCTGACCGAGTTCCTGGACCGGCTGGTGGACCCGGACGGGGGCTACCTCCACAACTGCGAGGACACGTCGGACTGCGAGCGGAAGAACGCCGCCGCCCACCTCCGGGCGACCCTGCTCGGCCAGAACGTGACCGTTCCGATCACCGACGGCGAAGTGAACATGGGCCAGTGGCAGAGCATCCTGTTCGCCGAGCTGGACGGCCCCCGGAAGCGGACCGTCAAGGCCCATCTGATCGGCGTCTGAGCGACCTCCCGGACGGCCCGCCCGCCGCGGCCAGCGAAGAACCGCGGGTCGCGGTCGTCACCGGAGCGAGCCAGGGCATCGGGGCCGCGACCGCGGTCGAGCTGGCGAAGCGCGGCTTCGCGGTGGCGCTCGCCGCCCGCCGGCCCATGGGCCTCGTCGCCGTGGAGAACCGGATCCGCGAGCTGGGGGGATCCGCGTTCATCGTCCCGACCGACGTGACCGAGCCGGCGCAGGTCAGCGAGCTCTTCCAGGAGACCGAGCGCCGCCTCGGCCCGGTCGCCGCGCTGGTGAACGCCGCCGGGACGGCGTCCCGGTCTCCGGTGGTCCAGACCTCGGAAGCGGAGTTCGACCGGGTCGTGGCGGTCAACCTGAAGGGCGTCTTCCAGTGCTCGAAGGCGGCGCTTCGGACCATGGTTCCGCGCCGCGCCGGACGGATCGTGAACCTCTCGGCGGTGGGCGGCCGCATCGGGATCCCCCGGCTCGCCGCCTACTGCGCGGCGAAGTGGGGCGTCCTCGGGTTCACGCGGGCGACGGCCGAGGAGCTGCGGCCGGCGGGGGTCTCGGTCTTCGCCGCCTGCCCCGGCTCGGTGGACACCGAGTCCTACCTGACGCTCATGCCCACCGCGAAGCCCCGCTCGACCCCCGACGAGGCCGCCCGCGTCATCGCCTGGCTCGCCGCCGAGGCGCCCCCGGCCATGACCGGCGCGATCGTGGATCTTCCGGGCTGATCGCCGAACCGGCTGGTCTGACGCCGACGCCGGAAACCGCTTCGCGTAGGCTCCGTGGTCACCCCGTCATGCGCCAACCAGCTCTCCGATTCGCCGCCGCGATCCTCGGGATCGCTCTCGCCGCCGGGTGCGGTCCCGCCGGACCGGCCGCCGACGCGATCTACAGGAACGCGGTCGTCGTCACCGTGGACGACGACTTCCGCGTCGTCGAGTCGTTCGCGGTGGTGGGAGGCCGATTCGCGGCGGTCGGGTCGGAGGCGGAGGTCCGCGACGCCTTCCCGGGCGGCGCCGAGCTGGAGGTGGACCTCGAGGGCGGCGTGGTGCTCCCCGGGTTCAACGACAACCACATCCACCTCGGTCCCGGGCGCACCCTCCAGCCGTGGCGGGACGGGCTCGTGCCCGGGCTTCCGGAGTGGTCGGCTTCCGCGACCGAGCCGGAGGAGCTCTTCGCCGCCCTCTCGGCCGAGGCCGAGCGCAGCGACGCCGGCGAGTGGATCCGCGGCGGGCTCACCCGGATGGACTGGCCGAACCACAAGGTCCCCGATCGCTGGCTCCTCGACGAGGCGGCGCCCGCCAACCCGGTTGTGCTCACCCGGGGCCCGCACACCTACCTGCTGAACTCGCAGGCGCTCGAACTGGCCGGGATCACTCGCGACACCCCGGATCCCGAAGGCGGCTGGATCTTCCGCGACGAGAGCGGCGAGCCGAACGGCCACGTCCTCGAGGCCGCCCGCCGGATCGTGGACGCGGTCATGCCGCCCAGCCCGCCGCGGGACCCCGAAGCCGGGATCCAGGACATGCGCGCCTCGCTCCAGACGCTCGCCGCGGTCGGGATCACCAGCGTGAACATCGCCGGGGTGCGCCCGAACGGGATCGCCGCCGTCCAGGAGCTCTACGAGCGCTACCGGGACGAACTGCCGAGGGCCACGATGCAGGTCCGGCTGAGCCCCGGCCACGACACCTACGACGATCCCGAGATCGGCGTCGAGACCGAGATCGAGGCGCTCGAAGCGCTCGGCATGGTCACCGGCGACGGCGACGACCGGTTCCGGATCGGGGCGATCAAGATGAGCGTGGACGGCGGCCTCAGCGCGCCGGTCTTCTGGTCGCTCGAGCCCTACGAGGGCCGTCCCGGTTTCTTCGGGGCGATCCGGATCCCCGCCGATGTGTTCCATCCGGTGGCGCGGCGGGCGCACGAACTCGGGTGGCAGCTCGGCATCCACGCCATGGGGGACGGCGGGACGAAGATGGTCGCCGAGGAGATCGCCCGCATCCTCGGGGAGCTCCCCCGCGACGACCACCGCCACTACATCCACCACGTCGCCGTCAGGCCGCCCGACGAGACGATCCGCCTGATGGCGGAGAACGGGATCGGGGTGGCGAGCCAGCCCTCGTTCACCGTGGGGCTCGGCGCCTACGCCGAGGAGGCGCTCACCGCCGACCGGGAAGCCACCCAGAACCCCACGAAATCGCTCCTCGACGCCGGCGTCCGCGTCTCGCACGGATCCGACTCCGCCCCCTACGGCCCCTGGATCACGGTCTGGACCGCCGTGACCCGCCGGGGCTACGACAACGAGGTCAAGGGCCCGGAAGAAGCGATCTCCATCGAGGAGGCGCTCCGCCTGCACACCCGGGAGCCCGCCTGGTTCACGTTCGAAGAAGCCGACAAGGGCGCGATCGCCGAGGGAATGCTCGCCGACTTCATCATCGTCAGCGATAACCCGCTGACGACGCCGCCCGACGACCTGCGCGACCTCCGCGTCGAGCGCACCTTCATCGGCGGCCGCGAGATCCCGAGGTAGGGCCTACAGCGTCTTCAGCGCCGCCCAGGGCTCCTTCGGAAGGGTCCGCCGCCCGGCGACGAGCGCCACGCCCACCATGAGCAACAGCAGCCCGACCGCCGGGACCAGATAGAAGCGGAGGTCGTCGGCCGCCACCCAGGCCACCTGCGCCGCGACGGCGCGGGCCAGGATCCAGCCCAGCAGGCTCCCGGTCGCGACGCCCATCGCCGTCGCCAGGATCGCGGCGGCGGACGCGTCCCGCACCAGCCGCGTGGGGGCCGCGCCGAGGGCGATCCGCAGGGCAGTGGGCCCCGCCTCCCGCGCCTGGAGGTCGGCGATGTGGCCGACGCCGCCGACGACCGCCAGCAGCCCGCCCGCCAGCGCGAAGATCGCGAGCGCGGCGGCGGCGAGGAGCGGGGCGCCGAGTTGCTGGATGCGGCGGTCCCGGACGGACGCCACCCGCGTCGCCCGCAGCGTCGGGTCGATTTGTCCGGGCAGCCGACCGAGCAGGGCGAGCTGCTCCGCCGTCGGGGTCTCCCGGAAGCGGGCTACGACCTCCGCCTTGAAGTAGCGGGCGCGTTGGGGCGGGACCGCGAAGGGTACGTACGCCGCCGCGTAGGTCGACCGATCCGGGAAGGTCCGGGTGTTCGCGACCAGTCCGACCACCCGGGCCTCGGAGGTGATCAGATTGGCGAGCTGTCCGACCGGCTCGGAAAGCCCGAGCGCCGCCGCGTAGGACTCGTCGAGAACGGCGACCCGCTCCGTCGAGGCCTGGTCCGAGGCGTCGATGTCCCGTCCCGCCAGCAGCGGGATGCCGAGCGTGCGAAAGAGTCCCGGGCTGACGGCGCGGGTGGAGCGACCCGATTCCGGGTCGGGGATCCCTCCGCTCCGGCTCGCCCGGTACACCAGCGTCCCCCCGTACTCGTCCGGTAAGAAGTTCGCGTAAGCGGCGGACTCGACCTCGGGGACCTCCTCGATTCGCTCGACGAGCTCATCCAGCAGCCTGACGCGTTCGCCGTGCGGGAGCGAGGCGCCGCGCGCGTCCCCCTGGAAGTCCACCGTGACCTGAGCGAGCCCCCGATCGGCGTACCCGCCGCGGCCGGCCAGCAGGTCCCGGGCGCTGCCCCCGATGACGGCCGTCAGGAGGACGATGACCGTGGAGGCCGCCACCCCGAGCAGGAGCGACGGCGGCAGCGCCCACGTTCCGCCCGCGCGTCCGAAACGGCTCGATCCGATCAGGCGCCGCCGGGTCCGCAGCGTGTCCACCAACGGAGCGGCCTCGGCCAGCGAGGCCGCGAGGACGGCCACCAGGAACGCCTCTCCGGCGCTCGCCCAGCTCGTCGTCCAGACCTCGGCGAAGGGGAGGTCGCCCCCGAACCGGCGAAGCAGCGGCAGCGCCCCAACGGCCAGCAGAGCGCCGCCCGCCGTGGACGCCCCCGCCAGCAGACCGATCCGGGCCACGGTGGTCAGCACATCGTCCGCGAGCGAAGCGCCGAGCGCCCGGCGGATCCCCGCCATCCGGCGGGTGGCGGCGGTGCGGGCCAGACGAAGGCCGGCCACGCTGACGCCCGCGGCGAGGACCAGCAGGAGCGCGCCGGCGCGCAGGAGTTCGAGCGTCGGACGCACCGAGGCGGTCAGCTCCCGGGCCAGGGGAGTCAGCAGGATCCGGTCCTCGGGATCCCGGTAGCCCGAGGACTCCAGCAGCGCGGCGGCCTCCTCGGCCGCGGCGGCCGGCGAGGCGCCGGGGGCGAGCCGCCCGTAGACCAGTGCCGCCCGCGAAGACCCGCGCGCCCGCGCCGGGACCCAGGCCTCGCTGATCAGGCGCGGCGTGTGGAAGCCGGGGGGCAGGACCCCGATGATCGTCATCGGCGTCCCGTCGATCGGGACAGCCGTTCCAACGACCTCCGGCGAGCTCCCGAACGCGCTGCGCCAGAGGTCGTGGCCGAGGAGCGCGACGGCCTGACCTTCGGCTACGCCGCCCGAAGACGGCGGGCGCCGTCCTTCTCCTTCGTGATCCTCCGGTCGGAAGAGGCGGCCGAGGTGCGGGGTGGCGCCCAGGCCCTCGAAGAAGCCGGGCTCCACCGCGCCGACGATGATGGCGCGGGAGGCCTCGTCGCCCAGGCTTCGAGAAGTACCGGCGGGGGATTGCCCGAGCCAGACGAACGACCCGGCCCGTTCGCGGAGGACTTCGACTTCCTCGGTGCGAATGTGATTGCCCAACACCTCATCGGAGGAGTTCATCCGCAGGGAGACCAGCGCCGACGCGTCCCGCCACGGGAGCTCCCGTTCCACAACCGAGTCCCAGACCGCGCCGACGGCGTGCCAGGCGCCGACGGCGAACACCAGCGCGAGGACGACGGCGGCGGAACTGGCCGGCGCCCAGGCGAGCGACCGCCAGGCGGCGAGGAGCGCGGCTCGGGTTCTCATTTCAGCGGGTTTCCGGGCGCCGCGCCCGGAGGGAGGCCCCTCGAAAGGCTAAGCCCCGCGCCTTCACCGGGCTCGACCGAATGCCGGCGAACCCCGGGCCGAGCCCCCTACCGCGCCTCCGGCGAAGCCTGCTGGGCTTCGCGAGCCTCCTGAAGGATCGCCATGATGTCGTCCGGCAGGGGCAACATCATCATCTCGCCGGCATCCGGAAGGGCTGCGCCGTGATCGATCAGCAGCCGGAGCACTTCCGCGTCACCCGTCATCGCGGCTGACATGATCGGCGATCCGGGGTTGGGGTCCGCCCCGGCGGCCAGGAGGGTTCGCGCGATCTCCACCCGCGCGTCCCGATTCAGTTCGAGCGTGACGTCCGGGGGGCGGGGGAAGATGTCCGCTGCGAGGAGCCACGCCAGCAGACACACCGCGAGCGCCGTGCTTTCGTTCGGGGGATGCTGGGCGTTCGGGTCGGCCCCCGCCTCGAGCAGGCGCTCGACGATCTCGAGGTGGCCGCTGCTCGCCGCCCAGATCAGCGGGGTGTAGCCGACGTTGTCGCCGAGCCCGATGCTGGCGCCGAGCTCGAGGAGCGCCTCGACGGTGTCCCCATGCCCGTTCTCGGCGGCCTTGTGCAGCGCGAACCAGCCGTTCGCATCCGCGACGTCCGTCGAAGCGCCCTCCTCGAGGAGCTGGAGCACGCCGGACGTGTCGCCGCCAGCCGCCGCCTGGACGAGCAGGCCCTGGGGGCCTGTGTCCTCCACTGGTTCGGGGCCCCTCCGAACGATCCGGCCTCCGTCACCGACGCGTTCGCCGCCAAGGACCTGCTCCTCCGTCGGCGGGCCGCCGGCGCTCGGCGCCTCCGTGGGCCCTTCCGCCGGCGGAAGGAGCGTGGAGACGACGAAGGCCGCAAGCGCGAGAAGGAGGGCCGCCAGACCCCACTGCCAGAGTCGGCTCGTTCGGGTCGTCATATGGCTCTGGCTCTCCGCCAGCCCGGCGCCGGTTACGGGATCGTGGCGACTGTCCGGGGGCGGATGTAGTAGAGGACGCGCACCTCGCCGGGGCGCCGCCACTGGTAGCGGTCGTCGCCGGTGTACTTGCGGGCGAGGCGGTCGATGCCCTCCTCGGCGCCGTCCTCGGTGATCCGCTCCACCTCTCCCCGGATCATCAGGCAGCGGTAAGGGTCGTCGGGGTGGACCGCGGAGAGCGCCACCCGGGGGTCGCGCCGGATGTTCTTGTCCTTGACCCGTCCGGTGGCCGAGTTCACGACGATCAGATCACCGTCGGTCTCGATCCAGACGGGCGAGACCTGCGGGCTGCCGTCCTCCATCCGGGTCGCCAGGTGGGCGAAGGTCTTCGCGGCGAGGAACTTGCGGATCTCGGGGGCGAGGATGTCGGTTCGGGGCATGGCGCGGCCTCCGTCCTGATCAGTTCGACGCCGCGAGCTCGCGGTCGAGCTGCTCCACGAGGTAACCGAGCGGGATCGCTCCGCCCAGATAGCGGCCGTTGGCGAAGACCGCCGGCGTGCCGTCGAGTCCCAGATCGCGCGCCGCCTCGAAGTCCGCCTGGACCTGCTCGTAGTGGCGGCCCGAGTTCAGGCACTCGGCGAACGCCTCGCCGTCGAGTCCGAGGAGCCGGGCGTGCTGCTCCAGCGTCTCCGGGCCGAGGTTCTCGTCGGTCCACAGCGCGTCGTGGTACTCCCAGAACTGGCCCTGGTCGCCGGCGCAGATCGAGGCCTCGGCGGCCTTCTGCGCCTGCGGGTGGATGTTGCGGAGCGGGTAGTGGCGGAATACGACCCGCACCTTGTCGTGATACGCCTCGTTCTCCCGCAGGAGATCCAGGCTGGTGTTGAACTGCCGGCAGTAGGGGCACTCGAAGTCGGAGAAGACGACGAGCTCGACGGGGGCGTCCTCCGGGCCGAGTGACGCGTGTCCTTCGCTGTCGAGGTCCACCCGGTAGTGCGGGACAAGGGACTCCCAATCCGATTCGGCCAGCATCGCGTCGCCGGCCGCTTCGATCATGCGCGCGAACTTCTGGTTCGCGATCTGGCGGCGAAGCTGGGCGCCGATCTGGTCGAGCGTCCGGCCGCCGAACTGGTCGCGGTTCGCCTCGTAGATCGTCTGGAGCTCCTCGTCCGTCACCTCGGGGAGCCCGACCTCCTCGGCGTAGTACTGGTTCAGCGTCATCCCGGCTTCTTCCGCCGCGCCGAGCAGCAGGCGCTCGCGGGCGGTCCGGACGGCGCTCTCCTGCAGCAGGTCGTGGACCCCGGTCATGTACTCGGAGCGCAGGCGGGCGATCTGGAACCGGTCGTTGTCCGACAGGTCGGCGATGCTGATTTCCTCGCCGTTCAGGACCCCGAGCACCGGGGAATCCATCGTGGGGGGCAGCAGCGGGTCGGACCCGCCGGCCTGGCCGCCGGCGTCGGCGGTCACGCCGCCGCAGCCGGACGCCACCATAGTGGCCAGCAGCAGAGCGGCGAGGGAAACAGGGAGGGGGGAGCGCATGGGGGAACCTCCAGGAACGCCTGTCCGGTCTCCGGCGCGTGTCGGAGCCGCCCACTGGGCCGGCCGCCGCGCCGCGGCGCGTTCGAACCCGAAAGGATACTTTGGCGTCCGCCCCCGGAGGGGAGCGAACTCACCCTGGAACCGCGGCGCCCGACGGCGTTCCCGGGCTCTCGAGCAGGAGCGTGTAGGGCCCGTCGTTCACCAGCGAGACCTCCATCATCGCCCCGAACCGCCCGGTCGCCACCGGAACCCCCTCCCCGCGAAGCCGCTCGCAGAACCGGTTGTAGAGCGCTTCCGCCTCCGCTCCCCGCGCGGCGCGGGTGAAGGAGGGCCTCCGGCCCTTGCGGCAGTTCCCCAGCAGGGTGAACTGCGAGACCGCGAGGCACGCGCCGCGGGTCTCGAGCACGCTCCGCTCGGGCCCGCCCGACGGGTCCTGGAACACCCGGAGCCCGGCGATCTTGCGCGCCAGCCAGGCGGCGTCGGCCTCCCCGTCGCCGGTCGCCACCCCGAGCAGGACGAGGAGCCCGGGCCCGATCCGGCCGACGACCTCTCCCTCCACCGAGACCGACGCCGAGGACACCCGCTGGACGACCGCGACCATCGCGGGCTCCTACCCGGGGACGCCCCGGGGCGGACCGTGCGCGCCCCGGGCCGCGGGCGGGATGCCGTAGGCGCCGAGCAGGTCGGAGACGGTGATGACCGCCTCCAGTTGATGGACGTCCACCCGGCTGACGACCGGCAGCGAGTCGAGGCGGATCCGGCCCATGAGCGCGAGGACCTGGTCGATGGATTCGTCGGCGTAGGCGTGCGGGTAGGGGCGTCCCTCCACCAGGTCCCCGAGCCGCGCCCGGTCCTGGCGGAACGCGTGGCAGCGCTCCAGCTCGGCGAGCGTGATCACTCCGGAGATCCGGTTCTCCCGCGCCACCGGCCAGGAGCGCCTGCCGCTGAGCGCCACGAGCTCGAGCGCGTCCTCCACCGTGAGGTCGGGCGACAGCAGCTCGCGGGGCGGGCGCATCGCCTCGCGCACCACCGGGTGCCGGACCTCGCCCTCCGAGTGCGGCAGCCGCATCCCGTCCTGGAGCGCGAGCGCTTCGTAGACCGAGACCGGCTGGAGGCGCCGCGAGATCAGGAACGAGGTCATGTTCGCGATCATCAGCGGCACGATGACCGCGTAGCTCTGGGTGATCTCGAAGACCATGAACACCGAGGCCATTGGCACCCTGAGCACGCCGGCGAAGACCGCCCCCATGCCCACCAGCGAGTAGGCCCCCGGGCCGGCGGCGAAGTCGAACCACTGGTTCGCGAGGCTCCCCACCACGCCCCCGAACATGGCGCCCATGAAGATGCTCGGCCCGAAGATGCCGCCGGCGTTGCCCGAGGCGTAGGTGATCACCGCGAGCACCAGATGGATCGCCAGCATCCCCGCCATCGCCGCCGCCGGGATGTCGCCGTGGAGCGCGTCGTTCACCGGGCCGTAGCCCACCTCGAAGAGCCCGGGGAGGAGGAGCCACGCGGTCGTGACCGCCAGACCGCCGCAGACCGGGTACCACCAGCGGCCCCGTTTCGGCAGCGACCGGAAGCGGGCGCGCAGCCGGAGCAGGAGCTGGACGAACCCCACCGAAAGCAGCCCCCCGAGCACCCCGAGGACCGCGTAGATGAGCAGCTCCGCCGGGTGGTTCAGCTCGTAGGCGGGCACCGAGAACAGCGGCTCGTCGCCCAGCGAGAGCCGCAGCACCAGCCAGCTCGCCACCGCGCTCAGCACGACGGATCCCAGCACCCGCGCATGCAGGTTCCCCACGATCTCCTCGAGCGAGAAGAGGATCGCGGCGATCGGGGTGTTGAACGCCGCCGCGATCGCGGCCGCCGTCCCCACCGGGATCAGCTCGCGCCGCCGCGCCGAGTCGAGCTGGAAACGCTCTCCCACCGACGAGGCGAGCCCGGCGCCGATCTGCACCGAGGGCCCCTCGCGTCCCAGCGGGACACCACTGCCGATCGTCAGCGCCCCGCACAGGAACTTCCCGATCGCCACCGAAAAGGGGATTCGCCCGTCGCGCGCCACGAGCGCCATCCGGGTCTGGGGGACGCCGCTGCCGCGGGCCTCGCCGAACCACCGGTAGAGCAGGATCCCGGCGATCAGCGTCCCCACGATGGGGGCGGCGAACCGCGCGTTGCCCAGCAGGTCGCCGTGGACGACGGCCTCCGAGAGCCGCTCGGTGACGATGATGAAGAGGACGATCGCGCCGCCCACCAGCGCGCCGATGCCGATGGTGAGCCCGGTGAAGAACCCGGGGGTCTCGGTCCAGCGCGCCTGGAGGAAGGCGTTCCCCCATCCGGCGAGCCGGTCCCGGAGGCGGCGCGCCACGCTCCGCGGCCTGCGGAAGAACGCGGTCACGACGCGCTGTCCACCCGGGCGCCGGTTCCGGAAGACGTCGAGGCCAGCGCGATCCCGGTGAGGACGGTGACTCCCGCTCCGATCAGGTTGTAGTAGAGGTAGGAGATCCCCTCGACCCCGAGGACGCGGGGCAGCAGATCGGCGACCCACACCGAGGCGACCCCGAGCACGACCGCCGGGAACGCCCGGCGCGCGCCGCGCCCGGGGAACGCCGCCGCGAGGACGAAGGCCCCGAGGATCGGGCCGTAGAAGAAGGAGCCCACCCGGTTGACCGCCTCCACCGCCGAGCCCAGCCGGCCCATGTAGAGCGCGGCCCCGGTCGCCACCGTCCCCCAGAACAGGATGCCGACCCTTCCGGCGCGCAGGTAGTGGCGCTCGCTCGCGGAGCGCCCGGCTTTCTCGCGGAACCGCCGGTAGAAGTCCACGATGCTGGCGGTCGAGAGCGCCGAGAGCTCGGACTCCACCGTGGACATCGCGGCGGCGAGCACCGCGACCAGGATGAGCCCCACGATCCCGGCCGGAAGCTGGGTGAAGACGAAGGTCGGGAACACGTGGTTCGTGTCCGTCCACGGTTCTCCCTTCGCCTCGGACGCCGTCCGGATCGCGTCGTCACGCGCCGCCTGGAAGGCGGTTTCGGCGGCGAGGAAGCGCTCGCGGGCCGCTTCCGCCTCGGCCTCGCTCCCCGCTTCGGCGAAGCCGAGCGCCGCCGCCCGCCGTTCGGCGAAGGCGAGGTCGTGCCGCGCCTCGGCGTCCCCGAACGCCTCCGGGCGCGCGCTCCGGGTCTCCTCGAGCGTCACCGGGTCGAACAGGACCGGCGGCTTCTCGAACTGGTAGAAGACGAACAGCAGCGCCCCGGTGAGGAGGATCACGAACTGGATCGGGATCTTGGCGAAGGCGTTGAAGATCAGCGACAGCCGGCTCTCCCGCAGCGAGCGTCCGGTCAGGTAGCGCTGGACCTGGCTCTGGTCGCACCCGAAATACGACAGCATCAGGAACAGCCCGCCCAGCACGCCGGTCCAGACGGTGTAGGTCAGCCGCGGATCGGCGTCGAACGAGAGCGTCTCCAGCCGTCCGGTGCTCCCCGCGAGCTGGAGCGCCTCGCCGAGGCTCACCTGGTCCGGCAGCCCCCAGATCACCGACCCGAGGCAGAACAGGATGCCCAGCAGGATGATGAGCATCTGCCAGGTCTCCACCCACATGACCGCGCGCATGCCCCCGAGCGCGGTGTAGACGGTGGCGAACCCGCCGATCAGCAGGATCGTCAGCGTGGCGTCCAGCGAGAACACCACCGAGACCACGACCGACGGCGCGTAGATCACCACCGCGCCCGAGAGCGCCCTCCCGAACAGGAAGAGCAGCGCGGTCAGCGAGCGGGTCCGGGGGCCGCACTTCTGCTCGAGGTACTCGTAGGCGGTGAACACCCGCGCCCGGTAGAACAGCGGCACCAGGGTGAAGCAGAGGATCACCATGGCGAGCGGCAGACCGAAGTAGATCTGGATGAACCGCATCCCGTCGACGTAGCCCTGCCCGGTCGTGCCGACGAGGGTGATCGCGCTCGCCTGGGTCGCCATGACCGAGAGGCCCATCGCGTACCAGGGCATCGACCGGCGGGCGAGGAAGTAGTCCTCGATCCCCCGGTTGCCCCGGCCGGTGAAGTAGCCGACCGCGGCGATCAGCCCGAAGTAGGCGGCGACGACGATCCAGTCGAGGAGCTGCAAGGCGGTCGGGCTCGGCTGGCGGGTTCCGTCTCCGTCAGGGGGCGAAGGCCCGGGAGAAGAAGAACAGGAACAGGTAGACCACGACCGCCACCGCGATCACCGCCGCGTAGAGGCGCGGCCAGGTCCGGAAGAGGCCGGTCGGGGAAGGGGGCTGGTCGTCGGGGATCGGCATGGGGGACGCGGCGGTTCGGGTCACGTCGTCACCGGCGGTTCGCGCCGCCGCTTCGCTAGACTGGAAGGCCGCAGAGACCCCGCGGCGCAGCCCTCCGCGGAGTGGAGTGAAGCGCAGCGGGGCCCGGGACGCCGGTCAGCGCGGGAAGTATCGCCGAGGCGGGCGCCCGCGGATGCGGGAAGGAGCCTCCAATGACGAGACCAGCCACACGAGCGAGCCGTCGCGCTCCGGGCGTCGCCCTGGCGCGCCTTATGACGGCCGCCGTCGTTGCGCTTTCGCTCGCGGCGCCGGCGATCGCCCAGTTGCGTCCCGCCGCCGAGGACCGGGGCGCGTCGGGACTGGGGCTGAAGCTCCGCAAGGCGGCTTCCGGAGTGTCGGTGCTGACGATCGTCGCGCACCCCGACGACGAGAACAACGCTCTCCACGCGCTCCTCAGCCGGGGCCTCGGGGCGCGGGTCTCGCTTCTGTCGCTCACCCGCGGCGGCGGGGGCCAGAACGAGATCGGCCCGGAGCTGTTCGACGGGCTGCGCATCCTCCGGACCGAGGAACTGGCCGCGTCGCATCGACTCGATGCGGTGGAGCAGTACTTCGGGATGGTCTCCGACTTCGGCTACTCGTTCAGCGTCGAGGAGACGCTCGAGAAGTGGGGCGAGGAGCAGACGCTCGAAGAGCTCGTCCGGATGATCCGGACCCTCCGCCCCGATGTCATCCTGACGCTGCCGCCCGAGGGAACCGGCGGCGGCCAGCACCACCAGGCCACCGGGCGGATCGCCCACCTGGCCTTCGATGCGGCCGGGGACCCGGCGAGGTTCCCCCAGCACGAAGCTCTCGGGCTCCATCCGTGGCGCCCGGAGCGCCTCTTCGTCGGCGGGGTCGGCGGGGGCGCGGCGCGGGGCGGGGCGGATGTCGTCCAGATCCCCACCGCGGTCTGGGATCCCCTTCTCGGGAGGACCTACGCCGACCTGGGGCAGGAGGCGCGTTCGGCGCACCGCTGCCAGGGGATGGGGCAGGTGCGCGCGCCCGGCGCGCTCGCCGGGTCGACCACGCTGATCCAGACCCGGGGGGCGCCCATCAGTGAGGCGGCTTCCGCCGCCGCCGGCGGCATGTTCGGCGCGTTGCCGACCGGCCTCTCGCGGATCGCCGCGTTCCTCGACGGGAGCGAGGCGGCGGTCGCGGAGGCGACCTCCCGGCTCGAGGCGCTGGAGGCGGCGCTTGCGGACGCCCAGGACGGGTTCGCCGCGCTGGCGCCGTGGCGGGCGCTGCCCGGCCTGCGCCGGGCGCTCACCGCGGTGCGTTCGCTGCGCGAGGAGACCCTCCCCGAAGGGCTGACCGATCGGAGCCGCTACGAGGTCGAGCACCGGATGGCGGGCCGGGAGGCGGACATCGAGGAGGCGCTCGCGCTCGCCCACGGCCTGGTCGTGGAGGCGGTGTCCGACGCCGGGTTCGTCACCCCCGGCGGGGAGCTCTCCACGACGGTGTCGGTTCTGGGCGGCCCGGAAGTCCCGGTCGTCGTGACCGGTATCGAGGTGGAAGCTCCCGAGCGCTGGGCCGTCGCTTCCGGCGAGACGGCCGCGCCGGCTTCGGGGCCCCCGGGGCCGCGGCGGCGGGCGATGGCGCCCCCGCTCGACCTCGGCGACCTGCCGCTCGAGGCCGGGCCGGGGACGGCGCTCCGCGCGGTCTTCGGCGTGCGCGCCTCGGAGGACGCGGAGCTATCGCGGCAGCCGTGGCGCGCCATCCCCGGGGCGGACCGGTTCGTTCCGGACGCGCCGGAGCTCTTCGGCCTGCCGGCGCGGCCCGCCCCGCTCCACGCGCGGGTCGGGTTCCGGTCGGGGGAGGGCGCCGAGGCGGTGGAGGCGTCGGTCCGGCGACCGGTGGAGTACCGCTACGAGGGGCCCTGGGTGGGATCCGAGAAGCAGAAGACCGTCTCGGTGCTGCCCACCGCCTCGGTGGCCGTCTACCCGGAGATCGTCGTGTTCCCCCGGGGGCGCGAGACCCGCGAGCTCACCGTCTCGGTGGTCCACCGGGGGGCCGGGCCGCGAACCTACGAAACTACGCTCCGGGCCCCCGAGGGCTGGACGGTGGCGCCGGAGAGCATCCCGGTCGCGTTCGAGGGGCCGGGTGAGCTCCGGGTCGAGTTCGAGGTCAGCGCTCCGGCAGGCGGCGCCGAAGGGCGTTTCAGCCTCGAGGCGGAGGCCCGTCCCGATGACGGGGGCGCCGCGTACGCCGAGACCGTCCAGGAGATCGCCTACCACCACATCGAGACCCGCTACCTGTTCCGGGACGCCGCCGCCCAGGCGCGGGTGCTCGACGCGGTCGTGGCGCCGGTGCGCGTCGGCTACGTCGAGGGCGTCGGGGACGAGGTCGCCGAGGCCATCGAGCAGCTCGGCCTGCCGCTGACCTTCCTCGACGAGTCGGACCTCGCCGAGGGCGACCTGTCGCGGTTCGACACGATCGTGCTCGGCGTCCGCGCCTACCTGGCGCGACCCGATGTGAGGACCCACAACCAGCGCCTCCTCGACTTCGTCGAGGCCGGCGGAACCCTCCTCGTCCAGTACAACAAATTCGAGTTCAACGCCGGTTCGTGGGGGCCGTGGCCGGTCGCAGTGGGCCGGGGGCGGGTCACCGTCGAAGACGCCCCGATCACCGTGCTGGAGCCCGATCACCCGGTCTTCCTGGGACCGAACCGGATCGGCGATGCCGACTGGGACGGATGGGTCCAGGAGCGGGGGCTCTACTTCCTCGCGCCCGGCGGCGATCCCCGCTACCGGGACCTGCTGGCCTCGGAAGACCCCGTCGAATACAACGCCGGCGAAAAGCGCGGCATCCTGGTGGAGGCGCGCCACGGCGAAGGTCGCTGGCTCTATCTGGGCCTGGGCCTGTGGCGGCAGCTTCCGGCGGGGACGCCGGGGGCCTACCGGATGCTGGCGAACCTGCTGAGCCTCGGCTACGAGCCCGAACCGACGACCGCTCCTGAGTAGGAGCGTGAGGCGCCGGACGCCCCGCGCGTGACCCGCCAGAAGATCGGGCTCGTTCTCGGGCTCGCGCTGCTCTTCGGGATCTCGCTCATCGAGATCCCGGGGATGCCGGGCGAGGCGCGCCGCATGCTGGCGGTCGCCGCGATCATGGCGACCTGGTGGGTCACCGAGGCGGCGCCGCTGGCGGTGACCTCGCTGCTGCCGCTCGTCCTGCTCCCGGTGCTCGGGATCACGAACGCGGCGGGAGCCGCCGCCCCCTACGCGAACCACCTCGTCTACCTGTTCCTCGGCGGGTTCATGCTCGCTGCGGCGATGCAGCGGTGGGGTCTCCACCGCCGGATCGCGCTGCGGATCGTGCTCGCGATCGGCGGGTCCCCGCGCCGCATCGTGCTCGGGTTCATGGCGGCGTCGGCGTTCCTGTCGATGTGGGTCTCGAACACCGCGACTACCGCGATGATGATGCCGATCGGGGTCGCGGTCGCCGCCACCATCGCCGAGGCGGTCTTCGGGCCCCGGCATGAGCCGCGGGCCGGGGAGTTCCCGTTCGCGGTCTGCCTGATGATCGGCTGCGCCTACGCCGCCTCGATCGGCGGGTTCGCGACGCTGATCGGAACGCCCCCGAACGTCTTCCTCGCCGGCTTCCTCGAGAGCTCGCTCGACATCCGGATCTCCTTCCTCCGCTGGCTGCTCTTCGCGCTTCCGCTCGCTCTGGTTTTCGTGCCGGCGGTCTGGCTCTGGCTGACCCGGGTCGCCTTCCCGGTGCGGATCCGCGCGATCCCCGGCGGGGACGCTCCCATCCGGGCGGCCTACGAGGCGCTCGGGCCGATCACGCGGCCCGAGAAGCGTCTCGCGGCGCTGTTCGGCCTCACCGCGCTCGCCTGGATGCTCCGGCCGGTGTGGACCGCGTTCCTGCCGACCGGGTCGCTGATCAGCGATTCCACGATCGCGATGGCGTCCACCGTCGCCTGCTTCCTGATCCCCGCCGGGAAGGACGGCGAGCGGATCCTCGACTGGGCGTCCGGCTCGAAGATCCCCTGGGACGTGCTCATCCTCTTCGGCGGCGGGTTTTCGCTGGCGAACGGGCTCGAGGTCAGCGGGCTCGCGCAGGTCGTCGGCGATCAGGTGGGCGCCGCGTCGGCGCTCCCCACCCCGGTCTTCGTGGTGCTCGTCACGCTCATGGTCATCCTGCTGACCGAGTTCGCCTCGAACCTGGCGTCCACGGCGATGATCGTGCCGATCCTCGCGACGGTCGCGGCGGGGGCCGGGATCCCGCCGCTCGTCCTGCTCGTGCCGGCGACGGTCGCGGCGTCGTGCGCCTTCATGCTCCCCGCCGCGACCCCGCCGAACGCCATCGTGTTCGGAACCGGGCTGTTCACCATCCCGCAGATGGTGCGCGCCGGGATCGGCGCGAACCTGATCGGGGCGGTGCTGGCCAGCCTCTTCGCCGTGTTCTGGGTGCCGGTGGTCTTCGGCTGAGGACGCCCCCCGGGACGGGCGATCGCTGCCCTAGAATCGGCTCCGATGGCCCAGGCTGAACGCTTCACCTCCCGGCTGTGGGCCGGGATCGAACCGACCTGGCGCGAGATCCTCCGCCACCCCTTCCTCGACGGGCTCGCCGACGGAAGCCTCGATCGGCAGGCGTTCCGGTTCTACGTCATCGAGGACGCGCTCTACCTCCACGAGTTCGCCCGCGCGGTGGCGCTCCTCGGGGCGCGGGCGCCCCACCCGGACATCACCGAGGCGCTCTGCGGCGACGCGGTGGAGACGATCCGCGCCGAGCGGGAACAGCTCGGCCGCTTCCTCGAGGAGCTGGGCGGCTCGCGCGACGAGCTCTTCCAGCGCCGGCCCGCGCCCACGAACGTCGCCTACACCAGCTACTTCCTCGCGCAGACGTACGCCCGGCCGTTCCACGAGGGGCTGGCGGCGGTCCTGCCCTGCTACTGGATCTACGCCGAGGTGGGCAAGGAACTGCTGAAACGTCCGCCGTCTCCCGACCCGCCCTACCGGCGCTGGATCGAGAGCTACGGCAGCGAGGAGTACGACGCGGTCGTGCGGCGGGTCGTGGACCTGACCGACGAGACCGCGGCGTCGCTCGGGGAGGAGGCGCGCCGCAACATGGCGCGCCACTTCGCGATGAGCTCGCGCTACGAGTGGATGTTCTGGGACATGGCCTGGCGGCAGGAAGCCTGGCCGCTGTGAGCGGGAGGCGGGCCGCCGCCATCTTCGCCGCGGCGATGCTCGCCACGGTCTTCGCCGCCCCGCCGGCGGCCGCCCAGGCGCACTCCTACATCGCCGTGTTCGGGGAGGGCGCGTCCCGCCGTCCGGCGTGGCGCATGGGCTGGAACGCCGACGCGACCTGCTACCCGGACATGGGGAACTGCCCCTCGTCGCGGCAGGGCGCCGCGTGGCTCGCGCGCGCCGCGGGGGGGAGCCATCCCGGCTTCGGGCTGGCGTGGGGCAGCAGCCTGGGGAGCGGGCCCCGGATCGAGGTCTCGGTGGACCGCACGAGCACGACCGGGGCGCTCGGCGACGCGCTCGCCGGCGTGTTCTACCTGAGCTCGGCGGGGCGGCCGTTTCCGGGGGCGTCGGCGCTCGGTCTGCTGGGATCCACCCCGGAGAGCGAGCTGGTGGGGGAACTCGTCGCGGTGACGCCCTCGGCGAACTACTCCGGGGCGAGCTTCACCACCGGGTTCTCGCAACTCGCGCTCACCACCGCCGCGCTGAACTTCCTCTACGACCTGCCTCCGGTCCGGGGTCTGACTCCCACGTTCGGGTTCGGGGTGGGGTACAGCCTGGTCACTGTGCGCTCGGTCTTCACCGCGTCCTATCCCGGCTACCCCCAGTACGAGACCGCGGGCGACTCCAGCCTCGCCGGCGGCTCGCTCGCCACCCGGGTGATCCTCGGCGCCCAGCGCCGGCTCTCGGACCGCTTCGGCGTCGGACTCGAGCTGGTCACCACCCGGGTCGCGGAGGCCGGCGGCGCGATCGCCTACCAGATGCACCCGGCGGTGGCCGGCGGCAACGAGGTGATCCGCGACCTCCGCCGGATCGCCCTCCGCCTCGTCCTCCGGACCTACTACTGACCCGGCGCCCGTCCGGGCCGGTCAGCGGATCCAGACGGTCTTGCGGTTCGTGAACTCGATGAGTCCGTCGGGGCCCAGCTCGCGGCCGAAGCCGCTGCCCTTGGCGCCGCCGAAGGGGACGCGGGGGTCGGACTTGGTGATCCCGTTCACGAAGACCGCGCCGGCCTCGATCCCGCCGATCATCCGCTCGGCGCGCCCCGGATCCGAGGTCCACACCGAGGCGCCGAGCCCGTAGGCGGTGTCATTCGCGATGGCCACCGCCTCCGCCTCGTCGCCGAACGGGATCAGGGTGGCCACCGGCCCGAAGAGCTCCTCGGAGGCCGCCGGCGACCCCGGCGGGGCGCCCGCGAGCATCCCGCACGCCGAGAAGAACCCCTTCGAGGGCGCCTCGCCGCGGAAGGCGAGGTCCGAGCCGCCGGCCACCGCGCGCTCCACCTGGTCTTCGAGGCGGTCGCGCAGGTCTTCGCGGGCGAGCGGCCCGACCGAGGTTCCCGGTTCCACCGGGTCGCCCACGCTGGCGGCGCGCAGCCGGGCCTCGAACGCCGCCGCGAACCGGTCGAAGACGTTCTTCTGCACCACGAACCGCTTGGCCGCGATGCAGCTCTGGCCGGAGTTGATGAGCCGGGCGCCGGCGCCCGCCTCCGCCGCCTCGTCGGGGTCGGCGTCGTCGAAGACCACGAACGGGTCGCTGCCCCCGAGCTCGGCCACCATCGGCTTCAGCGCCCGCCCGGCGAGCGCGGCGACTTCGCTCCCGGCGCGCGAGCTGCCGGTCAGCGTGACCCCCTTCACCCGGCGGTCGGCGATGCACCCGGCCGCCGCTTCGTTCGTCAGGAACAGGTTCTCCATGAGCCCTTCGGGCGCGCCCGCCTCGGCGTAGAGCTCGACGATCCGCAGCGCGCACTGGGGCACGGATGGGGCGTGCTTCAGCACCATCGGGTTCCCGGTCATGACGTTCGGCGCCGCCACCCGGATCACCTGCCAGAGCGGGAAGTTCCACGGCATGATCGCGAGGATCGGGCCGATGGGGTCGTAGCGGGTGTAGGTCGCGCTTCCGTCGGAGGGGTGATGCCGGGGCTCGAGCGACGCCTCCCCGGTCTCGGCGTAGTGGCGCGCGACCCAGGCGCACTTCTCCACCTCGGCGACTCCCTGCGCGAGCGGCTTCCCCATCTCGAGCGCCATCAGGCGCGCCAGCGACCCGGCGTTCGCCGCCAGCACCTCGGCGAGGCGCTCGTTGAGGCGTCGCCGGACCGCGAAGGGCTCGCGCCTCCAGCGCCCGAACGCACTCGCCGAACGGTCGAGCGCCGCTTCGATGTCGGCGCTCTCCGCGGTCGGGAAAGACGCAACCGTCTCCCCGGTGGCCGGGTTCACCGTCCGGTACATCAGCGGCCCTCGCCCGGCGCGTGGAGCCGGTTGTACTTGCGGCCCACTTCGAGCAGGTCGTCGAGCGGGAGGGCTTCCCTGGTGTTGCCGTCCCGGCCGGTCACGGTGACCGCCTGGAGCATCGAGTTGTAGACCGCTTCCTCGGTGGCCTCGATCGCCGCCTGGAAGAGCGGCGAGAGGCGATCGCCGCGCAGGACGCCTCCTTCCTCGAGCGGCGAGTCGCTCGCGAACCCGCTGCGGAGCGACGCCGCGCTCGAGAACGCGATCACGAAGTCGCCGCTTCCGTGCGAGGACGTCGCCCCGGTGCGCGCCAGCCCCAGCATGACCCGGCGCCCCAGCCGCGTCAGTCCGAGAGAGCGGATCGGCGCGTCGGTCGCCACGACCATCATGATCGAGCCGTCGGGGTTCTCCTCGGCCGCCCCGCCGCCCGCGCCGGCCTCGAGCTGGTTCCGGAGGTAGAAGCGGCCCAGCTCCTCGCCCACCGGGAGCCCGTCCATCGTGAGCACGCCGCCGTAGTTGCTCTGGACGAGCGCTCCCACGGTGTAGCCGCCGAGGCTCTCGGGGAGCCGCCGGGAGGAGGTTCCGATGCCCCCCTTCCAGCCGAACGCCGACGTGCCGGTCCCGGCCCCCACCGCGCCTTCGGCGACCGGTCCCGGGGAGGCGCTCCGGATCGCGGCGTGGACGTGCTCCTCGGTGACGTGCAGCCCGCGGATGTCGTTCAGGTAGCCGTCGTTCGTCTCGCCGACCAGCGGGTTCACCGACCGCACGCCCTCGTTCCCGGGAAGGCCGAGGGTGTGGGTCACGACCGCGCGGGCCGCGTCCCACACCGAGAGCGTGTTCGTCAGGATGATCGGGGTCTCGATGGTCCCCAGTTCGATGACCTGGGTCGAGCCGGCCAGCTTGCCGAAGGCGTTCCCGATGTGGACCGCGCCGGGGACCTTGTCCTGGAAGAGGTTCCCGTCGTGCGGAAGGATCGCGGTGACGCCGGTCCGGATGTGGTCGCCCTCGATGAGCGTGGTGTGCCCCACCAGCACGCCGGGGACATCGGTGATCGCGTTGTGGACGCCGGTCGGCAGGACGCCCGGGCTCAGGCCGATGTCGCGGGCGCGCGGCCGGGCGTCGTCCTGCGCGAAGGCGGCCGCGGCGAGCAGCAGGATGAGGCCGGCGGCTCCGGCGTGGCGGCTGACATGCGGCATGAGGTCCTCCCGGTTCGGCGCCGCGGCGGGGCGCGGCGGGGAACGCCCGAGGATACCGGCGGGGCTGACGCGAGTCGTGCGGAACCTTTCGCGGGGGACCATCGTTTCCCCCTTTCCGTCATGGCTCGCGCGGACTTCTCCAGGCCCTTTTCCGCCCGCGGCTGGGCTCCGATCTCGCTCGCGCCGCTCGTTCTCGCGCTTCCCGGGTGCGCGATCGCCTTCCAGCCCGGCTCCGGCGCGGAGCGCACCGAGGTGTTCACCGAGGAGTTCGCTCCGGGTGACCGCCTCGAAGTCCGCAACCTGAACGGCCGGGTCGTCATCGCCGGCTGGGAGCGCGATCTCGCCGAGATCACCGCCCGGAAGGTCGGGTCGAGCCAGTCGGCGCTTGATGAGGTGGAGGTGGAGATCCATCAGACGCCCGACGGCGTGCGGGTCCGCACCGTTCACCCCCGGCGCGGCCACCTCTGGCGTGGCGGGAACGCCCGGGTGGAATACGAGGTGCGCGTGCCCCGGAACGCCGACCTCCGGATCGACAGCGTGAACGGGCCGGTGTCCGTCTCGGACATCCAGGGGGATGTCCAGGCGCAGACCGTGAACGGCCCCATCCGTCTCCGCGGACACCACGGCAGCGTGCACGCCCAGACCGTGAACGGCGGCATCGACTGCGAACTCGAGCGGTTCGACGCCGGGACCGAGCATTCCTTCCGGACCACGAACGGCCGGGTCGAGCTCGCCTTCGGGCCGGGCGCCAACGGCCAGGTCGACGCCCGCGCGGTGAATGGCCGCGTGGTGGTCGAGAGCGAGGAGCTGCAGCATCTCGAGACGCCGACCCGCCGGAGGAAGCACGTGCGCCTGGGCGACGGCGAAGGCGAGTGCCGGGTTCGCACCCTGAACGGGGCGATCCACATCGTCACCGCCGACAACTGACGGTCGGGGCCGGGAGCGCCCGTAAGGGGCGCGCGGAACGAGCCCTTCGCGGTCCGGGCGTCCTGGAGTCCGGCGTCCGAGCCGCGGACACCCGGTCAGTCGAACGAGGGTGGCTCGCGTCCCGGACCGCGTGGAGGCAACTCCATCTGCACGCCTCGCTCCGGCCCGAAGTGCGAGCGGATGATGCTCACCAGGTTTCGGGAACCCGCCTTGCGCTTGACGAAGTCGCGGAGGATGGCGTGTGCTTCCTCTTCCACCGAGCGGTCGTTTGCGGCGGCGCGAACCCGAAGCCCGGCGATCAGATCCTCGTTGACGTTGCGGATCGTGATGGTGGCCATGGTTCGGGTCCGGGGCTGAACGGGTCCGATCCTACGTCCGACAGCGGAAACATGCGGCCCACGGAGCCGAGGGTTCCGTTCGCAGGCAATGCCGGTATAACCCCGCGACCATGCTCCATCGTCGTGTCTCCCGCTGGATGGCCGGTGTCGGCCTCGCCGCGCTCCTGCCCTCCGTCGTCGTCGCCGCGCAGCCGCTCCCGCAGGTCCACCTCATCGGAACCGGCGGGACAATCTCCGGCGGGGCCGCCGGGCCGCTGAACGCCGCCGACCTGCGGGCGGCGCTGCCGGGTCTGGCCGAAGTCGCCTCGGTCACGACCGAGGACTACCTGCGGGTCGGCAGCTCCCGGATGACGCCCGAGCTGCAGCACGGCCTCGCCGCCCGGGTGGCCGAGGTGTTCGCCGAGCGGCCCGCGCTCGCCGGGATCGTGATCACCCACGGCACGGATTCGCTCGAGGAGACCGCGTTCCTGCTCGACCTGCTCCTCCCGGCGGGCCGGCCGGTGGTCTTCGCCGCCGCCCAGCGGCCGCCCCGGTTCGAGGACACCGACGGTCCCCGGAACCTGCTGGATGCGATCCGGTTGGCGGCGTCGCCCCGCGCCCGCGACCTCGGGGTCCTCGTCGTCCTGAACTCGCAGATCCACGCCGCCCGGGAAGTGGAGAAGACGCATTCGATCGCCCTCCACGCGTTCGCCTCCCCGGACACCGGGCCGGCGGGGATGGTGGACGACGGCGAGCTGTGGCTCTTCTCCACCCCAAGGCGCCGGGTCCATCTGCCGGCCGCTGCGGTGGAGCCCCGGGTCGAGCTGGTGCGCCTCACCGCCGGCGGGGGCGCCGGGCCGGTGCGGGCCGCGGTGGAACAGGGAGTCCGCGGGCTCGTCATCGAGACCTTCGGCCGGGGGAACGTCCCGCCTCCGGCGATGGAGGCGATCGAGGCGGCGATGGCCGCCGGAGTCCTCGTCGTGTTCACCACCCGGACCGGCGGGGGCCGGGTCGTCCTGCCCGAGCGACTCCTCCAGCTCGGGGTGGTCTCCGGCGAGGATCTCGACGGCCTGAAGGCGCGGATGCTCCTGGTGGCGGCCCTGGGCGCGAACCGGTCGGCTGAAGAGATCGCCGCCGCGTTCCGGACCCTCGCCGGCGGAGCGCCCGGGTAGCGGACGCCGCTCCGGCGGCTACAGGTCCCGGCCGACCTCGCGCAGCCGCCGACCGATCTCGTCGGTCACGTCCTCCGGCGTATCCGCCGCCCGGGCGTGGCGCGGCCACTCGCGGGCCGCCTCCGCCACCTCTTCGATCACGTCGCGGCCGTCGCCGGGGACATCGAACGCCTCGCCGACCTTCAGCAGGTCGCGGCGGGTGATGTCCCGGAACCTGCCGTTGACCGACATCTGGTGCTGGCGGGTCCAGGCGTCGTTTTCCGCGAAGGTCACGTCGTAGGCGGGCGCGAGCCGCCACCGGCCCTCCGGATTCATCAGCAGGCCGTGGTTCTTGACGTGGTCGTCGAAGTTGACCGTGGCCACCGCGAAGACCATGCGGCGGAACGCCTCGTTCACCGCCTCCTGCCCGAGCCCGACGGCTCGGATCGTGTCGATCCATCCCTCGTAGCTGAAGACGTACTGGTCGTTGAAGTCGATGTGCTGCAGCCCTCCCAGGCTGTGGAAGTGGAGACGCCGGAACGGTCCGCGCGAGGGGTCCGGCGCGCGGTCGAAGCGCCGCACCATGAAGTGGGCGAAGTCCCGGTCGCGGAGCAGGTGCGTCTCCGGCATCTCGATCCCGGCGCTTCGCGCCATGAGCGAGTACGCGTATTCGACCCGCCCCCAGGGCCCCGGGCCTCCGCCGGCGCGCACTCCCGGACCCGCCGGGTCCCGCGTGGCGCCATCGAACTTGATGATCCACGGCGCCTCGCCGGGACGGGGCCGGGCGAACCCCGAACGGACGCGGTTCCGCGCCCGGTCCCACAGGACGAGCGCCTTGGGCCGCGCGCCGCCGGCGCTGCCGCCGACCTGCAGGATCTCCGGGACAGCGACCGATGCATCCCCCGCGATCACCCGGCGCGCCTGGTCCACCAGCGCCCGGACCTCGAGCGCCTCTTCGGTTGACGGACCCGGATCCACCGGAGGCGCGAACTCGAGCGCGCCCATCGCCCGGTCGCCGATGTAGAGCAGGCGCTGGAGCGGCGACATGGCGTCCGCCGGCCGCCCGCGCTGCTCGAAGTAGCGGCGGATGACGGCGTTGCCGAACGCGTCCGGCAGCGCGTCGGCGAAGACGCCCGGGAGGCCGAGAAAGGCCCGCTTCCGCGCCAGTTCCGGGAAGGAGGCCGGGCCCGGGAGCTCCACTGGTAGATGGACCGGTGAGATCTCGAGGCCGGAAGCCCGGAACCCGGGGTCGTATTCGAAGGTGATGCGGCCGTTCGCCTCCTCGCGGAGCATCCCGACCTCGCGCCCCCAGAGCCGGACGCGGACCCTCAGCTCACCATCCACGACTCCCTCGCGAGGCGCGCTGGCGCACCTTCCCCCGCAGCCGTTCGACGTCGTAGGGCGACACAACCGGAACCGGAACGAGAGTCTCGAGGGCCTGCAGCCGTCCCAGCGCGCGCAGGACGCGCACCAGGTTCTCGGTCCCGATGGGCCGCCCCGACTCGAGCCGGTGGATCGTGCGCGAGCTGACGCCGGAGTCGGCGGCGACGTCGCTGACGCGCCGGTTCTGCTGGAGCCGCAGCGCCTTCAGGCGCGACCCGACCTCGCGCAGCACGTCCGGCGTCCGGCTGGTGGCGACGATGGCGCCCATGATCGGGTGGCGTCCTTCGGAGTGATGGAACCGAAGCGGCGGTAGGCACTATAGCGTGCCTCATGTGACGCTTTATCGCTCCATACGATCTCTAACGGCCATATATGGCCTGTTACGACCTCCCCCTGACGAGTGATCACCGGCAGCAACCGGACCGCGAGCGGCGCCCCTTTCCCGCGGCTAGGGCCGGAGCAGCAGCTTGCCCGAGGTGGCGCGGCTCTCGAGGAGCCGGTGGGCCTCCCCCGCCTCGGCGAGCGGCAGTTCCCGGTCGATCGTCAGCCGGAGCTTCCCGGCGCCCACCGCCTCGAGGACCTCGCCGGAGCGCCAGCGCAGCTCGTCCGTCGTCCGCACGTAGTCGGCGAGCGTCGGGCGGGTGAGGAAGACCGATCCGGCCTGCGACAGCCGCAGCGGGTCGATCGGGGGCACCGGTCCCGAGGCGTTGCCGTAGAGGACGAGCATCCCCCGGGGCCGGAGCAGCCCCAGGCTGCGCTCCCAGGTGGTGGCGCCCACTCCGTCATACACGACGGCGAGCCCTTCCTCGCCCAGGTCCGCCGAGACCGCTTCGGCGAAGTCCGTCTCGGTGTAGCGGATCACCACGTCGGCCCCCGCCTCCCGCGCCGCCTCGGCCTTCGCCTCGGTGGAGACGGTGCCGAACACCCGGGCCCCGAGGTTGCGGCACATCTGGCACAGCAGCAGCCCCATGCCGCCAGCGGCGGCGTGGATCAGGACCGGCATCCCCGACTGCACCCGGAAGGTGGACCGGACCAGGTAGTGCGCGGTCATCCCCTGGAGGAGTGCGGCGGCGGCCTGCTCCTCGGAGACCTCCTCCGGCAGGCGAACCAGCTTGTCCGCCGGGAGCACGGCGCGCCCGGCGTAGCTGCCGAGCTGCATGACCCAGCCGACCCGGTCGCCGGGGGCGACCGAGGTGACGCCCTCGCCCACCGACTCGACCACGCCGGCGCCCTCGACGCCGGGTGTGAACGGGGTGGCGACCGGGTAGAGGCCGCTGCGGTGGTAGGTGTCGATGAAGTTGACCCCGGCGGCCGCGACCGTGACGGCGGCTTCCCCGGGGCCCGGGCTGCGGTCGGGGGCGTCCCCGAGAGTGAGGGCCTCGGGGCCGCCGTGCTGCTCGATGCGAATGGCCTGGGACATGGGCGGCGCATCCTACATGGCGTCCTCCCCGCGGATGGCCGCCGCCGCTCCACCCCTCCGCTACGCTCACGAACGCGGCGCGCCGGCGCTCCGCCGACCCACCTTTTCCGCCATCGCTCCCACGACCTCCTTGCCCGGTCTCGACGCCCGGATCGCCCGCCTCCCGGAGAGCGCGGGCGTCTACCTGTTCCGGTCCCGGGAAGGGGAGACGCTCTATGTGGGCAAGGCCGCCTCGATCCGCGCCCGGGTCCTGTCGCACTTCCGCAGTTCGCCGCAGGATGCGCGCAAGGACGGGTTGCTCTCGCGCGTCGAGGACATCGAGGTCGTCGTCACCGACTCGGTCCGGGAGGCGCTCCTCCTCGAGAACAACCTCATCAAGACGCGCCAGCCGCGTTACAACGTCCTCCTCCGGGACGACAAGAACCCGCCGCTCGTGCGGCTCACGATGAACGAGGAGTACCCCCGGGTCCACATCGTCCGCGGCGCGGGCAACGATGGGGCGGTCTACGCCGGGCCCTGGTTCCCGGCGAGCCTCGCCCGGCGGAGCATGAGCCTCACCCACCGGCTGTTCGGCATCCGGAACTGCCGCGAGCAGCTCAACGGCCGCCGCCCCCGTCCCTGCCTTCAGTACCAGATCCGCCGCTGCGTCGCGCCGTGCGTGGACTCGGTGTGCTCGAAGGACGACTACCGCGCCGCCGCCGAGGCGGCCCGGCTGTTCCTGCTGGGCCGCACGACCGAGCTGACCGCGTCGCTCACCCGGCGGATGCGCGCGGAGGCGGACGCCGAGAACTTCGAGGAGGCCGCCCGCCTGCGGGACAGCCTCCGGCTGCTCGCCGAACTGAACGACCGCCAGAAGATGGCGGGCGCCGGCAACCGGGCGCTCGACGTCTTCGGGCTCCACCGCGAAGGCGACCGCGCCCATCTCGCGGTGTTCCTCGTCCGGGGCGGGAAGGTCGTCGACCGCGACGGCTTCGCGCTCCGCGAGCTGCCTCCGGTGGACGACGGCGGCCTCCTCGAGGCGGCGCTCATGCGGTTCTACGACCTCGGACGCGAGATCCCGCCGCGCATCGAGATCCCCTTCGACTTCCCCGACCGCCCGCTGGTCGCCGAGTGGCTCGGGGAGAAGCGCGACGGGAAGGTGGATCTCCACGTCCCGGTGCGCGGCACCCGCCGCCGGATGGTGGACCTGGTGGCGCGCAACGCCCGGATCGCCTTCGATCTGGACTTCACCGAGTCGGGGAAGAAGGCGGCTCGCCGGGTCCAGGCGCTCCGCGAGGCGCTCGACCTCGCCGCTGACCCGCGCCGGATCGAGGCGTTCGACATCTCGAACCTGGGGGGCCGGCAGGTCGTGGCGTCGATGGTCGTCCTGGAGCGGGGGGAGCCGCTGCCCTCGGCGTACCGCCGGTTCCGGATCCGCAGCGTCGCCGGCAAGCCGGACGACTACCGCTCGATGAAGGAGGTTGTCCTGCGCCGCTACCGCCGGGTCCTCACCGAGGGGCAGGAGCTGCCCGACCTGATCCTGGTGGACGGGGGTCCGGGCCAGCTCGGTTCGGCGGCGGCGGCGCTCCACGATCTGGGCCTGAGCCACATCCCCCACATCGGGCTCGCGAAGCGCGAGGAGGAGGTGTTCCGGCCGGGAGCGCCGGACCCGCTCCGCCTCTCCCGCAACTCCCCGGCGCTCCAGCTTCTCCAGCGCGCGCGCGATGAGGCGCACCGGTTCGCGATCACCTACCACCGCCGGACGCGGAAGGCGGAGACCCTGCGCTCCGCGCTCGACGCCGTCCCCGGGATCGGCCCCCGCCGCCGGGCGGCGCTGCTGAGCCGGTTCGGCAGCCTGCGCGATGTGGCCCGCGCCCCCGAGGCGGAACTCGCCCGCGCCGTGGGCCCGGCGCTCGCCGCGAAGCTCCACTCCCGGCTCCACCCGGAGCGGGCCCCGGATCCGGGAGACGCTTCCGGCGACGCGGCGCGGCCAGCCGGATCTCCCGCCCCCGCCCCGTAGAATCGCGGCGCTTCATGCCCGACCCCAAATCCACCGTCGCCGGCGAGGCCCCGCCCCGGGAGCAGCGCGACCGGCTTCTCTCCGGGATGCGGCCCACCGGGTCCTCCCACCTCGGGCACCTCGTCGGCGCCTACCGCAACTGGGTGGCGATGCAGGACGAGTTCGACGCCTTCTACTGCGTCGTGGACTGGCACGCGCTCACCACCGACTACCGGGACACCAGCGAACTGCGGCGGAACACCCTCGACATCGCCACCGACTGGCTGGCGGTGGGGCTCGACCCGGCGCGCTGCACCCTCTTCGTCCAGTCCCAGGTGCGCGAGCACGCCGAACTCCATCTCCTGCTCTCGATGGTGGTCCCTCTCGGCTGGCTGGAGCGCGTCCCGACCTACAAGGACCTCATCCGCGAGCTGCGCGAGCGCGACCTGCACACCTACGGCTTCCTCGGGTATCCGGTCCTCCAGGCGGCGGACATCCTGATCTACGACGCCGCCGTCGTGCCGGTGGGCGAGGACCAGAGTCCGCACGTCGAGCTGACCCGCGAGATCGCCCGCCGGTTCAACGGGATCTTCGGCCCGGTGCTCAGCGAGCCCGCGGTCCGGCTCACCGCCTCGCCCCGGCTTCCCGGGACCGACGGCCGCAAGATGTCCAAGAGCTTCGGGAACACCATCGGGATCGCCGAGGACGAGAAGGACATCCGGTCGAAGCTCAAGACGATGCAGACCGATCCGGCGCGGAAGCGGCTCCGCGACCCCGGCGATCCGGCGAAGTGCCCGGTCTTCGACCTGCACCGCATCTTCTCCGACGAGCCGACCCGCGAGTGGGCCGCCGCCGGCTGCCGCAGCGCCGAAATCGGCTGCATCCAGTGCAAGACCGCGCTCGCCGACCACCTGACGGCGGAGATCGGGCCGATCGCCGAGCGCCGAAGGGAGTACGAGAAGCATCCCGACGATGTCCGCGACGTTCTCGCCGAGGGCCGCCGGGTCGCGGCGGAGGCCGCCGGCGCCACGATGGAGCGGGTGCGCGCGGCAGTGCGGCTTCCCGGCGCCGGCGACCTCGGGGACGCTCCGCCCCTTCGTCCCGCTTCCTCGCGCGCCGACTGAGGAGGAGGGCGGCGCGCATGAGCCCCACCCTCTACCGGGCGGACTCCGAAGCCGGAGACGCCGTCCCGGAGGCGGCGTACCACGTCCGTCTGGATCCGGGGAGCGGGACCGATCAGGGCTTCGACGGTCCGCTCGAGCTCCTGCTGCGGATGGTCCGCGATGGGCGGGCCGATCCGCTGCGGATCGAGATCTCCCGGCTCACGCGCCAGTACCTCGATGCGCTCGAGGTCATGGAAATGCTGGACCTCGAGGTGGGCTCCGAGTTCCTGAAGCTGGCCACCGCGCTGCTGCGGATCAAGGCCCACCGGCTGCTCCCCCGGCCGCGGCTCTCCGCCGAGGGCGCCGGGGGTGACGCGCTCGCCGAGCTCGAGGCGCGCCTCGCCGACTATTCCCGCTACCGCGACGCCGCCCGGAAGCTGCGCCGGAACCTCGAGGAGCGCCGCGCGGTGTGGTCCCGCCCGCCGTCCGCGCCCTCGGCGAACGGCTCCTCGCTCACTGGCGTCGCCGGAGCGCAGGAGTTCCTCGCTGGCGGGGACGTGGACCTCTTCGCCGTCGTGGAGGCCTTCCGCCGGGTCGTGGCCCGCGCCCGCGCCCGGCCGTCCCCGCCACTGCCCCGTCCGCAGGTCTCGGTCGAGGAGCTGATCCGACGCTTCGAGACCGCGCTGCCGCCCGGGACCAGCCGCGACTTCGAGGACCTGCTCTTCGAGCTGATCGGCGCCGACCTCGCCGGGAACGTCCACCGCCCCGTTCTGATCGCGGCGTTCCTGGCGCTTCTCGAACTGGCCCGGCGCCGCCGCGTGTCCCTCACCCAGGAGCAGGATTTCGGGGCGATCCGGATCGGCGGGCTGGCTCCGCCGCCGCCGGACGAGTGAGCGAAGAGACGCCGTCCGGGCCGCCGGACGGGCCGGTGGAGGGAGGATCCTCACCCGACGGGACCACCAGCGAGGATCTGGCCGCGGGTCTCGAGGCGCTTCTCTTCTCGCATGGCGCGCCGGTCGCGGCGGCCAAGCTGGCGGAGGCGCTCGATGTCGAGCCGGGCGCCGTCCAGGAGGCGGCGGAGGTCCTCGAGGCGCGGCTCGGGGAGCGTGGTTCCGGTCTGACGCTCGCCCGGATCGCCGGCGGGCTCCAGCTCACCACCCGGGAGGCGTGGCGCGCCCCGATCGAGCGGCTCGTCGCCCCCCGCCGCAAGGAGGTTCTCTCCGAGGCGGCGGTCGAGGCGCTGTCGGTGATCGCCTACCGGCAGCCGCTCACCGTCCCCGAGCTGAACGAGGTGCGGGGCGTCAACTCCCAGAGCGTCGTCACGACGCTGCTGCGCCAACGGCTCATCAAGTCGCGCGGCCGCCGACCGGTGGTGGGCCGCCCGCTGCTCTACGGCACCACCCGCGACTTCCTCGTGCGCTTCGGCCTCGACCGGATCGAGGACCTGCCGAAGCTGGCGGAGCTCGAAGACCCGGGCGCGCCAGACCCGGGCGCGGCGGAGCCGGGCGCGACGGACCCCGGGGAAACCCAGACCCCCGAGGGTCCCGGTCCGGCCCCCGGCGCCGAACCGGAGTGACCCCATGCCCGCCGAACGCCTCCAGAAGCTGATCGCGGCGGCGGGCATCGCCTCCCGCCGGCGCGCCGAGGCGCTGATCGCCGAGGGCCGGGTCACGCTCGACGGCGAGGTGATCCGGACCCCGGGAGTGATCGCCGACCCGGCGATCCAGGACATCCGGGTGGACGGCGCCCGCCTCCGCGCGCGCAAACGGCCGCGCCGCTACGTGGTGCTGAACAAGCCAACCGGCAGCCTCACCACCCGCTCCGATCCGGGTCGGCGCCCCACCGTGATGGATCTCCTGCCGGAGTCCTTCCGCTCGCTCGCGCCGGTGGGTCGGCTGGACGGCGCCAGTTCCGGCCTCATCCTGCTGACCGACGACGGCGATCTCGCCTTCCGGGTGACGCACCCGAAGTTCCGGCTTCCCAAGACCTACTACGCGACGGTCCGCGGCCTGCCCGACGAAGCGGTGCTCGACCGGGCGCGCCGGGGGATCCGGGTGGACCGCCAGCGACTGCGGCTCGACCAGGTCGAGGTGATGGCCCGCTTCCCGCACAAGTCCGAGGGGCGTCGCCGGGCGCGGCTGCGGATCGTTCTCCGCGGCGGCCGGAACCGCGAGATCCGCCGCGTGCTGAGCGTGCTCGGCCACCCGGTGCTGGAACTCCACCGGACCCGGATCGGGAACCTGGTGGACGCCGGGCTGACGCCGGGCCGGTGGCGGAAGCTCAAGGTCGGCGAGGTCGAGGAACTCCGCCGGCTGGTGGGCGACGGGACCGGCGACCGGCCCGCCGCCCGCCGGAAGCCGTCGCGGGCGAGCCGCCGGGATGCGGACGGTGGGGACGCGGACGGCGGGGCGGCGGAGCGTCCGGACCCGGACCGCGATGCGGTCCCGGAACCGTTCATCGTCGCCATCGATGGCCCCGCGGGCTCCGGAAAGACCACGCTCGCGAGGGGGGTGGCCGCCCGCTGCGGACTGAGCTACTTCAACACCGGGGCCTCGGTGCGGGCGGTGGCGCTCGCCGCGATGCGCCACGGCGTCGACCTCGACGCCGGGGAGGAGCTGCGCCCGCTCGCGTTCCGGGTCGTCCTCGACCCGGAGGGACGGGTGTTCCTCGACGGCGAGGACGTCTCGACCGCGGTGCGGTCGCCCGAGGTGTCCCAGGGCGCCTCGAGAGTCGCGGTCCACCCCGAGCTGCGCGAGGTCCTCGCGGAGCGCTGGCGGCAGGCGGCCGCCGGCGGCGGGGTCGTCGAGGGCCGGGACATCGGCACCGTCGTGTTCCCCCGCGCCCCGGTCAAGGTGTTCCTCGACGCCCGTCCCGAAGTCCGCGCGCGCCGGCGTTCCTCCGACGAGGGCGGCCGGGCGGTCGAGACGGTGGCGTCGGAACTCGACATGCGCGACCGGAACGACTCCGGCCGGGTGGTCGCTCCCCTGCGGCGGGCCGACGACGCCCACCGGGTCGACACCAGCGAGCTGACGCTTGAGGAGACCGTCGAGCGGGTCGCCGCCCTCGTGGAGGCCGCCCGCCCCGCCAATCCGCCAGAATCCGCAGCTTCCGACACCGGCGCGGCAGACGAGCCGGCCTGACGACCCTTTTGTCTGATTCCGCTCCGCGCCGACGCTTCCCTCGAGGAGGACCCACCATGCGCATCGTCGCTCTCTTTGCGTTGATCGCCGCCGCGTTCGGCGGCGGGATGCTCTTCGCCCAGGCCCCCGACCTGAACCCCGAGCCGAGTTGCCACATGTGCGAGGCCGACTTCGTCTCGAAGGAGGAGATCGCCGCCTACCGCCGCGTCGCCGAGGCGATCGAGGTGACCGACCAGCAGGTCCGCTCGATCGACATCGGCCGGTCCAACGTGCAGGTGGCCTATCTGCGCCGCGGGCGGCTCGACGAGCCCCGGCCGCAGTCGGTCGCCGAGCACAGCCTCGTCACCGAGGTCTACGTCGTCGTGGACGGCGCCGCCTCGATCCTCACCGGGCCCGACCTGATCGACGCGCAGCCGCGGCCGCCCGACTACCGGGCGGTGCGGTTCCTGAACGGCCCGGGACACAACGCCGCCGATGTCAGAAACGGCACGGTTCACGATGTCGAGAAGGGTGACGTGCTCGTGATCCCCGCCGGGACCGGCCACCAGTTCGTCAAGATCGAGGACGAGGTCCACTACATCATGGTGCGGGTGGATCCCGACAAGGTGGTCCCGCTGATGAGCGCCGAGGACTCCCGCGCCTACCTCGCCGAACAGGGCGAATCGATCCGCTGACGCGGCCAAGGCTCCCCATAGAATCCGCCACGCGTCCCATGCGAACAGACACCGGAATCGGCTACGACCAGCCTCTCTTCATCCAGCCCTTCGACCACCGGGGGAGCTTCACGAAGTCGTTCTTCGGCTTCAGCGGCCAGCCCCGGATCCTCCCCGGGAGGGACGATTTCGCCGCCGTGTCGGGGGCGAAGACGCTGATCTACCAGGGTCTGCTCGAGGCCATCGAGGGCGGCGTGCCGAAGGAGCGGGTGGGGGTGCTGGTGGACGCCCAGTTCGGGAGCCAGGTGCTCGCCGACGCCGCCGCCCAGGGGATCCCGCGCGCGGTCTGCATCGAGCGGAGCGGGCAGCCGGTGTTCGACTTCGAGTACGGGCCCGGCTGGGTGAACCACATCCGCTTCCACCGCCCGGACATCGTGAAGGTCCTCGTGCGTCTCCATCCGGACGACCCGGTCGCCTCCACGGCCGAGCAGCTCACCCGGCTGAAGCTGGTCTCCGAGTACCTCCACGGACCCGACCGCCGCCTCTTCATGTTCGAGCTCCTGGTTCCGGCGACCACCGACGAGGACAAGGAGGCGGGCGACGCCTACGACCGCGAGCTCCGGCCCGGCCACATGGTCCGCGCGATCCACCAGATCCAGGACTTCGGCATCGAACCCGACATCTGGAAGATCGAGGGCGTGGACACCCCAAGGGACGCCGCCCGCGTGGTGGAGGCCTGCCGAAGGGGCGACCACCGTCAGCGGGTCGGCGCGATCGTGCTCGGCCGGGGCTCCGACGCCGAGCAGGTCCACGCCTGGCTCAGGGTCGCCGCCCCGGTGGAGGGCTTCATCGGGTTCGCCGTGGGACGCACCAACTTCAAGGCGCCCCTCGCCGGCTATCTGGCAGGCGACCTCGACGCGAAGACCGCGATCTCCACGATCGCCCGCAACTACCGGGCCTGCGTGGACACCTTCACGGCGGCGCGCTCCGGATAGGCTTCGGGCGGCGGCCCGGCGCCGAGCCGGGCTTCACGCCGGTAACGCGTCTCGACCAGGGAGGGGGAGGCGGCGAACCATGGTCGAGCAAATGCCCGAAGGGGGCCAGGCCCTCGCGATGCGCCGTTCCAGGTAGGGGTTCTCAGGCATGACCACGCGCAGTGAATTGCCGGAGCGCATGGCGAATGGCGAGAACTCCGGCGTGGAATTCCAGAGAGACCATCGGCGTCCCGAAGATCTCGCGAAGGAGCTGGTCGCCTTCTCGAACCTCCAAGGCGGAATGGTGTTGCTCGGCGTGGAGGACGACGGAACGGTCTCGGGCCTGACGGGCGATGACCTTAGAGATTGGGTGATGAACGTCTGCCGCGACCACATCCGGCCGCCGGTTGTTCCGTTCTTCGAAGTCGTACGCGGTGTCAAGGACGATCGCGATATCGCCATCGTCCGCGTCACCCGCGGCTACGGCGTGCACGCGCTCCGGGGCCACGGCGCCAATCGGTATCTGATCCGCGCTGGCTCACGGAGTCGGGAGGCAGACCCGGAGGAGCTCGCGCCTCTCTTCCAGCAGCGAGGGTCCATGCGAGCCGAACGCCGACCGGTGTCGGGCGCCGCCGTCGCGGACCTCGACCGGAGGCGGCTCCGGAACTACGTCGAGGTCATCCGGCAGCAGGATGCGCCAGACTACGGCGATGAAGAGGCTTGGCGGCTACTTCTCACAGCCACGGCGCTCATGACGAAGGAGGGCGTATCGGTCGGCGGCATGTTGTTGTTCGGTTCCACGCCGAACCGGTTCCTGCCGCACGCGGGGATTAGCGCCGTGGCCTACTGCGGCAAGGACAAGGCCTGCGACGAGCAGGAGCGGGCGCCGCTTCGCGGTCCCATGACGCCTCTGCTGAGCGAAACCGGTGAGCTCTTGGAGAATGGGATCGTCGAGCAGGCTCTGGCCTTCGTGCAGCGCAACACCCGCGTCGTCGTCGAGGCGCAAGGTGGGAGGCGCGTGAGGCGGCCGGCCTATCCGCGGGAGGCGCTGCGCGAGGCCATCGTCAACGCTCTCATCCACCGCGACTACTTGATCACCAGCATGGACATCGAATTGGCGGTCTACAGCGACCGACTGGAGGTCGTGTCCCCGGGCCGGCCGCCCAACCGCGTAACGCCCGAAGGCATGCGCCTCGGAGCTCGCTCCACCCGAAACCAGCTCCTGAAGGACGTGATGGGCGACTACAGGTACGTGGACCACAGGGGCATGGGGATCCGACGGAAGATCATCCAGAGCATGAGGGCGCACAACGGCGCGGAGCCGGACCTGATCGAGCAGGACGACCGGTTCACGGTTCGGCTGCTCGCGCGCACGCCGGGCGAGTGAGGCGACCCTACGCGTCGCACTGTGGGCGGCGGCCCGCTGGCGGCTGAAGTCCGGATGGCGGCCAGCGCGACGATCGACCGGCCCGGGCGCAGAGAGACTCTGGCTTCGGGAGATCGCGGAAGTGTTGTGACCGAGGGCCCGATTCCGAACGTGCCTCAAGACGCTGCGGAGCGAGCGAGGCTCCTCGCCCGAATCGGCGCCCCTATGAGCGCCATCGCGGAGTTCTGCGAACGCTGGCAGGTGAAGGAGCTGGCGCTGTTCGGATCCGTGCTGCGCGACGACTTCGGGCCGGACAGCGATATCGACATCCTGGTTCGGTTCAGGTCGAAGCGGACTCCCGGCCTCTTCGGCGTCGTCGATATGGAGCGCGAGCTGGCCGATCTGTTCGGCCACAGGGTCGACCTGGTGCACCGCGCCGCCATCGAACACAGCCGCAACTTCATTCGCCGCAGCGCGATCCTGGGATCCGCGCGCGTCCTCTACACGGCTTGACGATTACGCGCATCTGCCGCAGGTCACAGCCGCCGGGCCAGAAGCCGATGTTCCAGGTCGGCCAGGTTCTTCGGCGCGATCAGCAGATGGTCGGCGGCGGCGGACTCATCGATTTCTCCCTGACGTAGTCGGGAGAACACGAGCCGCACGTACGGGACTCCGAGGTAGGCGAGACGCGTCCCGTACCAGTTCCCTCCGGAGCCGCGCCGCTTCGCCTTCGGGGTCCATTCGTCCACGGCGGCCTCGTACTCGCGCGATGAGATGAGGCCCCGGTCGAGGAAGCGCCGGAACATGAGCTCCCGGCTCACGTGGAAGCGGTGCGCCAGGTCGAGGGCCAGTTCCTTCGTCGCCGACGCTCCACGCAGCTCCGCCGTCAGAACCCTCGGCGGGAGCAGGCAGTCCGCGGCGAACCGGTTGCGGGACCGTTCGGTCTCCGCCTCCTTTTCCAGATAGCTATCGGCGAAGCGACGACGATCCGGGTCCACGCCGCTCGTCTGGAACAGCACATGCCCCAACTCGTGGAACAGGGTGAAGATCTGGCGGGTCGGGGGCTTGGAGTTGTTCACGTAGATGACCGGGAACTGCTCGTGGTAGAGGCAGAAGCCGCTCACCTCCTCCATTCGGAAGGCCTCCTTGAAGACGCTGATTCCGGCCTCCTCGAAGGCCGTGCGCCACGCCGCAAGCGCGGTCTCGGCGTCCTCCCAGCTCTGCTGGGTCGCCATCGAGACTCCGAGGGCCGACCTCGCCCGCGCCGCCAGCGTGTGGATCGGAAGGTCCGACCCTCCGACGGTCTCGACGATCGTCGGCGAGATGGGGTTCCTGCCGCCGTGGAGCTCGAAGAGGCTCATCTGAAGCGCCGTCGCCCGGTTCAGCAGCTTGCGGAGCTGGTGCGGCAGGCGCTCGAAGCCATCTTCGGGGAGGGTCCGGAAGGACTTCGATGGCGACTTCACGGCAGGAGGCTCCGGGAAGAAGAAGACCGCGACCGGCTTCGAGAACGCGTCGGCCACTCTCTCGAGCTCCGGATATGTCGGCCGCGCCCTTCCCGATTCCCACTGGGGCATCTTCGGGAACTTCCGGGTCGCCTCTTCGGGCGAGAAGCCGGTGTGCTTCCTGGCCCAGGTCAGAACGGCCGGGGTGATCGGCATCGCCTCGCCACGACGGGCTCGTGGCGTCGGACTACGCAGGGCGATCGGCACCGCGCCAGCCTCTTGGTTGCCTCTCCTTTTCCGCCCTCTCCCAGCCGAGTATTCCCAAGGATGCGTGCGAATCCGTCTGAGGGCTCACCTCGCTCCGACATCCGGCGGCGACCGGATCGGGATCCGACTCGGACCGGAGACCGAGGCGGAGAGCACCATCATGGGCCACGTTCCCCCCTTTGCGACCACCGTTCAGCGTCTCCTCCCGAAGGGCCCGCGCGTCGAGCCCTGATGGGTGCGCCACACTCGCTGTCGCGTCATGGCGGCGTTGACTCTCCTAGACAGTGTTTGGGAGAGCTGTGAGATTTCCCCAGAGGGATGTTGATCACTTCCTGTGCATAGTGCCGGCCCCACGCAATTCCTCTCGCATTCTCGAAGACCTTGCAGAAGTGCGTCTTCTCAAAGAAGAACACATACTGATGATAGAGACTGCGAATAAGGTCTGCCAGCGAACCCGTCAGGAGCGTCGCGGGAATCCCGATCTGTCTTGCGGCCTCAACACCAATGCTGCGGCCATGACTCTTGTGCAGATCCCAGTCTCCGAAGAATTCAACGGCCGTCTCGACCTTCTTCCTGGGTGCGTTCTTCATTCCATACTTAGTGAGCCACGTCAACGCCAGTTCACTCGACAAATCCTGCGCGATCTGACACTGCTCCAGGAGATGGAGGTCGTACTTCTGAAGGAGCGGCACGTACGCTGTTAGGGCACCTGGGCCCTCTTTTGCGAGACGCTCCTCCAGCGTCTCGAATGCCCGCTTTATTGCTCTGACAGGAACCCCGTTCAACTGAGGATCAATGGGGCCCAGAGTGCCCTCGGGGAGCATCAGGACTTCGTCCCCAGAAAAACACAGAAGAGTCGCCGCGCTGTACGCGTTGGACGGGACGAGAAAACGAATGTTCTTGAAGCGCCCCCTCAATTGTCTGACGATACGTTCACTTGCTTCCGCCGACCCACCGTTGGAAATCAGGAATACGTCCGCTGTGTCATCACTAACGGAACCAATCAAGTCGCTGAATCCGATCAAGTCTCCATCGTCGATAGATACTGGAGCTCCCGACGATGCGCTCACCGTTTGTGTTGCATAGCACAGCAGTGGACGCCCAGTCTCCTTCTCGATTCGGCGAAAGGTCTCTAGTCGGAGGCCAAAGAGATTGATCTCGCGATCCTGAGTCAGGAATGCCTCCAGGCCTCCGTAAGAGTCTGGAAGTGGGTCGGGCCACACGCGCTCGGAGGGCGCATCATGGGGTGGTGGCGCACCCACGGCCTACTGTCTCCGAGTGTCCAGGGAACCTTTCGAACTGCCGTCACGATCCAGCGTGACGACAGTGTTGGTTGATGCCACGGTAGCTGAAGGATCAACGGCCTGTTGACCCATCGCGACCAACGCAGCCTTGTAGGCCCTATCTGCGTGCTCGTACACCTTCATGATCTCGTCGACAGCCGGAGTGGATTTCCTGAGTTTCTGGAGTTCGGCCGTCCAAGTCATGGTCTTCTGTGGTCCTCCGGCGGTCACCAAGTGCGTCCGCCCAGCGTGGCCGCGACGCAGGAGTGAGTACCCGGCAGCATAGCGAGGCCCTCGACGCCTATGCTCGCGCCGGGCGCCCCGAGGCCGGCTGCCACCCGGAGGATACCCGAGCACAATGTGGAGCGGAGAAGGATGTGGGCAGGCCCACTCCGTCTTGCCAGTCGAGGGAGTCGGATCCGGAGGAGGGGAGCCTGGGGCAGCGGGACGGGGAGCGCGGCCGCGGGGAGCCCGTGGATGGCGCCGGAAGACCCGCGCTGTTGCGGAGGGTGGCGGGAGACCGGGCCGCCAGAGTGTCCTCGTCCCGTCCTTCCAGCGTCAACGGGGAGGTGCGGCGGCAGGTCGAGCCGGTGCGTCAGTCGGCGTCGGTCGGCGGGCGTTCCATAGCGGCCACGCCCTCCGGGTCCGGCGGGCGAATCTCGAACTCCACCCCGAAGCGCTCCCGGGCGTCCACGAACTGGGTCGGATTCGGGTCCACGTTCACGATGAGGAAGCGCGAGCCGGGGGGCTCGAACAGATAGCGGTCCAGCGAGTGCCAGGTCCCGATCCGGTAGACGTAGCCCTGGCCGGGCTGGATGAGGAACGCCCGCATCGCATCGGGCGGCGGGATCGCCGATTCGTCGGTCAGATCCGTGGGAGCCCCGACGGCGACGACCGCCGGCGGGCCGCCCAGATGGATGAACGTCTGGGTGACCGCGAAGTGGCGCTCCAGCATGTGGAACCTCGGCTCGGCCAGCGGCTGCCAGATCACGTCCATCGTCGTGCGGCCCTCGATGCGGAAGTCGAGCGGGAAGAACCGCCGTGTGTCGGGGGGGCGCTCCTTCGCTTCCATGACCTCGCCGAAGGGGGCGAAGGCCTCGGGAGTCAGCGGTTCGGGCGTGAGCAGGTGGGTCTTCACGGGGTCGTTCTCCCTTCGGGCCAAGGCTATCCGGGGGCTGCGCTTCCGGATCAGAACGGACCCAGCCGGATCCCCTGGGCGATGACCAGCCCAAGGATCGAGATCCCGAGCACGACGGCGAACAGCGGCAGGTAGAACCGCACCCAGGCGGAGAGCCGGATGCGGGCGATGACGAGCGCGGCCATGAAGTAACCCGACGTCGGGAAGATGACGTTCGTGATGCCGTCGCCCCACTGGGTCCCGAGGACGACGACCTGCCGCGTCAGCCCGACGAGGTCCGCGAGCGGGATCAGCACCGGCAGGGTGATGAGGCTCTGCCCGCTGGCGGAGGGGACGACGAAGTTGAACGTGGTCTGCGCCAGCAGGACCCCGACGGCGGTCAGCGCCTCGGGCAGGTTGCCGACGAGCGCCGCGAGCCCGTGGACCAGCGTGTCGAGCACGCCGCCCGCCTCGAGGACGACCGAAACGCCGCGCGCCACGCCGCAGATGAGCGCTCCCGGGAGGATCTCCCGGAACGCCTCGTTGAAGTCGGCGCAGATTCGGTTGACGCCGCGTCCGGCGATGAGCGAGGTCACCACCGCGATCGCGACGAAGAGCCCGGAGATCTCGGCGAACCCGAGTCCGACCCCGAGCACCGCCGCCACGAACCCGCCGAACATGAGAAGCGCAAGCGCCCCGGCGATGCGCTGCCTCCGGCTGAAGGAGCGCGTCTCGGGATCCGGGGCGGCCTCCCCTCCGTCGGCGGTCTCGGTCCGCTCGGGGGCCTCCACGCTCCCGGAGCGCCGCACGCGGCGGGCGTGGCGCACCACGAACCAGATCGCCGCCACCTGGATGACGAACCAGAAGACGCCCCGGTAGCCGGCCCCCGAGAACATCGGCAGGCCAGCGAGCTGGTGGCCGATCCCGACGCTCGCCGGGACCGCGGGCCCGAACGCGGCCCCGAGCGTCGTTGGGAGGAGACACGCCGCGAGTGCGGTCATCCGGTCGCAACCCAGCCGAAGCATGAGCGGGGTCAGGATGGGGAGATACGCGATCGCCAGCTCGGGGGTCCCCACGACCGCCGCCAGCGCCGCGAACGCGAACATCAGGACCGGGAGCAGAACCTCCACCCGGCCTCCGCCGAGACGCAGCAGGCGGTGGATCCCGAGATGCAGGACGCCGGCGCGGGCCACCACGCCGACCGAGCCCCCGACGAGGAGCACGAGGAACACGATGGCGTCGGCCTCGGCGAGGCCGTCGGGGATCGCGGTCAGCACGTCCATCGCCCCGACCGGCGAGGGCTCGACGGTCCGGAACGACCCGGGAACCACGGTCTCGCGGCCGTCGGGGAGGAGCGTCCGCTCGTAGGAACCGGCGGGGACGATCCAGGTCGCGGCGGCGGCCAGCAGGATCAGGCCGAAGAGGACCGCGTAGATGTCGAGACCCGCGAAGCGCCGCAACACGGGGGAGATCATCGCAGGCCCCGATTCACCTTCCGGCGAGGGGGGTGCGCCCCGGTTTCGGGGACCTGAAACCGCCGCCGTTTCCGGGGCCGCGCCCCCTCTCCCCCGACTAGACTGCACATCTCGCATGGAACCCGACACCCTGGTGGTGCGGGGCGCCCGGCAACACAATCTCAAGAACATCACCGTTCGGATCCCGAAGAAGCGCCTCGTCGTTCTGAGCGGCGTTTCCGGCTCCGGCAAGTCGTCGCTGGCGCTCGACACCCTGTACGCCGAAGGACAGCGGCGGTACGTCGAGTCGCTGTCCAGCTACGCCCGCCAGTTCCTGGGGCAGATGGACAAGCCCCTCTACGACACGATCACCGGGCTCTCGCCGACGATCTCGGTGGACCAGAAGTCCGCGAGCCACAACCCGCGCTCCACCGTCGGCACGATCACCGAGATCAGCGACTACCTCCGGGTCCTGTTCGCCCGGATCGGCGTCGCCCACTGCCCCCGTTGCCGACGCCCGGTAAAGCCGCAGAGCGCCCAGGAGATCGTGGACGAGCTCGCCGCCCTCCCGGAAGGGGCGCGCTTCCTGGTGCTCGCCCCGGTCGTGGTGAACCGCAAGGGCGAGTTCAAGGGAACGCTCGAGTCCATCCTCCGCCGCGGATACGCGCGGGCGCGGATCGACGGCGAGATCCGCCGGGTCGAGGACGTCCCCGCGCTCGAGAAGCGGAAGAAGCACGATGTGGACATCGTGGTGGACCGGCTGCTCCGCCCCGAGTCGCCCGACGACGAATGGCGCGGGCGGGTCACCGACTCGGTCGAGACCGCCCTGCGCGAAGGGGACGGGAGCCTCGCCGTCCAGGTGGAGGGCGAGGAAGCCGACCGCCTCTTCTCCGAGAAGGGCGGCTGCCCGGTCTGCGGGATCGGCTTCCCCGAACTGACGCCCCAACTGTTCTCCTTCAACAGCCCCCAGGGAATGTGCGCCGCCTGCAACGGGCTCGGGTCAAGCAGCGAGGTCGACCCGGATCTCGTCGTGCCCGATCCGTCGCGCAGCGTGAACGAGGGGGCGGTGGCGCTCTGGGGCCCGTTCGCCGAACGCGGCGGCTGGGAAGCCACCGTGATCCGCGAGGTGGCGCGCCGGTTCAACATCTCCTTCATCCAGCCCTGGCGGCGGCTGGCGCAGTCGAAGCGCGACATCCTCCTGCTGGGCGCCGGGACGAAGCGGATCGAAGTCGCCTACCACGGCTCCACCCGGCGGGTTCACTGGGAAGGCGTGCTCCCGCTCCTCACCCGGCGGATGCGCGAGACCTCGTCCGACCGCGCGCGCCGCTACTACGGCCGGTTCTTCTCGAACCGGACCTGCCGGGCCTGCGAGGGGAGCCGGATGCGGCCGGAAGCGCTGGCGGTCGACGTTGGCGGGCGCTCCATCGCCGAGCTCTCGCGGATGTCCATCGAGCAGGCGCTCGACTTCGTGAACGGACTCGATCTCCGGGGCGCCGCCCTGGTGATCGGCGCCGAGCTGCTCAAGGAGATCGGCAACCGGCTGCGGTTCCTGAAGGACGTGGGGCTCGGCTACCTCTCGCTCGACCGGCTGGCGCCCAGCCTCTCCGGCGGCGAGTCGCAGCGCATCCGGCTGGCCAGCCAGATCGGATCGGAGCTCACCGGGGTCGTCTACATCCTCGACGAGCCCTCGATCGGGCTCCACGCCCGCGACAACGGCCGCCTGCTCGAGGCGCTCCATCGTCTCCGCGACATCGGGAACACCGTCGTGGTGGTGGAACACGACCGCGAGACGATCGAGGCATCCGACCACATCGTGGACTTCGGCCCCGGCGCCGGGGTCTACGGCGGCGAAGTCGTCGCCGAGGGAACCCCGGCCGAGGTCCGCCGGAACCCGAAGTCCCTCACCGGGCGCTACCTGGCCGGCGATCTGGAGATCCAGACGCCCGCCCGCCGGCGCTCCTCGCGGCGGGCGATCCGGGTGGTGGGCGCGCGCGCCAACAACCTCAAGGGCGTCGATGTGCGGATCCCGCTCGGGACGCTCACCTGCATCACCGGGGTCTCCGGCGCGGGGAAGAGCACCCTGGTCTACGAGGTGCTCCACCGGGGACTGGCGCGGGCGCTCGGGCATTCGGACCGGCCGGTCGGCGCGCACACCCGGATCGAGGGCCTCGGCGAGATCGGGCGCGTTGTGGACATCGACCAGTCGCCCATCGGACGGACTCCGCGCTCGAATCCCGCCACCTACACCAAGGCGTTCGACGGCATCCGGACGCTCTTCGCCGCGCTGCCGGCGGCGCGGGCGCAGGGCTACGCGCCCGGCCGGTTCTCGTTCAACGTCCCCGGCGGGCGCTGCGAGCACTGCCGGGGGGACGGGGTCATCCGGGTGGAGATGCATTTCCTCGCCGATGTCTTCGTGTCCTGCCAGGTCTGTTCCGGCAAGCGCTTCAACGACCAGACGCTCACGGTGCGCTACCAGGGCCGGAATATCGCCGAAGTGCTCGACCTGACCGTCGCCGAAGCCGTCCAGGTCTTCGCCTCGCAGCCCTCGATCCTGAACATCCTGCAGACGGTCCAGGACGTGGGCCTCGGCTACCTCCGGCTGGGCCAGCCCTCGCCCACCCTCTCCGGGGGCGAGGCGCAGCGCGTCAAGCTCTCCCGCGAGCTGGCGAAGCGCTCCCGCGGGGACACCTTCTACATCCTCGACGAGCCCACGACCGGGCTCCATTTCGAGGACATCGCCCGTCTGCTTCGGGTCCTCGAACGGCTGGTGGACGCCGGCAACACGGTGCTGGTGATCGAGCACAACCTGGACGTGATCAAGACCGCCGACCACCTGATCGACCTCGGCCCCGAGGGCGGGGACAAGGGAGGCGAGGTCATCGCCAGCGGGACGCCGGAGCAGGTCGCCGACGACCCGCTCTCGTGGACCGGGCGCTACCTGCGAGAGCTGTTCGGCGCGCCCGAGGCCGCGCGGCGGGCCTCCTGAGAGCGGAACCGATGTTCGCCCCCGGCGCGTCCCCGCTCGGAAGCGGCCCCGGCATCCCGCCGGGAGTTCGCCAGCTCCTGCTGATCAACGGGGTCGTCTTCCTCGCCCAGATCGTCCTGCCCGGACTGGCGCAGTGGTTCGGTCTGGTCCCTCCCCGGGTCCTCGCGCTCGAGGTCTGGCGGCCGTTCACCTACATGTTCCTGCACGGGGGCCTGTTCCACCTGTTCATGAACATGTTCATGCTCTACATGTTCGGCGCGCCGCTCGAGCGGATCTGGGGAAAACGCCGCTTCGTCCGCTACTACCTGCTGTGCGGGGTGGGCGCCGGCCTGGTGGCCATGCTGCCGCTGGACGCGTTCTTCCACGCGAACACCATCGGGGCGTCCGGGGCGGTCTACGGGGTCATGCTCGCGTTCGGGCTGCTGTTCCCGTCGGCGCAGGTGCTCGTCTTCTTCCTGCTGCCGATGAGCGCGCGCCACTTCGTGATCGCGCTCGGGTTCATCGCGTTCGCCAGCTCCCTCTCGGCCACGAACGACGGGGTCTCGCACATCGCGCATCTCGGTGGGCTGGTCGTGGGCTACCTGCTGCTCCGCCGCGACGGTCTCCTTCCCCGGCGTTACGGCCGCCCGAAGACGCCGTGGGGGCGCCTGTGGGAGGACCTCCAGCGTCGCCGGCGCCGCGCCCGCTTCGACGACCATCACCGGGACACCCTCCACTGACGATCTGACCCCCCGGAGGCGCGGTTCGCTTCCGGTACGATGGGGCGACGTGATTTCGTCGATGATGTCGCGAGCGGGACAGGGCGGCCAAGCCGGAGCGCGCGCCGGGATGCGCGCTGGAAGGGCTGCCGCGCTCCTGGCCGCCGGATCGTGGCTCGCCGCCTCCTGCGCCCCCGATGCGCCGGTTCCGGGCCTCTTCGCGATCACCGGAGGGCTGGTCCATCCGGCCTCCTCGGATCCGATCCCCGGCGGGACGGTCGTCGTCCGCGACGGGAGGATCGAGGCGGTCGGCGCCGATGTGGCGGTTCCTCCCGGCGCGCGGGTCGTCGACGCAACCGGGATGAGCGTCATCCCGGGGCTCATCGAGACCCATTCCCACATGGGATTCAAGGTGCTGAACCTGCCCGCCACCGGGTCGAACAACAACGAGCTCTCGGCCCCGATCAACGCCCACGTCCGGGCGATGGACGGTCTCGACTCCGGCGACCCGGCGTTCGCGATCGCGGTGGCCGCCGGGATCACGACCCAGAACATCACCACCGGCAGCCGGAGCCCGAACAGCGGGCAGGCGGTGCTGGTGAAGATGCGCGGCGGGACCGTGGAGAACATGTTCTTCGCGGACGCCGGCATGAAGTTCGCGATCCGGGCGACGACGCCCTACCCCGGCTTCCCCCAGACCGAGCAGGGCGTCTTCGACCTGCTGGCCGCGGAGCTGGACGCGGCGCAGGAGTACCTCGACGCGATCGCCGCCCACGAGGCCGACCCGTCGAGCCCCCGGCCCCCGCGGAACCTGACCCGCGAGGCCTTCGGGCGGCTGCTGAACCGCGAGTCGGTCGTCGGGGTGCACTCGCACTCCGCCGAGCAGATGGGACACGCCATCGAGCTGAGGCGGCGGTTCGACCTCGACCTCTACATCCACCACGGCGACCGGACCGATGTCCACGCCGAGGAGATGGCGCGCCTCGACGTGCCGGTCAGCTTCGGTCCGGTGCTGCCGTTCGACCATCCCGACAGTCCCGATCTCCTCGGGCCGGTGCGGCTCGCGGAACTGGGCGGGCTCGTCGCATTCCACCAGGATCATCCCGACGGCCACCAGTACTTCCTCCGGCACACCGGCGCGATGTTCGTGCGGCAGGGGATGCCGCGGGAGGAGGCGCTTCGGGCGCTGACGCTGAACGGCGCCCGGATCTTCCACGTCGAGGACCGGATCGGGAGCCTCGAACCCGGGAAGGACGCCGACATCGTGCTCCTGAGCGGGGAGGACCCGCTCGCCTGGGAGAGCCTGGTCGAGCGGGTCTGGGTCGACGGGGTGGAGGTCTTCAACCGCGCGACCGGATACAACGTCTTCGGGCCCCGGGTGGCGGAGGGGTGGTGATGTCCCGGCAGCCCCCGTTGCGCGGTTCGTCGCGCGGTTCGTTGCGCCTCGCTCTCCTGTTGTTGCTCGCCGCAGGCGCGCTCGTCGCAGGCGCGCCCGCCGCGGGCGCGCAGACGCTGGCGGTCGTGGGGGGCGAGGTCCACACCGGGGACGGGAGCGTCCTCTCCGGCGCGACGGTGCTGGTCGCGGACGGCAAGATCACCGCCGTGGGGACCGATCTCGAGGTCCCCGAGGGGGCCGAGGTCGTCTCCGCCGAGGGGCTGGTGGTCACGCCCGGCCTCCTCGACGCCCAGACCTCGCTCGGCGAGCGTGGCCCGGGAGACGAGGAAGCGCCTCCGTCGATGCTGGGCGAGGACCCGGTGCTGCCGGCGTTCCGGGCGGTGGACCGGTTCCGCGAGGACCTCGCGCCGCTCTGGCTGCGCTCCGGCGTGACCGCGGTCTACCTGGCGCCGGACCCCGGGCTGCTGCTCGGCGGGACCGGCGCCGTCGTGAAGCTCGCCGGGTCCAGCGACACCGCGGTGGTTGACGAAGAGGTTGCGGTCGCCGCCTCGTTCGGCGAGAGCGCGGTCGGCGACCGGCCGCCCGGGCGCGACGCTCCCACCCGCCGCACGACCCGGCAGGGGATGATCTACGACCTCCGGAACACGCTGGTGGCGGCCGGGGAGGACTCGATCGGCGGCGAGGCCGGCCGCACGCTGGGACGCCTGCTCGCCGGCGAGATCCCGCTCCGGATGGTGGCCAACTACCCGGACGACATCGAGACGGCGCTGCGGGTCGCCGGCGAGTTCGACCTGCGCCTCGTCGTGGACCAGGCGGCGGGCGCGCCCCAGGTCGCCGAGCGGCTCGCCGAAGCGGGCGTGCCGGTCGTCGTGGGTCCGATGGTGCTCGGGATCGGCGACGGCGGACCGATGGAGCTTCGCGGCCACACCCCGGCCGCCGCCGGGATCCTCCATCGCGCCGGCGTCCGGGTCGCGCTCTCCACGTTCGGGGGTCGGGGCCGCTCGGTCTGGATGGAAGCGGTGCTCGCCTCGGCGCACGGGCTGCCGCGCGACGCCGCGCTCCGGGCGGTCACCGCCGACGCGGCGGAGATCCTCGGGGTGGGGGACCGGCTCGGCCGGGTGGCCCCCGGCCTCGACGCGGACCTCGTCGTCTGGGATGGACATCCGATCTCGACCTGGACGAAGACCGCGGTCGTCATCGTGGACGGCGAAGTCGTCTACCGGCGCTGAATCCGGCGCCGCAGCAGCAGGAGGGACTCCTCATGATCCGCACGGTCCGCGGCGCCGCCCGCCGCTCGCTCCCGTTCGCGCTCGCCCTGACGCTCGTCGGGGCCGTCCAGGCTCCGTCGGCCGCCGCTTCCGACGATCCGGCGGTCCAGGGCGGGCTGACGCTCCTCGACACCTGGATCACCTCCCAGATGGAATACAGCGGTCCGCCGGGCCTCGTGATCGGGATCGTCCACGACCAGGAGGTCGTCTGGCTCAAGGCCTACGGACACGCCTCGATGGAGCCCAGGGTCCCGATGACCGAGGACTCCATCTTCCGGATCGCCTCGCACTCCAAACTCTTCACCGCGATCGCGGTGCTGCGCGAGCGGGAGGCCGGAACGCTCCGCCTCGACGACCCGGTGACCGAGCACCTGCCGTGGTTCGACATCGAAAACCGCCATCCCAAAGCCGCGCCGCTCACCGTCCGCCACCTGCTGACGCACACCGGCGGGCTGCCGCGGGAGTCCGCGCACCCGGCGTGGACCGACTTCGAGTTCCCGGGGGCCGATGCGGTGCGCGCCACCGTCTCCGATCAGGAAACGACCTACCCGACGGAGACGAAGTGGAAGTACTCGAACCTCGGGTTCACCCTCGCGGGGATGGTGGCCGAAGCGGCGGGCGGCGCCTCGTTTGGCGATCTGGTGAGCGACGGGATCCTCGAGCCGCTCGGCATGGACTCGACGAGCATGGGTCCGGTCCCCGAGGCGCAGCGCGACCGGCTCGCGACCGGCTACACCCGGCGGATGCCCGACGGGGCTCGACAGACGATGCCGTTCGTGGACGCCCACGCCTTCGACCCCGCCACCGGGCTCTCGTCCACCGTGCCCGACATGCTCCGGTTCCTGATGTGGCAGATGCGGGTGCGCGACCGGCGCAGCGAGGAGGTCCTCTCGACGAACACCCTGCTCGAGATGCAGCGGGTCCAGTGGCTCCAGCCCGACTGGCGGAGCGGCTGGGGGCTCGGGTTCTCGATCCGCCACACCGAGGACCGGGACCTCATCGGCCACGGCGGCTCCTACCCCGGCTACCGCACCCAGACGCAGTTGAGCCCCGAGGAGAAGGTCGGCGTCGTGGTGTTCACCAACGGCGGGGACGGCAACCCGGGCCGGTACGTCACGAAGGCGTTCGAATGGGTGGCGCCCCACCTGGCCGCCAGCGCCAAGGAAGAGAAGAAGTCCGTCTTCGCCGACGCCTGGGAGGCCTATCTGGGCACGTACCGCAACCGCTGGGGGGACACCAGCGTGCTGCGTCTCGAAGACGATCTCGTGGTCCTCTCGCCCCTGTCGGAGAACCCGGACCGCTCGAAGGGCGTCCTCCGCCCCACCGACGAACCGCACACCTTCCGCCTCGAGAGCGACGGCTTCGGCGCCCACGGCGAGCTGGTCCGCTTCGAGATGGACGCCTCGGGCGCCCCGGTGCGCATCTTCATCGGCGTGAACTACTCCGAGAAGGTCCCCTGATCGACCGCGGCATCTGACAACGCCCGGCGCGGCAGAATGCCGCCATGCGTCTGTCGCAGATCGAACGCCGGGTGTGGGTTCCCCGGTCCCCCGAGGACATCTTCCCGTTCTTCGCCGAAGCCGGGAACCTGGACCGGCTGACGCCGGACTGGCTCCATTTCCGGATCCTCACACCGCAGCCCATCCGGATGGCGCCGGGGGCGAAGATCCAGTACGCCCTCCGGATCCGCGGCATCCCGATCCGGTGGGAGAGCGAGATCACCGAATGGGATCCGCCGCACTCCTTCGTGGACGAGCAGCGCCGCGGCCCCTACCGGGTGTGGATCCACCGGCATACCTTCGAGGCGAAGGACGGCGGGACGCTCGCCGGCGACACCGTCCAGTACGCCGCGCCCGGCGGCTGGCTGGCGGACCGCCTCTTCGTCGCCCGCGACCTGAAGCGGATCTTCGACTACCGCACCGCCCGGCTGGAGGAACTCTTCGGGGAGGCCGCGCCGGAGCCCTGATCCGCCCGGGGTCGTCATTCTTACGGCGTAGTCGTCATTTTGCCGATCAAAATGACGGCAGCGCCGCAAATTTGCTAGCCGCCAGGGTCGTTGAACGCCTTGGGAGGGCGCGGCGGCGTCTGCCTGCGGGCGGTTCAGCGACGGCGTGACCGCCTGAGCCCGTCCCCCCGAGCCGGGGGCGGTCTACCGCGCGGCTGCCTCGCAGCGGGCGATGAAGATCCGCTGCTCCTCGGTGGAGGGGTCGTTCGCGGCGCAGGCGGCGAGCGCCGCAGCCGCGTCCCCCGACCGTCCGATCGCTGCGAGCGCCTCGGCGCGGAACCACAGCGGACGCGCCTCGGTGGCGCGGTGGGGTCGGCCCACTCCGAGGTTCTCCGGGTAGGTCAGCGCCCGGTCGAAGTGGCGGAGCGCGGTGTTCGCGTCGCCCCCGGCGAGCGCGGCGCGCCCGAGCTCGACCTGCGCCCGGGAGAACAGTTGCCAGATCGTCGCGTCGCCCTCGCGGAAGTTGACCTGGGCGCCGTCGAGCAGCGCGACGGTTTCGGCGTAGCGGCCGGTGGCGTTCAGCGCCCGCGCCCACTCGATGGTCACGTCGTGGCGTCGCCGTCCGCCCTCGGGCAGAGCCTCGAGCGCGCCGAGCGCTTCCGCCGGACGCCCCAGCTCGATCAGCAGCCGGGCCAGATCGCGGTAGAGCGTCTGGTCGTCGGGGCGGGCGGCGACCGCCTGCCGGAGTCGCTGGAGCGCCGCGGCGGGGCGGTCCTCGACCTTCCAGTGGACCATGCCGAGGCCCCGGTGGGCGGTGGACAGCTTCGGGTCCAGTTGGGCGGCGGCCTCCCAGGCCGCGACCGCCTCCTCGTATCGGCCGAGCCCGGCGTAGAGATGTCCGAGGAGGAGTCGCGGAGCGGGGGACGCTGGCAGCCGCTCGGCGGCGGCGCGCAGCACCGGTATGGACTCCGGCCGGGAGGGGAAGGCGTAGTCGAGCGAGGCGGCGAGGGCGGCCTCGTCGTACTTCGCCCGCCGGGCGCCCTCCGAGGCGTGGGCGGCGTGGAACCAGAGCGCCGGGCCGGGCTCGAACCCGGCCCCCGAGACGAGCGCGTCCACGACGTTGAGCGCCGCTTCGGGAAGGCCCGCTTCGGCGAGCGTCACGAAGAGCTCGGTGAAGGCGAACTCCGGCTCGCCGGCGAGGGCGGCCAGCGCCTCCGCCGCCTCGGCGCGTCCTTCGTCGTTGTCGGCGGTGTGGAGCAGGACCGCCCACGGGACGAGGCCGACCGTCCCGGCGTCGATGCGCTCCTGCGCCGCGACCCTCGCCTGGGGATGGCCGGCGGCCAGCAGCGCGAGCAGCCAGCCGTCGGGCGCGGCGTCCAGATCGCCGTGGCGGCCGGCCGTCTCGAAGGCGCGGATGGCGCTCGCCGGGTCCCCGGTCCGGAGCAGGACCTGCCCGGCGAGCCGCCAGGCGACGGCCTCGGCGCCGGCGAGCTTGGTCGCGAGGTAGGCGGAGTCCAGCGCCTTCGCGAAGTCCCCGGCCCCGTAGTGCGCTACGCCGTGGAGGAAGCGGGCGAAGCCGTGCTCCGGGTCCGCCTGGGCGATGGCCTCCAGCCGGGCGCCGGCCTCGGACCAGCGGCCGGCCTTCAGGTCGAGGACCGCGAGGCCCACCCCGGCGTCGGTGTGGTCGGGTGAAAGCGCGAGCGCCCGCTCGTAGAGGCGGCGGGCCTCCGCCCGATTCAGGTCCTTGTCCGCCCGCTCGGCCGCCTGGAAGGCCTCCTCGGCGGTCGCGGGTTCCGTTGGCTCAGGAAGCGGCGGCGCCTCCTCCGCCGGGATCTCGAGCGGCGAGCGGTAGGCCATCACGCGGTCGTCCCCCGAAACCACCAGGACATCCACCGGCGCCCGGGTCGACCCCGAGGAGCTCACCGATCCCTCGGGGAGTCGGACTTCCACGACCTCCGCCGGCGTCAGGTTCGCGCGCTGGGCGTGTTCGCCACTGGCCGTCCGCAGCCGCACCTCGGCCTCGGGGATCTCCCGGGCGGCGAGGAACAGGAACCGCGTCCCCTCGTCGTCATCGATCCGCTCGACGACGAGGTCGGGCACGGCGTACTCGAAGCCTTCGCCGAGGCCGAACACCGGCGCCCACTGCTCCCGCCACGCGACTTCCTGGCCGGGATGGAGCCAGGCGTAGTCCGACTGGGTGGGCAGCGGGCCGCTCTGCACCTCGATGTAGGGGCCGTCCTCGTCGGTAAGCGCGCGCTGGTTCATCGCCCCGTCGTCCCCCTGACCCCAGGTCCAGCCCTTCTTGCCGGGGAGTTCGTGGTGGTCGGCGGTCTGGACGATGCCCCGGTCGTCTCCCGAGTCGTACGCCCCGAAGAAGTCATGGACCGCGCGGTAGGCGAAGATCGAGGTCGGCTCGGGGTAGTTGGGGAGCCGGGTCAGGTCCACGCCGTTGTCGGTGGGGAACCGGTAGAAGGTGGTCCCGAAGTGGTCCGAGGCGAGCGACATCGGGTAGATGAAGCGGGTTCCGTCCCGCTGGGGGAAGGCGGTGTTGTTCCAGAAATAGTAGGGGTGGGGGAGATCCGTGGGGTTGAAGATCCGGATCTCCTGATCGAGGCGGGCGACGCCGGGCCGGAGCGTGAGCCGCACTTCCCAGCCGGTCCGGAAGCTCTGCTCGATCTCGCCGATGACGAGCGTGGCCGACCCGTCCGGGTTCTGGACGCCGGTCACGTTCACCGGGGAGTAGCTGGTGACGGTGTGGCCCTGCGGCCCCCGGTTCCACTCGATGCCGCCCGAGATCCACGCGCCCCGGAGCGCGATCAGCCCGGGCCGGATGACCCGGTTGTTGTAGAACATCTGCTCGTCCTCGCGCTTGTCGAGGACCCACTGGATCCGTCCCCCGATCTCCGGCAGGCAGGCGATCCGGAGGTACTCGTTCTCGAGGAAGAAGGCCCGCCAGGTGTGGTCCGCCCGCTCGGTCCCGAGGTTGTCCTGCATCGTGTAGGGGTAGACGATCGAGTCGTCGGTCTCCCGGAACTGCGGGTTGGGGTCGTCGGGCAGCAGCGCGTAGGTCGGCAGCGTCAGCTCGCCCTCCCACACCTTCACCGCCTCCTGGGCGGCGGCGCCCGCCGGCAGGAGAATGGCCAGCAGGAGCCAGGACGCGCGGAACGTCAGTCGGAGCCGGAGCATGGGGATCACCTCGGAGTGGAGAGGCTATCGCCCGGGGGGCGCGACCGCCGTGGAGCGCCCGGGGGATCCGGGGATGTTCAGGGTGTCGCGCGCGGCGCATCGGCGCGGACAGTGGCCGGAAGACAGAGAATGCAAATCCGATTTTGAATCTGACGACACGGTGTAGGCTGGCCGGAGTGATCCCACGCGAGCTCGCGCCAAGGCTGAGGAAGGCGGCGGAGGCCTGGCCGGCGATCACGCTTACCGGACCCCGCCACGCCGGCAAGACCACGCTGTGCCGCCATGTGTTCCCGGACCACGCCTGGGTGGCGCTCGATGCGCCGGACATCCGGGCCTTCGCCACCGAGGATCCGCGCGGGTTCCTCGCGCAGTTTCCCGGGGGGGCGATCCTCGACGAGATCCAGCGGGCGCCCGACCTGCCGTCCTACCTCATGGGAATGATCGACGAGGATCGGCGGCCCGGACGCTGGATCCTGACCGCCTCGCAGGACCTGCGCGTTCTCCCGTCGGTTCCCCAGTCGCTCGCCGGCCGGACGGCGGTGTTCCACCTCCTTCCGCTCACCCGCGGCGAGATCACGAGCTCTCCCCGCCCTCCGGAGAGCCTCGAAGCGGCTCTCCTTGCGGGTTCTTACCCCGCCATCTTCAGCGACGGCGTGGACCCGGCCGAGTGGTTCGCGTCCCTGGTCGGCGCCTACCTTGAGCGGGACATGCGCATGATCCGGAACGTCGCCGATCTCGCGACGTTCCAGCGCTTCCTCGGGCTGTGCGCCGCCAGCGCGGGGCGGCTCGTCAACTATTCGGCTCTCGCCAACGAGTGCGGGATCTCCCAGCCGACCGCGAAGTCCTGGCTCGAGATCCTGGAGGCGAGCTATCTCGTCTTCTGGTTGCCGGTCCTTCTTTCCGGCGCGCGCCGGCGTCTGGTGAGACGACCGAAGCTGCACTTCCACGACACCGGTCTCGTCTGCTGGCTCCTCGGCATCCGCACTCCGGAACAGCTTCGCTTCCATCCGCTGCGCGGTTCCATCTTCGCGACCTGGGTCGCCTCGGAGATCCGGAAAGCGCGCGCAAACGGCGGCGAGGACCCCGGCTTGGCCTTCTACCGGGACCGGAACGGCGCGGAGGTCGATCTCGTCGTCGAGCATCCGCCGCCGATGACCCTGATGGACACCATATCCGCCGCAACGATGGCCCCGGAGCCCTTCGCCCGGATCCGGCGGGTGCGCAGGATCCTCGCGCCATCGGCCGGCGCCATGCCGGGCGTCGTGGTCTACGGCGGCGAAGAGCCGCTGGTCAGCGGGCCGGACCGCCTGATTCCGTGGAGCGCCCTCCACGAGTACGACTGGGAGACAGGACAGCCCGGACGCGTTCCTCGACAAGAGCCGGCGCCGAGCATCGTCGGAGTGGCGCCTGACGCCGGGCCTGCTGGGGCCTGAGGTTGCCCCGTTCTCGTGGACAGTCTGGAGTGTGGCGACCGGACGCCTTGAAGTCTCTACGCCCTTCGAACGTCGATGCGGTCATGGACCTGCTCGCCAGCCAGCAGGCGATGGGCGAAGAGCAGACATGCCTGAACGTCCTCCGGTTCGAGGAACGGGTAGTGCGCAAGCAGGTCCTCGACGCTTTCTCCGGCTGCGAGATTACCCAGCACATGCTCCACCGCGATCCGCATACCGCGGATGATCGGCTTGCCGCCCAGGATGTCGGTGCGGACCGTGATGCGGTCGAGCAGCGCGGCCTCTTGCGTCATCGTCCCGCGCCGAGACGCCCTACTCCACGAGGGTCAGCGGGCGGAACGCCTCGGGGACGTGGAAGCTGGGGCTTCCGGTGGGCGACCAGGCGTTGAAGACCGCTCCCTCCGCCGGCGCTTCGGGACCGCCGGGGCGCTTGATGCGGAACAGGTTGAACGGCATGACCGCGCCCGGTTGGGGGGCGGCGTCGAGCCCGAGTCCGCTCCAGGGCAGGAACGCGGTCGTGGTCCAGCCGGTGGCGTGGGCCTCGACCGTGACCTCGAGGCCCGCCACGTCGAACCCGCGGTCCATGGTTCCGCTGGGGACCGGGATCGGGTCCGATCCGGTCTCGCCGGCGCCCAGCCGCCGCAGGTCGCAGACGACGCCCGCCGGATTCACCTCGACCTCGACATAGCGCCCGTCGCGTTCGGGGTCGAGGAAGATCTCGACGACCTCCTCCTCCCAGATCGGGTCGTCCCGCCCGGTCATCGTGTGCCACGGCCCGTCGTCATCCGAATCGAACCGGAGGTGGAGGCCGGCGTCGTTCCAGAGCGCCCGGAACGCCGTGCCGTAGGGGGCCGGTCCCCACTCCGCGACGTGGGCGCGGTCCCAGGCGGCGGCGTCCGCCGGGAGCGCCGCGGTGGCCTCCGCCGGGGCGCTCCGCGCCTCGTACCCGGGGAGGCCCTGAAAGAGCGCGGCGGCGACCAGCGGGAAGAACACCGTCATTCCCGGTTGGCGCTCTCGATCGCCTGGTAGACCAGCGCGCGGAACTTCGCCTGGTCGTCGATGTTCCCGGCCGGAATCACCTGCGTCAGATAGACCACGACGAGATCCTCGCTCGGGTCCACCCAGAAACTCGTGTGGTACGCGCCTCCCCAACTGTATTCCCCAAGCGAGCCGGGGACGCCGCGCGCGCCCAGGTCGTTCACAACCCGGAACCCGAGCCCGAAGCCGACGCCCCGCTCCCTCCCGAACAGGGCCCCGTTTTCGTCCACGTTCTGGAGGAGGATGCCGCCGAGGTGGTCCACCGTCATGAGCTCGACGGTCTTGGGGGAGAGGATGCGGGCGCCGTCGAGCTGGCCGCCGTTCAGCAGCATCTGGAGGAACCGGGCGTAGTCGCTGGCCGTCGAGAGAAGGCCGGCGCCCCCCGAGAAGCTGGCGCGGGGTCCGTCGACGTAGGCCCCCTGGCCCACCATCCCGCCCGGATCGGGGGCGCGGGTCAGGCCGCTCTCGCCCGCCGAATACACGACGGTCAGGCGATCCCGCTTCGCTTCCGGGAGATAGAAGTGGGTGTCCGCCATCCCCAGCGGGTCGAAGATCCGGCTCTGGAGGAACTCGTCGAGCGGCGTTCCCGAGGCGGCCTCGACGACCGCGCCGAGGATGTCGGTGGCGTACCCGTAGACCCAGTCCTCGCCCGGCTGGGCGTCGAAGGGCAGGGCGGCCATGCGCCGCACCGTCTCCCGGATCGGCTCCTCGCGGTCGGCGAAGTACCAGCCGGTGATCCCCGCCTCGGACCATGCGCTCGCGGTCGTCGGCCCGCCCCCGTAACCGATTCCGGCGGTGTGGGTCAGCAGATGCCGGATGGTGATCGGCTGGCGGGCGGGCTCGACCCGGATGGCGCCATCCGGGTCCCGGCGGGCCACGGTGGTCTCCATGTATTCCGGCAGATAGCGTCCCACCGGATCCGCGATCAGGAGCCGCCCCTCCTCCTGCAGGATCATGGTTGCGACGCTCACGACCGCCTTCGACTGCGAGGCGATCCGGAAGATGTCGTCCGTCTCGAGGGGGTCGGCGGCCTCGCGGTCGCGGTGTCCGAAGGCCTCGAGGTAGACCGTCTCTCCGCCCTGGGCCACGAGGGCGACCGCACCCGGGAGCGCCCCGGCCTCGACATATGCCTCGAGGGCGGCGCCGATGCGGGCGAGGCGGCCGGGGTCGACGCCCGGGACGTCCGGCGCCGGCTCGGCGACCGAGCACCCGGCGGCGAGCGCCGCGGAGATCGCCGCGGCGCCCGCCAGGAGCGCCGCCCGTCGGCGCCGGCCAGTTGCGATGCCAGTTGCGATCTGTCGAAGCATCCTCATGTTCCTCTCTCGTCGGGTCCCCTCCGTCCGGAGTCTATGGGCGGGCGTCGTCACCTGCCGACCTCAGTAGCCGAGCAGTTCGGGCAGGAACAGCACCAGCCCGGGAAAAAACGCAATGACCACCGTGAGCGTGAGCATGAGCGCCAGGTAGGGCCAGAGCGGTCGCGCCACCTCCATCGGCTGCGTCCGGCCCACCGAGCACGCCACCAGCAGGCTCACCCCCACCGGCGGCAGGAAGACCGAGATCCCCTGGGTCGCCACGATGACCGCGCCGAAGTGCACCGGGTCGATCCCGAGCTGCCGCGCGAGCGGCAGCAGGATGGGGGTGAGCATGACAACGGCGGGGACCCCCTCGAGCAGCGCTCCGAGGAGCAGGAAGATCAGGATCGTGACCGCCAGAAAACCCAGCGGGCCGCCTCCCATCTCCGCCAGCGAACCGGCGAGCGCCTGGGGGACCTGGAGGACGGCGAGCGCCCACCCGAGCAGGTGCGCTGCGCCCACGACGAACAGCACGACCCCCGACAGCACGCCCGCCTGGACGACCCGGCGCCAGAGCTCGGCCACCGGGAGCGACCGGTAGACCGGTCCGGCGAGGAGCAGCGCGTAGAGCACGGCGACGGCGGCGGCTTCGGTGGGGGTGAACAGCCCGAAGCGGATGCCCCCGAGGATGACCACGATCAGGAAGAGCGGCAGAACGGCGTCCACCGCCGCCGCCCGGATCTCCGCCCCGGAAGCCCGCTCCCCGGTCGGCCACCCCTCCCGTCGCGCCTGCCACCCGATCTGCGCCATCAGTCCCGCGGCCATCAGCAGCGCCGCCGGGATCGAGGCGACGAAGAGCGCGCCGATCGAGACGTTGCCGACGACGCCGTAGACGACCATCACGATCGCCGGCGGGATGAGGATGCCCATCCCGCAGGCGGCGGAGACGATGGCGGTGGCCCGCGCCCGGCTGTAGCCATTCGCGGTGAGCTGCGGGACCATGATCCCGCCGATCGCGGCGGCGTCCGCGGAGGTGGAGCCCGAGACGCCGGAGAAGAACATCTCGGCGAGGATCACGACCTGCCCGAGCCCTCCGCGGAAATGCCCCACGAGCACCCGCGCCAGCGTCACGAGGCGCCGGCTGATGCCCCCGACGTCCATCAGGAGCCCCGCCAGGATGAAGAGCGGGACGGCGAGCATCGGGAAGGAATCCATCCCGGCGACGATCTGCTGCGGAACCACGACCAGCGGGAGATCCGCCGCGAGGATGGCGATCACCGCCGCTCCGGCGAGCGCGAAGCCGATGGGGACGGCGGCCGCCACCAGCGCGCCGAAGGTTCCGACCAGGAGCCCGCCCATCACGCCGCCTCCTGGTCGGGCGCTTCCGCCCGCCGCCGCCCCGCGGAAGCCGCCAGCAGGTGGACCACCATGAACGCCCCGGACACCGGCGCCGCCGCGTAGACGTATGCCACCGGCAGGTTCAGCGCCGGGGAGCGCTGGTCCAGCGTGAGGCCCATCAGGGCGATCCCGGCGACGACGAGCAGGAGCGCGAACGTCGCGACGAAGGCCGTCCCCGCGACCTCCACCGCCCGCCGGACGCGCGGCGTCAGCGCCCGGGTGATCTGATCGAAGCGGAAGTGGGCCCGATGCTCCACCGCCAGCGAAGCGCCGAGCAGCGACATCCAGAGGAACGCGAAGCGCGACAGCTCCTCGCTCCAGGGATTCGGGAGCGAGACGAGGTACCGCATCAGCACCTGGAGCAGGACCACGGCCGACACCCCGATCAGCAGGCCGCCCACCGCGCAGGTCTCGACCCGCGCCAGGACGCGGTTGAGCGCCTGGATCCGCTTCATCACTCGTTCCCGGGTGGGGCGCGCTCCACCTCTTCCATGAGTCGGGCGAGCAGCGGTCCGCCACCGGGGAGCCGATCCGCCAGCTCGTCCCGCGCGCCCTGCCGCACAGCCCGTGCGAAGGGCGCCAGGTCCGGGCGGGAGATCGTCACTCCGGCGGCCCGCATCGTCTCGAGCGCGTCCGCCTCCATCCGCCGCGCGACCGCGCTCTGGTGGGCGAGCGCCTCGCGCACCGAGCGGGCGAGCGTGGCCCGGACATCGGCGGGGAGCGCCTGGTGGAACGGCTCGTTCACGAGCAGCGTGATCGGGTTGTAGGTGACCGAGGTGAAGGCGAAGTACCCGGCGACCTCGTGAAGCCGGCTGCTCACGAAGCCGACGGCGTTGGCCTCCCCGCCGTCGATCACGCCCTGCTGGAGCGCGGAGTAGACCTCGCCGTAGTTCATCGGGGTCGCCTGGACCCCAAGCGCCGAGTAGGCCGCGAGGTAGGTGGCGTTCTGGAGCACCCGCAGCTTGAGTCCGGCGAGATCCCCGGGTTCTTCCACCGGGCGACGCCGGTTGTAGACATGGCGGAACCCGTAGTCGAGGAACCCGAGCGACCGCACGCCGGTCCGCTCGAGGAGCAGCTCCCGCCACGAGTCCCCCACCGGGCCGTTCATGACCTCGAGGCCCTGGTCGCGGGTCCGGAACAGGAACGGCAGGTCGAACACCTGCCCCTCGGGCGCCCACGCCGACAGCACCGGCGTGCCGGTGATGGCCATCTGGATCGCGCCCACCTGGAGCTGCTCGAAAGCCACCCGTTCGTCGCCGAGCTGCCCCGACGGGTAGATGACGATCCGGAACCTTCCGTCGGTCCGTTCCAGCATCAGCTCGCGCAGGCGCTCCGCCATCAGGTGGAACTCGGAACTGGACGACAGCACGTGGGAGAAGCGGACCTCCCAGCCCGGCGGGTCGGACTCGCCGGCCCCGGCGCCGCACGAAACGGCGGCCAGCGCCGCGAGGGTCGCCAGCGCGGAGCGGCCCGGCCCGGGCGCGATCCGCCCGGTGGCGATCCGGCGGCGCCTACGCACCCCAGATCGTCTGGCCGGCGTCGAGGAACAGCGTCGCGCCGGTGACGAGCCTCGCCTCCCGGTTCGAGGCGAGGTAGGCGACCGCCCCCACGAGATCGTCGGGGACGCCGATCTCCCCGAGCGGGATGCGGGCGAGCCGCCGCTTCCGGAACTCCGGCCGGGCGATGTCAGTCCGGTTCATGTCGGTCTCGATCAGTCCGGGCGCGATGGCGTTCACCCGGATCCGGTGGGGCGCGAGCTCGAGCGCCATCTGCTTGGTGAGCATTTCGACCCCCGCCTTCGAGACGCAGTAGTGCGTCAGGTTCGGCGCGGCGACCGCCTGTCCCGCCGAGGACACGTTGACGATCGCGCCCCGGGTCTCCGCCTCGACCATGCGCCGGGCCACCGCCTGGCCAACCAGGAAATAGCCCTTCAGGTTGACGTTCAGGATGCGGTCCCACTCCTCCTCGCTGATCGCGAGCAGCGGCGTCCGCTTCAGGATCCCGGCGTTGTTGACCAGGATGTCGAGCCCGCCCAGCAGGTCGTTCGCTTCGGCGACGAAGCGCTCGACGTCCGCCCGCGAGTCGGTGGACCCCTGAACCACCCCCGCGCGGCGCCCCAGCGCCTCGATCTCACCGGCCGCGCTCCCGGCGTCCTCGCGGCTCCTCCGGTAGTGGACCGCGACATCCGCGCCCTCCCGGGCGAGCCCGAGGGCGATGGCCCGCCCGATGCTCCGGGAGCCGCCGGTGACCAGCGCGCGCTTGCCTTCGAGGCGCATGAGGAATGTCGGGATCCGGTACGGCCCCGCGGGCCCGTAAAGTAAGGGCGGGCGCAGGGCATTGCAATGCGGGACGCCCGGGGAGGCCGACACATGATCCGGAACCGGAAGATCTTCCTCGTCCCCGCCGTCCCGGCGCTGGGGCTGGCCCTCCTGCTGACGCCGGGCCTTCGTGAACCGGCCGACGGTCAGGGGATGAGCGTGAACGGGATGGTCGTGACCTCCCATCCGCTGGCGGCGCAGGCGGGGCTTCGGATCCTGCAGGCGGGAGGCAACGCCTTCGACGCCGCGGTCGCGAGCGCCGCGGTGCTGGCGGTCGTGGAGCCGCTCATGTCCGGTCTCGGCGGGGTCGGGGGCTACGCGCTGATCCACGACGCCGAAGAGGGCGGGATCCGTTCGCTCGACTTCATCGGGGCGGCGCCGGCCGCGGCCGATCCCGAGGCGTTCACCGCCGGGAGCCGTCTGTGGGACCGCACCCATCCGGCCCGCGACAGCTTCCTGGCGCCGCTGGTCCCCGGGAACCTCGCGGGCTGGGCCGCGATCCTCGAGGAGTACGGCTCGATGTCGTGGGCGGAGGTCCTCGCCCCCGCCATCGGCTACGCGGAGGACGGGTTCGCGATGACGCCGGCGGTCCACGGCGCTTTCGGCGCCAGCGGGTTCGGGGCCGATGTCGCCCGCTATCCCTACGGCGCGAGCATCTTCTTCCGGGACGGCAAACCCTGGCCGGTGGGTGAGGTCCTGAAGCAGCCGGACCTCGCCAACACCCTGCGGGCCATCGCCGAAGGCGGGCCCGAGGTGTTCTACGGGGGCGCGCTCGCGGAGACGTTCGCGCGGTACTTCCAGGACAACGGGGGGATCCTCACGGTGGAGGACTTCCGGAACTACGAGGCGCGGTGGGGCGACCCGCTCTCCACCACCTACCGCGGCTACACGGTCCACAGCCAGCCGCCCGGCGGTTCGGGGATGACCGTGCTCCAGACGCTGAACATCCTCGAGCAATTCGATGTGGGGGCGATCGGGCACAACTCGCCCGAGTTCGTCCATCTGGTCGCCGAGGCGATGAAGCTCGCTTTCGTCGACGAGGACGCCTGGAACACCGGGAAGGACTACGCCGAGATCCCGCTCGAGCGGCTCCTGTCGAAGGACTACGCCGCCGCGCAGGCGGCGCGGATCGACCTGGGCCAGGCCCGGTTCCACGCCGCGGTCCGCCCGGACAGCGACCTGCCCACCGCGGTGGAGCACACGACCCACCACACCGTCGTGGACCGGGACCACAACGTGGTCTCGATCACCCAGACGCTGATGCTTCCCGCCGGGGTCGTCGCGCCGGAGACCGGCGTCATCTTCAACAACGGCATGTCCTATTTCAGTCTGGACCCGGAGGACGTCAACCGGATCGAAGGGGGCCAGCGGCCCCGGTTCGTCATGAGCCCGACGATCGTGACCCGCTTCGACAAGCCGTACTTCGCCCTCGGTTCGGCGGGCGGGTGGACGATCCCCCAGACGATCCTCCAGGTGCTGGTGCGGGCCCTCGACTTCGACATGGACGCGGCGGCGGCGGTGGACGCGCCCCGCTTCGTGGTCCGCTACCTCGAGAACTCGATCCCCTACATGGACGGCACCGACCTCGTGCTCGAGAAGGAGTTCTCCGATGAGGTGCGGGAGGCGCTCAACTCCCGGGGGCACCGGCTGCGGCAGCCGCCCAGCCGGATCGGGATGCTGAACGCCATCCGGATCTACCCCGGCTCCGGCGTCCTCTCGGGAGGACCGGACCGACGCCGCGAGGGACACGCGGCGGGCTGGTAGGAGGCGTCCGGGACGGACGCCCCCGTACTCAGCGGATCAGGAACTCGAGCTCGCCGGAGGCCGTGCGGTCCCGGCGATCGTCGGTCACCCGCACCACCGCGGTGTAGCGGCCGGGACGCAGGCCGGCGGTCTGGAGCGGCAGCATGACCGGCGTGCCCCCCGGTCGGTCGGGCGCGAGCTCGAACAGGTCGGGGCGCTCGCCCTCGACGGTGATCTCCCCGGCATCGTTCATCACCTGGTAGGAGACCTGGACGCGCGAGACCGGGTCGTTCGTCCCTGGGAGGATGAAGAAGGCGATCCGGGCGTCCTCCGCCGGGGCGAACACCGCCACCGGGCGCACCGGCGGGCCGGTGGCCTCCGGCTGGTGGGACTCGGCGAGGAAGGGGAACACGCTGGAGAGCGTGAACTCGGCGCCCAGCCCGGCGGGGATCGTGATCCCGGTGGTCGCGGTGTAGGTCCGGTTCCCGCTGCGCTCCACCCGGACCTCGAACTCGTGCTCGCCGGCGGGCAGCTCGACCGGGGCCGAGATCCAGAACCGGCCCGGATCCACCACGCCTTCGGCGTCGGCCAGAACGACGCCGTCGGCGTCGGTGACGCGGAGCCGCAGCACGCCCGACTCCGCAACGTAGGCCTCGGGAAGGGCCGCGGTCAGCACGGTGAAGGCCCCCTCCGGACGGGGGTTCAGCAGGTAGGCGTAGCTGTGGACGTTGTCGGGGAAGGCGTAGCCGTAGTCCCCGCGCGCCGCGGCCTCGATCACGGGCCCCCGCCGCTCGCGGGCGAAGTAGCCGGGGCGGGCGATGACCCGGTAGTCGTGCTCGCCGCGGACCCTCACTTCGAGGCGCCGGTAGCCGCCGTCGAGTCCGGCGTCCAGCGGGGAGAACGAGAGCAGGTAGTAGAGCTCGTTCTGGATCCCGATGCGGTTCAGAGCGACGGCGAAGTTCGTCTGGTTCGGGAAGTGGGCGCCTCCGGTGGCGATCGCGAGCGAGGCGTTCCCGCCCTCCGCCAGCACGTTGGCGGCGACGTTCAGCCGGTCCAGCGGGGCCTCCGGCGGGGCGACGCCGAGGTCGTTCCCGAGCGAGTCGAAGCTGTTCTGGCTCGAGATGAGAAGCTGGTTCTCGTTCCCGTAGACGCCCTCGATGTCGATCGAGTAGAGCGTGGCGTTCGCGTGGTTCATCTGCTGGATCGCCGCCAGCAGCGCGTTCGTCTCGTCGAGGGCGCTTCGGCCCGGGAACCCCTCGACCGCGTTGCCGGCGACTTCGTCCACGATCTGCCGCGAGTCGGCGAACGTCTGGAGCATGCTCGAGAGCAGCACCACGATCTTGCGGCCCGGCACCTGTTCGAGCACATCGGCGAGGGTCTGGAGCATCCGGAAGGTCTCGCGGGCGTCGGCTTCCGGAACGAAGCTCGAATACGTTCCGGGGACGATCCGCCGGACGGCCGCGAGCGTTTCCTCCTTGCCGGGCCAGAACTCCTGCAGCACCCGCACTTCGTTGGCGAACTCGAGGAGCATCGTCTCGTCGCCGTCCACCATGTTGTTCGCGACGAACTCCTCGAGTCCGCGCTTGGCGCGCCGCAGGTTCACCGGGTCGGCGCGCCGCCGGTTGAACACGATGACGAACCGGCGGGGCGAGGCGTTCACGTCGGCCTCGGGCGCGGGGGGAGGGGCGGCCTCGGGCGCCTCCTCGGCGATCTCCGGAATCGTTCCGTAGCGCTCCCAGTCCACCACATCCAGGCTCAGGACCTGCTGCGGCTCGCCCTCCTCGAACAGCTCGAAGTCGGCGGCGGTCAGCCCGGGAACCGGGTTGCCGTCGTCGTCGAGCACGAGCACGTCCACGATGACGCGGGTCGTCTCCGCCCGGAACCGGAACCCCTGCGCGGATGCGTCGGTGACGCTGAAGCTCGCCAGGCTCAGCGCGGCGAGCAGGGTGAGGCCGAGCGGGAATCGGGGCGGTCGGAGGGACATCAGGAGGGGAACAGGGAACCCGGGGGCTCCGGGAGCGCGGCGGCTATGCAAGTGGGACCGCGCCCATGTTAGCGGTGGAGGCGTCGTAGCGTCCGGTTACTCCCGGAGAGCGCCCGGCCGGGCGATCACTCTGAGGTCGGGGTGGTTCGGCGCGCGAACCTCCAGCGCGGGCGCGCGGGGGTCGGGAGCGGCGGACGCGGCGCCGACGCTCAGCTCGTACCACGCGCGATTCGCGGCCTCGATCCGATTGAGGACGGCGGCAAGATCGGTGGCGCGCGCCGTGTAGTCGCCGCCGGTGCTGGAGGCGAGCGACGAGAGGAAGTCGTCCACCGGTCGGGAGAACGCGTCGCGGCTGCGACCCCTCACGGAAGCGGAAGAGCCGAGGACCCGTGTGGCGCCCTGCACTCCGCTGGCGGTGTTCGTCGTGTTCATCATGCCCATCTCGTCCCGGTCCCGGACCAGGATGCCGTCGTCCTGGGTCCGGGCGCCCTCGAGGTGGACGGTGTAGACGGTCGCGCGGGCGCGCTGGAACGCGCCCGCCAGCGCCTTCTCCGCGTCCTCCGCGCCGGCCTGCCCGGTTGCCGGATTGGCTACCCCTCTGACAACGAAGACCCCGTCCTGCGGCGCCGGAAAACCCGAGAACGTGCTCAGGCTCCGGGAGAAGACGACCACGATCTTCCTGCCGGGCGTCGCGGCCAGGCGCTCGCTGAGCGCATACAGCATGTAGGCGGCGTCGGCCGCGTCCTGCGACCCCCCGGCGACGCCCTGGAACCCGATGGGGACCAGCTCGTCCACTTCAGCGAGCGCGGCGGCGCCGCCCCGCCGCCAGCCCGTCGTGATGCGCGGGACATCGCCGAAGTCCACGAACATCGCCTCGTCCTGCTCGCCGAAGCTCTCCTCCAGGAAGGACTCGATCCCGCTCCTGAAGCGCCGGAGCTGATCGGGGAGCGCTCCGCGGCGGTTCACCGCGAACACGAACCGGCGCGGTTCCTCCGGAGTCGGCAGCACCCGGACGCGGCTGACGGCCCGGGTCGAGCCCCGGTCCATGACCTCGAAGTCGCCCACGCCCAGATCGGGCGCCGGGCGTCCGTCGCGGTCGAGCACGAGGACGTCCAGCGTGACCGGCGGCTCCTGGGCGGCGGCCAGGAGAGGCGCGGCCAGCGCGAGGGCTGCGGCGGCACCTGCGAACCAGGTGGAACTCCGCCTCCCGGTGATGCGCCGATGGCGCGCTTCCACGCGTCTCTCGATGGCGTCCGGCATGGCGTCGACCTCCCTGGGATGCCCGGGCGCCGACGCGGGGCCCGACCATCGGGCCCGGGGCATGCAAACCCGATGCCGGACCTGGAGTCCGCCGCAGTCGTAGCGTCCGGTTACTCCCGGAGAGCGCCCGGCCGGGCGATCACTCTGAGGTCGGGGTGGTTCGGCGCGCGAACCTCCAGCGCGGGCGCGCGGGGGTCGGGAGCAGCGGACGCGGCGCCGACGCTCAGCTCGTACCACGCGCGATTGGCCGCCTCGATCCGATTGAGGACGGCGGCCAGATCGGTGGCCCTCGCTGTGTAGTCGCCGCCGGTGCTGGAGGCCAGCGACGAGAGGAAGTCGTCCACCGGGCGGGAGAACGCGGCGCGGCTGCGGCCCGAAATGGAAGCGGACGAGTTCCGGACTCTCGTGGCGCCCTGCACTCCGCTGGCCGTGTTCGTCGTGTCCATCCTTCCCATCTCGTCCCGGTCCCGGACCAGGATGCCGTCGTCCTGCGTCCGGGCGCCCTCGAGGTGGACGGCGTAGACGGTCGTGCGGGCGCGCCGGAACGCGCCCGCCAGCGCCAGCTCCGCGTCGTCCGCGCCGGGTTGCCCGCTGGGCCTTACGCCCGCGTTCTCGTTGAACCAGGGGTCCCGACCAAGGCCCGGTCTGCCCCCGAACGTGCTCAGGCTCCGGGAGAACATGACCACGATCTTCCTGCCGGGCGTCGCGGCCAGGCGCTCGCTGAGCGCATAGAGCATGTAGGCGGCGTCGGCCGCGTCCTGCGACCCGCCGGCGACGCCCTGGAACCCGATGGGGACCAGCTCGTCGACTTCAGCGAGCGCGGCGGCGCCGCCCCGCCGCCAGCCCGTCGTGATGCGCGGGACATCGCCGAAGTCCACGAACATCGCCTCGTCCTGCTCGCCGAAGCTCTCCTCCAGGAAGGACTCGATCCCGCTCCTGAAGCGCCGGAGCTGATCGGGGAGCGCTCCCCGCCGGTTCACCACGAACACGAACCGGCGCGGCTCCTCCGGAGTCGGCAGCACCCGGACGCGGCTGATGGCCCGTGTCGAGCCTTGGTCCACGACCTCGAAGTCGCCCACGCCCAGATCGGGCGCCGGGCGTCCGTCGCGGTCGAGCACGAGGACATCCAGCGTGACCGGCGGCGCTTCCTGTGCGGCGGCCTGGACGGACGCGGCCAGCGCAAAGGCTGTGGCGGCGCCTGCGAACCAGGCGGAGACCCGCCTCTCACTAGTGCGCCGATGGCGCGCTTCCACGCGTCTCTCGATGACGTTCGGCATGGCGTCGACCTCCCTGGGATGCCCGGGGCCGATGCGGGGCCCGGGCGTCGGGCCGGGGGCATGCAAGCCCAATGCCGGACTCTCGCGGGATCCGGCGCCCGAGGGTGTCCCGGCTCGAGCTACCGGGTCACGGCCTGCTGGCCGCGGAAGCAGCCGAGGAACATGTTCGATCCGGTTGCGGCGGCGTGGTAGTGGTAGCCGCGCGTCTCGTCTTCGTGTCCCCGGCAACTGTCGAGCCCCGTCGGGGCGGCGCCGTTCGCGTCGGTGGTCCCGAAGATCGCGTAGCCGTCCCGGGCGTAGCCGATGAGCGCCGCGTGGCCGTCCTCCTGGATCACTGTCTCGTTGCAGGCGGTCGCGGCGTGGTAGTGGTAGCCCTCGACCGGGTTCACGTGCCCCCCGCAATCGTCGAACGCGGCGATCGTGTAGGCCCCGAGGATCGCGTGGACCGGCGCCGGCGGACCGAGGACGACGCCCTGGAGCGAAACGCCCACATCGGCGTTGCCGATGGGCGCGGGGGACGACATCGGAACCGGACTGGACGGAATCAGAACCGTCTGTCTCACGCCCCCGCCGTAGTAGTCGATCGAGCACTCCACGCAGTGGTTCCGGTACATCGGATCCACGTTGGGACGCGCCGCCGCCTCGCACGCCACCTGGGTGTCCGTGACGTTCACTTCGCCCGTTTCAGGGTCGTAGAGCCGCCAGTTGGGGTCGCCGTAGATGTCGCCCACGCGGACGATGAAGGCGCCGTCCAGCTCGTAGACCTCGCCCCCGCCGTCGAACCAGATGCCCCCTTCCTCGGCGCTTGCGGAGATCGTTGACGGACAGAACGGACCGATCTCGCGCTCCGCCGGCGCCCCGGCGATCTCGAGGCGGTGGCACGTCGCCTGCGCTCCGCCCGAGAGCACGCAGGGCTCGGTGACCGCGGGAGCGACCAGCGCGCCTTCGACGAATTGCGTCACGTCCAGCCCGGGAGCGTCGGGCGGGAGCTCCTCCGTCACCGACGCGGGCGGCGCCGTATCGGAACCGCAGGCGCCCAGCAGCGCCGCAATGGTCAGGAAACCCGCCATTCGGCGAGCCGTTCGTGTTGACGTGATCACAAGCCACTCTCCCTGCGATGGAGAGCGGGCGAACGCAATCCCGGCGCCGGAATGCGCGCCCGCCGGGGCGGACCCGGCTTCGGCTTCGGAGGCGTCAGAGCCGGAACAGGTAGTTCAGCTTGACCGAGAGGCTGCGGTTGCGGACGAAGAAGAGGTCTCCGGACCACTCGTCCAGCTCGGTGTAGACCAGGAACAGGTCGGTGCCCGGCTTGGGGATCCAGTTGAACCGCACGTTCGAGGCGAAGTCCGCGGTCGCGTTGTTGTACTGGAACAGGCCGAGGACCACCAGATCGTTCCGCAGCGCCACCCGCATCCGGGTGGAGATCAGGTGGGTGTCGATGTCGCCGCCCGGGAGGCGGACCCGGTTGTAGGCGTAGTTGCCCCGGAGCCCGATGTTCCGGTTCACCCGGTAGTTGGCCCCGAGCGACCAGGTGTCGCGGGTCCCTCCCCAGAAGCCGCCGAACTCGTAGCTCGTCTGTAGCCCGGCGTAGCGGCGGCGGTAGGTGTTCAGGCTGACCTGGTAGCGGCGGAACGGGTACTCCCCCGCCGGGATGACGACATCCTGGATCGAGTAGTCAGCGAGCGTGAACTCGTACTGGTCGGTGACCTCCACCGAGACTTCGTCGCCGCTCTCGAAGGTCGCGCGGCCCTGGAGCGTCCCCCGCCGGGTCTCGAGCACGTTGTCGAGGTTCCAGACGGTCGCCACGTTCGCCTGGAAGTGGACCTGCCGCATCCACGGCGCGGACGGACGCGGCGAGACGCCGGCGCGGAAATACGTCTTGCGCATGCCCCGGCGCTGCACGAAGCCGATCCCGGGATCGAAGTTCTCTCCGATCTCGATGTACTTGGCGGTGCCCTGGAGGAGGTCGGTCTCGTAGTCGATGCGGCCCGAGGCGAGGTCCGAACTGTCGAGCTCGGCGCCCGTGCTGACCCGGGACCACAGCCCCTCGAAGCTCCACGCGTCGCCGGCGTAGAGGCTGGTGTCGAACCCGATGACGCGGTTGAAGGCGTCGGTTCCGACCGCCGACCGGTCGGTGAAGACAGCCCCCACCGAGGACCGGGTCGAGACGTCCCGGCGAACCCGCGCCACCGTGAAGCTCTCGCCCGGAGCCCCCTGGTGTTCCGCGGTGACCATCTCCATCAGGCCGAGGGTGTAGGCGCCCTGGCGCCCCGAGAGCCGGGCGCCGCCCACGATCGGCACCGGCTGGCCGGCGTCGGAGAGACCGATCCGGCGGGTGAAGACGACGTCGGCGTCCCGGCGCTCCCCGAAGGTGAAGTTGCGCTGGCCCTCGAGGAAGATCTGCCGCTTCTCCGGGAAACGGAGCGAGAAGCGGGTGAAGTTGAGCTGCAGATCGTCGACCTCTTCCTGGGCGAAGTCGGTGTTCCAGGTGAAGTCGGCGGTCAACCCGGGAGTCACGCCCCACTTCATGTCGAGGCCGCCGTCGAACCGCTGCCCCTCGCCTTCCCACTCGCCTCCGCCGTCGAGGCCCCCGGCCGCAAACGGCCGGATCTCGAGGTTGCGTCCCGGCTGGATCCCGGTCATCCCGCGCAGCTTGCCGAGCTCCGCCGGGCGGTACCAGGTGGAGTCGTTCGAGACGAAGGGCCAGTAGACCTCCTCCTTCTTCTGGGGGATGTTCCGCTTGAAGCCCACGCCGAAGACGACCGGTTCGCCGGGCTCCGACGGGCGGAAGCGGAGCGACTTGAACGGCACCCGGACTTCCGAGGTCCATCCCCAGGGAAACGTGCGCCCCCGCGCTTCCCAGACCATGTCCCAGTCCAGGTTGCGCGTTCTCTCGTTCTGGCCGTTCTGGCTCATGTCGAACAGGATGCCGTTGGCGTTCGTCGCGAGGAAGACGGCGCTTCGCTGGTCGTTGTAGGCGTCCAGCAGGATCGCCACCGCGTCATCGCTGCCGATGTTCTCGTCCCGGAACATCGTGCGCGGGCGGTTGGCCTCGGCGTTCTCCAGCGTGCAGTAGAAGCCGAAGTAGAGGTTCTCGTCGTCGTAGAGGATCCGGACGATCGTCGATTCGGTGGAGGGGAGGCCCTCGCGGGTCTCCCGCTCGTAGAAGTCCCCGATCGGGATCGCCTGCTCCCAGGCCGCCTCGTCGAGGCTCCCGTCCACATCGATCCCGTCCGGGACGGGGGCGGCGTAGATCTCCCAGGTCCGGGCTTCCAGCGCGCGGACCCGCTCCTCGCGCGTCATGTTCCGGAGCTCGTCAGCCGTCGGCGACATCACCGGAGGCCCCGGGAGGTTCGGGGCGCCGCCTCCGCCGTCCCCGCCGGCGCCCCCCGGCGCCAGGCTCTGGCTGGCCAGATCCTGCTGGAGACGGTCCAGGACCGCGTCGCGGCCGGACTCCTCCGCGACATTCCGTTGTTCCGGGTGCTCTTCCGGACGCTCTCTTGGGACCTTGCGCTCCTCCGGGCCCGCCCCCTGGGGATTTTCCAGCGCGAGGCCGGCCCCGACGAACGCTGTCAGCGCGACTCCCGCCAGACCCGCCACCCGGCGGATCGAATCGCGCGTATTCATGGCCCTTTACGCGGAGTTTATCCGCCGGAGGGCGGCCCCGGACGGGCGCGCCCTACCAGATCGAGATGTCCACGCGCGTTTCCCCGTCGCGGACTTCGATCTCCGTCCCCCGGGCGAACCGGATGAGACCGCGGGCCAGCGCCCGCCGGTCGCAGCGGACCGCAGCGGAGCGCTCCGGTCCGGAGTCCGAGGTCGCGTCGGGCGCCGGGTCGCAGGCCGCCACCGCTTCCGCCAGGGCGCGGATCGGCGCCCGGAGGAACACCCGGGTGTCCGCGCCCTCTTCCCGGATGCGCGCCACCAGATCCTCCGCCTCCACCGCGATGAGCACTTCGGTGTCGCCCTCGGTCACGTGGACCAGCGTCGCGTCTTCCGCTCCCTCGAGGCTCGCGAGCACCGCCTGAACCGCAGCGAGCGCGGCGCCCTCGCGGTCCTTCAACTCGAGCAGGATTTTTTCTCCGAGGACATCGTCCGGAAGGACCTCGAGCGCGGCGAGCGGCAGGAAGAGCGGGACCGGCGCCACGATGCGCGGGGTCTCGTCCGAGGCGACCGAGACCACGGCCACGCCGCAGGCCGCGAGGCAGGCGCCGAAGAGCAGAGCGGCGGCCAGCGCCGCGATGGCGAGAACGCCGAGGAGACGGAGCATCGCTCTACTGCGGACCGATCCAGATCCGGACGCCGCCGTCGTCGCCGTCCACCACCACCAGGTCGCCGTCGTGGTCCTGCAGGCGGCGCACCGCAGCGGCGAAGTCGATGTCTTCCCGGCCCTCCTCGAAGAGCGCGTCCCCGACCGCGGTCGGGAAGCGGATGTTCAACGAGCCGTCGTCCCCGGCGGCGGTGATCCTCACCTCGTCGCCCTCCATCCGGGCGCGAAGCTGGCCGTCGTCATCGTCCACCGAGACCCAGGCCCCGGGCTCGGCGCGGAGCGCCCGCCAGAGCGCGCGCAGGTCCTCGAAGTCCGGACGGGGCTCGTCGGCGTCGGCTTCGCTCCCGAGGGCGTCGCGAAGGGCCTCCTCCGCCATCGCGCCGGAGAGCGCCTCGACCGCGGCCAGCGGCAGGTTTACCTCGACCTTGGCGTTGCCCGACTCGTCGTGGACCCGGACGTGGAGCCACGGCGAATCCGGTTGCGCCGCCGCCGGGGCGGCGAGCCCGAGCGCCGCCGCGACCGACAGGGCTGGAAGCCATTTCCGGCGGAGCGGGGAATCCGTTGCAGAATGAGCGCTGTTGAGCATGACTCCCCCTAACGACGCCTCTTCGCGGGCGGTTCCGCCGGTTCCGAAGCTGCGTCCGCGCTCGCTGCTCTACGTCCCGGCGTCGAACCGCCGGATGGTGGACAAGGCGGGGACGCGAGGGGCCGATGTCGTGGTGCTCGACCTCGAGGACGGCGTCCACCCGGGACACAAGGAGGCGGCGCGGGAGGGCCTCGCGCGCTCGGTGGAGCGGGCCGCGTCCGGGGACTCGCGGGTGGTGGTCCGGGTGAACCCGCCGGACACGCCGGAGGGAGAACGGGACCTTGAAGCGGTCCGCGGGTTGGAGCTCGATGCGGTGCTGCTCCCCAAGGTTGAATCGGTCGCCGTTGTTCAGGCCGCCCGCGGCGCGCTCGCAGGAGGGCCGCCGCTCTGGCTGATGGTCGAGACCGCGCGGGGGGCGGCGGGCGTCTTCGATCTCGCGGCCGGGCCCGAGGTCCAAGGGCTCGTCTTCGGCTCCGCCGACTACCGGCTGAGCCTCGGCGCCAGCGTTTCCGCCGACGAGTCGGAACTCGCCTTCACGCGCGCCCGCCTCGTGCTCGCCGCCCGCGCCGCCGGGATCGGGGTCTGGGACGCTCCCTGGTTCCGGTTCCGCGATCCCGAAGGCCTGCGGCGAAGCGCCCGGGGGGCGTTCGCCCTCGGGTTCGACGGGAAGTCCGCAGTCCATCCATCGCAGATCCGGGGGATCCACGAAGCCTTCGCGCCGTCGCCCGAGCAGCGGGCCTGGGCGGAAGCCGTCGTCCGCGTCGTTGCGGCCGCCGAGGCCCGGGGGGAGAGCGTCGCGGAACTCGACGGCGAGCTCATCGAGGAGCTGCATCGGCGCCAGGCGCGCCGCGTGCTGCGGTTGGCGGAGGCGGGTCTCGCCCCGCTGCCCCGGGACTGAGGGCTACCGATCCTTCGCGCGGGCCGCGGCCACGACCCTCGAGAGCGCCGAGGCGGCGAGGTCGGCGAGCGAGATCCCGTCGCCGCCCACGTTGCGCAGGACCACCGCCGACACGCCCGATTCGGGCTCGATCCACGCCGCCGCCCGGTAGCCGGCGACGCTGCCGCCATGGCCGTAGGCGGTGAACGGGGCGCCGTCCGCGTCCTCGAGCCTCCGCGTCATGAAGCCGAAGCCGTAGCCGCTCGATAGATCCCCGGCGGCGAACGCCCGGGTGAGGTTGTCCAGGCGCACTTCGGAGGGGATGACGCCATCGAACGGCTCGCCTTCAGCGCCGGTGAGGAACCGCAGGAAACGATCGAGGTCGGCAGCCGTCGAATAGAGCGCCCCGTTCGGGACCTTGTAGCCGCGGCCTTCGTGCTCGCGCGCGGGCTGCTCGAAGTCGAGGCCATCCTCGACGACCGAAGCGCCTTCCGCAATCCGGTCCTCCACCACCGCCGTCGGGAAGAACACGGTGGACTCCATGCCCAGCGGCCCGAGAAGCTCGTCGGCGACGTAGCGCAGGAACGGCTCCCCGGCGGCCTGCTCGACGGCCGCCCCGAGCACCGCGTAGCCGATGTTCGAGTACTGGTAGCGGGTTCCGGGCTCGTATTCGAAGGACGTCTCCCGGAGCGCCCGGAAGGCCACCTCCTTCCACGCCTCGGGGGATCCGACCAGATAGTCGGGAAGATTCGCCGGCTCGCGCGCCAGCCCGCCCGTCATGGTGGCCAACTGGAAGAGCGTCGGTCCCGGGGTGTGCGCGAACGGGTTGGAGACCTGGCTCAGCTCGGGGACCAGCGAAGCCACCGGATCCCCCAGCCGCGCTCTTCCCTCGTGGACGAGCCGCAGCATGGCCATCGCGGTCACCGGCTTGGTGATCGAGCCGATCCGGAACAGGTGGCCCGCCATGACCGGAACCATTCGCGCCTCGTCTGCGAACCCGAACCCCTCGGCGACCAGCGGCTGGCCCCCGAGGAACACGCCGAACGCGGCGCCGCCGCGTCCGTCCGCCTCGATGACCCCCCGCGCCTCGCTGGCGGCGGCCGCCGCCGCCTCGGACGGCGTGGACGGGGCCGGGGTTTGCGGGTCGGGCGCGCAGGCGCCGAGGAGCAGGCTCGCCGCGACCCCGGCGACGGCGAACAGGGCATGGAGGCGGGAGCGGGACGGCATGGCGGAGAGAACATATCCGGGAACCCGGCCGCTCCGGCTTCGTTTAGGATCGGCGGCATGTGTCGGTCTTCCCTGATCCGGAGGGTTGCGGGCCTCCTCGCGGTGGTCCTCCTCGCGGCGCTTCCGGCGATCGGGCAGGAGGCGGAACGGCCCGTGCGGGTCGAGGAAGGGACGAGCTTCGCGGTCGCGGTGTCCCCCGATGGCGAGACCCTCGTTCTGGACCTGCAGGGAACGCTCTGGCGGCTGCCGGCCGCCGGCGGAACCGCGGAGGCCCTCACCGACGGGCTCGGGGATGAGCGTCTGCCCGACTTCCACCCGGACGGTGACCGGGTCGTCGTCCAGGGCTACCGGGCCGGGACCTGGGATCTGTGGGAAGTTCCGCTCGACGGGGGCGAACCGGCGGCGCTGACCGGGACCGTCTTCGACGACCGGGAGCCCGCGTGGTCCCCCGACGGAACCCGGATCGCATTCGCGTCGGACCGCGGAGGAACCTACGACATCTGGATCCTCGACCGGGAGACGGGGGGCGTCGAGCAGGTGACAAGCTCGCTGGGCAACGAGTCCCAGCCGGCGTGGGTCCCCGGCGCCGACGGAGCGCCGGAGGGGCTCGTCTACGTGGCCGTTCCGGAGGGGGAGGCCGAGGGGGCCGTCCACCATCTCGCGCTCGCGGATGGCGCGGCGCCCGTCCCGGTCCCCGGAACCGCCGGGATGGTCGCCGCTCCGTCGGTGAGCCCGGATGGCGCCCGGCTGGTGTTCCGGCGGCTCCACTACGAGGGCCTCACCCTGATGGGGACGCGCTTCGACATGGGGAGCGCCAGCGAGCTGGTCGCTGTCTCCCTGGCGACCGGCGAAGACGCCGCGGCGCCGCGGATCCTGGCGGCGGCCGGGGAGGACATCTTCCCGTTCCGTCCGCAGTGGAGCGGCGAGGACATCGTCTACACCGCGGACGGGAAGATCCGCCGTCTCGCGCTGTCCGAGGGTTCGCCGGAGGCGGAAGGCGGGGTCGACGCCGGGGCGCCGCTGACGGTGCCGATGTCGGTCGAGTTCCGCGTCCGGCGCCCGCCGGTGCGGACCGGGAAGATCCGGACCGCGCTGGAGGGCGACATCCCGGTCCGCGGCATCGTGCGGCCGAGTCTCAGCCCGGATGGATCCCGGCTCGTCTACGCGGCGCTCGGCGACATCTGGACCGCGCCGCTCGACGGATCCGAGGCCCCGTCGCCCCAGACCCGCGACGACTGGCTCGACACCGATCCGGTGTGGCTTCCCGATGGCCAGGGCATCGTCTTCGCGAGCGACCGGGGCGGGACGATGGATATCTGGGAGAAGCGCCTCGGGTCCGGTCCGGGGGCGGGGATGGTCCAGTTGACGGCGCGCTTCGGCGCCGAGACGAGCCCGTCGGTGTCGCCTGACGGATCCCGGCTGGCCTGGCTCGACGAACAGGGGAACCTGCACGTCACCGAGCGGGCCGCCGACGCGCGCCCGGGCCTCGCTGTCGGCGCCTCGGACGACCCGCTGTTCCCCGGGCATCGCGGGCTGGGGACCCCGAGCTGGTCGCCGGACGGGACCACCCTCGCCGTTTCGGTCCTGGCGCCGTGGTCGTCGAGGTTCCGCGAAGGCCGGAACCGGATCGCGCTGGTCGCCGCCTCGAGCGGCGAGGCGCGGCTGATCGAGGAGCCGGCGGCCAGCTTCGGGACGCGCGACGGGGACGGCCCGGTGTTCTCCCCGGACGGGGGAAGCCTCGCGTTCGCCCATGACGGCGGCCTCGCCGTCCTGCCGGTCGACGCCAACGGTTCGCCGTCCGGACCCCTCCGCACGCTCTTCGAGGGGGCCGTGGACTTCCCGGCGTGGGCGCCCGACTCGGAGTCGCTGACGTTCCTCTCGGCGGGGGAGCTCCTCCGCGTTCCGCTCGGGGGAGGAGACCCGGAGACGATCCGCCTCCGGCACTCGTTCGAGGCGTCCCGTCCCTCGGGCCAGATCCTCTTCCAGGACATCCGGGTGCTCGATGTCGAGGCCGGCGAGGCGCGGCCCGGGATGGACGTGCTGGTGGAGGCCGGCCGGATCGTCTCCGTCGAACCGACGGGCGCCGAGCCGTCCGAGGACATCCGGCTCGTCCGCGGACAGGGCGCGGTCCTCATGCCGGGCCTGATCGAGATGCACACCCACCCGATGGGCCCCGCCTTCGGCGGCCGCTTCGGGCGGACGCACCTGGTCTACGGAGTCACCACGGTGCGCGTCATGGCGGCGTCCACCTACCGGGTGCTGGAGGAGCGCGAGTCCATCCTCGCCGGGCGCCGCGTCGGGCCTCGGGTGTTCCTCAGCGGGGCGGTGATCGACGGGACCCGGATCTACTACCCGGGGGCCAACGCCGGGACCAGCGGCCGGGTTCTGGACTCCGTGCTGCAGCAGGCGCGCGAACTCGAATTCGACGTCGTCAAGACCTACGTGCGGCTGAACGACGAGACCCAGCGCGAGGCGATCCGCGAGGCCCAGGCGCTCGGGGCGTTCGTCTCCTCCCACGAGCTGTATCCGGCGGCCCGGTTCGGAATCGATGGGGTCGAGCACATCAAGGGCACGTCTCGGCGGGGTTACTCCCCCAAGGTGACCGATCTCGGCCGGTCCTACGGCGACGTGCGGTCCCTCCTCGCCGAGTCCGGGATTTACTTCGCGCCGACCCTGCTGATCTACGGCGGATGGGATCTGGCGCTCGCCCGCGAGCCTCGGTTGCTGATGGACGACCGTCGCCTCCTCGCGTTCCCGGCGTGGATCACCGAGCGGCTCACTTCGGGTCCGGCGCCGACGGCCGACCCGGAGGAGCGGCTCGCCCTGCTGCGGCCGATGTGGGACACGGTGGCGTCGGTGGCGGCCGCCGGGGGCCGGATCGTGGCGGGGACGGACACCCCGATCATTCCCTACGGCCTAAGTCTGGTGATCGAGGTGGAACAGCTCTCCGAAGCCGGCCTCGGCCCCGCGGGCGCCATCCGGACGGCTACCGTGGGGGCCGCCGAAGCGCTTGGCCTCGAGGGCGAGCTGGGCGTGGTGGCGCCCGGGGCGCTCGCCGACCTGGTGCTGCTCGAAGGGGATCCTCTCGAGGACATTTCGAACCTGCGCCGGGTCCGCGCGGTGGTGTGGAACGGGCGGCTCGCGACGCTGGATCAGCTCCTCGGTTTCTGAGGTCGGGGCCGGATTGCGGCGCCCGCCTCCTGTGGTAGTTTTTTGCGTTTTCCGGGGCCGAACGGCTCCATCATCAGCGCCCCGGCGTCGCCGGGCGGAACGGACGAATCGGCAATGACCAAGACAGAACTCGTTGCGTGCCTCGCGGACCACGCCGGAATCACGAAGCAGCAGGGGAAGGATGTCCTCGACGGACTGCGTGACCTCGCCGTGGAAGCGCTCAGCGCAGGCGACGACTTCACCGTGCCGGGGTTCGGAAAGTTCAGCGTCGTCGAGCGCAAGGCCCGCCTGGGACGGAACGTCCAGACCGGAGAGTCGATCCGCATCCCGGCGCGGAAAGTGGTGCGATGCAAGGTCTCGCGCCCGTTCCAGGCCGACTGCTGCGGCTGATCCGTCCGCCGTTCGCCGGACCTCACCTCGGCGGGCGGCGGGTCTCGTCCGCCGCCCCTGAGGTCTGAGTTGGCCCCCGAGTCCCCCGACCTCTACGAGGCGATGGACCTCGCGGGATACCGGGACGACGCCGCGCTCTGGCGGAGCGTCCCGATGGAGCTGGTCCGGCGGTTCCGGTTCGTGCCGCTTCGCGAGGACGGGGAGCGGCTCGAAGTGGCGCTCGCCGCCCCGGTGGTCGAGGACGAGGTCGACCGCCTCGAAATGCTGCTCCGGCGTCCGCTCGTCGTGCGCGTCGGGGACCGCTCCCGGATCGCCGAGATCATCGAGCGGAACACGAACTCGAGCTTCCTGCTCGACCGCGCCTCCGAGGATCTGCGGATCGAACTGCTCGGTCGCGACGACGGGGGCGGCGGCGCTCCGTTGATCTCGCTCGACGCCGGGCAGGGAGCGGGCGGCAGCCCGGTGGTCCGGCTCGTGGACTCGCTGCTGGTGAACGCCATCGAGCGGCGCGCCACCGACATCCACATCGAGACCAAGGCCACCCGCGTCGTCCTCAAGTACCGGGTTGACGGCGTGCTCTATCCGGCGATGGCGCCGGTGGATGCGATCCACCACCAGACCATCGTGGCCCGCATCAAGGTCATGGCGGAGCTCGATGTGGCCGAGCGGCGGGTGCCCCAGGACGGACGCTTCCGGGCGGCGGTCCCCGACGGCGAGCGGGGGCAGCGGACCGTCGACTTCCGGGTGTCCGTCATGCCCAGCGTCCACGGCGAGGACGTCGTGGTCCGGGTGCTCGACAAGGCGCGGCTCGGGTCGCGCTTCTCGGCCCTCTCGCTCGAGGCGCTCGGCTTCTCGGGGCGCAGCCTGCGTCTGCTCCGCGAGCACGTGCGCCGGCCCTTCGGCATGCTCCTCGTAACCGGGCCCACCGGGAGCGGCAAGACCACGACGCTCTACGCCGCGCTCTCCGAGATCGCGACGCCGGAGGAGAAGATCGTCACCGTCGAGGACCCGGTCGAGTACGAGATCGCCGGCGTGACCCAGGTCCCGGTGAACGAGAAGAAGGGCCTCACCTTCGCCCGCGGGCTGCGCTCCATCCTGCGCCACGACCCGGACACGATCATGGTCGGAGAGGTGCGGGACCCCGAGACGGCCGCCATCGCGGTCCAGGCGGCGCTGACCGGACACCTCGTCCTGACCACGGTTCACGCCAACCACAGCCTCGACGTGATCGGCCGCTTCCTCCACATGGGCGTGGACCCCCACAACTTCGTCTCGGCGCTCCACCTGATCGCCGCCCAGCGCCTCGTCCGGCTGCTCTGCGCCAGCTGCCGCCAGGAATCGGACCCCGATGCGGCGGAAGTCGAAGCGCTCGCGGTTCTTGACTCCCCGCCGGAACGGGTCTTCCGCCCGGGGGGCTGCCGCCGCTGCGACGGCGCCGGTTTCCGCGGCCGGACCGCAGTGGCCGAGGTTCTCGCGCTCACGCCGGCGCTGCGCGAGGCGATCCTCGCCCGGCGCCCGGCTTCGGAGATCCGGGACGCGGCCGAGCGCGAAGGGATGGTCCCGATCCGCCGGCGCGCGCTCGAGCTCGTCGCCGCCGGACGGACCACGCTCGCCGAGGCCGACCGGGTGACCGCGGCGGACGCCTGAGGATGGTCGAAATCGGGTCCGGCGGTCCTCCCCGGGCCGACGTCGAGGCGCGGCTGGTCTCCCGGAACGAGCTATCCGCCGACGCCCAGCTCCTCTGGTTCGAGACCGACTCCGCTTCCGGGGCGCTTCCGGGACAGTTCGCGATGGTGCGTCTCGCCGGCGGCGGCCTTCTGCGGCGGCCGTATTCCTACTGCGACCTCGACGAGTCGGGCGAGCGTTTCGGATTCTCGCTGCTGGTCAAGGAGGTGGGCGTCGGAACGCGGGCGCTCATGCGGCTCGGGGTCGGCGGCGTCATTTCCTCGCTGGGACCCCTGGGCACGTCCTTCGCGCTTCCGCCGGCCGGGCGAACGGCGGTCATCGTGGCCGGCGGCGTCGGGATCGCCCCCTTCGTGCTGTTCTGCCGCGAGCTCGCCGCCGCCGGCCGCCGGGGGATCGTGCTTCTCGGAGGTCGGGGAACCGTCGATCTCTACCTGCGCGAGGAGTTCGAACGGCTGGGGATGGATGTCCGGTGCGCCACCGAGGACGGCGGCTTCGGACATCGCGGGCGCGTCACCGAGCTTCTGGACGCGGCGCTCGACGACGCCGGCGCCCCGCAGCTTTATTCCTGCGGCCCCACCGGCATGCTCCTGCGGACGGCCGAACTCGCCGGCGAGGCCGGCGTCCCGCACCAGGTGTCCATCGAACGGCGGATGGGGTGCGGAATGGGGTGTTGCCTCGGGTGCGTCGTCTGGGCCCGACGCGAGCCGGGGGGCGACCCGGAGTACCTGCGGAGCTGCACCGAAGGTCCGGTCTTCGACGCCGACGCCGTGGCCTGGGACCGGGACCCTCATCCGCTGTGACGGCGCGCGGGTCTTCCGACGTGGAGCTCGGCGTCGAGATCGCCGGGCTCTCGCTTCCGACGCCGCTCATCGCCGCGAGCGGCACGTTCGGCTACGGCGACGAGTACGTGGGCGTCGTCGACTACGACGCGATCGGGGCGGTCTCGGTGAAGGGCCTCTACCTGGCGCCCCGGGACGGCTGCCCGCCGCCGCGGATCTGGGAGACCCCGTCGGGGATGCTGAACGCCATCGGACTCCAGGAAGTCGGGATCGAGCGCTTTCTGGCCGAGAAGCTGCCGGCGATCCGGGCGCTCGGGAAGGTCGTCCTGGCGAACATCTGCGGCAGCTCCTTTGCGGAGTACGGCGAGTTGGCGCGACGGCTGGATCAGGCGGAGGGCGTGCGCGGGATCGAGGTCAACATCTCCTGCCCCAACGTGTCCGAGGGGGGCATCGAGTTCGGCTGCGATCCCGACATGGCGGGGCGCGCCATCGAGATCGTCCGGGCGGGAACCCGCCTGCCGGTGATTCCGAAGCTGAGCCCCAGCATTCCCGACATCGGCGCGATGGTGCGCCGGATGGAGGACGCCGGGGCGGATGCGGTCTCGCTCATCAACACGATCCCGGCGATGGCGGTGGATGTGGAGACGCGGCGTCCCCGGCTCGCGAACATCATCGGCGGGCTCTCCGGCCCGGCGGTGCGCCCGATCGCGGTCCGGATGGTGTGGCAGGCGGCGCAGGCCACCCGGCTTCCGGTGATTGGCATGGGGGGCATCGCCGGGGCCGACGATGTCGTCGAGTTCCTGCTCGCCGGCGCCGCCGCGGTCCAGATCGGCACGATGAACTTCGTGGATCCGGGCGTCTGGCGCCGAACGCTCGACGGCCTCGCCGACTACTGCCGCCGCCACCACGTCGCCCGGGTGCGGGACCTGACCGGCGCGATGGCGCCGTTCGCTCCTCCGATCGAGGTCCGGCCGTGACGCAGGATCCGGCCCCGCGCTCCCGCCTCTCCTGGGCCGCCGCCCCCGGCGCGGGGGAACTCGTGGTGGCGGTGGACACGCCGACGCTGGACGACGCCCTTCGGCTTCGGGACCGGCTCGCCGGCGCCGCGCCCTTCTTCAAGGTGGGCAAGGAGCTCTTCACCGCGGCCGGCCCTCGCGCGGTCACCGAGTTCGCCGCCGTGGGACAGGTGTTCCTCGACCTCAAGTTCCACGACATCCCGGCCACCGTGGCGGGAGCGGTGCGGGCCGGGGCGGCGGCGGGCGCCGCGATCGTGGATGTCCACGCCTCGGGAGGGCGGGCGATGATCACCGCGGCCGCGACGGCGGCGGCGGACGCCGGAGACTCCCCGCTTCTGCTGGCGGTCACCGTGCTGACGCATCTCGATCAGGCCGGCGCCGCCGAGGTGTTCGGCCGGCCGCTCCCCGAACAGGTCCGGCGCCTCGCGGCGCTCGCAAGGAGCGCCGGCGCCGACGGCGTCGTCGCCTCCTCCCACGAGGCGGAGGCGATCCGGGAGGACGCCGGCGACGATTTCGTCCTGCTGGTCCCGGGAATCCGGCCGGCGTGGGCGGCCGCGGCCCACGACCAGCGGCGGGTCGCGACGCCGGCGGAGGCGGCCCGACGGGGCGCGAACTACATCGTCGTGGGCCGCGCGATCACCTCGGGTCCGGACCCTCGGGCGGCGGCGCTCCGGATTCGCGAGGAAGTCGCCGGCGCCGCTTCCTGATCACGCGGGCGGTTTCCGGGAGCCTCCGCCCCGACCGCCAGACGGGATGGGCCTGCACAACGAATTGACGCTAAAGCAGCTATCCGGTACCGTCTACCGGTTCATTGTCTCCGCCCGGAGGGCCACGTGAGAAAAGTCATCGCCACCCTGCTGCTCCTGACCTTTGGGGTCGGCATCGGGCTCGCCGCCGCGGCGTGCTCCAGCGCTCCGCCGCCGCCGCCACCTCCGCCGATGGAGGAGCCGCCACCGCCGCCTCCACCGCCGCCGCCGCCACCGCCGCCGCCACCACCGCCACCGCCGCCACCGCCGACCGAGCGGGACATGTACCTGGACGCGGCCATGGCGGAGCTCCAGGGCAACCTCTCCGACGTCTACTTCGCCTATGACGAGTCGGAGCTCACCGACGCTTCGCGGAACACGCTTCGCAGCAACTCGGACTGGCTCCAGCGCCCCTATGTCTCGGCCAAGATCCAGATCCAGGGACACTGCGACGAGCGCGGCACCGTCGAGTACAACCAGGCGCTCGGAGAGCGCCGGGCCCGCGCCGCCTACGACTATCTGACGTCGCTCGGAGTCCCCTCCGACCGGATCGAGATGGTCAGTTTCGGCAAGGAGCGTCCGCAGTGCACGGAGAGCAACGAGGACTGCTGGATGCAGAATCGGCGCGCGCACTTCCGGATCACCGAACGCTGATTCGCTGACAACGTGCTGACAGCGGCCTGAGGCCGCAGGGAACGGCCCGGCGCCTCGCGGCGCCGGGCTTTTCTCGCGTACGGACGCTACTCGTCCGGCGCCGGGTCGCGGCGCTTCGGGGCGCGGAGCAGGCCGTGGCGCTTCATCTTCTCGTGGAGGGTCGTCGGGTTCACCTGCAGGAGCGCCGCGGTCCGCTTCTGGTTGCCGCCCGCTCTCCGCAGCGTCCGCTCGATGATCGAGCGCTCGATGCGGGCGAGCACCGCCTTGAGGGGCTTCGATCCGACGCCGGAGGGGGCGGGGAGCGGGCCGTCGGGTGGGGAGCAGACCCCGTCGGGCAGCACCGACCCCTCGAACCGGCACACCGCCGCGGTGGCGACCGCCCTCTCCACCCACATCCTCAGCTCCGCGGCGTTCCCTGGCCAGTGGTGGGCGGCGTACGCCTCCATCGTGGCCTGCGAAACGCCCCACGGTCCCACCCCCGCATCCCGGCAGGCGGCGGACAGGAAATGCAGGGTGAGCGCCGGGACGTCCTCGCGGCGCGCGCGGAGCGGCGCGATCCGGATGGTGAAGGCCTCCGGCCGCCCGCCGCGCAGCGGCTGGGAGGCGCGGTCGCCGGCGGCCCGGGACGCCGGGTCGAACGACGCCAGGAGCCGGAACGGCTGCGGACGACGGAGCGCATCCTCGAGCACCGCCTGGTCGGTGGGCGCGAGCTCGTCCGCCCCGCTCACGTAGACGCTGCCGGGACGACCCCGCAGCAGCGCGGGCAGGCCGGCGGTCCCGGCGCCGCGGTCGGCATCCTCCGCCGCGCGGCGGATGTCAGCCAGAACCGGGCCGAGTTCGCCGCGCGGGACGCCGGCGCCGGTGAACGGGACGAAGGCCTGCGATGACCGGCGCGAGAGGCGGTGGACGAGTTCGGCGGCCAGTCGGCGGCCGGCCCCCGGTTCGCCCAGAATCCGCACCGGGCCCTCGGAGAACGCCGCCGTGGTGATCGCGCCCCGCACCGCGGCGGCCTCCGCCGAGCAGCCGACCCACGCCTCGAGCCGGGTCGCGGCGCGCAGTTCGCGGCGCAGGACGCGGTTCTCCTCGAGCAGATTCCGGTAGACGAGGGCGGCGTCCAGCGCGCCGAGGAGGGTCTCCCGCGTCAGCGGAACCGGGACCACCCGCGGGCGCGGCGGGGGGAGCGCCTCGAAGCCCGGCCACGGCGCCTCGGGATTCGCCAGGACGAGGAGGGCGGCGCGAGGCGCCGCGGCGGCGATCCGCTGGAAGACCTGCGCGGCGTCCTCTCCGTCCCCGGATCCATCCCCGGACGCCGCGTCCAGCACGATGACCGAGGCTCCGTCCAGCTCTTCGGCGGGTCGCCCGCCGGGGGGCGTCGGCGTCCGTAGCACCCGCCACGGGGCGCCGTCCAGCAGCCGCGCCGCGTCCTGCGCCGCGGGGCCCGCGCCGACGACGACGATGCGCTCTCGCCCGCCGGCGCCTCGGTCGCGGCTCTCCTCCGAAGGTGTCCGGGGGACCAGCGCCGCGGCCTGCGTCATCAGTTCAGGTGGCCGCGCTTTCCGAGGCGCCGGCGGAATGGATCCTCCTGGGGGATCCTTCTGCGGCGTTCGCCCTCGGCCGGACCGGGCGGGAGCGCGTCGCGCCACCCCCCCCGAACCGGGAACGGCTCCGGTAACGGAAACGCGCCGGAGCGGGAATCGGTTCCCTGAAGCCTACTTTCCTGACGCCTACTTTCCGTTCCTTTCTGACGCCTCGTCCGCGACCAGACGGCTGAACCAGGCGTGGACCCGAAGGTCCTCGGTCAGCTCGGGATGGAACGTCGTGGCCAGGATGCGTCCCTGGCGCACGAACACCGGCTGGCCCCGGTGGGTCGCCAGGACTTCCACCCCGCCCCCGGCGCGGGTGATGACCGGCGCCCGGATCATGACGACCGTAAGCGCCGGCTCGCCGAGCGTGGGGCACTCCACCTCGGCGACATGGCTGTCGACCTGACGCCCGTACCCGTTCCGGCGGATCCCGATGTCGAGCAGCGCGAGCGAGTCCTGCGCCGGGTTTTCGACCTCGGTGGCCAGCAGGATGGCTCCGGCGCAGGTGCCGTAAATCACGCCTCCCCCGCGGTGGAAGGCCAGCAGGGGCTCGAGCAGATCCTCTTCATGGAGGAACTTGAGCATCGTCGAGCTCTCGCCGCCGGGGATGATGAGGCCGTCCAGCTCCTCGAGCGCGCCCGCCCGGCGAACCTCGACAGGCTGGATGCCGAGCCGGTTCAGCCTCTCCGCATGGAGCGAAAAGCTGCCCTGGAGCGCCAGCACGCCGATCCGGACCGAAGGATCCCCGGGCGGGGGTCCGGGACGGGTCCCGGCGCGCTGGGCGGTGGTCATCGGGCGCCGCCGGTCGTGGCCGGCGGCGGAGGGCTCGTCAGTTGCCCCGGATCTGGAGGAGTTCCGCCTCGGGCATGCTCGCGGTGTCGATTCCGCGCATCGCCTCTCCGAGCTCCATCGAGATCTGCGCCAGCGCGGCCGGATCCTGGTAGTGGGTCACCGCTTTCACGATGGCGCGCGCCCGGGGCGGCGGATCCTCCGACTTGAAGATCCCCGAACCCACGAACACCGACTCAGCGCCGAGCTGCATGCAGAGCGCGGCGTCCGCTGGCGTCGCGATGCCGCCGGCGGCGAAGTTGGGCACCGGAAGCTGTCCCTCGCGCGCGACCTGGCGGACGACCTCGAAGGGGGCCCGCAGTTCCTTGGCTTCCGCCATCAGCTCGTCGTCGTCCATGACGCTCAGCCGCCGGAGCTGGGAGCGGATCCTGCGAAGGTGGCGAACCGCCTCCACGATGTCTCCCGAGCCCGCCTCGCCCTTGGTCCGGATGAGCGCCGCTCCTTCGCCGATCCGGCGAAGCGCCTCGCCGAGGTTCCGGCATCCGCACACGAACGGCACGGTGAACGCGTGCTTGTCGATGTGGTTCGCGTCATCGGCCGGGGTCAGGACCTCGCTCTCGTCCACGAAGTCCACCTTCATGGCCTCGAGGATCTGCGCTTCGGCGAAGTGCCCGATGCGGACCTTCGCCATCACCGGGATGTTCACCGCCTCCTGGATCTCCTGGATCTTCTGCGGCGAGGACATGCGCGCCACGCCGCCGTCGCGCCGGATGTCGGCGGGCACCCGCTCGAGCGCCATGACGCTGACCGCGCCGGCCTCCTCGGCGATCCGCGCCTGCTCGGCGTTTGTCACGTCCATGATGACGCCGCCCTTGAGCATGTCGGCGAGGCCGGTCTTGAGACGGAATTCGGTGGGCATTTCGAGGTGGCTCCGAGGGTTTGGGCGCTGTTTCACGCGGTGGCGCGATCCGTCATTCTACGGGGAAAACCCCCGCCGGACCAACGGCGCCGGGTCCGCGCCACCGCGACGCCGGCCACGATCAGCACGGCCCCGGCGACCCGCGCCGCTCCGAGCGGCTCCCCGAGCCAGAGAGCGGAGAGCGCCAGCGCGGGCAGGGGGGTGAGGTTCGAGAAAATCCCGGTCAGCGTCGGGCCGAGGCGCACCGTGGCGAACCCCCACAGCAGGTGCGCCGCGGTGATCGCTCCTCCGCCCGACACCAGCGCGGTCGCCCACCAGGCGGACGGCATCATCAGGAAATCGGCCGCGGACACCGAGAAGGGCGCCGGGATGAGGAGCATGCCCATCCCGAGGGCGCAGCACCAGGTCGTGACGCGGAGGGGCCCGTACTTCCGGACGAGCGGCGCCGAGCGGACGGTGTAGACCGCCCAGGCCAGCATGGCCATCGCGAGCCCGGCGTTGCCCAGATGCGCTGCGGCGCCCACCTCGGTTCCCGAAACGAGCGCGACCCCCGCCACCGAGAGCGCCAGGCCGAACGCGGCCGGGCGGGAAAACGCCTCGGTGCGGGTCACCCACGCGATGACGGCGATGGCGACCGGCGTCAGCCCGAGGATCAGCGCGGCGCTGGTCGCCGACGACAGATCCGTGCCGTGGATGTAGCCGATCTGGAAGAGGGCGTGCCCGGTGAACGCCGCGAACAGGAGCCCCGGCAGGTCCCGACGATCGAACGCCGGACGCCGCTCCCCCGTTCCTCGCGTGGACCTTCGCCGGGTCAGCGCCCGGAGCGGGAGCAGGACGGCCAGCGCGCCCGCCATGCGCACCAGGTAGAACGCCGAAGGGGCCCCCATGTCGACGCCGAACTTCACGAGGCTGAAGTTGGCGGCCCAGATGAGCACCACGCCGGTGAGCGCCGCCTCGGCGAGGCCGAAGCGGGGCCGGAGCGAGAGGTCCGGGGGAGGCGCGGCGTCCGTCGCCATCCCGGAAGCGTCAGGCGGCCCCGCGCCCGACGCCATTACGCCCCCTTTCCCACGGGTCGCAGGCGGGGCGAGCGCCTACATCATCCGCTGGAGGATGCGGTTCGCCTGCTCCTCGGTCAGCGGCTCGGGAACCCGGCACACCGGGGGGGCGTCGTCGTCGAGGATCGGCTCGAGGGCGTGGAGCGGCGCGGTCGCCGGGTCCTGGTAGAACAGGCCGGTGTAGATCCGCTCGCCCCACTCGAGGGCCCGCTCGCAGGCGCTCTTCCAGTCCGAAGCGTCGTGCTCCTCGTCTTCGAGCGGAACGATGCGGGAGCGGAAGAAGTCGTAGGTGTTGTCCCGGTTGAAGGTGACGCAGGGGCTGAACACGTCGATCACCGCGAACCCGGGGTGGGTGATCGCGCCCTTGATCAGCGTCACGAGTTGCTTGATGTTGCCCGAGAACCCGCGCGCCACATAGGTCGCCCCGTTCATGATCGCGGAGGTGATCGGGTTGATCGGCCGCTCGATGTTGCCGTACGGCGTGCTCTTGGTCTTCATCCCCACGCTGCTGCTGGGAGACACCTGGCCGGTGGTCAGCCCGTAGATCTGGTTGTTCATGACCAGATAGGTCAGGTCCACGTTGCGGCGGGCGGTGTGGGTGAAGTGGTTCCCGCCGATGCCGTAGCCGTCGCCGTCGCCGCCGGTGACCAGGACCTGGAGGTTCTGGTTCGCCATCTTCACGCCGGTCGCCACCGCGAGCGCGCGGCCGTGCAGGGTGTGCATCCCGTAGGTCCCGAAGAACCCGGGGAAGTTCGAGGAGCAGCCGATGCCGCTCACGCACACGATGTCGTGCGGCTGGAGTCCGAGCTGCGCCACGGACATCTGCGTCGCGCGCAGGAGCGCGAAGTCACCGCACCCCGGACACCAGTCGGGCTCGACCTTGCCCTTGAAGTCCTTGGCGGTGAGGGGCTTTTGCCTGAGCTCGACGGTCATGGATTCTCCTGTGAGAGTGTGTGGCGCGGCGGGGGAAAACCGGTCAGACGATGATTTCCTGGTCGGGCACGAAGACTCCGCCCGGGACCGATCCGGCCTGGTGGGCGAGCACGCCGTCCACGATGTGATGCGGCATGAAGGGCTCGCCGTCGTACTTCCGGATGTGCCCGTCGGGGACGAATCCGGTTTCGCTCCGGAGGAAGCGGGCGAACTGGCCCGAGTGGTTGTTCTCGACCAGGATCGTCTTCTTCGCGCCGGAAAGCAGCGAGGTCATCGCCTCGGCGTGGAAGGGGAGGATCCACTTCACCGCGATCCGGTTGGCCCGGACTCCGCGGTCGGCGAGCTGTTCGAGCGCCTCGCCGATGACGCCCCAGGTGGACCCCCAGCCCACCAGGGTCACCTCGGCGTCCTCGTCGCCCTCGAGCTCCGGCGGGGGAACCCTCGTCAGGACGTCCTGGAGCTTCCGGGCGCGCTTCTCCACCATCTGTCGGCGCTTGATCGGGTTCGTGAACTCGTCCGAGATCAGGATCCCCTCCTCGTCGTGCTCGTCGGTGGCGACGACGTGGACGTGGCCGGGCACGCCGGGCACCGCGCGGGGCGAGACGCCGTCCTCGGTGTCGAGGTACCGGTTGTAGGTCCCGTTCGCGCCGTTTCCGTCAGCGTCCTGGATCAGCTTGCCGCGCTCGATCGGCGGGAACATCTCGAGAGACTTCGGCGGAACGCTGAACGTCCCCTCGGAGATGAGCAGGTCGGAGAGCACGATCGCGGGACACTGGTAGCGGTCCGCCAGGTTGAACACCTCGCCGATCGTGTGGAAGGCGTCCTCGGCGCTCTGCGGCGCGACGAGGAAGCGCTCGAAGTCTCCCTGGCTGGCGCCGAGCGCCTGCCAGAGGTCGCCCTGTTCGGTCTTCGTGGGAACGCCGGTGGAGGGACCCGCCCGCATCACGTTGATGAACACGACGGGGATCTCCATCATGGCGGCGGAACCCACCGCTTCCGTCATCAGGGCGAACCCGCCGCCGGAGGTGGCGCACATGGCGCGCACTCCGGTGTGGGCGGCGCCGATCGCCATGTTGGCGACGCCGATCTCGTCCTCGACCTGCCGGACCATGATCCCGAGTTCGCGGGCGTTCTTCGCCATCCAGTGGAGGACCCCGGTCGAGGGGCTCATGGGGTAGGCGCAGTAGAACTTCACGCCGGCGGCGGCGCCCCCCATCGCGAGCGCATCGTTGCCGGTCCACACCGCGAGGGGCTCCTCGTGGTTGTTCGGCAGCGGCGTCGGGAACGGGGTGAAGTGCTCCCGGGAGTAGTCATAAGCGGCGCGCGCGACCGTCACGTTCGAGGAGACGACGTCCTCGCCCTTCCGCCCGAACTGCAGCTTCAGCGCGGACTCCAGGACCTCGAACTCGACGCCGAAGAGGTGGACCATGACCCCCAGCGCCGCGGTGTTCTGCGCCAGCCGGTTCTTGTTGTCCCCGGTGAGCTCCTGGACCGGCATGCCGCAGAGCTGGACCCCTTCGGCCGCCTCGCCGGGGGTGACCGAGTCGGAGTTGTAGATGGCGCAGGCGCCCGGTCCCAGGTGCCTCAGATGGCGCGTCATCGTGTCCTGGTTGAGGCACAGCAGCAGGTCCAGGCCATCTCCGTGGGAGAGCGCCTCCCGGTCGCGGATCCGCATCGTGAGCAGGATGTGGCCGCCGCGGATGATGGACTGATAGGCGTTGTAGGCGTTCAGGTGGAGGCCGCGACGAACGAACGTGCGGGCGAGGATGTTGCCGGGCGTGGCGATGCCCTGCCCGGCGGCGCCTCCGATGGCGATGGTGAAGTCGAAGCCTTGGGTCATGGAAGTGGGGGAGAAGGCGGCCCGGGGATCGCCCCGGCGGGCGTCCTCGAAGTCAGCGAAGTCGGGGAGCGGTGGTTTCCCCTGGAATTCCGCTCCGAAGGGGATCCGCGAACGGTCTGGAACCGGGCGCTCGGAAGAGGACGCGCGCCGGAGTTCCGGAGGGATCGGCCGCGCGACGCCGGACCCGGAATTTTATCATCGGCCTCCGGCCGGATCCGCTTCCGAAGATCGCAGCCGGGAGAGCGCCGGTCCGTAGGGGGGGCGGGCCACCCCGCGCTCGGTGATGATCGCGGTGATCAGCTTCGCCGGGGTGATGTCGAAGGCCGGGTTCCACACCCGGACGCCCTCGGGGGCCACCGGAGTCCCCCGGAATGAGGTGACTTCGTCGCCGGAGCGCTCCTCGATCGGGATCTCCGCTCCGGTGGGGGTCTCGAGGTCGACCGTGGAGAAGGGCGCCGCCACGAAGAAGGGGACCCGGTGGCGGTCCGCCAGGACGGCGGCGTTGTAGGTCCCGATCTTGTTGGCCGCGTCCCCGTTGGCGGCGATGCGGTCGGCGCCCACGATGACGGCGTCCAGCCGGCCGGAAGCGACCAGCGAGCCGACGGCCCCCTCGGTGAGGAGAGTCACCGGGAGCCGGTCCGCGATCAGCTCCCAGGCGGTGAGCCGGGCGCCCTGCAGCCAGGGACGGGTCTCCGGAGCGAAGACCTCGACGGGCCGCCCCGATGCGGCCACCGCCCGCACGACGCCGAGCGCGGTGCCGTAGCCCGACGTGGCCAGCGATCCGGTGTTGCAGTGGGTGAGGATGCGCGCGGCGCCCCGGCCCCCTCCCACCAGCCCGGCGCCCAGCGATCCCAGCCGGCGGTTGGCGGCGAGGTCCTCCTCCGCGATCCGGTTCGCCTCGTCTTCGAGCGGCTCGAGGCAGTCGGCGATGGCTCGGGCTCCGAGGGCGTCGAGCCGGACCCGCATGCGGTCGAGCGCCGCCCGCAGGTTGGCCGCGGTGGGGCGCGCCGCCTCGAGCGCGCCGTGCGCCCGCTCGAAGCACGCTTCCGGGCTCTCGCCGGGCAGGGGCCGGGCGAACGCGGTGACCACGCCGTAGCCGGCGGCGACGCCGATCGCCGGCGCTCCGCGCACCACCATCGACCGGATGGCGTCGGCGACGGCCGCCGGATCGCCGCAGTCGACCCAGACCTCCTCATGCGGGAGGCGACGCTGGTCGAGCAGCGCGAGCGATCGCGCCGCCCGGTCCCAGCGGAAGGGACGAATCAACGAAGTTCCCGACGCCCCGCCGGCGCGAGGCCGGCGGGACGGGGGAGACGATGGACTCGCTGGATCAGCCGTTCCAGAGAACGAAGAAGATGATGAGCGCCGTCACGAACGAGTAGATGACGAGCGACTCGATCAGCACGAGGCCCAGCAGCAGCGAGAACCGGATCTGCGGCGCCGCGCCGGGGTTGCGGGCGAGGCCCTCGCAGGCGCCCACGACCGCCTTGCCCTGGGCCAGCGCTCCGAGGGCGGCGGCGATGGCGATGGCCCCGGCGCCCGAGATCAGCGCCCACTTGCTGACGACGGGGTCCCACGCCGCCTGGGCGAAGGCGGGCGAGGCGGCGAGAAGAGCGAGGCCGGCCAGCAGGATGGTCCGGGGTCGGTTCGACACGGTGTGTTTCTCCTTGGGTGAAGTGGTGTCCGTCGCGGCGTTCGTCGCCGGATCGGAGCGGCCCGGCGGGCCGGCGTCAGGAAGTCAGTGCTCCTCTGCGGCGACCGCGCCGCCGAGGTAGATCACTGTCAGCATGGTGAACACGAAGGCCTGCAGCGTGCTCCCGAAGACCCCGAAGGCCATCATCGGGATCGGCACGATGAACGGGACGAGGAACGCGAGGACGACGACCACGAGTTCTTCGCCGAAGATGTTCCCGAACAGCCGCACCGACAGCGACAGGACGCGGCTGATGTGGCTGATGATCTCGACCGGCAGCATGACGATCGCGAGGAAGGGGTTCGGTCCCAGGAAGTGCGCGAAGTACTTCCGCGCCCCGTGCGCCCGGATGCCCTGCCAGTTGTAGTAGAGGAACGCCACCACGGCGCACCCCACCGGCATGTTGATGCTCACCGTGGGCGAACTGAACCAGGGCACCAGCCCGAACAGGTTGCTCACCCAGATGAACAGCGCCAGGGTCCCGACGAGCCCCAGGAACGGACGTCCCCGGGCGCCGACGTTGTCGCGAAGCAGCCCCAGCAATCCTCCCACCAGGCCCTCGAGCACGAGCTGGAGACGCCCGGGGGAGTCGACCGAGATGCGGCGACGGAACCAGACCGCGAAGCCGGACAGGACGAGCGCCACGAACACCGCCATGACGATGTGGTCCGGCGGGTGAACGTGGAACCACGCCTCGATCCAGTGGGTGAGGAACGAGTAGTGGTGGATTTCCATGCGGGGCGAGCGGGTTGGGGGTCGGGATCAGGCGCTGTCCGGTCGGTTCCGCTGGCGCGATCCGGGAGAGCGCTGTGATGGCTGTCCGGAACCCGGTCCGGACGGGGGGTTCGTGGAGCCTCTCGCAGACTCGTCAGACGACGAAGAGTCCGAAGCGGGGGGCGGGCTGCGGAAGGCGTTGAAGCCGGCGTTGCCGGCTTCGAGGAGGACGGCCAGCAGCGGGGCGCCCAATCCGCAGAGGACGCCGATGGGATCGGCGTCTCCGAGGGAAATTATGGCCGCGAGAACCGCCGCGAGCAAGAGATACCGAAGTGCGGTGAGAAGAGCGGCGGCCACCGCCGCCCGGGCGCTCAGGGCCGCGTTCAGCCCGGCGACCACCCGCCGGAGCAGCAACAGGTTGGCGATCGTGACGCCCGCTCCGGCGAGCACGGAAAGCCCGATGCGGGGGCCGAAGGAGAGCGCGATGAGCCCCGCCGCGATCCCGAACGCGGTGGCGCGCCGGATGACGATGCGCTCGCGTTCGCTGGGCGCTCCGGCGGCGGCGTCGCTCATCGGGGCAAGAGGCTGTTAGCCGGCGCTGTCCGTCCGGTCGCGGCTGTGAGATCCGGGAGTCCCCTTCTCGTCGAGCTCGCCGCCGGAACGAGTCGCGGCCTGGATGACGTTGCGCAGCCCGGCGACGATCCCGAACACCAGGAAGACGAGAAAGAGCCAGGGCCGGGTTCCCAGCCAGCGGTCCAGCATCCATCCGGCGGCGCCTCCTCCCACGACGGCGATGGGAACCGAGAACCCCAGACTCAGCAGGTCCATGAGCCGCGCGCGCGGCGCGACCGGGGGCGGCCGCCCGTTCACCGTTCCGCCGGCGGGGCCGCCGTCCGGGCGAGACTCAGTCGTCGCCCGGACGGGTGTCCTGCTGCCCGCGCTCGGTCCCGGCCTCTTCGGAGCCTTCCAGGGAAGCGTCGTCGTCGGCTTCGGCCAGCTGCGCGGCGCTCACCTCGGCAACCTCGGGAAGCGCTTCGGGCGAGGCGGAAGCGGAGGCGCCGGACTCCGGCTGGACCCGCTCCACGATGGCCTGGACCGGCACCTGGAGCGTGTCGAGGAAGGGCTTCGGATAGACGCCGATGAAAATGCAGAGCGCGACGATCGGGACCAGCGTGGCGTTCTCGCGGCTCGTCAGGTCCCTGAGCGTCCGGTTCTCCTCGCGGTCCAGCTTGCCGAACATGAGCCGCTGGTAGAGCCACAGGAGATAGGCGGCGCCGAGGACGATCCCCGAGACGGCGAACGCCGCATAGATCCAGTTCACCTGGAAGACGCCCTGGAGGATCAGGAACTCGCCGATGAAGCCGTTCAGCATCGGCAGGCCCATCGAGGCCAGCGCGATGATCAGGAAGAGCGCCGCGTACTTCGGCACGACCTTGGCGATGCCGCCGTAGGCCGCGATCTCGCGGGTGTGGCGCTGCTCGTACATGATCCCGACCAGCAGGAACAGGCCGCCGGTCGAAAGACCGTGGTTGATCATCTGGAGCACGCCGCCCTCGAGGCCGAGCGTGTTGAGGGCGAAGATGCCCAGCATCACGAAGCCGAGGTGGCTCACCGAGCTGTAGGCCACCAGGCTCTTCCAGTCCTTCTGGACGAGCGCCACCAGCGCGCCGTAGATGATCCCGATGATCGCCAGGGTGGCCACCCACCAGACCGCATCGCGGCTGGCGTCGGGAAGCAGGGGGATCGAGAACCGGACGAACCCGTAGGTCCCCATCTTCAGCAGCACGCCCGCCAGGATCACCGACCCGGCGGTGGGCGCCTCGACGTGGGCGTCAGGGAGCCAGGTGTGGAACGGGAACATCGGGACCTTGATCGCGAACCCGACGAAGAAGGCGAGGAACACCCAGAACTGGAGCCCGGACGCGTAGGAGGTCTCCATCAGCCGGAGCAGGTCGAAGGTGTACTCGCCGGTCGCGCCGTAGTGGGCGAAATAGAGCGCCAGGATGCCGAGCAGCATGAGCACGCTGCCGACCAGGGTGTAGAGGAAGAACTTGATCGCGGCGTAGAGCTTCCGGGCGCCGCCCCAGACGCCGATGAGGAAGTACATCGGCACCAGCATGACTTCCCAGAACACGTAGAACAGGAAGAAGTCGAGCGCCACGAAGACGCCCAGCATCCCCGTCTGGAGCAGCAGCAGGAAGACGTAGTACTGCTTGACCCGCTCGTTGACGGCGCTCCAGGACGAGAGGATCGCGATGAAGCCCAGCAGCGTCGTCATGAGGATCAGCAGCAGGCTGATCCCGTCGATGGCGATGTTGTATTCCACCCCGATGCTCGGGATCCAGGCGTAGCGCTCCCCGAACTGGAACTGCGGCCCGGCGGCGTCGAAGCCGAACCACAGCGGCAGCGAGATCAGGAACCCGATGAACGCCGCGATGTTGGCCAGCCAGCGAATCCGGTCCACCTCGGTCTTCTTGACGAAGAAGAGGATGAACAGCGCCGCGAGCGCCGGAAAGAAGACGACCAGCGACAGGATCGGGAAGTCGAAGGGGTTGTTCTCGAACATTCAGGCGTCCCGGGACAGGGTTGGCTGCGGAGGCGGCCTTATGGCGGTCAGCTCCACAGGACCAGGGCCCCGGCGAGCAGGACCACGGCGAACAGCATGAGCAGGGCGTAGTTCTGGAAGAGGCCGGTCTGCAGGCGGCGGAACCGGCCGGAGGCGGCGGCGAGGATTTCGGCGACGAGATTCACGGCCCGGTCGACCAGATTCCGGTCGCTCAGGTCCGAGAGGTCTCCGGAGACCACGGTGGCCCGCGCCGCTCCGTTGACCGCGCCGTCCACGACGCGCTGGTCGAACCGGTAGAAGCCCTTTCCGGCCGAGAGCGTCCCCTGCACCGCGGTGGCGTCGTAGATCTCATCCACCCAGTACTTGTTGCTCAACAGGCGGTGGACGCCGTTGCCGGCGAGGGCGGCGTCCCGGGTGGGCTGGTTCCGGTAACGGCGCCAGGCGAACCAGATGCCGCCGAGCGCGAGCGCCACCGAAACCCCGATGAACATGAGCTCCACCGCGTGGGAGCCGTGGGCCGCTTCGGTGGCCGGATGCCCGCCGGCGTAGATCGCGGGCTCGAGGAAGTGCTCGATCCTGTTCGACCCGCCGAGAACCGCCGGGACGCCGACGAACCCGGCGACCACCGAACCGGCGGCAAGCGCGACCAGCGGGAGCGTCATCGAGGGGACCGACTCGTGGAGCTTCGACTCCATCGCGGCGCCGCCGCGGAAGTCTCCCCAGAAGGTCATGAGGACCTGCCGGGTCATGTAGAACGCCGTCAGCGCGGCAGCGAGAGCGCCCACCGTCCACAGCAGCGTCACGTGCCCGCCGTGGGTGGCCTTCCAGAGGATCTCGTCCTTGCTGAAGAAGCCGGCGAGCGGGGGCAGGCCGGCGATCGCCGCGGTGGCCACCATGAAGGTCCACGCGGTGCGGGGCATGTAGCGCTTCAGGCCCCCCATGTTCCGCATGTCCTGCATCTCGGTGTAGTGACGGTGGCCGCCGGAGGCGTGCTCGGCGTGCTCCATGGCGTGGATCACGCTGCCGGACCCGAGGAAGAGACACGCCTTGAAGAAGGCATGGGTCATCAGGTGGAAGATCGCCGCCGCGAAGGCGCCGACGCCCGCCCCGATGAACATGTAGCCCAGTTGGGAGACGGTGGAATAGGCCAGGACCTTCTTGATGTCGTTCTGGAAGAGCGCGATCGTGGCCGCGAACAGCGCGGTGGCGGCCCCCACCGCGGCCACCAGGCCCATGGCCGCCGGCGCGTGCGAGAACAGGACGCCGGAGCGGGCCACCATGTAGACCCCCGCCGTGACCATGGTGGCGGCGTGGATCAGCGCGGAGACCGGGGTCGGCCCCTCCATCGCGTCCGGGAGCCAGACGTAGAGCGGGATCTGGGCCGACTTGCCCGCGGCCCCCACGAACAGCAGGACGCCGATCGCGGTCAGCACGCCAACGCTCACCTCGCCCGGGATGGCGCCCATGACCTCGTAGAAGTCCAGCGTCCCGAACGTCACGAAGGTGAGCATGACGGCGAGGATGAACCCGGCGTCCCCGATCCGGTTCACCACGAAGGCCTTCTTGCCGGCCTGCGCCGCAGCCGGCCGTTCGAACCAGAACCCGATCAGCAGGTAGGAGCACAGGCCCACGCCCTCCCACCCGATGAACATCAGCAGCATGTTCGACCCGAGCACCAGGTTCAGCATGAAGAAGGTGAACAGGTTGAGGTAGGCGAAGAACCGGCTGAACCCCTCGTCGTGGCTCATGTAGCCGATCGAGTAGATGTGGATCAGGAGCCCGATGCCGGTGACCACCAGGGTCATGAGCATCGAGAGCGAGTCCAGCCGGTAGGCCCATTCGACCCCCATGCTGGGGATCCACGGGAAGAGCGACTGCTCGACCCGCGCCGTGGACCCCCCTTCCGCGAGGAACACGGTCACGAAGTAACCCAGCGCCAGCGCGAACGACGCCGCGACGGCCCCGCAGGCGATGGCGCCGGAGGCGCGCTTGCCCAGACGTTTCCCGAACAGGCCATTGATGGCCGCGCCCACTCCCGGGATAGCCGGGATGAGCCAGAGCAGGGAATTCAACGGAAGTGCGCGGGGGGAGGAGTGCTGCGGAGGGCCCCGGCCAACGCCTGCCTGGCATTTCCGCCCGGGGCGCGAAAATTACCGGATTGGGCCGCCATCGTCAACGGAACCGGCGGGTTCCGAGGTCAGCTCGCTAACGTCAAACCCCGGCGCGCGATGAAGTCGGCGGCGACCCGCGCCGGGTCCTCTCCGCCCAGATCGATCCGCTCGTTCAGCGACCGGATCGTCGCGTTGTCGAACTGCCCGCCGAGCAGATCGCCGAGAGCGTGGACGGCCGGGTCGGCCTCGGGCCGGTACACCAGCGCCGACTCGTAGGGCGGGAACCACAACCGGTCGTCCTCGAGCGGGACGAGCCCCAGCTTGGTGATCCGGCCATCGGTCGAATTCCCCACCAGGATGTCCGCCTCCCCCGCCTCGACCACCTGGTAGACCAGGTCGAGGTCCACTTCGACGGTTTCCGGAACCGACGCGAAGTCGTACCAGGAGACCATGCCGCGGAATCCGTCCTGTCGCTCGAAGAACGGGTAGCCGGCGACCAGCGTGAGCCCCGACGTCCGGGCCAGATCGGAAAGCGTCCGGAGGCCGTGCTCCTCGGCGGCCGTCGGCGTCGCCGCCACCACGTAGTCGTTCGAAAACCCGAGCGGCTCCGAGAGCAGCAGACCGTGCCGCTCGGCGTAGAGGCGCTTCACGCCGCGGTAGATCTCGGCCGCCGTCGTTCCCGCTTCGAAGGGCTGGTGCATGATCGCGGTCCAGGCGGTTCCGGTGTACTCGACGTAGCACTCGAGGTCCGCCCGCACGATGGCCTCGTGGAGCAGGAAGGTCTGCACCCCCAGCCGCCGGGTGACCTGGACTCCGGCGGTCTCCAGAAGCTGGGCCTGCATTTCCCCGAGGATGAGCTGCTCCGAGTAGGTCTTGGAGCCCACCCGGGCGGAGGGCCCCGCAGGACCGCAGCGCGACGCCAGGAGGCCCGCGCCCACTCCCAGGGCGGCTGGCAGGCCCCGCGCCAGGACCTCGCGCCGGCGCATCACGCGGCCTCCGCGGCGCCGACGCCGCCGTAGGCGGCGAGCCGTCGCTCCACCAGCGAGAGCAACCCGTCGGCGAGCAGCGCGAGGATCGCCGAGGGGATGGCCCCGGTGAGCAGCAGGCGGGTGTCCAGCATCGCGAGTCCGCGGAAGATAAAGGAACCCAGGCCTCCGGCGCCCACCGCGGCGGCGATCGTCACCAGGCCCACCCCGACCACCGTCGCGATCCGGATGCCGGCGAAGATGGTGGGGAGCGCCAGCGGAAGCTCCACCAGCGCGAGCCGCTGCAGGTCGGTCATCCCCATCCCGTCGGCCGCTTCCAGGATCCCCGGATCCACGCTGCGCACGCCGGTCACGGTGTTCCGGAGGATCGGAAGCAGGGCATAGAGGATCATGGCGATGATCGCGGTGTGGTTCCCCAGCCCGCCGATCAGCGGGAGCGGGAGCAGCAGTCCGAAGAGCGCCAGTGAGGGGACCGTCTGGATCACGCCGGCGAAGCCCAGGAGCGGACGCCCCAGCCAGCGCACCCGCGTGATCGCCAGGCCGAGCGGCACGGCGAGGGCGATCGCCGTCCCCACCGAGATCGCGACGAGGGCGATGTGCTGGAGGGTCAGCTCCACGATCTCGGGCCAGCGCTGGGCGAGGAAGGCGGAGAGGCTCACGGCGGGGTCTCCGCCGGCGCGCCGCGGAGCAGCGCCCGCACCAGGTCGGTCGCGGGCCGGGCGCGGAGCGCCTCCGGCTCGTCGACCTGCTGGAGCGCCCCGTCGGCGATGACCGCGATCCGGTCCGCCAGCCGGAAGGCCTCGTTCACGTCGTGGGTCACGAAGAGGACGGTCTTGCGCAGCCGGGCGGCAAGGTCGCGGAACTCGTCCTGGAGCCGGCGGCGGGCGATGGGGTCGACCGCGCCGAACGGCTCGTCGAGGAGCAGCGCCTCGGGATCAGCGGCCAGCGCCCTCGCCACTCCGACCCGCTGCTGCTGGCCGCCCGACAACCGGAACGGCCGCCGGCCCCCGAAGTCGGCGGGATCGAGCCCGACGAGGCGAAGCATCTCGGCGGCGCGGGCGCTCCGGCGCGCCGGAGGCCAGCCGAGGAGGCGCGGGACGAGCGCCACGTTGGCTTCCACCGACAGGTGGGGGAGCAGGCCGACGCTCTGGATCGCGTAGCCGATGCGTCGCCGGAGATCCACCGGATCCCAGCCGGAGACATCCCGGCCGCCGAAGAGCACCTCGCCGGCGTCGGCGGTCACCAGCCGGTTGACCAGCCGGAGCATGGTGGTCTTGCCTCCGCCGCTGGGGCCCAGCAGCACGCAGACCTCGCCCGGCTGCACTTCGAGGGAGACGCCCTCCAGGACCGGTTTCCCGCCGAACGACTTGCTCACCTGGCGGAACGAGATCGCGGCGCCGCTCACGACGAGCTCTCGCCCCGCGCCGGGACGAGGTCCTCGCGGCCCTCGATCAGGATGCGCTCCGCCATGCCGAGGAAGAGGCCGGAGTCGAGCACTCCCGGGATCCGGCGGATCGCGGCGTGCAGCGTCCCGGGGTCGCCGATCCGACCGAACGAGGCGTCCACCAGCAGATTTCCGTTGTCCGAGCGGGCCGGCGAACCGTCCTTCGCGCGCCGCAGCCGGGCCTCCGCGCCCCACTCCGCCAGGCGGCGTTCGACCAGGGGGGCGGCGAAAGGGATCACCTCCACCGGAACCGCGCAGAGCGTCCCGAGCCCGGGGGACAGCTTCTCGGGGCCCACCAGCACGACGAAGCGCCTGGATACGGCGGCCACCACCCGCTCGCGGACGAGCGCCCCTCCGTGGCCCTTGATGAGTTCGCCTCCCGGACCGACCTCGTCGGCCCCGTCCACCGCGAGATCCACCCCCGAGACCTCGTCAAAGCCCGCGAGCGGGATGCCTTCGGCGCGGGCGAGCGCCTCGGTCGCGAGCGACGTGGGCACGCCGCGGATGTCGAGGCCGCCACGGACGCGGCGGCCGATCTCGCGGACGAAACGCGAGGCGGCCCGACCGGTTCCCAGGCCCAGGACCATGCCGGGTTTCGCCCAGGAGGCGGCTCGGGCGGCGATCTCCCAGGAGTCCAAACTTGGGGCTCGTGTCGGCGACGGTCGGAGCGCAGGATACCAGCAGCCCCCGGCGGCGGCCGGCGCGGCGGCCCGAACGCCAGGAGCGATCCGGGGGGAGGCTCGCGCCGCGCGATCCCTCCGCCGAACGGTGGAATAGAGTCCGGATGTGGGTGATCGGCCGGGCGCCTCGGGGGACCTTTCCCGGCTGCTTCCCTCGCCCCTCCACGCGGCGCGTCGCCCCGGGGCGCTCTCGCTCGCCCCGGGCGCGCGGGTCGCGGCGCGTGGGGATTTCCCCGGCGCGGCCGAAGCCGTCGGGCGACTGATCGAGCGGCTCGAGGAGCGGACCGGCCTCCGGCTGGCGGTCGGATCGCAGGGCGCGGTTCGACCGAACATCAACCTCGCCCTCGATCCGGAGGCCGGTCACCGCGGAACCGGACGACAGAGCGGGGTCCGGGGGACAGGGGCCGGCTACTCGCTCCGGGTGGGGCCCGACGGCGCCGAAATCCGCGGCGAGGGAGTTCCCGGACTTCGCTACGGCGCCGAGACGCTCGCCCAGCTCGCGAACCCGGACGGGTCGGTTCCGGCGGTCGAGATCGAGGATCTTCCCGCGCTCCGGCGACGCGGGTTCCTGCTCGACATTTCCCGCGGACGGGTCCCCACCATGGCGTCGGCGAAGGCGCTCGTGCGGCTCCTCGCGCGGCTCCGCTACAACGAGCTGTTCCTCTACACCGAGCACACCTTCCAGTTTCCTTCCCACCCGGACATCGGGGCCGGGTCCGGGGGGTACTCGGGAGAGGAGATCCGCGAACTCGATGCCTTCGCTCGCGCCGAGGGGATCGAGCTGATCCCCTGCCTGCAGACGTTCGGCCACATGCGGCGCATCCTGGGCATGGAGCGCTACCGCGACCTCGCCGAGTCGGATCGGCTCTGGTCGATCTCGCCCGAGGCGCCGGGCGCCTATGCCCTGCTTGGGGATCTGCTGGCGGACCACCTGCCGCACTTCGCGTCCCGGTGGGCGCATCTGAACTGCGACGAGCCCGTCGACCTCGGTCGGGGGCGGTCGTCGGACCGCGCCGCCAGCGAGGGGATGGCCGCGGTGTTCGCCGGGCACGTGAACCGCGTGGCCGCGATGGCGCGGGACCTCGGCAGGCGACCGATGATCTGGGCCGATGTGCTCGCCGACCACCCGGAGGCGCTCGACCGCCTGGATCCGGACATCGTGCTGTGTGACTGGTGGTACGAACCCGACCACGACTTCGACCGGGTCTCCCGCTTCCGCGATGCCGGCCGCCCCTTCCTCACGGTCTCCGGGACCTCGTCGTGGAGCAGCCTCTTCCCCCGGCTCGACACCGCGCTTCCCAACATCCGCGGCCACGCCCGGGCGGCGCGCCGGTGGGGCGCCGAAGGGGTGATCCTGACGGACTGGGGGGACGGCGGGCACTTCAATCTGTTCTCCGGGTCGCTCTATCCGCTGGCGGTGGGCGCCGAGGCGGCGTGGGGCGACGAGGACCGGCCGGAGGCCGGGATCGAAGCCGCGTTCTCCGAACACTTCATGGGGGACCCGTCGGGACTCGCGGGATCCTTCGCCGCCCGCCTCGGGAGGCTCCACCGGGTCGGCTTCTCCCACTTCAACCACTCGCCGCTCAAGACCGTCTTCTTCGAGACCAGGCTGGCGCGCGGCGCCCGGATTCCGCGCCGCGACGCGCTGGAGGCCACCGGGCGCGAACTGGAGCAACTGGACGCCGAGGTCCGGCAAGGCCGGCTTCCCCCGGATCCGGTGGGCGGCGAGTGGGCCTGGGCCCTCGACGCTTCCCGGCTCGCGGCCGAACGCGGCGTCCTCACCCTCCGCGTGCGGGAGTGGCATGCGTCGGAGGTCCGGCGCCCCGATCCCGATCTGGCCGAGGGCCTGCGGAGGCTCGCCGATCGGCAGGCGGATCTGTTTCGACGATTCCGGAAGCTCTGGAAGGCTTCCTACCGGATGGAGGGCAGCCGCACGGCGTTCGATCTCCATCGGCGCGCCATCCGCGCCGTGCGCCGGGCCGCCGTCAGGGTCGCCCGGGGGGGCTGATTACCGGATCGACGACCCGAAGAAGCCGGGAAGCGCCGGCTCGGCGCCCTCTTCCTCCGGCGCCTGACTCCCGGATTCTTCCGCTTCGGGAGCGGGACCCCCGGTCTCTTCCGGCTCGCCGCCATCCGACGTTGCCTGCGCCGCCTCCTCGACGCCGGCGGGTCCGGCGTCTTCGGGCTGCGGCGCGGCGTCCGGGGACTCCCCCGCGTCCGGCGGGGCCTGCGCCGGGACCTCGCCCGCATGCTCATCCCCGACGGAGTCGTCGGGCGCCGCCGCGGTGGCTGGCTGCGCGTCCGGAGGATCGCCCAGCGTGGGCCGGGCGAAGCTGCGGAGAACCCGGTCGCAACGGGAGATGACCGCGTTCCAGTCGTTGTTCGACGTCAGGTGGCGCTGGCCGGCGGCGCCCATGCGCCGGAACAGGTCGGGTTCCTGAAGGCCGCGCCGGAGGATGAGTTCGAACTCGTCGTAGTTCTGGTAGAAGAGTCCGCCGTTCGAAGCCTTCAGCGTGTTGACCAGGTTTTCCGCCGAGGCGGTCGCCACCAGCGGGACGCCGAGGCGGAACGGCTCGGTCGCCGCCGAGGCGTCGGCCAGTTTTGCGGGAACCACCGCGGCGAGGGCGCTGGCCACGGCGTCGCGTCGCTCCTGACCGCTTTTCGGGACGAGGAGCCGGATGTCGGATCGTCGCGGCGTCGCGATGCGCGAGGGGCCGAACAGCACGAGTTCGAGGTGCGCCTCCGGGAGTCGCTCCCGGAAGGTGACGAAGTAGCGGAGCAGCTCTTCCGCTCCGCGCCCAGGTTCGAGGCGACCCGGGTGCACCAGGTGCGCTCCGGTGGAACCGGACCGTCGGCGGAAGGCCTCCGGCTCCGCGACGCTGGGCAGCATCGCCGCGAAGCGAACCGTCTCGCGCATGCGGCGGTGGACGGTGAACCGCCGCAGCACGAGCCGCTCCTCGGCGTCGCTCCCGAAGACGAACGCGGCCGCGCCGGCGAAGACCTCATCGAGGTCGGACTCGACCGTCTCCTCGTCGGCGAACGGCAGGAGCACGGTGCGACCCTCGACGATCCCGACGGCCTCCCGGCAGACCGGGGAGTCCACTCCGAAGACCACGACCAGGTCGTAGTCCGGCCCCCGTTCCTCGAGATGCTTCAGGAGCTCCGGGGAAGTCCTTTCTTCTGGCCGGCCGGCGTCCCCGGCGGTGGGGAACCGGCGGATCCGGAGCTGCGGCGTCCGGGCTTCCGCCGGCGCCCCGTCGGCGGCGCCCCCTGCCGTCCCGGTCGTGAGGACGGTGGCGCGCCAGTGGCCTGGCGCCCGCTCGACGAATTCGCGCGCGAGGATCTCAGGGGCTGACGGCTCGGGGGATCCGAAGCGGGAGACGACGAAGGCCAGCCTCACCGCTCTCTCCCTCCGCTCCGGCTCGGGCGGTCGGAGCTTCGGCGATCGCCCGAGCGGCCGCCGCGTCCGGACCGCGAGCCCCGTCGCGAGCCGCCGCGTCCGGAGCGTCCGTCACCGCGGCCGCGGCCCGGACCGGAACGGGAAGGCGATCCTCCGCGCCCCGGACCGGGCGCGCTCGCGGGTCCGACCGCGAAGGAGATGTCCACGTTCACGCCGAGCTTGCGCAACTCGCGCTTCACCGCCTCCAGTTCCAGTCGCGCCATCTCGAGGTCACGGTTCGTGGCCCAGAGCAGCCGTCGGTGGTACTCGTTGATCTCCGCCTGACGCGCCGCGAATTCGGCGAGCGGGCGGGTGTTCAGCGCGAGTCGCAGGAAGGGCGACAGCAGCGTCCGGATGACGCGCGCCAGCGTCGAGTCGCCGCCGCCGAGGTCCCGGGACTCGAAGCTGATGTTCCATCGGTCGTGTTCGCGCGAGCGGACGCCCTCGATGAAGTCTTCGGAAAAGCCCCGCGAACTCAGCGGCTTCAGCATCCGCCGCCGCAGGTGCGACTTGAACTCGCGCTCGCTCGTCCCGGTGTCTTCGTCCCGTTCCCGGGTCGTGCGGCGGATCGCCGCCATGATGGACTCGACGTCCGGCGCGTTCGCCGGCTGTTCGTTCTCGTTGGGGGACGCCGGCGTCCTGGTCGCGGCGTCTGCGGTGGCGGAACTCGCCATGGGTCTCCTTCGGGCCCGCCGTCGGGGCGGGGCTTGTTTTGGGCGGCGCGCGGCGAAGGTCCGGGACTCTCCGCGGGGGAGAACGGCGTTCACCGATTCCACCGCCCGCGACGGGTTGCGCCGCCTCGCGGACCATGCCCGGGAGCGCAGCCCGCAGGTAGAGCGGTGGCCGCCGTCTTCAGGCTCCGCGGGAATGGAGGCGTCGCCGCCCGGGAAACGGACCCGGTCGGGCGGCGCTTCCGCGAGGGGCCGGCCGACGCCGCGGACGCTCGCCGCAGCGCGCTCAGAAGCTCGCGATCGCGGATTCTTCGGTCTCGAACGTGTCGAAGACGGTGACCAGCTTCGTGATCTGCAGCAGGTCCTGAAGACGCGCCGTCAGGTTCAGCAGCTTGACACTGCCCCCGGCCTGGACGACCCGGGTGTGGCAGCGCACCAGTTCTCCGAGCCCGGCGCTGTCCACATAGGGCACCCGGGCCAGATTCAGGACGACCTTCCGGTGTCCGGCGCCGACGACCTCGCGGACCGAATTCCGCAGGGTCTCGTCTCCTTCTCCGAGGACGATCTTGCCGTCCAGATCCAGGATGACGACTCCGTCTTCCTGGCGCTTCGTGATGTTCATTCGCTTCCTCCCTCTGCGGGGTCTGCCTCGGCGGGCCGGCGCGGGTCGCGCCTGTCGAGCGGGGGTGTTGACCGCCCGGTCTCGAGGCTCCTTTTCCGGAGCGGTTTCCCGTTCGGAAACCACGGGGCTGCCCTTTGAGGCGCTACGCTGGAGCCGGCGGAATGTTCCGGGCTCCGTCCAGTCGGCTGACGTAGCAGCCATACTACGAGGCGGTATCCTATCCGCGAACTGTTGATTCCGGTGCGGAGTTTCCGGCTTTCCGCCGCGTTTCCCGCGTTCTCCGGGACCGGGCCGGGGTCTCCGGCGCCGGAGTCGTCCCCGTGAGCGTCCGTTCCAGGGTTCCCCGGATCGTCTTTCCGGAGGCGGCGGATCCGCGCGTCCGCGAGGCGGCTTCGCGAATCCGCGACGCGGGCTTCGCCCGTCCCGTGCTGGTGTTCGATCCGGAAGACGGGGCGCAGGATCCTTCGCCGGTAGACGGAGTGGAATCGGTCCGGCCGGAGGCGTCCGCCAGCGACCCGCTGCTGTTCGCCGACTCGCTGGTGGCGCGCGGCGAAGCCGAGGGCTGCGTCGCGGGAGCGGTGTTCACGACCGCCGAGGTGATCCGGGCGGCGCTCGTCGCCATCGGAATGCGTCCCGGCGTCTCCCGGGTGTCGGGAGCGTTCCTCATGGAGTTTCCCGACGGACGGCCGCCGCTGCTGTTCGCCGACGGCGCGGTGGCGCCCGAGCCGGACGCCGCCGAGCTTGCCGAGATCGCGGTCCTCACCGCCAGAACCGCGGAGCAGCTCCTCGGGATGGAGGCCCGGGTGGCCATGCTCTCCTTTTCCACTCGCGGCAGCGCCGACCACCCGCGCGCCCGCCGGGTCGCCGAGGCCGCGCGGCGCGCCCGGGCGCTCGCCCCGGGGCTGCTGGTGGATGGCGAACTCCAGGTCGATGCGGCGCTGGTTCCCGGGGTCGCCGCGTCCAAGGCGCCGGGGAGCCCGGTGGCGGGAAGGGCCAACGTCCTGATCTTCCCGGACCTCGGTTCGGGGAACATCGGCTACAAGCTCGTCGAGCGGCTCGCGGGGGCCCACGCGACCGGTCCCATCCTGCAGGGACTCCGGGCGCCCGCCAACGACCTCTCGCGGGGCGCCTCCACTGACGACATCGTGCGCCTCGCCCGCCTCACCGCCCGCCAGGCGCGGCTCCCGGGCTCACTGGACGTAGCGGACGCTGGATGAGAACAGGTCCAGGGGTCAGTGCCGCGAGGTACGCTACCGGCGGATGTTGACGGGCAGTCTTCGGGGCGCGCCTCCCCGATCCGAATCGAGGTGTTCCGGCGCCTGACTTCGTTCGGCGCGACGAAGGCTTCCGACCCCGGCTTCCCTTGGATCTTCGAACGAAGACTGGACTCTCCGTAGGGCCTGCGGCGTCCGCCGGGACGCGCCCCCGCCGCGGTCGTCGTCCTTCCCGGAAGGACATGAGTCTGACGGGCCGCGCGCTGGCCATCGCGGCTCTGGCTGCGGTGGGGAGCGCCACCTCGCCATCCAACGCATCGGCGCAGAATGGCCGTCCGGGGGTGTTCTTCGACTGCTCGGGGCCCCGCTGTGATTCGCGGTACTACCGCACGCACATCGACTGGGTGAACTGGGTCAACGACAAGGAGGACTCCGACGTCCACCTGATCATGACCTCCCAGACGACCGGCGCCGGCGGGCGGGAGTACCTGTTCGACTTCCTGGGCGTCGGCGAGCACGCGGACTACAGCAAGCGCCAGCGGTACCGGGCGCCCCCGACGAACACCGACCGGGAGACGCTGGACGGGATCGTCCAGTCGCTGTCGCTGGGGCTCGCGGTTTTCGCCGAAGAGGCCGGCTTCCACGGTCTCGTCATGCTGAGCCGGGTGGATCGCGAGGAGGAGGCGGCGGCGCGCGGCGTGGTCTCCCGCGACGAAGTCGAGGATCCCTGGAACCTCTGGGTCTTCCGGGTCGACGGGGAAGTGGGGATCGACGGCGAGACCAGCGAGCGGCGAACGAGCCTCGAGGGCGGCTTCTCGGCGTCACGGGTCACCCCGGAATGGCGGATCCGTTTCTCCGGCCAGGTCGAGAACGACCGGCTCCGGATCGAGCTCTCCGACGGAACCTTCGAGGACACCCGCACCGGGTGGAACGTCAACTCGCGGATCGTCTACGCGCTGCTGGACCACTGGTCCGTGGGGCTCGACACGAACACCGCCAGAAACGTCACCTACAACCAGGACCTGCGCGTCGAGGTCCGGTCGGCCCTCGAGTACAGCGTCTTCCCCTACGAGGAAGCCACCCGCCGCAGCTTCACCTTCTACTACACGATCGGGCCCGCGTACCGGGACTACGTGGAGACGACGATCTACGGCGAGACCGAGGAGACACGCTGGGAGCAGGGGATGGAGGTGCGGTTCAGTCAGCGCCAGCCGTGGGGCAACGCCTCGGTGAACGTTCGCGGCTCGCACTTCCTGCACGACATGAACCAGCGGCTGCTCTCCGTGGGCGGAGACCTCGAGTTCCGGATCTTCCGGGGGCTTTCGCTCGAGGTGTCCGGCAACGTCTCCTCGGTCAACGACCAGATCTACCTGGCCGCCGAGGACGCCACCGACGCCGAGGCGCTCCTGCGCCTTCAGCAGCGGCCGACGGACTTCGACTACCGGATGGAAGTGGGGTTCGAATTCCGCTTCGGATCCATCTTCAACAACGTCGTCAACAACCGGTTCCGCCGCCGCTGGTTCTGACGGCGGCGGGCCCAACCGGGTCTTCTGTCGGGTCTTCTGCCGGGTCTTCTTCTACCGCCGCGGGTCCTCGGTCTCCCGGGGCGCGGGAGCGTCACCCCGCAGGTGACGGTCGAAGAACTCCGTCATCCGTCGGTAGCTGTCGCGGCGCGTCGGGATCTCGTCCCAGCCATGGTCCTCCACCGGATAGACGACCAGGTCGAAGTCCTTCTGCTTCTCGATGAGGATCTGCGCCAGCCGGAACGAGTCCTGGATCTGGACGTTCCCGTCCACCAGGCCGTGCTGGATCTGGAGCGCGTCGGAGAGTCCGTCGGCGTAGTACACCGGGCTGGAGACGCGGTAGGCCTCCTCGTCGTCGAGCTGGCTCCCGTTCAGGATGCGGCTGGTGTAGCCCTGGTTGTAGTGGACCCAGTCGGTGACCGGGTAGAGCGCCACGCCGGCGGCGTAGGCGCCCGGGTGGCGGAAGAGCGACATCAGCGTGAAGAACCCCCCGTAGGAACCGCCGTAGACCCCGATGCGGTTTCGGGCGACGCCGTAGTCCTCGACCAGCAGGTCGAGCAGGGGCAGGGCGCTGTCGATGTCCGAGACGCCCATCTGCCGGTAGGCGTAGGTCCGGTTGGCGTGTCCGTAGCCCGAGCTGCCCCGGTAGTCCACCGAGGCCGCCGCGTAGCCCTGCTGGATCAGGAAGTTGGCGTAGGCGATGCTTCCCAGGCGGCCCCATCCCTTGACCACCGCCTGGGCGCACTCGCCGCACCCGTGGGCGTAGACCACCGCGGGAATCGCTCCCCGGGTCGCGCCCGGAGGCGGGTCCCAGATCCGGGCCCAGGCGGTGGCGCCATCGGGCAGGTCGTACTCCACGATGTCGCTGTCGGCCCAGGCGACCCGGAAGAAGGCGTCCGTCCCGCTCTTCGTGATCCGCAGCGGTTCGGCGCCCGCCGCGACGTCCATCAGGTACAGGTCGCCCAGTTCGGTGAGCGACTGGCTGACCGCCCCCACCCGGTCGCCCTTCGGTGAGACCGCCCAGGTGTGCATCCCCTCGCCGCCGGTGATCTGTTCGAGTTCGCCCCCGCGCGCCGGCAGCCGGTAGAGGTGCTCCTCGCCGGGGTGTTCGCGGCTGGTGGTGACGAGGAAGGCGTCGCCGCCGGGCGCCAGCTCGGCGCGGCGCACCTCGAACGCCCCCCGCGTGAGCGGCATGACTTCCCCGTCGATGTTGGCGAGCAGCAGCATGGCCCAGCCGCTCGCGGTGGAGCCGAAGGCGAAGGCCTGGCTGTCGGGAAGCCACTCGAGGTAGCCGGGAGACCACCGGCCGACGACCAGCGGTCCCCCGATCCAGGCCTCCTCGGTCTGGTGGTCCAGGGTCCGGACCGTCCCGGCCTCGATGTCGAGCAGGCCGACCCAGCGCTGCTTGTGGTCCATCGAGAGGATCTGGACCGCCGCCTGAAGTCCGTCCGGGCTCCAGTCGGGTCCGTGGATCACCGTGTCCTCTTCGATTCCGTCATCCACCCAGCGGACCTCGATGTCCTCGGGACGCACTCCGGGGTCCACCGCGACGACGCCCATGCGCCAGGAGGGAAGCGCTTCGCCCACCTTGGGCCGGGCGTCCTTCGCGGTGGCCTCGCCGCTCAGGTTGACGAACTCCATGAAGGCGGTGCGGTCCGCCTTCGGCGGGTCCTTCCGGGCGCGGAAGACCACGAACTTCCCGTCAGGAGACAGCCGCAGGTCCAGGGCCCGCTCGCCTTCCGGGACCGGAATCGCCTGGGGTCCGGCGGCGCGGCGCATGCGGCGGAGGTCCTGCTGGCGCTCCTCGCGCGCCTTCCGGTCCCGCACGACTCCGAGGAGTTCCTGCTGCTGCTCCTCGAGCCAGGCCTCCTGACCCTCGGGGTCCTTCTCTTCGGGGACCACCACGGCGACCTGCCGAACGAGCCCGGAATCCGTCCGGAACTCCCACAGGTCCCCGTGCTCCGACGCGTTCGCGGAGAGGCCCGAGGTGGCGAACAGGACCGCCGACCCGTCCGGCCGGACCCGGACCGCTCCCACGTTCCGCGCCCCGGCGAACACCGGCCGGGCGCCCGCTTCGGGAGTCCACACGAAGAGGTCGCCCTCGCGGGTCCAGGCGGCGACCCTCCCGTCGCCCGACCGGACGAGGTCCGATCCCGGAACGGCGCGGATGCCGTCCTCCCCGAGCTGGATCAGGCCGGCGCCGTCGGCGCCCACCGCGAACCACGGATCGTCGGCGGGCAACTGGCCGGGCTCGGGGTCCTCGCGCCAGCGGAAGTAGAGGGTCTCCCCGTCCGGCGACCAGCGCAGGTCGCGGGGCGCGAGCCCGAAGACGCGGGGTCCGCCGCCGAGATGATCCAGCGTGATCCGGAAGCCGGGATCGGCGTCGGCGGCGGTGAGTTCCGACTGGCTGCGAAGCTGGACGGCCTCGGCCACTCCCGCCGCGCCGGCGGCGACCAGGAGCGTCGCGAGGGGGACAGCCGTGAGAAGGGCGCTGAGTCGGCGCATGGAGGTCTCCTTATCGGATCAGCAGGATCCGGTCGTTCGCCGGGTAGAACCACTCGACGCCGCGTTCCGTCACGATCGCGTCGTCCTCGAGCGGGATGCGGACCTTGGCCCCGCCGAACTCCTCGGCTTTCGTATAGGCGAACAGCTCGATCGCGAACATGTTGGTGGGCCTGATCTCGTACTCCAGCCGGGTCGGGTTGAACCAGGCGATCGAGGGGCCGATGCCGTGGCCGAGGTTCCCGACGGAGTGGCACCCGACGACGACGTCCGTCGTGTCATCGTCGGTGGGCTGGTTGAACTCGATCATCTGGAAGCCCGCCTCGGTCAGGGCCTCGCCCAGTCGTTCCAGCATGGCGCCGGCGGTCGGTCCCGGCCGGATCGTTCGCCGGATCACGTCCCGCGCGGCGCGCCCGCGGTCGAAGGCGTTCTGGATCCCCGGTGGGGCGGCGGTCTCGCCGTCCTTCAGGACATAGGCGATCCGCTTCATGTCGGTGAAGAAGTTCAGGTAGCCGACTCCCCAGTCGATCATCAGCAGATCGCCGCGCTGGATGATCCGCTCGTTTGATGTGGCCTCGATTCCGTTGGGGCCGGTGATGTAGATCGAGGGCAGCCCGAAGGACGTTCCGAAGCCGTTTTCGAGAAGCCGTTCCTCGATCCACCACGCCACGTCCTCGAGCGCGGTGATTCCCGGCGTGATGACCTCGTTGGAGAACGCCCGCTCGGCGATCTTCCGGGACCACTCGCCGGCCTCGCCGAAGGCGACGATCTCGCTCGCCACCCGCCGGGAGCGGAAGTCCGAGATCAGTTTCTCCGCGGAGACCATCCGGTCGGCGTAGGGCTCGCCCAGCGTCTCCCGCAGGTGGAGCCAGCTCGTGTGCGACAGGCCGTCGGCGGCGCCGATGCTCCGCGACATGTTGACGCCGATGCGCTGCGGGTCGCGTTCCGCGACGAAGGCGGCGAGATCGACCCCGGAGAGCACCTCGTCGTAGACCCCGCACTTCTCCAGCTTGTAGCCGGAGACGCCGATGGCGACGCGTTCGATCCGGTCGCCGCCGCGGTCGGTGAAGATGTAGTAGCCGATGTTTCCGATGTAGCCGCGCCCGAGGTCCTCCCAGAGCGGGTCGCGGAGGCCCTCCTTCATCACCGTGATCCACATGTCCACGGAGTTCTCGCGCATCGCCTCCGGCAGGATGAGATCGAACTTGTCCGCCCGGATCTGGCACATCCGCTCCCAGCGGATGCGGGCTTCGGGCTTCGCTGTCGCCGCGGTCGGCGCCAGCGCCGTCAGGATCGCGAGGATGCCGAGCGTGCGAAGCCGGCGGGCGGTGATGGGGGTCTCACTCATGGCCACAGAGTATGCCCGACGCGGGGCCGCGAGCTCAGGCGGCGGGCGTCCGCCGCATCGGGGGGCGGATGCCGTAGGTGAGAGCCCGCCAGGCCCATTCCGCCGGGCCGAAACGGAACCACCGGAGCCACAGCGATGAAGCCGCGAGCTGGATGGCCCAGACGGCCGCGACCACGCCGGACTGCCCCACCCGGTCCACCGAGCCGAACCAGCCAAGGCCGTGGCCGTAGAACACCGTCGTGCAGAGGATGGTCTGGAGCAGATAGTTCGTCAGCGCGGTCCGCCCGACGGCCGCGAGCGGAACGGTGACCCACCGGAGCGCCGCGGTCCGGCAGGCCAGCATGACCGCCGAGACGTAGCCGAGACTCACCACCACGCTGGGCCAGTAGACGAACTGCGCCCCGAGGAAGAGCGACGCGAGCGGCCAGCCGCCCGCGAAGTCGAGCCAGAGGCCGTACGCCTGCAGCGGGAAACCGATCACCGCCGCGCCCGCGATCAGCGCCGCGTGGAGGCGCGCCGAGCCGGAGGCGCCGAACGCCCCGAAGCGAAACAGCGCCATCCCGAGCAGCATCATCCCGCCGGCGCGCCAGAGCCCCCAGGTGAGCAGGAGAAATGTCTGGAACTCCAGCGCCTGAGCGCTCCGCAGCGGCTGCGCTTCGAGCCAGCCGCCACGGTAGGCGGCGAGCTCTTCGCCCCGAACGGCGGCGGTGGGGCGCCACGCCTCGGCGGTCACGCTGGCCCGGAGCTCTTCCGGCCAGTAGGGAAGCGACAGACCCGAGGCGATGGAGTACGCCGAGGCGACCGCGAGGAGGGCGGTTCCCAGGAGGAGCAGGCGGCCCGGGGGCTGGCGCCGGAGCGGGTAGACGAGCATCCCGCACACCGCGTAGAGGAACAGGATGTCGCCGGCCCACAGCAGGTAGGCGTGGAGCAGGCCGATACCCGCCAGCAGGCTCATGCGCCGGTAGTGGATGCGCCGCCCGCCTCCCCCCGGTTCCGCGCGCTGCGCCATCAGGACGATCCCGGCGCCGAACAGCATCGAGAAGATGCCCATGAACTTCTGTTCGGCGAGCATCCGGGTGGCGAGCCAGACCGCCAGGTTGCCCCCTTCCAGGTCCCCATATGCGGTTGGGTTGAAGAGCGCCGGCGTCGGCATCGCGAAGGCCTGGATGTTCACGACCAGGATGCCGAGCAGCGCGAACCCGCGGAGAACGTCGATCTCTCCGATCCGGCCGCTCTCCCCCAGCGGTCCGCGCGACGGGATCTTCATGGACGCGTCCCCCTCAGACGCCGGGAGCGTCGGGATGCGCCGGGGAATCGGCGCTGCGCCGGGACCGGTCGCTGACGGGACCGGGCGCCGCGAACAGGCGCCCGTCCGTCGCCGGGATCAGGCTTCTTCGGCGGCGGGCTCGGGGACGGCGTCGTCGAAGATTTCCTCGAAGCCCTCGCGCGCCGCCTCGACGGCGCCGGGGTCCGCCTCTTCGCTCTCGGAGGGATCGGCGAGGATCGCCTCGGCCTCCGCCGGGTCGTAGACCTCGATCTTTCCCGCCCGGAGCTCGGTGAGCGCGATGGCCGTCGGCCGGCGGGAGTTCGTCTTGACTCGCGCCGCCGAGCCGAGGGTCAACTGGCGCACCCGCTGGGCGACGGCGTTGACCTGCATGAAAGGGCTGGACTCTTCGATCTTCAACGGGTTCCTCCCCCTACGCGCGCGGGTGAACGCTCAAGCCGGAGCGCCGCGCGCTCCGACGGCCTCGTCGGAGTTCGGGTTACAGCGCTCCGGGAGCCCGTGAGCCGGGCTCTTTGCAACCCTTTATTGTAGCTCGCGTTCAGTTCGCGCCCGCCGAGGTGGCGGGGGACGCGGCCTCCGGCGAGAGCAGGTCACGGAAGACGCGGAGCGAGGCGGGCGCCGACCAGTCCCGCGCGCCGATCACCCGGGAGACCAGACGGCCGTCCCGACCGATGATCCAGGTCTCGGGAAACTGGAACACCTCGTAGCGGCGCGAGACCCGCTTCCCCAGATCGTGGAGAACCAGGAAACGCAGTTCGTGCTCCTCGACGAAGGCGGGGACGTCGGCGAGGCGTTCGTCGACCGAGATGGCCACGACCGACAGGCCCTCCTCCTCCAGCAGGTCCTCGAGGCGCTGGAGCGAGGGCATCTCCTCGACGCACGGAGGACACCAGGTGGCCCAGAAGTTCAGCACCACGACCCGCCCGGCGAAGTCCGCCAGCCGGTGCGGCTGGCCCTCCATGTCGAGCAGTTCGAAGCCGGGAGCGATTCCGCCCGGAACCGGCGGTTCGGGCCGCTCGGCGCAGCTTCCGAGCGCCAGGGCCAGACCGACCGCCAGGCCGGCGCATCGCAGCGGCCGGAACCGGGAGAGCGTCATGCGGCTTCCTCCTTCCCCAGGAACAGCGCCGCCAGCCCGGCGAGCGTCTTCGCGTCCCGGAATTCTCCGTCCCGCAGCCGGCGGCGCGCCTCGGGAAGCGCGAGAAGCACGACCTCGATGTCCTCCCCGGGGTCCGGGTCGGGCGTTCCGGCGGTCAGGCCCTCCGCCCGGAAGAGGAAGATCTCCTCGGTGCAGTAGCCCGGGGCGGTGAAGAACGAGCCGAGAGGATGGAGCGACTCGGCCTTGTATCCGGTTTCTTCCCGGAGCTCGCGGAGCGCCGTTTCCTCCGGTCGCTCGCCGGGCTCGCGCGTTCCCGCCGGAATCTCGAGCAGGTGACGCCGCGCCGCGTGCCGGTACTGGCGCACCAGGACGAGCTCGCCGGCCCTGGTGACGGCCACGACGGCCACCGCTCCGGGGTGCGCCACGGTCTCGCGGCGGACCGTCCGCCTCGGCGCCCCGGCGTTCGCCGGGGTCAGGACCTGTTCAACGCGCACGCGCAACAGGCTGCCGGAGAAGACGGTGGTCGAGCCGGTGATTTCGTCGCCCGAGGCTTCCGGCGCCGACGCGGGGACCATGTCCGCGAGTGTAGCGGCGGCGCCCGTCCCGGAGTGGCGCCGCCGCTCCGGGACAGGGGTTGCTGCTGGTCCTATTCCTCGGTCGGCGGGGTGAAGGTGAAGCTGGCTTCGCCGGCGCCGGACGGAGGCACCGTGACCTCCACGTCCATTTCGCCGTAGCGCTCGTGCCAGGCGCCGAGCAGGTAGGTCCCCGGCGGGACGTTGCCGATCGTGAACGAGCCATCCGGGCCGCTGACCGCGAAGTAGGGGTGGTCCAGCACGCCCACGTAGCTGTTCATCCAGCGATGGACATCGCACTTGAACGGCACCATGACCTCGACCGAATCGAAGGTGCGGGTGGTGCTCATGCCCTGGACCGGCTGGCCGATGTTGAACTCCTGGTTCGCGCTCGGGGTCGCGTGGATGTTGTGGAGGGTCTGGTCGCTGTTCAGGATGTTCAGCGGCTGTCCGACCTGGATTCCGAAGACGTGCGGCAGGTAGATGCAGCCTTCCTGGTTGAGAACCACCGGCTCCGTCGGGGTCGGGAACCGCATGTCCTCGAGGCCCTCCTTGATGTACAAGAAGGTGTTCTGGAGGTTGCCCTCCGCGTCGGTGACCACGAACTCGGTCATGACCGCGGAGTCATGCATCCGGGCGCAGTTGGGATCGGCGGCCATCTGGATCGCGTCGGCCGGCGGAACCTCGCCGTCGAACATGACCCTGCCGGTAATCGTCCCGGCGGTCGCCGGATCCACGGTGGTCATCGCGACCGGAGCGGGCATGGCGGCGTCCGATCCGGAATCGTCGCCCCCGCCACATCCGGCGAGGAGCAGCCCGGTGGCGGGCAGCAGAAGGAAAGCGCGGAGCGCGAGTTGAGAGGCTGTCGGGACCATGGTGACTGAGATGGAACCTCCGTGGGGGATCTGGGGGAGGGAATGAAACTCGGGCGGTCCGCCGCCCGGACAGATGGAACCAGCGCCGCACCGCGGCTTCAGGGCCCGGACCGGATGCGGCGGAGCGCGGTCGCACAGGGGCGATGACGCCCCCGGAGCCACGAATTTTAGGACGGCGCGGCGAACGGGGCAAACCGGGCGGGCGAGGGGCGCCGGTGGCCGGGATCTTGCGTGCGACGGTCTGCGCCCCGGGGGGTGGCGCCACGGCGCGGGAAGCCGGCACAATGTCTGCTCCGCCCCGCCGAACGAGCACGGAGCCAGCCACTGTGGATGATCGAGACCTGACGCCTTCTCATGGATGCGGGCCGACCCCGAGGCGGCCGGCGGTCCCGCGGAGCGGGGTGGCGGCGTTCGCCGGCGCCGTGATCGCGGCCCTCGTTGCGATGCCCGCGGCGGGCCAGGAGGGGCAGGATCCCTTCCGCATCCAGGTGCAGGTCGGGGCTGTCAGCCTGGGCGTCTCGGTGACGGACGACCGGGGGCGCTTCGTCTCCGGGCTCGAGGCTTCCGACTTCGAGGTCTTCGAGGATGGGGCGCGGCAGGAGCTCACCTTCTTCGCCGCCGAAGCCGCCCCTCTCACGCTCATCGTGCTCCTCGACGCCTCGCTGAGCATGCGGGCGAGCCTCGACTACGTGAAGGAGGCGGCGGCGACCTTCGTGGACCGGCTGTGGGAAGGCGACCGCGCCATGATCGGCGAGTTCAACGACCGCGTCCGGTTCAGTTCCGAGTTCACCGAAGACCGTCGTCGGCTGACGTCCAGCATACTGGCGCTCAACCCCCTCGGTCCGACCGCCCTGTATGACGCGTCGATCATGGCGCTCGAGCGCCTGCACTTCGCGGACGGGGATCGGAAGGCGCTCCTGATCTTCACCGACGGCGATGACTCCCGGGCCATGGGCTTCGGCAGCGAGTTGAGCGCCGGCGACGCCATCGAGGCGGCGCGGATGACCGATGCGGTGGTCTACGCCATCGGATTCGAAGGGAACGGCGCGCGGGTGAACAAGCGCTTCCTCCGGCGGCTGACCTCGGAGACCGGGGGGCAGGCGCTCTTTCCCGAGCGAACCGGGGATCTGATCGGCAGCTTCCGGCAGATCGAAGAGGACCTCCACGCGCAGTACCGGCTGGCCTACGTCCCGAGCAACGCCGAGCGCGACGGCTCCTGGCGCGAGGTGCGGGTCCGCGTCCGGGGCCGCGACGGCCTTACGGCGCGCACCCGGAACGGCTACTACGCGCTGCGGACCGACGAGTAGGGCGTCGGGCGGGGCCGCCCCGGGGCGGCTCAGCGCCGCCGGCTCAGGTCGCTTCGGGGAGAGCCCCGTCCGGAAGGGCCTGGGCCCCCGCCGGCCTGGCGGCCGCTTCCGGCTGGCTGCGCGCCGCCCGCCGACGGCGGGAGAGCACGACGTACCCCGCCAGCGAGCCGAAGACGGCGTAGGGCATGGCCAGCAGGAACAGGATCGCCCGGTTGAAGCCGGCCGCCGCCTCCGGGTTCTGCTCGAGCGCGGTCACGCACATCGAGCACTGGGCGGTGGCGACATCGGGCGCGATCCCCTGGATCGCTGCGACGACGCCGAGGAGCGCCGCGGCGCGCAGAGAGAACGAGGAGGTGGACACCGGGTCAGGAACCGACGGCGCTCGCCAGCATGTGGAAGCCGTCGTAGGCCGGGAGCACGAACATGAGGATGCTCGTCACGAAGAGCCCGGTGAGGACCGTCAGGATGAGCGCCATGTGCTCGAACTTCAGGTGCATGTAGTAGAAGATGATCAGGGTGGCCTTGATCGCCGATCCGAACAGGAGCAGCACGACCGCGAGGGCCGCCGGCAGGGAAGCGCCTTCGATGGCGATCATGAGCAGGGTGACGCTCAGGAGCACGACCCAGAGGATCCAGTAGAAGCGGTAGGGGTGGGCGTCGCTCGACATGGGGCTACACCAGGTAGAAGAGGGCGAAGACGAAGACCCAGACCAGGTCCACGAAGTGCCAGTAGAGGCCGGCGTTCTCGATGCCGGCCGCAGAGTATTTCCCCATGGCCGCCCGGATCGCGACCACCAGCAGAATCGTGACGCCGGTCAGGACGTGGAATCCGTGGAAGCCGGTGATCACGAAGAAGAACTGGCTGAACACCGGGGCGCCCCAGGGATTGGCGGTGATCCCGCCGCCGTCCTGGATGAAGACCGTCCATTCGTACGCCTGCATGCCGAGGAAGCCGAAGCCGCCCACGATCGTGAGCCACAGCCACCGGGCGGCGATCGCCGGACGCTCCAGCTCGGCCGCCTTGACGGCGCACGCCATGGTCGCCGACGAGGTGATCAGCACGAACGTCATGATGGCGATGTAAGTCAGGCTGAAGACTTCGGACTGCGCGGGCCAGCTTCCCGTCGCGATCCGCACGACGCCATAGCTGACGAGGAGGCCGGCGAACAGCAGCGCGTCGGTGACGATGAAGAACCACATCATCATCTTCTGCCACGTCACGCCGAACGGACTGGCGCCGCCGCCCCAGTCCGCCTGGGCGATCGCGGTCTGGCTCATGGGCTCCTCCTCGTGGTTCCCGCCGTGGATCCTGTCAACAGCCGCATTGGGTCAGCCAAGCAGGGAAAGGACGGCCAGCAGGTAGACCCACAGGCCGCCGGTGAAATGCCAGTAGATGGCGGTCAGCGCCGGGGCGTCGCTCCGCCCCGGGACCAGTCTTCCGGCCGCCGCCAGGCCGAACAGCACGAGCAGCGCGATGACTCCGGCGACCAGGTGGACGCCGTGGACGCCGGTGAGAACGAAGAAGAAGCTGCTCTTCGGATGGCTCTGAAGGAACACGCCGGCTTCGTTCAACTGGAGCCAGCCGGCGTACTGCCCGGCCAGAAAGCCGGTCCCGAGGGCGGCCGTCGCCGCGCTCCACGACCGGAACGAGGGCAGGCGGCCGGCGGCGAACGACCGCCGCGCGGCCTCCAGCGTTCCCGAACTCGCCACGATCAGCAGCGTGTTCAGCCAGAGGATCGGGGGCAGTTCGAGCGGCGCCCAGTCGCTGCCCCCGCTCCGCACGATGTAGGCGGAGGTGAAGGCGGCGAACAGCATCGTGATGCCGCCGAGCCCGACCAGCAGGCCCAGCCGGTTCACCTGCCGGCGATCCGCGCCGGTCTCGGTTGAGGCGGCGGCGCCGGGCGCAAGGGCGTTCATGCCGCGCACTGCTCCAGCGCTTCCTTCGTCCCGGTCACCGGAAGCTCAGTTCTCCCACTGGGTGACGAAATCGCGCTTGCCGCCGGGCCGGCTGTATTCGTAGGGCCAGCGGTGGACCTCGGGGATCTCGCCTTCCCAGTTGCCGTGTCCGGGCTTCGCCGGGGTCGACCACTCGAGTCCGGCGGAATCCCACGGGTTCCCGCTGGCCTCGCGTCCGCTGCGCATGCTCGCGAAGTAGTTCCAGAGGAACAGCAACTGGCCGGCGAAGAGCACGAACGCGGCGATCGTGATGAACAGGTTCACCGGCTGCAGCGGCTGGAGGTACTCGTAGACGTTCGGGTCATAGATCCGCCGCATCATTCCCGACACGCCCAGGTAGTGCATCGGGAAGAAGACCGCGTAGTAGGCGACGAAAGTGATCCAGAAGTGGATCTTCCCGAGCCGCTCGCTGAGCAGCCGGCCGAACATCTTGGGGTACCAGAAATAGACGGCCGCGAAGGCCCCGAACAGGCCGGCCCCCGCCATGATGAAGTGGAAGTGCCCCACCACGAAGTAGGTGTCGTGGAGCTGGATGTCCGTGGCGTTCGTGCCGAGGAAGATTCCGGTCAGGCCGCCGGTCACGAACAGCGACACGACGCCCAGCCCGAAGAGCGCGGCGGTCGTGAAGCGGATCCGCGCCCGCACGATCGTGAACAGCCAGTTGAAGGCCTTGACCGCCGACGGGACCGCGATCGCGAGCGTCGTCACCACGAACAGGCTGCCGAGGAAGGGGCTCATGCCGCTCACGAACATGTGGTGGCCCCAGACCAGGAAGCTGAGGCCGCCGATCGCCATGATGGCGTAGACCATCGAGCGGTAACCGAAGATCGGCCGGCGGCAGAACGTGGCGAGGATGTCCGAGGTGAACCCCATCGCCGGCAACATGATGATGTAGACCTCGGGGTGGCCGAGGAACCAGAAGAGGTGCTGCCAGAGGAGCGGCGTTCCGCCCTCGTGCGGCATCAGCGTGTCGCCGATGAAGATCCCGGCGGGGAGGAAGAAGCTGGTGCCCAGCGACCGGTCGAACAGCAGCAGGAGGGCGCCGGCGGCGAGCGCCGGGAACGACAGCAGACCCAGGATGCCGACCACGAACTGCGCCCAGGTGGTCAGGGGCATCCGCATCATCCGGAGCCCCCTGGTGCGCAGGTTCAGGATCGTGACGACGAAGTTGAGGCCCCCCATCGTGAACGAAGCCACGAAGAAGACCATCCCGATGAGCCACAGCGTCTGCCCGGCGCCGGAGCCGGGAATCGCGCTGCGGATCGCCGACAGCGGCGGGTAGGCGGTCCACCCGGAGGCGGCGGCGCCGCCTTCCACGAAGAAGGAGATGATGATGATGATCGCCCCCGGAACCACCGTCCAGAAGGAGAGCATGTTCAGGAACGGGAACGCCATGTCCCGCGCGCCGATCTGCAGGGGGATCAGGAAGTTGCCGAAGCCGCTGACGGGCAGCAGCGAGAGCAGGAAGAAGACCATGATCGTGCCGTGCATGGTGAACAACGACACGTAGAACTCGGGGGTCATGATCCCGCTGGCCATCCCCACCGGGAACAGGTTCTCGAGGAACGGCCAGGGCTTCGAGGGGAACCCGAGCTGAAGGCGGATCAGGACGGCGAGGATCCCGCCGATGAACCCCATGATCATGGCCAGCGTGAAGTACTGCTTGCCGATCATCTTGTGATCGAAGCTGAAGACGTACTTGCTGATGAAGCTCTCTTTGGCGTGAGCCATCCGTGTCTCTCCGTTCGGTCCGGGTGGGGTCTTCGGTGTTGCTTCCGGGGGGGATGTCCTGAGCGGCGCTCAGGCGTTCGTCAGGGCGCGGCGGGCGCGTTGGCCGCCCACCACTCCTGGTAGTCGGCTTCCTCCATCACCTCGAGGAAGGCCCGCATGCGGTAGTGCCCGAGTCCGCAGAGCTCGGCGCACGCGATTTCGTAACTGCCGGTCTTGACCGGAGTGAACCAGACCTCGGTCATCATCCCGGGGACCAGATCCTGCTTCACGCGGAAGTTGGGAAGGAAGAACGCGTGCTGCACGTCCTTGGACCGCATCATGATGCGCGCCGGCTGACCGACCGGGAGCACGAGCTGATTCGTCAGCACCCAGTCATCGGCCGCCGCCGGGTCGCTCTCGTCCAGACCGATCTGGTTGTCGATCGCGTAGAGCTGCGGGTCGTACCGGCCGAAGGCGCCGTCCTCGCCGGGGTACTGGAAGTCCCACTGGAACTGCGCACCCACGGCCATCACCGTGACGGCGCCCTCCGGCGCCGGGCCCTTGACCCGGTCCCAGTAGGCGAGCCCGGTGAACACCACCGGGATCAGGATCACGGCGGTTCCCAGCGTCCAGGCGAGCTCGAGCTTGTGGCTCTCGTGCCAGTGGCTCCACGTGGCGCCCGGCCGGTCGCCCCGGTAGCGGTAGATCACCAGCCCGAGGGCGAGCTGGTAGAGGATGTAGGCCGCTCCGGTGATCCCGAGGATCACGTAGTAGAGCGTGTCCAGGTAGTCCCGGTCGGAAGCCAGCTCGGGCACTCCGTAGCGCAGGAAGAAGATCACCGAGAGCAGGACGATCGCCCAGATGACGATCCCCATGGCGGCTCCCTCGAAGCCGCCCCGCTTCACGCTCGGTTCATCGGCCATGCGGAGTCTCCTGGAGCGCCGCGCCCGGATCCCGGAGGGCGGGGGCGGTCATCGTTCGCCGACCGGCGCGCCGGCCGACGGACCGACGGGGGCGTCCCGGTGATGCGGGACGCTCATCGGTCGTATTTCATGATGTAGGACGCGACCGCCCGCATCTGGGCCATCGGGTCCCCGTCGAGGATGTCCGGGAGCGGCGAGAGCCGGGTTCCGTCCTGGTCTACAGGCCAGAACTGCGGCATCTGGGTCCCGGGGGTGATGTGCTGGGGATCGACCAGCCAGTCCACGATCCAGTCGTGGGTGAGCCGCTCTTCCGCCAGCCGGAACGACGGGGCGAGCTGGGAGGCTTCCATCGTGCCCGCGGCCGAGGCGATATGGCAGCGCTCGCACTGGAGCTGATCCAGCAGGACCGCCCCCACGCGGAGTTCTTCCGGCGTGTAGACCCGCTCGCCCTCGACGTCGAAGGGCTGGGCGCCGTCCATGGCGAGGAAGCCGCTCACCAGCGTGTTCGCCTCTTCGGGAGTGAGCTCGAACGTCGGCATCCGGGTCTCCATCCAGAACCGGACCTCGTCCGGCTCGCGCAGGAAGTGGTAGAGCCAGTCCGCCTGGGTGCGCCGCCCCTGGGTGTTCAGGTTCGGCGGACGCATGCCCTCGTCCTCGAGCGTTTCGTAGATCCCGCCGCCTTCGCCGTCGATCAGGTGACAGCCCCGGCAGTTGTAGTTGTGGATGAGGACCCGGGCTTCCTCGGCGACCGCTTCGGCGGCCGAGAGCGTCTTGACGCCATCCATCGGGAACTCGTCCCGCACCAGGCCGAGCACCGTGCGGACGATGTGCTGGCTGTCCTCGGGGGTGAAGCCGAACTGCGGCATCCGGAGCTTCTCGCCCGGAGTCCGGACCTTGCCCCGGTCGTAGCTGCGCGGCTCGGCGAGCTTCTGCTCCAGCCACGCCTGACGGGTGTGCGGGATGTCGACGTAGCCGAAGTCCAGCCTCGTCACCATCTTGGAGCCCCAGGTGGAGAGGTCCACGCCGATCTTCTGGGCGTTCTCGAACCCGGCGATGTCATGGCAGCCGAAGCAGCCGTAGCGGCGGATCAGCCCCTCCCCCGAATACAGGAGTTTCTCCTGCTCCGACATCCCGGCGAGCTGCTCCCTGGCGAGCCGGTCCGGCAGGCCGGTCCGGAGGAACTCGAGCGTGATGGAGTCCAGCTCGGCCGGTTCGGCGGCGGGGACCGCCATCGCCTCGAACGCGGGCGCCTCGGACGCGAGCAGGAAGGAGGTGATGTCGGCGGCTTCCTGGTTCGTCAGCCGCAGACTCGGCATGAAGGTCTCGTCCCAGTAGTGCCGGGGCTCCCGGACCCACTCGTAGAGGAAGCCGGGGTCCAGCTTGGAGCCGGCGCCGGTGAGGGCCGGTCCGCGACGACGGTAGATGCTGGCCTCGGCGTAGTCCTGCTCATCCACCAGGTGGCAGCCAAGACAGCCGACGGTGTTCAGCAGGGTCTCGCCGCGGGCGGCGTTTCCCGCCGGGGGCGCGGCGTAGTCCGCTCCTTCGGAGGAGTTCTCGAAGACGTACTCGACGATGGCCGCGACTTCGGTGTCGTTCCGGGCGGCCAGTTCGGAGTCCGGGTTGTTGTCGAGGTTCCAGAACGTCGGCATCCAGGTCGACGGCCGGAAGGCCTTGGGATCCCGGACCCAGCGCGTCACGAAGTCGCGGTTCGTCTTGGAGGCGATCTTCTCCAGCGAGGGTCCGCGGTTGCGCTTGTCCTCGTAGCCGGCGGTGTTGTGGCATCCCCAGCATCCCGCCAGCTCGTAGGTCAGCCGGCTCTGGTTCAGATGCTGGGCGCGGGGGATGAAGACCTGGTCCCGGTGGCACTTGATGCAACCCGATTCGGTAAGGGCCGCCTGATACATCGGGCTGTCCCAGTAGTGGTCTTCCTTCCAGCCGTAGGCCTCGACCCAGTCGTGCTCTTCCTCGAGCGATTCCGGCGTGTGGGTGGCGCCGGTGAAGCTCAGTTTGCGGCCGCGTCCGAGGTGGCACGAGGTGCAGCCGAAGTTGTCGACCGGGTGCGCTGAATCGCGCGCGACGTAGGTCTCCAGGTCGGGGTGGGTCGTGAACGGCTGGGGAGCGTCCACGTACTCCGGGTTGTCGATCGCGAGGTGACAGGTCTGGCACCGGTCGATGCGCGAAACCTGGGCGAAGTTCAGATCCTCCGTAACGTTCGCCACCAGCACCTGCCGCACCTCGATCGAGGGGTCGATGAAGTCGAGCATCGGCAGGTTGCGGAACGTGTTGGGGAAGTTGTCGGCGATCGAGTCCAGCTTCATCTGCGCGAGGACGACCGCCTGCGAGAGGCGTTCGCGTTCGCCCGCCAGCTCGGTGACGGCCGCCCGCGCTTCCCGCAGATCCGCCCGCCGGGCGGCGAGGTCGAAGTCGAAGGCGATCCGGAGATCGCGCGCCTCGAAGAAGTTGGCCTCGAGCGTCGTGAACTCCTCTTCGGAGACGGCGCGACCCAGGGGAACGCCCCGCTCGCGGGTCTCCTCGAAGAAGAACTTCTGGGAGTCGTAGAGCGCCTTGAGCTCGCGCTCCCGGATGTCCGCCAGCGTCCGCTCGGTATCCAGATCGGCGATTTCCGCTTCCAGCGCGGAGATCGCCTCCTCGTTCGTGGCGAGGGCGGCCTCGGCTTCCGCAAGCTGGGTCGTGACCCGCTGGAACTCCGCCTGGTCGATCCCCTGCTGAGCCTCCTGCATCTGCCGAACCGTCAGGTCGCGCTCCATCTGCACGAACTCGCGCTGGTAGTCCTTCCACTCCCGGGCGTAGTCGGCCCAGATCATCCACAGCGTCGAACCGAGCAGGACGACGCTCGAGGCGGCGAAGACGACGTTGAGTCGGTTTATGTCGTGGGCGTGACCGGGGAGGACTTTTTTGGGCACGGATGACTCGATCGGGTCAGATGTTGAAGAAGATCTCGGGGAACGCCACGAGGTACTTCAGGTTGAAGGCCCACCGGAGATACATCTTGATCGGCAGGCTCATCATGAGGAGAAAGAGGGAAACGCCGATGTAGAAGCGGGTCGCTCCCATCTTGTCGTAGTACTTCCGGAGGCTGAGCCACCGGAACCCGCGCGGGAGCTTCTCCCTGGGCCAGGACATCACGACGGGCAGGACGAACAGGTACGCGCCCACCAGGACGAGTCCGAGCCACTCGCGCAGCAGGGCCGCGAAGAAACCGCCCGAGGGCAGCGGACGGCCGAGGAGCTTCACCCAGAAGAAGTCCGAGACGTTCACGTTCAGGAGCGGCTCGACCCGGTGGACATCCCAGTACTCGTAAGGCCCGAAGAAGTTCCAGTTCGGACCGCGCAGGAACGTGCCCGAAATGACGAGCAGGCACCACAGGATCAGGAAGCCGTAGAGGAAGATCGCGATCTCCGCCTTGCGTTCCCTGAAGGTGAAGTAGCCGTTCCCCTTCGGGTTCGTGTCGATGTAGGGGATGGCGATGAGCCCCACGATGATCAGCGTGGGGAAGACGACTCCCGCGAGCCAGGGGTCGAAGTAGACCAGCATCTCCTGGAGCCCGAGGAAGTACCACGGCGCCTTGGAGGGGTTCGGCGAGTCGGCGGGGTTGGCCGGCTGCTCGAGCGGCGCGGCCAGCACGATGGACCACACCAGCAGCACGACGCTCAGCAGGACCATCGCGAGCATCTCGGTGTAGACCAGGTCGGGCCAGACCCACACCTTGTCCGACTCTTCCTTCTCGAGCGGCGCCTTCCCCGCAGCGCTTCGCCGGTCGTTCTCGAGGCCCTGGTACATCGCGTACCAGGTGAAGAACAGGACCAGGAAGATGACTCCCGTGATCGGGATGTTGTCGGGCTTGGCGACGATCAGCAGGAAGTTCGGGTTCCACATGCTCGCCGCGTAGATGACCGCGATGACCGCGAACGTCACCTTGGCGACGCGCTTCGACCACACCTGGGTGAAGCGGAAGGCCAGCAGGAGGCCGACCGTGGTCACCGTGAACAGAACCGTGGGTCCGGAGACCCAGTTCACCAGATCCTGAAAAAACGCGATCAATGTTTTCCGTCCGTGGTCAGGCGTCGGGGAGTGTGCAAGGGAGCCCCGGACCTACATGGGTCCCGAGATTCCTCCATCCTTGCGAACCCGCCAGAAATGGACCGCCATGAGGAATGCGGCCCCGAGGGGAAGGCCAACGCAGTGGAGCACGTAGAAGCGCAGGAGCGTGGGCTGACCGACCGACCGCGCCCCGAGGAGCGCGAAGCGGGCGTCGTTGCCCGAGTTCACCAGGGCGATGTCCCCCAGGGTGAGCGACGCCGAAAGCGGTCCCTCGGTGCCCAGCAGGGGCGTCGCGCGCGCCATGTTGGAGCCGACCGCGATCGCCCAGATCGCCAACTGGTCCCAGGGGAGCAGGTAGCCGGTGAACGACAGCAGCAGCGTGAGCACGAGCAGGATCACGCCGATCGCCCAGTTGAATTCGCGCGGCGGCTTGTAGGAGCCGGTCATGAAGACCCGCAGCATGTGGAGCCACACCGTGATCACCATGGCGTGAGCGCCCCACCGGTGAAGCTCCCGCATGATCCCGAGCGGCACGTGCTCCTGAAGGTCCACGATGTCCGCGTACGCGTACTCCACCGTGGGCCGGTAGTAGAACATCAGGAGCAGACCGGTGAAGGTCAGGACCAGGAACAGGAAGAACGTGATCCCGCCCATGCACCAGGTGTAGCGGAGCTTGATGCCGGCTTTCCGCGACTTGATGGGGTGCAGGTGGAGGAACACATTGCTCATCATCACCAGCGCCCGGTTCCGGTTGCTGACCGGTTTGCCGTGGCGGAATACGGACGACCAGACCTGGGAGTCGGTCGCTTCCTTCCAGGCCCCGCGCAGGGGGTCGAGAATCCTGTTCAGCACAGAGGGCTCGCCTTTTCGGTGGGAGGTTTCCGGTGAGTGGGGCTCAGGTCATCGGCAGGAAGGACGCCGAGTCCTCCCACTGGCCCGCTTCGAACTTGAACAGGCGGGCCTTGTCGATCAGGAGCTGCCCATCCTCGGCGAGGCTCACTCCCACCCGTTCCAGCGGACGGGGAGCGGGCCCCTCGAAGTTGATCCCGGTCGCGTAGAACCCGCTGCCGTGACAGGGGCACTTGAACTTGCGCTCGGTCTCGAGCCAGTTCGGAGTGCACCCGAGGTGCGTGCAGATCGTCGACAGCGCGTAGATCTTCTCCTCGTCCCGCACGATCCAGACCTGGTACCGCTCCTTGAAGCGGGTGTCCACGACCCCGATCGCGAAGTCGGAGGGGAAGCCGGCGGTGAAGGTCGAGGGGGGCTCGGTCAGGACGTTGGGGAACAGAAAGCGGCCCACCGTCGTCAATCCGACCGCCATCGCGGCCGTGAACATGCTCCAGCCCAGCGCCAGGTACGGGAATTCGCGTCGGCTGACCTTGGCGCCCGGCTTGGCGCCCCCGCGCGCCGGGCCTCCGGCGCGGGCGGCGGGTGTTGGCCGGGGAGACGCCGGTTTCCGGGGGGTGGGCTTGGCGGCGGGCGCCGCCTTGGCGTCCGCGCCGCCGCCCTCCTTCGTCGCGCCCGGCTCGGCGGGCCGGGGCGCCCCGGCGGGGCGGGACTGAGGGGTGTCAGGCATGAATCCGATGGGTTGAGAGGTCGAAGTCAGCGACGATTCTAGCGAAGTCTGTCCCCGGGAGAACCCCCGGCCGCGAGGCGGACGAGCGGGTCGCGCAACTCCCCGGGCCGCGCGCGGGAACTGCGGGGAGGGCGCCGACCGGGAACGTCTTTCTTCCAGCCGTTCGTCACCGGGGCGCGGGTGCGGTGGGAGCCCCCGGCTCGCGATCCAGCGCTGACAGCGCGGCCTCGCGCACTCGCAGATTGGGGTCCTCCGCTCCGACCCGGGCGAGCTGCTCGCGGACGGCGGGGGAGTTCAGGATTCCCGCGGCCTGGACGGCGGAGAGGCGGCCCAGCGTGCGTTCTCCCGGGAGCATGCCCGGGACGGTGTCCCACCACGCCGGCTCCAGCATCCCGAGGAGCTGCTCCTCGGCCCCCGGATCGCCGATCCGGGCGAGGGCCACGACCGCGTTCACCCGCACGTCCAGAACCGGATCCTCGACGGCGCGGCGCAGCGCCTCGGTCCCTCCGGCGTCGCCGATCGCCCCGAGTCCGTAGACCGCCATCGTCCGGACGCCGGCGTCCTCGGCCCGGCTGGCGGCGGCGAGCGCCTCCACCGCCAGTGTTCCCCCGATCGCGCCAAGCGCCCAGGCGGCGTAGACCCGCACCGTCTCGTCCGGATCCTCCAGCGCGCCGACCAGCGAGGCGGCGGCGGAGGGCTCGGCCAGCGCGCCGAGAGCGAGCGCCAGGTACTGCCGCACGAACGCGTCCGGGGAGCCCTCGAAGTCATCGAAGGTCCGGGCCAGCTCGGGCCCGAGAGCGGCGAAGTCCTCCGGATCGCCGTGCTGGATCCGGTTCGCCAGTTCGAACGCCGCCTGCCGCTTCTGGTGGGCGCCGCCGGCGCGGATCTGCTGCAGGAAGTCCTGCGGGGTGGCGTCGTCGGAGACCAGCCAGGCGAATCCCAGGAAGATGCCGACGCCCAGCGCGACGACCGCCATGGGTATGACGAAGAACTGGAGCAGGGTCCGCCCGAAGGAGACCGGGACCGCATCGGCCGGCTCGGGGGAGGTGACGGACTCCTCTGAAGCGACGGAGTCTTCTTCGGGAGGTGGGGAACTGGAAAGGCTTGGTTCGGACATGAGTCAGGAGTCGAGCGCTTCGAAGCCCGCCGAGACCTCGAGATCCCGGAAGATCCCCTCGAGGGTCGGGATGTCCACGGTCTGGGCGGGGTCGGTGTAGGCGGTGTCGGGACGGTTATGGACCTCGATCATCAGGCCGGCGGCGCCGGCGGCGAGCGCCGCGCGCGAGAGCGGCCGGATGCGGCTGCGTTCGGCCACGGCCCGCGAGGGATCCACCACGACCGGGAGGTGCGATGTCTGGCGGACGACGGGCACCGAGTGGAGGTCCAGCAGGGTGCGGCGTTCGAGGCCGCTGCGGACGCCCCGCTCGCACAGGATCACGTCCCGCTTCTGGCGGGAGAGAAGCGACTCGGCGGCGAGCAGCCACTCCTCGACGGTGGCCCACGGCCCCCGCTCCACGAACACCGGGCAGGGAAGGCCGGCGGCCACCTCGAGGAGGGCCTCGTTTTCCATGTGGCGGGCGGCGATCTGGACCGCATCCACGACCTCGGCCACCTGTGGCGCCGATCGCGGGTCCACGATCCCGGTCACGACCGGCAGGCCGGTCTCTTCGCGGACCCGCGCCAGCGTGTGGAGTCCTTCGTCCCCCACCCCGGCGAACTCGTAAGGGCGGACCGCTTCGGTCCACAGCCGCGCCCGGAACACCTGCGCGCCGGCGTCCCGGACGGCGCGCGCCACCTCCAGCGTGCGGGCCTCCGTCTCCACGCTGCCGGGGCCGGCGATCACCACCGGCGCGGGTCCTCCGATGGGAACCCCGGCGATCGGAACGACGCTGTTCCCGGGGTGCACCTCGCGGCTCACCAGCTTGTAGGGCCGCGTCACCCGGATGCACCGCGCCACCCCCGGCAGACGGGAGATGAGCGAGTCGTCCACCGGGCCGCGGTTCCCGGTCACGCAGATGGCCGTCCGGCCCTCGGCGCCGGGCACGCGCAGCGGAGTGAACCCCATCGCGTGCACCGCTTCCTCGACGCGGGCGCACTGCCCCTCGGTGGGGGCGGGCTTCATGATGATCAGCATGACCCGGATTCAGGCTCCTGCCGGGCGCGGCCCGGCGAGGCGCCGCACCGCATCCTCGAAGCCGGCGCACAGCGCCTCTTCGTCTCCCGGACCCCGGTAGAGGCGCTCGACGACGGTGGCCAGATGGCTGCCCACGACCGCGATCCGCGCCCCCGCCGAGAACGCTCCCTCCACCTGCTCGCGGCTCGAGAGACCGAACCCGAGGCAGAGCGGAGCGCCCGGCTCCCCGAGCGCCGCGGCCGCTTCGCGAACCTTGTCGAGCACCGGATCGAAACCGGCGCGCCGCACGCCGGTCACTCCCTGGAAGCCGGCGAGGTAGACGAACTCCGACGCCGCGCCGAGCCGGCGCAGTCGCCCGGCGGGGGTGAGTGGGCCAGCGAGTTCCACGTGTCCGATCCCCGCCCGGCGACACGCCCGCCGCAGCGGCCCCGCTTCCTCGAACGGGATGTCCGGAACGAGCAGCGACGAGGCGCCGGCCTGCGCCGCCTCGGCGGCGAAGGCATCGTAGCCCGCGCGGTGGACCAGATTCCCGTAGACCAGCAGGTTCAGCGGCGTTCCGGGGCAGGCGGCCGCGACGGCGGCGAGCACGCCGAACCCGGCGCGGGTGGAGACCCCCGCCGCCAGCGCCCGCTCGGCCGCCGCCTGGATCGCGGGCCCGTCCGCGACCGGATCCGAATAGGGAAAGCCGATCTCCAGCATTCCGGCGCCCCCGCGCACCGCCGCCCGCGCCAGCTCGGGGGTCAGGGCGGGCGTCGGGTCTCCCAGCACCAGGAAGGGCGACAGGGCGCCAGACCCATCGGCCCGGTGAGCCAGGCCGGCGCGCAGCGATCGCAGACTCACCGGTGCGCCTTCGCCGGAGGCCGGCCCAGGCCGAACCACGTCTCGAGGTCCTTGTCGCCCCGGCCGCACAGGTTCAGGAGGACCCGGGATCCGGCGGCGAGTTCGCCCAGGCGGACGGCGCGCAGCACGAACGCCAGCGCGTGGGACGGCTCGAGGGCGGGCACGATCCCCTCGTCGACGCACAGCGCCTCGAACGCGGCGAGCGCCTCCTCGTCGGTGGCGGCCACGTAGCGGGCCCGCCCCGAGGCCTGGAGCGCGGCGTGCTCCGGGCCGACGCCCGGATAGTCGAGCCCGGCGGAGATGCTGTGGGGCTCGAGGATCTGTCCCTCCGAGTCCTGGAGGATCATCGTGCGCGCGCCGTGGAGGAGCCCCGGCGTTCCGGCGACCAGGGTCGCCCCGTGGCGCCCGGTTGCGAGCCCTGCTCCCCCCGGTTCGACCCCGATGAGCTGGACCGCGTCGTCCCGGACGAAGGCGTGGAAGATGCCGATGGCGTTGCTTCCGCCGCCCACGCAGGCGACGACCGCGTCCGGCGACCCTCCGAAGCGCCGCCTCCACTGCCGCTTCGCCTCCCGGCCGATGACCGCCTGGAAGTCGCGCACCAGCCGGGGGAACGGGTGGGGCCCCGCCGCCGTCCCCAGCAGGTAGTGCGTCGTCTCCAGACTGCCGATCCAGTCGCGGAGCGCCTCGTTGATCGCGTCCTTGAGCGTCCGGGCGCCGGTGTCCACCGCCACGACGCGGGCGCCGCAAAGCTCCATGCGCTTCACGTTGGGCGCCTGCCGGGCCATGTCCTTCGCGCCCATGTAGATGACCGCCTCCATCCCGAAACGGGCGGCGATCATCGCGGTGGCGACGCCGTGCTGCCCGGCGCCGGTCTCGGCGATCAGCCGCCGCTTTCCCATGTGGCGCGCCAGCAGCGCCTGCCCGAGCACGTTGTTGGCCTTGTGCGCGCCTCCGTGGAGCAGATCCTCGCGCTTGAACACGACCTCGAGGCCGGCGCGCTCCCCGAAGCGGGGAACCGGGGTCAGCGGCGTCGGGCGTCCCACCCAGTCGGCGGCGTCGCGATCGAGTTCCTCCCGGAAGCGGCGGGTGGGGACGATCTCCCGGCGGCCCGCCTCCAGCTCCTCCAGCGCGGGGGTCAGCAGTTCGGGGGCGAAGCGGCCACCGAAGTCGCCGAAGCGGCCCAGCCGCGGTCCGGTCATCGCGGCGCGCCCTCCAGCCGCTCGAAGAAGGAGCGCATCCGCGCGCCGTCCTTGACGCCCGGGGACGCCTCCACGCCGCTCGAGACATCGACTCCCCACGGCCGGAACGGCAGGAGCCGGCCCACGTTTTCGGGACGGAGCCCGCCGGCGATGAAGACCCGGGGCGGGGCGGCGTCGCCCAGGATGCGCCAGTCGAACGAACGGCCGCTGCCTCCGCCGCCCACATCGAAGACGAGGGGACCGTCCGATCCGGTGGGGGCCCGGAACGACGGGAGACGCCCGGCGGTCTCCGGAACCGGGACCACCCGGTGGACGATGAGTCCCTCGGAGACCAGGGCCCGAACCCCGGCCTCGGACAGCCCGTGCGGCTGGACCCGCCGGATGCCGAGCGCCCTGGCGTCAGCCGCCACTTCGGCGCGGGTGCGTCGTCCGGTGGCCAGCACCGGCCGCACGCTCCCGTTCTCGGAGACCGCGGCCTCGATGACGCGGCGCGCCTGGTCGAGGCTCGCCGAGCGCGGCGAGTCGGGGGCGCGCACGATCCCGATCCAGCCCGCTCCCAGCCGCACCGCCAGCCGGGCGTCTTCCGGCCGGAGCAGACCGCAGATCTTGACTTCCATGGGCGGAAGGGGGTCCTGCGAGACGCCTTCGCGATGCGCTGTCGCCATCAGGTCGCGGAAGGGCCGCTCCCCGTCGCCGCCTTGAGGAACGGCGCCGGATCCGCCGCGCGCATCAGCGCCGATCCGATCAGGACGGCGTCGGCCAGACCGCGAAGCTCGGCGAGATGCGCCGGCTCAAGGTAGCCGCTCTCCGCAACCGCCACCCGGTCCGGCGGGACGGTCGGGAGCAGCCCGGCCGCCCGGCGGCGATCCGTGGTGAGCGTGTCGAGGTCCCGGTTGTTGACTCCGATGACCGCTCCCTCGAGGGCGAGCGCCCGGTCCAGTTCGGCGGCGTCGTGGACTTCGACGAGCGTGTCGAGTCCGAGCGCCCGGGCCTCGCCGTGCAGCTCGCGGAGTCGCCGGTCGTCCAGACAGCGCACGATCAGAAGCACCGCCGAGGCGCCGGCGGCCCATCCGGCGCGGATCTGCGCCGGATGGACCACGAAGTCCTTCATCAGCACCGGAAGGCCGGACGCTTCGGCGGCCGCGGTGAGATCCTCGAACGAGCCCCCGAAGGAATCCGGCTCGGTGAGGACGGACAGCGCCGAGGCGCCGGCGTCCCGGTAGGCGCGGGCGCGACCCGCGGGGTCGTCCTCGCGGATCATCCCGGCGCTTGGGCTTCGCCGCTTGAATTCGGCGATCACCGAGAGCGCGCCGCGGCCCCGGAGCGCCTCGCGGAATGGCGGCCGGGAGACGGGGCGCCCGGTGGGCCGGAGGGGGCGCTCCGCCAGCCGGGCGGCGCGCGCCTCCGCGGATCGGGTGAGAGCGTCGAGGACTCCGCCTCCCGCCCGCTCGGAACCGGCCGCCCTCACGGTCGGAAGGGGCCCCTTCGGAGTGCGGTCACTGCGTCACGCGCAGGCTCGTCTCGACGTAACGGTCCAGCGTGCGCAGCGCGCGGCCGGAAGCCAGGACCTCGAGCGCCATGGCCACCCCCGCCGGGAGATCGTCGGCCAGCCCGGCGACGGTCATCGCCGCTCCGGCGTTCGCCGCGACCACATCGCGCTTCGGACCCTTGTCATCGCCCGAGAGCACGGCTCGCAGGATGGCGGCGTTCTCGCCGTTCCCGCCTCCCTTCAGGTCGGAGATGGGCGCCGGCGAGAGCCCGAGCTCCCCGATCCGGATTTCGACCGGACGCACTTCGCCGCCCGCGAGCTGGTGGCCCCGCGTGGCCGCGTGGAGGCCGATCTCGTCGAGCCCGTCGCAGTGGACGACGAGCGCCGCCGTGGAGCCCAGTTCGGCGAGCGCCAGCGCCACTGTCTCGGTGAGATCCGGGTCGTAGACGCCGATGAGCTGGTGTTCGGCGAGGGCCGGGTTCGCCAGCGGGCCCAGCACGTTGAACAGCGTGCGGATCCCGAGCGAGCGGCGGGCGGGCCCCACGTGCGCCACCGCCGGGTGGAAGGCGGGAGCGAAGAGGAACACGAAGCCGGTGGCGTCGAGGATGCGGGTCGCCTGCCCGGGTTCCAGATGAAGCTGGGCCCCGCAGGCTTCGAGCACATCCGCGCTGCCGGTCAGCGACGAGGCGCTCCGGTTGCCGTGCTTGGCGACGGCCCCGCCGGCGGCGGCCACCACCAGCGCGGCGGCGGTCGAGATGTTGAACGTGCCGCTCCGGTCGCCGCCGGTGCCGCAGGTGTCGACCAGCGGGCGAACCTGCGAGTTCACCGCCTTGCGGTGGAGCCGCATGGCGCGGGCGCAGGCGGCGAGGGTCGGCGCGTCGGGTTCGCGGACCCGCAGCGCGACGAGCAGACCCGCGGTCTGGGCGAGGTCGGCCTCGCCGCCGAGGATGCGGTGGAGCGCGCTTTCGAGCGCCTTCGGGTCAGGCGCGGTTCCAGCGAGGAGGTCTTCGAGGAGGGAGGAGATCACGGGGGAGTTCCTGGAGCGGGGGAAGGGGCGCCGCGGACCCCGGACGGCGGAGTCCGCCGATGCGCGTGGAGAGCGGCGCGCCTCCATGGCGGGACGAGCCGGATGAGCGCCCCGGCGCCCTCCGCGTCCTCTCGTGAATCCGCCAAACGGACTGGAGCGAAGAGCCTGGCGGGCGCCGGGCGCGCTGATGGTCGCGGCCGGGTCGCCGGGAGAGCCGCGTCCCCGGAGTCAGCGAATGGAAGACTCCGCGACGCGTTTCCGGAAGACGCCCGACCGGCTGGTAAATCGCCATCGCCGGTCGGGGCGCCGCCGGAAAGGTCCGATGCGGATCGGTCTTCCGAGGTTCACGACTCGAATTCTACCGGTCGACTCAGTCCAGCCCGGGCTCGCAGAGCCCATCCTCGATGTCGAGGAGCGTCTCCTGGACATCGCCCACCTTGGGGTCGCCGGGCGCCAGGCGGAGGAAACGGTTGTAGTACGTCGCCGCCCGGTTGCACTGGTTCTGGTTGAAGTAGATCGTGCCGAGCGAGTAGTTCGCCAGCGCCGCGCGCTCGCCCGAGGACTCGTCCTCGAGGAAGGCGGTGAAGTGGGTCACGGCCGCGCCCGTCTGGTCGTTGCGCGCGGCCATCGAGGCCAGCAGCCAGTGGGCCTCGGTGACCTGATCGCCGTCGGGGCTGCGCTCGATGTAGGCGGTCAGGCGCGCGGACGCCTCGTCGTAGGCCTGGGCGTTGTACGCCAGTTGGCCGGCCAGAAAGAGCACCTGTCCCAACTGGGGAATGTCGGGGTCCAGGCTGATCACCGCATCGAACGCCTCCCGGGCGCCTTCGGGATCATCCTCCCCGAGCAGCGCGAACCCGAGCCGGAAGTGGACCTCGGCGTCCGTCGGGTCGCTGGCGGAGATCGCCCGGAGCATGGGAAGCGCCCCCGCGGTGTCCCCGGCTTCGAGCCGGTTCATCGCGACCGTCCGGCGCGCCAGAGCGATCTGCTCGCCAAGCTGCGCGGCGTCCGGGCTGGCTTCGGCTGCTGCAATGAAGGTCTCGAGCGCCGGGTTCGCTTCGGCCGTCGCTCCCCTGGCGTTGTGGGCGAGGCCCACGAACAGGTGGCCCACGAAGAAATCGGGGAACGCCGCGATGGTCGTCGGGCAGGCCTCCAGCGTGGTGTCCCAGTCTCCGCTCTGCGCCGAGGTCAGGCAGCGCTGCTGGGTCGCATAGTTCAGCGTCGTGTGGGCGTACTCCACGTTCTCGCTGATGAACTGGAACATCCGGTGGCCCTCGTCGTGGATCGACAGCAGCGGCTCGCAGAGCGCGATGACCTGTTCCCAGTCCTGGGCCTCGATGACCGCCTCGCAGGCGTCGTCGTCCTCGGGCGTCCCGGTGATCTGCGTCGGCGCGGAAAACGCCCGAACGCCCGGAGACGCCGACGCGTCCGGGGCGGCGGAGACGGTTACGCCCACGGCGAAGGAAGCCGCGAGCGCGAGACGGAACCCGTAGCTCGTCCGAAGTGGCATGACAACTCTCCTTGGGGTCGGAACCCCCTCGCCGGGGACCTCCCGGGCGGCGCGAGCGCCGGCCACCGACTCGGACAGACTCCCGGACCCCGGCGAATCAGGCGCGACACATTACCACATGCGCCGAGCCCCTCCCGGAGCATCGGTCAGGAGCGAATCGGTCCGGCCGGGCGGCGGAATCCGGCCGCCAAATCCGGGTGCTAAAGACCGCTCTCGCAGCCCCCTTCCGCGATGGACGCGAGGATTTCGGTGACCTGCGCGGCGTTCGCGTGGTCGGGCGCCGCTTCCAGCATCGCCTGGTAGTACTGCTCGGCGTTCGAGCAGTCGTCCCGGTTGTAGAGGATGGTTCCGAGCGCGAAATTCGCGTCGGCGACGCGGGCGTCCCCGGCGTCGGCGCCGGCCAGGAAGCCCTGGTAGTGGGTGATGGCCCGATCCTCGTCCGAGGCCTGGAGGGCCTGGCCCAGCATGTAATGGGCGTCGGCGCTGCCGCGGCCCGAAGGCTGGGCCTCCAGGAACCGGCTCAGCAACGCGTCGGCCTTGGTCAGGTTCCCCGAGTTGTAGGCGAGCTGTCCCACGATGAAGATGATCGCCGGCGCCGGAGCGGGGGCGTGCTCGATGTAGACATCCAGCGCCCGCTCGCCCCCGGCGTTGTCTCCGGTCCGCAGCAGCGCGTTCCCGAGGCGGAAATGGATCTCCACGTCCTGGGGGTTGGCCCGGGAAGCGGCCTGCAGCAGCGGCAGCGCGTCCTGGATGGCGTTGGCCCGCGCGTAGGCGATCCCGCCCGAACGCTGCGCCACGGTGATCTGCTGTGACAGTTGCGAGGCGGCCTCCCGGTTCCCCTGGACCCCGTCGAGGAAGGTGGAGAAGCTGACCCCGGCGTTCGCCCAGTCCTCCTTGGTCATGTGCGCGAGCCCGAGGTAGTAGTTCAGGATGAACGCCTGCGGGTTGGCCTGAACCGCCATCTGGCAGTAGGTGATCACGCTGTCCCATTGCTGCGCCTGGGCGGCCGGCTCGCACTGGAGGCTGTAGGCGTAGTTCACGGTCTGGGACCAGTGCGCGTAGTACGGGTGATCCTCGGGAAGGACGGCGAGAACCTCCGGACAGGCGGCGAGGACCTGCTCATAGTTCGCGCTGTCCACCGCCTGCATGCAGGCGGCCGCCTTCTGCGGGTCCACATCCTGGGCTTCGGCGTCCGAAGCGGGCGCGGCCAGCGCGCCGAAGAGCAGGATCAGGGAGATCGGAAGCAATCGGGTGTCCATGATGAGGGTCTCCTTCCCGGGGACCGGGCGCCGACGGGCGGCCATGCCACGCCTCGGGTCGCAGGGTTCCGTCAGGATCGGGAATCCGGTTGGGGGATTTCGCTCGCGACCGCGCCGCGAGAGGATTTCGCTAGGGCGCGCGGACCGTCCGGGCGCAAGCCCGAAAACTAACACACCGGACGGGTTTCACCCGTCTCCGCATCGGCGCTGCGCCGCGAAGCGGAAATGTCCCCGGCGCGGGCGGGAGGGGAGACTTCGCAGGCGAGCCCCTCGCTCAGGAACGTCCGCACTTCGGGGGCCCGCTCGTCCTCCGGGGCCAATTCGAGGAAGGACTCGTAGTGGCGGCGGGCCTCCGCGCAGCGGTCCGCCTCTTCCGCGGTCCGACCGAGAAAATAATGGGCGAGCGCCGCCCGCGCCGCGTCCGTGACGCTCTCCCCGGTGGCCGCGCCCTCCAGATAGGCCGCAAAGTGGCGAGCCGCCTCGGAGGCATGGGTCGCCTGGTCGTCGCCGATCGTCGGCGCGGAGTCGGAGGGGTCGGGCTCCCCTTCCGGATCGAGTCGCCGCAGCGCGATGGACGCCGCCATCCAGTGCGCCTCGGAGCGGAACGCTCCATCGGGAGCGACCTCCAGGTATCGCTCCAGGCGGCCGCCCGCGGCCTCATGGTCGCCGGCCTCGTAGCGGAGCTGCGCCAGGAAGAACCAGGCGTCCGGAACGTCGGGCGCCTCGCGGACCACTGTCTCGTACGCCGCTTCCGCGCCCGCCGGATCGCCCGTCCGGCGGAGCGCGGCCCCAAGCCAGAACCACACCTCCGCGTCCGGGGCGTCGGCTTCGGTGGCGCGCCGCAACAGCGGAATCGCGGCCTCCATCCGGCCCTCCCGGAAGCGCGCGACGCCGGCGGCGCGGACGGCCGCGCGAATCTGGGCGTCCATCCGCTGCGCCCGCTCTTCGCTCTCCGTGGCTTGCGCCGCGAAGGCCTCGAAGGCGTCCGCCGCCGGGCCCCAGTCCCCGCGTCCCTGGTGGGCGAACGCCAGGAAATAGTGGAGACCGAAGGCCTCCGGGTCCGAGTCGAGGGCCGCCTGGCACAGGGGCGCCGCCTCCTCCCATGCCGAGGCGCGCACCGCCGCCTCGCACGCCGCCGCCGGTTCCATCGCCGCTTCCTGGCCGGCGACGGGCGAACCGGCGAGCGCCAGCGCCGCGAGAGAGGCCGGGACCACGCTTCCCGACCGGAGGTGGCGCCGGGCCGGTGGAGGTCGCCCGGGATCCCGAAGAGCCGGCACCTACGTCGAAGCGGACTCGGCCTTGCTCCCCGCGGCGGCGGCCTTCTTGCCCGGTTCCTTCGGGGAGGCCGGCCTGGCGTCACCCGTCTTGCCGGACGACGCGGCGCCCGGGCCGGGGCCGTCCCCGTTCCCGCCCGCTCCGCTCTTCGCCTCCTTGCGCGCGTAGTCGGTCACGTACCAGCCGCTGCCGACGAACTGGATCGCCGGCGCCGAGACGATCCGGCGCGCCTCGCCGCCACACTGGCCGCAGGTCCTGACCGGCGGATCGCTGACGCGCTGCAGCGCCTCGAACACCCGGCCGCAAGGGGAACAGCGGTACTCGTAGATCGGCATGGCGGCGCGGCGGGAGTCTAGATTCGGCGCCCCGGGTCAGCGATCCAGCGACGGAGTGGTCGGCGGCGGGCGTCGGTGTCGGGTCCGCGCCTCATAGGCGTACGAGATGCGAAACAGGCGCCCCTCCTCGAGGGCGGCGCCCAGGAGCTGGAGTCCGGCGGGGAGGCCGGCGGCGGTGAAACCCATCGGCGCGGTGACCGCCGGAAATCCGGTTGGCGGGGAGAGCTGCGGAGAGTTGTTCCCGTCCGGAGTCGTCAGGTCGCCGAGGAGGCGGGGCGGGTTGCTCCAGCTCGGAAAGGCGAGCGCGTCGAGGTCGAGGTCCCGGTAGATCGCCGCCACCTCTTCGCGGAGCTCTCCCGCGCGGCGGTTCGCGTCGGCGCAGATCACCTCGGGCTCTTCCTCGACGCCGAGCGCCGTCTCCAGCCGGCCCCGGATCGACGGGTGGAAGTCCCCGCCGTCAACGAGCTCCTGAAGGGTCGTCACCGGCGCGTCGGGCCCGAGACTCGCCAGGTAGGACTCCAGTTGGGCGCGGAACGGGTTGCACCACAGCGATCCTTCGGCGTCCAGCCCGGGGATCTCCACCGGATCCACGATTTCGGCGCCCACCGCGGTCAGATCCGCCAGGGCCGCCTCGAAGAGCGCGAGGATTTCGGGATCGGCGCTGTCGGTGTCCGAGAGTTGCCGAACCACCCCGATCCGGAACCCGCCCAGATCCGAGGCGTCCAGATAGGGGAGGTAGTCGGGCTCCCGGTCGACGCCATCGGTCGCCGGATCCGCCGGATCCGGTCCGGCGAGCACATCGAACACCCGGACGGCGTCCTCCACGGTCCGCGCCATCGGGCCGCCGATGTCGCGAAACAGGTTCAGCGGGACGATGCCGTCGCGACTCGTCAGCCCCATGGTGGAGCGGATGCCGAAGAGCGCGTTGTGCGAGGAGGGGCCCCGGATCGAGTTCCCGGTGTCGGTGCCGAGACCCACCGCGCCGAAACTGGCGGCGACCGCCGCCCCGGTCCCACCGGAAGAACCAGCGGGAACCCGGTGGGGGTCGTAGGGGTTGCGGGTGTGTCCCGGCACGATCGAACCGAGGCTCTCGTAAGGGCTGAACGCGAACTCCGCCATGTTCGACTTGGCGAGCACGATGGCGCCGGCTTCGCGGATGCGCCGGACCTGGAAGGCGTCGTCCGGCGGGATGGAAGCGGCGAGCGAAGCCGAACCGGCGGTCGTCGGCATGTCGGCGGTGTCGTAGTTGTCCTTGACGATCGTGGGGACGCACTCGAGCGGCCGCTCGATCCGGCCCCCGGCGTCCGCAATCCGCGCGTCCGCCTCCGCGGCCCGTTCGACCGCCGCCGGATTGACCGCGACGATCGCGTGGAGTCGGGGCCCGGCCCGGTCGTACGCCTCGATCCGCGCCAGGTACGCCTCCACCAGCTCCACGCAGGTGAACGCCCCGCTCTCGAGGCCGGCGTGGATCCCGGCGATGTCGAGGTCGATCACCTGGGTCGCGAGCGAAGTCCCTCCAGCAGTCGGAGGGCCGCCGCACCCGGAGAGGAGGGCGGCGAGGGGGAGAAGCCCTCCGGCGGCCAGCCGCGCGCGCTTCATCGGGCTTCGGGGCCGGAGCGGCGGTCTCCGGTAGGGGGTCCAGCGATCAGGCATCGGGTTTTCCTCCTCCGGGCGGGCTGAATCGCCTCGGGCGGCCACTTCGGGAGCGGATCAGCCGGTCGCGGCCATCCCGCCGGGGGGCTCGGCGATCCGCAGGTAGTGGGGAAGGAGAGGCGGGTCGAGGTACCGGATCCGGCGACGCTCGACGATCCACAGACGGGCGAGCAGCAGGTTCAGGCGCCGGAGTTCCTCCAGCGAATAGCGGACGTCCATCTCCTCGTAGCGCCGCAGCCAGTGGCCGGGGAGCTCGCGCGCGACTTCATACCAGACCTGGTCGGTGTCGGCGGTGGAGTGGCGCGCCGACTCGGCCGCATGGGCCACCAGGTGAAGCAGCGAGCCGGGCTCGAGGAGGCGGCCGCTGGCGGCCAGACACCGCACGCCGCGGAGAAAGTAGAGCAGGCACCAGCGCACTTCCGGCGTCAGCGACCGGGGATCGGCGAGCATCCGGGGCGCGAGGGAGGCCGCCGCGCCCACCGCGTCATCCAGCAGCAGGCGCTGGAGTTCGGCGCGCAGGCGCTCGGTCGGCATGGCGCGGCTCTACGGCGACCCCGTGCGTCCTGACGCCATCGCGGACCAGGCTCCTCGCCGTCAGCGTCCGGAGTGCGGCTCCGGGGTCGAGGGGGGACCGGACCCCTCCCCGTCCTCCGGCGCGGGTCGGTCTTCGGCCGCCGCCCCGGTGGTCTCGGGTTCGGCCCCGCCGTCGAGGAAGCCGTGACGGCCCTCGGGGCCAACGCGGCGGGTGTTCCAGCGGGCTCTCCATCCGGAGTCGTCGGAGAACGAGCCCTCCCGATACGGATAGCCCGGCATGGCGTGGAAGGGGAGGGGCGCCACGGTGTGCGGCCTGGCCGAATTCAGGTCCATGTCCTTGCCGAAGCCGTCGGCGTACACGAAGAACGACCGGCCGGAGCCGGGCGCGAGGGCGGGAAGGCCGGTGGCGTCGAACCTCAGGGCCACCTCGTCCCCGTGGCGGGTGATGACATAGCGATCGTCCACCGCGGCGAGAAGCGGCCGGACATCTCCGAACCGGGTGTACTCGCCTTCGTGGGCGCCCCAGACGTCCGTCGCCCGCCGGGGTTCGTAGAGGTACTCCGTCGGCGGCTGGCCTCCGGGCCGATGCGGCGCCGGGTAGCCGGCGAACCGCAGATCGGCGGTGTCGGCCTCCAGTTGGTGTACGACGACTCCGGCGTCCGGGACGACTTCGGCGAGCTCGATCCGGTCCCAGTAGATCCGCATGTTCGTCGTGATCCGGAGCGCGTCGCCGGGGCCGGTCGGCGCGGCGTCGAGCGGAACCACCATGGTCTTGGGCAGGCCGGCGGGGAAGCCCATGCGGTCCACCGCCGGGCGGAAGTCGCGCCCGTCGCCGATTTCGAGCACCGGGGGCAGGGCGGTGACGCCCGCCTGCCACGCCGCGAGATTCGAGCTGGAGTCGGCGTAGTCGACCCAGCCGTAGAGCAGGAGGACATGTCGGGCGTCCGGACGCGGGTCCTCGAACTCGAGCGTCAGGGTGTGGGTCTCGGCGTAGCCCTTGAAGGGGAGCAGCCTCAGGTCGTCCGCGTAGTCCCGGTCCACCTCGGCGAGCGCCCGGGTGACATCCCGCTCCGCGCCGTCGGCGCCCCGCCAGAGCGCGCGGCTGGGGGCGCGGCGGTCGCGGACCGCCACCAGCGTCGGCTCCGGGTAGGGCGGGCCGGGGAGCAGGCGCTCGGTGGGGAAAACGTCCACGCCCTCGGGGTGATCGGCGACCCACAGCTCCGCCCGGTCGTAGAAGATGACCTCCTCGAGCTGGTTCACGAACCGGAACTCGAAGGCGCCGCCCCGGGCCTCGGGCCGGAACGTCTCCATCTTGACGAGTTCCGTCGTGTCGGGGGTGTTGAAGACGCCCGGCGCGAGGAGGTTGCCGAGCGCGCTGCCGCCGAGGAAGTCGGTCGCGAACCGGATGCGTTCGCCGTCCCAGGCGTAGAGCACCGGGCAGGAGGTCCCCTTGCGGTTCAGCTCCTCGACCTGAGCGACGGTGGCCGCGGGGACTTCGAGTTCGATCTGCTTGACGCCGCCCGGCCAGAGAAGCCGCACGTAGTCGGCGGCGGCCGCCTCTCCGAGGCCGAAGCGAACCGGGAGATCGTTCTGGGAGAGGTAGCCCGAGGTGGACCGGACCTGCCGGCGCTGGACCACCGCGCCCACCCGGACCTCGACCTTGGTCCCGATGCCATCGAGGTTGCTCCGGAGACCCCGCGGGAGGATCGCCATCCAGCGCTCGTTCCCCGAGTGGCGGTTCTCGAACCCGAGGAGCCGGCCCCGGGTCGTGCCCGCGACCGCGTCCAGGTCTCCGTCGCCGTCCACATCGGCGAGGGCGACCGCCCTCACTTCCTCGTCCGGCTCGAGCTCCGCCGGCAGGTTCGCCGCGCGACGGAATCCGGCGGGGGTGTTCTCGAAGAACGCGAGGGCCGCCCGCGGCTCGTTCGCCGCGAGCAGCAGGTCCAGATCCATGTCCAGATCCTGATCGAGAAAGGCCACGCCGTAGCGCGGCCCCGGCGCGCCCGCCCCGAGCAGTTCCGTCGAGCGGGTGTCGGGGAGGAACCCGTCTCCGCCCGAACCGAGGAGCAGGAGGTTCAGGGCGCTCCCCTCGGCGCTCAGCGCGAGATCCTCGGCCCCGTCGCGGTCGTAGTCGGCCGACGCCGCCCCCCGCATCCGGGTGGCCGTCTCGACGCCCCACGCCGCGGCGCTTTCGGTGAACGTCCCGACCCGGTCATTCGAGAAGACCTGGACCGGATGGCCGTCGTTCAGGACCAGGAAATCCACGTCCCGGTCATCGTCCCAGTCGGCGAACAGCGACCCCAGACTCCGGTGGGTCCCCCCCGACGTTCGGGTCTCTTCGGTGACATCGGTGAAGGAGCCGTCGCCGTTGTTCCGGTAGAGCCGGTTCGGGGCGCCCGGGATGTCTCCGGGAACCCGCAGCGCGTCGCCGGAGGCGCCATCGAGACGGGCGGGGGCGTAGTTCGAGACGTGGATGTCCAGGTCCCCGTCGTGGTCGAAATCCGCGAGCGTGGCGCCGACCGAGACGTCGCCTCCTTCGGCGCCGACGTCCCCGGCCCGGACGAAACGCGCGCCGTCGGCGCCCGGCTCGTTCCAGAGGAGGCTGTTGGCGCCGGCGGCCGCCACATAGAGGTCCGGATCGCCGTCGAGGTCGAGATCGCCGATGGTGACGCTGACCGGGTTGCGGCCGGCGTCCATCGTCTCCGCCCAGCGTTCGAACCCGCCGTCGCGATTTCCGAAGATCAGGACCTCGCCGTCCCGGACGAACACCAGTTCGGGACGGGCGTCGCCGTCGAGGTCCCGGAAGGCGACGCCCGAACCGAGGTCGGGGAGCAGGGATCGCGCCGCCCAGTCCGCCGAGTAGTCGCCGGGGGCGACCGACGTGGGGGGAGGACCCGCCGCTGGAAGCGCCGGGAGGTCCAGACCCCACGCCGAAGTCGCCTCCGCGAACCGCGGCCCGCCGGCCGCCTGCCCGGTCGCTTCTCTTTCCGAGGAGTAGAGCGGCGCGGGGGGCTCCTCGAGGGCCTCGGCGTAGGGGCCGAGTTCGGTGTACTGGAGGCCGGCGGAGACGCCGCCGCCAAAGCCGGCCTTCAGTTCCTGGAAGACGACGAGCTGGGCCCGCCCCTCTTCCCGCCGACCGCCGCGCAGGAGCACGTTCCCCAGGCTGAAGTGAGCCGACTCGTGGTCCGGAGTCAGGGCGATCGCCCGGCGGAGCGCCGCCTCGGCCTCTTCCAGCTCGCCCAGCGCGGCGTGCGTGGCGCCCAGGTAGTACTGGGTCATCGAGTCGTCCGGGTCCCCGGCCGCCACCCGTCGGAACGACTCGAGAGCGGCCGCGGTGTTCCCCTCGAGCTTGTCGATGAGACCCAGGTTGTAGTGGGCGTGGAGGTTCTCGGGATCGACCTCGAGCGCCCGGAGAAGCGACGCCCGGGCGGCGGCGAAGTCCCGTTCGTTGAACCACGCGATGCCGAGGTTGATGTGGGCGTCGGCGGCGTCGGGGCGAAGGCGCGCGACCTGCTGGAACTCGGTCGCGGCGTCCGAGAACCGGAACTGCTCCAGCAGCGCGACGCCGCGGCTCATCCGGGTCGAGGCCTCATCGGAGAAAGCGGCGCCGAGGGCGGCGACCGCGAGGATCGCGGCGGCCAGCCGGAGGGCGGACCCGCCGGGACGGAGGCGGGATGAGAGGGAGAAGGCGACATCTCGCCAGCGGGAATTCATGGGGCAGAGCATTATGACCAACCGCCCGATCCGGGCTGCCGGGTCGCCTCCCGCGCCGGGAAGCGGTATAGCGTCCCGGCCCGGGCGCGATGATCCAGCTTGTCGAGGGCGAAAAGGCCTACGGAGAACAGGTTCTCCTGCGGAGCGTCTCCTGGCGGATCGGTCCCGGGGACCGGGTGGGGCTCGTCGGGGCGAACGGGTCCGGGAAGACCACCCTGCTCAGGATCCTGGCCGGGCTCGTTCCGCTCGACGACGGCGAGGTCGTTCGGGCGAAAGGGAAGCGGGTGGGCTATCTGCCCCAGGACGGCCTGCGGCTGAGCGGCCGGACCGCCTTCGAGGAGGTGCGCTCGGCGTTCCACGGCCTGCTGCGTCTGAGGGAGGAGCAGGAAGCGCTGGCGGAGAGGATGGCCGCCGCTCCCGACGAGCCCGGGCTCGTGGAGCGCTACGGGGAGATCGAGGACGAGTGGAGCCGCCGGGGCGGTTACGAACTGGACACTCGCGTGAACGAGGTCCTTTCCGGTCTGGGGTTCGGGGAGGCCGAGCGCCACCAGCCCGCCGGGAGCTTCAGTCAGGGCTGGCAGATGCGGATCGCGCTCGCCCGGCTCCTCGTCGAGCGGAACGATGTCGTGCTCCTCGACGAGCCGACCAACTACCTCGACATCGAGGCCAGAACCTGGCTGCTGGGCTTCCTCGCCGGCCACCGCGGGGCTCTGGTGCTGGTCGCGCACGATCGCTATTTCCTCGATCAGGTCGTGAGTCGCATCACCGAAATCGCGTTCGGCCGGCTCGCGAACTACCCGGGTTCCTACACCCGATACGAGACGCAGCGCGCCGCCGAAATCGCGGACCTGCGGAAACGCGCCGCCGAGCAGGAAGCCGAGATCGAGCGCACCCAGCGCTTCATCAACCGCTTCCGGTACCAGGCCAGCCGCGCCCGGCAGGTGCAGAGCCGGGTGCGGATGCTGGAGAAGATCGAGCGGATCGAGGCGCCGCCCACCCGCCGGAGCGTCGCGCTGCGGCTTCCCCATCCTCCTCGCGGGGGCGCCATACCGGTCCGGCTGGACGCGGTCTCCAAGGCCTTCGGCGACATCGAGGTCTTCCGGAACGTGGACCTGGTGGTGGAGCGGGGACAGCGCCTCGCCCTCGTCGGGCCGAACGGTGTCGGCAAGTCCACCCTGATCCGCCTGATCGCGGGGGCCGAGCGGGCGGACGCCGGGTCCCGCGAGCTCGGCCACAACACGCGGATCGCCTGGTATGGCCCCGACCGCCACGACCTCGACCCGGAGCGCACCGTCCACCAGACGATGACGGACGCGGCGCCGCTCGACATGCTCCCGGAAGTCAGGAACATCCTCGGGGCCTTCCTGTTCTCCGGAGACGAAGTGGACAAGCCCACCTCCGTCCTCTCCGGCGGCGAGCGCAGCCGCCTGGCGCTGGCGCGCCTCTTCCTGCGTCCGGCGAACCTGCTGCTCCTCGACGAGCCCACGAACCACCTCGACCTCGACGCCAAGGCCGCCCTGCTCGACGCGCTGGAGAAGTACCGCGGCACGATCGTGTTCGTCGCCCACGACCGCCACTTCATGGACCGGCTGGCGACGCGGGTCGCGGCCATCGGCGGGGGCGGCGCGCAGCTCTACTGGGGGAACTACTCCGACTACCTGGCTCGACTCGAGGCGCAGGCGGCGGCGCCCGCGCCAAGGAAGAAGGCGCCGGCGAGGGCCGGCGCGGGCGGCCGGCGCCCGGCATCCTCTTCGCGGGCGAGCCGGCGCGGCGACGCGCCGAAGCGAGGCCAGCCGCGCGGCGGAGACCGGGCGTCCACGCCCCGCCACGGCAAGAACCGCCTGCGGGAGCTGCGTCGTCAGTGGCGCAGCGCTTTCGAGGCGGTCGCCGACGCCGAGGCGGCGGTGGAGAGCCTGGAGGCCCGGATGGCGGCGCCCGGCTTCTGGGAGGATCCGGAGGGCTCCCGCGAGATCTCCGCCACCCACCGCGAACTCAGCGAGCGCCTGCCGGCGCTCTACGCCGAGCTCGAGCGCCTCGACCGCCTGATCGGAGCCTGAGTCCCGAGGCTATGGAATTCTGAGAACTCCCTCCGCGACTTCGACGGCTTCGCCCCCGACGCGCACCTCGGTGGGGCGCCCTCCGTCATGGTCCACCTCGACATGGATCGCGCTCGGGCGGCCCATCTCGTAGCCCTGCTCGATGACCATCCGCGCCGGGCTGGCGTCCGGTTCGCCGTGGCGAACCAGCCACGCGCCGAGCGCTCCGGCGGCGCTTCCGGTGGCGGGATCCTCGGTGACTCCCAGCCCCGGCGCGAACATCCGGGCGTGGGCGGCGGAGGTCTCCCGCACGCACTCGGTGGAGAAGATCATCAGGCAGTCGGAGCCCACATCGTCGCGGTGCAGCAGGGCCCGCGCCGCCACCGGGTCGAGCTCGAGACGCTCCACGCTGCGGAGCGATCGAACCGGAACCATGAGCTGGGGGATCGCGGTCGAAACGACCTGAGCCGGAGCCGGGCCGGGAACCACCTCGTCCGGCGGGAGGCCGAGGCAGGCGGCGAGAGCGTCCCGGTCGTCGAGACGCCCGAAGAATCGCGGCGACGCCTGGGTCATCACGACCTGCTCCACCACGCCGTCGCGGACCCGGATGTCCACCGGAAGGACGCCGGCGCCGCACTCCTGGTGGATCCGGTGGACTCCCGTTCCGAGCGACGCCAGGACCTCGCCGAGGCCCAGTTCGCCGCGCCGGGCGAGGGTGAAGAAGGTCCCCACCACCGGGTGCCCGGCCAGCGGGAGCTCGGTCGTGGGCGTGAAGATGCGAAGGCGGCAGAGCGCCTGGACCTCGGTGGGACGCAGGACGAACGCCGTCTCGGAGAGGTTCATCTCCGCGGCGATCCGCTGCATGTCCTCGTCCGAGAGACCGTCGGCCTCCGGGAGGATCGCGAGGGGGTTGCCGGTGAAGGCCCGGTCGGTGAAGACGTCGGACTGGAGGAAGCGGAACTCGCGCATGCCGTTCAGAACGGGAGGCGCCCGGTGGGCCGCGGCGCTTCGGCGAGGCCCTGCTGGCGACGGGCCTCGCGCAGCGCCAGGGTGTGGGCCCGTTCGTTGCCCTCGTGCCCGGCGTGCCCCGGAACCCAGCGGAAGGAGACGAGCGGGCGGGAGCGCGAGGCCTCGGCCAGGTTGCGCCAGAGGTCGACGTTCTTCACCGGCTTCTTCCCCGCCGTCCTCCAGTTCCGCCGCACCCAGCCCGGGAGCCACTCGGTGATTCCCTGGACGACGTAGCGGCTGTCGCACAGGACCACGGCGCGCTCCTGCGAGGGCGCCGCCTGGACGGCGGCGATCGCCGCCTCGAGCTCCATCCGGTTGTTCGTGGTCTCGGGGGCGCCGCCGGTGAAGACGGTCTCCCCGGAATCGGAGCACACGACCGCGGCCCAACCGCCGGGTCCCGGGTTCCCGAGGCAGGAGCCGTCGCAGGCGATCTCGATCACGGGGGTCGGTATCCTAGAACGAAGCCGGGACTTCGTCCCGCGCCGAAGAACCCCTTGGCCTGGATCCGCACCGTCGCCCCCACGGATCCGGAGGCCGGCGCCGGCCGCCTGCGGGACATCTATCGGCGCCACCGTCGACCGGACGGGCTGGTCGACCACATCCTGACGGTCTCGAGCCTGAATCCCGAGACGCTGGAGCGCCACCTCGGGCTCTACGAGCACCTGATGCGCGGTCCGTCCGGGCTCACGCCCGCGGAGCGGGAGTTCCTCGCGGTGGCGGTGTCCGTCACCAACGAGTGCCACTACTGAATCGAGCATCACCGGAGGGGTCTCCTCCGCCTCATCCGGGACCCCGGGACGGTGGACGCGCTCGTACGCGATCCGGAGACCGCGCCGCTGCCGCGGCGGACCCGCGCTCTCGTGGACTACGCGGTCAAGCTCACCCGCGCGCCGGCGGCCGTCACCGAGGCTGACCTCGCGCCGCTGCGGGACGCCGGGCTGGACGACCGGGACATCCACGACGCCTGCGCCGTCGCGTCCTACTACGGTTTCGTGAACCGGCTGGCGAACGGTCTGGGCGTCGAACTGGAACCGACCGCGTAGCGCCGATCACTCCCCGGAGGGGTCGCGCCAGCGGATCCGCTCCCCCGGAAGCGGGGGCGTGTGCTCTGGAGTGCGCAGCGCCTGGAGACGCGCCTCGAGGGCGTAGCCGAGCGCCAGGAGGCGGGGTTCGCTGAACGCCCGCCCGAGGAACGAGACCCCGACCGGCAGCCCGCCGCTGGTGAAGCCCGCCGGGAGGATCAGGTCCGGAAACCCGGTCAGGTTGGCGAACCGGACCGGAGACGGCGCCGGCTGCGCGACCCCGGGGTCGCGGTCGAGACGCGCCGGGCGGACCGACGCGGTGGGATACACGATCGCGTCGAGCGCCTGGTCGTCCATCAGGCCCTGAACGACCGCCCGGACCAGCGGCAGCGCATGCTCCCGGACCGCCACGTGCGTGGCGTCGGTGACGTCGCCGCTCGCGTTCTCGCGAAGGAAGAGGCTCCAGCGGCCGGGATTCGGGCGGCCGCCTTCGCCGCGGGCGGCGAGCTCGCGGGAGCGGGCCACCAGCTCGTCCAGGTCGCGGGGATATCCGTCGCCGAGCGTGGCCAGGTACTCCTGGATCTGGTGGCGAAACTCGGGCCAGCGCACGGCGGTGTAGAAGTCGTCCTCGACCTCCAGCAGCCAGCCGGGGAAACGGACGTCCACGACCTCCGCGCCGGCGGCGCGCATCGCCTCGACCGCCGCCTCCACCACCCAGTCCACCTCGTTGTCCGAGCCGAGGAAATCGCGGGCGAGCCCGAGCCGGGCGCCCTCGAGCGCCGCGGAGTCGAGGAACTCCCGGTAGTCGCCGTGGGCGCTGCCCGCGCTCCGGGTGGTGGCGGCGTCGGCGGGATCCGGACCGGCGAGGACCGAGAGCCCCACCGCGACATCGTGGACGCTCCTCGCCATCGGGCCGGCGGTGTCGAACGAGAGCGCCAGGGGCACGATGCCGTCGCGGCTGACGAGACCCATCGTGGGCTTGAGTCCCACGATCCCGTTCGCGGTGGAGGGCCAGCGCACCGAGCCGCCGGTATCGGAACCGAGGCCCAGGAAACCGTAGGCGGCGGCCACCGCCGCGCCGGTGCCTCCGGAAGAGCCCGCCGGGGTGCGGGCGGGATCATGGGGGTTGCGGGTGATCCCGCCGAACGAGCTCATCGCTCCGCCGGAGGCGAACTCGCTCAGGTTGACCTTCGCCAGCACGATGGCGCCGGCCTCGCGGAGGCGTCGCACGACGAACGCGTCGTCGGGCGGGAGGGAATCGGCGAGCAGGAAGGAGCCGGCCGTCGTCGGCATGTCGGCGGTGTCGAAGTTGTCCTTGATCACCACCGGAATCCCATGCAGCGGCGATCGGGGTCCGCTCGCCGCGCGCTCCGCGTCGAGTTCCCGCGCCCGTTCGAGAGCTCGCGGGTTCCGGCTCACGACCGCGTTGATCCGCGGCCCCTCATCGTCGTAGCGCTCGATCCGCGCCAGGCACAGCTCCACCAGCCGCTCCGAGGTGAGGGCGCCGGCGTCCATCGCCTCGTTCAGTTCGGCGATGGTCGCCGTCGTCAGATCGAGGGACCGTTCTTCCTGCGCTCCGGCCGTCCCGGTCGAGAGCGCGCCGGCGCCCAGCAGGACGGCGACGAGGCGGGCGACCCGGAGAGGCCCCGGGACGCTGCGAAGGCGGATAGGCACGACGCCTGAATGGTACGACGCGAGCCGAGGCGCCTCAGCCCCGTCGGTCGTCAGGCGGCCGCAGGAGGACTCGCCGATCAGCCCAAGGGTCAGGACGGAAGACCGCCCTCCCCTCGGACTGGGTGGTTCTCAGGCGGACGAGTGGAGGCGTGGGTCCTGGCGGAGCCGGCAGAGCGCCTCGGTCTCGAGCTGGCGCACCCGCTCGCGGGTGAGGCTCAGCTCGCGCCCGATCTCCTCCAGGTTGGCCTCGCCGCCCCCGTCGATGCCGAACCGGCGGCGCAGCACGTGCTGCAGACGGTCGGGCAGATCCGAGATCGCATCGCGCACGTGGCGGCGCTGCTCGGCGTCGGCGACCCCCTCGATGGGGTTCAACTGCCGCGGATCCGGAGTCAGCGCGACGCGCGGGGTTCCCTCGGGGACGAGCGGGGCGTCGAGCGATTCCACCTGGGGCACGGAGCGCAGCGCATCCCGGAGCTTCTCGGTGGGCACTCCGATCTCGCGCGCGACGTCCTCGACGGTGGGGTTCTGCGCCTTGCCGGTCCGGGTCGGGTCGTTCCGGTAGCGCTGGTCGAGCTCGGCGCGCACCTTGGCCGCCTTGCGGTGGAGATCCAGCTTGTTGATCGGCACCTTGATCGTGCGGGACTTCTGCGAGAGAGCTCGCCAGATGGCCTGCCGGATCCACCAGGTGGCGTAGGTGGAGAACTTCAGGTTCCGCTCCGGCTCGAACTTCCGGACCGCCTGCATGAGGCCGATGTTCCCCTCCTGGATCAGGTCGCCGAGCGGAAGCCCCTTGCCCCGGGACTGCTTGGCGATCGAGATGACCAGACGGAGGTTGCCCTCGATCATCTTCTGCCGGTTCCGGTGGAACTGCCGCAGCACGGCGTCGGGGATCTGGTCGGTGTCCTCCATCTCCTCCATCGCCTTGCGCATGGCCCGGCTGTAGCGCTGCTCATCGTCCTTGGTGAGCAGCCGGTGCCGGTGGGTGTCGCGGAGGTAGAGACCCATCGAGTCGAGGTCTCCCGTCTGGTGCGTATCCGGGGCGAGGCCCAGCTCGGCGGCCTGCGAAATCGCGTCCTCTTCGGAGGTGTCCTCCTCCTCTTCCTCGACCTCGTAGGCCTCGTCCACGAACTCGATCGTCTCGAACTCGGTGTTGTTGGCGTCCATGGTGTCGTCCTCCAGGACTGTCGTCTTTCTTGGGGTTCTCTTGGAAAGTGTGGAAGTGTCGGCGCGGAGGCGTCCTCGCTGCGGGCCTGACGCTTCGGTCAGGCCGGGGTCCCCATCCCCCGTCTTGTCCTGCTCCCGGACGCTCTGTCCGGAATCGGCGCTGGACGAAATTGGAACGACGAACGGCGTCAGAAGGTTCCCTGACCGCCGTCCATGCCGTACGGAGCGAACCTCATGCAAGAACGGGTCCAGCCGCGCCACGCCCCCACCGCGGCGTCGGACGCTCAGTCCGCTGGGAAGGGCCCGGTGGGAGGAAGACGCTCAATCCGCGCGACGGACTTCAGTTCGTCCACCCACGCGTCGATTCGCCGATTCAGATCTCGCTGTTCGAGAATATCACGGATCAGCGCCTCCACCTCTTCCAGCCGGCTCGCGGCGGCGGAGTCGAGGTCGGGGAGCAGGACCGTCTCGTAGTAGTCCTCCACCTCGCGCTCGGAGACCTGGACCAGCGGCCGGAAGCGGCGGTCGAGATAGCTGTCCACGATCAGGGCCCGGCGCAGGTTCTTCCTGAGGTAGTCCTCCCGGATGCCGAGCCGCACCAGCGTCTCGCCATAGGACTCCGCGCTCGGGAAGCTGTCGCGCAACTGGCGGAGCGCCTCGTCCAGCTCCTCCGGCGAGGGCGGCTGGAGCGGATAGCGCCGGGCCTCGCGCTCGATGAGGCGGGCCTCGATCAGGATCTCGAGCGCTTCGGCGGGCGTCGGCGGTGGATTCCGGCCGGGGTTCAGTGCGATGAACTCGGTGATTTCCGAGAGCGTGATCGGCTGGCCGTCCACCACCGCGACGACCCGGTCCAGCGTTTCGGGCGTCTCCTGCGCGCCGCCTTCCCCGGGCGCCAGCCAGGTCGCCCCCGAGGTCAGGAGCAGCGCGAGCGCCGTAGCCCGGAACCCGGGGAACCGGGCGGCGGCCCGTTCGGGCGAGCCCGCGGACGCGCCCCCGGGTTCAGAACGCATGCCCGATCGTAAAGTGCCACTGGCCGCGCCGGCCGTCTCCGATGCCCCCCAATCGGACTCCGTAGTCGAAACGGATCGGTCCCAGCGGGGTCTGATAGCGCAGCCCGACTCCGACGGCGTGGTTCAGATCGGGAAGCCGGAAGGAGCCCACCTCGCTGTAGACGCCGCCGTGATCGGAGAAGACCGCGGCCCGCAGGTCGCGGAACAGCGGGAAGCGGACCTCCAGGTTGCCGAGGAGGAGCAGGTTGCCTCCCAGCGGGAAGCCGCCGGAGTCGACGGGGCCGGCCTGGTCGAGACGGAAACCCCGGTGCGTCGTCGCGCCCCCGGCGAAGAACCGCGTCGTGATCGGAAGGAGCGCCGGCTCGTCGGCGCCGATCGTGACGGCCCCTCCCGCCCGCAGCGCCGCCGCCAGCACGACCTCGCCGGCGATGGGGAAGTAGACGTATTGCTGGGCCAGGCCCTTGATGTAGGGGGCCCTCGACCCCAGGACCGACGCCGACCACTCGGCGTCGACGATCCCGAACCGGCCGCTGCGCGGATCCACCGGGTCGTTGCGGGTGTCCGTCACGATGGAGGCCGAGATGGTGGACAGCCACAGGTTGTCCGCGTAGTTCCGGTCGATCTGGTTCGGGGCGATCCTCACATCGAACAGTTCGCTCGTCGTGAAGTCGTAGCGCAGGAACACCTCCCGGCCGAAGAGCCGGCGGGTGACCTGCAGCGCGACGCCGCTCCGGATGAAGTCGAGGCTCTCGCGGTCCTGGGCCTCCCGGAAAGCGGTCACGAAGATGGGGCCGCCTCCGTCCGGGCCGCCGGCGCCCCGATAGGTCGCCACCACCCGGTTTCCCTTGAGCGACACGCGGGCGAACAGGCTGGCCGAGTGGTTCCGGCCGAACAGGTTGCTGCGGCCCCACTCCATTTCACCGCGGACCTGCTCCCGTTCACCGTACCCGGCGCCGTACCCGAGGCTTGTCCGGGGTCCCTCCGCGACGCGGATCAGCAGGTTGCGGTCGGTGACGGCCTCCTCGGGTTCGAGGAGGTCGACGGCGACCTCCGAGAACGTTCCCATCGCCGCCAGCCGTCGGCGGATCTCCAGCAGATCGTCCTGGCCGAGCGGGTCTCCCGACCGGAACGGAAGGCGGTCCCGGATGATCGATTCGCGGGTGACCTCGAGTCCGGCCACGATGATCTCGCCGACCGTGTGGTAGTCGCCGCCGGTGATCCGGAACGAAACCGCCGTCTGCCCCTCCTCCGGACTCAGGGGAGCGTCCACCGTCACCGTCGCCTCGAGAAAGCCGCGGTTGGCCAGGAAGGACTCGAGACTCTCCCGGGCGGCCACCACCGCCTCCACCGAGTAGGGGTCCCCCGCTCCGATGTCGACCGCGGCGAGAAACTCGCCTTCGGAGAAGGGAGCGTCTCCGCCAAAGCTGATGGAGCGGATCCGGACGGCCGGACCGGGGGCGACCGCCCATCGCAGCCGCATCGGGATGGCCTCGTCCTCGGCGGTCGCGACGCCAGCCTCCCAGTCGGCGTTCACCTCGGCCCACGGGTGGCCGGCGCGGAGCAGCGCCTGGCGGAACCGCGTCGCCGCCGCCGTCCACTCCGCCTCCCGGAACGGCGTTCCCGCGCCAAACGGGTCGGTCGCCTCCTCGATCTGCTCCCCGAAGGCGTCCGGGGCCCCGTCCACGATGACGTCGCCGACGACGTAACGCGGCCCGGGATCCGCCCGGAACCGGACCGCGACGTCCCGCGCTCCCGGGTCCTCGACCTCGTGGACCAGCACCTGGGCGTCATGATGGCCCTCCGCGACGAGTCGCGCGAGCATGTCGGCCCGCGCCGACTCGATGGCGTCGGGGGTGGCCCCGCCCGCCCGGATCCGGTCCAGCAGGTTCCGGATCACCCGCTCGGAGAGCCCCGTCGCTTCGGCGTCGAGCGTGATCGTCGGCCCGGGCGCGACGCGCAGGATGACGTGGACGCCGTCCGGCTCGACCGGCGCGAAGTCGAGCGCGGCGGTGGCGCGCAGGAAGCCGCGCTCGCGGAGGCGCGCTTCGACCTCGGGCAGCCGGGCATCGAACGTCGCGCGGCTCCAGACCCGTCCGGCCTCGGCGCGAAGCGCATCGCGCAACTCGCCCTCCAGCCCGGGGGGCGCCCCCTCGGAAACGAACGACACGATGCGGGACAGGGGTCCGGGGGACACCTCCAGCACGAGCCGCAGGTCACGGCCTTCGGGGAGGGACCGCACCGTCACTTCCGCCTGGAGGAACCCCTGGTCCCCGAGCCATTCTTCGGCCTGCTCCCGCATGAGGGTCAGGTCGGGCGCCTCGGAGGCCAGCTCGAGCGCCACGATGTTCCCGAGGCCCGCCCGCTGGGCGCGCGGCGCCCCTTCGAAGTCCACCGCGACCACGCGGGGAAGCGGCTCGAGCACGAACCACAGCCGGACGCCGCCCTCCTCGCCCGGCGCCGACCGCACCCGCACATCGCGGAATCGTCCCAGCGCGAAGATCTGCTTCACCGACTGGCGGACCGCCAGCGGCCGGTAGGGGTCGCCGGGCCGCACCGAGATGAGCCGCAGGACATCGTCGGAGACCGGCTCGTCGCCGCCGTCGGCCCACACCGCGTGGACCGATTCGACCGGGGTCGCGGGGTCGGCGACCTGCCCCCGGGCGGCGGCGGCGAGGCCCAGCGCCGCGACGAGCGTCAGGGCCCGAAGGCGATGCGAAGGGCGGTTTCCCGGACCCCGGGGCCGCCGGCTCGCCGCCAGAGTCCCGACCGGGCGGGCCCGATCAGAAACTGCGGTGAAAGCGGACATCCACGCCCAGGGAGCCGTCCTGGTCCCGCGAGAAGATCCACGAGACCGGACCGCGCGGTGTGTACTCCACAACGATGATGGACTCCTCGGCCGCCGTCACGCTCGACGAGTACCGCACGTTCAGATCCCGCGAGAGCTGCTTCGCCAGCGTGACCCGCGCCGTCGGGTTGCTGAACCTCCCGATCATGAAGGGATCGATGGTGAGCCGGTCGATCCCGAAAACCCGTCCCGCGCGCCTTCCGATCATGTTCGACAGTTGCTGGCTCAGCAGGCTGGCCGCCGAGGCGGCGGCGACATCGTCGTCCTGCGCCCGGGTCAGAAGGTCCTCCTCGGGAGCGCCCAGGAGCAGGCGATACACGTCGGCTTCCCTGAGCGGCGGCTCCGAGGTCAGATTCGCCTCGATCCGGTCCATGGTTCCCGAGGCCTGCAGGCGGACGCGGTAGCTGCGAACGTTGGTCTCCGCCTCGATCTCGAAGACCGGTTCGATCCCCTCCGGATCGATGAAGTCGGCGCGCCCCTCCACCACCTGGAACCGGTGGGCGCCGAAGTAGACCTCGCCGCCCACCAGATCGGCCCGGCCCAGCAGCGCCGGCGCCGCCGCCGAACCGCGAAGGCCGAAGTCCGCCGCCGCGTCGAGCTGGAAGATGGAGTTCCGCACCGCGAACGGGGCGTCGGTCAGCACGCGCACGTCCATCATCAGGTTGCCGAGGAATCCCTCGGCCTCTTCGTCGGCGGGCGTCGAGACGACGTCGAGGTCGGAGAGGATGCTGGAGAACAGCTCGTACTCGCGGCTCCAGACCGCCTCGTCCAGCCGCACTTCCCCGGAGAGGAGTCGGCCGCTGCGGTCTCCCACCAACTGGAGGTCGGCGCCGATCGTGGCGGTCAGATCCCGGGGGTAGCGCAACCGCACATCGGCAAGCCCGAGGCGGAGATCCACCCCGGCGAAGTCGGCCTCCTCGAACGACACCGCCCCGGATACGAGCGCCTCGCCGCCCGCCATCGTCCCGATCACTTCCGAAATCCGAAGCGTTCTCCGGTCGAAGTTGACGATGCCGTTCACCCCGGTAAGTTCGTGGGGGAAGCCGTCCACCCGGAACGAAGCGTCCCGCAGCGTTCCCCGGCCCAGAACCTCGGGTGAGAGGGCGGAGCCCACGACCTCGGTATCCAGTTCCACGGTTCCCTCGGCGCGGAGTCCGGACACCAGCGACGCGGCCGCCTCGAGCGAGGCCGCGCCGTCCACCCTCAGGTCGAGCAGGAGGTCGTCCAGCCCCACCGAACCCGCCGCCCGGAGCCGGTTGGCGCCGTCGGTCAACTCGATCCCGCCCACGTGGACCCGGGCGTCCTCGACCAGGATGCTGGCCGGCCCGGTCAGGCGGACCGGCGAGACCAGCATCGGCGCCTCGATGTCCAGGCTGGTCAGGTCGCCCCCGCCTTCCATCCACTCGTCTAACGGGTCGGCGATGAAAAAGTCCCCGGTCCCTGACGCCACCATCCGGATCCCGCGCTCCCCGGCGTCTTCGAACGCGAGCGGCGCAATGTCGATTCCCCCGATCCGCAGCGAGCCCTCGCCCTCGATCCCGAGCGGGACCTTGCCCGTCATGTCGAACGACGCTCTCCCCGAGTCGAGCGCTCCCTGGCCCACGAAGTCCTCGCCGAGGACCGAGGCGGAGATGGCGCCCGGCCCCAGCTCGAGCCCGAGCACCGCCGCGTTCGGGACGCGCGCCTCCAGGGCGAGCTCCGGGATCTCGATGTCGCCGCCGATCTCGAGCGCGAAGTCGGATCGAAGCGTGATCCACTCGGGAGCGAGACCGGGCGTCAGCGGGAAGTCGGCGCCGGTGATCCGGCCCTCCAGCTCCCACTCGATCAGGCCCACGTCGAGCGCGCCGCCGGCGGTTCCACCGCCGAACGAGCCTTCGATCGGCGCCAGGCGGGCGCGGTCTCCCAGCAGGCTCCACGCGGCGCGCGCCTCGTCGAAGGGCTGCTCCAGCACATGCCCGTCCCAGCCCACGACTTCGCCGCCGCCGGCGTACCACTCGTCCTCGCGGACCGTTTCGGCGTGGCCGCTGACGATCCCGTCAGCCTCCAGATCCCACTCCAGATAATCGATCAGCTCCCGCGCGTCCCAGCGCTCCCAGGAGACGTCGAAGTCCATGTCGGGGTATTCCTCGTCGCCGTGGTCCATCACTCCCGAGGCCTGCAGGGTGGACTCCCCCCGCCGCGCGTTGAAGGAGTCCAGCCACATGTCCTCCGGTCCCACCCCCCCGATCGCGATCAGGGTGTCGGTGCGGATGGGGCCGATGGACAGCGAGCGTCCCTCGACCTCGCCCTCCAGCACCAGCCGGTCGGGCCACCGTCCTCCCACTGTCCCTTCGAAGCCCGCGGCGCCGGCGACGTCCCACGCGATCTCGGCCGGATCCTCGCCGAACAGCACCCGGCGTATCTCCTGCTGGAGAGCGTCGCCCTCCGCACTCTCGCCGGCGAGCGCCGAGACCTCCAGATCGGCCGTCCCGCCACGGGGAAAGCGACCCTCGGCGGTGGCCCGGAAGGCCTCTCCTTCGACCACCAGCTCGCGAACCGTCGTCTGGGCGTCGTCCATTTCCAGATCGGCGACGAAGCCGAAACGGCGAGCGTCCAGCGGAGTGATCCCGGGAACGCGGCCGGTGGCCCGGATCGTTCCGGTCATGCCCTCCGGGTCCCCCAGGACCATCTCCAGGTCCGCCTCGAGGTCGAATTCCGACTCCAGCGTCGTGGGGACGCCGAACAGGCCGCTGGCGGCGGCGCCGAGCGAGGCTCCGGCGGCCGTGACCACGATCTGCGCGCGGTGCTCTTCGCGGGGCTGAGGCTGAAGGAGCAGCAGCGTCGCTTCGCCTCCCGAAGCGACGCCCTTCGCCGAGGAAATCTCGACCCGGTCCGGACCGATGTAGAGGAAGCCGTCCCAGGTCTCGATCGGGATCCCGTAGAAGCGCCCGGCGGGCACGGACAGGTCTCCGGAAATCGCCAGGCCGTCCTCGATGAACTCGGCGCCCCCCGCGAACGAGAACGGGGGATCTCCGGTCGTGTCGAGGCCGTGAAAGTCGAACATCAGCCGCGAGACCCCTCCGCCGCGCCCTCCGCCGGTCAGCGTCAGCGGGCCGGCGAGGTCGTTCGCCAGGTCGAGCGTTCCCGAACCCTCCATCCACAGCAGATCGCCGGTGAACGTCACCTCGTCCAGGTGAAGCAGCGCGCCGCGCAGCCGAAGGTCGGCCTCGACCGCCATGACGAGGTCGGGGCGGTCCCACATCCGGATCGCGGCGACCCGGGACCGGAGCGTCCCGTCCACGCCGCCTTCGTCCCCGGCCCGGAAATCCAGTTCCAGATCGTCGAGGCGGACCTCCCAGGGAGTCGGGCGGTTCCGGTAGCCGACGGTGGTCCCGGAGAACGACATGCGCTCCGAGGACAGCGTGATCCGCGCCAGCAGCGTTTCCGTCAGCCAGCCCGCCGACGGGGACGTTGCGGGGGCGGGCGACCCGCCGTCATCCATCCCCCAGACGCGCACCCCGGAGATCGCCAGGTCTTCGAGGTGGAGGCCGGTCGGAATGAGGGAGCGCCAGCCAAGCCGGCCCTGGAGGCGATCCAGGGACATGATGGGGGGAGCGGGGCCCGTCAGCTCGAGATCGACGCGAGCCTGTCCGATCTGGAGATCGTGGAGATCGAACCTTCCCTCGAGGAGCGAGAAGTCGAGCCCCGAGGCGGCAACCGGCCGCTCCAGAAGGGCCTCCAGCCGGGCGGTCGCGATGCGCAACAGCATTCCCCGGTCCAGCCGGTCCTGGAGCAGGGAGAGGGTGACCACCAGCGTGAGCACCGCGGCGGCGGCGAAGCCGACCAGGATCGCCGCCCACCGGAGCCGACGGTGCGGCCGCGGCTGAGCCGCAGGGCGGCGCGGGCGGTTCTTCGGCGGCGACGCGGCGGCCGCCTCTCGGTCGGTCATCGGATCTCAGACGGGATCGAGGCGAAACAGGACATCCCCCGCCTCGACCAGTTTCCCCTCGGAGACCTTCATGTTAGCGATCACTCCGGCTTCCGGCGCCGCGATCCCGTTCTGCATCTTCATGGCTTCGAAGACGAGGACCGGCTCGCCGGCCTCGACCCGTTCCCCCTCGGCTCGCAGGATCCGGACCACCTTGCCGGGCATGGAAGTCCGCACCTCGCCCGATCCGCCGCCCACCCCGGACCCGGCCCGCTCCGCCGGCCGACGGCCCTCGGGGAACCGGAACGCGCGGCCCCCGATGTCGACCAGCAGCGCGCCGTCCGGATCCCGGGTGACTCCGGCCTCGAGCGTCCGCCGCCCGCGGGAGATCGTCCAGCCTCCCGGCCCCGGCCGCGCCTCGAAGGGCGCCCCGGCCGCCGCGTCTCCGGCGGCTCCGGCGATGCGCACCCGCAGCGCGCCGTCGCCGGACGGCGCGACCTCGAGCCGGACCTCGTCGGAATCCGCGCCTGCGGAGACCTCGGGCCGGAGGATGCGCCGCATCATCGGTCCCCCGTGGATCGGGCGGCGCGGCTCCAGCGGGAACCCGCGCCCGCCCCCGGAGCGCGCCGCGCGCCGGCCGCATAGAGCTCCGCCCCGGCGGCGGCGGCGGCGAAGGCGAGGAGGTCATCCGCCGCCGCCCCGGTCGCCGGGTCGCTGGCCTCCGGGGTCTCGGCCGCCAGGCCGGGCCAGTGGTCGGCCACGAACCCGGTGTGGTAGCGGCCGCTCCGGAAGGGCGCGCTCCCGAGGACGCGTTCGAAGAAGGGCAGGGTGTTTGTCACGCCCACGAGCCGCGTCTCGCGCACCGCCCGGCGCGCCCGGCGGCGCGCGGTGTCGCGGTCCGGCCCCCAGGCGATCAGCTTGGCGAGCAGCGGGTCGTAGTGCGGGGAGACCTCGCTCCCGGAAGTCACCCCCGCATCGCAGCGGATCCCCGGTCCGTCGGCGGGACGGAACTCGCGGATTCTGCCGGTCCCGGGGCGGAAGCCGGCGAAGGGATCCTCGGCGGTGATGCGCAGCTCGATCGCCGACCCGGAAAGGCTCACGTCCTGCTGGGTGACGCCGAGCGGCGCCCCCGCGGCGACCCGGAGCTGCAGCGCGACGAGGTCGAGCCCGGAGACGAGTTCGGTGACCGGGTGCTCCACCTGAAGCCGGGTGTTCATCTCGAGGAAGGCGTAGTTCCCGTCGCCATCCAGCAGGAACTCCACGGTCCCGGCGTTGTGGTAGCCGGCTGCGCTCGCGAGGCGCACCGCGGCGGCGCCCATCGCCTCCCGCAACTCGGGCGCGAGCGCCGGGGAGGGACTCTCCTCCACCAGTTTCTGGTTCCGCCGCTGGATGGAGCAATCCCGTTCGCCGAGGTGGATCACCGAGCCGGCGGCGTCACCGAACACCTGGATCTCCACGTGCCGGGGTTCGACGATGCGCTGCTCGAGGAACACCCGCGGGTCTCCGAAGGCCGCTTCCGCCTCGGACCGGGCTTCGGCGAACGCATCGGCGAGCGACTCCGGCGACTCCACCGGTCGCATGCCCATGCCGCCGCCGCCCGCCGCCGCCTTGATGAGCAGCGGAAAGCCCACGTTCGCCGCCGCCGCCCGCGCCTGGTTCAGGTCTTCGCAGATCGGCGAGCCGCTCGCCACCGGCACGCCCGCGGCGATCGCCGCCGCCCGCGCCGCCGCCTTGTCGCCCATGCGCCGCATCGCCTCGGGAGACGGACCGACGAACGCCAGCCCGCGAGCGAGGCACTGTTCGGCGAAGTCGGCGCGTTCCGCGAGAAAGCCGTAACCGGGATGCACCGCCTGGGCCTCCAGCGTTTCGGCGGCGTCGAGGACGCGGTCCGCCGCCAGATAGCTATGCCGGGAGGCGGCGGCGCCGACACAGACCGATTCGTCGCTCATCCGCACGTGGAGGGCGTCGCGGTCGGCCTCCGAATGCACGGTGACCGGGGAAATCCCGAGGTCCCGGCAGGCCCGGATGATCCGGACGGCGATCTCGCCGCGGTTCGCGATCAGGACCCGGCGGAACATCAGCGGGGAGGCCGCCTCGCGGAGCGCATCCGGCGCGCGGTCACAGCGGGATGTTGCCGTGCTTCCTGGGCGGGTTCCGGTCCCGCTTCGTCGCCAGCGAGCGGAGCGCCGCGGTCAGTCGCTTGCGGGTGGCGCGCGGCTGGATGACCTCGTCCACGTAGCCGCGTTCCGCCGCGACGAAGGGACTCGCGAACCGCGCCCGGTAGGCGGCCACCCGCTCGGCGCGAAGCGCCTCCGGATCCTTCGCCTCGCGGAGTTCGCGCCGGTAGAGAACGTTGACGGCGCCCTCGGGGCCCATGACCGCGATTTCGGCCCCCGGCCAGGCGTAGTTCAGGTCGGTGCGGATGTGCTTGCTCGCCATCACGCAGTACGCCCCGCCGTAGGCCTTGCGCACGATCACCGTGACCTTCGGGACCGTCGCCTCGGCGAAGGCGTAGAGCAGCTTGGCCCCGTGGCGGATGATCCCGCCCCACTCCTGCCGCGTTCCGGGCAGGAACCCGGGCACATCCTCGAAGGTCACGAGCGGGATGTTGAACGCGTCGCAGAAGCGGACGAACCGGGCGCCCTTCACCGAGGCCTCGATGTCCAGGACGCCGGCGAGGACCGCCGGCTGGTTCGCCACGATCCCGACCGGGGCGCCCCCGAGACGGGCGAACCCGACGACCAGGTTCGCCGCGTGCAGCGCCTGGACCTCGAGGAAGACGCCGTCGTCCACGATCTCGCCGACGAGTTCCCGCACATCGTAGGGCTGGTCCGGAGCTTCGGGGACCAGGCGGTCGAGGGCGGGGATCTCCCGGTCCGGGGGATCCGCGGTCTCCTTCCGCGGAGGGTCGTCCAGATTGTTCCCCGGGAGGAACGACAGCAGATCGCGGATCAGATCGAGGCACTCCTCGTCGTTCTCGCCGAGGAAGTGGGCGTTGCCGGACACCGTGTTGTGGGTCTCGGCGCCGCCGAGCTCCTCCATCGAGACCTCTTCGTGCGTCACCGTGCGGATCACGTCGGGCCCGGTCACGAACATGTAGCTCGTCCCCCGGCTCATGATCGTGAAGTCGGTGATGGCGGGTGAGTAGACCGCCCCTCCGGCGCAGGGGCCGAGGATCGCCGAAATCTGCGGGACGACGCCGGAGGCCAGCGTGTTCCTGAGGAAGATGTCCGCGTACCCGGCCAGCGAGACGACCCCCTCCTGGATCCGCGCGCCGCCGGAGTCGTTCAGCCCGATGATGGGAGCGCCCTGCCGCACCGCGAGATCCATCAGGCGGCAGATCTTTCCCGCGTTCGCCTCGCTCAGCGAGCCCCCGAGCACCGTGAAGTCCTGGGCGAAGACGTAGATCGGTCTGCCGTCCACCCGCCCCGAGCCGGTGACGACTCCGTCTCCGGGCACGCGCGTTTCGTCGACGCCAAACCCGGTGGACCGATGCTCGACGAGCCTGCCGAACTCCTCGAAGCTGCCGGGATCCAGCAGGTGGGCGATCCGTTCTCTCGCGGTGAGCCGTCCCGAGCGCCGCTGGCGTTCGAGCCGCGCTTCGCCGCCCGCCTCGAGCGCGCGCCGGTTCCGCGCTTCCAGTTCGCGGGCGGCGGTCCACCCGTCGTCAGCCGGCATCGCGGGCGGATTGCGGCGGCGTCGGAAGACGCGTCCGGCTCAGCTCTCGCGAGCGGAGCGGGCCGCCTCCCAGTCCTTCAGGAAGCGCTCGAGCCCGATGTCGGTCAGCGGGTGGCGGATGAGCAGATCGAGCACCTTCGGCGGCATCGTGGCGATGTGGGCGCCCAGCCTGGCGGCTTCCACCACGTGCAGCGGGTTCCGGATGCTGGCGACCAGGATCTTCGTCGGGAACCCGTAGTTCTCGTAGACCTCGCGGATCTCCTCGACGAGACCCATGCCCTGGCTCGAGATGTCGTCCAGCCGCCCAACGAACGGGCTGATGATGTAGGCGCCCGCCTTCGCGGCGAACAGCGCCTGCGGCAGGCTGAAGCAGAGCGTCACGTTGACCCGGATCTCGTGCTCCGCGAGTTCCCGCACGGCGCGGAGTCCGTCGGGCGTCAGAGGGCACTTGATGACGATGTTCGGGGCGATCTGCGCCAGCTCGAGGCCTTCCCGGACCATCCCGTCGGCGTCGGTGGAGAGAACCTCCGCGGAGACGTCCCCGGGAACGACGGCGGCGATCCGCGCCAGGATGTCCCTCGGGTCACCCTGCTCCTTCGCCATCAGCGACGGGTTCGTGGTCACGCCGTCCACCAGTCCCATGGCCGCCGCGCGCGAGATCGCCGAGAGATCCGCGGTGTCGAGAAAGATCTGCATGAAGGGGTGTCGGCTGCGGGGCCCGGCCTCCTCATGCCCCGGAGCGGGTCGGGGCGTCGGCGGGGACCGCCTGGGGACCCGGTGACGGGGGTCGCGCGGGGAGGTCGAATTCTACCCGGCTTCTCCGTGCGCCGGTCCCTCGGCGGATACCCCGCGCGGGGCTGTCCGCCGCAGCGCCAGCCAGGTCAGAACCGCCAGCAGCCCGTCGGAAACGGCGAAGAGGAGGAACGACGCCGGCGATCCCCGCAGCAGGAAATCCAGCGTGAAGAGGAGGGCGCCGCCGCCCTTCAGGCCGGGTCCCATGATCCACAGGTACCAGCGGTTCTCGTCGGGCCGGCGGAGCACCGCCAGATAGCCGATTCCCACGGCGGTCGCGAACAGGCCGTTCAGGTTCGCGTTGATCGGATGCTCCGGCGGGGCGACTCCGAACAGCGCCGTGAACGCGTCGAGCGCGAAGAGCATCGCGCCTCCGATCAGCAGGTCGTAGATCGCGCTGAGGAGCGCAACCGCCCGAAGGAGCCTCACCGCGCCATCCTACCGGCGTCTCGCGATTCCATCCGCGTCCGGAGCGGGCGCCGGTATACTGTCGGGTTCCCGATCCGGTTTCGCCACGCCCTTTCCGTGGTGTTCCCTCTCCCGTCGCGGCTGGCGCCCCGAGGGCCCTTCTCCGTGAGGATGTCCGTCCGTTCCTGAGACCGGTCGCCGCCCCGCCGCGCGATCCTGCGCAGACTTCCTCCCCCGTGCCCTCCTCGTTCCACGCGACGACCGTTCTGGCTGTGCGGCGGGGCGACAGCACCACGCTGGTAGCGGACGGGCAGGTCACGCTCGGGGAAATCGTCGTGAAACACCGGGCGCGGAAGCTCCGCCGCATGGGCGACGGGACCGTTGTCGCCGGGTTCGCGGGCGCCACCGCCGACGCGCTGGCGCTGCTGGCCAAATTCGAGACGAAGCTCGAAGGGCACCGCGGCAATCTGGAGCGGGCCGCGGTGGAGCTCGCCCAGGACTGGAGGACGGACCGGGTGATGCGCCACCTGGACGCGCTCCTGCTGGTGGCGAACCGGGGGCAGATGTTCCTGCTGTCCGGCGATGGGGACCTCATGCAGCCGGACGACGGCATCATGGCTATCGGCGCTGGCGCATCCGAAGCCATCGCCGCGGCCCGGGCCCTCGCCTCCCGGACGAGGCTCTCGGCCCGCGAGATCGCCGAGGAGGCGATGCGGGTCACGAGCGACATCTGCATCTACACCAACAAAGAGTTCGCCTTTGAAGAGGTTTGACTTCTGGTAAGGATTCTCCCCGCGGTCGGGAGCGAGCCGCCCGCCCGATTCGAGGAACGCACGCCCCGGGAAATCGTCGACAGGCTCGACCGGTTCGTGATCGGACAGCACCGGGCGAAGCGCGCTGTCGCCGTGGCGTTGCGCAACCGCGCGCGCCGGATGCACGTCTCGGATGACATCGCCGACGAGATCGTTCCCCGGAACATCCTCATGATCGGGCCCACCGGGGTGGGCAAGACGGAAATCGCGCGGCGGCTCGCCGGACTCTCCAGGTCTCCCTTCGTGAAGGTCGAGGCGTCCAAGTTCACCGAGGTGGGCTACGTGGGGCGGGACGTGGAGTCCATGGTCCGCGACCTCGTCGAGGTCTCGATCCAGTTGGTCCGGAAGGACCTCCTCAAGGTGATGCAGGGGCAGATCGACGACAACGCCGAGGAGCGGGTGCTGGATCTTCTTCTGCCGGAGGGAGGCCCCCCGGACGAAGGCGAGGAGCGCCCGGATTCTTCCAGCGGCCCGGGCGACGGCGCCGGGAGCGGATCCAGCCCGGAACCGGACCTCCGCGGGACGCGGGACCTGGGCGCGCATCGGGACCTGCTCCGCGGACGGCTGCGCCGGGGGGAGCTGAACGAGCGGACCGTGGTCGTCGATGTGCGCGAGCCGACGCCTCCTATCTTCGATTCCCTCATCTCCCCGGAGGAGGATCCCGACGGCAGCGGCGCGGAAGCGATCCGCGGCCTCTTCGGTCCCCGCTTCCGGCGCACCGAGATGCTCGTTGCGGACGCGCTGAGCTACTTCGTCCGCGAGGAAGAGGACCGGCTGATGGATCCCCGCGACATCGAGGCCCGCGCCATCGAACGCGCCGAGGACCACGGAATCATCTTCATCGATGAGCTGGACAAGGTGGCCAGCTTCCGGGACGGCGGCGGACCCGATGTCTCCCGCGAAGGAGTCCAGCGCGATCTGTTGCCCCTCTTCGACGGATCGTCGGTCTCCACCCGTCACGGGGTCGTGCACACCGACCACATCCTGTTCATTGCGGCGGGCGCCTTCCAGGAGAACCGTCCTTCCGATCTGCTCCCCGAGCTCCAGGGCCGCTTCCCCATCCGGGTGGAGCTGGATCCTCTGACGGTGGACGACTTCGAGCGCATCCTGACCGAGCCCGAGGGCGCTTTGCTGAAGCAGTATCAGGCGCTGCTGGAGACCGAGGGCCTGGCGCTCCACTTCCGCAAGGGCGCCATCCGGGAGATCGCCGAAGTCGCGGCCGAAGTGAACGAACGGATGGAGGACATCGGCGCCCGGCGCCTCCACACCGTGGTGGAGCGCGTGCTCGAGGATCTCCTGTTCGACGCCCCGGACCTCCGCCGCCGGAAGTGGATGATCGACAGGAAGTACGTCGACCGGATGCTCGAGGGCATCGTGGAGAACGAGGACCTGTCCCGGTTCATTCTGTAGAGGTCGTGATTCTCCGGGTCGCGCCGGCGGGTCGCGGCGGGCGTCTCGGCCTCGGGAGGTCCGGCGCGAAATGGGCGTTGGCTCTGATCGGATGCGGGGCCGTTCTCTCGGGTCCCGGGTGTGGACGGCGGGGGCCGCCGCTCCCGCCGCTGCGCGTCGTCCCGGCGGCGCCCGAGGCGCCGGTCCTCCGGCAGGAGGCCGGCGAGGTCGAGATCCGTTGGACCGCGCCGCGCACCGATGTCCGCGGCGTGACCGCGGCGGTGGGGCTGCGGCGGGCGGTCGTTCTCTACCGGGTGCTCGACCTCGATGCGCTGGCCGCGGCGCAGCGAGCGGCGAGGCGCGCGGCGACGAACGCGGAGCCTGCGCCGGCGTCCGAAGGGGATCCGCCGATCACCGAGGCGGAAGCAGCGCCCGCTCCCGCGGATTCTCCGGAAGAGACGCGGCCAACCATCGACGCGGAGACGGAGCCCGCTCCCGCCGATCCTCCGGAAGGGACGCCGCCAACCACCGACACGGAACCAGCGCCCGCTCCCGCCGATCCTCCGGAAGGGACGCCGCCAACCACCGTCGCGGAAGCAGCGCCCGCTCCCGCCGATCCTCCGGAAGGGACGCCGGCCGGTGAACCGGGCGCCCAGAAGGAGGGAACCGGCGCGGCGCCGACCGGCCCGGAGGCGCCGCCTCCGGCCACGCCCGGCGGCGGAGCGGGCGGCGAACTCCCGGACCCGGGAGCGCCCGAACCGTTCGACCTCGACCTCTCGGAACCGGCGTTCGAAGTGCTCGCCGAGGTCCCGTCGCGGGTCCCCGGGGAGGAGCTCCGGTTCCGGGCGCCGCTGGATCCGGCCTGGGTTGGCCGGCGGCTGGAGGTCCAGGTCCGCTACGAGGCCTCCGGAGCTTCCGGGGAGGCGAGTCCGGCGCGCGCGCTCGATGTTTCGGGCGATCCGCCGGCGCCGGAAGGCCTCGAGATCCGGGTGGAGCAGCGGGCCATCACCCTGCTCTGGAACGACATCTCGCAGGCCCCCGGCGGGGCGCCCCGGTTCGGCCATGCGCTCTACGAAGTGGTTCGCCGCCGCGGCGACGTTGAAGAGACGGTTGGGCAGGCGACTGGTCCGTCGCGCGCCGATCCGTCGGGCGCGGTGTTCGGGGAGGAAGTCTGCTACCGGGTCCGGCTGGTGTTCGCCGGGAGCGAGGAACCCGGGGAGCTGCCCGATCCGGGCCCGGTCGCGGAGGACCCGGCGTCGACCGCTGCGCCCGCCCCCGGCGATGCGCCGCTCCCCTGGACGCCGTTGCCGGCCCGGGTCTCGGGCGCCGGAGCCTCGGCGCAGAGCCTGGGACCCTTCTCCCCGGAGGAATGCGTCGTTCCGCTCGATGTGTTCCCGCCCCCGATGCCGACCGGGCTTCGCGTCGTGTGGCGCCCCGAGCGCACCGAACTCACCTGGAACTTCACCGATCCGCTGCCGCCGCCGTCGGACCTCGCCGGCTTTCATGTCTACCGCGCCGGACCGGGGGATCCCGAACCCGTTCGACTCACCGGCGAGCCGGTTCCGGGGCGATCCTTCGACGATGAGAACCGGGATCCGGGCCTGGTCTACGCGTACTCGGTGAGCGCGGTTGACGACGCCATTCCGCCCAACGAGAGCCGTCGGACCACCCCCATCAGCGCGACGCCTCGCGCGCCCTGAATCGTGGAGGCGCCCCGATAGACTGCGGCGCCCTTGCCCCCTCGTCCGCCCCGCCCGGAGCGCCGTCCCGGGCGCGTCCCCGGAAGCTCCTGGGATCTGATGCATGAGCTGGCCGCGGCCCCTCCGGACGACCCTCGCTGGGGGATGCTGCGTCGGAGGTGCGAACTCCTGATCGGCAACATGCTGGCGTGGCGCAGGTGGGCCCGGTGGCGGATGGGCGCCGCCGACACGCTGGAGGATGTGGCCCAGGAAGTGGTCCTGCGCCTGTTCTTGCGCTCCCGCCAGGATCTGAGCCGCTTCGCCGGGGAGCGAGGCGAGTCTCTCGACGGCTACATCCGCCGGATCGCCGCGAACCTCATCGTGGACCAGTTTCGACGGATGGAATCCCGCGGAGCCACGGATCGGCGGGCGATCGTTTCGGTGGACCCGATGACGCTCGATCAGCGGGCGCCGGACAGGAGAGAGAACGACGACGGGACCTTCGATCCGGAGCGGGCCGTCCGGGAGCGCGAGACGAAGGAACTCATCCGGCGCGCCCTCGAAGGGATGACCAGGGACCCCCGGCAGCAGCAGTTGAACCGCCACCTGTTCCAGCTCTACTTCATGGACGGCGTCCCGGTCATGGAGATCGCCCAACTGCGCTCGGTTCCGCTCAGCCCCTCCTCGGTTTCCCGCCGGCTGCGTCAGATCCGCCTCGCGTTACGCGGGATTCTGCGGCCGACGATGGCCGGCGCGCGCAGGTCGCCGGCGGACCGGGCGGGCCGGGCGCAAAGGCTCCCGGCGCAGGCGGGCGGGGGCTCAGGTGGAGGCGCGCGCGCGAGGCGCGTCGCCGTCCGGCGCGTCCGACGTCGATTCGAGGCCCGCGCCTTCTCAACCTGCGCCTGACGACTCCCTTCCGGGGGGCGATCCGTCGGGGCGGCCCCCGGTCAGCCCGATGACCAGGTCCATCACGTTGGTCCCGGTGGGGCCAGTGATCAGGAGCTCTCCGGTGCGGCGAAAGAGGGTCCACGAGTCGTTCCGCGCCAGCGCCCCGGCCGGGTCGCAGCCCATGTCGCGGGCGCGCAGCCAGCTCCCGCCGTCCACCGCCGCCCCCGCGGCGTCCGTCGGTCCGTCGGTGCCGTCGGTGCCGGCCGCGAGGAGCGCGGCGCCCCTCGTTCCCTCGAGCTCCCGGGCCGCCACCAGGGCGAACTCCTGGCTTCGTCCGCCCCGACCGTCGCCCGTGACCCGGAGCGTCAGTTCGCCTCCGGCGAGGAGTGCGGTCCTTCGGGGCGCCGCCGCCAGTTCCCGCAGCCTGGCGGAGAACTCCTGCGCCGTGGCCCGCACTTCGCCGGTCAGGTCGCGACCGAAGATCACCGTCCGGTAGCCGCGCCGTTCGGCCTCCTCGCGCGCCGCGTCCACCGACAGCCGGTTGCTGGCGAGGATGTGGTGGGGCGGAGCCGCTTCGGAGTCGGAGGGTGTCTCCTCGATCTCGCCCCGGACGCCGGCGCGCAGACGGTCGAGGACCGCCGGCGGGACCTCGGCGCCCAGTTGGTGGCGCTCCAGGACAGCGAGCGCCTCCGCGAACGTCGTCGGATCGGGCGTCAGCGGTCCGGACCCGATGGACGTCAGGTCGTCTCCCACCACATCCGAGATCAGCAGGACGGCGGTCCGGCGGCCCGCCAGCGCCGGGATCAGCCGGCCGCCCTTGACCGAGGAGAGGTGCTTGCGGACGGTGTTCATCTCGTGGATGTCCGCCCCCGAGCCGAGAAGGAGTTCGGTGGTTCGGGTCTTTTCCTCGAGCCGGATCCCCGGCGCGGGAGCGGCGAGCAGCGCCGACGCCCCTCCGGTGATCACAAACAGCACCCGGCGCCCGGCCGGGACGGCGGCGAGATCCTTCAGCAGACGCGCGGTCGCGGCCGCCGAATCGGCGTCGGGGACCGGATGCGCCGCCTCCTCGATCAGGACGCCGGGGACCGCCATCGTGTGCCCCCGCTTGACGATGATCCGGCCGCGAAGCTCCTCCCCCTCGAGTTGGCGGTGGATCGCGCCGCCCAGCGCGGCGGCCGCCTTTCCGGCGCCGAACACGAAGACCGGATCCTGAGGATCCACCCTCGCCGGCAGCAGGGGCTCTCCCCGGAAGGACCATCCGCCCGCCGGCGAGCCGTGGAGGTCGCGGGTCAGGATCGGGCCCGGGTCGGCCGCGGCCAGCCCCGCCCGGAATATGCCGTCGAGGTCGCGGCGAAGTTCCGGCGCCGGCATTTCGCGTCCTCCGGAGGGCGACCCGGTCATCCGTCGGCCCCCGGGAGGGAATCGAAAGGGCGCCTGCGGCCTTCGGAACGGGGACACCCGCCGGATAGAGTGTCCTGGTGACTGGTTCCCCGGGGAAGCCTGGCCCGGAGAGTCCCCTGGAACCGCGGCCGCTTCCGCGTCGTCTCTACCTGGTGCTGGCGCTCGCCCCGGTGTTGCTCGCGGCCATGGCGCTCGCCGGTCTGATGCTGTTTCACTGCGCGAGAATATGACGGGCGGGGCTCGGCGAGCCCGTCGTCGGGGAGAACGCTGATGTCCGAATCCCACTGGTACGTGGCGGAGGAGGGCCGGGTTCTCGGCCCCTTCCCGGAGTCCGAGGTGCGGCGAGGCCTCTCCTCGGGTCGCTGGGACCGGGGAGTCCAGGTGTGTCGCCAGGGGAGTCAGGACTGGCGGCCGGCGGCGTCCCTGGGCGGGTCAGCCGACGGCGCGCCGCCGCCGCCTCCCGGGAAGGGTCGGATGCACGAAGTGGATTTCCGGGTCGTGGGGGAGGAGATGCAGTTCGTCGAGGTGGAGCTCGACCCCGGGGAGGGGGCGATCGCCGAAGCCGGGGCGATGATGTACATGTCAGCCGGCGTCGAGATGAAGACGATCTTCGGCGACGGCGGGGAGAGCGGCTTCATGGAAAAGCTGCTCGGCGCGGGCAAGCGGCTGCTCACCGGCGAGAGCCTGTTCATGACCGAGTTCGTGAACCGCGGGGCCGGCAAGCAGCACGTCGCGTTCGCTTCGCCCTACCCGGGAAAGATCATCCCGGTGGACCTCGCCACCATGGGGGGGCGGGTCGTCGCCCAGAAGGACGCCTTTCTCTGTGGCGCCAAGGGCGTCTCCATCGGCATCGCCTTCCAGCGGCGGATCGGAACGGCGCTCTTCGGCGGTGAAGGCTTCATCATGCAGTCGGTCGAAGGCGACGGCCTGGCCTTCCTCCACGCCGGGGGAACGATCGAGCGGCGCGAGCTTGCCCCCGGGGAGAACCTCCGGGTGGACACCGGCTGCCTCGTCGCGCTCGCCCCGTCGGTCGACTACGACGTCCAGATGGTCGGCGGCGTGAAGTCCGCGCTCTTCGGTGGGGAGGGTTTCTTCTTCGCCAGCCTCACCGGACCGGGATGGGTGTGGCTCCAGTCGCTCCCGTTCAGCCGGCTGGCCGGACGCATCCACCAGGCCGCTCCCCAGACCGGTCGGGGCGGCCGAGGCGAAGGATCGGTTCTGGGCCGGCTCTCCGGGGTCGGGTGGGACCGCTCCTGACTTGCCGGGAAGCGCATCCGGGCCGGGAAATCCGGACGCCTCCGGGTTCCTGGACCGGTTCCGCTGGGAGGGGTGGACCCCCGAGGAGCGGGCGACGCTCCTCTTCGTGGTCACCGGCGGGCGGATCCTCCTCATCCGCAAGCACCGGGGTCTGGGCAAGGGCAAGGTGAACGGCCCCGGCGGCCGCCTCGAGCCCGGGGAGACCCCGCTCGAGGCGGCCATCCGGGAAACCGAGGAGGAGGTGCGGATACGCCCCACCGGAGTCCGCCTCGGCGGGGAGCTGCGCTTTCAGTTCGTGGACGGCTACTCGATCCATGTCCACGTGTTCCGCGCTGACGGCTTCACCGGGGAGCCCGGCGCAACCGACGAGGCGACGCCGCTGTGGGCGCCGCTGGAGCGCATTCCCTACGACCAGATGTGGGAAGACGACGCCGTCTGGCTCCCGCTGCTTCTCGCGGACGAGCCTTTCTCCGGCCGCTTCGTCTTCGACGGGGACCGGATGCTCTCGCACGAACTGCTCCCGTCCTGAAGTCGCCGCTCGCGGCGACGAGGCGCATCGCGGCCGGAACGCCCGGCCGGCGCCTCAGGCTTCCTTCTCTTCCTGCTCTTCCAGTTCGAGGGCTTCGACCTCGTCGTCGGTCAGGACGCCCGCCATCTTCCACACCGGCTCCTGGGGCCCCGGCGTGATGCCCTCGATGTCCGGGTCCGGCGCGCCCGCCGCCCGGGGTCCTTCGGTCGCCTTCTCGATCGACCGTTCCCGGCGGCGCAGCTCCTTGGCGCGCTGGCGCGCAGCCCGCTCCTTCTCCTTGCGACGCTTCAGGAATGTCTGTCGGGAGCGGTTGGCCATTCGGAAAGAATGCTAGCAGTCCATCCCGCCTAGCGCCTTAGAACCCGGCCGGGCAGGGCGCCGGTGAGCTGACCGTCCCAGGTGACGGGCTCGCCGTTCACGAAGGTGGCCCGAATCCCTTCGGCCCGCTGGCGCGGATCCTCCAGGGTCGCCCGGTCGTGGATCCGGCCCGGGTCGAACAGGACGAGGTCGGCCGGCCAGCCGGAACGGATGCGACCCCGGTCGGACAGGCCGGCGATCTCCGCCGGGAGCGAGGTCATGCGCCGGATGGCTTCCTCGAGCGACAGGAGCCCCTCCTCCCGCACATACCGGCGCAGCACGCGGGGAAACGCTCCGTAGGCGGCGGGGTGGGGAGAGCCGAGACCGTAGTCGTTCGCATCGGTGATGAACGCGACCGAGGGGTCGGCGGCGAGCGCCCGCAGGCCGTCCTCCCCGCTGATGTCCAGCACGAACTGCCCGACGGCGCCCCCGGCCTCCAGCATCAGATCGGAGATGGCGTCGAACGGCGGCCTCCCGCGCGCCGCGCCGAGCTCGGCGAGCGACAGTCCGACGGCGTCATCGCGCCCGGCGCCGCCGACGCTCGCCACCCGGATCCCCTCCCATCCGACCGCGCCCACCAGGTTGTGAGGCCAGCCTCCGGGCCGCCAGGGCGGCCAATCGGGGCTGTGGGTCCCGATCGCCTCCCGGATCCGGTCGCGGCTCGCCGGGTCCGCGAGCCGCTCCAGCAGGGCGGCGGTCCCGCCGTCGAGCGCCCACGGCGGATAGATGGCGTACATCATCGTCGCCGCCACCGGGTACGGGAACATGTCGGCGGAGACGCGGACCCCGGCGCGGCGCGCTTCCTGTTCACGCTCGAGAAGCCTGGCGAGCCCGCCCCAGTGGGACCGGCCGACCGCTTCGGCGTGGCTGTGATGGACCCGCGCGCCGGTTGTCCGCCCGATCTCCAGCAGTTCCTCGACGGCGGGTCCGAGCGTCTCGCTCGAGCCGCGGATATGGGCGGTGAACAGGCCGTCCGTCGGAACGAGGCGCCGGGCGAGATCCGCGAGTTCGGAGGTGTCCGAGAACATGCCGGGCGGATAGATCAGCCCGCAGGACATGCCCAGCGCCCCCTCGCGGAGCGCATCATCCAGGGCCCGCTCCATCGCGGCGCGCTCCCCCGCATCCGGTGGGCCCGGCCGCAGACCCATGGCGCCCAGGCGGAGAAGGCCGTGCGGGATCAGCGCGGCGACGTGGTTCGGCAGCCCCAGCGTCTCGAGGCGGTCGAAGTAGTCGGTGAGCGTCCGCCACTCCCACCGGACGCCCTCCGGGGTCATCCACGCGTGGACGCCGGGCGCGAGCTCCCGCGCTTCCCCGAAGAGCGGCGCCGCGCCCAGCCCGCAGTTCCCGATGATCTCGGTCGTGATCCCCTGCGCCAGCCGCCCCGCGATCCACCGCGACCGCTCCGGTCCGGGGAGCTGCAGGACCAGATCCCCGTGCGAGTGGAGGTCGATGAACCCGGGCGCCGCCACCAGCCCGGCCCCGTCGATTTCACGCCGGGCGGGGCCCTCGGCGGGCGCGAACTTCCCGTCGCGGATCCCGAGGTCGGCGATGCCGCCAGCCGCCCCCGAGCCGTCCACGACGAGCGCCCCCCGGATCCGCCAGTCGAGTGGCGCGGGCCCGGCCGCGCTCGACCGGCGACCGGTCGCCGCCAGTGTGGCGCCGGCGAGGGCGCCCACGAACTCGCGGCGGGGAAGGCCGCGCCGCGGCGCCGACCCTCCGGCCGATCCCGCCGGCTTCGTCACCGCTCCCGGGCGATGTGCCGGACGATCGACTCGCCGTGAAGGCGCCCGTTCTCGATGAAGATCCGGTTCGTTCGCAGTCCGGCCACGATCCCTCCCGCAAGATAGAGCCCGGGCACTTCGGTCGCGTAGCTCTCCGGGTCCGTCACCGGCGTCCGGTCCGGGCCCACGCTGCGAACGCCGAGGCGTTCCAGGAACCGGTAGTCGGGCCGGTATCCGATCAGCGGGAGCACGAAGTCGTTCGGGACCTCGCTGCGCGCGCCGCCGCCATCGCGCAGGAGGAGCGAGTCCGGACGGATCTCCTCCACCACGCTGCCGAGGCGGCAGGAAATCTCGTTCCGCGCGATCCGGTTCTCGATGTCCGGTCTCACCCAGTACTTCAGGTTGGACGAGAGCGCCTCCCCCCGGTGGATGAGGGTGACGTCCACGCCGGCGCGATAGAGATCCAGCGCCGCGACCGCCGCGCCATTTCCGCCGCCGATGACCGCGACCCGGGATCCGAAGTACCCGTGCGTCTCCACGTACCGCGGACTCACCTTGTCCAGCTCCTCGCCGGGAACCCCGAGACGGTTCGGATTGTCGAAATAGCCGATGGCGAGGACCAGGTTCCGCGCGGTGACCGGAGGCGGATCCGGAATCCCCTGGCGGCGGCTTTCGAGGTGAAGGGTGAAGCCGCCCTCCCGGCGGACAACGCGCGACACCCGGGTGAACAGCCGCGGCCGGAGGTCGTAGCAGACGGCCACCTTGCGGTAGTAGGTGAGCGCCTCGGAGCGGGACGGCTTTTCCCGAAGGCACACCAGCGGCATCCCACCGATCTCGAGCAGGTCCGGCGTGGTGAAGAAGATCATGTCCACCGGGAAACGCCGGATCGAGTTCACCAGCGCGCCCTTTTCGAAGATCTCGGCGCGCAGGCCGCGGCGCTGGCACTCGATCGCGGTGGCGAGCCCGGAGGGGCCGGCGCCCACGATCGCGACATCCAGGGGGCCGTTCGCCCCCGGCCGGTCTCCCGCGCTCACCGGGCCGGCGCCCGCTCCACCCGCGCCCGGAGAATGGCGATCCGCTCGAGCGGCGCCTCGTCCTCGCCCGCCGGGAGCGCCGAAATGGCCTCGACCGCCTCGTAGCCGGAGACAACCTCGCCGAAGACGGTGTATTCCCCGTCGAGCGCCGGGGCCTCGCCGGTCATGATGAAGAAGCTGGTCGTCGCGCTGTCGAGGGCCTCCAGTCGCGCCATGGACACCGCTCCCGGGATGTGGGGCCGGTCGTTGAACTCGGGGGCGAGATTCACGATGTGGCGCTCCAGGGTCTCCGAAATCTCAGGCGCCCGGGTCTCCATCCATCCGGTCTGGACCATGAACCCGGGAACGACCCGGTGGAACGCGGTTCCGTCGTAGGCGCCGAGCGCCGCCAGCCGGAGGAAGTTGCGGGCGTGGTTGGGGGCGACCTCGGGGAAGACCTCGATCCCGATCTCTCCGAAAGGCGTCTCCAGAACGACGCGCCAGTCGGCGAGTTCGGCGTCCGGCTCGTCGGTGAACGGAGGCGCGACCTCCGGAGGCCGGTCGCGCACCGTGGCGCGGAGGATCTCGACCCGTTCGGCGGGAAGGCCGTTCTCGTCCGCCGGGAGTTCCGAGATGCGGGTCAGTGGCCGCATCCCCTCGACGACCCGTCCGAACACGGTGTAGAGCCCGTCGAGGCCGGGCTGGTCGGTGATCACGCAGAAGAACTGCGAGCCGGCGCTGTCGGGTTGCCCCGGAACCTGGACCGCGGACACCGCGCCCCGCGCGTGCGACTCGTCGTTCGGCTCCCGCGCCAGCCGGAGCAAACCGCCCGTCCCGTAGTCGGCCACCGCATCCGGATCCTTCGTCACCGGGTCGCCGCCCTGGACGATGCCCCTTGCGATCACCCGGTGGAACGCGGTCCCGTCGTAGTTCCCCCCCTCGGCCTGGAGAAGGAAGAAGGCGGCGTGATTCGGGGCCTTCTCCGGCAGGACCTCGACCACGAACGTCCCGTGCGTCGTCTCGAAGACCACCTGCTTGCCCGCCATCGCCTCCACCGGGCGATCCGCGGTGAAGAGCTGGGCCTCCGCTGCTCCGCTGACCCCGAAGGCGGCCACGGCGAACGCCGCCGCCCGACGCCATCCGGCGAACCCCGGACGCCCCGGGGAAGCAGCCCGCCCCGCCGTTCGCAACAAGACCAGAAAATGAAGACCGCCAGCAGCAGCCGGACCCGCAGTATATTGCCCGCCGCCCGTGCCGCTTCGTCCCCCCGCCGCCGGATTCGGGCGCGCCGACGCCCCCGGATCGGTCGCCGCCGCGGAGGCCGCGGTGGCGTCCATGGCGGCGTCGGTGTCGGTCCCCTCGACCCGGTGGACGCTCGACAACGGTCTCCGCGTCCTGTTCCACGAGGACCGGCGCCTCCCGGTGGTTCACGTGGCGCTCTGGTACCACGTGGGGTCGGCCAACGAGCGGCCGTGGCGGACCGGTTTCGCCCACCTGTTCGAGCACCTCATGTTCGAGGGCTCCCGCCACAACAACCGGCACTTCATCCGGCTCATGGAGAAGGCCGGCGCGAGCCTCTCCGCCGGGGGCGTCAACGGCACGACGAGCCACGACCGCACGAACTACTACGAGACCGTCCCTCGGGAGGCGCTCGGGCTGGTGCTGTGGGCCGAGTCGGACCGGATGTCCTACCTGCTCGATGTGCTGGACCAGTCGAAACTGGACACCCAGCGCGAGGTCGTCCGCAACGAGCGTTTCCAGCGGATGGACAACGTGCCCTACGGCACGGCCTGGGAGATCCTGTTCCGGACGCTGTTTCCCCCCGGCCACCCCTACTCCTGGGACGTCATCGGGGACATGGCCCATCTCGAGGCGGCGGATCTCGGGGAGGTCCATGACTTCTTCCGCGCCTGGTACATCCCGAACAACGCCGTTCTGGTCGTCGCCGGCGACTTCGACCGGCGGCGCGCGCGGGAGCTGATCCGGCGCTACTTCGGCCCCATTCCGCCCGGACCCTCGCCGGGGCGTCCGGCGTTCCGGCCGCCAGGGCTCAGCGAAACCCGCCGGATCCTCGTTCCGGAGGAGGTTCCCCAGGCGCGCCTCTATGCGGCGTGGCCCGCCACCCCCTTCTTCCACCCCGACGAGGCGCCGCTCGACATGCTCTCGGATGTCCTCTCCGACGGGCTGAACTCCCGGCTGGTCCGCCGGATGGTCTACGAGGACCGGACGGCCTCCCAGGTCGGCGCCTTCCACCACGCCATGCGCGGCGCCGGGATCTCCGGAGTCGTCGCGACGGCCCGTCCCGGAACCGGGCTGGACCGGCTGCGGGAACAGATGGATGAGGAAATCGCCCGGATCGTGGAGGAGGGCCCGACGGAGGACGAGCTGGCGCGGGCGAAGGCCGGCGCCCAGGTGGCCTTCCTCGCGGGCCTCGAGCGGCTCGCCACCAAGGCGGACCTGCTCGCCCGCTACACCACCTACCTGGGCGACCCGGGCAAGCTTTCGGAGGACTGGGAGCGGTTTCGCCAGGTGACGGCCGAGGACGTCCGTCGCGTCGCGCGCCAGTACCTCCTGGCCCCCCGGGTCGAGCTCCTCTACGGGGACCCGTCGGCTTCGGGAGAGGCGCCGGTGGACCCCTCGCCGGTCGGCCCCGAGGCGTGGACCGCTCCGGTGAACTCGCCGGCCCCGGAGGGCGTCGCGCTTCCCCCCGAACCGGACCGGCGCCGACCCCCGCGTCGCGGGCGGGCGCCCACGTTCCTCTCGCCGCTGCCCGAGGCGCGGCGCATCGGCCCCGGCATGCCGATGTACGTGCTCCCCCGGCGGGATCTGCCCCACTTCGTCGCGACGCTGAGTCTCCCGGGAGGGAGGGTGGACGAGCCCCGCCGGCTCGCCGGTCTCGCCGGGGTGACCGCGGAGATGCTCGGGCGCGGCACGACGACGCGCAGCGCGCGGGAGTTCGAGGCGGAGGCGGACCGCATGGGCGCTTCGGTCAACGCGGCGGCCGGGTCCGAATGGCTGGGGGTCCACCTGTCGGGGCTCACCGAGCACTTCGACCGGACGCTCGGGCTCGCCGCGGATTTCCTTCAGAACCCCGCGTTCGATGAGGAGGAGCTCGGCCGCGTCACCCCGGTGCGCCTCGACGCCCTGAAGCAGGCGCGGGCGAACCCGACCTCCATCGCCCGGCGCATCGCCCGCCGGAGCGCCTTCTCCGACGCGCACCCCTATGGCTGGCGCGGCGACGAGGAATCGCTGCCCCGGATCACGCCGGCGGACCTGGTGGGTTACCACCGCGCCCGCTTCGCCCCCACCGGACCCGCTCCGGCGCCTTTCCTGGTGGCTTGCGGCGATCTGGATCCCGAGGAGGCCGAGGCGGCGTTCGCGCGCGTGCTGGCGAGTTGGGGCGAGGGCGCCGGCGAGGCGCCGCGCGCCGCCCCCCGGCCGCCGTCCGCGGCGCCGGGCGTGCTGCTTCACGGGATGGAGCGCCCGGGACCGCAGGCGGTCGTGACCTGGCGGAAGCCGGGCCCCCCCCGGGGGATCCCCGAGCGCTACGCCCTACGCCTCGCGCTCACGATTCTCGGCGGGGGTTTCTCCAGCCGGCTGAATCTCAACCTCCGCGAGCGGATGGGCGCCACCTACGGCGCCTTCGCCGGGTCCCGCCAGTTCGCGCAGGGCTCGCTGCTCACCGCTTCCGCCTCCCTGAACCTCGACCGGGCCGCCGAGGGTGTCCGGGAGCTTCTGGGCGAAGTCGACGCGCTCGCTTCCGGGCGCCGCCCGGTCCGCAAGGGCGAGCTCGCCGAAGCGAAGAAGTCGCTGGTGCGCGGCTACGCCCAGAGCTTCGAGACGCTCGGCGGGGTTCTCGGGGTCATCACCGGGACGATCCGCCGCGGCGACGAGCTCTCCTGGATCCGGGACTACGCCGGGCTGATCGAGGCGGTCACCCCCGAGGAAGTGGCGGCCGCCGCGAACGCCTGGCTCGGCGTGGAGGGCGGCGCGCTGGTCGTGGTGGGTGACGCCGAACGGCTCGAACCCGAACTCGGGGGACTCGCCGTCGGTCCGGTGCGCCGGGTGGACGCCGAAGGCGCCCCGCTGTAGTCCGTCCGGGCCCCTCAGCGGATTCCGGGGCTCCTCACCTCCGGTTTCGGCCGAAAAGCGTCTGCATCTGATCGGGCTCCGGGACCGGGAGCGGGTAATTGCCCGAGAAGCACGCGGTGCAGTAGCGGTCCCGCTCGTCGTCCACCGAGTCCTCGAGCGCGTCGAGCGAGAGGTAGGCCAGGCTGTCGGCGTTCAGGAACTCGCGGGTCTCCTCGACCGACTGCCGGGCCGCGATCAGCTCGGACCGCAGCGGCGTATCGATGCCGTAGTGGCAGGGGCCGGTCGTGGGAGGCGAGGACACCCGGAAGTGGACCTCGGTGGCCCCGGCGTTCCGGGTGAACTGGACCAGCTTGCGGCTCGTCGTGCCGCGCACGATGGAATCGTCGATCAGGATGACGCGGCGGCCATCCAGCACCGAAGGAACCGGATTGAGCTTCACCCGGACGCCGAAGTTCCGGATGGACTGGCGTGGTTCGATGAACGTGCGCCCCACGTAGTGGTTCCGGATCAGCCCCATCTCGAGCGGGATGCCGGATTCCTGCGAGTAACCGAGCGCCGCGACCAGCCCGGAGTCGGGGACCGGGACCACGACATCCGCCTCGACCGGCGCCTGGCGCGCCAGGTTCCGCCCCAGCCGGATCCGCGTCCGGTAGACGTCGCGTCCGAACACCCGGCTGTCGGGGCGCGCGAAGTAGACGTGCTCGAAGATGCACTGGGAGACCGGCATCTCGTCGAACAGCTTGATCGACCGGACGCCGTCCGCATCGATCCGGACCATTTCGCCCGCCTCCAGGTCCCGGATGTACTCCCCGTCCATCAGGTCGAGCGCGCAGGTCTCGGAACAGACGACGAACCCGTCACCCACCCGGCCCAGCAGTAGCGGGCGGAAGCCGCGGGGGTCCCGCACCGCGTAGAGCGCCTTCCTGGTCAGGAACAGCAGCGAGAAGGCGCCCTCCGCCTGGCGGACCGCCTCGGCGACGGCCTCGAGTTCGTCGGTCTGTCCGGACTTGGCGAACAGGTGAACCAGCACCTCGGTGTCGGAGGTCGTCCGAAAGATCGATCCGCGGTCCACGAGCTGACGCCGGAGGATGTGGGCGTTCACCAGGTTGCCGTTGTGGCAGACCGCGATCTGCCCGAACTTGCACTCGATCTGGATCGGCTGGATGTTCTCGGGGCTGCTCGACCCGGCGGTCGAGTAGCGGGTGTGGCCGATCGCGCTGGTTCCCGCCAGCGAGTCGAGGGCGTCCACCGGGAACACGTCGGCGACATAGCCGCTTCCGGTGACGCCCCGGAGCCTTCCGCCCTCGCCGGCCGCGGCCACGATCCCCGCCGCTTCCTGACCCCGGTGCTGGAGCGCGTAGAGGCCCAGGTAGGCCAACCGCGCCGCCTCGGGGTGATTCCAGATTCCCACGACTCCGCACTCCTCGCGAAAGCCGGAAGGCGGGACGGGATTGGTGGAGGAGTTCGCCGCGCTCATGCCGCATCTCCTTCCCCGGGCGGACGGGGGATCTCGCGAGCCACGACCGGTCGGCGCGTGGGCCGGCGCCGCATGGGGAGCAAATCGGGTCGCGAGCCGCCTATTTTGCTCCCTCGACGGCGGCGGCGCGGGCCAGGCTGTGGAAGAAGGCGTCGGCGAGCGGCTCGAGCGGGAGGCGCGCGGCCTCGACGCCGTTCAGGCGAAGCGTGAGCTCGTCTCCCCCCACCGTTCCGAGCGGAGCGATCGCCACGCCGTGGCGTTCCGCGAGGTCGCCGAGGGCGTCGGCGTCCCGGGGGTGGACGCTCACCAGCGCGCGGGCGGGCGCCTCGCCGAAGAGCGCGGAGGCGGCGGGAACCGCCGGATCGATGGCGAGGGTGGCGCCGATGCGCCCTCCGTCGGGGGCGAAGAGCGACTCCACCGCCGCCTGCGCCAGCCCGCCCTCGGAGAGATCCCGGGCCGAGCGGGTGAGCTCCCGGGCGGCGGCGGCCCGCAGCAGCCGGCCGAGCCGGATTTCCGCTTCGAGGTCCGGCGCCGGCGGGCGTCCGTCGGTCCGCCCGTGGAAGACCTTGAGGTACTCGCTCGCTCCAAGCGCGTCGGGCGCCTTTGGCCCGAGCAGGAACACCCGGTCCCCCGGCTCGCGGAAGTGCTGCCGAACGACCCGGGAGACGTCTTCGAGGACGCCAACGACTCCCACCACCGGCGTGGGGAAGATGCCCTCGCCATCGGTCTCGTTGTAGAAGCTCACGTTCCCGCCGGTGATCGGGACCGCGAACGCCTCGAGGGCCTCGGTCATGCCCCGGACCGCCTCCCGGAACCGCCACATGACCTCCGGTTTCTCCGGGTTCCCGAAGTTCAGGCAGTTCGTGGCGCCCACCGGGACGGCCCCCACCGCGGCCAGGTTCCGGCAGGCTTCGGAGACGGCGAGCGCGCCGCCCCGGCGCGGGTCCGCCGCGGTGTAGCGCCCGTTCCCGTCGAGCGTCATCGCGATCCCGAGCGGCAGCCCCTTGATCCGGACGACGCCGGCGTCGGCGCCGGGACGGGCCACGGTGTCGCTGCGGACCATGTGGTCGTACTGCTCGTAGACGTGCCGGCGGGAGGCCAGGCCCACCGAGCCCGCGAGCCGCATGACGGCGCCCCCCCAGTCGACCGGTTCCGGCAGGTCGCCGCCCCGCACTTCCGCTACGGGAAAGCCGTCCGGGACGGCGTGCGGTCGGTCGTAGACGGGCGCCTCGTCGGTCAGAGCCCGGCACGGGACCGCCGCCACTTCCTCACCGCGATGGCGGACGCGCAGCAGCCCGTCCCCGGTGATCCGTCCGACGGACGAGGCGTCCAGGTTCCACCGCTCGAAGACCCGCTCCACGTCCTGTTCGCGGCCCCGCCGCACCACCAGGAGCATCCGTTCCTGGGACTCCGAGAGCAGGAGTTCGTAGGCGGACATTCCCGACTCGCGCTGGGGCGCGCGGTCCAGATCCAGCTCGATCCCGGTTCCCCCGCGCGACGCCATTTCGGCCGTCGAGCAGGTGAGCCCCGCCGCGCCCATGTCCTGGATGCCGGCGAGCGCGTCGCCGCGCATCAGCTCGAGACAGGCCTCCATCAGCAGCTTCTCGAGAAAGGGGTCCCCGACCTGGACGGTGGGGCGTTTCGCCTCGGCCTCCTCGTCGAATTCGGCGGACGCCATCGAGGCGCCGTGGATCCCGTCGCGCCCGGTCTTCGCTCCGACGCAGAACACGGTGTCGCCGGGGTCGTCGGCGCGCGCCAGGAAGATCCGGTCCACCGGCGCCACCCCGAGCGCGAAGGCGTTCACCAGCGGGTTCAGCGTGTAGCAGTCCTCGAAGGCGACCTCGCCTCCCACCGTGGGGATGCCCATGCTGTTGCCGTAGTTGGCGATCCCCGCCACCGCCCCCGCCAGCAGCGCGCGGTTGTTCGCCACCTCCAGCGGTCCGAAACGCAGCGAGTTCATGAGCGCTACCGGCCGCGCGCCCATCGTGAAGATGTCCCGCAGAATCCCGCCGACCCCGGTGGCCGCGCCCTGGAAGGGCTCGATGAAGGTGGGATGGTTGTGCGACTCCACCTTGAAGACCGCCGCGAGCCCGTGTCCCAGCGACACCGCGCCGGCGTTCTCGCCGGGCCCCTGGAGAACCCGCGGGCCTTCGGTCGGGAAGCCGGCGAGCACCCTCCTCGAGGACTTGTAGGAACAGTGCTCGGACCACATCGCCGAGAACATCCCGAGTTCGGCGGCGTTCGGGCTGCGGCCCAGCCGGGCGCCGATCGCGCGGTACTCGTCCTCGGTGAGCCCCGCCGCCAGCGCGTCCGCGAGTCCCGGGACCCCCTCCGGCGGCGTCATGCCTCCATCCACCGAAGGAGGCTCTCGAACAGCCGAACGCCGTCGACGCCCCCGAGCGCCGGTTCGTAGGCGCGGTCCGGATGCGGCATAAGCGCGGCCACGTTGCCGCGCCGGTTCCGGACCCCGGCGATGTGGTTGCGCGAGCCGTTCGGGTTGGCGGCGTCGCTGAGCGCGCCGTCCGGTTGGCAGTAGCGGAAGATCACCTGCCCCCGGGACTCGAGCGCCTCGAGCTCGGCGTCCGGCAGGTGGAAGTTGCCCTCCGCGTGGCCGACCGGCAGCCGGAGCGTGGCGCCCGGCCGGAGGCCGGCGGTGAAGGGAGAGCCGGTGTCCTCCGCCCGGACCCAGACCTCCCGGCAGACGTAGACCAGCGACCGGTTCCGCTGCATGGCCCCCGGAAGCAGGCCGGCTTCCTGAAGGATCTGGAACCCGTTGCAGATCCCGACGACGACCCCTCCCGCCTCCGCCATCGCGGCGAGCGGCTCCATGATCGGGGAGAAGCGCGCCAGCGCCCCCGCCCGCAAATAGTCCCCGTGGGCGAACCCGCCGGGCACGACGACGGCGTCGAAGCCGGCGAGCGACCGCTCCTGGTGCCAGACGGGTTCCGCCTCCTGGTCCGCCACCGTGCGGAGGGCGTGGAGGACATCCCCCTCGCAGTTCGTTCCCGGGAACACCGGGACCGCGAACCGGCGGCGCGCCATCCGGATCAGTCGCGCTCGGGGAGGTCGGCCTCGATCTCCACCGTGTGGTCCTCGAGGACCGGGTTCGCGAGCACGCGCCCCGCGATCTCCCGGACCCGGGCTTCCGCCGCCTCCCGCGAGGGCGCCCGCACTTCGAGATGAATCAGCTTGCCCTGACGGACCGACTCCACCCCCTCGACCCCCGCGGAGGCGAGCGACCGGCGGATCGCCTCGCCCTGCGGGTCGTAGATGGATGGCCGCAGCCGGACTTCCACCCGGACCCGGAACCTGGCGGTCGTCACTCGTCGTCCTCGCGGAACACCCGTTGGAACACATGGTCGAGGTGGCGGAACTGCACCTCGAGATCGAACGCCGCGTCCAGCTCCTCGCGGCTCAGCACCGCCCGGATCCCTTCGTGGGCGAGCAGTTCGTCGCGCAGCGCGGTCCCCTGCTCCCACACCCGCATGGCGCAGGACTGGACCATCCGGTAGGCCTCTTCCCGCGAGACGCCGCGGGCCGCCAGGTCGAGCAGGATCTGCCCGCTGAAGACCATGCCGCGCATGCGGTCCAGGTTCCGGCGCATGGCGTCGGGATAGACGACCAGCCCGTCGAGGATCCGGGTGAGCCGCGCCAGGATGTGGTCGCTGAGCAGAAAGCTCTGGGGGATTGTCATCCGCTCGGCCGACGAGTGGGAGATGTCCCGCTCGTTCCACAGGGTGATGTTCTCGAGCGCCGGCGTCAGGTTCGTCCGGATCACGCGGGCGAGGCCGCAGACGTTCTCGCAGCCCACCGGGTTCCGCTTGTGGGGCATGGCGGACGACCCCTTCTGGCCGGTGCGGAACGGCTCCTCGACCTCCCGGATCTCGGTGCGCTGCAGGTTCCGGATCTCGGTCGCGATGCGCTCGAGGCCGCCGGCGAGGATCGCCAGCGCGGCGGCGAGCTCGGCGTGCCGGTCGCGCTGAACCACCTGGGTGGAGATCGGCGCCGGCCGGAGACCCAGCGCGCTGCAGACCCCGGCCTCCACCGAGGGGGGCAGGTGGGCGAACGTGCCCACCGCGCCGCTCAGCTTTCCGACGCGGACCGCTTCGCGCGCCGCCGTCAGCCGGACCCGGTTCCTCCCCATCTCGGCCCACCACAGGGCGAGCTTCATTCCGAAGGTCATCGGTTCGGCGTGGACGCCGTGGGTGCGACCCACCATGACGGTGCGGCGGTGCTCCTCCGCCCGCCGCCGGAGAACGTCGCGGAGCGCGTCCACCCGCGCCAGCACCAGATCGCACGAGGCGACGAGCCGGGTCGCCAGCGCGGTGTCCACGACATCGGAACTCGTGAGGCCGAAGTGGATCCAGCGACCCTCCTCCCCCACGTGTTCGGCCATGCACTGGGTGAACGCGACGACATCGTGCCGGGTGGTGGCCTCGATTTCGTGGATGCGCGCCACGTCGAATCCCGCCCGCTCCCGGATCGCCTTCGCCGCCCCGGCGGGGACGATCCCCTCGGCGGCCATCGCGTCGGCGGCGGCGACCTCCACGCGCATCCAGGACTCGAACTGGGCTTCGTCGGTCCAGAGGGCGCCCATCTCCGGGCGCACGTAGCGGTCGGTCAGCACGGCTCAGGCCCGCCGCCCCGCGCTCCGGGTGGGCGCCGGTTCGGGAGGGAGCGCGAACAGCGACGGCGGCGAAGCGGGCGCCGCGGTCCGGTGGATCGGGGCCGGCGCCGGTGGAGCGGCGTCGTCCCGGGAGGCGGTCGAGACCTCCTCGGTCGGTCTCCGTCTCGAGGCCACGACCACCCGGACTTCGGGGCGGCCCGCCGCCTCGAGCGCCGTGCGCGCGGCCCGTTCGGCGAGCTCCGGCGTGTTCGTGTTTTCCGACAGGTGGGCGAGAACGAGGGTGCGCACCGAGGCCGGCAACCGCCGGCGGAGAAAGAGCGCCAGCGCCCCGTTCGAAAGATGGCCCGTCCGGGAGGCGATCCGGTCCCGCAGCATCGCCGGGTAGCGGCTGCTCCAGAGCGATTCCTCGTCGTAGTTCGATTCCACGAGCACGAGCTGCGCTCCCTCCATCGCCTCGACCACCGGTTCCGCCAGGTGTCCCAGGTCGGTGACCAGAACCGCCGCCGCCCCTGCCGCCTCGAACCGGAACCCGAGCGGTTCGACCGCGTCGTGCGGCGTCCGGAAGGGAATCACGTCGATGTCGCCGATCCGGCGCGTCCGCCCCGGACGAAGCCGGATCCAGCGCGGCAGGCGGTTCGAGCGTCCGGCGGTCAGGCGTTCCCACGTCCCCCGCGAGCAGGCCAGGGGAACGCCGTGCTCCGCGGTGAAGGCGAGCGCCCCCCTGGCGTGATCGCCGTGTTCGTGGGAGACGACGACGGCGGCGAGCTCCGTCGGACGCATCCCCTCCTCCTCCAGCCGGGCCGCGAGCGCCTTCCGGTAGAGCCCCGCCTCGACGAGCAGCCGGGTGGTCCCCGAGGCGATCAGCGCGGCGTTTCCCGAACTCCCCGAGGCGAGAACCCGAAGGCGGATTTCGGAGGGCAAGCGGCGTCTCCAGGAGGGGTTCGCGCGGCGCGCCGCGACGGCCGTCCCCACCCCTCCCCGCAAGCGCGCGAGGCTAGCAGCCACTCCCCCATCGGTCAAGGGTGGACCCCAACATGTTGTGGTCCCGCCCTCGCGCAACCACTACCCCTAGTGGTTGCGGCCTGTTCTTCACGCTGCCGCCGACCGCACGGTATCTTGCCGTTCGATGGAGAACCTGTTCGGGCGTTCGCGCGCCGAGATCGACGACCTCGTGCGCGGGCTCGGGCTCCCCGCCTGGCGCGGCGGCCAGATCTTCCGCCAGCTCTACGCCCGCCGGGTCGACTCCCTGACGGAGATGACCGATCTGTCGGTGGCGCTGCGCGAGGAACTCGGACGCCGTTTCGCGGTGCGCCATCCACGACTGGTCGCGAGCGATCCGTCCGGCGACGGGGCGGCGCGGCTCCTCCTCGAGCTGGAGGACGGGCTCCGCGTCGAAACGGTCGCCATCGGAACCCATCGAACCGCGCTGCGCCGGCGGTCGGGTCGGGCCCCGGGAACCGCGGCGGACGCCGGTTCCCGCCGCGCGCCGCCCACCGACCTGACGGTGTGCGTCTCGACCCAGGTCGGATGCCCGCTCGCCTGCACCTTCTGCAGCTCCGGCGCCGTCCCGTTCCGGCGGAATCTCACCGCCGGCGAGATCGCCGCCCAGGTCCTGCTCGCCGAGCGCGTCAACCCCGCTCGCGGCCGGCGCCCGCGTCGACCGAATGTCGTCTACATGGGCATGGGCGAGCCGCTCCTGAACACCGATGCGGTGATCGCTTCGCTCGAGCTGCTGACGGACCGTGAGGGGCTTGCGATTCCCTGGCGGCGGATCACCGTTTCCACGGTGGGACTTCCCGACGAGATCATCAGGCTCGGAATCGCGGCGCCCCAGGTCGGGATCGCTCTCAGCCTCCACGCCGGCGACGATGCGACGCGCGCCCGCTACATGCCGATCGCCCGCCGTCATTCGACGCCGGAGGTGTTTCGCGCGCTCGCCGCGCTGCCGCCCCATCCACGCCGCCGGATCACCATCGAATACGTGCTGCTCGGCGGGGAGAACGACCGCCCGTCGGACGCGCGCGAACTGGTGAAGCGGCTCGGGGAGCTGGCGAGGGCCGGCGTCCGCGCCCGCGTGAACCTGATCGTCTTCAACCCCTGGACCGAGCCAGCCCCGGGACCGCCGCACCGCCCGGGGTCCGAGGCGGACGCCGAGCGGTTCCTGCGCGCCGTGAGCGAGGCGGGCTTCGTGGCCACCCTCCGCCGGAGCCGGGGCCGCGAAGCGAACGCCGCCTGTGGGCAATTGGCCGCCCGGTCCCCGGACTCCGTCGCGCCGAGGGCCGGCGGCTGAGTCGCCCTACTCGGCTTCCATCGCGTCGGAGGCGGCCTCGGCCGCCGCCGCCTTGGCGCGCCGCCACTCGGCGATCCGTTCGGCGACCGCCGGGTCCTCGAGCGCCACGATCTGCGCGGCGTAGAACCCGGCGTTCTGCGCCCCGGGCTTCCCGATCGCCATCGTCCCCACCGGGAAACCTCCCGGCATCTGGACGGTGGCCAGCAGCGCGTCCAGACCGGCGAGCGGCGTCGCGGCGAGCGGCACCCCGATGACCGGAACCGTCGTCCGGGCCGCCATCGCGCCGGCGAGGTGGGCCGCCGCGCCCGCCCCGGCGATGATCGCCTTGACCCCCTGCTCGCGCGCGCCGCCGGCGAGCGCCGCCGCCCGCTCGGGCGTCCGGTGGGCCGAATAGACGCCCATGCGACAGGAGACCCCGAGCGATTCGAGGACCTTCTTCGCCTCGCGCATGACCTCGGTGTCCGAGGGACTTCCCATCACGATGAGGACTCTGGGTCCGGCTTGTGAGCTCATGTTCCGACCTCCGGGTTCATTTCTGAACGCACTCTCGTCTGGCCCCGCGAGCAATCCGGCTGGCGCGGCTTCATTCATTCAGTCTCCGGGCCCGAAGGCGCCGATGTCCCGGCGAAGGACCCGGCCGTCCCATTCGATGGCCCCCGCCGCCCGGTAGGCGGCGTTGCGCGCGGCCTCCCGGTCGTCTCCGGTTCCGGTCACCGCGAGGACCCTCCCGCCGGCGGTCTCGACTCCCGCCGGGCCCATCCGGGTCCCGGCGTGGAACACGAACGCGCCGTCGCCGGCCTCGACCGCGTCGGGCAGTCCGCGGATGGGAGTCCCGGGAGTCGTGCTCCCCGGGTACCCCTCCGCGGCGAGGATCACCGTCACCGCCCGCTCGGACCTCGTCCGCACCAGCGCCGGACGCCGCTCGGGGAGTTCGCCCCGCGCCGCCGCGTGGAACAGCGGCAGCAGGTCCTCGTCGAACCGGGGGGCGAGCGCCTGGCATTCCGGGTCCCCGAAGCGCGCGTTGAACTCGAGCACTTTCGGGCCGGCGGCTGTCAGCATGAGTCCGGTGTAGAGGACGCCCCGGTAGGGATGCCCCTCGGCCGCCAGGCCGGCGATCGTCGGCTCGATGATCTCGCGGTCGATCCGATCGAGGACCCCCGCCTCGATCTCCCGTCCCGGGCTGAGGCTGCCCATGCCCCCGGTGTTCGGACCGACGTCGCCCTCGAAGCGCCGCTTGTAATCCTGCGCCGTTCCGGAGCGAAACGCCCGGCGTCCATCGGTGATCGTGAAGACGCTCAGCTCGCGGCCCTCGAGGCGCTCCTCGAGCACGACCTCGCGTCCGGCGGCGCCCAGCCTGCCGCCCAGCAGCGCCAGCGCGTCGCGCTTCGCCGCTTCCGGATCCTCCGGGAGAAAGACCCCTTTCCCGGCGGCCAGCCCGCTCGCCTTCACGACCGGCCGCGGTCCCAGACGGCCGGAGGCGAGGGCGCCCTCGATCTCCTCCGGGGCGCTCGCGGTGGCGTAGGCCGGCGCGGGGATCCCGAAGCGGGCGCAGAACGCCCGGGCGAACGCCTTGGAGCCCTCCAGTTGCGCGGCGGCGGCGCTCGGGCCGAAGCACGCCACGCCGTCCTCCTCGAGAGCGTCGGCGAGCCCGGCCACCAGCGGCGCCTCGGGGCCGGCCACCACCAGGTCGACGCTCTCCTGGCGGGCGAGGGCGACGAGTCCGGCCACATCTCCGGCCGCGACCGGCGCGAGCCGCGCCAGCGCGGCGATCCCCGGATTCCCGGGGGCGGCGATCAGCTCCCCCAGAACGGGGCTCTTCGAGATTCGCCAGGCGAGCGCGTGCTCACGCCCGCCGCCGCCCACCAGGAGGACGCGGAGCCCTCCGGAGGGTCTCGCGATCAGCGGGTGCGGCGACGGCGCTTGCGCGCCCGCTTGCGGGCCGCGGCGCGCTTGGCGCGCAGCTTGTCGCCCGGCTTCACATAGAAGGAGTGCCGCTTGATCTCCTTGATGATGTCCTCAGCCTGCACGCGTCGCTTGAAGCGCTTGACGGCGGCGTCGATGGACTCGCCTTCCTGAACGATGATTTCTGCCAATTCGGATCCTTGCCCGGCGGAAGCGGAACCGTACGCCGCGGGTCGGGGCCTGTCAACCTGGGACAGAGGGTCGGACCAACCTGGTGATTTGGTCTCAGCCCTCCAGTTCCCTCGGGCGGATCAGCGCCTCGAGCGTCCGCGGCGCGTCCGGGAGTTCGCTCCACGTCACGGCCTCCACCCGGACCACCGCGAGCGCGCAGGTGGGGAAGGGCTTGCGGCCGGGGGCCCTGTCCACCTCGGACCTGTCCAGCCCGCCCACGAGCAGCTCCATCCCCGGGTTGTGCCCGACGATCAGGAGCGGCGAACCGCCGGGCGCGGCGGCCGCCACTCGCAGGATCTCGCTTGGCCCGGCGCCGTAGAGGCCCGGGTCGAGGCGCAGACCGTCTGGCGAAGCCCCTGCGGCCCGCAGGACGAGCCGCGCCGTCTCCCGGGCGCGCGCCGCGGTCGAACTCACCGCCGCTGCGGGAGCGAGGCCGCGCTCCGCCAGCCAGCGCCCCATCCGCGGCGCGTCCCGCCGACCCCGGGGCGCGAGCGGCCGGTCGTGGTCGGCGAGGGTCGGCTCGCCCCAGTCCGACTTGGCGTGCCGGAGCAGCAGCAGCCGGAGCGTCATTTGTCGCCGTAGGCGTCTGCGACCGAGTTCGCGCCTTCCAGGATGCGCGCGTAGACCGGCGGGTCCACGTTGCCTCCGGTCACGACGCAGAGGACTTCCCGGTCGCGGAACCGCTCGGGCTCGGTCAGCAGCGCGCCGACCCCGAGCGCTCCGGTCGGCTCGGCCTTCAGGTTCGCCTCCCGGAAGAGACGGCGCAGGCCCTCGGCGATCCCGGCCTCCGGAACCTCCACGATGCCCGCAAGCCCGTCCTTCAGCACCGCCCAGTTCCAGTCCCCGATGACCGGCAGGCGCGCCCCGTCGGCGAGCGTGGGCGCCTCCTGGCCGAGACTCACCAGTTGGCCCTCGCGCAGCGAGCGCGCCGCGTCGTTCGCGAGAAGCGGCTCCGCTCCGAACACCGGCGTTTCCGGAAGCCCGGCGGCGGCGAGACCGAGGACGACTCCCGCGCTGATCCCGCCGCCGCCCACCGGGACCACGACGACCGCACGCGCCCGCCGCTCCTCGGGCCACGCCCGGATCCGCCCGGCGATCTCCACGCCGAGGGTCGCGTTTCCGGCGATGACCAGTGGGTCGTCGTAGGCGCTCGCGGCCTCGGCCTCGGGGTCCGCCGCCAGGATCCGCTGGACCACGGCCTCCCTCGGCTCGCGCCGCACGTCGGTCAGCTCCACCCGCGCCCCGTGGCTCCGGACGGCTTCGATCTTGACCCGGGCGGATGTCTCGGGCATCACGATCGTGGCCCGCTTGCCGAGCAGGCGGCAGGCGCAGGCCAGCGCCTGCCCGAAATTCCCGGACGAGGCGGCGACCAGGTGAGCCGCCTTCGCGCCCCGGGCCCGGTGATACGCCGCCCGGAACTTGAAGCTCCCGGTGCGCTGGAACGTCTCCGCGACCAGCGTGACGGAGAGGCCGAGCGAGCGCCGGAGCCGTTCGGTCCCGATCCAGGTGGTGGGCCGCACCACATCGGGGCGGGGCGGCGGGGCAGGGATCGCGTCCTGTTGCTTCATGCCGGCGGTCTCCTTTGCGTAGTCCCCCGATCCATCTCCGCGAGGGCCCGGTCGAGGAGCCGTTCCGGGTCGGTCTCGACGCCTTCGTCCTCCAGCTCCCGGCACCGCGCGAGGATGCGGCCCACCGCCTTCCCGGGAGCGATGTCCCGGGCGAGGACATGGCGGCCGGTGACCGCGTCGGTGGGCGCGGAGCGGAACACGCCGAGGTCCAGCGCCCGTTCGCGGAACGCCTCCCCCTCGGGAAACCGTCCCCGACCCGCCCGGTGCGCGGCGGCGACCCGGAGCAGCATCTCGAGGTTCACGCCGGCGGCGGCCAGGTCGCGCGCCAGTTGGCGGTAGGCGGCCCTTGCGCCGTCCCGGCGGCCGAGGCTTGCGACCGCTGAACGCCAGCGGGTCAGCGCCTCGACCGCCTCGACGAGCGCGCGCGGCGCCCGCAACCGTTCCAGAAAGCGCCGGGCCGACGCCGCTCCGGCGGTATCGCGCGCCGGCGCCGGCGCGTCGTCCGCGCGGCGCCCGGTGGCGGAGGGCCCGCCCAGGTCGCGGCAGAGCACGGCCCACCGGAAGACCTGTCGTTCTCCGGGATCCTCCGGCGCCGCGCCCGCCGCATGGTCGAGCGCCGCGAGCGTGGGATCGAGCGCATCCACTTCGGGCCTCTCCGGGTCCCGGGGGGCGCGCCGCAGCGCGTCCACTTCGGGAAGAAAGCGGAGGAGACCGGTGTCCGCCAGGAACCGGAACCCGAGCGAAGGAGAGCGACCCGACAGCAGCTTCGAGAGCTCGTCGAAGATGCGTTCGGGGCTGAGTTCGGCCAGGTCGAGGCCGGCGCAGAGCCGGGCGAGCGCCTCATCGGCGGTGAAGCCGAACCGCGAGGCGAACGCCGCGACCCGCAGCGCGCGGAGCGGGTCTTCGCCGAACCTCGCCGGGTCGGTGGCGCGCATCCGGCGCCCGGTGAGATCCCGGACTCCCCCGCAGGGATCGAGCACCTCGCCGGTGAGGGGATCGAGGCCGATCGAGTTCAGCGTCAGGTCCCGCCGGCCGGCGGCTTCGGCGAACGACATGAACGGGTCGGCCTGGACCGCGAAGCCGAGGTGGCCGGGACCGGTCTTGGACTCCCGACGGGGCAGGGCGACTTCCACCGCCAGCCCGCCGATCCGGAGCACCGGGAAGGCCCGCCCGACGCGGTGGATTCTCCCGAGCGGCCGGAGCGCGCGTTCCAGGTCTCGCGCCGTCAGGCCGAAGACCTCGAGATCCGGCTCGCCGCCCGAGGCGCCCGACAGCATCCGGTCCCGCACGTAGCCGCCCACCACCAGCGCCCTTCCGCCGGCGCGCCGCACCGCGAGCGCCACCCGGCGGGCGTCGCCCTCCGGGCCGCTGGCGTCCGGGGGCAGCGGGCCCACCGGGCGGAGCGGGCCCGCCGCCCCGCGTGGCCGCGCAGGCGGCGGCGGGGAACTCATCGGACCGGCCGCCGCCGGGAGAGTCCCGTGCTCCGTGTCGGGGCCGGCGATCAGTCGCTCCAGGCGACCGGGTCGCCCGGCCGGATCGTTCCGCCCACCAGGATCTGGCCGAATGCGCCCCCGCGCCACTCCGGACCGAGCGCTTCCCGGAGCGGCAGCGCCTCGGCGTCCATGCGCTCGCAGGGAGTCGTCTCGCCGTGGATCCGGATGCGGGCGTCGCCAACGGCGAGGGTCCGCCCGCGGCTTTCCTCGAGGTCCACCCCGGCGACGAGCAGGTTCGCCCGCCGCAGCGCCGGGTCCGCGTCCGGCCACCCCGCCTCGTTGGCGGCCCGTCGCCACGCCTCCCGCGACAGGACGGTGATCTGCCGCAGTCCCCGCGCCGGCGCGGAGCCCGCGAGACCCTCACCCGCGATGAGTTCGCCGTGGTCTTGCGGGATCATCGGCTGCCCCTTGGCGCCCTTGGCCCAGATGGCGACCAGGCTGCCGGGCGTCGGCGCCCCCTGTCCGCCCGGGGGTGGGGAATCGTTCATCGGCCTCTCCCGCGTCTTGAGTGGCGATTCTACGCCGCGGGTCTACGCCGCGGGGCCTTCCCGCAGTCCGCTGGGAGAGACTTCCGGCCGGGAACCGCCATGCCGATCGCCGCGCTCGTCTCCGGTGGCGTGGACAGCGCCGTGGCGCTCTCGCTGCTGGTGCGGGAGGGACACGATGTGGAGGCGTTCTACCTGAAGGTCTGGCTGGAGGACGAACTGGACTTCCTCGGGACCTGCCCCTGGGAGGAAGACCTCCGCTTCGCGCGGGCGGTCACCCGTCAGCTCGGGGTCCGCCTTCACGTCGCCTCGCTCCAGCGCTCCTACCGCGAGCGGGTCGTGACCTATCTGCTCGACGAGCTCGCCGCCGGGCGGACGCCCAGCCCCGACCTGTTCTGCAACGCCCGGGTCAAGTTCGGCGCCTTCCCGGAGTGGATGGAGGCCGAGTTGACGCCGCGACGCTTCGAGGCGCTGGCGACCGGCCACTACGCGGTTCGGGCGGATGGCCCGGACGGTCCCGAACTCCACCGCGCCGCCGACCCGGTCAAGGACCAGACCTACTTCCTGTCGCGCATCTCGGAGCGCCAGCTCGGGCGGCTGCGGTTCCCGGTGGGCGGCCTGGCGAAGTCGGAGGTGCGCCGCATCGCGGGCGAACTGGGCCTCGCGCCCAGCCGCCGGCCCGACAGCCAGGGAATCTGTTTTCTGGGGGGCGTGCGCTACCGGGACTTCGTCCGCGCCCACCTCGGGGAGCGTCCCGGCCCGGTGGTGGAGGAGGAGTCGGGCCGCGAGATCGGCGTCCATGGCGGGCACTGGCTGTTCACCGTCGGGCAGCGCCGGGGACTCGGGCTGTCCGGCGGACCGTGGTTCGTGGTGGGGAAGGACGCCGGGGAGAACCGGGTCGTGGTGCGTCGCGGCGCCGGCCGCCCGGTCCGTGGCTTTCCGGTCGGCGACCTGCACTGGATCGGGTCGGCGGCCGGTCCGGGTCCCGGGGACCACCGGTTGCTGCTGCGCGTCCGCCACGGCCCCGATCTCCTCCCGGCGAACCTCACGCTCGGGGACGGGGGCCGGGCCGAGGTGTCGCTCGATGCGCCGGACCCCGGGATCGCCCCCGGCCAGTTCGCGGTCTTCTACGACGGGACGCGCTGCCTTGGCTCCGCCCGGATCCGGTAACGGGACTTCCCGCCTTCGGGGCGCCGGCCCTCCGGAACGCTCCTGTCGACGATCCCTTATTCGGGTCGGAGGCCCCGGCAGTCCAGCACCACCGCCGGCGGCAGGTTCTTCCACAGGATCGCGCCCCGATCCATCACGGAGAAACGCGACGCGAGGATCCGGGCGAACGGCGACCTGCGCCAGAACGGGATCGCCTGCACATAGATGTAGAAGAGCAGTTGCCCTCCCGGCGCCAGCGCGCTCAGGATCGCTTCCGCGAGCACCCGCTGGCGTTCCCGCGGCAACACGGACCACGGCAGGGTGGCGACGATCGCCGCCGGCCGGTCGAGCCCCTTCCGCTCGCAGATCTCCACGAGGTTCGCCAGGTCGTCCACGACGACCTCCACATCGGGGATCCTCGCCCGGAGCGCGCTGGCGCAGTCGGGGTTCAGCTCGACCGCCAGCAGGCGCACGCCCGCCGGCTTCGCCGCGAGCAGGCGCTCGGTGATCGCTCCGTCGCCGGGGCCCGCCTCGACCACCAGCCCCCCTTCCGGCCAGCGCACCGCGGCGGCCACCGCGTCTCCGAGCGAGCGCGAGCTTGGGTGGAGCGACCCGACCTCTCTCGGGTTCTGGACGAACTGGCGCAGGATCGTGCTGCGCGTTCGCGGCGACCGGGCCGGTTGTTTCCCTGCTTCGGCCCCCATCAGGCGCCGGCGCTCTCGTCGCGCCGCGCTCCAATCCGCCGGGTGGCGAATCCGAGCCAGTGGAGCCGGCCCAGGTGGCGGGCGTGTTCGACCTTCATGCACCGGTCCATCACGACCTCGATGCCGAGCTCCAGGGCGCGGGCCGCCGCCTCCTCGTGGATGACCTCGTACTGGAGCCACAGCGCCTTCGTCCTGCCGGCGCACTCTTCGACGATCCCGGGGACGGCCGCCGGCGCCCGGAACACGTTCACCACGTCCACCGGGTGCGGAAGGTCCGCCACGCTCGGATAACACCTCTCCCCGAGGATCTCCTTCTCCCTCGGATTCACCGGCAGGATGCGGTAGCCGTTGCGCTGGAGATAGAAGCCCACGAAGTAGCTCGCCCGGAGCTCCTTCGGGGAGAGGCCGACGATGGCGATGGTGCGCGCCGACGACAGCACGCGGCGGATCGCGTCGTCGTCCTGGTAGCGGGAGAGGTCGGGCCCCGAAGCCGCGCCCGCCGGCGTCGGCGGCGGGCGGTCGCAGGCGATCACGCGGGGCATGCGAGCGCCTCCGCGGTTTCGGTTCCGGCGTCGCCCGGGGGCGCCGCCGCGGCTTCGAGTCCCCGGGACAGGTCCCCGACCAGGTCCTCGGGATCCTCGATTCCCACCGACAGCCGGATCGTTCCCGGCGAGATGCCGGCGCCCTCCAGCTCGGACTCGCTGAGCTGCCGGTGGGTCGTGCTCGCCGGGTGGATCACCAGGCTCTTGGCGTCCCCCACGTTCGCGAGGTGGGAGAAGAGGTTCAGCGCTTCGATGAATCGCACTCCGGCGGCCCGGCCCCCCTTCAGGTCGAACGAGAAGACGGCCCCCGCCCCGCGCGGCAGGTATTTGGCCACCAGCGGCGCGTAGCGGCTCTCCGGCAGCCCGGGGTGCGCCACCGAGGCCACTTCGGGGCGACCGGCGAGGAACCGCGCCACCGCCAGGCTGTTCGCGGTGTGGCGCTCCATCCGGAGCGGGAGGGTCTCCACCCCGAGCGAGAAGAGGAACGCGTTGAACGGCGACATGCAGGCGCCGAGGTCCCGCAGCGTCTCGGCGCGCAGCTTCATCAGGAAACCGTATTCGCCGAAGGTCGCCGGGAACGCGAGGCCGTGGTAGGCGGGAGAGGGCTCGGAGATGCCCGGGAACTTGCCGTTCCCCCAGGGGAACCGGCCCGATTCGGCCACGATCCCCCCGATGCTCGTCCCGTGCCCGCCGAGGAACTTGGTGGTGGAGTGGACCACGATGTCCGCCCCCCACTCCAGCGGCCGGCACAGCCACGGAGTGGCGAACGTGCTGTCCACCATGAGCGGGATCCCGCGTCGGTGAGCCGCCCCCGCAACCGCCTCGATGTCCAGCACGTTGCCCCCGGGGTTGCCGATCGTCTCGCCGAAGAAGAGGCGGGTCTCGTCCCGCGCCGCCTCCTCCCAGGCTTCCAGCCGGTCGGGATCCACGAACGAGACCTCGAAGCCGAGTTTCCGGGAGAGGTGCCGGATCTGCGTCAGCGTCCCGCCGTAGAGCGCCCGCGACGCCACCAGGTGGTCTCCCGGCCGCAGGACGGTGAAGAACGTCGCCGCCTGGGCCGCGAGGCCGGAGGCGAAGGCGACCGCCCCGACCGCGCCCTCGAGGCTCGCGATCCGCTCCTCGAGCGCGGCGACCGTGGGGTTCACGATCCGCGAGTAGGTGTTCCCGTACTCCTGCAGGTTGAAGTAGGCGGCCGCCGCTTCCGGGTCCTCGAAGACGTAGCTCGTCGTCTGGAAGATCGGCGTCGCCCGGGCGCCGGTGTAGGGCTCCGGGCGCGACCCGGCGTGGACGGCGCGGGTGGAGAAACCGAAACCGCGTTCGCCGGCGGCGGGATCCGTCACCGAGCGCCCTCCGCGCCCATCAGGAAGGACCGGATGATGGGGGTCATCCTGCGCGCCTCGAGAAGAAAGGAGTCATGGCCGTAGGTCGTGCGGATCTCCTCGTGGACCACCGGTTTCCCGCACGACTGAAGGGCGGCGGCGAGCCTTCGCGAGTCGGCGGAAGGGTATAGCCAATCCGAGGTGAAGGAGAGGAGGAGGGTGCGGCAGCGGAACTTCGCGGCGGCGGCTTCCAGAGCGCCCCCGCCGTGGCGCCGCGCCAGGTCGAAGCGGGTGAGCGCGTGGGAGAGCCGCAGGTAGGCGTCCGGGTCGAACCGACGGACGAATTTGTCCGCCTGATGGCGGAGGTAGGACTCGACGGCAAAGTCGGCCGCGCGCAGATCGCCCGACGCCTCGTCCTGGTCCTGGAGGTCCCGCCCGAAGCGCTCCGCCATCCCCTGCGCCGACAGGTAGGTGAGGTGCCCGACCATCCGGGCCACCCGGAGCCCCGAGGGTCCGGCGTCCGATTCGCCGCGGCGGCCCTCCCGCTGCGAGAGATCGCCCGCGATCGCCTCGCGGGCGACCCAGTTCCAGCCGATCCCCTGCGCCGAGAGGCCGGCGGTGGTCGCCACCCCCACGACCGCTTCCACCTCGTCCGGGAAGGCCGCCGCCCATTCGAGCGCCTGCATGCCGCCGAGCGATCCTCCGGCGATCCCCGCGAGTCGACGGACGCCCAGCTCCCGGAGGCCCGCGCGGCTGGCGCGCGCGATGTCTCCGACCGTGATGACCGGGAAATCGCGGCCGAAGCGGCGGCCGGTGGAGGGGTTCCGGCTGGGCGGACCGGTTGCGCCCCCGCACCCGCCGAGCAGGCTCATGCAGATGACGTAGAAGCGCTTCGTGTCGAACGCCTTGTCGGGGCCGATCATGGGGTCCCACCAGCCGAGTCCGGGGTCCGCCGCATGCGTCTCCCCGGCGCCGAACCCGTCGACCGCCGATTCGGGGCCTCCACCCGGCCCGGCGGCGTGGGCGTCCGCCGAGAGCGCCGGGCAGATCAGGACGGCGTTCGCCGGGTTCTCCGGAGGGTCGGGCTCACCCCAGGTCTCGCACGCGATCCGGATCCGGGGCAGGACCGCGCCGTGCTCGAGCGGGAACGGTCCCGGAGGCTCCAGCCGATGCCGGCGGTGGGGTTCGGCGTTCGCCGAAATCTCCCACGGAGCTGGAGTCACGCCCGCAGCCACAGCGCGACCGCGAAGGCCAGGGTCAGGACCGAAACGAGGCCCCGCAGCACGCGTTCTCCCGCCCGCAGCGTGAGCCGGGCGCCCACCAGCGCGCCGGCGAGAGTCCCCAGCGAGAGGGGAATCCCGACCACCCAGTCCACCGCGCCCCCCGCCGCGAAGACGCTGAGCGAGACGATCGAGAACAGGAAGATGCAGGCCACCTTGATGGCGTTGCCGGCGACCAGCGGGATCCCGGCCCAGGACGTCGCGCCGAGCGCCAGGAAACCGACTCCGGCCTGCAGGAACCCGCCGTAGAAGCCCACCGCGAGGAAGGCGAGGGGGAGCGCCGCGCCTCGGGCGCGGCGGGAGGCGTCCTGCGGGCTCGTCGCCGCGCGGCGGGAGAGCAGCGGGATCAGCGCAAACAGCACCATGACGATCGAGAGGAACCGGAGAAACGCGGTCTCCCCGACCTGGAGCGCCAGCGCGCTCCCCGCGCCCGCGCCCAGGATGGCGAACAGCCCGAGGCGGAGCAGCGCGCCGGCGGGGACGGCGTCCGCGCGGCGGAAGGCGGCGGTGGCGCCGGCGCTCTGGATCAGGATCGCGAGGCGGTTCGTGCCGTTCGCGGTCGCGTGGGGCAGACCCAGAAGGATGAGCAGCGGCAGGGTCAGGAACGAGCCGCCGCCGGCTACCGTGTTCAGGACTCCGGCGACGAAACCGGCGGGCGCGAGCAGCGCGACGACGGTCCAGGGGTCAGCGGTCGTCGCCGGTTCCTCCTCCGTCCGGGCCGGTCCCGGGATCCTCGTCGGCGGACCGGAAGCTGAGCGCGGCGGAGTTGATGCACCACCGGTCCCCGGTCGCCTGCACCGGTCCGTCGGGAAAGACATGGCCCAGGTGGGCGTCGCAGCGGGCGCAGCGCGCCTCGTCGCGCACCATCCCCAGGCTCCGGTCCTCCGAGACCTCGATCGCATCCCCGGCGGCGGGTCGGGTGAAGCTGGGCCAGCCGCACGCCGAGTCGAACTTGTCGGAGGAGCGGAAGAGCAGCTCCCCGCAGCAGACGCAGCGGTAGTCCCCCGCCGCCCGGTTCCCGAGCAGCGCTCCCGTGAAGGGACGCTCGGTTGCGCCGCGACGGGTCACGGCGAACTGGGTGGGCGTCAGTTGCTCCCGCCACTCGCGTTCCGTGCGGCGGATCTTGCGGTCCTCGGATGACATGGCGATCTCTCTCCCGGGTTCTGGCTGCGGTCCCGACGCGTCAGCCGGCGAACCAGCTCCGGCCCAGCATGAGCATCCAGTAGAGCACCATCGAGACGACGAGGGCGCGCCCGAACTCCCGCAGTTTTCCGGTGAACCGGACCTTCCGCTCGCGCGGCAGCAGCGCGTAGACCGCCGACGCCAGGAGCGCGACGATCGCCAGATTTCGGAACCGGAGCATCGCCGCCGGGAAATCCTACTCGCGGCCCGACGCGCCGAACGCTCCCTTGGTCGACGCCCTTCCCGTTATCATGAGTGGCGAAGGACCGTTGGATGAGCAGGCGCCCGCCGGAGGAATCGCTCCCCGAGGAATCCGCGCCCGGCGGCGAGGAGCTGGTGGTCCGGAAAGCCGAAGAGGACGACTGGGGGCAGATCAGTTCCGGGGAGGACGAGTCGGCGTCCTCGGAGCGCCCGGGGTCCCGGGTGGTCATCGGGATCCTCGCGGTCGCGCTGATCGCCGCCGCGCTGGTGGGCTGGTTTCTCCTGCGGGACGACGCCCCGGAGCCCCCGCCGCCCGAACCCGTCGCCGAACCGGTCGCCGCCGAAGAGGCGCCGCCGGTCATCGAGGAGCCGCCGCTTCCCGGCCTCGACGAGAGCGACGCCTTCCTCCGGTCGCTTCTCGCGGCCGCGACTTCGCATCCGGACGCCCTCGCCTGGCTGCTCGGCGATGACCTGATCCGGCGGATCGTGGTCGTCGTGGAGAACATCGCCGAAGGAAACTCGCCGAGGGTCCCGCTCCGCGGACTGGGCCCGGACGCGCCGTTCGCGGTCGAGGAGACCGAAGCCGGGCTCGAGGTGGCCGCTTCGTCCTTCCGGCGCTACGACTCGGTGTCGGACGCCATCGCCGAGGCGGACATCGGGGTGCTCGCGGCGGCGATCCGCCGGGTCATGCCCCTCCTCGACGAGGCGTATGGGGAGCTGGGCCGCCCCGACCGCACCTTCCTGGAGGCGCTGCTCGCCGCATTGGACCGACTGACTTCCGTCCCGATGCCCGAGGTCCCGATCCTCCTGCGGGAGGTCACGCTCCGCTACGAGTACCTGGACCCGCGTCTCGAGGACCTCGACGACGCCAGCAAGCACCTCCTCCGCTTCGGCCCCGACAACCAGCGGAGAGTCCAGAGCGCCCTTTCCCGGCTCGCCGACGACCTGCGCTAGCGCCGCCCGAAGCCCCCCGCAACCCTTGCCCCAGGTTCATTTCACGCCGAACCTGCGCCGGCACCTGGCGGTGGAGAGCGCCCGGACCACCGGCGCCACCGTCGGCGCCGCGCTCCATCAGGTCTTCGAGAAGAACCCGCAACTCCGCTCCTACATCCTCGATGACCAGGGGCGGCTGCGAACCCATGTCGTCGTCTACGTGGATGGCGCGGCCGTCCGGGACCGCATCCGGCTCGCCGACCCCCTCGGCCCCGACGCCGAAGTCCACGTGATGCAGGCCCTGTCCGGAGGCTGACCATGCTCCTTCACCTCGGCACCCGCAAGGGCTACCTGGCATTCCGCCGCGCCGCTCGCGGCGACTGGCGGGTGGCCCGGAGCGCTTTCGTGGGAGACCCGGTGTCCCAGCTTCTCCCCGACCCGCGCGACGGGCGGATCTACGCCGCGATGGATCTCGGCCATTTCGGAGTCAAGCTGCGGGTCTCCGAGGATGACGGCGCCTCGTTCACCGAACTTCCCTCGCCGGCGCTTCCCGCCGGAGAACCGGGGGACAAGAAGGCCCCTTCGGTGAAGATGCTGTGGTGCCTCGAGGCCGCCGGCCCCGAGCCCGGGACGCTCTGGTGCGGCGTGATGCCGGGAGCGCTGTTCCGCTCCGACGACGGCGGCGCCTCCTGGGAGCTGAACCGGAACCTCTGGGAGCAGCCCCTCCGCAGCCAGTGGTTCGGCGGCGGCTTCCCCCACTCGGGGATCCACTCGGTCCTCGTCTCGCCCGACGGGCGCCGGGTCGTCTGCGGCGTGTCCTGCGGCGGGGTGTGGGTGAGCGACGACGGAGGCGAAACCTTCGCGGTGCGGACCGAGGGGATGTTCGCCGACTACATGCCGCCCGAGGGTCGGCATGACCCGGGCATCCAGGATCCTCACCGGCTGGCCTGGTGCGAGTCGGACCGGAACCGCATCTGGTGCCAGCACCACAACGCGTTCTTCCGTTCCGACGACGGCGCCGAAACCTGGACTTCGCTCGATGTGCCTCCGTCCTCGTTCGGGTTCGCGGTGGCGGCTCACCCCGAGGACCGGGACACCGCCTGGAGCGTCCCGCTGGTGAAGGACGAGTGCCGGGTGCCGGTCGACCAGCGAATGGTCGTGGCCCGGACCCGGGACGGGGGCGGCGCCTGGGAGACTCTCGGTCGCGGCCTTCCCGACGCCAACTCGTTCGCCGTCGTCTTCCGGCACGGTCTCGCCGTTCACGCCGATGGCGACACCCTGGCCCTCGCCACCACGACCGGCGGCCTCTGGATCTCCGAGAACCAGGGCGACTCGTGGGATCTGATCACTCATCAGTTGCCTCCCGTCTATGCGGTCCGGTGGAACCCGGTTTCGCGCGGGTAACGGGGGCGCCGGAGGGTCGCCTCGCCACGCCGCCGCCAGGGTCGCGCTGCGGGGCGCATGACCCTCGCGGCGCTTGAGGCGGACGCGGGAAACCCGGCCGCGTGACGCCACGATCTGGCTGGTAGAATCCGCCGAATTGCGCCTGCCGTCGGGCGGCCTGAGCTGATTTCGTGACTTCCCGCCGGACCTCCCCGTCCCGCGGCCCCTTCCACGATCTCATCCGTCGGCTGGATCTCCGGCTGCGGACTACGGCTGCGGTGCGCGAGCTGGGCCTGGTCGCCGCCGCGTCGGCGGCGGCGCTGTTCGTCCCGAGGCTGTTCGGAGAGGGCGTTGTCTGGCTGACTCCGCTGGTCGCCGGTCTCGGCGTCGCCATCGTGGTCGTCCGTTTCGCGCGCGGCTCCGATCCGATCCGGGCGGCCGCCGCCGGAGATCGCGCCGGCGAGCTCGACGACGAGCTGGTTTCGGCGCAGTGGTTCCACGACCAGACGCCCGATGGGCCGTGGGAGGAACTCCAGATGGAGCGGGCGCGGGCTCGCGCCGATGACCTCGAAGCCGGGCGGCTTCTCGCCTTCCGGGTCGGCCGCAAGACCGCGGCCTCGTTTGCGGCGCTGGGTCTGGCCGCCCTCCTGCTGCCCCTGGCGGACGGCGCCCTGATCCCCGAGGACTTCCGGGCGCGCCTCGCCGAGGGCCTCTCCGGATTCGCCATGGATCCCGATCCCGATCCCCAGCGGGAGGAGACCGGCGAAGACGCCGCGGAGGCCCGGGCCGAGGCCCGTTCGCCGGAGGAGATCCTCGCCGAGCTCCGCGCCGGAGAGCTTCGCCTTCCCGACGCGCCCGGCGCCGAGGGAGAGGGCGCCGACGCCGCGCTCGCCGCGGCGATGGAGGAGCGGGGGTTCCAGGAGTCCTCCGAAGAGGTCGCGGCCGCGCTCGCCGGTCTGGCCGAGGCGCTCGACTCCGCCGATGCGGTGACCGCCTCCGAATGGCTGGAGGGCCTCTCCGAGGCGATGCGCGCCGCGAACAGCCCGGAAGAGCTTGCGGCCCTTCTCGAGGCTCTCGAAGCGGGGGCGGATGGGGACGCCGCATCGGCCGCCGCGACCGAGATGATGGAGCTCATGGAGTCGGGCATGAGCGCCGAGGAGGCGTTCCAGCAGCTCGCCGAGAACTTCCAGGGGATGGAGGGCGAGGGGATGAGCGCCTCCGCGGAGGCGGGCGCCCAGCAGATGCCCTTCCCCGGCGACGGCGAGGGCGGCGGACAGCCCCAGGCCGGCGAGGGCGGCGAGCCCGCCGGCGGGATGCCGCAAGGCGCGGCGGGGATGTCCGGGCAGGTGCAGATGGTCGCCGCCGAAGGGGAGATGGGCGCCCCGATCCCCATGGAGGCGGGCCCCGCCGGGAACATGACCGGCCCCGGGGGCGGTGGCGAGTCGGATGTCTTCGGCGCGTCCACCAGCCTCGAAGTCCAGCTCGAGCTCGAGGCGATTCCCCCTCCCCTCGAAGAGGAGCCGACGCCCGAACAGATGATCGAGCGGCAGAGCCGCCGGGAAGACGCCACCGTGGCGTACGACTCGGTGACCTCGCTCTCGGAATACGCCGAAGAGGCGGTCTCCACCCGGACGCGCGTTCCCGCCGGCCTCCGCTCGCTCGTCCGCGCCTATTTCCTCCTCATCCGCGAGACGGCCGTCTCCGCGGAAGACGCCGAAGGAGCAGAAAACCCGTGACTCCCCAGACACTCGCGCCCGACGCGGCCGCGGAGATCGAAGGCCGCGTGGCCACCTTCCGGGAGCGCCACGACCGGATCCTCGCCGAAGTCGGACGCGTGATCGTGGGCAACGAGGAAGTTGTCAGCAACATCCTCATCTGCCTTCTCACCCGGGGCCATGTGCTCCTCGAAGGGATTCCCGGACTCGGGAAGACGAAGATCGTCCAGACCCTGTCCGAGGCCATGCACCTCCGCTTCAACCGGGTTCAGTTCACTCCCGACCTGATGCCGGGGGACATCGTCGGCACGAACGTGGTCCGCGAGACCGAGACCGGCGCCAAGATCCTGGACTTCCAGCCCGGGCCGATCTTCTGCAACCTGATGCTGGCGGACGAGGTCAACCGGGCAACGCCCAAGTCGCAGTCCGCCCTGCTCGAGGCGATGCAGGAGAAGAGCGTCTCCGTCGGAAACACCACCTACCGTCTCGAGGAGCCGTTCTTCGTGATGGCCACCCAGAACCCGATCGAGCTCGAAGGCACCTACCCGCTTCCCGAAGCCCAGATGGACCGGTTCCTGATGAAGCTCCGCATCGGCTATCCCGGCGAGGACGAACTCCGCGAGATCGTGGAGCGGACGACCGCCGTGGAGGAGCCCAAGGCGGAGGCGATGGTGACCCGCGACGAGGTCCTCGAGATGCGCGAGACCGTCCTCTCGGTCCCGGTCGCGCGGCCCATCCAGGACTACGCGATCCGGCTCACGATGGGGACGCACCCCGGCTCCGGCTACGCCCACGCGCTCACCAACCGCTACGTCAAGTTCGGCGCCAGCCCCCGAGGAACGCAGGCGCTCGTGCTCTCCGGAAAGGTCAAGGCGCTGCTCGCCGGACGGCTCCACGTCGCCGCCCAGGACATCCGCGACAGCGTGATGCCCACGCTGCGGCACCGCCTCCTGCTGAACTTCGAGGGAGAGGCGGACCGGGTGGACACCGACGACATCCTCCGGGAAATCGTGGCCTCGGTCCCGACCCCCGGCGACTGACGGAACTGGTGGTCGCCGCACGGACCGGCGCACCGCCAGCGCGCGCCGCTGACCTGATCCCGCCAGCACGATGAGCGAAGCGAAGACTCTCTTCGACGCCGAGTTCATGGAGCGTCTCGAGTACCTCAAGCTCATGGCGACCCGGATGCTGCCCAGCCGGCATCGCGGCGAGCACCGCGCCCGGAAGCGCGGGACCGGCATCGAGCTCGCCGACTACCGCCCCTACGTGGACGGCGACGACACGCGGGATGTGGACTGGAAGGCGTTCCTACGGCTCGACCGCCTCGTGCTGCGGATCTTCGACGAGGAAGCCGACCTGCCGGTCTACCTGTTCGTGGACCAGAGCGATTCGATGGCCTTCGGGGCGCCGCCCAAGTTCGACTACGCCCGCAAGATGGCGGGAGCGCTGTCCTACATCGGGCTCATGAACCACGACCTGATCTCCATCGCCTGGTACGCCTCGCGGATCGGCGGCTGGATGCCCCCCAAGCGGGGCCGGAACCAGATCTACCGGGCGTTTCGCTTCCTCGACGCCGGGGAGATCGGCGGCGGCACATCGCTCGCCCAGAGCTTCCGCGCCTTCTTCGGTTCCCGCCGCAAGCGCGGGCTGGCGGTGGTTCTCTCCGACCTCATGGACTCCGAGGACCTGCTCGGCGCCTTCGACGCGTGCCGTTACCAGAAGCACGACATGGTCATCGTCCAGATCCTCACGCCGCAGGAGGAGGACCCCCAGCTCCCGGACGAGGCGCTGCTGACCGACGCGGAGGACGGCTCCGAGCGCCGGGTGCGGGTGACCCCCCGGCTCCTCGTCCGCTACCGCGAGGCGCTCGACTCCCATCGTCAGGAAGTCATGGACTACTGCTCCCGCTACGGGTTCGGGTTCGCCCGGACGAACACCGGCGTCCCGTTCGAGCAGGCGATCCTCGACATCTTCAAGCAGGATCGCTTCATCCGCTAGCAGTCGGAGGTTCCCTTGGGTTTCGCCGCCACGCCGCTGACCGTCCTGATAGGACTGGCGGTCACCGCCGCGGTCGTCTTCATCCTCTACTGGGTCCGGCCCGAGCCGCAGCCGGTGCGCGTGCCCTCGAACCTGATCTGGCGGAAGGTCCTCGATGAGCGGCGGCGCCGGGAGGACTTCTGGCGCTGGCTCATTTCGCTGCTCATCGCGCTGTGCGCCTCGCTCGCGGTCGCGCTGGCGCTCCTCGAGCCGGTCCGCGGCGACGCCGGAACCGGAGGGCGGGTCGTGCTCGTGCTCGACACCTCGCCCAGCCTGGCCGCGGAGGTCGCGGACGGCGGCGCGCGCTGGGACCGGGTGGCCGACCACGCGCACCGGATCATCGACGCCGCCGCCCCGGCGACCCGCTTTCTCGTCCTGGACACCGCCGGGCGGCGCGGCGGCCGGTCCTTCACCGACCGGCGCGCGGCTCACGAGGCGGTGAACGACCTCGCTCCCGACTTCGGGCCGACCCACGCGCTGCCCGACCTCTCGGACCTGGTCGGAGAGCAGCCGGGCGAGGCGGGGCAGGCGGAGGTGATCGTGATCGGAGACGGCGTCCGGGTGTCCGAAGTCCCCGCCGGGGCGCGGCGGATCTCGGTCTTCGAGCCGGTCGAGAACGTCGGCATCACCGCGTTCGACGTTCGCCCGCTGCCGACCGACCCGGGCCGCTTCGAGGCCTTCATCGAGGTTGTGTTCCATCCGGTGGGTTCGGACGAGAGCGCGGCCGTGGCGCTCCAGATCGACGGCGCCGGTGAAGCGTCGGTCCGCCGCAGTTTCCGCGTGGCGCCGGGCGAACCGCACGGCGAGACCGTCCCGCTCACCGGGTTCGTCGCCGGTCCGGTGCGGGCGGTGATCGCGGCGTCCGGGGCCGACGGCCTCGCCGCCGACGATGTGGCCCACGCCTACGTGCCCTCCCGGAACCGGCTCCGGATCCTGCTGGCCGGCGACGAGAGTCCCTACTGGGAGGCCGCGCTCCGGCTGGATCCCCGGGTCAGCCTGACCCGGAGCCCGCCCGGATCGGATCCGTTCGCCGATTTCGACCCCGGCGCGTTCGACCTGGTCGTGATGGAAGGCGCCCCGCCGGAAGTCGCCCCGGACCGCCCGATCCTGTTCGCCGGCCCCGGAGCCGCGGACTGGCTGCCGGCGCGAGTGGCCGGCGAGATGGAGGCGGCGGTCACCCTTCCGGTGCGTAGCGGGCGCGAGGATCACCCGCTTCTCGCCGGGATCAACTTCGAGGATGCGCTGGCGCGCGACGTCGAGGCCTTCGATCCCTCGGGTCCGGGGTGGGATGTGCTGCTCGGCGACTCCCGCCTGGGGCTGTTCGCGGTGCGCGACGACCCCGCCCGCGCCGCCGCCTTCGCGTTCCCGCTGGGGCGCTCGAATCTGGCGCTCCAGCCGGACTTTCCGGTGTTCCTGTCCCGCGCCCTGAGCTGGCTCACCGACGTGGAGGTGCGGCGCGTCGGACTGGGGCCCGTCCGGGTGGCCCTCGGAGAGGGGGTGGTCTTCGACGGGGAGGGCCGGGACGTGCCGTTCCGGCGGCTCGGCCGCGAGCTCTCGTTCCAGGCGGCCGAGCCCTCGCTCTACTACGTCGCCGGCGGCGGGCGCGAAGTCGTGGTGGCGGCCAGTCTCCTGGACCGCCAGGCCTCCGACCTGAACCGCTCGGCCTGGGCGGGGGAAGCTCCCGCTCCGCTGCCGCCGGCGTCCGCCCCGGTTTCCGCCCTCTGGCCGCTGCTGGCGCTCTTCGCCCTCCTGCTGCTGGTCGTCGAGTGGGTCGCCTTCCATCGCCACGCCACCGTGTAGGGGGCGGAGTCTCCGCACGCCGGGGGCCCCGCCGGCGCGGCCGGTGAATCCGCTCCGGACTTCCGGTCGGCCCCCCGGGAACGCCGCGTGACCCGCACCCGGATCGCGCCCTCCCCGACGGGGGATCCCCACGTGGGGACGGCCTACCAGGCGCTGCTCAACTACGCCTTCGCGCGTCAGCGCGGGGGCGCCTTCGCGCTCCGCATCGAGGACACCGACCAGGCCCGCTCCCGGCGCGACTCCGAGGCGGCGATCCTCCGCGCGCTCCGCTGGCTGGGCCTCGCCTGGGACGAGGGCCCCGACGTGGGCGGCCGCTTCGCCCCCTACCGGCAGAGCGAGCGCCTCGACCTCTACCGCGAGGTGGCGGAACGGCTGCTTCGGGAAGGGCATGCCTACCGCGACGACGCCGGGGCGCCCGGCGGAGCGTTCGCGATCCGGCTGAAGACGCCCGATTCCGGACGGGTCGAGCTCCCCGACCGGCTGCATCCCGGGCTCTCGAAGGACTGGGAGTCGGTGGACGACCCGGTCCTGCTCAAGTCGGACGGGTTCCCCACCTACCACCTGGCGAACGTGGTGGACGACCACCACATGGAGATCTCCGACGTGATCCGGGGGGAGGAATGGATCGCGTCGCTCCCGAAGCACCTCCTTCTTTACGAGGCGCTCGGCTGGGAGCCTCCGGCCTTCTGGCACGTTCCGCTCCTGCGGAACAACGACCGGAACCGCTCGAAACTGAGCAAGCGCAAGAACCCCGTCTCGATCGACTTCTACCGGGACGCCGGCTTCCTGCCGGAGGCGCTGCTGAACTTCCTCGGCATCCTGGTCTGGACCCGCGCCGAGGGCGAGGAGAAGTTCCCGCTCGACGAGTTCGTGGCGCGCTTCGACCTCGAAGCGATCTCGCTCGCCGGCGCCGTCTTCGACACCGACAAGCTCGCCTGGCTGAACGGCCGGTACCTGCGCGAGGACCACGACCCGGCCGGCGTTGCGGCGCGGCTCCGCGACTGGCGCTACGCGGACCGGACGCTGGAGGCGGCCGCGGCGATGGCGCAGCCGCGGATGCGCACGCTCGCCGACTTCGGGCGCCTCGCGGGCCACTTCTTCGTTGACGACGTCGCTCCCGGGGCGGAGGCGTTCGGCGCGGAAGAGGACCGCCCGAGGATCGCGGAATGGCTTCTGCTCGCCGAATGGGCCCTCGAGGATCTCGACGAGTTCACCGAAGAGGCCGTCCATGCCGCGCTCGCCGCGCTGGCCGACGCCCTCGACGTCAAGCTCCGCGCGCTGACCCGGCCGCTCTACCTGGCGCTCTCCGGCTCGGCCGCCTCCACGCCGCTGTTCGGCTCGATGGTCCTGCTGGGGGGCGCGATGACGCGCATGCGCCTTCGCCGCGCCCGCGCCGCCCTCGGCGGCGTCCCCCGCCGCCGGGAGAAGGAGCTCGCCGCCCGGCGCGGCGGCCGCTGATCGTCCGCGCGGTCCCTCAGCGGAGCGTCCACAGCGACACGCGGTCGACATCCTTGATGAAGATGCGTTCTCCCGACCACGCCGGCTGGGCCCAGGTGGCGCTCTCCGCGACTTCGTAGCGCCGGCGCTCGGTGAGCCCGTCCGGGGCCGCCTCGAAGACGACGAGCTCGGCGTCCTCCTCGAGCGACAGCACGAAGTCGCCGGCGACCGCCATGGCGGCGTTGTTCGCCTGGCGGGGGTCGCTCCGCCACACGACCTCTCCGGTGTCCAGCCCGACGCCGACGTACTGACCCCGCCTCAGGTGGGAGAGCCCGAAGAGCACCCCGTTCCAGATGACCGGGTTCGCCATGTGGAACGAGGCCTCGTCGGTGCTCCAGACCTCCTCGGTCACCCAGTCGCTTCCCTGGCGCGCGGCGCGGAACGCGGTCACGCCGTTCTCCCGGCCCGCCTGGATGACGAGGTCTCCATGAAGAAGCGGCGTCTGTGAGGTCGTGTCAGACGGGGTCGTGAACGGTCGGCTCCACAGCAGGGTCCCGCTGTCGGGCGACACCCCGACGAAGCGCTCCTGGGTGAAGGTCAGGATCTGGTCGGCGCCATCGAGGCGGAAGCCCATCGGGGAGCCGTAGGCGGGCCCGTCGCCGTCCCAGCGCCACACGACCTCGCCGGATCGGACATCGAACGCGGTGAGCGCCCCCTGGTCGTGGCCGCCGACATGGACCACCACGATCCCGTCGACCACGAGCGGTGACATCGCGGTGTGGTAAAGCGGGATCGGCGTCGTTCCCGGGACATGCCACAGCCGCTCCCCGGAGGCCGCGTCGAAGGCGCTCACCGAGCCCGTCATCCCATGGACGAAGATGCGGCCGTCAGCGAACGCCGGCGTGGACTTGGGGCCCGGCCCGTGCCGGGCGGTCGCCGGACTCATGTCGAAGGGGGCGGGATACGGCGAGCGCCACCGGACCTCGGCGGAGGCCGGGTCGAGCGCGAGGAGAACCTCCTCCTCCCCCTGCCGCGCGAACACGAAGAGCGTCTCGCCCACGACGAGCGGGGTGGCGTAGCCGGTCCCCACCACGACGGACCACTGCAGTCGCAGTTCGGCGGGCCACTCGGCGGGCGCCTCGAAACCGGTCGCCGCGCCGTCGCGGTTCGGTCCGCGCCATTGGGGCCAGTCCTGGGCTCCCGCCAGCGGCGCGACGGCGCCCAGCAGGCTCGCGGCCAAGGCGAGGCGCCGCGTCCGGATGCGTACTCTCATGGGTCTCCCCTCCATCTATCTGTCGGCGGGGATTCTCCCCCAACGCACGAGCGAACGAGGCGCGCCATGGTCTTCCGGAACACACCCCGGATCCTCCGGGATCTCGCATTCGCCGCCCTGACCGGCGTCATCGCCGGTTGCTCCGGCGAGGAGGTGGACCTCCTCTTCCTGGGCGCCACCGTCCACGAAGGAGCGGGTGAGGCGCCGGTGACCGCGGACATCGGCGTGCGCGGCGACCGGATCGTCTTCCTCGGGGACGCGGCCGCCGAGGGCGTCGTCGCCAGCGAGTCGCTCGATGTCTCCGGACTGCTGGCGGCGCCCGGTTTCATCGACATGCACTCCCACTCCCAGGTGGGGACCGACTGGGGCAAGGAGGCGCTCCCGTTCCTGCACCAGGGGATCACGACCGTGGCGCTCGGCGCCGATGGGGGCGGCTCGCCCGAGGTGGCCGCCACCCTCGCCGGCTGGGAGTCCCGAGGCATGGGCGTCAACGCGTTCACCTGGGTGGGCCACGGGGCGGTGCGCCGCCTGGTTCTCGGGGAGGAAGACCGGGCGCCGAACGCCGGGGAACTCGAGCGGATGCGCGGCCTCGTCCGTCAGGGGCTCGAGGAAGGCGCCTTCGGCCTCTCCAGCGGCCTGTTCTACGTCCCGGGGACCTACGCCACGACCGAAGAGGTCATCGAGCTGGCGAGGGTCGCCGCCGAATACGAGCCCGGGATCTACGACACCCACGACCGGGATCTGGGGGCGTCCTACCAGGGGGTGGGGTACCTCGCCTCCATCGAGGAGGCCATCCGGATCGGCGAGGAGTCGGGGGTCAAGGTGATCTTCAGCCACTTCAACGCGCAGGGCGCCCACAACTACGGGCGGGCCCCGGAGGGAGCGGCGCTCATCGAGGCGGCGAGGGCCCGCGGCGTCCCGGTGTTCGGCGCCCAGCACGTCTACACCGCCACCCAGTCCAGCCTGCGCGCCTACGCCGTTCCCCGCTGGGCCTCGGCCGGCGGCCGGGAGGCGATGCTGGATCGCTTCGACGACCCGGACACCGCGCGGGTCCTCGATGAGGCGACCGCCGAAATGCTCGCGATCCGGGGAGGGGCCGAAAGGATCCGCTTCTCCGATCCCCGCCCGGAACTGAATGGCCGGACGCTCGCCGAAGCGGCGGAAGCCATGGGGCTGCCCGTCCCCGAGGCGGTGCGCTCGATCCTTCGGGACGGCAACGCGTCGGTCATGAACATCGGGCTCTACGACCCGTGGAACACCGCCTTTCTCGCGGAGCAGGACTGGATGATGACCTGCACCGACGGACGCGACATCCGCCCCGGGACGCCGGTCGGGCATCCGAGGGTCTACGGGGCGTTCGCGAAGAAGATGCGGGACTACGTCCTCGACGAGGAGCGCATCTCCATGGAGTTCGCGATCCGCAGCTTCAGCGGGCTGGCCGCCGAATTCCTCGGCCTCGGGGACCGGGGGCTCGTGCGCGAGGGGCATCACGCCGACCTCGTGATCTTCGACCCGGACCGGGTGCGGGATCTGGCGACCTACGACGAACCGCATCAGTTCGCCGAGGGCATGGTCCATGTGCTGGTCAACGGGGAGTTCGCGCTGCGTGACGGGGCGGCCACCGGCGCCCTCGCCGGAAGGCCGCTCCGCCGTCCCGGGTTTTCCCCATAGGGAGACAGCGCCCCTGTGCCACAATGGCGCGCCCTTCAAGGAGTCCGACCCATGCGCATACCGGCCCGCCAGTCGCTTCGCCGACCGCCCCTCGCTCTCGTCGCTCTCGCGCTCGCGGCCTTCGTCGCGTCCGCCTGCGGCGGCGGCCCGGAAGCCGAAGCCCAGGACGCGAACCCCCGTTTCGGGGTCTGGAAGATCCGCTCGGACAACCCGCCGCCCTACCAGAACATCATGACCTACGCCCCGTGGGGCGACGGCGGCATGAGCATCACGGTGGCGACCACGAACGCCGACAACGAGACCTCGGAGTGGAGCTACGAGACGCTGTTCGACGGGGTGTTCCGTCCGGTCGCCGGCCAGGAGAACGCCGACACCGCGGTCGAGATCGTCACCGAGCGGTCGACCCGCATCCTGAACCGGCGTGACGGGGTCGTCTACCAGGTCATCATCAACACCCTCTCCGACGACGGGAACCGGATCGACAACGACTACGTCCGGCTCGACGAGGAAGGGCGGATCACGCGGGTGACCCGCGCGATCTACGACCGCATCGAAGACTGATGAGCCCCGGTTCCGCCGTCGTCGCCTGGCGCTACCACCGCCCCGGTTGAACCGGCTGCAAGCGCGCGCAGGAGTTTCTTGCGCAACGGGGCCTCGAGGCCGAAGAGATCAGGAACGCCAACCGCGACCCCGTCCTCCGCGAGGACATCCCGGCGCTGCTGGAGGGCGTCCGCGAGGTGGCGGTCGCCCGTGGCCGGAAGTTCGAGCGCATCGGGCTGGCCGACGGACCGCCCGCCGACCTCGCCGACCGGATGCTGGGCCGCTCGGGGAAGCTCCGCGCTCCCACGATGCGCGTGGGTGACGCGCTTCTCGTAGGCTTCCACGCGGAAATGCTCGCCGCTTTCCTCTGAGTCCACCCGCCCCGAAGACGGGGCCGCCTCCCGGCCTGAGCAGCCGGGACCGCCGCCGGGCCTCCTCCCGGCGGTTTCGCGCCCTCCCGGCGCCCGGTTCCGGGCGCCGACGCCGCTCCCCCGGAGGGCCCGCTCCTCCCCGGGATCCCACTCGCCATGCCACGTCGTCGACCCGCCTCTCCGCTTCGTCCGCTTCTTCGGGTCGCCGTCCTTCGCCGAAGCCTCAACGAGTGGCTGCTGGCGGCGGCCCGGGTTGGAGCGCCGCTCTCCCGCGTCGCGATGGCGCTGCGCGCCGGGGCCGATCCGAACTACCGGGACGCGAAGGCGCGCACCCCGCTGCTCGTGGCGATCGCGAACGCGCGGTCCTCTACGGTCGGCCTCCTCCTGCGCGCCGGCGCCGCCCCGGACGGGCCTCCCGGGGACCCGGTTCGCCCGCTGTTTCTGGCCGCATTCCCCCTCGCCGACCCCGAGTCGGTCGCGCTCCTGCTCGAGGCCGGCGCCGATCCCCGCGCCAGCCTTCCCGACGGGGCGACCGCGCTCCACATGGTCTTCGCCCGCCACCGGCCTTCGCCGAGGGATCCTCCTCCGGAGCGGGCCGGCCGACGCCGGGTGGCCACCCTGCTCCTCGCCGCCGGCGCGGACATCTCCGCCGCCGCCGCCGACGGCGTCACCGCCCTCCATCTGGCCGCGGCGCGCGGCTGCGCCGACTGCCTGCCCCTGCTGATGGCCGCCGGGGCGGACCCGGACCGTCCCGACGAGGCGGGGCTCGTTCCCCTGCACGCCGCCGTCCGCAACGGCGACGCGCCCTCGGTCGCCGCCCTGCTCGCGGGCGGCGCGGACCCGGATCGCGCCTCCGCCCGCGGCGTCCGCCCGCTCCACCTCATCGGCGCTGACGGCGACGCGGAGGCGGTGGCCCGCCAACTGGTCGAGGCGGGCGCCGACCTCGAGGCCCGCACCACCGCCGGCGGCGCGCCGCTCCACGCGGTGGCGGTGGCCGCGGAGGCGCGGGGGCCGCTTCAGGTGCTGCTCGACGCCGGAGCCGATCCCAACGTTCTCGCCGACGACGGCTCGACGCCGCTTCACGTCGCCGCCGCGGACGGGGCCGCCGATGTCGTGGAAGCGCTTCTCGATGCCGGGGCGCGCCCCTCGGCGCGCGACCGCCAGGGCCGCACCCCGCACGACCTCGCCTGCCGCAACCCGCGACTGACCGACTCCCCCGCGCTCTGGCGGCTCGCGCCCGCCGGCCGGGCCCACTGAACGCCGGCGGCGCTCCTCCTACAATCGCCGGTCCATTCGTCCCGCTTTCGCTGGCCGTTTGCTTTCGCTGGAGACTCCCGATGCGCAACTTCCTTCCTCTCCTCCTCGCGGCGGGCCTGTTCGCCGCCCCGGCGGCGGCTCAGGAGACCGCCGGCCCGAACCATCTCCGCGCTTCCCACATCCTCGACTGGGAGCGGGTGAGCGCTCCGGCGATCTCTCCGGATGGCGCGCAGGTGATCTACACCCGCAGCCACGTCGACCGCCAGCGGGACCGCTGGGCCTCCGAGCTGTGGATCGTGAACGCCGACGGGAGCCGCAACCGCTTCCTGGCCAGGGGCTCCTCGCCGGTCTGGTCTCCCGACGGAACCCGCGTCGCGTTCCTCCGGGCCGGGGACGCCGGCGGCCCGCAGATCTTCGTCCGGTGGATGGACGCCGAGGGCGCCGTCTCCCAGGTGACGCGCGACGGCCCGCCGCCCCGCGATCTCCACTGGTCTCCGGACTCCACGATGATCGCGTTCACTCGCATCGTTCCCGCTCCCGAGACCTGGGACCTCCCCTCGATGCCCTCCCCGCCGGAGGGGGCCACCTGGACGAAGGCGCCGCGGATCGTGCGGCGGATGCATTTCCGCCAGGACCGCGTCGGGTTCCTCGAGGAGGGCTTCCGCCACCTCTTCGTGGTTCCGGCGGCCGGCGGCGCCGCCCGCCAGCTCACCGAAGGGGAATGGCACGTGGGCTCGCGAGGCGCGGTCGGGCTCGACTACGGCGCCGGGATCGACTGGATGCCGGACGGGAGCGGTCTCGTCTTTGACGGGTCCCGCGTCGAGGACGCCGACCTTCGCTACCGCGAATCCCACATCCACCATGTCTCCCTCGGAACGGGCGAGATCCGCCAGATCACCCAGGAGCGGGGCCCGTGGTCCGGTCCGGTCGTCTCGCCCGACGGAGAGCACATCGCCTTCGGCGGTTTCGGGTGGACCGAGCAGACCTACAAGGTGAGCGATCTCTGGGTCATCGGCGTCGACGGCGCCGGGATGCGCTCGCTCTCGGCCGAGCTGGACCGGGACGCCGCGAACCCCTGGTGGGCGCCCGACAGCGACCGGATCTACTTCACCGCCGACGACCGCGGGTCCCGCAACCTCCACGCCGCGAGTCTCGCCGGCGGGACCTCCCCGGTGACCGAAGGGACGCACATGCTCAGCGTCAGCACGATCTCGGAGACCGGGATCGCCGCCGGCGTCCGCACATCGTTCCACGAGCCCGCCGATGTCGTCGTCTTCCCGCTGGACCGGCCCTCCGAGGTGACCCGGCTCACCGCGGTGAACGACGATGTCCTCGCCGGGATCGAGCTGGGCGAGGTCGAGGAGATCTGGTACGACTCGACCGGAGGCGCCCGGGTGCAGGGGTGGCTCATCAAGCCGCCGGACTTCGAGCCCGGGCGGCAGTATCCGCTCGTGCTCCACATCCACGGCGGCCCCCACGCGATGTACAACGTGGGCTTCAACAACGCCTTCCAGAACTTCGCGGCGAACGGCTACCTGCTCCTCTACACGAACCCGAGGGGCAGCACCGGTTACGGAACCGGGTTCGGGAACGCCATCGACAACGGTTACCCGAGCGTGGACTACGACGACCTGATGGCCGGGGTGGATGCGGTCATTGGCCAGGGCATCGTGGACGAGTCCCGGATGGCGGTCACCGGCTGCAGCGGCGGCGGCGTCCTCTCCTCATGGGTCATCGGCCAGACGGACCGGTTCGCCTCCGCCGCGGTTCGCTGTCCGGTGGTCAACTGGATGAGCTTCGCCGGCACCGCGGACATCCCGCGCTGGGGCTTCATGCGCTACCACGGCTATCCGTGGGACAACGCCGAGAAGTACCTGGAGCACTCGCCGCTCATGCTGGTGGGCGACGTCACCACCCCGACGCTGCTCATGACCGGCGAACTGGATCTCCGAACGCCGATGAGCCAGACCGAGGAGTACTACCAGGCGCTCAAGGCGCTCGGGGTCCCCACCGAGCTGGTCCGCTTCCACGAGGAGTACCACGGCACCAGCTCGCAGCCCTCGAACTTCATCCGGACCCAGCTCTACATGCTGGACTGGTTCTCGCGCTTCACGCGCGACCCGGCCGGGGCGACGGACCAGTGAGCGCCCTCGCCCGTTCTCCCCGCCTTCTCCTCGCCGGGCTGGCGCTCGGCGTCCCGGTCGGCGCGGCGCTCGCCTTCGCGCTGGGCGCCGGAGCGGTCCAGGAACCGCCCGCCGGCGCGGCCTACCGGAGTGCGTCGGGTGTGGAGATCCGCCTGCTGCTCACCGGCTCGAACCTCGGAGGCGACGAGATCGAGGTGGGCGAGATCACCTTTCCGCCGGGGACCGACTCGGGGGACCACCTCCACGGCGCCACCGAGGTGTTCTATGTCCTCGAAGGGGAACTCGAGCACGTAGTGGACGGCGTCTCCGAGTTTCTGGGCCCCGGCGAGCTGGGCTTCGTGCGCCCGCCGTCCGAGGTGAACCACCGCACCGATCCGGACGGCCCGCCGACGCGCGCCCTCGTCCTCTGGGCCCCCGGCGGCGAGGGAACCCGCATCGTCTCGAACTGGGAGCGCCTCCCCGACTGAGCCGCGCCCCGTATCCCGCGCCGGGGGGAAGGGGACCCGTCTGGCGGGTCTCCCGGACTCAGTTCCGGGAGAAACCGAACCGGTAGGCGGCGGCGAGGCGCAGGCTGCGCCCCGGCTGGGGCACGACCGCCGGAAACACCGCGAAGTACTCGTCCGTGAGGTTGTTGAGCGCCACCGTCCAGTCCACGCCGGCGAGCGGCCCGCCCTCCGGGGTGTAGCGAAGGAAGAGGTCGAAGACGCGATAGGCCGCGCCCTCTTCCACCAGGTCCGGGACCCCGGTGCGCGCCGCGGCGAGGATCGCGCGCCCCCCGAGCTCGAGGTCGAGCGAGGGCAGCCGGGCGCTCAGCGAGAGATCCAGCCGGTCGGCCGGCGCCCGGGCCAGCGAGACTCCGGTTGCGGTGTCTTCGGTCTCCAGGAGGGAGCCCGCGACCCGGAACCGCAGCCGGCGCCGCTCGAAGCCGGCGACGCCTTCGCACCCGTCCAGACGGGCCTCCAGCGGAACATTCACCGTCGAGCCGGTGATCACCGAGATCCCCGAGACCGGATCCACCCGCAGCGGAAAGGAGGGGTCCGAGAGCAGGACGCGCTGGTCCACGTAGTTCCCGACGGTCTGCCGGAAGCAGGTCGTCTCGAGCGTCCACGCGCCCCGGCCGCCGCGGAAGCCGGCTTCCCAGGACAGGCCCCGCTCGGCGGGGAGGTCGGGGTTCGGCCGGAACCAGTTCAGGACTTCGACCGACGCCGCGACCGGGATCTGGAAGTGGAGGCCGTCGGCGAAGAGCTCGGTGAGGCTCGGAACCCGGAACCCGCGGGCGGCGCCGACCCACACGAAGCCCGCCTCGCCCAGCCGGTAGCCCACCGTCGCCCGTGGCGAGAACTGCCCTTCGCTGCGCTCCGGGAACTGGCCGGCGCGCAGGCGCCAGGCGTCCCGGCGCAGGCCGGCGGTGAGCTGGAGCCGGTCCCCGATGTCGGCCTCTCCATGGACGAAGGCGGCCAGGTAGGACGCGTTCGCGTCCGGGAACTGGAGCCGGTCCTGACCGTCCCGCGTTCCCGACTGCCGGTCGCGGAAGGCCTCCGCTCCGGCGCTCACCCGCAGCCGCAGACCGTCGCGCGGATGGAAGCGGGCGGTGTTCGTGAACTCGACGCCCAGGGTCTCGAAGCGGGTCTCGTCGAGGCGGGGGTTGATCCGCAACTCCTCGGACACCTCCACCGAGTTGCGATACGCCAGCGCCTCGAAGTCGACGAGCTCCGAATCCAGCGAGCGGACTTCCATTCGCGCCCGGAGTCCGTCCCACCAGGTGTCGCGGTCCACCAGACTTCCGGTCAGCGCGTTCGCGTTCGTGGGTTCGGCGGCCCGGTTGCCGAAGCCCTGCCAGGAAGCCTCGAACCGGGTGCGGGCGCCGGGGGTCCACCCGACCTTCACGAGCCCGTTCCGCATCTCGTCCTCGGTGTTGGGGATCGCGTCTCCGTTGCCGTCGCGCACCGGCGCCGAGGTTCCGCCGAGGGTGAAGCTGGCGAGCGCCTCCAGCGGCTCGTTCGCGGTGAACGCGGTGAACGACTGGCCGAAGTCGCGCCCGTTCGACTGGAATCCCACCCGGTAGCGGCCGCCGAAGTCCTCTCCCGGCTCGAGCAGGTCGCGCGCGCTCCGGGTCGTCACCGACACGACGCCGCCGAGCGCGCCGCTGCCGAAGAGCGCCGAGTTGGCTCCCCGCATGACCTCCACCCGCTGGACCAGGTCCGGATCCACGAAGAATCGGCCGGCGTGCGCCGCGTGGAAGTTCTGCCGCCCCCCGTCCTGGCGGACGACGACCTGCTGGTCGGCGAAGCCCCGGATGTTGGGGGCCTCGGTGATCCGCCGCGCGTTGCCCTGGATCTGGATCCCCGGGACTCCCTGGAACAGGTCCACGAACGTCCGCGGCGCCTCCGACGCCAGCTCTTCGCCGGTGCGCACCGAGACCGCCGCCGGCGCCGTCAGCAGCGGCGCATCCGACCGGGAGGCCGTGACCACCACCGTCTCGGCGAACCGCAGGGCGCCGGCGCCGACTTCCTCGGAGGCCTCCTCGGGATCGCCCTGCTCTTCGCTCGCTTCCGGCTCGGCGGCGTCGGGTTCGCTCGGGGGCTGCGCGACAACGGGCGCCGCCAGGAGGAGAAGACCCGCGGCGCTCCAGGCCGCGGCGGTCCGGGATTTCATGACGAAGTAAGCGCTCACGCGAGGAGCCGTCCCTGACTCCCGGGACCCGCCCTCGGCCGTGATCTTAGCGGCCGGAAACGGCGTTTCCCCCTCGCCGGAGACCCTTCTCCCGGCGGCGGGGCCGGCCCGGGTTTCCGCGCGGCGCGGCCCCCGGAGAACCCGGCGCCGCGCCTCAGTAGCCCATTGCCGCGCCGTCCTTGCGGACATCGGATCCGCCGAGAAGCACGCCCTGCTCCCAGTCGATCCGGATCGCCTGGTAGCCGCCGTAGGCCCCGAACCGCGTCATCACGGTGTGCCCCATGCGGGTCAGCGCCGCGCGGACATCGGCGTCCACGCCCGACTCGATCCCGACGCCCAAGGCGCCGTGGCGGAAACGCGCGACTTCCCCCGCCTTCTGGACATGCATGCCGAAGTCGATGAGGTTCAGCAGCACCTGGGTGTGTCCCTGCGGCTGCATGTCCCCGCCCATGACGCCGTAGGTGATCCACGGGCGCCCGTCGCGGAACGCCATGCCCGGCATGTTCGTGTGGAGCGCCAGCTTGCCCGGGGCGAGTTCGTTGGGATGGCCTTCCTCCAGCGAGAACCCGGTTCCCCGGTTCTGCAGCACGATCCCGGTCCCGGGGACGGTGAGCCCCGACCCGAAGGATCCGAAGATGGAGTAGATCAGCGAGAGCGCGTTCCGGTCCTTGTCCACGACCGTGAGGTAGATCGTGTCGCCGTCGTCCGTCATGCCCGGCGGAATCTCCCGCGCCGCCCGATCCGGGGAGATCAGCGCCCGCCGCTCCGCCGCGTAGTCCTTCGAGATCAGCGTCTCCACCGGGACCCGCATGTGCTCCGGGTCCCCCAGATGGGCGTCGCGGTCGGCGAAGGCCAGCTTCTTGGCCTCGATGAGGCGGTGCAGGTAGGCGGCCGAGTTGTGGCCCAGGTCGGCGAGGTCGTCGAACCCCTCGAGGATGTTCAGCATCTCGAGCGCGGCGAACCCCTGCGAGTTGGGCGGAACCTGGAAGACCTCCACCCCCCGGTAAGTCGTCGAGATCGGTTCCACCCAGAGCGACTCGTGCGCCGCCAGGTCCTCGCGGGTCACGAACCCGCCCTCCTGCTCGAGGAAGTCGTGGATGGCGCCGGCGATCTCGCCCCGGTAGAAGACATCCGTCCCCTGGTCGGCGATCTTGCGGAGGGTCGTCGCCAGGTCGGGGACCCGGAAGACCTCGCCGTGTTCCGGGGCCCGCTCGCCGTCCACCAGCCAGGCGGCGGCGGTCGCGGGGTGGCGCCGCAGCCGCTCCTCGGCCGACTTCCACTGGACCGAGATGATCTCGGAGACCGGGTACCCCTCCTCCGCGTGCCGGATCGCCGGCTGGAGCAGGTCGGCGAGCGGCTGCGTCCCGAAGCGGGTGACGAGTTCCTCCCAGCCGTCGAGCGCCCCCGGAACCGTCACCGCGATCGGCCCGCCCCCAGGCATCCGCGTCCGGCCCTCGGCCCGGAGCTTCGCGGCGTCCGCGCGCGCCCCCGCCCGCCCGGTGGCGTTCAGCGCGTGGAGCGTTTCGGTCTCCGCCTCCCAGTAGAGCGCGAACAGGTCGCCGCCGATGCCGCACATCATCGGCTCGACGACGTTCAGGACCGCGGCGGCGGCGATCCCGGCGTCCACCGCGTTGCCGCCTCCCATCAGAACCTGGAGCCCGGCGGCCGAGGCCAGCGGCTGGCTCGTCGCGATCATCCCGTTCCGCGCCAGCACCGGCGATCGGCCGAGCCCGGTGTCCTTCGCCGGACGGTCTCCGGAGTCGGCCGCGGCCGCGGCGGGGGAAAGCAGCAAGGACATCATGAGCAGGGCTCGCACCGGCGGACCTCCCGGAAACAGGGCAGCGTGGAGGCCCCGAATCCTATGCGGGTCCCCGTCCCGGAACCGCGAGGCGGTCAGCCGCGCTTCCGGAGGCGGGCCCAGGCGTCGCGCAGGGTGACGGTCCGGTTCAGCACCGGAGCGCCGGGCGCGGAGTCCGGGTCGGCGACGAAGTAGCCGAGGCGCTCGAGCTGGATCCGGTCCCCGGGACCGAGCTCCCGGACCGCCGGCTCCACCTGCGCCTTCACTTTCCGCATCGAGTCCGGGTTCAGGTCGGCGAGGAAGTCGCCGCTCCGGCCGGGCTCCTCGGTGCGGAACAGCCGGTCACAGAGCCGCGTCTCCACCGGAACCGCGTGGCGGGCGGAAACCCAGTGGAGCGTCCCGCGGACCCGTCGTCCGTCGGGAGAGCTCCCGCCCCGGCTGGCGGGGTCCAGCCGGCAGCGGACCTCGGTGAGCTCCCCCGCCGCGTCCCGCTCGAAGCCGGTGCAGGTCACGAGGAACGCCGACCGGAGCCGCACCTCCCGGTCGGGCGAGAGCCGGAACCACTTCCGGGGGGCCTCCTCCAGAAAGTCGCCGCGTTCGATGTACAGCTCCCGCGAGAACGGGACCTGTCGCGCGCCCGCCGAGGGGTCTTCCGGGTTGTTCCCGACCTCGAAGAACTCGACCTCGTCTTCCGGGTAGTTCTCGACGATGAGGCGCACCGGGTCGAGGACGCCCATGAGCCGCCGGCTGGTGCGGTTCAGCTCCTCCCGGACCGCGTGTTCCAGCAGCGCGATGTCCACCGTGCTGTCGCGCTTCGCGACGCCGATGCGCTCGCAGAACGCCCGGATCGCCCCCGGCGGAACGCCCCGCCGCCGGAGCCCGGCGATCGTGGGCATCCGGGGGTCGTCCCACCCCGCAACCACCCCTTCCTCGACGAGCCGGAGCAGCCGGCGCTTGCTGAGCACGGTGTAGCTCAGGTTCAGGCGGGCGAACTCGATCTGGCGGGGGACGAACGCCGCGCGGCTCTCGGCGACGCACCAGTCGTAGAGCGGCCGGTGGTCTTCGAACTCGAGCGTGCACAGCGAGTGGGTGATCTCCTCGAGCGCGTCCGAGAGCGCGTGGGCGAAGTCGTACATCGGATAGATGCGCCAGTCGTCGCCCGTCCGGTGGTGGTGGAGCCGCCGGATCCGGTAGAGCGTGGGGTCCCGCAGGTTCAGGTTCGGGGACGCCATGTCGATCCGGGCGCGCAGCACGTGGGATCCATCGGGGAACTCGCCGGCGCGCATCCGACGGAACAGGTCGAGGTTCTCCTCGACGTTCCGGTCGCGGTAGGGGCTCTCGGTCCCGGGCTCTTCCAGCGTCCCCCGGAGCGCCCGGACCTCCTCGGCGCTCAGGCTGTCCACGTAGGCCTTGCCGCGCCGGATCAGCGTCTCGGCGAACTCGTAGAGCCTCTCGAAGTGGTCCGAGGCGAACCGCGGTTCGCCCGCCCAGCGGTAGCCCAGCCATTCGACGTCGCGCGCGATCGCGTCCACGTAAAGCTGCTCCTCGCGGGCCGGATTCGTGTCGTCGTAGCGGAGGAAACAGGTTCCGCCGTTCTCTTCGGCGACGCCGAAGTTCAGCACGATCGACTTGGCGTGGCCGATGTGGAGGAACCCGTTGGGCTCCGGGGGAAAGCGCGTCCCCACCCGGCCGCCGTTCCGCCCGGCGGCCCGGTCCTCCGCGATGATGGCGCGGATGAAGTCCGGGGCGGCGGCTTCCCGGCCGGCCCCGCCGCGCGGCTCGGGGTCGTCGGGCGGGCCGGTCACCGGACTTCGGGGCCTCCGCGCCGGTCGTCGCGGACGAAACGGTCGCGGGACGGCATCACGATCCGGGGCAGGGACTCGCGGTCCAGCGAATCGCCGGGCTCGAGGATCCCGTTCAGGTGGAGGATGAACGCGGTCAGCGCGTAGACGTGGTCCGGGGGGAGGGTGCCGGGGGCCGCCTGCGGCATCGCCCGGTAGATGTAGTCGTAGAGCGTCGTCGCGTAGGGCCAGTAGCTCCCGACCGTGATCGGCGTGCTGCGGTCCTCGGCGAAGGCGAAGCGGTCGTCCGGCGCCCGCGCGGCGAGCGCCTCGTAGTCGGCGCCCTCGCCCCGGGCGCCGTGGCACTGGACGCACTGGACCCGGTAGAGGGCCTCGCCCTCCTCCACCGAGCCCCGTCCGGCGGGCAGACCCTCCCCTTCCGGACCGATGTCGATGTCCCACGCCGCGATCCGCTCCGGGCTCGCCGGGGTCCCGAAGCCGAAGTCGGGGAGATCCTGGATCGCAGCGAGTCCCTGCTCCCGCGCCCGGTCCAGCGCCTCGAGCTCCGCCTGGTTCAGCAGCCCCGGCATGCCCGGGTGGAGTTCGGGCCGCGGCGGGGCGGGTGGCGGAGGCGCCGGGGCGGCCGGCTCGGCCGCCGGCGACTGCGTCTCGGAAGGCGGCCCGCCGCAGCCGAGCAGGACGACGAGCAGGGCGCCCGCCCGCGGCATGAACCTAGCCGGCAAAGAAGACCTGGCCGTCGGGCTCGACGGTCCAGGGCCGGAGCTGGTTGAAGTGGTACCGGGTGAAGGAGCCCCGCGCCGCATGAAGTTGCTCGCGCGTCGGCTGGACGTATCCGGTCTCGTCGGTGGCCCGGCTGATCAGCGTGGCCCGGCGTCCGTCCCAGTTCCACAGCTTCCGGAACCGCACGTGGCACTTGGGCAGAACCGGTTCCTGAAGCTCGGCGTCTTCCCAGCTTCGCCCGCCGTCGGTCGAGATCTCCACCCGGGTGATCTTCCCGCGACCGGTCCAGGCGATCCCCCGGATCTCCCACCAGCCGGGACCATCCAGCCGCGCCGGATAGGTGGGGAAGGTGAGGAGCGACTTGGCGTCCATCCCGAAACTGAACATCCGCGCCTTCCCGCCGGGGAGCGGATCGGTGTACTTCGAGGTCTCCTCCCGGGTCATGAACGGCCGGTCGGACAGCTCCAGCCGCCGGATCCACTTCACGCAGGCGTTGCCTTCCCAGCCGGGGAGGAAGAGCCGGGCCGGATAGCCCTGCTCCGGGCGGAGCGGCTCGCCGTTCTGGGCGTAGGCGATGATCGCGTCGTCCCACGCCTTCTCCATCGGCACCGAGCGGGTCATGACCGCCGCGTCCATCCCTTCGGCGAGGAACCAGGTGGCTTCCGGCCGGGCCCCGACCTCGCGGAACAGCAGCTTCAGCGGGACCCCGGTCCACTCGCTCGTGCTCGTCAGGCCGTCCATGTCCTGCGGGCTCATGTCGCGGCGCCGTCCCCGGTTCTGGTAGGCCGTCCCGCCGTTGCCCGAGCACTCCAGGAAACGGAGGCGCGACTCGGCGGGGAACCGCTTCAGGTCGGCGAGCCGGAACGCGCGCGGCTCGTCCACCATCCCGTGGATGAGCAGTTCCCAGCGCTCGGGATCGATGTTCGGGATGCCGGCGTGGTGCCGCTCGAAGTGGAGATCCGCCGGGGTCACGATCCCCTGCAGCTCGTGGAGGGGGGTCCGCGAGGACGAGGAGTAGTCCGGCCGGCTCACCAGCCGCTCCGGCGTCTCGAAGGGGGACCTCGTTCCCAGCTCGCTCGGGAACCGCCCCTGCATCTTGGTCGGGTCTTCCGGCGCTCTCGGCCGCCGTTTCGGGGCGTCCTGCCCACCGGTGGCCAGCGCCGCGGGCGCGGCGATCGCGGCCCCGGCGCCCGCCAGCCGGCCGAGCGCTTCCCGTCGTGTCGTCGCCATTTCCGAATTATCCCGCATCCTGACCGGCGCCGTTAGACTGACCCCGAAGGGGTCGCGGAAGCCGTCCGGGGCCCCTCTTCGCCAGTCCGCCGCAGGGAAACGATCCCGGGAGAACATCCAGCATGGCCAGCCTGAAAGGCACCAGGACCCACCAGAACCTCAAGGACGCCTTCGCCGGGGAATCCCAGGCGAACCGCCGCTACCTCTACTTCGCCAAGGTGGCGGACATCGAGGGCTACCCCGAGGTTGCGGGGAACTTCCGCGAGACTGCCGAAGGGGAGACGGGGCACGCGCATGGCCATCTGGACTACCTGAAGCCGGTGGGCGATCCCGCCACCGACCTTCCGATGGGCGACACCTCCCAGAACCTCGCGGCGGCGGTCGCCGGCGAGACCTACGAGTACACCGACATGTACCCGGGGATGGCGAAGACCGCCCGCGAGGAGGGGTTCGCCGAGATCGCCGACTGGTTCGAGACGCTCGCCAAGGCGGAGAAGTCCCACGCCGGACGGTTCCAGGCGCTCCTGGACGATCTGGGCTGAGCGCGGTTCCGCGCGCGCCGGCGTCCGCTCCGTGATGCCCGGCCCCTGGCGCCGGCCCGCGGATCGCCTCCTGTCCCCCGGGACTCCGCTGTGAGCCATCCCCATCGCCCGAAGGACCCTTCGGTCGTTCCTCCGAAGCCCCCCGGCGGCGCCCCGGTTTCGGTGCTTCCCGGGCCGGAACTCACCTACGACCCCGCGGAGGACCGCTACTGGGACGCCGATGGCCTCCGAAAGGAAGTCGAGCGCGCCTTCGACATTTGCCACGGGTGCCGCATGTGCTTCAAGTACTGCGACACCTTCCGGGATCTGTTCCAGATCATCGACGAGGCGAAGGACGGCGACCCGCGCGCGCTCGATGGCGCAGAGCGCGGCCAGGTCCTGGACGAGTGCTTCCAGTGCAAGCAGTGCGAGTTCGCCTGCCCCTACACCCCCCGCAAGGGGCACGAGTTCCAGCTCGACTTCCCGAACCTGGTGCACCGGCACGCCGCCGTCCAGCGGAAGCTCGATCCTCCCGGGGGCAGGGAGGCGCTGCGCGAGCGGTTCCTGACCGATCCGGACCGCGCCGGACGCCTTCAGCGCCGGACGCCGGCGTTCGCCGCGCCGCTGCTCGAATCCCGCCCGGCCCGCTACTGCATGGAGAAGCTCGTCGGGATCCACCGGGACAAGCTCCTCCCGCCCTTCGCCCGCGAGTCGTTCGACGACTGGGCGAAGAGCGCCCGGCCGGCGGGCGCGCCCGGCGAGCGCGAGGCGGTCCTGTTCCCGACCTGTTACGTCCAGAACAACGAGCCGGACATCGGGCGGGACACCCTCGAGGTGCTCGACCGGAACGGAGTCGGGACGGACTGCCCCCAGGGGCTCGGCTGCTGCGGGATGCCCGCCTGGGAATCGGGGGACCTCGACGGGCTCCGCCGCTCGGCCCGGCGCAACCTCGACCTTCTCGCTCCCTTCGTGGAGGCGGGCGCGATCGTGATCGCGGTGAACCCCACCTGCTCGATGCTCATGCGCCGCGACTACCCGACGCTGGTGGAACCCGCCGACCGGGAGCGCGCCGCCCGGCTGGCGGAGGCGGTGCGCGATCCCTCGGAGCACCTCTGGAGCATCCGGCGCGAACCCCGGTTCAACACGGACTTCCGCTCCAGCCCGGGGGCGCGGGTCGCCTACCACGCTCCCTGCCACCTCCGGGCGCAGGGCGTCGGATTCCGGGCCCGCGACCTGATCCGCAAGATCCCCGGGGTCACCCCGGTGGCCACGCTCGAGTGTTCCGGCCACGACGGGACCTGGGCCATGAAGACCGAGGGTTTCGAGCCCTCGCGGAAGGCCGGCCAGAAGGCCTTCGACTCGATGAACCAGGCTGAAGCCGACGTCTGGGCGACCGACTGCCCGCTCGCCGCCATCCAGTTCGAGCAGCACGCCGGGAAGAAGCCGCTTCATTCGATGACGCTGCTGGCCCGCGCCTACCGGCCGGACGGGTTCGAGACCCGCATTCCGCCCGCAGAGGAAGACTGACGCCGTGGGCTTCACCCGCGCCCGGCACCCGATCCGTCGGGAGGAGATCCTCGACTACCAGACCTACGGGGACCAGCGCTCGGCGATCCGCGCCTCGGCGATGGCCGCGAAGGACCGGCGCCGGGTCCATGTCGGCCGTTATCTCACCTTCCTGTTCGAGAACCACGAGACGATCCGCTACCAGGTCCTCGAGATGGTCCGGGTGGAGCGCATGGTGCGCGAATCGGACATCCAGCACGAGATCCGGACCTACAACGAGCTCCTCGGGGGCCCCGGCGAGCTCGGCTGCACGCTGCTGATCGAGATCGCCGACCCGGCCGAGCGGGACCGCCTGCTCCGGGAGTGGCTCGGGCTGGTGGACCACCTCTACCTCCGCTTTGCGGACGGCTCGACGGTTCCGGCGACGTTCGATCCGCGGCAGGTCGGGGACGATCGCCTCTCCTCGGTCCAGTACCTGCGGTTCGACGCCGGAGGCCGGACGCCGGTGGCGGTCGGCTGCTCGCTCCCCGCGCTCGAGGTCGAGGCCGATCTGACCGACGACCAGCGCGCCGCGCTCGCCGAAGACCTTTCCTGACCGGCGCCTCGGGGCGTCAGGCCGGCTGTCTGGCCCCGGCTACAATTGCGGCCCCGTCCGGCCGTCAAGGAGGACCGCTCACCGTGCTGACCACGCCGCGTTCCGGCTCCGCCGCCCGCCTGTTGCTCCTTGCGGCCGCGTTCGTCTCCTTCATCGCCGCCCCCGCGCTGGCGCAGCGCGGCGCCATCCGCGGCAAGATCGTGGACCCGGACGGCAATCCGGTCCCCGAGGTGGCGGTCTCGATCGTCCTCGCCGATGGCGGCGGGCGCCCCATCCAGGTCACCACGAACGACAACGGGGAGTTCCTCCGCGCCGGCCTCCGGGTCGAGAACTACCGGGTCTCGTTCGAACTCGAGGGCTGGGAGCCGATCCAGGCGATGGTCTCCGTCTCGAACGGCGGGCAGGCCATCATCAACGAGACGCTCCACCCGCTGCCCGAGGGGGTTCTGAGCCAGGCGCAGGCCGACGTGGCCGACGGGCACCTGCAGACGGCCCAGATGGCCTTCCAGGACGGCGACTATGCGCGCGCCGTCACCGAATTCCAGGGCTTCCTCGAGCTCGTGCCGGGTTCCGCCGGGGGCTGGTTCAACCTCGCCGCCGCCCAGGAGCAGATCGAGGACTTCCCGGCCGCGATCGCCTCCTACGAGAAGGCCTTCGAGCTCGACTCCTCGATGCAGGACGGGATCCTCGCGGTGGCCGACCTCCACAGCCGCCAGCAGAACTGGGAGGCGGCCATCGGGGCGATGGACCGGGTCATGGATCTGGTCGAAGCGAACGCCGTCCACCTCTTCAACTACGCGGTGTTCGCCACGAATCTGGAACGGCTGGATGTCGCCGCCGAGTTCTACGAGAAGGCCTCGCAGGTCGACCCGGCCTTCGCTCCGGCGCTGCTCCAGCTCGGCATGGTGCGGGTGCGTCTCGAACAGAACGACGCCGCCCTCGCGGCCTTCGAGCGATACCTCGAGGTGGACCCCGACGGCGCCCAGGCGCAGATCGCGCGCGAGATGATCGAAACGCTCCGGCCACCGCCGGGCGCGTAGGGATCCGTCAGGCGACCCGGTGCTGCGGCGAGCCGGCCTCGCGTCGGTTCCCCTCGTTGCGGCCCTGCTGCTCGCCGTTTCCGCGGCGGGTCAGGAGCGGGCGCTCCGGGTGTTCATCTCGGTGGACATGGAGGGGATCAGCGGGATCGCCCACCCCGAGATGACCTCGGCTGCGGGCGCCGAGTACGAACGCGGGCGCGATCTCGTGATGAGCGATGTGAACGCCGCGATCCAGGGGGCGCTCGACGCCGGGGCGGTCGAGATCCTGGTGAACGACAGCCACGGCTCGATGCGCAACGTCCGCGTCGAGGAACTCCTCCCGCCGGCCCGCCTCATCAGCCACAACTCGAAGCCCTACGGGATGATGCAGGGCCTCACCGGCGACTTCGACGCGGTGTTCTTCATCGGCTACCACGCCCGCGCCGGGGATCCCGACGGGCTGATGGCCCACACCGGTTCGGGCGCCACGATCCGGGAAATCCGTCTGGCGGGCGAACCCGCCGGGGAGGCCGGCCTGAACGCGGCGCTCGCCGCCCACCACCGCGTCCCGGTCGTGCTCGCGACCGGCGATGACGCGGCCGTGCGCGAGATGCGCGCCCTTCTCGGCGACATCCAGTTCGTCGCCGTCAAGCGGGCGATCCGGCGGACCACCGCCGAACTCATGCACCCCGAGACGACCGCCGCCCGCATCCGGGAGGCGGCCGCCCGGGCGCTCGCCGATCTTCCGGCGCCCGGCGGGCCCGGCTTCCTTCCGGCCCCCCAGGCGCCCGTCGAGGTGGAGATCCAGTACACCCGCTTCGACCTCGCCGAAATCGCTTCGCTGCTGCCGCAGATCGACCGCAGCGCCCCCGACACCGTCCGCTTCGCCTCGGCCGACATGGCCGAGGCGTATGCGGTGATCCGGGTCCTCTACCGGAACCTCTCCGAATGACCCCCATCCATCCCGGGAGCTTCACCATGCCCTTCCGATGCACCTCGCGGCGCTTCGCCGCGCCAGCGTCCGCTCTCCTCGCGCTGCTCCTCGCCGCGCCGGCCAGCCTCGCCTTCGACGAGTCGCCGGAGACCACGAACGCCGATCTCGAGGTCCCGCTCCATGACGGCCTCGGCGTCGTCCACTATCCGATCAGCGGCGCCTCCGAGCTCGGCCAGAAGTACTTCGATCAGGGACTGCGCCTGGTCTACGCCTTCTGGATGGCCGAGGCCCGCCGGTCGTTCGACGAGTCGGCGCGCATCGACGATTCCCCGATGGCGCACTGGGGCCGGGCTCTCGCCTGGGGCCCGTACCTGAACAACGGTTCGCCGGCGGAGAGTGACCTCGAGACCGCCTGGGAGGCGATCTCCCGGGCCCGCGAGCTGTCCGGCGCCGCCACCGCGAAGGAGCGCGACATGATCGAGGCGCTCGCCACCCGCTACGCCGAGGATCCGGCCGCGGAGCGCGCCCCGCTGGACCAGGCCTGGTTCGAGGCGGCCCGCGAGCTCGCCGGGAAATACCCCGATGACGTGGACATCCAGGTGCTCGCCGCGGCGGCGTGGATGAACACGACCCGGTGGAACTACTGGGACAAGGCCGGGAAGCCGCTCGGCGAGGGCACCGAGTGGCTGGTCGCCCAGATCGAGAAGGCGCTCGCCATGGATCCGAAGCATCCGGGCGCCATCCACTACTACATCCACGGCGTCGAGGCGTCCGACAACCTCGACCGCGCCGTGCCCTACGCCCGGGAGCTGCCGCGAACCATGCCGGGCGCGGCTCACCTGGTCCACATGGGCTCGCACATCCTCGTCCAGACCGGGAACTACGACGAGGCCGCCGACTTCAACCTCGACGCCGCCGCGGTGGACGAGCTCTACATGGGGATGCCGGACCAGGAGGGCCGCTACCCGGTGCGCTCCTACCAGCACAACGTCCACTTCGCCTGGTCCGCGGCCCAGTTCGAGGGCCGGAGCGCGGTGGCGATCCAGCAGGCCTACAAGCTCCGCGACAAGGTGCTGGTCCAGACGCCCCCGAACCGGATCGAGAGCTCTTCCTACTCGCAGCTCTTCCTGTCCATCCCGCTCCTCGCCGAGGCCCGCTTCGGCCGCTGGGAAGTGATCCGCAGCCAGCCGATGCCGCGCGCCGAGTACATGTTCGAGACCGCCATCTGGCACTACGTCCAGGGTCTGGCCGCTTCCGCCACCGGCGATCCCGAGGGGGCCCGGGAACACCTCGTCCGGGTCGAGGCGATCTCGGCGGACGAGGCGCTGCCCTCGATGGGACGGGTCTCGTCGAAGGACATGCTGCGGCTCGCGGCGAAGGCGCTCGAAGCCGACATCGTCGCCCGCCACGACGACCCGGCGAAGGCGGTCCCGCTCTACGAGGAGGCGATCAACATCCAGGACAACCTCGCCTACACCGAGCCGCCGCCCTGGTACATGCCGATGCGCCAGGCCCTCGGGGCGGTCCTGCTGGAGGCCGGGAAGGCCGACCACGCCGAGGTGGCCTTCCGCGAGGATCTCAGCGACTGGCCCGAGAACGGCTGGTCGCTCTTCGGCCTGCTCGAGTCGCTTCGCGCCCAGGGGAAGATGGCCGAGGCCGAGCGCGTCCAGCGGCGGTTCCTCCGCGCCTGGGCCCGCGCGGACGTCGTCCTGACGTCGCCCCGCTTCTGATCGGGGCTTCCACCCGGCGTCTCCCGGCGCTTAGTCGACCGCGCAGGTCGGCGAGGCGCCGGCGCGATGCCGGTTGCGGGCCACCAGGTCGTAGACCGCCTGGCCGATCCGGTCGAACGCCGGAAAGAAGAACGCGATCATCCCGAGGGTCGCGAGGTTTCTGGCCCACGCCGGCCCCTCGTGCAGGCTCAGCAGGATCCCCAGCATGACGAAATACGTCAGCGGGTTGTAGAGCAGCATCAGCTTGAAGGCGCGGAAGCCCTCGGCGACCGGCCCGTCCTCGCCCACGACGAGCTGAAGGCGCGCCCGGGCCGCGCCGATCGGGATCCCCAGCCGTTCGCAGACGCCGCTCTGGTGGGCGGTCCAGCGGAACGCGCCCTCGAGGTCGAGGGCTTCGAACCACCGCTTCGTCTTCGCGCAGATCCCGCAGTCGCCGTCGTAGATGACTTCCATGGTCGTCCGGGGCCAGCGGGCGAACGCCAGGTAGGCGGCGGGCGCGACATAGAAGAACAGCACGAAGGTGATGCCGCTGAAGACGGTCATCGCCGCATGGAAGAGGATGCCCAGCCAGATCGCGAGCGGCCAGAGGCGCTGCACGGCGAATCCGGCGGCGAGGCTCAGCTCGGTGGCGATCGTCGCCCAGCCCATGAACGTCGAGAGCGCCATCGGCGGCAGCAGGGCCGCCGCCCGCATGTAGAGATCGTGCCCGAGGTTGACGAAGGTCCAGTGCTCGAAGAACCGCCCCGAGAGCCAGTCGGGGTCGAGCAACTTGTTGAGCCCGGCGCCGAAGTAGATCAGCGCGACCTGAACCCGCAGGAGCCACACCGACCGCTCGGAGGAATGGAGTCCGATGAGCGTCAGGATCGCTCCGCAGAAGAAGGTGTTGTTGGCCCAGTAGATCCGGGAAGCGGCGATGCCGACGAGGATCGTCGCGCCCACCACCAGGGACGCGAGCCGGACGCGGCGATTCAGGAGCAGGGCGGCGGACCCGAGGAGGAACAGGATCTGCAGCGCCGCCCGGAACCCCTCCGGCGCTCCGATCCGGTCGAAGACCGGCAGGAACGGAAGGAACGGATCCGGCAGGGTCCCCACATGGCCGGTCGCCAGCATCGTGACGACGAGCAGCTTGGCCGCCAGCAGGACCGGGACGGGCAGCGGCCCGCCGCTCAGCCGGAGCGGATTCCACGAGGGCTTCATGGAGGCGGCCAGACCCAGGTCTCCTCCGGTCCGCCGTTGACGGTGTAGACGACCGTGACCCGGGCGCCGTCACCGAGTCCGTAGGTCGCTTCGTACTGCCGGACCTTGTCGAGCACGTGCTGGATCGCCTGCCAGTTGCCGCCCTCCGCCGGCTGCCGGTAGCGGGCCCCGATTTCCGCGGGGCTCAGCGCGCGGTCCCCGATGACCACGGTGATCGAGTAGAGGTTCTGGGAGTCCATCGGCGCCCAGCAGAAGTAGCGGGATGGGACGAAGCGCGCGTACCCGACCATGACGATCTGGAACGCGAGGAGGGCGACGGCGACGACGGTTCGCATCAGGCGCGGTCCGTCACGTGATGACCGGGCGCTCCGTCATCGCCCCGGGGTCTTCAGGCCGCCGCCGCCGAGGACCGGACCGGCAGGTTCACCACGAACTCGGTTCCCTCGCCCGCCTTCGACTGCACCTCGAGGCTCCCGCCGTGGGCCCGAACCACATCGTGCGCGAGCGAGAGCCCGAGGCCGGTGCCCTGGTTCGCGTCCTTCGTCGTGAAGAACGGCTCGAAGATCTTCTTCACGTTCTCCTCCGGGATGCCCGGGCCGTTGTCGCGGATCCGGACCTCGACCCGTCCGTTGTCCCGCCGGCTGGAGACTTCCAGCGTTGGCTCGTAGTCCTTCGGCGTCTCCGGGGCGCGCTGCTTCTCGAGCGTCGCCTGGCAGGCGTTCGTGACGATGTTCAGGAAGACCCGCGAGAGGTCCTGGGGAACCCCTTCGATCTCGCCGACTTCCGGCTGGAGGTCCTTGGTGATCGTCATCTGGAAGGTGTTGTCGGCGGCGCGCATCGAGTGGAACGCGAGCGCGATGAACTCTTCGATCATCGGGTTGATCGCGGTGGGCCGCTTCTCTCCGCCTTCCTTGCGGGCGTGTTCGAGCATCCCGTAGACGATGGAGCTCGCCCGCTTCCCGTGGTGGACGATCCGTTCCAGGTTCCCGCCAAGATCCTTGCGGATGGCCGCGATCTCCTCCCGGGATTCCTCCGGCAGCGCCTTCGCGACGTCGTCCAGCTCGGCCTGGAGGTCCTCGAGCAGCGAGTTCGAGACCTCGGCGAAGTTGTTCACGAAGTTCAGCGGGTTCTTGATCTCGTGGGCGATCCCCGCCGTCAACTGCCCGAGCGACGCCAGCTTTTCCTGCATGACGATCTGGTCCTGCGCCCGCTGCAGGTCCTCGAGCGTCGCTTCCAGCTCCCCCTTCTGTTTCTCCACCCGGGCGAGGAGCTGCTCCACCAGATTGAGCCGCTGCACCTCGATCGCGTGGCGCCGGAAGACCTCCAGCGCCTGCGCCATTTCGGCCACCTCGTCCTTCCCGTGGACCTCGATCTGGGTCTCCAGGTTGCCCTGCGCCATGCGCCGCATGGCCTGCGAGAGGCGCGTGAGCCGGGGGATCAGGAGGCGGGCCACGAACAGCCAGAGGACGAGGCCGGCGACCCCGAGGCCGACGACGTTCAGGATCACCAGCAGGCCGCGACCCAGCGAGAGCGCCGCTTCCGAGGCGTTCGTGGCTTCGAGCGCCTCGACCTCCAGGCCGACGGTGAGCGCCGACACCGCGGTTTCGAGCGACCCGGTGATCTCCTCGTTCCGGACGAGGTAGGTGAGCTGGTTCCGGAGTTCGCCCAGATACTGGCGGGACGTATCGAACGCGCCCTGTTCCCCCACTCCCAGTTCGCGGAGCGCGGCGAGCGTGTCGCCGACATCGGGAGGCGCCCGGGGGCCGAGCGAGGCCAGCGCCAGCGCCGCCCCGTTCACCGCGGCGCGGAATCGCTCCTCGAGTGTCTCCACCAGTTCCAGATCGTCCTGCGTCGCCACGTCGGTCAGCAGGCTGACCGCGAGGTTGCCCCGCGACCAGATCGTGCTGAGCGCCTCGTACCGGATCACCTCCGCCTCCGAGCCGCGCAGCGCGACCGCCGCCGGCGAGTCGGTCAGCTCCCGGAGGCCGGTGGCCATGTAGAAGATCTGGTCGTCGAGCGCCGGCGCCACCCGCTCGTTCAGCACGGTGAGCCCCGCCACCGCCTCCGCCTGGATCGCGTCGAGCCGGTCCGCCATGGCGACCGCCGAGTCCACCGAGACCTGGATGGCGCGCAGGTTCCCCGCCAGATCCGAGGAGAACTGCTGGAGGCCCTCGCTCCGCTCGGTGGATTCGAGCGAGGACGAGAGCTCGATGATCCGGGCGGCGTCCTCGAGGAGGTCCACCTCGGCGCTTCCGGAGAGCGGGGTCACGTCGGATCCGGAGTCGTCGGCGAGGCGCCGGTTCCGCGCCGCGGCCACCACGCGCGGGGCGCTCCCGGCCAGATTGGCGGCGAGCTGGCCAATCTGCACCGCGTTGGTGAGCGCCGGCACATGCTCGGTGTTGATCCGCCGCTGGAGGGTTCCGACCTGGAAGAACGCGATCAGCGCCGCGACGCTCGCCGCCACCGAGAACCCGACCGCGACGCCGAGACCCGCCCCGATCTGGAGCTTCAGGCTCCAGCGCTGTCCCTCGACCCGCGCGGCGAGCCGCGCGGCGAGCTGGTGGAGGCGCCCCGCCAGGGTGGCGCGGAGACCCGACTTTCGAGGGGGTCCGGGCGGCGCGGCCGCCTCTGTTTCCGGCGCCGGGGCGTCGTCCGCCGGGCCGCCCTTCAGGCGCTCGTCGTCGCTCGTGGAGCCCATGGGTCGATCAGCGCAGGCTGCTCACCGGGACGAGCCGGCCGAACTGGTCGATGCGGGTCCAGAACACCCGGTCGGATCCCTGGGTGTCCTCGGGCCCGTAACCGAGCGTGAACCCGCCGAGGTCCACCCGCTCGAGCGTGGCCAGCGCCGCGAGGAAGCCGGGCCGGGTGAGATCGCGTCCGGCGGCTTCCACCACCTCGGCGGTCAGCCGCCCGACCACGTATCCCTCGAGCGCCACCAGGCTCGCCCGCGCCCTCGGATCCACCTCCCGCAGCGCCGCCCGGAAGCGGCGGACGACCGGGAGCGCATCGTTCGTCGGGAACGGCACCACCTGGGTGACGAAGACGCCTTCGCCCCCGGCGCCGAGGTCGGCGGCGAGGGCGTCGGCGCCCACGAAGGAGATGTTGATCATCACCGGGTCGAAGCCGATCTTGCGAGCCCACCGCACGAAGGCGCCCACCGGCCGATAGGCGCCGATGATGATCACCGCGTCAGGACGCACCCGCCGCAACTGGAGAAGCGCGGTCTTCACCGCGGTCGTGTTTCGCTGGTAGGAGGCGCGTCCGGTGAGTTCCAGACCGCGCCGCGCGAGCGCCCGCTGGACGCCGCTGAGGCCGGCGTTGCCGTAGGAGTCGTCCTGGTGGAGCACGGCGATCCGGTTGATCCCGAGGTCGCGCTGGAGCCGCTCGACCATGGCGTCGGTCTCCTGGTAGTAGGAGGCGCGGACGTTGACCGCGGTCGGAGTTGCCGCCGGATCCCGGAGGAACTCGGCGCCGGTGAACGGCCCGATGTAGGGGACCCGCTCGCTGGTGGCGATCGGCGCCGCCGCGCGCGAGGTCGGGGTCCCCACCGCGCCGATGAGCGCGAACACTTCCTCTTCCCGCAGCAGCGCGCGGGTGTTCTCGAGCGCCGCCTCGGGTTCGTACCCGTCGTCCAGCGAGACGAGCTCGAGCGACCTGCCGTGGACGCCTCCCGCAGCGTTGACCTCGGCGAACGCCGCCTGGATCCCCAACTGCATCCCCCGGCCCAGCTCGGCGGCCGGGCCGCTCAGCGCCGCCGACTGCCCGAACCGGATCCGGTCGCCGGTGACCCCCGGCGTCGGCCCGGTCTCTTCCTGGGCCGCGGCGGCGACCGCGGCGATCGCGAAGAGCGTGGCGAGACGCCAGGCCCCCGTCCGCATCCGGCGCCGCGCGGCGGTCGTCACGAAGGACCTCCGTAGGTGAGCGTGAGGCAGGTGATGTCGTCCGACTGGCTCACGCCCTTCGTGAACGACCGCACGCTCTCCAGAACCGCGTTGTTGATCTCCTCGGGGCTCCGGTCCGAGACCCCGGCGAGGGCGGCCTTCAGGCGCCCCTCCTCGAAGAGCTCCTGATCCGGCCCTTCCGCCTCGGAGACGCCGTCGGTGTAGAGGAACAGGCGGTCGCCGGGCTCGAGCTGGGCCTTCGCCTCGACGTACTGCATCTCGGGAACGACGCCGAGGGCGATGCCCGGCGTCGTGGGGAGTTCGGTTGGCTCGGCGCCGGGCCGGACCAGGATCGGAGGACAGTGTCCGGCGTTCGCGTAGCGGAAAACGCCGGTCTTCGCGTCCAGGACGCCGAAGAGGAGCGTCACGAACATCGCCTGTTCGTTGTCCTCCCCGAGCAGCCGGTTGATCCCGGTGAGGGTCTCGGCCGGGGAGAGCGCGCTCACCGCGTGTCCCTTGACCAGCGTGCGGCTCACCATCATGAACAGCGCCGCCGGGACCCCCTTGCCCGACACATCGGCCATGACGACTCCCAGCCGGTCTTCCGGGAGGCGGAACACGTCGTAGAAGTCGCCGCCGACATCGCGCGCCGGGGTCATGACCGCGTGGACCTCCGAGTCGCCCGCCGACGGAAACTGCCTCGGGAGGATCGACATCTGCATGTTCCGCGCGACCCGCAGCTCCTCGTGAAGCGCGAGGAGCTGCGCCCGCTGGCTCAGCGCGTCCCGCATCGCCGCCAGGTGGGTCATCGTCTTGTCGATCGTGAGCTCCAGATCCTGGAAGTCGATCGGCTTCGTCACGAAGTCGAAGGCCCCCCGGTTCATCGCAGTGCGGATGTTCCGCATGTCCCCGTAAGCGGAGACCACGACCGCCCGGATCCTCGGCTTCGCCTCCTTCAGCTCGTTCAGGAGCGTCAGCCCGTCCATCCGGGGCATGTTGATGTCCGTCATGATGAGTTCGACTTCCTCATGACGCTCGAGCGTCTCGAGGGCCTGCACGCCGTCCTGGGCGAAGAGGAACGCCATCTCGCCCCGGCGGATCCGTCTCCGGAAACGCTGGCGGATCAGGACTTCGAGGTCGGGCTCGTCATCAACGACCAGGATCGTCGTGGGCTCATCGGACATCGTGCGGGATTATCCGTGAAGCGTCTTCGCCGCACCGGCGGGGGCGCCGGTTGAACCGGAGCCCGGAGTCCGGTAGCGTCAGCCGATTCCGGCTGGACGCGCGCCGGACTCTCCGAGGGCCCGGATCCGTCCCCGACGCGGGACAGCGCCGGGACGGCGTTCCTCCAGCGGGGCAAGGAGCTCTCCCGTGACGGATCCGTCGCTGTTTTCCCGCCGCCGCTTTCTCGGCGCCTCGGCCGCCGCCTTCGGGGCGGTGGCGCTCCCCCCGGGCCTCGCCGCCGCGGTGGTCCAGCGGTCGGTCCCGCCGCTCCCGCTCGCCGACCTGACGCCCCCGGCGAACCCCGGTGAGGACTACTGGTGGAGAGTGCGCTCCCAGTTCAATGTGGTCGACGGGATGGCGTTCATGAACAACGGCACCCTCGGCCCGACGCCCCGGGTGGTCGCCGACGAAGAGGCCCGGATCTACGCCGAGATCCAGGTCGATCCCACGAACGGCTACCGGCGGGACGAGCTCCACGAGCGCCGCGCCATCGTCGCGGAGTTCATCGGCGCCGAACCGGACGAGGTCTCCTACACCCGCAGCACGACCGAGGGGATGAACATCTTCGGCCGCGGCCTCGACTGGCGGGAGGGCGACGAGGTGCTGATGTGCACCCACGAGCACAACGGCGGCATCGAGCCCTACATCCACGCCCGGGAGCGCTACGGCGTCGAGATCAAGTGGGTGGACATCCCGGTTCCCCCGGAGAGCGTGGACCAGATCGTCTCGATCTACGAGGACGCGATCGGCCCCCGCACCCGGGCCATCATGGTGAGCCACATGACCTACGTCACCGGGCTCCAGATGCCGGTCCGCGAGCTCGCCGAGCTGTGCGGCCGCCACAACCTCTACCTCACGGTGGACGGCGCGCATCCGCTCGGGATGGTCTCGCTCGACATGCGCGAGCTGGCCTGCCACCACTACGCCGGCGCCGGCCAGAAGTGGCTCATGGCGGGCACCGGCACCGGCGTCTCCTTCATCCGCCGGGACACGATGGGCGACATCTGGCCGCTCATCGGGGCCGGGACCTACCGCGAAGACGGCGAGCGGCGGTTCCGCGAGGACTCCCGGAAGTACGAGAACACCGGGCAGCGCCACGTTCCCAGCCAGTTCGCCCTCGTCAAGTCGATGGAGTTCCAGAACGTGATCGGCAAGGACGTCATCGAGGCGAGGGTGCGGTCGCTGGCGGGCCGGCTCAAGGACGGCCTGAACGACATCCCCGGCGTCAAGCTCTGGACCTCGATGGGGAACGAGCTCGCCGCCGGGCTCACGCTCTTCTCGGTGGGCGACATTCCGATGGAGAACCTGCAGCAGGCGATCCTCGAGGAGGACCGGGTCTTCATCCGCACGATGAGCACCGGGAACCTGAACGCGGTCCGCGCCTCGACCCACATCTACAACATGCCGCACGAGGTGGACGCGCTGATCGCGAGCGTCCGCCGGATCGCCGCGAACCCGACCCGCTACATGTAGCCCGGGGCGGCTGACCGCCGGGACGGGGGGCGAAGCTCGCCCCCCGGGGTTCCTGGCGCCGCCGATGCGCCCGACCGGGTTCTACCCGCCGACCGGCGGTCGCCGCAGGTGGAAGTCGGTGACCTGCTGGTAGGCGTGCGCCATGGTCAGCACCTCGGTGTCGCCGTAGAGCTTCCCGGTGAACCGCAGGCTGGTCGGCGATCCCTCGTGGTAGCCGTTCGGGACCGCGACCTCGGGGTGCCCGGTCAGGTTCGTGAGGCCGAGGCTGGATCCGATGAAGAGGTCCAGGTCCCCGAGCGCCGCATCGAACTCGGTCATGATCCGGGTCCGCTGCCGCATCGCCTGGATGTACTCCACCGCCGGCGCGAACCGCTGGACCCGGAAGGTGTCGGGCCAGCGGCTCTCCTCCGGCGGCTCCCGCATCATCCGGTCGTCGCCGCTCCGGGTGAGCGCGTCGAACGCCGCGGCTGACTCGGTGGTCAGCACGAACCCGAGCGACCCGATCCCGAAGTCGGGCAGCTCGAAGGGCCGGATGGTGATCCCGGCGGCCTCGAGCGCCTCGATGGCGGCGCGGGTGTTCGCCTGGTTCGCCCGGCGCTGCGCGGTCCCCTCGGCGTCCTCCGGGTCGTCCTCGATCTCGTCCTCGACGAAGGCCCGGTGGTAGCCGACGCGGAGCGCCGCCGGATCGGCCGCCGCGTCCCAGAGGAACGGCGGGTCCTGGACCGCCCGGTCCAGACCATCGGCGCCCCGGATCGCCTCGAAGACCAGCGCGCAGTCCTCGGCGCTGCGGCACATCGGGCCGATCTTGTCCATCGTCCACGAAAGCGCCATCGCGCCCGCCCGGCTCACCCGGCCGAAGGTGGGCCGGTGCCCGCTGATCCCGTTCCGGGTCGAGGGCGAGATGATCGAGCCGCGGGTCTCGGTTCCGATGGAGAACCCGACGAGCCCGGCGGCGGTGGCCGACCCCGGCCCGGCGGAGGACCCGCTCGACCCCTGCTCGGTGTTCCAGGGGTTCCTCGTGCGGCCCCCGAACCAGCGGTCGCCGGACGCCAGCGCGCCCATCGTCAGCTTGGCCACCAGCACCGCCCCCGCCTCGGTGAGCTTCCGGTAGACGGTGGAGTCCTCGTCGATCTCCTGCTCCCGGTACGGCGAGGCGCCCCACGTCGTCTTCGTCCCGCGGACGGCGAGCAGGTCCTTGGCGCCCCACGGGATCCCGTGGAGCGGACCCCGGTAGTTGCCCGCCGCGATCTCGGCGTCCGCCTGCTCGGCCTGCCGGCGGGCGATGTCCGGCGTCAGGTTGACGACGCAGTGGAGCTCGGGGTCGAAGCGCTCGAGCCGCGCCAGGTAGAGCTCGGTGAGCTCCATCGACGACACCTGGCGGGTCTCGACGAGCCGGGCCAGATGCGTCACCGGCAGGAAGGCCAGGTCGGTCTCCGACGAGGGCCGCTCCACCTCGGGACGGGAGGGCGCCATCCCGCCGGTGAGCTCGGGCATCGCCTTCCCGGGGGGCAGGGGATGGAAGACGAACGACGGAGGGGTGTGGTTATGGAGTTCGGGCTCGCGGAGCCCCTCGAACGCCTCCCGGAGGCTCCCCTCCCCGTTGAGCCGCTCGGCGACCTTGCCGAGCTCCTCGTCGCCCAGATCGAGCCCGGCGAGCTCCTGCGCCTCGCGCAGCATGGAGACGGTGATTTCGCCGGCGTCGCCGGCGCAGGCGGTGAGCACTCCCGGGAGCAGCGTGCCCCCGAGCCCCACCCCCGAGAGCCCGGTCAGGAACCGCCTTCGGTTCCACCCGAGCCGGTCGGGCCCGGGCGGCGGGATGTCCATCGGGAGCGCGCCGCGTCGTTCGTCGTTCTTCATGCCCCGATTGTCTCCGGGACGGGGCGCCCGCGCCAACGGGCGGCTGGTCAGTAACCCAGTTCCGGCTTCACCACGTTGCGCAGCGGGCGCCCGGCGAGGTCCCGCGAGATGTTCTCCAGCGCGATCCGCAGGACGAGGGGTACGTAGTTCCGGATGTCGTCGGCGCCCACATGCGGCGTCAGGATCAGGTTCGGGGCGTCCCAGAGCGTGCTGGTCGGCGGGAGCGGCTCCGGCGACGCCACGTCGAGGAACGCTCCCCCGACCCGGCCGCTCGCGAGCGCCGCCTCTAGCGCGCCCTGGTGGATCAGTCCCCCCCGTCCCAGGTTGATCACCCCGGCCCCCTCGGGAAGGAGGGCGATCTCGGCCTCGCCGAGCACCTCGCGCGTCTCCCCGGTGAGCGGCGCGGCGAGCACCACGTGATCGGCTCGCGGAAGCGCCCGGTGGAGTTCGTCCGGCCGGAATAGTTCGTCCACGAACCGGTGGCGCCGCCGGCTTCGACGCACCCCCAGCACATGCATCCCGAGCGTCTTCGCCGCCCGCGCCGCCCCGGTTCCGACCGCGCCGAGACCGACGACGAGCGCGGTCCGGCCGGGAAGCGTTCCGGTCTGGATCTTCTTCCACGCCCGCCGGCGCTGGTGGGCGATGAGCTCCGGAAGGCGGCCATTCAGCGCGATGAGCGCCATGAGCACGTACTCGAAAGACTTGCCGGTGTGGACGCCGCTGGCGTTCGCCAGTTTCACCCCGGGCGGCAGCCAGTCGAGCGGGTAGAGGTGGTCCACGCCTGCGCCGATGAGCTGGATCCAGCGCAGCTTCGGCGCCCGGGACGCCAGGTCGTTCTTCGGGAACTTCCACCCGATGAGGACCTCCGCATCCCGCACTCCCTCGACGAAGCCCTCGTCGCTGTCCGACCAGCTCGGGAGGATCCGGGCCATCGCGTCCGGGAACCGGCGTCCCTCCGCCTCGAACCGCTCCCGGTCGAGCCGGTAGTACCAGGGCGATCCGGGATCGGTCGCGAGGTGCGCGCGAAGCCGGCGTCCGGTCATGCGGCCCCGGCTTCTTCTTCGTCGACGACGCTGTTCCGCAGGAGTCCCACCGAGGAGACCTCGACTTCCACGACGTCTCCCGGTTTCAGGAACACCTGCGGGTCCCGCGCAACGCCCACTCCGGAGGGAGTCCCGGTGGAGATGACGTCCCCCGGCAGCAACGGCGTGAACCGCGACAGGTAGGCGATCAGCTCCCGAATGCTCCAGGTCATGAGCGAGGTGTGGCTCTCCTGCATGACCTCTCCGTTGACCCGCGTCCGGATCTCGAGGGCCTGCGGGTCGGGAACCTCGTCGGCGGTCACCAGCCAGGGCCCGAACGCTCCGGTCCGGTGGAAGTTCTTTCCCGGCCCGAACTGACTGCTGTGCGACTGGAAGTCGCGCACCGAGGCGTCGTTGAAGCAGGCGTAGCCGGCGACGTGCTCCAGCGCCCGCTCTTCGGGGATGTGCCGGCCCCGCTTCCCGATGATGACCGCGAGCTCCCCCTCGAAGTCGAGCTGAGGCGAGGCGGCGGGACGGACGAGCGGCTCCCCGGCGCCGACGAGACACACCGGGAACCGGGTGAAGAGCGTCGGCCAGGCCGCCTTCGCCCTTCCGGTCTCCTTCCGGTGGTCCTCGTAGTTCAGCCCCACGCACCAGATGGCGCCGGGACGCGGAATCACCGGGGCGAAGCGACGCCCGGCGACCTCGCCGTCCCACGCGTCGCCCGGCGGCGGGATCCGTCCGAGCCGGTCGGCGAGGGCGTCTCCGGGGCTGCCGAGGAGCCGGTAGCGGGTTCCGTCGGGGGAAATCTCCGCCAGAACCGTCTCCGGCCCCGGCGTGCGCAAGGTGGCGAGCCGCATAGGCCGCGGGATGCTATCCGCCCGGCGGAAAATTGGCAGCCTGTAGAAATAGTCCCATGCAGCGCCGAGGCCCCACCGGGAGAACTGGCGGTGAGGCGCCCGTCCGACAAGGCGCGTGAGCGAGGGCCCCTACAGGAGAACCGGGCCGCGTGACTTTGTCAGCAGGCTGCTATGCGGCGCGCCCGCGCCGCACCTCCGGCGCGCCCCGGCGCCCCGCTCCCGCTGTGGGGCGCCGTCAGAATCTATTCGTCCAGCCGGTGGACGACCTCCCCGGCCACGATCCGTTCCGTGGATCGCCCGGCCTGAACCGACCCGGTCTCCGGTTGGTTCACCGGCTTCGCCGGGCCCCCCGGCGCGGTTGGCTTCCCCGGTAGACTGGCCTGCCGGGGCGCAGCGCCAGGCGCCGCGAACAGCCGGCGCAAGGCCAGGCATGTCGTTCCCCGCCTGACCGCAGCCCGGCTCCTGCCCAGCGGCGGGCGCGCCCCCGTGGCGCGATTCCGTTCCTCCGATGCCCATCGTCCGCCAGACGCCCGATCCGTCGAAATTCCATCCCGACGCCGAGCTGCTCTACATGCTCCGGCTGGAAGACTTCGGGCTGGTCATGCAGGACATCTACGACTTCTTCTTCGACGTGAACACCCACCTGTCGGCGAAGGGCCTCAAGCGCCTCGATGACATGCTGAGGCCCGCGGCGATGTCGGGGCTCGTTTCCGACATGGTTACCGCGAGCATGGCGCGGCACTCACGCGTGCTCGTGGAAAATCGGCACCACAACGGACATCCGGATCTGATCGTCCAGGGTCGCTACCCCGATGACGCGGTCAAGGCGGGAGACGAGGGGGTCGAGATCAAGAGCACGCGGAAGCCCGGCGGCGCCGTCGACACGCACGGCGCGCGCGAACAGTGGATGTGCGTGTTCGTCTACGCGGTGGACAACGACACCGAGCCCGCGGCCGCCCGCGCGCCCATGCGATTCACCGAGATCTATCTCGGCCGCGTCACCGTGGACGACTTCCGGCGGAATCCGCGTGGTGAACTCGGGACGCGCACGGCTACGCTCCACAGACAGGGCATTCGGAAGCTCCGCCAGAGCCGGGTGTATCTGGACACCTGATCGCCTCCAGCTTCGGCAGTGACGTCGAGGCCATCCCGGCGTACTCGGGCGAGAGCTCGACGCCGATGCTCCGGTACCCGAGATGACTGGCGGCGGCGAGGGTTGACCCGGATCCGGCGAAGGGATCCAGGACGACGCCCCGCCCGAAGGGCAGCGCGGCGCGCACCACCTGGCGAAGAAACGCCTGTGGCTTCAGCGATGGATGGGGCGCCAGACGCCGCTCCGGCGGCCGCGTCGGGTGCGACGGGATCACGTCTCCGAAGGGCCGGCGCGCCGATGGCCGTCGGAGGCCCCCTACGCCCCACTTGCGCAGGTTGTCCTGGACCCGTCCTTCCAGCGGGCGGCGGAACAGCAGCCAGGGCTCGGCCATGGAGCGCGGCATGACCGTGACATCGGAGAACTCCTCATGGGCGTTCTTGGGACGGTCACCGCCCCGCATGGTCATCACAAGCCGGACGATCATCCCCCGGCTCTCCAGTCCCGCCGCCGCCAGTCCCGATGCGACGATGTGGGACACGAGCGGATTCGAGGCGACAAAGACATGAGCGCCCGGAACCAGAACGGGGGATAACGCCCGTCCGAAGCGTTCGAAGAACTCCCGCATCTGTGCGAGATCGCGCGCGCGCAGCGTCGTGAAGCGCGGGACGGGTGATCGCGCGTGCCCGTCGAAGGACGGAGGAATCCGCCAGACCCCTCCCCGGCCGGACCGCATCTTGCGCTGTTCGACCGCCGAGTACTCCACGAGACCGTAGGGCGGATCGGTGACGACGGCGTGGATGCTGTCCGGCTCGCGGCGCTTCAGCCACTCGAGGCAGTCATCGCGGTAGAGCGCCGCGCCGTTCCGCACGAACACCGGTTCCCGCTTCGGGTCCGATGCCGCCCCGACATGGTCCGGGGCCGCCACCGGATCCGACCTGAGCCGGTAACGGCCATGCTGCGTTCGTTCGAACATGTCCGGACGCAGTCTCAGATAGGAGCGCACCGAGGACGCCGGAACATCGCCGATCCGGGCCGTGACCAACCGCCGGATGTCCGAGACGCTGAGTTCGCCCAGCGCTGCGCCGAGGCAGGCGACGATCGCGTCGCGCACGCGACCCGGAGAGTGCTTCAGTTGCGTCACGCGGTTCGGCTCGTCGCCAAAGAGGTCGCCACAATAGACGTCGGGACGTCTTTCCGCAACCGGAGGCCTCGCAGGGCGCTGCTTCATCGGAACCTCCCCACAATCCAGCAGGAAAGCAGGAAGGGCGCCTGACCTGCCGGCGACTCCGGGGCGCCCCGTTTCCGCCGGGGGCGCCGGGGTCTATTCCTCCAGCCGGTGGACGACTTCCCCGGCCACGATGGTGAGCGCGGGGCGGGCCTGGAGGATCTCGTCTTCCGGGACGCTCAGGATGTCCTTCGTCAGGACCACGATGTCGGCGTACTTGCCCGGGGTCAGGCTGCCCTTCACGCCCTCCTCGAACGCCGCGAACGCGTTGGCCATCGTGTAGGAGTGGAGCGCCTCCTCCCGGGTCATCGCCTGTTCCGGGTAGAACCGGGTTCCATCGTTCAGTTCCCGCGTCACCGTCGCGTGGTAGCTCGCGATCGGGTCCACGTCCTCGACCGGGGCGTCCGTCCCGTTCGTCACCACCGCGCCGCTGTCGAGGAGCGAGCGCCAGACGTAGGCGCCGGTCTCCGCCCGCCAGTCGCCCAGCTTCTCCGGAACCCACGGCCCGTCCGAGGTGGCGTGGACCGCCTGCATCGAGGCGATCACCCCGATCTGGCCGAACCGGGGGATGTCGTCCGGGTGGATGTGCTGGGCGTGCTCGATCCGGAACCTGAGGTCATGGCCCGAGACGCCGGCCTCCTCGAAGACCCGCTCGTAGAGATCGAGCACCTCCCGGTTGCCGCGGTCCCCGATCGCGTGGGTGTTCACCTGGAACCCGTGCCGCACGCCGATGCGCGCCGTCTCCTCGATGTCCTCGACCGGCTGGAGCACCAGCCCCTCGCTCGACGGCATGTCGTCGTAGGGCTCGAGCAGCCACGCGCCGTGGGCCCCGAGCGCGCCGTCCACCACCGTCTTGATGGACCGGACGGTCAGGAAGCCGTCCGCGTGGTTGTCGAGGAAGTAGTCGCCGAGGCGGGCGTCCATGTCCTCGTGCGACTCGCCCCGCACCATGACATAGAGCCGGATGGGGAGGCGCCCCTCCTCCGCCATCTCGCGGAAGAGGTCGATCGAGGCGAACGAGGAGCCGGCGTCCTGGAAGCTGGTCACCCCCTTGGCGAGGGACTCCTCCGCCGCGAGCTTCACCATGAGCTCCAGCTCCGCCCGCTGCTCTTCGGGGCTCCGCTCCGCCATCGCCCGGTCGCGGGCGCGCGCCACCAGGCCCTGCGCGGTCTCCCGGAGCGCCCCGGTCGCCCGCCCGTCGGCGTCCCGCACGATCGTCCCGCCGGGTGGATCCGGCGTGCTCCGGTCGATGCCGGCGAGCTCCATCGCCAGCGCGTTCGCGAACGCGGCGTGCCCGCTGGCGTGGCGCAGCAAGACCGGGTTCTCGGGGGAGATCTCGGAGAGCCCGAGGTGGTGCGGCAGCCCCTCGACCGCTCCCCCCGGAACCTCGTCCCACTTCTCCTGGTGCCAGCCGCGGCCCTCGATCCAGGTTCCCGGCGCCGCCTCCGCCACCGCTTCGGCGACCTGGTCGACGATCCGGTTCCAGTTCTCCGATTCACCCAGCTTCAGGATCATCTGGGCGTTGCCGACGCCGAGGAAATGGCCGTGCCCTTCGATGAACCCGGGGATGGCGAGACGGCCCTCCAGTTCGATGACCTCGGTCTCCGGCCCCACGGTCTGGCGGATCTCGGCGGTCGTCCCGAGCGCCGCGACCAGCCCGTCCTTCACCGCGACCGCCTCGGCTTCGGGGTGGGCCGGGTCGACGGTCACGACCCGCCCTCCGAGGAGCACGAGGTCGGCGGGGCCGCCGATGTCCGGCCCGGTGGCGCCGCACCCGGCGAGCAGGGCGACGGCGAGCGGAACGAGCGGCAGGTGGATTCGATGGCGCATGGAGACTCCTCCGTTTCCTGACGGAGGGGCAGGGTATCGCGAGGCCCCGCGTGAGCCACGCGCCAGCCCCGTCCGGCAACCCCGCCGGGCCGGTACCATCGGAACCGCCATGTCCCGAACTCTCGCTGCGGCCTGTCTCGTCCTTCTCGCGCTCGCCGGCCTCCCCCCGCTGGCGGCGGCCCAGTGGTATCCGGAGCCGGACCTCATCCTGACCGGCGCCGAGGTCCGGACGGTGGACGCCGGGGACTCGCTGGCGGAAGCGCTGGCGATCAAGGACGACCGGATCGTGGGCGTGGGCTCGGGCGCGGAGATGGCGGCGCTCGCCGGACCGAACACGAGGACCGTGGACCTCGCCGGGAAGACGATCATCCCCGGGCTCCAGGACTCCCACATCCACTTCCTGCCGCTCGGCAACGACATCACCCGGGGCGTCGAGCTCAGCTACGCCGAGACCGCCGAGGACATCGTGGAAGCCGTCCGGGCCCGGCTGGAGCAGCGCGAGCGGGAGCCGGAGACCGTCCGGAACGAGTGGATCGTCGGCCGGCGCTGGGACCAGTTCAAGTACCCGGCGATGGTCACCCGCTGGCAGCTCGACGAGGTGGCGCCCGGCAACCCGGTCGCGCTCTACCGGGTCTACCGCGGCGTCGCGGTGAACACCGAGGTGTTCCGCCGGATGGGGATCGAGGATGACGACGCCTCCACCTGGCCCGGGTGGTGGCTCGAGGATCCGGACGACTTCACCTTCGAGGACCAGATCCAGCGCGCGCCGCGCGAGGTCCTGCTCGACGGCGAGCGGGTGACCCGCGAGATCCCCACCGGGGTCTTCCTCGGGGCCCGCGGCTCCCGCCTCGTCACCGAGCGGCCGCCGCCGGAGGACTTCGAGGACGAGGTGGAGAGCGTCCGCCTCGGGATCGCCGAACTGCTCTCGCTGGGCGTGACCGCGATCGTGGACCCCTCCTCCCGGATGGGCCACCACATGCGCGTCTACCAGGAGGCGGCGAACCGCGGCCTCCTTCGCCTGCGGATCGCGGCGGTCTACGAGGGGACCTTCAACACCCACCCGCCGGAGGACATCGCCGGGCATCTCGACGGGATCAAGGTGAACAACCTGGGCGACCCGTTCCTCCGCTGGCGGGGCGTCAAGGTCTACGGGGACGGCGGCGTGGGGACCAGGAGCGCCTGGATGTCCGAGCCGTTCCACCTCTGGGACGAACTCGAGGGCGAGCAGAACCTCGGGAACCCGGTCGTGCGCGACTACGGAGTGCGCGAGGCGCAGTACCGGGCGATCCGCGCCCACGGCTGGGATCTCCACACCCACAGTTGCGGGGACCAGGCGATGCGCCAGGCGGTGGACCTCTACATGAAGCTGCTCGACGAGATGACGGAGGAGACCGGCGAGATCCCCGACCTCCGCTGGAGCGTGATCCACGCCTACTTCCCCATCGAGCCGAAGACCCGGGTCCTCGAGGACATGGCCCGCTACGGCATCGTCGCCGCCACCAACCCGGTGTTCAACTGGCAGCAGGGCTTCTCCTTTGCGGCGAACTCGGGGCCCGAGCGGATGGCCCGCCTCCAGCCCTTCCGCACCTACATGCGCAGCGGCGTCATCATGGCCTCGGGCTCCGACTACGGGGTCACCACCCACGACCCGTGGATGGGCTTCTTCGCGCTGCTCACCCGCAAGGACCAGAAGTCCGGCGTCTCCTGGGGCGAAGAGGAGACCGTGACCGTCGCGGAGGCGCTTCGCTCCTACACCTGGAACGGCGCCTGGCTGACCCACGATGACGAGGAGCGCGGCAGCCTCGAACCCGGCAAGCTGGCCGACCTCGTGGTGCTCGACCTCCCCTCGCTCGACGCGCTCGAGGAGGACCCCGACCTCCTCTTCACGATGCGCGAGCGGGTCCTCGCCACGCTTGTTTCGGGCGAGGTCGTCCACGGTTCGCTGGAGTGACGGCGCGGTCCGGCGGCGCCACTTGACCCGCCGCCCGCACCGCTGTATAACGAACTCACCAACGCAGCCCGCAGCCCGCAAGGAGGTCGGAAACATGGCTCCGCCGGACGACTTCGCTTACGGACCCGGGGCGGGGGATTGAGGTCCTTCCCACTCCCCCCGGGTCCGGAAAGAACGGACGAGTTCCCGGGACCCTGACCACGATTCCAGGCGGCGGCGGAACCCTCCCGGAGCGGCGTCGGCGGTTTCTCCGTCGGCCGCTCGGGTCTCGCGCCGCGGAGCGGCCGGATGGCCCAGCAGGGGTCCCGGGGCTTTTTTGTGCCCGGGCGCCGGCTCGCAGCGGGTGGCCGGGTCTGCTCCTCCCGGCCTTCCTCGTCCTCCTGACCGGGTGCGACGCCCGGCTCCACCTCTACATCCACGGAGGGCGCGAGACCCTGCTCCCGGGCCGCGCCTACGGCGACGCCCTCACCGTGCAGGGCATCGTCGCCTCGGTGCCCCCCGGCCGGGCGCTGCCCCCCGGCGAACCCCCCCGCCGCTTCGTGCTCCGCCACCCGCTGCGGCCCCCCGACTGGAACGGGACGCTGGTCATCGGCGCGCACCGTGGGGTGGGCGGGATCCGCCGGGGCGAGGACGGGGCCGAACTCGGCGCCGGAGAGACCGGGCTCGACGACCTCATCGGCTGGTGGGCGCTCGACGAGGGCTTCGCGTGGGCCAGCTTCGACCGCGCCGGGCTCGGGGACGCCGGGGGCGCGCTTCGCCTCACCGAGGCCTTCGCCCGGCTCATGTTCGACCAGATTCGCCCGCGTCTAGCGCGCGACCCCGACCGGGTGATCCTGTTCGGTTACGGCGAGGGCGGCGGCATCGCCCGCCAGGCGGCGGTGGCCGAGGACGAGATCTTCGCGGGGGCGGTGCTGGTCTCCGCCACGCTGGGCGACCCGGCGGGCGCGGTTCGCCGCCAGGCCGCCCGGCTTGCGCTTGCGGAGGACCGCGGCGCATCGGAGGCCGGCTTCGCCGCCTACGCCGAAGCCGCCGGCGTCCCCGCCGAGGGCGGCGCATTCTGGCCCTTCCACGACGCGGTGAACGCGAACCCCACCCCCGAGCTTCCCGCGCTCTCCGCCGAACTCCGGATCCCGGTCATCGAGGTCGTCGGAACCCTCGACGACTGGGTGCTCCCCGAGGTGCTGGCCTACCGCGACCGGGTCCAGGCGGCCTCCGGCGGAGCGGTCTCCGGAACGGGTCAGGGCGGGGGCGCTCCTCCGCTCCACGAGCTGCGCCTCGTCCCGGGCGCCTGGCGCGCCGACCCGAACGACGACGTCGTGTCCGAGTTCCGCGCCATCGCCGCCGAGTTCGGGCTCGGCGAGGAGGACCGCCGCGCCCTCGGCGATGGCGCTCCGCTCGCTCCCGAGGCGCGCCGCGCGCTCGCCGGCCTCCAGCGCCTGCTGACCGCCGGCAACTGAGCGCCCGTGGTTCGCGCCGCCCGCCCCCGGCCCTCCCGCGCGCTCGGCGTCCTCCTGCTGGGGGCGGTGCTCGGATCGACCGCCTACCTGCTGGTCATCACCGTCACTCCGGTCCTCGCCGAGCGGTTCCTCTCCGGCTCGGCCTGGATCGGCGTTCCGAACGCCTCGCTGATCGTCGGCGTCGCCTTCGGCGCGCCGGCGCTCTCCTGGCTCATCCCCCGCATCGGCCGGATCCCGGCGCTGGCGCTCGGCTTCGCGGTCACCGCGCTCGCCTGCGTGGGGGCCTCCGTCTTCGCCGGCCGCGAGGCCTTCGGCCCCTTCGTCCTGAGCTGCCTGCTTCTCGGCGCCGGCTACGCCGCCTACCACCTGGTCCGCTACGCCGCCGCGCTGCTCGTCCCGCCGCACCGCCGGGGACGCGCGGTCGGGCTGGTGGTCTGGGCGGCGGTCGCCGCCAGCTTCGCGGCGCCCTTCGTCTTCTCCTGGATCGAGCGCCTCGCCGCTTCGGTGGGGGACAGCGCCATCGGCCTGACGTATCTGGTCTCGGCGGCGCTCTACGCCTCGGTCGCGGTCCTCTTCCTCGCGAGCCGCGCGCTCCGCGTCCGGCGCGCCTTCGGACCGGCGTCAGCGTCGCTTCCACCCCCCGCCGCGTCCGGCGAGCCGGCGGCGCCGGATGACGGGCCGCCCCCGGGCGAGATCGCGCTGGGGGTCGTCGGCATGGTCTCGGCCCACGCCGCGATGATGGTCATGATGACGATGACGCCGGTGCAGGTCGTCGCGGCGGGCGGGACGCTGACCGGACTGGGCGCGATCATGGGCGCGCACACCCTCGGGATGTTCCTGCTCTCGCCGCTGGTGGGCGTGCTCTCGGATCGGTTCGGCGAGCGCGCGATGATCGCGGTGGGCGGCCTGCTGCTCACCGCGTCCGGGATCCTCGGCGCGGTCGCGCCGCTCGAGGCCGGGGCGCTCATGGGGTTCGCCCTCTACCTGCTGGGCCTCGGCTGGTGTTTCGGGTTCGTGGCGGCGAGCGCGCTGCTCGCCCGAGGCCCGAACACCCCCGTCAAGGTTCGCCGGCAGGGGCGCGCCGACTCGCTGAACTGGTCGGTCGCGGCGCTCGCCAGCGTCGCTTCCGGTCTGCTGATGAACCGCCTCGGGTTCGGGGCGGTGGCAGGCGCCGCCGCGCTGCTGGGGAGCCTGGCGGTCGCCGCCGCGCTGTTTCTCGGGCGGGCCCGGGGGGTCAGCCGCCGACGCCCGGGTAGCGCTTTTCGAGGATCCTTCGGTGGTGGATCGCGTGCCCCACAGCGAACCACGCCATCGCCCGCACCGTAACCCGGTTGCCGCTGGCCTCCCCGGCGGCGTCGAGCGCCGCCTCGTCGAGCGTTGACAGCAGGCTCACCGTCGCCGCCCGCACCGTGTCCAGCTCATCGAGGAGTGACCCGAGGCTGCGGTCGGCGTGCCGCGCCGCTTCCGCCCACTGGTCCTGGTCCATCGCCGGAAGCGGCGCCGGATCCCGGCGGGCCACATGGAGCATCCGGAAGGCGAAGAGCCGCTCGACGTCGGCGAGGTGCCCGACGACCTCCTTCACCGACCACTTGCCGGGCGCGTAGCCGGTGTTCGCGTCTTCCTCGCCCAGCCCGGCGAGCCGCGACCGCAGCGTCGCCATCTCGGCCACCGCCGCGCCGGGAAGGTCGCCTTCGGGGACGAGCCGCGCCGCCCCCAGGTAGTAGTTCGGCGCTTCGCCGGGCTTCGGATGCGTCCACATGCCGCCATCCTACGTCCGGCCGCCGGGTACCATCCGGCGCTCCCCATTCCATCCCCCGGAGGCTCTTCCCATGCGTCGCTCGCTGCCCGCCGCGCTCCTCGTCCTCGCCGCCGCCTGCGCTCCCCCGCCTCCGCCGCCCCCGGCCGAGCCGGCGATGCCGGAGAGGGTCCGGCTGAGCGGGCAGATCCCGCCGGTCGGCCCCTACTCGGCGGGAGTCGACGTGGGCGGGCTCGTCTTCCTCGCCGGACAGATCGCGCTCGATCCGGCGGGGGGCGGCCTCGTTGAAGGCGGCATCGCCGAGCAGACCCACCAGGTCATGCAGAACCTCCAGGCGCTGCTCGAGGAGGCGGGGCTCGGGTTCGGGGATGTCGTCCGCACCGGCGTCTTCCTCGCCGACGTGAACGACTTCGCGGCGATGAACGAGGTCTACGCGTCCTACTTCCCCGAGGGCGCGATCCCTCCGGCGCGCACCACGGTCGCGGTGGCGGCGATCCCGCTGGGGGCCCTCCTCGAGATCGACATGATCGCGGCGCGCACCGCTCCGTAGCCCCCCTGTCTTCGGTGGCCGGCGGCGGCGCCCGGCCGGAGGAGGCGTCATGACCCCGGGGGCGCGGATCGCCACCCGGACCGCGGCCCTCTTCGTGGTCGCGAACATGATCGGGACCGGGGTCTTCACCTCGCTCGGGTTCCAGGTCGCCGCCGTCCCATCGGGCTTCCCGGTCCTTCTCCTGTGGGTGGTGGGCGGCCTCGTGGCGCTCGCCGGGGCGCTGGTCTACGGGGAACTCGGCTCGGCGCTTCCCCGCTCCGGCGGGGAGTACGCGCTGCTCCGCCGGACGCTCCACCCGGCCGCCGGGTTCGCCGCCGGGTTCGTCTCCTCGACCGTCGGGTTCGCGGCGCCCACCGCGCTCGCGGCGATGGCGATGGCGGCCTATCTGTCGCCGCTGGTCCCCGGCCTCCCGGTGACCCACGCCGCGGCGGCGGTCGTCCTGCTCTTCACCGGCGTCCACGCCGCCTCGGTGCGTTGGGGCAGCGGGGTGAACGACCTGCTCACCGCCGCCAAGATCGTCCTGGTCGCCGGATTCTGCGTCGCCGGCTTCTTCGCGCCCGCGGTCTCCGCCCCGCTGACGCCCCGGACCGGCGACTTCGCGCTCGTCCTGAGCCCGGGCTTCGCGGTCTCGCTGGTCTTTGTCTCCTACGCCTACACCGGCTGGAACGCCGCCGCCTACATCGTCGGGGACATGCTGCGCCCCGAGCGGCTCGCCCGCGCCCTCGTGGGCGGGACGCTACTGGTCACGGTGCTCTATTTCGTCGTGAATCTGGTGATCCTGCGGGCGGTTCCGATGCCCGAGCTGGACGGGGTGATCGAGGTGGGCTACCTCGCGGCGGAGCGCGTCTTCGGGAACCTCGGCGGGCGGGTCATGTCGGCGCTGCTGGCGCTGGTGCTGGCATCCACCGTGAGCGCGATGGTCTTCCTCGGACCGCGGGTCGTCCGCGCCATGGGCGAGGACGAGGCGCTCCTCCGCCCGCTCGGGAAGAGCGAGGCCGGCGGCGTCCCCCGCCGCGCGCTCGCGCTCCAACTCGTGATCATCCTGGTGCTTCTCTACTCGGGGACCTTCGAGCAGGTCCTGCTCTACGCCGGATTCACGCTGAACCTGATGACCGCGGCCACCGTCGCCGGGGTCTTCCGGCTGCGACGCGGGCGGGTCGCCGGCGCGGTCCCCGGCCGGTTCCGGACTCCGCTCCACCCGCTGATCCCGGTCCTCTTCCTCGCGATGAGCGCCTGGGCGCTCGGCTACACGCTCCTCGAGCGTCCGGCCGAGTCGGTCCTCGGCCTCGGCACCGCGCTGCTGGGAGCGGTCCTCTACTTCCCGATCCACCGGCGGGCGCGCGCCCGTTAAGCGGCCGCCGCCAACGGCGCGGGGACGGCGCGGAGGTCTTCCTCGCCGGCTGGTCTACCCGCTCGGCGCGGGGCCCAGCAGCGCCTGGTTCTCCCGGCAGAACCGCTCGAGCTCATCCACGAGCTGGCTCGCCGCGTACTCCAGCCGGTCGAAGTTGACCTCCCTGGAGTCGATCCCGGTGATCCGCTGGCGCGCGTCGCCGATGGTCGCGAGCGCGTCCACGAAGTGCGTGCGGATCGTCTCGCTGTTCCCGTCGTTCTGCTGGGGTCGCAACCGCTCGACGGAGTAGCGCGTGAGGCGAAGCACGACCGCGGCCTCGGTCCGGTCCTCCACGACCCGGAACCACCGGTCCCGGCGCGCCACCCGGCCCTTCACCTCCTCCTCGGCGAGCGCGAGCATCGCCGCCGCGTCGGCGTCTTCGGTCTCCGTCGAGTAGATGTGGACCGGTAGCGGCGCCGCGGGTCGCCACGAGCCCAGGTTCAGCGCCGCCGAACATCCGGCGGCGGACAACGCGACGGCGCAGGCCGCCAGCAGGGTTCTTCGCCGCATTGCGCCCTCGCGCGCGTCCGGAACTACAGGCGCCGCCGGGGGTTGATCATCGTCCGCCACATGTGGGCGGAGGGGCTGTTGTCGTTGCCGAGGCCTTCCTTCGGCTGGCGGAAGTGCCGCCCGATGATGTCGATGAACGGCTCGATCGAGACCTTGGCGTCCGGATCGAAGCTGTAGTCGTCGTGCATCGTGATCGACCGGGCGTCCATGTACCACTTGTGGTTCCGCGCGAACTCGTAGGCCGCCTTGATGTACGGCTCCGGCTCGTGGTCGGCCCCGAACATCCGGACGTACATCTCGGGGTACTCGTAGCCCACCGAGGGATCCGGGAAGAACCGGAGCGCCTGGTGGTAGCGGATGGCCCAGGACACCCGTTCCGGGACGTAGGGCTCGATCAACTGAGCGCCCCACCACCCGTGGTCGGCGCGGATCAGGTTCATCACCGACAGGTCGTGGAGCAGGCAGGCGAGGATGATCTCCTCGCTCATCCCGTGCTTCTGGGCGCGGGCGGCGCTCTGGAGCACGTGGGACGCCGGCGCGAACCGGTGCTCGAAGAAGTCCACCAGCGTGGGCTTCTCCGGCATCACCGAGAGCGGCTCCTCGTCGTCGGCGCCGCGGAGCGGCGGACGCTCCGGCGCGTCGAGCATGTGCATCATCTCGTGCTCGAGCGCTTCGGCCCGGTCGTTCACACCCACGATGCCGGCGGCGCTCACCGCGGCCGACGCCTTGAGGAACATCCTGCGATCCATCCTGACCTCCTTGCGGCGGGGCGGCCCGTCGCCCGGGTCGCCGCTGCGCCGACGCCCCTAGTATACGGAGCCCTTCCGGAGGTTGTCCTGACGCCGCCCACCCCCACTCTGGTCCGCCCCGGCTCGCCGCTCTCGCGGCGCGCGCTGCTGGGCTCCGCCGCCGGGCTCGGCGCCGCGGCGCTCGCCGGCTGTTCCGCCCGTCCGGCGCCCGCCCCGCCGGCCCCGGCGGAGCCGGCGTTCCGTCTCCCCCGCGTCCGGGTGTCGCGCGACCGGGTGATCCGCACGGTGGTGGGCCTGCGCCCCTATCGCCCGGCGGGGTTCCGGGTGGAGCGCGAGGACCTCGGCGGCGGCCGGATCCTGGTCCACAACTACGGCCACGGCGGGGGCGGCGTGACGCTCTCGTGGGGGACCGCCTGGCTGGCGGTGGAGGAGCTTCTGGGTGACGAACCTCCGCCCGCCCGCGCCGCGGTGATCGGTTGCGGCGCGGTCGGCCTTGCGACCGCCCGGCTGCTCCAGCGCCGCGGCGCCGGGGTCACGATCTACGCGAAGGACCTGCCGCCGGAGACCACATCGAACGTGGCGTGCGCGCAGTGGTCGCCGTTCTCGGTCGCTGACGCCCGCGTCGCGACGGAGGAGTTCCAGGGCCGGTTCCAGCGCGCCGCCCGGATCGCCTACCGCATCTTCCAGGACATGGTCGGAACCCGTTACGGCATCCGCTGGCTCCCGAACTACCCGGTGAGCGATGCGCCGTTCGGCGGATCCGTGGGGCCGGAGACGTTGGCCGATCTCTTTCCCGAGGCGCGCGACTTCGCTCCCGGAACCCACCCGTTCCCGGCGCGCTACGCGCGCCAGTTCCAGAGCATGATGATCGAGCCGCCTGTCTATCTGGAGGCGGTGCTCCGCGACTTCCTCATCGCGGGGGGGTCGCTCCGGATCCGCGACTTCGGCTCGCTGGACGAGGTGGCCTCGCTTCCCGAGCGGCGGATCGTGAACTGCACCGGAATCGGCGCCCGCGCCCTCACCGGGGACGAGGGGCTCGTTCCGCTCAAGGGACAGCTCACCGTCCTGCTCCCCCAGCCGGAGATCCGCTACATCACCCTCGCCGGCGGGCTCTACATGATGCCCCGCGCTGACGGCATCCTCCTCGGCGGGACCCGCGAGCGGGATGTCTGGTCGCTCGAACCGAACCGGGAGGCCGAGGAGCGGATCCTCGCCGGCCACGCCGACTTCTTCGGCGCGATGCCGGCGGCGTAGGGGCCGGGCCGGGATCCGCGCGCGGCTCAGGCGAGCGCAGCCGGGTCGTAGCCAGGGGCGCTCAGGCTCGGGTGGTCCACCGGGAGCTTCGGGATCCGGTTTCCCCACGCCGCCACCGCCCGGCGCAGCGTCAGGCGGCGGGCCTCGGTGAGCGCGTTCTGGGGGGAAGGGCTGCGGCCATCGAGCCAGCTCATCGCGGTGACGGCAGTCCGGATCGGGTCCTCCTCGCCGTAGTGTTGAAGCATCGCCCCGGCCGCCTCATCGAGCGAGACCCCGGCGTCCAGCAGCGCCGCGAGATCCGCCGCGTCGTTTTCCTCGTGGCGGGCATAGACCATCGCCAGCTTGAGCCCGGCCAGGTCCAGCCGGGAAGCGATCCGGGGGCCGACCGGCGCCGCCACCGGGGGGGCGAGCCGCGGGAAACCGATGCCGCCGAAGAAGGAGATCAGGACGGCCGAGTCGCCCGTGGCCACTTCGACCTGCAGCGTGGATTCTTCGTCCTGCGTGATCCGGACGGCGCCTCCCGATTCCATCTCCTCGACGATCCGCCGTTTGCCGGCCTCATCGAGGCCATCGGCCGAGAACAGATCGAAGTCGACCGATGCGCGGTGGCCGAGGTGGAGGGCGCAGGCCGTTCCCCCGTAGAGCACGAACGCCTCCCGGCTCCACCCGAGTAGCGGGAAGATCGTCCGCTGCGCCTTCGGGAGGCGGCTCAGGTGGATCGCCTGAACCGCCACAGACACCTGCCGTAGTCCGGCTTCGTCCGTCCGCCGCGCGGCGGCCACTGCGGCGCCGGCGGCTCGGGGGTGGACGGCGGGAGCGCGCCCGCCGCCTTCATCTCGGTGATCACCGTTGGAGCCGGCCGCCGGGGCGGCTCGCCGTGAAGCCGCAGATGCCAGTAGTTCCACAGCATCGGGCTCATCGCGCCGGGGTGGACGTGGTGGAGCGTCACCCGGAACGGCGCCTCCCCGAACAGGTCGAGCGCCTCGAGCGTATCGGCGCGGGGTCCGAGCCCCATGAGGCGGCCGAGAAACGTGACGCCGTCCCGGGAAAGCCCGCGCCGGTCGGCGACCAGGCACCGGTGCGTGCTGGCGATCTCCAGCCGGCGAAGCCTGGCCATCGCCTCCGGGGGACAGCGCGCCTCCAGATCGAGCGCCGGTCGCTCCCGGGGGGGCGGGCAGACCTCGGAGGGCGTCCGGTACCGGCCTCTGGGAGTGACGTGTGCGCCGTCCGGTTGCATGCGATGGGTTCCCGCCGGTCCGATCCTACGTCCCGCCTCCCCGAGGCGAGCCGTCGTCGGGAGCGCCTGGCCCTCGGTGTCGCCGGATCGAATCCGGAATTCCGAATTCCGGTGGCCGTGAGAGTCTCTCCCGAGCGATGTGGCTTAAATCCTTTGAGTCAATCACTTAAGTGCTCCTGGAGGGGGCTGTGCCCCGACGGTGCGCAACTTGCCTGTAGCCCCCGCAGGACATGTCATCGCTCCACCCGGACTGTGATATCGTCCGCCCCTTCCTACACGGCCACGAACCGGTGGTTTCGCCGCTTTCCGGCGCGCTCCGGGAGGCCGAGGGACGCATGGCGCGTCCCGCCCAAACTGTCCTCATCCGAATCAGGAGGAGCTCATGAGGTCTCTGTTGACTAGAACGGTCGCGGTGCTGGCCGTCCTGGGGGTCGCGTCGGGCGCCTTTGCCCAGACCTTCCAGGGCAGCGTCCGCGGCATCATCCGGGACGCCGACGGCGGCGTCCTTCCCGGCGTCACGGTGACGCTGGCGAACGAGGGCACCGGGGTTTCCCGGAGTTCCGTTACGAACGCCGTTGGCGAGTACGTCTTCGCCAACGTCCAGCCCGCCACCTACACGGTGCGCGCCGAGCTGAGCGGGTTCGCTCCCTCGGTGAACGAAGGCTTCCTGGTCGGAGTTTCTTCAGCGCTGGTCGTTGACCTCGTGCTCAACGTCGGCGGCATCGAAGAGACGGTCACGGTCACGGCGGAGAGCCCGCTGATCGAGACCGCGACGGCCTCGGTGGCCACTGCGGTGGACCGGGCCCAGCTCGAAGTCCTTCCCACCCCGGGACGGAACGTCTTCATCATGTCGGTGGGCACTCCGAACGTGGTCCACACCGGCGACCCGTTCTGGGTGAAGCAGTCGGACCAGACGAACTCCTCGCTGCTCTCGCTGGGCGGCGGGCCGCTCCGCGGGAACAACTACACCGTGGATGGCGTCTCCACGACCGACCTCCGGAACCGCACCGTGATCATCCCGGTCTTCGAGGCGGTCCAGGAAATGAAGGTCCAGGTCAACACCTACGACGCCGAGATGGGCCGGACCGGCGGCGGCGTCTTCAACGTGATCCACCGCACCGGAACGAACAACTGGGCGGGGAGCGGCCTCTACCAGATCCGCCCCTCGCAGCTTGGCGGCTGGTTCCGCGAGTACTACTACCACACGCAGGTGGACATCGATGAAGGCAGCCTGACGGCGGACGACATCCCGGATCGGCCGTACGGCCTCTATGGCGGTTCGTTCGGCGGGCCGATCCTCGAGGATCGGACGTTCTTCTGGGTCTCCGCCGAGGGATACGCCGACCACCAGGCGTCGAACACGACGATCACGCTGCCGACGGCCGCCGAGGCCGCGGGCGACTTCTCGCAGAGCGGCGTCACGATCTACAACCCCTACGACCTCGACGCGAACGGCAACCGGAGGCCCTTCGCCGGGAACCGGATCCCCTCGAGCATGATCGACCCGGTGGGTTCGTCGCTCGCGCAGCTTCTGACGAACCTCGGACCCGGCGGCGACATCGCCGCTTCCGGAGTCCAGATCACCGAGGCGCTCCAGGCCACCGGGAACATCAGCCACACCTTCTCCGATTCGTGGCAGAGCTCGCTGACCTACCTCTACTACACGTCCTCCGAGCCCGCCTTCAGCCACTACAAGGATCTGCTGAACGCCGACGAATCCCCCGCCTACGGCATCGGCGCCGCCCTCCTGGGTCGGGACGTTCACGCGGTCGCGTTCAACAACACCTTCCTGACCGGAGACGCCTCGGTCCTGACGCTGCGCTACGGCCAGACCTACTTCAACGACTCCAACTCGAACCCGGCCTTCGGAGCGGAGGACTACCGGGGTCTGGGCTTCCAGGGCGGCTTCGTGGACGCCCTCTACGCCCAGCCGGGGTACGAGGGGCAGTTCCCGTCGGTCTCGATCTCCGAGTTCGGGGACGGGGGGACCACCCACGGTTCCTGGTCGAACAACGACGTCCAGTGGACCTCGCAGGAGGTCGCCGGAACCTACTCGCAGTTCGTCGGAAACCACACGCTGAAGTACGGCGTCCAGTGGCGTCGCATGGGGCTTCACGCCGTGGCCTTTTCGAATGGCCTGCAGATCGGCTTCGATCGGAGCTTCACTCGCGGACCGAACCCGACCGCGCCGGACTCCGCCTCCGGAAGCGCGCTGGCGGACCTCCTGCTCGGGATCCCCGACAGCGGACAGGTCACGATCGCCGATCCGGCCGATGTCTACATCGACTACTTCGGCGGCTTCATCCAGGATGACTGGCGTCCGAGCGAGAACCTGGTCCTGAACCTGGGGCTGCGGCTCGAGCACGAGACCGGCCTCATGGAGGAGGAGAACGGCTTCGCCGTGGGCTGGGACCGCGAGAACCCGTTCCCGATCCAGCCGACGCTGGATCCGAGCCTCGAGGGCACGCTCCCCGGCTTCCCGCTGCGCGGCGGCCTGATGTACGCCGGCGTGGGCGACAACCCGACCCACCAGTGGGATCCTCCCTCGATCAAGCTGGGACCCCGCCTCGGCTTCGCCTACACCCTGAGCCCCGAGAGCGTGATCCGTGGCGGCTACGCCGTCTTCTGGGCCCCGTACGCCATTCCGGGAGGGACGAGCGCTTCGAACCTCGGGACCTATGGCTTCACCGCCGTAACCGGGCTCTCGACGAGCCTCGACGGGATCACGCCCCCGGCCGCGACCGCCTCGAACCCGTTCCCGAACGGTGTGGACGACCCCGTAGGGAATACGGAAGGCCGCCTTCAGAACATCGGCGACACCGTCTACTTCAATGACCAGTTCCGCCAGTCGCCCTACATCCACAAGTGGTCGCTCGACTTCCAGCGCGACATCGGAACCGACCTGGTGGTCAAGGCCGGATATGTCGGCAGCCAGGGCGTGGACCTGCCCATCGGCGGCACGAACAACTCGGTCATCAACATCAACCAGCTTCCGGACTCCTACCTGTCGCTGGGAGACCGCCTGAACGAGCAGTACCCGAACCCGTTCTACGGACATTCCGACTTCGGTCCGCTCGCGAACGCCGAGACCCTCCCGCTGGGTCAGTTGCTTCGCCCGTACCCTCATTTCCGGAACGTGTTCGCGCGGCACGCCAGCGCCGGCAAGTCGCTCTACCACTCGATGCGTCTCGAGTTCGAAAAGCGCTTCCGCGACAACTGGGGCGCCCGGATCAACTACACGTTCACGAATCACCAGGACAACATCTACGAGAGCAACACCCGGGTTTCCGATGAAGAGAGCGTGATCTACAACACGCCGGAGGCCTGCTCCACCGGGATCTGCCCGGTCCTGGACGCGGACTACGGCCTGTCGCGGATCCACACGCCGCACCAGGTGAACATCAGCTTCACGCTGCGGACCCCGGGCGACAACCCGATCTTCAGCGGCTGGGCGTTGTCCACCATGACGATCCTGCGGACCGGTTTCCCGCTGACGATCAAGCAGAGCAGCAACCCTCTGAGTTCCTACGGCTATGACCACCAGCGGCCCACGAACGCCAACGTGACCGGCGGCGGCAACCCCTCGGGCAACCATGAGAACTACCTGCAGGCCGGTTCCGTGACGCAGCTCGACGGGCTTGTGCTCAGCTCGGCGCCGCACACCACGGACGTGGTCCGGACTCCGGCTCTCCAGAACTGGGATGTATCGCTGGAGAAGTCCACGAACATCTTCTCGGATGCGAACCTCACGCTCCGGTTCGAGATGATCAACCTCTTCAACCAGCCCAACTGGAACGGCCCCCGGACCATCTTCGGCAACAGCAACTTCGGCGAGATCACTGGCAGCGGCGGCTTCCCCCGCACGCTCCAGTTCATGACGAAGGTCACCTTCTAGGCGATCCTTCTTCGCCAACCCTGGCGGCCGGCCCCTCGGGGCCGGCCGCCTTTTTGTTTGGGCGACGCGGGGTCCGTCCGGCACGCCGTTGATCGCCACGCGTGGCGACGCATTCGCGGCGCGCCACGGCCGGCGCCCGCTCGCGCCTGACGGTCTGTTGGGCGGCTACCGCAGCCGCAGGACCGGCGGGGGCTCCACGAAGGCCTGGCCGTTCCTGTAGAGCGCAAGCCGGTCCCGGAGGCCCTCGGCCAGCGCGCTCGCTACCCCTTCGGCAGCAAGCTGCGCCAGCGCGAGCTCCGCAGCCCGCACCGCCAGCTCGAAGTCGCCGGCGGCGGCGTGAACCGCCGCCAGCAGGTCGAGCGACGCGGGTTCCTGGTAGCCGGAGAAGCCGGCGAGCCGTTCCGCGAGGCGGATGGCCTCGGGAAGGTCCCGGAGGGACTCGTCGGGGTCCAGCGCGAGGAGCCTTGCCAGCGCGTCGAGGACCGGCGGCCAGTCGGGACTCCGCTGGAGCGCGTTGCGCAGCGCCTCGGCCGCCGGGGCGGTCTCCCGTCGGGCGCGGTGGGTGATGCCCAGTTCCAGCCACGCCTCGAGCGCGGCGTCCGGTGAGGCGGCGTCCGCCGGAGCGGCCGCCGTCCGTTCGACCGCGGCGAGCCCGGCCTCCAGCGCCGCCTCGGAGTCTCCGCTGGCGCGGTGGGCCGCGCCCAGCCGGGCGAGGACGAGCGCGGACGCCGGGCGGAGCTCGCGCGCCCGCTCCAGCGAGCGGACCGCTCCCCCGGCGTCCCCGTTCGCCAGGCGAAGGTCCCCGAGATCGAAGTGCGCCTGAGCCGCCTCCGGATCCATCGCCGCCGCGCGCTCGAGCGCCGTGATGGCGAGCGGGGCCTCACCCTCCTCACGGAGGATCGCCGCCGCCTTCAGGAGCCGCCCGTAGCCGGGATCACGGTCGAGACCCCGCCGGATCGAAGCGATGGCCGAATCCCTGAGGCCCTGCGCCTGGAGCAGCTCCCCCAGACCGATGGCGAGCCGCGCCTCGTTGCGCGGCCGCTGCGGCTCGGAGAGCGCGTTCCGGTAGAGCAGCTCGAGCCAGGCGATCTCGGCCTCCGCGACCGGCGAACCGGGAGCCGGCGGCGCGCCCCGGACGCGGATCCAGTGATCGGTGAAGGCCGCCCCCGGGAACACCTCCTCCTGGCGGGGCAGGTGGCAGGCCAGACAGTCGGACGCCGTCGTCACCCGCTCGTAGCGGTGGGCTGCCGCCGGATCGGCGTGGCAGCCAAGGCAGGCCGCCCGGCTCCGCTCCGCCACGCTCCCGCCAGCGCTGGCGCCGAGCTCGTGTTCGTGCGCGTCGTGGCACGAGAGGCACGAGAGCGCACTCTCCGGCGGCGACTCCCGGAAACACGCGCTCATCATGAGGCTGGCCCCGGCGTGGCGCGCCAGCGCGCGGTCCCGGCGGAGGATCTCGAGCGGCTCGATGTCGCTCGGCAGGCGGTGGCACTGGCCGCAGAAGCGAACCTGGGCGGCGGGCGGAAGATCCCCGGGGTTGAAGACCTCGCCCCCGGTCCCGGTGGCCCACCGGGCCGCATGCGGCCGGCCGGGGCCGTGACAGCGCTCGCAGCGGACGCCCCATTCGGAGCCCTCCGCCGCCGGCGCGCCGCCCTCCCAGCGGATCGCGGTGGCGTGGCAGCCCACGCAGTCCGCCGTCGCCTCCGGCGGGTCGAGGTCGCCCAGGGCGTCGCGGTCGCCCTCGGAGCCCGGGGTCTCGATCCAGCTTCCGAGCCCCTCGGACCACGACACCCGGAGCTCGCGCATGGCGCCGTCTCCGGGGAAGTGAACGGGGGTCTCGCCGCGAAGCCCCGACCCGAAGATCGCGTGAACGGAAGCGCCCGGGTCGTCTCCGTCCCCCCGGAGTTCGACCCCGCCGTCGACCCGGGCGTAGGCGGCGCGCCCTTCGCCGTCGCTCCGCCAGCGGACCGGTAGCGCCAGCCGCTCCGCCGGGAAGTAGAGGTCCAGCGTCTCCCCGGTCAGCGCCGCCGCGGTCCGCGCCATCGGGTGCTCGTCCTGGGCGGCCGCGATCCCTCCGTGGCAGGCCGCGCAGGTATCGGACCCCGCGAACCCGGACGCCCCGTCCGGCCAGCCGAGGAGCTCGAGCCCGTCGGGCGACGCCGGAAACGACGCGCCCTCGCGCTGCGCCGCCACCGCTCCGGCCGCCGCCGCGGCGACCGCCAGGGCGAGGAGCCACGCGCCCCTGCGCCGTCCGGCGGCCGGGGGGACTCGTTCCATCGCTGGACCCGCAATGTACCGCGGATGGTCTCCGCCGCGGCCGGGGCAACCGGGGTCGGTACGATGCCGTGATCCGCGCGGGACCCCCCGCGCCGGAGCGTCCGTGCCCGCCTTCGCTGTCCTGACCCTCGTCCTCGCGCTCGGCGGCGTCCAGGTGGATCCGCCGCTCCCGGACACCGGGGCGATGGAGCCGCAGGTGGCGGCGCTGCTCGAGGAGCGCGCGGCCGCGGTGCGGGAGCGGCCCGAGGACGCTTACCGGTGGCTCGAGTACGCCGAGGCGCTCCACGCCCACGGCCGGAACGCCGAGGCCGCGGTGAGTTACCGCGAAGCCGACCGTCTGCTGGAAGCCGACGACCCGACCCGGCTCACCGCGCTCTACCTGCTCGCGCACGCGATCCGGACCACCGCCCCCGCCGAGGCCGCCGCCGCCCTCGAACGCGGCGTGGCGGCGCGGCCGGGCTACGCCCCGGCCTGGTTGCTCCTCGGGGAGGTTCGCGCCGAGCTCGCCGATCCGGGGGGCGCCGAGGCCGCGTTCGACCGCGCCCTCGAGCTCGAGCCCGCTTCCGCCCTGGCGCGGCTCCGCCTCGGCTCGCTCCGGATCGCCGCCGGGCGGCCGAACGAGGCGGTTCCGCTGCTGGAGGCGGCGCTCGAAGCGGACCCCGGGGCCGGGGCGGTCCGGGCCGCGCTGGCGCAGGCGCTCTACGCCTCCGGAGACCGCGAGCGAGCAAGCTCGCTGTCGGGAGGGCCGGCGGATGCGCTGCCGGCGGTCGAGGACCCGATCCACTTCCGGATGCTGGCGCGGGACATCTCCTCCCCGCGCCTGCTGGAACGGGCGCGCGCCGCCCGGGAGGCGGGCCGCCTCGCCGAGGCGGAGCCGCTCTACCGGGACCTCCGCCAGTTGCGGCCGCAGGACGCCGGCGTCCTCGCCGGTCTCGCCGCCGTTCTCGACGCGAGAGGCCGGCCGGAGGAGGCGGCCCCGCTCTACCTGGACGCCGTCGCCCTCGACCCGGACCAGCCGCTCGCGCGCTTCGGCCTCGGGGCGCTCGCGCTGCGCGAGGGCGACCTGCCCGCCGCCGAGTTCCACTTCCGGCGGGCCACCGAAGCGCAGCCCGGGGAGGCGGGGGGCCATGCGGCGCTCGGGGACGCGCTGCTCCGCCAGGGCCGGGTGGAGGCGGGGCTGAGATCGCTCGAGACCGCCTCGCGCCTCGACCCGGAGGACGGGGGGACCTTCGTGCTGACCGCGGCCGCGCTCGCCGAGCTGGGGCGCTTCGAGGAGGCGTGGGAGGCGGTGGCCGAGGCGCGGCGACTCGGCTCGGAACCGCCGGAGGCGTTCCTGACCGCGCTGCGGGCGCAGCGGCCGGAACCCGGGCGATGAGGGCCGCGCCGAGGACTGCGCCACAGCCAGGTCCGGCGCTTCGGATCGCGGTCGCGCTCGTCGCGGCGTCGGCCGCCCTGACGGGGCGGGGGGCGGAGTCCCAACCGGTCTTCGAGGACATCACCGCGGAGTCCGGGGTTCGTTTCGTCCACGATCCCGGAGACCTGGCCGGCTATCCGGTCGCCGCGATCATGGGGGCGGGGGCCGCGCTCTTCGACGCCAACGGCGATGGGGCGCTCGATCTCTACCTGATCCAGTCCGGGCCGCTTCCCCACCAGCGGGTGGGCGGACCAGCCCCCGATGCGCCGGCGAACCGGCTGTTCCTGCAGGCGCCGGACGGTTCCTGGCGGGACGCCACCGAAGCGAGCGGGCTCGCCGACGCCGGCTACGGCGTCGGGGTCGCGGTGGGGGATGCGGACGGGGACGGGGACCCCGATGTCTTCGTGGCGAACCACGGCGAGGACTGGCTCTATCTCGGCGAGGACGGGCGCTTCGTCCGGGCCGACGCCGGCCTCGCGGGGGACCGCTGGTCCACGTCCTCGGCCTTCTGCGATTTCGACGGCGACGGGAACCTGGACCTCTACGTGGGGGGATACCTGGTGGACCCGGACGGGAAGGAGTGCGTCAACGCCGCCGGCGAGCCGGACTTCTGCTCGCCGCAGAGCCTCCCCTACGAGCGGGACGCGCTCTACCGGAACCTCGGGGACGGAACCTTCGAGGATGTCTCCGGCGCCGCCGGGATCCTCGCCGAGCGCCGGCCGGCGCTCGGGGTCCTCTGCCACGACTTCACCGGCGACGGGCGCCTCGACTTCTACGTGGCGAACGACGGCGAGCCGAACCTGCTCTGGGAGCAGCGGCCGGACGGGACGTTCGCCGACGCCGCGCTCTTCCTGGGCGCCGCGCTGAACGGGCAGGGAAGGGCGGAGGCCGGAATGGGGGTCGTCCTCGGCGATGTGGACGGCGACGCCGATCTGGACCTCTTCCTGACTCACCTCCGCTCCCAGACGAACACGCTCTACCGGAACGACGGCATGGGGTTCCTCGATGCGACGCCGGCGAGCGGCCTCGCGCTGCCCAGCCTCCCCCGGACCGGTTTCGGGGTCCGGTTCCTCGACATCGAGCTCGATGGCGACCTCGATCTCCTCATGCTGAACGGCGCGGTGGCCCGCGACGCCGGCGTCGCCCTCTCACCGGGTCTCGCGGACTACGCCGAGCCGGCGCAGGCCTTCCTCGGCGACGGCGCCGGGAGTTTCGAGTCGGTCGATATCGAGGGCCTCACCACGAGCGCGGTCGTCGGCCGCAGCCTCCTCACCGGCGACCTCGACGGCGACGGCGACCTCGACCTCGTCGCGACCGAAGTGGGAGGCCCGGTTCGTCTCTTTGAGAACCGCACGCCCCGGCGCGGTTCGTGGCTCATCGTGGAACCCCTCGACCGGGGCCGTTCCGCGCCGGGCGCGGTCGTCCTGCTCGAGTTGACGGCCCGGGGGGAATCGCGGACCCTCGTCCGGGCGCTGAACCCGGAAGCGGGCTACCTCTCGGCGAGCGAACCCATCGCCCATTTCGGGGTGCCGGAGGGCGCGGTCCCGACCGGGCTCAGCGTCCGCTGGCCCGACGGGACGACCACGACCCATGCGGCGCCCGCTCCCGACGCCCGGACCGCGGTCCGGCGCCCCCGCTGAGAGGGGCCGAGGGGCCCGTCCGCTCAGCCGCCGGGCTGCGACTGCAGCTCGACCACGATGACCTCGATGGGCTCGTCGCCCCGGTTCACGTCGCCGTGGAGTTCGCCCGGCGGATCCCTGTCGAGCCAGTAGGCGCTGCCGGACTCCCACACCATCTCCTTCTCCCGGCCGTCCTCGTAGACGACGTGCAGAGTCCCGCCCTTGAGCGCGACGACGGCCCGTCCGTTCTCGTGCCGGTGCATCGAGAGCGGCTGGTTCGGCAGGATGATGGTCTTCCAGACCCGGAGATGCTCGTTCTCGAACTGCGGGATCCGGCGGGTCCGTTCGGGGGTCTCCTGGCCGCTGCCGAGGCGGGCGCCGAACGCGGCGCCCACGACGAGGCCGATCAGGAGGACGAGGAGGAGGCGCATGAACTGACTCCCATGGATGCGCTTCGGCCGAGGCCGGGGCGGAATGCGAAGGGATCCCGTAGGCTATCCGCCATGCGGTCCCGATCCGAAATCACCCTGGTGTTCTGTCTCGCTGCGCTGGTCGCGCTCGCGGCCTGCGGGCCGCCCGCCGCCGGGCCCGTCCCGTCGGCCGACCCGGAGACCCCCTGGCGGCTCGCGACCTACCGGGCCTCCGACGCCGGCGACGGCGCGCCCCGGCCGGCGATCGTCGTCGGAGAGGAGATCCTCGACCTCGAGGCCGCCGACGCCCTGGTGGCGGGAGAGACCGGCATGGCGCCCTTCGGGTTCGGGTCGGGCGCCATCGGGGTCATCGCCGCCGGCGAGGAGGCGGTTCAGCGGCTGAACCGGATCGCGAATCATCTGGACGGACGGGAGGCCGGCCTCCGGTTCCGGGTCGAACCCCACCGCCTCGCCGCGCCGCTGCTCTACCCGGCGAACCTGCTGGCGGCCGCCGCCAACTACCGCTCGCACGCCGCCGAGATGGACGTCCAGCGGGACATCGACCCCGACCGCGACTTCCCCTACCTGTTCGCCAAGTCGCCCCGCTCCTCGATCATCGGCCCCGGCGAGGCCTACCGGATCCCGCCGGGGCGCGAACGGATCGACTGGGAGGGCGAGCTCGGCGTGGTGATCGGAAAGACGGCCTACCGGGTGTCTCTGGAGGAAGCCCTCGACCACGTGTTCGGCTACACGGTGGTCTTTGACGTGAGCGACCGCGGGGGCCGGTTCCGGGGCGACCCGATGTTCCCCGGACCCGACTGGTTCTCCGGCAAGAGCGGCGACCGCGCCGCCCCGATGGGACCGTTCGTGACCCCGCGCGCCTTCCTGCCCGACCCGCAGGCGCTCGCGATCCGGACCCGGATCGACGACCGGGTGGTCCAGGACGGCTCCACCGTCGACATGATCTGGTCGGCGGCGCACCTGGTCTCCTACGCCAGCGAGATCATGACCCTCCATCCCGGCGACGTGATCGCCACCGGGACGCCCGACGGGGTGGGGTCGGCCCGGACCCCTCCCGAGTTCCTGAGCCCCGGCCAGACGGTCCACATCGAGATCGAGGGGATCGGAACGCTCTCGACGCCGATCGAGGCGGACCCGGGAGGCTGACCGGACCTCCGGTCGGGGGACCTCCGGTCGGGGGACTCCGGTCGGGGACTTCCGGTCCGGCCCGGTTCCGTCCTTGGCGGCTACCCCCGGTCGATCGCCAGCACGACCCGCCGCAGCAGGTCGGCGCCGAGGGCGCAGTCCTCCCACGAGGTCCATTCCTCCGGCGCGTGGCTGACGCCGTCCCGGCTCGGAACGAACACCATCGCGGTCGGGATCCCGTGGCGCGCGGTGTTCTGCGCGTCGTGGCCCGCGCGGCTGGGCAGCGAGACCGGCTCGTGCCCCATCGCCCGCGCCTGCCGCGCCGCGATCTCGCGCAGCCCCGGGTCCATCCACGCCGCCGGCTCCTCCAGCGTCCGGGTGATCTCCACCGCGCAGCCGGTCTCCCGGAAGAGCGCCGCCCCGCGTTCGCGGATCCGCCCCACGATCCCGTCCACCACCGCGTGATCCAGGTCGCGGAGCTCGATGGGGAACCGGACGAGACCCGGCACGACGTTCGCGGCGTCGGGGCTCACCGAGACCTGCCCCACGTTCCCCACCTGGTCCCCGGGGAGGCGCCGGATCTCCTCGTGCGCCGCCACGATGAGCCGCGCCGCGGTGAGCAGCGCGTCCCGGCGCTCCGCCATCGGGGTCGTCCCGGCGTGGTTCTGGACCCCGTCCACCCGCGCCTCGAACCGGTGGATCCCCACGATCCCGTCCACCACGCCGATCCGCGCCTCCCCCCGCTCCAGCCGTCCTCCCTGCTCCACGTGGAGTTCGACGACTGCCCGCACTCCCCGGGGGTCGAGAAGGGCGTCGCCCAGGCGCCTCGGGGCGAGCCGGTAGCGGACCATCCAGTCGGCGAGGCTCGCCCCCTCGGCGTCGGTCCGGTGGAGTTCGGCCTCGGGAGCGCCCGAGGTCGCGGCCCGGCTCCCGAACAGCCCGTTCCCGAAGTGGGCGCCCTCCTCGTCGCACCACACGACCATCTCGAGCGGATGGCGGGTCTCCGCTCCCGCCTCGCCGAGCGACCGCAGCACCTCGAGCGCGCCGAGGACGCCGAGCGTCCCATCGTAGTGCCCGCCGCGCGGCACGGTGTCGAGGTGGGACCCGAAGAGGATCACCGGGAGCGGCTCGCGGCCCTCCCGCCGCCCGAACACGTTGCCGGCGGCGTCGGTCCGGACGCGGAGGCCGGCGCTCTCCATTTCGGAGATGAGCCACGCCCGGGCGGCGAGGTCGGCCTCCGAGAAGGCCAGCCGGTTCGCCCCTCCCTCCGGGTGCGCGCCGAACCGCGAGAGCCGGACCAGCGAGCCCTTCAGCCGTTCGCCGTCGATCCCTGTCGGGCTTCCGTGGGGCCGGGAAGCGGCCGCGTCGGCTTGACCGGGCGTTCCGCCGGGAAACAATTCGTCCATCCGCTGAGTTATACCTGCAGGATCTGACGCGCCTTCATCGCGACGACGGGAGCCATGTTCTTCTTCGACCCCCTCTACTTCATCATCCTCGCCCCCGGTCTGGCCCTCACGCTCTGGGCCACCTTCAAGGTGAAGCGGACCTTCAACCGCTACAACCAGGTCCCGGTGAGCAGCCGCCGCAGCGGCCGGGAGGCCGCGGAGGCCCTGCTGCGCCAGCAGGGGGTGAACATCCCGGTCGAGGAGCACCCCGGGTCGCTCTCGGACCACTACGACCCGAGGGTGCGGGCGCTCCGGCTCTCACCCGAGGTCTATCACGGCCGGACGGTGGGAGCGGTCGCGGTGGCGGCCCACGAGGTTGGCCACGCCCTCCAGCACCACGGCGGCTACCAGCCGCTGTTGATCCGGCAGATGCTCGCCCGTCCGGCGTCCTTCGCCTCGAGCGCCTCCTGGATCATCCTGTTCGGCGGCCTCATGTTCGGGGCCCTCGGGCTCGTCCAGCTCGGCGTCCTCCTGTTCTCGCTCGTCGTGCTGTTCCAGGTCGTCACGCTGCCGGTGGAGCTGAACGCCTCGCGGCGCGCCAAGGCGCTCGTCTGGGAGACGGCGCTGATCTCGCCGGATGAGCGCCAGGGCGTCCAGCGGGTGCTCACCGCGGCCGCGATGACCTATGTCGCGGCGGCGCTCACCGGCATCCTCACGCTGCTCTACTACCTGATGCGCTCCGGCCTGCTGTCGGACGAGTAGCGGCGGCGCGGGGGCGCGCCCCCGGGCGCCGGACCGGTGGTCCGGCGCCCGTTCGGGGGAGGGGGACTAGTTCTGCTCGGTCGCGTCGGCCGGCACGGCCTCCAGCGCGTCGGCGAGTCCCGGCAGGTCCGGTCCCCGGTACGGGATCGAGACGAGGTCCTCGTAGTACTCGCGCGCCAGGTCCTCGTTCCCGGCCGCGGAAGCCGCCCGGGCGGCCCCGTAGAGCGAGTGCGGACGCCCCGCCGTGCGCATCAGCGACATCTCGAAGACCGAAAGGGCCTCTTCCGCGTCCCCGGCGTCGAGCAGCGCCTCGCCCAGCAGTTCGTGCGCCGGCTGGATGGGGGAGTCGATCGGAGACTCGCCCGGAGGACCCGAGGGCGGCTCCATGCTCTCGGCCACCTCGACCGCCTTGCGGAACTCGGCGATCGCGCCGTCGCGGTCGCCGCGCGCCTGCGCCAGCAGGCCCGCCATCTCGTGGGCCATCACCAGCGCCTGCTCGGCGCCCCGGGGGTTCTCCATGCCGGCGAGCATCTCGTGGAGCTCCATGAGCCCCTTCGCGGCCTTCTCGGCGGTCTCGACGTCGCCGGTCGCGGCGGCGCTCGATCCGCGGGCGTAGATCATCGCGCCCGCGGTCCGGTGCCCCACCGAGGGCTCCTCGGCCGAGAGTCCGGCGACCAGCTCGTCGACCGGCGCCGGCTTCCACCGCCGGGTCTCGACGGTGTTCAGCGCGTCCATCCGCATCCAGGTCTCGCGGACCGAGCGGAGCGTCTCGTCGCTCTGCACGACGGCGTTCAGCTCGTCGAGGACCTCCTGTCCTTCGTCGTAGCGGCCCTCCTGCAGGTAGGCGTAGAGCATCCAGTAGAGCGCGTGGTACGAGCGGCGCATCGGGGACAGCCCCTTGCGCTCGGCGCGGTCCACCGAAGCCTGGAACGACCGGTCGTTCAGTTCCCGCACGTGGTCCCACATGCCGTGCTGCACGAAGATGTGGGAGGGCATGTGGAGCGCGTGGACCGCCGCCGGGGCGATGTCGGAGTACTTCCGCGCCGCGTAGAGGGCGATCGGGGCGTGCACCGGATCGTCGTAGGCGTGGATCACGTAGTGCGCCGCGCCCGGATGATCCGGGTTGGCCCGGAACACCATCTGCGCGATGGCGCCGGCGCGCATGTCGACCCGCCGGCTCTCCGGACCGCGGACCTTCGTCCGCATGAGCGCCAGCGAATGGAACGCGGCGGCCTCGAGGTCCTCGGGGTAGTCGGCCGAGAGCTTCGCGAGCGCGGCCTCGTAGCCTTCCGACCGCTCGAGGAGGTCGCCGGGGCCGTAGAGGATGTGGACCGACTCGAGGTACTGCTTCTCGCGGTCGGTGGGCGCCTTGGCGACCCGCTCGGCGCGGGTCTGGCCCAGCTTCAGCAGGGCCTCGCGGGCTTTCGACATGTCCTGGCCTGGCGGGTAGTGGTGGCCGCCGGTGTGGCTCAGCGCCTCGCCCCAGTAGGCGAGCGCGAAGTCGGGGTCGATCGCCTGGGCGCGCTGGAAGGCCTCGGCGGCGTCTTCCCACTCGAAGCTGTGGAGCAGGCGGACCCCGTCGAGGAAGTCGGCCTGCGCCTCTTCAGCGCCCGAATTGGGGAACGAGACCGTTCCGAGTCCGCTCGACTGGGCGAGCGCGGGGACGGCTGCGAGGGCGAGGGCTACGCCGGTCGCAGCCCCGATACACCGGATCCGAAGTTTCGTCACGAAGAAGGCCTCCTGCTGGGCGGAATGTGTGGTAGCGGAACCCATCTTTCTACCAGACTTGCAGCCCTTCCGGCAACCGGCGAACGGATCCCCACAGATTCCTGGTCGCTGTCGCTACGCTGTGCGCGAGGCGTCACGCCGTGTCCCCTGCGAAACCGCCGTCCGCTGGCCCTCCGCTCGCCACGGAACACCTCACGCGGCGTCTCGATGAGCTGGACGCGACGCTCGCCGGGCTCGCTGACCACCAGCCCGGTGAGATGGCCCACCGCATCTACCGGGCCGCGGCGACCAGGCTCTTCGAAGTGATCCTGGAGCTCTCGGGGATGCTGCTGCGGAAGCACATGCGCGCGTGGTTCTCCTCGGACGGCGAGGCGGAGCGGCTCAGCTTCCGGGATGTCTTCCGCGCCGCGGCGCAGTTCCTGGTTCTTGACGCGGGGGCCTGCGAACGCTGGCTGGAGTACCGGGATCTCCTCGACACGACCGCCCACGATTACGGAGAGGTCTACCCGGAGTGGGCGATCCGGCGCCTGCCCCGGTTTCTCGCGGACGCCCGGGCGCTTCAGGGCGTGCTGAGCGCTTCGCCGTGACCGACCGCCTTCACCTGCTGCCCCGCCACCGGGCGCGGGTCCTCGAGATCCTGCGGGAGAACCTGCCGGGAGTCGAGGTGTGGGCCTATGGAAGCCGCGTCACCGGCCGGAGCCACCAGGGAAGCGACCTCGACCTCGTCCTTCGCGGTCCGGCGCTCCGCCCGATCGCCCTCGACGCCCTGCAGCGCCTTCACGACGAGTTCCACGATTCCACGATCCCGTTCTTCGTCCAGGCGCACGACTGGGCGCGTGTCCCGCCGTCCTTCCACGAGGCGATGGAGCGGGACCGCTACGTGCTCGTCCCGGCTTCATCAAACGGCCCGGAACCGAACGCCTGAGTCCAGCTACGCCAGCGACTTCCGGACGAGCGTCAGCGCCAGGTCCGTTTCCTCTTCGGTGAACGCCAGGCTGGGCCGGAACCGGACCGTCCTCCGCCCGCAGCCCAGGATCAGCAGGTCGTTCGCGTAGGAGCGCTTCAGGAAGCCGTCCCGCGCCTCCTCGTCCGGCAGGTCGAAGGCGCACAGCAGACCGCGTCCGCGCACATTCGTGACGCGGTCGTCCTCCGAGGCCAGCTCGCGGAGTCCGGCGAACAGGGCCTCGCCCACGCGCCCGGCGTTCCCGATCAGGTCGTCCCGCTCCATGATCTCGAGGATCCGGCCGCAGCGCACCATGTCGACCAGGCTTCCGCCGAACGTCGAGTTGATCCGCGACGACATCCGGAACACGTTGTCGGGGACCTCGTCCACCCGGGGGCCGGCGAGGACGCCGCAGACGCCCGCCTTCTTGCCGAAGGCCAGCACATCGGGGGCGACGCCGAAGTGTTCGTAGCACCACATCCGGCCGGTGACGCCCATCCCGGTCTGGACCTCGTCGAAGATCAGCAGGAATTCGCGCTCGTCCGCGAGGCGGCGGAGCGCCGCGAGGAACTCGCCGCGGAAGTGGTGGTCGCCTCCTTCGCCCTGGATCGGCTCGATGATGAGCCCGGCGATGTCGTGCGGGTTCTCGTCGAGCGCCGCCTCGATGGCCTGGAGCGCCCGCGCCTCCGCCGCCTCGGTCTCGGCGAGGCGCCCGGCTTCCGGATACCGGATCCGCGGGTTCTCGATCCTCGGCCAGTCGAACTTCGGAAAGTGGGCGACCTTCATCGGCTCGGTGTTCGTGATCGAGAGCGCGTAGCCGGTGCGCCCGTGGAACGCCTCGCGGAAGTGGATGATCTTCCCGCCCAGCTCCCCCCGGCCCGCCGCCAGGTTCTTGCGCACCTTCCAGTCGAACGCGACCTTGAGGGCGTTCTCCACCGCGACCGAGCCGCCGGCGATGAAGAAGGCGTGGGGCAGCTCTTTCGGGATGGCGACCCGGGAGAAGACATCCACGAAATGCGCCATCTCGACGGTGTAGAAGTCCGAGTTCGACGGGTTGTGGATGGCGACCCGCCCGATCCGGTCGAGGAAATCGGGCTCGAGGAGTCCCGGGTGGTTGTGCCCCAGCGGGTTCGAGGCGTAGTAGGTGAAGCAGTCGAGGAAGCGGCGCCCCGACTTCTGGCACGCGAGCCAGGCGCCTCGGCTCTCTTCGAGATCCAGGACGAGGTCGAGCCCGTCGGTGATGAGGTGTTTGCGCAGGTGGTCGTGGACAGTTCCGGGGACGGGCTCGAACATCCGGCGGATCCTACCCAGTGAACACCCCCATACACTTCTTCTTCGTGCTCCTTCGCAGCCTGCCCGTTGCGCTGTTCGCCTCGCTGCCCGTCACGGTGTTCGCCGGGCTCCTCGCGCCGGCGTTCGCTTCCGCCCAGGCCGCGGCGCCCGAGGTCCGGGTCTTCGAGGTCCGTCGCCTGAATTCCGACTTCGAACCGATGGAGGGCCTCTCCTTCCGCCTCGCGAACGACGGAACCCGCATCCAGCCGTCGCAGTGGCTCGCGACCCTCGCCCGCCAGGTCCCGGAGGGCTTTCTGGCGCAGCTTCTGTCGGTTCGCCTGACGCGGCCGCCGGGGACGGACGCCTCCGTCTGGGAGGCGGTTCATGAACATGGGCGCCGCGACATCCGCATCCGCGTCCGGGACATCGCCGGGGACGGGGAGGCGGCGCCCACTGCGCGCATCGAGCTGGAGCTGCTCCGCGACGGCGATGCGGTGTGGGCGGCGGCCGCCGAGGAGACCGTCGCGCCGGGCGGCACCGTGGTCGTCAGCGGCCGCTACTTCGAGGTGAGCCGCAGCCGCTATCTGAGCTGGTTCCGCGACGCAGCCGATCTCCCGGCGCGGGAGCGCCTCTACGAGGATCTCCGCGACCACTCCATCTGGCTCGTGCTCGCGGTCAGCCGGCCGGCGGAGCCCCGGGATCCGACTCCCCCGGCGCGCGTCGAAGCGCCCCGGGACCCCCGCCTGCTCGCGCTCGAGAGTTCGCTCGCGCCGGAGGCGGCGGGCGAAGTCGAGCTGCGCCTGCTCCTCGACGACCGCGGCCGTCCCGCGATGATCGAGATCGCCTCCACGACGCTCCCCGAGGTCTCGCCCCGCATCCTCGCCATGGCCTCCGAGTGGCGCTTTCCGGAGGCGGCCGGCCGGGAGGCCACGCTGGCGCTTTCGGTGGCGACCCGGCCGCGCCGCCCGACCGGGCCCGGAGGACCGCGGATCGAGTGAGCGCGCGCGGCCGCGCGCGGCCTCAGTCGCCCGTGTCGCGGATCGAGAAGAGGCGGCTGCGGGTGCGGATGAGCAGCCGGTCGCCGACGATGGCCGGAGTGGCGAGCGCCCAGTCCTCGAGCCGGTTGACGCCCAGCAGGCGGTAATCGCGTCCCGCCTCGATGACGTAGGTGTCTCCTTCCTCGCCCAGCGCGAAGACGACCCCGCCGTAGGCCCACGGCGAGGCGGTGAACGCCGCCGCCCCCGGCGCGATGCGCGACCGGTAGACCCGCGCGCCGGTCTCCACATCGTGGCGGGCGAAGATCCCCCGCGAGTAGAGCACGTAGAGCGCCCCGTCGTAGATCACCGGCGTGGGCAGGTAGGTTCCGCCGGCGATCCGGTCGTACCAGACGACGTGCTCGCTGGTCGAGGCCCCTTCCGGCGGGGTGATGTCTCCCGAGCCGCCCGGCCGGATCGCGACCAGCGGCCGGTACTGGCCGCCGGTGGCCCCGGCCGCCACAAAGAGCCAGCCGCCCCAGGCGAAGGGGCTCTGGATCGGCGTGCCGCCGCTGCGGTGGAGGCGCCAGAGCACGTCGCCGGACAGGTCGTAGCTGGTCACCACGCCCGGGCCGCTCGTCACGATCTCGCTGCGCAGGCCGTTCTCCCACACGAACGGGGTGGACCACCCGGTCTTGCGCCGCATCTCGATCTCGCGGTCGGTGCTCCACACCGGCTCCCCGGTCCGCTTGTCGAACGCGGCGAGGAAACTCGCTTCCTCGTTGTCGTTCAGGAGATAGATCCGGTCTCCGTGGAGCGTCGGCGACGCCCCGGTCCCGAAGTCGCGCACCGTCGGCCGGGCGTCCAGCGGGCGCTCCCAGAGCGGGCCGCCCTCGAGGTCGAAGGCGAACAGCCCGTGGTGGGTGAAGTAGGCCACCACGACCTCGCCGTCGGTGACCGGCGTCTCCGACGCGTAGCTGTTCTTCCGGTGCCGGCCTCCCAGCGGCCGGCCCTCGTAGACCGTCCGGTCCCAGACGATGGCGCCGGTCTCGAGATCGAGGCACAGCAGACGGAGCGCGATCTCCACCTCGTCGGGCATCTCGCGGTCGCGGGCGTAGAGCCGCCGGTTGACCTCCTCCGGGGGAAGGCCTTCGGCCTGGAGCTCGGCGATGTAGTCGTTCGAGAAATCGGTCCCGAGCGACGGCCCCTTCATCTCCTGGGGGCTCGTCGCCGTCGTCAGGAACACCCGGTTCCCCCAGACGACCGGGGAGGACCACCCGACCCCGGGGATCTCGGCGGCCCACTCGATGTTCTCGGAGGTGGACCAGCTCATCGGCAGGTCGGGATGGGCGCCCACCGGGTTGGACGCGGGGCCGCGGAAACGCGGCCAGTGGGGGCCGTCGTCAGCGCCCTGCGCGCCGGCGTGCGTCAGCGGGAGCGCGGCCAGGAGGAGCGCGAGCAGCGCCGGGCCGAAGCGCCTCATTCGGGGTAGAGCGACGGGGGCATGCCCGTCCGCTTGCTGCCGGCGTTCTTCCAGGCGTCGTAGCGCATCCGCAGCGTCACGACCGGGTTGGCGTCCTCGTGCGGCTGGATGTCCTCGTCGGTCGCCCCGAGGTAGGCGTAGTAGTCGCCGTCGTTGTGCGAGACCCCGGGCGCATCGTCCCGGTTGGCGATCGCGATGTAGGCCACGTGCGAGGTCTTGGCGCTGCACGGGGCGGCGGGCTTCGGCTCCTCCTCGCAGGTGCAGCGCCGGTCGCCTCCGGCCGCGTCGGCCCCCTCCATGGCGGCCATGACCCGGTCGGCGAGCGTGCCGGTCGCCCGGGTGAAGGCGAGGGCGGCGTCTTCGGCCACCCGGTCGCTGAACAGGATGTTGCCCTGCACCTGGAAGAAGATGTCGTCGCCGACCTGACCGGCGACGTGGAGCGAGGCCGAGCCGTTGCGGGACCCGCTGAAGCCGGCGCTCCGTCCCTGGAGGTCCACGATGCCGAACTGGCGCCGCTCCATGGCCGGCTCGTCCTTCGCGTCCTCGTGTTCGCGCAGGAGCTCGATGATCCGCTCGGGGTCCGTTCCCTTCGAGATCTCCTGGTAGACCAGCATCTGGTTCGCCCGGGTGTTGTCCACCCCCGCCTGGCAGGCGGCGACGCCCACGCCCGGGACCAGGACCGCCTGGATGTCCATCAGGTCGCGCGCCGGCCGGGGCGGAAACCGCGACTGACGGACGCAGGTCGCAGAGGCGATGATGACCTGCCCGGAGTTGCGGTCCACCGCGATGACCGACCAGGTGGCGAACGCCGGGAGCGGCGCCGCGAAGAGCAGCGCGAACACCGCTGCGAGGTGTTTCATGGGGGCCTCCTGCTTCCGGATCCCGCTGCGGGAAACGGGCGGCTATGGTGTCAGAAGCGGCATCCGGGACGCTCAGCGCACCCCGAGCGCCGCGCCGCTGAGCTCGACCAGCGCCCACAGCAGCCCGGCGGTTCCGAGCGGGACGAAGAGGTTGTCGCTGCCGAACGGGCAGACCGCCTCGATCCCGGCGGCGGCGGTTCCGGTGACGAGGCCGAACGCCACCGCCGGGTGCCAGCCGAATCCCGCCATCGCGTTCAGGACGAGGGCGACGGATGCGGCCGTGACCAGGCACATCGCGAGGCTCCCTTCCATCGTCCGGGAGTGCCCGAGGATCGTGTAGCGGCGGGTCCCGTAGCGCTTGCCGAACTCCGCCGCCGCGGCGTCGCCGAGCGCCATCGCGAGGACCCCGGCGACCGCGACGAAGGCCAGGTCGCCCGGCGTCCCCGGCCGGAAGAACAGCGCCAGCAGCGCCGCGAAGGACATCGGGAAGAACACCGTTCCCAGGTTCGCCGGGTCGTCCCCCATCGCCGGCAGGAGCCGGAACCGGTGGATCAGGTAGTTCACGACGACGAACGTCAGCGGGGGCAGGATCGCGATCCGCCAGTCCGCGAACACGAACACCGTCGGAAGGATCCAGAGCCCGACCGCCACGTGGATCGCCTTGCGGGCGGCCTCCCGGGAGAGGGCGCCCGCGCGGCCGAGCGCCTCCGCCAGAACCGCCACCAGAGTCACCCAGGCGTAGCTCGCCCCGAGCGCCACCCAGGGCTCGAGGGGTAGCGTCATGAGGCCGCCGCCGCGGCCGCCGCGGCGTCCCGGGGCGTGTCCAGGTCGAGCAGCTCGGAAGCCTCCGCCCGGATCACCGCGAGCTCGCGCCGGTGGCGCGCGAGGAGGCGGCGCGCCCCCGGGTCGGGGCCGGTCTCCGGGTCGGGAGGGGCGCCTCGGGCTTCGAGCACTTCAGGGAAGAGCCTCTCCCCGAGCAGCGCCGGGAGACCCCACCGCCCGGCGCGCTCGAGCCGTTCGGTCGCCGGGACCACCGCGACCGGAGTCGGTTCTCCGGCGGCCCGCGCCAGCAGGCGGTGGATCAGCCCGACGGAAACGAAGGGCTGGTCCACCGGCGCGACGAGCGCCCACCCGGCCCGCTCCCGGCTCGCCGCGCGCACGCCGGCCCGGACCGACGAGAGCATGCCGCTGGCCCACGCCGGGTTGGAGACGACCTCGACCCCGGACAGGCCGCGCAGTTCCGGGGCGATCTCGCGGCGGGCGTGTCCGAGCACGACGAAGAGCGGCCGAAGACCCGCCGTGAGGAGCGTCCCGGCGGCGGCGCGGATCAGCGTGCGCCCCGATCCGTCAGGGTGCGGGAGGAGCGCCTTGACCCGGCCCATCCGCCGGGAGGCGCCGGCGCTCAGCAGAACACCGGCAGCCTTGACCCGGTCGGTCTCCGGCGAGGTCTCCCGTTCCGCCGCGCCAGCCGGGGCGGGGATCAGTGCTCGCCCTCGCCCTCCACGACGAAGCCGAGGGTCAGCCCGTCCCAGACGTAGGCGATCGCCCAGCCTTCGGCGTCGTCCTGGAAGATGGTCGGTTCGCTGACCCCTTCCCAGTTCGGCGCGAGGCTCATGACGCCGGGGTGGCCGATGCCGGTGGCGGCGAAGCTCATGATGTTCAGGTCATCCTGGCCCCATCCGACCTCGACCGCCGGGTCCTCGACCGCCGGGACGAGCAGCACGAAGTCGAGGTGGATCGAGACCCCCATGTGGTTCCCGTCCTCCGGGCGCATGCCGTAGCGGAGCGTGAAGACGCCGGGCTCGATGGGGTTGCCCTTGTAGTCGGTCCAGGAGCCGCCGGTCCGGACCGCCCCCACGAGCGTCCCGACGCCGAGCTCCGGGAACGTGCCCCCGGGTCGGGTGGAGTCGCCCGCGGGCGTCTCCGCGAGGAACCAGAACTCCATCGTGGTTCCCGACGCCAGCGTGACGACGAGACCCTCGGGGTTCAGGACGCTGCGGATCTCCTCCGACAGGTCGTCAGGCGGGGGCGATGTCCCGGGACCGAAGGTGGGCTGGTCGGCGGCGAGGGCGAGGCTCGCGACCGAAAGGCCAACCGAAAGCGTGGCCGAAAGGCCGGCCGCGCGTACGCACGTCATCCGCACGGACAGGCTCTCCTTCGGGCCGGGCTCCGACCGCTCAGCGGACGAAGCTGCCGACGAACGCGCTCCGCTTCAGCGGGCAGCTCCACGTCGTGTTGAAGTCGTCGCCCCGGAACGCGTGCGCTTCGGTGTAGGCGGGCATCGCCTCGGCGACCTCCGTCAGCGGCGGGTAGTAGACGAACTCGCTGCCGCAGAGGTGGTCCTTGTGGGTGATCGCGCGGGTCTTCACCTCGACCAGTTCACCCGCGGTCAGCGACGCGAAGCCGGGCTGCCCCTCGAAGTCCGCCGCCACCGGCGCGTCCTGGATATTGAGGACGTTCGCGAGCAGGTCGCCGCCCATGTCCCGGGCGAGCGAAACGAGCGCGGCGCGCTGGTCGGCGTTCGCGGCGTCGTCAACGATGAGGACCGAGTCGGCGGGATAGGGGTCCGCATGGGGGTCGCCCAGCGTCGCCTGCGCCTTCACGACCGCCACCACCGACAGGCCGTCGAGCTCCACGCCCTCGTAGGTCCCCTCGGAGACGTTCCAGGCGAGGACGGCCTCGCTTCCGGTCAGGCCCACCTCGCTGTTCGCGAAGCAGTGCCCCGCGTACACGTCGGCGGTCCTCGCCTCCAGATACAGGCCCGACAGCGAGGTGTCGGCCTCGCTGGCGAATCCGCCAGCCGAAACGAGCAGCGCCAACAGGGCGACGGTCAGGATGCGCGAGAACTTCATGGCGAACCTCCACCGGCGCGGCCATCCGTTCGCCCACCGAACGGGGCCGTCCAGAAAGCGCAGTCTAACAGGAAGCCGCCCCGCTGACGCCGGGGCGGCGATGCGCCGGCGGGTCTACCAGGCCCGCTCGAAGCAGGACCGCCCGGCGCCCTCGCTGCAGGTGTCCTTCGTCGCCACCCGGCCGTCCGGACCCAGGCAGTTCTGCGTGTGCGTGCACCAGAAGTAGCCGTCTCCCGGAACCCCGCCCGGGATGGTCGGGTCGTACTCCACGTCCATGTACATGGCCTTGGAGCGGAGCCGGTGGCAGAGCGACAGCGCGGCGCGGCCGGCGGCCCCGGGCATTCCGCTGCCCGGCGCGGCGGTCGTGGTTGTGGCTGGTTTCGTGGCCATCATCCCTGGCCCTCCATCGCGGCCATGGCGGCCCGCTTCACCGCGACCCGCGTCAGTTGCACCTTGTAGGCGTTCCCGGAAAGGGGCGTGGCCCCTTCCGCCGCCGCGTTCCCCGCGGCCTCGGCGCTCGCCTCCGAAATCCCGCCGGCGAGGGCCGCCCCCGCCGCGGAACTCGTCCACGGCGTCGGCGCCACATGCCCGACGACGACGCGGGCCGATCCGCCCCCGACCGCCACCGAGGCGCTCACCAGCGGCCAGTCGAACCCCTTGCGGTTCTTGACGCCGTAGGTGGCGCTCGCCATCCCGTCATCGGGAAGCGTCACCGCGGTGACGATCTCGCCGGGCCCCAGCGTGAACTCGCTCTCGTCCGACGACATCGGCGTCCGGTAGAGCTCGGAGAGCGCCATGGAGCGCTCGCCGCCTGGTCCGGCGACGGTGACCGTCGCGCCAAGCGCGATGAGCGCCGGAGCGAGGCTCGAGGTGTTCACGAACGCGGCGTTCCCCGAGTTCCCGAAGATCGCGTGGTACCGGTTGTCCCCGATCTTCGGCATGGACTGGCCCTCGTGCATCGGGACCAAACCGAACCCGGCCCGGAAGTACCAGCAGCGGGGCCGCTGGCAGAGGTCGCCGCCCACCGTGCGCAGGTTGACCACCTGGCGGCTGCCGACGCCTCCGATCGCCTGGGCGACCGCCGGGAACGAATCGCGGATCGTCGGGTTCTGTTCGAGCGATGCCAGCCGGGTGGTGGCCCCGATCCGGAACCCGTCCGAGGTCTGGTGCGCCCCCTCGAGGTCTCCGATCCCTTTCAGGTTCACCAGCCGCGAGGGCGCCGCGGCGCCGTCTTTCATGAGGCTCAGGAGGTCCGTCCCGCCGGCGAGCGCGACCGCGCCCTCCGAGGCGAGCATCGCCACCGCGTCGGCGACGGTCTTCGGACTCGTGTACTCGAAGGCGCGCATCAGGCCATCCCTCCCGCTCCGATCGCGGCGAGCACCCGCTCGGGGGTCATCGGCATCTCGTTGATCGGGACGCCGGCGGCGTTCGTGGCGGCGTTCGCGATCGCCGCGCCCGGCGCGATGACCGGCGGTTCGCCCAGGCCGATCACGCCGCGTTCGTCATATCCGGGGCCGGTCATCATGTGGACGATCATCTCGCCCACATCCGCGATCCCGGCCAGCTTGTAGAACTCCATCTCGGCGTTCAGCATCCGGCCGGTGACCGGGTCGAAGACCCGCTCCTCGGTCAGCGCGTAGGTCACGCCCATGATGAGCGCGCCGTAGACCTGGCTCTCGGCGGTCTTCATGTCGATGATCAGGCCGCAGTCCTGGACCGCGACCAGCCGGTTGATCCCGACGACGCCGGTCTCCATGTCGACGCTGACATCGGCCATCTGGATCCCGCCGACGCCGCTGTCGGTGAGCTGTCCCGGCCCGGGGTTCGCTCCGGCGGCGGTCACCGGATTCACTCCGATGAGCGCGGCCGCCTGCTTCCACGGGATCGCGGACTGCGATCCGTCCTGGAAGTGGAGCATCCCGTCCCGGAGACGCAGGTTCATCGGGTCGGTCCCCAGTCGGGGGCCGATCCGCTCGAACACCGCCTCGGCTGCGTTCAGCGCCGCCCGCCTTGTCGCTCCGCTGACGCCTCCCACGGTCGTGCTGCCCCCCGACGCGCCCGAGGTCGGCAGGACGCTGCGCCCCATCGTGACCTTCACGTCGTCGATGCCGAGGCCGAAGGTCTCGGCGAGCACCATCCCGATGACCGTGCGGGTCCCGGTGCCGAGGTCCTGGCTCCCGATCCGGGCCTCCACCAGGCCGTCGCGGTAGGCGATGACCTCGCAGTTGCTCCGGTGTCCGCGTCCGCCCCAGGTGTGGATCGCGAGGCCGAGGCCGTTCCGCACCGTGCCGGTCGCGGAGCCCCGGGGACGCCAGCGGTCGCGCCAGCCCATGAGCTCGGCGCCCTTCTCGAGCTCCTCGGTGTAGGTGCCGGCCCGGTCGCCCGTCATCCCGATGTTCTTCAGGAAGAAGTCGAGCGGGTCCATGCCGGCGGCGTGCGCCAGATCCTCCATCGCGCGCATCGTCACGAAGCACGCCTGCGGGTGGTTCGGCGCCCGCCAGGCGCGCGCCGGCCCGGTGTTCGTGGGCACCGAGGTGTGGGCGTGCGTCTGGTTCGCGAACTCGAAGACGTAGGGGATCGGAGGCGAGCCGGCGCCGGCCGGACCGCCGGAACCCCAGCTCCGCGACTTCCACGCGACCACATTGCCGTCGGCGTCGGCGCCGGCGGTGACCTCGGCGTGGGTCGAGGGTCGGGCCCCCGCCACGCTGACCTCCTGGTCGCGGTCCAGCATCAGCTTGACCGGCCGGCCGGTCATCCGCGACAGCTCGACGCCGACGACTCCCCAGCGGTCCGCGCTGAACTTGCTGCCGAAGCCGCCGCCCATGTACTGGGTCTCGACGTGGACGTTCGAGGCCGGGATGCCAATGGCTTCCCCGAGCTGCGAGGCCACGCCCGAGATCGCCTGGGTCGAGGCCCAGACGGTCACGTTCTCGGCGTCCTCCCACTCGGCGACCTGCCCGTGGGACTCCAGCGAGCAGTGCGCGATCTGGGCGGCGTGATACGAGTCGTTCGACTGGTGGGCGGACGAGGCGAGCGCCACGTCCGGATCGCCGGTGGTCTCCGCCTGCGCTTCCTGCGCGTCCGGAGCCTCATCCACCATGCGTTCGTTCACGAAGTGCGGCAGCACCTCGTAGTCGACTCTCACCGCGGCGGCGCCGTCGCGGGCCGCCTCTTCCGAGGTCGCCGCGACCGCCACGATCTCGTCGTGCGCCCACTGGATCTCGGTTCCCACGTCCTGGATGATGTGGACCTTCACGACGCCCGGGACCGCTTCGGCGGCCGAGACGTCGATCCCGGTGATCCGGGCGTGGGCGTGCGGGCTCTGGACCATGATGGCCCACAGCATGCCCAGCCGGTTCTTGTCATAGGCGTACTTCGCCTGGCCGGTCGCCTTGACCGGGCCATCGAGCCGGCTCAGACGGGAGCCGATGAGGCGGCGATCCGCAGCCGCTGGCCAGTTGTACTCAGGCATGGTTGCCTCCTCCGGCCTGCGCCACCGCCGCCCGGACGCCGGCGTAGGTGCCGCAGCGGCACAGGTTGCCGCCGAGCTCCTTGTGGACGGTGTCCTGGTCGGGGTTCGGATGGCGCGCGAGGAGCGCCGCGCTCGCCACCACGAATCCCGGGGTGCAGAAGCCGCACTGCTGTGCGTCGTGGTCCACGAACGCCTGCTGCAGCGGATGCATGCTGTCGGGCGAGCCCAGACCCTCAACGGTCGTGATTTCCTGGCCCTGGGCCTCGATCGCGAGCACGGAGCACGCGTAGGCCGCCTCTCCATCGAGGAGCACGGTGCAGGCCCCGCACGTGCCGCGGTCGCAAACCTTCTTGGCGCCGGTCAGGTCCAGGTGGTTCCGGAGCGCGTCGAGCAGCGTCACCCGGGGCTCGAGCGTCGCGACATACGCCTTCCCGTTGACGGAAAACGCCATATCGACCGGGCCCGGCCCGGCGACTCCGGGCTCGCCCTGCGCCTCGGCTTCCCCGAGGAAGCCGGGAAGCAGGCCGGCCGAGGCCGCTCCCGCCGCCGCGCTCCCCTGCAGGAACTGGCGGCGCGAAAAACCGCTGCCGTTCTCCGGGTCCGGACCCTTCTTCAGGGCCGCCGCCTCCTCGGGGGGCGGCGTTTTCGCATTCCTCGTGTTCGCCATGGGCGTCCCTCCGGAGCAGTTTGGTGGAACGCTGGCGACTATACCAGCCGGGGCGCCGCGCGCGGGGTCCGCCGCCGGGTCGCGCCGAGCTCCCGTTTGCGCTGGCGTACCGTCCCGGGAGTCCGCCGTGCCTCCGACCCGCATCGCCGATGCTCTCAACGACATCCTGCCTCGGGCCCTCCAGCGGCGTCTGCTCGATCTGCCGACGCTTCTGGACGCGTGGGCCGTCGTTCCCGAGGATGTTCGGGGCGTGGCCTGCCCGGGCTCGCTCGACGGCGAGACGCTGACGATCCTCGTCCGCGACGACGAGGCCGCGAGCCTCGTCTGGCGGCGCCGCGCAACAATCCGGACCGAGCTGCTGAACGCCGCCCGCCTCCCCCGGGCCGTCCTCAGGATCCGCCCGGTCGTGAACCCGGTGGTCTTCGGGCTGCGCGAAGCGAAGCCCCCCGCATGACGCCTCCCGTCTGGATCGCCGCCGCCGCCCGGACGCCCATCGGCAGGTATCTCGGGGGCCTGTCTTCGCTCTCCGCGCCCCGGCTGGGCGCGCTCGCGGTCCGGGAGGCGGTGGCCCGCGCCGGAATCGACCCGGGCGCGGTGGACGAGGTCATCCTAGGGAACGTGCTGAGCGCCGGCCTGGGGCAGAACCCCGCCCGTCAGGCGGCGCTCGGCGCCGGGCTGCCGTCCGGGGTCGGCGCCTTCACCGTGAACAAGGTCTGCGGCTCCGGCCTCAAGGCGGTCATGCTCGCCCGTCAGGCGATCCTCGCGGGCGACGCCGAGGTGGTCGTCGCCGGGGGCATGGAGTCCATGTCGAACGCCGTCCACCTGGTCCCGGGCCTTCGGACCGGAAGGCGGATGGGCGACGCTCCGCTGATCGATTCCATGCTCCGCGACGGGCTCACCGACGCCTACCACGACATCCACATGGGCGAGACCGCCGAGCGGGTCGCCGACCGGTACTCCGTCAGCCGGGAGGAGATGGACGCCGCCGCCGCCGAGAGCCATCGCCGCGCCGCCGCGGCCGCCGCCGAAGGGCGCTTCGACGCCGAGCTCTTCCCGGTGGAGGTCGCCTCCCGCCGGGGGACGGAAACGGTCGCGCGCGACGAGTCGATCCGTCCGGACGCCTCGGAGACCTCGCTCGCCGGACTTCGCCCGGCGTTTCGCCGGGACGGCCGGGTGACGGCGGGAAACGCCTCCTCGATCAGCGACGGCGCCGCCGCGCTCGTCGTGGCGTCCGACGCGGCGGCGCGGCGCCACCGCCTTCCCCGCCTCGCCCGGGTGGTGGGCCAGGCGGTCTCCGGCCTCGAGCCCGAGTGGGTCATGATGACGCCGGTCCCTGCGGTCGGGGCGCTGCTCGACCGGCTGGAATGGAGCGCCGCCTCGGTGGGGTGTTTCGAGTTGAACGAGGCCTTCGCCGGGCAGGCGGTCGCCGTCCGCCGCGAGCTCGGCCTCGACGCCGGCCGGGTGAACCCGAACGGGGGCGCCGTCGCTCTCGGCCACCCGATCGGGGCGAGCGGGGCGCGGGTGCTCGTCACCCTCGTCCACACGATGCGCCGGGAGGGAATCGCCCGGGGCGTCGCGAGCCTCTGCCTCGGCGGCGGAAACGGCGTCGCGCTCGCGCTGGAAGCGGGAGAATCCCCCGGACCATGAGCGACACCGACCGGCCGCCGGTTCTCGTCGTCGGCGCCGGGACGATGGGCAACGGGATCGCCCACGCCTTCGCCGCCTCCGGCTTCGACGTGCGGCTGGTGGACCTCTCCGAGGACTTTCTCGCCCGAGGGATGAAGGTCATCGGGACGAACCTCCGGCGCCAGGTGAAGAAGGGCGTTCTCGACGAAGCGGCCGCCGGGGCCGCGCTCGCCCGGATCCAGCCGGGGACCGACCTCGCGCCCGCCGCCGACGCCGGCTTCGCCGTCGAGGCGATCGTCGAGGACGAGGCGGCCAAGCGCGCCCTCTACGCCGACCTTTCCCCCCGCCTGCCGGAGGCGGCGATCCTCGCCTCGAACACCTCCTCGATATCGATCACCCGCCTCGGGGCGGCCTCCGGCCGGTCCGACCGCTTCATCGGGATGCACTTCATGAACCCGGTCCCGGTCATGAAGCTGGTCGAGGTGATCCGGGGCCTCGACACCTCGGATGAAACCTTCGAGGCCACGATGGACCTCGCCCGGCGCCTCGGGAAGACGCCCTGCGCGGTGAACGACGCGCCCGGCTTCGTGGCGAACCGGGTGCTGATCCCGATGATCAACGAGGCCGCCGGCGCGCTCATGGAGGGCGTCGGGACCGCGGAGGACATCGACCGGATCATGCAGCTCGGGATGCGCCATCCCATGGGCCCGCTGGCGCTCGCCGACCTGATCGGCCTCGATGTCGTGGTGGACATCCTGCGCGTGCTCCAGGAGGGCTACGGCGATCCTCGCTACCGTCCGTGCCCGCTCCTCGTCCGGCTGGTGGACGCCGGCCGGCTCGGCCGCAAGACCGGCCGCGGCTTCTTCGACTACTCCGCCTCCTGACCGTCTCCTTCCACCCGTCCGAAACCGGAGTTTTCCGCAAAGTGCGCTGCGCGGAGAGGTCCGGTGGTTCGTTTCCTCCGGAAATCCGTCCTTACCGGGAGAAAGCGCCCGAATCCCTCGCGGCCCCTTCTCCCAGGAGTTCCCCGCCATGCCCGTAAAGCCCCGCACCGACCGCAGCCCGGACCACCGCGCCCGCGCCCTCGAGATCGCCCTCGGCCAGATCGAGAAGAACCATGGCCGGGGCGCGATCATGAAACTCGGCTCGTCGGCGCTGAACGTGTCGGCGATCCCCACCGGGGTGCTCTCGGTGGACGCCGCCCTCGGAGTCGGCGGCTTCCCCCGCGGCCGCGTCGTCGAGGTCTTCGGTCCGGAGTCCTCCGGGAAGACGACGCTCGCGCTCCACGTGGTGGCCCAGGCGCAGGCCGGAGGCGGGGTCGCCGCCTTCGTGGACGCCGAACACGCCCTCGACCCGGAGTACTCGCGGGCGCTCGGCGTGGACACCGAGGAGCTTCTCGTCTCGCAGCCCGACGACGGCGAGCAGGCGCTCGAGATCACCGAGACCCTCGTCCGGAGCGGCTCGGTGGACATCGTGGTCGTGGACTCGGTCGCCGCCCTCGTCCCGCGGGCCGAGCTCGACGGCGAGATGGGCGACGCCCAGGTCGGGCTTCAGGCGCGGCTCATGTCGAAGGCGCTCCGGAAACTCACCGGCATCGTCTCCAAGTCGGAGACCTGCCTCGTCTTCATCAACCAGTTGCGCGAGAAGATCGGCGTCATGTTCGGCAACCCCGAGACCACCACCGGAGGCCGGGCGCTCAAGTTCTACTCCTCGGTGCGTGTGGACATCCGGCGGATCGGCGCGCTGAAGGAAGGTGACGCGGTGGTGGGCAACCGGACCCGGGTCAAGATCGTGAAGAACAAGGTGGCGCCCCCGTTCCGCCAGTCGGAGTTCGATGTCCGCTACGGCGAGGGGATCTCCCGGATGGGCGATCTGATCGATCTGGCGGTGAAGCACCGGATCATCGAGAAGAGCGGCGCGTGGTACTCCTGCGACGGCGAGCAGATCGGCCAGGGCCGCGAGAAGACCCGCCAGACCCTGCTCGCGGACGAGCCGCTCGCCGCCGGGATCGAGGCCCGGGTGCGGAAGGCGCTCGGCATTTCCGGCGCGGATGAGGAAGACGAAGCGGAGTGATCGGATGATCGCCTGATGTGCCAAACTTCCGGGTCGCGCAACGTCTGATCCGGAGCGCAGCCGGGGTAGCTCAGCCGGTAGAGCAGAGGACTGAAAATCCTTGTGTCGGCGGTTCGATTCCGCCCCCCGGCACGGGTGGGCCCGGATCTCCCTCGGGTCGGTTCGCGGGGAGTTTGTTAGCTTAGGGGCCGTTTCGTGGGAACCCGGTTCACTCCGCCGAAGCGCGGGTGGGCCCTCAATATCAGGGAGAGATCGCATGTTTATCCGGACCCTTCTGATCGCGGGGCTGGCGACGCTCGGGATGGCGGCGTCGGCGTCCGCGCAGTTCGCCCGCGCGAGCCTCGGCGGCACGGTCGTCGACTCGGGCGGGCTGGCCCTGCCGGGCGTCACCGTGACGGCGACGAACGCCGACACCGGCGCCGTCCGCTCGGTGACGACTTCGGGCACTGGCCGCTACATCCTGAACGGGCTGCAGCCCGGCCCCTACGACGTCGTCTTCAGCCTGTCCTCGTTCCGGACGGCGCGCCGCGACGGAATCCAGCTTCTCGTCGGCCAGGAGGCGGCGCTCAACATCACGATGGAGCTGGGCGGCATCGAGGAGACCGTCGTCGTGACCGCCGAGGCGCCGGTGGTGGACGTGAGCTCCAAGGAGATCGGGTCCACGGTCACGACCGAGACGATGGACACGCTGCCGACGCAGTCGCGGAGCTTCATCGACTTCGCCGGCCTGATCCCGGGCGTGATCCCGAACGTGGCCACCGCCTCCACCGCCGCCGACTCGATCTTCGTGAACGGTCAGGACAACAACAACAACTCGTTCAACGTGGACGGGGCGAACAACGATGACGACGTGATCGGCGGCTCCGCCGGCGCCCAGACGCGGACCGCGATCGAAGCGGTCCAGGAGTTCCAGATCCTGACGACCCAGTTCGACGCCGAGTTCGGCCGCACCCAGGGCGGCGTGATCAACGCGGTCACGAAGAGCGGGACGAACCAGATTCAGGGGACCGGCTTCTACTACCGCCAGGACGCTTCGCTGAACGCGAAGAACTTCTTCACCGAGCGGAACGACCAGGACCAGCCGGACATCCGGTTCCAGTCGATCGGCGGCGTGATCGGAGGCCCGATCGTGCGCGACCGGTTCCACTTCTTCGGCAGCTTCGAGCGGCTCACGCCGCAGGAGGGCGTCGCCCGCACCTTCGAGACCCGGCCGGAGCTCTCGTTCTCCACCACCGAGGACAACCTGCTTCGCAACACGATGATCAAGCTGGACTACCAGATCAACGACGACCACAAGGCGGCGGTCCGGGGGCTCCAGGAGTACTCCCCGCAGTACAACCAGATCATCGGCGGCAACACGACGCTCGAGGCCTCCCGGGAGGAGCAGGACTGGGACACCAGCATCATCGGTTCGCTCGACAGCGTGGTCGGGGACCGCGGCTTCAACAACCTGCGGGTCTCCTTCACCGAGGAGGACGTGGCCTTCGCGAACCCCGGGTTCAATGGCAACGGGCAGACCTTCGAGGCGCAGCGCGCGCTCGATGTCTCGCAGTCGCGCGACACGGTGCTCGAGGGCGCCAGCACGGTGGCCTCCCACCGCGTCAACCAGTCGTACCAGATCGACGACACGTTCTCGCTGTTCGTGCCCGACTGGTTCGGCAACCACAACATCCGCATGGGCTTCCAGTTCTCCCGCCGTTCGGTGGAGCGGAACAACTCCTCCACCGCGAACGGGCAGTTCGTCTTCGAGGAGGACGCTCCCTGGAACCGCGAGGACCTCTCGACCTATCCCAACTTCTTCGTGATCCGGGTGGGAGGCTCCTCGGGGGAGAACGCCTCGGTCCCGAGGAACAACGTCTGGGGGGTGTTCTTCCAGGACGACTGGCAGCCCAGCGCGAACCTGACGCTGAACCTCGGAGTCCGCTGGGACAAGGAGGACCTGACCGACGACAACGACAATATCGGCCCCCGGATCGGGTTCAACTGGGACGTCTCGGGTGAGGGCCGCACCGCGGTCCGCGGCGGGTTCGGCCGCTTCTTCGAGCGGTTCCAGCTCGGGTTCTACGAGGACTTCTACTTCGACGCCGCCCTGCTTCCGTTCGGGTTCACGACCCGGGTCCCCAGCGGCGGCAACGACCCGCAGTTGTTCTACGACATGGTCCACGCGAACAACATCACGACGCTGAACGGGCTTCGCAGCTTCATCGCGGCGGATCTCGAGAGCGGCGACACCGGCGGCGTGAACAGCCAGCCGACGGTCCCCCATCCCGACCGCACCACGCCCTACGCCGACACCCTGAGTCTGGGAGTGCAGCACGAGATCGCGGAGGCGACCTCGTTCGGCGTGGACGTGATCCACACCCGGAACCGGAACGTCAACGTGGGCGTCGAACTGAACCCGTTCTCCCGCTCGCTCGGAACGCGCCCGAACATCAGCATCCTGAACGGCGAGGTGCGGGACTTCGGGTCGATCTGGACCTACATCAACGCAGGCGAAAGCGACTACACGAGCCTCCAGATGTCGCTGCGGCGGCGGATGAGCGAGAGCCCGATCGGCCGGATGAGCTTCACCGCGTCCTACACGCTCGCCTCGCAGAGCGGGAACGTGAACGCCGGGGGCGTGCCGGGGGCGCGGTTCCAGTCCTACACCGAGAGCGGCTACAACTTCGACACCGGCCAGCTCATCGGGGCGCCCCTCAGCCTCAACATGAACGCCCCGCAGAACGTGGACCGCCCCTCGCCCTGGTACCGCAAGCACAACTTCGTGACCTCGTGGAGCTGGCTGGTTCCGGGGACCTCGTGGTCCGACAGCGCCGGGCTCTACGTCACCGGCATCTTCCGCTACCTGAGCGGCACCCGGGACACGCTCGAGACGAACGACCGCACCGACAACGACAGCCGGGTCGTGGCCCCCGCCGGCAGCTACTCCGCAAACCGGGACTCCGACATCGCCCAGAGCGTGGACTTCGACGGGAAGATCAACGGCCTCACCGAGCCCGACTTCGCCAAGCTGGATCTCAGCTTCCGCTACGCGGTGGCGATGGGGGACCGCTACGAAGTCACCGTGCTGGGAGACATCTTCAACGCCCTGAACCGGGTCAACTTCAACCAGATGGGCAGCGACATCATCACCTCGGGCTCCTTCCTGATCCCGGGCGCCGCCTATCCGCCGCGCGAGTTCCAGTTGGGACTCCGCTTCACCTTCTGAGCCCGTTTTACTTCTGAGCGGCCTTTCGCGCCGCTTACCGACGACCCCGGGGGCCTTCGGGCCCCGGGGGTCGGGCGGTTTACTCGCCGGGTGACGACCGGTCGGCGGTGGCGGTCGGCTCCTGGCCGAGCTCGCCGGCGTAGCGGGCCACCCCTTCGGCGATCGCCGCCGCCAGCTTCTCCCGGTGGTCGTCGCGGCGGAGCAGCCGCGCCTCTTCGCGGTTCGAGACGAACCCCGCCTCGACCAGGATGGCGGCCATCCGGGCGCCGAGCAGCACGTGGAAGCCGGCGGTCTTCACGCCCCGGTTGTGGGGGTGTTCCTCATGGCCGAGGATCTCCTCGGTCAGCGCCCCCTGCATCGCCTCGGCGAAGGCCCGCGACTCCTCCTTGCGCTCGTGGTTCAGGATGCGCGGCAGGAGATCCTGCAGCTCGCTGACCCGGATCTCCTGGTTCGACGCGTTTTCCCGCGCCGCGACCTCGGCCGCCTCGGGCGAGGTGGCCAGGTTCAGGTAGAAGGTCTCAAGCCCCCGAGCGCTGCGGTTCCGGGCGGCGTTCACGTGGATCGAGACGAACAGGTCGGCGCCGGCGTCGTTCGCGAGGAAGGCCCGCTGCTCGAGGGGGATGAACACGTCGGTCTCCCGGGTCATCACGACGTCGAAACCCCGCTCTTCGAGGAGCTTCCGGACCCGCATTCCGATGTCCAGCGTGATGTCCTTCTCCAGCAGGCTGCCCGCCCGGGTGCCCGGGTCCTGCCCGCCGTGACCGGGGTCCACGACGATCTTCTTCACCCGGAGCCCCAGTTGCCGGGCGAGCGAGTAGCCGGAGGTCGTGGGCCGGGCCGCGGCCGGCTCGTCGGCCGCCGGGGCGGCCGCCTCCGGCGCCTCGTCCGAAGACTCCGGATCGGACACCTCCGGGGGTTGGGGCTCGGCTTCCGCCACGACCGTCCGGGGAGCGCCGTGGATGTCCACGACCAGCCGGTAGGGATCGGGCAGCCAGAACGAGGTCACCTCCCGCACGCTCGAGAAGTCGAGCACGACGCGGACGACCCCCTCGTCGTGGGCGCCCAGCCGGATCCGCCGCAGGTGCGAGCCCTCGATCGGGAATTCGCGCGTCGCCAGGTCTTCGGCCAGCTCGGCCCCCTGGAGGTCGAAGTACACCCGCTCCGGGTTCGAGAGCCGCCCCTCGGTCGACCCGGTGCGCCCGCTCATGTCGATGACGACCCGGGTGTGGGATTCCCCGACCCAGTGCCGGATGTTCCGGATGACCGCTGGCGCCGCCGCCCGCTCCCGCGCTGGCGTCGCGACCACCTCCGGTTCGGCGGGCGCCAGCACCGCCGCCGCCATCCGCGCCTCGGGGCCGCGCGGCGCCCGCCGCCGCAGCTCCGCCAGCGCGCGCTCCGCGCCCGCCCGGTCCCCGAGCCGCCCCGCGGATAGCCGGACCTGCTGGTAGAGCGCCTTCGGGACCCACTTGCTCGCCGGATACCCCCGGCTCAGCAGCCGGTAGGCGTCCACCCCCCGCACCGCGAAGGAACGGTCCTGGAACCGCTCGGCGGCGTCCCGGTAGACGCCCCCGGCGTACCAGAGCGCGTCGTCGCAGTAGCCGCTGCGCGGCCAGGAGAGGACCACCGCGCGGTAGGCGCGGCCCACGCTGGTCCACGCCGCCGGGTCGCTCGCCCGCTCCTGCGAGCCCCGGAGCCGGGTCTCCGCCTCCCTCGCCCGCTCGTAGAGCTGCCGGGCGCTCTGCGCCGCCGCCGGCGCGCCGAGCAGCGCGAATCCGAGCGCTCCGATGGCGACCGTCCGGGCGATCTGGCGCAGTCTCATGGCTGGACCAGAACCTCCCGGGGCGTCGCCCCCCGCGCCGGTCCCACGACGCCCTGCCGCTCCAGCTCGGCCACGATCCGCCGCGCCCGCTGGTAGCCGAGGCCGAGCTCGGTCTGGAGCATCGAGGTGGAGGCCTTCTGCTCGCGCACCACGATCTCCTTCGCGGCCGGCAGCATGCCGTCCCGGAACCCGCCGCCTCCCCCGGCGGCCACTGCGGCGGCTGCGCCCCGACGGGCGCCCGCCGCCGGGGCCGGCTCTTCCTCGCGCAGCATCTCTTCATCGAAGACCGGCTCGCCGGCCTTCTCCCAGTACTTCGCGAGCCGGCCCACTTCGCGCTCGTCCACGAAGGCGCCCTGCGCCCGCGGCATCACCGCCCCGGCCTGCATGACGAGCATGTCGCCCTTGCCCAGCAGGTTCTCCGCGCCGATCCGGTCCAGGATCGTCCGCGAATCCACGTAGCTCGCGACCCGGAAGGCGATCCGGGTGGGGAGGTTCGCCTTGAGCGTCCCGCTCACGATGTCGGTGGAGGGGCGCTGGGTGGCCAGCACCAGATGGATGCCCTCGGCCCGGCCCAGGCTCAGGAGGCGCTGGATCGCCGGGGTGACCTCGGCGCGGGCCTGGATGAACAGGTCGGCCAGTTCGTCCACCACGATGACGAGCCGCGGCATCGGCGGCGGAATGGGATCCCCCTCCACCGCGTTCCTGCGCCGCCGCCGTCCCTTGCCGGCCTCCTCCCGGAGTCGCCGGATCTGCTGGTTGTAGCCCTCGATGTTGCGGACCCCGTGCTCCTCGAGGATCCGCGTCCGGCGGTCGAGCTCGCGGCAGGCGCGCAGGAGGACGGTCTTCGCCTGGTCGGGCTCCAGAATGAGCGGCGTCAGGAGGTGCGGCAGGTTCCGGTAGGGCCGCAGCTCCACCCGTTTCGGGTCGATCAGGATGAGCCGCAGATCGTCGGGGGACTGGCGGAAGAGCAGCGACACCAGAAGCGTGTTGATCTGGACCGACTTGCCCGCGCCGGTGGCGCCGGCGATCAGCAGGTGCGGCATGTCCGCGAGGTTCTTCACCAGCGGCTGGCCGTCCACCAGCCGGCCGATCGCCACCGGCAGCGCGCCGGTGTTCCCGGTGAACTCCCGAGACTCGAGAATCTCCCGGAGCCCCACGACCGAGGGCGCCGGGTTCGGGACCTCGACCCCCACGACTCCCTTGCCGGGCACCCGCTCGACCCGGATCGCCGGCGCCTTCAGCGCCATGCACAGCTCTTCGTGGCGATTCCGCAGCTTGTTCACGGTCTCGCCTTCCCCGAGGCGGAACTCGAAGGTCGTCACCACCGGCCCCGGCTGAATCCGGTCCACTTCTCCCCGGATGCCGTGCTCCTCGCACGCCGCCTCGAGCGCCCGCTTCCGCTCCTCCAGGACCCGCCGCGATGGCCCCGGCTGGTTGGCGCGGCCGGTCAGCAACTGGACCGACGGCAGCTTCCAGCGCGAGGGTCCGCGGGCGGGAGCCCTGGCGGCGGAACGGCGCTTCGGCGGCGTCGCCGCCGGCGCCTCCGCGAACAGGTCTCCGCCGCGCGGCGGGCGCGGTACCGGCCGCGGCGCGGGGGTCGTCCCCGCGGTCGTCCGGCGGCGCCGCTGGATCCGGGCCACGAACCGCCGCTCGGTCCGCTGGCGTTCCCGCCTGCGGGTCTTGCCGAGGAACCGGGCGCGGAGCCCAGCCCGCAGCCGGGCCCACGCGCTGTCCGAAGTCTCCTTCTCGGCGCCCGCGCTCCACGGCCGGAGCGCGAACCATCCCACCGCCGCCAGCGCCACGAGGACGACCCCGGCGCCCAGCGGGTTCAGGACGGCCGTCAGTCCCGAGGCCAGCAGGGCCCCCGCGACGCCGCCCCAGGCGAACCCCGACGCTCCCAGGACCTGCTGGAGAAGCGCCAGCAGGCCGGCGCCGCTCACCATCAGGCTGGCGGCGATCAGCGGCCGGACCCCGGGCGGATCCTGATCCGGCGGCGGCGGCCGGAGCCGCCGGACCCCCGCCAGGATGAGCAGCACGGGCAGGACGACGCCCACCAGCCCGGCGGTCTCGAGGATGACGCTGGAGAGGAGCGCTCCGGCCGGCCCCAGCCAGTTCAGCGTCGGTCCCGGCCTTCCGGCGGTCAGCACCGGGACCGGATCGGCCGGCGAGTGCGACACCAGCGCCGCCGTCACCGCGACCCCGGCGGCCAGCAGCAGGACCGCCCCCGACTCGCGGCGCCAGAACGCCGAGGAGAGGACGCGTCCCAGGGCCTCGGCCACCCGTTTCATCACGAGGCCGCCACCCAGCCCGCGCCGCAGCCGCCGACCAGCAGGCAATACCAGCCGAACTGGTGGAAGCGCCGCGCTTCGAGCCACCCGAAGACCCACTTGAGCGCCAGCAGGCCGGAGACGAGCGCCGCCGCGAAGCCGGCGGCGAGCTCCCAGGCGACGACCGGCGGCGCGCCTCCGACCTGCAGGAAGGCGCTCCCCTCGACCAGCGCGGCGCCGGCGATGACCGGCGCCGAGAGGAGAAAGCTGAATCGCGCCGCCGCGGCCGGCGAGAGTCCCCGAAGCCGCCCCGCGAGGATCGTGAACCCCGATCGGGACACCCCGGGCAGGATCGCCACCGCCTGCGCCGCTCCCACGATGAGCGCGTCCACGACCCTCCGGGGCGCCGGCGGGACGGCGCCGACGCCGGGCTCTTCCCGGGGACCGGGGGCGGGGGCGTCCGGAAGCCGGCGGGAACCCAGCAGCGCCGCCCCGGTGGCCAGCAGCCCGGCCGAGGCGGCGCCCATGCCATCGAACGAGGCGACGATCAGGTCCCGGAAGCCGAGACCGAGGGCGGCGGCGGGCAGGGAACCCAGGATCAGGAGGAGCGCGAGCCGCCGCCCGGCGGCCTTCTCCGCGCCGCCTCCGGGAAGGAGCGAGGCCAGAATGCCGATCACCTCGCGGCGCAGGAACACCAGCGCGGCGACCAGGGTCCCGAGATGGACGACGACTTCGAACAGCACACCCGGGGCGGCGAGCGCGTCCCCCGGCAACCAGGCCCGTCCCAGCACGAGGTGGCCGGAACTCGACACCGGGAGGAACTCGGTCAGTCCCTGCAGGACGCCAAGGGCCACCGCAGCGCCGGTGTCGAGGAGCGTCAAAGTCATAAGAAAGCCGAAGTTACGCTATCAAACCTCAAGTAGTCCCGCAAGGATGGGGCCGGAACTGCCGCCAGCGGGCGGAGAACTCCCGGGCGCCCGGATCCGGCGACAATCCCGGGAACCTGTGGCGTTTTTCCCCACCCGCGCCCGCGGCCAGAATTTCCTGCACGACCGCTCGGTCGCGACGCGCTTCGTCGCCGAGGCGCTCCGGCTCCCGGATCCGGCCGGGCGGGAGGAGAGGGCCGCCGCCATCGTGGAAATCGGCCCCGGCAAGGGGGCGATCACCTTCCCGCTGCTCGAGGCGGGCGCGCGCGTTGTCGCCATCGAGCTCGACCCGAGGCTGGCGGATCGCCTCGGGTCCCACGCCCGGGAGCGCGGCCTGGCGGATCGCCTCCGGCTTCTCACCGGGGACGCCCTCACGATGGATCTGGAGGCCGCGGCGGGGGACCTCGGCGAGACGCTCCCGCTTCCGCTCTGCGGAAACCTCCCGTTCTCCACCGCCTCGCCCCTGCTGCTCCGGCTCATCGAGGGCGCCGGCGCCCGTCCGGCCCCGTTCACGCCGCTCACCCTGACGCTTCAGTCGGAAGTCGCCGAACGGGCCGCCGCCCGGCCGGACACTCCCGAGTACGGCGGTCTCTCGGTCGTTGTCCAGCAGGCGATGCGGGTCCGGATCGCCTTCCGGATCCACCCCGCGGCGTTTCGTCCGCGCCCCCGGGTCGTCTCGGCGGTGGTCCGCCTCGAGCCGCGCGCCGACCCGCCCGGGGTCGGCGACGAGCCCCACTTCCGCCACCTCGTCCGGGGGCTGTTCACCCACCGCCGGAAGACGCTGCGAAACGCGGCGGCCGCGCTTCCGCCCTGGCCCGGCGCGGACCCCGCCCGGCTGGCCAACCGCGTCCTGGACGCCCTTGAGGAGTTGCGGATTTCCCCCACGCTGCGTCCGGAGGCGCTCTCCCCGGACGACTTCGCCGCCCTCTCCCGACTGACCAGCCCCCCGTAACGGAAACGGCCCACCGGGCCGCGCGCCGGGAGCGAGGGGGCCTTGCGTGTGTCGCTTCCAATGAGGCCGAGGGCGTCAACGGAGCGCCCCCGTCGCTTCCGGCCTCCGGGTCCTCGCTACTGCTACGCTCACGGCGTTTGTCCGACAGTTCTCGTCGCGTCGTCATCATCGGCAGCGGACCGGCCGGCTACACCGCCGCGCTCTACGCCGCGCGCGCCGAGCTCCAGCCGGTCGTCCTCGCGGGCTCGGGCTTCGAGCCGGACATCGGCCTTCCCGGGGGCCAGCTCATGCTGACCACCGATGTGGAGAACTACCCCGGCTTCCCCGAGGGCGTCACCGGCCCCGAGCTCATGGACCTGTTCCGCCGGCAGGCGGAGCGCTTCGGCGCCGAGGTCCACAACCTGGACGCCGATGGGGTGGACTTCTCCTCCCGCCCCTTCACCGTTCACGCCGGGGAGGACTCGTGGACCGCGGAGTCGGTGATCGTGGCGACCGGGGCGCGCGCCCGCTGGCTGGGCCTCGACTCGGAGAAGGCCTTCCTGAACCGAGGCGTTTCCGCCTGCGCCACCTGTGACGGGGCGCTCTACCGGGGCCGCGAGATGGCGGTCGTCGGCGGCGGGGACACCGCGATGGAGGAGGCGCTGTTCCTGACGCGGTTCGCCTCCACCGTCCACGTGATCCATCGGCGCGACGAACTGCGCGCCTCGCGGATCATGGCGAACCGGGCGCTGAACCACGCCGGGATCCGCTTCGTTTGGGATTCGGTCGTGGAGGAGGTTCTCGGCGACGACGACGGCGTCACCGGATTGCGGCTGCGGAACCGGAAGACCGGCGCCGACTCGGAGCTTCCGGTCGGCGCGATGTTCGTGGCCATCGGCCACGTTCCGAACACCGAGATCTTCCACGAGCGGCTCGAGCTCGACCCCCGAGGCTACGTCGAAGTCCGGCCCGGGACCACCACGACCTCGGTGGAGGGCGTCTTCGCCTGCGGGGACGTGATGGACCCGACCTACCGGCAGGCGGTCACCGCGGCCGGAACCGGCTGCATGGCGGCCATCAGTTGCGAGCGCTGGCTCGCGGAGCACGAATGATGAAGATCGCTCTCGTCCCGGCCGTCCTGATCGCCGCCGTCGCGCTCGCGGCGCCCGCCGCCGCCCAGCGGGGCGTCCTCGAGGAGCCGGCGCCCGACCTCGCCCTCCCGGATCTGGAAGGGAACGAAGTGTCCCTGCGCGGCTTTCCGGGGAAAGTTGTCGTCTACGACTTCTGGGCGGTCTGGTGCGGTCCCTGCGAGCTCTCGCTCCCGTTCTTCCAGGAACTCGAGGACCGCTATCGCGACGACGGTCTGGTGGTGATCGGTCTCCACGTGGACGACCAGGTTCCGCCCACGGACGAGATCCGCGAGTTCCTCGACGAGCGCGGGGTCAGCTACCTGAACCTCATCTCCACGCTTCGCGCCGACGAGGCCTTCCGGATCTTCGCCATGCCCACGACCTACATCGCCGATCGCGAGGGGATCGTCCGGACCCAGCACCTCGGGTTCAACCCCAACCGGACTCCGGACCGCCTCGAAGCGGAAGTCCGCAGACTCCTCGGCCTCGGCGAATAGCCTCCGGCAGGCCGCGGGGGGCTCCGATGTCCGGTCTGGCGGTCGTCGGGACGCAGTGGGGCGACGAAGGGAAGGGGAAGTTCGTCGACCTCCTCGCCCCCCGGTTCCACATGGTGGTGCGTTACGGCGGCGGGCACAACGCCGGCCACACCGTGGTCGTGGGAGGGCGCACCCACGTCCTCCATCTGCTTCCCTCGGCGGTCCTCCATCCAGGCGTCCGCGCCGTCATCGGCAACGGCTGCGTCGTGGATCCGGTCGCGCTCTTCCACGAGCTGGACCTGCTCGAGGAGTCGGGCCTCGACCCGGCCGCCAACCTGCTGGTCTCGGACCGCGCCCACATCATCCTTCCGGTCCATCGCCACGCCGAAGCCGGAGAGGAGACCCGGCTGGGAAGCCACCGGATCGGAACGACGCGCCGCGGAATCGGACCGGCCTACGAGGACAAGGCGGGCCGCCGCGGACTGCGGATCGGGGACCTCCGCCACCCGGACTACCGCGACGGGCGTCTCGACCATCTGATGGCCGAGCGCGGGCGTGAGCTTGGCTGGAGCGAGGAACGGCGCCAGGAGGAGACGGCGGCGGCGCGGGAGCTTCTGGATGGCCTGACGGCGCGGCTGGGTCCGCGGATCGCCGACACCTCGCTCCTCGTCCATGACGCCCTGGAAGCGGGCCACTCCGTGCTCTTCGAGGGCGCCCAGGCGACGCTCCTCGATCTGGACCACGGCACCTACCCCTTCGTGACCTCGTCGACTGCGGTCGCCGCCGGGGCCGCGGTGGGCGCCGGCGTCGGACCCCGCGCGGTGAGCCGGGTGCTGGGCGTCGCCAAGGCGTACCAGACCCGCGTCGGCGAGGGCCCGATGCCCACCGAGATGGCGCCGGACATGAACCGCCACATCCAGCAGAAGGGCAACGAATACGGGGCCTCCACCGGCCGGCCCCGGCGCTGCGCCTGGTTCGACAGCGTGGTGCTTCGCTACGCCCGGCGGGTCAACGGACTGGACGAGCTGGCGATCACCAAGCTGGATGTCCTCGACGGCCTCGACGAGGTCAAGGTCGGCGTCCGCTACCGCCTCGACGGCGAACCGGTGGACGAGTTTCCGGGCGCTTTCGGGGCGCTCTCCCGTTGTCAGCCCGAGTACCGCACCCTCCCCGGCTGGTCCCGCCCCACCGCGGGCGTGACCCGGCTCGAAGACCTCCCGGAGGAGGCCCGCGCCTACCTCGACGCGCTCGAGGAACTCGTCCAGGTCCCGGTCTCCCTGGCCGGAACCGGCCCCGAACGCGCCTCCTGTTTCGCCCGCCTGAGGACTCCGGTGACCGCGCTCACCGAGGAGGCCTGACGGCCCCTGCAAGGGGGCCGCCGGCGCGCTCTTTCACTGCTACCATTCCCGGTTCCCCTCCTCGCTCGGGCCGTTAGCTCAGTTGGCAGAGCGCTCGCCTTTTAAGCGAGATGTCGCAGGTTCGATGCCTGCACGGCCTACCAATTCGGGTCCCCATCGTCTAGTGGCCCAGGACGTCGCCCTTTCACGGCGAAAACACGGGTTCGAGTCCCGTTGGGGACGCGAGCCCTCGAGGCGCGTCGCTGCGGAGGCCCGCCGGCCGTTGCGGTTCCCGCCTGTCGTCGCCTGATCGCCGTGTCCCTGTTCCTGCCCGCCCGCCCCGTCGCCGAGGTGACGGCCGCCGAGGCCGAGATCGCCGCCTTCTGGCGCGAGCGCCGGGTCTTCGAGCGCTCGGTCGAGCGCCGCAAGGGCGCCAGGCCCTGGGTCTGGCGCGATGGCCCTCCGACGGCCAACGGGCGGCCCCACAACGGCCATGTCCTGACCCGGGTGTTCAAGGACATCTTCCCGCGCTTCCAGACGATGCGCGGCCGCTACGCCGAACGGATCGCCGGCTGGGACACGCACGGCCTTCCGGTCGAGGTCGAGGTCGAGAAGGAGCTCGGGATCCACGGCCGCGCGGGGATCGAGGCGTACGGCGTCGGGCCCTTCGTCGAGCGCTGCATGGCGAGCGTCTTCCGGTACATCCGCGACTGGGAGGAGATGACCTCGCGCATCGGACACTGGGTGGACCTCGACGGCGCCTACGTCACCTACCGCCGCGCCTACGTGGAGAGCGTCTGGTGGGCGCTCTCCGAGCTCCACCGCAAGGGGCTCCTCTACCGGGGCGAGAAGGTCGTCTGGTGGTGGGCCCAGGGCGGCACCGCGCTGTCCTCCGCCGAGGTCGGGCTCGGCTACCGCGAAGTCGATGACCCCGCCGTCTACGTGACGCTGCCGCTGGTGGACGACCCGGGGCTCTCGCTGCTCGTCTGGACCACGACGCCCTGGACGCTGCCCTCGAACCTCTACGCCGCGGTCCGCCCGGGCGCCCGCTACGAGGAGGTCGAGGACCGTCCCGAAGATGGCCCGGCGCGCCGCCTGGTGGTCGCCGCCGAGCGGCGCGAGGCGGTCGCCGCCGAAATCGGCCGCCCCCTGAGAGTCCTCCGCAGGTTCGCCGGAGAGGAACTCGTGGGACGCCGCTACCGGCCGCCGTTCGACGACTACTGGAAGACCTGGAGCGACCTCGAGGGACGCCTCCCGGATGGGTCCCGGATCCCCGCGTTCTGGCGGGTGCTCGCCGCTCCGTTCGTGGAGCTCGACCAGGGAACCGGGCTGGTGCACGAGGCGCCGGCCTTCGGCGAAGTGGACCACGACCTCCACCGCGCGACGGTCGCCGCCTACGAGAACGAGGCGGAGATCCCGCTCCCGTGCGCGGTCGGCCCCGACGGGCGGTTCACCTCCGAGGCGGCCTGGCTCGAGGGGACGTGGGTCAAGGACGCCGACGGGCGGATCATCCGCCGGCTGCGCGAGGAGGGACGGCTCCTCCACGACGCGACGTTCCGCCACGAATACCCCTTCTGCTGGCGCGCCGACGAGGACGCGCTGATCCAGTACGCCCGCCCCGCCTGGTTCATCCGCACGACGCGCCGGAAGGACGCGGCGCTCCGGAACAGCAACGCCGTCCACTGGCTCCCCGACCACATCCGCGAGGGCCGGTTCGGCGACTTCCTGCGGAACAACGTGGACTGGGCGCTGTCGCGCGAGCGCTTCTGGGGCACCCCGCTGAACGTCTGGGTGAACGACGAGACCGGCCGGATCGAGATGCCGGCCTCGGTGGCCGAGATCGAAGCGAAGAACCCCGAGGCCTTCGCGGCGTTTCGGGAAGAAAAGGAGCGCCGCCCCGAACTCGATCCCGACCTGATGGTCCACAAGCCCTGGGTCGACCACGTCACCTGGCGGAACCCGGGCGAGCCCGGAACCTACCGGCGGGTCCCCGAGGTCATCGACTGCTGGTTCGACTCCGGCGCCATGCCGTTCGCCGAGTGGGGCTTTCCGCACCAAAACCGCGAGCGGTTCCTCGAGACCTTCCCGGCCGACTACATCACCGAGGCGATCGACCAGACGCGCGGCTGGTTCTACTCGCTGCTCATGATCTCGACGCTCCTCTTCGACGAGGACACCTGTTCGCGGCTCGGGATCCCGGTCCCCGACTATCCCCACCCCTACCGCTCCTGCCTGGTGCTCGGCCACGTGACCGACCCCCAGGGCCGCAAGGAGTCGAAGTCCCGAGGGAACTACACCCCGCCGGAGGAGACGCTCCGCGAGGCCGGCGCCGACGCCTTCCGGTGGTCGCTGCTCGCCGGTGCGGCGCCCTGGGCGAACAAGCGGCACTCGCTCGCCAATGTCCGCCAGGCCGCCCGCGAGTTCCCCCTGAAGCTGCGGAACACCTACCAGTTCTTCACGATCTACGCCGCGATCGACGGTTTCGACCCCTCGAACGACGAGGCGCGGCCGCCGGAGGCGCGCTCTCCCCTCGATCGCTGGATCCTCTCGCATCTCGAGGAGACCACCGTCGAGATCACCGGCCACCTCGAGTCGCTCCGCGGCTTCGAGGCGGCGCGTTCGCTCTCGGGTTTCGCCGAGTCGCTCTCGAACTGGTGGGTGCGGCGGAGCCGCCGCCGCTTCTGGGGAGGCGACGACCCGGTGGAGACCGCCGACGCTTACCGGACGCTCTACGACACCCTCGTCCGGCTTTCCCGGCTCGCCGCTCCGCTGACGCCCTTCCTCGCGGAAGAGATCCACCGCAATCTGGTGGTGCGACCGTTCGGCGACGCCGAGCCGGAGAGCGTCCACCTCACCGACTGGCCCGAGCCGGTCTTCCCGCTCGACGCCCGGCTGAACGAGGAGATGGCGCTGGTGCGCGAGGTGGCGTCGCTCGGGCTGCGCCTCCGCAAGGAGCAGGGGATCCGGGTCCGGCAGCCGCTCGCCGCCGCCGAAGTCTCGGTGGCCGACGCGGCGCTCCGGGAGCGGCTCGACTCCCATCGCGACCTCCTCGCCGACGAGCTGAACGTCGGCGGGATCCGCTTCTCCGATGATCCCGAGGCCGCGCTCGAAGTGGTCGTGAAGCCGGACTTCCGCCGCCTGGGCCCGAGGCTCGGCAGGCGGATGCGGGAAGTCCAGCAGGCGCTCGGGGCGCTTCCCGCCCGCGAAGTCCGCGACCGGCTGCGGGATGACGGCCGGCTCGATCTCGAGCTCTCCGGCGCCGTGGTCCGACTCGATCCGGACGACCTGATCGTCGAGACCCGCACGCCGAAGGAGGACGCCGGGCGCCGCGCCACCGGCGCGGGCGGGCGTGTCGCGGTGAGTCTCGACACCCGGCTCACTCCGGAGCTGCTCGAGGAAGGGCGGTACCGCGAGCTCCTGAACCGCGTCCAGTCGTTCCGGAAGGACCTGGACCTCCCCTACACCGCCCGGGTGCGGGTGTTCCTCGACGGCGGCAGCGGCGCCGACTCGCTCCTCGCGCTCGCCGCCGCCCGCGAACCGCACTTCCGGGCCGAGACGCTCGCCGTCGCCCTGGGGCCGGCGGGACCCGACCTTTCCGACCGCATTCCGAGGCGTCAGATCACGGTGGAGGACGAAACCGCGCTCCTCGCCCTCGAGGTCGTTCCCTCGCCGTGACCTCTTCGACTCGCTGAGCGGCGGTGGCCCGGCTCTTCGTCGTCTCCGGTCCCTCCGGGGTCGGCAAGTCGACGCTCCTGCGGCGGCTGGTCGCGGAGGTTCCGGACCTGGCGTTCGTGATCTCCCACACCACCCGGCCCATCCGGAAGGGAGAGCAGGACGGCCGGGACTACCACTTCGTCCCGGAGGAGGAGTTCCGGGCGCTGATCGCCCGGGGCGCCTTCGTAGAGTGGGCGATGGTCCACGGATACCGCTACGGCACATCCCGCGCCGCGCTCGCCGCCGACGACGGGGACCTGCTCATCGAGGTCGATGTCCAGGGGGCCGAGGCGCTGCGGCGCGAGATCCCTGACGCGGTCACCATCTTCATCGCCCCGCCGGGGTTTTCGGACCTCGAGGCGCGCCTCGCCGGCCGGGGCCGCGAGTCGGGCGAGGAGGTCCGGCGCCGGCTCTCGACGGCCCGCGCCGAAATCCCGCGCGCCGCGGCCTACGACCACGTCGTGGTGAATCGCGAGGTCCCCGAAACCGTGGAGGCGCTCAAGGCGCTGGTGATGGCGGCCCGGAGCGCGGCCCGATGAGCGCATCACGTCCGGCGTTCTCCCGCGCCGCCGATCGCATCGCCGGCGAGGACGCGGTCGTCCGCATCCTGCGCCTCGCCGAGCGCCCGGGGGTCATCTCGCTCGCCGGCGGCCTTCCCGACCCCGGGGTGTTCCAGGTGGAGGCGACCCGCGAGGCGATGTCGCGGGTGCTCGCCGAACACGCCCCGGAGGCGCTGAACTACTCCCCGAACCCCGGCGTCACCGCGCTCCGCGAGTTCCTCGCCGACCGCACCGCCCGGCTCGAGTCGGTCGAGGCGCGTCCCGACGAGGTGCTCGTCGTCAGCGGCGGGGTCGAGGGGATCCGCCACGCGCTGAACGCGCTCTGTGATCCCGGGGACCCGCTGCTGGTGGAGGACCCCACGTACCTGGCGACCCTCCACATCGCCCGGGAACTCGGCCTCCGGCCGGTCGCGGTGACGAGTGATCGCGACGGGCTGATCCCCGAGGCCCTCGATGAAGCCGTCGGTCGCCTCGCCGCCGAGGGGACCGCGCCGAAGGTGCTTTACGCCAACCCCACCTACTCGAACCCCACCGGCCGAACCTGGACGGCCCGCCGCCGCGAGCAGGTCCTCGAGGTCTGCGAACGCCGGGACGTTCTGGTGATCGAGGACCACGCCTACGCCGAACTCCGCTACGGCGGCCCCCGCGTTCCGGCGCTGAAGGCCCTGGCGCCGGACCGCGTCGTCTTCGTCCACACCTTCTCCAAGATCTTCGGTCCCGGGCTCCGCCTCGGCTGGGTCGTCGCGGATCCCGAACTGGTGGCCCGCTTCGGGCTGCTCAAGCTCGGCTCCGACCAGTGCTCCGGAGCGCTGGTCCAGCGCCTCGCGCTCGCCTACGCCGAGTCCGGGGCGCTCGACCGCCAGGTCGACCGGTCGCGCGACCTCTACCGGACGAAGCGCGACGCGATGCTCTCCGCGCTCGCCGGGTTCCCCGGCGGGAGCCCGGCGGTGCGTCCCGATGGCGGCTTCTTCCTCTGGATCGAGACCGATACCGACACCGAGGCGCTGCTCGAGCGCGCGGTCGAGCGTCACCGGGTCGCCTTCGTCGCCGGCCGTCCGTTCTTCGCGGATCCGGGGATCCCGCTCGCCCGCCGGACGCTGCGGCTCTCGTTCAGCCACGTCCCGCTCGCCCGGATTCCCGAGGCCATCGAGCGCCTCGGCGCGGCGTTTGAGGAAGCGGGCGAGGAAGCGGGCCCGGCCGGCGCCTGACCCGGGCCCCCGGCCCCCCCGGACGGGTTTCTACGCCGCTCCGGTCTTCGCTCCGAGCAGAACCTCGAGAGACTCGGCGAAGGCGGCGAGGGCGTCCTCCACGTCGGCGTCGCTGATCTGGAGGTGCGGGATGACCCGCATCGCCGAATCCGACGCGGGAAGGACCGCCACTTCCCGGTCCAGCAGCTCTTCCGCGAGCCGGAAGGCGTTCACCCCGTCGGTTCCGAACCGCACGATGTTCGTCTCGATCCCGTCGACATCCACGACGATTCCCGGAAGCTCGGCCAGGCCTTCGCCCAGCCGCCGGGCCCTCCGGTGGTCCTCCGGGAGCCGCTCGCGGTGGTTCTCGAGCGCGTGGAGCGCCCCCGACGCCACGATCCCCGCCTGCCGGAAGCCCCCGCCGAACAACTGGCGGAAACGCCGGGCGCGCTCGATGATCGACCGGTCGCCGGCGAGGCACGACCCCATCGGCGCGCCCAGCGCCTTCGAGAAGCAGACGCTCACCGTGTCGAACGGCGCGGCCCACTCCCGCTCGAGGATCCCGGTAGCGGCGGTCGCGTGCCAGAGCCGCGCCCCGTCGAGGTGGGTCGCGAGTCCGAGTTCGCGCGCGGTCTCGGCTGTTTCCCGCAGCGCTCCGGGCGGCCACACGGCGCCCCCGGCGCCGTTGTGGGTGTTCTCGGCCGCGACCAGGCGCGGAACCGGGTAGCAGGCCGCCGGAACCAGCGGGTGGGGCGTCCGCACCGCGGACCGGACCTGGTCGGCGGTGAACGCTCCGCGGCGTCCGGGGAGCCCCACGACGGTGGCGCCCGACAGCGCGGCGGGTCCGCCGGACTCCACGAGGTAGGCGTGGGCATTCGTCTCCGCGAGCACCAGATCCCCGGGCTCGGTCTGGCAGCGGAGCGCGATCTGGTTGCTCATCGTCCCGGTGGGCGTGAAGACCGCCGCCTCCTTGCCGAGGACCTCGGCGGTCCGCTCCTCGAGGCGCCGCACCGAGGGGTCGTCCCGGTACACGTCGTCCCCTACCGGGGCGGCGGCCATCGCCGCCCGCATGGCCTCGGTCGGGCGCGACACGGTGTCCGACCGCAGGTCGATCCGGACCGGGCGTCCGGCGGCGGTGGGCTGGGCGTCGGGACTCATCGGGTGATGCGCAGCAGCGGCGCCAGCCGGGCGCGGACCGCGTCCCCCCGTCCCTCGCCCTCGATCCGCTCCCACAGCGTCGCGACGAACTCCGCATCGGCGAGCCCCGGCGGCGAACCGCCGTGGTTCGGAGTCGAGAGCCCGTAGCGGGTCCGGCAGGCGTCCACCGCCCCCGCGAGCGAGGCGTCGAAGACGCGGAGCGTCCCGGCCGCTTCCCGGTCGCCGATTCCCGAGTCCCAGTCCCTCCCGGCGCAACCGGTCTCCTCGATGAGCGCGCGGAGCTGGAGCACATCGCGCCCCGCGAACATCTGGAGGGTCCGGTAGCCCAGTTTCTCCGCGACCGCGTCATGGACCCGGCGGAGTTCCGCGATGGGGGTGGGGTGTTCGCAGACCTGGAGGTTCGTCGAGATCCGGTCGTCCCGGCGCGAACCGCCCTCGCGCGGGTCGGCGACCATAACGGCCGCCGACTGCCGTCGGCCGCGGCGCATGTCGCCTCCGGCGGCCTGCCCCGCCTCGAGCGCCGACACCAGCCGGTCCGCGAGCGAGCGTCCGGTACCGCGGGTCGCTTCGAAGTCTTCCGCCACTGCGTCCACGACCTCCGGTCCCACCAGGATGTTCCCCTGCGCCGCGTAGTCGGGGCCGGACCGGTGGCCGGCCCAGCCGCTGGCCTCGGACCCGGTGTGCTGCGCGGCGCCTCCGGTGAGCCCCACGACGCCGATCTGGCGGAACCGGGCGCCATCGTCCGCCGCGAGCCGCGCGGCCAGCGCCTCTTCGGGCGTCATCCCCGCCGCCAGCAGGTCGAGCAGCTCCTTCCCGTACTGGGTCCGGGTGCGCGCCTGGGTCGCCACCGCGCCCACCCCGGCGCGAACCCAGGGAACGCCGTTGCCGACGCAGGGATTCCGCGTCGTCACCCCGACGCCCGCTTCGCCCGTCTCGCGGTCGACGGCGGCGATGGAGAAGGTGTGGAAGAGGCGCTCCCCGGGAGGGAGCGGTTCCTGTCCGGCCGCCGGGGCGGCCAGGAGCATTACGACACAGGCCCGGCGCAGTCTCACGGGCCGAATCCTATGCGCCCGGCGGCGATCCGGACCGAACCGGGAGAGTCAGCCCGCGGCGAAGAAACGCGAGAGCCGCTCCGGATCGGGCGCCCGGGTGAGCCGGGACACAACGATGAGCGCCACCGCCGAAGTCAGGACGATCGCCGCCGCCGGCTCGACTCCCGAGTCGCCGACCGTCCAGCCGGGGGCGCCGCGGGAGGACACGAAGAAGTAGAGCCACATCCCCATCCCGGCGAGGACTCCGGCCGCGGCGCCGGCTGCGGTGGTTCGCTTCCAGTAGATCGAGGCGAACAGCACCGGGAACAGCGCGGTGAAGCCCGACATGGCCCAGACCCCGAGGCTGTAGACCGTCTGGTTGGAGACCAGGCTGAGGGCGAACACCACGACCAGGAAGAAGCCCACGAAGACCCGGCCCGCCAGCTCCTCCCGTCCCCGGACGCGGGAGGCGATCCACCCCAGCCGCGGCGCCGCGTCCCGGGTCATCATCGTCCCCACCGAGAGCGTCTGCGAATCGAGCGACGACATGATGGCGGCGAAGACGCCCGCCGCCAGGCAGCCGGCGAGCAGGCTCCCGGCGTGCTCCTGGATCAGCAGGATGATGATCGGCCCGGATGCGCCGTCCGGAGCCTCGAGCCTGCCCAGCGCGCCAAGGGCGACGCACGGGAACCACACGAGCGCGATGCAGGCCGGGTACGCCAGCAGCGACAGCCGGAACGTGGAGGCGCTCCGGGCGGACATCCAGTGGCCGAAGATGTGCGGGAAACAGGAGGTCGAGAGCGGGACGAACAGGTAGGTCGCGGTCTGGATCCAGTCCTTCCGCGAACGCGTCAGCTCGAACAGCTCGGGCGAGGTCGCCTTCAGCCGCGCCGCCGCCTCGGCGAACCCGCCGAGTCCCTGGGTGATCACGACGAACGCGAGCCCGGCGACCACCATGAACACCAACGTCTGGAAGGTGTTCACGATCGCGGTGCTGCGCATGCCGCCGGCCACCAGGTAGGCGAGCACGACGACGCACATCGCGAGGCTCCCGACCCACGTCGGGAATCCGGACTCCGGCCCCACGATCGCGGCCAGCGCGGCGCCGCCGCCCTGGACTCCGATCAGGACGTAGGGGACCAGCCAGAGCAGCGTCGAGCCCAGGATCAGCAGCCCGAGCGCCGGCGACCCGTAGCGGGCGCTGAAGAACTCGGCCTGGGTGGCGAAGCCGTGCCGCTTCCCCAGCCGCCACAGCGGAACGCCGATGACGAGGAACGTCAACGGGATCACGATGGTGGAGTTCGTGGCCATGAGCCCGAACACCCGGAGCCCCTGGCGGTAGCCCTCGCCGGAGGCCCCCAGGATCGTAAACGCCGTCATGTTCGTCCCGAACAGCGTCATGAGCAGGACGAAGGGGCCGATGGAGCGGCCGGCCAGGAAGTACCCCTCGCCGCCGGCGCCGCCGCTGTCCCCGCGACGACGCGCGGCGAGGCCGACCCCGATGACGATGGCCAGATACAGGCCGACGACCGCGAGCGTCATGCGAGAGGACCGTCCGCGGTTCCGCGGAGCGCGACCGGAGTCTCCCGGGGCTCAGCCTTCATCGTCACGGAAGGCGGCGCGCGAAGCGATCGCGAGGACGCCGGTGGCGGCGGCCACGACGCCGAACTCGAGGACGATGCCGAGAGGGACCCCCGCGATCAGCGGATCCGCCGGGGCCAGGGCGACCACGAGGCGCACCGCGATGAGGGCGGCGAAGAGCCCTCCCGCGCCCTGGAGCGGCCGTGTCCGGGTCAATCTGTCAATTCGACGGACTGGTCAATTCGACGGCCGGACCTGGAGCTTGTGCAGCGGGCGGAAGTTCGTCCGGATGCCGACGAGCGCCGCGTAGTGGTTCGACCAGTCGGTGGCGTGGCGGGCGAAGAGCCGCAATTCGCCGAAGACCTGGGTCTGGCCCGCCTGGTAGTAGTAGTTGTTCACGTGGAGCCCCCCGGTGGCGATGACCGCCGCGTCGAGGAGGGTGGAGTTGCCGAGGCCCCACAGCCCCACCCCGGCGCCGAAGAACCCGACATCGTTGTGGCGGGTGACGATCGCGTCGAAGGTGGTTCCGAACCACTCGTTCAGGCCGACGGCTGCGGCGGCGCGCGCCGTGAAGGCGGTGTAGTCCTCGGCGGCCGCATTGTGCGAGATCGTGACGCCCACCGCGGCCCCCCCGAAGGGCGCTGCCGCGTCGTCGGGAACGATCGTGGACTGCGTCGTGCGGTAGAGCCCGGTGACCACGTCTCCCAGGAGCCAGTAGCCGGCGTGGATCGCCTCGATATCCACGTCGTTGCTCGAGCAGGTCGCGGTGGTCCCCCGGTCATCGGTGATCTCGGCGATGGCCTCGAAGGCGCCGCTTCCGGGAAGGGTGAAGGAGCGCTCGCACTGCTCGGTGGCGTTGAGCGCGGCCACCTGCACGCCGTCCTGCATGACCCGGACGTAACGCGCGAGGTCCCCGGAGACGGCCTCGGAGGCGCAGACGTTCACGGTGATCAGGGACTCCAGGTAGGAGGTCGCCTCTTCGGGACCGCTGAGCGAGACGCTGCAGGTCGGCTCGCCCGCCGAGAGCGTCAGGGACGCGTCATTCGTCTGGCGTCCGTCCCGTCCCTCCAGAACCGCCTCGACGCGCCAGGTCCCCGCCTCGGGGAGTTGGCCGACCCAGGTGTGACGCGCTCCGTCGCGCTCCATTTCGAGCGTCTCGGCGCTCCCCGAGGGGGAGGTCAGCGTCACCGAGACCGTGGAGCTTTCCTGGGCGCTCCCGTCCACGGTGATGCGCGCGCTGGCGAACGCGCGATCATCGGAGGCGGTGAAGTGGACCACCGGCCGCTGCTGGGCCAGCGCGGCCGAGGCGGCGACAAGGACGCCCGCGGTCAGGATGATGGAAGATCGGTTCATGTCGGACCCCCTGGTCGCTCCGGCGCGCACCATAGCAGTCCGTTGACGAAGTCGCGTGCAGCGCCGAGAGCGGTGAGGCGCCCGGCCGACAAGGCGCGTGAGGGAGGGCCCCTACCGGGAGAACCGGCATCGGGATGCCGAGTGAACGCAACGATGAGCGCCCCGAAGGGGCGTGGTTCGGGCGGGGCCAGTCCTCCCGGTGGGGGCCATCGCCGCTCGAGCCCCTACCGGGAGAACCGGGCCGCGGGACTTTGTCAACGGGCTGGTGGCCCACCCGGCATGTGTCGGCGCCCGCAGAACATTCGCTCCAACTCTACCAGCCGATGGGCCTCTGAATCCGGTCAAATCCCGGGCGAAAACGCACCGATGAGCGCCCCGCAGGGGCCGGGCTCGGCCGGGGCCAGTCCTTCCGGTGGGGGCCATCGCCGCCCGAGCCCCCGCCGGGAGAACCGGGTCGTGTGACTTTGCCAGTGGACTGCGAGCAGTTCGTTGATGAAGTCGCGTGCATCGCCGCTGGAACGCCGCGTGACTTCGTCAGCGGACTGCTAGGATCCGCGCCGATTTGAGCCCGGAACCGGATTCGCGAACTGTCGGCGATCCGGGCCCCGGCGTTTCGTCCCCCCGGCCCATGCGGCTCCGGCTCGAGGACGGCGCCGAGTACGACGGTCTCTCGTTCGGGCGCCCGGATCATGCGGTGGCGGGAGAGGTCGTCTTCAACACCGGAATGGCCGGCTACGTGGAGGCGCTCACCGACCCGTCCTACCGGGGTCAGATCCTCGTCCTGACGTACCCGCTGATCGGGAACTACGGGGTCCCGGCGCCCCGACCGCCCGGCTCCATCGCCGGCCCCTTCGAGTCCGCGCGCATCCAGGTCCAGGGACTCGTCGTCCAGCGCCACGAGACCGCGCCCAGCCACCATACGAGCGCCCGCCGCCTCGGCGACTGGCTCGCCTCCGAGGGCGTTCCGGCGGTTTCCGGAGTGGACACCCGGGCCCTGACGATGCGGCTCAGGGAGTCGGGGACGATGCGGGGCCTCCTCTACCCGGCGGCTCCGGCGCCTCCGTCGGACGCCGCCTCGGTGGAGATGACCCGCGAGGTCTTCGAACAGGTCGTCCCCGCCCGGCCGGAAGATCACGGCGAGGGGGACGGTCCCCGCGTGCTGCTGGTGGATGTCGGCGCGAAGGACAATCTCGTCCGGTCGCTCGTGAAGCGGGGAGCCCGGGTTCACCGGGTCTCGGGGCTGGATCCGCTCGAGGAGGCGGCGCGAAAGGCCGATGGGATCCTGATCGGCAACGGTCCCGGGGATCCCGCCGACCTGGGTGGCCTCGCCAGGGAGCTGCGGCGCGTCATGGACTGGTTCCCCGGCCCGATTCTGGGCGTCTGCCTCGGGAACCAGCTTCTGGCCCTCGCCGCCGGGGCCCGCACCTTCAAGCTCCCCTACGGCCACCGCAGCGTGAACCAGCCGGTTCAGAACCTCCTCACCGGCCGCTGCTACATCACCAGCCAGAACCACGGCTACGCGGTGGACGAGGATCGGTTGCCCGCCGGCTGGGCGCCCTGGTTCCGCAACCTGAACGACGGCACCAACGAGGGCGTCCGGTCGCTCGAACGCCCCTTCCGCAGCGTCCAGTTCCATCCCGAGGCCCGCCCCGGCCCCGAGGACACCGCCTCGCTGTTCGACGACTTTCTCGCCGAGTGCGGGACTCCCGGGAGCGGCGATTGAAGACCCGGGCCGATTTCCCCCGGTCGATCCTCGTCCTGGGCTCCGGCGCGCTCCAGATCGGGCAGGCGGGGGAGTTCGACTACTCCGGCTCCCAGGCCATCAAGGCGTTCCGCGAGGAGGGGGTCTCCACCGTTCTGGTGAACCCCAACATCGCCACGATCCAGACCAGCGAGGGAATGGCCGACCGCCTCTACCTGAACGCGGTGACCCCCGATCTGGTCCGTCAGGTCGCGGAGCGCGAGGGGGTGGATGGAGTCGCGCTCTCGTTCGGCGGCCAGACGGCGCTGAACTGCGGGCTGGCGCTCGAGAAGTGGTTCGGGGAGGCGGGGATCCAGGTGCTGGGAACCCCGGTCCGCTCGATCCGCGACAGCGAGGACCGCGGGCGCTTCAACGCGCGGCTCGCCGAGATCGGCGTGCTCACCGCGAGGAGCCGCGCGTGCCACAGCCCGGACGAGGCCCTTGCCGCCGCGGCGGAGATCGGCCTCCCGCTCATGCTCCGGATCGGCTTCGCGCTCGGCGGCCGGGGAAGCGCGATCGTCGAGACGCAGGAGGAACTCGACCGGGCGCTCACGAACATCTTCGGGGGCGTCGGGGGCGAGGACGCGCAGGTGCTCGTCGAGGAGTCGCTGCGGGGCTGGAAGGAGATCGAGTACGAGGTCGTGCGCGACCGGGCGGGCGCCTGCATCACCGTCTGCAACATGGAGAACATGGACCCCATGGGGATCCATACCGGCGAGTCGTTCGTGGTGGCGCCGTCGCAGACGCTGAACGACGAGGAGTACCAGCTTCTCCGCACCGTCTCGATCCAGGTCGTCCAGCACCTCGGGATCGTCGGGGAGTGCAACGTCCAGTTCGCGCTGAACCCGAACGCCCCCGAGTACCGGGTCATCGAGGTGAACGCCCGGCTCTCGCGCTCCTCGGCGCTCGCGAGCAAGGCCACCGGCTACCCGCTCGCCTACGTCGCGGCGAAGCTCGGGCTCGGCTTCGAGCTCCCCGAGCTGAAGAACCGGGTCACCGGCGTCACCAGCGCCTTCTTCGAGCCCGCGCTCGACTACCTGGTCATGAAGGCGCCCCGCTGGGACCTCGGCAAGTTCCAGGACGCCCACACCCGCATCGGGAGCGAGATGAAGTCGGTGGGCGAAGTCATGGCGATCGGCCGGACCTTCCCCGAAGTGCTCCAGAAGGCGCTGCGCATGCTCGACATCGGGATCCGCGGCCTCGAGTCCCGGGCGTTCCGGTTCGACGCGCTCGAGGACGAGCTGGTTCACGCCACCCCCCGGCGAGTGTTCGCCCTCGCCGCCGCGCTGCGGCGCGCGGTGGATGAGGACAACGTCGAGGCGACCCTCGACCGGATCCACGAGTTGACGCGGATCGATCCCTGGTTCCTCGCCGGCGTCGCCGATGTGATGCGCACCGAGGCGGAGGTCGAGAACACCGGCTCGCCGCTGCCGCCGGAGCTGTTGCGGCGGGCGAAGGAGCAGGGCTTCTCGGACGAGTCCCTCGACGCCCTGACCGGCCAGCCGCGAGGGAGCACGACGAAGGCCCGCGCCGAGGCGGACCTGGCGCCCCGGCTGGCCCGCATCGACACCCTCGCGGCGGAATTCCCGGCCGAGACGAACTACCTCTACTCGACGTACCACGCGATCGGGGATGAGGCGGCCTCCCGCGACTCCGACCGCCGCAAGATCCTGGTGATCGGCTCCGGCGTCTACCGGATCGGGTCGTCGGTCGAGTTCGACTGGTGCTGCGTGAACGCGGTCCAGGCGGCGGCCGGGCTGGGCTGCGAAACCCTGATGCTGAACTACAACCCGGAGACGGTCAGCACCGATTACGACATCTGCGACAAGCTGGTGTTCGACGAGGTGAGCGTCGAATCGGTCCTCGACCTGGTCGCCAAGGAGCGGCCCGACGGCGTTGTGGTGAGCATGGGCGGGCAGATCCCGAACCGGCTGGCGATGCGGCTTCACGACGCCGGGGTTCCGATCCTGGGAACCGCGGCCGAGGACATCGACCGCGCCGAGGACCGGAACAAGTTCTCCGCGCTTCTCGACGAGATCGGCGTGGACCAGCCGAAGTGGGCCCACGTGACCGATGTCCGGGACGCCCGCGGGATCGTGGAGTCGCTCGGCGGGTTCCCGGTGCTGGTCCGCCCCAGCTATGTCCTCAGCGGCGCCGCGATGTCGGTGGCGCACGAGGAGCACGAGCTGCGCCGCATCCTCCGCAAGGCGAAGGCGATCTCGCCCGAGCATCCGGTGGTGATCTCCCGGTTCGAGGAGGACGCCCGCGAGATCGAGATCGACCTGGTGGCCCGCGACGGGGAAGTCGTGCTGTGGGCGCTCAGCGAGCACGTGGAGGACGCCGGGGTTCACAGCGGCGACGCCACGCTCGTTCTCCCGCCGGTGGACATGACGATCCCCACCCTCGGGCAGGCCCGCCGCATCGCCACCGAGATCGCGCGCCATCTCCGCGTGACCGGGCCCTGCAACATCCAGATGCTGCACCGCGACGGCATCGTGAAGGTCATCGAGTGCAACCTGCGCGCTTCCAGGAGCCTGCCCTTCGTCTCGAAGGTGACCGGGCGGAACTACGCGCGGGCGGCGACCCGGATCATGCTCGGCGAGGATCCCGGCATGGACCACCGGCCGATGTACGAGCTGGAGCATGTGGGCGTCAAGGTGCCCCAGTTCTCCTTCTCCCGGCTCCTCGGGGCGGACCCCCTCCTCGGCGTCGAAATGGCGAGCACCGGCGAGGTGGGCTGTCTTGGCGGCTCGTTCCACGAGGCGCTGCTCCACGGCCTCATGTCCACCGGGTTTCGCCGGCCCCGGCGGGGAGTGCTGCTCTCGCTCGGGCCGCCCCGCTGGAAGCACCGCTTCCTCCGCACCGCGCGGACCATGGTCGAGGAGCTGGGCCTGAAGATCTACGCGACCAGCGGCACCAGCCGGGTGCTCCGCGAGAACGGCGTCGAGAACACCGAGGTCACGCGCGTCCGTCAGGAAGGCCGCCCGCTGGGCCCGGGGTTCGGGACTCCGGGCGCCCAGAGCGCGCTCGACCTGATCGATGACGGCGAGGTGGACCTCGTCGTTAACGTCCCGGTCGCCTACGACCCGGAGGGGCGCCCGGACGGGTACCTCGTCCGCCGGCGCGCGGTGGACCGCGGCGTGCCCCTGATCACCGATCCCTCACTGGCCCGCCACATCGTCACCGCGCTCGTCAGCCATCCTTCGGGAACGCTCCGCCCGCACGCCTGGAACGACTTCCTCGGCGAACGGGCGGCGCGCCAGTAGCGCGGCGCGCCGGGCCCTCCGGCTATCCGAGCGCGCGTTCGATCCGGGCGAGCGCCTCGTCCAGCAGCGGGCGGGGGCAGGCCAGGTTGAGCCGTGCGAAGCCCTCGCCGCCGCTCCCGAAGATCCGGCCGTCCTCGACCCGGACCCGCGCCCGGTCGAGGAGCCACGCCTCCAGGCTGTCGTCCGGCGCGGCGCTGCGCCGGAAGTCCAGCCACGCCAGGTAGGTCCCCTCCAGGGGCGTGACCCCGACGCCCAGCGCCGGCCGCTCGGCGAAGAACCCGGCGAGCCGGTCGGCGTTGTCCCCGATGTAGGCCAAGACCTCGTCCAGCCAGGGGCCGCCGCCCCGCCAGGCGGCCTCCGCCGCCGCCGCGCTCAGCGGGTTCACCCCGTAGGCGCCCCGGCGGTCGCGCGCCCGCCGCACTCTCTCGCGGACGCCGGGGTCGGGCGTGACCAGACAGGAGCACTTGAGCCCCGCCAGGTTGAAGGTCTTGCTCGGCGCCGAGGCCACGATCGTCCCCTTCGGGTTCACGCCGGCCACGCTGAGCCAGGGCGTGAACCGGCGACCGGAGAGCATCAGGTCCCCGTGGATCTCGTCCGCCACCACGAAGACCCCGCGCCGCGTCGCGATCCGGGCGAACTCCTCGAGCTCCTCGCGTCGCCAGACCCGCCCCACCGGGTTCTGCGGATTGCAGAGGAACGTGAGCCGGTTCTCCGGTTCCGCCGCCAGCCGGTCGAACCGCTCCAGGTCCAGCCGGTAGGGGTTGCCGGGACCGCGTTCCCGGCGGAGCGGACAGGACACGACGCGCGCGCCGGCGTTGCGCACCGCTCCGAAGAAGGGGTGGTAGACCGGCGGATGGAGAATGACGCCGGCTCCCTCCGCCAGGGTGTTCGCCAGCATCCCCAGGTCGGGCACGATCCCCTCGGTCGGCGTGATCCACTCCGGCTGCGGCCGGAACCCGTGCCGTCCGGCGACCCAGTCGCAGAACGCTTCGGCGAACCCGGGCCGCTCCGCGGTGTAGCCGAAGACCGGGTGGCGCAGCCGCTCGCGGATGGCCTCCACCACGACCTCGGGGCAGGGAAAGTCCATGTCCGCGACCCACATCGGGAGGATGCCCGCCTCGGGGTCCACCGGCGCGAGCGACGAACCGCGCGCCGCCGACCCCTCCGCGTACTCCCACTTCACCGAGCCCGACCCGCGCCGGGGGAGCGCCTCGTCGAGCCGGTGGGGGGCCTCCGCCCCGGCGCGCGTGACCGTCACCGGTAGTAGAGCCAGATCGGGCCCGGGAACAGCCACGAGAGCCCGACCCGGAGCCGGTCGCGCCAGTTCTCCCAGTTGTGGCCGTCCGGGCTCTCCACGAACCGGACATCCATGCCGCTCTCCCGCAGCAGGGGCGTCAGCGAGCGGTTCTCGTAGATGAGCGGGTCGTAGACGCCGCAGCTCACGAACACGCGGGAGGCCACCGGCTTCGGCGCCCGCCGGTAGGAGTTCACGAAGTCCACCACCGGATCGAGGAGCGTGGTGCGGGTGTTGGGCCCCACCTCGGTGAACGCGAAGGAACCCGACTGGAGGCACAGCTTCCCGAAGAAGTCCGGGTATCGCCAGGCCGTTGTCAACGCCCCCACCGCGCCCAGGCCCGCGCCCATGAGCCCCCGGTCGTCGGGGCGCTCGCGCAACGGGAACCGGCGCCCCAGATCGGGAACCAGCCGCTCGACGAGGAACGCCGCGAACTCGGCGCTGTTCGTGTAGTCGAGGATGCGTTTCCTGGGGTTCACGAACGCCGCGATCAGCGGCGGGATGTCCCGGCGGTCGATCAGGTTGTCGAGCACCACGCGGGCGCTGGCGTAGCGCAGGTAGTCCGCTCCGTCGAGGACCACCAGCAGCGGATACCGCCTCGAGCCCCGGAACCCGACCGGCGTGTAGACCTGGACGGCGCTCCGTCCCGGCCCTCCCCCGATCTCCACCTCGCGCACCTCGCCCCCGCCCACCGCCGGGTTCTCCATCGTCCAGGAGGGGCGCTGGTAGCCGGCGCCGTGACACACCGACCAGACGCCGAACGGATCCCGGACGGTCCGGGGATTCAGCGGGTCCAGGATCCACTCGGCCTGCGCCCCCCGCATCCGCTGGAAGCGGTACTCCACGCGCGAGCCGGGAGGAAGATCCAGCGTGACGAACCAGAGGTCGGAGTCCGCCAGGCGCTCCATCTCGCGCGCCGCGGCGGTCCCGAACAGCCAGTGGCCCAGCAGGACGGAATCGGCGGCGCCCCGGAACACGAACGTGGTGTGGGGCCCGTCCCGGATCGGGAACTCGTGGGTCTCGACGAATTGCGCCACCGCCTCGGGCGAGGCGCCCGCGATCTCCAGTTCGTGGATCGCGAGACTCCGGGCCTGGTTCATCCGGCGGCCCCGCCCTCCAGTTGCGCGACGATTTCCACCGTCCCTTCCGCCGTCAGCGTCCGGACCCCGGCCGAACCGCTCCAGCGCTCGCCGTCCCGCACGAGCCGGTCCTCCGGGTCGATCAGCACCGCCCGATCCGGCGCGATCCGCCCGGCCAGTTCGCGCAGGCTGAGCCGGTCGTCGAGGTCCAACCGCGCGCCCGCATCGGGAAAGAAGGCCACCCCCGGCAGCACTCCCAGCCCCTCGCCGAGGATCTCGGGCCGCACCGATCCGTAGGGGAGCCGATCGTGGAACAGGACGACGCGCGGCGTCAACACCATCGCCCCGGCGGACCAGGTGAGCACCGGGAGTTGCGACAGCGCGGCGCCGAGCCCGAGGAGCCGAAGCCGGTTCCGGATCACCGCCACGTGCCCGCCGGTCAGCACCACCGCGGCGGCGTCGGCGAGGATCGCCTCGACCTCCTGCTTCTCTTTCCGGAGCGCCGGCCGCTCGTCCGGCCGGAAAGCGTCCTGGAACTCCCGCCAGAGCGACTCGTGGTAGTCGAGGTGCATCCGGTCCACCGCCAGGATCGATTCCCAGGCGGCTCTCGCGTAGGGGTCGCGGTAGCGCTCGTCCACCGACAGCCGATCCACCTGGTGGGCGGCCTCCACCGCCTGCCCGAGCCGGACGCGGTAGAGGCGCTCCTCCGCCAGCAGTCCGTCCTGGAGTTCGCGATGCGCGCGCTTCAGCTCGGGGTCGGCGTCGAAGACGCGCCCCACCCGCTCGCCTATGAGCAGCGGCGCCGGGTCGCGCCCGAACCCCTCGATCTCGCGGTCGACCTCCCGCCGCACCGGTTCGGTCTCCCGCCAGCCGACGGTGATGTCGGCGACCGGTCCCGCCGGCGGGTCCAGCGCCCGGAGCCCCTCCTGGAGGGAGACGTCTCCCATCTGCGGCCCGAGGACCACGACCCGGTGACCCGTCACCCGCGGGCTCCCGGGCGCGGCCCGTTGCTCGCTGACGCGCCGCCCGACACCCGGAGTCCGTCCCTCATTCGCCGAACCGCCATGCCAGGGTGGTGAGCAGGATCGCGTCGACCCGTCCGCGGGGAACGAGGACCGTCCCGGTTTCCGGCCCGTTCTCCGTCATCGCCAGCGGGACCCGCTCGAGCGCCGGCCGGGTGTCGTAAAGGACCTGGAGCGACGAGCGGAAGGCCAGTCGCGAAGTCAGCGCCATCGCCACGCTTCCGGTCACGTCGAGGCGGAGGTCGTCGCGGGTTCCCAGGTTCCATGTCGAGGCCGCCGCCAGCGCCGCCTCGGCGTCGCCGATCCTGCCCGAGGACTTCCAGTCGACCCGCAGCCCGAGCGAGGTCGCCGCCGCCTCCGCGTCCCGGACCTCGTCCACCTGGTTCGTGAGCGAGAGGCCGGCTCCGATTTCGACCGGCGAGGTGAGGCCGGTCTCCTCGCCGAATCGGGCCTGCATCCCGGCCGTCATCTCCATGCGCCGCTTGAGCCCGGCCGGCCCGTCGCGTTCCCACCCGGCGGCGCCGAAATAGTGGATCCCCGGTCCGCTCGCCGCGCCGCCCGCTTCCGAGACCTCGGCCCGCAGGTGGGTCCGGTCCGCCGAGACCTGGCTGCTGACGCTTCGCAGCACCTCGAAGTCCTCCGGCGAACCCACCGCCTCGCGGACGACCTTGCCGGTGCTGGCCCGGAGCAGCGCTCCGTCGAGCGTGAGCCGGAAGCCGGAGACCTCGCGGGCGGCGCGCGCGCCGATCCCCGCGGAGCGGGCCTCGGCATTGCCCGAGGAGGAGGCGAAGCTGAAGTCCACCCGGCCGGCCCAGTCGGGCCCGAGCGGCGGGGCCTCCTCCGTCTGCGCGTTCGCCGCCTCCGTGGGAGAATTCCCGCCCTCTTCCCGAGCCTCCTCGCCGTAGGCCGCCGGCGCCAACCAGAGCGCGATCAGCCAGACGGCGCGTCCCGGCGCATTCCGGGGTCGGCGCGCCGCGAACATGGACGGCCGGGAGGATAGCCACCGACCCGGCAGAATCCGCTCCGCCCCATGCCCCATCGCTCCCGCCTCCGCCGCCGGGTCCTCGTCGCCGGCGCCGCGCTGGTCGTCGTGGCGGGGCTCGGCGCCGCCGGCGTCGCGGGTTTCGTCGCGCTCCGGCTGCGCGCCAGCCTGCCGCAGCTCGAAGGAAGCGCCGTTCTTCCCGGCCTCGCGAGCCCGGCGACCGTGGAGCGCGACGCCCTCGGGGTTCCGCGGCTGACCGCCGCCACCCTCGAGGACGGGCTCCGGACGCTCGGGTATGTCCACGCCCAGGAGCGCTTCTTCCAGATGGACCTGCTGCGGCGCCAGCCGGCGGGCGAGCTGGCGGAGCTGCTGGGCGCGGCGGCGCTCGGAGCCGACACCGAGGTCCGGCTCCACCGCATGCGGGCGCGGACCGAAGCGGTGGCCGGCGACCTCGCCGGCGCGCGCCGCGCGCTTTTCGAGGCCTACCGGGACGGCGTGAACGCCGGCCTCGCGGCGCTCGAGGCGCCGCCCTTCGAGTACCTGCTGCTGGGTCAGGAGCCGGCGCCCTGGCGTCTCGCCGACTCCTTCCTCGCGGTGGCGGCGATCTACTTCGTCCTGAACGACCAGACCGGTTCCCGCGAGGCCGCCTCCGACGCTCTCGCGAGGGCGCTGTCGCCGGACCTCGCCGCGTTCCTCAAGCCCCTCGGCACGGAAGAGGACGCCCCGATGCTCGGCGCTCCGGTTCCCACGCCGCCGGTTCCGGGACCGGAGGCGTTCGCCCCCGCGGACGCCGGCCTTTCCCCGGCGACCGGCGCTCCGCAGCCGAACCTCGGCAGCAACTCGTTCGTGCTCGGACCGGCCCGCGCCGCCAGCGGGGCTCCGCTCGTCGCCTCCGACATGCACCTGCCGCTCGGCGTCCCGAACATCTGGCACCGCGCCGAGATCCATCTGCCCGACCTCCGGCTCGCCGGGCTGACGCTCCCCGGCGTCCCCGCCCTCGTCGCCGGGAGTAACGGCCACGTCGCCTGGGGCTTCACGAACACGATGGGGGACTGGCTGGACCTCATCGAACTCGAGACCGACCCCGCGGACCCGCTTCGCTACCGCGCGCCGGAGGGCTGGCGCCGCATGGAAGTCCTCGAGGAGGAGATCCTCGTCGCCGGCGGCGCATCGCGGATCCACGAAGTGCGGGAGACGATCTGGGGCCCGGTGACGACGCGCTGGGGACGCCCGTTCGCCGTCCGCTGGATCGCACACGATCCCGAGGGTTTCCGCACCGGGTACCTGGACCTGGTGGGCGCCCGGACCGTTCAGGATGTGCTGGCGGCCGCGCACAGCGCCGGGATGCCCCCGCAGAACATCGTCGCCGCGGACCGCGACGGGCGCATCGTCTGGAGCGTGGCCGGCCCGGTTCCGAAGCGACGCGGGACGCTCGGCGCGCTTCCGGAGTCGTGGGCCGACGGCGCCCGCGGCTGGGACGGCTACCACCCCCCGGAGGACATCCCCCGGGTCCTCGACCCGGATTCCGGCGTGCTCTGGACGGCGAACAACCGCATCGTGGACGGCGAGTGGCTGGACCGGATCGGCCGGGACGGCGCCTACGCCCACGGCGAGCGCGCCCTCATGATCCGCGACCGGCTGCTGGCGGTGGAGGCCGCCGTCGAGGAGACGCTGCTGGGTGTCCAGCTCGATGATCGGGCCCCCGGCCTGGATCGCTGGCGGCGCTACTTTCTGGACGCGCTCGAGGGGCGCGACGAGCCGCGGGCGGTCGAGGCGCGACGGGTTCTGGGCGCCGGCTGGACCGGCGGCGCCCACATCGAGAGCGCCGCCTACCCGCTGGTCCGCGACGCGCGACTGGCGCTCCACCGCGCCGTCTACGGCGAGCTCACCGCCCCGGCCGCCGACCTCCTTCCCGGGTTCTCGTTCGGGGTCGCCACCCACTGGCGCGGCCCGCTGGAAAAGCTGGTGACCGAGCGCCCCTCCTGGTACGCCCCCGGCGGCGCTTCGGACTGGGACGATGCGCTCGTTCAGGCCGTGCTGACCGCCGCCGCGGGCGTCGACGGACCCCTCGCCGATCGGGTCTGGGGCGACGAGAACATCGTTCACCTGCGCCACCCGCTGAGCGCCGGCCTTCCCGGGTGGCTCGCCTGGCTCGTCGCCCCCCGTCTCGACGCCGCTCCCCGGCCGCTGCCGGGGGACGCCGATCTGCCCCGGGCCCAGCGCGGGGCGAGCGGGGCGTCCAACCGGTTCGTCGTCGCCCCCGGCCGGGAGGAGAGCGGGATCCTCCACATGCCCGGCGGCCAGTCGGGGCATCCCGCGAGCCCCTACTACCTCGCCGGCCAGGTCGACTGGGAGGAGGGGCGACCGAGCCCCTTCCTCGCCGGCCCCGCGGTCTGGACCCTGGTCCTGGAGCCGGCGCCCGACGAATCAGGCGGCTGACAGGTAGGGGATCGTGACCGGCCCGTGGGGTAGCGCCGCGAGCCGCGCCTCCGGCCCGGCCCGGGCGAGCGCCTCGGCGGCCGCGCGGTCCAGATCCTCCACCGGGTCCAGGTGGACCGCCCGCACGGTCTCGTCCGGCAGCGAGGAGAGGAGGCCCACCCGGGCGCGCTCCCGGATCCGGCAGTGGACCTGGACCTGCCAGTCGTCCGGGCGCCGCGCTGGCGCCGCCTCGAGCGCCGCCGCGACCTCCGCGAGGTTCCGGCCGGCGAGCAGCGCCCGCGCATAGGCGCCGGCCTCGGGCACGCCTTCGCGGCACTCCGCCGCGCACAGGATGGTCCCCCCGGGCCGGACGATCCGCGCCGCCGCCGACATCCCCTTGATCGCCTGGTAGAGGTTCTGGTCGAGCGGGTAGCCGGCGTTCGTGGTCACGACGACATCGAACGGCTGATCCACCCCGCGCATCGCTTCGGCGCGGGAGCGCTCCTGCGCCAGCTCGTGTTCGGCGAGGAGATCTCCCCCGAACACCCCGGTGATCCGCTTGTCGCCGTCGAGCAGGACATCCAGCGCGAAGTCCACGTCCGCGGCCCCCGCGATCTCGCGGATCGGATCGTGGACCGGATTCCCGCGGGTGATCCCGAAGACCGCGTTCGGGTGTCCGATGCGATCCATGTCGTGGAGCGACAGGATGGTCTCCATCCCGGCCAGTCCGGGCGCGACCATCTTGGGCCCGCCCGAGAACCCGGCGAAGAAGTGGGGCTCCACGAATCCGGTGGTGATCCGGGCGTCCGCCTCCACGAAGCGGCGGTTCAGCCAGACGGGAACCCCCTCCCCGGTATCGGGGCGCCGCACGAGCTGCGACCCGTCCCGGCAGTCGTGGTTCACCACCTCGCACGCCGCGAGCAGCTCCGCGCCGAACATCGCCTCGAGCTCCGAGGGGGTGTTGGGGCGGTGCGTTCCGGTGGCCACCAGCAGCGTCACCCGTTCCGGCGGCGTCGGCAGCTCCTCCAGGATCGCGCGCAGCATGGGTCGGCGCGGCTGGGCCCGCGTGCCGTCGCAGACCGAAATGGCGACGCGCGCGCCCGGCGCGACGCGCTCGGCGAGCGGCGGTCCGGCGTGCGGGCGCCGCAGGACGCGCCGGATCTCCCCTTCGGGGTCGGCGAGCGGGGCCGGAAACCGCGGCCGGATGACCTCCAGCCGTCCGTCGAGCCCCTCGGGCGGCCGGAAGGCCAGCCCGGACTCGCCGTAGTCGAGTCGCAGCGGGGTCATCCAGCCCCATATTGTGTCCGGATAATCTCGCCGGATGCGCGTCTTCCGCTACCAGGAGCGCGGGACCCCCGAAGTCGGGGTCCTGCTCGACGGGCGGCTGGTCCCGGTCTCCCGGCTCGCTCCCGACCTCGCGCCGGCGGCGCCCGGGGACCTCGACGAGATCGTCCAGCGGGGGCGCCTTCCGGCGCTCGCCGCCGCCGCGTCGGAGGCGAAGCGACACGAGGGGCCCCGGCTGTCCGACGCCCGGCTTCTCGCGCCGCTGGTCCGTCCCCCCAAGATCTGGTGCATCGGGCTGAACTACCGCGAGCACGCCGACGATCTGGACGCGTCCACCACCTCGACGCCTGTCGGCTTCCTGCGCCCGGCGGCCTCCATCATCGGCCCCGGCGAGGCGGTGCGCCTTCCCCGGGATCCCGAGCGGGTCACCGGCGAGGGGGAGCTCGTGCTGGTCATCGGCCGCACCGGCAGGGACTGGTCGAACGGCGAGGCCTGGGCCGCGGTCACCGCCTTCACCCTGGCGGTGGACATGACGGCCGAAGACCTCCTGCTGGAGAACCCCCGTTTCCTCACCCGGGCCAAGAGCTTCGACACGTTCCTCAGCCTCGGCCCCTGCCTCGCCACCCCCGACGAGGTCGCCCCGACCCCCGATCTCTCCGGGGTGCGCGTCACGACGCTGCGTGACGGGCGGGCCGCGCGCGCCAACCTGGTGCGGAACATGACCCACGCTCCCGGGAAGCTGGTCCGCTTCTTCTCGCGGGACATGACCTGGCGCGCCGGGGACATCCTGCTCACCGGCACGCCCGGCGCCGTTCCCCTCGAGCCCGGCGTCACCGTCGGCGCCGAGGTCACCGGCATCGGCCGGCTCGAGAACCCGGTCGAGGCGCCGCGGACCGCCTAAACGTCCACGACCGAGCCCAGTCTCAGCTCCTCCGCCCGCGCCAGCGCGGCGGCGCCGGCGGCCACGTCCTGGACCGCGGTCCCCACCGTCTTGAAGAGCGTCGGCCCGCGGGTGGGCGGCGGCTTCACCCCGGCCGCGATCTCGCCGATCTCCGCGAGGACGTGGTCCTCGCCGATCACCCCCCGGTCGCGCGGCTGGATCAGGTCGCCGGCCTCCTCCCAGGCGGACTCCCGGTGGTCCACGACGACCGAGGAACGGACCACCGTCGCCTCGGGGACGATCTGCATCTGCGGGGTGAAGGACCCGACCGCGTTCAGATGGGCGTCGTCCCGGAGCGCGGAGTCGGAAAAGACCGGCGTCATCGCGGTCGTCGCCTCGGCGATGACTTCGGACGCCGCCACCACCTCGTCGGCGCTCCCCAGCGGCTCGACCGGGATCCCCAGCCGGTCGCTCATTTCGGCGGCGAAGGACCGGGCGGCGGCGCTGCGCGGGTCGAACACGAACGCCCGTTCGATTCCGGGGCGAGCGGTGACCATCGCCTCGAGCTGGGTGCGCGCCTGGACTCCGGCGCCCAGCATGCCGGCGGTTCTCACATCCTCGCGGGCCAGCAGCTCGGTGGCGACGCCGGACGCCGCGCCGGTCCGGATCGCGGTGAGCGACCCGCCGTCCATGACCCCCGCCGGGAGTCCGGTGTCGGCGTCCAGGACCACGACCAGCGCGTTGATCGTCGGCAGTGGCGGCTTCCGGCTCAGGTTCTGCGGGAAGATCGAGACGATCTTGGTGGCGAGCTGGTGGGGCCCCTCGAGGTAGGCGGGCATGTAGAGGCTGATTCCCTCCCGGGCGGCGACATCCACCCGCGTGCGGACCGGCATGACCGCCTCTCCCGCCGAGAGCGCGACAAAGGCCGCCTTCACGGCGCGCATCGCCTCGGCCATCGGAAGCGCCTCGCGCACCTCCGCCGCGGACAGAACCCGGAGTCTCATGGCCGCGGAGTTGTACCACCGGCGCCTGCTCGCCCATGTCACCCGCATCGGGCCCCGCCCCGGCTGTCTGCGTGGCCCCCCGTCGTGCGAGAATTGGCGGAATGCGCGGCGTCTACTCCGTCCTTCCCACCCCCTTTCTTCCCGACGGCGGCTTCGATTCGGAGAGCCTTCGCCGGGTGATCGACCGCTTCATCGAGGACGGCGTCTCGGGCTTCACCGCGCTGGGCGTCACGAGCGAGGTGGACCGCATCACCGACCGGGAGCGCGACGAGATCCTCGACGCCTCGCTCCGCCACACCGACGGCCGGGTTCCGGTCATCGTCGGCGCCACCGGCGCCGGTCTGGACATCTGCCTCGAGCGGTGTCGCGCCGCCGAGCAGGCCGGCGCCGCCGGCGTCATGGTGTCTCCGCCCCGCGCCCCCCGCTGCAACTCGGAGGCGGTGTTCCGCCACTTCGCCCGGATCGCGGAGACGATCTCGATTCCGGTGGTCATCCAGGACTTCCCCCCGATCTCGGGCTACCACATGGAAGTGGACCTCCTCGTCCGGATCTGCCGCGAGATTCCCGCGGCGCGAACGATCAAGCTGGAAGACGCCCCCACGCCCTACAAGACCGCCCGCATCCGCGAGCGCGCCGGAGACCTCGAGATCGGCATCTTCGGCGGCCTGGGCGGCGCCTACCTGATCGAAGAGCTCATCTCCGGCGCCACCGGCGCGATGACCGGCTTCGCCTACCCGCACCTCCTCGTCGCGGTCGTCTCGCGCTGGGACGCGGGCGACCGGGAGGGCGCTGCGGAGGTCTTCTACCGCTACGCCCCGGTCATGCGGTTCGAGTTCCAGCAGGCGATCGGGATGGCGATCCGGAAGGAGATGCTCCACCGGCGCGGCGCGCTGGCGCATCCGGAGGCGATCCGCGCGCCGGCCGCCGGGCTCGACGCGGCGACCCGCGAGTCGCTCGACCGGATCCTCGCGCACTTCGGTCTCTGAGACCGACGGCGTTGCCTCTCCTGAACCGGCTGATCGGCGCTTCGCTGCCGCTGCTGCCGAAGCCGCTGGTCCGGCGGTTCGCCGGCCCCTACATCGCGGGCGAGACGGTCGCGGACCTGATCGCCGAGACCGAACGGCTGAACCGGCGCGGCTTCCGGGTGGCGGTGAGCCAGCTCGGCGAGTTCGTCGAGGAGCGGGCGGAGGCCGAGGCGGCGACTTCGGTCTATCTCGAAGTCCTCGACGAGATCCACGGCCGGGACCTCGACGCCTACATCCACGTCAAGCTGACCCAGCTCGGTCTTCTGATCGACCCGGGCTTTTGCCGTGACCAGGTGGCCCGCATCCTGGAGCGCGCCGCCCGCCGGGGCCGCACGTTCGTCCGGATGGACATGGAGGACAGTCCGCAGATCAGCGCCACCCTCGCGCTCTACGACGAGCTCCGCGCCAGCAGCGCCGAATTCGGGGTGGTGATCCAGGCCCGGATGCGCCGGAGCCTCGCCGATGTCCGCTCGCTGCTGCGCGGGCAGGGCGCTGTCCGGCTCAACGCGCGCCTGTGCAAGGGCGTTTACCTGGAGCCCCACGACATCGCCTGGACCGATCCCGCGATCATCCGGGACAGCTTCCTTCAGCTCCTCCGCGAGCTGCTCGAGGGCGGGGCGCGGGTCGCCATCGCGACCCACGACGAGTGGCTCATCTTCCACGCGATCCGCATCCTCGACGAGCGCGGGAAAACGCCGGAGGACTACGAGTTCCAGATGCTCCACGGCGTGCGGCCCGACCTCCGCCAGATCGTCCGCGACGCCGGCCACCCGGTCCGGGTCGGGGTTCCCTTCGGCCCGGACTGGCTTCCGTACTCGCTCCGCCGCCTCCGGAAGAACCCCGAAATGCTCCGTCACGTGACCCGCGCCGTCTTCACCCGGATGGCGGCGCGCCGCCCCGAGGGCCGGTAGACTCGCGCGGCCTATGGCGCTCATCCTCACGGAGCGGGAGGTCGCTTCCGTACTCTCGATGGGGGACGCGGTCGATCTTCTGGAGACCTCGTTCCGGCTTCACGCCGAGGGCCGCACGCAACTCGCGCCCCGGCTCGTCATGCCGCTCACCGGGGTGGCCGGCAACTTCCGCATCATGGCGGCGGTGATCCCCGACATGGGCGGTTTCGGTCTCAAGACCCTGACCGGCACGCCCGGCAAGCGCGACCCGGAGGGGACCTACTTCGCCCTGCTCTACTTCGATACCGAGACCGGGGCGCTCCGGGCGGTCATGCCGGGAACCCACATCACCGGGACCCGCACCGGCGCCGCCAGTGGAGTGGCCACCCGGTTCCTCGCCCGGAAGGACGCCACGAGCCTGGGGCTCATCGGGGCCGGCTTCCAGGGGCGGAACCAGGCGGCCGCCGTCCGGGAAGTGCGGAAGATCGAAACGGCCCGGATCCACGACGTCGTTCCCGAGGCGGCCGAGCGTTACGCCGCGACGCTGCGGGCCGAGGGGCTCGACGCCCGCGCGGTGGAGACCGCCGAGGAAGCGGTCGCCGGGCTCGACATCGTCTGCGCCGCGACCACGACGAAGACCCCGGTGGTCCGCGCCGAATGGCTTTCGCCCGGCGTCCACCTGAATTCGGTGGGCGCGAACGCGCCGGTGAAGCGCGAGGTCGAGGCCGAGGTCTTCCGCCGGTCGAGAGTCTGTCTCGACTTCCGGGATCAGGTTCTGGGCGAGGCCGGCGATCTCATGGCGGCGATCCGGGACGGCGACTTCGCCGAGGACGCGATCCACGCCGAACTCGGCGACATCGTCGCCGGCCGGAAGCCCGGCCGCGAAAGCGACGAGGACATCACGCTCTTCAAGTCGGTCGGGGTGGCGATCGAGGACGTGGCGTGCGCCGCGTTCATCTACGAGCGCGCGGTGGAGCGGGGCCTCGGAACGCCGATGCGGCTCCAGGACGCCGAATAGGAACCTTCAGCGGGAGGGGGCAGGGGAGACCGGGAATGGAACACACCAAGGAACGCTTCACCTCGAGCTGGGGCGTGCTGCTCGCCACCGTCGGGATGGCGGTCGGCACCGGCAACATCTGGCGCTTCCCCCGGATCGTCGCCCAGAACGGCGGCGGCGAGTTCCTGATCCCCTGGATCCTGTTCCTGTTCCTGTGGGGCATCCCGCTCCTGCTGGCCGAGTTCGCGCTCGGCAAGAGCTCGCGCCGCGGCCCGGCGGCGGCCGTCGGCGCGGCCACCGAGCCCCGGCACAACTGGATGGGCCTGTTCGTCGGGCTGGTGACCTGCGCGATCACCTTCTACTACTCGGTGGTGACCGGGTGGACGCTGAAGTACCTGGTCGCCTCGTCCTTCGGCCAGCTCTCGGGGGTGGACGCGCAGGCGTTCTGGGAGGGCTTCACCACCGGCCGGGAGCCGATCCTGTTCCACGGGGTCGCGCTGCTCGTCGGCTGCTTCGTCATGTACCGGGGCGTGGTCGGCGGGCTGGAGCGCGCCAACCGGATCCTCATCCCGGCGCTCTTCGTCCTGCTCCTGGTCGCCGCGGTTCGCGCGATCACCCTCCCCGGCGCCGCCGAAGGTCTGGCCTTCCTCTTCGTCCCGGACTTCGCGGCGCTCGCGGACTACCGCATCTGGCTCGCCGCGCTGACCCAGACCGCGTGGAGCACCGGCGCCGGGTGGGGCCTGGTCACCGTGCTCGGCGCGTACGTCGCCCGGGGCCAGGGATTCGTGAGGACCGCCGTCACCGCCGCGGTCGCGAACAACTTCGCCTCGCTTCTCGCCGGGATCGCGGTGCTTTGCACCGTGTTCGCGCTGAGCACCTCGACCGCCGATACGAACGCCGCGCTCTCCTCCAGCAACGAGGGGCTGACCTTCCTCTGGCTGCCGCAGCTCTTCGCCGCGATGCCGGGCGGAGCGGTGCTCATGCCGCTCTTCTTCCTCACCCTCTTCTGCGCCGCGCTGTCCTCGCTGCTGACCCAGCTCGAGCTGGTGAACCGGATGGTCATGGATCTGGGCGTCCCCCGGAAACGCGCCGTCCCGCTGGTGGGCTCGGTGTGCTTCGTCCTCGGGCTGCCTTCGGCGATCGCGCTCGGCTTCTTCCGCAACCAGGACGCGGCGTGGGGGGTGGCGCTTCTGGTCTCCGGCCTGTTCATCGCGATCACGGTGATCCGCCGAGGCGCGCGCCGCTTCCGCGAGGAGCAGTTGCTGGGTCCGGAAGAGGAGTGGCGGGTTGGTCCCTGGTTCGAGCGGCTGATCACCTGGGTCATCCCGCTCGAGTTCACCGCGCTCATCCTGTGGTGGATGTGGCAGGCCGCGATCTCCTCGAACACCACCTGGTGGGATCCCTTCGGCGAGTTCACCGTCGGCACGGTGCTGATGCAGGTCGGGCTCCTGATCCTCCTCTGCCTCGCGGTGAACCGCTGGGTCTGGCGCCGCGCCGGGACGGATCGTTAGCTCAGGCGTCGAGGCGCAGCAGGCGGTCCCCTTCCAGGCGGAGGCCCCTCCACCCGGCGAGCGCCCGGAACTCCTCGTCCCCCACGGCGACCAGGAACGGGCAGCGCTGGTAGAGCTCCGTCCCCACCACGCAGGCGAGCGCCAGAAAGGCGTCCCGGCCGCGCGTCACCAGCCCGGCGGGCGCCGTCCCGCGCCGGATGGCCTCGAGGAGCACGGCGGTCGTGGTCGAGGATCCCCGCGTCGCCGGCAGGACGAGCGCCTTCCCGGCCGCGATCTGTCCGGCGAGCGGGTGGCGCTGGTCGATGACCCGTCCGGTCTCCGCTTCGTAGCCCCCCCAGAAGCTGAGCGGCTCCGCCGAGTACAGGACATCTCCCTCACCTGAGGACCCGGCGATGACCTCGCAGGAGACGCTCCCGACGCTCGTCGCCGGTTTCGCGGCGGCGGCCGGCGAGGCTTCCTTCGCCGCGGACCGGGCGGGCGGGACCGCCGCCTTGACGCCGTCCCACGGCCCCGGCTCGCGGACGACCCGCCCCGCCTGCGCCGAGGCCACGCACTCCCCGAGGCTCCCGTAGGCGACCTCCGCGTCCAGCAGGCCGGGGGAGTACCACGCGTATTTCGCCGAGTTCGTCATGAGCCGCCGGCCCCCGTCCTCCGGCAGCATCGGGGTAGCGAGGATGCAGGTGTCCACCGTCACCTGGCCGCCGAAGGCGCGAAGCGGCTCGAGGAGACCCGCCCGCTCCGCAAGGTCCCGGACCGCCCGGCTCGTCGTCACGAGGAAGGGACAGCGGGCGGTCCCGCCGCGCTCTCGGAGCGTCTGCGCCAGCTTCTCCATCTCCTGGAACGAGAAGTGCGGGCTCCCCAGCACCACGAGGTCGAGGGGGCCCTCGCCCCGCGTCGTCAGCTCGCCGCGCGCCGCGGCCAGTTCGGAGACCCCCACCCGGCGCACTTCGCGGGGCGGCCGCCCCCCGAAGGCGTCCGCGAGGGTCGGGGCCTCCGGCGTCACCCCGGGGATGTGGAACAGCGCGACCGCCCCCGAGGAAGCCGCCGCCGCCCCCAGCGCCTTCAACTGATCGGCGTCGGGGACCACCGGCAGCCCGGTGATGGCGGCCGGTTCGTCCTCGGCCCACGGTCCCAGAAGGTGGCCCAGCACCGGGTAGAAGTCGTCGGCGCCCGCCAGCGCCTCCGGGACGCCGGCGAGGCGCAGTTCGCGCCGCGCCAGACGGTTTTCGTCGAGGTGGAGCCCCGCCGCGGGGACGCGGCCGGTGACGGCGCAGCACACATCCAGCAGGTCGGGATAGCGCTCGGTCCGCGCCCCCAGCACCGAGTTGGCGAACGCCACCGCGTTCGACTCGCCCCAGGCGATCTGCTGTCCGAAACGGGGCAGGTGCTCGGTCTGGTAGGGCGCGCACGTCCACGTGGGGATCGTCCCCATCGAGGCGTAGGCCCGCATCTGGCGCGACGCCTTCTCCGCCCATTCGGAGGGGACGGCCCACTCCCGCCAGTGGAACTCGTCCACCCCGCTGACGTTCAGGGTGGAGGGGACGGCGACCCGCGCCCCCAGGCCGGCGAGGCGCTCCGCGAACTCGAGCCCGGCGTCCCCTACGTAGATCGTGCTGTCGATGTGGGCGCCCTCGATGTCCAGCAGGCGCGGCGCGCGCCGGACCTTCGCCATCCGCGCGACGACCTGCATCGCGAGGCGGACCGCCGCCCCTTCGTCGCCGGCGAGCCGGCGCCGGTCGCGATCCGAAAGCTCGAGCCCCCCTGACATCCTGCGCGCGGGGGATTCTGCCCCAGTCGGAAAGTGTCGTAGGATCGGGCCATGAGTCCGATGGACCGCCCGGTCGGCCAAGCCTCCGGCGGTTCCGCGCTGAGCCGCCTCGCCGGGATGTTCTTCGCTCCCCGCGAGACCCTCGCCGGACTGGCCGCTTCCCCGAGCCTCGCTCTCGTTCTGACCGCGACAGCGCTCGCGGGCGCAGTCCAGGGCTTCGCGGTTTCCCGCGCCACCGACTTCGAGGCCGCGGTGGAGTACGCCGTGGAGGCGGCCACGCGGGAGGCGGAACGCTTCGGGGCGGGGGACGAGGCCGCTTCCGAGGCGGCGCGTCGCGGAGTGCGCGACAGCCTGCGGATCACCCGCGGTTTCGCCCCGGTCCTCGGCGCGCTCGGCGCGGTCATCGCGCCGCTGGTGGCCGCCGCCTGGTTCCTGCTGGCGTTCGGCATCCTGGGGGTCAAGGGGAGCTACCGGCTCCTCCTTTCGACCGTGGCCCACGCCGGCTGGCCGGCGATTTCGCTCGGCGCGGTCCTGACCGCCGTGGTCGCCTGGCTCTCCTACCCGGTGTCGCCCGACCGGGCGGACGGGTTGCTTCGCACCAGCCTCGCCTCGTGGGCGCCCGGCGTCGAGGGCGCCGCCGCCGCGCTTTTGGGTCGGCTCGATGTGCTGCTCGCGTGGGAGGTCGCACTGACGGCGATCGGCTTCGGGTTGCTCCTCGAGGTTCGTCGCAGCCGCGCTCTCGTCGTCACCTTGTCCCTTTGGGTCGTCGTCACGCTGATTGCGCTGGCGGCTGCGATTCTCATCAGCTCATCGAGTTTCAGCGTGACTGCGGGCCCGCCATGAAGCGCCTCCTCCTCGCCGCCGGCGTCCTCGCCGCCGGCGGCGTGCTGGTCGCCCTCAGCGTGGAAGCGCCCGAGCCCGGAACGCCGGTCGAGACGCGGACCATCGAGACCCGCGACTTCGTCTCCACCGTGCTCGCCTCGGGCGTCGTGCGCCCCGAGGAGAGCGTGGACCTCTCCGCCGAGGTCGTGGGCCGGCTCCTCGAGGTGCGGGTCGTCCCGGGCGACCGGGTGGAGGAGGGCCAGATCGTGGCCCTCATCGACGACGCCACCCAGCGCCCCATCGTGGAAGAGCAGCGCGCGATGCTCCGGTCCACCCGCACCGATCTGGAAGACCAGCGGGTGGCGGCGGAAGACGCCCTGCGCGAGCTCGAGCGGGCCCGGGCGCTCCACGCCGAGGGCATCGTGAGCGCCCGACGGGTGGAAGAGGCCGAGGTCGGCGCCGAACGCGCCGCGCACGGGGTCGCGCGCGCCGAGCAGTCGGTCGAGCGCACCCGCTCCTCGCTGCGCCGCGCCGAGGAGGACCTCCGCAAGACCGTCGTGCGCTCCCCCATCGGCGGAGTCGTGCTCGCGGTCAGCATGGAGGTCGGCGAGCTCGTCGTGGCCAGCAGCCGGAACCTGCCCGGCTCCACGATCATGACGCTCGGGACCGTCGACACGCTGATCGTGGAGGCCGATGTCCCCGAGGTGGATGTGGTGGCGGTCCAGGTGGGGCAGCCGGTCCGGATCTCCCTCGCCGCCCTCCCGGACGCCGAGCTGCCCGGCGAGGTCATCGAGATCCAGCGGGTCGGCCAGCGCGAGGAGACCCGAGGCTTCGGCGCGCCCGCCGGCGGCGCCGAGTTCTTCGCCCGGGTCCGGATCGAGGACCCGCCCCCGACCGTCCGCCCGTCGATGAGCGCCGAGGTCCACATCGAGACCGATCGCCGCCAGGACGCTCTGGCGGTCCCGATCGGGGCGCTTGTCCGGCGATACCCCGAGGGGACGCGCCGGGTCCGGACGATCTCGCTGACCATGGACTCGAGCGGATCGGACACCTCGTACTCGGACCGCCGTTCCGAGGGCGGCGGGGAGGACCGCGGCGGCTGGCAGGTGGTCTTCGTGGTCGAGCCGGACGAAGAGACCGGCGTCGACCAGGTCGTCGAGCGGCGCGTCACCACCGGTCTCACCGACCTCCTCGAGATCGAGGTCGTGTCCGGCCTGAACGCCGGCGACCGGGTGGTGACCGGTCCGCCCGCGATCCTGCGCAATCTGGTCGACGGCGCCCCAGTCCGCGTATCGGAAGCAGGTCTCTCCGGTTGATCCGCGAGAACCTGCGGATGGGGGTCTCCTCCATCCGCCGGGCCCCGCTCCGCTCGCTCCTGAGCACGCTCGGGATCGCCATCGGGATCGCGTCGGTGACGCTGGTGGCCGCGCTCACCGACGGACTCACGCAGTCGGTGGTGTCCGAGTTCGGAGATGTCGGCGCCGGACAGATCACCGTCCGGTGGATGCCGCCCCGCGACCAGGTCGTGCGGCGGCGCAGCTTCCTGAGCCTCGCCGATGGCGAGGCCGCGTTCCGCGAGTCCCCGGCGGTCAGCGCGTTCGATCCGGTGTTCAGCTTCCAGCCGGAAGTGGGCCGGGGGGACGAGACGATCCGGCTCCAGGCCTCAGGCGTGGGTCCCTGGCACCTCGAAGTCCACGGCGCCGATCTGGATCGGGGCCGTTTCCTGACGGAGGAGGACGTGCGGCGGCGGACCCGCGCCGCAGTGGTCGGTCCCCGCGTCTTCGAGGAACTGGGTCGGGGGGAGGATCCGGTCGGAGAGGGGCTGCTGCTGGACGGCGTCCTGTTCACGGTCGTCGGCGTGCTCGGTGAGCGCGCGCCGGGCGTCTTCGCGATGGGGGACCCCAACGAGGCCGTCCTGATCCCGGTGACGACCGCCCGCCAGCGCTTTGGCGAGGGGGCCGCCTCCCTCCACTTCGCGTTCCTGGCCGCATCGCTCGACGATGTGGAGACGGCCGAGGAGCAGATCCGCTCGGCGCTTCGCCGCGCCCGCGGCCTCCCGGATCAGGCCGAGGACGACTTCATGATCCTGGCGATGGACTCGCTGCTGAACTCGGTGCGGGGCGTCCTGGTGAGCGTGGTGGCGGTCGGCATCGCCTTCGGCGCGATCAGCCTGCTGGCCGGCGGCATCGGGGTCATGAACGTCATGCTGGTGACCGTCCGCGAGCGGAGCCGCGAGATCGGGATCCGCAAGGCGGTGGGCGCCGCCCACGGCCACCTGGTGAGCCAGTTCCTGATCGAGTCCGTCCTGCTCTCGGTGGCTGGCGGCGTCGTCGGCGCCGGGCTCGGGTCCGCGCTCCGCCTTCTCTCGCCCGCCTTCCTGCCGCAACTGCCGGTGGGCGTTCCGCCGCTCTACGCTTTCGTCGTAGCCTTCGTCTTCTCGATCACCGTCGGCGTCGTCTTCGGGATCTACCCGGCGGTGGTGGCGGCCCGGCGGGACGCCTGGGAGTCGCTCCGGGACGACTGACTGCCAGCGGAGCGCGGGCTATCGGGCCGGACTCACTCCTCGGCGACGCGCGCGACCGGAGCTTCCCGCCGCGGGCGCAGGCGGCCGTCGAGCGCCGCCAGCAGCCGCTGCCGTTGCGCCAGGAAGTCGGGGACGAACGCTTCGGGGGCTGACCGCTCCCCGCTCCGACGCGGGAGGGGCGGCCTGTTCCGCCCCCGGGGCGCCGGTTCGGGCGGGGCGAGCCTCGTGGGGGACGCGCCGGGGCGTCGGCAAGCGGCTGGCTTTTCGACAGTCCGGTGGGGATGACCGTCAACAGTCCGGACTCGCGTCATGAAGTCGGGTGAAGGGACTTGCGCCCGGAACGCATCCGGGGCATCGCGGGTCCCGGGAGGACCCGCATGAACGATTCGCAGACCCCTGCCGGGAAGCCCATGGAAGCGGTTGCCGGGGCGACCGCCCGGCCCTACACTGGAAGACATCGATCCAGCATCGGCGAACCCGCCATGTCCCCCACCCCGACTCCACCGAAGCCCTCGGCGCCGCCGGTTCCACAGGACCAGATGGCGATGATGTTCCGGATGCTGGAGGCGATCCGCGAGGAGGCCCGGCGGGACCGCGAGGAGGCCCGCCTGGACCGCGAGGAAGCCCGCCGGGACCGCGAGGAGGCCCGACGCGAGCGTGAGGCCATGGAGAAGCGCCTCACCGCCAGCATCGGCGAGCTCAAGGCCGAAACCCGTGCGCAGTACGCGGAACTCAAGGCGGAGAACCGGGAGATCCGGGGTGAACTCGGAGAGCTGCGGGACCGCGTGAACGACATCGCGAGCTGTCTCGCAGTCCGTTGATCAAGTCGCGTGTAGCGCCGAGAGCGGTGAGGCGCCCGGCCGACAAGGCGCGTGAGCGAGGAATATCTGGAATATTCCGAGCGAAACGCAACGATGAGCGCTCCGAAGGGGCGCGGTTCGGGCGGGGCCAGTTCTCCCGGTGGGGGCCATCGCCGCTCAAACGCCGCGAGACTTGGTTAACGGGCTGCTAAGACCATGGATGCGGTCGGAACCGTGCTGAAGGAGCAGCGGGACCGGAAGCAGCGGCTCATCGCCTGGCTGGTGCCTGCCGCGACCGGCCTGGTGGGGATGGGCCTCGCCGTTGTAGGTCGCTACTTCCTGGAGCGCTTCGGGGGCTGACCGCTCCCCGCTCCGACGCGGGAGGGGCGGCCTGTTCCGCCGGCGGGGCGCCGGTTCGGGCGGGGCGAGCCTCGTGGAGGGACGCGCCGGGGCGTCGGCAAGCGCCTGGCTTTTCGACAGTCCGGTGGGGATGACCGTCAACAGTCCGGACTCGCGTCATGAAGTCGGGTGAAGGGACTTGCGCCCGGAACGCATCCGGGGCATCGCGGGTCCCGGGAGGACCCGCATGAACGATTCGCAGACCCCTGCCGGGAAGCCCATGGAAGCGGTTGCCGGGGCGACCGCCCGGCCCTACACTGGAAGACATCGATCCAGCATCGGCGAACCCGCCATGTCCCCCACCCCGACTCCACCGAAGCCCTCGGCGCCGCCGGTTCCACAGGACCAGATGGCGATGATGTTCCGGATGCTGGAGGCGATCCGCGAGGAGGCCCGCCTGGACCGCGAGGAGGCCCGACGCGAGCGTGAGGCCATGGAGAAGCGCCTCACCGCCAGCATCGGCGAGCTCAAGGCGGAGAACCGCAAGCAGTACTCAGAGCTCAAGGCGGAGAACCGCGTGCAGCGCGAGGCCATGGAGAAGCGCCTCACCGCCAGCATCGCGGAGCTCAGGGCGGAAAACCGGGAGATCCGGGGTGAACTCGGAGAACTGCGGGACCGCTTGAACGACATCGAGAGCCGTTTGAAGACGATGGATGCGGTCGGAACCGTCCTGAAGGAGCAGCGGGACCGGAAGCAGCGGCTCATCGCCTGGCTGGTGCCGGCCACGACCGGCCTGGTGGGGATGGGCCTCGCCGTCGCGGGTCGCTACTTCCTGGAACGCTTCGGGGGCTGACTGCTCCCCGCTCTAACGCGGGAGGGGCGGCCTGTTCCGCCGGCGGGGCGCCGGTTCGGGCGGGGCGAACCTCGTGGGGGACGCGCCGGGGCGTCGGCAGGCGCCTGGAGTCTTCGACAGTCCGGTCCGGATGGCCCGTCAACAACCTGTTGATGAAGTCCCGTGCAGCGCCGACCACCGGGAGAACTGGCGGTGGTGGCGGCCCGGCGGGACGCGTGGGAGTCGCTCCGCGACAATTAGCCGGAGCGCGGCCGGTCGGGCCGGCTTACTCCTCGGCGACGCGCGCGACCGGAGCCTCCCGCCGCGGGCGCGGGCGGCCGTCGAGCGCCGCCAGCAGCCGCTGCCGCTGCGCCAGGAAGTCGGGAACGAACGCTTCGGGGATCGGGGGGCCCGGCGGCAGCACCTGCGCCCGGGGGTTCAGCGGTCTCCCGTAGCGATAGAGCCGGTAGTCCACGTGCGGTCCGGTCGAGGTCCCGGTCGAGCCCACCAGCCCGACGACGTCCCGCTGTTCCACCCGCTGCCCGGGGGTGACCCGGATCCGCGACAGGTGGAGGTACTTCGTTTCGTAGCCGCCGGTGTGCCGCACCGTGACCATGTTGCCGTTCGGGCCCCTCGGCCCGGCGTCGGTCACGACGCCGTCGGCGGTCGCCATGACCGGCGTCCCCGTCGGGGCCGCGTAGTCCACCCCGTAGTGGGGCCGGTAGACCCGGTGGATCGGGTGGAGGCGGCGATGCGAAAACCCGCTGGTCAGCCGTCCGTACTCCAGCGGGCTCATCAGGAACGCGCGGCGGATCGAGTTCCCGTCGAAGTCGTAGTAGCCCGACCGGCCGTCGGGGAACTCGAAGCGAACGGCGTGGATCGGCCGGCCCCGGTTCACGTAGCGCACCGCCAGCAGGTCCCCGTAGTCGTGCCACTGGCCGTCCGGCCCGTACTGCTTCATCACGATCGCCGCGAAAGTGTCTCCGCGCCGCGAATCCCGGTGGAAGTCGATGTCGTACTCGAGGGCGCGGCCGATGAGGACCGCGAGGTCGGGCCGCTCCCCGGCGTCCACCAGGCTCTGGTAGAGGCTGTATTCGATCGTCCCCCGCACGATGTCCCGCCGGAGCACCGTCTCCACGCCGTTCTCGCGGGCGGTCCAGCCGTCCGCGGCGCGGACGACGATCACTTCCCGGAGATTCGCCAGCGGGAGCTCAACGGCGCTGGGCCGTCCCTGGGCGTCGCGCTTCATCCACACCGTCTGGCCGGTCCGGAGTTCCCTCAGGTCCTGGATCGGCGCGACCGCCCGGGCGACATCGCGGGCTTCCTGCGACGAGAACCCGTTCCGGGTCAGGACGCGCGACAGCGAGTCGCCTCGGATGAACCGGTCCGGCACGCGGAAGAGCCCCACCTCGGAGGGTGGCGAAAGAAGCGCTGCGGCGACGGTCGGCGGCTCGGGGAGCGGTCCGTTCCAGCCTCGGAGCGCCCCGAACCCGAACAGGAGGGCGCCGCCGAGGACGCCGGCCATCGTGACCAGGGCGGCCAGGCCCTGCCCGGAACGGCGCACGCCAGCGGCGCGGGGGTCGACGGTCAGGCGCTTCCCCGGGCGTTTCGCCAGGAGGGTCGCCAGGCGTTTGCCAAGGCGTTGACCCGCCGCCACCGGGAGCCGTGGCCTCACGCCGCCGCCTCCCGGGGCTCCTTCGCGACGAGCGCGGCGATCCCCTCGGCGAGGCCGGTGCGGGCCCGGAAGCCGAGGACGCGCTGCGCCAGCCCGGTGTCGGCCCGCGCGCTCCGCATGTCCCCGCTCCGCCCGGGCCCGCACCGGGGGGTCAACCGGACTCCCGAGGCCCGGGCAACCAGCTCCCACACCTGGTTCACCGACGCGGCCTCGCCGGTCCCGATGTTGAACGCCTGCCCCCCGGCGGGTCCGGCGGCCCCGTCCAGCCCCAGCAGGATCGCCTCCACCACGTCGGACACCGCGACGAAGTCGCGCGTCTGCTCCCCGTCGCCGTGGATCTCCGCCGGCTCTCCGGCGCGCGCCGCCGCGGCGAACCGCGCCAGCACTCCCGAGTAGGGCGAGTCCGCCGGCTGGCCGGGCCCGTACACGTTGAAAAACCGCAGAGCCACGGCGGGAGGACCGCCGGTTCGGTGGCCGAGGAGCGCGTGCCGCTCTCCCGCCAGCTTCGTCACCGCGTACACCGATTGCGGGCGGAGAGGAACGTTTTCATGGATCGGCTGGTCCCCCGCATCCCCGTACACCGAGCAGGAGGATGCGTAGACAAGCGCCTGGACGCATGCATTTCGCGAGCCAACAACAACGCTGAGCGTGCCCTGAACGTTCCCCCGGGCGGCGGCCTCCGGCTCGCGCTCGGCCCTCGGGACCGACGCCAGCGCCGCCAGGTGGACCACCCGGCGGACTCCGGAACACGCGGTCCGGACCGCCTCCGGGTCCTCCACCCGGCCCTCGAGGATCTCCACGCCGGGGAGCCCGTCGATCCGCTCGCGTCGGCCAGTGGAGAAGTCGTCCAGGACCCGGACCGGCGTCCCGCCGGCCGCCAGCCGCCGCACCAGCGCCGAGCCGATGAACCCGGCGCCGCCGGTGACGAGCGTCAGCGGGGCGGGGGTGTTCCCGACGCGCGCCTGCGAGGGCCCGAGCCGCTCGTAAGCCGAATTCTGTTCTCCGCTCCGGTCGCCCGGGACGGAGTGACGGTCATGCATCTAGCCCGGCGATTGCCCGCCGGGTCGAGCGACCTACCCGGAAGCTCGGACAGGCGGCCCTCGAACGCTTCCCTATTTGGTCTTGCTCCATACGGGGTTTACCGTGCCCCATCCATCGCTGGACGGGCGGTGCGCTCTTACCGCACCTTTTCACCCTTGCCGCTCCCCGGAGGGAGAGGCGGTCTGTTTTCTGTGGCACTTTCCTTCCGGTCACCCGGACTGGGGGTTACCCAGCGCACTGCCTTGCGGAGTTCGGACTTTCCTCCCGCCCGGAATCGAGCCGGCGACCGTCTGAACGACTCGGACCGACGGCCATACTAGCCCGGCTGAGCCCCTGCGGGTGGCCGGGGCGGCGCGCCCGGTCGCCCTCAATCCCCCGCTTCGGCGGCCAGGTACTCCCCGTATTCGGCGGGCGACAGCAGTCCCTCGACCGCGGCGCTCTCGTCCTCCAGCCGGACCTGGACGAGCCATCCCTCGGCGTAGGGCGCCGCGTTGAGCTGCTCGGGCGCCGCTTCCAGCGTCTCGTTCACTCCGGCCACCGTCCCCGACACTGGCGAGTAGATCTCGGACACCGCCTTGACCGACTCCACGCTCCCGATCACGTCGCTGGCGGCGAAGGCGTCGCCCTCGGCGGGAAGCTCCACGTAGACGATGTCCCCCAGTTCGTCCTGGGCGTGATCGGTGATCCCGATCGTGGCGAGGCCGTCGCCGTCGAGGCGCAGCCATTCGTGTTCCTTGCTGTAGTAGAGACCCTCGGGGATCGAAGACATCGGTGGAGTCCTTTTCGGGGAGTCAGGCGGTGGGCGCGGCCCGGCGCCGCTTTTTCTTCTTCCGTCGGCCGGGGCGGACGTAGAACGGGGTGGGGACGACTTCGGCCGCGACCCGGCGTCCGCGGATTTCCACTTCGAAGCGCGTTCCGGGCTCGTTGGCGCCGGCCGGCAGGTAGGCCAGGCCGATCGCCTTCTTCAGGAAGGGGGTGTGGGCGCCGCTCGTCACCGCGCCGCACGGCTCGCCGTCCACCCGGACCGGGTAACCGCTGCGGGCGATTCCCCGGTCGCGCATCTCGAAGCCCACCAGCTTCCGGGACACGCCGGCCTCCCGCTGCGCCAGGATCGCCGCCCTTCCGATGAACTCGCCCTTGTCCGGCTTCACGATCCAGCCGAGGTCCGCTTCCTCGACGGTGTGGTCCTCGTCGATGTCCTGGCCGTGGAGGGCCATGCGGGCCTCGAGGCGGAGCGTGTCCCGCGCCCCGAGGCCCGCCGGCGCGAGTCCCTCGGCGGCGCCGGCGTCGAGGATCCGCCGGGCCACGCCCTCGGCCTCGCCCGCCGGAAGCATGATCTCGAACCCGTCCTCGCCGGTGTACCCCATCCGCGCCACCGTGCCCCGGACGCCGCAGATCGCGCCGTCGGCGAAGCGGTAGTAGCGGACCGAGGCGAGATCCATATCCGTCAGCGGCTCGAGGATCGTCTGGGCCTTCGGCCCCTGGAGCGCGATGAGCGCCGTCTCGTCGCTGATGTCGGTGACGCAGTCGGCGGCGCTCCCGCCGCGCTCCCGGATCCACGCCAGGTCCTTCGCGGTGTTCGCGGCGTTCGCCACGATCAGGAACTCGTCGAGCGCCCGGCGATAGATGACCAGGTCATCCACGATGCCGCCCGAGTCGGTGGTGAGCGCCGAGTAGTGCGCCCGTCCGACCCGCAGCGCCTCCACGTCGTTGGGGGTGAGCCGCTGGAGCAGGGCGACGGCCTCGGGTCCCTTCACCCGGAACTCCCCCATGTGGCTCACATCGAAGAGGCCAGCCTCGCGCCGGACCGCCAGGTGCTCCGCCACGACCCCCCCGAACTGCACCGGCATCTCCCACCCGCCGAAGGGGACCATCCGCCCCCCGAGCTCCCGATGGAGCGCGTGGAGCGGCGTCCGCCTGAGTTCTCCCGTCACGGCGCGGGGAGGCTAGCAGCCGACGGCGACGCTCCCATCACCGCCCCTGGGCGGCGTGCGTAAGCCCCGCCTTGATGAAGCCGTCCAGATCGCCGCCCATGACCTTGTCCACATCGCCCATCTGGAAGTTCGTGCGGTGGTCCTTCACCAGCCGGTAGGGCTGGAAGACATAGGAGCGGATCTGGTTGCCCCAGGTGTTTTCCCCGAGGCTCTCCTTCTGCGCCTCCTCGCGGGCCTTCGCCTCCTGGACCGCCCGGTCGTAGAGCCGCGCCCGCAGCACCTTCATGGCGCTGTCGCGGTTGCGGTGCTGGGACCGTTCGTTCTGGCAGGACACCACGATCCCGGTGGGCAGGTGGGTGATCCGCACCGCCGAATCGGTCACGTTCACGTGCTGCCCGCCCTTGCCGCTGGCCCGGAAGGTGTCGATGCGCAGGTCGTTCTCGTCCACCTCGATTTCGATCCGGTCGTCGAGGTCGGGGAAGGCGGCGACCGAGGCGAACGAGGTGTGGCGGCGGTGCTGGGTGTCGAAGGGGGACATGCGGACGAGCCGGTGGATGCCGGACTCCACCCGCAGCCGGCCGTAGGCGTGGTCGCCGCGGACTTCGAGCGTCGCGCTCTTGATCCCCGCCTCTTCCGCCGGCTGTTCGTCGAGGATCCGCACCTCGAAGTCCCGGCTCCGCGCCCACCGGATGTACATGGACAGCAGCATCCCGGCCCAGTCCTGGGCGTCGGTCCCGCCGGCGCCCGGATTGATCGTGACGATCGCGTCCTCGGCGTCGTGTTCTTCCCCGAACAGCCGCCGGAGCTCGAAGTCGTCGAGAGCCGCCTCGAGCCGGGTCAGGTGTTCGGCGAGGTCGTCTTCGACCTCCTCCCCGTCGCGCGCCCACTCGACGAGCGTCTCGACCTCCTCGGCCAGCTCGGCGAACGCGGCGCCGCGGGTGCGTTCCCCGTCCAGCTCGGCGCGTTTCCGGGAGAGAGCCTCTCCGTCGCCCGAGGCGGACCAGACCCCCGCGTCGGTCAGCTTCTCGTCGAGTTCCGCGATCTGGCTGGCGAGCCCGTCCGGGTCAAAGAAACCCCCGGATCACCGCCACCCGCGGCGCCAGCGCGTTGTAGCGTTCCAGAAGTTCCTGCATCACGACGGCCGCCTTTCTCCCGACAGGATCACCGCTCCCCCCTACCGCGAAATCCTAGCCCGAGGGCTCCTCGGTCGGGGCGATGAAAGAGGCGTCCCGCGGGTCAGCCTTCAGCCTTCCGAACGGCTCGTGACGAGCGCCGCCAGTTCCTCGGCCTCGAGCCGGGTGGCGACGGCCCGGGCGTCTTCCCGGGTGGCGAAGCGCCCCACGCGGACCCGGAAGATCCCGGCGGGCGTTCCCTCGAGGTAGCCGTCGAGGCCCATGGCGTTGATCTGCGAGAGCAGCCGCTCGGCCGCGGCGCGGTCCCGGAACGCCGCCACCTGGATCGTGAACCGTCCGGTGGGCGCGGAGGCGGCCGCCGGTGAAGGAGAGGGCGGCGGCTCGGCGATCCGCGCGGTCTGCGGTTCGCCTTGCGCCTGATCCGTCGCGAACCCGCCAGGAACTTCCGCCATCCGGGCCGTGGCCTCCGCCGCGGACGGGGTCTCCATCCGGGGCTCCACCGGCGCCGGAATCGGCTGCGGCGCGGGGGCCGCCTCCACCGCAGTCACCTGCGTCGCCTGCTCCGGAGCGCCGGTCGGCGCGGCGGCCGGAGTCGTCTCCGCCGGACCGCCCGGCGGAACCAGCGGTTCGTTCACCCCGCGTTCCGCGATGACCGTCCGGGCGTCGTACGACATGTTGCGGCCGATCACGATGCCGCCGACAAAGACCCCTCCGACGATCACCACGAGCAGCCCGAAGAGCAGGGCCAGTTGCCGGGTGCTGAACTGGATGTCGTAGTAGTCGTGATCCGGGGGGGTGCTCATGACGGCCTCCAGCACGAGGGAAATCCCCGCACTGTCCCCGATCCTACCACCACTTACGGCGAATTGCTCAAGTAATACTTGAGGTATCGCCGGGGGTCAGGGGCCCCCGCGCTCCCCGGCCCGTCAGCGGTCGGATCCCATCTTCTCCATGAGCGAGGCGAACGGCTTCACCAGGTCCAGCGGCAACGGGAAGATGATCGTCGAGTTCTTTTCGGAGGCGATCTCCGTCAGCGTCTGGAGGTAGCGCAACTGGGCGCCCAGCGGATGGGACCCGACGACCTTCGCCGCCTGGGAAAGCTGTTCCGAGGCCTGCAGTTCGCCCTCGGCGTGGATCACCTTGGCGCGCTTCTCGCGCTCGGCCTCCGCCTGCTTCGCCAGCGCCCGGGTCATCTCGGACGGAAGGTCGACGTGCTTGACCTCCACCGAAGCCACCTTGATCCCCCACGGGTCGGTGCTCTTGTCCAGGATGCCCTGGAGCTGCTGGTTCAGCCGGTCCCGCTGGGATAGCAGGTCGTCCAGCTCCACCTGTCCGAGCACGCTCCGCAGCGTGGTCTGCGCCAACTGCGAGGTCGCGTAGCGGAAGTCCTCGACGGCGATGATGGCGTTCTTCGGCTCCACCACCCGGTAGAACACGACGGCGTTCACCTTCACCGACACGTTGTCGCGGGTGATGATGTCCTGCGGCGGCACATCGAACGCCACGACCCGCAGGCTGACCCGGACCAGACGATCAATCGGGGAGAAGACGAGGATCAGGCCGGGGCCCTTGATCGTGGGGAGCAGTTTGCCGAAGCGGAACACGACCCCCCGCTCGTACTCGTTCAGCACCTTGATCCAGTTCAGGATGAAGATCGCGCCGAAGGTGATGGCGAGGAGTGCGCCGAGGGGGAGTCCGAACATGAGCGTTTAGCCGCCTCTGGATGAAGTCAGGTAGGCGCCAGGGCCCCCGGCGGGGGCGCTGGCCTCAGGGATATTCTGACCGAAGCGCCGCGGAGCGCGTCCGGGGAGCCTGGCGCGGCGAACGTTGGCGGGAGAGCCGCGCCGGGCGACTCCTCCGCCGTCACTCGTCCTGGTCGGAAGCGGGCTGCGCAAGGCCGCGGCGGACCGCCGGCCCCACGCGCAGCAGGAGCCCCTCGACCGCGAGGACCGGCGCCCGCTCTCCCGAGGAGATCGCGGCCGTCGCCTCGGCGTCCCAGTACTCGCCCTGGATGAAGACCTTGCCGGTTCCGCCGGCGGCGATATCGGTGCTGGCGGTGGCCAGGTCCCCGACCATGCCCTCGACCCCGCTGACCGGTGGATTCCGCTGGGAGCGGACCACCATCTGGCCGAGGAAGAACACGATCACCGCGAAGACGATGACCGTGGGGATCACGAGTCCCACGCTCAGGTCCAGCGCCGGCGTCGGCAGCGACTGCTCCTCATAGAAAAAGAGTAGCCCGAGAACGAGCGCGACGGCGCCCGACAGCCCCATCAGCCCGAAGGACGGGGTGAGAGCTTCCGCCGTCAGGAGCCCGATCCCGACGAGCAGGAGCGCGATCCCTAGGGCGCTCACCGGCAGCAGGTTCAGTCCGAACCCGGCCAGCAGCAGCGCGATGACGCCCAGGACTCCGGGGATCAGCAGCCCCGGATTCGAGAACTCGAGGTAGAGGCCGAGCAGCCCCACCATCCCCAGCAGGACCGCCAGGCTCGGGTTCGCGATGACGGAGAGCGCGCGGTCCCGGATCGACATCTCGGTCTGGACGATCGTCGCGCCCTCGGTGTCCAGCACGACCTCCTCCCCGTCGATGCGCCGCACCGTCCGGCCGTGGAGCGCCTCCACGAAGGCCGCGGCGTCATCCGCTACCAGGTCGATCAGCCCGGCCTCGAGCGCTTCCGAAGCGGTCCAGCTCCGCGCCTCCGTCACGCCCTGTTCGGCGAGCTCCACGTCCCGTCCGCGCCGCTCGGCGATCGAGCGCAGGTAGGCCGCGGCGTCGGACTCCACCTTCCGGCTCAGCGTCTCCGGCATCTCGCCGCCGGTGGAGACCGGAGTGGCCGCGCCCATGTTGGTGCCGGGCGCCATGCCCGAAACGTCCGCCGCCAGCGTGATGAGGTAGCCGGCGGACGCCGCCCGCGACCCCGAGGGCCCGACGTAGACCGCGACCGGGACTTCGCTGTTCAGGATCGCCTCGATGATCTCGCGCATCGAGGTGTCGAGACCGCCGGGGGTGTCCAGCCGCACGAGGACCAGGTCGGCCTCCGCCTCCTCCGCCGCCCCGATCGTCTCGAGGACCCGCGCCGCCGAGACCGCGTGGATGATGTCCACGACGTCCACCTGATGGACCTCGGCCGCCGTCACCGGTCCGGCGCCGAGCAGCAGCGCCAGCGCCGCGGGAACGCCCCTTCGGCCGATGCGCGCGGCTCCGCCGGATCCCCGCGCCTGCTCGATCACTTTGCCCCCCGTTCGTGGATGGTCTTCAGGTCGAGCACCTCAAGCTCCCGCTCCCCCTTCGGGGTCCGGACGTTCACTTCGTCGCCCACCCGCGAGCCCATCAGCGCGCGCCCGATCGGCGAGCCGGTGGAGACCTTGCCCTTCGCGGCGTCGGCTTCCTCGCTCACGACCAGTTCGTAGCGCTGCTCCTCCTCGGTGTCCAGGTCCATGACCTTCACCACGCTCCCGAGCGACACCCGGTCGGCCGGGATGTTCTCGAGGTTCAGCATGGACAGGTCGGCGAGCCGCTTCTTCAACTGGGTCAGCCGCACCGCGACGTACCCCTGCCGTTCCTTCGCCGCCTCGTACTCCGCGTTCTCCGAGAGGTCGCCGTGCTCCCGCGCCTCCTTGATCTGCTTCGGGAGGTGGAGGTGCAGCTCCTCTTCGAGGGCCCGCACCTCGGCCTCCAGACGCGAACGAAAACTCAGACTCACCAGTCCACCATGCCTCTCGGTTCGGTTCCGCCACACCCCGGCGGGAGGGGAGAAATTCGGGAAAATCAAGCCTACCACCCGGACGGAGCGATGGGCGGGGCGCGAGGGGGTCGCGCCAGATCAGGACGATCGCGGCTCGCCGCGCGCGTCGCCAGCCCTGGCGGGCGTCATCGGCCGGCGCTGCTCCAGCGCGGATCGCCTTCATGCCACAATCTCCCCGAACCCATCCCATGTCCTTCTCCGCGGAGGTCCCCCATGAAGCTCCCCGTTTTGCTGCGTCAGGCGTCGCTCCTCGGCGTCGCCGCAGCCCTCGCCTTCGGCCTCGCCGCCGGACCGGCCGCTCCTGACGCGATGGCCCAGGACGGACCGCTCAAGGTGGGAGACCGGGCGCCCGCCTTCCCGAACGCGCTGCCCTCCACCGCCGGGGAACGCCCCGGCGCGACCAGCATCGCGCTCCAGGACGTGATCGGCGAGAAGAACATCGTGCTCGCCTTCTATGTCGCCGACTGGACGGGTGGTTGAACGCGCCAGTTTTCGTCCTACAGGGACGACATCCAGAAGTTTCTGGATGCAGGCGCCATGGTTTTCGGAATCAGTGTCGACTCTCCGTTCTCCCAGTGGAACTGGATGGAGAGCTTCTCGGCCGACAAGGGCGGCCGCCCGCAGGCCGCCGAAGGCGAACTGCCCGCGCTCGTGCTGCTCTCGGACCGCACGACCGAAGTGGTGGACGCGTACGGCGTGAAGCCGCTCGAGATCAACGGGGCCACCTACGCCTCCCGCGCCACGTTCGTGGTGGACCGCGAAGGCATCCTCCGGTACGTCAACTACGACTACCAGATCGTGGATGACTACGGCCCGCTGATGGAAGCGCTCGAAGGCCTCGAGTAGTCGAACGCCGCGGCCCCGGAACGCTCGATGACCGCTTCCGGGGCCGCAGTCCTCACGCTCGATACCGGCCGGGCGAACGCCATCGGGCCCGAACTGGTCGCCCGTCTCGGCGCCGGCCTCGACCGGGCGCAGGAGGACGCCGCGCCGGTCGTGCTCACCGGGTCCGGGAAGTTCTTCTCGGCGGGCCTCGACCTGACGGGGCTTCCGTCGGACCGTCCGGGCATGAGCCGGTTCCTCGGCGACTTCGAGGACCTCCTCGCCCGGCTGTTCCTCTTTCCGACGCCCACGGTCGCCGCGGTGAACGGCCACGCCGTCGCCGGAGGAGCCATTCTGGCCGCCGCGTGCGACTTCCGGCTGGGGGCCGAGGGCGACTACCGGGTCGGCGTCTCCGAGGTGTCGCTCGGGGTGGTCTTCCCCGCGATCGCCTTCGAGATCCTGCGCGCCGCGATTCCGGCGACGCGCACCTCCGGGGTGCTCCTCCGGGGCGCCCTCACCGGGCCGGAGGAAGCGGTCCAAAACGGCTTCCTCCACGAACTCGCCCCACCCGAGGAGCTCCTCCCGCACGCCCGCACGCTCGCCGGCGAACTCGGAGCGCTTCCCCGAGGCGCCTACGAGCACACCAAGCTCGAGCTCCGGAACCCCTACGCCGGCCGGGCCGCCGGAAGCCGCGACGAAAAGCGCGAGGGCTTCCTCGAGACCTGGTTCTCCCCGGAGTCCACCGCGCGCCGCGCGGCGCTGCTCAAGCCCAGGAGCTGAGAGGCTTCCCGCGGCTCCTGGCCGGGGAGCCCTAACGGAGACCGCTACTGCGGTTCGATGCGGCCGTAGAGGAAACCTCCCACCTCCCCGTGGTCCCAGGTTCCCGCGTAGCGATCTCCATCGAACGACACCACCGCGCCGAACTCGTCCCCGAGTCCCGGCAGCGCCGCGTCCTTCAGCACGATGACCGGCACGTCCCCGACGAACTCCATCGGGACGACGACCGGCGCGGTGACATCGACGCTCCCGTAGATCACCCGGGCGTTGAACCGCCACCGGTTCCCGTCCAGTTTCTCGACCGAGGAAATCTCGTAGCGATCGCGGAACTCGCCCTCGCGCGCTTCGGGCCACGCCACCGTGAAGCTCCCGTCGAGCGCGACGTTCGTCATCCGCTCGAGGAACGCCGCCTCGCGCGCTTCGAGCGAACTGGCGGGCGCCCGCCGGCCAACCCCGATCCCGGACGCCAGCCATCCGCTTCCGAACGCGAGTCCGAGGAGCGCGACAACCAGGGCGGCTTTCAGCATCTTCGTCATGGGTGGGGCGCCTCCCTGCGCCGCTCCAATATAGGGCCTCCGAACGCTCTCGCCTCCCGGCGGAGGGCGGAGAGGTCCTGAGGGCGGACGCTCCCTCGGTCCCCGGACCGCCGTAGGATCCCGCCCTCGTGCCGACCGCTCCGGACCCGCTCCCGCCTCCCTTCGCTCCGCCGACTCCGTCCGGGGCGGCCGAGGCCCGGGCCCACCTCGAGCGGGCGGCGCGCCACGCCTCCCGCCCTCCTTCCGGCGTCGAGCCGGATGCGGTCGCCTCCGCCGCCGTCCTCGGCTTCGGGACGATGGGTCGGGGGATCTCGCTCGCGTTCGCGGCGGCGGGCGTTCCGGTCAGCGTCTTCGAGACCTCCGACGCCGCGTGGACCGCGGGCCGGGAGTCGGTCGCCGGGAGCCTCGCCCGCGCGGTCTCCCGGGAGCGGATCGACCAGCCCGAGGCGGACCGCCGGCTGGAGCGGATCGGCCGGGCGTCCTCCCTCGAGGCCGCGGCGGCGAGCGACTTCGTGGTCGAGGCGGTCTTCGAGGATCTGGACGTGAAGACCGGGCTGTTCGCCCGGCTGGGCGCCGTCGCTCCGGAGAGCTCCGTCCTCGCCACGAACACCTCCTCGCTCGATGTGAACCGCATCGCCGAGGCCTCCGGCCGCCCGGAGTCCGTCGTGGGCGCCCACTTCTTCAGCCCGGCGCACGTGATGCGCCTCCTCGAAGTCGTGGTGGGCGACCGGACCGCGCCCCGGACGCTCGCCACCACGCTCGCGCTCGGAACCCGCCTCGGCAAGGCTCCGGTTCCGGTGGGCGTCTGCGACGGCTTCGTCGGGAACCGGATGCTCTACGCCTACCGCCGCGCCGCCGACGAACTGCTCCTCGAGGGCGCGCTCCCCCACGAAGTCGACGGCGCGCTCAAACGCTTCGGCTTCCGCATGGGCCCCTACGAGGTCGCCGACCTGGCCGGCCTCGACATCGGGCGCGCGGTGCGGCGCCGCCAGGCGCGGGAAGCCGTCCGCCGGGGCGAACCCGAGCCGCCGCCGACGGTCGCGGACGACCTCGTGGCGCTCGGTCGTCTCGGTCAGAAGACCGGGGCCGGGTTCTACCGCTACGCGCCCGGTTCCCGCGACGCCTTGCCCGATCCGGAGGTGAACCGGCTCGTCGAGGAAGCGTCCCGCGCGCGCGGCGTCGCCCGGCGCGCGGTCACCGCGTCGGAAATCCTCGAACGCGCGCTCACCGCGCTGATCACCGAGGGCCGCCGCATCCTCGATGAAGGCATAGCCCGCCACCCCTCGCACATCGACCTGATCTGGGTGCTCGGATACGGCTTCCCGGCCGGCCACGGCGGACCCCTCCACTGGGCCGCCACCCACGGCCGATGAATCAGGGCCGGCAGGCCGCCAGGAGAGACGGATGAACGCACTGGAGCGGTTGCGCGAAGAGGCCATCAAGCCGCTGGAGGAGGCCCGTTCCCTCTCGTTCGCGGCCTATGTCGATGAAGCGGTGTATGCCGAGGAAGTCCGGAAGATCTTCCAGGGCGAGTGGGTCTTCGCGTGTCAGGAGGCGGAGCTCGCCAGGCCCGGCGACTGTTTCGCCATGACGCTCGCCGGTGAGCCGATCGTGGTCGTGCGCGACCGGGCCGGCCAACTGCGGGCGCTCTCGAACGTCTGCCGCCACCGGGGCACGCCGCTGCTCGACGAGGGCTTTGGAACGGTGGAGCGGAACATCATCTGCCCCTACCACGCGTGGGCGTACGACCTGACCGGCGAGCTGAAGGCCATCCCCTACAGCAAGCTCATCGAGGTGGACCGGGAACGCCATCGCCTGCGGCAGTTCGGGTGCGACACGTGGAATGGCCTGGTCTTCGTGCATCTGGGTGACGCCCCCGCACCGCTCGGCGAGCGATTCGCCAACATGGCGGCGTACCTCCGGGAATTCGAGGTGGAGACGTTCGACACCGCCTCGAGCGGGGAGCCGCAGGTCTGGAACGCCAACTGGAAGCTGGTGCTCGAGAACGCGATGGAGAGCTACCACCTGTTCCGGGTGCACAAGGACACGCTCGAGCGCATCTCACCGACGCGGGGCGCCTACTACATCGCGGGCAACTCGGAGTGGTCGCTCACCGGTGGTTCGCTCACCACCGGGTGGCGGCGCATCGATCGCCACTACATCCTCCTGTCCATGGCGCCCTCGTTCGTCGGGATTCTCACGAACGGCAACCTCGGCTGGCTGTCGGCCCACCCGATCGGCCCGGACCGGACGGCGATCCGTTCCGGGGCGATGGGCACGGAGGCGGGCATGCGCACCGACCGGGCGGCCGAGCGATTCACCGAAGCCTTCTATGAGGAGGACAGGATCATCTGCGAGCGCGCGCAAAGGGGCATGACCGCCGCCAGGGGTCGTGGCGGGAAGCTGGTGGATCTGGAGCGGGTCGTGACCGACTTCCACCAGTTCCTCGCGACGCGTCTGTTCGATCTGCCGCCGACCCCGTTCCACGAGAAGCCGAAACCGCCTGACCGCGATAACTGGTGGTCCTGGGGCTAAACCTCGCCGGAGCGCAGGACCGGACGGCGCCCGGGATACTCCACAAACGCGGCGAACGGCTTGGAGTCGTCACCGCCTCGGCGTTCGGGACTTGTTCCCTGAGACACCCTCCGCCGGGCCGTCACCACTCCCCTTGCGGATCGAGGACGCTCAGGAAGGGGAAGCGGCGGAAGTCGGAGTCGCGGGTGCAGATGCGGCTAACACCGTGCTCGCGCATCAGTACGGCGGTGTGCACGTCGTGCCAGACGTTGCCGCGCAGGTTGGGTAGTTCGCCGAGGGTCTGCGCGAGCACGGCCTCATGGCGAGGCGTTGCCACGAGCACCTCGAGACCGGGCGCGGTCAGCAACTTTTCCAGGAAGCTCCAGGCCTCCGCCGCCGTCCACGGTGACCGGAACACGGAAGGGTGGGTGCTGACCCGCAGGAACTCGTAGCAGACGCTCCAGGTCAGGAATGCCGGGACAGCGTCCAACCGCGCGTCATCCAAGCGTTTGCGGCACGCCAAGCTGACGTCCGAGTGCTCGTCCGCGGCGTGGAGAAGCACGTTCGTGTCGAAGAGCACGAGTCACTTCGTTTCCATCTTGCGGTAGAGCGCCTCCCGGTCGTCGATATTGACCAGGTGTCCGCCGCTGTCCCACGTCGGCAGTGGCGGAAGGGAGTCCCGCAGATTCACGGGTGGGACACGGGGGGCCAGAATGCGCCGAAGCCCAGCCTCAACCAGCGCGGACATCGTCGTTCCCCGTCGCGCCGCCTCCTCCCTCAAGCGCTGCATGACGGAATCATCAACATTGAGCGTCGTCTTCATATGGGAAACCATATCGCAGCTCGGCGTTGTGTGCGGCGAGCGGGGGGCGTCGCCCCTGCGGTACGGGCCGCCCCATGACGCCCACTGTGGACAGATCCTGGAGACGTAGCTGGCATCGTCACCGGCGAGGAGCAGCGAAGCAAGCGATCACTGCAGCAGTTCGCACCCCTCGTCGCCGCAGCCGATCACCGTTTCGGCCGCGCACGCGCCGCCGACGATGCCGATCTCCAGACCGGGCGCTGGCGCGGAGGTGGATGTCTCGCTGGCCGAGGCTGATTCGGAGTCCTCGGGCGGGAAGCGCAACTCCACCCAGGCGCGGCCCGGCCAGTTGATCTCCAGCTCGTGGCGCGCGCCGCGCCCGACCCGCTCCACCCGCCAGCGGGTCACCCCGAAGGCCGCGGCGGAGAACGGCTCCCTCGCACTCTCCCTCCACTCCAGGTAGGGGCTGCGGAGGTCCAGTCCGGCCTCCAGCCCGGCGCCGTCCAGCTCCAGCCTCAGCGTGGTGGCGAGATGGTGGTCCTCGGGTGGGTCGTCGTCCCGGAGCTCCTGTTGGACCGGCTCGGCCGCCACCAGGACCCCCGGGCAGGCCGCCACCGGAGCATCCGCAATGACGACCTCTGCAGCCTCCCCGAAGCTGGTGCGGACCGTCGCCGCCTGGGTTGCGGCGAACTCGAGCGTCACGGTCTCGGCGCCCTCGGCGAAGCGGAGGTCGGCGGCCGCCGCAAGCAGCACCTGCACCTCGCCCGACGTCGCTTCGCCGGCGGGGACCTGGATCGAGGTCGCCGAGAGCTCGAAGTCCTCGTCCCCGGGTCCGCCGTCCGCGACGCGGACCTCGAGCGGGAACGGCGCGGCGAGCCGGCTGCCCGCGAAACGCACGCCGATCGCGACGGTCCCCCCTTCGGCGACCTCGAACGAGGTCGCGGTGAACGAGGCGGTCACCTGACCGGTCGGCGCCGCGGCCGGGGGCGTCGGCGCCACCGGAGTCGAGGACTCCTCCTGGCACGCCGCCAGGGTGAGCGCGAGCCCCGCGAGAGCGGCGGGGGTCCATCCCCGGACGGGGCGCCGCGGGCGGATCACCCGGGGTCTCCGGTCCCGGGCGCCGCATTGGCGCGTCCGGCGCGCAACCGGATCGGCGGGGCGCGGCTGGCCGATCCGGCGCTCACCGGAATCGGGGTCAGCCGGTAGTGGTCCCCGGCGCCCAGCATCGTGGCGCCGGCGTCCAGCAGCGAGGAGTGGGCGGCGCTCTGCATCATCGGTCCGGCGGCCAGCAGGTAGTCCCCGGGCGCGAGCCCCTCGAGGAAGTACTCGCCCCGCCCGTCCGTGAAGACGCTCACCGACCAGCCGAGCCGGCCGTCGTCTTCGATCCGGGTTGCGGCCACCCGGACGAATCGCGCCGGCTCGCCCTCCATGGCGACCGCTCCCCGGATGCCCCCCGGACGCCACCCCGGCGCCGGGCGAAGCAGCGCCGCGGCCACGATGTCGTCCGCCGTGAGCACGTTGTCCCTTCGGAACCCGTAGGACATCTTGGGATCCTGTCGCCAGAGGCCCTCCTCGCGTCCGCGCCGCCAGGGGGAGGCGTCCCAGGTCGGGAACATCCCCGAGTGGGCGAGGCCGAGGCAGTGCCCGAACTCGTGCATCAGGGTGCTCAGCCCGCGACCCTCGAAGAGAACCGTGTGCCCGGGGCTGAAGCTGATGTCGCACTCCACGATCTCGCCGTCCTCCATGAAGATGGCGGCGTAGGAGCCTCCGAAGTCGAGCACGTGGGGTCTCACCGCGTTGATGTGGTCGCGGGCCCGGGGCAGTTCCCTCTGCGTTCCCTCCACGCTCCAGCGGATGCGGGCGTTCGGCGCCGCGGTCCACGCTTCGAGCGCCCTCCGGACGTAGGGAATGACCTCGGCCGCGCTCGCGAATGGCGACTCGGTCACCTCATCCTCGTATACCCATGGATCCGACCATCGGGGCGAATCGGAAACAACCCACGCGAGGCTCTCGGACGGTCCCCAGACCGACGGGGACCAGCGGGCCGCTTCCTCGGAGGTCGGGACCAGCGAGTCGTTGACGCTGCGCCGGAAGAACCGGTAGGCCGACGCCTCCGCAATCAGCGCGAGCGAGATCGCGGCCACCGTTCCGATGACCACCGTCCGGTGGAACCTGTTGCTCATGGCGCTCCCCCTGGTTCCCCGGAGCGTACGCCAGCCACCGGAACCGGGGTCGCGAACGCCCCGCGTACGCGTGCGGGTAGGCTGGCCCGGCGATGGAGTCTCCGGGCCGCGTCTCGATGCGGGCCATGGCCCCGACCGACTGGCCGGCGGTCCGCGAGATCTACCGGGAGGGGATCGCTTCGGGAGACGCCACCTTCGAGACTGCGCCTCCGTCATGGGAGTCCTGGGACGCGGCGCGCTCTCCGGAGTGCCGGCTGATGGCCGAGGTGGACGGAGCGCCGGTCGCCTTCGCGGTCCTCAGTCCGGTCTCGAAGCGCGCGGTCTACCGCGGCGTCCGCGAGGTCATGCTCTACGTCGCCGCCAGCGCCCGGGGCCGCGGCGTCGGCTCGGCGCTCCTCGAGCGGCTGGTGGCGCAGTCCGAAGCCGCCGGCGTCTGGACGCTCGAAGCGAAGATCTTCCCCGAGAACGAGGTGTCGGTGCGCGTCTTCGGGGCCGCCGGCTTCCGCGTGGTGGGGGTCCGAAGGCGCCTCGGGCGCGCTTCCGACGGCCGCTGGCGCGACGTGCTCCTCATGGAGCGCCGCAGCCAGGTCGCCGGCTGAAGCCCCGGTCCGCGGTCGCTACGGCGTCTCGACGAACGCGCCCAGCGTCCACCAGTTCGCGGTTTCTCCGCCCAGCACGGTGTCGCCGGGGCCGTAGGCGAGGACCAGATCCACGATGTCGCTCCCCTCGCCGAACACCGCCGCGGACAGGAAGATCCCCTGACCTCCCGGAACCAGCGAGGCGCACCGCCCGGACTGGAAGCCCGCCGCGTACCCCGCGGCGGCCCGGGCGAGGTCACCGGCCAGGACCGCCCGGACGATTTCCTCGACTTCCTCCCGGTTCCGGCAACCGACCGCCTCCTCCGAGGCGAGCCACCCCGGCAGCGGCTCGGTTGCGGCCGCGAAGGCGACCGCCTCGCCGGGTTCGTGGACCCCGTAGACCCGGTGGTCGGGCGCCGGCGCCAGCGCCGGGACCGCGGCGTCCACCGTCTGTCCCGAGATGGTGAGCGTCGCGCCCGACCCGAACTCCAGCTCTCCCTCCGCGGCTGACACGCCGTCCCCGTCGTAGTCGCCGCGCCGGACGGCGTACGCGAATTCCAGCCGGCCTCCATCCGCCGCAACGAGCGCCGCCGGTTGCCGCGCCAGCCCCAGGTCGAAGACCAGCCAGATGGCGCCGGTCCAGTCGACCGTCTCCCCGCCGCCCACCCACGCGCCGAACCGGAGTTCCTCTCCGACGAGATAGGTCCCGTTCGCTCCGGCCTCCGAAAGGACCTCGATTCGCACGATCCGGCCTTCGCTCTCAGGCTCGCCGGGGGCGGCCGGGGTCTCGCTCTCCTCGCACCCGGTCAGCCCGAGGCCGAGCAGGAGAGCGGCCGCGAGCGGGATTGCCGTTCGAACGAACCGCCGGCCTCGGCCGGCGTTCACGACCGGCGGCGCGCCCACTCCGCCGCGAACTCCACCTGCTCCGCTCCCTCCGGATCGGGCCGGGTGAGCAGGCTCACCACGATCGCGGCGGTGAACCCGGCGGCGAAGCCCACGATCATCTCGTAGAGCTCGTAAAACGCCGGCTTCCCCCACAGGTACCAGCCCACCGAGGTCCCGAAGCCCGCGATCATTCCGGCGACCGCCCCCGGGAGCGTCATCCGCTTCCAGAAGATTCCGAGCATCGCCACCGGCGCGAACGCGCACCCCAGCCCCGACCACGAGAACAGGACGAAGAAGAAGATCACCCGCACCTCGGGAAGCGCCACCGCGATCCCGATGAGCCCCAGCACGACGGTCACCACCTTCCCGACCCGCGCCAGCCGGGCCTCGTCGCCGGTGACCTGCGCCGCCCAGCCCCGGAGCCCGGGGGCCGCCGAATCCTTCACCCGGGGGCCGATGAGCTTCTGGAACACGTCCCGCACCGCCGCCGAGGACGCGAGCAGCAGGACCGAGTCGGCGGTCGACATGATCGCCGCGAGGACCGCGGTCAGGAAGAGCCCGGTCACGACCGCCGGCATGAGCTCGGTGGAGAGCAGCGGCATGATCCCTTCGGGATCGGCGATCCCCGGGTAGAGCGCCCGGCCGGCCATGCCGGTGAAGACCGCTCCCAGATCGAACAGGATGATGGCCGACGCGGCCACCAGTCCGCCGTCCGAGAGCGTCCGGCGGTTCTTCGCCGCCATGAACCGCACGAGCAGTTGCGGCGCCCCGAGGAACGCCAGCCCGACGCCCAGGTGGCTGAAGATGTCGGCGAAGCCCCGTCCCGTGCCCCCTTCGGGCCCCATCGGCAGGAGGAGTCCGGGGTCGATGGCGGCCAGCTTCGACGCCATGGCCGCGAAACCCCCGAGTTCGACGATCGCGGTGAGCGGGAGCACGACCATCGTCGCGGTCATCAGGAGCGCCTGGAAGAGATCGCTCCACGCCACCGCCTGCAGGCCGCCGAACGCGGTGTAGAAGAGGATGATCGCGGCGCCCACGATGACCCCGAACTCGTAGGACACGCCCAGGAAGGACTCGAAGGTCTTCCCGGTCCCGGTCAACTGCGCCGCCATGTAGGTCCCCGCCATGACGAGGATCACGACGGACCCGGTGATCCGCAGGATCTGGCGGCGGTCCCCGAACCGCTGCTCCATCCAGTCGGCGACGGTGATCGCCTGGTAGCGGTCCGCCAGCGCCTTGAACCGGGGTCCGACGAAGGCCCAGGCCACGGCGGTCGCGACGACCTCCCCGAAGACGATCCACAGCGCGTTCGCCCCGAGGACGTAGCCCATGCCGGTCAGCCCGAGCAGCAGCCAGGCGCTCTCCCCGGTCGAGGCCGAGGAGAACCCCACGACCGCCGCCGGGAGCTTCCGGCCCGCCAGGTAGTACCCGGCGAGGCTGCCGGTGCTCTTCGAACTCCAGATCGCCAGCCCGAACAGGAGCGAGAAGTAGCCGATCAGGACGGCCCACAGCGGCCAGTTCTCCGGCATGTCAGCCGCCCGTCAGCGCGCCGCCCGCCCGCGCCAGGCGTTCCACCCGGCGAGCGCCAGCCCGGGAATCACCGCGAGCGCGAGCAGCGCCCAGGTCGAAGCAGGAAATCCGTCCATAAGCGGGAGATTGTGTCCGCATCCGGGCGGGACCACCCGGGGGCCGCGCGCCGGGGGCGCCTCGCGACGCCGTTCACCGCTCCGGCCGGATCGGCCGGTCGTCCATCCGGAACATCTCCTCCTCCAGCCAGGGGTAGCCGCCGTAGGGCGTTTGTTTCGGCCAGACCTCGTCGAGCGTGTCGCCGTCATGGATCCGCCCGTCCTTCACCACCAGCCGGATCGAGGTGGTGTTCCGGATGTCGTCCAGCGGGTTTTCGTCGAGCACGACGATGTCGGCGAGTTTGCCCGCCTCGAGCGTTCCCAGCTCGTGCTCGAGCCCGAGGAAGGCCGCTCCCTGGCGGGCCGCCACGTCCAGCGCCTCCTCCTCGCTCATCGCCGCGGCCGCCATCCAGATCTCCCAGTGGGACCCGATCCCGTGGTGCTGCCCGTGGGAACCGATGGCGCCCGAGCCGCCCTCCGCGATGATGTCCGCCAGGCCCTGCGCCAGCAGGGGGAAGCTGTAGTCCGTCTTCTCGCGCAGCGGCCGCGTCCGGGTGTGCGGCACGAGCATCCGCCAGGGGAGCCACCGCTGCTGCTTCGGGTCCCTCCAGTTCGGCGTCTCCTGCCAGAAGTACTCCTCGTTCCACGCCGAGGGGCCGCCCACGACGAAGGTGATCGAGTAGACGGTCTTCGTTCGCCCGAAGAACTTCGCCGCGTCCTCGTAGAGCGGTACGTAGGTCAGCGGGTGCTCCCACGCGGTCTGCCCGTCGAGGATGAGGCCGATGTTGAAGACCAGGCTTCCGCCCTCGCCGGTGAGCATCAGGTTGCGCTCGCGAGAGATGTCGGCGATCCACTGGCGCTGGTCGCGCCGGGGCTGCATGTAGGACTTGATGGCGGTGGCCCCCCACGAGGTCAGCCGCTCGATGTTGTTTTCGGCGTCCTCGTAACTGGTGATCTCGTTCTGCCGCGACCCGTCGCCGTTGTACATCGGGTCCCCGGTGCTGAACATCCGCGGCCCGACCATCTCGCCCGCCTCGACCAGCTCCGCCGCCGCGAACACGTTCTGGGACCACTGGGAGTTGTCGAGCGTCGTGGTGATCCCGTAGGCGAGGTAGACCGCCGCCTCCCAGTTGCGTCGGGGCAGGACGCCGGTGTGGTCCCGGTGGTGGTGGGCGTGCATGTCGATGAGTCCCGGGATCAGCGTCTTGCCCGTGACATCGATTTCGTGGTCTCCGGACGCGGCCGGGCATTCGCCGACGCAGGCGATCCGCCCGTCCTCGATCCGTAGGTTGCCCGTTTCGATCGTCCCCGCCGGTCCCAGGGTCACGATCCGCCCGCCGGTCAGCACCGCGGCCCCCTCGCCGGAAGCCCGCTGCCTCGGCAGGTCCAGCCGGACGTCATGGCGCACGGCCTCCCCGGTCCCGGGATCCCAGGTCGTCACCCGGGGGCCACTGCCCACGACAAGCTGTCCGGCGGGGGTCCAGTTGGGGAACATGCCGCCGTCCACGGTCACCGTCCGGATCGGCAGCGAGGCGCTCCGGCGCTCGATGTGCGGCGGCTCCGACCCGGCGCCCGGCCAGGGCAGCGCGGTGACATAGACGTTGTCTCCTTCGGAGAACGCCACCCACCGGCCATCGGGCGACGGCGCCGCCTCGTCGGCGTAGGGGAACGTCAGGTGGACCCGCCGGTCGGATCCGTCCATCTTCACCGAGACGAGCTTCGTCACGTCCTCGCGCCGGCCTCCCCGCTCCCGGCTCGTCTGTTCCGGGAAGAAGAGACGCCCCTCCGGCCCGAACGAGGGCGCCACGATCTGCCGGCGCGGCATGAGCGGCCGCCCGGCGTTGTAAGGACGCAGCGTCTTCGTCACCAGGACCGCCTCGCCGCCGTCGGCCGGGACCCGGACCAGGTCGTAGCGCAGGTTCTGCGACCACGAGCGACCCCGCGCCGGGGCTCCGGTCCCGCGCGCCACCACGATCTCCCGCCCGTCCGGCGACCACACCGGATGGATGTACTCGGACGGCGTCCCGGTGAGCCGCACCGGCTCGCCGCCTCCGGAGGGAACCTTCCACAGGTGACCCTCGGTGTCGTCCCAGGTGGTGTAGGCGACCCAGCTCCCGTCGGGCGAATACGCCGGCGAGAGCTCGTAGGCCGCGCGGTCGCCGGCGATCAGCCGTTCGGGCGTTCCTCCCGGCAGCGTCATCCGGTAGAGACGACCGGCGGCGTGGACGACGACGGCCGACCCGTCAGGCGCGAGGGTCGGCCACCGGAGCATCTTCGCCCGGAAGGTGGGGTCTCCGATTTCGAATTCGGCCCGCGCCTGTCCGGACACCATGCGGCGCACTTCCGCGGTGAACGGGATCTCCGAGGCGTCCCCGCTCTCCGCATCCACCCGGACGATCCGGCCGCCGCGGGTCAGGAACAGCGATCCGCCGTCCGGCGCCCAGGCGTAACCCGGCAGCGAGCGCTCGGTCTTCATCCCCTCGGCCGCGTCGATCTCGATCGGATCCGCCAGCATGCGCTCGGCGCCGGTCTCGAGGTCCCGGAGGAACAGGGCGTTCCGCGGGCCGTAGCGGTGTCCCTTCCACGAAATCGTTCCCCCCGGCACGCGCCGGGCGAACGCCAGCCAGCGTCCGTCGGGGGAGGGCTCGGGCGCGATCGCGCCGCCGCTCGACCCCTGGTACTGCTGCTGTGACTGGCCCTCGGTCACATCGAACACCTGCCCGCTGGCCAGGTCCAGCTCGCGGATCTGCACCGCTCCCCGCAGCAGGTCGCGCTCCCCGGAGGGCGCGAACTGGAAGTAGAGCGTCCCGTGTCCCGAGGGCGCCGGCCAGTCCGCCCTCGGGTAGTCCGATCCCACCAGCTCCACGCCGCTGCCGCCGTCCGGATGGAACAGGTAGAGCCCGGAGGATCGCTGTCCCGGCGCCACCGAAGACCGCCGCGCCACGATTCCGCGGCCATCGGGCATCCAGGCCGGCGAGCTGACTCGCGCGTCCCGGTCTTCATGGACCGGCCGGGGGTTCTCCCCGTTCGCGTCCATCAGCCACAGGTTCGCCTGCCCGCCGCGATCCGAGACGAAAGCGATCGTCGCCCCGTCCGGGGAGTATCTCGGGTGGTAGTTCACCGCCACGCCGCTGTCCTGCGTCAGGCACTCCGCGCGTCCCCCGGCCACCGGCATCCGGTAGACGTGCCCCAGCAGGTCGAACACCAGCATCGAGCCGTCGGGAGAGACATCGACCGACATCCAGGTCCCCTCCGAGGTCTCGAACGACAGTTCGTAGGCCTCGCCCCGCGCCGCGGTCGTGTCCCAGCCCGACCCGTCGGTCTTCCCGCCGTCCTGCGCCTCGGCCTCGCTGCCGCCGATCACGAAGGCCCCCGCCACCAACCACACCACGAACCACACCTGACGCATCACGCACCCTCCCGAGGGCCTTCGCGACCCGGTCGCCGATGATACGGGACGGGGCGGACAGCTACGCCTGGGCGTTCGCTCCGGTCAGGAGCGCCACGCTCAGCCCGCGGTCTTCCACCGGGATCCGCAGCGCCCCGGCGGTGGCCAGCGCCCCCGAGGGCTCGGTCGCGAGACCGTGGCGCCGCATGAGCTCGTCGGCCGTCTCGAGCGTCTCCGCGTCGGGAACGAGCACTGTGCGGTCCACCAGGCCGGCGAGCGCCGGGTAGAGCTCCGTTGACAGCCACGGCACGGCCACCCCGTCGCACACCGTCCGGCAGGGCGCGCCGACGGCCCGCCCCGCCTCGAGGCTCCGGTGGAGCGCGCAGCACCCTTCCGGCTCCACCGCGAACACCCGCAGCTCGGGCCGCCGGTCCTTCAGCGCCCCCGCGACTCCCATCAGGAGCCCGCCGCCCCCCACCGGGACGAAGACCGACTCGATGTCGGGCGCCTCGCGGAGCAGCTCCACCGCGAGGCTCGCGTGGCCCCGGTGGACCGCCGGCTCGATCCACGGATGGACGAAGGCGTAGGGCTCCCGCTCCCAGGCGCGCTCGGCGAGGAACCGGAAGAGTTCCGGAACCGGCCGGCTGCGGACGATGCCGCCGGCGGCGCGGAACCCCTCGGTCTTGGTCGCGGGCGCGGTGTCCGGGAGGAGCGACCGGGCGGTCACGGCGCGCCGTTTCGCCGCCCACGCCAGCGCGAGCGCGGTGTTGCCGGCGCTCACCGTCGAGAGCCCGGGCGCCACCGCCTCGTCCGACAGGCCGGCGACCGCGTCCCAGATGCCCCGCACCTTGAAGGAGCGCGTCGGCAGCCGGGTGTCCGCCTTGAGCAGCAGTCCCTCCGCAACATCCTTTCCGGCGCTCACCAGCGGGCTCGCGGCGAAGACGGTGCGGAGCCGCGCCTCGGCCGCGACCGCATCCGCCCAGCGCGGCGCGGGGACCGGTGGTCCTCCGGCGGGCGCGGGAGTCAGCTCGGCCACGGCGCCTCCATTGTGCGTCCGTCGGCTGCCAGAGGACGAAGGCTCAACGGAACCTGACGGCGCGATTCCCGTAGAGCCGGGGCGGGAGGGACAATCCCATGAGGATGACGCACTGTGCGAGGCGGCTCGCGCTGCTTCGGGTCGCGGCGGGCGCGGCGCTGCTGCTCGCGCCGGGCGCGCTCCGGGCCCAGCCGGCGGAGCCCGGCGCGCAGTCCGGCGGGGAGGACGACGCGGTGGCGCTGTCGCTTCCGGGGCCGGACGAGGTCCAGATCCTGGTGCTCGAGGGCGGCTCCGAGCTGGTCGGCCGCATCGAGGAGATCGGCGCCGAAGAAGTCCGCTTCCGCAGCGGCGAACTGGAGGTCACGGTTCCCATCGCCGAAATCCGCGAGTTGCGGGTCGCGCCCGCCAGCTCGATCCACGGCGGCGAGTACTGGTTCCCGAACCCGAACCAGTCGCGGCTCTTCTTCGCCCCGACCGCCCGGCCGCTCCCGAAGGGCGGCGGCTACGTCGCCGATCACCTGTTCTTCTTCCCGAGCGTCACCTACGGCGTCACCGACAACTTCACCTTCGGGGCCGGCATGTCGCTGTTCCCGGGGACGTCCATCGACGAGCAGGTGGGCTTCCTGACCCCCAAGTTCGGCTGGAGCGTGAACGATCGCCTCCATGTCGGCGTGGGGGCGATATTCGCTGTCCTCCCCGGCGATGAGGACGCCGACAGCGCCGGCATCGCCTTCTCGGTCGCCACTTACGGGACCCCCGACGCCAGCGTGACCGCCGGGATCGGCTACGGCTACGCGGACGATGAGCTCGCCGACAAGCCGATGCTCATGCTGGGGGGCGAGCGGCGCATCACGCGGCGCCTCGCCCTCGTCAGCGAGAACTGGATCTTCCCCGGCGTCACGAATCCGCTGGTTTCCGGAGGCGTCCGGTTCCTCGGGGAGCGGATGTCCGCCGATCTGGCGCTGGTCTACGCCGTCGGACAGGACGGCGGCTTCCTGCCGCTCCTGAACTTCGTCTTCCGGTTCGGCGCGCGCTGAGCGGGGCCCGGTCCCAGGGATCGGGGCCTACGGATGCGCCTCCTGGAGCGTTGAGAGCCGGGCGCGCAGCGCGTCGGCCTCCTCGCTCTCCGGATGCGCCGCGATCGCCCGCTCCCAGAGCGCGATGCCGGCCTCCAGATCCTGTTCGGCGAAGAGGCGGATCTGGCCGAGCCCGATGAGGGCCAGGAGGTGCTCCGGGTCTGCGGCGAGGACCACCTCGTAGATTTCGGCGGCGCGTCCCACCTGACCCTGACCGAGGTAGGCGAACGCCAGCCGCACCTGGATCTCGAGGTCGGACGGGTCGAGGTTCCGGGCTTGCTGGAACCAGTAGACCGCCTGGGTGAAGTCCCGCGCCTGGAGGTGGATTTCGCCGACATCGGCGCGGGCCTGCGGGTCGTCGGGGCGCGACTCGACCTGCGCCACCAGCGATTCGAGGAGGTCCGGGTCCACCCGGTCGGGTCCGGCCGGCGCGCGGTCCGGCCCGGGGGCCGCCGCCGAGGGCGCCGCGCCGCCCGCTGACGCTGCGACCGGGGCGGGGGCGTCGGGGGCGCTGGCGAACAGCACCCCGATCAGGATCCCGAAGGCGATGCCGGCGGCGAAGAAGAGCGCCCGCTCGGTCAGGGAGTTCACGGGGGAATCATGCCGCGCGCGGGCCCGCCGGGCGCAGCCGGGGGGCGGGCGCCGGTTCCGCCGCACTCCGCGCGCGGAGCGTTTCGAGGAGCGAACGGCCCCCGACGTAGAGGTAGCCGGCGGCGAACAGCAGGAGGAATGGCGCCGAGGCGACCACCCCGGCGATCACCGCGTAGGCCGTCGCCGCCGCCATCCCGAGTCCCAGCGTGAGCTCGATCGCCGGCGTCATGAACTCCCGGGGGAGGTAGGCCTTGGCGCGCCAGCCGTCGGTGCGGCGCGCCACGCCGTACTTGGGGGTGCGGACGAACGGGGTCTGGCGGCCCAGCACGCCGTCGAGGACCGCGGCGGCGTTGCTGATCGAGAGTCCGATGCCGACCGCGAGGGCGCCGGGGATGCTCCGCAGGCGGGGGCCGAGACGCCCGCGCTCCGCGCCCATCCGGTGGATCTGCTGCTGCGCCACCGCGTAGAAGACGACGACCGAGATCGTGGCCGCCGCAAAGATCGGGAGATCCAGCAGCGCCATCTCCTCGAGGCCGGTGTGGACCCGCGCCAGCAGCGCCGGGACCATGAGCAGGCTGAGCAGCGCCATGAGCGGGTAGGCGAGGTTCCCGGTGAGATGGAAGATCGCCTCGGCCCGCACCCGCAGCGGGAGACGCGAGGCGACGATCTGCGGCAGCAGCTTCTTGGCGGTCTGGAGCGAGCCCTTGGCCCAGCGACGCTGCTGGGCCTTGAAGGCGTTCATCGAGACCGGGAGCTCCGAAGGGGCCCCGATTTCGGGGACGAACACGAACTTCCAGCCCCGGAGCTGGGCGCGGTAGGAGAGGTCCAGATCCTCGGTCAGCGTGTCGCCCGCCCAGCCGCCGGCGTCGCCGATCGCCTGCTTCCGCCAGACGCCGGCCGTCCCGTTGAAGTTGAAGAACGCCCCGAGCGCATGGCGGCCCCCGTGCTCGGCGATGAAGTGGCCGTCGAGGAGGATGGCCTGGACTTCGGTCAGCCCGGAGTAGCCGCGGTTCAGGTGCTCCCAGCGGGCCTGGACCAGAGCCGTCCGGTCATCCGCCAGCAGGTAGGGGAGCGTCGCCTTCAGGAAGTCCGGGCGAGGGACGAAGTCGGCGTCGAAGATGGCCACGAAGGGCGCCGAGGAGACCTGGAGTCCGGCGGCGAGGGCGCCCGCCTTGAACCCCTGCCGGTCGGCGCGGGCGATGCGTTCGATGCGCACGCCCTCCGCCCGGGCGGCGGCGACCGCGCGCTCGGCGATGTCGCCGGTGTCGTCGGTCGAGTCGTCCAGGAGCTGGATCTGAAGGCGGTCCTTCGGGTAGTCGAGCGCCGCCACCGCCCGGACGAGCCGCTCGACGACGTAGCGCTCGTTGAAGACCGGCAACTGGACGAGGACCTCGGGAGGTTCGGCCGCGAGCCTCGGGGCGCCCTCGGCGCGCATCGCCTCGGCGGCGCGGCGGGCGCGGTCGCCGTGGCGCAGCACGGCGAAGACGAGGCGGTAGCGGTGGGAGCCGTAGATCGACAGCAGGAGCAGGACGGCGAAGTAGGCGGTCAGAACCGCCTCGGCGAGTGGCATCGGGTCCGGGGAATTCTGACCCGTCCGCTTCCGGGGTGATACTCGCGGCGTGGAGCGCAACCGGAGGGTGTGGGTGGCCGCCGCGGCGCAGGCGGCGACGCTCGGGGCCCTCGCGCTGGCGCTCTCCTCGGGAACTCTCGAGGGGTCGGCCGGGTTCTGGCTCCACGCTCTGCTCCACGCGGCGGCGTTCGCGCCCCTCGTCTGGGTCGTGCGGGAGGTCCTGGCCGGACGAACCTTCGGGAGGTCGGCGCTCATCGCCGCGCTGGCCGCCGGGGTCGTGGCGCGCGCCTTCTTCCTCGCGGGACCGCCAGTGTTGTCGGGGGATCTCTACCGGTCCGTCTGGGAGGGACAGGTCGTGGCGGCCGGCCTCGACCCCTGGGCGCACCCGCCCGATCACCCCGAGCTGGAGGATCTCCGGCGGCGGCTTCCCGAGGTGCGGGAGGAGGTCGCCTACTGGATGTTGCCGGCGATCTATCCCCCGGGGGCGCAGCTCTTCGCGGCGGCGGTCACCAGCCTGGCGCCGTCGCCCCGGGCGATGGCGGCCACCCTGAAGCTCGGGTTCGCGCTCGCCGAGGCGGCGCTGGTCTGGGCGCTCATCGCGCTCCTCCGGCGCCGCGGCCTCGACCCGCTGCTGGTCGTCGCTTACGTCTGGAACCCGCTCGCGGTGGTGGAGATCTCCGGGAGCGGGCACGGCGACGCGCTGGGTGTGGCGCTGCTCGCGGTGGCGCTCGCCGCCGCCGCGAAACGTCCCTTCGCCGCCGCGGCCCTCGCGGGGCTCTCGGCGACCGCCAAGTTCGCCGGCTTCGCGCTCGTCCCGTTTCTGGCGGCCGGCGTCCGGGGCTGGAAGGCGCGGCTCGGGATCCTCGCTGCGGGCGCCGGAGCGGCGCTGTTCCCGCTCCTGCCGTTCCTGGCGCCGGCCCCGGGTGGTGACGGCGTCCCGGCGCGGCTCGGGGAGCTGTCGTTCAGCCTGGTTCACTACCTGCGCCACTGGCGCTTCAACGAGAGCCTCTTCCTCGGGTTCGAGTGGGCCCTCGGGGATCTCGCCCGCCCGGCGGCGCTCCTCGCGCTCCTCGCCGTCGGAACGGCGCTTCTTCTCCGGCCCGCGCCGCTCACCCTCCGGATGGCGCTCCTCGCCGGGAGCGCCTTCCTGCTGGCGCCGGTGGCGCACCCCTGGTACCTCCTCTGGTGTCTTCCGTTCCTGGTGCTCCACCCCGAACGGCGGGGCTGGTTCGTCGCCGGGCTCGCGCTCTCGCTGACCTCGGTCCTCAGCTACCAGCCGTTCTGGACGACCCCGCCGGGAGCGACAGCGGAGTGGGTCCTGTCTCCCGGTCTCCGCGCCGCCGAGTACCTGATCCCGCTGGCGGCGGGCTGGCTCGCGGCGCGTTCAGCCGCGGTCCGGCGCGACGTCCCCTGAGGCCCCGGCCGACTCGAGTCGACGCATCTGGGCCACGGCGAGCGCCGCGGCGTAACCCGCCCCGAACCCGTTGTCGATGTTCACGACCGTGACCCCCGGGGCGCAACTGTTCAGCAGCGCGAGCAGGGCGGTGAGTCCGCCCCACGACGCCCCGTACCCGGTCGAGGTGGGAACGGCGACCAACGGGCAGGGGACCAGCCCCGCGACGACCGGCGCGAGCGCCGCTTCCATCCCGGCGACGACGACGAGCGCGTGGAGCGACGCGAAGCCCGGCGCTTCGGCGAGCAGCCGCTGGATCCCGGCGACGCCGACATCGAACGTCCGCTGGACCTCGGCGCCCATGAGCTCGGCGGTGAGCGCGGCTTCTTCGGCCACCGGGATGTCGGAGGTTCCGGCGGAAACGACCCCGATGCGCGCGTCCAGCGGGGTTGGCGGGACCCGGCGCACGACCACCGCGCGCGCCTCGGGATGGGCGATCGCCTCCGGGATCCGCTCGCAGAGCATCCGCGAGACCTCGGGCGCCACCCGGGTGACGAGGGTCTGGCCGGCGCGCCCCGCCATCGCCCGCGCGATGGAGACGACCTGTTCCGGCGTCTTTCCCTCGGCCAGAACGACCTCCGGAAATCCCCTCCGGAGCTCGCGGTGGTGGTCCAGCCGGGCGAACGGCGTGTCCTCCCCCTCCGCGATCTTCTCGAACGGAAAGCGCAGCCTCCGCGCCGCCTCCTCGGGCGCCACGCCCCCGGAGGCGACCCCCCGGAGCATCCGCAGGAGGGTCTCGTCGTTCATGGCGCGTTCGGTGTGACAGGCCCCGTCCGGGGCCGTCATTATCCTGACCCTTTCGACCCTTCCGCCAGCCTTCACCCCTCCCAGACGCAATGCTCGACGACGGCTTCCGCGACCGCGTTCGCGACGCCACCGACATCGTCGAGCTGATCGGCGAGCAGGTTGCGCTCCGTCCGGCCGGACCCGGCCGGTTCTCCGGGCTGTGCCCGTTCCACAAGGAGACCGCGCCCTCGTTCCAGGTGAACGCCGAGCGGGGGTTCTTCCACTGCTTCGGGTGCAAGGAGAGCGGGGACGCGTTCTCGTTCCTGATGAAGCGCGAGGGGCTCTCGTTCCCCGAGGCGCTCCACACCCTCGCCCGGCGCGCCGGGATCCCCATTCCCGAACGCAACCCGGAACGGGCTTCCCGGGCGGAGGCCATCCGGGAGGCGAACCGCGGGGCGCTCGACTTCTACCGGCGCGCGCTCCGGCGCGCCGCGGGGCGGAAGGCGCTCGACTACCTCCGCGAACGGGGCCTCACGACCGCCACGATCACCGAGCACGGCCTCGGTTACGCCCCCGACGCCTGGGATGAGCTGTCGGCGGCGCTCACCCGGAAGAAGATCCCGAGGCCGGTCCAGATCGAGGCGGGACTCGCCCGCGCCGGGGAGCGCGGCGGCCACTACGACTTCTTCCGGAACCGGCTGATCGTCCCGATCCTCGACGGGTCGGGCCGGGCCGCCGGATTCGCCGGCCGCAGCCTCGACGGGAGCGAGCCGAAGTACGTCAACAGCCCGGACTCGCCGGTCTACCAGAAGCGGAGCGTCCTCTACGGCTTCCACCACGCCCGTCCGGCGATTCGCCGGGAGCGCTCGGCCATTCTGATGGAGGGCTACTTCGACTGTCTCTCGGCGTGGCAGGCGGGCGTCCCGAACGCGGTCGCGGTCTGCGGCACGGCGCTCACGCCGGAGCACGCCCGGCTGCTCGCCGCCCAGACGCGGGAGGTCATCCTGGCGTTCGATTCGGATCGGGCCGGTCGGCGCGCCGCCCGCGCCAGCATTCCAGTGCTGCTCGAGGCGCAGATCCGGGTGCGGGTGGCCCGCTTCGGGGATGGACGCGACCCGGACGATCTGATCCGGGAGGAGGGAGGCGACGCAGTCCGCGCCGCGGTGGCCGCCGCGCCCGGGTTCGTCGACTTCCTCGTGGACGAAGCGCTCGCCGCCCCCGCCGGGCCCGCGACCGATCGCGCGGAGGCGGCGCGGGAAGTCCTGGCGGTCATCGCGCGGGCGCCGAGCGCGCTCGACCGGGAAAGCTGGCTCGCGGAGGCGGCGGGAGGACTCGGGTTCTCGCTGGGCGCTGCGCGGGACGAGCTGCGGGCGCTGGCGAAGCGGGGGCGCCAGCCGGCGCCCCGGGAAGCCGAGGGCGAGACCGGGGCCGGAACGCGCCGAGCCGAGCGGCCAGCGCCGCTTCCGGCGGAGCGGGACCTGATCCGGTGGATCGGGAAACGACCGGACGAGGTTGCGGAGATCCTGAAGACCGCGGCGCCGGAGGACTTCGACGGTCTCGCGCTCGGGCCGGTGCTCGCCGAACTGAAGGCGGTCGCGGACGAGGGAGGGGACCTGCCGACCCGGCTGGCGGACCTGGGTTCCGAGCCGGGCGAGGTCCAGGAGCTGCTCGTCGGCGCCGAGATGGAGCAGGTGGATCTCGACATGAAGCGGCAGACTCCGATGGACTGCTTCCACGCGCTGCGGGTCCGCGCGCTCCGGCGGCGCCTCGACCGTCTCAAGGGGGAGGCCCGTCGCAGCGCGACGGCGGATGTCCTGGGCCAGCTCCAGGAACTGACGACGCAGCTCGACGCCCTGCTGCCGTCCGGGCGGTAGCTTCGGAAGGCTTGGAGCTGCGCCGCGTGTTAGATTTCCAAGCTGCTGTTCCGCGGCGCTGTTCCCTGATCGGTGGGGACGAGGCGGGGTCGCGGTCGAAAGCAACGACATTGGCTGGCCCGACTTCTCCCACGGATGGTCTCGTCGCGGCTTCGCTCGGGACCGGGTTCTCGCGTGAGGGTTTCCTCCGCCCGACGTCCGCCGCGAAGGACCGGGCCGCGCGCGTGACGCCTCCCGGCCTGCATGCCCTTCCGGGTCCCGGGGCCCGGCTCTGGCGCCTTTCGGCCTGAGACCCCCGGGAGCCGCCTGAGACCGATTCGGTGACCATGGAACAGGCAGAGACTCCCGGCTTCAACATCGAGCTGCTGCGCGATTTCGGCGCGGAGGCCCTGACCGACGAGGTCCGGGCGCTCGTGAACCTGGGGAAGGAGCGCGGCTACCTCCTGAACGAGGAGATCCAGGAGGCCTGGGGCGACGACCCGCCCGAGGAGTTCCTCGAGACCCTGGCCGAGTCCGGGATCCAGGTCTTCGAGACCGAAGAGGACTACGAGAAGCACCGCGACGCCGGCATCCAGCACCTCGACCTCACGCCGAGCGCCATCGAGCGCACCAACGACCCGGTGCGGATGTACCTCCGCGAGATGGGCGTCGTGCCGCTGCTCGACCGGGAAGGCGAAGTGCGGATCTCGAAGCGCATCGAGCGTGGCAAGAACCGCTCCAAGCGCGCCATCACCCGCCGGCTCTACATCATCAACCAGTTACTCATGGACTTCCGCCCGCAGGTCGAGGCGGACACCATGCAGCTTCGCGAGAACTTCGAGGTCGCCGAGGGCGGGACGACGATCCGCCACGACCAGCACCGGGAGCGGATCCTCGCGGCGCTGGACCGGCTGGAACAGAAGCACAAGCTCTACCGGCGACGGGTGGCGCTGCTCCGCAAGGAGCCGCGCGGCACCCGGGCGTATCGCCACCGGGCGCATCTCGCCGCCCGCACCCGGATCGAGATGACCCACGTCATCTGGACCATGCGTCCCACCGAGGGGCTGCTGAACCGCTGGATCGACGAGATCAAGGGGCTGCTCGAGGAGGTCCGGGAAGCGGACCGCGAGATGGAGGCCTGCCAGGCGCTTCGCGTCGAGCTGGAGACCGCCGAGGACAAGACCTCGGTCCGGCGCGAGCTGCGGCGTCGCCAGAAGGCGGCGCGGGACACGCTCGACCGGATCGGGCAGGTCATGCCCGAGTTCGGCTCGACCCGCAAGGTGCGCTGGGCCCGGTCCCAGGTTCTGAGCGAGTTCGAGGCGGCCGTCTTCAACATCGACCTCGGCGAGGAGCGCGCCCAGTTCGCCAAGCAGGACCTGGTGCAGGCGAACCTCCGCCTCGTGGTCTCGATCGCCAAGAAGTACACGAACCGCGGCCTCCAGTTCCTGGACCTGATCCAGGAGGGCAACATCGGCCTCATGAAGGCGGTGGACAAGTTCGAGTACCGCCGCGGCTACAAGTTCTCGACCTACGCGACCTGGTGGATCCGGCAGGCGATCACCCGGGCGATCGCCGACCAGGCCCGGACCATCCGCATCCCGGTCCACATGCACGAGACGATCAACAAGCTCCACCGGACGCAGCGCAGCCTGGTGCAGGAGCTCGGCCGCGAGCCGAAGCAGGACGAGATCGCCGAGCGGATGGGGATGACCGGCTCCAAGGTGCGGCGGGTCATGCGGATCGCCCAGGAGCCGATCTCGCTCGAGACCCCGATCGGCGAGGACGACGACGGACATCTCGGCGACTTCATCAAGGACCCGAACGCCGAGTCGCCCCAGGATCTGGTGATCAACCGGAGGCTGCAGGAGACGATCGAGTCGGTGCTGAAGACCCTGACTCCGCGCGAGGAGGCGGTGCTTCAGAACCGTTTCGGCCTCGGCGGGACCCAGGAGAAGACGCTCGAAGAGGTCGGCCGGGCCTTCGATGTCACCCGCGAGCGCATCCGCCAGATCGAGACGAAGTCCATCCGGAAGCTGCGCCACCCGGCGCGGGCCCGCAAGCTCCGTCAGTTCTCCGATTGAGGCGGATGTCGATATGAGGCCTTCGCCGGGTGGGCGGCGCGGGCCCATAGCTCAGCGGTCAGAGCGGCCGGCTCATAACCGGTTGGTCCCAGGTTCGAACCCTGGTGGGCCCACCGCCGGGACGCCGTGGCGATCCCGACGTTCGATTCCTCCCCGAGGGTGATCGTGCTTCCGGAGCTGGGCATTCTCCGGGAGGTGCAGGACTTCGACCTGCAGATCGCCTCGCTCGACGGGAAGCTGGCCGCCGTCCCCGGCGCGCTCAAGGCGATCGACGCCCGCATCGCCGACGCGCGCGAACGGCTCACGAACGCCGAGGACGAGCTGAAGACCGCCGGTTCCGACCGACGCCGGACTGAAGGAGAGCTCGAGGACGCGGAGTCTGCGCTGGCGAAGTACGAAGAACAGTTGATGGGGGCGCGGACCAACGACGAGTACCGGGCGCTCCAGAAGCAGATCGCGGCGACGAAGTCCCGGATCTCCGGGATCGAGGACCAGATCCTGACGCTCATGGAGACCATGGACCGGCTCGAGGGCGAGGTCGGCGACCGGAAACGGGAGTTCGAGGCGACCCGCTCCGAGTTCGAGGCGAAGAAGGCGGAGGTCCGCGCCGAGGCGGACCGGCGCCGGGCGGAGCGCGAGGCGCTGGCCGGCCGGCGGACGGAGGCGGCCTCCGGGCTTCCGGCCGCGAACCTCGAGCGTTACGAACGGATCCGCCAGGCGCGCGAAGGCGTCGCCGTCGTCGTCACCCCCGACGCCCGCTGTCCGGCCTGCAGCGTCCGGCTGCGGCCCCAGGTGTTCGAGGAGATCCGCATCGGCAAAAAGCTGATCGCCTGCGACTCGTGCAGCCGGATCATCGTCTTCGACCCCGGGCCGGAAGACGAGTCGGGATGAGCCGCCTGCTCGACCGGCGGGCGGAGCGGCGTCTCGCCCGCGAGACCCGTCTTGGCGCCGACCCCGCCGACTCCTCGCGCGCCGGGCTCCGCATCGCGGTGGGCTACCCGAACCGCTACGCGCTCGGGATGTCGAACGTGGGCTTCCAGGCCGTCCACCGCTTCTGGAACCTGTTGCCGGACTGCGAGAGCGAGCGGTTCTTCCTGCCCGACCGGGTGGAGTTCGAGGAGTACCGCCGGACCGGGACGCCGCTGCGCACGCTGGAGAGCGGCCGCGCGGTCCGCAGCTTCGACGTGATCGCGTTCTCGATCACCTTCGAGCCGGACCTGGTGAACCTCGTCACGATGCTGCGGCTCGCCGGGCTCGAACCCCTCGCCGCCGACCGCGGCCGCCGCGATCCGCTCATCGTCGCCGGGGGGCCGGTGACGTTCCTGAATCCGGAGCCGATCGCCCCGTTCGTGGACGCCTTCGGCGTCGGCGAGGCGGAGGCGCTCCTGCCGCCGCTGACCGAGCGCCTGCGCGCCGGGGGGAAGGAGCGGCGGATCGCCGGCCTCGCGGAAGAGTCCGGCTTCTATGTCCCGGCGATGCACGAAGTCGAGCACGCGCCGGAAGGGCGGATCCTCCGGCGCCGGGTGCGCGGCGGCCACGAGGTGGTCCGGGCGCGCATGGGCAAGGACGCCCGGTTCCCGCCCCCCGCGACCTTCCTCCTGACCCACGACACCGAGATGTCGGGGAAGTTCCTCGTCGAGGTCTCCCGGGGCTGCCCGACGCTCTGCCGGTTCTGCTGGGCCGGCTACAACTACCTTCCGAAGCGCTCCTTCGAGCTGGATCGCCTGCTCGATCTGGCGCGCGCCGCGCGGCCCCACACCGACCGGATCGGCCTCGTCTCGACCGCGGTCGGGGCGCACCGGGAGATCGTGCCGCTGGTGCGCGAGCTGCGGGACATGGGCTACCGGGTCAGCGTCTCCTCGATCCGGTTCGAGGACGTGCGCGATGAGTTCGCCCGCCCCCTCGCCGAGAGCGGTGAGCGGACGGTGGCGATCGCGCCCGAAGTCGGCACCGACCGGCTGCGCATCGCGATCCACAAGCGGGTCACGAACGACGAGATCCTCGACAAGGTCGGGGTTCTGCTCGACGCCGGGGTCGAGAACCTCAAGCTCTACCTGATGGTGGGCCTTCCCGGCGAGACCGAGGAGGACGTCCTCGGGATACCGCCGCTGGTCCGGAAGATCCGCGACCAGGTCCGCTCCCGGAACCGGCGCGGGCGCACGATCGCCAGCGTGAACCCGTTCATCCCCAAGCCCGGCACGCCCTTCCAGTGGCGTCCGATGGCGCCGCTCGCGGTCCTCAACTCCCGCATCCGCACGCTCCAGCGCGAACTCGGCGATCTCGCCGGCGTCGAGGCCCACATGAAGTCGCCGCGCCTCGAGCGCCTCCAGGCGATCCTCGCGGTGGGAGACCGCCGCCTCGCTCCGGTGGTTCTGGACCTCGCCGACGGCAAGGCGCTGAACCCCAGCCTCCGCGCCGCCGGCCTCTCCGCCGACTTCTACCTCCACCGGGATCGCGACCCCGACGAGGAACTTCCGTGGAGCTTCCTCGATACCGGGATGAAGGACTCGATGCTGCAGACGCAGCTCGAGCGCGCCGAGGAGGCGCTGGCGCCGGATGCTCCGGTGCTGATCCGACGGGGTGGGGCCCGCATCCCGGTGGCCGGTGCGCCGGACGGGCGCCCCGCCGCCGCGCTGGCCGCCGCGCCCGCCTGAGGATCCCCCGGGCGTCCGGCTGCGCGGTTACCGGTCCTTCGCTGACGCCTTCGCCTTGCGGGCCGCCCGCATGCGGGCGACGACCAGCGGCCGCGCGATCTCGTTGAAGTCGAGCAGCAGCGCATCGAGCTGCATCCGGCGGTTGCCGTGGCCCTGATGGATCGCCCGGTCCGTTTCCTCGACGAGCGCGAACGCCTCGGCGAAGGCGGTCGCGGGCGCTTCCCGCGCTAACGGAGCGAGGAGGCCGCCGGGATCCCCCGAGAGCGGGGCGGCGCCGGCGGCGAGCGCGGCGAGATCGCGGAGGGCGGCCCGCAGCAGCGTCAGCAGAACCTGGAGGTCTCCGCCCCCCGCCGCTCCGCCCCCGCCGGGCCGGCCCCGGCCGCCGGAGAGCCGCTCGACGAGCCGCGCCCGGGCGCCCGGGACGATGCCGCGGGAGGCGACGCGGGCGAGTCCGAGCGCTTCCTTCACCAGTCCGGACAGCCGTTCGCGGGGCAGGGCGAGCGCGCCCTGCAGGTCGCCGCCGCCGGCGGCGGCCCAGGCCGCTTCCTCCTCCGGGTAGTCGTGCTCCCGCCGCAGGCGCTCGGCGACTTCGTCTTCCCGGGGCCCCCGGAACCTCCAGCGCTGGCAGCGCGAGACGATCGTCGGGAGGAGCGCCGATTCCCGGACCGCGGTCAGGATGACGCCCAGTTGGGGGTGGGGCTCTTCGAGCGTCTTCAGCAGCGCGTTCGCGGCGGAGGGGTTCATTCCGTCGGCGCCCACGATGACCAGGAAGCGCCGGGACCCCTCGAACGGATGGGGCCGGCTCGCCTGGATCGCATCCCGCAGGGCGTCCACGCGCACCTCGCCCTTCGGATCGGGGTGGACGACGTGGATGTCGGGCCAGGGGCCGCCCGCCGGCGGGGTCCCGGCGTCCGCCGGGTCCTGCGCCGCGGCGTCCGTCCAGACGATGCGCTCCATCACGCGGCGGCTCGCCGCCGACTCCGGATCCGGGTCGGCGCTGTTCGCGACGGCGGCGAGCCCGAGGGCGGCCTCCTTCGTGAGCGCCCCCGGCGGCCCGGTGAACAGCAGGCTCGGCGGCAGCCGGCCGGCGCCGGCGACGCGGGCGAGCTGCGGGAACGGCGGCGCCGAAGGAAGGGCCGTCACGAGAGCCGCTCGCGCACGACCGCCCAGGCGCGGGTGAACACCGCGTCGGTGGACCCATCCGCGGAGATCACCTTCACGCGGTCCGGGTCAGCGCGGGCGATGTCGAGGAAGCCCTGCCGCACCCGCTCCTGGAACCGGGCGCCCTCCTGCTCGATCCGGTCCGCGCGCGCGAGGCGGGCGAGGCCGGTCTCGGCGGGCAGGTCGAGGAGGAGCGTCAGGTCGGGGCGGCATCCGCCGGTGATCGCCTGGTCCACCGCGAGGATCCGGTCGCGGGGGAGTCCCCGGGCGGCGCCCTGGTAGGCGATGGTCGAATCGGTGAAGCGGTCGGCGATCACGGTGTCGCCCCGCGCCAGCGCCGGCCCGATGACTTCGTGGAGGTTCTGCGCGCGGTCGGCGAAGAACAGCGCAACCTCGGTCTCCGGGCAGAGCGACCCGGGCCGGTCGAGGAGCAGCGACCGGATCGTCCGGCCGGCGGGCGTCCCGCCCGGGTCCCGGGTGTGCACGACCCGGACCCCCTGCGCTTCGAGTTTCGCCGCGATCCGCCGGGCGAGCGTTGACTTCCCGGCGCCCGAGACCCCCTCGATGCTCAGGAACCGGCCCGCCGGAGGCGAACCGGCCGGGCTCTCCTCTCCCGACACGGAAGCGGTCGCCGGGTCAGCGGAGCGTCGGGTTGAAGATCGGGATCCCGGAGCCGCACATCCGCTCGCGGGCCGACCGCTCCCAGACCTCGGGCGGCACCGACGGCCCTTCGCGCTCACACACCGAATCGAAGGCGGCGGTCAGGTTCTCGGTCACCGCGTCCGGGGACATCCGCTCGATGTGACGCCGCTCCAGCATGTGGACGAGCTTGCCGTCCTGGAACAGCGCGATCGCCGGCGACGACGGCGGGATCCCCACCATCCGCTCGCGGGCGCGCTCGGTGGCCTCCCGGTCCACCCCGGCGAAGACCGTGCCGAGGTGATCGGGGATCCGGGCGTGCTGGAGCGCGCGGGTGACGCCCGGGCGAGCCGCGCCGGCGGCGCACCCGCAGACCGAGTTCACAACCACGAGCGACGTCCCGGGGCGGCCCAGCATCTCGTCCACCGCCTCGGGAGTGCCCAGAGTGCTCACGGCGCACTCCTCAAGCTCCTCCCGCATCGGACGAACGGCTTCGGGGTCATACATGGGGGGCAGCATGGGGTGATCTCCTGACGGCTCTCGGAAGGGTACCCCGGCATCGTCCCACAGCCGAGAGGCGCCTGGAGGTGGCAGTCCCCCGCAGTCCATCACCGAGCGGCCTGCTCCAGAAGTCGTCAGGTAGTAGCCTTGGCTCGAACGTCCGGGAGAGCGCCTCGCTAACCCTGCTCGCCAGGGGTTGAAGTGGTCTGGCAGTTCCAGGAGCCGCACGCCGAAATTGCGACGCCCGATCCCAGCACGAGGATCTCGTCGCACGCCCTCCGCATCTCGACCGCCGTTGTTCCTGGTCCGGTACGCCCTCGCCACTGCGCCGTCGGGTCCCGTGGTCTCAAAGCGCCCGCCGGCTGGTCCGACGGACATGCGTGTGGCGATGGACGGTTGCGAACGGTCGGCGGCTCACGCAACAGGAAGTACTTCCACGCGTCAAGAGATGGGCGCTCGCCTTGCGAAGCAGCGCCGTACGCTGCGGATCCCTCCAGATTTGCGAGCACTGGCCAGTGCTGGCTCCAGCACTGGAAGATCTCAGAGCGCCAAGGGCCGCAGTTGTCCGGGGAGGCATGAATGAAGATCCAGTCCGTCACCATTCACAACTTTCGCAGCATCCAGCATGCCTGCTTCGTGTGTAAGGACATGCTTGTTCTTCTGGGCCAGAACAACGCCGGCAAATCGAATGTAATCGCCGCCCTTGAATTCGCGCTCACGCCGTCGGCAAAACCAGATAGGGAAGATCTCTCCGCCTTCGCCAGCCCCGACGACGAAGAGACCTGGGTAGAGGTCGTCTTCGATCGCTTGACTGACAGGGAGCGCGCGACGTTGAGCGAGTATCTTCTCGAAGAAGGAACTGTCCGCATCCGAAAGACAGCTACGTATAGTAGCGACGGTGCAGTCTCAGTAGTCTACCAAGGATACAGACGTGAACCCACTCACGACTGGCTGAAGTCCCGCAATGCCGACGCCCTGAGGAAGGGCGACGCTTCTGCTCGGGACCCTCTGTGCGACTACCTTCCCAAGACGAGCCGACTAACGTCCAATCACATCCGAAAGGCGCAAAGCCAATACATCGAGGCTCACCGAAGTACTCTAGTCTACTGCGAGGAACTTGAGAAGGGTCTCTTGCTGGGGACGAAGCGCCTCCCCATCGGTGTCTTGCCGGAGTTCTTCCTCGTCCCTGCTGTACGCAACTTGCGGGACGAGTCGAAAGTTAAGAGCACGACCCTCTTCGGAAGACTGCTCAGCCGAGTAGTCGCTACGACCGCCCTCGCAGAACCACGATTTCGTGAGGTTCAGGACAAGCTGGAGGCACTATCGGACAGTCTCGGCGCGGGCTCTGGAAGCGATAACCGGCCGCCCCTCTTGGACGGTCTCGCATCTCTTATCGAGGAGGAACTATCTGAATGGGGCAACCTCAGTCTGTCGCTGGAAGTTGTCCCTCCGAACTTGTCGAGAGTCCTTGAGGGCACAAAGATCCATCTCGATGACGGCTTCAAGACGTCGGCGGAGCGCAAAGGGGACGGTCTGCAGCGCGCCGTGATCTTCGCGCTCCTGAAGGCATGGGCCACGCTTGTGCGGCAGAGTGATGGGCACACGGAGGCCACCGTGCCTCGCAACGCCTCGGAGTCGGTCGTCTTTGCGATAGAGGAGCCGGAGACTTTCCTGCATCCACACAAGCAACGCGTCTGGGGGTCGAGCCTGCGCGAATTAGCCAAACAGGACAACAATCAGGTGTTCATCTGTAGCCATTCCACTCACTTCGTGGACTTGAAACATTATCGGGATATCGGGTTAGTACGGAGAGCGTCGGCGAATGAGGCCACTACAGTCGTGCAGTGTCGGAAGGAGCTGTTCGAGGGGCAGGATAAGAGTGACCGAAAGAAACGGCTACACATGAGGCATTGGGTGAACCCGGATCGTGGCGAGATGCTCTTCGCCCGCCGCGTGGCGTTCGTCGAGGGTGAGACCGAGAAGGTAGTCTTTCCGTATCTTGCGGAGAAACTAGGCTGCTATAGGGAAGACGTATCTGTTATTGACTGTGGATCGAAGCACAACCTCCCTCTGTATGTTTCAATAGCGAACGCCTTTTGTCTTGAGTATGTGGTGGTTCATGATGAGGACCCGGTGCCAAAAGAGATTCCGGAGAGTTGGAACGCAGACAAGGTCAACGCGGCCAAACGGACCTTCGCGGTCAACCAGGCGCTTGAGGCTCTCGTAGGAAAATCTGGACGCATTGCCGTTCTTCACCCGGATTTCGAGGGCTGCAGTGGTGTGCCGAGCAGCGGAGGCAAGGGGAAGGCTCTCGCGGCGTTGGATCATTTTGAGAGCGTGTTGGACCATGACCCGCCAGCGTGCCTGAGTGCCGACCTCGCCAGTGCAGTGCGGCTGGTGTACGAGCAACCAAAGAGTGTCGTACGGGAGACGGCACATGGGGCAGTGTGCGAGTCGGCTCGATCCCCCTCGTCGTAGGTCGCAGCACGTGGGTGCAGAAGGGCGAATGTCCGTACTCCGTCAGGGCTCAGGGCAGCGAGAACGCCACCAGCCGGTTTCCCTGGCCGCGACCCACCGCCACCACGACGTACTGGACGCCCTCCGGCGACAGGTAGGTCATCGGGCTGGCGTAGGAGCTCGCCCCCAGCGGCGCGGCCCACAGTTCCTCGCCCGTCGCCTTGTCGAGTGCGAAGAGGTGATCGGCTCCACCGGTGTAGAAGACGAGCCCGCCGCCGGTCACGATGGGGCCGGGCGCGCCTACGACGCCCAGCCGCTCCTCACCGAGGTCCACGCCCTCGAGCGCTTCGTGATTCCGGACCAGCGGGTTGTTGCCGGCGGGAACCTGGAACACCTGCTCGCCGGTGTTCAGGTCCATCGCGGTGATCGTGCCGTAGGGCGGCTTGTTGATCGGGAGGCCGTTCGGCAGGTTCAGCGTGCGCCGGCTCCGGTCGAGCCCGTAGGGGCCCTCGGTCTCCTCGGGATCGGCTTCGGTGATCGAGAGCAGTGACGGGAACTCGTTCGCCTTGACGTAGACGATCCCGGTCTCCGGGTCGGCGGCGGCGCCGCCCCAGTTCGCGCCCCCGAGGATCCCCGGGTTCGTGACCGTGCCCACGATCGACGGCGGGGTGAAGAGCCCCCCCATCCGGTACTGCCGGATGATGGCGAGCGCCTCCTCGCGGAGCTCGGGGGTGAAGTCGAGCACGTCGTCTTCCGTGAATCCCTGCTTCGCGAATGGCGGCGGCTTCGTCGGGAACGGCTGGGTCTCGGCGGCGCGCTCGCCGGGCACGTCGCTCGGCGGGACCGGACGGTCCTCGATGGGCCAGACCGGCTCCCCGGTGACCCGGTCGAACACGTAGAGGAACCCGGTCTTCGCCGGGACCGCCACCGCGTCGATCTCCCTGCCGTCCACCGTGATGGTGAGAAGCGCCGGCGCCGCCGGCAGGTCGTAGTCCCACAGACCGTGGCGCACGGTCTGGAAGTGCCAGACCCGCCTCCCGGTGCGCGCGTCGAGACAGACCACCGCCTCGGCGAACAGGTTGTCGCCGAGCCGGTCGCCCCCGTAGTAGTCGTTGCTCGGGGTGCCCACCGGCAGGTAGAGGAGGCCGCGCTCCGCGTCGAGCGACATCGGGGCCCAGACGTTCGTGTGCCCGGTCCGGTCCCACGCGCCGTCTTCCCAGGTGTCGTTGCCGAACTCGCCCGGCTGCGGGATCAGGTTGAACGACCAGACGAGCTCGCCGGTGCGCACGTTGAAGGCCTGGACGTTGCCGGGGGGATCGCGTTCGTAGACGAACAGGTCCCACACCCCGTTGCCGACGATCACGAGGTCGTCGAACACCACCGGAGGCGAGGTCTGGGTGTAGTGGAGCCGGTTCACCGGCCACAGAAGCTGCGCGGTGAGGTCGATTTCGCCGCCGTCGCCGAAGGCGGGATCCGGCTCGCCGGTCACCGTGTCGATCGAGACGAGCCGCCAGCGGCTGTTCAGGAACACCCGGGAAGCGCCATCGTCGCCCTCCCACAGCGCCACCCCGCGGTGAACGAACCCGGTGCCGTTCGGGACCTGGCCCCACTCGATGATCCGGGGGTCGTAGATCCAGTTCGGCTCCCCGGTGTCCGGGTCGAGGGCGGCGACCCGGTTGTAGGAGGTGCTGACGTACATGACGCCGTCCTTCACGACCGGGGTGTTCTCGAAGCTCCCGGGCCGGACCGGGTTCCGCGGCACCGGCAGCCGCGGACCGGCGAGCGGCGCCTCCTCGGTGTCCCACTCCCACGCCTTCTCCAGACCGGCCACGTTGCCGCGGTGGATCTGCCGGAGCGGCGAGTAGTGCGTCGAGCCCTGGTCCCCGCCCCAGAAGGGCCAATCCCCGCGCGCGCCGGCGCCCTCCTCCCCGGTCTGCGACCGGGCGGTCCCGGGAGCCAGGAAGACCGAAGCGAGCAACAGGAGGGCGAGGCATCTCATGCGGTGGATTATCCGGGAATCTCCCCGACCCGCCTCGCGCACGACCGCCATCGCATCGCAGATCCTTCCGGACCGCGTCGGTCCGTCCCGTAGCCGCCAAAACCGGTAGGCTCGCGCCTCCCCGGGCTCCGACCGAGAATCGGGACTCGTCCTGCAGTGGGACTACCAGCGATGAGTAGGAACGTCACCGGCGTCTGGACGCCAGACGCTTCGTCGGGGCGGGTCGCCGCGGCGTATGGATCCTTCGTCTCCTGAGCCGCCGGCCGTGACATCCGGAGAAGGCCGCGCGCGCGCCGTCGCATCGACCGGGGATCCGGTGCTCGCCGCGCGGGAGGATTCCGTCCTGACGCTGACGCTGAACCGCCCTCACCGGTTGAACGCGGTCAGCCTTCCGCTCTACGAGCGTCTCATCGAGGAACTCGAAGCCGCCGAGGCCGATCCGGGAGTGCGCTGCGTGATGGTCACCGGGGCGGGGCGGGCCTTCTGCGCCGGCGCCGACCTGAAGGCGCACGCGGAGAGCCCCCCGTCCCCCGCGGAACGGCGGCGCTACATTCGCGCCGCCCAGCGCGCCAACGAGCTCATGCAGACGATGGGCGCTCCGGTCGTGGCGGCCGTGAACGGCCACGCCGTGGGCGCCGGCCTGGAGCTGGCCCTTTCGGCCGACTTCGCCATTGTGGCGGAGGAGGCCAGGCTGCGCCTCCCCGAGGTCGCCCTGGGGACCTTCATCGGTGGTGGGGTGGCGTACACCCTGGCGGAACGGGTGGGAGTCCTGAAAGCGCGCGAGCTCGTGCTGCTGGGGGACTTCTTCACTGGGGAGGCGGCGGCGGCCATGGGAGTGGTCAACCGGGCGGTTCCGGCCGGGAGCGTTGTCGCGGTGGCCCGCGAGTGGGCTCTGCGGCTCGCCCGTCGCGCCCCGCTTCCGGTGGCGGCGGCGAAGCGCCTGATCGGTCCGGCGGCGGCCAGAACCCGCAAACAGGCGATGCGGGAGGAGCGGGACGCCCTGGAGCGGATCTTCACGACGGCGGACTGGGCCGAGGGGTTGGCCGCCTTCCACGCCGGACGCCGGCCGGCATACCGCGGTGAATGAGATCCATTCCGGCGGCCCCCCGCGGATCCGCCGATCCGGCGGGTTCCCCTTGTGAGCCTCCAGCGTCTCCTCGAGCCGCGCTCGATCGCGGTCGTCGGCGCCAGCACGGATCCGACGAAGCGTGGACACCAGATCCTGCGCCGGTTGAAGGAGTCCGGCTACGCCGGCGATGTCCACGCGGTGAACCCGGCGGGAGGCGCACTCCTCGGCCATCCGCTCCTGACTTCGGTGGACGAACTCCCCTACGGAGTCGACCTGGCCGTCCTGTGCACCCCGGCGGAGCGGGCGCCCGGGCTGGTGTCCGCCTGCGGGGCGCGCGGAGTCGGGGGGGCGATCGTCCTGGCGGTGGGATTCGGGGAGTCGGGCGCGTCAGGGGCCGACCTCGAGCGGCGGCTCCGGGCGGCGGGGCGCGAGGCGGGGGTCCGGATCCTCGGGCCGAACACGTCCGGGCTCATGAACCTCGGGGAGGGCGTCAACCTGATCGGAGCCAGCGGAGTGCGCGCGGGACATATCGCGCTCCTGGTTCAGTCCGGCAACATCGCTCTCTCGCTCATGAACGAGATCACGCGACGGTCCCGGGCCGGCGTCTCGATCTGCTGCGGGCTTGGCAACCAGGTGGATGTCGGCTTTCACGAAGTTATCGAGCACCTCGGTCGGCACCGGCCGACCCGGGCGATCATCGCGCATGTCGAGGGCCTGACCGACGCGCGCGCCTTCCTGAGGGCGGCGGGCCAGGTGACCCCGCACAAGCCGGTCGTCATGGTCAAATCGGGTCGAACCGCGCCCGGCGCCCTCGGCGCTCTCTCGCACACCGGCGCGGTCGCGGGACCCTACGACCGCCTGCGGGCGGGATTGGCGCAGGCCGGCGTGGTGGAGACGACCCGAACCGACGAACTCACCGATCTCGCCGTCACTCTCGCCTCGCAGCCGTGGGGCCCACCAGGGTCGGGGATCGCCATCCTCTCCGATGGGGGCGGCCAGAACACCCTGGCCGCGGACCTGTTGACCGAAGCGGGCGCCCCCCTCGCGGTGCTCACCCCGGCCACCAGGGACGCGCTCGCCGGCCTGCTGGGTCCGGCCGCCGCCGTGGGTAATCCGATCGATGTCGCGGGGGCGGCGGACCGCGACCCCGGTGTGTTCGGGCGGGCCGCGGAGGTCCTTGCCGCGGACCCCGGAGTCGGCGTGCTGCTCGTTGTGGGGGTGTTCGGCGGCTACGGCATTCGTTTCGCCACCCGACACACCGCAAGCGAGGTGGAGGCCGCCGGCGCCATGGCCGGGATCCTGCGAGGGGCGGGAAAGGGCCTCGTGGTGCAGGCCATGTACGCCGCCCACCGCAGCGCTCCCCTGGACATCCTGCGCGAGCGGCGGGCGCCGGTGATCGAGTCGCTGGAAGTGGCGTGCCGGGCCGCGCTGGAACTGGCCCGGCGCGGACGGGGGCTCGGGATGCCGGCAGGCGGGCGGCCCGGGTTCGGGGATCCCCGGACCGCGCCGGGGGCGCGCGAAGCGTTGCCTTCCACGACGGCGGGGCGGCGGCGCAGGACGACCCCGCCACCAGTCGAGGAGGTCTCCGTTCCCGCCCCGATCGTCGCCGCGCGGGGAGAGGGCCGCCTGACGCTCAACGAGCTTGAGGCCCGCTCCCTCCTCGAGGCCGCCGGCCTTGGGTTCCCGGAGGTCAGGATCGCCCGGTCGGTGGGCGAGGCGGAGAGGGCGGCGGACCGCATCGGCCGTCCGGTGGCCATCAAGCTGCTTTCCGGAACCATCACCCACAAGTCGGCTGCGGGAGGCGTCGTGCTGGGGGTGTCCGGCGCGCCGGCCGCCGGCGACGCCTTTCGCGCCGTGATGGCCAACGCGCGCCGGCGCGCCAGCCAGTGCGGGCTGCCCCCGGAGAACTACGCCGCGCTGGTGTCCGCCATGCTCCCCCCGCCCCGCGCCGAGCTGCTGATCGGGGCCTGCCGCGACCCCCAACTCGGTCCGGTTCTCACCCTGGGAAGCGGCGGCGTCTTCGTGGAGGTGCTGCGCGATGTCGCCCACCGGGTGCTGCCGGTGGAGGAACAGCAGTTGCGTGACATGGTGCGCGAACTGCGCGTCGGCGCCCTGCTCGACGGCGTCCGGGACGGGTCTGGCGGTCCCCTCGAGGGCATCGTCGCGGCGGCCGCCGCCGTCGCCCGCTGTCTGGTCGACAACTCCGATGTGGCCGAAGTCGAGGTGAACCCCCTGTTCGCTTACTCCGACCGGGTCGTGGCGGTCGACGCGCGCGTGATTCTGGGGGCGCTCCCGACGCGACCGCAGACCGGGAGCGGAGCTCCCTCTCCGCTCCTCGAAGTCCCCGCCGCGACGCACTGAGCCGCCGCAACGGGTCGACTGGCCCACGCCGGGGCGCGGAGCGCCCGTCAGCCGGGAAGATCGCGGGCGAGACGGATGCCGGCGCAGGCGAGACGGCTCTCCGGCGCGAGGTGGTGGCGGGTCGTGCGGCGCGCGAGGAGCGAGGGGGTGAGGCAGGATCCGCCGCGCAGGACGGCGCGGGCGCCGAAGAACCCGGTCGTGGGGTCGCCGGGAACCCGGTCTTCCGCCCGGTAGCCGGGGTAGGGGCGATGCGCGCTCCCGGTCCACTCCCACACATCGCCGAGAAGCTGCGTGGGCGCGGAGTTCCCCGGTCCGCCGGACTCGGCGTCGGCGGGCGCCGGCGCCAGTCGGCCGCTCTCCAGGCAGGCGCCACCCGCCGCGACGCCCCCGGCCGCCGCCTCCCACTCGAACTCGGTCGGCAGGCGAGCGCCGCGCCAGCGCGCGAAGGCGTCGGCCTCGTGCAAACTGACATGCGCCACCGGGGCGCCCGGGTCGAGCGCCCTGAGCCCCTCGAAGCCGAATTCAATCCAGGCCTCGCCGTCGCGCTCCCAGTAGAGCGGCGCCTCCCACCCGAACCGCTCCCGCGCCTCCCAGCCGTCGGCGAGCCAGAGCGACCGGGTCCGGTAGCCGTCCTCGTGGATGAACTCCTGGAACTCCCGGTTCGTGATGAGCCGGCTGGCCAACTGGAACGGATGGACCAGCGCGCGATGCCGGGGAAGCTCGTTCGCGAACGCGAAACCGTCCCCGTCGTGACCGATCCCGACTTCGCCACCCGCAAACGAAAGGAAGCGAAGGGGGGAGGCGGCCCGCCGCCCCGAGGACGCTTCACCGGGCTGTCGGTAGGCCGGGTGGAGCGGGTTCTTCCAGAAGAGACGCTTCAGCTCGGTCAGGAGCAGCTCCTGGTGGAGCGCCTCGTGGTGGATCCCCATGGCGAGCGGGGTCTCCGCGACGGGGGAGAGCCCGGCCTCCACCAGCTCGCCGACCAAGTCCTCAACAACCCGCCGGTACTCGAGGACCTCCGCGACGGTGGGCCGCGTCCAGAGACCCCGGTTGCGATGGAGAGGCCGACGGCCGGGATCGAAGAGGTCGTCGTACTCGGGATGCGAGCGTTGGTGGCGAGCGGCGTGCGGGATGAGCAGGTAGTGCTCGAGGAACCAGGTCGTGTGGCCGAGATGCCACTTCACCGGACTGGCGTCGGGCGCCGCCGCCACGAAGTCCTCCACCGCCAGTGGCGCCACGAGCCGCATCGTCGCCTTCCGGGCTTCGCGGAACTGCCGGAGCAAGTCAGCGCCCGTCATGGTCCGTGAGTTCGTCCGTCCGTGTGAGGCTTCAGATGGAGCGCCGTTCCCGCTCTGGGTTCGACAGGCCACGCCGCTTCGCCAGATGGCTCTCGTGCTGCGCTTCGAGCCGCGCCAGCGCGATGCGGAAGTTGCGGTAGTCGATCATCGGAACCTCAGGCCGCCCAAGCCCCGGAGCAGACCTCGGCCTGCTCGCGGTCGACTTCAGAAGGGCTGAACGGCGGGCTGGCGGCTTCTCTGCGGGGCATTTCCGTCTTCGGACCATAGTGACGGACACATTCTGCCAAGTGCGTCCTTCACGGCTGTTGGTCAGACACAGATGGCTGTCAAGAAGCCTTCTGTCCCTCGGCCCGGTTCAGCAGCTCCGGATAAACGAAAATGGCTGGACGCCGGCCGCGCCGGGTCCGGAGCACCCGCAGAATCTCCGCCTCCGTCAGGCGCTGGAGCAGCCGTTGCGCGGTCTTGGCCGCGATTCCGGTCGCCTGCGTGAACTGGGAACTCCGGAAGATGGGAACCCGGAAGATCCAGTCCAGGAGCTGGATTGCGTGGCGCGACCGCGTGAGGTCGGCCACACGCACCTTCATCGTCTCGTAGAGCTGGATGATCCCCTGCGCCCTCGCCAGATCGTCCTCGGCCTGGATCCGCACCGCTTCCAGGAAGAACCGGAGCCAGCCGGTCCAGTCGTCGTCCCGGGAGACGGCCAGCAGTCGCTCGTAGTAGTCGTACCGACGAGCCACGAGCGCGGCGCTGATGTAGAACCTGGGGGACTGGATCAGGCCACATCGCCACAGAAAGAGCGGAACGAGCATCCGTCCCAGTCGACCGTTCCCGTCGAGAAACGGGTGGAGCGCCTCGAACTCGGCGTGCAGGATCGCGAGCTGCACCAGCCGGTCCGGCGCCGCGGAGTTCATGTAGCGCTCCCAGGTCGACATGGCGTCGGGCAGCGCGTCGGCCCCGATGGGAACGAACGTGGCGTTCTCGATGCTGCATCCTGGCGGCCCGATCCAGTTCGGCGTTCTCCGGAATTCGCCCGGAGCCTTCCCAACTCCGCGCGCCCCCTCCATCAGGATGCTGTGGGTCTCCCGGAGGACCCGAAGCGAAAGCGGCAACGCCTCCAGAAGCCCTTCGGCCCGCAGGAGAGCAGCCCGGCAATTGAGCACCTCCCGAACGTCCTCCCTCCGGATCGGCGACTCCGGTTCCTGGCCGGCCTCGAACCCCAGCACCTCCCCCATCGTGGCGTGGATGCCTTCGATGCGCGATGAGAGCACGGCCTCCCGTAGTGTCAGGCAAGCGAGGAGCGCCTCGGAGTTCGGCGTCGCGGCCAGCATCGCGTCGTAGCGTCCGATGGCCGCTGAGGCCGTTCCGACCAGAGGGATCAACGCTCGCCAGTCGATCCGCTCGTCGGGCGGGAATCCGCCCATCGGATAGCGCACAGGGGCCATCACGCGCCTCCCGGACCCGGCTGGTCCGGCGTTGGCCAAGCTGCACCCCCCGGGCGCAGCGCCCCGAGCTGGTCGGTGCGGGCGCGATAGCCGCCCTCGGTCCGCTCGACCAGCTCCCGGTCGATGAGCCAGTTCAGGTCGCGGGCCAGGGTCTTCCCGGTCCGGCGGGCGTAGATGTGCGCGAGCTCCGGGTGACGCAGCAGACCGGACCGCGAGATGACTGCGTCGTGATCCGCAAGGGTGACGGCGAGAAGGATCCGGCGCTCCTGCGTGAGGGAGGGCGACCCCCCGACCCGGTCGCGAACGAATCCGGGCCAGGCGAGGCGGATCTGGATCGGCGTCAGGACCGCAGCCTGTTCCCGAAGCCCGTCCACCAGCCCCTGGAGCGCGTAGATCACGAAGCCCCAGGGGTCGCCGCGGCCGTGGTTGGCGGCCCGGGATCGACACAGTTGGCGGTAGTACTCCTCCCGCGTCCGGTAGTAGTGGTTGCTCGGCAGGTGGCATGCGGGACCCGGGACGCCGGAGCGCAGCAGAAAGAAGAGTTCCGCGAGGCGGGCGACCCGTCCGTTGCCGTCTCCGAACGGATGGATCCAGGCGATGTAGAGGTGGGCCGCGATCCCTCGGAGGATCCCGGCGGCCATCCGGTCCTCGCTGTTGGCTCCATCGTCCGGCCAGTCCGACTCGAGCCAGCGGGCGAGGCGATCGAGCAGATAGCCGCAATCCTCGGCGGGGGCGCCGCGATATCGGCCGACGACGACGGAGTGCCGCCGGAGCGCGCCCGGGTCGGCTCCCTCCGCGAAGTGGCCCTCGAGATCGTCGAGCGTCCATCGGTTCCATTCCTGGATCCGCTCACGGCTCAGTGGGGGATTGCCGCCTTCGAGGATCTCGGAGTCAACTCTGTTGAACGAGCGCAGGACATTGTCCACTTCCACGCCGAGGTAGGCGCGGGATCGAGGAAGCTCCCTCCGGCCCTCGGCGCGCGCCCCGACTTCGGCCTCGGTGAGCGTGTTGCCCTCGATGGCGGCGGTGGCGCGAGCCCCCTTGATCAGCCAGGTCCGATGGAAGCGGCGCGCAACCTCATGGGGAATGAGGCACTCTCGAAGCAGTTCGGCGCGCGCCACCGCCTGTCCGAGGAGCACCCAGGCCTGGCGCGGCGCCCGGTCGAGATCCAGCCGGAACCGGATCCACGGGTGGGTGGATTCGTACTTCCTCGTTCCGTTGTGACCCATGCCGTGTCCGGGTAGATGTCCCCTCTTGCGCCGTCAACGGATTCCAGTGTAGCTATTGTATTTCAACGATTTCAGCGTAGACAGGTGTCCTGTACGTCCGAACTCATGTCTCTTCAGATGTCCCCTTCATCGATACGGACGCGCCCGGCGCCTGTTTGTCGGCCATCGGTGGCCGACAAGTTCCGTTGTCGGCCACATTACGCGACATATGTCCGTCAATCCGGTTTGTCGGACATGGATGTCCGTCAAGACTCCCGCCCTTCGGCCGTCGCGGGCGGTTCTCAGGAGTCGGGCTGGCCCCGCGCCGTTCCGGCGCCGCGCCGCGGGCGCAGCGCCCGGAGTCGGTCGGTGCGGGCGCGGTAGCCGGCGTCGGACTTCTCCACCAGCTCCCGGTCGATGAGCCGGTTCAGGTCCCTCGTCAGGGTCTTGCCCCTCCCACGCGCGTAGGCGTGCGCCAGGTCCGGATGACGCAGCAGTCGGGATCGGGAGGCGCCTGCTTCGGCCTTGGCGATCGTGGCGGCGAGAAGCACGCGGCGCTCCCGCCTCGCCGCCTGGCGGCCCCCGACCTGTTCGCGAACGAAGCCGGGCCATGCGAGTTGGATCTGGATGCGCTCCACGGCTGTGGCCTGCTCCTTCAGACCGTCCACGAGGCCTTCGAGGGCGTAAGTGACGAACCGCCACGGATCACCGCGGCCGAAGCCGGCCGTCGTGGAACGGTCCAGTCGCCGGTAGTACTCGTCTCGGGTCCGGTAGTAGTGGTCCGTGAGCAGATGGCAACTCGGTGAGGGGAGCCCGGAGCGAAGAAGAAAGAAGAACTCGGCGAGACGGGCGGTCGGCCCGTTCCCGTCGCCAAAGGGCTGGATCCACACGAGGTAGACGTGGGCGAGCAGCCCCCGGAGGATGTCGAGGCTCTGGCGGTCCTCCGTCTTCCCGACACCCAGATCCGTCTCGATCCATTCGGTGAACCGGTCGAGCAGATAACGGCAGTCCCTGGCGGGCGCTCCGCGGTAGTTGCCCGGGGTGATGTCGAAACGCCGGAGCTCGCCGGCAATGGCCTCCTCGGCGATATAGGCCTCCAGCCCTTCGAGCATCAGGCGGTTCCACTCGCTGAGACGCTCACGGCTCAGCGTCAGGTGTTCGTCCGTCAGGAGCGCGACGCGGACGTTGTTGTGCGCATCGAGCAGTCCGTCGACTTCGACTCCAAGGTGCGCCCGCGACGGCGGCGGTTTCTCGCCTCCCTCGACTCGCGCCCGGACCTCGGACTCGCTCAGGGTCTCGCCCCCGATCGCGGCGGAGGCGCGCACGGCCTTCACCAGCCAGAGCGTGTGAAGCTCCCTCGAGGCCTCGGGAGGCAGCGGCATTCGCGCCAGGGTCTCCGATCTCGCGACCACCTGTCCGAGGAGGGACCAGACGAGGGGAGGAGCCTGCACATCCTCGGGAAAGCGGATCCACGGATGCGTGGACCGGTATTTCCTGCTTCCGCTATGGCGCATCGTCGTCCTCCCGTCTTTCCCCGAATTACGTTCCGTCGCAAGACTGGTTCCACTTCAGCCGGTCCGTCGCGAGTCGCCGGGGACGCTGGCCCGCCCGCGCTCACTCTCCTCCCGCCGGCGACCCCTGATTTCAGGCGTCGACGGACGCCGGGACGGGCGCAGCCGAGGCGAACACCGGGCGAGCAGCCCTCCTCTCCCGCCGCGCGGCGGCGTGACCGTTTCGCCCGGTTACTTCGCGGTGCAGGTCGTCGCCGTCAGCAGGCGATGGTTCTGCTGACCGGAGTAGATCTTGCCCCTCGGGTTGTCGATGATCCGCTTGTCCCGGAAGTCATCCATGAGCTTCCTGTCCCCGGTGTAGAGAAGACGCGTGCCGCTGGCCCGGGCGAGCGCCAGCACGTGCGGGTCGTCGGACTGCAATTCCGGGCTCTGCTGAAGGCGCTCGAGCTCATCTGTGACGCGGCCAGCGGGAACGAGGCGCGCGCGACCCGCCTGGGAGAGCGCGAACAGACGGGACTTCGCCGTGCTGGACAGTTCCTCCCCAAATTCCCCCGCAACTGAGTACACGATCATCCCGCCTTGCTTCGTCAACCACCGATGGATGGGGAGGGTGTCGGGGTGCGGGGGACTCGCCAGGAATGTGCCGATGCGGTTCGTGTCGATAATCAGGCACACGGCGAGCCGCCTCTCAATTCACGAACCCGAGAAGGGTGTCCGTCTCCCGAAGGAAGAAGTCCCGGTAACCGGCCGGCGCGTCCCGGATGTTGCCCTCAGGGTCGAGCGTCAGGTTGTTCACAGCAACAGCGTTCCTTCTCGGCTCAAAGAAAAGGATGGAGACGTCATCCGGCGAAATCTCACCTCTACGCACACAGATTCGCACGCGGTCCAGGATGAAGTCGCTGTGTGTTTCGACCAGGAACGAGTGCTTTCTGTGCGTGACGGAATGCACCAGAAAGCTGGCGAGCTCCGCCTGGGCGCGTGGGTGGAGATGCACCTCGGGCTGCTGCAGAAGGAACTGCGAGGGCGCTGGCCTAGCCCTTGGGCTCTTCTCCAGCTCGGCGGCGACGAGCTCCACGAGAATGGGAAGACTCTGGCTGACGCCGTAGCCCACGTCCATGAGGTTCGCATGGGATCCCGAGTGCACTTTGACCTGGAGCTGGAAGGGGTCGCCCATCTGTTTGCCGTGCGTCTTGACCCTGATATCAGAGAACAGGCCCGAATCCTCACCGAACTTGACGAGGGCCCGGCGGAGGCTTGCCCACCGTTCGCCTTCGGCGCGGGCGAGCCGCATCATCAACATGGGAACGTGAGCACCCGCCGGCGTCCTCGCCTCCTGGATCGGGTCGTACGTGCGGCGTGGTTTCGCGCGGAGTGGAGCGATAGCGGCCAATCGTGGCAAATCGGGGAAGAGAAGTTTGCTAGTAGGGCTACGGCTCCCCTTCTGTGATCGGGACTCAAGAAACTGCACTAGGCGCTCCATGTCGGGGAGAGTGCTCGGTAGATCGCGTATCCCGTACGAGATCTGGCGGGCGAGTGACAGGATGTCCATCGGTTCAGGGAGTGTGACCTCATCATTACCCACCGACACGCGCGTGCGTCCATTGAGGTCGCTGCGCAACGAGAGTTGACCGGTATTCTCAACTGAGTAGACCAAGGAGGCGAGCCGTGGCTGAGAACTCTGTTCGTCGAAAGTGGCGAGTACGTCGTATCGTGACTGCGCCTGGTCTCGGGTGACTTGAATGCCGATCTGAAATGTGTCGAGGAGTCCCTTGGGCCCGAGGCGAGAGCGCACGATGTCCCGGAAAGAACCCATCGAGAAGGGCTCTATGTTGAAATCGGGATGCGCTGCGCCAAAAGGCGCCCGCAGCATGCGACGGAAGGCGTAGTAGCTCGCCAGAAAGCTCGTCTTCCCGGTGCTGTTTTCGCCTACCAGCAGAGTGATAGGCCGCACGCGGGCGCGCTGAAGGTCCTGGAAGCAGCGGACATCCCTCAAGATGAGTTCAGTAACGCGCGCCATGAGGGAAAGCAGACTTGCAGTTCAGAGGGGCAACGAGACCGACGGTCGCCAGAAGAAGAGGCAGGAAACGGCCAGAAGCGACCGGAGCGTACCACCGCGCCGGGACCGCAAATGGCCGCGACGAGGCCGCCAATTCAGACCCGGGCGGGCGCCGCGTCCGGCGCCGGCGTTCGCTCGGGCGCCGGCGCTTCACTCGCTCGCCAGGCCTTGCGCGCCTTCGTCGCGAGGTCGTCGAGTAGCGTGTAGAAGAACGGCAGGATGAGCAGCGTCAGGACGGTCGAGGCGGCGAGCCCGCCGATCACCGTGCGCGCCAGCGGGAAGTAGTAGAGCCCGTCGAGACCGGTGCGTCCGACCGCCATCGGCACGAGCGCCAGCATGGTGGCGGCGGCGGTCATCAGGATCGGGCGGAGGCGGTCGCGGCCTCCGACGACGAGCGCTTCGGTGCGCTCCATACCCTCCCGGCGCAGCCGGTTCACGTGGTCGATCAGCACGATGCCGTTCTTGACCACGATCCCCATCAGGATCAGCAGTCCGATCTGGGCCATCAGATTGAACGGGCTGTCGGTGAGCAGCAGGAGCCAGGCGGCGCCCCAGACCGCGTAGGGGATCGAGATGAGGATCGCCAGCGGGTGGATCAGCGACTCGAACTGCGCCGCCATCACGATGTAGATCAGCATGAGCGCCAGCAGGTAGTTCAGGAGCATCGTCTGGAGATCCCGGTCCTGCTGGGCGATCCGGTCGCCGAAGGACCACGAGAATCCCTCGGGCAGCTCGAGCGCGTCCATGTCCTGCTCGATTTGTTCGCGGGTGGATTCCCAGGCGTCGCCCTCGTAGGCGGCGCGCAGCGTGCTCACCACCCGCCGGTCGACCCGCTGGATCGCCCGCGGGCGCTCCACGATCTCGAAGTCGGCGAGGTCGCCGAGCCGCATCGGCGCGCCGTCGTCGTCCAGCAGCGTGAAGCTCCGGAGGTCCTCCACCCGGGAGATGTCCTGCTGCGACATCGTGAGGAGCACTTCGGTCTCCCGGTCCGCCGTCTGAAAGCGCCGGAGCGGGCGTCCCCCGAGGCTGAACCCGAAGATCTCGGACAGATCGCGCGCCGTCACCCCGGCCCGCGCGGCCGCTTCGGTGCGGGGCCGCACCACGACTTCCCGGCGCACGTTGTCCTGCTGGCTGCGGATGTCGGTGACGCCGTCGATGGCTTCCAGCCGGTCTTCCGCCCGGGCGAGAAGCTCCGGGAAGCGCTCCGAGTCCTCCCCGTAGAAGCGGACCCGGAAGAACAGGCTCTCGCCGCCGGTCTCCTGGTCGTCGTCCCCGAAGACGATCCGGACGCCGGGCAGCGGCGGCAGCGCCGCGCGGATCTCCTCGCGAAGCTCCTTGCCCTCCTCGTCGCTGATGTGGTCGGCGCCCAGCGAGATCACCGTCTGGGCTTCGTTCTCGCCGAAGTAGCTGTAGACCGACTCCACGTCGAGCCGGTCGGCGAGATCCGCGATCTCGCGCTCCACCGCGATCACCGCGCGTTCCGAGTCCTCCTTGTAGTGGAAGTCGGCGAACTCGTAGGAGAGGAAGATCCGGTTCCGGTTCACCCCCGCGAACATCGCGGTCGAGAGGCCGAGGAAGAACGGCGCGAGCGCGGTGACCAGGAACGCCGCGGCGATCCCGGCGGTGATCCAGCGCCGCCGGAGCGTGAACCGCAGCGCCCGCTGGTAGGCGGCCCCCAGGCGTTCGGTCCAGGCGGGGGGAACCGACGCGCGCCGCGCCAGCAGGCGCGAACTGACCAGCGGGATCAGGGTCAGCGAGATGAACAGCGAGCAGAAGATCGTCAGCGAGATCGCCAGACCGATCTCCCCGAGCCAGATCGTCATCTCGTTCTTCGTCCCGAGCACCGTCGGCAGGAAGACGACCGCCGTGGTCACGGTGGAGGCGATCACCGCGCCGGACACCGCGCGGCTCCCCACGATGGCGGCCGCCTTCGCCGGAAGGCCCCGGGCGTGTTCGCGGACGACCGACTCGAGGACCACGATGGCGTCGTCCACCAGCAGCCCGATCCCGAGCATCATCCCCATCATCGACAGGACGTTGAGGGTCCTTCCGGTGAAGTAGAGGATCGTCGCGGTCGCGATGATGGACATCGGGATCGTGAGGCTCACGATCGTGGTGGAGTCCACCCGGCGGAGGAACAGGAAGAGCACGAAGACCGCCAGCAGCGCGCCCAGCAGCCCCTCGGTGCGGATCCCGGCGAGCCCGGCGGTGATCGCCGCCGCCTGGTCGTCCCAGACGAACAGGGTGATCCCGGCGAGCGCCGGATCGGCGGCGATTTCGGTTTCGATCTCGTCTACGACCGCGGTCGCTACATCCACCGCGTTCGCTTCGGCCGCCTTGAAGACCGTCAGCGCCACCGCGGCGTCGTCGTTCAGCCGCCGCCCGAACGGGATGGGCGGTTCCCGCCAGGTGACATCGGCGATGTCGCCGATCCGCAGCCCGTCCTCGTTCAGCGGCAGCGACCCGATCTCATCGACCGCCGAAAGCGCCCCGAACCCCCGCACCGGGGTGACTTCGCCCTCGGCGCGGATCCGGCCCAGCGAGAGGTTCCGGTTCATGTTCTGGACGCGGTCGGCGACCTGGCCGAGGTCCACCCGGTGCGCGGCGATCCGGTCGGCGCGGAGATTGATCCGCACTTCGCGGGGCTCGACCCCGTTCAGGTCCACCCGCGCGACGCCGGGGATCCGCCGGATCGGGTCCGCGATCCGCCGGTCGAGCCGCTCGTAGTTCGCCGACAGGTCGAGCCCGGGCGCCGAAATGCGCGCCTCCACGATCGGGATCTCGTTCGTGGAGAAGGTGTTCACGAAGATGTCGCGGACATCCTCGGGAAGCTCGGGACGGGCGTCCTCCACCGCCTCGAAGACCTTGGCCCGCGCCACATCCACGCTCTCGCCCCAGGTGAACTCGAGCTGCAGGCTGGCCGAGTCGGCCTCGGCGGTCGAACGGATCCTGCGGGCGCCGGGGATCGTGGCGAGCGCCTCTTCGAGTGGCTGGACGATCTCGCGCTCGATCTGGCTGGGGCTCGCGTTCTGGTAGGGAACGGTGACGAAGACCCCGGGGAAGTCGACCTCGGGCAGGAACGCCAGCGGGATCCGGTTCAGCGAGATCGCGCCCAGCACCAGCGTGCTGAGCAGCACCATCGCGGTCGTGACCGGCCGGTTGACCGCGAGGCGGGGAAGGCTCACCGGACGAACCGCTTGCGGTCGAAGACCTGGTAGGCGGTGGGGATCACCACCAGCGTCAGCAGGGTGGAGACCAGCAGGCCGCCGATGACGGTGACCGCCATCGGTCCGCGGATCTCCGCGCCCTCGCCGAGGCCGAGCGCCATCGGGGTGAGTCCAAGGATCGTGGTCAGCGTCGTCATCAGGATCGGGCGAAGCCGGATGCGTCCGGCGGCCACGATCGCCTCGGTCTTCTCCATCCCCTCCCGCCGCAGGCGGTTGATGCAGTCGACCAGCACGATGGCGTTCTTGACCACGATCCCGGCGAGCATCACGACCCCGATGAGAACGATCACGCTCAGGTTCGAGCCGGTCAGGAGCAGCGCCCAGATCACCCCGATCGCCCCCAGCGGGATCGTGAACAGGATGAGGAACGGGTGGAGCAGCGACTCGAACTGGCTGGCCATCACGAAGTAGACGAGGAAGATCGCGAGCCCGATGGCGAGCGCGAGGCTGGCGAAAGACCGCTCCATCTCGGCGCGCTGGCCGCCGAACCGGGTGCTCACCCCCTGGGGAAGGCCGAGCCCCGCGACCCGCTCGGTGATCGCCTCGGTGGCGGTCCCGAGATCCGTCCCTTCGAGGTTGCCCGAGATCACGACCGCCGGGCGCTGCCCGACCCGCCGGAGTTCGGCGGGGCCGCGTCCCACTTCGGCTTCCCCGAGCGCCCGCAGCGGCACCGGCCGGGCGTCCTCGGCATGGACGATCAGCTCGGGAACCGCAGCCGCCCGGGAACGCAGGTCGTCCTCTCCGCGGACCACGACCTCGATCCGGCGGTTCCCTTCATCGAGGCGGGTGGCGACCTCGCCCCGGAGCCGGGCGCGGAGCGCCCCCGAGGCCTGATCCACCGAAAGGCCCATCGCCGCCAGCCGGTCGGGCGCGAAGCGCACCCGGATCTCGGGGCTCCCGGCCTCGGCGGTCGAGCGGACATCGGCGAGGCCGGAGACCGCGGCGACCGCGTCCCGGACCCGCCGGGCGCCAGGTTCCAGAAGATCGGGGTCCTCCGAATAGACCTCGACTTCCACCGGCTGGCGGAAGCTGAGGTAGGAGGGTCGTCCGAACTCGTAGCGCAGGCCGGGTCGCGCGGCGAGTTCGTTCCGGACCGCCTCGATGACCGCCGCCTCGGCGCCTGCGTCGTCGCGCGCCTCCATGGCGACCGAGATCCGGCCGCGGTGTTCGGCGCGGCCCGAGCCTCCGCCGAGCCCTCCTCCGGAGACGGCGCCGGCTTCGGTCGTCACGCGCAGAACGCCGGAGCGGGCTTCGGCGGCTTCCGCCACCTCGGCGGCCACCCGGTCGGTCGCGGTCACCGCGGACCCCTCGGGCAGGTGGATGTCGAAATGGAACTCGCCCTGGGAAAGCTGGGGGATCAGCTCGACGCCGACGGCGCGCCAGCCGAGGAACGCCGTGCCGCCCAGCAGTCCGGTGGCCAGCAGGAACACGAGGGCCGGATGCCGCAGCGCGCCGCGGACCACCGGGGGGTAGGCGCGCGCCAGCGCGTTCTCCGCCGCGGTGAAGCCCGAAAACAGCGGACGGAACGGGAAGGCGACCGCCCGTCCGAGAGCGCGGAAGCCGCTCCGTCCGCCCCGCAGCAACCGGACGCCGAACCCCGGCCTGCCGTCGGCGGCCGGGGAAGCGGGGGCGCCGCCTCCGCGCGCCGCGAGAACCGGGATGAGCGCCAGCGAGAACCCGAGCGAGGCGAGGATCGAGATCGAGACGGTGAGCGCCTGGTCGCGGAAGAGCTGCCCGGCGACGCCCTCGACGAAGACGATGGGGAGGAAGACCGCGACCGTGGTGAGGGTCGAGGCGATGACCGGCGCGGCGACTTCGGCGGTCCCGGCGACCGCGGCGCCGGTGGGCTCTTCCCCGGCGGCCCTCCGGCGGTGGATCGCCTCGAGCACGACGATCGAGTCGTCGAGCAGCATGCCCACCCCGAGCGCGAGCCCGCCGAGCGACATGATGTTGAGCGACAGCCCCATCTGCCCCATCACGAAGAAGGTCGCGATCACCGAGACCGGGATCGCCAGCGCGACCACGCTGGTGGCTCTCCGGTCGCGCAGGAACAGCCCGATGACCAGGATGGCGAGCAGGCCGCCCTGCCAGGCGTTCGTGACGACCTCCGAGATCGCCTCCTCGATGAACCGGGACTGGTCGAAGAGGACGGCCAGCGAGACGCCCTCGGGCGTCTCCTCCTCGACCGCTTCGAGGCGTTCCCGCACCGCCTCCGCCACCTGGACGGTGTTGGCGTCCCCTTCCTTGAAGATGCGGACCTCGACGCCCTCGTCGCCGCCGTTCCGCAGGATCACCTCCTGCTCCTGGAACCCGGCGCGCACCTCCGCCACGTCGCGGACGCGGACCCGGCGGCCGCCGGTGTCCTTGAGGATCACCGCGCCGATCCGGTCGAGGGTGTCCAGTTCGTTCAGCGTCCGGACCAGGTAGCGCGCCTCGTCCTCGTAGACGCTGCCGCCGGCGACGTTCACGTTGGCCGCGGCGAGCGCCGCCGAGACGTCGCTCACGCGGATGCCGTAGGCGGCGAGGCGGCCCTGGTCGACATCGACCTGGATCTCGCGGACGAGACCGCCCTCGATCCGGACCGCGGCCACCCCCTCCACCGAATCGAGGTCCTTCTTCAGGTCCTCTTCGGTCCACTCCCGCAACTCGGAGAGCGGGAGTTCGCCCGAGACCCCGAGGCGGAGGATCGCGTCGGTCGAGGGATCGAAGCGGAGCACGCGGGGTCGCTCCGCGTCCTCCGGCAGGATCACCGAGTCCACCTTCTCCCGGACATCGAGTCCGGCGAAGTCCATGTTCGTGTCCCAGACGAACTCGAGGGTGACCTCGGAGACGCCGGCGCGCGAGCGGGAGGTCACCCGCCGGAGTCCGGGGGTGACCGAGGCGGACTCCTCGATCGGACGGGTGACCAGCGTCTCGACCTCGATCGGCGCGGCCCCCGGCATCCGGGTCTCGACGGTGAGCGTCGGGTAGGAGATCTCCGGGAGGAGATTCACGGGGAGCCGGGACAGCGCCACGACTCCGAAGACGCAGGCCGCCACCGTGAACATCGAAACGCTCACCGGACGGCGGATGCAGCCGGCGATCCAGCTCTTCATGACGAAACCTCGCGGAGGGCGTACTTCGGGCCGGGCATCCGACGCTGCGGCATGGTTTAGGGGCGGATCAGCCGGCGGAGCGGGCCGGGTCGAGAACCTCGACCGGATCGCCCTGGTTCAGCGAGCCCATCCCGGCCACCACGAGCAGGGTCCCCGGGAGGATCCCCTCGCCGTCGGCGTTCCGGAGCTCCACGAGCGCGCCCTCCGGACCCTGCGTCTCCACCCCGAGCGCCACCGCGTGGCGCACCGCCCGGCCGTCCTCGACGACGAAGACGTGCGCGGCGCCATCGGCCTGGACCACCGCCCGCTTCGGGGCGAGGATCGCGTCATCGCGCCGTCCGGTCTCGATGATCACCCGGGCGAACGACCCCGGCCGGACGGCGACGCCGTCGGGTCCGGCGCGTCCGGGGCCGGGAAGCGACACCGTGACCTTCACCGTCCCGGTCGCCGCGTCCACCACCGGGCTGATCTCCCGGATGCGTCCGGAGAGCCCGGTTCCCGCGCTGGACTCGGGGCGCACGACCGCGGACTGCCCGGGCGCCAGCCCCGCCACATCGCGTTCGGGGACGTGGACCCGTGCGATGAGCGTGCTGAAGTCGGCGAGCGTCAGCAGGTGCTGGGCCGGGTCCAGGTGGGCGCCGGCGACCAGAAGCAGCTCGGTGACCGTCCCGGCGAACGGGGCGCGGATCGTGGTGTGCTCCAGCTCCAGGCGCGCGGTCTCCCGCTCCGAGGCGGCGAGGTCGCGGTCGAACTGGGCCTTGTCGTAGTCGTACTCGGAGACGAGTTCGGCCTCGAAGGCGCGGGTCTGCCGCGTGAGTTCGGCTTCGGCCCGCGCGAGGCGCAGCTCGGCCTGTTCGAGCGCCAGCTCGCGTTCCCTCGGGTCCACCCGGGCGAGCACCTGGCCGGCGGCGACCGTGTCGCCCTCCCGCACCAGAACGCCCGTCAGGACGCCCGAGGTGCGGGATAGCACCTTCGCGGTCCGCTCGGCCTCGACCGCCGAGGTCGTGGCCAGATGGACCGCCACCGGTCCCCGCCGCGCCGCCGCGACGCTCACCGGCGTCGCGGACGGTTCGGCGGCGGTCTCACCGGTCGTGGCCTGCGCCTCGGGCGCGTTCGCCGACCGCGAGGTCATCCCGACCGCCAGGACCACCGCCACCGTCAGGGCGAGGACCCCGACGACCCACACTGCGAGCCGCTTGCGCGGCCTTGCTCGATTCATGGCGGGTAATACGAAGCCCGGGAGGGTTCGGTTCCGGGGCGCCGGGGGAGAGTCCGGCCAGCCGGTGAGGGCCGTCCCGGCGCAACCCTCCCTGCGAGAATCCGGGGGGCGCGCGGTTAGCTCAGCGGTAGAGCGCCTGCCTTACACGCAGGCTGTCACAGGTTCGATCCCTGTACCGCGCACCAGCTCCCAGCGGGACCCGCGCGCCACGGCGTCGGGTGTTTGTCGTGCTGAGGCGTCAGATCACCCGGGCCTCGGGCTCGGGGGCGTCCTGGCCGAAGCGGGCGATGGCGAAGGCCGAGATGTCGAGGGTGCGCGACGCGCCGTCCGCGACGGTCTCCGCGAGGGCTCGGCCCACCGCCGGGGCGTGCTGCATCCCGTGCCCGGAGAAGCCGCAGGCGAGCAGGAACCCGGGGCGGTCCGGAACCGGTCCGAGGATGGCGTTGTGGTCCGGGGAAATGGCGTAGAGCCCGGCGTTCAGCGTCTTCAGTTCGGCCTGGCCGAGCGGCGGGAACCGCCTCGCCCCCTGCTCCCAGACGCGCCCGAGGAAATCCAGGTCGGGGGTCTGCGAGAACCCCGGCGGCTCGTCGGGGTCCGCCGCCCCGGAGAGCACGCCGCCGCTGTGCCTGTGGAGGTAGACCCCCGTGCCCCAGTCGATCGCCAGCGGCATCCGTTCGGGAAGGAAGTCGACCGGCTCCGTCGTGAAGAACTGCCTTCGCACCGGGTCCACCGGCACATCGACGCCCAGAAGCGCGCCGACGCTCCGCGCCCACGGTCCGGCGGCGTTCACCAGCCACGGCGCCTCCCACGCCTCCCCGCCGGCGGTGAAGCGGAACCCGCCAGTGGCGAGCGGCTCGGCCTCGGTCACTTCCGCCCCCTTCCGGAGCTCCACGCCGCCTCGGCGGGCGAGCGCGGCATACCCGGCGACCAGCGCCGCCGGGGTGGCGACGCCGTCCTCGGCGCAAAACGTCGCTCCCACCAGGTCGTCGGTGCGGATCCCCGGCAGGATGCGCGCCGCGTCCTCGACCGGGATCACCTCCACCGGGGCGCCCAGGGACCGCTGCAGCCGGGCCGTCTCGGTGAACTTGTCGAGGTCGACCTCCGAGTCGAGGAAGAAGAGGTAACCGTCCTGGGTGAAGTCCGCGTCGACCCCGGTGCGCTCCTCGAACCCCCGGATCTCCTCGATGCTGTAGCGCGACAGCTCCACGTTCGCCCGGGTCGTGAACTGGAGCCGCACCCCCCCGGCCGCCTTCGCGGTGGAGCCGGTCCCGAGCTCCTCCTCGCGCTCGAAGACCACAATCCGGCCGACGCCACGCTCGGCGAGGTGGGCGGCGATCGAGGCGCCCATCACGCCCCCGCCGACGATCGCGACCTCGCAGGTCTTCGCCCGGCTTGTGTTTGTCATGCGCGCCCGCCAGAGTCACGCGCCGGTCCGGCCTTGCCGGATCGGATTCGGTGTGGCGGCCGGTAGAATTACACCGTGGCTGTCAGCACGGAACCAGACACTTCCGACGGGGCCGGCTCCGGCCCCCTTCGCCTGAGCGACCCCCGCACCGGCGCCGACTACGAGCTTCCGGTCGAGCACGGCGCGATCCGCGCCACTGCGCTCGGCAAGGTCCGCGTCGGCGAGGAGGATCCGGGCCTCGCCTCCTACGACCCGGCGTTCAAGAACACCGCGGCCTGCATCAGCCGGATCACCTACATCGACGGCGACCGGGGGATCCTCCGCTACCGCGGGTACCCCATCGAGGAACTCGCCGGGACGACGAGCTACCTCGATGTCGCCTGGCTTCTGCTCCACGGCGAGCTGCCCACGCCCGAGGAGAGCCAGTCCTGGGCTCGGGAGATCGCGTCCCGCTCCGCGGCGCCGGACCCGCTCCCCGGGATGCTCCAGGGCTTCGAGCAGATGGGCCATCCGATGGCCATCTTCATCGCGCTGCTCGCCGGGTTGGGCGCCCTCCATCCCGAATCCAAGGCGGTGCTCGACAAGGCGAACCGCGACGAGCAGATCCGGCTGCTGATCGCGACCGCGCCGACGCTGGCGGCGATGGCCTACCGCCACCGCCGGGGGCTTGCGCCGGTGGCCCCCCGCGAGGATCTGAGCTTCCCCGGCAACTTCCTCCACATGGTGTTCGGCGACGACGGGTCGGACTACGAGCCCGATCCGGTGCTCGAGCGGGCGATGGATGTCCTGTTCGTCCTCCACGCCGACCATGAGCAGAACTGCTCCACCTCGGCGATGCGCGGCGTGGGCAGCTCCCACGCGGACCCCTACTCCTCGGCCGCCGCGGCTTCCGCCGCGCTCTACGGCCCGCTCCACGGCGGCGCCAACGAAGCGGTCCTGCGGATGCTCACCGAGATCGGCTCCACCGACAACATCCCCGACTTCCTCGCGTCGGTGCGTCGGGGAGAGCGCCGGCTCATGGGCTTCGGCCACCGGGTCTACAAGAGCTACGACCCGCGCGCCCGGATCATCAAGAAGACCGCCTACGACGTGTTCGAGGTCACCGGGCGGAACCCGAAGATCGACATCGCGCTCGAACTCGAACGGATCGCGCTCGGGGAGGACTACTTCGTGGCGCGCCGCCTCTACCCGAACGTGGACTTCTACTCCGGGATCATCTACGAGGCGCTCGGCTTCCCGGTCGGGCTGTTCCCGGTGCTGTTCGCGGTGCCCCGGATGTCCGGATGGCTGGCCCAGTGGGCGGAGATGCTCGAGGACGGCGAGCAGAAGATCACCCGGCCGAAGCAGCTCTACCTCGGTCCCGACCGCCGGCCGGTTCCGGCCTGAGCGAACTCCGGCCCACCCGGCGGAGGCGCGATCGCCGCGCCCGATAACAGCCGCCGCTCTACGCTGCGACCGCGGTCTCCCGCGCCACCTCGGCCAGCATCTCGCTGATCAGCGAGAGGCTCTTCGTCAGCACTTCCGGCTCTGCGCCGTAGCCGATCCGCAGGAAGCCCTCCATCTCGAAGTGGGAGGCCGGGACCACGAGGAGGTCCTTCTCGACCCGCAGCCGCTCCTGGAGTTCGTCGGAACCGATGGGGTGGTCGTAGCGGACCGCGGCGATCGCGGTCGCCTCGGGAGGGGTCCACGACAGGCTCACCGGATGGTCCCGGTGGGAGGCCACCCAGTCCTCGACCAGCGGCAACTGCCGGCGCAGGATGCCGCGGGTGCGCTCGAGGATCTCCGGTCGCCGGTCGAGCGCGACCTGCGCCAGACGGTCCGAGATCCCGCTGACCGCGAGCGTGTTGTAGTCGCGGTGGCCCCAGAGTTCGGCCGCCTTGGAGGCCGAGGTCACCGTCCACCCGATCCGCAGCCCGGGCAGGCCGAACGCCTTCGACAGCCCGGCGTTCAGCAGCATCCGGTCGCAGCGGCCCCAGAAGCTCGGGCACTCCACGCCGTTCAGTTCGGCGCCGCGGTAGACCTCGTCGGCGAGCAGCCACGCGCCCACCCGGTTCGCCGTCCCGGCGATGTGGTCGATTTCCGCTTCGGCGAGGACCGCTCCGGTGGGGTTGTTCGGATTGCAGATCGCGATGAGCCGCGTCCGGGGACCGACCGCGGCGTCGAGCGCGTCCAGATCGGGCCGCCATCCCTGCGACTCGAGGAGCGGGAAGGGGATGACCCGCGCGCCGAGCGACCGGCAGGCGCCGATGACCTGCATGTAGTTGGGCAGCATCGCCACGACTTCGTCCCCGGGCTCCAGAGTCGTGAGCGCGGCGAGGAAGTTGGCCTCGGCGCAGCCGTTCGTAACGAGGACCTGGTCGGCCCCCGCGCCGGGATAGAGCCCGGCGATCCGCTCCCGGAGCGGGATCGTGCCGTTCGTCTGCGGATAGCCGAGCAGAAGATCCCCGAGGTCGACCCCGCCGGCGAGCTCGGCGAAGGTCATCGGGTGGACTCCGCTCTCCGAGATGTTCCAGCGGACGGTGTTCTCCCACTGGCACAGGCTGCGCTCCATCACGAACGGCTCGAACTTCATGGCGACCTCCTGGCTGCGGCGCGTCTCCTCGGGAGCCGGGCCGAAGGCGGAATGCTACGCCCCCGGAGGACGAGATCGAGTCGGCTGATTAACGGCGACTCGTGGGCCGTACCGGGCAGCGGCGTCACTGCGAGGGAATGGGCGCCTCCCGGTTACGCTTTCGGTGTGGTCGTGCGGAACCCCACCCGGTCGGTGCGCGTGGGCGGCGTCATCGTCGGCGGAGGGCATCCCATCGTCGTCCAGAGCATGTGCGCGACGCCCACCCGGGACGTGGAGGCGACCGCCGCCCAGGCCGAAGCGCTGCGGGAAGCCGGGGCGGGGATCGTCCGGGTCGCGGTGGACAGCCGCAAGGAGGCCGCCGCGCTCGCCGAGATCCGGAAGCGGACCTCCGCGAACCTCTCGGTGGACCTCCAGGAGAGCTACCGGCTCGCGGAGCTGGTCGCTCCCCATGTGGACAAGGTCCGCTATAACCCGGGCCACCTCTGGCATCACGAGACCTCGCGTCCGGTGGCCGACAAGGTGGCGTACCTCGCCGATGTCGCCGGCGAGCACGACTGCGCGATCCGGATCGGAGTGAACTGCGGGTCGATGGACCCCGCCCACGGCGACCGCTTCCGGGACGATCCGGTGGGGGCGATGGTGGCCTCCGCCGCCGAGCACTGCGAGATGCTCGAGCGGATCGGGTTCACCCGGTTCGTCGTCTCGCTCAAGGACTCCGACCCGGCGCAGGTCATCGAGGGGAACCGCCGGTTCGCCGAGGATCTCCCCCAGGTCCCGCTTCACCTCGGCGTGACGGAGGCGGGCCTTCCGCCGGAGGGGGTCATCAAGACCCGGATCGCCTTCGAACAGCTCGTCAGCCGGGGGATCGGGGACACGGTGCGGGTCTCGCTGACGCTCCCCAACGACCGCAAGCCCGAGGAGGTGACCGCCGGCCACGAGATCCTCCGGGACATCGAAAACGGCCGGTTCCGGTCAGTGCCCGAGTTCCCGAAGGACCGTCTCAACATCATCTCCTGCCCGTCGTGTTCCCGGGTCGAGAACGAGAAGTTCATCGAGCTGGCGGAGGACGTGCGCGAGATCACCCGCTACGCCGAACGCCACGCGATCACGATCGCGGTCATGGGATGCCGGGTGAATGGCCCGGGCGAGACCGACGACGCCGACCTGGGGCTGTGGTGCGGCCCGGCGTTCGTGAACCTGAAGCGGGGGCCGGAGGCGCTGGGCGCCTACCCCTACGACCGGATCCTCGACCGGCTCCGGACGGAACTCGACCGGATCATCGAGACGAGGAGTTCGCCGGACTGATCCGCTCCGCCGCGAGGTCCATCTGCCGCGCGGTGTAGGCCAGCCGGCCCTCGGCGAGCTGGGCGCGTCGGGCGCCCGACCAGTCGCGCCGCTCCGCTTCGGGGATGGCCGGGTTGGCGGCGGCCTCCTTCTCCACGAAGCCGAGGATGGTCTCGAGGAAGAGCCGCTCGTCCGCGTGATAGCGGCCCCCCTCGGGGATGACCGCCCAGTCGGAGCGTCCCGATGCGAGCTCGCGGAAGCCGGAACCGGGAGCGCGGAAGTCCTCGACCAGCCGGTCGCCGGCGTTCGGGTCTCCACCCCGGGCGCCGCCCATGCTCCGGTGGTAGTTGTCGAGGATCACGGCGTCCGAGGGGTGCGGCGGGGCGAACATCGTCGCGCCCGCGAAGGTCAGCGCCGCATGGAACACCCCGCCGGGCGCCAGGACGCGCGCCGCGAAGTCCCGCGCCGCGCCTCGCGGAAGGAGGTCCCACAGCGACTGGGAGACGACCAGGTCGAAGCGGCCGGGCGGTGTCTCCTCCGGGAGGGTGAGGGGACGAAGGCGGATATCGACGCGGCGCGAATCGGCGCCCGCCCCTTCGAACGCGATGTGGTCGGGCTCGGAGCGCGTGAGCGTCAGGTCGGAGGCCGCGCCCCAGCGCAGCGCTTCGCCCCGGGATACGGCGAGGACCGCAGGGTCGGCGTCGGTGGCGAGGAAATCGACCCGGGGGCAGGGAGCGAGGAGGTCCATCCACCGCGAGAAGGCGTGTCCGGCGCCGGCGCCCACCTCGAGCGCGCGGAACGTCCCGGCGGGCGCCAGCGCGGCGGCGCGGCGGCGAATCGCCGCTGCGGCGGCTGCCCGGACCTCGCGGTTCAGCGCCCGCGCGTCGACCGTCGCCTTCGACCGGAGATATCCGACGAATGCCGCCGAGGCGGCGGCGCCCTGCTCAGCCGGCGGCACGCCGAACCGCCTCTCGCGCAAACCTCCGGCCCCGCCGGAGGCGCTTCGCTACTTCTTGGGGCGCTTCGGTCGGCGCTTCCCGGTCGTGCCCTGGAAGATCTTGCCGCGCTTCGTGCGCCGGTCGCCCTTGCCCATGAGGGAATTCTAGCCCGGGCGCGCTCCGCCGTCCCGCGGATAATTGGAGCGGCCGGGTTCACCGGTCCTGAAGGAGCGGGGGACATCGCATGCGCATCGACCTGAACTGCGACATGGGCGAGAGCTTCGGCAACTACGCCCTCGGCTGCGACGAGGAGATCCTCGAGATCGTGACCTCGGCGAACGTGGCCTGCGGGTTCCACGCCGGGGACCCGCTCATCATGGACCGGACGGTGCAGCTCGCGATGGAGCGCGGGGTGTCGGTGGGGGCGCATCCCGGGCACCACGACCTGCGGGGTTTCGGGCGGCGGCGGATCCAGGTCACGCCCGCCGAGGCGGAAGCCGATGTCGTCTACCAGGTCGGGGCGCTTTCCGCGTTCGTCGGGTCCCGCGGGGGGCGCATGGTCCACGTGAAGCCCCACGGGATGCTCTACAACCAGGCGGTCGGCGATCCGGATCTCGCCGGGGCGCTGTCGCGCGGAGTCGCGCGGCTGAGCACGGACCTGATCTTCGTCGGGCTGGCGACGTCGAAGGCGATGCGGGAGGCGGCGGTCGCCGCCGGGCTGCGCTACGCCGGCGAGGCGTTTGCGGACCGCGTCTACAACCCGGATGGAACGCTCCAGTCGCGCGCGATCGCCGGATCGGTGATCCACGACCCGGAGCGGGCGGCGGCGCAGGCGGTCGAGATCGCGGGCGGCTTCGTGACCGCCCACGACGGGAGCCGCGTGGAGCTCGACGCCGAGACCCTCTGCCTCCACGGGGACAACCCCGCCGCGCTCGGCAACGCCCGCACCGTGCGCCGCCGCCTCGAGGACGCCGGGGTCGAGGTCGCGGCGCTCGCCTGAGCTCTGACCCGAAGGCCGGATCCCTGGGCGTGGACGGCGGGTCGCCCGAAGAGACCACGCCCGCCGGGCTTCCGGGCCCCCGTCTGCTCGGGGCCGGAGCGTCCGCTTTCGTGGTGGAGTTCGGAAACGAGATCTCGCTGGCGCTGAGCGCGCGGGCCACCGCGCTCGCCCGACTCCTCGACGAAGAACCCTTCGAGGGGTATCTGGAGTGCGTGTCGAGTTACCGCTCCGTCCTGGTCCTCCACGATCCGGCCGCCGACCCGGTCGCGATTCGCGCGCACGCGCTCCGGCTCGCCCGGCGGGCGGGCGACGAGGCGCCGGCGCCGCAGCGACGCCTCGAGATCCCCTGCGTGTTCGACGGGGAGGACCTGCCGGAGCTCGCGGCGCACGCCGGACTCGCGGTGAACGACGTCGTCCGGCTGCACACCGACCGGGACTTCCGGGTCCTCTCGATGGGGTTCGTGCCCGGCTTCCCGTACATGGGAATGACGGACCCGCGTCTCGACATGCCGCGCCGTCCGGTTCCCCGGCTGCGCGTGCCGGCCGGCTCGCTGATCACCGCGCGGCGGCAGCTCGGCATGTACCCCTGGGAGGCCCCCACCGGGTGGCGGCTTCTGGGCCGGGTGGACCCGTCGATCCTGTGGAACCTCGACCGGGATCCTCCGACCGCCTGTCTCGCCGGCGACGTCGTGCGGTTTCGCGCGGTTCCCGACCTCCCTCGCTCCGACCGGGCCCCGCCCCGCGGCTCCGGCGTTCCGGCGGAGGGGCGTCCGGTGATCGAAGTCGAAAAGGGTGGCCTTCAGACCACCGTCCAGGACCTCGGGCGGCGCGGATACCTCCACCTGGCGGTCCCGCGGTCCGGAGCCTCGGACCCGGCGTCGCTGCGCCTTGCGAACCGCGTCGTGGGCAACCCGGACGGGGCGGCGGGTCTCGAGATGGCGCTCATGGGCCCGGTGCTCCGGTTCCGGGGTGAGGCCACCTTCGCGCTGGGCGGCGCCGATCATGGCGCCCTCCTCCAGATGCCGGGCCGGCCCCCCTGGAAGCCGCCCCCCGGGACGGCGGTCGTGGCGCCGGAGGGCAGCGTCCTGCGGTTCACCGGGCCGCCGGCGGGGCTGCGGGCTTACCTCGCGGTCGCGGGCGGGATCGCGGTCCCCGAGGTCATGGGGTCCCGGTCCACCTACCAGCTCGCCGGGTTCGGCGGGCTGGAGGGGCGTTCGCTGCGCCGCGGAGACCTGCTCCACGTCGGTCCCGGGTCGCCGGGAGCGCGCGAGCACCGGTTCCTCCCCGAGGCGGTCCGGCCGCCGCAGCGCGGGACGCTCCGGCTGCGGATCAGCCTCGGCCCCCAGGACGACTGCTTTACGCCCGACTGCCTCGAGGAGCTGCCGGACCTCCGGTTCAAGGTGTCGGGGGACTCGAACCGGATGGGCGTCCGACTCGAGGGCCCGGCCCTTACCCACGTTCCCGGACGAAACGAGATCGTCTCCGACGCCAGCCCGCCGGGTGCCGTCCAGGTTCCGGCTTCCGGGCGGCCCATCGTGATGGGGCCCGAGCACGGCGCCACCGGCGGCTACCCCAAGCTGGGCGTCGTGACGGCGCCGGACCTGGCCCGGCTGGGTCAGGCGCTGCCCGGGTCCGAAGTCGCCTTCGAGGTCGTTTCGCCCGAGGAGGCGCGCGCCCTCACGCTCGCGGAGACGCGGCGGATCGCGTCGATCGGGTAGTCAGTCGCCGCCGCGGGTCCCGGCGCCGAACTCCTCGGCGAAGAGCCCGGCGATGCGAGCCCGGAGCGCATCCCGCGTCTCGCGGAAGCGGACGAGCTGATCCTCCTCGGTCCAGCCGCAGGCGGGGTCGGGGAGGGGCCAGTGGAGATGGCGGACCGTCGGCGGCGTGACCGGGCACACCTCGTCGGCGCACAGCGTCACCACGAGATCCGCTTCGGCGAGCGGGATCTCGTCCATCCCCTTCGAGCGCGCTCCCGAGATATCGATGCCGTCCTCCGCAAGCACCCGGATCGCCATCGGGTGGACCTTCCACGGCTGGGATCCGGCGCTCCGGATCCGCACGTTGGGAGGCGCGATCTGGCGCGCGATCGCCTCCCCCAACTGGCTGCGCGCCGAATTCGCGACACACAGGAAGACGACCATCCGGGGCTTCCCTCCCGGCCCTCCGTCGACACCCCCGTCCATCGGCGGCGCCGATTCTACCCGGCGCTATCCTTCGCCCCGCCCGGGGCGCGGAAGCCCGTCCGCTGGTTCCCCGGAGACGACGGATGCTCCGAGGCGCCTGCCCCCGATCGAAGCGGGAAAACCCCGTTCCGCGCCTCTGGCTGGCCGCCGCGGCGGCGCTCGCCCTCCTGTCGGGTTGCGCCGGCGCCGAGCCCGAGCCAGTCGTCGCCGCTCGTCCGGTCGAGGCCCGATCCGCGCCGGCGCCGCAGGCCGAGGCGGACGACCGCCCGGTGATCGTCGCCTTCGGGGACAGCCTGACCGCGGGCTACGGGATCGACCTGACCGAAGCCTGGCCGGCCCGCCTCCAGGAGTGGCTCGACACGGAGGGCCACGCCTGGCGGGTGGTGAATGCCGGGGTCTCGGGCGAGACGAGCGCCGGGGGGCTGCGCCGGCTCCCCTGGGTCCTCGACCGGCAGCCAGCGGCGGGGATCGTGGTCGTCGCCCTGGGCGGGAACGACGGGCTCCGCGGGACCCCGCCCGATTCGATGGCGGACAACCTCCGCGGCATGATCCGGGAGGCGGAAGGGCGAGGGATCCGGGTCCTGCTCGCCGGGGTCCCCTCGCCTCCCGAACTCGGTCTGGATTACGAGGAGGCGTTCGCCGCGGTCTTCCCGGAAGTCGCCGCCGACACCGGCGTCGCGCTTCTCCCCGACATTCTGGTGGGCGTGGCGGGGGAACCGGATCTGAACCAGAGGGACCGCATCCATCCGAACCCCGAGGGCGCCCGGAGACTCGCAGCGACCGTCTCCGAGGCTCTCGAGCCGCTCCTTGGGGAACCCGCGGTTCCGCCGGCGCGTTCCGGGAGCGGGTAGAGACATCGAGGAACGCTGTTTGTGACGCCAGAGAGCACATTGGATCCCGCCGCGCCCGTCATCGAGGCGACCGGTCTCGGCAAGACGGTCATGAGCGGCGACCGGCCGCTGACGATCCTGAAGGGTCTCGAGCTGACCGCCCGGCCGGGCGAGATCGTCTGCGTCCGGGGGCCGTCGGGGAGCGGCAAATCCACCCTTCTGGGTCTGCTCGCGGGTCTCGACGCTCCCACCTCGGGCGCGGTCCGGGTCGCCGGGACGGATCTCGGTTCGCTCGACGAGGAGCGGCTCGCCCGCTTCCGGGCGAAACACCTCGGGTTCGTGTTCCAGTCGTTCCACCTGCTGCCCAACCTGACCGCGCTCGAGAATGTCGGCGTTCCGCTGGAGATCGCCGGCGTCCGCGACGCACACGACCGGGCGCGGGAACTGCTCGAGTCCTTCGGGCTGGGGGAGCGGTCCCACCACCTGCCTTCGCAGATCTCCGGGGGCGAACAGCAGCGCGTCGCGATCGCCCGCGCCATCGCGAACGAGCCGATGGTCATCCTCGCCGACGAGCCCACCGGCAATCTCGATGAGGACACCGGCGCGCGGATCGCCGACCTCCTGGTGGGAGTGCGCGACCGGACCGGCGCGACGCTCCTGATCGCAACCCACGACTCCGGGCTCGCGGCCCGCGCCGACCGGCGCCTTCTCCTCCGGGGCGGGGCGCTCCACGAGGAGGACGCCGCCGTCGCGGCGCCCGAAGCCGAAGAACCCGCGCTGGTGGCGGTTTGATGGCGCCCGTTTCCCGCGAACCGGAATTCCAGCCGGTTCGCTTCACGCTCCGGATGGCGGGGCGGGAGCTTCGATCCTCGGTTCGGCGGCTCCTCGTCTTCTTCCTCGCCGTCGGCATCGGCGTGGCGGCCATCGTGGTGCTGCGTTCGGCGGCCGACAGCCTTCACGACGCGCTCGAGACCGAGTCCCGCTTCCTGATGGCCGCGGATGTCGTCGCCTCGACATCCGAGGGTTTCAGCCCCGAAGTCGAGGCGGCGATGGACGACGCCTCTTCGCTCTTCCCGCTCTCCGGCGTGGCGCGCGCCGCCCAGATCGCGACCCTGGCCCGTTCGGCCGCCGATCCGGTGCGCGCCGCGATGGTGGAGCTCAAGGGGGTGGACGACGCGTTCCCGCTCTACGGCGCGATGGAGCTCGCGGAGGGCGCCGAGTACCGGCCCGGCCTGCTCGAAGGCCGGGGTGCGATCGTGCGGCCCGAGCTGCGCGCCCGGCTCGGCCTCGCCATCGGCGACGCCATTCTGCTGGGCGGTGAAGAGTTCGAGGTCCGGGGGGAGCTGCTCCGGGAACCGGGGGCGGGCGTGGACTTCTTCACCCGCGGGCCCCGGGTCCTCGTCCATCTCGAGGATCTCCGGGCCACCGGGCTGGTGGACACCCCGGGCCGGGGCCGACGGGAGGTTCTGTTCGCCGTCGCTGACGACGCCGCGGCGACCGCGCTGGCCTCCGGGCTGCGCGAGGCGCTCGACGAGCAGCCGGTGCGGGTCCGCACCTATCGCCAGACCGGGGCCCGTCTGGCGCGGCGGATTCAGCGGGCGGAGGACTATCTCAGCCTCGCCGGCTTCGTGATCCTCGTTCTCGGCGGCATCGGCGTCTTCAGCGCGGCGCGCGCCTTCGCGCGCCAGGGCCTCCGATCGGCGGCCATCGAACGGTGTCTCGGCGCCCCCGCCTCCACGATCCTGTGGATCGCGCTGCTCCAGGTGTTCGCGCTCGCCGGGCTGGCTTCGCTCTTCGGCATCGCCATCGGCGCGGCGGCGCTTCACCTCTTCATCCCGCCGGTGGACAGCTTCGGGATCCAGTTCGCCGCCCGGCTGACGCCGGTGGCGGCGCTCCAGGGCCTGCTGACCGGCCTCGTCGTGTCCACGCTCTCGGCGCTCTTCCCGCTAGTCCCGCTTCGCCGGGTCCGGCCGCTCGGTCTGCTGCGCAGCGGCGAGCTGCTGGACCAGGACGCCGGCGCCGCCGCTCCCCGGCTGGAGCGGTGGGTCGCGGTGGCCGCCGCCTGCGGGTTCTTCGCCTTCGCCGGATGGCAGTCAGGCTCGGCGCTGATCACGCTCGCGGTGACCGGCGGCTTCGTCGGCGTCGCGGCGCTCCTCTGGGTGCTGGGAGGGTTCCTGCTGCGCAGCCTGCAGGCCCTCATGAAGGCGCGCTCCTTCGCGGTGCGCCACGCGGTGCGGACGGTGCTGCGGGGCGCGGCGCAGGTGCGGGTGGTCCTCGTCGCCCTCGGCGTCGGCGTGTTCCTCGTGACCGCGGCGGTCGGCATCGAGCGGAACCTCCAGCGGGAGTTCTCCTTCCAGGAGGACCGGGATGCGCCCGACCTGTTCTTCCTCGACATCCAGGAGGATCAGCGCGAGGCGGTCCGGGAGCGCGCCGCCGCCAGCGGCGCCCCCGACATCAACCTGATCCCGGTGCTTCAGACGCGGATCCAGGGGATCTTCGGCGCCACCTTCGAGTACCCCGACCGGCAGACCGTGCGCCGCGCGGGACTGGGCCGCGAGTACACCGTGAGCGCCCGGTCCACGATGGAGGACAACGAGGTCGTCGTCGCCGGCGAGTTCTGGGGAGATCGCCCCGCCGAGGGGATCGAGGTCTCGGTGGAGGACTGGCTGATCGACGACCACGGGATCCGGCTGGGAGACACGATCCGGTTCGCGATCCTGGGCGAGACGCTCGACGCGCGGGTGACCTCGATCCGGGACGTGGAGTGGCGAAACGCCCGCAACGGGGGCTTCACGTTCCTGTTCCACCCCGACTCGGTGGCGGACTTTCCGAAGTCCTACGCCGGGTTCGTCCGGGGGCCGGAGGATGTCGTCGCGCGCGCCCGCTTCCAGGGCGCCGTGGTCGGCGACTTCCCGAACGTCTCGGTGGTGGATCTTCGCGACGTTCTGAACACGATGCAGCAGGTGGCTGACACCGTCGCGCTCGCGATCCGCGTCGTCGGCCTCATCGCGCTCCTCGGCGGCCTGCTGATCCTCACCGGTTCGGTGGCCGTCCATATCGGCGCCCGCCGGCGGGAAACCGCCGTCCTCCGGGTCTTCGGGGCCGGGAGCATCCGGGTGGTCGCGGTGACGCTGCTCGAGCACGGGGCGATCGGCGCGATCGCCGGCGCCGCCGCCGCGATCGGCGCCGCCGCGACCGTCTGGATCGTGGTGCGGCACGTCATGCTGCTCCCGTTCGCCGCCGAGCCGATGATCGCCGCGTTCGCGGTGGCGCTCCCCTCGGTCGGGGCGGCGGTCGTCGGCGCGGTGGCGGCCGCCGATGTCCTGCGCCGGAAGCCCCTGCGGGTGCTCGCCGACTAGGAACCAGGGGTCAGGTTCCGGGCCAGCCCTCCGGGATGCGGACGGCGAGCACCTCGCCCTCGGCGGTGAGCAGGTCGCCGGCGTAGACCCGCACTCTCACGAGGACCTTCCGCTCCTTCACTTCGGCGGCCCGGGCGCGGAGGGTTAGTTCGCCCCCGATCGGCGTGGGCCGGAGGTAGCGCACCTGGAGCGAGCCGGTGACGAACCGGAGCGCCGGCCCGACGCCCATCGGCCGTCCCGCCGCCCGGTAGGCCTCGGCGGCGGCGGTCCCGGTTCCGTGGCAGTCCACCAGCGAGGCGATCAGCCCCCCGTAGACCGCGCCCGGCATCGCGGTGTGGAACGGCTCGGGGGTGAACCGGCAGACCGCCTCCCGCTCGTCGCCCTCGCCTTCCCAGAAGCTCCGGACCCGGTGCCCCCGGCCATTCTTCGGCCCGCAGCCGAAGCAGTGCTGGGTGGACTCCGGGTAGAAGTCCTGAAAGGCCTTCGGCGAGCCGCTCGGCCCGCTCACGCGGCGGCCCGCATCAGCGCCGCGAAGAGGCAGCCCCACGCGACGATCAGGCAGAGCCCTCCAAGCGGCGTGACCGGTCCCAGCCAGGACGGCCCCCCGAGGGCCAGCCAGTAGAGGCTGCCGGAGAACAGCGCGACCCCGACGGCCATGAGCGCTCCGGCGGCGTCCACTGGCGCGGGGAACCCGCGGAGCGCGGCGAACCCCACGCCGAGCAGGCCCAGCCCGTGGATCAGGTGGTACCGAACCGCCGTCTCGAAGGTCTGGAGCGACTTCGGCTCCAGACGGGACGCCAGCGCGTGCGCGCCGAACGCGCCGCAGACAACGCCGAGCAGCATGGCGCTGGCGCCCAGCCGGAGCCAGAGCACGTCGCGGAGACTCCCGTCAGCGGGCTGTCTGGCCCATACGGAGCGCTCGCTGCGGCGTGGTCGGCTCGTCCGGATAGAGGTCGCCGACCAGATCGCCGTAACCGTTGAAGAGCGGCGTCGGGAAGGCGTCCCGGTTGTCGAGCCAGTAGGACTCCGCCTGGCTCCACCTCGGGTGGGGGATGTTCGGGTTGATGTTCGACAGGAACCCGTACTCGTGCTTCTGCATCTCCCAGAAGAACGGGGGCTGGTCGCGCGTCAGCTCGATCTTCACGACCGCCTTCGCGCCCTTGTAGCCGTACTTCCACGGGATGGCGAGCCGGATCGGCGCCCCGTGCTGGCGGACCAGCGGATCCCCGTAGATGCCGGTGGCCACGAAGGCGAGCGGATGCATGGCCTCGTCCATCCGCAGCGCCTCGTGGTAGGGCCACGGGTACCAGTTGCTCGAGGCGAGTCCGGGCATTTCCTCGGGACGGTTCAGCGACGTGAAGGCGACGAACCGGGCGTTGCTGGTGGGCTCGACCGCGTTCAGCAGGTCGTGCAGCGGGAAGCCGGTCCACGGCACGTTCATCGCCCAACGCTCGACGCAGCGGAAGTGGTAGACCCGCTCCTCGTGGGCGAAACCGAGGAGGTCGTCGAGATCGAACGTCCGAGGCTTCGCGCACTCGCCGGTGACCTCGACCCGCCAGGGAACCGGCCGGTAGTCGCCCGCCAGCTTCCAGACGGCGCCGCCGCGTCCGGCGAGGAACTCGTAGAAGTTGTTGTGCGAGCCCGCGACCTCGCGCGGCGTCATCTCCTTGCGCTCGATTGCGGCCGGGACGCCGAGGAAGTCCTGGTTCTTCTCCGCCGGGAACACGTCGGGACGCGAGTAGGGGATGTCCAGCAGCTCCGCGCCCTCCGCGCTCGTCCCGCACGCGACGGCGTAGGGCCCGACCACGGCGGCGGCGCCCATGGCCTTCAGGATGGCCCGCCGCCGGAGAAAGACATCCGGGTCGGTGATGCCGCCGCCGACGGGGCTCCGCTCGAACCGCAACCGCTTCGTGGTCTTCACCAGATGGCTCATGGTTTCCTCCGGGGCCCCGGAACCGACGGATTCCCCGTGGACGGGGGCCGGTTCCAATGGTAGCCGCCGCCCGTCCTCCCGGGGCGGAGACCGCCGCGCGCCCCCGGAATGTCAGGATTCCGGGGCGAATCGCCGATGCCAGTTCCTCTCCTGAGCGTGTCCTTCGCGCGCCCCGCGCCCGGGTCCGGTTACGGAGAGACCGCTCTGTGGCGCTCGCGCGACCCGTGAGCTTTCGCGCCTGGGGGATCCCCCGGGTTCCCGGGCTGGCGGCGGAGGCCGACGAGCTGTGGCGCGAGGGTGGAGCGCCGGCGGGTCTGGGCCGCACCGGCGCGAGGAGTCCGGAGGACCGGCTCGGCTGGGTGGAGCTTCCGCGGCTCGCCGGCGCAGGGATCCCGGGCTACCGGCGCCTGCGCGAGGAGCTGGTCCTGGAGGGGTTCTCCCGGGTCGTCGTGCTGGCCATGGGGGGCTCGGCGCTCGCGGCGGAGACGCTGGTGACCGGCCTGCCGCCCGAGCTGGAAGACCGCGGCCGCGCGCTCCCGGTCGAAGTGCTGAGCACCCTCGCGCCGGAGTCGGTGCGGGAGTTTCTGAGGCCTCGGCGGCTGCTGCGCTCCGTCTTTGTGGTGGCGTCCAAGTCGGGCGCCACGGTGGAGACCCTGGCGCTGGAGTCGGTGGTCGCCGGGCGCCTCGCTGAGTACGGAGGATCGGCGCGGCGGCAGATGATCGCCATCACCGACCCGGGTTCCGGGCTCGCCACGCGCTCGGCCGCCACCCATCGGACGTGGTTCGCCGGGATCCCGGCGGTGGGCGGGCGATTCTCCGCGCTCAGTCCCTTCGGGCTGTTGCCCGCGGTCCTGGCGGGAAGGGAGGTCGACCAGGGCCTGGGGGCGGCGGCGCGCGCGCTCGCGGAGCTTGAGGACGCCGCGCCGCTCCCCGCCGGGGAGACCGGATCCGACGCCGAAATCCCGGATGCCGGGTACCGGCTCGGGGTCGTCCTGGCTCATCTGGCGAAGCAGGGGCGCCCGACAGTCTGGCTCTCGGCCGCGCCGCGGTTCGCCGCCGTGCTCGTCTGGCTGGAGCAGATGCTGTCGGAGTGCGCCGGAAAGCAGGGCCGGGGGTTCCTGCCGGTGATCCTTCCGCCGGAGCCCCACCCCGCGCCCGGCGACGGCGTCTTCCGCATCCACCTGGGGCCGGAACGCTACGAAGCGGAAGAACGGGAGGCGGCGGTCGCGGCGGGGGTCCCCTGGATCAGCCTCCCGGTCCTCCCGGTGGAGCTGCCCGCCGCGATCTTCCGCCTGCAGGTGGCGGTGGCGGTCGCCGCCTGGCGCCTCGGGGTGAACCCCTACGATCAGCCCGATGTAGAGGCGGCCAAGGCCGAGGCGCGCCGGATCATGGAGGATCCGGAGTCGGTCTCCGGACCGTCGCCGGTGTCGGACGCCGATATCCGGGAGTTCGTCGACGGGGCGCGGGACGAATCCCTGGTCATCAACGCCTTCGGCCGCCAGAGCCGCGCCGCGGAGGGCGAGATCCACATGCTGCGGCGCCAACTGGCGCACCGGACCGGACGCCTTCCCGCCCTCGGGTTCGGGTCCCAGCTTCTCCATTCGCTGGGGCAGGTCGAGAAGGGAGGCCCTCCCGCCCTCCGGGTGCTCATGCTTCGCTGGGCCTCCGGCGGCCCCGACCCGCCGATTCCCGGCCGGACTCCTGAGCTCGGTCTCGGTCAGCTCGCGGCGCTCCAGGCGGCGGCCGACTACCAGGAGTTGCGGCGGCGGGGGCGCCGCGTCCTCTGGCTCGACGCTCCCCGCCCCGGCGACCCGGGCATCGAAGCCCTGCTCGACCGCATCCGGAGGGCCGTTTTCGGCTGAGACCGGTGAGTCTCGCCGGCGCTTCGGCGCGCGACCTCGCCCGCGGCATCGCCGCGCGGGAGTTTTCCGCCGTCGAGGTGATGCGGGCCCATCTGGCCCGGATCGAGGAGCTGAACCCGGCGCTCAACGCCGTCGTGACGCTCGTTCCCGAAGCGGAGCTGCTGCGCCGGGCCGCGGCCGCCGACCGGGCGTTGGCCCGGGGCGAAATGGCGGGGCCCCTCCACGGCCTCCCCATCGCCGTCAAGGACCTGCATCGGACCGCCGGCCTGCGGACGACGTTCGGCTCGCCCATCTTCGCCGACTTCGTTCCGACGGAGGACGACGTGATCGTGGAGCGGCACCGGGCCGCCGGCGCCATCGTGGTGGGCAAGACGAACACCCCCGAGTTCGGGGCCGGCTCCCAGACCTTCAACGCCGTCTTCGGGCCCACCCGCAATCCCTGGAACGCGGACCTGACGCCGGGAGGCAGCAGCGGCGGGTCGGCGGCGGCGCTCGCGGCCGGAATGGTTCCGCTGGCGGACGGGAGCGACTTCGGCGGGTCGCTGCGGAATCCGGCGAGCTTCTGCGGCGTATTCGGGCTGCGGCCGACGCCGGGCCGGGTCCCGGTCTGCCCGGACGAAACGCCGTGGTTCCCGATTCCGGTGTCCGGCCCGATGGCCCGGACCGCCGCCGACGCCGCCCTCCTGCTGAGCGCCATCGCCGGACCCGACGCCCGCGATCCGCGCTCGCTGGAGGCGCCCGGCGCCCTCTTCCGGCGACCGCTGGAGCGCGACTTCCGGGGCGTCCGGGTGGCCTGGGCGCCGGACTTCGCCGGCCTCCCGTTCGATCGCGTCGTGCGCGAGGCGCTGCGGCCGGCCCGGAGCGCTCTCGAGGACCTCGGCTGCGACGTCGAGGACGACTCCCCCGACATGACCGGTGGGATGGAGGTCTTCGACGCCTGGCGCGCCTGGTGGTTCGAGACGAACTTCGGCCCTCTCCTCGACCGGCGCCGGGCGGACATGAAGGACACCGTCGTCTGGAACATCGAAGCGGCGCGGCGGAGGGGGGTCCGGGACCTCGCCGCGGCGACCCGAGGCTGGAGCCGCCTGCTGACCCGCGTCCGCGAATTCTTCGGGCGCCAAGAGTTCCTGGTCCTGCCGGTCGCCCAGGTTGCGCCGTTCCCGGTCACGGTGGAGTGGATCCGGGAAGTGGACGGCGTCCGGATGGAGAACTACACGGACTGGATGGGGTCCTGCTCGCTCATTTCGCTGCTGGGCGCGCCGGCGGCTTCGGTCCCGTTCGGGTGGACGCTGGAGGGACTCCCGGTCGGCCTCCAGATCGTGGGCCGCCCAAGGGACGACTTCGGCGTCCTCCAGCTCGCCCACGCCCTCGAGAGGCCCCGCGATCCCCCGCTCGACCGGGCTCGCTAGGGGATCCGCGCCATTTGACAGGATGACGCCTTCGGACGCAGAATTGGGCGTCCCGTGGGCGCGGCGCAAGCTGCCGGATGGAGTAGGCGGGGACACCCCATGAAGATCGGATACGTTGTTTCCTGGACGCTGGCGCTGGGCGTCTGCGCCGCGTTCGGGGCGGCCCCGTCCACGTTCGCTCAGGCCCCCGCGGCCCCCGCCGCCGAAGGCGCCGCGGCCCCCGAGTCGGTGACCGCCGACGCCGGCGCCAACGCCGTCGTGGCGGGCACCTGCGTCATGTGCCACAACGAGCGGATGAAGGCGGGGAACATGTCGCTCGCCGACTTCGACGTGGCGCTCGCGGCGGACCACCCCGAGGTGGCCGAGGAGATGGTCCGGAAGCTGCGGGCCGGCATGATGCCGCCCTCCAACATCCGGCGGGCGAGCGGCGCCGAGCTGCTCCATCTCGTCGAGACGCTGGAGACGCGCCTCGATGCGGCGGCGGAGCTGTCTCCCGACCCGGGCGCGCGGCCGTTCCAGCGCCTGAACCGCGCCGAGTACGCCGAGGCGATCCGCGATCTGCTGGGACTCGATGTAGACCCCGGAAACTGGTTGCCGCTCGATCCGGTGGCGCACAACTTCGACAACATCGCCGAGGCCCAGACGCTGTCGGCGACGCTCCTCGAGGGATATCTGAACGCGGCGAGCGCCATCAGCCGCCTCGCGGTTGGCGAGCGCGGCGTCAAGGCGGTCGACCACACCTACACCAACTCGCAGTACATCTCCCAGCACCCCTGGGACCACGTCGAGGGCGCCCCCTACGGCACCCGCGGCGGGCTGGTGGTGGACCACGTGTTCCCGGCCGACGCCGAGTACACCTTCGGGGTCACCTTCACCTCGGGGGCGAACACCCGCATCGAGGATGTGGACGTCTCGATCGACGGGGAACAGATCGCGCTCATCCCCTACGACACGAACCGCGTAGTCGGCGCCGACGGACGGGGGGGCGTCGTCACCCAGACGCAGCGGGTCTTCGTGCGGGCGGGGACGCAGCGGGTGGCCGCGGCCTTCCTGCGGCGGCAGGAGGGGCCCTACGAGGACCTCATCCGGCCGCATGACTGGTCCTACGCCGGAGGCGGCTCGGGGGGCGCGGGGATCACGACGCTCCCGCACATCCGGGATCTGGTCATCACCGGCCCGTTCAACCCGACCGGGCTCTCCGAGACGCCGAGCCGGCGCCGCATCTTCACCTGCCGCCCGACCGCTCCCGACGAGGCGCGCCCCTGCGCCGGCCGCATCCTGGCGCGGCTGGGTCGCGAGGCCTGGCGGCGGCCGCTGGCCGACGACGAGCTGGAAGGCCTGCTCCGGTTCTTTGACGAGGGCCGGGGGGTCGGCGGCTTCGAGGTCGGCGTTCGGACCGCGCTCGAGGCCATTCTCGCGAGCCCCCATTTCGTGCTTCGTCTCGAGCGCGCGCCCCGGAACGCGGAAGCCCGGGGGTACCGGCTGGGCGATCTCGACCTCGCTTCGCGCCTCTCGTTCTTCCTGTGGGGCACGCCTCCGGACGATGAGCTGCAGGAGATCGCCGAGCAGGGCCTGCTGACTCCCGAGGAACTGGACCGTCAGGCGCTGCGCATGCTGGCGGATCCGCGCTCCGCCGCGATCGGACGGCGCTTCGCCGCCCAGTGGTTCCGGCTCCAGGACATGGACAAGGTGCGGCCGGACCCGAACTTCTTCCCCAATTTCGACGAGAACCTCGCCGACGCCATGCGCCGCGAGACGGAAATGTTCTTCGCCGAGCTGGTGCGCGAGGACCGGAGCCTGCTCGAGCTGCTGCGCGCGGACTACACCTACGTGAACGAACGGCTCGCCCGCCACTACGGGTTCCCCGATGTCGCCGGACGCCAGTTCCGGCGGGTGGAATACCCCGACCGGACCCGGCGGGGCGTCCTGGGCCACGGGAGCGTGCTCGTGCTGACTTCGCTCGCCAACCGCACGTCGCCGGTCCTGCGCGGCAAGTGGGTCATGGAGGTTCTGCTCGGCACGCCGCCTCCCCCGCCGCCGCCTGACATCCCGGCGCTCGAGGAGACCGCCGAGGCCGTCGAGGGACGGCGGCTGACGACCCGCGAACGGCTGGAGATGCACTCCACCAACCCGAGCTGCAACTCCTGCCACCGCCTGATCGATCCGATCGGGCTCGCGCTCGACAACTTCGATGTCACCGGCAAGTGGCGCGTCCGGGAGTTCGGCGCCCCGCTGGACACCCTCGGGGACTTCTACGACGGCACCCCCGTCTCGAGTCCCGACGAACTGGTGAACGCCCTGCTGGCGCGGCCCATCCCGCTGGCGCGCACCTTCACCGAGAACCTGCTCGCGTTCGCCGTGGGACGGCGGGCCGAGCCCTTCGACCAGCCGGCCATCCGCGCGATCGCGCGCGAGGCGGAGGCGAACGACTACCGGATGGCGTCGTTCGTCATGGGCGTAGTCCGAAGCGACGCCTTCCAGCGCAAGCGCGCTGACGCTCCGGTCGATACCACTCTGGCCCCGGCCCAAAACTGAGCACACACTCTTCAGGGAGAACAGGAATGTCGATCCTTACCGGAAAACACCTTCGCCGGCGGACCGTCCTGCGAGGGATGGGCGCATCCGTCGCGCTTCCGTTCCTCGACGCGATGGTCCCCGCCGGTCGCCGCAGCGCGGCTTCGGCCGAGGAAGCGACCGACGTCACCCGTCTGGTCTGCATCGAGGAAGTGCATGGCCTTCCCGGCTGCAACGAGTGGGGAGCGAGCCAGCATCTGTTCGCCCCGGCGCAGGTGGGGCGGGACTTCGAGCTCCTGCCCGACAACGCGCTCAAGCCTCTCGAGCCGTTCCAGGAGTACCTGACGATCGTCAGCAACACGGACTGCCGGATGGCGGAGGCGTTCAGCCCGCCTGAGATCGGCGGCGACCACTTCCGCTCCTCCGCGGTCTTCCTGACGCAGTCGCACCCGAAGCAGACGCAGGGTTCGGATCTGTGGGTCGGAAAGTCCCTCGATCAGTACTACGCGACGCGGTTCGGCCAGTCGACGCCGATGCCCTCGATGCAGTTGTGCATCGAGAACCTGGACCAGGCCGGCGGCTGCACCTACAACTACTCGTGCGCCTACACGGACTCGATCAGTTGGTCCACGCCCAGTGATCCGCTGCCGATGATCCGCGACCCCAGGGTCGCGTTCGAGATGCTGTTCGGATCGGGCGGCACTCCGGAGGAGCGGGCCGAGCGGCGCGCGACCCGGCGCGGCATCCTCGACTGGATCCTGTCCGACGCCACCGAGGTCCGCAAGCACCTCGGGAATCTGGACCGGTTGCGGCTGGATCGATACCTCGACGATGTCCGCGAGGTCGAGCGCCGCATCCAGATGGTCGAGAACTACAACAACAGCGGCGAGTCGCGGGAGCTCCCCGACGCCCCGGCGGGCGTGCCCGACTCCTTCTCGGAGCACATGCGGCTCATGTTCGACCTCCAGGTGCTCGCGCTGGAAACCGACATGACCCGGGTCATCTCGTTCAAGACCGGACGCGACGCCCAGAACCGGTCGTTCCCCGAGAGCGGGACGAACTCCCCGTTCCACCCGGCCTCCCACCACGGGAACGATGAGAAGCGGATCATGGACTTCAACACGATCTGCCAGTACCGGGTCGGGCAGCTTCCGTACTTCCTCGAGAAGCTCCAGGAGACCAAGGAGGGCGGGGCTTCCCTGCTCGACAAGACGGCGGTCATCTGGGGTTCGCCGATGGCGGACGCCAACATCCACAACCACCGGCGCTGCCCGCTGATCCTGCTCGGCCGGGCGAACGGTCACCTCGCCGGCAACCTGCACATCCAGGCGGCCGACGAGACGCCGATGGCGAACGCCATGCTGTGGCTCGTCCAGCAGCTCGGTCTGGAGATGGACTCGTTCGGAGACAGCAACGGCACGCTGGCGCTCACCGAGCCCCAGACGTACACCGACTAGCGGGGCCTCAAGGGTCCGAGGAGGGAGCTCCGTGCGCCTTACAACGAACCGGAGTCGCTTCGGGGCGGCCGCGGCGGTTCTGCTGCTCGCCAGTTCCGGCATTTCGGCGCCGCCCGCCCCGGCGCCGGTCGCAGACGCCGCCCGCGTCGGAGACCTCGCGGGAGTGCGCGCGCTTCTCGCCGAGGGCGAGGACGCGAACGCCGCCCACGGGGACGGCATGTCCGCGCTTCACTGGGCGGCCCAGCGCGGCGATGTCGAGCTGGTGCGGACCCTGACCCTTGCGGGGGCCACGGTGGACGCGCTGACCCGCATCGGGCAGTACACCCCGCTCCACGTCGCGAGCGAAGCGGGTCAGGACGAGGTCGTGGACCAGTTGCTGGCCGCCGGGGCGGACGCGATGGCGCGCACCGGCACCGGGGCCACCGCGCTCCACCTCGCCGCCGGCGCCGGGAACGTGCCATCGATCACCGCGCTGCTTGACTACGGCGCCGAAGTGGACGCCCGGGAGAACACCTGGGGACAGACGCCGCTGATCTTCGCCGCGTCGCGGGACCGGGTCTACGCCATCCGGGCCCTGCTCGAGCGCGGGGCCGACCCCGCGGTCGCCGCCAAGGCCGTGGATCTGATGGACGACTTCCTTCTGGCGCAGGGCGCCAAGAAGCGACAGGAGGCCGTCCTCGAGGCCTTCACCGCCGGAGACGGCGAGCCCACCTCCCAGCAGGTCCAGGCGGCCGTGCTGGCGGCGCGCGAGTTCTATCTGGCCGGCGAGGTTCCGGAGATCGACGGGAGCAGCGATCCGTTCTTCCGCTTCCGGATGCCCCAGCTCAAGGCCAAGGGCGGGCTGACCGCGCTGCTCCACGCCTCCCGCCAGGGCTACGCCGATTCGGTGAGCGCGCTGCTGGACGGGGACGCCGACATCAACCAGGTCTCCGCGAGCGACGGCGTGAGTCCGCTGCTGATGGCGACGATCAACGCGCACTTCGATCTGGCCCTCCTGCTCCTCGAGCGCGGCGCCGATCCGAACGTCGCCTCGGAAACGAACGGCGTGACGCCGCTGTGGGCCGCGGTGAACGCCGAGTGGCAGCCGCGGACCCGCTTCCCCCAGCCGCAGCAGCACGGCTTCCAGACGGCGAGCTATCTGGACGTGATGCGGGCGCTCCTCGAGGCCGGCGCCGACCCCGACGCCCGGATCACCAAGCACCCGTGGTACATGGTCTACAGCGGGTGCGGCAACGCGAACTGCGGGCTCGTCAACACCGAGGGCGCCACGGCGTTCTGGCGGGCGGCCTACGCCACCGACGTGGCCGCCATGCAGTTGCTGGTGGAGTACGGGGCCGACCCCCACATCCCGACGAAGGCCCCTGCGCCGCGTCGGCGCCGCGGCGGCACGACCGCGGACAACACCGGCAAGGGCGCGCTCGCGGTTCTGCCGGCGGCCCCCGGTCTGTGGGTTCCCACCGACCTGTCGCGGATGGGTCCGGATCCGTCCGGCCTGCCGCCGTACAAGGCCGGTGATCCCGGGGTCTATCCGATCCACGCCGCTTCCGGCGTGGGGTATGGCGAGGGGTTCGCCGGAAACGCCCACCGGCATGTTCCCGACGGGTGGCTTCCGGCCGTTGAGTACCTGGTGGAACTCGGCGCCGACATCAACCAGCGGGACTTCAACGGCTACAACGCTCTCCACCACGCGGCGGCGCGCGGGGACAACGAGATGATCCTCTACCTGGTGGAGAACGGTGGCGATGTCACGGCGGTCAGCCGCCGGGGCCAGACCACCGCGGACATGGCGAACGGACCGGTTCAGCGCGTCTCTCCGATCCCGGAGACCGTCGCGTTGCTGGAGAGCCTGGGCTCGAAGAACAACAACAACTGCGTCTCGTGCTGAGCGGGCGCGCGCGCCGGGCCTCCATCGCGCTGGCGGCGCTCGTCGCCTTTCCGGCGGCGGGCGCCGCGCAGGACGCCCCGCCGCCCTGGATCGAACTGACGATCGTGGGCGTCGAGCCCGGCGGCGTGGACGACTTCCTCGCGGCGCAGCGCGAGCTCGCCGATATCGAGAAGGAAGCCGGGGTGGCCTGGCGCACCGTCAGCCGGACCGCGGTCTTCGGCGACGCTTACCGGTTTCTCATCATGAAACCGCTCGCGCAGTTCGGGACGCTCGACCGTCCGGCGCGCGCCGACGCCCGTCGCGCGAGCGTCGAGAGCCGCATCCAGCGGGTCCTGACGGGCAGCACGGCCATCGCCCTGCGCGCGACCCCGGACATCGACAGCCCCCTGCCCGAGGACGAGGAACCGGTCCTGACGCTGGTCCAGCAGGTCACCGTCGTTCCCGGGCGCGAACAGGACTACCTGCGGATCATGATGGAAGATGTGCTCCCGCACTTCTCCGAGGCGAACATGCGCCACTCCACCGGAGCGGTGACGCTCGGCGCCGAAGGCGGCTATGTCCATTTCTTCCACCTCGGCAACTTCGCCGCCCTCGACCAGGGCTCCCCGATGGCCCGGGCGCTTGGCCCCGAAGGGGCGCTCGAGGTGATGGCCAAGCTCGCGGGCGCGGTGAGCCGCACCGAGCAGTGGCTCGTTCGCTACCTGCCCGACCTCAGTTTCGGACCGGACCCAGAGGCCGAAGAGGGCCGCTGATCGGAGCCGCGGCGGGTCGGGATTTCGGGCTACGCCCGAGGAGGGCGGTCGGGGGCGCCTCGGGCTCCCGCCACAATGGGTGACATGGAGACGCGACCGTCGGCATGATCGCCCGCCGCGCGCTCCGCGACGTTGAGGGGGCGCTTGCGCGGCAACCGGCGGTTCTGCTGCTCGGTCCGCGGCAGGCGGGCAAGACCACGCTGGCGCTCGAAGTCGCCCGTCGCCAGGATGCGCTCTATCTCGACCTCGAGCGCTCGGCCGATCGCCGGCGGCTCGGGGATCCGGCGCGCTTCCTCGAGGTCCACGACGAACGCCTCGTCATCCTGGACCATATCCGCCGCGGCGGCGAACTGTTCCGCCCGCTCCGGGCGGCGATCGACCAGCGTCGGCGCCGACGAGGCGGCAATGGCCGGGTCCTCGTCGTTGGCTTCGCCGCGTTCTCCCGGATGCGGCAGCAGCACAGCCTCGCCGGCCGGCTGGGGCGGGTGGATCTGGCCCCGCTGGACATTCTGGAGGTCGAGGAGACCGAGGAAGCGCTGGAGCGCCTCTGGCTGCGCGGCGGGCTGCCGGCCGCCTTCCTCGAACCCGATGACCTGGAGAGTTTCCGGTGGCGCCGGGAACTTCTGCTCGCCTGCTGTGAAGGCGAGGCGCGTCAGCTCGGTTCGCGGTCCTCGGCGTCGGCCGTCGAGGACCTCCTCGCGATGCTGGCGGAGCGACAGGGGAAGCCGCTGAACGCCGCCGACCTGGCGGGCGCGCTGCCGATGGCGGCGACCACCGTCCGGCGGACGATCCGCCTGTTCGTGGATCTCCACCTGGTGCGGGAGCTGCGTCCTTACTACCGGAGCCTGGGGAGGCGGCTCGCGAAGGCGCCCCGGACCTACATCCGGGACAGCGGTCTGCAGCACTCGTTGCTGGGCATTCGGGATGCCGCCGCCCTGCGCAGCCATCCGCTGCTCCGGAAGAGCTGGGAAGGGTTCGTGATCGAGACGCTGCTCGCGGTGGCGCCGTTCGGGACGAGGCCCTTCTGGTACCGGTCCGGGGGCGGGGCCCGGCTGGATCTCATCCTGGAGATTCCGGGGCGGCCGGCGAGTTGGGCCATCCAGATCAGCCACGACCAGGCGCCGAGGGTTCCCCGGGGCGTCATCGCCGCGGTTCGGGACATCGGCGCGGAGCGGGCCTTCGTGATCGCGCCCGGAGACGAACGGTCCCCGCTGCGCGAAGGGGTGGAGCGGATCGGGCTTCGCGAGCTGGCGGGGGTGGTCGCCGACGCCTGATCATCCGGCGGCCGGGCGCCCGTCCCAACGGGCTGGCACAATGGAGGGATGACCATGCTGAGTCGCCTCCGCAGGGCCCGCGGGCTCGTCGCGCCGTTCGTCGCTCTCCTCGCCGCCGGGTGCGCGGCCCCTGAAGTCGAGGCGCCGGACAGCGGGCCGCCGCCGGGCGCCCAGGCGCACGAGGGGGCGGCCTTCGAAATCACCGAGGTGCGGCCGGGGATCTGGCACGCGGTGGGGACCGGCGCGATGAACGTCGGGGCGAACGCCTCGATCGTGGATCTGGGGGAATCGCTTCTCCTGGTGGACTCCCACATCACTCCGGCGGCGGCGTGGGTGCTGCTCGAGGAACTGGGCGAGGCGACGCCGAAGCCGGTCCGCTACGTCGTGAACACCCACTTCCACTTCGACCACATCCACGGGAACCAGGTTTTCGGCGACGACGTGGAGATCCTCGGTCACGAGGCGACCTACGAGATCGTGTCGTCCGGCGGGTCGGTTTCCGGGACCGCCTGGGACTCGTTCGTCGCGACGCTGCCCGACCAGATCGCCGGGATCGAAGCCGAACTCGCCGCAGCCGCCGACGAGGAGCGCGCCGGGATCGAGGCGAACCTCGCGCGGATGCGCGCCTACCAGGAGGCGACCGCGGCGATCCAGCCGGTGGCGCCCACGATCACGCTGGAGCGGAGGCTGACGCTTCACCGGGGTGGGGAGGAGATCCAATTGCTCTGGATGGGGCCGGGCCACACCGCCGGGGACGTCGTCGTGTTCCTGCCGCAGCGCCGCGTCCTCATCACCGGGGACCTCGTTCCGTTCGGGCTGCCCTTCATGGGGGACGGCTTTCCGGGATGGGGCGAGACGATCCGGAGAGTCGCCGAACTCGACTTCGAGGTCGTGCTGCCGGGACACGGGCCTCCCTTCGAGGACCGCGAGAAACTGGGGAACCTGGCGGCCTGGCTGGACGACTTCTGGGAACAGGCGCGGATGGCGCGCGAGAACGGCCTGAGCGCCGCGGAAGCGGCCGAACGGATCGACCTGACCGCGCACTCCGGGAACTTCCCGGGCCTCATCCCGGGGCCCGGCGCGCCGCTGATCGCGGTGGAGCGCGCCTACCGGGTGTTCGAGGCGGCCGCTCTCACCGGCCAGTAGACCCCCGCTCCGCGGTCCGCCGCGACCGGTCCGCCCGCGCCTGGCGGACATGCTCGTACATGTACCAGACGCCGATGCTTCGCCACGGCCGCCACCTGTCGCTGATGCGGGCGTAGTCCGCGGCGGTTGCGTCCTCGTCGAGGCCGTAGAGGTCGCGCATGGCGGCCAGGACGGCGGCGTCCCCCGGCGCAAACACGTCGGGCCGGTTCAGCGTGAAGATGAGGTGCATGTGGGCGGTCCAGTCGCCGACGCCCTTGACGGCGGTGAGCGCGCCCCGGACGGCTTCGTCGTCCAGATCGGGGAGCGAATCGAGGTCCAGGTCGCCGCGCTCGACGCGGAGCGCGAGATCGCGCAGATAGGCGATCTTCTGCCGGGAGAGGCCCACCCGGCGGAGCGTCGCCTCGCGGCGGCGCAGGATCTCCCCGGGCTCGGGAGCGCGACCCCGGGTCAGCGCCCAGAGTCGGCGGTGGATCGTCCGGGCGGCGGCGGCCGAAATCTGCTGGGCGACGATGGATCCCGCCAGAGTGGCGAAGGAGTTCGGCCGGGGCGCCAGCGAGCACGGGCCGGCGCGCCGGATCAGACCGCCCAGGACGGCGTCGCGCGCCGCCAGGAAGGCTTCCGCCTCGCTCCAGTCCGGGGCCCCTGGCGAGGGCGGTGCGCCCCAGGGGCCTTCGCTCGGCACGGCGCCGGAGTGTAGGAGGAATCGCGTCGTTCGGCCGCAATCCCGGCGGGGCCGACGTCACCAGCCCCGAACCCCTGCGCCGGCGCGGCGTGGTAGAATGTGCGAGTCATTCGGTCGGGTTTTCTCGCCTTTGAAGTGGGCGGTGGGGCGTAACGGGAGTTTCCCGGGTCCGGTTCGCCATGAGCGGCCCCCGGCGCTCTCCCCCTGCGACCTTGCGGCCCGACCGGTGACGCCCGAATCTCCGTGATCCGCCTGTCCAAGAGCACCGACTACGCCCTGATGGCGCTTGCCGACCTCGCGCTGCTGCCCGGCGGGCAGACGCTGAGCGCCCGTCGGATGGCGGAGCACCACCGGCTCCCGCCGGAGCTCGCCGCCAAGGTGCTCCAGAGCCTCAAGCGCTCTGGAATCGTCAAGACGCGCCGCGGGATCCACGGCGGCTACCGGCTGGCGCGTCCCGCCGGCGAGATCACCGTGACCGAGATCATCGAGTCGGTCGAGGGACCGCTGGCGTTCGTCGAGTGCGTCCTGGATGACCCCGGGTGCTCGCTCGTGTCGAGCTGTTCCGTGCGAACGCCGCTCCAGCAGATTCACGCCAGGCTGCTGGCCCTGCTCTCCGATCTGACGCTGGCCGAGGTCGTGGCCGACGCCGGCGGCCCCACCGAACTCCCAGCGCAGCCCCAGCTTCCCGTCCTCCAGTAGAGCGCCTCCCTCCCATGCCCGAAACCCGCAAGACCCTCGGCTCCGAGGACGTGCAGCAGCTCGTCTCGAAGGACTACGCCTACGGGTTCGTCACCGAAATCGAGACCGAGAAGGCGCCGAAAGGCCTCTCCGAGGACGTGATCCGGCTCATCTCCTCGAAGAAGGAGGAGCCGCAGTGGCTCCTCGACTGGCGGCTCCAGGCCTACGAGATCTGGAAGGGGATGAAGGAGCCCGAGTGGGCCAAGGTCGACTACGAGCCGATCGACTACGACGACATCTACTACTACGCGGCCCCCAAGAGCGCGGTGAAGGACGGGCCGAAGACCCTCGACGACATCGATCCGGAGCTTCGACGGACCTACGAGAAGCTCGGGATCCCGCTGGTGGAGCAGCAGCGGCTTGCGGGGGTGGCGGTCGACGCGGTCTTCGACTCGGTCTCGGTGGCGACCACCTTCAAGGAGAAGCTGGCCTCGATGGGGGTCATCTTCTGCAGCTTCTCGGAGGCGGTGAAGGAGCACCCGGAGCTCGTCCGGAGATACCTCGGCTCGGTCGTGCCGCACTCGGACAACTTCTTCGCCTGCCTGAACTCGGCGGTGTTCTCCGACGGGTCCTTCGTCTATGTCCCGAAGGGCGTCCGCTGCCCGATGGAGCTCTCCACCTATTTCCGCATCAACGCCTCGGAGACCGGCCAGTTCGAACGCACGCTGATCGTCGCCGACGAGGGGAGCTATGTGAGCTACCTCGAGGGATGCACCGCGCCGATGCGGGACGAGAACCAGCTCCACGCCGCGGTCGTCGAGCTGGTGGCGCTCGATGACGCCCGGATCAAGTACTCCACCGTCCAGAACTGGTACCCGGGCGACAAGGACGGCGTCGGGGGGATCTACAACTTCGTGACGAAGCGCGGCAAGTGCGTCGGGGCGAGGTCCCACATCTCGTGGACCCAGGTCGAGACCGGGTCCGCGATCACCTGGAAGTACCCGAGCTGCATCCTGCTGGGAGACCACTCGATCGGCGAGTTCCACTCGATCGCGCTCACCGCGAACCGCCAGCAGGCGGACACGGGGACCAAGATGATCCACGTCGGGAAGAACACCCGCAGCACGATCATTTCGAAGGGGATTTCCGCCGGACATGGCCAGAACACCTACCGGGGGCAGGTCCGGGTCCTCCCGGGGGCCTCCGGAGCGCGCAACTTCTCGCAGTGCGATTCGCTGCTCATCGGCGCCGATTCGGGGGCGCACACCGTGCCCTACATCGATGTGGCGAACCCCGACACCCAGCTCGAACACGAGGCCAGCACCTCGCGGATCGGAGAGGACCAGTTGTTCTACTGCAGACAGAGAGGGCTCGATCCCGAGGAGGCGGTCTCGCTGATCGTGAACGGGTTCGCGCGGGACGTGCTGTCCGAACTCCCGATGGAATTCGCGGTCGAAGCCCAGAAGCTGCTCGGGGTGAGCCTCGAAGGGGCCGTCGGATGACCCCGCTTCTGGAAATCCGGGACCTGCGGGTCACGGTCGAGGGACGCGAGATCCTCCGCGGGCTGGATCTGGTGGTTCCCGCCGGCGAGACGCACGCGGTCATGGGGCCGAACGGCTCGGGCAAGAGCACCCTCGCTCACGTCATCGCGGGCCGCGAGGGCTACGACATCACCGGCGGAGAGCTGATGTTCCGGGGCGAGGACATCGCCGGATGGGAGCCGGAGGAGCGGGCCCGGGCAGGCATCTTTCTCGCCTTCCAGTACCCGGTCGAGATCCCGGGGGTGAACAACACCTACTTCCTCAAGGCGGCGGTGAACGAAGTGCGCAAGCACCGGGGGGAGCCGGCGCTCGACGCCGTGGACTTCCTCGCCCTGATGCGCGAGAAGGTGAAGCTGCTCGACTTCGACCCCGACCTGATCAAGCGACCGGTGAACGAGGGTTTCTCGGGCGGTGAGAAGAAGCGGAACGAGGTTCTGCAGATGTCCGTCCTCGAGCCGACCCTCGCGGTGCTCGACGAAACGGACTCCGGTCTGGACATCGACGCGCTCCGGATCGTGGCCGACGGCGTGAACCGGATGCGCTCTCCGGAGCGCGGTTTCCTGGTGATCACCCACTACCAGCGGCTGCTCAACCACATCGTCCCGGACCGGGTTCACGTCCTGCAGAACGGACGGATCGTGGAATCGGGGGACAGCGCGCTCGCGCACCGCCTCGAAGCCGAGGGCTACGCGCGGGCGCCGGCGCTGTCCGGCGCCTGACATCCTGATGGGCGGACTCGCTTCCCCGCAGGTTCCCGCCAGCTACCTGGCGGAGGCCGGGGGCCCCGGGCGCCGCGCCTTCGTGGACGGCGTGTTCCGGCGCGGCGGGTTCCCCACGTCGCGCGACGAGGACTGGCGGTTCTCCGATTTCGGCAACCTCGCGCGAACGGAGTTCCGCCGGCTGGGCGAGGTGGCGGCCGGGGAGGCCCCAGCGCCGTGGCCGGGAGAGCTCGCGGGACGGGCGACGTTCGTGAACGGCTCGCCGGCGGGCGCCGCGAGCGCGCCGCCCGAAGCCGCGCTCGAACTCCTCGGACCCGGCTCGGCTTCGCCCGAGCTCTTCGACCGGAGCCCCGACGGCGACCTCCAGCCCGCCCTCCCGGTGTTCGTCGCCGACGCGCGCGACCGGGCGCGTCGCCCCGGGCTCGACCTGGCGGCGTGCTTCCGGCATCCCCTCGAGATGCTCAACGCGGGGCTCTTCGAGGGAGGGGCGCATCTCCGGATCCGGGCGGGCGAGTCGTGCGGCCCGGTGCTGCTTCGCTCGCTCCGTCGGGAAGACCCGGATCGGCCCGTCCCCCGCATGCTCCATCCGCGGTTCGTGGTGGACCTGGCGCCGGGAAGCCGGGCGACCCTGATCGAGGTTCACGAAGGAGCCTTCGTCAACCCGGACGGATGGACGAACGCCAGCACGGTCTGCCGCCTCGGCGCGGATGCGCAGCTCGACTACATCCGGGTCGGACTCGAGACCGGGGGCGGCAACCACACCGGTCGCGCGACCTTCCACCTGGACCGCGGAGCGCGCGTGGAGAGCACCGTCCTGTCGCTCGGAGAGGCGAGGGCCCGGCATGACGCCGCGGTCGTCTTCCGGGCGCCGGGCGGCGCGGCGTCGCTGAACGGCCTGTTCGTCGGCGCGGGACGCGAGCGGGCCGAGCACCACACGCTGGCGGTCCATGCGGCGGCCCACGCCGAGAGCCGCCAGCTCTACAAGGCCGTTCTCGCCGAGGAGGCGCGCACCGTCTTCGACGGGCAGGTCGTCGTGGCGCCGGGCGCCATCGGGACCGACGCCAGCCAGTCGAACCGGAACCTGCTGCTCTCGGACGGGGCGCGGGCGCACACCCAGCCGCGGCTGGAGATCCACGCCGATGACGTGAAGTGCGCCCACGGCGCCGCGATCGGACGGCTGGACCAGGATGCTCTCTTCTATCTGCGCTCCCGCGGGCTCGGCGCCCTCGATTCGCGGGACCTGCTGATCGAGGCCTTCGCCGGCGAGGTCCTCGACCGGATCCCGGTCGAGGCGGTCCGCGCCATCGGCCGCGAGAGCCTGGCGCGGGTGCGCAGCGCCGGGAGAGCGGCGGCGTGAGCCGGGCGGCGCCCGCCTACGACGTGGAGCGGGTGCGGGGGGACTTTCCGATCCTCGCCGAGGAGGTGCGCGGCCAGCCGGTCGCCTACCTCGATAACGCCGCCAGCGCCCAGAAGCCGCAGGTGGTGCTGGATGCGGTGGACCGGATCCACCGCACCGGCTACTCGAACATCCACCGGGCGGTCCACGAGTTCGCCCAGCGCGCCACCGACAGCTACGAGAGCGCCCGGCGCCGGATGGCGGCGTTCCTCGGCGCCGACACCCACGAGGAGATCGTCTTCGTCCGGGGGGCGACCGAAGCGCTCAACCTGGTGGCGTCCTGCCTCGGCCGCTTCGCGCTGAGCGAGGGAGACGAGGTGCTCCTGACCGGGATGGAGCACCACTCGAACATCGTCCCCTGGCAGATGGTCTGCGAACTGACCGGCGCGCGGGTGGTGGCGGCGCCGGTCACCGACCGGGGAGAGCTGGATCTGGACGGATTCCGGGCGCTCCTGAACGACCGCACGCGCATCGTCTCCGCCGTCCACGTGTCGAACACTCTCGGGACTGTGAACCCGGTGGAGGAGATCGTCCGGCTGGCCCACGAGCGCGGGGCTTACGTGTGCTTCGATGGCGCCCAGGCCGCGCCCCACCTGCCCATCCGGGTGAAGGACATCGGCTGCGACTTCTACGCGGTGTCCGGGCACAAGATGTACGGCCCGTCCGGGATCGGCGTCCTCTGGGGACGGCGGAGCCTGCTCGAGGCCATCCCGCCCTTCCAGGGCGGTGGCGACATGATCCGGAGCGTCAGCTTCGAGGGGACGACCTACGCCGATCCCCCGGCCAAGTTCGAGGCCGGCACGCCGCACATCACCGGGCCGGCGGGGCTGGCGGCGGCGGCGGACTACATCGAGGGCATCGGGCTCGAAGCGACGGCGGCGCACGAGGACGCGCTCCGCGAGTACGCGGAAGAGCGTCTCGTCGAGATCCCCGGCCTGCGGCTGGTGGGGACGGCCCCGCACAAGGCGGCGGTCGTCTCGTTCGTGGTGGACGATGTCCATCCGCACGACCTGGGAACCATCCTCGACCAGGAAGGGGTCGCGGTGCGCGCCGGCCACCATTGCACCCAGCCGCTCATGGAGCGCTACGGGGTGCCCGCGACCGCGCGGGCGTCGTTCGGGCTCTACAACACGACGGAAGAAGTCGACCGGCTGATCGCCGGGGTCCGCAACGCGGTGGGGCTGTTCCGCGGATGAGCTTCGCCGGCGGGATCGCCGACCTCTACCGGGAGGTCATCCTGGATCACAGCCGCAGCCCCCGGAACTTCGGTCAGCTCGATGCGGCGAACCGGCAGGCCGACGGGTTCAATCCGCTGTGCGGCGACCGCCTGAAGCTGTTCCTCGAAGTGAACGACGGCACGATCCGCCAGGCGGCGTTCGTGGGCGACGGGTGCGCGATCTCCACCGCGTCCGCCTCGCTGCTGACCGAGGCGCTGCGGGGGTTGAGCGAGCAGGACGCGGTGGCGCTCTCGGAACGGTTCCGGGAGATGGCGTCGGGAGAGCTGGACGCCGAGGACGCCGATCTCGGGAAACTGGCGGCGCTGGCCGGCGTCCGCGACTACCCGATGCGCGTCAAGTGCGCCACGCTGGCGTGGCACGCCCTGCTCGCCGCTTTGGCGCAGAGCGGGGAGACCGTCCACACCGAGTGACCGGAAGGGAAAACGAGGAGAACACCATGAGTGAGCAGGTTCCAACCGAAGCGAATGGCGCCGAGCCCGCGGGCGATGGCGGCGACGCGACCCTCGAGGCGAAGGTCGTGGACGTTCTCAAGACGTGCTACGACCCCGAGATCCCGGTGGACATCTACGAACTCGGGCTGGTGTACCGAGTGGATGTCGCTGACGGTGGCAAGGTCGAGGTGGACATGACGCTCACTTCGCCCGCCTGTCCGGTCGCCGGAACGCTGCCGCCCGAAGTCGAGCAGAAGATCCACCGCGTCGACGGCGTCTCCTCGGTGCGCGTGGATCTGGTCTGGGACCCTCCCTGGAATCCCGACCGGATGACCGACGCCGCGAAGCTCCGCCTCGGACTCCTCTGAGAGGGTTCCGGCGTCCCCGGCGTGCGGGGTCGCGGCCCTTCAGGAACCCGCGAGCGTCGTCGGGAACGCGCCGGGCAGCGTCACCTCGAGGATCTCGAGGTCGTCCGATGGCTCGCTGAAGGCCACATCCAGATCCTTCGGCAGGACGAAGGACCCACCGGCCTCCACCGGTTCGGGTTCCCGGCTCCCGGCGATCAGCGTCAGCGAACCCGAGCGAACGAACCCGAAGAGGATCTCCGCCCCGTGACGCGCTGACGGCGGCGGAGGCCGCCCCGGAACGCGGCGGGCCACCTGGACCCCGGCGAGACCACCGGTCGCTTCCGCGATGCCCGTCTCCCGCATCTCGAAGCCGGGGATCCGCCAGCGAGTCCAGTTCGCCTCCGACGCCCGCCGCCGCAGGAACCGGGTCCCGCTGAAGTCACGCTCGGGTCGGTGGCGCCCGGTGGGCAGATCCATCTCGTGATCGATCGTGGTCAGGTGTTCGGCGGGGACGCCGATCTCCACGACTTCCATTCCCGCGGACGCCTCGAGAACGCGGTGCCGGATCCGGGGGGGCTGGATCACGCAGTCGCCGGCGCGCAGCGCGAAGGGCGGCCCCTGGTCCTCGTACGCCACGCGCACCCACCCCCGATGGCAGAAGATGAGCTGGAACGCGACCTCGTGGTAGTGGACCATGTCCGGAACCGGCCCGGCGTCCGGGATCCGGATGTGGGACGCGATCATGGCGCCGCCCAGGCGTCCCGGTAGCAGGTCGCGGTAGCGCATCCCGGCGCGGCCGACGCCCCAGGCGCCCTCGTCCGTCAGTCGATGGACGCTGAATTCGGGGACCGGTTCGGGGATCACCACCGGCGGTTCGGCGTCCACCGCTTCGATCCGGTGGCCGCCCGGCGTCACGAGTTCCTTCCCCCCGCCCGCCAGTCCGTTTCCGTCCGTCGTGTGGAGCCGGACGGTGACCGGCGCCGCGCGCGCGGCGCGGGCCAGCAGCAGCGCTGCGCCGTGCCCCGAGAGCGCCGCGAAGTCCGGGGCGTCCGCCGGCCAGATCCGGTCGAGGCGGAACCCGGCGGCCTCGGTGAAGCACTTCAGGTCCTCATCGAATCGCGTGGTCGGGACCACGACTTCGGCGGCGCGGATCGCGCCCCCGGCGTCCGGGCGATCCCCCAACGCGGAAGCCCTACTGAGCGCGCAGGGGGCGCCCGGACTTGTAGCTGGCCCAGGCGAACCAGTAGGCCATGTGGCCGGTCAGCCGCGGCAGGCGCTCGCCTTCGGGTCCGAGAAGCGCCTCCTCGGTGACGCGCCAGCGCCCGCCTTCGCCGTCCAGCACCGCCGGATCCCCGGGGACGAAGGTGAAGCGGCGGCCGCCGGCGTCGTAGGCGCGGACCGTCTCCGTCTCGCCGTTCCCCACCAGCACCGCATCCAGCTCGCCGACCTGGTCGTGGACGACCCCTCCGCTCCCGAAGAGCGAGACCGCCCAGGCCATCTCGTGGTCGCCGTCGCGCAGCACGAACACCCGGTCCTTGGGCGCCAGCCGACGATCCCGAACCACCACCGGGAACATCAGCTCGGGGCTCGCGAAATAGGACCCGTAGGGCTGGCCCGGCCGGTAGTCGCGGGTGAACCCGGTGTCCAGCGAGAGCACCGTCGTGTCCGGATGGGCGGCGCGCCAGTCCCCCCAGCTCGAGATGACGACCGGGAGCATCTTCAGCTCGATTCCGGAGCCGGTCAGTTCGCCGACGACCGGACGTCCGGTGAACTGGTTCCACAGCGACTCGGTCTCGGTGTCGTACATCAGCTTGTTCGACCGGTAGAGCAACCCGGAGGACCCGAACACGAACGGCTCCCGGCGTCCCGGCGTCCGGGTGTCGAACAGGATCCCCGACCCGCAGAGCGTGCAGTAGGCGAGCGACACCGGGATCCCGCCCACCACATCGTTGAACATCTCGTGCCAGTCGAGGATCCGCAGCGGATAGGCGCGGGAATCCCCGCCGATGGAGACGCCGAAGACGAGCTCGGCGTCGGTGAGGTAGTCGGCCTCCGCCGCCGGGATCCGCTTCGGGTTCACCAGCGCCGGAATGCCGTCCTTCTCCACGCCGCCCCAGACGATTTCCTCGACCCGGATCTCGTGGCGGACCCCCGGGTAGAGGAAGTCGCGGAAGTTCGGGTCGATCCCGGCCAGGATGTCCGCCTTGAACTTGACGAACCCCCGGTAGGGACGGATCTCGCTGTGATCCTCCTGCCACTCCAGCCAGGCCTTCCAGTCGCGCGGGATCTTCGCCCGCGCCAGCCGCTGCAGCGCGTCCAGGATGCGGCCGTCCTCGTCCGGCAGCACCCGGAGCACCGCGATGAGCGCGGGGATGACATCCCGCTCGTCGCGCTCGACGAGGAATCGCAGCGCCCGGTTGCGGGCCGCCCCGCTGCGGCCGAAGAGCGCGGTCCGGACCAGCGCATCCACATCGGCGTCGTTCCGCGGGGCGAAGCGGTTCCCGAACGGGTCGTTCGAGAACGGATCTCCCGGGAGCGTCGGCGGCTCGGGAGGCTGGGCGGCGAGCGGGGCCGCCAGACAGACGGTCATAGCGAGCGCGGCGCCCACCCGCATCCGGCCCGACCGAAAGGCGTTTTCCTTCATCGGCTCATGACTCCGAACCGGATCGTAGCGACCCGGGGAGGAAATCGCTGAGGCCCTATGCCGTCAGCCGCAGGCTCGGAAAGATCCCGGCGGCTTCCGGACCCCCGGCGGGGTGCTCCCGAAGGGCCTCGGCGGCGGCGGCCGGATCGCCGTCCAGCGCCGCCGAGACGATCTCGCGTTCCGCCGCCCGCACCCTTCTCAGGAGGGCCGCATCGGCCGCCGGAAGCGGCGGCTGGGGAACCGGCGCGACGCCTTCCGGAGCGACCCGCGCCGGGACTTCGACGATGTCATCGGTCGCGAGTTCCGGGATCGCCGGACCCCCGAGGGGGGTGCGGTTCGCGGTGTTGACGACGATGGTCCCCGGCGCCGCGCCGAGCCGGGCGCGCATCACGCGGAGCCCGATCCGGTCGTACCCCGAGGGGCCGGAGCGCTTCCGATCATCGGGCTCGCCGCCGCCTTCGACCTGCATGTAGGTCGCCTCGCGCTCCCCGAGCGCCTCCCGGTAGGCCGCCAGCGCGGAATCCGGTCGCGCGCCGGCCGGGTCCAGACGGCGGAAGAGCCCGGCCTCGAGCGCCACGATCTGCTCTCCCCGGGTGCGGCCCGCGGCTCGCAGCCGCTCCACCGCCCTTTCCGGGTAGCGGTGGAAGGACACGTACTCCGAAGGCGTGGCCGGAAGCAGGTCCTCCACCGGGAAGAGCCCGGGCCGGTGCGCCCGCCCGAGCCGCTCGGGGTCCCGGAACAGGTCCGGCAGGTGATCCACCGGCGGGAACGGATCCGAGGGGTCCGCATCCCGGTCGTAGAGCCCGGTGAGCCAGCCGCAGTGGTTGACGCCGGACCAGGCGGGCGCCACGTTCTCCGGGTCCAGATAGAGAAGCGAGGCGGCCCGCCCGGTGAGCTCCGACGGCGTGTCGCAGATGCCGATGACATCCGCGCCGGTCTCCCGGGCGAGCGCGTCGGTGACCATCCCGACCGGGTTCGTGTAGTTCACGAGCGTCGCCCCGGGCGCTCTCCGTTCGACGATGCGGGCCAGCTCAACCATGGCCGGGATGTTCCGGAACGCGAGAGCCGCCCCCGCCGCCCCCACCGTTTCCTGGCCCAGCACCCCGGCCTCGAGGCACGCGCGTTCGTCGTGCGCGCGGGCTTCCTGCCCGCCGGCGCGGATCGCGGCGACCACGAACCGGCATCCGGCGACCGCCTCCGCGGGAGCGTCCGTTTCGGTCACGACGAGCCGGGGCGCCGCGGCGCGCGCGAGCCCGGCGATCCGCGAGAGCCGCTCCCGGTCCGGGTCGAACAGCGCGAGCTCCTCGACGTCGGTCCATCCATCGAACGCGGCGGCGAGCAGGGGGGTGCGGAGTCCGCCCCCGCCGAGAACGGCGACCCTCATCGGGCCCGCTTTCGCGATCGGGTTCCGGGAGGCCTCCAGGGCCGCTCCGGCAACCCGCCGAGCCGCTGGACCGATTCCGCGCCGCAGGCGTTTCCGGCGGCCAGTTGTTCCTCGAGCGCGCCTCCGCGGAGCCTGCAGGCGAGGAATCCGGCGGCGAAGGCGTCGCCCGCGCCGGTCGTGTCCCGGACGCCGACAAGCGGGATCGGCGCCGCCACCAGGGTCTCCGGCCGGCCGCGGATCATCGCCCCGTCCGGGCCCAGCTTCGTGATGACGAGCGTTCCCGCCTCCGCCGCGCGGTCCAGCAGACGGCGCCGCCCGTTGTAGAGCTCGGCCTCCGCCGCGTTCACGAACACGCCGGTGGCGCGCCCCAGCAGGACATCGAAGCCCCGCCGCTCGGCGAGGCCCTCGTCGTATCCGAAATCCCAGAACACTTCGGGGAGCCGATCCGGCTCGTCCTCCGGCCTGAGGAAGGGCCACGGCGTCCACGCGGAGCAGACCTGCGGGCGGAAGGCGAACAGCACCGCTGCGGCGTCGAGTCCGTGTCCCCGCACCGCGCGGTGGAAGATCCGCTCTTCGAGTTCTTCGTGCGGGCCGTTGAAGGTGGCGAAGCTCCGGTCCGCCCCGAAGGAAAGGCAGGCGGTGACGGCGTGCGGCTCGCGGGGTCGGCGGAGGTCGACCCAGTCGATCCCTTCGGCGTCGAGCGTTCGGGGAACGCGGGGCGGCATCGCCGACCACATCTCCACCTGCGCGCCTTCGTGACGCGCCCAGGCCGCGGTGATGAGCGCGCCGCCGCCGAACGTCCGCCGGAAGGCGTCGGTCCGGACCTCCTCCCCCGGCGCCGGCAGCCGCGGAAGGCCCCCGAACACCAGGTCCTCGAAGGACTCCCCCGCGATCAGCAGGCGGGGCCCGGCGGCGCGGTCGGGGCCCTCCATGACGCCGGAGGCTACCGGAACGCGGCTCAGGGGCCCGGCGAAGCTCCGGAACGGGAGACGGCGAGTGCGCGCGGGGGGCGTACTGTCCCCGGTTCCATGTTCCACTTCCCCTCCCTCCGTCGAACGGGCGTCGCCGCCGTCCTCCTGGTCGCGCTGCCGGCGGCCGCGAAAGGCCAGCCCGCCCCGCGGTTCCATGACACCCACTTCCACTTCACCGACTACATCCAGCGGGAAACCCCCGGAGCCCTCCTGGCCGAGTTGCTCGGGGACACCGTGGGCCGCGCCGCGCTCATGGGAATCCCGCTCCAGCAGAAGTGGGACTACGCCGAGTCGGGAGACCGGGCGCCCGACTATTACCTCCGCTCCGACGCCGCCCTCTACTACTACTCCTTCGTGGACGCCGCGGTGGCGATGGCGGTCACCGCGCTGCCGGCGGAGGTCCGGGACCGGCTGGATCCGATGATCACCGGATTCAATCCGACCGACATGTATGCGGTGGACCACATCCGCCGCGTCCTGCGCCTCTTCCCGGGAGTCTTCACCGGGATCGGCGAGTTCTCGGTCCACAAGGAAGTCGTGTCGCCCAAGACTCTGGGCCACACCGCCAGCCTCAGGAACCCGGCCCTCGGACGGATCCTCGACTTCGCGGCCGAGACCGGGATGATCGTGATGATCCACTGCGACGCGGACGTCATGCTCCCGCGGCCGGGCGAACCCCCCGTCCACCTGGACCCGCTCGCCGATCTCCTGCGTCGCCATCCGGGGGCGACGGTGCTGTGGGCGCACGCCGGCATCGGGCGGTTCGTCGAGCCGGTGTCGGACCACCCGAGGCTCCTCGAGGGACTGCTCCGGGATCCTTCGCTCTCGCACGTCCACCTCGAGCTGTCGTGGGACGTGGTGGCGGAGCACGTGGTTGCGCCGCCGGAGCGGCTCGCGCAGTGGGCGGCGCTGGTGGACCGGTGGCCGGAGCGGTTCCTGCTGGGTTCGGACGCCGTCATCCCCGCCGAGCAGGCGGACTATCTGGCGGCCTTCGAGGTCTGGGCGCCCCTCCTCGACCGTCTCGGTGCGGAAACCAGCCGCCGGGTCCGGACGGAGAACTACGAGCGGCTGTTCGACGCCGCCCGTTCCCGCGTCCGGGCGTGGGAGCGTTCCCGCGACGCCCGCTGACGGGGGTCTCTACACTTTCCCGCCATGCGGTTGCGCGCGGTCCGGCGCCGGGCGGCTGTCGTCGCCCTGGCTGCGGTCGCTCTCGCGCCGGCGCAGGTGATGGCGCAGCTCTCCTCGCCCCGGCCCGGCAGAGCGGCGGAGACCTGGCACTGGATCCAGAAGCTCCAGACCACCGGGTCGGTGCTCGAGGTCGTGGCCCACCCGGACGACGAGAACGGGGCGCTGCTGGCGCTCCTGAGCCGCGGATACGGCGTGCGGACGACGCTCGTGACGCTGACGCGCGGCGAGGCGGGCGCGAACGCGATCGGGCCGGAGCTGTTCGACGCCCTCGGGATGATCCGGGCCGCGGAGCTCGAGGCGGCCGCCGGCTGGTACGGACTCGACCGGGTCTACTTCGCGCCCCTCGTCGACTACGGGTACTCGAAGAACCTCGAGGAGGCGCTCCGGGCGTGGGACGAGGAGGAGGCGCTCGCCGACCTCGTCGAGGTCGTGCGCCGGGAGCGGCCGATGGTCATCCTGGGCCGCTTCTCGGGCGACCCGAGGGACGGCCACGGCCAGCACCAGTTCGCCGGGCGGCTCACCCGCCGGGCCTTCGAGGCGACGCCCGATCTCGCCGGGTTCCCGCCGCGCGAGGGCCGCCGGGGATACCTGCCGGCGGCGTTCTTCCACCGGGCCCGCGATGAGGCGGGCGCGATCGCGATCGACGTCCAGGGCTCCCGCCCCTGGATGTCCGCCACGTTCGCCGAGCTGGGGGCCATCGGCCTCTCCTTCCAGCGCTCCCAGACGCGGGGAGTCCTGCGGGCCTCCGCGGGCCGCGGTCCGGCGCGTCTCGTCCGGGCCGATGGCGGGGAAGACTCCGACCTTCTCGCTCTCCTCTCGCCCGAACGCGCGTCGCTCGGAAACCGCTTCGGCCCGGTCGCGCCCGCCCGGCTGGTCGAGGTCCTCGAGCGCCTCGACCGCCGCTTCGCCGTCGCCCGCGAGGAGTTCGACTGGATGGCGCCGGAGGCCGTCGTTCCCCGCCTGGGAGAGGCGCTCGCCGAGGTCCGCGCGCTTCTCGACCAGCGCTCGCCCTCGGGGTTCTTCGATGTCCGCCACGAGGTGGAGCGCAAGCAGGAGCAGCTCGCGGCGGCGATCCGGGCCGCCGCCGGCGTTCGGCTGGAGGCGGTGGCGCAGGCGCCGGGCGACGGCTCTCCGGCGTCTCCCTTCGCTCCGCCTCCGTCCTTCGGTCCGGCCGTTCCGGGCGCCGCCTTCGAGGTCCGGGCGCGGGCTTCGGCGCTTCCGGTGGTCCGGGTGCGGGATGTCGTTCTCGAGGTTCCGGGCGAGGTCGAGGCGCTTCCGCAGGTTCCGGGGGACGAGGCGGGTCGGCGCTTCGCGGTCCGGCTCGCCGCCGACGCCCAGGCGCTGGCGCCGCATGGAACCCGCGCCGGGCTCGGCGTCAGCCGCTACCGGTTCGACGGGGACTGGACGCTCGCCGCGCCGCCCCCGGCGGCGACCGCGACCGCGATCCTCGAAGTCCCGGTCGGGGACTCCGGAACCTGGATCGAGCTCTCCCACACCGAACCGGTGACCCGGTTCGAGTCCAGCCTGCCCTACGGCTACGAGCGGCGGGAACTGGAGATCCTTCCGCCGGTCTCGCTCGCCTTCGAGCCGGGTTTCGCGGTGTTCCCGGCGGACGCGGCGGACGCGTCCTTCGCGGTCTCGCTCCGGGCGGTGGGACATCGGGAGGGCGAGTTCCGGGTGGCGCTCGAATCTCCCCCGGGCGCCGTGGTGGCGCCGCCGGAGGCCCGGATCCGGTTCGAACGCCCCGGAGAGCAGACGACCGTGCGGTTCACCGTCCGCCCCGGAGCCATCCCGGCGGGAGGGTTCCGCCTCGCCGCCACCGTGGCGGAAGGGGAAGGGGAGGCCGCGCCGGCCAGCGGGTATCGCCGAATCGCGCATCGGGACCTGCCGCTCCGCTACCTCGTGCGGCCGGCGGAGCTGAAGGCCGCCGCCGTCGAGCTGGCGGTCCCTCCGGGGCTCCGCGTCGGCTATGTCGTCGGCGCCGGGGACGAGGTCCCGGCCGCGATCCGGGCGCTCGGCGCCGAGGTCACGCTCCTCGACCAGGCGGCCCTCACCGGCGGCGACCTCGCCGGCTTCGATGCGATCGTGACCGGAACCCGCGCCTACGCCGTCCGGCCGGACCTGGCGCGGGCCAGCCGCCGTCTTCTCGAATACGCCGAGAGCGGTGGCCACCTCGTCGCGCTCTACAACACGAGCGAGCTGATCCCCGACGAGCACGCCCCGTATCCGGGGACGCTCCCGCAAAGCGCCGAGGAGGTCTCGGAAGAGGACGCTCCTGTCCGGTTCCTCGCCCCCGACCACCCGCTCCTCGCCTGGCCCCACCGCATCGGGGCCGCGGATTTCGAGGGCTGGGTGGAGCAGCGGGGATCCAAGTTCTGGACCGACTGGGACCCGGCCTACACCGCGCTCTTCGAGACCGCGGATCAGGGGCAGGCCCCCCAGCGCGGAGCGGTCCTCACCGCCGAGGTCGGCGACGGGCGGTACACCTATTTCGCCTTCGCGCTTCACCGGCAGGCGCCGGAAGCCGTCCCTGGAGCCTTCCGGCTGCTGGGCAATCTGATCTCCGCCCGGCGGGCGCCCGGTGATCGCTGAGGCGGAGGGGGGCGGCCCGGGAGACGCGGCGCCTCCCGCGGACACCGCCCGGCTGGTCCGGCGCCTGACCCGGCCCGACTGGCCCGACGAGCGCGAGGTCGTCCTGGTGGGGACGGCCCACATCTCTCCCGACTCGCTGCGCCTCGTCCGGGAGACGATCGCCGCCGAGCGGCCCGACGCGGTCTGCCTCGAACTCGACGACGGCCGGTTCGAGGCGCTCATGGATCCGGAGGCGATCGCCCGGCTGGATCTGCGCCAGGTGGTCCGCGAGCGGAAGCTCCTCCCGCTGCTCGCCAGCCTCGCGCTCGCCGCCTGGCAGACCCGGATGGGCCTGCGGCTCGGGGTCGAGCCGGGCGCCGAGATGCGGGAGGCGGCGCGCGCCGCGAAGGAGTGCGGCGCCGAGGTCCAGCTCGTCGACCGCCCGGTGCGGACCACGCTGCTGCGGGTGTGGCGGCGAACCGGGTTCTGGTCGCGGATCAAGCTGCTCGCCGGCGGCCTCGAGGGAGGGAGCGGCGCCGAGCCCACCGAGGAGGACCTTCGCGAGTTGCTCGCCGGGGATGTGGTCTCCCGCCTGGTCGCCGAGCTGGGGCAGGAGTTCCCGACGCTCAAGCATGTGCTGATCGACGAGCGGGACGCCTGGATCGGCGAGAAGGTGCGGGCCGTCCCGGGGAACCGGCTCGTCGTGGTGATCGGGGCCGGCCACCTCGACGGCGTGGAGCGGCGGCTGCTCGGCGAGGGGCCCACCGATCTCGCGCCGCTCGCGCAGGTCCCGCCGCCCGGGCGGGTCGGAAGAGCGGTCGGCATCGCGATTCCGGTGGTGATCCTCGGCGCGCTGGCGTGGACCTGGGCGGTCCGGGGCCCGGAGGCGGCCTCCGAGGGCGCGGTGTTCTGGGTCCTCGTGAACTCGATCCCGGCGGCGGTCGGGGCGGTCGCGGCGCTCGCGCACCCGGTGACCGTCCTGGCGGCGCTGCTGACCGCGCCGTTCACCAGCCTGACGCCGGTCATGGGCGTGGGCTACGTGACGGCGTTCGTCCAGGCGTGGATTCGTCCGCCGCGGGTCTTCGAGCTCACCGCGCTGAAGCAGGACGCGCTCCGGCCCCGGCGCTGGTTCAGAAACCGCGCGCTGCGCATCGCGCTCGCCCTCCTCTTCCCCACGATCGGCAGCGCCATCGGGACCTTCGTCGGGGGTAGCCGGCTCCTCTCCGGCGCCTTCGGCTGAGCCAGGCGCCGGGCTCGACGGGCGCCGATCCGGCGTTCCGGCACAATCCGCCCTCGCGATGACCCTCTCCCTCACCGACCTGCTGACGTTCGCCCTCTTCCTGGGGGCGGTCATCTTCGTGTCGCTGCGGGCCTCGCGCGGGCGGGGTACGGCGGAGGGGTACTTCCTCGCGGGCCGCAATCTCGGGGGCTGGGCCATCGGGATGTCGCTGGTGGCGACGAACGTCTCCACCGAGCACTTCGTGGGCATGTCGGGCTCGGCCGCGACCGGCGTCGGGCTGGCGATCGCCAGCTACGAGTGGACCGCGGCGGCGGCGCTCATCGTGATCGGCTGGTTCCTGCTGCCCCGCTACCTGAAGAGCGGCGTCTTCACGATGCCGGAGTTCCTCGAGCGGCGCTACGACCGGGGGGCGCGCACGATCCTCGCCGGGCTCCTGACCGCCGCCACCGTGTTCGTGGCGATGGCCACCGTGCTCTACGCCGGCGCGGTGGCGCTGAACGCCATCTTCTCGCTGCCGGAAGCCTTCGCCGCCGCCTTCGGCCTCGGCCCGGACGCCGCCGAACTCGCCGCGACCCTCGTCGGAGTCTGGGGGATCGGCCTCCTCTCCAGCGTCTACACGATCTACGGCGGGCTCCGGGCGGTGGTCTGGTCCGACATGATCCAGGGGATCGTCATCCTGCTCGGGGGCGCGATCGTGCTCTGGATCGGGTTCGACGCCCTCGGGGGCGAGGCGGGAGTGCTGGCGGGGGCCGCGCGCTTTCTCGAGGAAAACCGGGACCGTCTGCACACCGTCCTCCCGGCGGACCACCCGGAGGTTCCCTGGACCGCGGTGTTCATTGGCGGGCTCTGGATCGCCCAGTTCTTCTACTGGGGCGTCAACCAGTTCATCACCCAGCGCACGCTGGCGGCCAGGAGCCTCGCCGAAGGCCAGCGCGGGATCCTCTTCGCCGCCTGGCTGAAGATCCTCGTCCCCTTCCTGATCTGTTTCCCCGGGATCCTCGCGGTCCAGCTCTACGGGCCCCAGATCACCCACCCCGACCAGGCGTATCCGGTCCTCCTCCGCGAACTCCTGCCTCCCGCGCTCCGGGGGGTGCTGCTCGCCGCGCTGGCGGGCGCCGTCATGAGCTCGTTCAATTCGATGCTCAACTCCGCCTCCACGATGTACGCGCTGGATGTCCATCCGCGCCTTTTCCGGGGGTCGCGCCCGGCCGGCGCACAGGTCCGGGTGGCGAAGGTGGCCTCCACGATCTTCGTGATCGCCGCCTGCCTCTGGGCGCCCCTCATCGGGGGATTTCCGGGGGTGTTCCAGTACATCCAGACGGTCTGGGGGTTCGTGACCCCGGGGATCTGCGCGGTGTTCTTCGCCGGGGTCATCTCCTCCCGGATCCCCGCCTTCGCGGCGCGCTGGGGACTGGTGGCGGGGATCCCGATCTACGCCGCGCTGCGCCTCGGCTGGCCCGAGACCGCTTTCCTGCACCACATGGGCATCAGCTTCCTGCTGCTGGTGGCGGGCCTCGTCGCGGCGGCGCGCTGGAAGCCGCGCCGCGAACTCCCGCCCCCGCCGAGCCCGCCCGAGGGGGTGGACCTGACGCCGCTGCCGGGAGTGGGATGGAAGGGCGCCCTGGCCCTCGCCGCCATCGCCTCGATCTACTTCGTGTTTCCCTGACGGTTCGTCAGGGCCCGTTCTCACCCGGGCTCGCCGTGATCCAGCCGTCGCTGCAGCCGCCGCGCATGTGGACCGAGACCGGCGCCTCGAGCCGAAGCAGTCGGACCGCGGCCCTCTCGGATGTCGCGGGCTGGCGGGCGAGCCAGTCCCAGTCGAGCGACCCCTCGCCCCGTTCGGGGTTCACGGTGAAGTAGCCGACTCCGTTCGTGACGAGGTTCTCGAAGAAGTGCGTCCCCTGAGACGGGGTCACCACCAGATCGCGGAAGCCGGCCTCCACGATCGCCCGGGCGCCGCTGATCTGGTCCCAGGTCACCGGGATCCCGAGGAAACGGTCGCGTGATCCCCATCGCCCCACTCCGATGAGCACGTAGGGTCGGCCCTCCTTCGAGAGCTGCGCATTCAGCCGCGCGATCTCGCGGGCGGTTTCGACGCTGCGGAGCCGGTCGTAGGACTCCCGGTCCACCACGACGAGGTCACGGATGTCCCGGATCCGGCCGTGGCCGAGGACCTGGGGGCTGTGGCAGAGGACATGCGCGCCCTCGGGTGCGGGGTCGGCGTCGTCGTGCGCGGTGTGGGCGCGGGGCAGGCGGCGCAGTTGCAGGAACCCGAACTCGCGCCGGGTCCCCGGCGGGACCGACAGGTTGGCGGCGAACTCGAGCTCCACCGGCGCCCGGCAGGCTTCCTCCCCGACGGCGAGCAGGTCTTCGAGGATCGAGGCCAGCGGAAAGAGATCGGGGTCGTTCAGCAGCGGGGCCAGGGTCACGACCCTCGGGCCGGGGCGTGACGTTCCGTCGCGCAGGGTGTCGCCCGGAGCGACGGTCGAGGCGAGGAGGGCGAGCACGCCGTCCTTTTCCGCCTCCCGCAGCGGGACGCTCAGTAGCGGCGCCGTCCCGTCGCCGTCGGTCGAGGAGTCGAGGTCGATGGCCAGGAAGCTGGACTGGGTGTTCCGGAGCGCCTCCCGGGCGTTGGAATATCCCGGGCGGTGACGCGGACGGCGCGGCGAGAAGCGGACCGCCGGGCCGCCGCTCGTGATCTGCTCGCCGAGTCCCACCCCCACCGCGGCGATCCCGTCCCCCGGAGTCAGCGGCGGGGTGGCGTAGTCGTTGTGGGAGCGGGCGGTTCCCGCGAGGTCCGGGTAGAAGCGCCCACCGTGCGGCAGCCCCACGACCCGCTGGAGGATGACCGCCATCTTCTCCTCCTCCAGCCGGTAGGGGCTGGCGTCGAGGAAGTTGCGGACCACCGGCCGAAACAGCGAGGCGTAGATCCACTTGACGGCCCGGACCAGCGCCGTCAGCCGGTCGGCCGCCGACGGCGCCTGGTTCGGGATGAGCAGCGTCTCGTAGACGCCGCTGAAGGGCTGGTAGGGGGAGTCCTCGAGCAGGCTGGAGGAGCGCACCGCGAGCGGGTAGCGCACCGCTTCGGCGAAGCGCGCGAGGTCCTCCAGGCCGGCCTCGGGGAACCGGGCCGCTTCGAACCGCCGCCGGAGCTCCTCCTCGTCGGGGGCTTCGAGCGCGAAGGAAAGGAGGTCGTTCGCCTCGAGGAACTCGTCGAAGACGCCGGTGGCGAGGACGACCGCGTCCGGGACGGCGATGCGCGCGCCGGGATGGCGGGTCGCGATGTCCGAGCGGATCAGGAGCGCGTTCGTGAACGCGAGTCCGCGCGCCTTGCCCCCCACCGAGCCGCCGCCGATCCGGAACAGCCCCGCTCCCGGCTCGAATCCCTCCCGGGGAAAGTCCCCGACGACCGCGCGGCTGCGCCGGCGGCGCTCCCGGGAGAGCGTGGCGGCGATTTCCCGGCCCATCGCGTCCCCGGGGCCGAAGTCGCTGGCCCGGAGCTCGCGAAACTCCCGCGCCACCTCGAGTTCCCCCCGCGCCATCAGCCAGTGGGAGATCTCGTTGTTCCGCGCGTGGTGTTCGAGGCTCTCCCGGGGGACGCCGCCCACCAGGCGGACGAACGACTCGAGGTCGGTCGCGCGGGCGACTTCGGCGCCGTCCGGGGTCCGGAACACGAAGTCGCCGAAATGGAAGCGGTCCCGCATCAGGTCGCGGATCCGCCGGATCAGGTCCCGGGAGCCCTTCCGCAGGAAGTCGGCCCCCGCCCGCCGGGCCCGGAGGCGGTTCTCCGGACGCCGCGAGTGGAGGATCGCCGGGATGTCCGGCCGCCGCCGGCGCATCTCGGCGACGAAGCGCTCTCCCGCCCGCTGATCGCGGGCCCCTTTCCTCGGGAAGTCCACATCCGAGATCACGCCGAGGATCTGGTCCGGATAGGCGGTGAAGTAGTCCCAGGCCTCCTCGTAGCGGTCGCAGAGGAAGATCTTGGGACGCCGCCGGATGCGGTGGATCTTCTCGGTGAGGCTGATCCCCTCGGGAAGCAGGTTGCTCGTCTGCTCGAAGACCGCCTGGTAGACCACCGGCAGGAACGACGAGTAGTAGCGGATGCTGTCCTCGATGAGGAGGATGCCGGGAACGCCGTACTGGCCGGTGTCGTTGGCGGCGTTTCGCCGGTCCTCGATCTGCTTCACGATGGCGAGGAAGATCCCCACGTCTCCCTGCCACACGAACGGCTTCTCGAGACCCTCCTGGTCGGTTCCGAGCCGTTCGCGCACCTCGGCGACGGTGCGGGTGTCGTAGCCGAACAGCGTCACCGGCAGCGAGGGGCGACGGCGGCGCAGCTCGCGGGCGAAGGTCGGGAACTCCATGTCGCCCAGGTGCGGGGAGGCGACCACGAGCTGGAACCGGTCCGGGCTCGCCTCCAGCCGCTCGAGCGCCCCGGCGCCGGACGAGACCTGGGTGACCCGGGGGAGGGCGCGCAGGTCGAGCTCGAGGAAACCCGACAGGACTCTGCGGTCCAGTTGACCGTCTTCCGCCAGGATGAACGAGTCGTAGTCGCTCAGCACGAACAGGACTTCGTGGACCCTGAAGCCGAGAAGGTCGGCGAACGCCGGAGACAGGACCATGGGGATTCGTCGAGGAGCGGAGTGTGTCGCACCCCGCCAGGAGGGTCCGAAGCCGCCCGATGTTCCATACAATCCGCGCCGCCGCCCGGGAGGGCCCATGAGCAACACCGAAGCCATCGTCAGCCAGGTCGCCGCCCGTGACCCCGACCAGCCGGAATTCCTGCAGGCCGTCCGCGAGGTCGCCGAATCGGTGGAGGTCGTTCTGGATCGCCACCCCGAGTACCGGTCAGGGCGGATCTTCGAGCGGATCGCGGAGCCGGAGCGCGTCGTGCTGTTCCGGGTTCCCTGGGTCGACGACGACGGCCGGGTGCAGGTGAACCGGGGCTTCCGGATCGAGATGAACAGCGCCCTCGGCCCCTACAAGGGCGGCCTGCGCTTCCATCCCTCGGTGAACCTCTCGATCCTGAAGTTCCTGGCGTTCGAGCAGGTGTTCAAGAACGCGCTGACCACGCTTCCGCTCGGCGGCGGCAAGGGAGGGTCCGACTTCGATCCGAAGGGCAAGAGCGACGACGAGGTCATGCGCTTCTGCCAGTCCTTCATGACCGAGCTCCACCGTCATCTGGGGCCGGCGACCGATGTCCCCGCCGGGGACATCGGAGTGGGCGGCCGCGAGATCGGCTTCCTCTTCGGGCAGTACAAGCGGATCGCGAACGAGTTCACCGGCGTGCTCACCGGCAAGGGCCCGGGGTGGGGAGGCTCGCTCATCCGGCCGGAGGCCACCGGCTACGGCGCGGTTTATTTCGCGCAGGAAATGCTCGGGACCCGCGGCGACGGGCTCAAGGGCAAGACCTGCCTGGTCTCCGGAAGCGGCAACGTGGCGCAGTTCACCGTCGAGAAGCTGAACGAACTCGAGGCCAGGGTCGTCACCCTGTCCGACTCGAGCGGCTTCATCCACGACCCCGACGGCATCGGACCCGAGAAACTGGCGTTCGTGATGGAGCTCAAGAACGAGCGCCGCGGACGGATCCGGGAGTACGCCGACAGGTTCTCCGGAGTCAGCTACTTCGACGCCAACGGGGCGAACGACCATAACCCGCTGTGGGCGGTGCCCGCGCAGTGCGCCTTCCCGAGCGCCACCCAGAACGAGATCCTGAGCGCTGACGCGACCGCGCTCCTGGACAACGGCTGCACCGTGATCTCCGAAGGGGCCAACATGCCTTCAGCGCCGGACGCCGTGGAGCAGTTCACCGGGGCCGGGATCCTCTACGGGCCGGGCAAGGCGGCGAACGCCGGCGGCGTGGCGGTGTCGGGGCTCGAGATGAGCCAGAACGCCGCGATGACCTCGTGGAAGCGCGAGGTCGTGGATCACCGGCTCTCCGACATCATGTTCGAGATCCACGGCGCCTGCGTCGAAGCGGCGGAGCGCTTCGACACTCCCGGGAACTACGTGAACGGCGCGAACATCGCCGGGTTCCTGAAGGTCGCGGATGCGATGCTCGACCAGGGCGTCGTCTAGCGAGGAAGCGAGACGGCGTCCGGCCTCCGGGCCGGATCGGGTTACCGGGAGGCGGATCCGGCGTCGGGCGCGCGCTCGGAGATCGCTCCCGCGTCCGGCGGAGTCCAAGGCGGGACGACGACTCCGAGGGAGATGATCATCTGGAGCGCCTCCTGCCGGGTCATCTGGAGCTCGATCGCCTCGTCCCGGGGCAGGGTGACCACGACGCCTGACGTCGGGTTCGGGGTGGTGGGGACGAAGACCGCCATGACCTCCCGCTGGTCGTCGGCGGCGCCGGCGTCGCCCATGTCCACCTGCACCCGGTGCCGCACCTCGAGCAGCTTGCCGGACATCTGGAAGGCGATGCTGTAGACCCCCTTCCGGGGGTACTGGATCAGGACGACCTTCCCGAAGGCGTCGCCGCTGGTGAAGAGCGCGTCCAGAAGCTGGCGCACGCCGGAGTAGACCCAGCGGGCCACTGGCACCCGCATGAGCGGACGCTCCACCAGCCCCCGGGCCAGCCGCTGGACCACCTTGAAGCGCGTCACCGCCCACCCGGTGGCGAGGAGCACCAGGATGACGAGGGCGAGCGCGGCGAGCCGGGGCTCCCAGCCCAGCGAAGGAAAGAACCAGGAGCGCATCAGGGAATAGATGATGCGCGCCACCAGCACCACGGCGGCCACCGGGATCCAGAACAGGAATCCGCGGAGGAGGTAGCTGCGGAACCTGGCGCCGTACCCTCCGGGCCGGAGAGGCCCCGTTTCGGCTGGGCCTTGTCCGGAGCGAGGCGGGTTCATGAACGGGCGAGACCGATCGGTCGGCGACGGCGAACGGGACCATATCGCGGGGGTTCGCCGTGATGCCGCCGGCGGGCGTCACATACTGTATATTGGGGTTCGTCGCCCGGCAGACCACAACATGTTGGGGTCGGCCCATCTTTTCGCCGCTGTGCCCAACGCTCCCGCGACCGCGCCTGCGCCGTCCGTGAGGCGGCCCGGTCGCCGGACTCCGCCATGAGAATCGAGCGGCTCGAGATCGCGGGCTTCAAGAGCTTCGCCGATCCGGTGGCGATCGTCTTCCACCAGGCGGCGACCGCCGTCGTCGGGCCCAACGGTTGCGGCAAGAGCAACATCGCCGACGCCCTGTTCTGGGTGCTCGGCGAGCTGGGGAGCGCCACGATCCGGGCCCGCGGCAAGGACCTGATCTTCGGCGGAAGCGAGCTCCGGGGGCCGCTCGGAGTGGCCGAGGTGCGGCTCGAGGTGAGCGGCGTCGAGCGCGGAGGCGGAGTCGACCCTTCCGGCGGCGCGAACGGCAACGGGGCCGCGGGCCATGCGGCCGCGCCGGGACGGCGGGTCGTGATTTCCCGGCGGGTGGACGCGAGCGGCGGCTCGGTCTACGAGATGGACGGGCGCCGCTCCACCCGCCGCGAGATCCAGCGTCTCTTCGCCGGGACCGGGCTCGTCGCCGGCTCCTACGCCATGATCGGGCAGGGCCGCGTCACCGAGGTGCTCACCTCGAAGCCGGACGAGCTCCGGCTGCTCGTCGAGGAGGCCGCCGGTCTGGGTCCCTACCGGGTGAACCGGAAGGAGGCGGAGTCGAACCTGAGGGCCGCGGAGCGCTCGCTCGAACGGGTCCGGGAGCGGCTCGGGGAACTGGAGCGCCTGATCCGCCGCGCCCGGCGCGACTCGCGGGCGGCCCGGCGGGTTCGCAAGCTGGAGCGCCGCGCCGGCGAGCTCGAACTCGCGCGTCAGCTCATCCTGCGCAACACCTGGCTGCGCGAGATCGGCCGGGGCGAGCAGCCCCTCCGGCGGCTCGAGGCGGAAGCGCAGCGACGGGCGGCCAGCCTACGGGCCTACGAGCGTTTCCTCGGATCGCTCCGCGAGGAACGGGACGCGACCCAGATCCGTCTCGACGAGCGGAATCACGCCGCCTTCGACTGGAGAAGCCGGGCCACCAAGGCCGCCGCGGTCCTCGAGGAGGGAGAGCGCGCCGCCGAGCAGCGGAACGCGGAGCGCGAGCGTCTGGAGCAGGAGGAGGCCGACCTCTCGGAAGCGGTCGCCCGGCGGCGCGCCACCGGGGCGGATCACGCCCGCCGCACCCGGGAGCTCCCGGCGCGGGTCGAGGCGCTCGCGCTGCAGGTCCGCGAGCGGAGCGACGCCCGCGTCGCCGCCCGGGACGCCGAGCGCCGCTCGCATCTTCGTCTCGAGGCGGCGCGCCGGGAAGTCGAGCGGCTGCAGGGCGCCATGCGCACCCACCGGATGGCCCGCGAGCAGCACCAGGAGAGCGTGGAGCGGCTGGGGGAGCTTCGCGTCCGGCTCGACGGCGAGCGCCGGGCGCTCGAGGCGCGGAAGGCGCACGTGGGGCGGGCCGAAGCGGAGGCTCTCCGCCGCCAGCAGGAGGCGGAGGCGACGGCGCTCCGGCGACGCGACGAGCTGCGGCTCGCCGAGCGTCGGAGTCAGGACGCGGCGGCCGCGCTCGAAGCGGCCACCAGCGCCGCTTCCGACGCCGGACGCGCGCTCGCGGAGACCGACGCCCGGCTCGCCGCCCAGCGGGCGCTGGTGCTGTCCCGCGAGCAACTGGGGCCGGCGGCCGCGCGTCGTCTGGCGGCGGCCGGTGGGGAGGATGGCCCCCTTCTGGGCGCCGTCGGCGAGGCGATCGAGGTGGAGCCGGGGTACGAGGCCGCCGCGGAGCGGCTCGTGGGGGCGCATCGGTTACGGGTGCGGAGCGTCGAAGACCTTCTCGACCTGGCTCGGGAGGCGGACGATACGGAGCCTCTCGAGGTGCTCGTCTCCGAGTTGGCCGCCTCGGCGCCGTCCTCCCGCGCGGTGGACGGCGATGCGCTGCGCGACCACGTGTCGGGCGCCGACGCGGCGGTTCAGGCGCTCGTCCCGGATGCGGAGGTCGTCGCCGATCTTCAGACGGCGCTCACCCGCTTCCGCGAGCGCCCGGCGCTCTATGTCACGCGGGCCGGAGAGAGCGTCATCCCGCCGGGGGTCGTTCGCCTCGGGCGGGGAGGCCCCGGCGAGGGCTTCCTCTCGGCGCGCCGCGAACTCGCGGTGCTCGAACACGGCAGGGCGGACGCCGAGCGCCGGCTGGCCGACGCCGGCAAGGCGCTCGAAGCGAGACAGGCCGAGGCTGGGCGGGCCGGAGAGGAGCGCGAGGCGCGCCGGGAGGCGCTGACCGCCGCCGAAGGGGAGGCGCTCCGACGGCGGATCGAGACGGAGCGCTGCGCCGCGGCGGTCGCCGAGGTCGGCCGCCAGCTCGAGGAGCTCAGCTCGCGCCTCGACCGGAATCGCGATGAAGCGGAGCGCAATGAAGCTTCGGGCGTCCGGGTCGCCGAAGCGATCGAACGCGACAGGGCGCTGCTCGAACGCGCCGCGAGCGACATCCCGGAACGCGAGGAGGAGCTCGACGCCGCCCGGGAGGCGCTTACGACCTCCGAAGATGCGTTCCAGACCGCGGACCAGGCCCTGGCCCGCGAGCAGGCGATCCGCGACGAGGTGCGCCGCGCGGACCAGACGCGGGACCGCGAAGCCCGGGAGGACGCTGGGCGCCTGGATCGCATCGCGGCGGCGCGGACCCGGCTGGCGGCGGACGAGGCGGCCTGGGAGGAGCGCCGGGCGACGGCGGAGCGCGAGCTGGAGGCCGCCCGGGTCCGGGCGAAGGAAGCGTCCCGGGCCGCGGAGCGGCTCCGGGCGCGCGTGTCCGAACTCGACGGGTTCGTGCGGCCGGGGGACGACCGCCTTCGCGAGCGGCGGGGCGAGCTCGACGCCGTGGAGGAGCGGCTGGCGCCGCAGCGCGGCCGGATCCAGGAGGCCCGCGCCCTTCTGCGTCATCTCGAGAGCGAGTTCGAGATGGAACACGGGAAGCCGCTGGGCGAGGAAGGCGCCTCCCTCCCGGACGGACTCCTCGACCGGCCGGTGGAGGAGGTCGAGCGGGAGCTCGGCTCCGTCCGGGACGGCCTCGAACGGCTGGGTCCGGTGAACCAGGTCGCGGAGGCGCGCCTCGCCGAGCTCGAGGGGGAGCGTGAGGGGCCGGCCGCCCAACTGCGGGACGTCGAGGAAGGCGTCGCCGACGGGCGGCAGGCCATCGCCCGGCAGGACCGCGAGGCGAGGCGGGCGTTCCGGACGGGATTCGACCACGTGAACCGCAACTTCGACGAGGCCTTCCGGCAACTGTTCGGCGGCGGCCGCGCCGAACTCGTCCGGAGGCCGTCCGCGGCGGCTCCTTATCCGCCGGACGCCCCGACGGCGGCGCCGAACGGGGAACCTGATCCCGCGCCGAACGGCGCCGCGCCGAGCAGCGAGGTTCCCGGCGGGAACGGCGATGCGGCCGTGTCCGACCCGAACCACGCCCCGGCCGACGAGGAGCCCGGGATCGAGATCTTCGCGGAGCCTCCCGGCAAGAAATTCCAGAGCGCCCGGCTGCTCTCCGGGGGCGAGAAGGCGATGACCGCCATCGCGTTCCTCATCGCGTTGTTCCGCTACCGCCCGGCGCCGGTCTGCCTGCTCGACGAGGTGGATGCTCCGCTCGACGACCCGAACGCCCAGCGGTTCGCCGCGCTGCTCGACGAGCTCCGCCAGGAGACCCAGTTGGTCGTGATCACCCACAACCGGATCACGATGGAGGCCTGTCGGCACCTCTACGGGGTCACGATGGAGGAGCCCGGCGTGTCCCGCGTGATCTCGGTGGAGATCGATGCCGAGGGGTTCGACCGCTGGGTCGCCGGGGAGGCGTCGCCCCCGGCCTCGGCGCTACCCGCCTGACGGAGATCAGGGGTTGGGGCCGGATCCGGATTCCGGCGCCGCCCGGCCGGCGGCGCCCTCGCGGGCGATGGTGTTCGCCGCCGGCCGCGGCGAGCGCATGGGGCCGCTCACCTCCCGCTGCGCCAAGCCGGCTCTGCCGTTTTGCGGAACGCCGCTTCTGCTGCGCATCCTTCGCCGCCTCCGCGACGCCGGAGTCCGGGAAGCCGTCGTGAACCTCCATCACCGCCCCGCGAGCCTCGAACCGCTTCTCGCGCAGGTCGAATCCGAGGGACCCTGTCCGCTCCGCGTCGTCCGTTCGTTCGAGGCCGAGCTCCTGGGAACGGCCGGCGGCCTCCACCGGGTCCGGGACCGGTTCGGCGAGGAGTCCTTCTTCGTCGTGAACGGAGACACCCTCCACACCGCCGATCTCGGGGCGATGGCGGAGGCGCACTTCGCCAGCGGCGCCGAGGCGACGCTGCTCGCCGACCCCGACCCGGACCCGCAGCTTCGGGGCGAGCGCCGCCTGCGCGCGAGCGGCGGAGCGTTCGCCGGACTCACCGCGCCGGGAGGGGCGGGGCCGGTGTTTGGCGGCGTCTGGCTTCTCGCCCCGTCGGCGCTCCGCCACCTCTCCGGGCGGCCGGGCGGGCTCGCCAGAGACCTCTTCCCCCCACTCGCCGCCGCCGGGAGCGCGCGCCTCTTCGAGACCCGATCGCCCTGGTTCGAGATCGGAACGCCCCGGCGCTATCTCGAGGCCTCCCGACGCGCGCTCGCCCTCGGGATGTTCCGCGGGGCGCCCGCGGACGGCGTCGTCCTGGGCGCGGGGGCCTCGGCGGAGCCGCCCGAACTGCTGGGCCCCGGCGTCCGGCTGGGGCCCGGCGCCCGGGTGGAGCGCTCCGTCATCGGCGGGGAGGTCGAAATCGGGGACGGCGCGGTCGTGCTGGACTCCGTCGTGGGCCCCGGCGAGCGGATCCCGCACGGGGCCCGGATCGAGGGGAAGCTGGTCGCCGGCGGGCGGGAGGCGGCGCTGTGAGCTCGCCTCCGGCTTCGCTCGAGGAGCGGCTGGCCGCCTTCCTCGAGCGAACCGGGTGCGCCGGCGCCGGGGTGGAGCGGCTGGTCCAGGACGCCGGGGAGAGGGTCTACTTCCGCGTGCGGCCTCCGGGAGGCGCCGCGCTCCCCGTCGATCCGCCGGGTTCCGGCCACCGGACGTTCGTGGCGTGCGTCATGTCCGGTCCGTACTCTCCCGGGTCGCTGCCGTTCGCGGACTCCGCCGCGCTCTATCGCCGCCTCGGGGTGCGCGCCCCCGAACTCGGCGTCGAGGCGCCGGACCTGGGAGCTCTCGCGCTGGAAGACCTGGGAGACGAGCTCCTCCAGACCGCCGCGCTCGCCGGCGATCCCCAGACCCCGGCGCTCTACCGGGAAGCGGTCTCGATCCTCGGCGTCATCCAGCGCGAGGGAGCGAGCGTCGGGGCCGCCGCCGAAGCGGCGCGCTACCGCGCGTTCTCCATGCATCTCGACGAGGCGCTGTTCGTCCGCGAGCTGCGCTTCTTCCTCGAGCACTTCGCCGATCCCCGGAGCGACCGGGCCGCCCGGGACGTCGATCAGGCGGCGCTCGACCGGGCGCTCGTAGAGCTGGCCGCTGAGGCCGCCTCGTTCCCGACGGCGCTCTGCCACCGCGACTACCACTCCCGGAACCTGATCGCCCACCCCGGGAGCGCGGGAGGCGCGCTCTCGGTGATCGACCACCAGGACACCCGTCTCGGTCCCCGCCTCTACGACTTCGTCTCGCTGGCGCGCGACCCCTACGTGGCGGCGGGTCCGGGCGGGCGCCGGCATCCGGTGAGCGAGGCCGAGCTCCTCGAGGGATTTTGCGAAGCGACCGGGCTGGAGGGGTCTTCCGGCGAGGAGCTCCAGTGGGAGCTCGACGCGGTGGCGCTCCAGCGCGGGCTGAAGGCGCTCGGAACCTACGGATTCCAGGTCCATCGACGCCGGAACCCGGTCTACCGGAGCTTCATCGCTCCCACCCTCGCCGCCGTCCGCGAGAACCTGGACCGATGGCCCGCGCGGCGCCGTCTCGGGTCCCTGCTGGGAGAGCTCCTCGACGAGACCGGGTCCGCTGGCGCGTAGCAGTCCGTTGATAGAGTCACGTGCAGCGCCGAGAGCGGTGAGGCGCCCGGCCGACAAGGCGCGTGAGCGAGGAATATCGGGAATATTCCGAGTGAAACGCAACGATGAGCGCCCCAAAGGGGCGCGGTTCGGGCGGGATGCATCGCCGCTCGAGCCCCTACCGGGAGAACCGGGCCGCGGGACTTTGTCAACGGGCTGCTAGGTCTCGGCGGTTCCCCGACTGTCGGCTGCTGGCGCGCCCGGACGCACCGACGTGGAGAGGGGTACCCTTCCGGCGCTCCGATGACCACCTCCGCCGACTCCGTGCCTCAGACGCCCTGGAAGGCCCGGATGGGGCCCACGCTCGCCGGGCTCCGGGAGGCGGTGGCGCGCGACGGGGACGGGGCGGGAGTCCCGGCGAAGCTGCGGGGCTGGCTCGCGGGGCGGCGCTCCAGCGGACGGCTGCTGTTCCTGAGCTTTCGCGATGGTTCCGGTTTCGCGCAGGTCGTCGCCCCCAAGGCGAAGGTTCCGCCGGAGGCCTTCGAGGCGGCGAAACACTGTCCGCTCGAGAGCGCCGTGGAGATTTCCGGGGCCGCGTTCGCCGACCCGCGGGCGCCGGGGGGGATGGAGGTCCGGGCCGACGACTTCCGGGTCGTTCAGGAGGCCGAGCCCTATCCGATCACCCCGAAGGAACACGGGGCCCAGTTCCTGCTCGACCACCGGCACCTGTGGCTGCGCTCGCGGCGGCAGCATGCGCTCCTTCGCATCCGGGACGAGGTCCTGCACGCCTTCCGCGCCTACCTGCGGGACCAGGACTTCGTGTGCGCCGACACGCCGATCTTCACGCCGAACGCCTGCGAGGGGACGACGACGCTCTTCGAGACGAAGTACTTCGACCGGCGCGCCTACCTGGCGCAGAGCGGGCAGCTCTACAACGAGGCGGTCGCGATGTCGGTGGGCCGGACCTACTGCCTGGGGCCCACCTTCCGGGCCGAAAAGTCGAAGACCCGCCGCCACCTCATCGAGTTCTGGATGCTCGAGCCGGAAGTCGCCTGGGCCGAGCTGGACGACATCGTGGCGCTCGCCGAAGGGCTCATCTGCCACGCGATCGAGCGGGTGCTCGCCACCCGCGGTCCGGAACTGGAGGCGCTCGAGCGCGACCCGGAACCGCTCCGGAAGATCCGGGCGCCCTTTCCCCGGATGACCTACGACGAAGCCGGGGAGATCCTCGTCCGCAAGGGGACCGGGTTCACCCTGGGAGATGACTTCGGGGCGCCCGACGAGACGGCCCTCACCGAGGATCTGGACCGTCCGCTGGTCGTCACCCACTTCCCGGCGGCGATCAAGGCCTTCTACATGGAGCCGGCCCCCGGCCGTCCCGACCGCGTGCTCGGCCTCGACATCATCGCTCCCGAGGGCTACGGCGAGATCGTCGGGGGCAGCCAGCGCATCCACGACCCGGAACTGCTGCGGCGCCGCGTCCAGGAGCACGACCTCCCCGAGGACGCGTTCTCATGGTATCTCGACCTCCGCCGCTACGGAACCGTGCCCCACTCGGGGTTCGGGCTTGGCATCGAGCGCTTCGTGTCGTGGGTGGCGGGGATCGCCCACCTGCGCGAGGCGATTCCGTTCCCGCGCCTCCTCTACCGGCTGTCGCCGTGAGCCCCACGGACGGGGGCGCGCTTCGGGTCGGGAGGGGACCGGCCCGGGTCGGGCTGGTGAGCCTCGGATGCGCCAAGAACCTGCTTGACAGCGAGGTCATGGCCGGCGTCCTGGCCGGGAGCGGCTTCGAGATGACTGCGGAGCCGGAGTCCGCGGATGCGCTCATCGTGAACACCTGCGGCTTCATCGGCCCGGCGAAGGAAGAGGGGGTCAACACGATCCTCGACCTCGCCCGGCTGAAGCGCACCGGGCGCTGCCGCCGCCTGGTCGTCGCCGGGTGCCTCGCCCAGCGCTACGCGAGCCAGCTCGCCGAAGAGATCCCGGAGATCGACGCGGTCGTGGGCCTCGACGAAGTCGAACGGATCGCCGAGATCCTGAAGAGCAGCCTCTCCGGAAACGCCCGGCGGACGCCGCCGCTGACCGCCGACCTCTCGGTCTCGTGGCTCTACGACCACACGACGCCGAGAATCCGGTCCACGCCGCCGCACACCGCCTACATCAAGGTCGCCGAAGGCTGCGACTATCCCTGCACGTTCTGCGTGATCCCGCAGATCCGGGGCCGATTCCGGAGCCGCGCGCCCGACTCGGTCCTCGCCGAGGCCGAGGACCTCGCCGCCCAGGGGGCGCGCGAGCTGATCCTGGTCGCCCAGGACACGACGGCCTACGGCGTGGATCTGGGGATCCGCCACGGCCTGGCCTCGCTCCTCCGACAGCTCGCCGGAGTGGACGGCGTCGAGTGGGTGCGTTTCCTCTACGCCTACCCGACGACGCTGGACGACGAGACGCTCAAGGCGCTGGCGGAGGCGCCCGAACTCTGCCGCTACGTGGACATCCCGCTCCAGCACGCGAGCCGCCGTATTCTGAAATCCATGCGCCGGCCCGGAAACCGGGAGAGCAACGCGAAGCTCCTCGACCGCATCCGGGAAATGGTCCCCGGCGTGGCGATCCGGAGCACCTTCATCGTCGGATTTCCCGGGGAAGAGGAAGCGGACTTCCGCGAGCTCGCCGGGTTCGTCGAGGAAGCGGAATTCGACGCGATGGGCGCGTTCCTCTATTCCAATGAGGAGTCGGCGGCGTCCCATGTGGCCGAAGAGGTCATCCCGGAGGGCGAGAAGGAGGACCGGAGGGCGCAGCTCATGGAGATCCAGCGGGAGATCTCGCTTCGCCGGCACCGGGAGGCGGTGGGGCGGGAGGTCCGCGTGCTCGTGGACGGCCCCGCCGAGGAGTCGGATCTGCTGCTCGCCGGCCGCACCGAGGGGCAGGCGCCCGATGTGGATCCCAGGGTCCTGCTGGTGGACGCGGACCGCCCTCCGGAGCAGCTCATCGGCAACTTCGTGACGGCTCGCATCACCGAGGCCCACCCCGAGGACCTGGTGGGCCAGGTACTCCCCCAACCGCACTGACCCTCGGGGGTCCGTCCCTCTTCGGGCGACCCGCCGCCCTCCGCCGTCTCCGGCGGAGCAGCGGAACGGACGGTCCGGAGGGCCGTGCGCTTTCAGGTTATACTCGCCGCTTCGGTCCAGCACTCCCTATGAGGTGTGCTCGTTCCATCGCGACCCGCCGCGCCCGGTTGCGCGGCGGGTTTTTTTGGCCGCCGTCGGGATTCTGCGGGCGTCCGGGAGACCCGTTGCATACCCGAATCGAGCCGCCCGGAGAGGCCCCACGCATTCCGCAGAACGAACGATCGCCGAGCCAGAGCGCTGCCGCCGAGCGGGATCTTCCCGCCCGGGTGGAAGGGCTGGCGCGGCGCGCGGCAGTGAGCGCCGGGGTTCAGTTGGCATGGACCGAGATCAAGGGTCCTCGCGGATCGAGGCGGGTGCGCGTCTTTGTCGAGCGGCCGGACGACGCTCCCTCCGACGCCGGGCCGGTCGGTCTTCCGGACTGCGAGCGGGTGAACGAGCGGCTGTCGGCGCTGCTCGACCTGGAGGATCCGATCCCCGGCTCCTACGTGCTCGAGGTGAGCACTCCAGGGCTCGATCGGCCGCTTCATTCGATCTCCGACTGCAGGCGATTCACCGGGCGGCGGGTGCGGGTGAAGTGCCGGATGGAGGACCGCCACCGGACGCTGGTGGGGAAGCTGGAGACGGTGGAGGAGTTCGCGGTCCGGATCGAGGGCATCGTGGGGGAGCCGGAGGACGCCGTGTGGGTGCGCTGGGACGACGTCCTCGCCGCCCGCCTCGACCCGGACTTCGACGCCCTGCTCGGACCCCGAAGCCACGGCGGACGAAAGACGCGTCCCGGGAGGCGGCGGCGCGACTGATGGCGGCGATCGAAGAGCTCTCGGCGGACCTGGATCGCGCCGAGGTCATCGCTGGCGTCGAGCACGCGGCGGGGCTGGCGGCCTCGCGCAGCGCGGGACGCACGCTCAGGGTCCGGCTGGATCAGGAGACCGGGATTCTGCAGTGTTTCGCCTCGCAGCGGGTCGTCGCCGAAGTCGCGGATCCGGAGCGGGAGATCCATCGCGACCAGGCGCCGGAGGGCGCTTCGGAAGGCGACCTGGTGGAGGTCCCGGCGCCACTCCGTTCGGCGTCGCGCAACGCGGCGTGGGCCGCTCGCGAAACGCTCGAGACGAAGCTGCGGGCGGGCCGTCTTCTGGCCCGGGCCAACCGGTTCCGGGACCGGATCGGGAAGCTCGAGACCGGGCGGGTGCTTCGCCGGGAGGGACACGATCTCATCGTGGATCTGGGGCCGGTCGAGGGCCGTCTTCCGGGCGGAGAGCAGAGCCGCCACGAGGTGTTCAACCCGGACGACACAGTGAGGGCGGTCGTGCGGTCGATCGAACCCGAGGACCCTCCGGTCATCCTCTCCCGGATCGCGCCCGAAGTGGTCGCCGGCGCCATCGAGCGGGAGACCCCGGAAGTGCGCCGGGGCCTGGTCGAGGTGCGGGCGGTGGCCCGCCACCCGGGAACCCGGGCCAAGGCCGCCGTGTGGAGCGAAGCGCCAGGGGTCGACGCGGTCGCGGCCTGCTTGGGACCGGGCGGCGCCCGGATCCGCGCGGTGAGCCGCGAACTCCGGGGGGAACGGGTGGACGTGGTCCGCTGGAGTCCGACGATGGAAGGGCTGGCCCGGAACGCGCTGCGCCCGGCGGAAGTGCTGCGGGTCGAACGGGCCACCGGGCCCGCCCCTTCCCCCGACCGCGGCCGTCGCCGCCGCGATCCGGGTCTCATCGTGACGGTGTCCGAGGCCGAACTGCCGCGGGCGGTGGGAAAGCGGGGCGAGAACGTGCGGCTCGCGTCCGAGCTTCTTGGCATCCCGATCGAGGTCATCGCGGACGGCGATGACGCTCCCGCGAGGCCCCGGCGGAGCCGGCGGCCGGAGGCGCGCCGCCCGGGGAATCCCCGGGGCGGCGACCGTGACCGGTCGCGTGGTCGCGGACGACCCCCCCGCGGCCCGAATGCGCGCCCGTTCTCCGGCTCGCGTCAGGACTCCAGGAAGGCGGGCGGCGCCGGGCGGCGGCCGCGACCGCCCGCCAGAGCGCCCCATCGGTCGTCCCATGGGTCACCCCATCGGTCGCCCGATCGGTCGCCTCGACGCGCCGCGCCGTCCGCCCCTCCCGCTCCTTCGGACGAGAAGCGTCCGCTCGCGGAGACCGTGAACGAAACCGCCAACGTGGACGGAGGCGCCGGTTCCTGATGCCCCCTTCGATTCGGGTCAGCGATCTCGCCCGCGAGCTCGGCATGGAGCCCGCGGAGCTGCTGAAGGCGCTGCAGTCCGACTTCGGGCTGCGGGTGCGCACGGTTTCGTCGGCGCTTCAGCCGAACGACGCGCGCAAGGTCCGCGCCCGGCTGCGGCTGGCCAAACGCCGCGCGGCGCGTCCGAACCGCCGGGCCCGCGCGGAGGAGAACATCCGGCGCGCCGCCGAACAGCGTCTCCAGCGGGTCGCCGCCGAAACGAAGGCCGCCGAGGAGCAGGCGAAGGAGGATGCGGTCCGCAAGGAGAAGGAGGAGGCCGAGGCCCGGGCCCGGGCCGAGCGCGAGGAAGAGGAGCGGAAAGAGCGCGAAGAGCGGCGACGGGTCGAAGCGGAGCGACGGGCGGCCGAGGAGGCGGAGGCCGCCGAGATCCGGCGCACGGCGGAAGCGGCCCGGAAACAGGCCGAGCTGGCGCGCGCCGCCGAAGCAGCCGAAGCAAAGGCGGCAGCGAAGGCGGATGCGCCGAAGCCGGCGCCTGCGGCGCCCGAGAGCCCGCCCGCCAAGCCCGAAGAGGGCGATCGCGCTCCGAAGGGCCCCGGCGTCGTCCGGCGGGTCCGGGAGCCGTTCACCTCCGCCCCCACACCCACCGGGCGGCGGATCGAGACGCCGAGCATTGCCTCCCCGGCGCGACCGGGCCAGTTCCGGCCGGGCGCCACCGACCGGAAGATCGTGCCCACGGTCACGCCGCCGGCGCGGCGCGCGACGCCTCCCCGCCTGCGGGCCACGCCGCCTCCGCTCCGGCGGAGTCCCGGGATGGGCCCCAAGGCGCGGCGCCCCGCGCCCGGACGCCGCTCCAAGGCCCGCCGCCGCGTGGGCCCCGCCGAGGTTCCCGATACCGCCGACGGGCTGGACAGCCAGTTCCCGCCCGGGCTCCGGCAGGCGATCTCCCGCGAATACCGGACCAGCGCCGAAGTCGAGCTGGGGGACGCGATCACGGTGAAGGGACTCGCCGAGGCGATGAGCATCCCGATCTCCGAGGTCATCAAGGCGCTCCTCCTCGATCAGGGCGTGGCCGCGTCGATCAATCAGGTCCTCGACGCCGACACCGCCGAGAAGCTCGTGGTGAAGTTCGGCGGCACGACCTCCACTCCCGACGAAGTCGACGAGGGCGCGCTGGCCGAAGCGCACAGCCGCGCGGAAGAGGCGCAGGCGCTTCGCGACCAGGGATGGGTGGAGCGGGCGCCGGTGGTCACGGTGATGGGCCATGTGGACCACGGCAAGACGAGCGTGCTCGACGCGATCCGCTCCACCCGGGTGGTGGCCGGCGAGGCCGGCGGCATCACCCAGCACGTGAGCGCCTACACCGTGGACACCGAGGACGGCCGACGGATCGTCTTCCTGGACACTCCCGGCCACGAGGCGTTCACCAAGATGCGCGCCCGCGGCGCGTCGGTGACCGATGTGGTCATCCTCGTTGTCGCCGCCGACGACGGGGTGAAAGAGCAGACGATCGAGGCGCTGAACCACGCCCGGGCCGCCGAGGTCCCGATCGTGGTGGCGGTCAACAAGATGGACCTGCCCGCCGCCGATCCCGACCAGGTCATGCGGCAGCTTTCGGAGCGGGGGGTGAACCCCGAAGAGTGGGGCGGCGACACGATCTTCTGCCGGGTGTCGGCGAAGACCCACGAGGGGCTCCCCGAGATGCTCGCGGCGGTCCTCGACGTGGCCGAGCTGGAAGAGCCGCTCGCCGATCCCCGGGTTCCGGCCGAGGGGGTCGTGCTCGAGGCCCGCAAGGACCGGGGGCGGGGCCCGGTGGCCCAGATGCTGGTGCAGAGCGGAACGCTCAAGGTGGGCGCGACGCTCTCGGCGGGCGCCGCCTGGGGCAAGGTCCGCGCGCTTCTGGACGGCGCCGGGAAACGGCTCAAGTCGGCGCCGCCCTCGACTCCGGTCGAGGTCCTGGGGCTGACCGACGTGCCGGTCGTGGGAGACCGGTTCACGGCCGCCGAATCCGCCGCCGAAGCGCGCCGTATCGCCGAGGAACGCCAGGACTCGGACCGGATGGAGGTGCTCGAGGGGAGGCGCCGGCTGAACCTCCAGAACCTCTACTCCCAGCTCGAGGGCGGGCTCAAGGAGCTGTCCATCGTCGTGAAGGCCGACGTGGGGGGGACATCCGAAGCGGTGCGCGACTCGCTGCTCCGGTTGTCCACCGACGAGGTCAAAGTGCGCGTCATCCACACCGCCGCCGGCGCGGTGTCGGAGAGCGATGTGAACCTGGCGGCCGCGACCGACTCCATCGTGGTGGCCTTCGGGGTGCGCCCCGATCCGCAGGCCAGGCGGCTGGCGGAGCGCGAAGGCGTGGAGATCCGCGCCCACAACGTCATCTACCACCTCGTCGAGGAGATCGAGAAGGCCCTCACCGGGCTCCTCGAGCCCGAGACCGAAATCGTCGAGCTCGGCCGGATCGAGGTCCGGCGGACCTTCTCGGTGCCTCGGGTGGGCACGGTCGCCGGCTCGTACGTCCTGAGCGGAGCGATCCCGCGCTCCGCCCAGGTGCGGCTCGTCCGCGACGGCCGGATCGTGCATCAGGGCCGCATCGGGAGCCTCCGCCGGTTCAAGGAAGACGTGGCGCGGGTCCGCGAGGGATTCGAGTGCGGCGTCGGGATCGCCGGCTACAACGACGTCAAGATCGGCGACATCATCGAGGCGTTCGAGCAGAAACAGGTCGAGGTATCCGCCTAGATCAGGCGGCCGGAGAAGCGGGCGGGCTCCGGCGCGTATCCCCGGGATGGCCGTTTGCCTCCAGCCCCTCCGGTAACCGCCTCGCGGAAGAAATGTTCGAGTTGGCTACTGGACTGGTCGCGGATACGCTCCCGGGCGAGGCGAATCCGGTGGCGCGAACCCGCGTAGGGCTGTTGCGGATCCGCCTTTCGCTCCCCGGCGCGCGGTCGAAGAAGGACCGGCGGCGCGTGGTCCGTTCGCTCACCGATCGGCTGCGGGCCCGCTGTCTGGTTGCGGTGGCGGAGACCGGCGATCCGGAGGCCCTGCGCGAGGCAGAGCTGTCGGTGGTGGCGGTCGGACTCGGGACGCCCGCGGTGAGCGCCCGGCTGGAGGCGGCCAGGGACATCGCCTGGCGCGCGTTCCCCGCCGAAGTGGCCGAAGCCGACATCGAGTGGGTGGAGCGAGCCCCGTGACGCCGCCGACGGACGCCTGAGGGATCGATGCGCGGCAGCGAGCGGCGGCTGCGGGTCGCCGAGGCGATCCGCAAGGAGGTCGCGGGGATCCTCCGGTTCCAGTTCCGGGATCCGCGCGTGGCGCGCGCCACCGTGACCCGCGCCGAGGTCACCGGCGACATGTCGCTCGCCCGGGTCCACGTCTCGGTGCTGGGTAGCGAGAGCGAGCAGCAGGAGACGCTCGAGGTGCTGGGCCGCGCCAGGGGGCGCGTGCGGACGCTCCTGGGCCGGAGGGTCCGGCTTCGTCAGACCCCCGAGGTGCGGTTCGTCTTCGACCCCTCGGTGGAGTTCTCGGTCCGGCTGGAGGAGATTCTCGAGCGGGAGCGGGAGCGCTCGCCCGAGGAAGATGGCGAGGATCCGGCGGACGACGACGGCTCCCGGAGCGGCGAGGCGCCGGAGAGGCCGGGAGAAGGCTCCTGATCGAAGGCGTTCTCCTCGTGGACAAACCCGAGGGGATCACGTCCTTCGCGGTCGTGCGCCGGGTCCGCCGGCGGTTCGGCGGCGTTCGCGCCGGGCACGTCGGGTCGCTCGACCCCTTCGCAACCGGCCTGCTGCCGGTTTGCCTCGGCCGCGCCACCCGGCTCGCAAGGTTCGTGACCGCCGGCGCGAAGCGCTACCGGGCCACGGTCCGTTTCGGCCAGGCGACCGACACCGACGACCGGACCGGGCAGGCGCTCGGGCCGACCGGGCATCTGCCCGGCGAGGCGGAGGTGCGGGACGCGCTTCCCGGATTCCTGGGGGAGACCCTCCAGCGCCCTCCGGCCTATTCGGCGAAGCGCATCCAGGGGAGGCGCGCCTACCGGCTGGCGCGCGCCGGGACGCCGCCCGATCTGGATCCCGTCGTCGTTCGCGTGGACCGGCTGGAGCTGGTCGCGTTCGACGGGCGGGACGCCGGGCTCGAGTGCGAGGTGGGGCCCGGCGCGTACATCCGGGCGCTGGCCCGCGACCTCGGAGAGCGCCTCGGCACGGCGGCTCACCTTCAGGCGCTGCGGAGGGAAGTGGTGGGACCGTTCTCGCTCGACGGCGCCGTTTCTCTCGAAGCGCTGGAAGCGCTCCCCGACATCGGCGCCGCCCGTGAGTTCGTGCTGCCGCCGCTCGCGGCCCTCGCCGGGATGCCGCGGCTTGAAGTCGGGGACGATGCGGCGCGCGCGCTGGGTCACGGCCGCACCGTTCCCCTGGAGGCGGTCTGCGGCGCCGCGGCCGACCCCGCTGGAGACCCGGAGCTGCGGGCGGCGGTGCGGCGGGTCCGCCCCCGGCTCGCCAGAGACGAGGATCTCGAGCTGGTGGCGGTCGTGCGTTTCGCCGAGGTCGGCTGGCGGCCGGTGCTCGTCTGGGCCGCGGAGGCCTGACCCGCCAGGCTCTTGCGGATCATCGCGCCCCTCCCGCACCGCGTGGGTTCTCACTCCGCGTGGTAGGCTCCCTCCCGCAAACCGACGCGACCCGTCACTTGCGTTGCGGCGCGACATCGGCCCGACCGCCTGGAAGGCGGGACGCGGGCTCCGATCCGGAACAAGGGCTCCTGAGCCCGCGGGCGCATTCGGCCCCGGATCGGCACACGAAAGATCAGGAAACCTGGGATCAGGAAACCAGACAGGACTACTCGCGGACACAGGTACCCGGCATTGGCGCTTCAACACTCCACCCGGCGGGAGATCATCGAGAAATTCCGTCGGCATGAGACCGACGCGGGTTCGCCCGAGGTGCAGGTCGCGCTTCTGACCGCGAGAATCACGGGGCTCACCGGCCATTTTGCGGATCACGCCAAGGACCATGCGTCCCGTCGCGGGCTCCTCAAGATGGTGAGTCGGCGTCGCAGACTGCTCGACTATCTGCGGCGCGAGGACGCGGGCCGCTACCGTGAGTTGATTGCCGAACTCGGCCTGAGGAAGTAGAGCGCCCCCGTCGGGCCGGGCAGGGAAGGTGGCGCCGTGCGCGCGCCGACCATGCCGGCAGGCCGGACCGGAGCGAGGACATCGCGGTTCCCCGGTGAGGCGAAGCAGTACAGGGAAGAACCGGAAGGAAACAAAGGAAACACCGGAATGGAATCCGTAAGCACCCGTATCGGGGACAACGAGCTGATCCTCGAGACCGGCCGCGTGGCGCGACAGGCCGCCGGCTCGGTCACCGTCCGGCTCGGAGACACGGTGGTCCTCGCGGCCGTCACCGCCTCGGCGCACGATCGTCCCGATGTGGACTTTCTGCCGCTGGCGGTGGACTACCGCGAGAGCTTCTACGCGGCCGGCCGGATCCCGGGCGGCTTCTTCAAGCGCGAGGGCCGACCGAACGAGAAGGAGATCCTGACCTGCCGGTTGATCGATCGGCCGCTGCGGCCGCTCTTCCCGAGCGGCTGGCGCCGCGAGACCCAGGTCACCTGCCTGCTGCTCTCGACGGACCGGGAGAACGACTCCGATGTCCTGGCGATCACCGGGGCGGCCGCGGCGCTCGGGATCTCGAACATCCCCTTCGACACCGCGCTGGGCGCCGTCCGGGTCGGCCTCGTCGACGACGAGTTCGTTCTCTGCCCGACCTTCGCCCAGCTCGAGCGCTCCCGGCTGAACCTGGTCGTCACCGGCTCCGAAGACGCGATCGTCATGGTCGAGGCGGGCGCCGAGGACGTCCCGGAGGCGCGGATGGTGGAAGCGCTCGGATTCGCCCACGAGGGGATTCGCCGGATCGTCTCCATCCAGAAGGAACTGGTCCAGCGGATCGCCCCGACGAAACAGGTCGTCACGCCCCGCGACATCGACCCGGCGCTGGCCGCCGGGGTCGCCGACGGGTTCCGCGCCAAGCTCAAGGGAGCGCTCGAGACGAAGGGCAAGCTGGCCGCCAACGCCGCGGTGTCCGAGGTCAAGGGCGAGATCGTCCAGAGCCTCGAGGACCGCAGCGACGACGAGCGGTCCCAGGTCTCGGCGATCGTGAAGGGCCTCGAGGAGGAAATCCTGCGCCGCAGCGTGCTCGACGACGGGCGCCGGCTCGACGGGCGGGCCTTCGACGAGATCCGGCCGATCACCTGTGACGTGGGGTTCCTTCCCCGCGCGCACGGCTCCGCCGTGTTTACCCGGGGGGAGACCCAGGCGCTCGTCAGCACGACGCTGGCGCCGGTCAGCGAGGCGCAGCGCCTCGACTGGGTTCACGGCGCCGGCGAGAAGCGCTTCATGCTCCACTACAACTTCCCGGCGTTCTCGGTCGGGGAAGCCCGCATGATGCGTGGTCCCGGCCGCCGGGAAATCGGGCACGGCGCCCTGGCCGAACGGGCGCTCGCGCCCGCGCTCCCCAGCGAGGAGGAGTTCGGCTACGCCATCCGGGTGGTCTCCGACACGCTCGAGTCCAACGGGTCGAGCTCGATGGCGGCGGTGACCGGCGGGTGCCTGTCGCTGATGGACGCCGGAGTCCCGCTCAAGGCGCCGATCGCCGGCATCGCCATGGGCCTCATCACCGAGGGTGACGCCTACCGCATCCTGACGGACATCGCCGGCGCCGAGGACCACTACGGCGACATGGACTTCAAGGTCGCCGGCACCGCGAACGGCATCACCGCCCTCCAGATGGACATCAAGATCAGCGGCCTCCGGCTGGAGGTCGTGGCCGAGGCCCTCGAGCAGGCGCGCCAGGCGCGGATCGAGATCCTCCGGAAGATGGCCGAGACGATCCCGGCGCCCCGCGAGGAAACCTCGCGCTACGCGCCCGCGATCCTCAGCATGAAGATCCCGGTTCGGAAGATCCGCGATGTCATCGGCCCCGGCGGCAAGACGATCCGCGGCATCACCGACGAGACCGGGGCCCGCGTGGATGTTTCCGACGACGGCTCGATCCAGATCGCCGGACTCGACGCCGACGCGGCGAACCAGGCGAAGGAGCGCATCGAGGCGATCGCCCACACCAAGCTGCCCGAGGTCGGCCGGGACTACAACGGCGTCGTCAAGACGATCGTCGACTTCGGGGCGTTCGTGGAGATCCTCCCGGGGACCGACGGTCTCCTGCATATCTCCGAGATCGCCGACCGTCACGTGAACAGCGTGCGGGACGAGCTCCAGGAGGGCGACGAGGTCGAGGTCCGCGTCATCGAAGTGGACGACAACGGGCGCACGCGGCTGTCCTGCAAGGACATCATCCGCGAGCGCGCCGGCCTGCCGCCTCTCCCCCCGCGTCAGCCTCGTCGCCGGGGTCGCGACCAGGACCGCGGACGCGGTCGGGGTCGTGACCAGGATCGCGGCGACCGCGACCGGGGCCGGGGACGCGACCGCGGTCGCGAGCGGCGCCGGTAGCTCCGGTTTCCCGGCCTTCGGGCCGGAACCTGTCGGGGCAACCCGTTGGGGCGGGGCGGTCCTCCGTCCGGAGGTCCGCCTCGGCGCTAGTGCTCGAGCTGGAGCGAGCGCAGGCGCGCCCGCGTGGCTGCGGGGGTTACGCCCGCCTGGGGTTTCAGGACCTCAGGAGCAGCCGGAGGTTGCGCCGCAGTTCAGGCACTTGAAGCAGGTGCCGCTGCGCACCATGAGCGCTCCGCAGGTGGAGCACGGCGGGGCGTCCTGGAACACCGCCGCCGGCTCCAGAACGGCGCGGGGGCTCCGTCGCCGGGCGGGCTGAGGCTCGGAAGCGTCGGCCTCTGGCGCCGCCTCATCATCGCCGTCCGCCAGCGGGGCGTCCCCGCCTTCGAGGAAGCGGTGACCCAGCCAGCGGAAGATGTAGTCGGTGATCGAGTCGGCGTAAGGGATGTCCGGGTTCCCGGTGTAGCCCGAGGGCTCGAACCGGGTGTGGGAGAACTTGCGCACCAGGACCGACAGCGGCACGCCGTACTGGAGGTTGTAGGACACCGCGCGGGCGAAGGCGTCCATCAGGCCCGAGACGAAGGAGCCCTCCTTGGCCATCCGCAGGAAGATCTCGCACGGCGATCCATCTTCCCGGAGCCCGACGGTGAGGTAGCCCTTGTGGCCGCCGATGTCGAACTTGTGGATCACCGCATCCCGCTCGGCGGGAAGATGCTCCTTGTCGACGCCCGCTGCGCCGCGGGTCGCGGACGCCGGAGACGGCGCCGCGTCCTGGTCGGTCTCGTCGGGTGAGGACCCCACGTTCAGCGGTTGCGCCAGCTTGCTTCCGTCGCGGTAGATGGCCACCGCCTTGAGCCCGCGCTTCCAGGCGGCGATGTAGGTCTCTTCGATGTCCTCCACCGTGCTGTCGGAGGGCATGTTGACGGTCTTCGAGATCGCCCCGGAGAGGAACGGCTGGACCGCCTCCATCATCTTCACGTGACCCATGAAGTGGATCGAGCGGCTTCCCCCGGCGGGGAGCAGCGCGCAGTCGAAGACCGCGAGATCCTCCTCGCGGAGGTCCGCCGCGCCCTCCACGTGGCCGTGTTCGTCCACATGGTCGAGGATTCGCCGGATCGCGTCCGCTTCGTAGCCCAGCCGTTCGAGGGCCGCCTCCACCGAATGGTTCACGATCCGGATGATTCCGCCGCCGGTGAGCTTCTTGTGCTTGATCAGCGAGAGGTCGGGCTCGACGCCGGTCGTGTCGCAGTCCATCATCAGGCCGATCGTTCCGGTCGGCGCGAGGACCGACGCCTGCCCGTTCCGGTAGCCGTGGACCTCGCCCAGCTCGATCGCCTCGTCCCAGACCTCGCGCGCCCGCTGCAGCACGTTCCCCGGGACGCCGTCCTCCGGGATGGCCCGCGCCGCGTCCCGGTGCATGCCCATGACCTCGAGGAACGGCTCGCGGTTTTCGGGGTAGCCCCGGAACGGTCCGGTGACTTCGGCGATCCGCGCTGACTGGGCGTAGGCCCGCCCGGTCATCAGGGAGGTGATGGCGGCCGCGCAGGAACGCCCCTCGTCGCTGTCGTAGGGGAGGCCCCGCTGCATGAGCAGGGCGCCGAGGTTCGCGTAGCCGAGCCCGAGCGGGCGGAAGTCGTGCGAGTTCTTGCCGATGCGCTCGGTGGGGTAACTGGCGTTCCCCACGATGATCTCCATGCCGGTGAGCACCACGTCCACCGCGTGCTCGAAGGCGGAGTCATCGAACTCCCCGTCTCCGTCGACGAACTTCATCAGGTTCAGCGAGGCGAGGTTGCAGGCGCTGTCGTCCAGGTACATGTACTCGGAGCAGGGGTTCGAGGCGTTGATCCGGGCGGTGTTCTTCGAGGTGTGCCACCGGTTTACGGTGTCGTCGAACTGCATCCCCGGGTCGCCGCACTGGTGCGCGGACTGCGCGATCCGCCGCAGCACCTCGCGCGCCGGCAGGCTGTCCATGGGCTCGCCGTCGGTGATCGAGCGGGTGACCCATTCCTCGTCGTTCTCCACCGCCTTCATGAAGGCGTCACTCACCCGGACGCTGTGGTTCGCGTTCTGGTACTGGATCGAGGCGTACGCCTCGCCATTCAGCGAACCGTCGTACCCCGCATCGATCAGCGTGTGCGCCTTCTTCTCCTCCCGCGCCTTGCAGTCGATGAACTCGAGGACATCCGGATGGTCCACGTTCAGGATGACCATCTTGGCGGCGCGCCGCGTCTTGCCGCCGCTGCGGATGACGCCGGCGAAGGAGTCGTAGCCCTTCATGAAGGAGACCGGGCCGGAGGCGGCTCCCCCGGTCGAGAGCTTCTCGCGGGAGCTCCGGATCGCCGACAGGTTGGAGCCGGTCCCGGAACCCCACTTGAAGAGCATGCCCTCGGTCTTCGCCAGCGTCAGGATGGACTCCATCGTGTCGTCCACCGAGTTGATGAAGCAGGCGGAGCACTGCGGGTGCTCTTCGACGCCGCAGTTGAACCACACCGGCGAGTTGAACGCGACGTACTGGTTGACGAGGAGCCAGGTGAGTTCGGCGCGGAAGGTCTCCGCCTCCTCCTCATCGGCGAAGTAGCCGTCCTTCACGCCCCAGGCGGTGATCTGGTCGGCGACCCGGCCGACGAGTTGCCGGACGCTGGACTCCCGCTCTCCCTTCTCGAGCGAACCGTGGAAGTACTTCGAGGCGACGATCGTGGTCGCCATCTGGGACCAGGTCTTGGGGAACTCGACGTCCCGCTGTTCGAAGATCGTCGCGCCGTGCTCATCGGTGATGACGGCGTCGCGTCGTTCCCAGGCCACCTCGTCGAAGGGTGAGACGCCGGGCCGGGTGAACCGTCGCGCGAAGGCGAGGCCACGCGCCCGACCGTTCGTGGTGGGGGCCGGAGAGGGAACTGTCTCGACGCCCGTCTGCATGGCCTGTCCTCCAGGGTGCAACAAAAAAGGGGGGGACGAATATCGCAAGCGGAACCCGCGATGTCAAGCCTCAACCCACAAGATGTAGTGGTCCCGAGCCTACCGCACCACAACCCCTAGTGGTTCCATAGGATTTCGGGTCGGCCGCCGAAGAGCGCCGATGGACTGTCCGAGGCGAGGTTCCGGCCGCCGGAAGACATGGAGTCCGCCGCCCGGAGGGCGGCGGACTCCACAGAGAGTCCCCGCCCGACATCCGACACAGAACGTCACCGCGCACCTTCGGTGCGCGGTGACGTGTCGTTCTTCCGAGGCCCGCGAAGGGCCCCGGAAGCCGATCAGAAGTTGTTCGGTCGCCGCCGGGCGGATCCGCCCGAGGAGGAGCCTCGCGAGCCGCCGCCGCCGGAGGAGGAAGCGGCGCTCCGGGACCCGCCGGAGCTCCCGGAGGAGGACGCCCCCGCGGAGGAGCCCCGGGAGGACCAGCCGCCGGTGGACCGGCTGGCCGCCGCTCCACTGGAACGAGGCGTTGCGGAGGGGCGGCCCCGGATGGAGCCGCTCGGCCGGCTCCTCGACGAGGCGCTGGGTCGGCTTCTCGAGGTGGCGCTCGGCCGGCTCCGGGCGCCGCTCGAGGGCCGGCCGCGGGAGGCGGCGCCGGAGGAGGGGCGGGCGCCGCTCCGGGAGGGGGCGGAGGCGCTTGGCCGGCCGCGGGAGGTCGCCGATGGCCGGCTGGCGCTGCCCCGGGAGGCGCCGGAGGGACGCACCGCGGACGGGCGGCGGGCGCCGCCGGATGCGGATCCGGAGGCTCTGGGCCTCGGCGGCCGGCTGGCGCGGGAGGCGCCGCTCCGGGAGGTCGCGGTTCCCCGGCTGGCGGCCGCCGGACGGGCCACGCGGCCGGCGGCGGTGGCGCGCGCGCCGGTGCTGGAGCCTGCGCCGGCGGCCGTGGCCTCAGCGCCCCGGACCCGCGCCGCGCCCACGGCGGACCGGGAAGCGCCGGGAGCGACCGCGACGCTTCCGGACCGGGCCCGCGCCGCCGGCGCGGGCTGGGCGATCCGCTGGGTGAGGTTCGTGCGGCGAACGGCCTCCCCGGTCGCGGTCTGGACCGGCGCGTTGGAGAGGCGACGGTTGGTCGCCCGCGCGGAGCGGAGCATCCCGGTCGCGCCGTCGGCCCGAAGCCGGAACCCCCGATCCAGCGTCGCTCCCCGGGAAAGGACCCGCGCCTTGTCCACGTCCTGCAGGCGGGACATGGCGAGCCGCCGCGCCGAAGCCGGGGTTCCGATGGACGCCCGGGTCGTCGCGCTCCAGCCGCGCCGGGTCACCCGGTCGCCGCGGGGAACCGCCTTGCCCAGGATCTGCCCGCGCCGTAGTCCCCGGAATCCGCTCGCGTTGCCGTAGTAGTCGCTGTAGTAGTAGCGCTCGTCGTAGAAGGCGCCGTGGAAGCCGTAGACCGGCCTGCCGTAGTAGTTCAGCGGACCCCAGCTCACCCAGTTCGGCCCGTAGGCCCAGGACACCCAGCCCGGGCCCCACACCGAGCCCGGCATCCAGTACCAGCCGTACGGACCGTGCCCCCAGCTCCCGTAGTGGAACGGCGCCCAGCCCCAGGGATCGTGGGAGATCCAGGTGTAGCCGAACGGCGTGTAGGCCCAGCGGCCCAGCCGGTAGGGGGCCCAGCCGGCGGACACGAACGGGAACCACTGCCACCCCAAATGGGGGTCGTGGCGCCAGCGTCCGTGGCCATCGAGGTCATGGATGTGGTCGTGGACCTCTTCGGGCAGCTCGTCCAGGGGCGCTTCCGACGCCAGCAGGATCCGCTCCCGCCGTTCCTCGGTCCACCCGAGGAAGGTGTCATTCGCGAGGAACTTCTCCGCGGGCGCCGGCGCGGCCCCTTCGGAGGCGAGGGTGCGCTGTCCGGCGCCGACGAGCACCGAGCCCCATTCGGTGGCCACGGTGGCGATGCCTTCGTAGACCTGGAACTGGACGGTCCGCGCGTCGGACAGCAGGTCGGTCCGGAACTCACCGGCGCCCTGCGGCGTCAGCGTCCCGCCCGGGGTCTCGATCACGATGGAGACATCCTCCGGAACGAGCAGGGCGAGGCTGCCGGTCCAGAAGCCGAGGCGGTGCGGGTTGTCCGCTTCCACGTAGTCGAGCTTCGTCCCGGCGTCCATCCAGACCAGCACGCCGCCCGCGAGGCGGAACTCGACCTGTCCTTCCTCCCGGGTCCAGATCCGGTCTCCGGGGAGGAACGGGCTGTTGCGCTCGGCCTCGTTCGCGCCGAAGTCGTCAGCGCGCTGGTGCCACACGTCTCCCTCGACGTAGGTGAGGTTCCCGTAAATGTACGAGCGGCCGTCGACCGGGGTGATGTCCGCCGTCTGGGCGGAGGCGGTTGCGGCCGCCGCGAGGAACGCGAGGGCGACGGCGCCGCCGACGCTGCGGATTCGCCTTCCGCTCGCGGGATTCCGAGTCGCTGCCTTTTTCATGAGAACCCTCCGGGTGGCTGTGCGGGCGGACGCCGCCGGACGTCCACGCACACGGATTCCTGACGCAAACCATATGCCACCAGGCGCGCCCCGTGGCGGGACCGCCCCGCGCTCCGATGACGCCGCGCGGCCGCTCCCGCGCAACGGTTCGACTTTGCTCCGGGTCTGGTCCTAGACCTCGAGTCGAGCCAGGAACTTTTCCGCCTGGACCCGCGCCCGCTCCGAACGGAACTGGCGCCACGCCGGGCGCACCTCCCGGTCGCGCGTCACGAGCTGCGCCAGCTTGCTGCCGTCGGGGTCGTCCTCGAGAAGCGCCTCCAGCCGCTTCTTCATCGGCCCCGCCGGAAGCGACTCGACGAAGGCGTCCTGCTCCTCGAGCGTCTCCTCGAGCCGCGGCTTCGGGACCGGCGCGAACCGGCCTCGGGTGTCGGACTCGAGCTGCCAGACGATCTCCTGCGTGGACGGGTCTTCGTGGTCTTCCGCCACGCTCACCATCCGCTGGGTGTCCCGGTCGTAGTAGTAGGTGCGCTCGGGACCGTCGTCAAAGAAGGCGGCGACCAGCGCCTCCAGCAGGGATGGATCGTGCTCCACGGGTTGGCGATGAACGATGGCTGCGGCGGGCGGGGTCCTCCTGGGGGCAGACCCGCCGACGACGGATGGGGGAGAGTACCGGACCGGCTGCGAAGCTTCAACGCGTCCCCGACGCGCCGTCAGGCGCGCCGCTGACGCACCGTCCGGGTGATCTCCGGCGGGTCGTTGCCGAGGACGAGGGTGGAGGTCTCCACCGCATCCGCCGTGAAGCGCACCCCGGACGCCAGCGGCCCGTCGGTCACCCCGGCGGCGCAGAAGCGGAGCGAGTCGCCTGACGCCAGTTCTTCCGCCGTCATCGTCCGGAACGGATCCGCCGACGCTCCCGGGCCCGCCGCGACCTCCTCGATCCGGCGCCGGTCCGTCTCGTCGCGCACCACGAGGCGCCCGATCATGCCGCCCCCCAGGCAGCGGAGCGCGGCCGCCGCGATCACCCCCTCGGGAGCGCCTCCCGCTCCCACCGCGGCGTGGATTCCGGAGCCGGGAGTGGCGGCGAGCACCGCCGCCGAGAGGTCGCCGTCCCCGATGAGGCGCACCCGCGCTCCCGCCCGCCGGGCGCCGGCGATCAGCTCCTCGTGCCGCGACCGGTCCAGGATCACGACCGTCAGGTCCTCGATCCCGATGCCCTCCGCTTCGGCGATGGCCCGGAAGTTCTCCTCCGGAGGGCGATCCAGCCGGACGGCATCTCCCAGCAGGTCGCGGGCGGCCGGTCCGACCGCGATCTTGTCCATGTAGACGTCCGGGGCGGTGAGCAGCCCGCCGCGCGGGGCGCCGGCCAGCACCGCGATCGCTCCGGGGCCGCCGGTGGCGCAGAGGTTCGTGCCCTCGAGCGGATCCACCGCGATATCGAGTGCGAACGTCCCGGCGTCGCCCGCGCCGAACTCCTCACCGGTCCAGAGCATCGGCGCCTTGTCGCGTTCGCCTTCCCCGATGACCACCCGCCCGCGGACGGGGATGGTGTCCAGCACCCCCCGCATCGCCGCGACCGCAACCGCGTCCGAGTGCCGCCGGTCGCCCTGGCCGATCGTGCGGGCGCAGGCGATCGCCGCCTCCTCGACGGTCCGGACGAGGTGCGGCGTCAGGCTCTCGAGGGCCGCCGCTCCGGCGGACGGCGTCACGCTGTCTCCGGCGAGTCGCCCGATCCGTCGGCGAAGGGAGGCAACCCGGCGCGGACCGGCCGGTCGCGCCGATAGCCGAGCGCGTAGTCGGCCTGCATGAGGGTGTGGATCTCGCGCGTCCCCTCGTAGATCACCGCTCCCTTGGAGTTTCGCCAGAACCGCCCCACCGGGTACTCGTCGGAGTAGCCGTACGAGCCGTGGATCTGGATCGCGTCGGACGCGGCCCGCTCCGAAGCGACGGTGGAGACCCACTTCGCCAGCGAGGTCTCCCGGGTGTTCCGCCGCCCGCGGTTCTTCAGCTCGCCGGACCGGAGCCAGAGCAGCCGCGAGACCTCGTAGTCCCGCTCCATGTTGGCGATCATCTGCTTCACCAACTGGTGGCGGCCGATCTCCTGGCCGAAGGTCGTGCGCTCGCGGGCCCACTTCACGCTCTGGTCGCGGCAGGCCCGGATCAGCCCGGTGGCCCCCGCCGCCACCGTGTAGCGGCCCTGGTCGAGCGCGAACATGGCGATCCGGAAACCCTCGCCCTCCTCGCCCAGCCGGTTGGCCGCCGGGACGCGGACGTCGTTCATGCGGAACCAGCCGGTGTTCCCGGCGCGGATCCCCCACTTGTGGGTCATGTTCCCGGACTCGAAGCCCTCCCGGGAGCGCTCCACCAGGAACGCCGAGAGCCCGGAATGGTCCCGCTTCGCCCGCTTCTCCTGGTCGGTCCAGGCGATCACCAGGAAGTTGTCGGCGATCTCGGCGAGGGAAATCCAGTGTTTTTCGCCGGACAGGATGTAGTCGTCTCCGTCCCGGCGGGCGGCGGACCGGATCCCCACCGCGTCGCTTCCGGCGTCCGGCTCGGTGAGGCCGTAGGTGGCGATGGCGCGCCCCTCCGCCTGCGGCCGCAGAAAGCGCTCCTTCTGTTCCTCGTTTCCCCAGGCGAGGATCGACAGCGAGTTGAGGCCGGCGTGGACCGACATGATCACGCGGAGCGAGGTGTCCACGTACTCGAGTTCCTCGCAGGCGATCCCGAGCGAGATGTAGTCCAGACCGGCGCCGCCCCAGCGCTCCGGGACCGAGAGCCCGAGGATCCCGAGCTCGGCCATGCCGCGGAGGATGTTCCGGTCGAAGGTCTTCGAGGCGTCGTTGTCCCGGATGTGGGGGGCCACTTCCCGGGCCGCGAATTCGCGCACCAGCGACTCGGTCGCGCGGTGCTCTTCGTTCAGGTCGAAATTCAGGCGCTCGGCCACTGGTTCTCCTATCGACAGGCTGTCAGGGTTCCCCTCGCTGGCGGACGGCGCCTCCGGGGGGTTTCCGGCGGCGCCCCATCCGTCCCCCGCGCCCCGCGCCCGGAGTATAGGGGCGGGAAGGGCCCTCCTATCAGTCGACGGTTCCGGCGGCTAACGCTTTCGCCGCGGCCTCCGCTTCCGCCTTTCGCTTGCTGCCGCCGCTGCCTCGTCCCAGCGCCTGGCGTCCGGAAAGCACTTCGACGACGTAGGTCTTGTCGTGCTCCGGCCCGCTCTCCGAGATCACCCGGTAGACGGGGAGGCGGCCATGCCGCTTCACCAGGATCTCCTGGAGCGCCCCCTTGGGGTTTTCCTTCGGGTCGGTCCGGATTGTCTCTTCAGGCTGCTCGCGCGCCGGCGGCGAGGGCGCCGCCTTCCGCCCGGACTGCGAGCCTCGCTGGCTCCGGGCGCCGTCGCGCCGGGAGGGGCCCCTGCCGCCGTGGGCCTTCGCTTCGCGCGCCGGTTCCTCGCCCTTGTCGCCGTAGATCCGGTCGAAGGCGCGCTGGGCCGCGTCCTTCTGCGCCTGCTTGAGGCCGCGGCCCCGCCCGGTCTCCACCACGCCCCCCTGGAGCCGCACAGCCACGACCACCTGGCCGTCCCCCTTGCCGGATGAGTGCCCGCGGTCGTAGCGGGGCGCCTCCTTGCCGTCCTTGGCGAGCCGGTTCTGGAGCAGCGTCTTCGGGTCGAGCAGTTCCAGCCCGGGCTCCGCGAGGTCGTCGAAAGCCTCCCGGAAGGGCCCGGCGAGCGATCGCCGCGCGGCGCCGAGCTGGCCGTCGAGGTAGAGCGCGCCCAGCAGCGCCTCGGCGTCGCCAGCCGCGGCGTCCCCGGAACCGAGCGTCCAGTGCTCGGCGAGCCGGCCGGTGAACTCCCGCTCCTGGAGCCGCATCCGCGCGAGCGTCATCCGCCCTTCGTCCCACTCCGGGAAGGAGCGGTGAAGCTCTTCGGCGGTGATCAGATGCATCACGTCCCGGCCGAGGAACCGGAGCGCCTGCCGCCCGGCGCCCTCGGCGCCGCCCGCGCGGCGATGTCCCGGCCCGCGGCGGCCGCCCCGACCTCCGCGCCGGCCGCGCCGCCCGCGGCGACGGGAGGCGCTGTCGGGTTCGGCGCCGGTGTCCAGCGCCGCCCTCAGCAGCGACGGGCGAGCGAACGTGCGCCGGAGCGCGCGCTCCGAGGGAATGCGGAGAAACAGGACCCGCCGGGCCAGCCGGACGACGACCGCGCACGCCGCGCGGACGAGCCGCCCGGCGCCCCCGAGCGGCCCTCCTCCGGCCCGGGGAGGCGTGAGCCGGAGCGTGCGCAGCTTGCGGTCGAACGCCGACCCCACGATGCCGCGGGCCGCCGCCAGCCCGCCGTCGAGGTAGGCCGCTCCCAGCACCGCCTCGAACACGTTCGCGAGGACGCGTTCCGAGGATCGCACCGCGACTCCGGCCGAGACGCCGGGGCCGACGCGGATCCCCTTGTCCAGCCCCAGCGCGCGCGCCGCGCCGGCGAGCGACTGGTTGCTGACGACCTCGCCCTTCGTCTCCTGGCGCCGCTGCCCCGACCACGTCGGTTTCTGGAAGTGCATCGCCTCGGTGACGACCATTCCAAGGGCGGCGTCGCCCAGGAACTCCAGTCGTTCGTAGTCGCCGCCGTCGCCGCCGTTGCGGTAGGAGCCGTGGGTCAGCGCCTCTTCGAGCCCCTCTAGCCGGCGGAACCGGTATCCGAGTCTCCGCGCGAAATCGATCGCGGGTCGGTGCGCGGCCGTCCTGGCCGGCCTCCGGGACCCGCGTCGCCTGCGTCCTCTTGCCATTTTCACTGCACCTGGACGAACACCATGGTCAGGTCGTCCGCGTGGGTTTCGCCGCCGGTGAACCGGAGGACAGCCTCCTCCACCGTGCGCTGCATGTCGGCCGGCGACCGGCCGGCGTTGTCCTCGAGGAGGCGCATGAGGCGCTCTTCCCCGAACATTTCGGATTCGGAGTTCATGGCCTCCGAGACGCCATCGGTGAACAGCAGCCAGGTCGCGCCTGGGTCCAGCTTCGCCGAACGCTCCTCCAGCACCGCCTCGAAGACGGGCCCCGGGTCCATCGCCAGGCCGAGGCCCGCCGGGGTCAGCGCCTCCGACCGGGGCCACTCGCCGTTGCGGCTGAGGTGGATCAGCGGACTGTGCCCCGCCCGGGCGAACGTGACCCGTCCGGAGCGGGAGTCGAACACCGCATAGGTGATCGTGATGAAGGTCCGCGAGTCGAGCGCGCCGTGCAGCGCCCGGTTCGCCTCGATGAGCACCTGGCGGGGGGACTCGTGGAGCCGGGAGAGCGCGAGGATGATCCCCTTGAGCTCGGCCATCGTGAATGCGGCGCGCGCGCCGGTGCCGGACACATCGGCGATCACGACGCCGAGCCGATCCGGTCCGAGGGCGATGAGGTCGTAGTAGTCCCCCCCGACCTGGGTCGCCGGCCGGCAGACCGCCGCGACCGCGAATCCGGGAACGCGGACCGATCCCTCCGGAGGAAGAAGCCGGGCCTGCGACTCACGGGCCGTCTCCATTTCCTGCTCCAGCACCGACGCCTGCCGGAGGCGATCCATGTCGTCGCTGATCTTCGCGGTCATGATGTTGAACGAGCCGGCGAGCTCGCCAAGCTGGTCCCGGGACGCCACCCGGACCTCGTGACCGAAGTTCCCCTCGCGCACCCGCCGCGTGCCCCGGCTGAGCGACTCGACGGAACGGGTCATGGAACGGGCCAGCCGGACGCCCACCACGAGCGCGGCGAACTCGATCAGCAGGAACACCACGCCGAGGACGGCGAGCGCGACGAGCAGGCTGGCCCCGGTGTCCTCGTCGTTCAGCGCGACCGAGTCGGCCACCCCGCTGGTCGTTCCCTGGATGAGGCCGAGGGGAGCGAACGCGAATCGCACCAGGACGCGTCCGCCTCCGAGCTCGGCGTTCCAAGGGAGCGCCTCCAGCAGGAACACCTGGAACGCCTGGAGCGTGAACCGGCCGCCGTCGCCCCCCGCGCCCAGCGTTTCGAAGGCGGGCGGGTTTTCCTCGTCGGCGCCGACGAACAGGCCCATGATCTGCCGCACGCCGAGTTCCTCCTCGGCGGCGCTCCGGGTGAGCACCGGCGTCAGAGGGGCGAAGACGGCGGCGATCCGCGCGGTCCTCGGATCGGGGATCACCGCGGCGAACCACGCTCCGGTCCGCGTCTGGACGACGCCCTCGTAGGGCTCCTCCGCCCAGTCCGGCGCGAGACCGATCTCCGGGATGGGCGCCGGACCGCCCTCCGCCGGGCGGGACGCCAGGCTTCTGGCGATGCGTCGCTCGCTCAGCTCGAGGAGGTGGACCGAGACCCCGGGGGCGAGCGCCGCGAGCTCGCTGGCCGCGGCGTCCAGCGCGGCTTCCGCGTCCGTTCGCGGCGCGCGGCGGGGAAGCTCGATCAGCAGGTCGCGGCCGGCCGCCGAGAAGGCGGCCCCGCGCGCCCCCAGATTGGCCTCCAGGGCGTAAAACCCGAACTCCCCGAGCACCACGTAGGCGGAGGAGAGGAAGAAGGCGGTCAGCAGCAGGACCGGGAGCAGACCGATGAACAGATACGAGATGACCAGCTTCCGGCGGACCGGGTAGAGCAGCCAGTGGAGCAGGTCGCGCCCGAACCAGACGCCGGTGAGTCCCAGCGTGACGAAGAAGACGAGCCCGGCGTCCTGCGCCCAGGAGGGCGGCAGGCCCCCCACCAGCGCCAGGACCCACACCGCCCCGACGGCGAGCAGAATCCGCCCCGGCCAGTGTCGGGTGAGGGCCGAGAGGGCGCGTCCCAGGCCGCTGAACAGCGAATCGGGTCGCCGGCGCGGGCGCTTCGGGCCGCGCCGCGAAGAGCGGTGGGTTGGGGGCTCTCGGGAGTCTTTCGGGATGGGTCGGTCGGTGGGTGGGCGCCGGACGGGAGGCGATGCCGCCGGAGAATGTCGGCGGGGATCGCGTCCCGCGGCTTCGGGATCGGGTGTCCGCGCGGGGCAAATGCGGCCCCGGCGGGGAACACACCGGACCGGCTCCCGTCCGCGGCCTGCCTCCGGGTCCCGAAGGACGTCGAAAGGCGGCTTCCAGCAGGCGACGGACGGGGGTCGGCAGGCGGGAGACGCCTCCCACGCGGCCGCCCCCCGGGGGAGGACGAGCGCGTCGGAGCGACGGGCCGCCGTTCGACAGGTGGTGCGGCGCCGTCGCCCGAAATCCGCCACCGGGGCGCCGCCCCGGAAGACTCCGGGACATCCCACGGCGGCGCCGTCCCGATTTCCGAAGCATCGGCGAAGAGCCGGACCGCGGACCCCGGGAAGCGCTCTCCGGGCGGCGTTTTTGGCGCCGGCCGAGCTGCCGGGTGCTTGAAATCAGTATAGCGCCGGGCCCCGAAGCGTCTCCGGCGGGCGCCGCCGCCTACACTCCGGGAACGGTCAGACAGTCCGCCTCGTGTTCCGATTCGCCGCTCTCGCGCTCGTCCTGCTGGTCGCCGCGTCCGGCGCCCGCGCCCAGCCGGCCGACGAGAACATCGACCGTCAGGAGATCCGGCTCTACGGCGTCGTCGTCCAGGAGCCGGGCGGGACCGCGCTCCTTCGGTTCGGGGACCGTCGACCCCGGGTTCTTCGCGTGGGCGAGAGCGAATCCGGGTTCCTCCTCCTCGAGGTCTCCGGGAGCGGCGTCGTTCTGCGGCCGGCGTCCGGAACGCCCTTCCACGTGCCGTTCCCCGAACCGGGGCCCGCGCCCGCTCCCCCGGAGGCTGTGCTTCCGGAGGCGGATCCGCCACCCCCTCCGGAAGCGCCGCCCGCCGAGGAGCGCTCCGCCTCCGACGGGATCGATGGAGCCGATTTGCGGGGACCCGGCGAGCTCGCTTCGCCGCCCTTGCCCCCCGCCGGGGCGCGGGCGAGCGGCGAAAGGCGCTTCTCCCGCGACGAGGTGAGGCTCCGGCTCGCGTCGGAACTCCCCCGGATCCTCACCGGGGCGGTGGTGGCGCCCCGGGTGCTCGGCAACGAGGTCGTCGGCCTCGAGCTCATCGACTTCCCCACAGACACCCTGCTCGGCGAGACCGGGCTCGCCCCCGGGGACGTCCTGATGGAGGTGAACGGCCGCGAGGTCCGCGGCATGGAATCGCTCGCGATCCTGGCCCAGCGGTTTCAGACCGCCCGCGAACTCGAACTCCAGGTGGAGCGCGCCGGAGAGGTGATGTCTCTCCGCTACCTCATCGAGTAGGCGGGGAGACGCCCTCCTCGGCCCCTTCGGCCGGCGCCGGAGGCTCGGGGAACTCGAGCAGGGCGACGATCTCTCCGGGAAGCGCCATCTGGTGCTCGCCGCGGGCGAGCAGTTCGAGCGCGGCCGGATCGTTCTCGAGGCTTGCGATCCGCGCCTGAAGCGTCGCGGCCTCCGCCTCGAGCCCGGCGATCTCCGTCGACAGCGTCCGGATCCGGTCGCGCTGGGCGGAGAGGGTCTCGTAGCCGCGGGCCCCGGAAGCGGCGGCCGCCACCACCACCGCGGCGACCGCGAACCACGGCGCCCACTGACCCGGCTGCGCCATGAGCGAGCGGGCTTTCGCGGCGGCCCGCCGGTGCGCCGCGGTGCGCGCGATCCGGACCTGCCGCGTGAGGGTCGGGGGTCTGGCGGCGCCGCGGCGCGGCGCCGGTTTCCCGCCGTTCGCGGGATCCGCGGCGGTCGGGGCCCCCGGCGCGGCTGTCGGCTTCTCCGGCTTCGCCGCGGCGCCGGCGGGCGCCGCGAAGAGACCCCGGGGAGCGGAGCGAGCCGGGTTCTCGCGGCGCGGGGGCATGTCGTCCGACGACAGCGTCCTCGCGGACGAGGGGCCAGCCGTCCGGCTAAGTCTAAGCCTCTTCTCCCAGTTGGGTCGCCAGCGCCTCCAGTCTCGCGGCCTGATCGGTCAGCGAATCGAGCCGGGCGCGCTGTTCCGCGACGACCGCCGGGTCGGCCCGCTCGACGAAGCGGGGGTTCTCCAGGCGCTTCTGGCTGCCCGCGGCCTGCTTCCGGATCTGGCCGAGCTGCGACTCCACCCGCCGACGCACGGCGGAGAGATCCACCGCCTCCCCGAGCCGGGTCCAGGCCTCGAACCCCGGGTCCACGATCTGGATCCCGCTGGCGGGCGCATCGGGGCGGGCCCCCGGCGCCTCGCCGACGACCTCGAGCGACGCGAAGCGGCCGAGCGCCATGACCGGCGTCCGGCAGCCGGCGAGCAGTTCGGCGAAGCCGGGGAGCGCGGGGGATTCACGGACCGAGACCGGAAGCCGGAGGTCAGGGGGCAATCCGGCGTCGGCGCGCAGCTTCCTGACCGAGGACACGAGGCGTTGCAGCGCCTCGAAGCGTCCTTCCAACTCCGGCGCACGGGGGTCGTCGCCCGCCGGGAACGCGCTCCGCGCCAGCACCTCCGCGTCCGGCCGGTCGTCCTCCCAAAGCGCCTTCTCGTCCATGGCGGTTACGAGCCGCGTGAAGAGGAACTCGGTGACGAAGGGCGCCACCGGGTGGAGCAGGTGGAGAACCCGGTTCAGCACCCGTCCCAGGGTGGCGGCGGTGCGGCGGGCCGCCGCCGGCCCGTCCCGCCGCCGCGCCTTGGCGAGCTCCACGTACCAGTCGCAGAAGTCGTTCCAGACGAACCGGTAGAGCGTCGAGCCCACCGAGGCGAAGTCGAACTCGTCGAGCGCCCGTCGCACCTCGGCCGAGCAGGCGGCGGCCCGCGATTCGATCCAGCGGTCTTCCGGCGCCGGCGGCGCCTTCTGGGTCGTTTCGTCCACCTCGTCGACCGCCATCAGCACGAACCGCGAGGCGTTCCAGAGCTTGGTCAGGAACCGGCGCCCCAGCTCGTGGAACTTCCCGAGCGAGAGCCGCATCTCCTGCCCCTCGGAGCAGAGCCGGACCAGCGTGAAGCGCAGGGCGTCGGCCCCCACCCCCTCGAAGCCTTCGGGGAAGGCGCGCTCGATCCGCTGGAGCAGTTGCGCCGCGTTCGTCGGGCGGGCCTCCTCCACCGGACGCTTCAGCTCCTCGAGCGTGGCGCCCGAGATCACCGCCAGCGGATCGACCCCGTTGCCCTTGCTCTTGCTCATCACCGCCCCGCGCTCGTCGAGCACGGTGGGATGGATGTAGACATCCCGGTAGGGCAGCTTGCCGGTCATCTCGAGCCCGGCGAAGTTCATCCGGGCCACCCAGAAGAAGAGGATGCCCTTGTCGGTGGAGAGCACCGAGGTGGGGTAATACCGGTCCAGATCGGGGGTCCGGTCCGGCCAGCCCAGCGTGCTCATCGGCCAGAGCCAGGAGCTGAACCAGGTGTCGAGGACATCCTCGTCCTGACGCCAGGCGTCCGGTTCGGCGAGGACCTCGGGCGGCGTGTCCACCGACACCAGCGTCTCGCCGGTTTCCGCGTGGCGCCAGGCCGGGATCCGGTGCCCCCACCAGATCTGGCGGCTGATGGTCCAGTCGCGGATGCCGATGAGCCAGCGGGCGTAGACCGTCTCCCAGCGGGGCGGGTGGAACCGGAGCCCCCCCTCGGACACCTTCCGCCATTCGCCGTCCTGCTGCTCCCAGCCGCTCGCGCGCAGCGCCCGGTCGGCGAGCGGCCGCATCCGGACGAACCACTGGTCGGAGAGTCGGTACTCGATGGGGACGCCGGAGCGCTGCGCCCGCCCGAGCGGCACCCGGTGCGCCGTCACCGATTCCAGCAGGCCGGCGGCCTCGAGCGCCTCGACCGTCCGCTCGCGCGCGACGAACCGGTCCATCCCGCGGAAGGGCGCCGGGACCTCGTCGTTCAGCGTGGCGTCCTCGTTCATCACGTTGAGCGGGGTCAGGTCGTGCCGCGATCCGATCTCGAAGTCGTGCGGGTCGTGCGCGGGAGTGATCTTGAGCGCGCCGGTCCCGAAGCCGCGCTCCACGCCCTCGTCGGCGATCACCGGAATCCGGCGGTCGGTGAGCGGGAGGCGCACCTGGCGGCCGACGAAGCGGCGATAGCGCTCGTCCTCGGGGTGGACGGCGACCGCCACGTCCCCGAACAGCGTCTCCGGCCGGGTGGTCGCGACGACCAGGCGCTCTCCGGGGTCGTCCTCAAGGGGGTAGGCGATGGACCACAGGTGGCCGGGTTCCCCTTCCGGCGCGGTCTCCACTTCGTCGTCGGAGAGCGCGGTGCGGTCCACCGGACACCAGTTGACGACCCGCTTTCCCCGGTAGATCAGCCCCCGGTCGTAGAGCGCCTTGAAGACGGTCCGCACCGCCCTCGAGAGGCCCTCGTCCATCGTGAACCGGGTGCGGCGGAAGTCGCACGACGCGCCCAGCCGCGAGAGCTGGTCGAGGATGACGCCGCCGTACTGCTCCCGCCATTCCCAGACCCGTTCGATGAACGCGTCGCGGCCGAGCGCCCGGTAGTCCACCCCCCGGGCGTCGAGGTGCTTTCGGACCACCGTCTGGGTCGAGATCCCGGCGTGGTCGGTTCCCGGAACCCAGAGTGCGTCGCGGCCCTCCATCCGCCGGTAGCGGACGAGCACGTCCTGGATCGTGTTGTTCAGGGCGTGGCCCATGTGGAGCCGCCCGGTGATGTTGGGCGGCGGGATGACCACCGTGAAGGGCTCTTTCGCCGGATCCCCCCCGGCGCGCGGCGTCCCGGCCGGGTCCACCTCGCTCTCGAAGGCGCGAGCCTCGGTCCAGCGGTCCCGGGCTTCGCTCTCGATTTCCTCCGGTTCGAAGCGCGCCGGAAGCGGGGAGAGCGCCGGCCGCCGACTCAACCCGGCCCTCAGCCGATGGCGGCCGCGAGGTCCGAAGCCCGGTCGGTCCGCTCCCAGGAGAAACCGGGGCCCTCGTGTCCGAAGTGGCCGTTTTGGGCGGTGGCGGCGTAGATCGGGCGCCGGAGGTCGAGCGCCTCGATGATCCGCGCCGGGGTGAGCCCGAACACCTCGCGCACTGCGCGTTCGATCGCCGGTTCCGGGGCGGCGCCGGTTCCGAAAGTGTCCACCCGCACCGAGACCGGCTCGGCCTTGCCGATCGCGTAGGCCAACTGCACCTCGGCGCGCCGGGCGACCCCGGCGGCCACGATGGTCTTCGCGACCAGACGGGCCATGTAGGCGGCCGAGCGGTCCACCTTCGTGGGGTCCTTGCCGGAGAAGGCGCCGCCCCCGTGGCGGGCCATGCCGCCATAGGTATCGACGATAATCTTCCGGCCGGTGAGTCCGCAGTCGGCCGCGGGTCCGCCGGCCACGAAGCGCCCCGTCGGATTGATCAGCACGTCTCGCGGTTCCTCCCGGAACCGCTCGGGGAGGGACGGCCGGACGACGATGTGTTCGACGTCCCGGTGGACCCGTTCCGAGGCCTCCGCGCTGTGCTGCGTCGAGGTCACGACCGTCGGGATCCCGACGACCGCGCCGGTGTCGTCGTAGGCCACGGTGACCTGCGCCTTGCCGTCCGGCCCGAGGTACGGGATCTCGCCGCTGCGGCGCACTTCGGCGAGCCGCCGGGTGATCCGGTGAGCGAGCACGATCGGAAGCGGCATGAACTCCGGAGTCTCGTCGCAGGCGAAGCCGAACATCATCCCCTGGTCTCCGGCGCCGCCCTGGTCCACTCCCATGCCGATGTCCCGCGTCTGGCGTCCGAGGAGGATCTCGACTCGTACGCCGTCCGCGTCGAAGTCGTCTTCGGCCCGGCAGTAGCCGATCGAGCGGATCGTCGACCGGACGACCGCTTCGATGCGCGCCGTGTCCGGCAGCGCGCTGGATGCGACTTCGCCGGAGGCCACGCAGCGGCCGGCGGTGACCAGCGTCTCGCACGCCACCCGCGAGAGCGGATCGCCGGCGAGGAACTCGTCGAGGATCGCGTCCGAGATCTGGTCGGCGACCTTGTCGGGGTGTCCGATGGTGACCGACTCGGAGGTGAAAAGACGCACCGATCCTCCGCTGGCTGTGGAGCTCAACAACCCGTCCGGGGACGCTTCGGAGAACGCCCTGGGTCAGGGCGCTCCCGGTGCGCGGCGGGGGGGACTCGCTTCAAGAACTGGGGGCGCCCCGGGTTTCCCGGCACACGGGAAACGGCGGGCGGGCGCGGCATGATACCAAGGGGCCCCGGGCCGGCCGGATCGGCTCGACGGGCGCCGGGAGCGATCGGATGAGCCGGCTTCCGCGTCCCACCGCGGTCCTTCTGCTCGCCGGGCGTTCGCTCCGCACCTGGCCGCTGACCGCCGATTTTCCGAAGCCGCTGCTGCCGCTGTGGGGACGGCCGCTGACCGAGCGGATGCTCGATCAGCTCGAGGGTCTGGTGGACACCGCGGTCCTCGTGCTGGGCCATGGCAGGCGGCGCATCCTCGCCCACTTCGGCGAGCGCTACCGCGGCATCCGGCTGGTTCCGGTGATCCAGCAGACCGCCCGCGGCACCGCCGACGCGCTCCGGGTGGCGGCGCCGCTCGTCGGGGAGCGGGCGCTCGTGATGAACGGGGACGACTTCTACCACCGCGAGGACCTCGCCCGGGTGTCCGGCGAGCCCACCGCGATCCTCTGCAAGGAGGCCACCGATCCGTGGAACCGCGCCACCGTCGAGGTCACGCCGGACGACTGGCTGGTGGACGTCGAAGAGAAGCCGCCCGCGGCCCGCCCGGGAGAGCTCAGCAGCATCGGGGCCTACTCGCTCCTTCGCGAGGATCTGGGACACCTGGGAGAGGTCGGCGAGAGCGTCCGCGGGGAGCTCGAGCTTCCGGACCTGATCCGGATCCTGATTCGCGAGAAGGGCGTCCGCGCGGTGCGCGCCCGGCGGCCCTGGATCCCGCTGACCTACGCCTGGGATCTCGTCGGGCGGGTCGCGCCGCTGTTCGACGGCGAGCCGCCGTGGCTGGGGACGGACCTCGGCTTCCGGACGACCGAAGGGGGCCGGGGTCCGGGCGCGCGTCTGGTGGAGGAGGGGGCGTTCGTGGCGGAGGACGCCTGGCTCGCCGGCCCGGTCGAGGTGGCCGCCGGCGCCCGGATCGAGTCCGGCGCCCGGGTGGAGCGCGCCGTGCTGCTGTCGGGAGCGCGCATCGAGGCCGGGGCGGTGGTCTCCGACAGCGTCCTCGGACCGGGCGCGGTCGTGGGCGCCGGCGCCCGGCTCCGGTCGGGCCCGGTGCGCGAGATCCAGGTTCTCCGGCACACCGCGCGGGTCGGCGTTCCCCGGGTCGGCGCCTGCCTGGGAGAAGGCGCCTCGGTCGCGCCCGGGGCGGTGACCCCGCCGGGGCTGCTTCTCGCTCCCGGGGCGCGGTTCCCCGATACGGAAGAGGGTTAGCTCAGGTCTGGATCCGGAACAGGAGCCACGCCGACGCCAGACTGAAGAACAGGTTGGGCGACCAGGCGGCGAGCGCCGGTTCGAGGAGGCGGGCGTCTCCCAGGAACTCGAAGAAGGGCGCAACCAGCAGGTAGACGATGCCGATCGCGAGCGCGATCCCGGCGCTCGCGGCCCCGCTGCGCTTCTCGTGGCGGAACGCGAAGGGGACGCCGATGAGCACGGTGACGAACGCCGCGAGCGGCAGCGAGGCGCGCGTGTGGAGGTCCACCAGGAGCTCGGTGGTGTGGTGGCCGGCGGCCTCCACGGTGGCGATCCGCGTCCGGAGGTCGCGGTAGGGCAGATGGTCCGGAGTGTGTTCGTCGGAGAGAAGCTCTTCGGGAGGCCCAAGGCCCTCGATGGCGCGGATCGCGAACGGCTTGGGCTCCGCCCCCGGCCCGAACTTACGGGTGAACCCGCCGATCCCCGTCCAGCCGCGCTCCGCTTCGGACCAGTGCGCTGAGGCGGCCCAGGCTCGCTCGTTCAGCGAGGCGCCGTCCTCGCCCGGGTGGAAGACCGAGAGGCCGCGCACGACCCCCTGTTCGGCGTCGAACTCCTCGTGGTGGCGGATCGCGCCGCCCTCGCCGAGCCCCCAGTGGCGCTCCAGCGGGTTGAGGGTCCTCAGCGGTGTCCCCCGGATCCGGGCCGCGAGTTCATCCGCCCGGGGGCCGGAGCGCGGCATGGCCAGCTCCTGGATCGCCACGGCGCCGATGCTCGCGAACAGGCCCACCGCGAGCGCGGGCAGCGCGAGCCGTCCGCGGCTGATCCCGGCGGCGAGGAACGCGGTGACCTCGCGGCGCCGGCCCAGCACGCCGTAGGTGACGAGCGTCGCCGCGAGAGTCGCGAGGGGCAGCATGGCCGCGGTGAACTCCGGGACCGAGAGCCCCAGATAGCGGACCACCTCCGCGAGCGGGATCTCCTGCTCGAAGGCGTCGCCGATGACCGAGGTGAGTCTCCCGATGAGTTGCGCCGCGACCAGCGCGGCGAGCGCGATGGCGAGATACCGGAAGAACTGCCCCGCCACGTAGCGGTCGAGGAGCAGGGACCTCCCGCCGCGGCGGCGACGAGACCGGAGCCGGCCTCGGGGGCGGAGGCGGCCGAGGGCGGCCGGCAGGGTCCGGACCCGGGCCACGAATCCAAAGAGCGGCGCCAGCGGGTCCCGGTCGCGCGCCGCCAGCAGCAGCAGAACGCCGGCCACCGTGAGCGCGAGCAGGTTCGGCGTCCACATCGAGAGCCACGGGGAGATTTCCCCGGACGCCGCCAGCTCCTCCCCGAACGAGAGCGGAACGTGGTAGCTGACCACCACCAGGACGGCGACCGCGAACGCGCCCGACCGCTCAGGACCGGCCTCCGGCCGGAGCCCGAGCCCCAGCCCCATGAGCCCGAGGACGAGGCAGGCGGCGGGGAGCGCGAACTTCTTGTGGATCTCCACCCGGTAGACCGGCGCCCCGGTCTCCGCGAACGCCGCCTCGAGGTCCGGCAGCGTCATGGCGCGCGCATCCTGCCGGCGGCTCGGGGTCTCGTCGCCGAAGTAGTCGTCCGGGTCGAGGGGAAGCTGGACCTCGGCGGCGCGCTGGATCCGGTAGCGCCCGGGGTCGGAGAGCCGGGTGTTATGGACCTCGACCTCCTTGAGTTCGAGGAACGCCGCGCGCTCCTCGGGGATCGTCACCAGGCGTCCGCGCTCGGCGAAGAAGACCGTCGGGTCGCCCGGGACGAGTCCGGCGCCGGTGATCTCGTCCGGCGCCGGCGGGGACGCCGCGCCGTCGGTCTCGGCGAGGAAGACGCGCTCCCAGTGGTCGCCTTCGGCGGGGATCTCGCCGACCAGCAGGACCCGTCCGTCGAGGAGCTCGTCGTAGAAGACCCGGGGCTCGATCTCGCTCCGAAGCGTGGCGTCGAGGAGTTCGTCCCGGAGATCCACGAACCGCCGGTTCGTTTCGGGCACGACCTCGATCATCAGGAACGCGCTGAGCCCGGTGGCGAGCAGCGACGCGAAGGCGATGGGCCGCAGGAGCCGCCACGGCGACACGCCCGCGGCGCGCATCGCGACGAGTTCCCGCGCGGCGGCGAGGCGGTTCAGCGCGAGCAGGATCCCGAGGAGCAGCGCGCTGGGCACCGCGACGACCAGCAGGCCAGGGATCAGGAGCAGGAGCGCCTGCCCGATGACCGCCGGGCTCGCCCGCTGGGTGACGAGCAACTGGATGTGCCGCACCAGCTCGTTCAGGAGCAGGGCGAACAGGAACACCCCGACGCCGAGGAAGGCCCCCGGTCCCAGCAGCCGGAAGAGATAGCGGTCGAGCAGACCCAAAGGGCGGGCGGCGCTCGTGACGCGCCGGTCCGCAGTGTACGCCTCGGCTACGATCCCGCGCCGCCATGGACCTCCGGTTCGTCTGTCTCCCGGGTGACGGGATCGGTCCCGACGTCGTCGCCGAGGCCGAGCGCATTCTCGAACGGGTGGCCGAGCGCTTCGGACACCGGCTCGAGGTGGAGCGCCACGACTTCGCCGGGGCCGCCTGGGACCGCGGCGGCGAGGCGTTTCCGGCGGCGACCCGCGCCGCCTGCCTCGAGGCGCCGGCCATCCTGCTGGGGGCCGTCGGCGACCCCCGGCACGACCGGCTGCCCGCCGCCGAGCGCCCCGAGCGGGCGCTCCTCGAACTCCGGAAGCTGCTCGGCGCCTACGCGAACCTGCGGCCGGTCCGCGTCCGCCGGGTTCTCCCGCACTCCCCGTTCCGCCCGGAGGCGATCGCCGGGACCGATCTGCTCATCGTGCGCGAGCTCACCGGAGGCCTCTACTACGGGACGCCGCGAGGGATCTCGGGGGAGGGCGCGGACCGGGTCGGGGTGAACACCCTCCGCTACGACGTCGGCGAGATCGAGCGGATCGCCCGGGTGGCCTTCGAGGCCGCCGGGCGCCGCCGGGGACGGCTCCTCTCGGTGGACAAGGCCAACGTGCTCGAGACCTCGGCGCTATGGCGGGAGGTCGTCGCCGGCCTCGCCGGGGACTACCCGGGAGTCGCGCTTGATCACATGTACGTGGACCGGGCGGCGATGGAGATCGTCCGGGACCCGCGCCAGTTCGATGTCGTGCTCACCGGGAACCTCTTCGGCGACATCCTGAGCGACGAGGCCTCGGTGCTCGCCGGATCGCTGGGGCTGCTCCCGTCGGCGAGCGTGGGGGACGGGGGCGGGCTCTACGAGCCGGTCCACGGCTCGGCCCCCGACATCGCCGGCCAGGGCGTCGCGAACCCGCTCGCGGCGATTTCCTCGGCGGCGCTCATGCTGGAGCACAGCTTCGGCCTCGGCGAAGAGGCGGCCGCGATCGAGGCGGCGGTGGACGCCGCGCTGGACGGCGATGTCCTTCCCCGCGATCTGGGAGGCGGCGCCGGGACCCGCGAGGTCACCGACGCCGTGCTGGACGCTCTCGACGGGTAGGCGGGGCTTCGCTCAGCCGCTCGCCGGCGATCCGGCGGCGGCCTCCATCGTCGCCCGCGCGCGGGCCTTCGCCGCGATGAAGGCGGAGTGCGAAACGTGGAGCAGCGACGCCGCCTTGCGGATCAGGTGCTCTTCCTCGCCGGCGAGGGTGGCGTCGGCGAAGGCCACCTGGAACAGCAGCTCGATGACCGTCGCCTTCTGCGCGGCGGAAAAGCTCCGGTCGACGGCGCGCGCGAACTCGTAGAGCGAGACCGACTCCGCCGAGCGGCGGTCGGCTTCGGCGAGAACGCCGGACGTCTCCTCGGCGCTGAGCCCGAAGGCCGACTGGAGGGCCTGCGCGGCGGCGCGGCGTTCGCGGTCGTCCACCTCGTGGTCGGCCTGCGAGACCTCGAGAAGGAGCACCGCGGTGGCGATCCGCACTTCCCGCGCGTCCGGCGCCTCCTCCCGGGGAGCGGCGGCTGCGGCGCTCTGCCAGCGCGGAGGGGAGGCTTCGCCCCGCTTGGGGGAGATCAGATCGGAGATCCAGCCCATGGCGGCGCGGGATTGTACGGAGTCTCACTTCACCGGTAGCTGAGCGCTCTGTGGCGCCTGCTCTGCGGCTGTGCGGAGTGTGTAGATGTGGATGGCCCAGACCCGCATTGACGATCTCGTGAGCGCGACGACGCAGATAGGGGGGAGGGCCGGGGAGGGGGTGTCCCCCTCCCCAAATTTGCAACTCTCGAATCGAAACCTGGCGCGAAGCGCAAGTTTCGATTTCTGGCCCGCAGGCTCACGCGAGCGCCGTGGACTTCGACCTCCACGCCCACAGGCCGACGGCGCCGAGCCCGAGGAACATGACGAGCAGGCTCACCGCGAATCCCGCCACCGGGATCTCGACCGCGACAGCCACCACCGCGAGGCCGAGGGCGAGCCGGAGCAGGCGCCGCCAGCGGCTGTCGGCGTGTCCGAGGATCGCCTGTCCGATGACGAGGCCCGCCACGACCTGCGCCGCGTAGAGCAGGAAGAGATAGAGCGCCAGGAGGGTGAGCGCCAGCGGCAGCCCCACGAGCGTAATCGCCGCCAGCAGCGCGGTGAACGGGAGGCCGACGAAGAGCAGCACCCCGACGCCCATCGGCGCGAGCGGCCGGCCGCCGACCGCCGCGATCCCGGCCATCGAGCCGGAGGCGAGCAGGACGAGGAAGGCGCCCAGGACGAAGGCCCGCCCGAAGCCCCGGAGGACTCCGGAGACCGCCTCCCACGCGCTCGTCTCCTCGGGCTCGTCGCGGATCCACTCGATCTGCGGAGCGCCGGGCGCCCGGACCGGCTCGCGGTCCCCGTGGTACTCCGCCGAGCCGCCGACCGAGGCGCTCCGACCCATCTCGAGCCCGGCCGCCGCAACCCGCAGGTCGCCCCCGACCGAGCTGTCCAGCTCGACCCGGCCGCCGGCGGCGAAGAGCGAGCGGGCGACCGGGCCGGACACGATGAGGTGTTCCCCCGCGAGGACCACCCCTCCGCCGACGGAGGCGCGCGGCCGGATCTCGACGAGCTGCCCGGCCGCGGTGACCCCGCGCTCCACGCGTCCCAGGATCCGCGCGGTCTGGGCCGCGCCCCGCCAACTGAGGCCAACCTCGCCCTCGATGTCGATGCGCTCCGACAGGCCCATCAGATCGCCGTCCACCCGGCCGCTCACCGTGACGGACTCCCCCAGGTAGTAGACATCGCCGCGGACGACGCCGGCGATGACGGCGTTCGAACACATCAGGACGAGGTCGTCCTCGATCACTTCGCCCTCGGCGACCCGGCAGTCGGCCTCGCGTCCGGCGCGGACCTCGTAGGCCTCGGCGGGAGCGGGGACGCCGGCGAGCGTCGCTGCGAGCGCCCCGACGAGAAGAACGGGCGCGGCCCGCGGGCGGAGTCGGCGGCCGGCGGCGGTCAGGAGGGTCAGGGCGAGGAGCGTCATGGCGAGAAGGCCTCCGATGGAGATCTCGGTCAGGATGGCGGCGAAGTCGACGAGGCGGAGCAGGCCGTAGACGAGCCGGGTGAGCAGTTCTTCCGGAACCGGCGAGGCGTCGGCGCCCCCCGCCTCCGACAGCAGACGGCGGAACACGAGGAGTCCGGTGGAGAGGAGCAGACCGGCCGCGACGACCCAGCCGAACTCGAGGCGCACCGCGCGGGTCTCCTCCTCTTCCACGGAGATCGCGGCCTCGAGCAACCGGTGCTCGCTGCGGAGCGCCTCGTACCGCTCGCTGCACTCGAGGCAGCGCGTCAGATGGCGGCGGGTCGCGAGCGCGATCTGGTGGTCCATCTCCTGGTCGAGGAGCGCGGCGAGGTCCAGTTCGGACCGGCAGCTTTCGCCTCGGGCCATCAGATGTCGGCCCCTCCGGGGGCGGCCTCGAGGAGGACGCGCATCCGGCGCCGGCCGCGGAGCAGCACGGGGCCGACCTGGGACGGGGGGATCCCGAGCGCCTCGCCGATTTCGCGGTAGCTGAGTTCGGCCTGGTAGCGCAGCGTGAGCGCGAACCGCTGACGGCGGGGCAGGCGGTCGAGCGCCGAGCGGACCATCTCACGGGTCTCCTGGGTGGCGACCAGCTCGAGCGGACTCGGCGCCTCCGCCACCAGCCCGGCGGCCTCTTCATCGTCCAGCGGTTCGGAGCGCCGGGAGCGCCGGGCTTCGTCCCAGCAGCGGTTGGCGGCGATCCGGTAGAGCCACGGGGCGAACGGACGCGCGAGGTCGAACGAGGCGATCCGGAACCGGGCTTTCAGCATGATCTCGGAGGCGAGGTCCTCGCCGTCGCTCCCCGGCAGGGCGCGTCGGCAAAACGCGGTGATCCGGGGATGGAAGTGGGTGTGGAGCGCGCCCCAGGCGCGGGCGGCGGACTCGGTTCCGAAGCCGGAGTCGGGGTCCTCGGCTTCCTGGCACTCCCGGACCAGCCCGGAGATCGCGCGGTCGTCGAGGCGGGAGGGCGCGTCCGCGGTCCGCCGCCGGGATCCTTCCTGGGTCGCCGCATCGCGAATCGGGCCGTCGGGCATTCCTCCTGCTTTCCTTACGCGCGGGGCCCCCGGTTTGTTGCCGACCGGGTCCGGCGCGGCGCCCCCCGGCTGGGCGGTCCGTAGAATGCCGGGCCATGCGGGTTCCCCGGCGCGTGCTGGTGGGCGGCGTCATCGCCGCGGCGGTCCTTCTCCCGGCGCTCTACGGTGCGCGGATGCTGGACCGGATGGCGCTGGCGTACACCACCGGGTTGCGCCGGAGCCCCGACGGCCCGGGGTACATGGGTGTCGAGGCCAGGAAGGACGGCCCGCCTCCCGGCATCATCTTCCTCGGCCGGTCCTCGCCCGATCGCGAGAACGGGGGCTTCGTGATGCGCCGGGTCTCCGCCGAAGGGCGCGAGGCCGGGCTCGAGGAGGGGGACCGGGTGGTCGCGGTGGACGGCAAACCGCACGACACGATGGGCTCCGCCCTCCGCGCGCTGGTCCGGGATCGGGAGGCCGGCGACGTGGTCCCGCTCGACGTGGTCCGGGACGGCGAACCGGCGCGGGTCGACGTTCGGCTCGTGCGGTTCGTGCGGCATCCCGGCGACCTCGGACTCCCGTTCGAGGAGGTGGAGTTCGATTCGGGGAGCGGCTTCCGGATCCGGGGCTGGTGGATCCCGCCCCCCGAAGAGGGCGACGGTCGGACGGTGGTCTGGGTCCACGGGGCCCATTCCTCGCGGTTCCAGGCGCTCGACCACGGCGCGGAGTTCTTCCGCGACCGCGGCTACGGGCTGTTCACCTTTGATCTCTCGGGGCGGGGGAACAGCGAAGGCCGCTACATCACCTACACCATGAACGAGCGCCACGATGTGGCCGCGGCGGTCCGCTTCGCCCGCGAGCGGCCGGACGCCGACCCCGGACGCGTCGTGGTGTTCGGCACCTCGAACGGCGCCGCCTCGGCGATCTACGCCGCCGCCGAACTCGGCGACCTTCCGGCGCTGGCGCTCGACGCCCCCTACGCCGATCTCTGGCGGGCGGCGGGCTCGATGCTCGAGGTCCGGGGAGGCGACGCCGCGCTCCGGACCCCGCTGGCGTTCTTCGTGCGGCTGCGCACCGGGCTCCGCATCCGCGATGTGCGCCCGGTCGAGGCCATCACCGGGATGCCCGGTCCGGTGCTGTTCATCCACGGCGACCGCGATCGCCAGGTTCCGCCGGACCACAGCCTCGAGCTCCACGAGGCGCGCCTCGCCGCCGGCCTGCCGTCGCGCCGCTGGCTGCTGCCCGGCGGCGAGCACGGCTTCGACAGCTACCCCCCGAGGGGGGTCTTCTGGAACCGGGTGAGCGACTTCTTCGATGACGCCCTCGGCGGGCGTCCGGCGGGCTGGGAGCTCGGCGGCCCGGCCCCGGACACGCTGGAGGACCCGGTGTGGGCCGACGTTCCGACCCCGCTCCCCACGGCGGACCGCCGGTGACCGCCGGCAAGCGCCGCCGCGGCTCGCGACCGGCGGGAGCCCGCCCGCCGCTCGCCCGCTTCCTGGCGCCGGCGGCGCTCTCCGTCGCGCTCGCCGGCTGCGGCGCCCCGGTCTCAGAGGCGCCCGCCGTCATCGGCCCGTCGCCCGGCTACGAAGACCTCGCCGCCCGGCTCGGGGACTTCGTGGACGCCGAGATGGAGCACAAGGCGATCCCGGCGGTGGCGGTCGCGCTCACCGACGGCGACCGCATCGTCTGGGCGGAGGGGTTCGGCGAGGCCCGGCCCGGCGTTGCCGCGGACGCCGACACCCTCTTCCGCGTCGGCTCGGTGTCCAAGCTGTTCACCGACATCGCGGTCGTGGCGCGCCACCAGCGCGGCGCCCTCGACCTCGACGCCGAGGTCGCGCAGGCGCTCCCCGGATTCGCGCCGGGAGCGGCCGGCGAGCCGGCCGACGGGATCACGCTGCGGCGGCTGATGGCGCACCGCGCCGGACTGGTGCGCGAGCCGCTGGTGGGCCACTACTTCGACGACTCGTCGCCGACGCTCGAGGCGACGGTGGACAGCCTGAACGGGGTCCCGCTGGTGTTCCCTCCGGGCGCCCGGCAGAAGTACTCGAACGCCGCGATCGCCGTCGTGGGACGGGTTCTCGAGCACGCGTCGGGGAGCCCGTTCGCCGACGCGGTGGCCGGCGAGGTCCTCGCGCCGCTTGGCCTCGACTCGAGCTGGTTCTCGCTCGCCGCCGCTCCGGCCGACCGGCTCGCCGACGGGCTCATGTGGAGCTACGACGGACGCGAGTTCCCGGCCCCCTCTTTCCCGCTCGGGATGGCGCCCGCCGGGACGATGGTCACCTCGGTCCGCGATCTGGGCCGGTTCCTGACGCTGCTCGCCGGGGGCGAGTTGCCCGGCGTCCTCGACTCCGAAGGCCTCGCCGAGATGTGGCGCGTCCAGTTCCCCGGCGAGCAGGACAGCGCGGACGCCACCGGGTTCGGCCTCGGCTTCCACCTCGGTCACCTCGAGGCGCCCGAGGGGAGGCGTTACCGCCGGGTCGGCCACGGGGGCGCGATCTACGGGTTCTCCACCGAGCTGGCGTTCCTTCCCGAGGTGGGGCTCGGCGCGGTCGCGGTCAGCTCGGTGGACTTCACGAACGCGGTGGCGGGCCGGATCGTGGAGCAGGCGCTGCTGGAGCTCCTCACCCGCGAGTCGGGCGACCCGGTGGCCTACGCCGGGTCCGCGCCGCTCCCGGCCGGGGTCGCAGGCCGGCTCCACGGGCGCTGGGAAGGCGAGGGCGCCGCCGCCGGGGCCCGAGTGCGGCTCCTCGCCCGCGCCGATCCGTCCCGCGGCCCGGAAGAGCACCGGCTCGAGATGGAGACCGCGGGCGCCAGCTTCGAGCTGCGCGCTTCGACCGCGCCCGACCCCGAACCGGGAGCGCTGACCCTGGTGGCCGACTCCCGCCTGACCTTCGGGCCGCGCCTCGTGGTCCGCGGAGAGGGCGAGGAGACGACGCTCACCGTCGAGCCCGGAGGCGGCGTGTTCCGCCGGGCGCCCGACCCCCTTCCGCCCCCGCCGCCGGCGCGGTTCCTGCCCCTGATGGGGGAGTACGGCTGGGACCACAACATCCTCTTCGTCTTTGAGCAGGACGGCGCGCTCGCGGTGCTGATCGAGTGGCTGGAGCGGGCGGTGCTGACCGCCGACCCGGACGATCCCGACCGCTTCCACTACCCGGACCGCGGCCTCTATCCCGGGGAGTCCTTCGAGTTCCTTCGCGGCGACGATGGAGCCGTCACCGGCGTGTCGCTCTCCGGGATCGTCTTCCCGCGCCGCGACGGCCCCGGCGAGGGGACGTTCCGGATCGAGCCGCAGCTTCCCATCGACGAGCTCCGGGCGCTCGCGGCGGACGCCGAACCGCCGGTCGAGGAGGGCGACTTCGTCGAGTCGGACCTCGTGCGGATCACCGACCTCGACGACTCGATCCGGCTCGATGTGCGCTACGCCGGGACCGACAACTTCATGGCGGCGGCCTTCTACGAGGTCGCCGACGCCTTCCTCCAGCGCCCGGCGGCGGAGGCGCTCGTCCGCGTCCACCGCGCGCTCGCCGATCACGGTCTGGGGATCACCGTCCACGACGGCTACCGCCCGTGGCGGGTCACGAAGATGTTTTTCGACGCGACCCCCGAACATCAGCGGATCTTCGTCGCCGACCCCTCGTCCGGATCGCGGCACAACCGGGGCGCGGCGGTGGACCTCGGGCTCCACGATCTGGCGACCGGCGCCCCCGAGCCGACCGTCTCGGGGTACGACGAGTTCTCGGAGCGCGCTTTCCCGGGCTACGTCGGCGGGAGTTCGCGCCAGCGGTGGCTGCGCGAGCTGGTGCGCCGGGAGATGGAGCGCGACGGCTTCACCGTCTACGAGAACGAGTGGTGGCACTTCGACTACCGGGGCTGGGAGCGCTACCGGCTCGGGAACCTCCCGCTCCGCGAGATCGGCGGCGAAGGGGGCGGCTGATGCTCGAGCTGCTCAGCAGCAAGGGCCGGGAGGCCGCCCGGGTGCGACGGGCGGCGAAGACGCTCACCCAGCGCTACGCCCAGCCCGAGGCCCGCGCCGCCGCCGCCGACCGTCTTGTCGCGACCGGGACCCCGGAGGCGATCTACCAGTTGGCGCGCCGGTTCACCATGACCGCCGGCAACCTGGAGCAGGACGACCAGGAAAAGCGCTGGGTCCGCGACCTGCTCGTCGAGTTCGGCGCTCCGGCGGCCGAACCACTGCGGCGCTTCCTGCGCGGCCACGACGAGGTCACCTGGGCCATGGAGGCGCTCCGCGCCCTGATCCCCGACTCCGAGCTCGCCGAATTCCTGTTCTCGGTGCTCGGCGACGGCGATCCGGTGACGATCCGGGGCCCCAAGGCGGCGCAGATCATCGACTTCGTCTCGGGTCTGCCGGTCCCCGGCGTCGGGGAAGGCCTCGTCCGCTGCCTCGGAAGCGCCGACGACACGGTGCGGCTGGCGGTGGTTCGGGCGCTCCGCGAAGCGCGCGACGAGGCGACCCGCGAAGCGCTGCTCCTAGCGCTGGTCGCCGAGGAGGAGGACTCGCTCCGGGTCCGCATCGAAATCGCCGGGCTCTTCGCCGACTTCGGCTGGGAGATCCGCGGCCGCCGCCCCGCGGTGGAGAAGGTCCTCCCCGACGGCTTCCGGATCACCTCGAAGGGCCGGATCGTGAAGGTCTGACGCCCGGGCTGGTCCGGGCTTCGCGCACAATCCCCCGCGGATGTCCCTCGCCACCCTCCTGATCGTCGGGGGGTATCTGGCGGCGATCACCGCCTTCGGGGTCTGGATCGGGAGGAAGGACCGGACAGTTCAGGGGTTCTTCCTCGCCGGCCGCTCGGCGCCCTGGTGGGCGGTCGCCGCGTGCATCGTGGCGACCGAGACGAGCGTCCTGACCTTCACCTCGGTTCCGGGCTTCGCCTACGAGGGGGACTTCCGGTTCCTCCAGCTCGCGCTGGGCTTCGTGCTGGGCCGGGTGGGGATCGCGTTCTGGCTGCTGCCCGCCTACTTCCGCGGCGAGGTCGTCACCTCCTACGAGCTCCTGCTCCACAGGTTCGGGACGCGGGTGAGGAGCGCGGCGGCGGCGATCTTCCTCGTCTACCGCAACCTGGCGGACGGGGTCCGGCTCCACGCCGCGGCGCTCATGGTGTCGATCGTCGCCGGGGTCCCGGAGTGGTGGTGCATCCTCGCGCTCGCCGCCGCGATGGTCGCGTTCTCCGAGGAGGGCGGCGTGCGGGCCACGATCTGGACCGACACGATCCAGCTCGCGGTCTACCTGGCGGGCGCCGGGGTCATCGTCCTCGCGCTTTCCGGGATGGAGGGCTCCGGCGGCGGCTTCGAGTGGGTCGGGGCGGCCTCCGAAGCCGGGAAGTTCCGGGTGCTCGTCCCGAGCCTCGACCTGAGTGTCCCCTACACCATCTTCGCCGGCGTGCTCGGCGGCGCATTCCTCACCTTTGCGACCCACGGGGCGGACCAGTACCTCGCCCAGCGGCTGCTTGCGGCGCGCTCGCTGCGGCACGCCCAGGTGGGCCTCGTGCTCTCCGGCGTCGGCGCCCTCGTCCAGTTCTGCCTGTTCCTCGGCATCGGCGCGTGGCTGTGGAGCGTCTACGGCGGCCGCGAGTTCGCCCGGCCCGATGAGGTCCTCCCGACGTTCGTCGCCGAGAACATCGGCGGGGTCGGAGCGGGGATCACGCTCGCGGCGGTCGTGGCCGCCGCGCTCTCGCCCTCGCTGGTGAGCCTCGCCTCGACCACCGTCCGCGATTTCTGGCTGCCGTGGCGCACCCGGCGCGAGGGGGCGGAGAGCGCGCGAGGGCGTCAGGTCCGGGTGGGACGGCAGTTCGTCGTCGTCTGGGGGCTGGTCCAGACCGTCGTGGCGCTCATCGCCCAGCGCGCCCCCTCGGCGCTCGAGGCCGGCCTCTCGGTCCTCTCCTACGCGTCGGGTCCCACGGTGGGGGCCTTCGGGCTGGCGCTGTTCGCCCCGCGCACCTCCTCGGGCGCGGTGCTCGCGGGGATGGGGGCGGGCTTCCTCGCCCCCGCCGCGGTGCGCCTCGCCGGGTTCCCGCTGGCCTGGACCTGGGACGTGCTCGCCGGTTCGCTCGCGACGGCGGCGGTCGGGACTCTGGTCCATCGCCTGCGCCTCCTCCGCGAGGGCGACGCCGGATGACGGGTCTTCGCTCGCTGCTGGCGGCGGCGCGCTCGGGGCGAACGCTCTCGGTCTCGCTCCTCTCGTTCTCCTCGGGGCTGCCTCTCGGGCTCGTCTGGTACGCGATCCCGGACTGGATGCGCGACGTGGGCGTCGACATCCGGATCGTGGGTCTGTTCAACCTCGCCCAGATCCCGTGGGCCTTCAAGGTCCTGTGGTCGCCGTTCATGGACCGCTACATCCCCGGGTTCTGGGGTCGAAGGCGCGGCTGGATCGCGGTCTGCCAGGTCGGGCTCCTCGTGCTCGGCGTGCTCCTCGGCGGAGTCGGGGACCATCCGGAGGCGATCTGGGTGGTGGCGGCGCTCGCCCTCGCGGTGGCGATCGCCTCGGCGTCGCAGGACATCGCCCTCGACGCCTACGCGGTCGAGGTGCTGCGTCCCGAGGAGCACGGGGTGGCCGTCGGGGCGCGGGTCGCGGTCTACCGCGCCGCGATGCTCGTCGCCGGGGGCGGCGCGATCAGCCTCGCGGCGGTCTTCGGCTGGGGCGTGGTGAACATCTTCCTCGGCCTCATCTACCTGCCGCTGCTGCTCATCACCTGGCGCTCACCCGAGCCCGAGGAGCGGCTCATCCCGCCGAGGACGCTCCGCGACGCGGTGTGGAAGCCGTTCCTCGAGGCGCTCTCGCGTCCGCGGGCCTTCGAGATCCTCGCGTTCGTCTTCTTCTACAAGTTCGCCGACAACCTCGCCCAGGCGCTTACCCGCCCGTTTCTCATCGACATGGGCTACACCGCGGCGCACCGCGGCATCGCCCTCGGGACCGTCGGCCTCGCCGCCACCCTTGTCGGCACCTTCGCCGGCGGCGTGTTCACGACCCTCGTCGGGCTGGGGCCGGCGCTTTGGATCTTCGGGGCGCTCCAGGTCTTCTCGAACCTCGGGTATTTCTTCGTCGCCAGCGCCGAGGGGAGCCTCGCCTGGATGTACGGGGCCTCCGCATTCGAGCTGCTGAGCGGCGGGCTCGGCACCGGAGCGTTCTCGGTGCTCCTGCTGCGCATCACCGAAAAGCGGTTCTCCGCGACCCAGTACGCGCTGTTCTCGGGGCTCTTCGCGCTGCCCCGCCTGCTCGCCGGGCCGTTCAGCGGGTTCGCGGTGGACGCCATCGGCTGGCGAACCTTCTTCCTATCGACGATGGCGATGGGCATTCCCGGGCTCGTCCTCCTCCATCGCTTCTCGCCGATCGGGGTCCGCGATCCGAAGATCCGGCTCGGGGGCTCGGCCGAGTCGGCCGTTGTCACGCTCACCGCCGGGATCTGGCGCCGGTTCGCGGTCTCGGCGTTCCTCGGCGGCGGCGTTGTGTTCGCCTTCGCGGTAGGCCTCGGGGCGCTCAAGGCGATGCGGCTCGAACCGGAGGCCGGTTTCCGGATCACCGCCGGGCTCGCGCCGCTGCTGAACCCGGCGGCCTTCGAGGACTGGGTGCAGGTCGGAGGCGTCGTCGTGCTGGCGGTGATCTCGGGTCTCTTCGGCGCCGCCTTTGCGGTAGCCCGAGGCAGGAAGTAGGGAGAACGGTTTCGGCGGCTAGATTCACGGGCATGAGCGCGCGGCGACTGCTCCCCGGTCTGAGCGCCGCGGTCCTCCTCGCCGTCCCGGCGGCGGCGTTCGAGGGGCGGGTCCTGCTTCCCGATGGCGAGCCGGCGGTCGGCGCCATCGTCCAGGTGCTGGGGGTCCCGGGGTCGGCCACGACCGACGCCGACGGCCGGTTCGAGTGGACGCCCGCGCCGGCGCCCCCCTTCCACGTGCTCGTCGTGCTCCCCGGGGAGCGATACACCGCACCCGTCTTCCTCGAGTCGCTCGAGGACGCGTCCGAGATCCGGGTGGAGCCGCTGGCGCTGACCGAGACGGTGACGGTCACCAGCGGGGCCGTTCCCCACACCGAAGCCACGCCGGGGAGCGCCCCGGCGGTTATCCGGGGAGAGTCCATCCGCACCCGCCAGGCGCCCCGGCTGACCGATGTGCTCGAAGCGGTTCCCGGTGGCGGGCGGAGCAGCGACCTCCACGCCGGCGTCCCCTCGATCCGCGGTCTCTCCCGGGGACGGACGGTGCTGCTCCTCGACGGGGCGCGGATCGTGACCGAGCGCCGGGCCGGGCCGAGCGCCACGTTCCTCGACCCGTTCTTCCTCGAGGCGGTCGAGGTCGTGCGGGGGCCATCGCCGGTGGCCTACGGCTCCGACGCCTTCGGCGGCGTGATCCACGCGCGGACCCGCCGGCCATCGCCCGACGATCCCTTCGCCGCCCGGTTCCGGGGGACGCTGGGGACGGGCCTGCCGGAGACCAGTTTCGGGGTCGAGGCGTCCGGCTCCGCCCTCGGGACCGGCCTGCTGGCGCAGGCGCGCCGCCGGGTGTTCTCCGATTACCGCAGCCCGGAGGGCGTGGTCGCCGGTTCGGGCGCCGAGGACTACGGGTTCCTGCTCCGGGGAGTCCGTGATGTCGCGGGCGGCGTCCTCGCGACCTCGGTCCAGGTGGACGCCGGGCGGAATGTCGGCCGGCCCCGGCTCACGCCCTCGCGCACGTCGTATCCGGTGGAGGACTCGACCCGGCTGGTGGCCGACTATCAGTTGCTGCCCCGGTGGGGGTTCGCGCGGCTGGACGCCACGATGTTCCTCGGCGCGCAGCGCCTCGTGACCCGCCGCGAGTCGGGTGACCCGGTGGGCTCTTCCGTCGCCGACTCCGAGGTCGAGGCGCGCGACTTCATGTTCCGGACGCGCGGCGTCCGGCCGCTGGGCGAGGGACGCCTCGAACTCGGGCTCGAGTTCCTGTCGCGCTTCGGCCTCGGCTCCTCGACGCGGCTCTCCGGGAACGAGGCGTTCCCCCTCTTCCCCGGCCCGGAAATCCATCCGGGCGAGGACGGCCGACCGGTGTTCCGGTCGCTTCTCGACGGCGCGCACCGGGAGGAGCTCTCGCTCTACGCGCACGCCGAGAACCGCTTCCACAACGCGCTCTCCGGCAGCGGCGGCGTTCGCCTCGCCGGCGTCGCCACCCGCTCGGGTCCGTCGGAGGCGCGCTCGCCGCACCGCACCGAGCACGGGGCGCTGAGCGGGTTCGTGGCGCTGCGGGCCGACATCTTCCGGGGCGGGTCGCTCACCGGGCAGCTCTCCCGCGGTTTCCGGGATCCGACGCTCTCCGACCGCTACTACACCGGCGTCAGCGGCCGCGGCGCGGCCTTCGGGAACCCGGACCTCCGCCCGGAACGCTCGCTGCAGTCCGATGTCTCCTTCCGGATCGTCCAGGGCGCCGCCCGGCTCGGGTTCCACGCCTACCGCTACCGGATCCGCGATCTGGTCGAGCGCTACGAGATGGGCGTGGACCGCTACCACTTCCGGAACCGGGGCGAGGCGCTCCTTTCGGGCCTCGAGTTCGAGATGCAGCTCGAGGGCTCCGGCGGGAGATTCGGGCTCGACCTCGGGGCATCGCTCGCCACCGGCGTCGCCGGGAATGGCGACGCGCTCGACGGCGTGCCTCCCGCGAGCGTTCGCGCCGGCCTCCGGCGAATCCTGCGCGAGCGGGCCTTCGCCGAACTCGTGGTCCACGCCTTCGCCGCCGACGGCGAACCCGGCCCCACCGAAACCGAGATGGACGCCTACGCCCGGGTGGACGCCGCGGTCGGGGTCCCGCTCAGCGAGGGCGCGGAACTGCGCGTCTCCGGCCGGAACCTGCTGAACGCCGCCTACCCGATCAGCGCCGATGCGCGGGCCGTGCTCGCCCCCGGGCGGATCGTGGTGGGAACCATCGTCTGGAACCTCGGAGAAGCTCCGTAAGAATCACGCGTTGGCGGCGGGGCCGCACTGCCCCGCACTCGCCGGTCAGATCACTCCGTGGAGGGGACGGCCGGGAGCGGCGAGCGCGTCGACCCGGCGGTTGACCTCCGGGTCCTCGATCAGCGGCGGGGCGTGGTGCGGCTTGAGCCGCGCATCGATCAGGACCGGCTCCACCGCGCTCCAGTGCTTGTGGCGGATCCGCGCCCGCCGGCCGTGGACATCGTGTGAGGGATTCGAGCGGGTGAACGTGACCCACAGGAAGTTCCGCAGGCTCTCGGCGGCGAACGCCGGGTCGTCGCACAGCACGACCAGCGGCATGCCGGTGAGGTCCGCGCCCCCGCGCTCGGCGGCGTCGAGCGCTTCCCACAGCGGCGCGAGATCCGAATCCACCGCGTCGTAGGAGGAGAAGCCGGGCCCACCGAGGACGAAGACGCCGGGGAGGACCGAGGCGAGCCCCCCGAATCCGGCGGGAAGGCCCGCCGCCACCGGCCCGGGCGCCCGGGAAACGAGTTTCCGGCGCTCCGGACCGGCCCCGGCGATGACGAGCTTCGAGCCGGCGTTCAGCCCCTCCCCCGAGTAGTCGAGCGTGTCGATCGTGGTCCGGGTCTGGAAGTGGAGGTCACTCGCGAGATCCGCCCGGCGGAGGACGTGATCCAGCATGCCGGCCACATCGCCGGCCCGAAGGTCGGGGTCGTCCTCCCGCGCCGCGATGAACAGGTACTTCGCCAGCGAGCACTGCCCGAAGCCGAGGATCGCGTTGGCGATGGTCCACAGCTCCTGCGGCCGCCGCCCGGTGAAGGGCGAGTAGCGCTCGCTGCCCACTGCGAACAGCAGGGGGTGCACCCCGGCGGCGTCCACCGCGTGGACCGAGTGGACGCCGGGCAGCGTCGTCGGGACCATGGGCTCGGTGATCTCGTGGATGAGCTGCCCGAAGGTCGTGTCCTCCTGGGGCGGCCGCCCGACGACGGTGAAGGGCCAGACCGCTCCCTGGCGGTGGGTCACCCGCGTGACGCGCAGCACCGGGAAGGGATGGGTCAGGCTGTAGTAGCCGAGGTGATCGCCGAACGGACCCTCGGGCAGCGTCCGGCCCGGCTCGACGAACCCGGTGATCGTGAAGTCGGCGTCGGCCGAGACCACGAACCCGTCCTCGCGCCGGTTCCAGCCGAACCGCCTCCCGGCGAGCATTCCGGCGAACAGGAGCTCGCTGAGCCCCTCGGGCAGCGGCATGACCGCCGCGAGGGTGTGCGCCGGCGGCCCCCCCACGAAGATGCTGACCCGCATCGCCTCACCGCGCCGCTCCGCCTCGGTGTGGTGGATCCCGATGCCGCGGTGGAGCTGGTAGTGCATCCCGGCCTCGTCGGGGCCGTATTCGTTCCCGGCGAGCTGGATCCGGTACATCCCGACGTTCGAGGAGAGCGGCGCGCCGAGCGGCCCGGGCCGGGGGTCGGGAGGCTCGGTGAAGACCTGCGGCAGCGTGATGAACGGGCCGCCGTCATCCGGCCACGAGGTGATGCGAGGAACCTCCGCAAGCGAAAGCTGGCGGGCCTGGCTCGCCGGTCGGCGGACCCGCCGGGGCAGGGAATTGATCCCGGCCGAAGCCGCGCGCAGCGGCGTCCGCGGTTCGCGCAGGAGGTCCTGGAAGAGCCGACCCGGCGCGGCCCGGTAGCGGACGGCGGCCTTCGCCGCCTCCAGCCCGTGGCGCAACAGAAAGCGAGCCCGCTCCGGCGTCCCGAACAGATTCGAGACGCAGGGAAACGCAGAGCCGGTGACCCGCTCGAAGAGCACGGCGGGACCCTTCGCCGCATAGACGCGCCGCTGCACCTCGGCGACCTCGAGATGACCGGAGACCTCCTCGGAAACCCGAACGAGCATCCGGTGACGTTCCAGGTCGGAAACCGCCTCCGCCAGCGACCGGTAGGGCATCGCGCCCCGGAGCGTAGCCCGCGCGCCGAGCCCCGCATCGAACCACTTGTGAGTTACCGTCCCTCGAGGAGTGCTCCAGGTTCAGTTCATGTATTGGCGGTGGCGAACGGAAGGGCGCCGGCCCTCCGGGCGTCGCTGAAATCGATTCCGCTCGTCCGAACGACCGCCAGCCGGACGAACGCCGGACGAGGCCCAGCCGGCCAGCTCGCGAACCTGGCCATCACCTGAACGCCGTGCCCCCTTCCCATATTCGTTGGAGGGGGGAGGAGGAGGCGGTGATGATCGGGCCCGCTCCTCCCTTCTCGGAGGACGCGACGATCTACGGTGCGCGAGTGAAGGACCTCGACGAGGATTGTTTTCGGGACTATCTGGAGCGAAGGGGTCTGACTGGCATACGAATTGAGCAACCTCCCCTGCTGGAGGACTACGAGAACCTGGGAGTCACGGGAGAGTTCTTCGGGACACACGGGCCGACCGTCTTCGGGGTCCTCGCGTTCGGCCGCGAACCACAGGGATTCCCTGAGACGCGGAGGTTTCTCGTCCGGAACACCGCGTACCGTGGCGAGAGCCGGGAGTCCGGCGTACTTCTCGCGATGGAGGCGGGCGGGCGGCTGGACGAGCAGGTCACCGGGACGATGGACTGGCTGGAGCGCCTGGCTGAGCGAGCGGACCTCTTCGATCCGCGACACGCCGCTGGCGATGTGCTGCCGGTCATGGCGCTTCGGGAGGCCGTCGTGAATGCGGTGTTCCACCGGGACTACGCACTCACAGCATCGTCCGTTGAAGTGGATGTCTTCCGGAACCGGATCGAGGTCACGAGCCCCGGTGTCGTTCCCCGGCACATGACTCTCCACCGCGTCCGGGCGGGAGCGGGCTCACGTCTCCGGAACATCGACATGACGAATTACGCCGTGGGCATGGGGCTGATGAGGAGGCGCGGCCAGGGCTGGCTGTCCATCAAGCGCGCGATGCAGGAATCCAACGGCAGGGAACCGCTGATCGAGGAGAACCGGGAGGGTGCCTGGGTCAGGGTGACGCTCGATCTCCGGCCTGCGGATCCCTCGCCGGACGGCGACGATGAATAGCACCGCGCGGGCGCTGCTCAGCGAGATCCAGCTCGGAGAGAAGAGCGCGCCTGAGTTCAACGCCGCGGGGGACAGGACTCGGACTGTCGGCACTTGGCGCTTTCGTTGGGGGCCTGTGGAGCGGAGCGTCTGCGGTGGGGCCATCCTGGTCGGCGCGCTGAACCTCGGGGGCTCGGTGGAGGGGCTCCCAAGGCCGGGCGAGATCCCCGAGCTCGCCGTGGAGCTGCTGATGCCGATCTGAGCGAGAAAGGAGCTGTTCGGCCTGCCGGCCAACCTCTGGACGCGAATCAGCGTCGAGTTCGATTCGAACGCCGCGCACGCGGCGTTCAAGGCGCTCGTGGAGTAGGCTGGCGGCGAAGCGAGGCATACTCGCGCATGCCGGGTGGGTCTACCGATAGAACGACCAAGGAGGTCATCCGTTGTCCACTGACCAAAACACTCGAACCCACGTCCCATTCCCGCCCTGGCGCGGCGAGCGGTATGGCCGCCAGAGCCGCTTCGGAATACGACTCCTAGTGCTCGGGGAGTCTCATTATGGAACTGATTCCAACTTCACGACGAGCGACGTCGTCCAGAAGTATCGGTCACGACTACATCGCTTCTTTACCGGAGCTTCGATGCTAATGCTCGGGATCGCGGATCGCAGGGAATTAGATGGAGCGTCTCGCTCTGACGTCTGGGGCGATGTTGCGTTCTACAACTATTTCCAGAGCCTCATGGGAGATGGGCCCCGCGTGGCCCCTCGGGCGCAGCACTGGCGAGAAGCGGATGCGCCCTTTCGTGACGTCATGGCGGACCTCCGTCCGGAAGTGATCCTGGTTCTCAGCAGGCGACTCAGCGGACATCTGAGCACACATCCCTGCTTCGAGGGCCGTCACGTTTGCTGGGCTCGACATCCGTCCGGGAGAGGGTGGAAGATGGAAGCCAAGAAGGCCATCATCCAGGACCTTCGCGGCTGCGTGTATGGGGCGGGCGGTCGAATTCCCTCCTGATTGACGCGAGCTCGAAGGAGTACGCGCCGGAACGACCTCGACTCGGCTTCCACGCTGACCGGGCAACAGCGAGACCGAAGTGGTCTGGACCAACGTCAAGGAGCCGAGCGACAGCGCACTCGACGAGGTTCTGGGACGCTTCTCGGGTCTGCCAGGCGGCGTAGGTGAGCGGATTCGGGATCTGGCGGGCAGGCTTCGCGACGACCCGGACGACGACGAGATCTCCCTCGGCTCCGTCGAGACCCTGTGTCGGTTTCTGACGAGCTATCGAGTCCAGTCGCCCGGCATCGTGGCCGACGGAGATGGCCAGCTCATGGTGGAATGGCTGGATGCGACGGTGGGGCGGCTCGGGATGGATTTCCGTTCGGATGGCCGAGTGCACTTCGCCCTCGTGGGGGGAACGGAAGCTGGCCATCCGGGTCGCTCACGCCTTTCCGGTGCGGGGAGTCTCGAGCAGGCGGTGCAGGCTGTGCGGGCCACGACTGGAGGATTCCCTTTCCTGTGAGCGGCCTCGCGCCGCGTGGCGGAGGATTGCGGGCTGAGGCGGCGCGAAGAACGACATGGTGACGCTGCGGGCGATGCGTCCGGGGTTCCCAGCCGCAGTAGGATCGAGCCATGTCGGGGCAGCCGGTCAGCGTGCTCGGGGTTCCGCTGGACCTGGGGGCCGGGCTCCGAGGGGTGGACATGGGGCCGTCCGCTCTGCGGCGGGCGGGACTCGCGGATCGGGTCCGCGACCTGGAACGGGAGCTGGAGGACGCCGGCAACCTCGTGTGTCCGGTTGCCGAGTCGCTGGACGGGTTCGGCGCGCCCGATGCGCGGTATCTGGATCAGGTGGCGCCCGTTCTTGATGAACTAGCCGCTCGCGTGCGCGGGTTCCGTGACCGCGGGCGGTTTCCGCTCGTTCTGGGCGGTGATCACTCGATCGGGCTTGGAACGGTGTCCGGGATGGCCGGGGCGGGGGATCCGTCGCGGGGCGCGGGTGGCCGGACGGAGCGGCTCGGCCTGATCTGGGTGGATGCCCACGCCGACGCGAACACTCCGGAGACGAGCCCGAGCGGCAACCTGCACGGCATGCCGGTCGCCGCGATCCTCGGGCGCGGCCCCGGGGCTCTCACCCGCATCGGGGGCTTCGCGCCCGGGACGGCGCGGGTTGGTCCGGAGCATGTGGCTCTCATCGGCGTCCGCAGCGTGGATCCGGCGGAGGCGCAGGTCGTCGCTGATCTGGGCGTCCGGGTCTACACCATGGAGGAGGTCGACCTGCGGGGGATCGGCCCGGTCGCCGAGGAAGCGTTGGCCCGCGTCCTCGACGGGACCGACGGGTTCCATCTGAGCTTCGACATGGATGCGCTCGATCCCACCGTTGCGCCAGGGACCGGAACGCCTGAACCCGGTGGATTGAGTTACCGGGAAGGGCACACGATCATGGAGCGGGCGGCGGCCAGCGGCGGCCTCCGCTCGCTCGAGATCGCCGAGGTGAACCCGATCCACGATCTCCGGAACCAGACCGCCGAGCTCGCCGTCGCCCTCGTGGCATCCGCGCTGGGCAAGCGCATCCTCGGCTTCACCCCTCCCCAATGACGGACCTCCCTCCGACCAACTTCCGGCTTCCCGACGGCCGCTCCGGGGAACTGACGGCCCGGGTTCACGAGCCCGAAGGCGCGGGTCCCGACACCCCCACGGTCGCCCTGACCCACGGCGCCTCGGGGACGCTCGACACTCCGGGCCTGGTCCAGCTCGCCGGCCGCCTGGCCGGGCGTGGATTCCGCGCCCTGCGGTTCAACCTCCCCGCAGCGGAAGCGGGCCGAAGGCGGCCCGACCATCCGACGACTGCCATCCGGGCGGTCAGCGCCGTCGCCGCCTGGACGGCGGAGCGCTATCCGGGACCGCTCTTTGTCGGTGGCCGATCCTTCGGGGGGCGGATGGCTTCCCTCTTCCTCGCCGACCTGGACCGGGCGTCAATGCCCCGGGTGGCCGGCGGCGTATTCCTCGCCTATCCGCTCCGGCCACCGGGTCGGCGCGAAGTCCCGCTCGCCCGGACGGAGCACCTCGCCCGGATTCCCGTGCCCACGCTGTTCGTGAGTGGCGGTCGGGATCCCTTCGCCCCGCGTGACTTCATGGAGGCCACGGTCGCGTCCGCTGGCGGCCGGATAGTGTGGATCGAGGACGCCGACCACGGCTTCCGAATCCCGAAGCGGCTCCTTGCGGCGTCCGGTCGCGTGGCTGGCGCCGCGGCGGATGATGTTGCTTCGGCGATCCGTCGATTCGTGGAAGAGGCTACGTCGCCCGGCTGAACCCAAACCGTCTGCCGCTCAATCTTGGCGCCAAGAAGCAAGCCCTCCAGACGTCACCATCGAGTGCCGCAGTGTCTCTTGCGGCACTTTGCGGATGACGAACAGCAACTCTGGTGTGTGAGCAGGACATCTGAACGACGAGGGCGCCTGTTCAGAACAACAGTTCGGAAAGCGCTCGTCGCCAAGAATGCCTATTCAATACGCCGGCACGACGGTTCAGTCGATCCTTCCACGGAGAACGTACTGAGTCATCTCGAGGGCAGGGTCGCGCCCGTGTTGTCTCGGAATCGGAAAGCGGCGCTCTCCAACCAAGGGTGTGTGGACCTGAGCGAGAATGACCGCAGTCTTCTGGATGAATTCGCGGTGACGCAGTTCCTCCGCAGTGATGTGCTGGACGGAATAGAAACCCAGATGCATTGCGAAGCAATGGCCGGCGCAGGGAGCGAGCGCGAGCAGCTCGCCCAATCGGAGAAGAGGGCGCTTGACAACGCTCGTGTCCGTGTCGTTGGATCTATTGAGGAGAAGCTCATGCCGGACATGGAGAGTCGGGGTCTCTTCTATGGGCTGTCCCGAAGGGTGAGTGGCCAGTTCCTGTCGGGGACGACTCCCGTCGTCAAGCAACCGTATGGCGGCGTGCGCAGGGACGCGATCCCCAATCTTGTACTCGCGATTGCGAGCAATGCTGTGATTCGATGGTCCGGCGAACGGCAAGGTGCGCAAGCGAGGCGATTTCCCGTAAGCGCCTCATTTGTGGATCGCTTCAATCACGACGTGTTCCATTCAAGCAGCTTCTGCGTGTCCGGACAACGCGGTGTTGTCGTGAGAGCGGCCATGCGCGCGGGCCTGGAGCTGGGCGAGGACTGACGTCAGCGGCAGGAAAGGTTCGCCCCAGAGTTCCGAGAGCCCGCCACGACTGGACCGTCACGGAGGGCCGCCGCCGCCGAGGGCTCTCGGCGGGGATTACCGAGGGAGGCCCTTGTCGTCGTAGAGCAGGTCGCCGTGCTCCACCGCGGAGGGGCCCGGTCCCATCAGCTCGGCGCAGCGGTCCGCGATGGCGCGGATCTCGCGGAGGCGTTGTTCGTAACCGGCTTCGGGGCTGCGGTCCGGTCCGTCTCTCTTGACGGGGCTCGGGGTCTCGGGTGCGGATGTGGAGGAGCCGTCGGATCGGGTCGTCTTGCTGGCTCCACGCCGGGTCTCGGGCTTCATGTCGGATCTCCTTGGGACGTTTCGGATGGATCTGCTACCAGGGCCTCGATGGGAAGCTGCTCCGCCAGGAAGTGGAATCCACGGACCTGACCCAGTCGCCACTCGTACACGAGCGCCAGGGGCGCCGTGCGAGCGATCGGTCTTCGCAGGAGTTGGCCGGGTTGCGCCGCGACGACGACATGCCGTAGCTCGGGCTGCGGCCCGGAGACTCCGCTATCTCTCGCCATCCGGGAGAGATACGCCGCCATGGGTCTCGTCCTGTAGACCTGCTCGTGGGCCCTCTCGTCTCCCGGGCGGAGACTCTTCTTCAACTCTACGACAACGGCGTACGGGATGTTCTCGACCTGCGCGAACAGGATGTAGTCCGCGCTCCTGAGGAGTCCGGAACGGGACTCCACACCGGGCAGGTGACCGACCCCCGCCGAACCCTTCTCGCCGCGAATGCGGACGGCAGCGAATTCGGGCCGCCAGCCGGTGATCGTGAGTTCTGTCCCCCTGGAGCCCCTGAGACGGCAGCGTGGCCCGGCGCAGTCAACGAGTCCGGCCGGATCCAGGCACTCGGCGAGGACGTCCCGCCAACTACTGCTTGTCTGCTTCGCGAAGGGACTCATACAACTCGGCGGCCAGCCCTCGGGAGCGCCGGTCGATCTTGCGAATGGCCTCCTCGAAGATGGGGACATCGATGCCGTACTCGTCCACGGCGCACCGTTCCAGCACGCCTTCGCGGGTCATGTAGGCCCGCACGGACGAGGCCGGCAGTCGCGCCTGTCCCTCGTAACCCTGCTTGCGCACCACCGGACTCTCCGGTCCGAAGTGCGAAGCCATGATCAAGTTGTTGATTTCCTTGACGAAATAGTCGCTGTGCGTTGTCACCAGGACGCGGACGCCGGCCCTGGCGGTCTTCGCCAGAAGGCGGGCGAGCGCCACCTGGTTGTACACGTCGAGGTGGCTCTCCGGCTCGTCCACGATGAGGAGCTGGCCCTTGTGGGCGTCATGCCGGAGGAAGAAGTCGAGGGGCATGAGGGCGCGCGCCGAGGACGAAGCCCGGTGGAGCGGGATGTCGAACTTCTCCGACGCGCCCTCCACCGAGCGATACCGCACTTCCCCGCCCCGCGACACGAACTCGCCGTCCACCACGGCCGACAGCTCATCGCCAACCCACTCCTCCGCGAGTCCCTTTCCGCCGTTACGGTCGGGCAGCTCTCGTGTGTACGAAATGTTGTCGCTGATGGGAAGCGCGTAGCGGTTCGACGCCTTGTCGATGACCAGATAGGGAAACTCCAGATCGTCCCGGCCAGACTCTCCGGTGTGCTCCTGAAGAAGCTCGACGAGCTTGCTTCGGGTGAAGTCGAGCTCCCGGTAGAAGAGCGGGATGCCAAGCCGCTCACCGGTCAGGACGAAGGGTTCCGGCACGTCAGAGAACAGGAACAGGACATAGGCCCGCGCCAGCGCGTTGGTGAGCCAGCGGGGAGTCTCGATGCGCTCTCGACTGCTTCCGTGGGCGTTGATCTCAAGGGTGGTCCCGTCGTATTCGATGGTCATCCGGGCGTTCGGCGCGTAACGGGCTTCGGCGCCCCCGACGAAATCGCTTCGCTCGTTGGAGAAACGGATTTCCGCGTCGGCGAACTCCTCCTGAGCCACCCGAAACACGCCGGGAAGCTGCTCGCGGACGAAGTCCCGCGCCAGGATCTTCACGACATGGTCCCGGTGCTCCCGCAGCGCGGCGGGAGAAACCTTGAGACCCATGCGGCCGGTTCGCCGCAGTTCGTCAACGATCCGGGCCCAGTCGGGTGGCGGGTCCTCAGGCCGGGCGCCCTCCGCCGACCAGGCTGGAACCGAGATCTCCTCGCGCCGGCGTTCCGCCGGCCAGGCCCGGCAACCCTTCAGGAACCCGTAGAGCGCGTACGCGAGATAGGTCTTCCCCGAGTTGTTCTTGCCCGCAATGATCGTGAGATCGCCCAGCTCGAGCTCCGCCTCGCGGATCGGCGGGATGTTGCGGAACCCGAACTTCATGGGATCCCCCGACCCTACCTCGGGCCGAAGACCCAGGACATCCCGATGGTGAAGGTGTTCTGGCTGGTCGAGACGCCGTCCGAGCAGGTGGAGCAACTGAAGAAGGCGGCGTCCGACCAGTCGCGGCGGTACTCCAGCCGGGTCAGGAACCTCGGGTCGTCGAGCACCGGCTGGAACTCGAGGGTGAGGGTGTTCTCCATGAGCGTCTGGGAGACGCCGGTGGAGCGGCCCTCCTGGTCGTCGAGGAACTCGTAGCGCTGGGCGATCCGCACCCGGTCGCTCAGGTGGAACCGCAGGTAACCCCCCATCCCCCACGACATCGCGGTCACGCCCTGGGGGTCGGTCGCCGAGATGAGGTCCATGTTCGCCATCGCCTCGAAGCGGTCGCTGAACTGGTAGGACGCGTTCCAGCTCAGGTCGCGGAGCCAGCCGTCGTTCGTGCCGGCGTTTTCGGGTCCGTGGATCCAGGTGAGGACCGTGCTCCCCCGGTCGCTCGGCGCCCACGCGCCCTGGAGCCCGTAGGACTTGCCGGAGTTCTGGTCGAAGGCGTTGTCGAAGCCGTTCACGAGCATCACCGTCCCGGTGAGGGTGTCCGTCAGCGGGGCGCTCAGCCTCGTTCCGACGTGGGAGAACGGCTCGTTCCAGGCCCACAGGATGCCCCGGGAGTAGTTCCAGTTGCCGTGCGATTCGGCGACCTCGAGCCCGGCGATCGTCCCGAACGCGCCCACATCGACCTGCGCGCCGTTCCCGAACCGGTAGTAGCCGTACGCCTGCTGCACGTAGAGCAGATCGGCGAGCGGTCCGGGCTCGAGTCCTTCGCGGAAGAGCCGCGCGCCCGAGCCGAACCACAGATCCGACCGGAATCCGAACGGCCCCGCGCCGGTGGTCTCGAGCTCCAGCTTCAACTGGTTCACGCCGAAGCCGCGCGCGTGCGGGTTCGTGTAGTAGAGCGTGTTCGTCCCGTCCTCGGGCGCGTTCGTGTTGTGGGTGTAGTAGGTGTCCACCAGGCCGGTGATGGCGAGCGGCGGCCCGCCGGTGCTGGCGAGACCCTCGGGCATCTCCTGGACCGCGGCGCTGGACGCGCTTTCCACCGGGGCGGGGACATCGCTGGCAGCCGTCGCCGCCGGGGCTCCACCCTGGCGCATTGCGGTGAGCTCGCCGAGCAGGACCTCGAGGTGCTCGATCCGGTCGCGGAGCGATGCGAGCTCGCCCCGGATCTCGGCCTCGAGCGCTACGGCGGGCGCGACGCCGTTCGGGGACTCCTCGGCGGGCGCAACGCCGCTGGAAGACTCCTCGGCCGGCGCGACGCCGCTGTCGGACTCCCCGGCGGCGCCGGCGGCGGTTGCAAGAAGCGCCGCGATCGCGGCCGCTGAGCACAGGGTTCGGGAACGTGCCTTCATGGGGTCCTCCATCCGTGTCGTGGTGTGCGCCGCGGGCCGCTTGGTCCGGGCGCCTGGCGGGACCTCGCGGTCCCTATTCGGCGTTTTCGAGGGCGTAGCGGGCGACCTGTTCGTGGGTCGCGTACCAGACGCCGCCGGTGGCGTTCATGTGTTCGACGAGCCGCTCCAGCATCGCGATCCGGGACCGGTGCCCGATCACGTGGGGATGCATCGTGAGCAGGAACATGCCGCCTTCGGCGTGCGCCATGTCGAACTCGGCCTTCCAGATCGAGAGCACGTCGTCGGGCGTCGAGTGCGGACGGATCGCCGTGTAGCGGCTGAACCCGAAGTAGGGAGCGTCGTCGAGGATCCACTCCACCGGAAGCTCCACGACGCCCGTCGGCTCGCCGTGGGCGACGATCTCGTAGGGCCAGTCGTCGGCCATCAGGCTCGAGTCGTAGAGGAATCCCAGGTCCCGCACGATCTGGAGCGTGCTCGGGCTGTAGTCCCACGACGGCGTGCGGAGCCCCACCGGCCGGGTCCCGGTCATCTCGGTGAGGGTCTCGACCGCCCGCTCGATGAGGCGGCGCTCCACATCCCCGGGGATCTGCGAGTTGCGCTCGTGGATCCAGCCGTGGACGCCGATCTCGTGCCCGCCGGCGACGATGTCGGCCACGTCATCGGGGTAGAGCAGCGCGCTGACCGCCGGGATGAAGAACGAGGACGGGATCTCGTGCCGCTCGAGCAGGTCGAGCACCCGGGGGAGGCCCGCCCGCGAGCCGTACTGGCCTCTTGACAGGTTCGAGGCGGTCGTCTGGTTGTCCCGCAACGAGACGGTCTCATTGTCGAAGTCGAACGAGAGCGCCACCGCGACCCGGGCGCCGCCCGGCCAGCTCGAGGGGGCCAGCCGGCGGCCGGCGCGGACCGCCTCCACCGGAGCGCGCCACTCGGCCTCGGTCCACTCCCAGGGGGGCTTTTCGACCGGCTCCGCCGGCGGCGCGGGAGCGCACGCGGTGAGGAGAGCCGATGGGATCAGGAGGAGGATGAAAGCCGTGGCGCGCATGCTTCCGATTCTATGAGGCGGACGCCGCCGGGGCCCCGCGCGCGCCGCGTGGGGGGGCCCCGGGAACGGATAAAATCCGCGGAATTGTCCGATGCCCCAGCCCCACGACCCCGCCGCTCTCTCGGTGCACCTGCCGGCGGTGGGCTCGCGCGGCGCGCGGATCGCGATCCGCGCCTCGAAAGCTGATCTCGGCTTCCGGGAGGCGGGCTACCCGGAACCCGGATTCGGGATCGTTTCCGTCCTCGGTCTGAACGGTCGCCTCGACCGGCTCGAGTCCGGCGGCTTCCGCCTGCGGGCGCGCCTCGCCGGGGAGCTCCGGCTCGAGTGCGTCCGGTGCCTCGGGGATGTGGGGCTCCGGGTGGACGACGGCGTTGACCTCGTGTGGCTGCCGGCGAGCGAGATGGCCGCCGGGAACTCCGACGCCGCCGAGGGCGGCGAGCAGGCGCTCGAAGCCTCGGACATGAACGTCTCCTTCTACAATGAGGACCGCCTCGACCTCCGCGGCGCGATCTGGGAGCAGCTCCACCTGGCGCTTCCGGTGAAGCCGCTGTGCGCCGCGGACTGCGCCGGCCTCTGCCCCGACTGCGGGGCGGACCGGAACCGGAGCGCCTGCGACTGCGCCGGGCGCTCCTCCCCGAAGCTCGACGGGCCGCTCGCCGGCCTCCGGGCGCTCACCGCAGCGGGCCGGTCCCGCCACTGACGGACGACCCGCCGAAGATCCGCGCGAACGCCCGGCCCCGCCGGAGCCGACGACCGGACCGGGCGCCCACCCTGAACCCTCCCTCCGACGCAAGGAGCCGAACCCCGCCATGCCCCAGCCCAAACGCCGCCACTCGCGCGGCCGCCGGAACCGCCGCCGGGCCCACGACGGCCTCTCGCTTCCGGCGCTCTCGGTCTGCACCGCCTGCCAGCGGCGCATCCGCCCCCACGTGGTGTGCCCCCACTGCGGCTCCTACAAGGGCAAGAAGGTCCTCGAGGTGAAGGAACTGGCGTGAGCGCCGCTTTCCTGTTCCCCGGCCAGGGCTCGCAGCGGGTCGGCATGGGGAAGGCTCTCGCCGAGACCTTCCCCGAAGCCCGCGCGGCGTTCGAGGAAGCCGACGACGCGCTCGGGGAGTCCCTGTCCGGGCTTTGCTTCAACGGCCCGGAAGACGATCTGCGGCGCACCCGGAACACCCAGCCGGCGCTCCTCACCGTGAGCGTGGCGGCCTTCCGGGTGCTCGCGGCCCGCGGTGCAACCTGCGATCTCGCCGCCGGGCACAGCCTCGGCGAGTACTCGGCGCTCGTCGCCCTCGGGAGCCTCGACTTCGCGGACGCCGTCCGCCTGACCCGCCGGCGCGGGGAGTTCATGCAGGAGGCCGTTCCCGAGGGGGAGGGGGCGATGGCCGCGGTGCTCGGCCTTCCCGCGCCGACGGTGGACTCGGTCTGCGCCGAGGTTCGCGCCGAGGGACTCGGGGTCGTCGAGCCGGCGAACTTCAACGGCGCCGGGCAGATCGTGATCGGCGGGGCCGCGGGGGCGGTCGGGGAAGCCTCGGCCCGCTTTCAGGCCGCCGGGGCCCGGCGCGTCGTGCCGCTTCCGGTCAGCGCGCCGTTCCACACCAGCCTCATGGAGCCAGCCGCCCGCCGTCTGGCGCCCGAACTGGAGGCCACGGCTTTCGCTGACCCCGCCGCGCCGCTTTGGACCAACGTGGACGCCGCCCCGATCACCACCGGCGCCGAGGCCCGCGACGGGCTCCGCCGCCAGGTGGCGTCCCCGGTGCGCTGGGAGGAGACGGTGACCGGGATGGGCGCCGCCGGCGCCGGGGTCTTCGTCGAGGTCGGCGAGGGCCGCGTGCTGAGCGGTCTGGCCCGGCGGATCGTCCGAGGCTGTCAGACCTTCGCCGTTTCCGACCCGGACGGGGTCGAGCGGTGTCTGGGCGCCCTCGAGGGGGTCGCGGCGTGAAGCGCTTCGAGGAACAGCGCGCGCTGGTGACCGGCGGAACGCGTGGGATCGGTCGCGCGATCGCCGCCCGGCTCGCCGACGACGGGGCGCGGGTCTGGCTCACCGGGACCGATGCGGCGCGGGCGGAAGCGGCCGCCGGGGAGCTCGACGGCGGGCGCGGCCGGGTGCGTGGGATCGGCCTCGACATCGCCGACCCGGACTCGGTGAAGGCGACCTTCGCGGAGATCCACGCCGAGGGGCCGCTCCACATCCTCGTGAACAACGCCGGCATCGCCCGCGACCGCCTCCTGATGGCGCAGTCGCGCGAGCAGTGGCGCGAGGTCCTCGGGACGAACCTCGACGGCGTCTACGCCTGCTGCCACGCGGCGATCCGCCCGATGCTGAAGGCCCGCTACGGCCGCATCGTGAACCTGAGTTCGGTCGTCGGGATCTACGGCAACGCCGGCCAGACCGCCTACGCGGCGTCCAAGGCGGGGATCGTCGGGTTCACCAAGTCGCTCGCCAAGGAAGTCGCCCGCCGGAACGTCACGGTGAACGCGGTCGCGCCCGGACTCGTGGAGACCGACATGACCCGCCATCTGGGCGACGCCGCGAAGGAGCACTTCGCGATCCCGATGGCGCGCGCCGGCTCCCCCGAAGAAGTGGCGGCCGCCGTTTCCTTCCTCGCCTCTCCGGAGGCCAGCTACATCACCGGCGCGGTCCTCGAAGTGACCGGAGGCCTCGCGCTCTGATTCCCGTGGGGGCGACGCCCCCGCCCACACTCCCAGGAGGATGAACCCACGATGACGGACAAGCAGAATCCCGCCGAGGTCCCTGAAGAGGAGATCCCGCTCGATGAGCGGATCCGCGAGATCATCTGCGAGAACCTCTCCGTGACGCCCGACGAGGTGACGCCCGAGGCCAGCTTCGTGGACGACCTGAACGCCGATTCGCTCGACATCCAGGAGATGAACATGGCGCTCGAGGAGACCTTCGGGATCGAGATCAGCACCGAAGACGAGGGGAGCATCCAGACCGTCGGCGATGCGGTCGAGTTCATCCGCGCGCGCATCAAGGACTGAGGACCAGGCAGGTCCCCGGCCGCCCGCGAGTCGCCTGAGGCGCGAGCGATGAGCCTGCGGCGCGTCGTCGTGACCGGCGTGGGCGTGGTGTCTCCGCTGGGCGTCGGGACCGACGCCACCTGGGAGGGCCTGCTGGCCGGCCGGTCGGGGGCGGGGCCGATCACCCGGTTCGACACGACCGGGTTCTCGGCGCGGATCGGCTGCGAAGTCAAGGGGTTCGACGCCCTCGAGTACATCGACCGCCGCGAGTCGCGGAAGATGGACCCCTTCATCCACTACGCGGTGGCCGCCTCGCTCTTCGCGGTGGAGGACGCCGGTCTCGAGGTTCCGGTCGCCGACCCGGACGAGACCGGGGTGATCATCGCCTCGGGCATCGGGGGGTTCGCCACGATCGAGCGGGAGCACCGCCGCCTGCTCGAGATGGGACCCCGCCGCATCTCGCCGTTCTTCGTGCCGGCGATGGTCGTGAACCTCGCCGCCGGCCAGGTGTCCATCCGCCTCGGCGCCCGGGGTCCCAACTCGGCGCCGGCGACCGCCTGCTCGGCCGGCGCGCACGCCATCGGCGACGCCTACCGGCTGATCCGCCACGGCTACGCCCGGACGATGATCGCCGGCGGGGCGGAGGCCACGATCACCCCGATGTGCATCGGCGGGTTCGCCTCGCTGCGGGCGCTGTCCACCCGCAACGACGAGCCGGAGCGCGCCTCGCGCCCGTTCGACGGGGACCGGGACGGCTTCGTGGTGGGCGAGGGCGCCGGGATCCTCGTTCTCGAGGAACGCGAGGCGGCGCTCGCCCGGGGGGCCGAGGTCTACGCCGAAGTCATCGGCTACGGCATGACCGGGGACGCCTTCCACATCACCGCGCCCTCCCCCGAGGGCGAAGGGGCGGTGCGGGTCATGCGGGCGGCGCTCGCCGAGGCGAAGGCCTCGCCGGAGGATGTCGACGCGGTCAACGCGCACGGCACCTCGACCCCGCTGAACGACCGCATCGAGACCGGCGCGATCCGCAAGGTGTTCGGGGAACACGCTGACCGCCTCGCCGTCTCCTCCACGAAATCCATGACCGGGCACCTCCTCGGGGGCGCCGGGGGGCTCGAGGCGGCGATCGCCTGCCTCACCGTGCGCCACCAGACCGTCCCGCCGACGATCAACTACGAGACGCCCGACCCGGACTGCGACCTCGACGTGGTCCCGAACCACGCCCGGAAGATGCAGGTCCGGTCCGTCCTCTCGAACTCGTTCGGGTTCGGCGGGACGAACGCGGCGCTGCTGTTCCGGCATCCGGAGGCGGCCTGACGGGCCATCCGGGAGGGACCGTGGACCAGACCCCCGAGGCGCTGTTCCGCTACGTCCGGGAGCTGGTGGACATCCCCTCGGTCACCGGCGACGAGGCGGCGGCGGCGGCGAAGATCGCCTCCGACGTCGAGGCGCTCGGGTTCGATGTGGAGCTCGACGAGGCGGCGCCCGGCCGCCCCAATCTGATCGCCCGCGCCGGGTCCGACCCGGTCCGGCTCTGGTACTGCACCCACATCGACACCGTTCCCCCGTTCTTCCCCTCTTCGGAAACCGCCGACCGGATCTCGGGGCGCGGCGCCTGCGACGCCAAGGGGATCCTCGCGGCCATCGTGTTCGCCGCCAGGCGGCTCCGGGAGGCCGGGGCCTCCGGGTTCGGGCTCGCCTTCACCATCGGCGAGGAGGTGGACAGCGCCGGCGCGAAGGCGCTCGAGGAGCGCGGTCCGGCCCGCTTCGGCGGTGATCCCACGGCGGAGGGCTTCCTGGTCTGCGGCGAGCCGACCGAGAACCTCATGGCCAGCGGGCACAAGGGGACGCTGCGGGTCCGGCTCCGCGCCGAGGGCGTGGCGGCCCATTCGGCCTACCCCGACGTCGGCGACTCGGCGATCCACCGCCTGCTCGCCTTCATCGCCCGCTGCCAGGGGCTCGACTGGGGGCAAAGCGACGTCCTCGGCCCGGCGACGCTCAACGTGGGGCAGATCTCCGGCGGCGTCGCCGGGAACGTGCTCGCGCCCTCCGCCGAGGCGACGCTCTACTGGCGGCTCGTCGGCGACGCCGGGACCGCCCGCGAGCGACTGGATCGCATGGTCGCCGAGGATCCGAAGCTGTCGTGGGAGTTCGTCGGCCAGAACGACGCCGTCTTCTGCCGGACGCTTCCCGGCTTCCGGGTGGCGCCGATGTCCTACAGCACGGACATCCCGTTCATGCCTTCGTGGGGCGCCCCCCTGCTCATCGGCCCCGGGAGCATCCACCAGGCCCACACCGCCGACGAGTGGATCCTGAAGTCGCAGCTCGTGGAGGCCGTGGATCTCTACCGCCGCATCGGAGAGCAGCTCCTCGGCTGAACCGGGGCGGGGCGCCTCGACCGGCCCCGACCCGCAGTCCCGTCGGCCCCCGGAGGCTCTCGGGGCGCTCCGTCGCGCGCTGCTCGACTGGTTCCGGGCGAACCACCGGGCGCTGCCGTTTCGCGAGGACCCGGATCCGTGGGGGATCTGGGTCTCCGAGGTCATGCTCCAGCAGACCCGGGTCGAGGCGATGCTGCCCCGCTATCGCGCGTTCCTCGCCCGCTTCCCGGATCCGGCGGCGCTCGCGGCGGCCGACGAGGACGAGGCGCTCGCCGCCTGGTCGGGGCTCGGCTACTACCGCCGGGCGCGCGCCCTCCACCGGGCGGCGCGCCGCCTCGCCGAAGCGGGCGGGGAAGTGCCCCGGAGTTCGGCGGAGCTGCGGAAGCTCCCGGGCGTCGGGGCCTACACCGCGGCGGCGGTGGCCTCGATCGCCTTCGGCGAGCCGGTCGCGGTCGTCGACGGGAACGTCCGGCGGGTCCTCGCGCGGATCTTTGCGGTCGAGGGAGTCGCGGGACGCGCCGGATTCGAGCGCCGCATCCGGGAGCTCGCCGACGCCCTGATGGCCACGGGCGGCGCGCGCGACCCGGGCCACTGGAACCAGGCGCTCATGGAGCTGGGCGCGCTCGTCTGCATCCCGGGGCGGCCGCGCTGCGAAGCGTGCCCGGTGGAGTCCCTCTGCGCCGCCCGCTCCCAGGGCCGGGAGCGCGAGTTCCCCGAGCCGGCGCCGAAGCCGGCGACGGTCACGGTGCGCGCGACGCGGGGCGTCCTCCGGGACGGGGAAGGGCGCCTCCTGGTGGTGCGCCGCCAGACCCCTCCGCTGAAGGGCCTCTACGACTTCCCCGGGGGCCCCTGCGACCCGGGCGAGGCGCCGCGCGACGCGCTTCTCCGCGCGGTGCGCGAACGCTTCCGCCTCGAACTCGCGGTGGGCCGGTCGCTGCCCCCCTTCCGGCACCAGGTGATGAACCGCCGGATCACGGTGTTCGCGTTCGAGGCGCGCGTCGCCGGGACTCCCGCCGGGCTCCCGGAGGAGGCGCGGTGGGTCCGGCCCGAGGACATGGCGACGCTCCCGGCGGGCGCCATTCCGGCGAAAGTGCTCGCCCGCCTCGAGCCGGCCGACGGGAAGGCCGACGGGACGACCGACGGGTCGACCGGGGAGGGCCGCTCCAACGGTTCCAGCGCCTACACTGCGCGCCCATCCTCATGACCCGCAAGTCCCATCACCTCGTCGAGACGAAGTGGCAGGAGCGCTGGGAGCGCGAGGGGGCGTTCCGCGCCCCGGACGTCCCCACCGGACCCCGCTTCTACTGCCTCGAGATGCTGCCTTATCCGTCGGGGCGGATCCACATGGGGCACGTGCGGAACTACTCCATCGGCGACGTGGTCGCCCGGTTCCGGCGGCGCTGCGGCTACGCCGTGATGCATCCGATCGGTTGGGACGCGCTCGGCCTGCCGGCCGAGAACGCCGCGCTGGCCCACGGGGTCCATCCGGCCGACTGGACCCGCGACAACATCGACCACATGCGGCGGCAGCTTCGCCGCCTCGGGTTCAGCTACGACTGGGACCGGGAGTTCGCGACCTGCGATCCGGAGTACTACCGCTGGAACCAGTGGTTCTTCCTGCGGATGCGCGAGAAGGGCCTGGTCTACCGGGCCAACCGGGCGGTGAACTGGTGTCCCGGCTGCCAGACCGTGCTGGCGAACGAGCAGGTCGAGGCCGGATGCTGCTGGCGGTGCGAGTCCGAGGTCGTCTCCCGCGAGCTTCCGCAGTGGTTCTTCCGCATCACCGCCTACGCCGAGGAGCTGCTTCAGGCGATGGAGGAGATGACCGGGTGGCCGAGGAAGGTCCTCCTCCTGCAGCGGAACTGGATCGGCAAGTCCGAGGGCGCGGAGGTCACCTTCCGGATCCCCGCGCTCGGGTCCGAAGGCGAGGTCCCGGTGTTCACCACCCGGGTGGACACGATCTACGGCGCGACCGCGCTGGTCCTCGCTCCCGCCCACCCGGCTTCCGGGAAGATCGCCGCCTCGAACCCCGAGGTGCGGGAGTACATCGACCGGGCGAACGCCGCTGGCCCGGTGGCGACGCAGCCGGGGGCGCCCCCCGCCGAAAAGACCGGGGTGGCGACCGGGGTGTCCGCGGTGAACCCGTTCTCGGGCGAGGACATCCCGGTGTTCGTCGCCGACTACGTGCTCATGGGCTACGGCGCCGGAGCGGTCATGTGCGTCCCCGCGCACGACGAGCGCGACCACGAGTTCGCGCTGCGCTACGGGATCCCGATCCGGCCGGTGGTCATCCCGAACGATCCGGAGGCGGAGGCCGCCGAAGGCGCCTTCACCGATGACGGCACGGTCGTGAACTCCGGGCCGTTCAGCGGCCTCCCCGGCGAGGAGGCGCGGGCCGCGATGGTGCGACACGCCGCCGACGGTGGCTTCGGAAAGTCCCGGACCGAGTGGCGCTTCCACGACTGGGGCGTCTCCCGCCAGCGCTACTGGGGCACGCCGATCCCGATGATCCACTGCCCTTCGTGCGATCTGGTTCCGGTTCCCGAAGCCGACCTGCCGGTCGAGCTCCCGAGGGACGTCGAGCTGACCGGGATGGGGGGCGCCGCGCTCGAGCGGGCGGAGGACTGGCTCCGGGTGGACTGTCCCCGCTGCGGCGGGGCCGCCCGGCGCGAGACGGACACGATGGACACTTTCGTGGACTCGTCCTGGTACTTCTACCGCTACCTCGACCCCGAGAACGCGTCCGCGCCGTTCGAGCCGGAGCGCGCCAGCGCCTGGTTCCCGATCGACCTCTACATCGGCGGCGTGGAGCACGCCATCCTCCACCTCATCTACTGTCGGTTCTGGACCCGGGTCATGCGCGACCTGGGGCTCATCCACCACGACGAGCCCGTCATCCGCCAGCTCAGCCAGGGGATGGTCATCAAGGACGGCGCCAAGATGTCCAAGAGCAAGGGCAACGTGGTGGACCCGGACGCCGCGGTGGAGGAGCACGGCGCCGACGCGATCCGCCTCTACGTCCTCTTCGAAGCGCCGCCCGAGAAGGAGATGGACTGGACCGACGCCCGCCTCCAGGGGCCGGCCCGCTTCCTGAAGCGGCTCGAGCGGGTCATCCCGGGCGAGGCCGCTTGGCTCCCGGACGTCGCGCTTCCGGCGGGGGACGAGGACTTCGCCGACGAGGACCTCGCGCTCCGCCGCAAGACCCACCAGACGATCCGCAAGGTGACGCTCGACCTGGGCGAGCGGATCCACCCGAACACCGCGATCGCCGCGGTCATGGAGCTTTGGAACGCAGTCCTCGCGCGGCTGCCGGGCGCTTCTTCGGAACCGGCCCGGCGCGCGGTCCGCGAGGCGGTCGAAGCGGTGCTCGCGCTGCTCAACCCAATGGCCCCCCACCTCACCGAAGAGCTGTGGGAGCGGCTCGGGAACGCGGTTCCGCTGCTCGACTCGCCGTGGCCTGAGTGCGACGACGACCTCGCCCGCGAGGAGACGGTGCTCATCGTGGTCCAGGTCAACGGGAAGCTGCGCGGCCGGGTCGAGGCGGCCCCCGGGCTCGGGCGCGAGGAGCTCGTGGAGCTGGCCCGCCAGAGCCGCGGCGTCGACCGCCATCTCGAGGGCCTCACGGTGCGGAAGGTCGTCACCGTGCCCGACCGGCTGGTGAACTTCGTCGCGGCGTAGGAAGAGCGCGTTGCGAGGCCGGATCCCGCGGACGCGGAACATCGCTCTCGGCCTCGGCGCCCTCGCGGCGCTCGCCTCCGCCGCTTGCGGGTACCGGCTGGCTGGTCTGGGCGCCGGGCTCCCCGGCCACATCGAGGTCGTGGCGGTCGTCCCCTTCGAGAACGAGAGCGCCTTCCCCGAAGTCGAGGAGGCGATGACCGAGGAGCTCATCGCCGGGCTGAACCGCCGCGGCCGCTACACCGTCCAGGAGACCGAAGAGGGCGCCCATGCGGTGCTCTCGGGGACGGTCCTGAGCGTCGACTTCTCGCCGGCGCAGCTCGATCCGGCCACCGGCGCCGCCTCCACCTATCTGGTCATCGTGCGGGCGACGGTGGAGCTCCTCGACGTGGTGAACGACGAGGCGCTCTTCTCCTCCGACGAGTTCACGCTTCGCGACGAGTTCTCCATCGGGGACGACCCCGACGCCGTCTTCAACACCGAAGGGCAGGCGTTCCGGCGGATCGCCACCTCGTTCGCCGACTCACTCCTCGTCGCGATCCTCGAGGGGTTCTGAGGGGGGATTCCCGCAATGGCCTGGGGGCGGCGCGGCTTCGCCGAGACGTTCGCGCCGCTTCGGCCGGTTCCGGCGGCGGGTCTGGAAGGGAGCCTCTTCCCGCCCGAAGGGCCGGGCCTCTACATCGTGGGAGGGGCCGACGCCTGGCTCCGCCAGGGAGCGCTCCGCCGCATCGCCGAACACCATCTCGGGAACGAGCCCGCCCCGTTCCGGCGCCGCCGGCTGAACGGGGCCGCGATGACCCGGGACCAGCTCGAGAGTTCGGCGCGAACCGTCTCGTTCGGCGGCGGCCCGGTCGTCCTCGTCGAGAACGCCGTGCGCCTCGCGCAACCGCAGCGGACGAAGCGCGGGCGGGCGCTGGCGGAGGCGTTCGCGGACCTCGTCGCCCGCCCCCCCGGAGCGGCCGTCATCGCCGTCGAGTGGGAGCGCGACCCGGATCGGCGGCGCAAGGAGTGGAGCGCCCTCGGCAATGCGCTGGCGGCCGCGGTGAAGGAGGGCCGGGCGGTGGTGGTGGACGCCGATCCCCCGGTCGAGGCGAGCATGCCGGCGTGGATCCGGGGCGCCGCGAAAGCGCGCGGCCTGAAGTTGCCGAAGGGCGGCGCCGAGCGGCTCGCCGAGCGCTTCGGCAACGACCTCCGCCGCCAGACGAACGAGCTGGACAAGCTCTTCCTGTTCGCGGGCGGGGAGTCCGGCGCCGCGGTCTCGCTCGATGACATGGATCAGGTGGGCGGGGGAGGGAGCCTGCGGGACCGTTTCCGGTTCACGAACGCCCTCCAGCGGGGCGAAGCGGGGCCCGCGCTCGACGCGCTGGACCGGCTGCTGGCCGACGGCGAGGACCCGATCGCGCTGCTCCCGCTGCTCTACCGCCTCCTCGTCCAGATCCAGCTTGCGCAGGCGTGGAGGCCGGGAGGCGAGTCGCTGGCGGGGGCGCTCGGCGTCCCTCCCCGGGTGGCCGACGAGATCCGCGCCACCGCCGGGCGTTTCACGCCCGCCGCGCTGCGCCGGCTCCTCCGGGAGGCCGCCGCGACCGATCTCCGGCTCAAGTCCTCGAGCCTCGACGGGCGGGATGCGCTCGCCGCGCTGGCGCTCGCGGTGGCCGCCGATCCGGCGCCCGCGCGCGCCGGCTGAACCGTCCCGGAACTCGCGGCCGAGGGCGTCCGGCGGCCTTCCGCCGCATGGTAAATTCGGCGCCAATGCAGCGCGACGGCTCCGCCAAACCTCCGGAACCCGGCCCGGGTTCCGTCGAGGTGCGCCCCGCCTCAAGGTCCTGGAAAAAGGCGCTCAAGCAAGCCCCCACCCTGATTCACCATGGTTCTTACCAAGACTCCGCTGCTCGCGGAGACCGTGTGGAAGCTGGTGTCCCGGGGGGCGTTCGCTAACGCGCACCGGATCCTCTCCAAGCTCCATCCGGCCGACATCGGCCAGGTCCTCACCGACCTCCCCGAGGCGTACCGGCTGAAGACCTTCCGGGTCCTGTTCGAGCGGGACCTGTCGCTCGCCGCCGGGGCGCTCGGCGACATGGGCCTCGACCGCGGCGGCCAGCTCCTCGTCCGGCTGAAGCCCCCGGAGGTCTCCCAGGTCCTCCAGGAGCTCGACCCCGACGACGCCGCCGGTTTCCTCGCCGCGCTCCCCGAGGAGCTGCGCGAGGAAGTCCTCCGCGGGATGCGGTCCCGCGAGGCCTCCGACGTCGAGGACCTCCTCCAGTACCCGGAGGAGACCGCCGGGCGGATCATGAACCCGAAGGTGTTCTCGCTTCCCGAGGACACCACGATCGGCGAGGCCATCCGCCAGCTCCAGCAGTCCCCCGATGTGGAGATGGTCTTCTACATCTACATCGTGGACCCCCACGGAACGCTGGTCGGGGTGCTCTCGCTGCGCCAGTTGCTCCACCGGCGGCCGGAAGCGCTCCTCTCCGAGGTCATGGTCACCGATGTCCTCCGGGTCCGGACCGACATGGACCAGGAGGAAGTGGCCCAGCTCGTCGCCAGCTACAACATCCTCGCGGTCCCGGTCGTGAACGCCCACGGCAAGCTGGTGGGCGTGATCACCGTGGACGACGTGATCGACGTCATCAAGGAGGAGGCGACCGAGGACATGTACCGGATGGCGGGCCTCGGGGTCTCGGAGAGCGTGTTCACCCGCTGGGCGCGGTCGGTCCGCATGCGGGCCCCGTGGCTCGCGGTCAACGTGGGGACCGCCTTCCTCGCCGCCGCGGTCGTCAGCCTCTTCGAGGCGTCCATTGCCCGATTCGCGATCCTCGCGGTCTTCATGCCGATGGTGCCGCTCCTCGGCGGGAACGCCGGCAACCAGACGCTCACCGTCATGGTCCGGGGGATCGCGCTCGGTGAGCTGAGCTGGAAGAACAGCCGCAAGGCGCTGTTCAAGGAGCTGGCGGTGGGCGGGGTCAACGGGCTGCTGCTCGGCCTGCTCATCGGCTCGGTCGCCTGGGCGTGGAAGGGGGACCCCCGCATCGGCATCGCGCTCGCGCTCGCGATGGTCGGGACGCTGGTGGTCGCCGCGATCGTCGGCACCCTGATGCCGCTGACGCTCCGCTGGCTGTCGGTGGATCCGGCGCTCGCCTCCTCGGTCTTCGTCACCACCGCGACCGACGTCGCCGGCTTCCTCCTCTTCCTCGGTCTCGGGACCGCCCTGCTGACCGCCTTCTGAGCGGCCAGCGGGGAGGCCGTCCATGCCGGTGCGGCAGGCGCGCTGTTTCGTGCTGCGGACCTATCGGGTGGCCGAGGCGGACCTCGTCGTCGTGCTGTTCAGTGCCGACGAGGGCAAGCTGCGGGGCTGGGCCCGCGGCGCCAGGAAGCCGAAGTCCCGGTTCGGGAGCTGCCTCGGGGCCGGGAACGAGGTGGACGTCGGCTGGTTCGAGCGCGAGGGCCGCGAACTGGTCCAGGTGGACCGCTGCGACCTCGTCGCCTCGGCGCTCCCGCTCGTCCGCGATCCGGTCCTCGGAGGCGCGCTCCGCTACCTTTCCGAGCTCGTGGATCTCTTCGCCCTCGAGCGCGAGCCGAACCCGCGCCTCTACCGCCTCCTCGCCGCCTGCCGGGACGCCCTCGTCCTCAAGCGTCCGGTCCATCTGGTGACGGCCTACTTCGAGGCCTGGGCGCTCCGGCTGGCGGGGCTCTACCCGCGCCCCGGCCGCTGCGAGTGCGGGAAGGGGTTCGAGACCGGGGGCGGGTCGTTCTTCGCTTCCGGCCCGGTGTTCGCCTGCCCGGACTGCGCCCCCGGTCGCGGGGAGCCCACCGGCCGGCTCTCGGGCCCGGCCTTCGCCGCGCTCGCCGACTTCTGGCGTCAGGGCCCGGCCGCGATCGAGGCGCCCGGCGCGGTGGGCGCGGAGCTCTTCCACTTCCACGGCCGGCTGACGGTGGCCGCCGCCGAGCGCGGGCTGCCGGCGCGGACGACGCTCGAGACGCTGCTCCGTTCGGGCGCCGGGGACGCGCCGGCGCCGGCCTGACCCCGCGATGAGCTTCCCGCCATGAACTTTCAGGACCTGATCACGAACCTGACCGGGATCTGGGCCGACCGCGGGGCGGTGGTTGTCCAGCCCTACGACATGGAGCTGGGCGCCGGGACGATGCACCCCGAGACGTTCTTCCGCGTCCTCGGTCCCGAACCGTGGAAGGTCGTCTACGTCCAGCCCTCCCGCCGCCCGGCGGACGGGCGCTACGGCGAGAACCCGAATCGGCTCTACAAGCACCACCAGCTCCAGTTGATCCTGAAGCCGGCCCCCGAGGACATCCAGGACATCTACCTCGAGAGCCTCGCCGCCTGCGGCGTCGTCGCCGCCGAGCACGACATCCGCTTCGAGGAGGACAACTGGGCCTCGCCCATGCTGGGCGCGTGGGGGGTCGGCTGGCAGGTCCTGCTCGACGGGCTCGAGATCAGCCAGTTCACCTACTTCCAGCAGGCCGGCGGGGTGGACCTGTCCCCGGTGTCGGTCGAGATCACCTACGGGCTGGAGCGGCTCGCGATGTACATCCAGGACGTGGGGAACGTCTACGACCTCGAGTGGGCCCCCGGGGTTCCCTACCGGCGGGTCCGCCACCAGGACGAGGTCGAGAGCTCGCGCTACGCGTTCGAGTCGGCGGACATCGCCGCGCTCGCCCGCGGGTTCGACGAGGCGGTCGAGGACGGCCGCCGGCTGCTCGCCGAGGGCCTCGTGATCCCGGGCTACGAGCAGTGCCTGCGCGCTTCCCACCTGTTCAACCTGCTGGACGCGCGCGGCGCGGTCTCGGTGAGCGACCGGGCGGCGCGCATCCTCGCGGTCCGGCGGCTGGCCACCCAGGCGGCGAAGCGGCATCTGGCGCCGGGCGGAGAGGAGGAGGCCGCATGAGCGCGAAGGCGCCTCCCGCGCGGGAACTCCTCGTCGAGATCGGCTGCGAGGAGCTTCCCGCCGGGTGGCTCCCGGACCTGGTCCGTGACTTCGCGCGGCTGGTCGGCGAAGGGCTCGAGCAGGAGCGGCTTCTGGTGTCCCCGGCGCGCGGCCTCGGCGGGCCGCGCCGCCTCGTCGCCCACGCGGAAGCGGTGGCGGAGCGCCAGCCGGACCGCGACGAGACGCTCCTCGGGCCCCCGGCGCGGATCGCCGGCGGCCCGGGGGCCTGGACCCGGGCGGCGACCGGGTTCGCGAAGAAGCAGGGGGTGTCGGAGGAAGAACTCGACGCCGCGCTGTCGATCGAGAAGACGCCGCGCGGGGACTACGTGGCGATCCGCCGGACGGTCGCCGGACGCCCGGCGCTCGAGGTCCTGCCGGGCGTGCTGGAAAGCGCGCTCCGCGGTCTCCACTTCCCGAAGGCGATGTCCTGGGACGCCTCGATCTCCGGGAACGCGTTCCCCTTCGGCCGGCCGATCCGCTGGATCCTCGCGGTGTTCGGGGGGAAAGTCGTCCCGTTCTCCATCGAGCGGCGCGACGGGCCCCCGGTCGAGGCGTCGGACACGAGCCGGGGCCACCGGTTCCGGGCGGAGGACGGCGTCGAGGCGGGCGCGCCGTTCCGCGCCCATTCGCTCGCCGAGCTAACGGATGGCCTCGAGCGGCGGTTCGTCTGCCTCGACCCACAGGAGCGGGTCCGGCGGCTCGAAGAAGCGGTCGCCGCCCACGAGACCGAGGCCGGAGCGAAGCGCGCCGAGGGGACCGACGTCGAGAGCCTGGCGAACCTGGTCGAGTGGCCGGGGACCGTCCTCGGCGAGTACCCCGGGTCGTTCCTCGATCTCCCCGAGGAGATCCGCCACGCCGTCCTCGTCCACCATCAGAAGTACATCCCGTTGGTGGGCGCTCCGGCGTTCGTCGCGGTCACGAACCAGCCGGACGACGCCACCGGGGCGATCCGCCGGGGGAGCGAGCGCGTCGTCCTCGCGCGGCTCCGCGACGCGCAGTTCTTCTGGGACGAGGACCGGAAGACCCCGCTCGCGGACCGGCGGAAGGATCTCGCCGGGGTGCTCTTCCACCGTCGCCTCGGGAGCTTCGCCGACAAGGCCGACCGGCTCGAGAGGCTGGCGCGGCGGATCGCCCCCACGGTGGACGCGGACCCGGAGGCCGCCGCGAAGGCCGCCGGGCTCGCCAAGTGCGATCTCACGACCGGGCTGGTGGGCGAGTTCGCCTCGCTCCAGGGGGTCGCCGGGGGACTGCTGCTCCGGGAGGCGGGCGAGTCGGAGGCCGTCTGGCGCGCGGTCTACGACCACTACCGGCCCGGGGGGCTCACCGGGCCTCTGCCAGAGACAAGGGTGGGGGTCGCGGTCTCGATCGCGGACGCCGCCGACTCGCTCGCCGGGTTGACGCTCGCCGGTGAGAGCGCCACCGGGGGAGGGGACCCGTTCGGCCTCCGGCGTGCTGCGTTCTCCTTGATCAGGATCCTGACGGTCTTCGAAGCGATGCCGCCGGGCGACCTGCTCGACGAGGCGCTCGGCGGATACGACGGCTTCGGCGCGGCGGAGCGGGAAGAAGCCCGCGCCCGGCTCGACGCGTTCTTCCGGGACCGGCTGGTCTCCGCGTTCGCGAGTGCTGGATGCCGGGACGAGGCCCGCGCCGTGCTCGCCGGACCCGGCGGCTCCTCGAGCCTGCTCGACTTCCGGAAGCAGGTCGAGGCGCTCGAGACGGTCCGGGGACACGACGACCTCCAGGCGCTGGCGGTCGCCGCGACCCGGGTGCGGCGGATCCTTCCGGATGCCCCCTCGGACGGCAAACTGCCCCCGGTGCGCCCCGACCGGTTCCAGGCGTCGGCGGAGCGGACGCTCCACGAGGCGCTCGAGACCGGCGAAGCGAAGGTGCGCGCATACTTCGCTGAGACGAACTACCGCGCTGGCATCGGAGCGCTCGCTGACCTGCGCGACGCCGTCGACCGCTTCTTCGACGAGGTTCTGGTGATGGCCGAGGACGAGGCGCTTCGGGAGAACCGGCTGGCGCTGCTCGCCCGGCTGGACGCCCTCTTCGCCACCGTGGGCGACCTCCGCGAGCTGAGCGGGAGCTCCAGCGCCCCGGGAGACCCGCCCGGCTGATGGGGCGGATCCACCGCCTCCCGCCCGCGGTCGCGAACCAGATCGCGGCCGGGGAGGTCGTGGAGCGGCCGGCCGCGGTCGTCCGCGAGCTGGTCGAGAACGCGATCGACGCCGGCGCCTCCGCCGTCTCGGTCCTCGTCCGCGGCGCCGGAAGGAGAGTCATCCGCGTCAGCGACGACGGGAGCGGGATGAGCCTCGAGGACGCCCGGCTCGCGCTCGAGCGCCACGCCACCAGCAAGATCGAGTCGGTGGACGATCTGGCCTCGGTCGGATCGCTGGGGTTCCGGGGGGAGGCGCTCCCCTCGATCGCCTCGGTCTCCCGGCTGCGGCTCCGCACCCGGCTTCCCGACGAGGACGCCGGATGGGAGCTCTTCGTCGAGGGAGGCGCGCCTCCGGTCGAGGCCCCGGCGGGGATGCCGCCGGGCACCGTCGTCGAGGTCCGCGACCTGTTCTTCAACACCCCCGCCCGCCGTAAGTTCCTACCCGCCGACCGGACCGAAGCCGCCCACATCACCGAGAGCGTGGAGAACCTCGCCGCCTGCTGGCCGCAGGTGCGGTTCGAACTCCGGACCGAGGACCGCCAGCGCTTCCTGCTGGATCCCGTCGCCGAGGTCGCCGAGCGGCTCGAACAGCTCCAGCGCCGCTGGACGGTCGACGCGATCCCGGTCGAGGCCGACGCCGGGGATCTCGCGGTCCGCGCCTTCCTCGATCCGCCGATGGCGCCGCGCGGCGCTTCGGGCCGGCTCCGGCTGTTCGTGAACGGGAGGCCGATCCGGGATCGGCGGCTGTTCAGCGCGGTCACCGAGGCCTACCGCCGGGTCTCCAGCCTGGCCGGGACCCCCCGGGCGTGGGTCTTCCTCGATGTCCCGCCAGACCTCGTCGACGTGAATGTCCATCCGGCGAAAGCCGAAGTCCGCTTCGCCGACGCCGGGTCGGCGTGGCGCGCGGTGTTCCGCTCGGTCCTCGCGGCGCTCGAGGGGTCCCCGAAACAGGTGGACCTCGGCGCCGCGCCCCCCTCCCGGCGCCCCGCACCTCGCCCGGACGCCCGGGACCGTCCGGGCCGCCTCCCCGGAGCTTCGGGGGCGCCGTCAGGAGTGGTGGCGGGGGGCCGGGACCTGTCGCCGCCGGACGATCTGCGGCGGGGGTTCCGGGACGGCGCCGAGGCCGGCGAACTCCTCTACGGCCGGGACGCCGGCGAATCCGAGGCCTCTGGCTACCTGGACTTCGGCAAGAGCCCCCCCAGCGTGCTCGCCCAGTTCCGCCAGACCTACATCGTGGCCGAGGAGGCCGGCGCGCTGGTCCTCATCGACCAGCACGCCGCCGATGAACGGATCCTCTACAACCGGCTCATGGAGGGCTGCGACCAGGATGCGGGGGTAGCGCTGCTCCAGCCGGTGACTCTCGAGCTCTCGGCCGCCGAAGAGGCCTCGCTCGACCGCGAGCGCGAGCGCCTCGCCGCCGCCGGCTTCGGGATCGAGGACTTCGGCGGCCCCTCGGGCGCGCGGTGCGCGCTGGTGCGCCGCGTTCCCGAGGCGCTCGGCGTCGGAAGGGCCATCGACGTCCTGCGCCGCTCGCTGGGAGCGGACGGCGGGGAGTGCCTGGAGGATGCCGCTCACGACGCCCTCGCCCGCCTCATGGCCCGGGTCGCCTGCCACGGCGCGGTCACCGCGAACACCCCGCTCCCCCCGGAGCGCATGGAGGCGATCCTGGCGGCGCTGTGGAAGGCGCACAATCCGGCGACCTGTCCGCACGGCCGCCCCACCGTCCTGCGGCTCGATATCCCCTTCCTCGAGCGCCGTTTCGGGCGAAGATGACGTGATGACCGCCGCGAAGAAGACCCGGCCCCGGCCGCCCCGGGAGGGCCTGCAGTCGCTCCCGCCGTCCGTCCTGCTCGCCTGGGGCCGCTACTACGTCGGCCGCGGGCTCCAGCTCGCCGGGATCCTGTTCGTCACGAGCGCCGCGGTGCTGTTCTTCGGCGCCGACGCCGAGCGCCGGATGCTCGTCACCACCGGGATCGGCGCCGCGCTCTTCCTCGTCGGCCGGCTCCTCTCGAAGAAGAAGCCCCCGCAGTCCTGACGGCGGGCCGCCCGTTCTCCGGGGTCGGGCGCGCCGCCGACCGTCAGCCGCCGATGCCGTCGGCGGTGAAGAAGTTGACGACCGAGTCGAGTTCTTCCCGCTTCTCGTCGAGGCGGTGCTTCAGGACGCGGCGGACGGTCGCCATCCCGACGACCTGGGACCCCTCCATGATCGGGAGGTGCCGGAAGTCCTTCTCCACCATGATCTCGAGCGCCTTCCCGAGCGGCGTGTCCTGGGTGACCGTGACCGGATCGCGGGTCATCACATCGCCCACCTTCGTCGTCTTCGGGTCGAGACCCTCGGCGACGACCCGGCGCATCAGGTCCCGCTCGCTGAACATCCCGAGGAGCACGCCGTCCTCCCGGGCCACCGCGCAGGCGCCGACCTTGTTCGCGACCATGGCCCGGGACGCGTCGTCGGTCGTGACGTCCGGCGCGACGCAGGTGGCGGGACGGTGACTCACCGTGACGATCAATGGCTCCATCGTTCGATCCTCAATTGCTCCGCCGGTCCGATCCGGAGGGACCGGCCCGACCGGTTGACGTGTTGCGCCGCCCTCCGCACCCCTCGGCGACGGTTCGCTCCGACGGACGGCGCCGGGGACGACTCCCCGCTGGCCCTCCCCCGGAACCCCGCCAAGTGTCGCAGAAGGGGGCCGCGTTCGCAATCGGAAGGATCCGCGGGCGATAGCGGCTGAGGCTTCGGGCGCTTGGTAACCTCCCGGCGGCCCTTGCGCGTCGCCATCGTCTGCTACCCCACCCACGGCGGGAGCGGCGTCGTCGCTTCCGAACTGGCGATGGGGCTCGCCGAGGACGGCCACGAGGTCCACGTGGTCAGCTACGCGGTGCCGTTTCGGCTCCGGCGCTTCCACCCCGGACTCCGCTTTCACGAAGTGGAGATGGCCAGCTACCCGCTGTTCCGGTTCCCGCCCTACACCCTGGGCCTCGCGACCAAACTGGCCGAAGTGGCCGACGAGTGCGGCGGGCTGGATGTCATCCACGCGCACTACGCGGTGCCGAACGCGGTCAGCGCGTTCCTCGCCCGCGAGATCATCGGGAACGGCCGCACCCGGCTGGTCACGACGCTCCACGGGACCGACATCACGCTCGTGGGCGCGGACCGGTCCTTCGACCGGGTCATCCGCTTCGCCCTCGAGCGCTCCGACGCGGTGACCGCGGTCTCGGAGTACCTCGCCGACCGGATCCGCCGCGACTTCTCGCCGCACCTGCCGGTCGAGGTCATCCCCAACTTCGTGGACGGCTCGATTCCGGCGCCGGGGAACGAGGACTGCGCCCGCGAGGCCTGGGCCCCGAACGGCGAGCGGATCCTCATGCACGCCTCGAACTTCCGCCCGGTGAAGCGGGTCAGCGATGTCGTGCGCGTCTTCGAGCAGGTCCGAAGGGCGCTGCCGGCCCGGCTGGTGTTCGTCGGCGAGGGTCCGGAGCGGCTCTTCGTCCAGCAACTGCTCCGCGACCTCGACCTCGTCTCCGAGGTGGTCTTCCTCGGCGAGCAGGACGACATCCAGGGGCCGCTCGGCTGCGCCGATCTGTTCCTCCTGCCGAGCGAGCAGGAGAGCTTCGGGCTAACCGCGCTCGAGGCGATGGCGGCGAAGGTGCCGGTCATCGCCACCCGGGTGGGCGGCCTCCCCGAGGTCGTGAGCCCCGACAGCGGCGCGCTGTTCGAGGTGGGGGACATCGCCGGGATGGCGGAGACCGCGATCCGGCTGCTCTCGGACGAGCCGGCCCGCCGCGCGATGGGGGTCGCGGCGCGCCGCCGGGCCGTCACCCGCTTCGCCCGGTCCCGGATCCTCCCCCGCTACGAAGCGGTCTACCGGCGGCTCATCGGCCCGGAAGCGGCCGAGCCGGAGCCGGCGGAGACCGCCGTCGGCTAAGTCTTCCCCGGCCGGGGCGCCTCGCCGTCAGTCGTCGGGCGCCTCGTCGACCAGGCGCCGCGCTGCGTCGAAAACTCCGTGGAACATGGGGCGGGTGAGCCGGCCGGTGAAGGTGTTCTGCTGGCTGGGGTGGTAGCTGGCGATCAGCGAGACGCCCCCCGGCAGCTCGCCGGAAGCCAGGTGCCCGAAGCGGGGCGCCGGCTTCACCGCGGGCCGCCCGGCGGCGGCCCACGCCCGGAGGAAGGAATCGAACGCGACCCGTCCGAGCGCCACGACGACCCGCAGGCGGTTCCCGGGACGCAGTTCCTCGACGAGGAAGGGCCGGCAGGCGGCGAGCTCTCCGGCGGTCGGGCGGTTCCCCGGCGGCGCGCAGTGCGCCGCGGCGGTGATCCGGGCGTCGAGCAGGCGCAGCCCGTCCTTTGGGTCCGGCGAATGGGGCGCGGTGGAGAACCCGAACCGGTGAAGCGCCTCGTAGAGCCACTCCCCGGAGCGGTCGCCGGTGAACATCCGCCCGGTGCGGTTCGCGCCGTGCGCCGCCGGCGCGAGGCCCACGACGAGCAGCCGGGGGTCGGCGGCGCCGAAAGAGGGGACGGGCCGGGCCCAGTAGCGCTCGCCCCGGTGGCGCTTCGGCGGATCGGCGGCGACCGCCTCGCGGTGCGCCACGAGCCGGGGGCAGGCCCGGCACGCCGTCACCCGCGCGTCGAAGTCGGGAGCGGGCCCGCCCGGGGCCTTGTGGTCCAATCCGGCGGATGGAGCGGACTCCGGCGCCGCGGGTCGCGGTCTCGGCATGCCTGTTGGGAGTCCCGGTGCGCTACGACGGGGACCACCGCCGATCGGACCGGGTCCTGAACCGGCTGGGCGAGGCTTTCCGGCTGGTCGCCGAGTGCCCGGAGGCCGGCATGGGGCTCGGCGTCCCGCGTCCGAAGATCCATCTGGAGGCGGCCGGGGAGAGCGCCCGGCTCCTCGGTAGCCGGGGCGAAGACCTGACTTCGGCCGCCGTCCGGTATGCGGAGGGGGCGGCCGACCGCTTCCGCCGGATGGGAGTCGCCGGCATCGTGTTCAAGTCCCGGTCTCCGAGCTGCGGCCCCGGCGACGCGCGCGTCCTGTCGGGGGGAGCGGAGGTGGCGGCGGACGGCGAGGGCATCTTCGCCCGGACGGTATCGGAAGCGCTCCCGGAGGTCCCGGGGATCTCCGAGGTCGGCCTCGAGGATCCGGCGCGGCGCGACCACTGGCTCACCCGCGTCTTCGCGCTGGTCGAGCTGCGGGCGCTGGACGTTGCCGGGACCGCTCCGGCCATGGCGGCGCTCTACCGCTTCCACGCCCGCTGGAAGATGACCCTCATGGCGCATTCCGAAGCGGCGGCCCGTCGCCTCGGACGCGGACTCGCGGGCGCCCGCGACCCGGCGGCCGCGCTCGCCGCCTACCGGCCGGAGTTCCTCGCTGGCCTCGCCGAACCGGCCTCGGCGAACTCCCACCGAAACGTGCTCGAGCACCTCGCCGGACACCTGAAGGAGCGCCTCGAAGCGGACGAGCGCCGCGCGCTCCACACTGGCATCCGCGCCGCGGTCGCCGGCGAGGCGCCGCTGGCGGCGCCCATCCGCGACCTCGCGTCGCACGCCCGCCGCCTCGAGGTGGCAAGCCTGCTGGATCAGGCCTACCTGGATCCCGGGCCCCCGGCCCTCGGGTACCGCGAAGCGGTCTACGCTACCCGGATGAGTCGCCCGCATCCGGGCGACCGAGACATTCTGTGATCCGTTGGCCGTGATCCGCCACCCGCGCCGCTACTCTCGCGGGCGCATGCTCCGGCTGGCTCTCCGGGCGTGGCTGACCGCGCCCAGGAGGCGGGCCGCCGCCGCCCGGATGGATGCGCTGCGGGCCCGGGCGCCGCGCGTCGGGACAGACGAGATCGTCCGGTGGATTCGGGAGGAACGCGAGCGTCGATAGGGGGGCCCGGCGCCCCGCCGCAAGGCGGCCCCGGGGGCGGGGGCGACTGGTACGATGCCGGACGGCTCGCGGCGCGAGCGATATCGAGGAGTCACTGCTTGGCCACCACTTACGCCACGAATGAATTCCGGACGGGACTCAAGGTCCTGCTGGACGGAGACCCCTGCGTCCTCGTGAAGTGCGAGTTCGTGAAGCCGGGCAAGGGCCAGGCGTTCACCCGCATCCAGTACCGGAACCTGAAGACCGGGCGCGTCCTCGACAAGACGCTCCGCTCCGGCGACAAGGTCGAGGCCGCCGACGTGGTCGACACCGAGATGCAGTTCCTCTACAGCGACGGCGGCGAGTGGCACTTCATGGACCCGGGCACCTACGAGCAGTTCTCCGCCTCGAAGGAAGCGCTGGGCGGCGCCGAGAAGTGGCTCCAGGCCGACGCCACCTGCGGGATCACGCTCTACAACGGGGCGGTGCTGCTCGTGACCCCGCCGCACTTCGTGGAACTCAAGGTCGTCGAGACCGAGCCGGGGATCCGGGGCGACACCGCGACCGGCGGGTCGAAGAACGCGACGCTCGAGACCGGCGCGGTGGTGCGCGTCCCCCTGTTCGTCGAGGTGGACGAGAAGCTTCGGCTCGACACCCGGACCGGTGACTACGTGTCCCGGGTCAAGAGCTGATTCCGGATCCGGACGACGGCTGGCGCCCTTCGGCGCCGCTCGACAACCTCCGGGTCCGCGCCCGGCTCGTCCGGCGCCTGCGGGACTTCCTGACGGCGCGGGGCTATCTCGAGGTCGAGACGCCGCTCATCGGGCGCTACCCGGTTCCGGACCGCCACCTCGCTTCGGTTCCCGCGGGCGGCGGGTTCCTCCACACCTCGCCCGAGTTCGCGCTGAAGCGGCTGCTCGCCGCCGGCAGCGGACCGGTCTTCTCGATCTGCAAGGCCTTTCGCGGCGGAGAGACCGGCGCCCGGCACGCCGTCGAGTTCACCATCGCCGAGTGGTACCGGATGGGGCCCCTGCCGGGCCTCCTCCGCGAAATGGACCTGCTGCTCGGCCACCTCGCGGGAGCGCCCCCGGCGCGGATCCGTCCCTACCGCGAGCTGTTCCTGCGTTCGGTCGGCGTCGATCCGCTCGCCGCCCCGGGCGACCGTCTGGCCCGGCTGGCCGAAGCGCACGGGCATCCGGGCGAACCGGACGACCGGGGCGCCAGCCTGGACTACCTCTTCTCGCGGCTCGTCGAGCCGACGCTCGCCGAGGGTCCGCCCACGTTCGTCACCGGTTTCCCCGTTTCGCTCGCCGCGCTGGCCCGGCCGAACGACGAGGATCCGCGCACCGCGGACCGCTTCGAGGTGTTCTGGAAGGGCCTCGAGCTGGCGAACGGGTACGACGAGCTCCAGGACCCGGCCGAGCACGAACGGCGCTTCGTCGCCGAGAACCGCGCCCGCGCCCGCCTCGGCCTCCCCCGGGCCGAACCCGACCCGCGGCTGATGGCGGCGCTGAAGGACGGCGGCCTGCCCCGGTGCTCCGGGGTGGCGCTCGGGGTGGACCGCCTCGTCATGGCGGTCCTCGATGCGCCGGCCCTCGACCAGGTCGTGGCTTTCCGCGAGCCGGAGATCTGAGCGCCGCCGGTACACTCACCGGCTGTCCTTTCCGCGGTTTCCATCCCAGGAGTTCTGGTTCATGAAGCAGTTCACCGCTCTCGCGGCCGTCCTCGCCCTCCTCCCGGGCCTCGCCCTGGCGCAGGGCAGCCACCGGGACTACGAGGAGCACTTCGACGAGGCGAACGTCACCGTTCCCGACGAGTACCTCGAGGGACTCCGCTTCCGCGCGGTCGGATTCACCCGGGGGGGACGCTCCACCGCGGCGATCGGCGTTCCCGGCGACCCGCTGACCTACTACTTCGGCGGCACCGGCGGCGGCGTGTTCAAGACGACCGACGCCGGGCACTCCTGGGTCAACGTGAGCGACGGCTTCTTCGGCGTTGGCGCGGTCGGATCGATCGGCGTGGCGCCCTCCGATGTGAACGTCATCTACGTCGGGACCGGGTCGGCCTCGACACGCGGCAACATCTCGGTCGGCGACGGGATGTACAAGAGCACCGACGCCGGGAAGACCTGGTCCCACATCGGCCTGCGTCACGCCGGGCAGATCGGTGCGCTGGCGGTCCATCCGAATGACCCGGACCTCGTCTACGTGGCGGCGCTCGGGTACATCTTCGGTCCGAACGAGGACCGGGGGATCTACCGGACCCGCGACGGCGGCGCCACCTGGGAGCGGGTGCTGCACCTGTCGGAGCGGACCGGCTTCGTGGACATCGAGATGGACCCGACGAACCCGAGGATCCTCTACGCCGGCGCCTGGCGCGCCGAGCGGAAGCCGTGGACGATGATCTCGGGCAGCGAGGACGGCGGGATCTACCGCAGCCGCGACGCCGGCGACACCTGGGAGAAGGTCGAGGGCGGCCTTCCCCAGGGCATGGTCGGGAAGACGGCGGTGGCCGTCTCGCCGGCGAACTCCGACCGGATCTGGGTGCTCCTCGAGGCCGAGGGCGACATCGGCGGGCTCTACCGCTCCGACGACGGGGGCGAGAGCTTCAGCCGGATCAACGGCGACGCGGCGCTTCGCCAGCGTCCCTGGTACTACATCCACCTGTTCGCCGACCCCCAGGACGAGAACACGGTCTACGTGCTGAACGTGGCCTTCCACAAGTCGATCGACGGCGGCCGGACGTTCCCCGAGCGGATCCGGGTCCCCCACGGGGACAACCATGACCTCTGGATCAATCCGGACAACCCGCTCAACATGATCAACGCGAACGACGGCGGCGCGAACGTCTCGTTCGACGGCGGCAAGAGCTGGACCGACCAGCAGGGCCAGGAGACCGCCGAGATCTACCGGGTCTTCGTCGACGACGCCTGGCCCTACCGGATCTACGGCTCGCAGCAGGACAACAGCACGATCTCGGTGCCTTCGCGGCCCGGATTCAGCGTTGTGCCCGACTGGTACCAGGTCGGCGGCTGCGAGAGCGGCCATATCGCGGTGGATCCCCGCGACACCGACATCATCTACGCCGGCTGCTACGGCGGCGCGATCAGTCGGTACAACCGGAAGACCGGCGAGATGCGGCAGATCGTCGCCTACCCCCAGCTCCAGCTCGGGCAGGCGGCGCGCGACCTGAACTACCGCTTCCAGTGGAACGCGCCGATCCGGCTCTCACCCCACGACCCGGACATCCTCTACCACGCCTCGCAGGTCGTCCATATGTCCCGCGACGAGGGGCAGAGCTGGTCGGTGATCAGCCCCGACCTGACGACGAACAACCCCGAGCACCAGGACTACGCCGGGGGCCCGATCACGCAGGACGGCACCGGGGTCGAGGTCTACAACACGGTCTTCTCGTTCGAGGAGTCGCAGCACACCCCGGGCGAACTGTGGGCCGGAAGCGACGACGGCCGCGTCCACATCTCGCGCGACCGGGGGACGACCTGGACCGAGATCACGCCGGAGGGCATGCCCGAGGGCGGCACGGTGAACGTGATCGAGATCTCGGAGCACGACCCGGCGCGAGTGTTCATCGCGGTCTACCGCTACCGGGAGAACGACTTCCGGCCGTACATCTTCCGGACGAACGACTCCGGGGCGAGCTGGGACCTGCTCACCGACGGGACGAACGGGATCCCGCCGACGAACTTCACCCGCGCGATCCGCGAGGACCCCGACCGGAGGGGTCTGCTCTACGCCGGGACCGAGTTCGGCCTCTACATCTCCTTCGATGACGGCGCCCACTGGCAGCGGTTCCAGAACAATCTCCCGGTCTCGCCGGTGACGGGCCTTCGCGTCCACCGCAAGGACCTCGTCATCTCCACCCAGGGCCGGTCCTTCTGGGTCCTCGACGACCTGAGCACGCTCCACCAGATCACCGACGAGACGATGGCGCAGGACGCCGTCCTCTACACGCCGAGAACCGCCTACCGGGGCGGGTTCCTCGGCGCGGCCGAGATCCACTACCACCTGAAGGAGCAGCCCGAGGCGCCGATCACGCTCGAGATCGTGGACCCGGACGGCGAGGTCGTACGGAGCCTCACCGGTCAGCCGGGCCCGGCGCCGCCGACCGGACCGCTCTCCCCCTTCGCGATCTTCTTCGGCGGTGGCGGCGGCGGCCGTCTCCCGGCGGCGGCGGGGCTCAACAAGTTCCGCTGGAACCTGCGCGGCGAGGCCATCCAGCGGCCCGCCGGCGTTGTCCACTGGGGCGGCACCCCGGGGCTGCCCGCGCTGCCGGGCGAGTACGAGGTGCGGCTGACCGTCGCCGGCGAGACGATGACCCAGCCCCTGACGGTTGAGATCAACCCGAACGTTTCCTCGACCGCCGAGGACCTCGCGAAGCAGCGCGAGCTGGGGATTACGGTCGGCGACGAGATCAAAAAGCTCTTCGGGGCGCTCACCCGGCTCCGCGAGGTCAAGTCGCAGGCTTCCGACATCGTGTCGCGCCTCGGCAGGGCCGACCGCGCCGACGAGCAGCTCTCGGATCTCGCGAAGGCGCTCGACGAGCGGCTCACCGAAATCGAGGAGACGATCACCCAGACGAAGAGCCGTTCGTCCCAGGATCCGATCAACTTCCCGCCGATGATCGACAACCAGTTGGTCACGCTCTATGGCTACATCGTCCAGGCCGACTACGAGCCGACCGCGGGCGCCTACGATCGACTCGACGACCTGAAGCCGGACCTCGACGCGATCCACGCCGACCTCGACGCGGCGATCGCCGAGCACCTGACCCCGTTCAACGCCCGGGTCGCCGAACTCGGCGTCCCGGCGGTGGTCATCGCCACCGACGAGACCACCTCGAACTAGGCGGGCTTCATCAACCGGCGTTCCGCTCGCGGCGGAACGCCGGAAGGGTCGGCGCCTCAGGGGCCGGATCGACCTCCCCACCTGGCGTAGTCCCGAGCGCTCGGTGGCCGACCCCCATGGGATCCTTTCGGCGGGGAGGAACCTTTACGACTTGCTGACAGTTTAGGCCGGGAGGCCTCCGGCCGGGTGCTACCGTAATCGGCGCACCGAGAAGAGAAACAGAGGTTGGATCAGGTTGCGGGCGGCGAGGCCGCCCACGGGACGGGCCCGGTCGTTGCGCTGGACCAGGTCGCCAAGCGGTTTCCGCAGGCGGACGGCTCGGAACTGAGCGTCCTCCAGAACGCGACGCTCGCCATCGGGCCGGGGGACACCGTTTCGGTCGCTGGCCCCTCCGGGAGCGGCAAGAGCACGCTCCTCCATCTCGCGGCCGGGATCGAGATCCCCACCGAGGGGACCGTGCGGCTGCTGGGCCAGGACCTGGCGGCGCTCTCCGACCGGGCGCGGAGTCGGCTCCGCGGGGAGTCCGTCGGGCTGATCTTCCAGTCCTTCCATCTCATCCCCTACCTGACCGTTCGCGAGAACGTTCTGCTTCCCGCCCGGATCCTCGGGGTCCGCCAGGTTCCCGGTGCGGACGACGCTCCCGAGGACGCCGGGGCTGCGGCGGAGCGCCTGCTGCGCCAGGTCGGCCTCGAGGCGCGCGCCCGCGAGCCCTCGCGGACGCTCTCCGGCGGCGAGATGCAGCGCACCGCGATCGCCCGCGCGCTCCTGCTCCGTCCCGCGCTGCTGCTCGCCGATGAGCCCACCGGAAGCCTCGACGCCGGGGCCGGCGCCGTCGTCACCGAACTCCTGTTCCGACTCGTGGGGGAGAGCGGCTCCAGCCTAGTCCTTGCGACGCACGACCCGGAGCTGGCGGCGCGCTGTCAGGTCCGGCTGAGCCTGACCCGCGGAGAGCTCCGCCCGGTGCGCGCCCGTCGGGCCGCCTGACCTTCCAGCCGGCTTGCTTCGTCTCGTCCTCGGCGCCGCGGCGGCGCGGGTTCGCGCGGCGCCGGCGCTGGCCGCCCTCACCGTGGTCGCCATCGCGCTCGGCAGCGCGGCGGTCCTGTCGGTCCAGCTCCTGAACCGGGCGTCGCTCGATGCGCTCGACGCGAGTCTCGAGGCCATCTCTCCCGGCGCGGAGCTCCGTCTCGAAGCGCTCGCCACCGGGGAGGGGGCGCTTCCTGATGAGGCGTGGCTTGAGGCCCTGACGCGTCCCGGCGTCGAGAGCGCCTCCCCGGTGGTCCGACTCCCCTCCGTCACGCTGAACGGCCCCGACGGCGCGGTCGCCGCGCCGGTCATCGGGGTGGACCTCCTCTCGGCCGGGTTCGCGTTCGCCGCGCCGCCGGGCGACCGCGACGCCGAGTTTTCCGCCGACGCTTTCCTGACCGGGGGCATTGCGCTGCCCCGGGGCCTCGCCGGCCGCCTCGGAGTCGGCCTCGGGGACGAGGTCCGGCTGGACCACCGGGACCGCGCCCGGCCATCGGTGGTCGCCGGAGTCTTCGGGGACGCGGACTCCGGGATGACCGACCAGACCGCGTTCCTCGACCTGGCGTGGGCGCAGGCGCTGCGGGGTGCGCCGGGGCTCGACCGGATCGAGGTGGGCGTCGCCCCCGACGCGAACCCCGAAGTCGTGGCGGCGGCGCTCGAAGCCGCGCTTCCGGGCGCGCGCGCCGCCTCGGGGATGGCGCTGCGCGAGGAGGGGGCCGACCTGTTCGCCGCGTTCCGGCTCACGCTGAACGCTCTCTCCGCAGTCAGCCTCCTGGTTGGGGCGTTCCTGGTCTACGCCAGCGTGCGCGCCGGTCTCGCGGCGCGGCGACGCGAAATCGGCCTCTACCGGGCGCTCGGCGCGCCAGTGGGCGGGGTGGGCGCCGTCCTGGGCGCTGAGGTGGCGCTCACCGCGCTCGTCGGAGGGTTGCTCGGGGTTCTTCTCGGAGCCGTGGCGGCGGAGCTCTCGCTCGACCGGGTGGGCGCGGTCGTGACGAACTTCTATCTGCTCGAGCGGATCGGCGATGTGCGGCTGACACCGGGCGTGGCGGCCGCGTCAGTTGGCCTCGCGCTCGCGGCCGCCGGGCTGGGGGCGCTTCCCGAGATCGCGTCGGCCGCCCGCCGACCCCCGGCGGCGCTTCTGGCGCCGGGACGCAGCGTCTACCTCGCCGAGCGGCGCTCGCGTCTGCGGCGGCTCGCGCCGTGGTTCGGGCTGGGGCTCAGCGTCTTCGGGCTCTCGGCCTTGCTCCCGGCCTCCAGCGCCTGGGGGAACTTCGTGGCGTCGCTCGGCGGGGGCTTCGTCGCCGGGGCCGCGGTCCTGGTCGGCGCCGCGCTCCTCTGCCGCCCGGCGCTCGTCTCGGGGGCGGCGCTCTCGGCGCGCGCCGAGGGTCGCTCGGGATTCGTTCGCGGGCTGCGCGCCGGTCTGCGCGAGCCGGGGGCCACCAGCCCCCCGGCGGCGGCCCTCCTCGTCGCGGTGGCCATGCTCGTCGGGGTCACGGCGATGATCGACAGCTTCCGCACGACCCTCGAGGTCTGGCTCGATGAAACGCTGATCGCCGATCTCTACGTCGCCCGGGTGGGTCGTTTCGGGGATCCCGCCGGGGTCCCGGTTCCGCTCGCTCCGGAGACGGTGGCGGCGCTCGCCGGGGATCCGGGAGTGGCCCACGCGGACACCCTTCGCGCCCTGCGGATCCGGCTCGAGGGTCGTCTGACCGCCATCGCCGGGATCCGCCCCGATCTTCCGGGAGCGGAGCGGCGCTTCGCCTTCCTCGGGGACCGCGAGGCTGCGCTCGCGGGACTCAGCCTCGGAGACGCCATCGTCTCGGAGCCGCTGGCGCGGCGGCTCGACCTGGCGCCGGGAGACGCGCTGACGCTCCCTACGCTGTCGGGGCCGGCGGCTCTTCGGGTGGCGGGCGTGTATCGCGACTACGGGAACGAGGGGGGCGGCGTCGTCCTCGACCGCGCGCTGGTGAACCGGCTCTTTCCGACCGAGGGCCCACCTCCGGTCCACGGCGTGGGCCTCTACCTGCAGGATGGAGTCGACCCCGGGGAGGTCGCGGCCCGCCTGCGCGCCGCCATGCCGCCGTCGGTGGAGATCCTCGAGAACGACGGGCTGCGGGAGCGGGCGCTCATCGTCTTCGACGAGACGATGGCGGTCACCGCGTTGCTGCGCCGCTTCGCGCTGCTCATCGCGGCGCTCGGCGTCGGGTTGCTGCTGTGGGCGCTCGCCCGCGAGCGCGCCGCCGAGACCGCGCTGGTCCGGGCGCTCGGCGCCGGGCGCGGCCAGGCGGCGGCGGAGTTCCTCGGACGGGGGCTGCTGATCGCGCTCTTGGCGCTGGTCCTCGGCGGCGGGGCGGGCGTGGCGCTGGCGGCGGTGCTGGCGCTCGTCGTGAACCCGGTCTGGTTCGGCTGGACGATGGACCTCCACTGGCCGCTCGCCTCGTTCGCCGGGCAGGCGGTCTTCGTGCTCCTCGTCGGACTCGCCGCCGCCGCGCTGCCGGCGCGACTGGCGTCGCGGGTCAGCGCGGCGTCCCTGGTGCGCGAGTTGTGACGTCGCGCCGCTTCCCGCTGCTGGCGGTCGGGGTCTTCGCCGGTCTCACCGCGCTCGCGCCGGGGTCGGCGCCGGGACAGACCGCGGGCGGCGACGCCGCGTTCCGGGAGACGGACCGCGGCCACGCCTGGGTCTTTCCTCGCGATCACTGGGTCCATCCCGGCTACCGGACCGAGTGGTGGTACTTCGTCGGGTTCCTGGGGACGCCGGAGGCGGAGCGCCGGTTCGCCTGGCAGCTCACCCTCTTCCGCAGCGGCCTGCCGGAGGCGCCGGGATCGCCCGACCCGTCCCGGTGGGCCGCCCGCAGCACGGCGATGGGGCACCTCGTGGTCGCGGACCTCGAGACCGGGGAGCGCGAGTTCGTCCAGGTCGTCCACCGGGAAGCGACGGGCCTCGCGTCGTTCCCGGAATTTGCTGGGCGGCCCGAGGGGGAGATCGCGCGGGTCCCGGGACCGCCGGGGACCGCGGCGCCCTGGACGCTCGGCTTCGCCGACGGGGCGTTCCAAATGGCCGCCGGCGACGACCGCCCCGGGGTCGGCCTCGAGCTGACCGCGTCGATCACCGCCCCGCCGCTCTTCCACGGGGAGGGCGGCTACCACGAGAAATCCCCCGGCGGCGGAGCGAGCCTCTACTACAGCCAGACGCGCCTCCGGGTCGCTGGCGAGGTGCGGCTCGGCGGGCGGACGACCGAAGTCGAGGGCGACGGCTGGCTGGACCGCGAGTTCGGCTCCTCGTGGCTCGCGGCCGAGCAGGTCGGCTGGGACTGGTTCGGCCTGACCCTCGACGACGGCCGCGACCTGATGGTCTACCTCCTCCGGCGGGCGGACGGCTCGACCTCGTGGGCGAGCGGCACGCTGCGGGACGCGGACGGCCGGGTGATCGAGCTGGAGGGCCCCGAAGTGGAAGCCCTCGGCGAGTTCCGCCCGGACGACCTCGGGGAGGGCGAGCTTCCCTATCCCGCGGAGTGGCGGCTCCGGGTGTTCTCCGAGGGTCTGGATCTTCGGGTGCGTCCGTTGCTGGCCGACCAGGAGAACCGCCTCGGCCCCGACCAGCCGGGCCCCCGGATCCCCTACTGGGAGGGCGCCGCCGACGTGCTCGCGTGGGACATCGGAACCCCGCTGGGGCGAGGTTTTGTGGAGCTCACCGGCTACCGGTCGCCGATTCCGGCGCTCCTGGGCGGCCAGTAGAATCGAACCGGCGTCGGCGGGGCCGGCTGGAGAAAGATTGGACCGGAGAACAGCGCTCGGGCTTCTGGGCGGGGTCGGGCTGTTGGGCGCGGTCCGGCGGGTCGGGGCGCAGGAGGAGTCTTCGCTCATCCGGCCGGCGCGGCTGCGCGAGGGGGACGTGATCGGGCTCACGAGTCCGGCGACGGCGGCCTGGGAGACCGATCCCATCGAGGTGTTCGCCGACGCGTTCCGGGCGGTCGGGCTGGAGCCGCGGCTCGGCGCCAACTTCTACCGGCGGCGCGGTTACTTCGCGGGAGCGGACGAGGAGCGGGCGGCCGACATCATGGGGTTCTTCGCCGACCCGGAGGTCCGCGGGATCTTCGCCCGCGGGGGCTGGGGCTCGGCGCGGGTGCTGCCTCACCTCGATTACGACCTGATCCGCGAGAACCCCAAGGTCCTCCTCGGCTACAGCGACGCGACCGCGCTGCTCACCGGCGTCCACGCGAAGACCGGCCTCATCACGATGCACGGCCCCGGACCGGGCAACCGGTTCTCCACCGAGCACTTCCGTGGGACATTGATGCGGGGCGAGGCGGGCCTGCTGGAGAACCTGGCCGCCGACCCCGGCGATTACATCGTCGCCCGCGAGCACCGCACCCGGACGATCACGCCGGGGACCGCTCGGGGTCATCTCCTCGGCGGCAATCTGACCGTCCTCTCGGCGATCATCGGGTCGGACTACCTCCCCGACTTCACCGGCGCCATCCTGTTCCTGGAGGACGTCGACGAAGCGGTCTACCGGGTGGACCGGATGCTCACCACGCTGAAGCTTGCGGGCGTCATCGACCGGATCGCCGGGTTCGTGTTCGGGCGGTGCACCGACTGCGATCCGGGGAGCGGATTCGGCTCGCTCACGCTGGAACAGGTGCTCGAGGACCACATCGCCGGCCTCGGCATCCCGGCCTTCCGCGGCAGCATGATCGGACACATCCCCGAGCAGTTCACCCTGCCCATCGGCGGCCCCGCCGAGATCGACGCCGACCGGGGAACGATCCGGCTGCTCGAACCGGCGGTCGTTTAGGCGTCGGGCGCCCCCGTCGCTCAACACGTTAGCCGGGGCTTGGGCCTGCGGGCGCCTGGGTGTTTCGCCCATACAATGAACGACTTGACGATGACGCCTCTGGCCGCCGCGCCGACTGTGTCGAAGGGGCGCCATGGCTGAGCCTCTCGTCCCGGCGATCCGGGACATCAGGAGCCAGCTCGAGCGGGGCGCCTACCGCCAGGAAGCGCACATCTCGCTGGGGGTGGTCTCGCGCCTGCTCGCGGCGCTGGACTGGAACGTCTACGACCCGGGGGAGGTGAGCCCCGAGTTCCCGATCGGAAGCCGAAGAGCGGACTACGCGCTCTGCGGCTCGCCCCGCAAGCCTCTCGTGCTCCTTGAGGTCAAGGACGTCGGCAAGGCCGGTTCCAAGGGCGAGGAGCAGTTGTTCCAGTACTGCTTCCATCAGGGCGTGCCGATCGCCGTCCTCACCGATGGGAGGTCCTGGAAGCTCTTTTTCCCTGCTGGAGCGGGAACCTACGACGAACGCTGCTTCGCGCGCCTCGACCTCATCCAGGACGAGCCGGATCAGGTGGCCGAAGCGCTGACGCGGTTCCTGCGTCGGGATCATGTCCGCTCGGGCGAAGCTCAACAGGCAGCGTGGCGGGCCTTGAAAAAGGCCCAGCGCGATCGCAAGGCGCGCGCGGCGCTTCCGTCGGCATGGGCCGCCCTCCTGCGGCAGCCTTCCCGCCAGCTCGTCAAAGACTTTGCGGCGCGCGTGGAGGACGACACCGGGGTCCGTCCGGAGGAGTCGGACATCCGCGCGTTCCTCTGGCGGAAGTCGGGGGGAGGGGAGCACCCGGTCCCGAAGCTGGTAGATGACGGGCGCGAAGAGCGGGGCGCGCGGAAGCCTTCACCGAACGGTCCCGATCGCCCCGACGACCCGGGCCCCGCTCTCCCGCTCTCGCTCACCGTGCTTGGCGTGACCCGTCGCTTCCGGACCGGGCGCGATGTCCTGGTGGCGGCCCTGACGACGCTGGCGGAGCGGGACCCGAGCTTCCTTGAGCGGTTTGCTGCGCAGGTCCGCGGTCGCTCCCTCGTCTATCTCGCCCGCGACCGGAACGACCTCTACCCCGGCGACCCCGCCAAATGCCTCCATGATTCCCGGGAACTCCCCGGCGGCTGGTGGCTGGGCGTCCATTCCAGCAGGGCTCAGAAGGAAAAGCTGATCCGGCGCGCCTGCGAGCTGGCGAGCCTCCGCTACGGGAAGGATCTCGAAGTCCACCTCCCGACGACTCACCGAAAACGCCGGGGATCGGGACCATCTTCGTTCACGATCGACGGCGAGACGCGTCGTTTCGCGGTTGCCAAGGACCTTCTGAGCGAAGTCTTCTCCGAGTTGGCGACGCGGGTTCCGACGTTCTGCGAGCGCTTCGCCACCGAGGTGCGCGGCCATTCCCGGCCGTACCTCGCTCGGGACCGCTACGAGCTGTACCCCAACGACCCCGCCAGGTGTGTCAGCGAGTCCCGCGAACTGCCGGGAGGCTGGTGGCTGGGACTCCACATGCCCAACAAGCAGAAGGAGAAGCTCATCCGGCGCGCCTGCGAGGTCGCGGGCCTCCACTACGGGACGGATCTGGAGGTCCATCTCCCGACCACGCACAAGGCCAAGGCCGGCGACGCCGAGGCGTAACCCGGCGCCGGCCGCCGTTCCGCGGTTCGCCCGCGCCCTGTTCGCCTACCGCTCGACGATCAGGTCGCACATCTCCTTGAGCCCAGCGAGCGCGCGCTCGATGTGCTCTTCGGTGTTGTAGACGTGCGGTGAGAGGCGGAACCCGCCAGCCGTCGAGCCGGCGATCCCGTACTCGTCGTACATCCGGGCGAACAGCTCGCCCTGCTTGTCGGGCAGCGTTTCGAGGATGACGACGCCGCCCGACATCTCGTCGGCCACCGGGGTGACCAGCGGGAGGCCGAGGTCTCGGATCTCCTCCTTGAGGCGCCGGGCGAGCGCGAGGACGCGCTCCTCGACCCGCTTCGTCCCGATTTCGGCGTGGAAGGCGGCGGTCGTCTCCATCGCGGCGAGGCAGGGATCGTCGCGCTGGCCCATCGACTCGAACTTCCGGGCGCCGACCGGGTCGGGATCGGCGTCGCTTCCCCAGCCGGGGGCGACTTCGGCGGGCCAGATGGCGGGGATCGAGTCGCTCCGGACGGCGAGGACGCCCGCCTCCTTGGGCCCGCAGTACCACTTGTGCGAGCTCGAGGCGTAGGTGTCCGCGCCGAGCGCCGGGAGGTCGATGACCAGCGCGCCGAGGCTCTGCGCGCCGTCGAGGTGCAGATGGATGTCGCGGCCGGCGATGCCGTCGGCGATCTTCCGGACCGGCAGGCGGATCCCGGAGACGTTCGAGACGTGGGTGATCGCCATGACCTTCGTCGCCGGGGTCACCGCCTCGAGGAACGGCGCCGCGAGGGCGTTCTCGTTTTCCGGATGCTTCGGCGTGGCGACCCGCTTCACCGTGAACCCGTAGCGGGCGGCGCGCACCTCCCACGCCACGTTGTTCGTGGGGTGGTTCTGGTCCCAGAGGATGACCTCGTCGCCCGGGCCGAGAGACACCCCGCCGTTCACGATGTTGTTGGCCTCGCTGGTGTTCCGGACGAGCGCGACCTCGTCCGCGGTGACGCCGAGCTGGGCGGCCACCGCCTCGCGGGCGGCTTCCCGGAGTCCGCTGAACTTGCCCCGGTTCTGGAACGAGCAGTCGCGGTCCATGTCGCGGGTCAGTTCGGTCACGGTGTCCGCCACCGAGCGCGGCGACGGGCAGAGATTCGCCGCGTTCATCGGAACCTTCTCCTCGGTGAACGGGAACTCCCGCCGGACGAGGCGGAAGAACGACTCGTCGTCGGCCGCGGCGGCGCGGGCCAGCGGGGCGAAGACGGGCAGGGCGGCGGCGGAACGGAGAAAACTCCGCCGGGTCGTCGGGGGCAGGGTCGGGGTCATGGAAGCGCTTCCTTCGGGGTCCGGATAGTCCCGCCCGAGTCTAATGGAGCGCGGGGTGTCGCCGCCGCCGCCGTCCGCCCGGCGAAGGAGTTCAGCCCGCCGTCGTTGACGGGCTCTCCGCCTCGCCGCCGGAGACCAGCCGGCGGAAGAGGATGGGACAGACCACCGAGGTGACCGCGGCGATCATCACCGCGATCGCGCGGTCCTGCTCATCCAGCAGCCCGAGCTCGAGCCCGACGGTGGCGACCGCCACCACCAGGCTGAGCCGCGCCGACAGCAGGAACCCGGCGGCGGCCGCCGCCCGCAGTGAGAACCCCCACAGCATGTAGAGCATCGCCGGGAGGAACTTCACGAGGAACGCGACCGCGATGAGGACCCCGGCGAGCGACAGGGCTTCGGCGTTGCCCAGCGCCGCCACGTCGAAGCGCAGGCCCACGTTGATGAAGAAGATGGGGATCAGGAATCCCCACGAGAGCCCGGAGAGCTGGTGGCGGAGGCTCTCCGGCGGCCGGAACAGCAGGGCGAAGACGCCTCCGGCGAGGAACGCGGCGAGGATGCCCTCGACATCGAGCGCGGTGGAGAGCCCCACGAAGATGAGCAGCAGCGCGAGCGCGCCGCGGATCCCCATCTCGTCGGGGTCGTCCTTGCGGAACAGCCGCGCGACCCCGTGCGGGCGCCACCAGAGCGCCAGCTTGAGCACCCGGAGGACGAGGACCACCGCGACCAGCAGCAGCGGGCCGTTGATCAGCTCGATCCCGAACCCGTCCCGAGCCCAGATCGTGATCTCGGCGACGACCAGCAGCGTGACGAGGTCGGCGATCACCGCCGCCACCAGGATCGCCTGTCCGAGGCTCCGGTTCGTGAGGCCGGTGGCGCGGAGACTCGGCAGCACCAGCGCCGCGGAAGTGGTCGCGAGGACCGGCCCGTAGAAGATCGGCAGCTCGAGCCAGGCGGCGGCGAGGAACGAGAGCGCCAGCGTCCCCGCGAACACGGTGAGCGCCTGGACGATGGGCAGCGCGCCGCCGCGCCGGAGCGCGGCGAAGTCGATCTCGAACCCGGCGAGGAACATGAGCATGAGAAGGCCAAGCTCGCCGATGTTGTCGAGCAGTTCGCTCCCGTCGATCAGGCCCAGCACCGGGCCCACCAGCACGCCGAAGAGGATCTCGAGCACCACCGCCGGGACCCGGATCCAGCCCGCGACCGCGGGCAGCGCGAACGCCGCGATCCCGATGATGACGAGCGAGGTGCTGCCTTCCATCGTCAGGACGACGGCGGGGCCTGCACCCGCTCAGGAAACGCCGAGGATGGCGGCGGCGGCGAGCGCGAGGACCTTCGCGCTGCCGACCAGCTCGTCGACCGGGCAGAACTCGTCGGGCCGGTGGGCGAGTTCGAGGATGCCGGGGCCGTAGGCGACGCAGTCGGCGACCCCGGCGATCCGGGCGACGTGCTTCTGGTCGTAGGTGCCCGGACTCGCCACCTCCTCGACCTCGGTCCCGAGGGCGCGGCGCGCGCCGAACTTCACCGCCGCCACCGCGAGCGAATCCGCCGGCGCCTGGGTGGGCTCCACGACGAGGAGCTCCTCGAGCCGGTAGTCGGCGTCCGGAGTCCGGGCGGCGCACTCCGCCACCCACGCCGCGGTCTCGGACCGGACCTTCTCGAGGCCCTCCTCCGGGAGGAAACGGCGGTCCACCACCAGCTCGGCGCGGTCCGGGACCTGCGGGGACTCGAGGCCGCCGCCGGACTGTCCCCCGCGGATGCTGTTCACGTTGATCGTCGCGAAGCGGGCGCCCTCGGGAATGACCGGGAGCGCGGTGCGGCGGGCGCCGAGGGTCGCCTTCCAGCGGGTGCGAATGTCCTCCAGCAGCGGCCCGAGCGGAAGCACGGCGTTCCTGCCGAGGAAGGGCATGCTCCCGTGCGCCACTTCCCCGCGCGAGGTGACCCGGAACCAGTAGACGCCCCGGTGGCCGATCGAGACCCGGTGGGAGCCGAAGGGTTCCGGGATGATGACGGCGTCGGTGTCCTTCGCGATGTGGCCGGCGGCGGCGAGCCAGGCGACTCCGGCGTGCCCGCCCGACTCCTCGTCCACGGTGCCGGAGATCTCGAGCGCGCCGTTCAGTTCGACGCCCGCCCGCCGGAGCGCGATCGCCGCGTAAATCGCGGCGGCGAGGCCCCCCTTCATGTCCGACGACCCGCGCCCGTGGACGGATCCGTTCTCCACCGCGCCGGAGTAGGGGTCCCGGGTCCAGCCCGATCCGGCGGGAACGACATCGAAGTGGCCGTTCAGATGAAGCCGCCGGGGTCCGGTCCCCACCCGGCCGAGGACATTCCGCCTCGGGGTCTTCGGCGGCGCTCTACGGACCTCGCTCGCGAGCCCCTCCGGCAACTCGTCCGCGAAGTTCGCCGGCGGGTCGAGGTACTCGACCTCGCAACCGGCATCGACGAGGCGGTCGCCGATCAGCCGGGCGCACTCCGGGTAGTGCCGCCCGGGCGGGTTCTCGGTGGGGATCCGGATGAGCTCGCTGGTGAACGCCACGAGCTCGTCGGCGTCGGCTTCCACCTGGCGCAGGATGCGGGGCTCGAGGTCGGCGGGGACCGGAAGGAGCGCCGACATCCGGGCGAGGATAGCGGCGGCGCCGCCAGACTCTTCCCGAGCGCGAGTCAGGGCCAGCCCCCGGTCACTCCTAGAATCCGCCCATGGCGTTCGCGGCGGCGATCCTGCTGGCTCTCGGCGCCGGACAGTCTCCTTCGGGGCCCGACCCCGGACTCACCGCGGTCGCCGCCGTCGAAGTCGGCCACCACGAGCTTCCCGGAGGGCGGACCGGATGCACGGTCGTGCTGACCCGCGCCGGGGCGATCGGGGGCGTGGACGTGCGCGGCGGCGCGCCCGGGACCCGCGAGACGGACCTTCTCGACCCGGTGAACTCGGTCGAGCGGGTCCACGCCGTCTCGCTCTCCGGGGGGAGCGCGTTCGGGTTGGCCGTCGCCGACGGGGTCATGGACTGGCTCGAAGAGCGCGGCGTGGGCTTTCCGGTGGGTCCGTTCCGGGTGCCCATCGTCCCGGCGGCCATCCTGTTCGACCTGGGCGTCGCCGGCGAGGGAGCGGAGCGCCCCGGTCCGGCGTGCGGCGCGGCGGCCGCCGAGGCGGCGAGCGGAGCGCCGGTCCGGCGCGGGAACGTCGGGGCGGGCGCCGGGGCCACGGTGGGCAAGAGCCGGGGGATGGCGCGGGCGATGAAGGGTGGCCTGGGGTCGGCCTCGCTCCGCTTCGATGACGGGCTCGTCGTGGCCGCGCTCATCGCGGTGAACTCGGTGGGGGATGTGGTCGACCCGGCGAACGGGGAGGTCGTGGCCGGCGTCCGGGCCGAAGACGGAACGCTCGCCGATGCGCGACGGCTGCTGGTCGAGGGCGCGGCCGGCGAGCCGGCGCCGGGGCCGCGCGGGAACACCACGATCGGCGTGGTGGCGGTCAACGCGCCGCTCACCCAGGCCGAGGCGACCCGGGTGGCGCGGATGGCGCACGACGGGCTCGCCCGGACCATCTACCCCATCCACACGCCGTCGGACGGGGACACGCTCTTCGCGCTCTCCACCGGGGACGGACCCGCGGCTTCGGCCGGCCGGGTCGGGGCGCTCGCCGCCGAGGTCGTCGCCCGGGCGGTGCTGGATGCGGTCCGCTCCGCCGAGTCGCTGCCCGGCCTTCCGGCGGCGCGCGACCTGCCCCGGTGACCCCGCACCTCGCCGTCCTGCTGGCCTGGTCGACGGTCCTCGTCGGCGTCGGCTGGTGGGCTTCGCGGCGGGCGCGCTCCGCCGAGGGGTTCTTCGTCGCCGGGCGGCGGCTCCCGGCGCGGCTGGTGTTCGCCACCGTGCTCGCCGCGAACATCGGCGCGGGTTCCACGGTGGGCGCGGCGGCGCTCGGCTACCAGCACGGGCTGGCGGCGTGGTGGTGGGTGGGCGCCGCCGGGGTCGGGACGCTCCTGCTCGCGGTGTGGCTGGGTCCCCGGATGTGGCGGGTCGCGAGCGAGCAACGGTTGCGGACGGTCGGGGACTTCCTCGAGCTCCGCTACGGCGCCGCCACCCGGATCGCGCTCACCGCGCTGCTGCTGGTCGCGACGCTCTTCGTGCTGGCGGCGCAGCTTCTCGCCGCCGGGGTGCTCATCGAGCAGGCGGCGGGCGTCGCGCTCCCGCTCGCGGTGCTGCTCTCGGCGGTCGTGATGACCGCCTACTTCGCGTCGGGTGGGCTGGCTTCGGCGGCGGCGGTGAACCTCGTCCAGCTCGTCGTGCTGGTCATCGGGCTGGGGCTCGCGGTTCCGTTCGCCTGGCGGGAAGCCGGAGGCGCGGCGTCGATGCGCGGCGCGCTCGGCGAGGGGGCGCTCGACGTCCTCTCGAACGCCGGCCTCGCGTTCGGCTACCTGGCGCTGCTGATCCCGGCCTTCCTCGTCTCCCCCGGGATCCTCCAGAAGCTCTTCGGCGGGCGGAGCGAGGCGGTCGTCCGGCGTGGGCTGCTCGCCGCCGGTGGCGCGCTGTTGCTCTTCGCGTTCGTTCCTCCGGTCCTCGGGGTCGCGGCCGCGGTGATCCATCCCGGCCTCGCAAACCCCGACGCCGCGCTCCCCGCGATCCTGGTCGAGACCCTGCCGCTGTGGCTCGGGTGTCTCGGGGTGGCGGCGCTCTTCTCCGCCGAGGTGTCGAGCGCGGACGCCGTGCTGTTCATGCTCTCGACCGCGTTCTCGCGCGATCTCTACCAGCGGGTGCTCCGCCCCGGCGCCGACGACCGGGAGGTGCTGCGAGCGGCGCGCTGGGCCGCGGTGGTCGGGGGCCTCGCCGGGGTCGCGATCGCGGTGCTGGCGCGGAGCGTCATCGGGTCGCTGACCGTGTTCTACACGGTGCTCGGCGTCTCGCTGTTCGTGCCCATCGTGGCCGGCCTCCACCGGTTCCGCGTCGGGGGCGGGGCGGTGCTGGCCGGCGCCGGGGCCGGGGTCGCGGTGTTCCTCCTCGTCCCCGAGACCGCGCCGCTTCCGCCGCCGCTCCTCGGGATCGGCGCCTCGGCGGTCGTCGTGACGCTCGCGGCGCGGTTCGGGTCGCGGGGGGAGTAGGCGCCTCCGCCAAGGCGTGGAACCATTCCCGTGATGGATGCTCCTTTCGGGCTCGGCGGGCGGGATCTGCTCGTCATCGGCGGGGCCTCCGGGATCGGCGCGGCGACCGCGCGGCTGGCCGCCCGCTGCGGGGCCCGGATGGTGGTGGCGGACCGGGACCGGGAGGCGGCGGAGCGCGTCGCCCGCGAGGTCGGGTACGGCGCGGCGGCGCGGGAGGTCGATCTGGGGGACGGCGAGGCGGTCGCGGCGCTCTTCGCCGGGCTCGAGGAGGAGGGCCGCCAGCTTCGCGGGCTGGTGGCGACGCCCGGGATCAACGTCAGAAAGCCCATCGCCTCGACGAGCGAGGAGGAGTTCGACCGCGTCGTCCGCGTGAACCTCCGGGGGGCGTTCCTCGCGCTCCGCCACGGCGCGCCCGCGCTCGCCAGATCCGGGGGCGGCTCCATCGTGCTCCTGTCCTCGATCCGCTCGCAGGTCATCGAGCCGGGGCAGGGGGTCTACGCCGCGACCAAGGCGGGGATCGTCCAGCTCGCCCGGACCGCCGCGGCCGAGTGGGCGGCCGCGGGAGTGCGCGTCAACGCGCTCGCGCCGGGGGTGGTCGAGACGCCGCTGACCCGACCCATCGAATCGCGGCCCGCCTGGAAGCAGGCCTACACCGACAAGACGCTGGTGGGGCGCTGGGCGACCGCCGAGGAGATCGCCGCGCCGGCGGTGTTCCTGCTCTCGCCGGCGGCGGGCTACATCACCGGATCCGTCCTCTTCGTGGACGGCGGCTGGACCGCGGCGGATGGACGTTTCGATCCGTTTGGCGACGCGCAGGGGTGAGTTTCATCGGCCCGCCACGGCACACCGCTTGCGTAGCCGGACGGCGATGCGGCCGCCACGGTTGCGGCCCCGGGAGAACTTTTCGATGAACGTTTCGCCGAACTTTCTGGATGCGAAGACCTGGCTGGTGGCGGCGCTCGTCGTCGTGATCGCGGGATCGGCGGCCCTCGCGGCCAATCCGCCCGGCGCCGCGGGGCTGCTCGACAGCGCGGCGGCGGCGGGAACCTCGGTCTCCGCCGAGGTGTTCGCTGCGGAAGCCGGGGTTCAGCCGGACGCCGAACCGGTGGACCAGGGCATCTCGTGGAAGACCGTCCTCGTCTCGGCGGCGCTGAGCGCGGTCGTCACCGCTGGCGTCATGGCGCTCTTCCGGGGCTGGGACCGGGACGACGACTACGACGACTGCTACGAGTACGGCCCGGGGCGCTGGAGCTCGCGTTCCTGGGAGCGGCACGACTCCCGCTACGGCCGGGGCGGCTGGGGTTACTGCGGGAGCTGAGTCTTCCGCCCCCGGGCCGGACCCTTTCGGGTCCCGGGAGGGGTCCCGGATCGGCGGTTCCGGGATCCGGTCCGTTGCCACCTCGTTGCCCGACCCATTGGTAGACTGCGGGGCTGCCCGTTTCCGCAGGCGCCGCGCCCCCATGGGCGGCATCGGTCCGCGGATCGGCGGGCGCGGGCGCCGTTCTCTTGCGGCGTCCAGTCGAGCCAACCGAACCAGAGAAAGCACCCGGAGAAAGCCCCGATGTCTGGAAGAAAACCGTCCGTCCTTGGCCTGCTGCTGATCGCGGCCCTGCTCGCCGCGCCGGTCGCGCTCGCGCAGGACCCGCCCGACAACGACTACTGGTGGCCCAACCGGCTGAACCTCGATCCGCTGCGCGTGTCGATGCAGGACGGTGACCCCCACGGCGACGACTTCGACTACGCCGCCGCCTTCGAGAGTCTGGATCTCGACGCGGTGGTCGCCGATCTGACGGCGCTGATGACGGACTCGCAGGACTGGTGGCCGGCGGACTTCGGCCACTACGGCCCGTTCTTCATCCGGATGGCCTGGCACAGCGCCGGCACCTACCGGACGGTGGACGGCCGGGGCGGCGCCGACGGCGGGATGCAGCGGCTCGCCCCGCTGAACAGTTGGCCCGACAACGCGAATCTCGACAAGGCGCACCGGCTCCTCTGGCCGGTCAAGAAGAAGTACGGACGGAGCCTCTCCTGGGCCGATCTGCTCATCCTCGCCGGCACGGTCGCGATGGACTCGATGGGCTTCGAGACCCTCGGCTTCGCCGGGGGCCGGGTGGACGCCTGGCGGCCCGACGACGTGAACTGGGGACCGGAGGGCGAGTGGCTCGGCGCGGACCGCCGCGACTCGAGCGGCGCGCTCCGCGAGCCGCTCGGCGCCACCCAGATGGGCCTCATCTACGTGAACCCGCAGGGGCCGGGAGGCAACTCGGATCCGGCGTCCTCGGCGGAGGCGATCCGGGAAGCGTTCGGCCGGATGGCGATGAACGACGAGGAGACCGCCGCGCTGATCGCCGGCGGCCACACCTTCGGCAAGGCCCACGGGGCCGCCGATGCCGGGGCGCATGTCGGGGTCGAGCCCGAGGGCGAGGCGATCGAGGCCCAGGGCTTCGGCTGGAAGAGCAGCTACGGCAGCGGCATGGCGGGCGACACGATCACCAGCGGCCTCGAAGGCGCCTGGACGATCAACCCGGCCGCCTGGACCCACAACTTCCTCGAGAACCTGTACCGCTTCGAGTGGGAGCAGACCCAGAGCCCCGGCGGGGCGACCCAGTGGAGGCCGGCGGACGGCGCCGCGGCGAGCCTCGTTCCGGACGCCCACGACCCCGATCTGCGGCACGCGCCGATGATGCTGACGACCGATCTGGCGCTCAAGGTGGACCCCATCTACCGGGACATCACGTCGCGCTGGCTGGAGGATCCGGACGAGTTTGCCGACGCCTTCGCCCGCGCCTGGTTCAAGCTGACCCACCGCGACCTGGGTCCGACTTCGCGCTACCTCGGCGACCTGAAGCCGGACCGGGAGTTCGTCTGGCAGGACCCGATCCCGGCGGTCGACCATCCGCTCATCGATGACGCCGACGCGGCGAGCCTGAAGGCCGCCATCCTCGCCACCGGCCTCTCGAACGCCGAGCTCGTCCGGGCGGCGTGGGCCTCGGCCTCCACCTTCCGCGGCACGGACATGCGCGGCGGCGCGAACGGCGCGCGGATCCGCTTCGCCCCCCAGAAGGACTGGGCGGCGAACGACCCGGCGGAGCTCGCGCGCGTGCTCGCGGCGCTCGAGGGCGTCCAGGGCGAGTTCAACGGCGCGCAGTCCGGCGGCAAGCGGGTCTCGCTGGCCGACCTCATCGTGCTGGGCGGCGCCGCCGCCATCGAGCGCGCGAGCGGCGGCGAGGTCGAGGTGGCCTTCGCGCCCGGCCGGATGGATGCGCTCGAGGAGCAGACCGATGCCGAGTCCTTCGCGCTGCTCGAGCCGCGGGCGGACGGCTTCCGGAACCATTTCGGCGCCGGCAACCCCCGCTCGCCGGCGGAGATGCTCGTCGAGAAGGCGGCGATGCTGAACCTGAGCATCCCGGAGATGACGGTGCTGGTGGGCGGCATGCGCAGCCTCGGCGCGAACGCCGGGGGCTCGGACCACGGCGTCTTCACCGACCAGCCGGGAACGCTTAGCAACGACTTCTTCGTGAACCTGATCGACATGGGGACCGAGTGGACCAAGGCCTCCACCGAGGGGCTTTACGAAGGCCGCGACCGCGCCACCGGCGAACTCAAGTGGACCGCGACCCCGGTGGATCTGATCTTCGGCTCGAACTCGGAGCTGCGCGCGGTCGCCGAGTACTACGCGGCGGACGACGGCGCCGACGCCTTCAGCGAGGACTTCGCCGCGGCCTGGGCCAAGGTGATGAGCCTCGACCGGTTCGATCTGCGCTGACGCTTCGGCCGGGGGGATGAGCCCGGGTCGCCCGCGCGGGTGATCCGGGCGCTCCCCGGGCGCCTGCGCCGGGCGGCGCCCGGCGGCGTCGCCGTTCAGACGAACAGCAGCACCGCGTTCGCCTCCCGCCCGGTCGACTTCGCGAGCGCGCGGGCGTAGAGCGCCGCCTGCCGCCGGTAGGCGGCGAGCGTCGGGGCCGCTTCGGGGTCCTCGTGGTCGAAGGCGTCCGTCTTGAAGTCCACGACGGTCCAGGGGCCGTCCGGATCCTCCTGGAAGACGAGGTCGGCGACTCCCTCGACGACAACCGGTTCGAGGGGGGGGGATTCGAGGGGGGGCTCCGCGGGCGGCCCGGGGGATGGCTCCGGACCCGGCGTGGTCTCGGGCAGTTCGGCGTCGCCGCGCTCCAGCGGGAGCGCCGGCTCGTCGTGGGGATCGAGCGCCGAGTCGAAGGCGGACTCGTCACCCTCCGGCCCGGGTTCGCCCGGCCCCGCTGGCGGGACGGCGCGGTCCTCGCGGTGGACCAGCGGCAGTTCGCGGTGGGCGCGGCCCTCCGCCTCGGCGCGGCCGGCGGCCTGGAGGATCGGATGTCCGAGCGCGGCCAGCGCGGCGCGCGCTCCGTGAGGGGCCATGTCCTCCGCCAGCTCCAGCTCGCGGACCGCGAGCGCGGCGGCCGCCTCCAGCGCCTCGGCGTCTTCGTCGAACCGGGCCGCCTCGAGGATCCGGTGGACGAGCCGCCCGAACCCCGCCCCTCCGGGACGGCCGGGCTCGCGCTCGGTCGTCTCGATGGCGACCTCGGCGGCGACCGGGTCCAGGTCGGGGACCGCGCCCTCGGTCGCGAGCCGCTTCGCCGGCGCGATCCGGCGTTCGGGAACCCCGCCCTCCCGAAGCGCATTTTCGCGAGCCTCGAGGAACTCCGCCTCCGCCACCTTCCCCAGTTCGGCGGCGGCCTCGTTCCCCTTCTCGGCCAGGATGTTCCAGCGGACCGCGCCGCGGCGCCGCCACCCGATGACGCCGCTCGAGGGCCGGTCTGGCGACGCCTCGTCGTCGCTCCGCTGCGCCGCGGCCTTCTCCGCGGCGGCGCGCCGCTCCAGCTCGCCCATGGGCGCCTGGAGGAAGCGCGGCTTGCGGTCGTACCGCACCTCGACGACCGGGCAGGCGAGGAGATCGCGCGCCCGGGTCATCCCCACGTAGAGCAGGCGGTCCAGCTCGGCGATCTCCTCCGCTTTCTCGGCCGGCTCGGCCTCGATCAGGTCCCAGGGACGCAGCCCGGCGCCGAGGTCGCAGGCGTGGAGGTCGCGCTCGCGCGAGACCGTCCGCCCCGCCTGACCGGTGCGGCCGGCGGCGGCGTCGCAGAGCACGACCACCGGGAACTCGAGCCCCTTGGCCGAGTGGATCGTCATGAGCCGCACGCCGCTCACGTCCTCGTCCATCGTCTGGCCGGCCGAGGCGTCGTCGCTCTCGGCCTGGGTGGCGAGCCGCTCCACGAACCCCCGGAGTGAGAGCCCGCGCCCGAAGGGCCCGCGCCCCGCCTCGAACGTCCGGGCCTCCTCCACCAGCCGGCGCAGGTTCGTGAGCACCTGGTCGGGGGACCTCCAGAACGCGAACCCGATCTCGGCGCGGTGCGCTCCGAGCAGTTCTTCGAGGGTCACCGCCAGCGGTCGGTGGTTCCGTCGCCGGTGGAGACGGAAGAGGAACCCGAGCGCCTCGCGGATCTGCCGGTCGGGCGCCGGCGCGTCGCCGTCGAGCTCGAGCGCCCCGGCCCGGTCCGGCCGCAGCCGTCCGTGCGTCCGCACGAAGCGGAACAGGTCCTGGTCGGCGAACGAGAAGAGCGGGCCGCGGAGCGTCGCGTAGACGCTGAGCTCGTCCTGCGGGAACTCGACCGCGGTGAGGGCGGCGCGCAGGAAGGTGAGCTCGGCGCTCCCGATATACGTCCGCACCGCGTTCAGCGAGTGCGGGATGCCGCGGTCGTGGAGCGCGTCGGCGAAGGGCTCCGGGACGAGCTTCCACCGGTTCCGGAAGCGCCGGAACAGCAGGCAGATGTCCTCCGGGCGCACCGGCCGCAGCGCCCCCTCCTTCTCCCGGTCCGGGATCCGGAACCCGCTCGCGAGGAGTTTGTCGACGAACTCCGCGACGTGGTCCGGCTCCTTCTCCTCGATTTCGCGGACCGTCATCGTGGGCATCGGGATGGACCGGACCGAGGCCCCGCCCGGCAGCGCCTCGCGGGTGGCGTGGAGCGGCAGGTAGTCCACCTGCCGGGCGAGCGGCTGGACTTCGGGCGCCTCCCGGAACACCGGTTCCATCGCGCTGTTCACGAACTGGCAGATCCCCGGAACCGACCGGAAGTTCGAGGTCAGCCGCAGTTCCTCGGCGCCCGCTTCCAGCAGCCGTTGCTTGACGGCGAGGTAGTGGCTGATGTCGGCGCGGCGGAAGCGGTAGATGGACTGCTTGGGGTCGCCCACCAGGCACAGCCGGCCGGGGCGGGGGACCGCCCTCGTCCAGTCGCGCCCGGCGGGCTCCGCCGAGGTCAGCAGCAGGACGATCTCGGTCTGGATGGGATCGGTGTCCTGGTACTCGTCGACCACGATGTGCCGGAACCGCGACTGGAGGTCCGCCCGCACCTGGTCGTGGTCCCGGAGCAGGTCGCGGGTCTTCAGCAGGAGGTCGTCGAAGTCCAGGACGCCTGCCCGGGCCTTCGCCGCCTCGTGCTGCTCGACGAGCGGGCGGAGGTCCTCGCGCAGCATCGCGGCGAGTTCCGCGTGGGACCACCGGCTGAACGCGGCGAGGCGCGCGCGGAAGCGGTCCCGCAGTTTCTTCAGGTCGCGCGGCGCCCCCGGCGGGGGCGTCCCCCCGTAGTGTCCGACGCGCAGGGTGGCGAGCGCCTGCTCGACCCACTCGTCGTCGCGCGCAACGGCCGCTTCCCGAAGGCGGATCTCCTGATCGAGGGTCGCCGCCTCGATCAGGGTGTGGAGGAGCCAGTTCGGCTTCGAGCTGCGCGTCCGGCTGGCCGCCGGCTCCGGCGGGACCGCGCGGTGGATGTCCGCCAGGCGTCGGAGCGAGGGGATCTCCTCCCCGTCGTCGTCCTTGTGCGACCGTTCGATGAGGTCCCGGCTGACCGCGGCCGGATCCCATGTCTTCGTCGTCCAGGGGGCCTTGAAGTCGCGCGCTTCGAGGAGTCGGCGGCCGGCTTCTCTCAGGATGTCCACCGGACTGTCGCCCTTCGGCCGCCGCGCCCGCCGCCGGAGGAGGCGGCGGATGCCGGGCGGCGGCTTCTCGAGCTGGCTCTCGAGGAACCGCTGGAACACCGTCTCGTAGAAGGGATCCCCCTCGCGTTCGGTGAGGACCTGGAAGTCGGGGTCCACTCCGGCCTCCACCGGCCGCTCCCGCAGGAGGGTGGAGCAGAAAGCGTGGATCGTGCCGATCGGGGCCTCCTCCAGCGAGGCGATCGCCGCCTCGATCCGCTCGCGGACCGCGCCGTCGGGGGCCCTGCCGCCCTCGTCCCCGCTGAGGCGCGCCTCCAGTTCCTGGCGGATGCGGAGGCGGAGTTCGCCCCCGGCCTTCTCGGTGAAGGTGATCGCCGCGATCTCGCCGATGCGCGCCACGCCCCGCGCGATCATCTCGGTCACCCGGCTCACCACCGAGGTCGTCTTTCCGGTGCCGGCGGCGGCTTCAACGATCAGCGTCGTCCGGTGGTCAACGCGGATCCGCTCCCGGGCGGCGGCGTCGGGCAGCGGCGTCACGGGAGCGCCCTCACCCGGTTCAGGGAGGAGAGCGCTTCCGCCCCCGGCGGCTTCGTCCGGTGATGCGCCGCCGGGCGCGGCCCGCAGACCGGGAGGTAGTCGCAGTAGCGGCACACCTGGTAGCCGACCGATTGGTGCGGGGCGGCCGGGAACCGGCCGCGGCGCACGGCGTCGTCGAGCGACTCCACGAAGGCGGCGAAGACGTTCCGCGTCTCCTCGGCGCCGGTGTCCACCTCCACGTCCCGGAACATGCCCCGCATCGTGGAGTAGTAGAGCCGCCCGGAGGCGACGCTTCGCCCCGACATCTCCTCGTAGGCCAGCGCGTAGAGCACCGGCTGGAGCGCGCGCCCCCCGAACAGGATCCGCTCGTCGGCGTTGGCCTCGTAGCGGGCCTTCCCGGTCTTGAAGTCGGTGACCCGCAGGCGGCCGTCGGGAAGCTCTTCCACCGCGTCGATCGACCCGTGAAGCCGCAGTTTCCCCGGCAGCGTCACCGGCTCGGCGACGCTGTCCGGGTCCGCGAGCCCGCGCCGCGAGCCGAGCCCGAAGCTGATCTCGTTCGCCAGCGGGACGATCCCTTCCCTGGCGAACCGGCGCAGGAACTCCCGCAGGTCGCCGAGCAGCCCGGCCATTTCGTCGTCCCAGATCCGGCGGATCGGCGGAGCGGTTCGCTCCCGGAACCGCGCCTCGGCCTCCTTGAAGCGCGCCTCGAGACGCTCGAGCGCCGCCGCCACCCGATCCTCGTCCCGGAGCGGGGCGAGCGACCGCAGGTCCTGGCCGAGGTGGAAGAGGACCTCGTGGACGAAGGAGCCCCGGTTCAGCGGATCGAGCTGGGGAGCGGCCTCGGGCCGTTCGATGGGGCGCAGCCGGACCAGGTTCTTGAGGAAGAACTGGTACGGACAGACGGCGAAGGTCTCGAGCCCGGTCGGCGAGTAGGCGTGGACGCCCGGCCGGCGCTCTTCCAGCGCCGCGAGGGTCTCGTCGTTCGGACGAAGGAACCCGTCGGCGGACTGCCACTTGTTCCCCGCCCGCAGGTACTCGTGGCGGAGCGCGCGGTCGAGGATGGGCTCGCGCAGCAGGAAAGCGGCCGCGCCCTTCCGGGGCTTCCGGCGGTCGCTCCCGAGAGCGGCCACGATCCGCGACAGGCCGTATTCCCGCGCGTCGACCGAGGCTTCGCTCGCCTTCGGGACCCGCACCCCCGGGATCACCTCGCTCGCCTTGCCGGAGGCGGCGCGGATCGCCTGGAGCGTCGGGACCTCGCCGAACGCCGCGCCGAACGCCTCCGCCAGGTAGTAGGACGGGGTCTGTGGGCGTCCTTCGACCAGATCGAGCGAGGAGTAGGTCAGGATCAGCCGGCGCGACGCCGCGCCGACCGCGATCCTCAGGCGCAGCCGTTCCTGCGCCGACCGGTCGTTCTGCACCGCGAGCGTCGGCCCCAGCCGCCCGCGGAGCCGGTCGAGCAGCATCGGGTCCTCACGGATCGTCCGGGGGAAGACGCGCTCCGAGAGCCCCGGAACCACGACGACCTCGAACGTGAGGCCGCGGGCCGATTCCACCGGGCCGACCCAGACGCGCCCGTAGCGCGACCCGGAGGAGCGGCGCACCACCTCGGCCAGCCGCCGGGCGAGGCCCTCGCGGACCTCGGCGAGCTCGACGCCGTCCACCTCGGCCATGGGCGCCGTCTCCTCGAGCGCGGCGAGCACGCCGTCGGGTTGGAGCAGCGCCATCTCCGCCAGCTCGCGGAGGTCCTTCGCCCAGGCCTCCCACGACCTCGGCTCGCGCAGCGCGTCGAGCCGCCGCACGATCGGGAGCGCGGTCTCCGCGAGGCGTTCCATGTCCGCGCGGCGACGCTCCAGCCGCGCCTTCTCGTCGGGGTCGATGCTGGCGTTCCGTTTCGCGGTCAGCTCTTCCTCGAAGAGGCCGAGCCGCCGCTCCCAGCGGTCGAGGCCGCCGATGACCTGCGAGTCGAGCAGCAGCGCTTCCCAGCGCCGGGGGGCGACATAGGGCTCAGACGGCTCGGCCGGCGCGTCCCCGCCCTCCGGTTCGGCGCGCTTCGGGCGGGGGGTCTGCCCGAGCGACAGGTACTCGGCGAACCGGCTCGCCGAGACATCGTCGAGCGCGCAGTCGAGCAGCGCCAGAAACGCCCGCCCGGCGGGGTGGGGCAAGCGGGCGCCGGCCTCGAGGAACGCCGGGATGCCGGCGCGCCGGAACGCCTCGTGGAAGCGGGTGGCCTGCGACTCCGGCTCCGGCAGCAGGACCGCCATCCGGTCGAAGCGCGTCCCGGTCTTCGCCTCCGCGAGGAGCAGACGCGACGCCTCCATCGCCTCGGCGGCCTGTCCGGGCGCCTCGACGACCGTGAGCCCCCCCTTGCTGCGGCGGCCCCGCTGGCGGCCTCCGGCGACGAAGAGCCGGCGCTGCGCCGCCTCGAGCGCGGTCTCGTCGCGGGAGGGAAGGCCCGCCCCGCTCCCCCGCGCCGGAACCGCCCCCAGGCCCCGAAGCGCGGCCGCCGTCGGCTCGTCGCCCAGCGGGAGGGTCCAGAGGAACGCGGGCGCCTGCCGGGCGAACGCCCCGGCGAAGCGGCGCGAGGCCTCGTCCGGCAGGGGAACGTCAAGGAAGACGGTGGGGAGCCCGAGGGGAGGACCCGCGGCCGCCTCGCCGTCGTTCCCGCCGTCCGGTTCGATGCGGCGGCGCGCCGCCCGAAACGCCTCGGCGCGGTCGGCGAGCCGGGCTTCGTCGAGGCCGGCGACGTAACTGGCGTAGAGGCCGCCGACATCCGGGTCCGCCTCCCCGAGCGCCTCCGGCGCGACCCCGGCGAGCCGCAGCTCCTCGAAGGTGGATGCGAGCCGCGCCGCGAGCCCCGGCCCGGCGGCGACCGCGGCGAACCGGCCGAGCGACTCGTCCCCTCGCGCCCGGTGGACCACGCGGGCCACCAGCGCCCGGCGGGAGGCCGGCGTCAGCGGCTTCTTCCCGGCGGCGGCGAGCCCGGGCGCCGCCAGCGCTTCGGCGAGGACGAAGAACCCGGCGCGGTGGGCGCCGAAGAGCGCGCCGCGGCTCTCGGCCACCTGGTGGCAGAGCCGGTCGGCGGGGTGGCGCCGGTGGCCCACCACGAGGAACGGCCGCCCCTCCGGAAGCTCCAGCAGGAAGTCCCGGGCCGCGGCGATCCGCGAGGACGCCCGGGGACTCAGAAGGAACGATGCCGCCACAGCCGCCGAACCATACGGCGCCGACCGGACAGAACCTGACCACGCGGCGGCGTTTCGAAGTTCCGGACCGCTTCGTCGGGTTGCCCCCGCGGGGGGCGGTGTTCTACAGTCCATTCCCTTGAATCCGCCGCCCTCTTCCGGGGCGGGGTGTTTCCGTGGAGGCCCTCATGTTGTTCCCGAAGTTCCGGTTCTTCACTCCTCCGGCGCGCCGGCTGGCGGCGGCGGGCGCCGTGGGGCTCCTTCTCTTCGCCGTGGGGCTCGCCCCCGCGCTGGCGCAGGAGGAGCAGGAGCCGCTGAACCGGCGCGAGGTCTCCCGCGCGATCGACATCGCCGAAGACCACATGGATGACGCCGAGAGCGCGGTCCGCGACGGCGACATGGAGGCGGCCCAGGCGGCCTGGAGCCAGGCGGGCGGGCTCTACCTGCGCGTCCTCCAGGACTATCCCGACCGGCACGATGTCCGGCTCGAGCTGGCGCGCATCTACGTGCGGTTCGAGGAGTGGGAGAACGTCGCGAGCTCCTACGCGATGGCGGTCGAGGGTCTCGAGGACGACGCCGAGATCCTCGAAGCCTGGACCGAGATGACGAACGCCTACGCGATGATGGAGGATGACCTGAAGGTCATCGAGGCGGGCCAGAAGGTGATCGAGCTGAACCCGAACCCGCCCGCCAGCGTGTATCTCGGGATCGGGGCCAGCATGGCCCGTCAGGGGCAGTACGAGGGCGCCGCCGAGATGGCGCAGGCCGCGCTGGCGCTCGAGCCGAACAGCGCCGTGGCCCACCAGACGCTCGGGCAGGCCGCCTTCGCCGGGGGCGATTTCGACGCCGCCGAGACTTCCTTCCAGCGCGCGGTCGAGCTCGACTCGACGACCGCCCGCGCCCACGCCGGCCTCGCCGAGATCTACTTCGCCCGCGACGACTTCCAGGGCGCGGTGGCCTCCGCGACCTCGGCGCTCGAACTGAACGACCAGTTGACCGCGGCCTACGGCATCCGGGGCAAGGCGAACAACGCCCTCGGGAACCAGCAGGAGGCCTACGGCGATCTGGCGATGGCGATCACCGTGAACGCCGACGACCCGGCGGCGAACCTCGCGTTCGCCCAGGTCTACGAGGCGCAGCAGAACGCCAGCCAGGCCACGACCTACTACCGGAAAGTCACGACGCTCGACAACGCGCCGCCCGCATCGCGCGCCACCGCGCATCTCGCGCTCGGCCGGTTCGCGATCACCGACCGCAACTTCGATGAGGCGGTGACCCACATGCAGGCCGCCTCCGAAGCCGACGCCGACGCTCCTGGCGTCGCCGACGGTCTGGGACGCGCGTGGTTCGAGAAGGCCAAGGCCTCGCGCCAGGCGCAGGACACCGCGGGCGCGCTCGCCGCCGCGCAGCAGGCGGTCGCGGCCGCCGGTGACAACCCCGTCTTCCAGATGGAGCACGGGATCGCGCTCTTCTCCGCGCAGGACCTGACGGCGGCCGCTCCGATCCTCGAGTCCGCCCTCCCGAACCTCCCGGATGACGTGGAGCCGGGCGACGCCGCGGTCGGGCACTACGCGCTCGGCCAGGCCTACATGGCGCAGAACAACTTCGCCGGCGCCGAGGGGCAGTTCTCCGAGGCCACGATGAAACTGGACTCGTGGGGCGAGCCGTTCCGGATGCTCGCCTGGGCCCACGCGGCGCAGGTCAGCTACGGCCCCTGCCGGCTCAAGGACGCCGCCTTCGGCGAGCGCCTCCAGGCGGCCCAGGTGGGTTGCCCGGCGGGCGCCGCCGACTACGAGCGGGTGGAGCAGGCGGCGGCGGCCTACGCCAGCGCCGCCGGGATGGGCGCGGAGGATGCCGGGCTCGCCGAGCGGCTCGCGGTTCTCCAGGAGGTCCGGAATCAGATCGTCGAGTAGCGCTTCGCCTCTCGCCGCCCGGACCGTCCCGGCTCACCTCGACTGGCTCGCCCCGCACGCCGGGGCGATGCTGGCGATGCTCGGTGAGTTCGTGCGCCTCGAGTCGCCCTCGGGCGACCCCGAGGCGACCCGGCGGATGGGCGATCTCGCGACCCGGGCGCTGACCGAAGGCGCCAGCGGCTTCCTCACGGAAGCGGAAGTGGATGCGATCCCGGGCGAGGGGAACAGCGGGCCGGAACGCGGGCCGCACCGCCGCATCCGGATCCTCGGGTCCGACCCGGAGGCGAAGCCCCTCCTCCTGCTCGGGCACCTCGACACCGTCTGGCGCCACGGAACGCTCGAGGAGCTGCCGTGGCGCGTCGAGGAGGGCGTGGCCTTCGGCCCCGGCGTCTACGACATGAAGGCGGGCCTGGTCCAGACGATCTGGGCGCTCCGCGCCCTCGACCGGCGGGACCTCCAGCCCCGCCGCCCGCTCACGATCGTCTGGAACACCGATGAGGAAGTGGGCAGCGGGACGAGCTACGCCCTCCTCGAAGAGGAAGCCGCCGGGTCTGCCGCCTGTCTCGTCATGGAGCCCTCGCTTCCCGGCGGCGGCGCGAAGACCGCGCGGCGGGGGGTGGGCGTCCTCCAGGTCGAGGTGGAGGGCCGGGCCGCCCACGCCGGCCTCGACCCGGAGCGCGGGGTCAGCGCGGTGAACGAACTGGCCCACATTGTCCTCGCCGCCGAATCGCTCTCCGCTCCGCGGCGCGGTCTGACGGTGAACGTCGGCCGGATCGAGGGCGGGACCCGCACGAATGTCATCCCGGCGCACGCCACGGCGCAGCTCGATGTCCGCATGGATGACCCGGAGGAGGGGAACCGGCTCATCGAAGCTCTCCGGGCGCTCGACGGCGAGCGCCCCGAGGCGCGCGTCATCTGGACCGGCGGGGTGAACCGCCCGCCGCTGGTGCGCACGCCCGAAGTGGCCGCGCTCTATCACCGCGCCCGCGATCTGGCGGCCGAACTCGACTGGGAGCTCGGCGAGGGGTCCGCCGGGGGCGGCTCCGACGGCAACATCGCCGCCGCGAAGGGGATCCCGGTCCTCGACGGTCTGGGCCCGGATGGCGACGGCGCGCACGCCCGCCACGAGCAGGTGCGGGTCGCCGATCTCCCCCGCCGCGCGGCGCTCCTCGCCGGTCTGCTGACGGCGCTCTGACCCCCGCGCGCGACGCGCCGGACCCGGCCCGGCAACCGCCATAATCCCGGCGATGTCCGAACTCGCCTCCCGTCACTGCGTTCCCTGCCGGGGCGGCGTTCCGCCGATGGCGCCCCCCGACGTCGAGGACTACCTCGGCCGGGTCGAGGGCTGGAACCACGCCGACCACCGCCGGATCGCCCGCACCTTCGTCTTCCCCGACTTCCAGCGCGCGCTCGACTTCGCGAACGAGGTCGGAGCGATCGCCGAGGCCGAAGGCCACCACCCCGATCTCCTCGTCGCCTGGGGCAAGGTCGAGGTCACCATCTGGACCCACAAGGTGAACGGCCTGACCGAGTCGGACTTCATCCTCGCCGCCAAGATCGACCGCCTCCCGACGGACTGACGGCCGGGGACCGCCGGGCGCGTCGCCAGCGGCCCCACAATAGGCGGATGGATCACCTCTCCCCCCAGGCCTTCGCCGCGCAGGGCCGGCAGGTCCTCGACTGGATCGCCGACTACTGGACCCGCGTCGAGTCCTTCCCGGTGCTCTCGCAGGTCCGCCCCGGGGAGATCCGGTCGCGGCTCCCGGCCCGTCCACCCGAGCAGGGCGAGCCGTTCGAGTCGGTCCTGAAGGACCTCGACGACATCGTCCTGCCCGGGGTCACGCACTGGCAGTCCCCCAACTTCTTCGCCTTCTTCCCCTCGAACCTCTCGGGGCCCTCGGTTCTGGGCGAGCTGCTCTCGGCCGGGCTCGGCGTCCAGGGGATGCTCTGGGCCACCAGTCCCGCCTGCACCGAGCTCGAGACCCATGTCCTCGACTGGATGGGCGACCTCATCGGGCTGCCGGACCGGTTCCGGTCCGACGGCGCGGGAGGCGGCGTCATCCAGGACACCGCCTCCTCGGCCACCCTGACCGCGCTGCTCGCCGCCCGCGAACGCGCGACGAACTTCGAATCGAACCGGAAGGGCGTCCGGGCGCCGCTCGTCGCCTACGGCTCCGGGGAGGCCCACTCCTCTCTCCTCAAGGCGGTGCGGATCGCCGGGATCGGCGGCGACAACCTGCGTTCGCTCCCGGTGGATCCGGTGACGCGCGCGGTGATCCCCGGCGCCTTCGCCGACCAGGTCAGACAGGATGTCGCCGCCGGCCGGATCCCCGCGTTCCTCACGGTGACGCTGGGCACGACTTCGACCGGGGCGTTCGATCCGCTGCGCGAGCTCGCGGAGATCGCCCGCGAGCACCGCATCTGGGTTCACGTGGACGCCGCGATGTCGGGAACCGCGTTCCTGTGCCCGGAGTTCCGCCATCTGCAGGACGGCGTGGAGCTGGCCGACTCCTACTGCTTCAACCCCCACAAGTGGATGTTCACGAACTTCGATTGTGACTGCTTCTGGGTCGCCGACCGGAATGCACTGACCGAGACGCTCTCGGTCACCCCGGAGTACCTCCGGAACCGGGCCTCGGAGGCGGGCGAGGTGTTCGACTACCGGGACTGGCACATCCCGCTGGGGCGCCGCTTCCGCGCGCTGAAGCTCTGGATGGTGCTGCGCCACTACGGCGCCGAGGGGCTCCGCCGCCACATCCGCGAGCACGTGGCGCTCGGCCAGGAGTTCCTGAAGTGGGTCGAGGAGGCCCCGGACTTCGAGGTCCTGACCCCCGCTCCGCTGAACCACGTGACGTTCCGCCACCGGCCGACGGACCGCGACTACGCGCCCGAAGAGCTCGACCAGCGGAACATGGCGCTGCTCCACGCGCTGAACGAGAGCGGGAAGCTCTACCTGACTCACACCCGGGTCCCGGCGGGCGTCGCGCTGCGCATGGTCGTCGCGCAGTCGCAGACGACCCGCGACCACCTGCTCGCCGCCTGGAACCGGATCACCGCCACCGCCCGCGGCCTGGCGTAGGCCTGAGGCCGCGGTCGTCCCGGGCGAGGGGCGGGCCGCCAAAACCGTACGATACGTGCTGATAAGATGCCGTTCCTGCGCAGTGATGGCGCACATGAGCCAATAATGGCAGTCTGCGAGCGATCATCATGCTGGTTTCCTTCGCCGTCGAGAACTACGCGTGCTTCCGTGACCGGCAGGAGCTGAATCTCGAAGCCGTCGGCCAGACGCCGGACCTCTTCGCCCTCGACAGCGGAGTCGCGCGGGCGCCGCGCCTGAACCGCGTCTCCGCGATCTACGGCCCGAACGGCAGCGGGAAGTCCTACCTGGTGGAAGCCATGGACCGGGCCGCCTGGTTCGTGACGAGGTCGGTGTCGCGCGCCGAGGGGCTCCTCCCGTTTGCGCCGTTCCGCTTCGATCCGGCCTCTCAGGCCAGGCCCACGACGTTCGAGTTCCGCTTCATCCAGGACGGGGTTCTCTACCGCTACGAGTTCGCGGTTCACGAGGCGCGCGTCATGAGCGAGGCGCTCTTCTGCTGGTTCCCCGGCGGACGGAAGCGCAGGCTGCTGACACGCTCCTTCGATCCCGCCAGCGGTGAAGACCGCTTCCGCTTCGGTCGGACCGTTCCCGGACCGAAGCGCATGTGGCAGGGATGCGCGCGACCCGATTCCCTCCTGTTCACCGTCGCCGCGACCCTCGACAGCGAGGTGCTGGCTGCGCCGTTCCGTTGGTTCGAGCGACATCTCGTCTTCGCCGCCCGGCTCAATCCGTACGGCGCGAGGAGGGAGGTGATGGCCGGCGGTGAGCGCAAACAGCGGATCCTGGAGTTTCTGCAGGCCTGCGACCTGCCGGTGGTCGATATCGAGGCCACCGAGGACACCGGACCCGCGTTCGGCCACTTGCCGAGATGCGGCGAATCCATCGAGTATGTGGACATCGACCAGGAATCCGCCGGCGCCGGCGCCGTGTTCCGTCTCGCGCCGTCGTGGCTCGAGGCCCGGTCCAACGGGCTCACGCTCGTCGTGGATGACCTCGACTCGAGCCAGCATCCGCTTCTTCTGCGCTGGCTCGTCCACTACATCAACCGACCCGCGGGCCCCAGTGAAAGCGAGGGGGCGCAACTCGTCGCCACGCTGCACGATGCGACGCTCCTGGATGCCGACTGCCTCCATCGAGGCCAGGTCTGGTTCACGGAGAAGGACCGCGCCACCGAGGCGGCCGCGCTCACGCCGCTCTCGGACTTCCGCCGTCATCGGCGCGAGGCGCTGACCGAGGACTACCTCCTCGGGCGCTTCGGCGCGGTTCCGATCGTTCAGTGAGGAGATCCGGTCGGATGTACTCATGAGTTGTGAATCAGTTGGACGGCAGGGAGGAAACCCTCATTGCTCCTGAAATCCCAGGTTGAGCTGTTGCGAGACAGTCTGCCGCGCCTTCAGGTCGCAAGACTTAGCTTGCCGATCGGATCGGATGTGCAGGCCACAAAGAGAATGTATGAGTTCAAGGCGCTCATACTGCCGGCACGCGATATCGCGACAACGCTATGGCGGGCGGAGAGGGCCGGCAAGCTACCTGCTCGTCTTTGCGGCTGGTGCGTGGACGCAAGAGACGGCGAAGGCAAGAGAAAGAAGGTGCAACTAAAGTGTCTTCTTGGGATGATCATTCACGTGTACTACTTCAGACTTGACGGAGAATCTCTGGACCTGTGGAATGACTATGGCGTACGAGTGATTGCCTCGTATGGCGACATACTGGAAGGAGTCCGCCGTCTAGTCTTGCAGCGCCGAGACGTGGCGCACGTAATATGCAGCCTTGTTGAAGAGGAGATCGAAAGAAACGCCAATGCAGAGAGGGACTTCTACGATTTCTCGCCAGGATTTGGGGACCTCTACCACTTGCTGACGACGCTCGACGAGTGGCCGGATCTCCGGGATCACATGTGGTCGAGCGCCTTTGCCGAGCACGCACACGACGTTGACGCGAGCTGCGAGATCGACCGAGACACCGTCGACCTGAACTGCTTTGGAGCCGACACTCCTGGTTGGAGGATCAGATGGAGGCATGGCGACAAGTACGCCGAGCCGTGGATCGGGGCATCGCGGTTGATCGAGATCATCCGAGAGCATCTCGGCGATGAGTAGGGAGGAGAACCAGAACCCCCGTCGATCGCTGATCACACAGAGCTGCGGTTCGCACGACACCGCGCGGAGGGGCGCCTCGGCGGGGGTGATCCGATTCGCCAGCGCGAGCTCTAGGTCGGTCCTTGTTCGCTACGGCCCGAGCGCCGCGACCGGAATGACGCTGACCCCGTCCGGGCGCGTGTAGGCGTAGCCGCTCCCGACGATCACGCCCAGCGCGGCGGGTTCCCCGACGTGTCGGGGGTCGACGCGCTCGGCGAACCGCAGCAGCGTGCGGGCGGCGTCATCGATCCGGCTGGCGCCCAGCTTGATCTCGAAGGCGGCCCAGCGCCCTGGACCCGCATCCACGATGGCGTCCACTTCGAGACCGGTGTTGTCGCGGTAGTGGAAGACGCCGGCCTCCGAGGCTTGGGCGTAGGCCCGGAGATCCCGCACGACGAGCGACTCGAACAGCAGACCGAACCACTCGAAATCGCGCAGCAGGTGTTCGGGGCTCGCCTTCAGCGCCGCGACCGCGAGCGAGGGGTCGGCGAAGTGGCGCTTTGGCGCCATCCGGAGACGCGAACACGAGCGGAGGTCCGGCGTCCAGGGCGGCTGGTCCTCCACGACCATGAGGCGCGTGAGGGCCTGGTGGTAGGCGGAGACCGTGCGTTCGTTCACCGCTCCCTCCGCGCCAGCCGTATCCCGGGCGAGGGTGGACAACCTTGCGCTTGTCGCAACGTTGTGCGCCAGGGACTCGAGGAGGCGGCCCAGTCGCACCGGGTCGCGCGCCACGCCGTCCACCCGGCGAACATCGGTGTGGCGAACCTCGTCCAGGTAGGCCCGGTTCCGGGCGATGGCGTCGCCGGGCGTGAGCGGGGCCTCGCCCGCCGGCGATCCCAGGTGGCCGGGCCAGCCGCCGACGCAGATCAGCTCGGCCAGTTCCCGGGTGTCGAGCAGCGCCGCTCCGCCGGACGCCGGGCCTCCGGCGAGGAGTGAGGCCAGCGAGACGTTCCCGCTGGATCGCCGCAGTTCCATGAGCGACATGGGCCGCAGCCGGAGGCGCGTCACCCGGCCCGCTCCGGAATGCCGGGTGGAGTCGTCGGGGGGGACCGCGGACCCGGTCAGGATGAAGTGGCCGCGTCCGGGCCGGTCGTCCACCGCGCGCCGGACGTGGTTCCAGACCGCCGGAACGAGCTGCCACTCGTCGATCAGGCGCGGCGTCTCCCCTGCGAGGATCAGGCCCGGATCGACAGCGGCTGCGGCGCGCGCCTGGGCGTCGCGGTCGAGCAGGACCTGGCTCGCCGCGACCTGGAGGGCGGTGGCTGTCTTGCCGCAGGCCCGCGGGCCCTCGATGACGACCGCGCCCGAGCGGCGCAGGATCCGCCGCAGGCTCTCATCCGCGATGCGGGGCCAGTATTCGCGCGTCGGGGGCGGGTTCATGGTTGATTCGCGGTCTCCGGTCTGACGACCGTAACGATCCAACTACGCGTTCGCAACGTTTTGGACTGCGCATTCGCAACGCAATCGACTGCGGCTTTGCAACGCCGCCCCCTGTCAGCGCTTCGGAAGCGAGCCGCCCCCGCCTTCCCCGGCGGCGTCCGAAGCCGCCGCCCGCGCGATGTTCTTCACCATGTTCCCGAAGATCAGCCCGTGGAGCGGGTAGAGCGCGTACCAGTAGAGATGCCCGAGCCAGCCCGAGGGGTCGAACTCGGCGGTCTGCCGCAGCGTGCAGCGCCCTTCGCCCGGCTCGACCTCGAACTCCAGCCAGGCCCGTCCCGGGAGGATCATCTCGGCCCGCAGCCGTAGCCGGCGTCCGGGCTCCACCAGCTCCACCCGCCAGAAATCCAGCGCGTCGCCGACGCGCAGCCGCGCCGGGTCCCGCCGGCCGCGCCGGAGGCCGACGCCCCCCACCAGCAGATCGAGGAACCCGCGCAGCCGCCACAGCCAGTTGGCGTAGTACCAGCCGGTCGCGCCGCCGATCGCCTCGACCCGACGAAACACCCGGTCCGCCGGCGCCTCCACGACGACGGTCCGCGACTCCACGATCCGCGCGCCGAAGCGCTCGCCGCCCCACCGGGCGTCACCCCGCAGCGCCGGGTAGGCGTCCGACCAGCGGGTCCGCGCGATGTCCTCGTCCTCGTTGGCGAGCGCCCGCTCGAGGGCGCGCGCCGCGCTCATCGGCTCGACCGGGAACTTGCGGAGCGCCGCCTCGTCGCGCACCACGGTCTCGTTTCGCACCCCCTCGATGAGACTGCGCCCCACCCGGGCGTAGACCGGCGTGACGAGCCCCAGCCAAAGGCTCGAGAGCCGGGGCGTCAGGACCGGGACCGGGAGGATGATGCGGCGGAGGCCGCGAAGCCGGGCGTACTCCCGGAGCAGACCCAGGTAGGAGATCCGGTCGGCCCCGCCGATCTCGCACACTGCGCTCTCGGGCAGATCGACATCCATCCCGGCCACCAGATACGCGATCACGTCCTCGACCGCGATGGGCTGGGCGAGGGTGCGAGTCCAGCGGGGCGTCACCATGACCGGCAGCCGCTCCACCAGCGTCCGCACGATCTCGAACGAGAGGCTCGCGGACCCGAGGATGATCGAGGCTCTTAGCTCGAGCGTCGGAACGCCCGACTCCCGGAGCGCCCGGCCGACTTCCTGCCGGCTCGCCAGGTGGGCCGAGAGCCCCGGACCCGAGCCGAGGCCGCCGAGGTAGATGATCCGCGCGACGCCCGTCTGCTTCGCCACCCGGCCGAAGATGCGGGCGGCCTTCAGGTCCAGCTCCCGGAAGTCCCCGGCGGCCGCCATCGAGTGGACCAGGTAGTACGCGACGCGCACCCCCGCGAGCGCCGGAACCAGCGAGTCTTCGTCGAGGACATCGCCCCGCACGACTTCGGTCTGCGCCCCGACGCGCGGCCTCAGGTCCTCGGGATGGCGGCTGAGGCACCGGATGCGGAGTCCCGACGGCTCGAGCGCGGCGAGCAGCCGCCCGCCGATGTAGCCCGAGGCGCCGGTGATCAGAACGGCGCCGGAAGCGTCGGGGCCGGGGTTCTTCTCCGTCATGCCGCAGCGTCCGAAGGGAAGCGTAAGGTTCCGCAGGATCTGGCCGCGGCCGCACCACCCGGCCTTCCGAAGAAGTTGACGACGCCTCGCCCCCGGGATCACGACCCACGGGGGACCGCGAACGGGGCGGTGGCGCGGGAACTCGACGCGCGACTCCACCGAGTCATCGAACCGGGATGGGAACCGGGCCGGCTCCGGCGCGACGAACCGCTGGCCCCGCTGACCACGCTCCGGGTCGGCGGACCGGCGGACTGGTTCCTCGACGCCCGGTCTCCGGAGGAGGTCGCGGCCGCCGTGGTTGCAGCCCGTGAGCTGGGACTTCCCCTCACGCTGCTCGGCGGCGGCTCGAACGCGCTCGTCAGCGACGCCGGGATCCGGGGACTCGTGGTTCGGTGGCGCCACGGGGGGATCGAGCAGACGGAGCACGGGCTCGTCCGCGCCTCGGCCGGCGCCACCGTGAACGGCCTCGTCCGCTGGACGATCCACCGGGGTCTCGCCGGCCTCGAGAGCTGGGCGGGCACGCCGGGGACCATCGGAGGCGCGGTCGCCGGCAACGCGCACTTCGGCGGACGGGGCGTCGGCGAGCACATCGCCGGGGTCACGCTGCTGGGGCCGGACGGTCAGGCGCCGCGCGTCGCGGCCGACGAAATGGAGTTCGCCTATGGACGAAGCCGCATCCAGTCGACCGGCGAGCTCGTCCTCGCGGCGGATTTCCGGGTGACCGATGGCGCGGCGTCCGACCTGCGCGACACCGCCCGAGCCTCGGTGCGGTTCCGCAAGCGCACCCAGCCGCTCCGGAAGCCGAGCGCCGGATGCGTCTTCCGCAACCCCGACCCGGCCGAGGTGAGCCTCCCGGAGGGGACCCCGTGTTCGGCGGGGGCGCTGATCGACCGCGCCGGCCTCAAGGGAAGCGCCGTCGGCGGCGCGGAGGTGTCCCGCCGGCACGCCAACTTCATCGTCACCGCGCCCGGCGCCACCGCAAGCGATGTCCGCGCCCTCATCGAGCGCTGCCAGGACGCGGTCGCCGCGAAGTACGGCGTCGCGCTGGCGCCGGAGATCGTGTTCCTCGGGGAGTCCGGCGCCCCGTCCTGATCGGAGGACGCCCAGACCATGTCGACCCTGCTCGTCGAAGGCGGCCGCCCGCTGTCCGGATCCGTCCGGGTCGAGGGCAACAAGAACGCCGCGCTGCCGCTTCTCGCAGCCTGTCTGCTGACCGACGAGACGGTGACGCTCTCGAACATGCCGCGGATCGCCGATGTCCGGGTCATGGCGGAGCTGCTCGAGGGGCTGGGCGCCGAGGTCGAGGGCGTCGGGACCACGACGGTCCGGGTCCGCTGCGCCGGCGTCCGGAGCCACGAGCCCGATCCACGGCTGGTGGGCCGGATGCGCGGCTCGGTGCTCCTCGCCGGGCCGCTGCTGGCGCGCCTCGGGCGGGCGAGCCTCGCCGCCCCGGGAGGCGACTTCCCGAGCCGCCGCGCGATGTCCACCCACGTCCAGGCGCTGCGGGCGCTCGGCGTCCGGGACGAGCCGGGCGACCCGCATGTCTTCGAAGCCCCGGACGGATTGCGGGCGGCGTCGTTCTACCTCCCGGAGGCGTCGGTCACCGCCACCGAGACCGCGATTCTCGCCGCCGCCGGGGCGGACGGGACGACCGAGATCCGGAACGCCGCCTGCGAGCCGCACGTGGCGGAGCTCTGCGCCTGCCTCCGGAGCATGGGGATTGCGGTCGAAGGCGCCGGCACCCCGGCCGTCCGCGTGACCGGGGGAACGCGCCCCCGCGGAGCGGAACACCGGATCCGCGGCGACGCCATCGAGGCGGGAAGCTGGGCGGTGGTCGCCGCGATCACCGGGGGCGAGATCGAGGTGCGCGGCGCCGCCGTCCGCGATCTCGAGCCCATCACCGCGGTGCTCGGCCGCATGGACGTCCACCTCGAGGTCGAAGAGGACCGGCTCGTCGTCTCCCCGTCGAGGCTCCGCGCCGCCCATCGGATCACGACCGCCCCGTGGCCCGGGTTCCCGACGGACCTGGTCAGCCTGGTCACCGTGCTCGCCACCCAGGCCGAGGGACGAACGCTCATGCACGACTGGATGTACGAGCTGCGGCTCTTCGCGCTCGAGCAGCTCAGCAGCATGGGCGCGAGCCTCTTCCTGTGCGATCCGCACCGCATCCTCGTCGACGGCGCGACGCCGCTCCGGGGGCGCAAGCTGGACTCGCGCGACATCCGGTCCGGCATGGCGCTCATCGCGGCGGCGCTCGCGGCCGACGGCGAGAGCCGGATCAGCCCGCTGGAGACTGTGCGGCGGGGCTACGCGAACCTGCCCGAGCGGCTGCGGTCGCTGGGCGCCGAGGTCGCGGTCGAGGCCTGACCCGCGGCCCCCGACGGGGGACGGAACGGCCTCAGTCGGGGTCGGGGTCGGGGTGGGGGCCGCCGGGCGGCTTGCCCTCGGAAGGCACGAACCGCACGACCCGCTGGGGGAAGGGGATCTCGATGCCGGCCTCCGCGAGCGCCCGGTAGGCCCGCATGTGGAGCGCGTCGATGGCGCGCCCGCGCTGTTCGGCGGTCTCGATCCAGGCGAGCAGCTCGAAGTTCAGCGAGGACTCCCCGAACTCCCGGAACCGGATCCGCGGCGCCGGCTCCTCGCAGACGAGCGGCTCGGAACGCGCCACCTCGACGAGGACCTCGCGCACCCGCTCCACGTCGCTGCCGTAGGCGACGCCGACCTTCAGCCGGATCCGCTGCTGGATGTTCGGTCCGCCGCTCTCGTTGATGACGGTGCTGTTGGCGATCGTCGCGTTCGGGATCGTGATCTCGATCTCGTCGCGGGTGACGATCCGCGTGCTCCGCAGGCCGATGTGGCGGACCTCGCCGCGCAACTGCGAGCCGTCCGCGAGCACGATGTAGTCGCCGATCCGGTACGGGGTGTCAGCGAGGATCGAGACCCCGGCGAACAGGTTGGCGAGCGTGTCCCGCGCCGCGAATCCGACCGCGATGCCCACGATCCCGACCGAAGCCGCCCAGCCGGCCACGTCGATCTCCCAAAGCGCCAGCCCGATGTAGGCGGCGAGCCCGACGAGCGCCACGTTCGCGGCGATCAGGAAGAGCGGCTGGCTGGCGGGCTGGACCGCCGGAAAGCGCGTCGGGTGGCCGCTCATCCAGAGGATGACTTCGCCCACCAGTGGCAGCAGCGCCGCGGTCCAGACGATCAGGACCAGCGTCTGGATGAAGTTGACGATCCACGTCTCCACGCCCGCCGGCAGGTCCACCGTCACGACCGCGAAATAGACCCCGGCGAGCATCGTGCTGCGGATGAGCGGCCGGTGGAGGCGCTCGATGACGATGTCGTCGAGCTGGGTCTGGGTCTTGCGGACGAAGCGCGAGAACGCCCAGCTCACCCCCCGGTCCGCCAGCCGCGCCGCCGCGATCACGACCGTCACGATGAGGAGCGCGGTCCAGTAGCGCAGCCCCGGAACCCCGGCGAGCGCCTCCGACAGCCTGGAGAGCAGTTCCGAAATCGCTTCCACCGGGCCTCCCTCGAGCCTGACGCGCGGCCGGGGCCCGGAAGGGCGCCCTCAGCCAACGGCTTCAGCAGAAGAGGGTACCTGCGGCGGGGCTGCTGTCTGTCCTTGTCGGCGCCGGGCGAGGCAACTGTGAGCAGTTGCTAGCCTGACTGTGCGGAGGACAGTCATGGGCGCCCTGACCATCCGGAATCTGGACGATCGCGTGATCGAGCATCTCAAGGTCCGGGCCAAGGCCAATCACCGTTCGCTGGAGGGAGAGATCCGATTCCTGCTGACCGAGCTGGTGGACCGCGCCTCCCGTCTGGCCGCGTTCCGTGAGAGAGCCCGGCGATTGCGCGCGCGGACGGCTGGAACCCCTCAGACCGACAGCGCCATCCTCATTCGAGAGGATCGGGACCGGTAGGCGCGCTTCCGGCAGCCAGCCGTCGCGATTGCAGGCGCGTCCGCCCGCGTTGTGGCGCGACGCCGCCGTGGACTTGTGGACAATTCCCCGCGTGCCTAGGACACCCTCTGCCGACCCGGACGCCGGAACCCGGACCCGGGTCGCGCCTGGCCGCCCCGGCAACGACCGCCGAACGAACGCTCAGCGGCCGCGGACCGGTTCCGACCAGCGCCGGGAGAGCGGCGGGCGGGGAGCAGCGCCCCCTCCGCCCGACCGGGGTCGTCCGCGACGGCGCGGGCGGGGCTCGGGAGGCGGCCGGAACGCGCAGGCGCGCCCCGCAGTGCCCGGCGGGACCCCCCGACGCCGGCGGTTCGGCGAGATCGCCATCGAGGCGCTCATGGTCGTCTTCGCGGTCATGGTCGCGCTCGGCGTGGAGGAGTGGCGCGAGGAGCGGCGGCTCATCACGTTCGCGGAGCAGGCGCGGGCGGCGGTGGATCTGGAGATCGGGCAGAACCTCGCCGAGTTCCGTCGGGCCGGGCCGACGCTGAACGAGAAGCGGAGCGAGTTCGGGACCGCGCTCCAGGAGCTGCTGAAGCGCCAGCGCGGCGAACCGGCGGCCGAGGTCGCGCTCTCCTTCGAGTGGGACCTGCCGGTCCTCTCCACCGCCGCCTGGAGCGTGGCGCAGGCGAGCCAGGCCGCCCCCTACTTCGACTACGACTGGGTGCTCGACCGGGCCCGGGAATACGACCGGCTCGAGCGCTACCTGGGTCTCCAGGACCAGGCCATGCAGGACCTCAGCCAGCTCTCGGGGAGCGCGGTCGCCAACGATCTCGACGACATCGTGTCCGGCGTCCAGCGGCTCTTCGGCCGGCTGCACATCCTCGCGCAGCTCCACGAAGGCCTCCAGGAAGACATGGCGACCTACCTGGGAGAGAGTTCAGAGTGATGGATCCGGACCGGGATCGAGCGCAGATCCGCCGTGATAGCTTCCGGCTACGGCGGCTGGCCCCAGCAGGTTGGCCCTCGAGACCCGGTCGCCGTGTCTCACCCGCGCCCCATCCGGAACACACCAGCGCCCTCCGTTCCTTGAGCCTCCCGGCGTGAGCGCCGCAATCCCGGCGGCGGGCCGGATCGTGTCGATCGACGTCCTGCGCGGCGTCGCGATCCTCGTGATGATGCTGGATCACGTTCGCGAGCGCTTCTACATGCACACGCGAACGGGCGATCCGATGTTCGACTTCATCGAACCGGACCTCTACTTCACCCGCTACCTGACCCACTTCGCCGCGCCGATCTTCATCTTCCTGGCCGGCCTCTCGGCGTGGCTCTACGCCCACCCCGCCGACCGTCCGTACCGGTCGCCCTCCGCCTTCCTGCTGAAGCGCGGCCTCGTCATCATCGGGATCGAGGTGGTCTTCTACTACCTGGTCTGGGCCGACAGTTATCCCTCGTTCCTGTTCCTGCAGGTGCTCTTCGTCATCGGTCTGTGCCTGATCGGGCTCTCGCTGGCCTGCCGGTTGAGTTCCTGGGCGATCGGCGCTCTGGGCCTCTTCCTGGCGTTCGGCCACAGCGTTCTGGAGCCCATCAGCTTCGAACCGGGCGGGATCGGCTACGTGCTCTGGACCATCCTCCACGACCCGGGCGACCTGGCGCAGATCGGCGGGCTGACCATCAACCTCTCGTATCCGGCGCTCCCGTGGTTCGGCGTCATTCTCCTGGGCTATTGGGCCGGTCCGCTGTATGCGCGGTCGTCTTCGCCCGGGAAGCGGCGCAAGGCGCTGATCGCGGCGGGTTCCGCGTGTCTGGGCGTCCTGCTCGTTCTCCGGGGTCTCAACCTCTATGGCGAGACGTTGCTGTGGTCCGCGGGAGAGACGTTCCTCGCCACGGTGATGTCGTTCCTCAACTTCACCAAGTATCCGCCGTCGCCCAACTATCTGATGGTCACGCTGGGCATCGGTCTTCTGCTGCTGGCGTGGGTCGAGTCGATCGACGCCCGCAACCGGCTGCTGGGCGCGATCCGGGCGTTCGGCCTGGCGCCCATGTTCCTGTATGTCGTGCACCTCTATGTCCTGCTCGCGGCCTACTGGGTGCTGTTCCTGCTGTTCGGCGCGACCCACGGTGAGCGCTTTGGTCTGGCCAGCGTGGGCTGGATCTGGATCGGCGCCGTCGTTCTGGTGCTGATCCACTATCCGATCGCGACCGCGTTCGCGTCCTACAAGCACCGCGAGAAACACAACAAACCCTGGCTCAGTTACTTCTGAACGCCCCGTTTCGAACTTATCCGGAGTCCTGCATCATGCCCATCCTTGCCGCCCGGGCGCTCAACGTGAAGCGCTCGGGCCAGACCGTGCTGAAGGGCGTTTCCTTCACGATCGACGAAGGCGAGGTGCACGCCCTGCTGGGCGGCAACGGCGCCGGCAAGTCCACCACCCTGCTGACCTTCCTCGGCTTCCTCGAGCCGTCGTCCGGAAGCGCAAGCGTTCAGGACCGGGACGTGAGGGACGACGTCAGCGCCGTCCGGCGGGTGGTCGCTTACCTGCCCGAAGCGACCTCGCTGTATGGCCACCTGAACGCCTACGAGAATCTCGACTACTTCCTGTCGCTGGCCGGGAAGGAGGCGGACCGGCGAGCGCTCGACGAGGCCCTCGACCGGGTGGCGCTCCAGCCCGAGGCCCGCGCCAAGCCCATGGCCACCTACTCGAAGGGCATGCGCCAGAAAGCGGCGATCGCGCTGGCCATCCTGCGGGAAGCGCCGATCCTGCTCCTCGACGAGCCCACCGCCGGCCTCGATCCGGCGGCGATCGACGACTTCAACGGACTGGTCCGCGACCTCGCCGAAAGCGGCCGGACCATCCTGCTCGTGACCCACGATGTCTACGGGGCCTGTCACGTGGCCGACCGGATCCACCTTCTCCAGAAGGGCGAGCTCGTCGGCAGCTTCGACCGGCCATCGGGCAGCGACCGGATCGACACCGAAGCGGTTCACTCCGCCTTCGCCACCCACGCAGCGGCATGATGAGCACACTCCTCGGAATCGCACAGGCGGAATGGCGGCTGTGGCTGCGGTCGCGGCTCGCGCTCGGCGGGTTGGTGGTCTTTGCGCTGCTCCTGACCTCGACGAGCGTTCTCACCGCGCTCCGGATGAGCGAGCAGCACGAGACCCGCACCCAGCAGCAGACCCTCGCCGAAGAGACCTTTCTGGCCCAGCCCGATCGCCACCCGCACCGGATGGTGCATTACGGGCACTACGTGTTCCGCGTCCCGCCGCCCCTCGCCATGATCGACCCCGGCGTGGACTCGGTGACCGGGCAGTCGATGTTCCTCGAAGGCCACCGGCAGAACACCGCCATGTTCGCCGACGCGCGGGCGAGCGCCGAACTCGGCGGGTTCGAGGAGCTGACCGGCGCGCTCGTCTACCAGTTGTTCGTGCCGCTGCTGCTGATCGCCATCGGTCACGGCGTGATCCTGCGCGAGCGCGAGGAGAACACGCTGACGCCGCTGCTGGCGCAGGGCGTGACCGGCGTTCAGCTCTACGCGGGGAAGGGGATCGCCCTCGCCGGTCTGGCGCTGGTGCTGCTGCTGCCGCTTGCGGTGATGGGCGCGGTCGCCGCCGGGCGCGGCGCCGAGCCGCTCGCGACCGCCGGCCTCTTCGGGCTCTACGCGCTCTACCTGCTCGTCTGGGGCGCGCTCGTCCTGCTGGTGTCGACCCGGGTCCGTTCACGCAGCCTCGCCCTCGGCGTGCTGGCGCTGGTCTGGCTGGGCGCCGCGCTGGTCGTCCCGCGCATCGCGGTGGAGTCCGCCAGCGCGGCCATCCCGGCGCCGGGGACGCTCGAGACCGAACTGCGCATGCAGGACGAACTCCGCGAAGTCGGTGATGGCCATTACGCCGGCGCGCCGCAGTTCCGGCAGCTTCAGGCCAACCTGCTGGCGCAATACGGCGTCGACCAGGTGGAGGACCTCCCGGTCAATTTCCGGGGGGTCGTGTCCGAGATCGCCGAGGCGGATCTGACGGAGGTCATGAACCGGCACGCCGAACGGCGCATGGCCCGCGAAGCCGAGCAGGCGGACTTCGCCGGAACCTTCGGCTGGGCGTCACCGGTTGTCGCGGTATCGGCGGGCTCCCGCGCGCTGTCGGGGACCGACCTCGCCACCCACCACCGGTTCCTGCGCGAAGCCGAGGCGGTTCGGTTCGATTTCGTGCAGGGCCTGAATCGGGTGCATGCCGAGCAGCTCACCTACAGCGATGACATGAATCGCAGCGTGGACGACGCATCGGAACGGCGCACCCGCATGCCGGCGGAGAACTGGAGCGTGCTCGACGAGTTCGACTTTCAGCCCGCCGCGACCGACGTGCGCCTGGCCCGCGCCGCGCCACCCGCGGCGATGCTCAGCGCGTGGATGCTGGTGATGGTCCTGGGCGGCATGCTCGCCGCGCGGAGGATCCAGCCATGAACGGGCTGATGCGGGAGCTCCGGTTCCTCCTGAAGGACCGGTCGGCGCTGCTTTGGCTCGGGATCGCGCTGCTTGTGGGGGCGCTTTCCGTGGTTCTCGGACTCCGCGAAGTCGCCGCCCAGCGCGCCGTCCTGAGCGATCTCATGGAAATGGACCGCGTCCACCGGGAAGCCGAGATCGAACGGCATCCGGACTGGGGCGAGGCGGCCTACTACACCTTCCACCTGACCTGGGACCCGCCGTCCGATCTGGCCTTCGCCGCGCTGGGCCAACGCGACACGGCGCCCTGGAAGCACCGGGTCCGGGCGCTCGCGCTCGAAGGACAGATCTACGAGACCGACGCCAACAATCCCGACTTCGCGCTGATCGGGCGCTTCGACTTCGCGTTCGCCGCCAACCTGCTGGCTCCGCTGCTGCTGGTCCTCCTGCTGCATGACCTGCGTTCGCGGGAGACCGCCGCGGGGCGCTACGAGCTGCTGAGCGCCACGGCGGCCAGCCGGGGCAGCCCCTGGTTCGCGCGGGCGGCCCTGAGGGTCGGCGGACTGGCGATCTGCCTGATCGTTCCCCTCTGGGTCGGTGGGCTGCTCGCCGGAACACAAGCCGGGAAGCTGGCGCTCGCCAGCCTCGTGGTGGCGGCGCACATGGCGTTCTGGTGGGGCGTCTGCAGGATCGTGGACCGGTTCCGCTGGAGCAGCCCGGTCAACCTGACCGCGCTCATCGGCGTCTGGCTTGCGTTCGCCGTGGTGGTCCCCGCAGCCATCGGGCCCGCGGTGGAGGCCGCCGCGCCGATCCCCGACGGCGGCGAGATCATGCTGACCCAGCGGGAGGCGGTGAACGACGCCTGGGACCTCCCGAAGGACGCGACGATGGATCCCTTCATCGAGCGCCATCCCGAGTGGGCGGATTACACCGAGGTCAGCCAGCCGTTCGAATGGCATTGGTACTACGCCTTCCAGCAGGTCGGCGACCAGACCGCCGAGGACCTCTCGCAGGCCTACCGCGAGGGACGCCTCCGGCGCGACCGGCTGGCCGCAGCGCTCGCCTGGCTCTCGCCGCCCGCGCTCGGACAGCGCGCGCTCCAGGCCCTTGCGGGGACGAACATGGAGGCCGCGCTGGCCTATGAACAGCGGGTGCGCGACTTCCACGCCGCCCTCAGGAACTACTACTACCCGAGGCTGTTCCGGGGAGAGGAGTTCACCGAGGCGAGCGTCCGGCAGCGGCCGGAGTTCGTCGCGGCGGACGACTGAGGAGGAGGGCGCGCGCCCCGGGAGGACATGGGAGCGTAGGCTCAGCGGAGGTTGAGCGTGCCACCGCATCGGCCAACCGCAGACGTTCCCATGGCCTCCCATCCGACCCAGGGCTTCCGCTGCGCCGCCGTGAACCGGGCCGGCGGCTGGGAAGCCCTCTGCACCGATCTCGACCTCGCCGTGGGTGGCGCCTCGTACCCCGAGGCCAGGGAGTCCCTCCAGGCCGCGGTGGAGCTCTATCTGGAGGAGGCGGCCACCGCCGATGGGCCGGACCGGCAGTACCTCCTGACGCGCCGCTCGCCCTGGACCGTGCGGATGGGCCTCGCCGTCCGGGGCCTCGCGGCCCGGGCTGGTGTCGGCGTCCGTGACGTGCGGACGTTCACGGTGGCGCCGATGCCCTGGGTCTCCGCATCAGGGCCTGCGCGGTAGAGGAAGGGCGACATGGGCGCGGGCGCAGGGAAGCGGTACGCGGCGGAATACCGGGAGCGTCTCGTCAAGCTGGCGCGGCGGGGAAGGAGCCCGGCGGACCTGGCCCGCGAGTTCGAGCCGAGCGCGGAGACCATCCGCAGGTGGGTGGCCCAGGCGGATCGTGAGGAGGAGCGTCGAAGCGACGGGTACACGCGTGCCGGCCGGAAGGAGATCCAGCGGCTGCGGAGGGAGCATCGTCGGCTCAAGATGGAGGTGGAGATCCTGAAGAAGGCGGACGACTGGTTCTCCCGGGAGCGCGAGCGTTCGGAGTCCTGAGTTGGCGATGGCCCCGGCCTGGTCAGGAGCTCATTCTGATTGACGCGCGCGTCTCACCCTGATTGACGCGCCACAGTGAACCCCGGCGACACCTCTTACGCGCCACCCGTCCCACCTGGCCAGAGTCGGACACGCTCAACGAAGGCCGTGGGGTCAACCCCGGCGACACAGGCGCACGTCTCCGTCGGGGAGGCGGCGGTGGATGGTCGCTCAACGAAGGCCGGGGCGTGAACCCCGGCGACACCCAGATCCTCGATGGGCCGAATGTCGCTCAGCCGCAGCCGCGCTCAACGAAGGCCGGGGCGTGAACCCCGGCGACACATGCTGAGGGTTGGGGCAGTTGGAAGGAATCTACTTCATCGCTCAACGAAGGCCGGGGCGTGAACCCCGGCGACACACGGCGCGGAGCGCCGGGGTCCCGGCCAGTGTGGCGGACGCTCAACGAAGGCCGGGGTGTGAACCCCGGCGACACTCTCCTCAGCGGCCTCGCCGCCATCGGTAGCAACCCCGCTCAACGAAGGCCGGGGCAGTGAACCCCGGCGACACCACCGGCCATGTCGACCAGCGCCTCCGTCTTGTCGTCCGCTCAACGAAGGCCGGGGCGTGAACCCCGGCGACACCTTCCTCGCCACGACGACTGTCACGTGGTGGTTCGGCGCTCAACGAAGGCCGGGGCAGTGAACCCCGGCGACACCGCGGGCAGGTTGCCGGGGGAGTGCGCGTCGTAGCATGCTCAACGAGGGCCGGGGTGTGAACTCCGGCGACACGGATCGCGCGATACGTGAGACTCCGGGCCAACTGCGCTCAACGAAGGCCGGGGTGTGAACCCCTGCGACAGGACCGCACACGCCGCGGTAGCGCGCCATGGATCCGCCCTGCGCCTCGGTTGGACCGACATGCGACATCCTCGGCGCCCGGAAGTGCGCCATTTTCGGTGCCCAAATGTGTGCCATTTTCGGTGCCCATTGACATGAGATCGGGACGTCGTCAAAGGAGGGACGGCTGCTTGGGGGTGGTTGAGACGAGTCGGGTATGGGCTACTCGCGGCGAGTAGAAGGGCGGCGTTTCGACCCCGCCCCTCGCTACGCCACCGCCCTCCCAACCGCCGCCGCGCCTCACCGCTCTCCTCCCGTTGACACGCCCTCGGCGTTCGCCAGCCGCCCTGGCCACAGCCGTTTCGCCAGCTCGCGGTGCTCCTGCATCCGGTAGCTGTTCCCACTGATGGTCACGATGTGGCACTTGTGCACCAGGCGGTCCAGCAGCGCCGCCGTCATCACCTCGTCCCCCAGCAGTTGCCCCCACTCCTCGAACCCCTTGTTCGACGTCAGCACCGTCGAGCCCCGCTCGTAGCGCGCGTTGATCAACTGGAAGAACAGCGCCGCTCCGTCACGCGTCAGCGACAGATACCCCACCTCGTCCACCACCAGCAGCGGCGGATAGGTCAGGACCTTCAGTCGCCGCCGCAAGTGTCCCGCCGCCCGAGCCTCCTCCAGCGACTCCACCAGATCCTTCAGCGATCCGAAGTACACCCGGCGGCCCTGCTCCGCAGCCTTCACGGCCAGCGCGATCGCAAGGTGCGTCTTCCCAACCCCCGGAGGGCCCAGGAACACCACGTTCTCCTGCCGGTCCAGGAAGTCCAGCTCGAACAGCGAGTCGATCTGCTCCGGCTTCAGCGACGGCTGGAAGCTCATCACGAAGTCCTCCCGCCGCTTGATCGCCGGCAGCCGGCTCGAACGCACCGCCGCCTTCAGCCGCCGCCGGTTCCGGAGCTCGATGTGTGCCCCCAGCAGCTCCTCGATCGCCTCCCCGCCGCTCAGCGTCGCCCCGTCAAGTCCTGACAGGACCTGGTCCAGAACCTCCAGCGCTCCCGGAAGCTTCAGGTCCACCAGCTGCGCCGCGATCCGCTCCCGCCTCGTCGCCGGCTTCATCGTCTTCAGCGCCATCGCTCAGCTCCCGGCCAGCTCGGCATACTCCGACAGAGGCCGACGCTCCACCACCACCCGACGGGGAACACCGGAACCCACTGTCCCCACCGAAGCCTCCCGCCGCGCCTCGGACACCATCGGCCTCAACCCCGGCCACCGGCGCGACATCAGCGGCATCAGATGCGGCCTCCCATCCTCGAGCCTCCCCAGCGGCGTCTGCTTCCGTCCCGTCGCCCGGGTCAGCGCCTTCAGCTCCCGCCGGTTCCCGACCTGCTCCAGCCAGCGCAGCGCCTGCTGGTTGGCATCCTCCAGCGAAGCGAACTCCCGCGCATACGCGAAGCCGTCGCGCAGATAACGGATCGCCCGCTCCACCTTCCCCTTCGTCCGCGCACGATACGGACGGCAGGCCCGGATCGCGAAGCCCCAGTGCTCCGCGAACAGCTCGAAGTCCCGGTTCTTCAACAGCTCCCCGCCCCGCGAGCGCTCGTCCCGAACCACCACCGCCTTCGTCTGATCGAACAGCAGCTCCTGAGGGACACCCCCGAAGAACACGAACGCGTCCTCCAGCCCCCGGATCAGAACCTCCTGCTTCTGGCTCTCCACGAACCGGAACCACAGCATCCGCGAGTAGCCCAGCAGCACAACCACCGCATGCGTGACTCCCCAGGCGAACCGGAAGGTCGCGAAGTCCACTTGCCCTTGAACCCCGGGCTTCGTCTCGAAGCGGACCACCGGGTCCTCCTTCCGCCGGGGACGCACCTCCGACACATACCGGCTCACCAGCCGGTATCCCCCGACGTACCCGTACTCCCGGATCTCCTGGAACACCCGCTCCGCCGACAGCCTCGGAGCCAGCGCCAGCCGCTCCCTGATCAGCTCCTTGAACGGGTCCAAGATGCTCGCCACCGGCGGGCGTGGCCGGGACCGGCCCGACCACGACGCCCCCTCCCGCTCCCAGACATACAGCGTCCTTCTGCTCACCCCGAGCTCCCGCGCGATCGCCCTCCGGCTCAGCCCCGTCTTCCGAAGCTCCTGGAACCGCGCCCTCTTCTCTGGCCCATGCATCGTCTCTCCGCGGGCCGCGGCAAGGAGTCCAGTCCCCGACCTGCCAACGTCTCCCTCACCGGGCCGCAAGCCCCACGCTCTCCGCTGCTCCCCGGCCCGCCCCCAAGTCTGCCCCCATTGCGCGGTCCTCCGCTCCCCCCTTGCCTCAACCGAATCCGACCTCCCCGGCTGGGCAGTTCTCGTGTTCAACTTCTGGGCAGTTCTCGTCTGCAACTTCTGGGAAGTCTTGCCGTGCAGCCAACAGCGTGCGGATTCGGTCGCTCAATGAAGGCTGGGGTGTGAACCCCGGCGACACGCCCAGACCGTCAGGCGGTCCGCCATCGGGTTGTCGTGCGCTCAACGAAGGCCGGGGCGTGAACCCCGGCGACACCTTGGGAGGAGTGGGATTCGACCTGTGCGAGTTGCGGCCGCGCTCAACGAAGGCCGGGGCGTGAACCCCGGCGACACCTTGGGAGGAGTGGGATTCGACCTGTGCGAGTTGCGGCCGCGCTCAACGAAGGCCGGGGCGTGAACCCCGGCGACACCCGTCGACTACATCACGACGACGGAATCAACCGACCTCGGCGCTCAACGAAGGCCGGGGCGTGAACCCCGGCGACACGACCCGGACGCCATGCTCCGGAATCAAGCATTCCACGCCCGCTCAACGAAGGCCGGGGCGTGAACCCCGGCGACACGGGAGACAGACGAGCTGACCGAGTTCGATGCCTTCGTCGCTCAACGAAGGCCGGGGCGTGAACCCCGGCGACACCCCAGTCAGCAAGGATCCGAGTGTCAATGGGCATCGAAAATGGCACACATTTGGGCGCCGAAAATGGCACAGTTCGGTCTGGCCGCCGCGGAGGGAGCGGAGCGACCGGAGTGGGGGCCGGACCGGCGGTGCGGCGAGGCTTCACGACTCCCGTCCTTGCTGGTTGATCTCGGCCTCCGCCGCCCGGGATGCGGTGGGGTGAATGGCGCGTGACAGCTCCATCTGACGTCGCATCCGATAGCTGTTCCCACGGATGTTGACGATGTGGCAGCGGTGCAGCAGGCGGTCCAGGAGGGCTGCCGCCATGACCTCGTCGTGCAGGATCTCGCCCCAGTGCTCGAAGCCCTTGTTCGAGGTCAGCACGGTCGAACCCCGCCGGTAGCGGGCGTTCACGAGCTGGAAGAACAACCGGGCTCCGTTCGGCGTCACGGAGAGATACCCGATCTCGTCCACGACCAGCAGCGCAGGATGCGTGAGCGTCCGAAGCCGCTGCTTGAGCCGGCCTGATGCGTGGGCCTCTTCGAGTGACTCGATCAGATCGCTCAGCGTCCCGAAGTAGATCCTGCGCCCGTTCTCGGCGGCCGCGACCGCCAGGCTGATCGCCAGATGGGTCTTCCCCACACCCGGTGGGCCCAGGAACACGACGTTCTCCTTGCGCTCCAGGAAGCCGAGCTCGTGTAGCGAGTCGATCTGCTCCCGCCGAAGGGACGGCTGAAAGGTGAAGTCGAAGTCCCGCAGCGTCTTCAGCCCCGGAAGACGGCTGGAGCGCATCGCCGTGGCCAGCCGGCGGCTGTTGCGGAGCGCGATCTGCGCAGCCAGCAGCCGATCGATCGCCTCGGACGCGGTGTAGCCGCCGCCGTCCACTCCGGCGAGGACCTCGTCCAGGGCCTCGAGAGCTCCCGGCATCTTCAGGTCGGCCAGTTGCTCGGCGATGTGCTGCCGGCGAGACCGGGGCTTCACAACGCTCCCCCTGCGCCGACTGACGCGTAGTCCTCCAGCGACCGCCGTTCGACGGCGATGCGCGGTACGCCCGGCCCCCGGACATCTTGCCCCGGCTTCGTCGCCGCTTCGATCCGCGGCACGACCGGGGCGTAGGGCCGCTCCGCCAGCGGACCCAGCAGAGGGGCCTCTCGGGCGAAGCGCTCGTCAATGCGCTCCCCCAGGCTCCCGTGAACCCGCACGTTGGCCACATCGTCGAGCCACTGCCGCGCCCGCGCGTTCAGGTCGTCGTCAGACACGAACTCGCGCCCGTAGAAGAAGTTATCCCGCACGTATCGGATCGGACGCTCGACCTTCCCCTTCGTCTGCGCCTGATGCGGCCGGCAGGCCCGGATCCGGAAGCCCCAGTGATCGCTGAAGCCCCGGAACTCCGCGTTCTTGACCAACCGGCCGCCCGAACCCCGCCCGTCGGCGATCACCACCGCCTTCATCTGGTCGAACAACAACTCCGTCGGCACGCCCCCCAGATACGAGAACGCTTCCTCAAGGCCGCGGATCAACACCATCATCGTCTGGCCCTCGTAGAACCGCAGCCAGAGTCGACGCGAATAGCCCAGCACCACCATCAGCGCGTGGCGTCTCCCCCACGGCAGCCCGAACTCCGCGAAGTCCACCTGACCCTGATGGCCTGGGGGCGTCTCGAACCTGACTGGCGGCTCCACCCGCTCCCGAGGCCGGACCTCCCGGACGTGCCGCTTCACCTGGTCATACCCGCCGGTGTAGCCCGCCGCCCTCACCTCTTCGAAAAGCCGAACGGCGCTCAGGTGCGGGTGGACGCTCAGCCGCGCCCGGATGATCTCCTCGAACGGCTCGAGCTTTGACCTCCCTGAACCCCGGGGACCGTATCCGCCCTTCTGGTCTCCCAGCCGACCCTCGAGCAGTCCACCCCGGATCCAGTTGTACAGCGTCCTCCTGCCGACCCCGACGCGGCGAGCAACCGCCGCCTTGCTCATCCCCTCGTCCAGGTAGTGCCTCGCCAGAACCCTCTTCGTCCTCTCGAACATGACGCCTCCCTCCGTCAGTAGAGACGACAGCTTGCCCCGATCCCCGTTCCCCCTGGGAGACGCTACTCCCGCAGACAGCCCCCAGCGATCCGCGCGCCAAGCCCCGAACTGCGCCATTTTGGATGCCCAGATGTGTGCACTTTTGCGTGCCCGCCAACAGCGACACAGGAAGCGCTGGGCGCGGCCCCGGACGATGCCCGTCCGCGCTCAACGAAGGCCGGGGCGTGAACCCCGGCGACACCCGCTGAAGAGGGACGACCACCTGTGCGACGCGCTGCGCGCTCAACGAAGGCCGGGGCGTGAACCCCGGCGACACCCGGTTCACTGGTCGCCGCGACCGTCCACGATGTCGACGCTCAACGAAGGCCGGGGCGTGAACCCCGGCGACACCCGGTCGGCGGCGGCCGATCCGTGCTGTGTCATAGGGGTATTCGCTCAACGAAGGCCGCGGCGTGAACCCCGGCGACACCAGTCGGTGATGTTGTGCCACGTGTGATCGTGGAATGTCGCTCAACGAAGGCCGGGGCGTGAACCCCGGCGACACAGCCGGACGCCGTGTTCCGGGATGAGACACTCGACACCCGCTCAACGAAGGCCGGGGCGTGAACCCCGGCGACACTTGTATGTAGCCGGAGAATGCGCGAGCACGTTCCGGCCCGCGCTCAACGAAGGCCGGGGCGTGAACCCCGGCGACACCGGTCATCCTGACGCGCCCGACGGCTTCCGGGTTCTGCGCTCAACGAAGGCCGGGGCGTGAACCCCGGCGACACCCGCCTCGCCATGGACATCAACGGGCGAAGGGTCTGGCACGCTCAACGAAGGCCGGGGCGTGAACCCCGGCGACACTCGAAGCCGATGCCGAGTCTGAGGGAGGCGGCAGCGCTCAACGAAGGCCGGGGCGTGAACCCCGGCGACACTTGTATGTAGCCGGAGAATGCGCGAGCACGTTCCGGCCCGCGCTCAACGAAGGCCGGGGCGTGAACCCCGGCGACACCGGTCATCCTGACGCGCCCGACGGCTTCCGGGTTCTGCGCTCAACGAAGGCCGGGGCGTGAACCCCGGCGACACCCGCCTCGCCATGGACATCAACGGGCGAAGGGTCTGGCACGCTCAACGAAGGCCGGGGCGTGAACCCCGGCGACACTCGAAGCCGATGCCGAGTCTGAGGGAGGCGGCAGCGCTCAACGAAGGCCGGGGCGTGAACCCCGGCGACACCTCGTTCGGGCCGTTGCGAGCCCCGACTCCATACTCCGCTCAACGAAGGCCGGGGCGTGAACCCCGGCGACACAAGCCGGGAAAGCCACCGCCAGTCGCAAAGCTGGCGCGCTCAACGAAGGCTGGGGCGTGAAGCTCGGCGACACGTGGGTCAACGATCAGTTCAAGAAGGATCTCTGGACCGCTCAACGAAGGCCGGGGCGTGAACCCCGGCGACACGGGTGGTGACAGCCATGCCGACGCGCATGCGGATCTTCGCTCAACGAAGGCCGGGGCATGAACCCCGGCGACACCAGTCCACTTCGCCGAAGTCTCGCTGACTTTCGAGGACGCTCAACCAAGGCCGGGGCGTGAACTCCGGCGACACTTGACCAGTCCGCGCTCAAGGTCGATGCCCTTGCGGATCGCTCAACGAAGGCCCGGGCGTGAGCCTCGGCGACACTCGAAGAAGAAGATCTCGTTCGCACAGCCCCGCCACTTCGTCCAACGAAGGCAGGGGCCTGTAAACCCGGCGACACTGCTAATCCCGACGGAGGAAGTGCCCGGACCTTGGGACGCGTTCTGCGAGGAGGCCCCCGCTCACGATCCTGCTCGGCCCTCCACTTCCTGATAGTCTCAGCGATCACCTCGAACGAACTCCCGAACCAGCGCCTTCGGCTCGCGGCTCTGTCGAACCAGGGCGACGAGCCGTTCCCGGGTTTCCGTCGAATACATCTCTTCCTTTCCTGTGCCCACGTGGACTTCACTTGGCGATTAGCCAACTCTAGGTCTAGCTGTCCACGGAATCGGGACAACGCCACGCGTTCCATCACATCCGTTCCGATCCATACGCACGCGTTGGATTGCGGCGGTTCTTCGCCTCGTAGCGAACGGTCTGCCAGGCGGCGTGCACGCCGTACCGCGGCCAGGATTTGGGACACGAGGGATTCCAGACATCCAACAGGGCATCAATGGCGTGCCAGTCCAAGGGCTGCGTCCATGCTGGCCACTGGAAGCGAAGTGTCCGGGGACCGGACGACGGCAGGGACCAGTTGCGTGGGGTTGCTCTCGGCGGGTTCTGGCGGGTAGCTTCGCGTCCCGGGCCGCGCACGGGCAGGAGTCGCAGACCGAAGAACGCCAAGACTTCGACTACTGGATCGACGAATTTCGTGCCAGTGTCAGCGAAGGAAGCCAGCCGCGACTGGTCGAACCCCAGTCCGTTGCCTCTCACCCGTGCCACCAGTCCTTGGAGAGATTGCCGAACTCTCTCAGCTGTGGGAGGTAGGGCGATCGCGCCGTGAGTCTTGAGAAGGCGCTCGTGCAGGGTGAGTCCCTGTGGCGCGGGCGCGTCGAAAGGAGCGTGGACGACCTGTCCCTCTAACGTGACGGCGAGGTCCGTCATCGTGGAGCTAAGCGTCCAGGAGTCCGGATGGCTGCGTGCGGCTTGGACACGCTGGACGAAGGTGTCGATTAACACTTCACGGTGCATCTTGACCTCCGGAGTTCCAGACCACTGCTTTGCGATGGGAAGTTCCTCAAGGTAGGCCGCCGTGGGCCAAGAAGCCGCGATGGCTTCGTCGACCGCATCGTCCCGCATCGAGAGCACGGCGCGGGGAGTGCCCGCTCGCGTCCACCGAAGGCGAAGCTGCGGACAGAGAACCGTTGCGCCGACCGCTGCCAGCCAGCCATTGATCCAGTATGCCGGCAGACCGGGACACTCGAGGTTCGCTGTCACTGGATCTCTCCATGTTCGGCTCGGGCGCCGGAAACCGAGTGGTCGGCTCGACGGATGATCGTCTCGAGGAGGGCGAGCCCCCACGGCCCGAAGCGGTCATTCAACCGACGAAAGCGGCCGGGCTGACCCCAGTCAACGATCTCGAGGTTGGTGGAAGCCTCGACGGTCCGGCCTTCGATGACGGCCTCTACCGATGCGTCCGAACCGTCCCTCACCGGGCGCACCAGGGGGCGTCCGTGGCCGTGATGACTGATGATCAGGTGGATCAACAGGTCCTTGAAGACTGGATCCGTCGGTTCGGGCTGCGTGTCGAGCCACCTTCGTGCCAGCCGGGCCGAGAGGTCCTCGTGTCGACCGCCGCGAGGCCACCCGGACGCCGCGCGCGTCGCCTCCCACCGGTGACGGGGCGTCGTTGATTTCGCGACGAGACCGTTCTCTTCGCCGTCCGGATTCAGCCATCGCTGGAACCGAATCTCTGACTTGCCGATGTCATGAAGCCGCCCGGCGCGGTCCAGTACTCCGGTGATTGCGCCATCAAGGCCGAGGCGTTCCGCGACCGCCCGCGCGCGCTCACCGACGGCGTGGCCGTGAGCGTCCAAATCGACGGCCTGGGGAGCCATCGAGGCCTCATCGGCGGCGTCGCTGCGTGGTTCAACTCGACCGGAGCGAGCGTGAAGGCGCGGCGCCTCGCGACGGGGCGAAACGACCTCTGGTTTCAGCGAGTGGAGGAAGGCCGCCCAACGATCCGGAAGCCATCCGGGTGGGGCGGTGGCCCTGAGCGCCTCGAGAAGCCTGCCTGTCGTCTCCGTGCGTTCGCGTGGGTCGGAAACTTCCGGTTCCCCTTGATCATCGGTCCTCAGAAGCGACCCCACACACGAGATCGCTTCGGGAGGAGCGGCACCGCTGTAGATCCGATCGAGCGCCCTGGTGCTCAGCGGCAATCCGTGTTCCTCGAGCGACACATCCACGACGGGTTCCGTAGCCGCCGGGTTCCATCCAAACGCGTCCATCAGCCCACGATTCGAGGGCAGCACGAACAGATGTCCCGGGCGGAGCCTCTGGGGGCTAACCGACATGTCGTCGGGATCCACCACCATCATCTCGTCGTTGCCCAATGCCTCTCTGGCTTCACCGATCAAGACCTCGACGACTTCGGAGTCACGGGGCCGCGGCCAGAGTGTTTCTTGCTCGTCGGTGGGAATGTGCGCCCGCCAGATCAGCCGCACGGATCGTCTCGGTCGTGCGATCCCGGAGAAGTACGGCTCGACCGCCGCCTCGCCCGAGGGGCGGTTCGTGGTCTTGATCCACTCCCACAGCAGACCAGGGAGCAATTCCGGCGCCCGTCCGGGAGTGTCCAGAGGCTCGCCGAGGATGGTCGTAATGTTGCCGGGTGACATGTCCAGCGAACCGTCCTCAAGCGTTGGGGCAGACTCGAGTCGCTCCAGAACCGTTTGCGGTTCCTTTCCGTAGACCGGCCAACCGAACTCAGGCGCGCCCCGCCGCGCCTTCCTGGGCGCCGTGTGAATGTAGATCGCCCTCGCCCGAGAATGGCGTCCCAAGCGGTTCAGCCTGCCGAGTCGCTGGGTGAGCGCCCGAACGCCGCAGGCCTCAGTCACCATGTACTCCGCATCGAGATCAGCACCGACCTCGAGTGTCTGGGTGGCTACGACGATGAGGTGTCGCTTGCGGCTCTCAGATGCGATGCGGTCCGACGGCATGCCCGAGACGGGATGCAGAATGCGTTTCCGTATGGCCTCCGCCTCTCGTTCCCTCGCGCGTCCCGTGAGCAGGAGGATGTCCGCGAAGCGATGGGCCTTCCGTTGAAGCAGGTCGAAGACGGCGCGAGCTGTTGCTGGCGTATTCGCAAAGACGAGACAGGATGCGGGCGATTCGTCGGGAGGAAGCAGCGAAAGGGCGGCCTCAACGAGGTTCGTGTGCGCCTTCCCGTTCGCCTGGCGTACTGTCATTGGCTTGGCGGCGTGCACTCGCTGCCGAACGACCGGATGAGCCTCGTCCTCGGCGTCAAGGTCGAATCGGTCCGACTTGGTGGCCTCACCGGTCGCGGTGAGAGAGACGAGCCTCGGCCTGTCGCGGGGGAGGCGGAGTACTCCAGTCTGCTCTGGCGCGCACTCGCGAAGGGCAGGCATCAGCTTGCGCAGGTGGAAAGCCAGATGAGCCTCGTCGAGCAGCACGAGACTGTCTGTTCCCGCCAACGCTGCGTCCATCGGCCTGCGGCTGCGAGTGGACCCATATCCGCGAAAGAGCAGCCTGGACCCGTACATTGGGACCGTCGAGAGCAGTACACAGGGCTGGGACGGATCGATGGGGATATCCGAAGAGACCCCACCACGAAGGCGTATGACCTGCAGTGGGTCGGCGTCCGGATCCGCGGCGAGAGATCGAAGCCGGCTGGCCACGGTTGCGAGAACCTGCTCCCGACTGGTCTTCTCTGGGGACCGTTCAGCGGATAGCAGCTCGTCGGCCAGCCTGGTCGCGTGTTCGGCTGTCGAATCCACCAGAAGGCGGCGGTTGACCACCCACCAGATGCGCGTCGGCGCAGTTCGGTCCGCAGGCGGGCGATGCGCCTGGGACGCGAGCCACCAGATCGCGACCTCAAGGCAGGCCGTCTTGCCGAGTCCGGTCGGAACCCCAACTTCGCGAGGCCAAGCCTCTTGCGCCTCTACCTGTCGGGCGAGGCGGTCCTGCCACGGGAAGGGGTCGCGATCGTTGATCGCGCGGTAGAAGTCCGCGAACGCCGGCACTGGTCGCATTTCTGCCTCCAGAGGGGTCACGGCTTCGAACCCGCCGAAGGTGTGGATGAGTCAAGGATCGGGACGCACAGCCCAAACCCGCGCTGTCGTCCGGATCCAACAACGACGGGGCCTCTCACCGGCTCCGGAAACCAGATCTCCAGGTGCGAGTACGGAAGGCCCGGACGCCCGGGCCGGTTCACTTCTACCGGAGCCAGATCGACGGCGCCTCGAATCAGTGGTTTGCGGTGGGTTCGGAAGTGCGAGGGCGCCGGGAGTCCAGCATGCGCGCACCAGCGGCGTAGTTCGTCGAGATCGAGCGTCTTCCGTCGCTCGTGGATCGCGGGAAAGGCCGTTGCCCAGCCGTTGGCCCTTTGCAGCCAGCGACGAGGCGACGAGGCCACGCGCGGATCAAGACGATCGTACGGCTGCACCCTGACGTCCACCGTCGCGCCCTGGATTCGCCATATGGCGCGCGCCGCATCGCCAGCCCTGCGGGCGAGGCGAGGGTCCCACCCAGGCGGCGTCCAGAGAGCTAGGCCGTGGATCTGTCCGCCCGACCGAGGGAATCCGACATCCGGCAGCGCGAGGTATCGGGCGATCTCGTATCCCGGGCTCTCGAATCCATGACCGGTGAGGACAGCAGGCGGCTCACCGTAGAGGGCCTCGTAGCGACTCAACACGCTGTCCTTGAAGCGCGCCGTGAGTTCCCGTACGCGGCGACCCGAGACCGCGGGTCGAATGCTCAGCCAGGCGACCACGCGCCCGCCCTGGTCGGATACTTGGGACGAGGGAGCGCGGTACCGGACTTCATGGCGAAGCGCGGGAAACTGCCCGCGTCCAACGCTTGCTCCGCGTTCAGTCCACTGATCGAACCAGCCGTCCAGTAGTTCGAGATCTCCCGATCGGGGAACGCAGATGACGTGGTCGCCCTCGTCATCCGGAAAAAACCGGTCGCGCGGAGTGCTGTCAACAGGGGGTTTCTCCCACACGCGCACCCGCACGGGAGAGTCCGCCGCGCCGAGGTAGCCGATTCGGGCGGCGCGGAGTCGTAGGGACTTCAGGACACGATCCGGGGCGGAAGCGTCCTCCCACTTGTAGACCACTCGCGGATCCCGCAACGAGATGCGGACTCCGGGTCGCACTTCGGCGCCCTTTCGCCCGACGTACTCCTGGTGGACATCGAGCTGTCGGGTAGTGGCGTTGACTGCGAACTTGCCGGTGTGTCGCACCACGAAACGTGGTTCCAGCGACCGTGTGGTCGGCGCTTCCTCAGCGTAGATCTCCGGTGCGGGCAAGGCTTCGAGCCAGTTGAGTTCGCTGCCGTCCGTGACCCGGCAGGCGTCCCTGGTGCCATCGGCTGCGACGAACGCAGAGAACAGCCGAGCAGGAGCAGGAGGCCACTCACCTCGGGTCAGGCCACCCGTGTTGGCGGTCCCGTCCGGGTCACCGCGAAACGTCCCATGAAGGAATTCGACCGAGACAGCGAGCATCAGTCCTCCAGGATTGGCCAGGTGTTGCGGATCGCGGCCGACAGTTTTTTCGAAGGACTAAGCATCGTCGGAGGCGCTCCCCAACCATCGAGTGGGACGCCGTTCGTACCAGCGTACTCACGTGCGGCCGATAGCAAGTTGCGGCTCGTTACGACATCACCAAGCGTGCAGTCCTCATCCGAGGTGCCGCCCAGCCACTTCACGCGGGCCTCCACGGGACGGAGTTCCGCGCCCGACCTGAGCGCGAACCCCTGACCGAAGGCGAGAACGTGAGCGTGGAGTCCCAGAGCCACGAGAAGAGCCCGGGCGGCGGCGTCACCGTCCCTCAGGTGTTCTTGGCCGAGGCTCACTCGCCGGAGCTGCGCGAAGGAAATCGTGGCCCGTTGCGATACGCGTGCGAAGGAGACGGCCGCGGCCGGCAGCGGCTTTCTTGGATCGTCCCGCATGAAGAGAATCTGACCGTGTCCGATTTCCGAGAGCCTGTCACCACCGTCTCCCGACTTCGCCGGTTCCATCTCCCACGCCAACTGGTCATGTGTGTTTACGGTGATCTGGGCATCGCTCGTGAGATTCAGCGGATCTCCTTTGAGTCCGAGGGTCCGGGTGTCCCTGGAGGCGGGATGCCATCCCACGATCTCCGAAACCCACGCGCGCGGGTGCTTCGTGTTCTGCCTCTTCTTCCCGAGGTGGGACTGCCAGAAGCCATAGATCAGCGCCTGAGGGAACCAGGCCATCAGCGGACCGCAGGTCTGGGCCGTCGCACCGAAGATGGCCTTGCCCAGCGGCGTCCGGATGAAGTCCTCGTCATCCAGGCGGGCATCCCGGAGGTAGGCGTCCGCATTGCGGTGCGGAAACTGAAGACTCGAAATCCGCCTCGGCAGGTGAACGGGGAGCGATTCCAGGGCCGAAAGGTCGAGCAGGAGTTCCGGGATCCCCACCGCGTCGCGGTAGCGACGCAGGGCATCCTCGAGCCGGTTGGCCTGGGAGGCGACGTTATCGATCACGATGACGGGCGTCGGTTCCTGATCGTCCGGGGACGCCCACCGCTGATCCCGTTGGTACTTGCCGCCCTCGTAGACGGCGGGCTTCACCGACCCACCGGGTCCCCCGATCGGTTCCAGCTCGGTGTCGATGCGGATCCCGTCGTCGAACCCGTCGTCAGCGCAGGCCCCAAGAAGGGCATCCAGGGTGATGGGTTTGGCCATGTCGTCGTTCCTCCTGTGTAGAGCGCGATTGTGCGGTTGGAGTGTGTCCTACAAATCCCTGACGGAAGAACCAACTCTATGGCCCACGTGGGACAAAACGAGACACATCGGGCGCACCCGGCCAGAACGGCTGCTGTTTGAGCGCACGGAAGGGATGATCTCCTCCCGACCGGACAAGAGACGACACACCCTGCGAGGAGCCGAATTAACTCGGGCAATCGGCAGGCTAAGGCGGCCCGTGCTCTGGCGCGCGCCCGCGCCGCGTCAGCTCAGCGCCAGCCGGCGATCCCGACGACGAACTGGACTGCGCGGTCGGGTCCGGTTCCGTGGAGGTCCTTGTATTCCCACCGGACACCGACGAACGGGGTGAGGTCGCGTCTCGCCGTGTAGAGCAGGCGCATCTCCGCCTCGGTGCGGAGACGGCGCGGTCCGTCGCCAGTGGCCCAGTCGACATCCACGCCCGGGCTGAGCATCAGGCTCTGGCTGAGGTACCACTCCTGATGGAGCTCGAGCCGTGCGCCGACGCGTCCCGTCGGGGACGCAAATCCCGTCAGCTTCGTCTCGATGTGGTAGATCCCGAGCCCCTGGACTCCGAACATCGCCATCTGGTGACGCTCGGCGCCGCCGGTCGAGCGGAGACCGCCGACCAGATTCCAGAAGGGGCCGATGGCGCGGGACGCCCGGAACTCCAGATCGCCGAGCGAGGCGCCGTCTTCGTCGGCGAGCCCTTCCTTGCGCACGTAGAACCGCGTGCGGCTGCGGCCGATCCACGCCTCGGCGTCCCACTCGGCTTTGAAGTGATCGCCGGCCAACCATGAGATTTCGTTCGCGCCCAGCCAGACGAGAACCGGGTCCTCGTCCACCTCGTCGGCCGCTCCCGCCACGGGGATCGACAGCAGCGCCGCGAGGAAGAGGGCCGCCCTGGCGCGTCGCGCGGCCGGTTTGCGGCGGTCGTCCCGCTCAGACCTCACCGACATGGACCTCCCGGAACATGCCGGGCATGTGGTAGAGCAGATGGCAGTGGAAGGCCCACGGCCCGGGCGCGTCGGCGTGCACCAGCGCGCGGACCCGGCTGGCGGGCTGCACCGAGACGGTGTGCTTCCGGACGACGCCGTCGGGGCCTCCGGCGGGGCCGCCGGTCTCGACGTCGCTCCACATGCCATGGAGATGGATCGGGTGGTTCATGCCGGTGTCGTTGATCAGCACCATCCGGACCCGCTCCCCCTCCCGAAATCGCATCGGCGGCGCATCACGACGGGGGATGCCGTCGAACGACCACAGATACCGCCACATCGAACCCGTCAGGTGGAGTTCGATCTCCCGGTCCGGGTCGGCCGGCCTCACTTCCGTGCTCGTCAGGTCGGCGTAGGTCAGGACGCGGCGACCGTTGTTGCGGAGGCCGGCGCCGGGGTCATCGAGGCGGTCCTTCGGGAAGTCCACCCGCATGTCGACGCCCGGACCGAGTGCCACCGGGTTCCGGACCGGGGCCGGCGCGCTCGCGGTGTGCGCTCCGGAATTTCCGTTCCCACCGTGGGCGCCGTGCTGCGCCGGCATCGCGTGCCCGGCGTGTTCCCCGCCCTGCATCGGCATGGCGTGCCCGGCGTGTTCGCCGTGATCCATCATGGGGGCGGCGGGCTCGGCCGGCGCGCCGTGAGCGGCGTGGTCCTCCGTCGGGGCCATGCCCATGTCGGCGTGCGTCAGGAACGTCGGCGGGTCCATGGCGGGCGGCTCGGCGCGCGCCGCCGGATCCGCTCCCAGCGAGCCGAATGCGAACCCGGACCGGTCGATCGCCTGGGCGAAGACCGGGTAGGGGCCGGCGTCCTTCGGCTCGACGAGGATGTCGTAGGTCTCGGCCACGCCGATCCGGAGCTCGTCCACCGTGACCGGCTCGACCGGCTGTCCGTCAACCGCGATCACCCGCAGGCTGAGCCCCGGGATCCGCAGGTCGAAGTAGGTCATCGCCGCGGCGTTGATGACGCGGAGCCGCACCCGTTCGCCGGGGTTGGCGAGGAAGGAGGCGCCCGGATCCGGGGAGGCCCCGTTCATCAGGAACGTGTATTCGGCGCCGGTCACATCCGAGATGTCCCGGTCGCTCATCCGCATCTGGCCCCACATCGCCCGGTCCGAACGGGTGGCGCCCAGCCCCCGCTCGCGGACCTCCCGAACCAGGTCCCCCAGCGTGCGGCGGTTCGAGAGATAGAACTCCGAGTCCCGCTTCAGCCGGTTGTAGACGCGGTGGGGGTCGTCGTCGGTCCAGTCCGAGAGCACCATGACGTGGTCGCGGTCCACCGGGAACCGCTCCGGTCCCGCCGGGTCGATGATCAGCGCGCCGTAGACGCCGGTCTGCTCCTGGAACCCGCTGTGCGAGTGGTACCAGTAGGTGCCGTTCTGGCGGACCCGGAACCGGTAGGTGAAGGTCTCGCCGGGAGCGATGCCCGGGAAGCTGACGCCAGGCACGCCGTCCATCCCCGGGGGGACGAGCAGGCCGTGCCAGTGGATCGAGGTGGATTCGTCGAGCCGGTTGCGGACCCGGATCGTGACGTCGTCCCCTTCGCGCCAGCGCAGCGTGGGTCCCGGAAGCGAACCCTGAACGAGCGTCGCCGGCCGCGAACGGCTGGTGGCCCGGATCTGGTGCTCGCCGACGTCGAGCTGGAAGTCGGTCCCGGACAGCGCGAGCGGGTTCCCGCGGTACGCCGGAGGAAGCGACAGCGCCGGGCGGGGCAGGGCAAGCCAGGGGGCGGCGGCCGCTGTCGTGAGGAACCGGCGTCTTGACGCGAACTTCGGAGGCTGGTAGCCGGTTATCGACATGGCGTCAGTGTAGCGGGGCGCGGGGCGTCGTCGTGGATCCCTCCTGTGCGGCGATGGCCCGCAGCCGCTCGTTCCGGGCCTTCATCCACCCGGCGGCCTCGGTGCAGCCGTCCCGGTCCCCGCGGGTCCAGGGCCGGACGACGCTCGCGGAGCGGCCCCTCCTCGCCCCGGCGAGCGTTGACGACCTGCTGGTCCCTCAGGTCCAGGATCCTCGGCGAGAAATTCTGGAATCGGCGGTCTCGCACGCGGTCGTCCTCGGCCAGTCCCTCCGCCACGATCTCCAGGCGGAGCTGCTTGTTGCCGGCGTGGATGCGGATCCGGTCTCCGATGGGAGGCGACGCTGGGGGTCCGTTCACATGGACTACGTGCGCCGGCCGGGACCGGCAGCGTCCGATACGTGCTTCACCCACATTCGGTTGTTGCTGCTTGCGACCAACTTCGCAGCCGGACCGTTCTCAAACGCGATTGTGGAAAGATGGTAGAGAGTAAGCACCTTATTCTGCAGGTCTTGATCACTCTCGAGATCGACGACCTCGAGGCCCTGCCGTCGCGCCTCGTCGCGTCCGATCCGCCTGCCATGACTCCCGTGCCGGCTGCCACCGAAGTGCTCCGCGACCGCTCGTGCCTGAACATCCGGGTTCGGTCGCTCGGAGAACATGTACTCCCGCAACCAATGCTCGACCAGCGTCTGACCATAGGAGATCGACTTGCGGGCTTCTTGAAGCAACGCAGGCCCGAAGGAACGCAACACGGGAGCCCAGGCGTGAGCCAGAACAGGATCCTCTGCTATGTCCGTCTTGGCTTCATCGAACTGCTCGACAATCGAGTGTGCCGAGAACGGTCGATTCCCGACAATCAGCTGCGGGTCTGTTGGCCCCAGTTGGCTCTGCCTTCCCATGACAATATTGTTGCACCCGAGTGCGATCATGGTGCCAGCGGACAATCGCGTAGGTGGGTATCACGACGTCAATTGCGGAGAACTTACTGCGGAGATAGTCGACGATGGTGTGCGCGGCCTCCGCGAGGCCTCCCGGCGTGTGCAGGATCAAAAGGAGTCCCTTGCTGAAGTCATGGCCATGAACCCCGGCCATGAATCCATTGATGTCCTCCATGTTGATCGAGGTGAAGAGCCCCGGCACATGGGGCTTTTGCAGGAAGCTCGAAGCGTAGTAGAGAACGTTCAGATCACAGCGGTCAGCGATACGAGCAGTTGACTCCCGCAGCCTCTCCGATACTGCGTCACCCCGTTGCTCTGGCTTAATGCCGGCCAGATCGCTCTGAAGATCAGACCAGCTTGCCATACCTTGGTGCTGTCACGACAAGCCCCATGGGGTTATCCCACTCGTACCTGGGAAAGTTGCTCTCCTGGCTCCCAGAAAGATCGGCCAGGTCCGCCACACGCATGCTCTCCTCGTACTGTCGCGCGGCGTCGCGAAGCATCTGAAGGACTTCGATGTCGCTCGGGCGTGTCCGGGTCTCCGGAGTTGGGGATTCTCTGGAGCCGTTGTCTGTCTTCACTTCCAGCCTCCGCCTTCCGCTCTTGACTGGGCGGCGCTTGCGACCGCCGTCACGGTGGTTGGCCACTCTAGCAGCGAACGTAGGTGTCGCGCGAGACCATCTCGCCCTCGCGGGGTGGTGGAAGTGCGCTCATTCGGCCACGTGGACCGTGCGGCCCGCCACGATCGTCCGGGTGGGCAGAAGACCCGGGATCTCCTCCGCCGGGACCTCGAAGTAGTCGTCCTCGAAGATCGCCAGATCAGCGGCCATGCCGGGGGCGAGCGCGCCCCTTGTCGTCTCGGTAACTGTCTGCCACGCGTAGCCGCGCGTCATGTGGCGGAGCGCGTCCTCGCGGGAGACGGCGTATTCCTCGCCCTGGATCCCGGCGGAGAGCGTGTCGCGCGTTGTGAAGTGGAAGAGGACCTCGAGCGGGTTGTGCGGGATGACCGGCGAGTCGGTTCCGAGCGAGACCGGGATGCCCTCTTCGGCGAAGAGTCCCACCGGGGTCGTAAGCGCGGCGCGCTCCGCTCCCCAGTAGGCGACCAGGCTGGGCGCGGCCACGTAGAGATGGTGCTGCGCGGTGACGGTGAGCCCGAGGTTGCGCATGCGCTGGAACTGGTCTTGCGCCGGGATGAACCCGTGCTCGATGGTCCAGCGGCGGTCGCTGATCGGCGTTTCGTCGTGGGCGGCTTCGTAGGCGTCGAGCACGAGGTCGATGGCGGCGTCGCCCACTGCGTGCGTTCCGACCCGCCAGCCGAAGCGGTTCAGGATCCGCACGGTCTCGTGGAAGGCCTCGGTCGGCATCGTCTGGAGGCCGAAGTAGGTTCCGCCGCGGCCCCACGGTTCTTCGTAGGGCTCCCGCATCCAGCCGCCTTCGAAACCACCGTCCACCCCCAGCTTGACCCCGGTCACGCGGAGCAGACCGGTTGCGAACTCCGGACCGACGCCCCACGAAGCGACCGTCGCTTCAACCTCCTCCGGGTCGCCCCGGAGCCGGAACAGGAACTCGATCCGGATCGGGAGGCGGTTCTCCTCCGCGAGACGGCGGAAGAGCCCGAACTGTTCGGCTGAGCCGCCCGGGATCCGCAGCGCGGTGATCCCGTAGCCGGCCATCGTCAGCAGATCCTCGCGGAGCCGGTCGATGGGGTCGCCTTCCGGTTCGGGCCGGGGAAACTGGACCGGATCCTTGGCGCGGTCCACCAGCTCGCCGTTCAGCCGGCCGTCGGGGTAGCGGCCGATGCGGCCGCCGGGAGGCGACTCGGCGTTCTCCGCGATCCCGAACCGCTCGATGGCGGCGGAGTTCAGGATGTACTCGTGCCCGCCCCGGACGACCACCACCGGATGATCGGGAGCGGCTTCATCCAGGTCGTCGCGCAGCGGGAGGCGCTGCTCCCGGAGCTGGCCCTCGTGCCAGTTGCTGTTCGTGACCACCAGCTCGCCTTGCGGGGTGTCGGCGGCGCGGGCGGCGATCGCCTGCCCCAGCTCGTCGAGCGTGCGGACGCCCGAGAGATCGACGCCCGGACCGCCACCGAGCGCGTGGAAGTGGTTGTCGGTGAGGCCGGGGAGAACCGTCTGGCCTTCGAGCGGGAAGACCTCGGTGTCCGGTCCCCGGTGGCGAAGGATCTCCCCGTCGGGGCCGGCGGCGACGACCGATCCGCCGGCGATGGCGAGCGCCTCGACCGTTCCGAGCTCCGGGTCGAGCGTGTGGACCCGGCCGCCGTGAAGGATGAGGTCAGCCGGCGGCGGCGCGCAGGCGCCGGCGAGGACGGCTGCGGCGAGGGCGGCGCGGAGGGTCATTCGCATGATTCAGTCGGGGAGGACGCGCGCCCGGAATTCGCCCGGATCCGCCTCGCTGGTCACGACGGCGCCCGGTGGGACCGCGGCGTTCAGGATGGCGAGTCCGAGGCCGGGGAGCGCGCCAGCGCCGCCTTCTGGCGGCCGGGCGGCGGAGGTGAGGCGTCCCGCTTTCTCGCCGTCGAGCCCGAGATCGGACTGCGGGGCGGGGAGAGGGTGGCCGGGGTCGAAGGCGAGTCGCCGCAGCAGACGGGGGATGCGGCCGCGGTGGGCCTGGCGGGCGACGAACTCCTGCCCGATGTAGCAACCCCTGCCGAGCCGGGCGTGGGCGGCGAGGCCGCACTCGGCGACCCGCGAGGCCTCGTCCAGCTCGCTCCCCCATGCCGGTTCCCCGGCGGCGACCCGCAGGTAGTCGTCTTCCTCCGGTCCCGCGGCGGCGCGTCGGGCGGCGAGGAACTCCCCGACCCGCGTCGCCGCGTCCGGCGCATCCAGAAAGCGCACCCGCCACGCCGGCCACGGCCGGAACAGGCGGCGGACGAGACACACGCCCCCGGCTTCCCCCGGGATGTCAACGCCCGCCCCCGGCGGCGCCCCGCCCGGGTCGAGGCCTTCCGGGAGCGACCAGCCGAGTGCGGCGAGCGCTTCGGCGACGGTCTCGCCGGCGCTCTGACCCTGGACGAGCAGGCTCCGGTTGTCCTCGCCGTCGAGCGGGGTCAACTTCACATCGTCGCTGATCCGGTAGAGATCGAGCTTGGCGAGGAGCGGCTGGCGGCGCGACGGCTCGGTCTCCAGCACGACCTCGGCGGTCGTTGTCGAAGCCGTCGCCGCCGCGATCAGCGCGCCCTTGGGGGTGAGGAGCGCGGTCCTCGCCAGGCCGCCCGGGGCCGGGACCTCGCCTGCGAGGATGCGCCGCAGGAAGTCGGCGCGGTCGCGTCCGGTGACCCGAATGGCGCGATCGCCATCGTCCATGGACCAGACATTCGAAACCGTGCGCTGGTCGAACGCGGCAACTTCGGGGGGCTTCACGGCGTTCTATGCTACTGACCGTTCCGGGTCGACCGGTCGCGCCAGCCCCCAGCATGTTCCTGCCCCTTCCGGTCGTGCGCGAGGCCTTCGCTCCCTCGGGCCCTGACGATGCGTCCCGGCTCGATTTCGATGCGGTCGGCGCTCCCCGGACGCTCCGGACCCGGCCGGCGGCCGCCGACGCCGAGGCGCTCGCCGACCTCCGCGAGTCGCTCGCCTGGTTCTGGAACACGAATGCCGACTGGGCGCAGGAGCAGGTTGCGGTCAGCGACCGCTACGCGGATCTCGTTCACGTCCTCGCGCGCGGCTGCGGGGTGTCTTCCGGCGACGCGGTCGTCCTCTCGGGTTCCGAGCCCGACGTTCGGCGGTCGGCGTGGCGCCGGGCGCTGCCGGAAGGAGTCCGGCTCGTCCGCTGGGCGCCGCGCCCGACCGGCCGGCTGGCGCTCGAGGATCTCGAGCCGCTGCTCGAGGGGCGGACCCGGCTCGTCGTCCAGACGAAGGCGTGCCCGGTCTCGGGGTCGCTCAACGAGGTCATCCCGCTGGCGCAGCGGCTCGCGGGAAGCGGCGTTCGTGTGGTCTGCGAGGCGAGCCACTTCCTCGCCCACGGGTCGCTCGACCTCCGCAATCTGCGGTGCGACGGCCTGATCGCTTCGCTCGACGAGCTGTTCGGCGCCTCGGGGGCGGCGCTGTGGATGCGGGATCCGCCCGGGGGAAGCCTGAACGGCGCCGCCGCTCCGGCGACGATTGCTTCGCTGAGCCGGTCGCTCGCCTACGTGGAGCGCCTCGGGGAGGAGCGGGAGGCGCCGGTCGCGCCGCCCTCCGAGCGGTTCGGCCGGCGGGAGGCGATGCGCCGGGGGATGCAGGCGATCCGCCAGGAGGAGCGCGTCCTGTCGCGGCGGATGCTCGAACTCCTGCGTCGCGCGCCGGGAGTGCGGGTCCTGGGGGAGCGCGAGTCGAACCGCGCGGCGGTGCGGGTTCCGACGTTCACGTTCGTGGCGGAGCGGGTCGCCGGGTGGGATCTGGGCGAGGCGCTGGCGGCGGGCGGGTCCCGCGTCGGGGCCGGTACGCTGGGAGCGGCCGATGTCCTCTCGGCGCTCGGCGCCGACCCCGAGGCGGGCGCGGTGCGGGCGTCGCTCGCGCACTACCACGACGCCGAGGACATCCGGCGGTTCGGCGACGCCCTCGAATCCGCGCTCCGGTCCTCGGCCCCGCGCTGAGGCGCCTCCCGGCCGGCTCGCGGAGCCGGAAGCGGTTCGAGGCCGTACGATGGCCGGCGCCCGGAGGCGTCCGCCCATGACCCGCATGCATCGCTTGGCCCTTCTCCCGCTCCTGCTCGCGCTCGGCGGCTGCGCCCCGGAGGGCGGCGACGCGCCCGAGGCGCCGATGGGCGCTCCCGGGACCCACGCCGACCTCGTCGAGCTGTTCCACGAGTGGCGCGAGTTCGAGCGTCCCGCGTTCACCGACCACGTTCCCGACTACACCGCGGCGGCGATGGCGCGGCAGGCGGCCGAGCTTCCGGCGTGGCGGGCGCGGCTCGATGCGCTCCAGCCGGAGGAGTGGAGCGTCTCCGAACAGATCGACTGGCACATCGTGCGGGGTGAGATGAACGGGCTCGACTTCGACCACCGGGTGCGGCGTCCGTGGGCCCGCGATCCCGCCTTCTACGTCACCGTCTTCTCGGCGGAGAGCGATGTCCCGGCGCACGAGGGGCCGGTGATCCACGGCTGGATCGACCTGTGGACCTACGACTACCCGCTGTCCGAGGCTGATGCGGCCGAGCTTGCCGCCCGGATCGGGGCGATCCCGGCGATCCTCGAGCAGGCGAGGGAGAACCTCGCCGACTCGAACGCCCGCGATCTGTGGCTCGGCGGGCTGCGCGCGTTCCGGAACCAGGCGGCGGACCTGGCCGCCTTCGGCGAGCGGGTCGCGGGGACGAGCGCCGATCTCGACGCCGCGGTGGCCGCGGGGATCGCGGCGAGCGACGGGTTCCGGGAGTTCCTCGACGCGGAATCGGACACCAGGACCGGGCCCTCCGGCATCGGCGCCGACGAATACACCTGGGTCATGCGGCACGTTCACCTGCTGCCCTACTCGTGGGAGGAGCAGTTGGCCTTCATGCGCCGCGAACTGGCGCGCTCCCACTCGTCGATGCTGCTCGAGGAGAACCGCAACCGGGCGCTGCCGGAGCTGGAGCGGATCGCCTCCGCGGAAGAGTTCGACGGGCGGCTCAACGAGTCGGTGGACCGCTACATGGAGTTCCTCGAACGCGAGGAGGTCCAGACGACCGAGCCGTGGATGGATCCGGCGCTCCGCGCGGTGAACGGGTCCTTCCTGCCGGTCGAGAACCCGGACGACCTGCGGAACTTCTTCCACGAGGTGAACTACCGCGACCCGGATGCGTTCCGGCCGCACATGCACCACTGGATCGAGCTGGCGGCGATGCGCGAGGCCCCGCACCCGAGCCCGATCCGCGCGGTCCCCTCGCTCTTCAACATCTTCCAGGCGCGCTCCGAGGGCCTCGCCACCGGCGTCGAGGAAATGTTCATGCACCTCGGGCTGCTCGAGGGGTCGCCGAGGTCGCGCGAGCTGACGTGGATCATGCTGGCGCAGCGGGCGGCCCGGGCGATCAGCGGCCTGAACCTCCACGGCGGCGAGTTCGACATGGAGGAGGCGGTGGGGTTCGCGATGGAGTGGACCCCGAGGGGGTGGCTGACCGAGGGGGCGCTCGTCCGCGGCGAGCAGAGCCTCTACCTGCGCCAGCCGGGTTACGGCACGAGCTACATCGCCGGCAAGATCCAGATCGAGGAGCTCATGGCCGAAGTCGCGATCCAGGACGGGGACGACTTCAGCGTGAAGGACTTCTTCGACCGGTTCTACGCATCCGGCGTCATCCCGGTCACGCTGGTGCGCTGGGAGATGACCGGGAAGAAGGACCCGGTTCTGGACCTGCGGCCGTAGCCTGGCGGTCCGGTCCCTGGTTTGCTTGCGTTGGACTCATGCGGCGAAGATGACCCGTCGCCCCACCGATCCCGCGAAGGGAGGAGAAGCACCGTGACCCGTAAGCGCAGTCAGCTTCCGTTCGCTCTCGGCGCTGTTCTGGCGCTGGGCGCCGCTTCGTGTTCCCACGCCGTGCTGGTCCAGCCGACGCCGTCCTACGAGGTCCTGGCCTTCGAGGCCGGGCTGCCGGTGGACGCGGCGGTCTTCGTGGACGCCGACCAGATGCTGTTCGAGGCGCGCATCCCCGACTTTGCGGACTTCACCTGCGCGAACAACAGCTACCCGGTGGACGCGCGGGAGTCGTTCGAGGCGTCGGTCGTCGGCACGCTCGAGCGCCTCGTCCGGAAACTGGAGCACACTCCGGCGCCGCTGAACCGCGAGGAGATGGAGGCGCGTCGTCTGGGCGCGGTCATCGTGGTGCGGGTCGACAGCTTCGGAGTGGGGGTGAGCACCGGCTTCTTCCGGGGATTCGAGGCGGGCGCCGATGTCGCGATGCAGGTGTCGGCATTCACCGCCGACGGCCTCCAGATCCGCGATTTCGTGCAGGGAAGCTCTGTGCAGACGGGCGGGGGGAGCAGGTGCTCCGAGGGCGCGCAGGTCGTGGCGCAGGCGGTCGAGACCGCCATCGGGAACGCGATGACCGAGCTGGGAGAGCTCATCGTGAACTCTCCGGCGCTCCGGACTTCGCTGGGCCTCGCGGCCTTCTGACGGCGCGGGCGCCCCGGGTCGGGGCGCCCTCGTCCGCCGGGGTCAGTGGGGGACGCCGCAGCGCAGGGTGGGGTCCGGGACAAACAGGGAGCGGAGCTGCTCCTCCATCGTGACCGGGGCCGTCTGGTCGGGGCGTTCGGAGCGGGGGGTTGCCGCGGCGTCTGTCGCGACGCTGGTGACGCGCCGCCAGTAGGGGCTGTTCGCGGTGTCCGTGCAGTCAGCTCGCCCGTGGCCGAAGTAGTCGTCCCTCCCAAAATCGATCTGTTGTCCCCGCGTCATCACATCGTCGAGGGTGTCGTTGACGTGATAGGCCTCGAAGTTGGGGGCGCACTCGGCGGCGGCGCCGAACGTGTGAAAAAGCTCATGGAGCGCCACGATCTCGGTGCTGGTGACGCCGAACTTCAGGTCGCGTGGGAGGCGATGGTCCACGAAGTCCCCCCAGGTGGCGCCCACGTACCGGTCGAGGAAAACCGCGCTCACCAGCCGCGAGGCCCGGCCGGCGTAGTTCAGCCCCGGTGTGAACACGAGGTATTTCTTGTTCTGCTGGAGGTCCAGAGCCAGGTCCAGCCCATCCAGCAGGTCGGCAAACGAATCCTGAGTTCCGGAGAGGGGAGTCAGAAGGCGGACGAAGCTGACATCCGGCCGTCCGCCGTAGGTGTCCAGGTTGAGCTGGTAGCCGATGGCCTGCCGGATCCAGTGCTGCACGACCGCGACCGAGTCCTCGATCTCTCCGGAAAGATCCAGGCCCCGGTCCGGTACGTCCTCGGGGACCGCGTAGACCAGATGAATCTGGGGTCCCTCGTAGTCGTCGGGACGATCCTGGTACGACCGGCGACCGAGCGTCTCGGCCGTCACGTTGAACGCGGGAAGGACCGTGATCGCTGCGGCGCCGCCCGGGGCCGACGCCGCGGGCGGCTCGTATCTGAGCGCGGCGCGTCCTGACCTCCTGGCGGTGACGAGTCCGCCCGGCCCGACCTCGACGATCTCCGGGTCCGAGGAGACGAGACGGGCATCGTGGATCCGGCGCATCGCGCCGTCCGGGCATACCTCGAACACGAGCAACGGGACGGTCACGCCTTCGAGCAGAAGAGTTGGAGTCGATCCATTCGGCGTCCAGAGGACCGGGCTGCAGGCGATGTCCTGTCGTTCCCCGTAGATGCGCGGGAAGGGTTCGTTGAATTGCTCCCAGGTCAACACCACGATCGGCGTTGTCATCGAGTGGCCTTCGTAGGACGCGCTGATAGTGGTCTCGCCGGCGCCGGTGACGTGGATCGTTCCATCGTTGTCCACCGTCAGGATGTCGGGATCCGCCGACGAGAGCGTGGCGGCGACCTCCCGGAGCGTCTGATCGTGGCGAATGCCGTAGGCGACCACGGCGTCCTCGAAGGCGCCGAGCCTGTCGTGAATGACGGGTGGGCCCAGGATTTCCACGGCGGTCAGCCTTGGTTCCCCGGTTCGTTCGTAGGGTGACGTGACCTCCAGCGTGATGCGGGCCTGCTGGTCTGGGTAAGGGGAGGTGGCGATCAAGTCCACCGAGCCGGGACCCCTCGCCAGGAACCGGCCGTTCGGCAGGATCTCCACGATGTCGGGGTTCATCGATCCCCACTCCGGCCACGTATTGGTCGGGTACTCCGAGGATCGGTCGATGACCTGGGGCAGGCGGTCGACCATCCCGACGAGGTACTCCGTGCGCTCGGCCACGATCTCGAGGGTGGATGGCGCCGGAGATGTCGGGGTGGCGACGAGCTGGCCCGTTCCCCCCGAGCCTTCGCAGGAGAGGGAGAGGGCGGCCGCCATCAGGACGCCGAGTGAGGAGGCCAGCCGGGTCCGGCGGAGCATCACAGACCCTGAGCTCTGGGGGTTCACGGCGGCTCAGTGGGGGAGAGCGCAGCGCAGATAAGGGTCGGGCCCGAACAGGGAGAGGATTTGCGCCTCCATATTGGCTATGGCCCTTTTGTCTTCCGGGCTGTTGATGCGACGTGTGGCCGAGGCGTGGGTCGTGAGGGTGGCGACCTGACGCCAGAAAGGGCTGTCGGCGGTGTCGAGGCAGTCGTCCCGCCCATGGCCGAAGTAGTCATCCCGACCGACGTCGATGCGGAAACCCGAACCTGCCCACATCACGTCGTCCGGCGCGTCGTCTACGTGGGAGGAGCCGTCGAAGTTGGGTGCGCACCCGGCGACGGCGCCGAACGTGTGGAGGAGTTCGTGGAGCGCCGTCCTTTCACCGCCAGTGATGTCGAACTCCGATTCGACTGGGAAGAAATTGTCCAGGTGGGCGCCCCAGGCCATACTCATGTGTCTGTCCAGATAGACCGCGCCCACGCCTTCCTGCACGCTCGCCTTGCCGAGAAGATAGGACCACACGGGAGCAAAGACGAGGTACTTCTTGTCCCTCTGGAGCCCCATCGCCCGGTCCAGCCCGTCGAGCAGGTCCTGGAAGGAATCCTCAACACTTCCATGGGGAGTCAGCATGCGGACGAAGGTGATGTCCGGCCGCCCGCCGTAGGTGTCCAGGTTGAGCTGGTAGCCGATCGCCTGCCAGATCCAGTTCTGGACCGACGCGAACGAGGCCTCGAGTTGGCCGGAGAGATCCAGCCCGCGGTCCGCCACGTCTTCGGGCACGGCATAGACGACATGGATCTGCGGACCCTCGTAGTCGTCGGGGCGGTCCTGGTAGGACCGCTGGCTGAGCGCCTCGGGCGTGAACTCGAACTCGGGGAGGACCGTGAAGACTCCGAAGCCGGACTGGCCGGTCGGTTGGTCGAGGATCCCGATGCCCGCCTGGAGTGGTTCAACGGTGGCCTGGCCGGGGTGTTTGGCGGTGAGGAAGCCGCCCGGACCGACTTCGATGACCTCGGGATTCGTGGACGCAAGGCGGACGTCGCGAGTCCTCCGGATCGTCCCGTCCACGCACATTTCCGTAAGGACAAAGGGCACGGTCATTCCCTGCATCATGTGGCGAGCCGCCCATGACGGAGCCAAGTGTGCAACCAAGCCGCAGTCGAAGCCCTCCCCGAGATTGTCGACAAGCGCCGCCCGCGACTTCTCCCGGGTTGTGACGCCGAACCGTCTTGAGGTCGCGTGTCCTTCGTACGACGCCGTGACCGTGGTTGCGCCAACCCCCATGACGTGGATCGTTCCATCGTCGTCCACCGTCAGGACATCCGGATCCGCGGACGACAGTGCGGCGGGGACCTCCTGAAGGGTCTGATGGTTGTAGATGCCGTAGACCTTCACGGCGTCCTCCAAGGCGACGATTTCGTCGTGGAGGACGGGCAGGCCCAGGACTTCCAGGCCGGTCAACCTCGGTTCGCCGGTTCGGTCATAGGGCGACGTGACCGAGAGCGTGACGCGCGCTTCCTGACCTTCCCGGGAGGCGATCAGATCCGCCGCGCCCGCGCCTCTCGCGAGGAAGCGCTCGCCCGGCAGGACTTCCACGATGTCCGGGTTCGAAGAGGTCCATGTAGCGCCTTCCGCGTCGGGCAGCCGGTCCACCATCCCGACGAGGTACTCCGTGCGCTCGGCCACGATCTCGAGGGTGGATGGCGCCGGAGAGGTCGGCGTGGCGACGAGCTGGCCCGTCCCCCCCGAGCCTTCGCAGGAGAGGGAGAGGGCGGCCGCCATCAGGACGCCGAATGAGGAGGCGAGCCGGATCCGGCAGAGCGTCGCGGATCCTGTGCTGTGGAGGTTCACGGCGGCTCAGCGAGTGAGGGCGTGGCGTAGGTAACGGTCACTGGCCATCAGGGAGCGGATCTGCTGCTCCAACGTGATCGGGACCGTCCCGCCGTGGCCTTCTTCAGCGCGTGAAGCGGCCGAGCTGTCCGTCGTGACGTTGGCGACCTGGCGCCAGTAGGGGCTGTTCGCGGTGTCGAGGCAGTCCTCCCGGCCGTGGCCGAAGTAGTCGTCCCGGCCGACATCGATGCGAGACCCGGAGCCTGACGCCATCAGATCGTCGGCCGAGTCGTTCACAGAGTTGCCTCTCCCCCGGTTCGGAGCGCATTCCGGGACGGCCCCGAAGGTGTGGAGGAGTTGGCGGAGCGCTGATGTTTCGGTTCGGGTGATCCCGAACTCCGACTCGAGCGGAGCGAACTGATCGAAGATCTCTCCACGGGAAGCGCCGAGGTACGGGTCGAGAAAGACCGCGCCCATCGGGTCCCGCGCCGCGCCGGGCCAGCCCAGGCGCGTTGGCGCGAACACCAGGTATTTCTTGTCTTCCTGGATTCCCAGGGCCCGTTCGAGCCCGTCGCGCAGGCCGGACACGGTGGTCGCCTCTCCGCCCAGGGGGGTCAGCAGGCGCACGAACGTGATGTCGAGGCGTCCGCCGTGGGTGTCCAGGTTCAGCTCGTAACCGATGGCTTGCCGGATCCAGTCCTGGAGCGCGGCGACCGAGTTTTCGAGCTTGCCGGACAGGTCCAGCCCCCGGTCCGCCACATTCTCCGGGACGGCGTAGACGACATGGATCTGGGGACCTTCGTAATCGTCCGGACGGTCCTGGTAGGACCGGAGGCTCAGCGCTTCCGCCGTGAATTCGAAAGCGGGGAGAACCTTGAGGGGGAATCCCGGACCGTCCGGGCCCCAGGTATGGGACCTGTAGGAGGCGACGCCGGGGCGCCCGGCGACTACGAGGCCCTCGGGTTCGAACCTGACGACCTCGGGATCGCTGGAGACGAAGTCGGAGTGGTGGACCCGTCGCATCGCCCCGTTCGTCCGACACAGCTCGTACGCGAGCAGCGGAGCGGTCATGCCCTCGACCAGCAGAGCTGGAGAGGACCCCAGCGGAGTGAACGCGAGGAGGCCGCATTCGGGAGCGCCCACTTCATCCCCGCCTCCCGAGAAGCTCGCGCTTAACTCTTCCCAGGTCTGCACGCGGATCTGTTGGGCCACCAGGAGCTCCCCGAAGGACGCGGTGATCGTCACCTCCCCGGCGGCATTGACGCGGATCGTTCCGTCCTTTTCGACCGTCAGGACATCCGGATCCAGTGACTCGAGGGTGGCGGCGACTTCCCGGAAGACCTCCTGGTCGTAAACGCCGTAGGCGACCACCGCTCCCTCGACGACGCCGACTCGCTCGTGCAGGAGGAGGAAGTCGACAAGGCCCGCGATCTCCAGGCCGGTCAGCCGGGGCTCGCCGGTCCGGTCGTAGGGTGAGGTGACGCTCAGAGTGACGCGCGTCTCCTGACTCGCCCCGGAACCGATCAGATCCGCCTGGCCGGCGCCTCTCGCGAGAAAGCGGCCGCCCGGCAGGACCGCCAGGACATCCGGGTTGGAAGAGGTCCATGTCACGCCTCCGGCGTCAGGCAGGCGGTCGACCATGCCGACCACGTAGTCGGTTCGTTCGGGGCGCGGGTTGTAGAAGCTGGAGGCCGGTGGGGACGTCGGCGCAGCGGGGGTCGGCAGCGGTCCCGCCGAGTCCTCGCACGCAAGGGTGAGGATCGCGGTGACGGCCAGCGCTCCGAGCCAGGAAGCGCGTCGAGCGAGGGGACTGGGAGAGCCTGGTTGGGACATCCGGTGAGCTCCTTCGACAGCGCGCGCGGAGCGCGCCGTCCGCTCTCGAGACCGCGCCTCGGTGCAAGCAAACCGTGAGCCGCCGCGGCGCTGGCGGGCGCGCCCCTGGCGGGGGTCCTGGCTCCGGAACGGCCAAATCGCGCGCCGGCTTCAGTGGGGGAGGCCGCAGCGGAGGGTGGGGTCGGGGTGCAGCAGGGACCGGATCCGCTCCTCCATCGTGACCGGGGGTGGTTTCGGACCCTGTGTGCGGGAGACGTTCGTTGCGTCGGTCGTCACGGTGGCGACCTGACGCCAGTAGGGGCTGTCCGCCGTGTCGAGGCAGTCGTCCCGGCCGTGGCCGAAGTAGTCGTCCCGGTCGACATCGATGTGGACGCGGCCCGCCCTCGTTCCGGCGGCCCACATCACGTCGGTCGAGGAGTCGCTTACGTGGTTGCCGTCCATCCAGTTCGCACCGCAGTCCGGAACGGCCCCGAACGTGTGGAGGATTTCATGGAGGGTGGTGATCTCGGTGCGCGCGAGCCCGAAGGGCGTCTCGAGCGGGAGGAGTTCGTCCAGAAAGGCTCCCCAGCCCTGGCTGGAGTACCTCTCCAGAAAGACCGCGCCCACTGGACCCTGCGCCTTGCCGGCGAGGTCATTGCCAGCGGGCGCGAACACCAGGTAGGTCTTGTCGTCCTGGAGTTCAAGCGCCCGCTCCAGCCCGTCGAGCAGATCGGGCCACGAGGCGTCGGCCCCGCCGTATCCCGTGAGCAGGCGCACGAATGTGACATCGAGGCGTCCGCCGTGAGTGTCCAGGTTCAGCTCGTAGCCGATGGCCTGCCGGATCCAGTCCTGAATGGCGGCGACCGAGTCTTCGAGCGCGCCCGACAGATCGAGCGCCCGGTCGGGCGCGTCTTCCGGGACGGCGTAGACCACATGGATCTGAGGCCCCTCGAGGTCGTCGGGACGATCCTGGTAGGACCGGCGGGTCAGCGCCTGCGGCGTGAGTTCGGGGGCGGGATAGACCCTCATCGGTGGACGGCCGGTGTCATCCGCGACCGGGGCGGAAGTCGGCGGTGGCGAGGTGGCCGGCCTCGGCGCGATGTGGGCCTCGCCGGCGCTCACGCCGGTGAGGAACCCGTTGGGCTCCGCCCTGATGACCTCCCGATCCGTCGAGTCCCAGCGGACATCGTGGACCCTCCGGATGCCGCCGTCCGAGCACAGCTCGTACGTGAGCAGCGGCGTGGACATGCCCTCGACCAGGAAGGTCGTGAAGTAGGCCGTCGGAGTGGTCCGATACAGGCCGCAGAGGGTTTCCTCCCCGGGCGGGAAACGAAAGCCGTCCCTGAACTCCTCCCGCGTCAGAACGCGGACCGGAGTTGTCGCAGAAAACCCCTCGTACGACGCGGTCAGGGTGGTCCGTCCCGGGCCGTTGACGCGGATCGAGCCGTTGTCGTCCACGGTCACGATGTCGGGATCCTGGGAGGAGAAGGAAGCCGCCACCTCGCGAAAGACGTCATGGTCGTAGACGCCGTAGGCGACGATCGCCTCCTCGACGACGCCGATCCCTTCATGCAGCGCGAAGTACCCCGCGACCTCCAGGCCGTTCAGCTTCGGTTCCCCGGTCCGCTCGTAGGGCGACGTGACGGAGAGCGTGACGCGCGCCTCCTGCCCTTCCCGGGAGGCGATCAGCTCCGCTTCGCCTGCGCCTCTCGCGAGGAAGCGGCCGTTCGGCAGGACCTCCAGGATGTCCGGGTTCGAGGAGGTCCAGGTCACATTCCCGGGAGTTCCGAGGAGCGATTCACCCGAACGAGCCAGCGCGTCCGGCAACCGGTCCACCATGCCGACCACATACCCGGTGCGCTCGGGACGCGGGATTTCGAGGCCCAGGACCGGCGGGGTCGCCGGCGCGGCGGGGGTCGGCGCCGGACCGCCGCCATCCCCGCAGGACAGGGAGAGGATCGCCGTGACGGCCAGCGCCCCGAGCCGGGAAGCGCGTCGAGCGAGGGGACTGGGAGAGCCTGGTTGGGACATCCGGTGAGCTCCTTCGAAGCGCGCGCGGAGCGCGCCGTCCACTCTCGAGACCGCGCCTCGGTGCAAGCAAACCGTGAGCCGCCGCACCCGCCTCGGCGAGTTGGCGGCGGGGTCTGGCCCTGTTGCCTTGCGTTCGTCCGCCGGTCTCAGTGGGGGAGGCCGCAGCGCAAAGTGGGGTCGGGGTGAAGCACGGAGCGGATCCGCTCCTCCATCGTGACCGCGGCCGTCCGGGTTGGAGGCCCTTCAGAGCGGGGGGTGGCCGAACTGTCCGTTGTCACGGTGGTGACCTGACGCCAGTAGGGGCTGTCGGCCGTGTCGAGGCAGTCGTCCCCGTGGTGGTCGAAGTAGTCGTCCCGGCCAACATCGATACGAAACCCATCCTCGGAGAGGTAAGGCCACATGAGGTCAGCCGGCGTGTCGTTCACGTGGAAGCTGGCGTCCGCGTGGGGCGCGCACTCCGCCACCGCTCCGAAGGTGTGCAGGATTTCATGGAGCGCCACAGTTTCCCGGTGCGTGATCCTGAACACCGACTCGATCGGAAAGGTCTCCACAAGGCCTAGGCCGCTGTACCGGTCCAGGTAAACGGCGGCGACCGAGTCGTCCGCTATGCCCGCAGCTCCCCACGCGGCGACAAACACGAGGTACTTCTTGTCTGGCTGGAGGTCCAGAGCGAGATCCAGGCCTTCAGCGATGTCGAAGAAGGAATCGCTGTAGGGCGTCAGAAGTCGCACGAACGTGACGTCCGGCCGTCCGCCGTGGGTGTCCAGGTTCAGCTCGTAACCGATGTCCTGACGGATCCAGTCCTGGATCGCCGCGACCGACTCCTCGAGCGCGCCCGAGAGGTCGAGCCCCCGGTCCGGCGCATCTTCGGGGACCGCGTAGACAACGTGGATCTGGGGCCCCTCGAAGTCGTCCGGCCGATCCTGGTGCGCCCGCTCGGTCAGCGCCTGTGTTGTGATGTCGTAGGCGGGAAGAACGGTGATCGGTGGCGTCTCGGCCTCTCCCCCCTGTTCCTGGCCCTGCTCCGAAGACATGAGGATGCGGGCGCGGCCAGGACTCCTTGCCGTCAGGAAGCCGTCAGGTTCGACCTGGATGACGGCCGGATCCGACGAGGCGAGCTGGACGCCGTGAACTCTTCGGATCGCGCCGTCCGAACACGTCTCAAACGTCGGCGCGGGGACCGTCGTGCCTTCCACCAGATATGGAGGGAAGGCGACTCCCGGCGTGACCCAAATCGTGTCGCACCCGTCCTGCCCTGGCCCGGGACTGATCGCATCCCGGATGACGTCCCACGGCAATACCGCTACCGGCGTTGTCGCCGAGTGCCCCTGGTAAGTCGCTGTGATCGTGGTCTCTCCGACGCCGGTCACGCGAATCACGCCGTCGTCATCCACCGTCAGGACGTCGGGATCGGCAGATGACAGGGAAGCAGGAACCTCCCGGAAGGACTCGTAGTCGTACATCCCGTAGGGGATCAGGACGCCCTCGAAGGTGTCGATCCCGTCGTGGACGAAGGGAATGCCAAGGATGTCCAGGCCGGTCAACCGTGGTGCTCCGGTCCGCTCGTAGGGCGACGTGACGGAGAGCGTGACGCGCGCCTCCTGCCCCTCCCGGGAGGCGATCAGCTCCGCCTCGCCCGGGCCCCGCGCCAGGAAGCGGCCGTTTGGCAGAACTTCGAGCACATCCGCGTTCGAGGAGGTCCAGGTCACGGCTCCCGCGTCCGGCAACCGGTCCACCATGCCGACGAGGTACTCCGTCCGCTCGAGAGGCGGGATCTCGAGCGTCAGGACCGGCGGGGTCGCCGGCGCGGCGGGCGACGTGGGCGTAGCAGTGGGAGAACCCCCTTCTCCACAAGACAGGGAAAGCGCCGCTGCGGCGATCAGGATCCCGGACGATCCGATCTGCGGGAGAGGGCAGTACGAGCCGGGCCGGCGCATCGTGGAACGCGTCTATCGGGCGGTCCCAGGCAGGACTCCCGTTCCGCGGGCGACCCTATCAGCCAGGGAGCAGGCCGGTCCGGGTGACTTCACAATACGCCGTCTCCCGACGCGCCAGGCCATGCCCACCCCCTCCCGATCGCTCCGCCGCCCATGAACCCGAAACCCCTCCGCCTCCCGCTCCTCGCCCTCGCCGCTCTCTTCGTCGCGCTCGCGCCCGGCGCCGCGCCGCCGCAGACGGACGCCTCTTCGCCTCCCTGGGCGGACCCCGAGGTCTTCCAGATCGGGCGGGAGGCGCCGCGCGCCTCGTTCCGGCGGTTCCCGACGCGGGAGGCGGCGCACGACGGGGACAATGCGGAGCGCTCCCTCTCGCTCGACGGAACCTGGCGGTTCCACTGGGTCCCCCGACCGTCTGATCGCCCGACCGATTTCTTCGGCGCGGCCTACGACGACTCGGGGTGGGATGACATCCCGGTTCCGTCGAACTGGGAACTCGAGGGCTACGGGCACCCGGTCTACCGGGACGAGTCCTACTCCTTCCCCGCCGATCCGCCCTTCATTCCCGCCGACGACAACCCGGTCGGCTCCTACCGGCGGTCCTTCGATCCGCCCGCGGGCTGGGACGGCATGGAGGTCTTCCTCCGCTTCGAAGGGGTCTATTCGGCGTTCTACGTCTGGGTCAACGGAGAGTTCGTGGGCTACAGCGAGGGGAGCCGGACCCCGGCGGAGTTCCGGGTGACCGATCTTCTGCGGGCGGGCTCGAACCTGCTTGCGGTTCAGGTGTTCCGCTGGAGCGACGGGAGCTACCTCGAAGGCCAGGACTTCTGGCGGATCAGCGGGATCGACCGCGGGGTCTCGCTCTGGGCGGCGCCGCCCACCCACCTGCGGGACATCCACCTGCGGTCGGACTACGACCCCGCGACCGGCGTCGGATCGGCCGACCTGACGGCCTGGGTTGCGAACCGCGGCCTCGCGTCGGCGCCCGGCCAGGCGCTCGAGGTCGAGCTGCTGGATCCCGACGGGGAGGCGGTCTGGTCCGCGCCGCGTCGGCTCGAGGCGAGCGTCGGGGCGGGGGAGGAGTCCGCGGTCACGACCCGCATCGAGATCCCGGACGCGTTGCCGTGGACCGCCGAGACGCCGCATCTCTACCGCGCGCTCTTCACCCTCGTCGGGGAGGACGGCCCGGGAGAAGCGACCTCGATCGATCTGGGCTTCCGCCGGGTGGAGGCGACCGGCGGTCAGCTCCTGGTGAACGGGCGCCCAGTGACGCTCTTCGGAGTGAACCGGCACGAGCACGACCCGGTGCGGGCGCACGTGGTGGACGAGGCGTCCATGCTCGAGGACATCCGCCTGATGAAGGCGCTCAACCTGAACGCTGTCCGGACCGCGCACTACCCGAACCTGCCCCGCTTCTACGAGCTGACCGACCGCCACGGGCTCTACGTGGTGGACGAGCCCAACCTCGAGTCCCACGGGATGGGGTTCCTGCCGGAGAACACCCTGGCGGCGAAGCCGGAGTGGCGCGAGGCGCACCTCGACCGCGTGCGCCGGATGGCGCTCCGCGACCGGAACCACCCCTCGATCATCATCTGGTCGCTCGGCAACGAGGCGGGCGATGGCGAGAACTTCGACGCCGCCTCCGAGTGGCTCCGGGAGACCGACCCGGGCCGGCCGATCCTCTACGAGCCGGCGCTCGAGCGCGACACCGTGGACATCATCGCGCCGATGTACGTGCGGCCCTACTGGCTCCAGCACTACACCGAGCGCGGCGACCGGCCGTTCCTGCTCGTCGAGTACGCCCACGCCATGGGCAACAGCGTGGGGAACCTCGCGGACTACTGGAGGACCATCGAGTCGGACCCGAAGCTGATCGGCGGGTTCATCTGGGACTGGGTGGACCAGGCGCTTCGCACCGGGGACGAGTCGGGGCGGCCGATGTGGGCCTACGGCGGGGATTTCGGACCCGCCGGGTTCCCGACCGACGGGAACTTCCTGGTGAACGGCCTGGTGTCGGCCGACCGCAAGCCGCATCCCCACGCCTTCGAGGTGAAGAAGGTCTACCAGCCGGTCCGGGTGGTCGCCGAGGACCTCGCCGCCGGCCGCTTCCGGGTCACGAACCGTCGCTCGTTCCGGGATCTCTCGGACCTCGAGGGATCCTTCGAGCTGACCGCGGACGGCGAGGTGTTCGCCGATGGGCCGCTGCCGGCGCTCTCGACCCCGCCGGGCGAGCACGGGCTCCTCGAGCTGGATCTGCCCGCGGCGCCTTCAGACCCAGGGCCCGAGGTCATCCTGACCCTCCGGTTCCGGACGCGGGAGGCGACCGATCTCCTGCCCGCCGGCCACGAGGTCGCGTGGGAGCAGTTCCAGCTTCGGGCGCCGGCGCCGGTGGTCGTCGCGCCGTCCGGCCCCGAACTCCGGGTGGAGGAGACGCCGGAGACGGTCGAGATCCTCGGCGGGGACTTCGCGGTCCACTTCGACCGCCAGTCGGGGACGATGGCGTCGCTGACGGCCGGGGGCGGGGAGCGCATCGCGATCGGGCCGCAGCCCAATTTCTGGCGCGCGCCCACCGATAACGACTACGGGAACGGCTTCCCGGTGCGCTCCGGCGTCTGGCGGCTCGCCGGACGGCCGCCCAAGCGGGCGCTCCTCGACATGAGCGTGGAACGGTCCGGCTCGCGGGTGGTGGTCCGAAGCCGCTTCGCCCTCCGCTCGGTCGGGGCCCGCTACGAACTGGTTCACGAGGTCTTCCCCGACGGCCGGGTGGCGGTGGCGGCGCGGATGCATGACGTGGACGAAGACCTCCCCGAGATCCCGCGCTTCGGCGCGCTCCTGACGCTGCCCGGGGATCTCGACCGCATCGCCTGGTTCGGGCGGGGGCCGCACGAGAACTACTGGGACCGGCGCACCGGGGCGGCGCTTGGCCGTTACCAGCGGGACCTGAGCGACATGGCGCATCCCTACGTGCGGCCGCAGGAGACCGGAACGCGCACCGATGCGCGCTGGGCGGCGGCGACCGGTGAGGACGGCGCGGGGCTGCTCGTGGTCGGATTGCCCACGGTCTCGTTCTCGGCGCTCCCTTACCGGGTCTCCGATCTGGACGGCGGCGAGACGAAGACCCGGCGTCACGCGACGGATCTGGTTCCGCGCGACGAGGTGACGCTGGCGGTGGACTTCCGGCAGATGGGCGTCGGCGGCGACGACTCCTGGGGGGCGGTCCCCCACCGGGAGTACACGCTCTGGCCGCAGGACCTCGAGTACCGGTTCCTGCTGCGCCCGCTGTGGCCCGGGGAGGACCCCGGGGCGGTGGCGCGGGAGGTGGCGCCCGACGAGGACGCCGCCTCGGAGATGGCCGGGCGCTCGCTGGAGTTCACTCATTTCGGGGAGCGCAACCTGGCGGTCCATCTCGCCCGCGGCTCGCCGGTCGAGGTGGACCCGCCGCAGAGCTCGCCCTACTCGGCGGCGGGCGACGCCGGGCTGGTGGACGGCGTCCGCGGGTCGGTGGACCGGCGCGGGGGGCACTGGCAGGGCTACCGGAGCGGGACGGTGGTGGCCACCGTGGATCTCGGAGAGGTCCGGCCGGTGCGCTCGGTGAAGCTCTCCCTGCTCCAGCACCCGGGGTCGGGGGTCTACTGGCCGCGTTCGGTCGAGGCGGCGCTCTCGGAGGACGGCGCGGCGTTCCGGGACGCGGGGGCCGCCACCGTCTCGGATCCCGACCCTTCCGGTCCTCCCGGCGCCGGACGCCGGCGCGTCGAGCTGGCGCTCTCCGAGGAGAACGCCGCGGCGCGTTACGTCCGGCTCACCATCACCGCGCTGGGGGTGGTTCCGGCGCCCTGGCCCACCGGCCCTGACGGAGCGCGGCGCGAGGGGCGGCTCGCCTGGACCTACCTCGACGAGATCATCGTGAGGTAGCGGAGTCCGGGGCCGGCCCCGGTCCGTCGCCCGTCAGCCGCCGAGGAGCGCGCGGGCGAGCGTGCCGACCCCGAACCCGAGGTAGTTCCCGACGGCGTAGCCGGCGAGCGCCACCGCGATGCCGGGGAGGAGCTTGTCCCCGTAGCCGCGCGCCGAGGCGATCGCCACCGCCGAGGCGGCGCCGCCGATGTTCGCCTGCGAGGCCACCGCGAGCGTCCCGAAGTCGAAGCGCAGCAGCCGGCCGACGCCAAAGATGACGAGGCCGTGGATCCCGACCGTCGTGAGCGCGAACAGGAAGAGCGCCGGGCCGGCGGCGAGCATCTCGGAGACGAGCGACTGGGCGCCGTTCCCGGCGAGGAACAGCATGATGAGCGCGTTCCCGAGCACCGGGGCGCCGCGCAGGCGGCGGACCCAGGGGGTGTGGCCGAGGATCAGCGCGATCGTGGTCAGCCAGAGGACGGCGGGGACCGCGGGGATCGCCGCGCCCAGCGTCTGCGCCACCACCATGACCCCGAGAGTGATCGCGGCGAGGCCGAAGAAGTCGATCACCCGCAGGCTCTCGCCGCTCTCCTTGAGCCGCTGCTCGAGCGTCATCGGCTGGTCGGGGGAGACCGGGGCGGTCTCGAGCGCCTGGTTCGCCTTGCGGGAGAGGATCGCCGGGAGCGTCAGGCAGGCGGCGAGCCAGGCGACGGTCACGATCACGTCGGCGGCGACCGCGCCGGACATGACCGAGGGGTCGGTCGAGAACGCGTTGCCGAGCGCGTAGAAGTTCGCGCCGCCGCCGATGTAGGTGCCGGTGAACTGCCCGGAGAGCTTCCAGCTCTCGGGCCCCACCGCGCCCGACCACAGGAGCGTCGCCGTCGCCACCCCGGTCATCGTGCCGATCGCCCCGACCCCGAAGGCGCCCAGCATCTTCGTCCCCGCCTGGCGGATTGTCTTGAGGTCCACCGCGAGCAGGATCAGCACGATCGCGGCGTTCACCCAGATCGTGCCGAGCTGGCTGTAGGCCTCGGCGTCGCCCGGCAGGATGCCCGAGTTCGACAGCAGCATCCCGAACGTGAGGCACATCAGCCCGGCGCTCGCGGTCCGGAAGAATCGGTAGCGCGACTCCAGCCAGACGGCGGTGAAAACGACCGCGGCGAGGGTCAGGAATACGGCGAAAGGGTCGGTGATCACGGGCGGCTCAGCGTCGTTTCGTCGGACCAGTTGCGGACCGGGTTCTCGAGCATCCCGACCCCCTCGGCCCAGCAGGCGGCGGTGTCGCCGGGCCGCATGAAGATCGGCGGGGTGCGGGCGTAGCCGACCCCGTCCGGGGTGCCGGTGGCGATTACGTCGCCGGGCTCGAGGATGAGGTTGTGCGAGGCGAACTGGATGAGCTCGTACACCGTGTGCTCCATGAGGCTGGTGTTCGCGTCCTGCATGATCTCGCCGGAGAGCGTGAAGCGGATGTCGAGGTCATGGGGGTCCGCGATGAACTCGGCGGGCGTGATGAAGGGGCCGAGCGGGGCGAAGGTCTCGGTGCTCTTCCAGACGAGCCAGTCGGAGCCGTAGCGGTCGTCGCCTCGCCCCTCGCGGTCGCCCACGTCGTTCATCATCGTGAAGCCGAAGATGTGGGCGCCGGCGTGCTCGCCGGAGGCGTCGCTCGCCGGCGTCCCGATCACGACCGCGAGCTCGCACTCCCAGTCCACCATCTCGCGGTCCGGCTTGATGAGGATCGGGTCGCCGTGCCCGATGGCGATGCTCCCCGGCTTCATGAACAGGTAGGGGTTCTGCCGTGGGTCCTCCGGGTCCCGCTCCCAGAAGTGATCCATCGAGACCTGCTCGTCGTCGAGCGCCGAGGCGTCCGACATCGCGGCGGGAGCGCCGGTCGTCATCTCGACGCCGTGAGCCGGGTAGTTCAGCGCGGCCGCCAGGATCTTGCCGGGGCGGACCGGGGGGAAGACCTTGAGCCCTTCGAGGGGGTGGATCCACACCGGGCGCTCGGCCTCCGGGAGGTCGAGGAGGGGCGCCGCCTGCTCCGCGATCCCGTGGACGCGGTCGCGCATCCCGAGCGACCAGCGGCCGGCGAGCTCGTTCATGTCCGCCGGCATGGGAAGCGTCACCCAGAGCCGGTTCCGGCGTTCGAGCGCGGCGTTCGCGCGTTCCAGCTCGATGGCCCAGGCGTCCCGCAGGACGATGCCGAGGAAGGCCTCGCCCCGGTGTTCGAACGAGCCCAGCCGGAAGGGCTGCGCGGCGGCGGCGCCCGCCTGGAACAGGATCGCCGCCGCGAAGACAGCGGGGAGGGTTCGGGGAGTGCTCATCCGGGCGGAGTATTCCACCAGAGTCGCGCCCGGCCGCGAGCAAGTCATCCCGGCCGCGCCGGCTACTCCTCGATGAGCTCGAGCGTCGTGCGCATCACCATCCCCATGTTGGTCTCGCGCCCCGCCATCTCGCCCACCATCGCAACGGTCACGGTCCCCTCGGTCCCGAGCAGTAGTCCCCGGCTCGCGTCGAAGCGGGTGGAGCCGGTGCTCTCCAGCGTCTCGATCCTCACCGGAAGGGAGGCGGGCGCCGCGGGTCCTTCGGATGCGGCCATGCCGCCCGACTCGGTGAACTCGACGATGCCTCCCTCGACAGAGACCACTTCGTGGGTGGTCCCGATCGTGACCGGGTCGCCTCCGGGCAGGGGCAAACTGAAACTGCTCTCCCAGGTGGACCCCACGCCGACGGCCTCCTCCGGCAGCTTCCCGAACCCCTGCTCCCATTGGCCGCGGAGCGCCGCTTCGTCGAGGATCTGATCGGGACCCATCATTCCCGGCGCTCCCGTCGACTGGGCGCGCAACGCCTCCTGCATCTCCTCGAGGCCCGAGATCTCGATCAGGTCGCCCTGCGCGTCGGTGACGACGGTGTACCCGAGGCCGGCCATCGCCACGAAGGAGTCGAGAGGGCCGCCGGTGGACGCCTCGTCCTCGGAGTCGACGCTCATCGTCCCCATCGGCCCATCCACCACGGCCCGAACGCGCTCGGTGGTCAGGCGGATCGTCGTATGGCCCTCCTCGGTGACGTCCTCGACGAGCAGGCCCATGAGGATGTCCATGGTCATCGTGATCGAGGGCATGGGGGGCCCCAGCTCGGTCTCGGTCTCCACGACCATGCGGTAGGTCAGGTCGGTTCCGGGCTCGTACTTCCAGGCGAGCCGGACCTCCTGCGGCCACGCGACCGTCGGCGCGCCGACGACCGCGGTCAGGACAAGCAGGAGCGGCAGGCGTCGGGCTCTGGGCTGGTGCTTCATGAGGGACTCCGTTTCGCGGGCGGCTCTGGGCCGGACCCGGTGTGCTCCACGATATCGCCGACGAGCGTGATCTCCTCGCCCGAGACCTCGATGCCGCCGGTGGGCATCGGGGCGCCGTCGTGGTCCCGGAAGAAGAGCGGCAGCCCCTCCGCGAAGTTCAGCAGGAAGACCAGGGGATCCTGCCGCTGGTGGTGGATGTGGATGTGCGGTTCGCTGGTGTTCCCGGAGTTGCCGCAGGCGCCGATCGGCTGGCCCTCGCGCACCTCGTCGCCGGGCGCCACCAGGACGCTGCCGGGCTTCAGGTGGGCGATCACCAGGTAGGTCCCGGCGTCGAGCTCGAGGACGACCGAGTTGCCGGTGGCGTTTGCGACATTGGCCGAAGGAACGCCCGGGACCTCGTCGGGCGCCCCGTCGGTCGCGTGGTGGACCCGCGCGCTGACCGGCGCGACCACCGGCGTTCCGTAGCAGCCGTAGTCCTCGAGACGGGTCGAGCCGTGGGCCGCCGGCTCGACGAGCAGGTCGTAGGCCCAGCGCTGGTCCGGGGTGAAGGCGTGGTAGTTCGTCTCCAGGCTGTCCCCGCCCCACGCCACCCGCAGCCGTTCATCCGAAGGCAGGCGCACGGTGGCGGCGGGACGCTGGGTCTCGAGGTCGTAGGGGAACGGCCGCGCCAGCAGCCCGAAGCCCCACAGCGCCGGGAAGAACGCGACGACGGTGAGCGCGGCGGTGAGCAGCATCGGGGCGCTGAAGCGTCGTTTCCGGATCAGGTGGATCAGGAGGACGAGCAGCGTCAGGGGAGCCAGAAGCTGGCCGATCCCGATGAGCGCGACCCAGCCGATGACCGCCCCCATGCCGCCGGAGAGATGCAGGATCCACGCCGCCGGCAGGGTGACGAGCAGGAACGCCGGCGGGACCCAGCGCGCGACCGAGCGCAGCCGGGTCCGTGCGGGAGGGCTCATCGCGCTCCGGAGGCGGACCTCAGGACGCGGGTTCGAGCAGCAGGTGGTGTTCGGTGACCGACTCGACCCGCGGGCGGGTGTAGGCCAGCGGGAAGTACTGGTGGCGGACCCAGAGCTCGAAGAGGTCCCGGTAGTGCGGGTTCATCGGGTCCCCGGACTGGCCGGGGGCGCTGGTCGCCACAGAGTTGTCCCAGTTCGAGGGGTCGAGGATCACCCGGAAACTCCCGCCCGAGGTCTGGTTCAGGCCGCCGCCGGTGTTGTTCACCGTGGACTCGTAGCCGCCCCTCGGCCAGGGGCCCACCTCGAGCAGGGCGCGGGTCTCGTCATCCACCGCCTGCGCCATCGTGTGGGTGATGTGGACGTGCTTCATGGCCTCCTGGCCGTAGCGCCAGTTCGCCGGGTCGGCGCCCAGGCGCTCGGTCAGGTCGGCGACGCCCCCCTCGAACGCGGCGAGCAGCAGCTCGTCGCGGCCGGCGATCGGGTCCTCGCCGAAGCGGCCGTCGGGAGCGAGCAGGTGGTCGAACATCCGCTTCTTGTTGACCCCCCGGATCAGCCCGCGGGCGGCCTCCGGGATCAGGAGCTCGCGCATCGCGGCGGAGACCCGGCGCTCGAAGTGCCAGTAGACGGAGGCCGCGGTGGACTCGCGGTCCATCACGAAGTCCCAGTCCTCGAGGAGCGCGAGGGCGGCGCTGTCCGGCGGCTCGGCCAGCAGCAGCATCGGCACGAGGTTCCGGGCGACGACGCTCAGCTCGTCGTGCTGCTGCGCCATCATGTCCTGCACGGTGAAGCGGGCGCCGGTCCGCATCATCTCGTCCACCCGCAGGCCCCGCATCTCGTCGCCCCAGGTGAAGTGGAGCGCCTCGGGGTGCGGGTAGTCGGACGCGACCGCCGGGGCCATCAGGTTGTTTGCGGTGCCCCAGAAGCCCTTCTCGGGGTTCTTGACCGAGGGGAGCGCCTTGATCGGGAGGTAGCCGCTCCACTCGTAGCGGCCGTCGCCGGGGACCGGGACGAGCCCGCTCCAGTTGGCGTTCCGGATCGGGGAGACGCCGACCGCCTGGTAGCCGATGTTCCCGTCCACATCCCCCCAGATCATGTTCTCGGCGGGGATGCCGCTGTAGTTGCAGGCCTCCACGAACTCCTCCCAGGTCTGCGCCTGGTTCATCCGCAGGCTGGCGAGATAGGGCGAGTTGCCGATCTCGAGCCAGGCGGCGCGGAGCGCGTAGGCCTTGTGGTTCGCCGTGTCCTCGTAGACCACCGGGCCGTGGCGGGTGTACTTGAGGGTGGCGGTGTGGTCGGGCTGGCCCTTGACGGCGATCGTCTCGGTGCGGACGGTCATCGACTCCCAGCCGCCGAGATAGCGGTACTGGTCGGTGTCTTCGGGGTTCGTGTCGTAGACCATGAGGTCCTCGTTGTCCTGCCCGAACACGGTGAGGCCCCAGCCGCCCCTGCCGTTGTGCCCGATCGAGATCCCGGGCAGCACCGGCTCGCCTCCGCCGATCACCGTCCAGCCCGGGCCCTCGAGGTGCGCGAAGTAGCGCAGCGAGGGCGCGACGATCGTCCGGTGCGGGTCGTTCACGATGAGCGGGAGACCGGTCCAGGTCCGCTCCCCGCCGATGACCCAGTTGTTCGAGCCGATGTGCTCGCCCTGGTCCACCAGCCGCAGCTCGGACGGGAACTCCTCGAGCAGCGCCAGCCGCTCGGCGTCCCGGTTCCGGTGTTCGGCGACGATGTTGTCGGGCCGGAAGATGACCGGGCCCCGGAAGGCGCGGTAGATGTCGAGGATCTCCGGCTTCAGCAGCGAGCCGTCGATCGCCGGGTCGAGGTCGAGCGTCGGGACCCCGGGGCGGTACCAGTCGGTGTCGCGGAGGACGTCGGCGCCGACCGCGGCGACCGCCATCCCGAGGTTCAGCTCCTGGTTGACGTTCGAGAGCAGGCCCTGGTGGCGTGAGATCACGACCTCCTCGGTCCAGGGCTCGGGGAGGATGCCGAGGAGGCGGAACTCGAGCGGCAGGGAGTCCGGATCCATCCGGGCCTCGGCGATCCGGGCGTTGATCCCGCGCACGAAGGCCGGGATGATCGAGTCGCCCCGGGGGTGGTAGTGGCGCATCTCCTCGCCCATGTCCTTGCGGAACATGTGGAGGCGGGTTCCGATGTCGCGATCGAGCTCTTCCGGCCCCAGGATCTCGGCGACCGTCCCGGTCGCCTGGCGGCGCCACATCTCGAACTGGAAGAGCCGGTTCTCCGCCGCCCGGTAGCCCTGCGCGAAGAAGAGATCCTCCTCCGAGTCGGCGTAGATGTGGTCCACGCCCCAGCGGTCCTGGAGGACCTCGACCGGGCCGCTGAGGCCGGAGACGCTGCGCGTCTCGTCCTGCGCCGCAGCGAGCGGGGCCGCCAGAACGGCGGGGAGAACAAAGCGGAGAGCGCGCCAGGTGCGCATGCGGACCTCCTCGGGCGCCGATGTGCGGCGGTTTTCCGATGATACCGGGGGCGGCGCGCCGTCCGGCATCGCTGATACCTTCGCGGGATGGCGTCCGGGCTCCGGGGGAGACTCCCGTCGCTCGGAACGCTCATGCTCCTCGGGATGGCCGCGGGGGCGGTCGTCGGGGGACTGATCGGAGAGCGGGCGACCGCGGGGGCGTTCCTCGGCGACGTGTTCATCCGGCTCCTCGTGCTGGCCGCCGTGCCGCTCATGTTCACGAACCTGGTGGTGGCGCTCGCCGGGTCCTCCCCGGCGGGGGGAACCGGCAGGCTGCTGATCAGGATCTCGGTGTTCTTCGCGCTCACCGCGGTGGCGGCGCAGGTGCTCGCGATCCTCGCGCTGGCGGTCTTCCGGCCCGGCGACGGCATGGCGGGGGCTCTCGAGGCCGCCGGAGGCGAGCCGGCCGCGCTGCCCTCGGGGGCGGAGTTCCTGAACGCCCTCATCCCGGACAGCGTGTTCGGCGTCTTCGTGGACGGCCGGGTCACCGGGATCGTGATCCTCGGGATCATGCTGGGGTTTGCGGCGAGGCGGCTCGAGTCCGGGGACCGCGAGGCGGTCGTCCGGGCGTTCCGCACCGCGACGGCGTGGCTGCGCCAGCTCGTGCGCGGCGTGCTCTGGTTCGGGCCGATCGGGGTCGCCGCGCTGGCGGCGGCCGCGGTCGGGGAGCACGGGCAGGCGGTCTTCGGTCCGCTCGGGCTCTACATCGCCAGCGTCTGGGTGACCGATATCGGGATCGTCGGGCTCTACCTCGTCGTCCTGAAGTTCCTCTCGTCCACCCCTCCGGTCCGCTTCGTCCGGGAGACCGCCACGGTGTGGACCACCACGATCTCGACCTGCAGCAGCCTCGCCAGCCTGAGCGCCTCGCTGAACACCGCCGAGCGGATGGGGATCCCCCGGCCGGTCTATGCGCTCACGCTGCCGCTCGGCGCGCAGCTCCACAAGGACGGCAGCGCGGTGCTCCTCGCCGGGGTCGTGATTTTCACGGCGCAGGCGGCCGGAACTCCCTTAGGATTCGCCGATCTGGTCGCCGTCGTCGCGTTCGGGGCCCTCCTCTCGGCGGCCGCGCCGGGGGTTCCGAACGGCGGCGTGGTGAACCAGTTGCTGCTCCTTACTGTCTTCGGCCTCCCGCTCGAACTCGCGGTGCTGGTGGCCGGTGTCTATCGGTTGGTGGACATGCCGACGACAACCCTGAACATCCTGGGGGACCTGGTGGGAACCCTCGTCGTTTCCCGCCGCAAGCGGGAAAGCCGTACGCCGGAGGCGACCGATGCCTGAAACGGCGGTGGCTTCGGCTTCGGCGGCCCCGGTCGGGCGCGCGCGCGACCTGTTCCCCGGCGCCGCCGTCCGGCCCTATCTGAACGTCGCGGTGCGGAGCCTCCTCGGAACCCCGGTCCGCGAGGCGATGGAGAGCTTTTTCGGGCGCTGGGAGCAGGGCCATCCCGACAAGGAGGCGCTGTTCGACACGCTGGAGAGGGGCCGTCGGCGGTTCGCCCGGCTCGTCGGGGCCGAGCCCGACGAGATCGCCTGGGTCAAGAACGTGACCGAGGGGTTCACCCTGTTCCTCACCTCGCTGGACTGGAGGGAAGGGGACGAGGTCGTCCTCTGCCCGGACCTCGAGCACCCGGCGAACGTGCTCCCGTGGCGGAACCTCGCCGCGCGCGAGGGAGTGCGGCTCGTGGAAGTCCCGGCCACCGACGGGCGGCTGCCCACCGGGCGGATGGCGGAAGCGGTCGGGCCCCGCACCCGGATCGTCACCGCGGCGACGATCTCGTTCTCGCCGGGATTCGAGGCGGATCTGGCGCCGCTGCGCGAGGCCTGCCGAAGGTCCGACGCGCTGTTCGTGGTGGACGCGGCCCAGATGGCCGGAACGCTCGTCACCGACGTGCGCGCCATCGGCTGCGACGTGCTCTCGGTGGGGACGCAGAAGGGGCTGCTGGCCTCCTACGGGACCGGCTTCCTCTTCGTGCGCCGGGAGCTCGCCGAGTCGCTGACACCAGCCGCGCTCGGGCGCTTCGGAGTCAGCGGTCTGGGAGGCGAGGACAACATCCCGGTGACCGACATGCCGGACGGAGGGCTCGCCTACGCGTCGGGGGCCCGGCGGTTCGAGCTGGGGAACTACAACTACCTGGGCGCGACGGCGGCGGAGGCCGGGCTCGAGGTGATCGGACGATTCGGGGCGGCCGCGCTGGACCGCCACAACCGCGCGCTCGCGGCGCGGCTCGTCGAGGGACTGCTCGAGCTCGGGCTACCGGTCGTCGGGGGCGAGCCGGGGCCTCATCTGGCGCATCTCGTCTCGGTGGGAACCGCCGGCGCCGGCGGCCACGACTCGGTGGACGACCCGGCGATGGCCTCGCTGAACGAACACCTCGGGCGCCACGGGGTCGCGCACTCGGTTCGCCGCGGAGTCCTGCGCTTCTCCTTTCACCTCTTCAACGACGGGTCCGACGTGGACCGGGTGCTGGAAGCCGCGCGCGAGTGGGCGCGGCGATCACCGCTCGCCGCCGCGTAGGCGCTTCCCGGCTTCCGCGGAAGCCGGGGGCGTTCGCTTCCGGGCTAGCCGATGGCGGCCTGCAGGTGCATCCCGCCGAAGTGGATCGTCAGCACCGGCCGGCCGGCGAAGTCGCCGGAGCCCGCGGTGATGTCGATCAGCATGTGGTCGGCGGTCCCCATGTCCTCGGAGTAGCGGGAGTCCAGCTTCATGACCTTGCTCATGTCAGGCGCCTCGCCGCGCGGGATGGCGCCCTCGTGGAGGGCCATGGTCCACATCCCGTCGTCGCCCCGGATCACGCCGATGACGTATTCGCCGGCGGCGATCGACATGTCCCCGGCCATCATGTCGCCGGAGAGGTTCAGGCGGGGTCCGCGCGGGCTCACGAAGGCGCCCGCCTCGACGGCGGCGACGCGCTCCATGTTGGCGTCGGTCGAGTTGTAGCTGATCGACACTTCGACCTCGCCGACGGTCGTCGAGACGGTCTTGTTGAAGTGCGGGTGGCCGGCGGCGAGCGCCGCGATGGCGAGAAGGGCGAGGGTCGCGAAAACGGTCCGGCGCATGGCGGGTCCTCCTGCGGGCGGGGTGGGGCCCTGACGGGCCCGGGAGTGGGCCCGGAATTGTAGGAGATTCGGGATCCGCGTTGCCTTGGCGGCCGGCGGGTTCCCGCGATCAGCAACTCAGGAACACGCAGGATCCGACGAGCAGACACAGCAGGACAAAGCAGCCGCAACCGAGGAGGCTGCTCCCCCCGCGGCTCACCGCAAGGTCGAACCGGCCGGGCGGGGCCGGTTACCGGAGCTCGATATCGACGAACTCGTGGTTCGCTACGGCCTCGCGGATTTCGGCCGGGGTTGCGCCTTCATCGGTCATCTGCTGGGCCAGGAAGACTTCCTGGAGGCAGGTGGCTCAAGTGGCGGCGTGGTCGTCCACGTAGCAGTCGAGCAGGCTGCCGTGGTCCGTCTGGACCCCGTGGCAGCCGCAGAGACAGGGCACCTGGACGAGGATCTCCGGAATGTCCTTCGCGATCTGATACGCCTTCTGGAGCGTCTCGTTCTGGTAGGTGCTCGCCGGGAGAGTCACCGGGAACGGGCGCGCCTCCTCGACCGTGTCGTAGTACGGGAACGGCTTCGCCGACGCCGGCTGCGTCTGCGCGGCGGCGACCGCGGCGGAAGCGGAACTCTCGACCGTGGTGTCCTCGAGAACCGCGAAGAGGAACACGACCGCGCCGATCACCAGCACCCCCACCGCGAGGTAGGGCAGCCAGCCGGAGCGCCCGCCCCGATCCGGCGTCGGCTCGGGCGCAGCGTCGGTCCGGGTCGCGGGATCGGCCCGGCGGGTCTTGTTCGAAGAGACGGAGGGACGGCGTTTCGACATGACGAATTCCGTATCCTAGCCGTCCCCACTCATGGACCGAAGCGCCGCGTCGCCCTCCGCCGGAGTGGCGCTCGCCGGCGCGGGGGTGTTCCTGGGGGCGGCGCTGCTGTTCGTGGTGCAGCCGATGGCGGCGAAGCCGCTTCTCGCCTGGTACGGGGGCGCCCCGATGGTCTGGGCGGTGGCGCTGTTCTTCTTCCAGAGCGCGCTCCTCCTCGGCTACCTGGGGGCGCACCTGCTGGTGACGCGCCTCCGACCGCGGCGCCAGCGGTTCGTCCACGCCGCGTTCCTGGTGGCGGCGCTCGTATCGCTTCCGCCGCTCGCCGGAGCGGCGTGGACTCCGACCGGAAGCGAAGTCCCCGCCGGGCGGATCCTGCTGACGCTGCTCGTCTCCTGCGGCGTCCCGGTGGTGGTCGTCGCCGCGACCACGCCGCTGCTCTCCGCCTGGGTCGCCGCGGCCCGCGGGAGGGCCGCCGGGGCCGCCGGGTCGGACCCCGGCGTCTACCGGCTCTACGCGCTCTCGAACGCCGGCTCGCTGCTCGGCCTCGGGCTCTACCCGCTGGTGCTCGAGCCGTTCACCGGGCTGGCGCAGCAGGGCCGCTGGTGGGGGGGCGCCTTCCTCGCGTACGCGCTGGTCTCGGTCTTCGCCGGGGCGCTCACGCTGCGGAGGGCCGCGGGAGACCAGCCCGCGCTCCGCGCGGCGGGCGGGTTCCACCCGGTTCCCGCCGGGCTGGCCGCGGTCGGGTCGCTCGTTCTGGTTGCGGTCACGACCCACCTGACCCGCGACGTGGCCGCCGCGCCCTTCCTGTGGACCGCTCCCCTCGCCGTCTACCTGCTCACGTTCATCCTCGCCTTCCGGGGCGGGTCGCCCTATCCGCAGCGCGTCGTCCCCGCGCTCGCCGTGCTCTCGGCGCTCGCCTGCCTGGGCGTCTGGTTCCAGGACATCACCTACGGGCTGGAGCGCGCGCCGGTGGCCCACGCGCTGGTGGCTACCGCGTTCCTGTTCACCGCCTGCTGGGCGCTTCACGGCGAGGTGGCCGCCAGGAAGCCGGATCCGTCGCGCCTCACCGGCTTCTACCTCTCGGTGACCGCCGGCGGCGCGGTGGGAGGCCTGACGGCTTCGCTCCTGAGCCCGCTCGCGTTCCCGAACGTCTGGGAGTACCCGCTGGCGCTGTTCCTCGCGCCCGCGGCGGCGCTCTTCGCCCGGGGGCGGCCGGGCTACGTCATGAAGGCGGCGCTCGCCGGGACGCTCGGCTTCGCGCTGGCGGTGACCGCGCTCGAGCACCGCCGCCCGCTCGCCTCCGGGCGGAACTTCTTCGGCGTCGTGCGGGTCATGGAGGCGTATCCGGGAACGCCGGACTGGCGCCGCGACATCTGGCACGGCGGCATCGGCCACGGCTCGCAGTACCTCGCCCCCCACCGGCGGCGGGAGCCCACTCTCTACTACTACGACGGGACCGGCATCGCCGCCGCGGTGACGCGCCATCCCAACCGGGTCGGCGGTCTGCCGCTGCGCGTCGGGGTCGTGGGGCTCGGCGCCGGGTCGCTCGCGGTGCACGGCGAGCGCGGCGACCACTTCCGATTCTACGAGATCGACCCGCAGGTGACCGGGTTCGCCCGCGACTACTTCACCTACCTCGAGGACACGCCGGCCGAGGTGGACGTCGTCCACGGCGACGGCCGCCTGAGCCTCGCCCGCGAGGCGGAGCGCGGCGAGCCGGGCTGGGACCTGCTCGTGCTGGACGCCTTCTCCGGGGACGCGATCCCGGTGCACCTCCTGACCGCGGAGGCGTTCGACCTCTACGTGGAGCGCCTCGCGCCGGGCGGCGTCCTGGCGGTCCACATCTCGAACCGGCACGTGGACCTCGCGCCGGTGGTGCGGGCGCACGCGCTCCGGCTGGACCTGCTCTCGCTGCTCACCGTGAGCGAGCCGGATCTCGAGGCCCTGCGGTACACCGCGACGTGGGTGCTGCTCACCCGGAACGGCGACTTCATCACCGATCCGGCGGTGCTGGGGAGGGCCGAGCCGTGGTCGGGGGACGCGGTCGAACCGGGGCCGGGCCACCGCTGGACCGACGACTACTCGAACCTGCTCCGGGTCCTGCGCTGAGCGGAACCGGCGGGGGGCGGACGAGGCCGTGGCCGGACGCCGTAAAATCCACGGGTTGCACGTTCAACCCCGGGAGGGATGCAGATGAAGTTCCGCAAACACGCTGTCCTGATCCTCGCGATGCTGGTCGCGGGCAGTGCGCTGGCCCAGAACCGGGACCAGCCCGAAGGTGAATGGCGCTACCAGAGCGGGGACGCCTGGGGCACCCGCTACTCGCCGCTCGACCAGGTGAACGCGGAGAACTTCAACGACCTCGAGGTCGCGTGGATCTGGCGGGGCGACAACTACGGCCCCAAGCCCAGCTACCTGTCGAAGTCGACTCCGAGCTACATCGACGGGAAGCTGTTCACCGTCGTGGGGTACCGCCGGACGGTCGTCGCGATCGACCCCAAGACCGGGGAGACGCTGTGGACCTACGCCGAACCGCACACCCGGCGGTTCGAGGAGTCGATGCGGTCGAGCTACGGCAAGGGCGTCGGCTACGCGCACGTGGACGGGCGGCTCGTGATCTACGTCATCAGCCCGGGGTTCTTCCTGCACGCGCTCGACGGCGAGACCGGCCGCCACCTCGAAGGCTTCGGCAAGAAGGTGGACATCCCCGGGTTCCCGGACACCGGCGTCGTGGACCTGCTGGCGGACATGGGGCATAACTACGACCCCTACGAGGGCCTCCCTCCGACGGTCGGCTACATCACGAGCTCCTCACCCCCGATCGTGGTGAACGGGACGGTGGTCGTGGGGAACTCCCACGCGCAGGGCTACCACCAGACGCGGATCGAGAACGTCCCCGGCGACATCCTCGCGTATGACGCCCGCACCGGCGAGCACAAGTGGAAGTTCCACGTGATCCCGCAGTCGGAAGACGAGTTCGGCATGGACACCTGGGAGAACGACGCCTGGCGGTGGACCGGCGACGTGTCCTCGTGGGCGCCGCTCTCCGCGGACCTCGACCGGGGGATCGTCTACATCCCGACGAACGCGCCGACGATCGACTTCTACGGCGGATTCCGGCCCGGCGACAACCTCTTCGGGACCAGCGTCATCGCGCTGAACGCCGACACCGGGGAGCGGGTGTGGCACTTCCAGACGACCCACCACCCGATCTGGAACTACGACCTGCCGAACATCCCGATCCTCGCCGATGTCACGGTGAACGGCGAGCAGGTGCCGATGGCCATCCAGACGACGAAGCAGGGCCTCACCTTCGCGTTCAACCGCGAGACCGGCGAGCCGGTCTGGCCGATCGAGGAGCGGCCGGTGCCGCAGTCCACCGTCCCGGGCGAGAAGCTGTCGCCGACCCAGCCGTTCCCGACGGTTCCGCTGCCGACCGAGCCGCTCGACCTGAGCGACGAACACCTGAACAACCTGACCCCGGAAATCCACGAGAAGGCCAAGGCCATCGTGAGCGAGTACCGCGTCGGCGGCCCCTACATGCCGCCGGTCCCCAAGGGCCATGACGAAGACAAGGGCTGGATCGCCTGCGGCAGCACCTCCGGGGTGAACATCACCCATCCGGCGGCGATGGACCCGGAGAGCGGGATCCTCTACCAGTCCTCCGGACCGAACTGCTCGGGCCGGATCGTCCAGCCGGGCGTCGACGCCGACCAGCCGGTCCACGACTGCACCTCGCCCACCGGCAAGTGCACCACGATCGGCGAGACGGTGGCCGACTGGGTGAACTACCGCACCGTGGGCGTTCCCGGTCCCGACGGGCTGCCGATCTACCGGCCGCCGTGGAGCCGGGTGACCGCGATCGACATGAACACCGGCGAGCACCTCTGGTGGGTCCCGGTCGGCGAGGCCAACGACCGGATCAAGAACCACCCGGCGCTCGAGGGAGTGGATCTGTCCATGACCGGCGGGCAGGGCCGCGCCATCCTGATGGTCAGCGGCGATCTCCTGCTCACCACCGAGGGCATGGGCGGGCCGGCCGTCCTGAACGCGCACGACAAGCGCACCGGCGAGAAGGTCGGAAGCATCGACCTTCCGGCGATCGGGATGTACGGCATGATGACCTACCGCCACGACGGGCGGCAGTTCATCGTGATCCAGACCGGCCGCCGCGGCCAGTTCCCCGAGTCCTACACCGCGCTCGCGCTTCCGCAGCAGTAGCGGTCGCCGATTCTCCCGTCCCGGCCCTCAGGCGCCGGGACGGGACGAGGGCGATCCGATGAGCCGCGCGGGGGCTGACGGCGTCGCCTTCAGAACCGCCGGGTAGCGCTCGCGGAGCGCCCCGGCGACGGCGGGGGCCTGCGCAGGCGTCGTCAGGACGACCGCCGAGCCGCCGAGCCCGGCCCCGGTGAGCCGCGCGCCGAGCGCGCCGTGTTCGCGCGCCGCCGCGACCAGACCGTCGAGCTCGGGCGCGCTCACCTGGTAGTCGCGGCGGAGCGACTCGTGGGAGGCGTCCAGCAGCGCGCCGAGACGCCCGGCGTCTCCGCCGCCGAGCGCCTCGACCGCTTCGCTCGTGCGCCGCGCCTCGGTGAGGATGTGGCGGGCGCGGCGGTCGAGGGGGGAGGGGAGATCGCCGGCGGCGGCGAGCAGGTCGGCGAACCGGCGTCTGGCCAGCAGAACGCTCCAGGGGGCGGGGTCGGAGAGGAGCTCCTGGAGGCCGGCGAGCGCGGCGTTCGCTTCGCGGACCCTCCCGTCGAAGACCTCACCGGCGGCGCCGCCCTTTTCGGCGCGCCGCCCGGTGAAGACCGCGAGGAAGGCGAACCGCTCGGCGTCGACCGGAACCGGACTCCAGCGCGAGGGTTCGAACGCGATGTGGAGCGCGTGGCCGGGGACGGCGCCGAGGATCACCGACTGGTCCATCGCGCCGCCCTGGATCGCGACCGACCGCTCGGCGCGCGCGAGCTCGAGGGCGAGCCGGCGCCGGTCGGGTCGGGGAGCATCGTTCGCGTCGAGGATCGCGAGGGCCGCCGCCACCACCAGCGCCGAAGAGGAGGAGAGCCCGGCGGCCGCGGGCAGATCGGAGGCGAGGTGGCCGTCGAAGCCCGCCGGGCCGGCGACGGAGCCGAGTTCCCGGACGGCGGCGCCGGCGGCGTAGAGATAGCGCCCGAATCCGTCCGGTCGGCCCTCGCCGAAGCGGAAGTCGGCGCTCGCCGCGGGGTCCAGGTCGGACCAGCAGACCACCCGGTCGTCGGTCCTTGGCCGGAACGCGAGCGCGAGGCCCTGGGGCAGCGCCGCCGGCAGGACCGGGAGCCCGCAGTAGTCCACATGCTCCCCGATGAGGTTCACCCGCCCGGGCGCGAAGGCGACGCCCGCCGGGTCCTCCCCGAACCGCGCGCGGAAGCCGTCGCCGGCCGCGGCGGCGAGCGCCTCAGCGGGCACGGGCGGGGGCGCGGGAATCGGTTGCGGTGAACACGCCGGCGTGGAGGCGCAGCCCGCCGCTCGCGGTCACCGGGGTGCGCGGGCCGGGCGTCAGGATCCCCGAGAGGTTCAGCGGGTCCCCGGGACCAAGGATCAGATCGGACGCCGCGCCGTTGTCTTCGCCCGCGCGGCGCGTCCGGCGGAGCGCCTCGATCGCCCCGGCCAGCGCGAACTGCTCCCCGGCGAAGGCGGAGACGAACCGTCCGCCGAGGACTTCGCCCCGCATCTCCAGCCGGCGGAGGACGAGCTGCAGGCGGCGCCAGCGGCGCTCCAGCCGCTCCCGCTTCAGGAGATCGCGGAAGACCACGCCCCAGCGCTCGAGGAGCTGCCGGGCGAGGGCCTCGTCCGCCGCCTCCGGTTCGGGAGGGTCCGGCGCGGTCAGCCGCACCCAGCGCCCCGCGCCGTAGCGCGCCCGGGCGCGGCGGTGGCGCCCGACGGCCGAGCGGCGGCGCGGATCCATCAGCGCGCGCAGGTTGTCGAAACCGTCGCTCGTCACCTGGCCCGCCGCGGCGAGTTCCCACAGCGCGTCCTCGAGCGCGGAAGGCAGCAGGCCGGAGGCCCGCTGGAGCTCGGCGAAGAACTGCGCCCCACGCGCTTCGAGCTGGTCGAGGACGGTGCGGGCGGCCGCCGACAGGTTGGCGTCGCCGGCGGGCCGAAGCGTCAGCCAGAGATCCAGATCGCTCCGCAGCAGCAGGCTCATCGGGGCGCCCCGGGTGAGCCGCGCCGCGCCGGGAGACTCCGAGGGCGCCGGCGTCGAGACCCGGGCCCAGACGACCTCCCCGGCGAGACAGTTCTGGTCCAGCCAGTCCCGCCGGTAACCCCGGACCCGCAGGGGGAGGATCCGCGCCTCCCAGGCGGCGGCCGGCGCCTCGATGCCCTGGAGCTGGGCGATGACCTGGCGGACCCCGCGCGGCCCGTGGAGCGCGGCGCCCGGCGCGGCGTGCTGCCACCCGGCGAGGAAATCGAGGAAGCGCGCGACGCTCACCGGGGCCGACTGGCGGCGCAGGCCGGCGAGCGTCAGCCGGTGTATCCGGGCAAGGACGCGGCGATGGCACCACTCGGGCGTCTCCGCGCCGGCCCGGAAGCGCCCCTGGACCACCGTCCCTTCCGCCTCCAGCGCGGCGAGCGCGGACGCCAGGTCGGCCTCGGGCAGGAGAAGCCGCCCGGCGAGGGCGGGGACGGTCCACGGCCCGGAGCTGTCGAGGAGGCCGCGGACGACTTCGGCGACAGCGGACGCGTCCTCTTCGGGAAGCGGCTTCGCCGGCGCCGGGGAAGCAACGTCCGGCCAGCCGGCGTCCGGCCACACCCGGCGGGCGAGGGGAAGGCGCTCCACCGCGGCCCACAGGCGGGTCCCGCCGATCTCCCCGCGGGCCGCCCGCCCGGCGCCCTCGAGTTCGGCGAACCACTCCTCCCACCCGGGCCGCGCTGGCGCGGCGCCGAGCGACAGGAGCGCGTCGTGCAGTTCGTCCGGGTCGCGCACCAGCGGCGCGGCCTCTTCGCTGGCGCGGGCGATGGCGTCAGGATCGAGGACCGCCTCGGCGTCGAGCGACGGCGGCAGCGCGCTCCGCATGCGCACCGCCCGCGACCGGCGCTCCTCGAGCGGCGCCGGGTCGAGGAACGCGAAGGGATTGGAGTTCAGGATCTCGGCGGCGAACGGGGACGGCTCGGGGGTGTCGCGCGCCACCGTGCGGATCGCCCCGCTTCCGATGCCCTCCAGAACGCGCTTCAGGCCGGCGATATCGAGGGCGTCGTCCAGCGCGTCGCGCAGCGACTCGTTCACCAGCGGGTGGTCCGGGACGCGGACCTCGCCGGCGAGGTTCTCGGCGCACGCCGCCTGGTCCGGGAAGACGGCGGCCAGCAGGTCGTCGGCGAGCATCCGCTGGATCTGCGGGGGGACTTTCTCGCCGCTGCGGCGGCGGGGGACGGCGAGCGCGCGCGACGCCGTCCAGCGCCAGCGCACCTCGAACAGCGGGACCCCGAGGACCGCCTGGCGAAGGACCGATTCGACCGTCTGCGGCTTCAGGAAGCGGAAGACCGACTCGAGCGGGAAGGAGTGGAGATCGGTCAGCGAGATCACGATCCCGTCGTCCGTCGCGGCCGCCTGGAGCTCGACGTTGAACGAGCGGCAGAAGCGCTTGCGGAGCGCGAGGCCCCAGGCGCGGTTGATGCGGCTGCCGAAGGGGGCGTGCAGGACGAGCTGCTGGCCGCCCGACTCGTCGAAGAAGCGCTCGGCGACGACCGTCGACGCTGACGGCATGGCGCCGAGCGCGGCGCGTCCGGCGGCGAGGTAGCGGACGATCTGATCGGCGCCCGGCGGGTCGAGCCCCGAGCGCTTCAGGGTTTCGGCCGCCTCCGCCGCCGGGGCCTCGTCCACCGACCGCCGGAGCTCGTCCACCCGGGCGCTGAGCTCGGGAGTGCGCCCCGGCGCCTCGCCGCGCCAGAACGGGATCGTCGGGGCGGCCCCTCCGGCGTCCTCGACCCGCACCTGACCCTGGGCGACCCGGCGGATCCGCCAGGAGGTCGTGCCGAGCAGGAAGACGTCGCCCCGGCGGCTCTCGATGGCGAAGTCCTCGTCGAGCTGGCCCACGACGCGGTCGTCGGGTTCCGCGACCACCTGGTACTGGGCGGTCTCCGGGATCGCGCCGCCGTTCTGGATCGCCACCAGCCGGGCGCTCCGGCGGGGCCGGACGGAGCCCGAGACCGTGTCGAGGTGGAGGAGCGCGCCGCGCCGGCCGCGGGATGTCGCCAGGCCCTCCGACAGCATCGCGACGACTTCGTCGAAGCCGGATCGGGGGAGATGGCGGTAGGGGTAGGCGCGGCGGGCGAGGGCGTAGAGCTCATCCAGCGAGAGGCGATCCCGCTCGCTGGACGCCGCCTCGGCGACGAGCTGCTGGGCGAGGATGTCGAGCGGGCCTTCCGGGATGCGGACTTCGTCGAGGTCTCCCGCTTCGATCGCCTGCGCGAGCGCGGCGCACTCGACGAGATCGTCGCGGGTCGTGGGAAAGAGCCGGCCCTTCGGGGTGGCGCCCCGCCAGTGGCCCGATCGGCCGACCCGCTGGAGGAGGACGGCGATCGAGCGGGGGGTGGAGAGCTGGCAGACGAGGTCCACCGAGCCGATGTCGAGGCCCAGCTCCAGCGACGCGGTGGCGACCACCGCGCGCAGCTCGCCGGCGGCCAGTCGCCGCTCGGCCTCGAGGCGGGTCTCCCGGGCGATGCTCCCGTGGTGGGTGGCGAGCCAGTCGGCGGGGAGGCGTTCCCCGAGGGCGTGGGTCAGGCGCTCCGCCATGCGCCGGGTGTTCACGAAGACGAGGGTCGTCTGGTGCTCGCGGATGAGCTCGGCCATCCGGTCGTGGATGTCCTCCATGACCTCGTGGGTGGCGACCGCGCCGAGTTCCGCACCGGGAGTCTCGACGCCGAGGTCCAGCGCCCGGCGGCGTCCCACCTCGATGACCTGCGGCCTGGCCGACTCGTCGTTCGCGAGGAACCGGGCGAGGCGCTCCGGAGGCCGGGCGGTGGCGGAGAGGCCGATCCGCTGCAGACGGCGGCCGGCGGCCTCGTCGAGGCGCTCCAGGGTGAGCGCGAGGTGGCTGCCGCGCTTGTCGCGGGCGAGGGCGTGGACCTCGTCCACGATGACCGAGCTGGCGGTCGCGGCGAGCGCCCGGCCGCGCTGCGCGGTCAGGAGCAGGTAGAGCGACTCGGGGGTCGTGACCAGGATGTGGGGCGGCCGGCGGAGCGTCCGGGCGCGGACCGCCGGCGGGGTGTCGCCGGTGCGGAGCTCGGCCCGGATCTCCGGAAGGTCGGGATCGCGCTTCCGGGCCTCGGCGAGGATCCCCTGGAGCGGGATGTCGAGGTTCCGGTGGATGTCCGCCGAGAGCGCCTTGAGGGGCGAGACGTAGACCACCCGGGTGCGGTCATCGAGGTCTCCGGCGCGCGCCTCGGCCAGGAGACGGTCGAGGGCGAACAGGAAGGCCGCGAGCGTCTTGCCGGAGCCGGTCGGGGCGGTGAGCAGGAGATGGGCGCCGCTCGCAATGGCGGGCCAGGCCCGGACCTGGGGCTTGGTGGGCGTCCGGAAACGTTCGGTGAACCAGGCGGCGGTGGCGGGGTCGAAGGGGGCGAGGGCGGGGTGCACGCGGGGCGAAGAGCGTATGTCGGCGCCGGGCGGGCGGCTTCCTATAATCGGCGGCGTGGGCGCGCTGACCCGGGAAGCGTTGGCGGAACTCGACCGGGTGGATCCGCTGGCGTCGATGCGGGAGCGGTTCGCGCTGCCGGAGGGGATCACCTACCTCGACGGCAACTCGCTGGGGGCGGTTTCGGCTTCGATGGCGGATCGGATCGGGCGGGCGGTGCGGACCGAGTGGGGGACCGACCTCATCGGGTCGTGGAACCGGCACGGGTGGTTCCGGCTCCCCGAGCGCGTCGGGGCGCGGATCGCGCCGCTTCTGGGGGTCGAGGCCGACGAAGTCGTGGCGGCGGACTCGGTGTCGCTCAACCTGTTCAAGCTGCTGGCGGCGCTGCTCCGGCGGGGCGACGGGAGACGCGTCGTCCTCGCCGAACGCTCCAACTTCCCGACGGATCTCTACATGGCCGAGGGGCTCGTGGACCTGCTCCGGGACTTCGCGCCCGCCGGCGGGCCGGAGTTGCGGCTGGTGGAGGCGGACGAGTTCGTTGCGGCGCTCGGGCCGGAGGTCGCGGTCGCCACCCTGACCCAGGTGGACTTCCGGACCGGACGGAAGCGGGACATGCGAGCCGTGACCCGCGCCGCCACCGGCGCCGGCGTTCCGGTCGTGTGGGACCTGAGCCACAGCGCCGGAGCGTTCGGGCTTCGGCTCCACGACGACGGCGTCGAGTTCGCGGTCGGGTGCGGCTACAAGTACCTGAACGGCGGGCCGGGGGCCCCGGCTTTCCTCTATGTCGCCCGGGAGCGGCAGGAGGATCTGGTCCCGGCGCTCGCCGGGTGGATGGGGCACGCGGCGCCGTTCCGGTTCGAGACCGGGTATCAGCCCGCCGCCGGGATGCGCCGGTTCGTGACCGGGACGCCGCCGGTTCTCTCGATGCTGGCGCTCGAGGAGGCGCTCCGGGCGTTCGAGGGGGTGGACCTCGCCGCGCTCGGCCGGAAGGGGGCGGCGCTCGGCGACCGCTTCGCGCAGCTCGTGGAGGAGCGGCTCGGGGACTTCGGCGTCGAGGTGGTGAGCCCCCGGGAGGCGGCGGACCGGGGCAACCAGGTCTCGCTGCGGTGTCCCGACGCCTACGCCGTCATGCAGGCGCTCATCGCCCGGGGGGTGGTCGGGGACTTCCGCGAGCCCGACCTGCTGCGCTTCGGGTTCGCGCCGATGTACGTGCGCTTCGTGGATCTGGAGACCGCGGTGGAAGCGCTCGCCGGGGTGCTGCGCAGCGGCGAGCACAAGGAGGCGCGGCGCGCCCGGCGCGCCGAGGTGACCTGACGCCCGGCCCACCCGCCGAAGCGGGGCGGTGCACCCCGGGAGTCAGCAACCGGGACCGTGGGGCCCCGCTGTGCGTTAGCAGTCCGTTGATAAAGTCGCGTGCAGCGCCGAGAGCGGTGAGGCGCCCGGCCGACAAGGCGCGTGAGCAAGGAATATCGGGAATATTGCGAGCGAAACGCAACGATGAGCGCCCCGAAGGGGCGTGATTCGGGCGGGATGCATCGCCGCTCGAACGCCGCGGGACTTTGTCAACGGGCTGTTAGTCCTGCCGCTCCTGGCCGGGGACCGCCCGGCGGTGCTTCAGCATCTCCTCGTCGTAGTAGCGGCGGTAGAGCAGATCCCAGGCCTCGGTGCCCTGCTGGACGGTCCGGCTCTGGGAGTCGATCTTGCGGCGCACCACCTGGTCGATCCGCTCGTCGTCCTCGAGTTCGGAGTGGATGATCCGGACGATCTTGCGCCGGATGTCCACATCCTCGGCGAAGAACTCGACGCTGTCGTCCACCTGGAGCATCTTCAGGACGCGCGTCGCGAGGTCGTTGATCTTGGCGTTCGTGAGTCGCATGGGGCCCGATCCCTAAAGGACGAGGTTGCGCTCCCGCGCGATCTTCTTCTTGACGAGCTTGAACATCTCGCGGTACTCGATGCCGCCTTGGCGGATCTGCTCGCTGTAGCCGTCGAGGAGCTTGCGCACCTCCTCGTTCAGCTCGTCCTCCTTGCGGAGTTCCTCGGTGATGAGCTCGACGATCCGGTCCATCAGATCGTTCGGATCCTCCGGGTCGATGAGGCCGGAGACGTGAAGATCGTCGGTGATCCGGTACCCCAGAAACTGGATCTGGCTCTTCGTCAGACGCATGGCGCGCGACCCGTAATCGTATCAGGAATCGAGGGCGCCGCGCGAACGCGATGTCCGGTCGGGCAGGGGTCCTCGGGGCGGCAGGAAGCTCGCGTGAAGTCCCGCCAGCGCGCGGTGGCGCCTGTATCCGGCGCTCCCCACACTGCTAGAATTCGATCAACTGCGGACACTCTGGGGTCGTAGTTCAGTTGGTCCAGAACGCCGGCCTGTCACGCCGGAGGTCGCGGGTTCGAGTCCCGTCGGCCCCGCCAGCTCCGCAGTGTTTCCGGTTCCGCGCCCGGTGGCGCGGGGCCCCGTGACACTCGAGGGACGCGATGCACATCACGATCAACTACTGCGTGGTTTGAAACTACCTCCCGAAGGCCGCCGGTCTGGCGGCCGCCATTCGTGAGGATCGCGGCGTGGAAGCCGAGCTGATCGAGGGTGACAAGGGCGTCTTCGACGTCCGGGTGGACGGCGAGCTGATCTGGTCCAAGCACGAGACCGGTCGCTTCCCCGAGATCCAGGAAATCCTCGAGCGCCTCCCGGTCGCCGCGACCGCGTAAGCCCGCCTGGCCGGCGGCGGGGCTCTCCCCCGTCGGCCGCCTGATCCCGCTTCGGCTCAGAAGTCGAAGAGGCGGGTGTACTTGACGATGAACGAGCGGCCCATCACCGTGGGCGTGAGCATCCCGGTGGCCTGGTCGAAGCGGTCGAAGTTCGCCGTGTTCCGCAGGTCGTTGTAGACCAGGAACAGCCCGGTCCCGCTGCGGTCGAGCAGCACGAGACGGACATTCGACGAGATCGAGGAAGTCTGCGAGTTGTACTGGATGAGCGCTTCCAGCCGGCGGAGCGGCGTGAACGAGTAGTTCACCCGGATCGGAACCAGGTCGGTCACGAAGTCGCCGCCGGGGAGTTCCACGCTGTTGCGGTTGAACCCCACGCTGGCCTGGAAGCGGGCGCCGACCCGGCCGTTCAGGCTGAAGTCGCAGCCGCGGCGGGTTCCGTTGTAGAAGCCGCCGGCGCGGCAGTAGAAGGTGGGGAAGAGGCGGGCGCTGGCGTTCCCGAGGTAGTTCACCGACACCAGCGTCCAGTCGTAGGTTCCCGGCGGGATGACCACCGTCTCGCCGTCGGCGCCGGAGAACACCGTGAAGTCGGCGAGCGGGGCGTCGGTCTCGACATCGACGAAGAGGCCGAAGCGGCCGCCCGAGTTCGGCTGGAACTCGATGGGGTGGATGTGCGCCCGGCCCGACTGGACCTCGCCGTCGAAACCGTAGTAGCGGTTCCAGGTGATGTGGGGCGAGAAGCGGCGGACCCATCCCGCCATCCAGGGAACCTGGGTCGGCTGCCAGTCGAGGTAGTAGCGCCACTGGTACTTCCGGTAGCCCACTCGCGGGGCGAACCCGACCTCGGGGTTGAAGTCCTCTCCGACCTGGGTGAACCCGATGTGCCCCTGGTGGAGCTGATCGGCGTAGTTCAGGAAGGCCCGGCCGGCGGTGGCGCCGCCCGCGCCGTCGGCTTCGACGCCGCCGGTCTGCGTTCGCGCCAGGAACGCGAAGAAGCGCGCGTTGTCGTTCAACTGGATCGCGGTGTCGGCGCCGAAAGAGCGGTTGTGATCGCCCTCGACCGCCCACTCGCCGGTCCCTTGCCGGTTCACGAACATGCCGCCGAAGTTGGACCGGCCCACCTCCCGCTGGACCCGGGCCACCGTGTAGTTGTTCGCCGCCAGCGAGAGCGCCCCGGTGGCGGGATCGAAGGCCGCCTCGGTCTGCATGTTCATGACGCCGATGTTGAAGGCGTTCACCTTGCCCGAGAGCCGGGCGCCGCCCAGGATGCCGACCGGGCGTCCGGCGTGGAGGCCGATCCGGCGACTGAAGAAGAGGTCCACCTCCTGGGGGGCCCCGAACTGGAAGGTGGCGGCGTTTTCGAGGAAGAAGGGCCGCTTCTCCGGGAAGAACAGCGGGAACCGGGTCAGGTTGATCTGCTGGTCGTCCGCCTCCACCTGGGCGAAGTCGGTGTTCGCCGTGAAGTCCACTGTCAGGTTCGGGGTCACGCCCCACTTCACGTCGAGGCCGCCGTCGAGCCCCTGGGTGGAGCGGGAAGCCTCCGCCACCGCCAGCGGGTTGCGGCTCACGTCGCCGAGCGCGAAGGGCGTGACCTTCACGTCGCGCCGGCCGGGCAGGTTCAGCCCGGAGATCTTGCGGGCCAGCGAGACCCGGTAGATGTTGTAGCCGCGCGGGATCGGGGCGAGGAAGGACTGCTCGTTCTTGCGGCGGATGTTCCGCATCACGTTGAGGCCCCAGGTGCGGTTCTCGCCCGGCGCGTAGCGCAGCGTGCGGAGCGGAATCGCGAACTCGGTCTCCCAGCCCCGGTCGGTCCGCGCCGACCGGACCGTCCAGTCGCCGTCCCAGTTCGCGTTGAAGCCGGTGACCCCGCCGCGCTGCGAGCCCCGCGATCCGGGACGGGGGTTGTAACCGCCGGTCGCCCCCTCGCCGGCCACCTGCCCGTCGTACTCGATCCCCTCCGGGTTCGTCCCGAAGAGGAAGGCGTTCTGCGAGTCGTTGAAGGTGTCGAAGACGAGCTGGACCGAGTCAGACTCGTTCAGGTCGCCGTCGCGGCGGCTCTCCGAGACGAGGACCTGCGACGGGTCGCTGTCGAAGGCGATGACCCCGACGTAGAGCGTGGTGCTGGAGAGCAGCAGCCGAACTTCGGTCCGCTCGGAGGCGGGCTGGCCGTTGTCGGGCTCCTGCTGGATGAACCCGGTGAAGGGTTCGACCCGGGACCACTGCTCATCGGTGACGAGGCCGTCCACCACCGGCCCCTCGTCGCCGGCCAGCGTCTGGACCGCGCCCTCGCGGGCGGCGGCGAAGCCGACTCCCGGCAGCAGGGAGAACAGAAGAAGCGCCGTAGCGGCGGCGGAGCGGTTCGGGCCGTGACAGGGCATCGCGCCGCGTATCCTACGGCCCGCCTCATGAGCCTTCCATCGACGCTCCCCAACTACATCGGCGGCCGGTTCGTCCCCGCTCCCACCGCCGCCACCGCGACGATCTTCGACCCCGCCACCGGGAGCGCGCTCTCCCGGATCCCGCTCTCGGGCGCGGAAGAGGTGGGTCGGGCGGTCGCCAGCGCCTCGACGGCCCTCCGGGAGTGGCGCGAGGTCCCGCCAACCGACCGGATCCAGCCGCTCTTCCGCCTCAAGGCCCTGATGGAGCGGGACTTCGAGGAGATCTCGCGCAACGTGACCCTCGAGGCGGGGAAGACGCTCGCCGAGGCGCGGGGCGAGGTGCGGCGCGCCATCGAGAACGTGGAAGTCGCCTGCGGGATCCCCTCGCTGATGCAGGGACGCGTGCTCGAGGACATCGCCCGGGGCATCGACGAGTTCATGATCCGCCAGCCGGTGGGCGTCGTGGCGATCATCGCGCCGTTCAACTTCCCCGCGATGATCCCGTTCTGGTTCCTGCCCTATGCGCTCGCCTGCGGGAACGCGGTCGTCATCAAGCCGTCCGACAAGACCCCGATCACCGTTCACCGGGTGATCGCCCTGCTCGAGGAGGCCGGGTTTCCCGAGGGAGTCGTCCAGGTGGTCCACGGGGGACAGGAGGCCGTCGAATCGCTGCTGGACCACCCGGATGTGGCCGCGGTGAGCTTCGTGGGATCCTCGCCGGTCGCGCGCGCGGTCTACGCCCGGGCGGCTGCGAGCGGCAAGCGCGTCCAGTGCCAGGGCGGCGCGAAGAACCCGGTCGTGGTCCTCCCGGACGCCGACATGGAGGCGGCGGCGAGCAACGTGGCCGAGAGTGCCTTCGGGTGCGCCGGGCAGCGGTGTCTCGCGGCTTCGCTGGCGGTCACCGTGGGGAGCGCGGGGGATGCGTTCGCCGACGCGATGGCGGCGCAGGCGGAGAGCCGGGTGGTCGGCTCGGGGCTCGACGACGGTGTCGATATGGGGCCGGTGATCCGCGACGAGAGCCGACAGCGCATCGAGGGGCTGATCACCCAGGCGATCGAGCAGGAAGAGGCGCGCGCCGTCACCGACGGGCGCGGTCTGTCGGTCGAGGGGCGCGAGGACGGGTTCTTCGTCGGTCCCACCGTTCTGGACCGGTTGCCCGCCGCCGGCGAGATCGCCCGCACCGAGATCTTCGGGCCGGTGCTCGGGCTGATCCGGGTGGAGAGCGTGGACGATGCGCTGCGCTTCGTGAACGGCGGCGACTACGGCAACATGGCGTGCGTCTTCACGAACGACGGCCCGACCGCGCGCCGCTTCCGCCGGGACGCCCTCACCGGGAACATCGGGATCAACGTCGGCGTCGCGGCGCCGATGGCGTTCTTCCCGTTCAGCGGCTGGCGGGGGAGCTTCTTCGGCGACCTCCACGCCCAGGGGCCGCACGCCGTCGAGTTCTACACGCAGACGAAGGTCGTCGTGGAGCGCTGGCCCCGCGACGCCTCGCGGCGGTTCTGAGTCCGGGGTTGGCGACCCGACCCCCGGCCGGCCCGGCGCGCGCCGCGGGCGGCGGGCCCTGGTGGAAGAAGCTCCTCCGCCGGGGCTGGCAGCCGCTGCTGTGGGGCCTGTTCCTCGTGAGCACCGCCGGGCTGATCGCCTGGCTCAGCGTCGGCGAACCGGTCGAGCTCCCCGCGTGGATCCCGACGACGCCGGCGCCGCTCATCGTCGTCCACGCGCTCCTCGTGGGCGTCGCGGTCCCGAACACGGTCTTCTGCGTCGCCGCCGGCCTGCTGTTCGGGCCGGTCTGGGGCAGCGTGATCGCCTCGATCGGGACCTGGCTGGGGTCGCTGACCGCCTTCTGGCTGGCGCGCCTCGTCCTCCGGCGGTTCGTCGAGCGGGTCCTCGCCCGCTTCCCGGTGGCCGCGGCGGTGTTCCGGGTGCTGGGCGCCGGCGGAGTCCGCGTCGTCCTCCTGACCCGACTGCCGCCGCTGATCCCGTTCGCCGCCCAGAACTACGGCTGGGCGGTCACGCCGGTGAGCTTCCGCACCTACGCCGTCGGGTCGCTCTTCGCGATCCCGCTCGGCGCGTCGTTCTTCGCCCAGGTCGGCGCCGCCGGCTCCGCCAGCGCGTCGCTGGTCACCGGCCAGGCCTCGATGGCCGCGGTCCTGACGCTGGTCAGCGCCGTCGCGATGTTCTTCCTGGTCCGGTGGGTGGGACGCACCGCGTCCCGGGCGCTCGAGCGGGAACTGGACGCCCGCAGGGAATCCCCCGAGCGCCTTTCTTCCCAGGCGCCGTGAGGGCGCGCCGGTCGAGCCGGCGCGCCCTCCGCGGGAGCGTCAGTTGGCGAACGACCAGGCGCGCTGCCAGCCGGCGATGAACTGCCAGCTTCGCGGCATCTGCGGGCCGTTCAGGTCCTGGTAGAGCGGGATGCCGAGCTCGAACGCCAGCCGGTGCTCGCGGATCGCGCCGCTCTGGCCGGCGAGGTTCAGGCCGATGAGCCCGGTGACCCGCGTCCCGCCGTAGTTCGACGGGTCGGCGGTGGGGACCGGACCGGCGATCATCCCGTCCTGTCCCTCGATGGCGCCCATCTGGTCGAACTGGACACGCGCGGTGAGCGCTGCGGCCGGGACCGGCTGGACCATCGCCCAGGCGGTGGCGAGGACCTCGTTGCCGAGGCGGTAGCCCTCCGAGTTCTCGCCGAAGCGGATCTTGCCCCGGAGCTGCCCTCCCACGCTGACGTTGCCCCGCTTCGTCTGGACGACGATGCCGGGCTGGGCGTCGAACGTGCCGGATCCGAGCTGCATCGCGTAGGGCAGCCGGAGTTCGCGCTGCATGCCGGTCGGCAGCAGCACCTCGCCGGTCGTGTCGAGCGACCCGGTGGGGATCCCGACGCCCGCGATCAGGTGGGCGCGGACTTCGCCGGAGGAGAGGCCGATCATCGCGCTGAGGCTGCTGTCCCCGATCCCGGAGCTTCCGGGCTCGAACGTCCCGATCGGGGCGCCCATCATGTTGTGGGTCTCGAGCGTCATGTCGCGGGACATGAACATGCCCATGCCCATGAGCGTGACCCGGTCGTGGATCCCGAGCATCGCGCCGAACATGTGCATGTTCATCGGCATCTCGCGCGGGAGGATGCGCATCTTGGGGGGCTGGCCGGGGTTGCCGAAGAAGGGGTTGTCCACTGCGAGCGCTTCGGCGTCGGCGAGCTCGGCCGAGCCGTCCTGCAGACCGCTCATCGCCATCGGCTGGAAGCGGTACGAGAGCATGAACTCGCCGGCGTTGTGCATGTGCTCGGCCATGACGCCGATCGGGGCGTGGCCGTCGGCGTTGTAGGGAGCGAGCTGATCGGCGTCGTCGGCGCCGGTGGTCGACGAGACTTCGGCCTCGTCGGGAGAGGGCGCGTCCGGGTCGGCGAAGGCCGGGACGCCGAGGGCGAGGAGGAGAGCGGAGGCCGCTCCGGGAAGGACGACGCGGGTCCCGCGTCGCCGGGAAAGGAGATGGAAAGCCATCGGGAAGGAACTCCGTAGCCGCGCATCGCGCGGCGGAACGGGCCACAGGAACTTCCCGCGCCTCGTTCAGGAGTACAGCGTTCGGGAAGTGCCGGTCGGCCCTGGCGGATGAGCCCCGGATAGGGACCGCGGGTCGCGGCTCCTGTCCGGGGATGTCCTTCTCAGGCGGGTGGGCCGCGAGGCGGGGCGCCCGGATCGCGCGGCGCCGGCGCAGCGACGACCGTGACGATCTTCGGCGCCCGATGCCTGACTCCCGTTACCCGGGACGCCTCGGGCGACTGCGGAGGCTCCGCGGAGGCGACCTGGCATCCGATGCACTCGACGGCGCAGTCGGGGCAATCCGCATCGCAGTCCATCCCCAGCATGTGGGGGGTGGCGAAGCCCTGGACGGCGAAGAACGCCGCGACGACCAGGAGAGCGGTCGCTAGGCGGAGCGGGGACTTCACGGAGGCTGCGCTACATCCTACGCGATTCGCGAGCGCCGGGTTGCGGGGGCGGAGGAGACCGTCCGCCCCCACCGGGTGGGATCAGACGGCCCGGCCAAACCGGTCGGCGTTCCTCTGGGGAGGAGCGTCAGTTGGTCAGCGACCAGCCGCGCTGCCAGCCCACCATGAACTCCCAGCTTCGCGGCATCTGCGGGCCGTTCAGGTCCTGATACAGCGGGATGCCGAGCTCGAACGCCAGCCGGTGCTCCCGGATCGCGCCGCTCTGGCCGGCGAGGTTCAGGCCGATGAGACCGGTGACCCGGGTTCCGCCGTAGTTCGACGGGTCGGCCGTCGGGACCGGACCGGCGATCATCCCGTCCTGACCCTCGATGGCGCCCATCTGGTCGAACTGGACGCGCGCGGTGAGCGCGGCGGCCGGGACCGGCTGGACCATCGCCCAGGCGGTGGCCAGGACCTCGTTTCCGAGGCGGTAGCCATCGGAGTTCTCGCCGAAACGAATCCTGCCCCGGAGCTGCCCTCCCACGCTGACGTTGCCCCGCTTCGTCTGGACGACGATGCCGGGCTGCGCGTCGAACGTGCCGGATCCGAGCTGCATCGCGTAGGGCAGCCGGAGTTCGCGCTGCATCCCGGTCGGGAGCAGCACCTCGCCGCTGGTATCGAGCGACCCGGTGGGGATCCCGACGCCGGCCATCATCTGGACGTTGACGGCGCCCTGCGCCAGGCTGATCAACGCGCCGAGGCTGCTGTCCCCCAGGCCGGAGCTTCCCGGCTCGAAGGTCCCGATCGGGGCGCCCATCATGTTGTGGGTCTCGAGCGTCATGTCGCGGGACATGTACATGCCCATGCCCATCAGGGTGACCCGTTCGTGGACCCCGAGCATCGCGCCGACCATGTGCATGTTCATCGGCATCTCGCGCGGAAGGATGCGCATCTTGGGGGGCTGGCCGGGGTTGCCGAAGAAGGGGTTGTCCACCGCGAGCGCTTCGGCGTCGGCGAGGTCGGCCGAGCCGTCCCGCAGACCGCTCATCGCCATCGGCTGAAACCGGTACGAGAGCATGAGTTCACCCGCGCCGTGCACGTGGGCGCCCATAACCCCCATCACGCCGATCGGGGCATGCCCGTCGGCGGTGAAGGCCATCGGCTGGTGGGCGTCGGGCCCGTGCTGAGAGTGTTGAGCGTGCTGGGCTCCGCCGCCCCGAAGCGCCTCGGTGACGTCGCCGATGTCGGGATCGCGGTCCGCCTGCGCATGCGCCACCGCCTGGGCCGGGGAGGGGAGGGATCCCTGTCCGCAGTCGGCGAGGGGGACCGCCCGGGCCTGACGGGGGTCCAGCAGGGAACACCCGGGGGGAACTTCGTCCGGGTGTGAAGCGCCGGGGCCGGCGAAGACCGGGGCGCCGAGACAGAGCAGGAGAGCGGAGGTCGCTCCTGGAACGAGAGAGCGGGTCCTGCGCCCGGGGAGGAAGAGGTTGGTGGCCATCGGGAAGGAACTCCGTAGCCGCGCTTCGCGCGGCGGAACGGGCCACACGGACTCCCGCGCCTCGTTCAGGAGTACAGCGTTCGGGAGCGCCGGTCGGCCCTGGCGGATGAGCCCCGGATACGGACCGCGGGTCGCGGCTCTTGTCCGGGGATGTCCTTCTCAGGCGGGTGGCCGCGGGGTGGGGCGCCCGGGCGCCGTGGGGCGGACGCGGTGAATGCCGCGCCGACCTGGGCGACCTCTTTTGGTCCGGTCTGATCCCCGGCGGTATCGAGCGGCTGCGGAGGCTCCGCGGAGGCGACCTGGCAGCCGATGCATTCGACGGCGCAGTCCGGGCAATCCGCATCGCAGTCCATCCCCAGCATGTGGGGGGTGGCGAAGCCCTGGGCGGCGAAGAACGCCGCGACGACAAAGAGGGCGGTCGCGAAGCGGAGCGGAGACTTCACGGCGTCTGCGCTACGTCATACGCAAGCAGGAGTTCCTGGTCGCGCAGGTAGAGGAGCCCGTTCGCCACCACCGGATGGGACCACGTGTCCCGGCGGGAGCGATCCTCCGAGGGAAGGGCGAAGCGGCCGCGCTCGTCATATCCCTCCCGCGACGGGGCGAGCAGCACCGCGTCCCCGCGTTCGGTGAACACGTAGATCCGGCCGTCGGCGAACGTGAGCGAGCCCTTGCGGACGCTCCGGTCCCGCCAGAACAGGCCGCCGGTCTCGATGTCGAGGGCGCTGAAGATCGAGCCGGAGAACCCGTAGAGCACGCCGTCGTGGAGGATCGGGGTGGCGTGATGGGCGCGGAGGTTCCGGGTGAACCAGAGCTCGGTGGCGGAGACGGTCCCGTCGTCTCCGGCGCGGAGCTCGACGAGCGCGCCGCCGGTTCCGTAGTCGGAGCTCAGAAAGACGCGGGCGGCGCCGGGAGGCGCCGGCGCGAGCACCGGCGTGGCGATGTTCGCGGTGCGGTTCGAGGCCCCCTCGAAGCTCCACAGCACCTCGCCGTCCCTGGCGCGGACCCCGGCGGCCCGGTCGCCGCTGAAGAACACGACATGGGGCGCGCCCGCGAGGGGAACCGGGATCGGCGAGGCGTAGCCCGCCTCGTCGCCGCCGGTGGCCCAGAGCACCTCCCCGGTCTCGGCGTCGAGGGCCGCGAACCCGGCGCGGCGGCCGCCCGGGGATACGAGCACCCGGCCGTCGAGGACGAGGGGCGACTCGCTGATTCCCCAACTGATGTTCCGTCCGCCGATGTCCCCGATCAGGTCCACGCCCCAGACCGTCTGCCCGCTGGCCGCCTCCAGCGCCGAGAGCCGGCCGCGGGCGCCCAGCACGAAGACCCGGTCCCCCACGACGGTCGGCGCCGATCTCGGGCCATCGCCGCGCCCGTCGCGGCGACCGGCGCCGTGCGGCGTGGACCAGAGCGTGGCGCCGGTCCGCGCATCGAGCGCGAAGACCCACTCGCGGCCGGAGACCATGCCGAGGGTGAAGACGCGCCCGTCAGCCACCGAGATCGTGGAGTAGCCGGCGCCGAGTCCTTCGGCCCGGAAGGCGAGTTCGGGGCCGCCGTCGGGCCACTGCTGGAGGAGGCCGGTCTCGAGCGAGATCCCGTCCCGGTTCGGACCTCGCCACTGCGGCCAGTCCTCGGCGACGACCGGCGCCGCCAGCGCGAGCGCCGCGGCGACGAGGAGCGGCCTGGTCATGGGATCGCGGCCGCCAGCGCGCGGCGGGCGGGTGGGAGCGCGGCGTCGCGCATCGCGGAGACGAGCTCCTGGAGCCGCTCGCCGGCTTCACCGCGGTCGAGCGTTCCGGGGGCAATGCCCGCGGGACCGGGTAGCTCGACCATGAAGACGTAAGTCAGCGCGGCGCCGGGCGCGCTGAAGGCGGTCTCCTGGTAGTACCCGGAGAGCACCCGGGTCAGGGGATCCGAGTTCAGCGAGCCTCCCTTGAAGAAGTGGAGACCGTCCGGCGTGTCCTCGAGAAAGAGGATCTTGCGGATCTCGTCGTGGACCCCCGCCGAGACCCCGGGCGTGTCCCCGCGGGCGATCCCGGCGAGAACCGCCGCCAGCGAGGCGGCGGTCGCGGTGTTGTCGCCGGTGACGTCGCGCGCGGCCAGCATGTAGCGGCGGGAGTGGATCCCGGCGAAGTCCGGGTGACGGGCGTGGATCCGGCGGGTGAGCTCCGCCGGGCCGCCGAGGAACGCCGTCGTCAGGTTGGCGGCGGCGTTGTAGACCGCGTTCGAGACGCCGGTCCCCCGGATCATGTGGAAGCCCACCGTCTCGGTGGGCGCCGCGGTCAGCGCCTCCCGGATTTCGGCCTGCGTTTCCGCGTCGAAGTGAGTAACGGCGGGATGGTCCGGGTCGCCGACGACCGAGGCGGCGTCCGGCAGCGGATCGAGGAGGTTCCCCTCGCGGTCCGCGAACAGTTCGACGAGGTACGACGTCTTGATCGAGCTGGCGGCGGGGCGGGGAACATCGGCGGCCTCGGCGTGGAGCGGCGCGCCGCCGGTGAGGCTCAGGTCAGCGGGTCCGATCCAGACGCTCACCCCGAGGTCGGTGAAGTCCGTCGTCGGAACCGCGGCGAGCGCTCCCGCGATCCCGGCCGCCTCGTCGCGCCAGTTGGGCGCCTCCGGCGCCGGGGCGCATCCCGGCCCCGCAAGCAGGCCGAGCGCCAGAGCGATTCGTCCCCGGGCCATGGTGCGGAGTGTATGGACCTGCGCGACGGGTTGCAGGAGGCCGCCCGCGAGCTTCCGGGAGCGCGGCCGAGGGCTCCCCGGATCGCTCCGTACGCGAAGACGCCCGCACCGCCGAAGCGGCGCGGGCGCCAGGTTGGGAGGGGGCTCGACTAGTAGTCCATACCGCCCATCTCACCGCCGGGAGGGCCCGCCGGCTTGTCTTCCTTCTCGGGGATCTCGGTGACGAGAGCCTCGGTCGTGAGGAGCAGGCTCGCGATCGACGCCGCGTTCTGGAGGCCGTAGCGGACCACCTTGGTCGGGTCGATGACGCCGTCCTTCACCAGGTCGCCGTACTGGTCGGTGGCGGCGTTGAAGCCTTCCGACCCCGAGAGGCCCTTGACCTTGTTCACGACGATGGAGCCCTCGTGGCCCGCGTTCTCCGCGATCCACCGCAGCGGCTCCTCGATGGCCCGCGCGACGATCTTCACGCCGACCTGCTCGTCCCGGCTCAGGCTGTCGTCGGTCGACAGCTCGTCCAGCACCGCGCTGGCCCGGATCACGGCGATCCCGCCTCCGGGGACGATGCCTTCCTCGGCCGCGGCCTTGGTGGCGTGCATCGCGTCTTCCACGCGCGCCTTCTTTTCCTTCATCTCGGTCTCGGTCGCGGCGCCGACCTTGATGAGCGCCACGCCGCCGACCAGCTTGGCCAGCCGCTCCTGCAGCTTCTCGCGGTCGTAGTCCGAGGTCGTGTCCTCGATCTGCGCACGGATCTGCTGGATGCGGCCCTCGATCGCCTCCGACGTTCCGGCGCCGTCCACGATCGTGGTGTCTTCCTTGGAGATGATGACCTTCTTGGCGTGGCCGAGGTCGCTCATCTGGAGATTCTCGAGCTTGATCCCGAGATCCTCGAAGAGCGCCTTGCCGCCGGTCAGGATGGCGATGTCTTCCATCATGGCCTTGCGCCGGTCACCGAAGCCCGGAGCCTTGACCGCCGCCGCCTTCAGCGTGCCGCGCAGCTTGTTGACCACGAGCGTGGCGAGGGCCTCGCCCTCCACATCCTCGGCGATCACCACGAGCGGCTTGCCGGCCTGGGCGACCTTCTCAAGGACCGGGAGCATGTCCTTCATGCTCGAGATCTTCTTCTCGTGGACGAGCACCAGGCAGTCGTCGAGCACGGCTTCCATCCGCTCGGAGTCGGTCACGAAGTACGGCGACAGGTAGCCGCGGTCGAACTGCATGCCCTCCACGACTTCGAGCTCGGTGTTGAGCGTCCGGCTCTCCTCGACCTGGATCACGCCGTCCTTGCCGACCTTCTCCATCGCCTGGGCGATGATGCCGCCGATCTCCCGATCGCCGTTGGCCGAGATCGTGCCGACCTGGGCGATCATCTCGCCGCTGACTTCCTTCGACTCGCTCTGGATGCTGCTGACCACCGCGGCGACCGCCTTGTCGATCCCGCGCTTGAGCTCCATCGGGTTCGAGCCGGCGGTGACGTTGCGCAGGCCCTCGCGGAAGATGGACTGAGCCAGCACGGTGGCGGTGGTGGTTCCGTCGCCGGCGACATCGGAGGTCTTGGAGGCGACCTCGCGCACCATCTTGGCGCCGAGGTTCTCGACGGCGTCCTCGAGGTCGACTTCCTTGGCGACGGTCACGCCGTCCTTGGTGACGACCGGGGATCCGAACTTCTTCTCGAGGACGACGTTGCGCCCCCTCGGTCCGAGAGTGACGCGCACGGCGGCGGCCAGTTTGCTGACGCCGCGGAGGACCGCCTGACGGGCTTCCTCGTTGTAAACGATCTTCTTGGCCATTTTCTGGATTCGTTCTCCTTGCTGCGGGCGCGCCTAAGCGACGATGCCCAGGATCTCGTCCTCGCGGACGATGAGGAAGTCCTCGCCGTCGAGCTTCACTTCGGAGCCCGAGTACTTGCCGATCAGGACGGTGTCATCGACCTTGACCTCGGGGGCCTGCCGGCTGCCGTCCTTGAGGACCTTGCCGTCGCCCACCGCCACGACCTTCGCCGTCATGGGTTTCTCCTTGGCGGTGTCCGGGATGATGATGGAGCCGATCCGCTCCTCCTCGGCTTCGAGGCGGCGGAGGACGACGTTCTCCCTCAGGGGTTTGATGTTCATCAGGACCTGTCTCCTCTGGGGTTCGCGCGTCCGCAGACCGGCCGCGCAGCGGTTCATGGACGTCCCGGAGGCCGGGCCGGTCGAGGCCCTCGAGGCTCGGGAGAGCGCACAGACCTCGGACGCGGGGAAAGATAGGCGCGGCGCGGGCCGTTGTCAAGCTTTTAGCCGATCCGCACCATATAAATCTGAGTGAATCTTTATCCGATGTAGCGCTGTTCGCCGAAACGGCCGTCCGGACGGACCCGGGCGCACCGGATCCGCCCGGTTGGCCGACGCCTCACTCCATCCCCAGGTGGTGCATGACGAACGCCCAGCGGTCCGCCTGAAGCGCCACCCGCATCGACACCGGCATGCCTCCGCCGTGGCCGGCGCTCTTCTGGACGCGCAGCAGGACCGGGGCCTCGGAGTCACCCTGGACCTCCTGAAGGCGCGCGGCGTACTTGAACGAGTGGCCGGGGGCGACCCGGTCGTCGTGGTCCGCGGTCGTGACCAGCGTTGGAGGCCAGTCCTCCGCCGGAGCGAGGTTGTGGTAGGGCGAGTAAGCCCGCAGCACCTCGAACATCTCGGGATCCTCCGGGCTCCCGTAGTCGGAGGCCCACGCCCACCCGATCGTGAACTTGTGGAACCGGAGCATGTCCATGACGCCGACGGCGGGGAGCGCCGCGCCGAACAGCTCCGGCCGCTGGTTCAGCACCGCGCCCACCAGGAGTCCGCCGTTCGACCCTCCGGCGATCGCCAGGCGCGAGGGGCGCGTCACCGAGTCGTGGATGAGGAACTCGGCGGCGGCGATGAAGTCGTCGAACACGTTCTGCTTGTTCTCGCGGGTCCCGGCCTGATGCCACTCCTCCCCGTACTCGCCGCCGCCGCGCAGGTTCACCTGGACGTAGACCCCGCCGCGCTCGAGAAAGGCCAGGTTCCACGGGCTGAAGCTCGGCCGCAGGCTGATGTTGAAGCCGCCGTAGCCGTAGAGCAGCGTCGGGTTGTTCCCGTCGCGCGAGAACTCCTTGCGGTGCGTCAGGAACATGGGAACCTGGGTTCCGTCGTGGGACGCGAAGAACACCTGGTTCGTCTCGTACTGGTCGAAATCGAAATCGAAGTCGGGCGCCCAGTGCGGGGTCGTCTCGCCGGAAGCGAGGTCGTAGCGGAAGACTGAAGGAGGGTTCAGGAACGACGAGAAGGCGAAGTGGAGCGCATCGTCCTCCCGCCCGCCGGTCAACTGCCCCACGGAACCGATGCCCGGCAGCTCCACGTCCCGCTCGTGGTCGCCGTCCAGCGTGTGGACCGCCAGCCGGCTCTTCGCGTCCTCGAGGTAGGCGAGCATCAGGCGGTCGCCGACGATCCGGGCGGTCTCGAGGGTGGACTCCGCCTCCGGAACGAGTTCCAGCCAGTTCTCCGGCGCGGGGCGGCGGATGTCGACCGCGATGATCCGGTAGCGGGGGGCGTCCCGGTTCGTGCGGAAGTAGAAGCGGGTCCCGTCGTTGCCGAGGTACTGGTAGGCCGCATCCAGTTCGTCCAGCAGCGGCGTCGCCTCCCCGGAGGGTTGCGGCGCATCGGCGCGGCCGAGGTCCAGCAGGTGAATCCGGTTGTCGTCGCTCGTCCCCTCCCGGATGCTGAGGACGAGGTGACGCCCGTCGTCGGAGACCTCGGCGCCGAACAGCCAGTCCGGCTCGTCCGGCCGGGCGTAGACCAGTTCGTCGGAGTCCTGCGGGGTTCCGAGGCGGTGGTGCCAGATGGTCTGGTTGCGGTTCACGCCGCCCTGGGCGGCGTCCGGGTCGGGCTCGGGGTAGCGGGCGTAGAAGAAGCCGCCGTTGTCGTGCGTCCAGGCGGCGCCCGAGAACTTGATCCAGCGGAGACGGTCCTCGCGCTCCTCGCCGGAGTCGACTTCGAGCACGCGGAACTCCCGCCAGTCGGACCCCGCCTCGCCGAGCGCGTAGGCCATGAGCGCGCCGTCCTTCGTGAACGACGTCATCCCCAGGCTCACCGTACCGTCCTCCGAGAGCGCGTTCGGGTCGATCAGGACTTCCCACTCGTCTTCCGGGGTCCCGGGGCCCGGGGTCCGGTAGAGGACATCCTGGTCCTGGAGGCCGTCGTTGGCCCGGACGAACCAGTGGGGCCCGAAGCGGAACGGCGCGCTCCGGCGGGCGTAGTCCTGGAGTTCGGTCAGCCGCGCCTCCAGCTCGTCCCGCCCCGGCAGCGACTCGAGGTAGTCGAAGGTCACTTCGTTCTGGGCGTCCACCCAGGCGAGGACTTCGGGGTCGCGGTCGTCTTCCAGCCACCGGTAGGGGTCGGCCACTTCGACGCCGTGGAGCGTCTCGGTGAGGTCCTGTCTCGGGGTGTCCGGGTAGTCCAGCCCGCCGCCGCACCCGGCCAGCAGCGCGGCGGCGAGCAGGCCGACGCCGGATCGAAGGGTGGCGAGGGGGAGGACGTGATTCCGCAGGTTCGTCATGCGGTGCATTGTGTCCAACCCGGCGCCGCTGGCGACGGCGGGAATCGCCTCGCCGCTCGCTCCGGGGCGCGAGCCCTCGGGGAGGCGCCCCAGGGCGGCCTCCCCGGAGGTTCTCCGGCGGCTACCGGCCCGGCAGGCTGTCGTTCGCCCAGAAGCGCTCCGGGGCGGGGCGTTCGACTGGCCAGATCTGGGACATGTCGGCGGCATCGTAGAGGTTGCCGCCGAGCATCACGAACCGCACCGAGTTCGTGTTGCGGATGTCCTCGAGGGGGTCGGCGTCGAGGATCTGGATGTCCGCCAGCTTGCCGGCCTCGAGCGTTCCCAGGTCCTGCTCGAGCCCGATCGCCTCCGCCCCGTAGAGGGTCGCCGCGATGAGCGCCTCGTGCTCGGTCAGCCCGCCCGACTGGAGCGCCCACAGCTCCCAGTGGGCGCCGAGCCCCTGGAGCTGTCCGTGGCTGCCGAGGGCGCAGCGGCCTCCGGCGCGGATCACCCGGGTGCAGCCCTCGGCGATGCCCTCGTGGACGTACTCCTCGGGCAGGAACCATTGCCCCCGGCGGCGCACCATGTTGTCGAGGATCCCGGCCGGGATGAACCGGGCCAGCTTCTCGTCGCGGACCACATCGGTGTTCTGGAAGTAGTAGTTCTCGCTCCAGGGTCCGCCGTAGGCCACCAGGATCGTGGGCGTGTAGTAGGTCCGGGTGCGCGCCACGAACTGCGCCACATCGTCGTAGATCGGGATGATCGGGAGGCTGTGTTCGTGCCCGGAGTAGCCGTCGATCATCTGGGTCAGGTTCAGCTTCAGGTCGAGGGCTCCCTCGGTCGTGGGGGTCAGCTCGTGCTTCATGGACGCCATCGCCACCCACTGGCGAACGATCCGGTCTCCGGCGATGTACTGCTTGATGGTGATCGCGTCGTAGCCGTCGGCGCCGTAGCGCTTCAGGAAGAGATCCGCCGCCTCGGCGTCGTAGACCCCGGAACGGGAGAAGATGCCCGGCCCGGTCGCGTAGATGCGAGGCGCGAGGATCCGGCCGGCCTCCTGGAGGTCGCGGTAGGCGAACACGTCCGCCGTCGAGGTCTGCGGATCCCGGGTGGTGGTGACCCCGTAGGCGAGATTCGCGAGGTGCTGGAAGACCTGGCGCTGGTGGACTCCCCTCGGCGCCCACATGTGGGCGTGGGCGTCCACGTAGCCCGGCATCACGGTCTTGCCGGAGACGTCCACGACCCGCGCGCCCTCCGGCGCCTCGAGTCCGGCGCCGACCGCGGCGATCCGGTGGCCTTCGACGAGCACGTCGGCGCCCCGGAGGATCTCCTCGCCGTTCATGGTCAGGACCTGGGCGGCGTTCTGGAGCAGGAGGGTCCCGGTCGGGCGCGCTCGCGGTTCCGTGACGACCGCGTCGAAGACTTCGGGCTCCGGGGCGTCGTCATCGCCGACCGAGGCGGCGTCCTTGCGGTACACCCGGTTGCCCAGCGACCAGACGAGCGCCGATCCGTCGCGGGACCAGCCCAGGTTGTCGCCCCCTTCGGGCGCGACCTCCTGAACCGGAACCGGGGCTTCTCCGCGCCCCACCTGGATCTCGAGCGTCCGGTTCCCGAATTGCGGGACGGGGACCACGAAGTGGCGGTTCTGCAGCTCGAACAGCGCGCTCCGGCCGTCGGGAGCGAGCACGATCTGGCTCGCCGGCGGAGGATTGCGGCCCGCGCCCCGGCCGCTCACCTTGAGGTGATGGCGCCGGTCGCTCCCGTCGAGCCGGAAGGAGACCAGGCCTTCGCTTCCGACGGTCAGGAAGACCCGGTCGGGGTCGTTTGTGAAGTGCGGAAAGCGTCCGTTCTCCGATGGCCCGAGGACTTCCGCCTCTCCGCCGGAAGCGGGAACCACCAGCAGCTCGCTCAGCTCGGCGGCGCGCATGCCGCCGATTTCGCCGCCCCGGGGGGCGTCCGGTCCGTAGAGATCCGACGCCCCATCCATCTCCCGCAGGAAGGAATAGAGGTGTTCTTTGACCGGGGCCCGCCGCAGGACGATCCGGTCGCCCTCGGGATGCCAGGCGGGTTCGGCGTAGAAGGCGGTGCGCGTCGTCAGCGTTGTCCCGCTTCCGCCGGCCGCGGCCACCGACTTCAGGTGGCCCCCGTCGCTCGACCAGGTCACGTAGGCGACCCGGCCGCCGTCCGGCGACCACGCCGGCATGAACTCGTCCTCGGTCGAGTCGGTCAGACGCGTCGGGGTCCCGTCGGGCAGATTCATCCGGTAGAGCCGGCTGAAGGCGGAGAAGACGAGCGTGCTCCCGTCGGGCGAGATCCGCGGCCAGCGAACGATCCGGGCGGTTACGTCGGGTCCGTCGTCGACGCGTCGGGGGAAGTGGAGCCGGGCGCCGACCTCGGCCTCGACGGATGCGGTGAAGGGGATTTCGGTCATCGCCCCGGTTTCGAAGTCGATCCGGCGGAACCCGCCGTCCACCGTCGCGATGATCGAGGACCCGTCCGGCGTGAACGCGTACCCCGGCATCGTGTCGCGGCTGGCGCGGGATTCCTGGTCGTCCCGGGTCACGCCGGTGACGAGCCAGCGCTCTTCTCCGGTCTCGAGCTCGCGGACCCGGAGCGCGGTCTCGGTCCGATGGCGGGTGGCGTAGACCAGGTGGCGCCCGTCCGGGCTCAGCAGCGGCCGCATCGCGCTGCCGGGGGCGCTGGTGATCGTGGTTTCCTCGCCGGTGACCCGGTCGAACCGGACGACCTGCCAGATCGGGAACTGCGCGTTGTAGTTGAAGGTCCCGCGCCGCTCGGAGAAGTAGATCGAGCGGCCATCGGGCGAAGCGACCGCGCCGAGGCGGTTCGGCGGTTGGGGGCCGCCGGCCCCGGGGGTGGGTTCTGACGGCGCCTCGCCTAGCCGGACTCCGGCGCCCCCGTCCCGGTGGACGAGGAACACGCCGGCGGTCCGGTCCGGCGGACGCGAGCGCGACACGAGCAGGTATTCGCCGTCCGGGGTCCAGCTCGGAGACACCATGAGCTGCGGGCGGTCCCGGGTGGGCCCGTCCTTCGTGAGCGCGCGCGGTTCGCTTCCGTCGGCGTTCGCAACCCAGAGGTTCTCGACGCCGCTGCGGTCGCTCACGAACGCGACCTGCGTCCCGTCGGGCGACCACACCGGCTGGCTCTCGAAGGACATCTCCCCGATGATCCGGGTGGCGGTTCCGCCCTCGACCGGCAGGGTGTAGAGGTCTCCCAGCAGCTCGAAGACGATGGTCCGCCCGTCCGGCGACAGGTCGAGCGACATCCAGGTGCCCTCGGTCACGGTAAAGGACAGGGTCTCCGCCGCTGCGAGCGGCAGTCCCTCCGCTTCCTTCTCCTCCGCCGGGGCATCCTGCGCCGGGGCGGCGAGGCCGGTTCCGACCCAGCCGACAGTCAACAGTCCGGTCATCAACGATCGAAAGATCACGCGGGAAACCTCCGTGGGGGCGGGAAATTGCGGGACGCCGAAGAGGCCCGGCGTCCGGGGACGCTCGGCGACCGGGCCGGGGATCGGCCGGGAGTCACGTCGTTTCTCCCGGATCCGGCGCGCTGCGGTCCGCTCGCCACCGGCAGAGTCCGGCGAACAGGCTGCCGAACAGCGAATGCATCAGGCTCGACATCGCGCTCGGAACCGCGACCAGCGGGTCCTGGAAGTTCTGCCGGGCGAGGACGACGCCGAGGCCGGAGTTCTGCATCCCGACCTCGATCGCGACGGTGCGGGCGATTCGTTCGCCGCGTCCCAGCAGCCGGGTGAGGCCGTAGCCGAGACCGAACCCGCCGAGGTGGAGCCAGAAGACCGCGACCAGCAGGGTCGCGCCCGACTCGAGGATCGCGGCGCGGCTGGCGCCGATGATCGAGGCCACGATGAGCGTGATCAGGATCACCGAGACGAACGGCCCGAACGGCAGGACGGCGTTCGTGAGCTTCCGGAAGGAGCTCTTCAGGAAGAGCCCGGCGAGGATCGGGAGCACGACGACCTGGAACGTGCTCAGCAGCAGGCCTCCCGCCGGGACGTCGATCCGGCTGCCGGCGAGCCACGCGGTCAGGAGCGGCGTCATCGCCACCGAGGCGGCGGTCGAGACCGCGGTCATCGAGACGGACGCCGGCACGTCGGCGAGCGACAGGTAGGAGATGACGTTCGAGGCGACCCCGCCGGGGCAGCAGGAAACCAGGATGAGCCCCACCGCGAATTCGGTGGGGAGCCCCATCGCCGCCGCCACGCTCCACCCCATCGTGGGCATGACCACGAATTGCAGCGCGGCGCCCAGCCCGATCGGCGCCGGCCGTCGCAGGACCCGGCGGAAGTCCTCCACTTCGAGGGTGAGGCCCATCGCCAGCATGATGAGCCCGAGCCCGATCGGGATCAGCGGCCCGCTGAACCAGGTGAAGACGCCGGGCCGCGCGAGTGCGATCCCGCTCGCGGCGAGCACCCACACCGGGAAAGCCAGCGTCCCGATGTTCAGCAGCCGCGTCACGGGAGAGCGTCGGGTCGGGGCGCCCGCCGGTGTCCGGCTGGCGGCGGATCCACGGTGGGAGTGGGCCTATTCGAGGGTGGAGGGCGAGCGGTCTTCCGAAGGGACGAGGCGAACCGCCCACAGCCCGCTGTTGAAGTCCGAGAAGAAGATCGTCCCCTTGTGCGGCTGGGGCCCCCAGACGAATGGGGCGTTCGGGATGAACCCCTGCGGGTCATCGGAGTAGAACTTGGCGACCTCGCGCCCCTGCCGGTAGAGATCCCCGACGAGCTCCCCGGAGACATCCACGACCCGCAGGCCCCCGTTGAAGTACGCCACGTACATGAGGTCCTCGTCGAGATCGATCCAGAGGTTGTGGGGACCGGCCTCCGGGACCCGGTAGCGCGCGATCTCCACCGGACGCTCGGGGTCGTCGAACTCGTTGATGTGGATGAATCCCATCGCGCGGGAGGGCATCCGCTCCTCCCACGAGATGATGGGCCCGGGGATCCTCGGGTTCACCGGATGGGATTCGTCCCCGGTCACGATGTAGAACCGGTCGGCCGAGCGGCTGCGGAACGGCCAGACCGCGTGGTTCCAGCCGGTCAACTGGTAGAGGCGACCCATTTCGACCGGGTTCCGGGGCGAGCCGCCCATCCCCCCGCCGCCCACGTCGACGACGACGAGGCCGTCGGTGTTTCCGGCCTGGAACGCGATCCCGTCGTGGACCCAGACATCGTGGACGCTGCGGCCCGGTCGGGGATCGGCGAACCGCGAGACCCGGAACGGGTTCGACGGATCCTCGGCGTTCACCACGTCCCACCGGCTTCCGTTGTTGATCGCGTAGATGTGGCCCTCGTGGAGGAACACGTTGTGGACTCCGCCGGTCATTTCGTCGTCGAACCGGGACAGGACCTCCGGGTTCCTCGGGTCCGAGACATCGAGGATCACGAAGCCGTTGCGGCGGTTCGAGGCGCCTTCGCGGGTGATGACCGCGGTCCTTCCGTCCGCCGAGACCTTCACGTCGTTCACCGTCCGGGCGTCCACCTGGATCTCCGAGATCCGCTGCATGTTCGCGGGATCGGTCACATCGAAGAACAGCGCGTGGCCGTCGGCGTTCCAGGTTCCGAGCGCCGCGTAGTCGCGCCCGTCCACTCCCTCCCAGATCCACAGGTCGGAGCTCGCCCGGTCCCGCACCGGGGCGTGCCCGACGAATTCGATCGCCATTCCCACATCCCGCGGGACGACCTGGACCGCCCGCTCGGCGCGGGCCGCTCCCGAAGAGGCGGCGACGAGATAGAGCCCGGGCTGCTCGGCGACGAACCGGCCGTCCGCCAGGACCTGCGCCGCGGCGCCGGCCCCCACGGTGTCGTAGCGGCTGGGGTCCGGGTGGGATTCGAGGGAGTAGCGCACCGGGGCCTCGGGAACCGGCTCGCCCGAACCGTCCCGCGCCTCGGCCTCGAACCGCACGACGTCCCCGGTGCGCACCGCGCCGTCGAGCGGCTCGCCGGCGAAGACGGCCGACAGCGCGAGCGAGCGCGCCGGGTTGGGCAGGACCTCAATCTCCGTCTCGGCGGAGAGCTCGCCGAGCCGGGCGGTCAGGGTCACGGTTCCCGGCGTCAGCGCCCGCAGCACCCCCGCCGCGTCGGCGAGGTAGGTCGGCGGTCGCGGGCGGTCGTAGAACGGGTGGGCGTGGTACGTCCCCTCGAACAGCGGACCGAAGGTCGAGGCGACCGCCAGCGTCCCGGGGGACGCGGCGAGTTCCGGACGGACGTCCCGCGGTTCCGATCCGGTGTCCTCGGCGAGGACGCGCACCGGGACGCTGGCGCCGACGAGGACCTGCGCCGGCAAGCCTTCGAAGCGAAGCGACGCGAGCTCGGACGGCAGGACGCGCACCGGAATCTCCACCCGGAGCCCCGGGTCGTCCGCGCGGGTGAAGCCGGGGGTCGTCCCGGCGGCGGGCGCGAGCGCCACCAGCGTGTGGTCGCCCGCCCGGTGGGCGCTCACCACGCCCCGGTGGGAGACGCTCACATCCGTCGGGTCGAGCGAGAAGAAGAGGATCCCGGCGCCGGTTCCCGCCTCTCCTCCGGTGAGGTCGGCGGTGATCGTGGCCGTCTGCCCGACGCGCAGCTCGAGCGACTGCGGCGAAACGGTGAGGGTCCGCTCCTGCGCCGCCGCGCCCCATGGCGTCGCGAGGGCCAGCACGAGCCCCCACACGGGGCGGAGACGCGGAAGGAGGGAGCCGGGGCGAGCGTCGAGGGACATGCCGCCTATCTCATCACAAGCGGCGGCGCCCGGCGTGACGGGACCGCGAGGCCGCGGATGCGTCAGCTTCGACCGAGCCGGTCGCGCAGGGCCTCCACGGCGCGCACGATCTCCGCGCCGGAGGCGAAGTCGAGCGGGCGGAAGGCCCCGCCCGGGGCGGCGAGGAGCCCCAGCCCGACCGCGCGGTCGATGGCCCCGCTGGTCCGCCGGCCGCGGGGCACGTCGTTGAACTCCAGCTCCGATGCGCCCTCGCCGGCGTCGCGCCACGCGGCGCGGTCGAGGGCCGCGAGCGCGGCGTCGAGAGCTTCGGCGAGTTCCGCCCGCGTCACGTAGTCGCGCGGCTTGAAGGTGTTGTCCGGGAAGAGCCTCAGATATCCCGCGCCCACGGCGGCGAGGATCTGGTCCGCCGCCCAGCTTCGCTCGAGGTCCACCGCGATCACGACCCTCGCGCCCCCGGTGTCCGGGTCGGGGATGCCGAGCGCCAGCACGAGCGCCGCGGCGAGCTGTTCCCGGGTTCCCCGCTCGGTCTCCCGGATCCGGTCGTAGCGCTCGGTGAGCCGGGCGTACGCGAGGCGGTCCGCGAGCTCCCGGGCCCGCTCCCGGAGATCGGGCTGCCGCCCGAGGCGCGCATCGGCCCGGATCCGGTCAATCCGCGTCAGCCCCTCGGCGACCCGGCCCGACTCGGCCAGCAGCCGGGCGACCTCGATCGAGGCGGTGAGCGCTTCCCGCTCCCCCGCATCGGGGTCCCGGGCGACCTGTTCGAACCAACGCCTCGCCTGCTCGCCCCCGCCCGCCGCGGCGGCCGCCTCGGCGGCTTCGAACACCAGGTCGATCGAATCGGGGACCGCTTCGAGCGCGGCCGCGTAGGCCTCGGCGATCTCCGACCCGGCGGCGCCGGCGCGGACGGCGTCCCGGGCGGCGGCGAGTCGGCTGTCGGCGACCTCCCGGACCACATCGGGAAGAAGCTCCACGACCGCGGGCGCCTCGGGCTCGATCGCTTCGAGCCGCCGCAATCGCGAATAGAGCGTCTCGCGGTCCTCGGACCCGAGCGCGGTCAGGACGCCGCCGAGCGCCGCGAGGGCGCTCCCGGCGTCCCGCGCCAGCGCCTCGTCGAAGAGCGGCTCCGCGAGTTCGGGGCGGCCCCGGCGCAGTTCGAGATAACCGGAGGCCGCGAGGACCCCGGGATCCTCCGGAGCTTCGGCGAGCAGCGGCTGAAGCGCGCCCTCGGCCTCCCGCAGGTTCGCGGCCAGGAGCCAGGCCCAGCCCGTCTCCAGTGTCTCCTGCTGCGGCGCGGTCAGGTCGGCGCCGCCCGCCGGCCGCCGGCTCTCGACGTAGTTCCAGCCGGTGACCGGCGCGACCGGTATCTCCGGCAGGACGCGCTCGGCGCATCCGGCGGCGACGAGGAGCGAAACGGCGGCGACGAGGCGGCCGGAGCCTCCACGGCGCGCCGGGAGACCACGCCGGACGTGGCGGCGGAAGGGTTCCGGCAGGCGCTCCACGCCCTCCGAGTCTACCCCCATGCGGCGTCGCCCGGGCAACGCGGCCGGGAACTCCTTAGAATCCGGAACATGCCCCTGCTCGCCCTTGTCCTGTCTTCGTTCCTCGCGCTCTTCGCAGTCGTTCCGGCGGCGGCCCAGTCCTCGCAGGCTGACGCCGAACGACGCATCCTCGAGCATGTCCGCGACTCCCTCCAGCCGGGCGAGCGCCTGCTGCTCTCGGCGCTGGTGGAGCGCTTCCAGGCGCCGGAGGAACAGCGCGCGCTCGACCGGCTGAACGACATCTTCTTCCGCACTCCGCTGTTCATCGTCGAGTTCGAGGGCAGGGAAGGACGGCTGCCCACGCTGACCGAGATCGCCGGGCAGTTCTCGCTCTATGACGAGTCCGCGGTGGACGTCGTGCTCCGGATCATGGAGTCGGATCCCCGGGTTCCCCGTTTCCTGACGCGTGACGGCGACGGGAACCTCGTGTCGATCAACCAGGACATGGTGCGCGCCGACGACCGGTTCGCCATGGCGGTGAGCCGCAGCCTGACCGGGTGGGAGGGGCGCTCCCTCCCCGCGATCTCCGGCGAGCGCTTCGCCGGGGGCGACCTCGCGGTCGCTGACCACATGAACGACGCCACGCTGGTCTACGTGTGGTTCACGAACTGCCCTCCCTGCGTCCAGATCGCTCCGGTGCTCGAGGAGCTCCACCAGGACATCTCGGGTGAGGGACTCACGATCATCGGGCTGAACGCCGACCGCGTCCTCAAGCTCCCCTACACCGATGCCGATCGCCAGGCCCACATCGCGAAGGGCGGCGTCGGGTTCGAGAACCTGCACCTGACGGAGGAGGATCGCGCCGAGCTGGGGAACGTGAACATCTTCCCGACGCTGTTCCTCGCGAACCGCGAAGGGCTCATCGTCCGCCACTTCGTGAACTTCCAGTCGCGGGATGTCCTCGAGCCCGCGATCCGCGAACTCCTCCGCTAGACCGCGCCGCCCGGTCCGCGTCCTCGCGCTGACCTGATTGCGGTCCCTGGCTTGACAGCTCCTGACTCAGATCATCTTCACTAACTGCGTATATACTTCTCCTCGCAAAGGGGAGGGCGGGGCTGCTGAACCTCCCGTTGGAGCAGCGACGAGCCCGCGCCAGACCCCGAGACCGGAATTCGCCGGAACAGGAGTCTGATTTCGAATGAGCAAGATCATCGGCATCGATCTGGGGACCACGAACTCGGTCGTGGCCGTCATGGAGGGTGGTCAGCCCGTGATCATCCCGAACGCCGAAGGGGGGCGAACCACCCCCTCGGTCGTGGGGATCTCCAAGTCGAACGAGCGCCTCGTGGGCGAGGTGGCGAAGCGGCAGGCGATCACGAACCCCGGGAACACCGTTTCCTCCATCAAGCGGTTCATGGGCCGCCGCTACGACGAGGCCGCCGACGAGCGCGAGTCCTCGACCTACGAGGTCGCGAGGAAGGGCGACGGCGGGATCGAGGTTCGCCTCGCCGGGAAGGGGTACACCCCGCCGGAGATCTCGGCGATGGTGCTCCAGAAGATGAAGGCTTCGGCCGAGGACTACCTCGGGGGGCCGGTCGAAAAGGCCGTCATCACCGTTCCCGCCTATTTCAACGACTCGCAGCGGCAGGCGACCAAGGACGCCGGAGAGATCGCCGGACTCGATGTCGTGCGCATCGTGAACGAGCCCACCGCGGCCGCGCTGGCGTACGGGCTCGAGAAGAAGGGCAACGAGAAGATCGCCGTCTACGACTTCGGGGGCGGCACCTTCGACATCTCGATCCTGGAAGTCGGCGACGGAGTCGTCGAGGTCCGGTCCACGAACGGCGACACCGCGCTCGGCGGCGATGACATCGACAACGTCGTGATGGACTGGATGGTCGTGGAGTTCCGGAAGTCGCACGGCATCGACCTGCGGAAGGACCCGATGGCGGTGCAGCGCCTGAAGGACGCCGCCGAGAAGGCCAAGATCGAGCTCTCCACCACCCTCGAGACCCAGATCAACCTTCCGTTCATCACCGCCGACGCCGAGGGGCCGAAGCACCTCGAGCTCACGCTGACCCGCTCCCGGTTCGAGGCCCTGATCGAGGACCTGCTCGACCGCACCGAGCAGCCCTGCCGGCAGGCGATCGAGGACGCCGGCCTCGGTTCGGCCTCGGTGGACGAAGTCGTGCTCGTCGGCGGCACGACCCGCATCCCGCGGGTCCAGGAAATGGCCCGGAAGATCTTCGGGGTGGCCCCGCACCAGGGCGTCAACCCGGACGAGGTCGTGGCGCTCGGCGCGGCGACCCAGGCGGGCGTGCTCTCCGGCGAGAAAAAGGACATCCTCCTCCTGGACGTCACTCCGCTGTCGCTCGGCATCGAGACGCTTGGGGGCGTCTTCACCCGTCTGGTGGAGCGCAACACCACGATCCCGCACCGGGCGAGCGAGACCTTCTCGACCGCCGCCGACAACCAGCCGCAGGTCGAAGTCCACGTGCTCCAGGGGGAGCGCGCCATGGCGAGCGACAACCGGACGCTTGGCAAGTTCAGCCTCGTCGGCATCCCGCCGGCGCCGCGCGGCATCCCCCAGATCGAGGTCACCTTCGACATCGACGCGAACGGCATCGTGAACGTCTCGGCGAAGGACAAGGCCACCGGGCGGGAGCAGGCGATCACGATCACCGCCTCGAGCGGCCTGTCCAAGGACGAGATCGAGCGGATGAAGTCCGAGGCGACCGCCAACGAGGACGCCGACAAGGCGCGTCGGACCGACGTCGAGTTCCGGAACGAGACCGACTCGCTCGCGCACCAGGTCGAGAAGATGCTGAACGAGAACCGGGCGAATCTCGATGACGCTTCCGCGACCGCCGAGGTCGAGGCCGCGGTCGCCCAGGCGCGGGCCGCCCTCAAGGACGAGGACATGGACCGGATCCGCAAGGCCCGCGAAGAGCTCGAGAAGGCGAGTCACCGGCTGGCCGAGCTGATGTACCGTCAGAAGACCCAGGGCGACGCCGCCGCGGGTGACGGGCAGGCGCCGCCGCCTCCGCCGCCGGGCGGCTCGAAGCGTTCCGGCCGGGGCAACGGCGCCGCCGACGACAACATCGTGGACGCGGAAATCGTGGATTCCTGACGCGGAACGGGAACGGACGGCGATGGCCCGGCGGGTGGACTACTACCAGGTCCTCGGGGTCCAGCCCACCGCGAACCTCGCCCGCATCCGCAGCGCCTACCGGAGGCTCGCGCGCCGGCTCCATCCGGACCTGAACCCGAACGACCTCGTCGTCGAGGAGCGGTACCGGCTCGTCCAGCACGCCTTCGAGGTCCTCGCCGACCCGGATCGGCGCGCCGAATACGACGAGCGCGGGGACCGGGAGCCGCCGCCGCCCCGACCGAAGCGCAAGCGCTACGGCTTCGCCGGTTTCGACTTTGGCCACGAGCCGTCGCCCGACGAGCGGCCGCTCCACGAACTGTTCGGGAGCGGGACGGAGGCCGAGTCCGCGAGCGCTGGCGGGAACCACATCCACGCCCGCGCGAAGCTGTCGTTTCTGGAGTCGCTCGAAGGGAAACAGGTGCGGCTGCGGATCCTCCGGAAGGAGGGCTGCGGCGCCTGCGGCGGGCAAGGTGAGCGGCCGGTCCGCGAGGGGCTCGCCGAATCCGGGGTGGAGTGCACCGCCTGCCGCGGCGAGGGCCGCCGGCTGCGCCGGTTCCGCCACATGGTCTTCGTCCGGCCCTGCGGCGACTGCGAGGGGCGGGGGCAACTGTTCCACACCCACTGCCGCGAGTGCGCTGGACGCGGGCGCCGCGCGCGTCCCCGGCGGGTCGTGGCGCGGGTCCCCGCCGGCGTGATGGACGGGGCCACCATCGTCGTCGCGCGGGCGGGCCACCAGGGGGTGCGGAGCGAACCGGACGGGGACCTGCGGCTTCACGTCGAGGTGGAGCCTCATCCGGTCCTGAAGCGCCGGGGCGGCAATGTGATCTGCCCGCTGCCGCTCACGCTGGCGGAGGCCGCCGTCGGCGGCAAGGTCGAGGCGCCAACCCTGACCGGGCCGGTGACGGTGCGCCTTCCGCCGGGGGTGCAGCCCGGGGCCCGGATCCGGCTCGCCGGACGAGGGGTTCCGGCGGTCCCCGGAGGAGAACCGGGAGACCTCTTCCTCGAGGTCAAGGTGCGGATTCCCGAGATCCGGGACGACCGCTCGCGCGACCTGCTGCGCGAACTCGCCGAGCGCTATCCCGACTCGCCGCGCGACGACCTGCGCGCTTCCTTCGCGGACGCCGCCGGGGCGGAGGGCTCGGCATGAGCGCCGAGCGCCGCAAGGGCGTCTACATGATCAGCGCGGTGGCGGAGCTCTACGACATCCATCCGCAGACCCTGCGTCTCTACGAGCGCGAGGGGCTGCTGCGGCCGTCGCGCACCGAAGGGAACACCCGCGTCTACACCGACGCCGATCTCCAGCGCCTCCAGACGATCCTGAACCTCCGCGAGCTCGGCGTGAATCTCGCCGGAGTGGACATCATTCTCCAGATGCGGGAGAAGATGCAGCGCATGCAGGAGGAGGTTCGCCAGTTCACCGAGTTCGTCCACCGGGACCTGGCGCGCGATCCGGCGGCGCTGAGCCTCGAGACGCGCCACGCGCTGGTCCGGCTTCCCCGCGCCGATCTGGTTCCGGCAAGTTCGGCGAACCGCGGATCGGACGGTTCTGCGGGCGAATAGCCGTGTCGGAGCGCGGTCCCTGCCCGAAGTGCGGCGGGACCGGCTGGCGTCCGGTTGTCACGCCGGACGGCGCTGGCGCGGTCGCGCCCTGCCACTGCCCCGGCATGGCGCCGTCCCCCCTGACGCTTGCGCAGGCCGGAGTTCCCAAGGGGCTTCGTCGCGAAAAGACGTTCTCCGACTTCGACGAACTCAACGACGACGTCATCAAGGCTCGCGACATCGTCCGCATCTGGGCCGACGACTACCCCGACGTCCGGAAGGGTCTGCTTCTCACCGGACCGAAGGGCGTCGGCAAGACCCACCTCATGGTGGCGGCGCTGCACCGGATCCTCCGCGAACGCCGGATCGCGGCGGCCGCCCGGTTCGTCCGGGTTCCGGAGCTCCTCTTCCGCCTTCAGCAGGCCTGGAAGGAGGACATCTCCGAGCGGGAGATCCTGGCGCCGCTCGAATCGGCGGAGATCGTGGTCTTTGACGATATCGGCGTGGTCTCCCCCCCGTGGGCGCGGGAGCGTCTTCACGCCATCCTCACTCGCGCGGTCGACAGCGGAGCGAAGCTCCTCGCCACCACGATCTATCCGTCGCACCCGGCCGGGGCCGGAGAGCTCGGGGAACGCATCACGCAGTCGTCCGCCTCGCTGCTGCTGGAGGCGTGCCGGCGCGTCGACCTGAAGGGCGAGGATTACCGCACGACTGTGATACAACCGGGACTCAGCGTCTGAGATCCCTCGACCAGCCGCCTTCCGAAGGAGTTTCCCGACCATGCGACTCGCCCCCGTTCTTCTCGCCGCGCTCTTCGCGGCGCCGTCCGCCTGGGCCCAGAGCCCGGCCCCCGACAAGCCCCGACCCATCCCCATGCGGGACAGCGTCTTCATCGAGGACCTGACCTGGATGGAGGTCCGCGACATGATCGCCGACGGCAAGCACACCGCGATCGTGGCCAGCGGCGGCGTCGAGCAGAATGGCCCCTACCTGGTGACCGGCAAGCACAACGTGCTCCTCCGGGGGCTGACGGAGGCGATCGCGCGCGACCTCGGGAACGCCCTCGTCGCCCCGATCCTGAAGCTCGTCCCCGAGGGGGACTTCGACCCGCCCACCGGCCACATGCGCTACCCGGGCACGGTCGGGCTCAGCGACGAGACCTTCCGCGCCGTGATTCGCGACGTGTGCCGGAGCCTGAAGGCCAGCGGCTTCTCCAACATCGTCCTGGTTGGCGATAGCGGTGGAAACCAGGCCGGCATGCGCGCGGTCGCCGAGGAGTTGACGGCGGAATGGAACGGGGCCCCGGCGGTCCACTTCATTCCCGAGTTCTACGACTACCAGGGCATCCAGACCTGGCTCGCCGAGCAGGGAGTGGAGCAGACCCCCGAAGGGATCCACGACGACTACGCGATCACCTCGATGATGGCGGCGGTGGATCCGAACTCGATCCGCCTCTCCGAGCGGCGGGCCGCCGGGCTGACGTCGATCAACGGCGTCGAGCTGGAGCCCTTCGACGAGACGCGCGCCTGGGGGCGTCGCCTGTTCCGCTACCGCTCGGAGATCACGGTCAAGGCGATCCGCGCCGCGCTCGCTTCCGGCTCGACGAACTGAGCCGCGCCTGAGGGAGAGGGGCGCGCCGCGCCTCTCTCCCGACGCCCGCCCTCCGGTACGGAAGGCGGGAGGCCTGGATCACTCCAGGAAGTTCTGCGCACCGAAGCGGCGGGCCAGCCGCACCGACCAGGAGGGCCGCCCCAGCGGGGCGGCCGATTCGGGCCGCCCGCGCCGGACGAAGGCGCCGCTGCCCGGGGAGGCCAGGGGGCTCCGGTCCCGCGCCACGACCTCGCCGCGGCGCACGACGGTCTCCGGCCATCCCTTCAGTCGCATCCCCGCGTAGGGCGTGTAGCCAGTGCGGTCGTGGAGGTCCTCCCACCGCACCGTGATCTCCCGGTCCGGGTCCCAGACCGCGAGGTCGGCGTCGCTCCCCGGCGCCAGCGTTCCCTTCCGCGGCCACATCCCGAAGAGGCGGGCCGGCGTCTCGCAGCACACCTCGACGAAGCGCTCGAGCCCGATCCGGCCGCGCCCGACGCCCTCGGAAAACACCAGCGGCATACGGAGCTCGATGCCTGGCACGCCGTTGCAGATCTTCGGGAAAGGCGGCTCGGGGCCCGCCGCCAGCTTCCCCTGCGCGTCCATCGTGTAGGGGGCGTGGTCCGAGCTGAGCACATCGAACACCCCGTCGCGGAGTCCGGCCCAGATGGCCTCCTGGCTCTCCCGGTCCCGCGGCGGGGGGCTGCAGCAGGTCATCGCGCCCTCCATCCCCGGCTGGTCGAGGTCGTCGGCGGTCAGCAGCAGGTACTGCGGGCAGGTCTCGGCGAAGACCTTGAGCCCGCGGGAGCGCGCCGCCTCGATGGCTTCGGCCGCTTCCTTCGAGGACACGTGAACCACATAGAGCGGCGCGTCCACCAGTTCGGCGAGCCCGATCGCGCGGCCGGTGGCCTCGCTCTCGGCGAGCTTGGCGTGCCCGACGGCGTGGAACTTCGGCGCCACGTGACCGGCCTCCACCAGCCGCCCTGACATCCACCCGATCATGCCGTGGTTCTCGGCGTGGACCATCGTGAGCGCGCCCATCCGGCGCGCCGCCGCCAGCACCTCGAGGAGCTGCCGGTCGTTCACCCGGACCGCTTCATAGGTCATGTAGACCTTGAACGAAGACACGCCCTCGTCCACCAGCGCCGGGACCTCCTTCTCGAGGGCCTCGGGCGTCGGGTCCGACATGATGAGGTGGAACCCGTAGTCGATCACGGCCTTCGGGCCGGCGGCGCGGTGGTAGGCGGCCACCACCTCGCGGGGCGATTCGCCGCGCTGCTGCGCCGCGAACGAGAGCACCGTCGTCGTTCCGCCGCAGGCCGCCGCCAGCGTCGCCGACTCGAAGTCGTCGGCGGTCATGACCCCCATCGACGAGCGCTGCTCGATGTGGGTGTGCGCGTCCACGCCCCCCGGGAGCACGAGCTTGCCGCGGGCGTCGATCTCCGCGCGTCCGGGGGGAAGCCCCTCGCCGAGGCTCCGGACGACGCCGGCGGCGATCCCCACATCGGCGCGGGCCGTCCCGGAGGCGGTCGCGACGGTCCCGCCCCGGACCACCAGATCGAACTCCGCCATCGCCGGCATCTAGCAGCCCGTTGACAAAGTCCCGCGGCCCGGTTCTCCCGGTAGGGGCTCGAGCGGCGATGGCCCCCACCGGGAGAACTGGCCCCGCCCGAACCACGCCCCTTCGGGGCGCTCATCGTTGCGTTTCATTCGGCATCCCGATGCCGGTTCTCCCGGTAGGGGCCCTCGCTCACGCGCCTTGTCGGCCGGGCGCCTCACCGCTCTCGGCGCTGCACGCGACTTTATCAACGGACTGCTAGCGGAGCCGGACCGGCTTGCCGAAGCCGCGGTCGTCCCCGGTCACGATGACGCCCGCTTCGTCGACGTAGCGGTCCCACCCCTCGAGGAGATCCTCGAGGATCTCCGGCCGCTCGGCGGCCAGGTCACGCAGCTCTCCCGGATCCTCCTCCAGGTTGTAGAGCGCCCACGCCGCGTCTCCCAGCGGAGGCGCGAGCCAGACCGCCTTCCACGGGCCCCGCCGGAACGCCCGACGGCCGAAGATCTCCCAGCCTTCCTCCGGCTCGACGGCGGGCCCGGTTGGAGCTCCGGTGAGCAGAGGGGCGAGCGACCGTCCGGTCGGGCCGATCCGGTCGGGCGCCGAGGGGACCTCGATGCCGGCGAAGTCGAGCACGGTGGGAAAGATGTCCGTGACCCGGACGAACTCGCCGCTGACCGCTCCGGCCGCCGCCGGCGCCCAGCGCTCCGGGACCACGGCGAAGCCCGGGACCCGGATGCCGCCTTCGTGGACGAACTGCTTGAAGTAGCGGTACGGCGCGGTCCCGGCGTGCGCCCATTCCGGGCCGTACCAGACGAACGAACCCATGCGGCCCATCGCTTCTTCCGATAGGTCGAACCGCTCCCGCAGGAAGGTCTCGTTGTCGGCCAGCCCGAAGACGTTCTCTCCCGCCGCGCCGTTGTCCGAAAAGAACAGGATGATCGTGTCCCCGAGCCGCCCCGTCGCCTCCAGGTGGGCCACCAGCCGTCCGACGTGGTGGTCCAGCCGCTCCACCATCGCCGCGTAGAGCTCCATCTTGCGCGCTTCGACGCGCTGCTCGTCGGGACCCAGGTCGTCCCAGCGGCGGGCGTAGTCGGGCAGGGGAGGAACCTCGACGTCGGCGCCAAGGATCCCCGTCCGCTTCGCCCCCGCGACCCGTCGTCGGGCGAGGGCTTCCCAGCCATCGTCGTAGACCCCGTCGTAGAGGTCCAGGAACTCGTCGGGAACCTGGAGCGGCCAGTGGGGCGCGGTGTAGGTCGCCACCGCGAAGAAGGGCTGGCCGCGACCGGCGGCTTCGTCGATGTACGAAATGAGTTCGTCGGTGTGGAACCGCGTCGAGTAGAACCCTTCGGGCAGCGGTCCCGCGACCTCCCCGTCGCGCCGGTAGACGATCTCGTCGAGGGTGTCCACCGGGGCGGCGTCCTCGAAGTGGCTCGCCGCCCCGCTGAGCAGGACGAAGGACCGGTCGAAGCCCCGCTCCGGCGGGCTGTGCTCCGGGGCGTCTCCGAGGTGCCACTTCCCGGCGATCGCGGTGAAGTAGCCGGCGTCGCGGAGAACCTGGGGCAGGTGGAAGACGTGCTCGTTCAGGAAGCCCTCGTAGCCCACCCGTCCCCTCAGGTCCTCGCCCATCAGGCTCGCCATCCCGCCGAGTCCGGCGAGATGGTGATCCACTCCGGACAGCAGCATCGCCCGCGTCGGGGAACAGGTGGCGGCGGTGTAGAAGCTGGTGAACCGCAGTCCGCGTCCCGCCAGCGCATCCAGGTTCGGCGTGCGGATCTCGCCGCCGAACGCTCCCAGGTCGGTGTATCCGAGGTCGTCGGCCATGATGACGAGGAAGTTGGGCGGCGCCGGGTCCGCGGGGGGCGCCGGTTCGGCGCAGCGGGACAGGACGGCGAGGGTCGCGAGCCCGAGGAGGGCGGGGGTTCGGGCGCGGCGGAGCGCGGCGCGGGTCGGGAACACCATCCCCGCGATTATGTGGCGACGACGCCGTTCGACCGAGGACCGCTTAGCATTTCGCCGATGCGAGTACTTCGGGTGGCCGCCGCGCAGGTTGGCGGGATCCAGGCCGCCGAGCGGCGTGAAGAGGTCGTGGAGCGCCTCCTGGCGCTCTTCGAGCGGGCCGCCGCCGCCGGCTGCGGGTTCGTCGTGTTTCCCGAGCTCACGCTCACCACCTTCTTCCCCCGGGTCTTCTATCCGGATATCGCGGCGACGGACCCGTTCTTCGAGACCTCCATGCCGGGACCGGAGACCCGCCCGCTGTTCGAGGCCGCGGCGCGCCACGGGGTCGGCTTCCATCTCGGCTATGCCGAACTCGTCGAGGAGGAGGGCCGCCAGCGGCGGTTCAACACCGCGATCCTCGTCGGCCCCTCGGGCGAAATCGTGGGCCGGTACCGCAAGATCCATCTCCCGGGACACGAGGAGCACCTGCCGAACGCTCCCTTCCAGCATCTCGAAAAGCGCTACTTCGAGGTCGGGAACCTGGGCTTCCCGGTGTGGCGGGCGTTCTCGGGCGTCGTCGGCATGTGCATCTGCAACGACCGCCGCTGGCCGGAGACCTGGCGGGTGCTCGGACTTCAGGGCGTGGAGCTCGTCGCGCTCGGCTACAACACCCCGGAGTTCAACATCCACCACCGGGAGCCGGCCCACCTCCGCATGTTCCACCACCGCCTGTCGCTCCAGGCGGGCGCCTACCAGAACGCCACCTGGGTGGTGGCCGCCGCCAAGTGCGGCGAGGAGGACGGCAACCGGCTCATCGCCGGCTCCGCGATCGTCTCGCCGACCGGAGACATCGTGGCCGAGGCCTCGACCGAAGGTGACGAGCTGATCATCCACGACTGCGACCTCGATCTGGGGGCGGACCACCGGCGCCACGTCTTCGACTTCGGCCGCCACCGCCGTCCGGAGGCCTATACCCGCATCACGGACCCGTGAGGTGATCGGTAGGGAGCGGGCGGCCGGATCCCATCCCCGACCGGGTACGCTGACCATCTCATGCGGCCTGTCCACTTCCTGACCATCGGGGAGGCGCCCCGACCCGACGTCACGCCGGAGGTGCTCGGTTTTCTCGGGAGCGCCGCCGAGGCGGTCGTCCCGGTGGAGCGGGGCGCGCTCGACGGTCTGTCCCGCGCGGAGGTCGCGGCCGGGGGGCCGCGGAACGGGGAGATGCCGCTCGTGTCCCGCCTGACCTCCGGCGAGGAGGTCATCCTCGGGGAGGGATTCCTCGAGGAACGCATTAAGGCCCTGGTCGACGAGGTTCCGGCCGGAGCCCTGGCCGCCATCCTCTGCACCGGCCCGTTCACCGGCGTGCGCGAACGTCCCTGGCTGGTGAAGGCCGGAGCGGCGTTCGACGCCGCGCTCGCCGCCGCCTGCCCGGCGGGCGCCACGGTCGGCATGCTGATCCCCGAGCCCCGCCAGGAAGACGACGCCCGCCGGAGGGTTCCAGCCGGCGCCCCGGTCGTCGTCGCGTCGTTCTCGCCCTACGCGGAAGTCCATGGCGTAATGGAGGTTGCGGACGCCTTCCGGGACGCGGACGTGATCGGCCTGAACTGCCTCGGCTACACCGGCGCCCTGGCGCGGGAAGTGGAGGGCGCCACCGGCAAGCCGGTCGTTCTCGCCCGCGAGGAGCTCGCCCGGGAACTGGCCCGGCGCATCCACGCGCTCTGCGAGGGCGGCCGCGAGGATCCGCTCGCCGCGACGGGCGGGTTCGACAGGCCGTCCGCCTGACGCTGGCGGCGGCGCCTCGTGTCTCCGGAGACAAGCGCCGACTCCCGCCGGCATCCAAGCCTCTTCGAACCCGTCACCCTCGTCTTCGCGGCGGGGCTGGCGCTCCTCGGCGCAGTCGTCGGGATGGAGCTCCTGACCCGCGTCGGCATCACTCCCAACAGCTCGATCATCGGGGCGGTCATCGCAATCGCCGCCGGCCGGATTCCGCTCGTCTGGACCCGCCGCCTGCGCAGCACCGCGCGGCAGAACCTGCTCCAGACGGTCATCTCGGCGGCCGCCTTCGGCGGGGCGAACGCGGTGCTGTTGCCCGCCTCGATGGTGTGGCTCTTCGGAAGGCCGGACCTCGTCCCGGCGATGGTCCTGGGGGCCGTGCTCGGCGCGCTGTTCGACATCGCGATGCTCTACCGCGTCTTCGGGACGCGACCCTTTCCCGCCGAGGGGCTGTGGCCGAGCGGGATCGCCACCGCGGAGTGCCTGCGCGCCGGAGACGAGGGCGGGCGGCGCGCGCGGCTGCTCCTCGCCGGCGGCGCCGCGGGGGCGGCCGGCCGGCTCCTCGGGTTGCCGACCGACATCGTGGGCGTCTGCTGGATCGGGAACCAGGCGGCGCTCCTCATGTTCGGGCTGGGGCTGCTGGTGCGCGGCTACGCCCCGGTGGTGGCGGACCTCGATCTGGCGGCGATCCATGCGCCGCACGGCGTGATGATCGGGGCCGGGGCGGTGGCGCTGTGGACCATGGTGCGGGGGGTCCGGGAACGGAGGTCTCCGGGTTCAGCCGGTGAAGCGCTCCCCGCCCCCGGCCTCCCCGTCTTCGGTTTCGGGTTCTCCGCCTTCGCCGGCGCGGCGGCGCTGCTCGCGGCGCTCACCGGGCTGGCGACCGGGATGGGGCTCGCCGGCGCCGCGGGCTTCGCGGCGTTCGCTGCGGTGGCGGCGCTCGTGTCCGAGCTCCTCGTCGGAGTCTCGGCCATGCACTCGGGATGGTTCCCGGCGTTCGCGACCTCGCTGGTGTTCCTGCTGCTCGGGATGGTTCTGGGATTCCCGCCGCTGGCGCTCGTGCTGCTCGCCGGCTTCGCTTCCTCCACCGGGCCGGCGTTCGCCGACATGGGCTACGACCTGAAGGCCGGCTGGATCCTGCGCGGGGAAGGGCGCGATCCGGAGTACGAACTCGCCGGGCGGCGGGCCCAGCGGATGGCCGAGGTCTTCGGTCTGCTCGTCGGGGCCGGACTCGTGCTGCTCACCTGCGCGACCTACTTCGAAGGGGACCTCTTCCCTCCCTATGCCCGGGTCGTCGCGGCGACCGTCACCGCCGGCGCGGATCCTGAACTCGCCTCCCGACTCGCGCTGTGGGCCATCCCGGGAGCGCTGCTCCAGGCGGTCGGAGGCCCGGCGCGCCAACTCGGCGTGCTGTTCGCGACCGGCCTGCTCATCCTGAATCCGGTGGCCGGCTGGACCGCGCTGGCCGCGCTCGCCGCGCGGTGGGTGATGGCGCGCCGCGTCGGCGCCCGCTGGGACGGCCCGCGCTACATCATCGCCGGGGGGCTCATCGCCGGGAGCGCGCTGACGAGCTTTGGCGCGGGGGTGGCGACCCGCTTCCTGAACGGTCGTTGAGCATCGCGCCCCCTCCGCCCAGGATGCCCACCCGGTGACCGCAGGACCCGGACGGGAGCTGGGCCCCGTCGACATCGAGGACCTCGCCGCCGGCGCCTGGATCCTGGGGGCCGGGGGCGGCGGTAACCCCTACCACTCGCTTCTGAATCTGCGGGCCGCGATGCGGTCGGGGTTCCGGCCGCGGGTCCTTCCGGTGGAGGCCCTTGCCGACGACGACTTCGTGGCGGTCGTCTCCACGATGGGGGCGCCCCTGGTGGGGGAGGAGCGCCTGCCCGACCCGGACGTCGCGGCGCGACCGGTCCGGATCCTCGCCGAGCGGCTCGGGCGCGACTTCGCCGCCGTCATGTCGCTCGAGATCGGCGGCTCGAACGCGCTCCAGCCGTTCCTCGTCGCCTCCCGCACCGGTCTTCCGGTAGTGGACGCCGACTGCATGGGCCGCGCGTTCCCCGAGGCGCAGATGACGACGTTCGCCATCGCCGGCCTCCGGAACTACCCGTTCTGCCTCGCCGATGTCCGGGATAACGTGGTGGTCGTCGAGCGCGCCGCGAGCTGGCGATGGCAGGAGCGGCTCGGACGGGTGGCGGTGACCGAGGTCGGCTCGATCGCCGCCACCGCGAAGGCCCCCCGCACCGGCCGCGAGATCGCGGACCACGCAGTCCACGGGTCGGTGACCCGGGCGCTGCGCATCGGCGCCGTCCTCCGCGAGGCGCGCCGCCGCGGGGAGGACCGGGTGGAGGCGGTGCTCGCCGCCGAGGGCGGGCTCTCGCTGTTCACCGGGAAGGTGCGCGACATCGAACGCCGCACCACCCGGGGATTTCTGCGGGGGAAGGCCGAAGTCGCCGGACTCGACGCGGACAGGGGCGCCGTTCTGGAACTCCACTTCCAGAACGAGTTCGCCGTCGCCTTCCGGGACGGAGCGCCCGTCGGGATGACGCCGGAGATCCTCTGCGTCGTGGACTCGAGCACCGGCGAGGCGCTCGGGACCGAGGTCATCGCCTACGGCCAGCGGGTCCGGGTCATCGCGCTCGACTGCCCGGCGGCGCTCAAGACCCCGGCCGGCCTCGAGCTGGTGGGCCCCCGCGCGTTCGGGTTCGATCTCGATTTCGCCCCGCTCTTCCCGACCCGATGAACACCTCCGCGCCGGTCGATTCCGCGGCCCCGCTCCTCGTCGGCGTGGACGTGGGGGGCACCCACACCGACGCCGTCCTCATGCGCGGCGCGAGCGTGCTCCAGGAAATCAAGACGCCGACGACCGACGACGTCACGACCGGCGTGGCCACCGCCCTGCGCGCCGTCCTCGGCGATGACCCGGGGGCGGTCGCGCGGGTCGTGATCGGCACGACCCACTTCACGAACGCGGTCCTCACCGGGGCCGGCCTGGCGCGCGTCGCCGCCGTCCGGATCGGCCTTCCGGCGAGCGCCTCGCTCCCGCCTTTCTGCGACTGGCCGGACGCCCGCGCCGAGGTCGTCCGCGGCCCGGTGTTCGCCGTCGCCGGGGGCCACGAGTGCGACGGACGACCCATCGTCCCGCTCGACGAGGCGGCGGTGGCCGAAGCCGGCGCGAAGATCCGGGACGCCGGCCTCCGCGAGATCGCGGTCAGCGCGGTGTTTTCCCCTCTCGACGGCGGCTGCGAGGCCCGCGCCTCCCGGATCCTCCGCGAAGTCCATCCGAGGGCCCGCATCACCGAGTCCCGCCACCTCGGCCGGATCGGCCTGCTCGGACGCGAGAACGCCGGCCTGCTGAACGCCGCGCTTCGGCCGCTGGCGAAGCGGGTGGCGCTCGCCTTCGGGGAAGCGGTGGCGACCGCCGGGAGCCGGGCGCCGGTGTTCATCTCCCAAAACGATGGCGCGATCGCCCGGGTCCGGGACGCCGCCCGGTTTCCGGTGCTGAGCCTCTCCTCCGGCCCGACGAACAGCATGACCGGCGCGGCGTTTCTCTCCGGCGCCCGCGACGGCGTGGTGATGGACGTGGGCGGGACGACGACGGACATCGGCGCGCTGCGCGCCGGGTTCCCCCGGGAGGCCCCCCGCGAGGTCGAGATCGGGGGAGTCCGCACGCTGTTCCGCATGCCTGACCTGCTCTCGCTCGCGCTCGGCGGCGGAAGCCGCGTATCCGATGACGGCTCGATCGTGGGCCCCGAGAGCGTCGGCTATCGGCTCGCCCGTGAGGGGCTCGTCTTCGGCGGGACCACCCGGACCGCAACCGACATGGGCGTCGCCGCCGGGTGGGCGAAGATCGGCGACCCGGCGCGCGTCCGCGACCTGCCGTCAGACGCCGTCCGGCGCTTTACCCGGACGGTCCGCGCGAGCATCGCCGAAGCGGTGGACCGGATGAAGCCCGACGCCCGCGCCTGTCCGCTGCTCGTGGTGGGCGGCGGCGCGTTCCTCGCCCCCGACCGGCTCGAGGGCGTCTCCCGGGTGGTCACGACGCCCCACGCCGGTGTGGCGAACGCTGTCGGGGCCGCGATCGCGCGGGTGGGGGGCGAGGTGGACCGGGTCTTCCACGGGATTTCCCGCGACGAGGCCTTCGATTCGGCGGAGTCGGAGGCCCGCGACCGGGCGATCCGCGCCGGCGCCGACCCGGCCCGCCTCGAGACGGTCGAGCGGGAGGATCTCCCGCTCGCCTATCTCCCGGGGGGCGCCCGACGCGTGAGGGTCCGGGTCGTCGGAGAGTCCGTCGGCGCGGGGGAGTCCGGTCCGCTCAGTCGGAGTTCCGCAGCAGGTAGTCCACCAGCAGGTTCGACATGACGCGCATCCCGATGGCCACCGAGGCGTCGTCCGCCCGGAAGAACGGCGAGTGGTGCGGACCGGTCTGCGTGCCCTCGCGGTGGACGCCCAGCCGGTAGAAGAAGCCGGGCACTTCGTTCGCGAAGTAGGAGAAGTCCTCTCCACCCATCGTGGGATCGAGTTCCCGGGTGTTCTCCGCTCCCACGATCTGTCGCACCGTGAGAACGCTCTCCGCGGTCAGCTCGTCGTCGTTGATCGTCGCCGGATACCCGCGGTCGTAATGCAGCGAGTAGGACCCGCCGCCCGAACCGGTGATCCCGTCCAGAACCTCGCCCATGCGTCGCTCCACCAGATCGCGCACTTCGGGGTCGTAGCTGCGGACCGTCCCTTCGATCGCCACCGTTTCCGGGATGATGTTGAAGCGCTGTCCGCCGTGGACCATCCCGACGGTGACGACCACCGGGTCCAGCGGATGGACGTTGCGGGACGCGATCGTCTGGATCCCCAGAATCGCCTGCGCCGCCATCACGACCGGGTCCACGCCCGCCTGCGGCTGGGCGCCGTGGGTCTGGACGCCGGTGATTTCGGCGCGGAAGTGATCCACCGCGGCGAGCGCCGGCCCTGAAGTGAAACCGATCACGCCGAGCGGCAGGCCCGACAGCGCATGGAGACCGAAGACCGCCTGGGGACGGGGATCGTCGAAGGCCCCCTCCTCCAGCATCAGGCGGGCGCCCCCCTCCTCGCCGGGCGGCGGCCCCTCTTCGGCGGGCTGGAAGATGAACAGCACGGTCCCCGGCAGGTCCTCGCGCATCCCGGCGAGCACCGAGGCCACGCCGTACTGCACCGCGGTGTGGATGTCGTGACCGCAGGCGTGCATGACGCCGACTTCCTGCCCGTTGTAGACCGTTCGCACCGTCGATGCGAACGGGAGGTCGGTGTCCTCGGTCACCGGCAGGGCGTCCATGTCGGCCCGCACCGCGACCACCGGGCCCGGACGGCCGCCGCGGAGGACTCCGATGACGCCGGTGTGCGCCACCTTCTCGCGGACCTCGTCGAACCCGAGCGCCCGCAGGTGCTCCGCGACCTTCCGGGCGGTCTCGAACTCGCGGTTGCCAAGCTCGGGGAACTGATGGACATCCTGGCGGAAGGCGACGGTGGCCGCCTCGTGTTCGGCGACGGCCGCCTGGATCCTCTCGTCCCAGGTTCCCAACTCCTGGGACGCCGCCGGAATAGCGAAGGCGCTCAGGACGATAACGAGCAAAGCAGCTTGTGGACGCATCAGGAACCTCCGGGTCGCCGATAGCGGGAAGGTGGAGCCCACCGGGGCGAGGCCTCGGCGGGTCAGGACGGCGACTCCCCGGGCGGGTTGGCCCCGAGGTCGACGAGGAACTCCCACTCTTCGTCGGAGACCGGCTGGACCGAGAGCCGCTGGCCCCGCTTCAGCAGCGCCATACCGGCGATTTCGGGGAGCGTCCGCAGCAGCGGGAGCGGGATCTCGCGGGGAAAGCGGGAGACGAACTCGATGTCGACCATGTACCACCACGGCTTCTCCGTCGTGGCCCTGGGATCGAAGTACTTCGAATCCGAATCGTACTGGGTGAAGTCCGGATAGGCGGTCCGGCAGACGCGCGCCACGCCCGCGATCCCCGGGGGTTTCGCGTTCGAATGGTAGAAGAGGACGCCGTCGCCGACCTCCATCGACTTCATCAGGTTGCGGGCCTTGAAGTTGCGGACGCCGTCCCAGTGGGTCCGGCCGTCGCGCTCGAGGTCATCGAGGCTGTAGTCGGACGGCTCGCTCTTCATCAGCCAGAACCGGCGCGGGCGGTCGCTCACGGAGCCCTGAGATTACCAGCGGACTGCTCGGCATGGCGGTTGCAATCTCCGGGACAGACGAAACAATGGGCGGTTGAACCTCATGCGCATCCTCATGGTCCTTTCCGCGGTCCTGATCGCGGCCCCGCTGGCGTCCCAGCCGCGATCCGACACGGCGCTGACCCAGGAGATCGTGGCGGCGCTCGAGGAGGCCAACCTTCCCATCGGCCTCTTCGAGGTCGAGGTCCGCGACGGGGTCGCGATCCTCACCGGGGAGGTGCTGGATTCCGCCACCGAGGCGCGGGTCGTCGAGATCGCGCTCTTCCAGGAGGGAGTGGTCGCCGTCGAGACGGACATCACCGTGCTCGAGCCGGACCCGGAAGACGAGGAGGGGGACGCCGAGGCGGAAGGAGCCTCCCAAGGCGCGGGTGAAGGCGACCCGCCCGCCGGGCCGGTCTCGGCCGCCGCCCCCACGCGGCCGGATGACGCGGTGCGCGCCGAGGTCGAAGCCGCGCTCGGGGACGTCGATCTGGAGGCGAATCCCCCTCAGGTCGTCGTGGAGGCCGGCGTGGTGCGCCTCACCGGTCAGGTGGCGAACGCCTGGGAGTGGGGGGAGGTCATGGAGAGCGCCCGCGGGGTCGAGGGCGTCGTCGCGGTGGACCCGGACATCGAAGTCGCCGAGCCGGAAAGCCAGGAGGACCTCATCGAGGGCGTCCGGCGCGCGGTGCTCCGCTACTCCTACTACACGGTGTTCGACGACATCAACTTCGGGCTCGAGGGGGAGCGGGACGTGGTGCTCTTCGGGGCGGTGACCGAGCCCTTCAAGAAGACCGAGATCGGAAACCGGGTGTCGAAGGTCTTCGGTGTCCGCGCCGTTGACAACCGGATCGAGGTCCTGCCGCTCTCGCCCAACGACCAGGATCTGCGCCGTGCGCTCTACTTCCGGATCTACCGGGACCCCCGCTTCTCGGACCGGGCGAACCAGGTGAACCCGCCGATCCACATCATCGTCTCGCGCGGGGTCGTGGCGCTGACCGGCTTCGTCCGGAGCGCCCTCGAGGCCCGGATCCTCGAGTCCATCGCGCGCTCCACCCCCGGCGTGTTTCGAGTGATCAACAACCTGCAACACTGATCGAGCGCACGCCCCCGGCCTGCCCTCGACCGGATCCTCGAATCCATCGCGCGCTCGAGCACTGTTACCAACCAGGGGGCGGTGACTCGGATTGCGTAAACGGGTTGCGCAACCCTTGACGCCTCGGGGGAGGGAAGTTCTCCCGATGAGGGCCCCGGGGTTCCCTCTCCCGAGATTCGTACGCTCAAATCGGGACTTGGCGCAGGAAGTTCCGACTTACGGCTCGCAGGGCCGTGCAATGAGGGAGGGGTTCGCCGATCTTGGCGGCGACGATGAGAACCGACGCCCTCTCTGGCGCGCCGGGTGATCTACCCGGGGGTGGGGCGGGGAGGGGGGAACCCCCTCCCCAGATTGGTACGTTCAAATCGGAACTTGGCGCAGCAAGTTCCGATTTACGGCCCGTAGGGCCGTGCGGTGTGGGGGAGGGGGCTCAGAACCGTAGTCCGATCACGGTGACGAAGGTGAGAGACCTACGCCCCCTCTCCCACACCGCGCAAGCTCAGGGGTCTGGTGGGGTGGGGGGGTTGGTCTTGCCGCGTTTCGGGGGGAGCGCCGCCCAGAGCAGCTTCTTCCGCAGGACGCGGAAGTAGTTCTGTTCCGGAAGGCGAAGCAGCCGCAGCCGGACATCCGACCTGCCGACCCGCAGGCTGTCGCTCGGGAGCATCGGTTCGCTCGCCTGTCCGTCGAAGGTGGCGCGGACTTCGCGGCCCTTGTTCTGGAGCGTCAGCACCAGCTCCACCGAGTCGGGGAACACCATGGGTCGCTGCGCGAGGGTCAGGGGAACGATGGGCGCCAGCACGATCGCCTCCACTCCCGGATGGACCACCGGCCCTCCCGCCCCCAGGTTGTAGGCGGTGGATCCGGTCGGCGTGGCCACGATCACCCCGTCGCCGAGGACGGTCGCCACGAAGCCCTGGCTGGTGGTGATCCGCACCTCGAGCACCCGGGCGATCGAGCCGCCGGTGATGACGACGTCGTTCACCGCGAGCTCCTCGCGGGCGACCTCACCGTTCCGGACGAGGCGCGCCGAGAGCATGGCGCGTTCGTTCAGGATCCCCGCTCCGGCGAGGATCCGCTCGAGTCCGGTGTAGAGCCGGTCGAGGGGAGCGGTCGTGAGGAAACCCAGGCTCCCCAGGTTCACCCCGAAGATCGGGACCTGACGGCGGCCCATCGCCCGCGCGACCGAGAGGAGCGTCCCGTCTCCTCCCAGCAGGATGACGAGGTCCTGACCCGCGCCGATCTCCTGACGGGGGACGGCGTGGAAGTCCTCATCGAGCAGGTCCCGGAGCCCGTCTTCGAGCGTCAGCTCGACGCCTCGTCCCCGCAGCCAGCCGGTGAGCCCCCGACAGGTCTCCTCGATCTCCGGGGTCCTGAGCTTGGCGGCGATCCCGATGCGGGCCGGGCGGTCGGTCGGGAGCCGGAACCGCGCCGGATCGGGATCCGTCCTCCGCGACCGCCGACGGCCCGTCTCGTTTCCCGGCACTTCTAGCAGCCTCCTCAGGACTCGCGGTGGAGGACCCGCTCCACGAGCGCGGCGAGGAGGCGGGCGCCATCGCCGGACACCGGCGCCCCGCCAAGACACGCCCCCGCCGCCTCGGCCCGGCGCTCCGCCTCGCGGTGGGCGCCGGCGCGGCCATGGATCGCGAGGTAAGTGGCCTTCCCGGCCGCCCGGTCCTTTCCGGCGGACTTGCCGAGCGCCGTCGTGCTGGCTTCGTCGTCGAGGAGATCGTCCACGATCTGGAACAGGAGCCCCAACTCGCGGCCGAACGTCTCGAGCGCGTCCACCCCGTTCCGGTTCGCGCCGCCGGCGAGCGCTCCGAGCGCGGCGGCCGCGCCGAAGAGCGCCCCGGTCTTCTTCCGGTGGATCCGCTCGAGCCCCCGCGCTTCAGGGAAGCGCTCCTCCGCCTCCAGGTCGAGAACCTGTCCCCCGACCATGCCTCCCGGCCCGATCGCCGCCGCCAGCCGCCGGAGCGATTCGAGGCGCGCCGCGGCCGGAAGCGCGGCGCTCGCAAGGACTTCGAACGCCTGGGCGTGGAGGGCGTCTCCGGCGAGGATCGCCAGCGGCTCGCCGAACCGCACGTGCGACGTGGGCTGGCCGCGCCGGAGATCGTCGTCGTCCATGCAGGGCAGATCGTCGTGGATCAGCGAGTAGGTATGGACCATTTCGACGGCGGCCGCCGCCGGCAGCGCGTCCTCCGGGCGGCCGCCGACGGCGCGCGCCGAAGCCAGCACGACCGCCGGACGAAGGCGCTTTCCCCCAGCGAAGACCGAGTACCGCATCGCCTCGGCGATGGCCGCCGGAGCTCCGGTCCCGGCGGCGTCGGCCCCGGTCCCATCGGGGAGGATCCGATCCAGCAACGCCTCGACCTGGCGCGCGGTGGCGGCCAGGAACGCGTCCAGATCCGCGGCCGGCGCCGCCACGGATCCGGGCGCCGCCTCAGAAGGGGCCGGGCTCGTCATCTGCGTCGGTCGCCGCCGGATCCTTTCGCCGGGCGTCGCCGGGCCCCGCGTCGTCCAGTCTCTTCTGCGCCGAGGCCAGGATGGCCTCGCAGCGCCCGGTGAGAGCCTCGGCCAGGTGGTGAAGCTCGATCACCCGCGCCAGCGGCAGGTCGTCCCGTTCGAGTTCCCGGACCGTCTCCCTCAGTCGGCCGAGCGTCTGCTCGTAGGGTTCGGCGGGCGCCGCTCCGGTCGGTTCGGAAGCCTCGCCGTCGCCGCCGGGCCTGACTTCCTTCTCCGCCGCCGCGAGGACGTCCTCCATGGCGGCGTGGAGGCGAACCGCCTTCGCATGCAGCGCAACCCTCCGCTCGAGCGGGATCTCGGCGCTTTCGTCTTCGAGCTCGCGGAGAGCCTCCCCCAGGCTGCGCTCCAGATCCTCGAAAGCGGAACCCTGATCGTTGTCCGGCATCAGTCGTTGGAGGAGGGGGCGTCGGGGAGCACCGCTTCGACCCGAACGTTCAGTGCGCCGCTTCCGAGGAGCAGCCGCACCGGGTCCTCGACCCGCGCCTGCTCCGCGGCCCGGAGCGCCCGACCCTCCGCGTCGAGAGCAAGAGAGTACCCGCGCCGGAGCACGGCCCGGGGATCGAGGGCGTTGAGCCGGCCGCCGAGTTCGCGCCACTGCGACTGACGGCGCCCGACGGCGCCCGCCGCCACCCCGCGGGCGCGCTCGCCCTCGCGCTGGACCTGATCGATCCGCTCCGCCACGAACCGGGCCACCGTCCCGCGGCGAAGCCTTTCGCCCAGCTCCGCGGCGGTCGCGCGGTGGCGCTCCAGGAGCGGCAGCCGCGCGAGGGAGTCCCGCAGAGCGCGCAGCTCGTCCCGCTGGTCCTGAAGTCGCCGGGCAGGGGCGAGGCGTCCGAGCCGGTCGCGCATCCGCGTGAGTTGTCCGGTCCGCAGCCTGAGCGCCTCGGCGACGGTCCCGCGGGCCAGACTCCTGTCGGCGCGGACGTCCTGGACCTGAGCGCGGATCCAGTTCGGGATCGCGGCCAGGCCCCGGCGCCCGCGGAGGGCGACGCATCGTTGGCCTGCGTTCCGCAGGGCCCGGCGCGCCGCGGTCCGCGCCGATTCCCGACGGTCGCTCAGCTCGGCGATCAGGTCCTCGAGTTCCGGGACGACCTCCTTCGCCGCCGCGGTGGGCGTGCTCGCCCGAACGTCCGCAGCGCGGTCGAGGAGCGGGCGGTCGCCTTCATGCCCCACCGCGCTCACCACCGGCGTGGGACACGCCGCCGCGGCGCGGACGACGGCCTCGTCGCTGAAGGGCAGCAGGTCCTCCACCGATCCGCCGCCACGCGTCAGGACGATCAGGTCCACTCCGGCCCGGGCCAGCTCACGCAGGCCGGTCACCAGCGAACGAACCGCCATCGGCCCCTGGACCCGCGTATCCCGGAACCGGATCGCGATCCCCGGGAAGCGGGCGCGCGCGTGCGTCACGAAGTCGCGGTGCGCCTCGCTTCCCTTCGCCGCCAGCAGCCCGATGCGGCGCGGGAGGAATGGCGGGGGACGCTTTCGTTCCGGGGCGAACAGACCTTCCGCCTCGAGGCGCTCCTCCAGTTCCCGCAGGGCGAGAAGCAGTTCCCCGGTCCCGGTCCGCTCCACGCGGGAGACGATGAGCTGGTACTGGCTCCGGGGGGCGTAGGTCCGGACGCGCCCCCGCACCCGCACCCGGTCGCCGCGGGCCGGAACGAACCCGAAGTGGCGGGCGTCGCTCGCCCACGCCACCGCCCTGAGCGTCTCCTTGGCCTCGGCGAAGGTCAGATAGAGGTGGCCGCCGCGGCCGCCATGAACTTCCGAGAGTTCGCCCTCGAGCCACAACTCGCGCGGGAACGCGTCGGTCAGGGTCTCGGCGATCCGACGGTTCAACTCCCGGACCGAGTAACGGTGCGGCGGGGACGGCGCGCGACTCCGCTCGCCGGGTGAGTCGCGGATCGGGGGTTCAGGCGGCGGCGGGGTCTTCGGGGAAGAAAACAGCCCCGGAGGGCGGCCGGTCACCGCGCGACTGGCATTTTCCGATTGGGCATTTGCCGACCGGGGATCTTCCGACCGGACTGGCTCCGGCAGACGGAATCAGGTGCGGGCGCGGCGTCGACGCCGGCGCTCGGCCTCCGCCTTTCGCTCGGCGCGCTCCTGCCGCCGACGTTCGCGGGCGGCTTCCCGCTCGCGCTCCCGGACCGCGCGCATCGCGGCGCCGAGGAGCCGGGTGATCGCCGCCTGGGCCTGGCCGCTCGTGCTTGCGTTCTCGGCCATGTGGTCCTGCACCAGCCACTTGCGGATCCTGGCGCGCCGCTTCTCCTCCTCCCGGCTGGCCGTCTTCATCTCGTGCCGGAGGTGGAGCCGCTTCAGCGCCAGCGTGAGGCTCTCGACCGTCCCCTCGCGCTCCTGCGCGGTGATCAGGTCGAGCCGTTCCGAGGCGTCCTCGATCGTGGGCTCGAAGTCCGAGCCCAGGATTTCATCGATCTTGCCCTGCGGGTCCCCGGCGAGCCGGATCCCGCGGGACCCCACCTGACCCACCGGGACCAGGATGCGGTTTCCGGCCTGGGAGTCGTTGGGCGTCAGCTCGAGCAGTTCGAGCCCGGTCGAAGCGTCCTCGATGACATCCCCAACGTCGCAGTGGCCGATCTGGGGATAGAAGACGAAGTCCCCCGACCGGAACCCGCCGGGCCCCGGTTCGGAGTCCTCCTCGTCAGCAGCGACCGCTTCCTCGTCCCCGTCGTATTCGTCCAGCGCCTCGTCCTCGTCGGAGATGGAGTCGGTCTGGAGTTCGGGGTCCGCCGAACCGTCGTGAGCCTCGGTCAAGTTATTGATTCAGCAGCGGTTACGGCGGGAGAGCGACGGAGATCCGGCAGGCGACAAACACCTGAAATCCCCGCGAGTTCCGCCAAATTGTAACATCGGGACGGCCTTCCGACGGGGCGCGGCGGCGCCGCTGGCGCGTCCGGGCAGGGGGCCTGGGACGGTTACCGACACGCCGCCAGGGCGGCGTCGTAGTCGGGTTCCTGGGTGATTTCCGGCACGAGTTCCGAGTGGACGACCCGACCGTCCTCGCCCACCACGACGACGGCGCGAGCGAAGATCCCGGCGAGCTTCCCTTCGGTGATGCGGACTCCGTAGGCCGCTCCGAACCCGTCTCCGCGCATTTCGGAGGCGCAGCGGACGCCCTCGATCTCCTCCGCGGCGCAAAACCGCGCCTGGGCGAACGGCAGGTCGCAGGAAACACACAGGACATCGACGCCTTCGAGCGCGGCGGCCGCCTCGTTGAACCGGCGAACGGAAGCGGCGCAGACCGGGGTGTCCACGCTCGGGAAGATGTTCAGCAGCAGCTTCTTCCCGGCGAAGTCGGCCAGCGAGATGTCGTCGAGGTCGCCGCCGGTGAGCGTGAACGCCGGGGCGGGGTCTCCGGGGGAGGGGAGCTGGCCGGAGATGGCGACGGGGGTTCCGCCGAGCTTGACGCTCGCCATGATGCGAAGGTCTCCATGGGTCGCGCGCCGGCCGTCCTGCGGAGGTCCGACTCCGGAAGGCGCCGCGGCGCGGAAGGGCTTCGACGCCAACAGGGCGACCGAAGAATCGCGAGGGGCCGGGGCGCTGGTTCCACGCCCGGACGACGCATAGGATAGTCCGGCCAACAGGCTGTTCAAGGCTGCATCGCCAGGAGTTCCCTGTGCCGGAGACATCGACCACTTCGCGGTTCCCCGCCGCGGCGCTCCTCGCCGCGGTCCTTCCCCTTGCGGGCGCCGCGTGCGGCGGCCCGGCGGGGGATTCCGCCTCCGACGACGCGTCGGACATGGAGGCGGCGCCGGCTGCGGAGGATCCGGCCCGGTGGAACCGGATCGTCACGCTGCTCGAAGCCGGTGAGGTCGTCTTCGGAGTCTTCTCGGGCGAACAGACCCCGGAGAGCGCGAGCCAGCGCGCCGGTCTCGAACTGACGGACTTCGTCTTCTACTCGATGGAGACCGGTCCCTTCGACATCCCGACGATGGAGGCCTATCAGGAGGCGCTCTCCGCGCCGGACGGACGAGGACCCGACAACTCCCATCCGCTCGTCCTGCGGATTCCCCCGATCCGCGACGGAATGGATGAGGCCGCCGAGCGCACCGCGGCCGGGCTCGACGCCGGGGTCTACGGCATCGTCTTCCCGCATGTCGAGACGGCCGGGGAGGCGGCGCACGCGGTGGCTTCGATGCGGCCGCAGTCCGCGGGAGGGCTGCGGGGCGCGCCGGCGGCGGGCGCGGCTCGCCAGTTCGGCGTGTCGGAGGCCGAGTACGCCGCCCGCGCCGATGTCTGGCCCGCGCACCCCGACGGAGAGCTGGTGAACATGCTGCTCATCGAGGATCAGGTGGGCGTGGAGAACGCTCTCGAGATCGCGAGCACGCCGGGAGTGAGCATCGTCTTCCCCGGCCCCGGAGATCTGCGCCGGGCCTACGAGGGAGACATGGAGGCGGTCGAGGCGGCGATCCAGACGGTCCTCGCCGCCTGCGTGGAAGCGGGCGTCCCCTGCGGAATCACCGCGGGCCCCCAGGACATCGCCGAGCGGATCGAGCAGGGCTTCCGGGTCTTCATCGTGACGTCGGAGGAAGCGCTCGCGGCCGGACATCAGGCCGCCGGCCGCTGACCTGGAACCATTCATCGAAGGAGAAAAGATGGCCGCCGTTGCAGTGAACGGGAAGCAGGCGCTCCTCGCCCGCGACGCCGAGCACCTCATCCACCCCATCCACAGCCCCGCCGCGGTAGCGGGAGGCCACGTGTGGGTCCGCGGCGCCGGCGCCCGGCTCTACGACGCCGATGGGCGGGACTACGTGGACGCGCTCTCGGGTCTGTGGAACGTCTTCATCGGGCACGGGCGCGTCGAACTCGCCGAGGCCGCCGCATCGCAGATGCGCGAGCTCGGGTACGCCTCCGGCTACGCGGGAAGCTCGAACCCGCAGGCCATCGCGCTCGCCGAACGGCTTGCCGACATGGCCTACCCGTCGATCAACCGGTTCTTCCTCACCTCCGGGGGCGGGGAGTCGACGGATTCCAGCATCAAGACCGCCCGGTTCTACTGGAAGGTGCGTGGCAAGCCGGAGAAGACGAAGGTCATCTCGCGTGTCTGGGGTTATCACGGCGTCACGCTCGCGGCCATGTCCGCCACCGGGATCGACACCTACTGGCCCATGTTCGAGCCCCGCGTGCCCGGATTCAGCCACATCAGCTCCCCCTATCCGTACTACTACGATCCGCCGGCCGGCAAGACCAAGGGCGAAGCCGCGGCGGACGAGCTCGAGGCCGCGATCCTCGCCGAGGGCCCCGAGACCGTCGCGATGTTCATCGCCGAACCGGTCCAGGGCGCGGGCGGCGTCATCGTCCCCACGGACGATTACTTCCCCCGGATCCGCGAGATCTGCGACCGCTACGAGGTCCTCCTCGTCTCCGACGAGGTCATCACCGGGTTCGGCCGGACCGGAACCGCCTTCGGTCTGGAGCACTGGGGGATCGAGCCGGACATCATGCAGTTCGCCAAGGCGATCACGTCGGGGCACATCCCCCTTGGCGGGATCGGCCTCTCCGACCGGATCGCCGGGACGCTCGACGAAGCGGGCCCGGTGTGGATGCACGCCTACACCTACAGCGCGCACCCGGTCGCCTGCGCGGTGGCGCTCGCGAACCTCGACATCATCCGGAACGAAGGTCTGGTCGAAATGGCGGCCCGGAAGGGAGAGATCCTTCAGCGGAACCTGCGCGATGCGGTCGGCGACCACCCGCACGTCGGCGAAGTCCGCGGGAAGGGCCTGATGGCCGCGGTCGAGATCGTCGAGGATCGCGCCGCCAGGAAGGAGTTCCCGGCCTCCGCCAAGGTCGGTCCGCGCGTTCTCGCGGCGGTCGACGCCCGCGGCGTCTTCAGTCGGGTGCGGGGCGACGTGTTCGTCTGCGCCCCGCCGGTCGTCTCCACCGAGGCCGATCTGGCGCAGATCGCCGACGCGCTCGCCGGAGCGCTTCGCGAAGTTCTGGATTAGGCCGCCTCGAGTCCCTCAGAGGAGCTCGAGGAGGTAGCGCTCGCGGAACACCCGCCACGCCGAGGCCGCGAAGGCGGTCAGCGGGATCGCGAGGATCGTTCCGGTCAGGCCGCTGAGGGCCGTGGACCAGAACAGGACCGCCACGATGATCGCCATCCAGTGGAGCCCGGTCTCCTTGCCCATGATCCGGGGGGTGAGAACCCAGCCCTCGATGAGCTGGACGACGACCAGGACTCCGGCGGCCATCGCGGCCAGCGCGAGGCCGCCGTCCGGCTGCATCCAGCCCAGCGGAACGGCGATCAGGAATCCGACTCCGGTCCCGAGATAGGGGATCACGGTCAGCACTCCGAGGGAGAGCCCCAGCAGAAAACCGTACTGCAGCCCGATCGCGGTGAACCCGATGGCGATCAGGATCCCCTGGAGCAGCGCCACCAGAAGCTGCGCCCGGAAGAACACCGTCAGGATCGCGATGAACCGCCGGGTGAGCTGGGTCACCGTCTCCCGGGTGTGGGGGCTCAGGAAGGGAAGCGCGCGGTCGGGGTCCACCCGGGGCGGATCGCTGACCAGGAAGTACCCGAAGTAGAGCGGCAGCACCGCCCACGACAGCAGGCCGCCCACCCCCCGCAGGATCCCGGCGCTGGCGGCGTAGGCGCCCTCTCCCACCAGCGTCAGTCCCTGGAACAGCTCGGCCTGGTGGGCCAGCGCGAACTCCCGGAGTTGCCGCCCGATTGGGTGGGTCTCGAGGAACTCGATGACGGCGGGCGTCGTGGCGAGCGCGAAAGCGCGGATCTGTTCCATCAGCGCCGGGAGAGCGGCGGCGAGCTCGACCGTCTGGGTGGCGATCCGGCGACCGAACACGACGCCGAACACGGTCAGCGCGAGGAGGACGGACAGGAACACCGCAGTCAGCGCCGCCCAGGCGGGAAGCCGCAGCCGGGTGTGGAACGCCCGGAACCACGGCCTCAGGACGAGCGCCCCCAGCGCCCCCACCGCGAGCGGCAGCAGCACATGCGAGAACGCGGTGACGAACCGGTAGAGAACCCATCCCGCTCCGCCCGCCGCCGCCGCCACGACCGCCCACGAGAGGATGGTGAGCGCCGCTCCGCGAGGGTCCGGCGTCTTTCGCGTGGCGGGCTCCGGCGGAGAATCCGGCGACGGATGGTCCGCCGGGTTCGGGTCGCCGGTCGCCGCGCTCATCAGTAGCGGTAGTCGTCTGTCTTGTACGGCCCTTCGGGCGGGATCCCGAGGTAATCGCTCTGCTCCGGGGTGAGCCGGGTCAGCCGGGCGCCCAGCTTGTCGAGGTGCAGCCGGGCGACTTCCTCGTCGAGCGCCTTCGGGAGGAGGTGGACGCCGAGCGGGTACGCCTCCGGCGTCTGATGGAGCGCCAGTTGGGCCAGCACCTGGTTCGTGAAGCTGAAGCTCATCACCAGGCTCGGGTGCCCGGTGGCGTTCCCCAGGTTCAGCAGCCGCCCTTCGGAGAGCACGAGGATCTGCCGGCCGTCGGGGAACACCCAGGCGTCCACCTGCGGCTTGATGTTCCGCCGCTCGATCCCGGGCTCGGCGGCGAGCCCGGCCATATCGATCTCGTTGTCGAAGTGCCCGACGTTCCCCACGATGGCGTTGTGCTTCATCCGCCGGAGGTGCTCCACCGCGATGACGCGCACGTTCCCGGTGGCGGTCACGAAGAGGTCCGCCTCCTCGACCACGTCCTCCAGCCGGACCACCCGGTGACCGTCCATGACCGCCTGGAGCGCGCAGATCGGGTCCACCTCGGTCACCACCACCTGGCACTTCTGGCCGGCGAGCGACTGCGCCGCGCCCTTGCCGACCTCGCCGTAGCCGAGGACGACCGCCAGCTTGCCGCTGAGCATCACGTCGGTGCCGCGCATGACGCCGTCCACCAGCGAGTGGCGGATGCCGTAGATGTTGTCGAACTTGCTCTTGGTGACCGCGTCGTTCACGTTGATCGCGGGAAACAGCAGGCTCCCGTCCTGGTGCATCCGGTGGAGCCGGTGGACCCCGGTGGTCGTCTCCTCGGAGACTCCCACGATGCCCGAGGCCAGTTGGCCGAACCAGCCGGGACGCTCTTCGGCGCACTGGGCGAGAAGCGAGAGCACGACCCGGAACTCCTCGTTCTCCGCGGTCTCGGCCGGCGGGACGACCCCGGTCCGCTCGCACTCAACGCCCCGGTGGACCAGCAGCGTGGCGTCGCCGCCGTCGTCGAGGATCAGGTTCGGCCCCTTCCCGTCCGGCCAGTCGAGCGCCTGGGCGGTGCACCACCAGTACTCGGCGAGGGTCTCGCCCTTCCAGGCGAAGACCGGCGGGCCCACCGGATTCGCGGCGTCGCCGCCGCGGCCGGCCACCACCGCGGCCGCCGCGTGGTCCTGGGTCGAGTAGATGTTGCAGCTCGCCCACCGGACCTCGGCGCCGAGGTCGAGCAGCGTTTCGATGAGGACCGCCGTCTGGATCGTCATATGGAGCGATCCGGTGATCCGGGCGCCCGCCAGCGGCCGGCGCCCCGCGTAGCGCTTTCTGAGAGCCATGAGCCCCGGCATCTCGTGCTCGGCGAGGGTGATCTCCCGCCGACCGAAGGCGACCGTCTCCGGGGAGAGATCGGCGACCCGGTGGGGCGGTCCGGACCACAGCGGCATTCCGGTGTCGAGGAACGGGCGGTTGGCGACGGCGGTGGGCATAGCCGGAATGGTAGGTTGACTATGGGTCCGGTCGGCGGGCTCTCAGCCTGGCGTCCGCTTCCGCCCGAGCAGCGTCGTGAGCAGAGCTCCGACGCCCAGCGCCACCAGGCAGGAGGCGGCCTGGGTCACCGTGGGTGTGAACAGTTCGCCCGCAGCCGTCTGGAAGGGCCAGAGCCCGGCGGTGGCCCCGAGCAGGAGGCCGAGAAGAGCCCCCACCGTCCACTGGGGGAAGCGCCTCAGCAGGTAGCGAACGAGCCGCGCGGCGACCACGATGCCGAGCACGCTCCCGAGCACGAAAGGCAGCACATAGCTGACCGCGCTCCAGAGGGCGCCTCCGTCCATCCCGCCCGCGCCGAGCGCCGTCCGGAGCCGGTCCATGGCGTCGAGGTAGGGGAGGTACATGCCGATCATCACGAGCAGGGTTGCCCCGCTCACCCCGGGAAGCACCATCGTGAACGCGGCGATGGCGCCGGCCCCGAAGAACGCCGGGCGGCTCGCCTCCAGCCCGCCCGCTCCCGCGCCGGCGGGCCCCACGATCAGCACCGGGATCACGACCAGGGAGATTCCGGCGGCGACCGCCACCCAGAACCTCGGGCGTCGCTGCTCGGTCATCCGCCACAGCATGGGCGCGCCGCCCAGGGTCAGGCCGAGGAACAGCGCGAGGAACTGGCTGGGCCAGGCGAGGACCGCGTCCCGCGCCGCTCCCGCGACGAAGACGATGGCCGCCACCGCCGAGAGCACGACGACCGCGAGGAGCCGGAGCGAACTGCGCCGGAACCGCCCGGCCGACATTTCGGCGACCGCGGCGACGAGCGCCGGATAGACGCCGGCGGCCAGGATCATCGTCCCGGCGCTCACCCCGGGGACCAGGCTTGCGAGGCCGGCGAGCACGCCGGCGCCGATGCATCGGTAGAGCGGCGGCGGCCGGGACGGGATGGCGGACGGCGTTTCGGCCATGGGAGTCGAAACCTGGCTGTTCCGGATTGCCGCCGGGCGGGACGCCGGAACCCCACCGCCCCACCGGTCAATGATTTCGAAACGATACAACGATCTTCGCGCCAGCGCGCGGCACAATGCCGTTCGTGTTTCGGGTTCGCGATCTTCGGCTCCCCGGGGTGTCTCCGCTCGCCTTCGATGTCGCCCCGGGCCGGATCCTGACCGTGTCGGGCGCCTCCGGCTCGGGGAAGACCCGTCTCCTGCGCGCGCTCGCCGACCTCGACCACACTCCGGGCGACGTCGCGTGGGAGGGCGTGGATCGCGCTGCGATCCCCGCGCCGCGCTGGAGGCGCCGGGTGGGGCTGCTCCCGGCCGAGCCTCGCTTCTGGGCGGCCACCGTGCGGGGGCACTTCCCTTCCGATGTGGGCGGAGTCGAGGCGGAGTTCGACCGCCTCGGGCTGGACCCCGAGCTCGCCGACGCCGACCCGGCGCGGCTCTCGACCGGCGAGCGGGCCCGGGTGGCGGTGTTGCGCCTCCTTGCCCGCCGCCCCCGGGTCCTGCTCCTCGATGAGCCGACCGCGAATCTGGACCGGCGGAGCCGCGAGCGGGTCGTGGACCGGCTGACCCGCTACGTCGGCGAGCGGCCGGCGGCCGCTTTGTGGGTCACCCACCTCGACGAGGAACTGGCGCTCGCCGATCGGACCCTGCGGCTGCCCTCCGGCCGCATCGGCTCCGGGAGCGAGGGAGAGGCCGGATGATCCCGCTCTCGACGACCGATCTCGTCCTCTCGTTCCTGGCGGTTGTTGCGCTCGCGATCGCGGCCTGGGCGGTCCGGCTGGGCGTGTCGCGTCAGTTGCTGTGGCTCGCGGTTCGCGCTTCGGCTCAGTTGCTGTTGCTGGGACTGGTGCTGCGCTTCGTTATCGGGTCGACCCACCCGGCGGTCGTCGCCGGCATGGCGCTCGTGATGCTGCTGGTGGCGGCCCGCGAGGTGCGGCGGCGGCAGGCGCGCCCGCTCGCGGGCCGCTCCGGCTACCTCGCCTCCGGGACCGCGATGTTTCTCTCGTCGTTCCTGTGCACCGCCTTCGCGCTGGTTGCGGTGCTGGGCCCGGATCCCTGGTGGACGCCCCGCTTCGCGATCCCCCTGCTGGGGATGCTCCTCGGGAACACGATGAACGGAGTGGCCCTCGGCGCGGAGCGGCTGACCGGCTCGGTGGTGGCGGGCCGCGAGATCATCGAACAGCGGCTGGCTCTTGGCGAGACGTGGGAGGACGCCATTTCCGGGTTCGCGCGGGAGAGCGCCCGGGCCGGGCTCATCCCGATCTTCAACGCGATGGCGGCCGCCGGGGTCGTCAGCCTGCCGGGCATGATGACCGGTCAGATCCTCGCGGGGGCCCCGGTGGGGGAGGCCGTCCGCTACCAGATCATGATCCTGCTGCTGATCGCCGCCGGGACCGGTTTCGGGGTGCTCGCGGCGGTCCGGATCACCGCCCGGAGACTGTTCGACGAACGCCATCGCCTCCGGCTGGACCGCCTCTCCGCCTGAGCGCGCCACGGGAGGCGGCGCGCATCGGCGGCGTCGCCGCGCTGTGGGATACTGACCGGCTTCGGAGGACTCAATGAACCGAAAGACGAAGATCCTGGTGGCGCTGCTGGCGGCGCTCCTGCTGGCGTCGGTCGCGCCCGGACTGGCCCAGGAGCCCATCCCCTTCCTGGTGCCGGACCGGACCGATGGCGAGGGGCCGTTCGACCGGCTCATCCTGCGCGGCGTCACGGTGATCGACGGGACCGGAGCCCCGCCGTACGGACCGGCGGACATCATCGTGGAGGGGAACGTCATCCGGGCGATCCACGTGGTCGGCACGCCGGTCACTCCGATCCACGAAGAGGACCGTCCGCCGGCGCAGCCCGGCGACGAGGAGATGGACCTCTCCGGGCACTACCTGCTGCCGGGGTTCATCGACATGCACCTCCACCAGCACAACGAGGGGGAGGGGCAGGGCGTCCCGACCGAGTACATCCACAAGCTCTGGCTGGCTCACGGGATCACCACCGGCGCCGATGTCGGGAACTTCAACACCCGGTGGCTGCTCCACCACAAGCAGCGCTCCTGGGACAACGAGATCACCGCGCCCCGCTTCCACGCCTATGTCGTTTTCGGACGTGACGGCGAGGAGCCGGTCACGAATCCGGAGGCGGCCCGCCGCTGGGTTCGGTGGGTGAAGGAGCAGGGAGCGGAGGGGATCAAGTTCTTCGGCGCCCAGCCGCGCATCTTCCGCGCCGCGCTTGACGAGGCGGCGAAGGTGGGCCTGCGCTCCACCACGCACCACGCCCAGCTCGACGTGGTGGGGATGAACGCCCTCGACACCGCCCGCGCCGGGCTCACCTCGATGACGCACTGGTACGGCCTGCCCGAAGCGCTCTTCACCGATCGCGTCATCCAGCACTACCCGGTCGACTACAACTACATGAACGAGTACGACCGCTTCACCGAAGCCGGTCGTCTGTGGGCGCAGGCGGCGCCGCCGTTCTCGGATCACTGGAACGCGGTCATGGAGGAGCTGCTCGAGCTCGACTTCTCGATCCATCCGACCTGGGTCGCCTACATCGGGACCCGCGACCTGATGCGCCAGCAGCGCAACGAGTGGCACTCGGTCTACACCCACCCCAACCTGTGGGAGTTCTACCGCCCGAACGCCGAGAACCACGCCTCCTACTTCTTCGACTGGACGACGCAGGTCGAGCTGAACTGGAAGGAGAACTACCGGCTCTGGATGGCCTTCGTGAACGAGTTCAAAAACCGCGGCGGCCGGGTCGCGGTGGGAAGCGACTCCGGCTACACCTTCAATCTCTACGGATTCGGGTTCGTGCAGGAACTGGAGCTGTTCCAGGAGGCCGGCTTCCACCCGCTCGAGGTTGTCAAGTCCGCAACCCTGAACGGAGCCGAACTCCTGGGCATCGACGAGCAGTACGGGAGCGTGGAGGAAGAGAAGATCGCCGACTTCGTGATCCTCGAGGAGAACCCACTCCAGAACCTCAAGGTGCTCTACGGCTCGGGCACGATCCGGCTGAACCACGAGACCGGCCGCACCGAGCGCATCGGGTCGATCAAGTACGTCGTCAAGGACGGCATCGTCTATGACTCCCGCAAGCTGCTGAGCGATGTGCGGGAGACCGTCCGGCAGGCGCGCGCCGAGAAGGGGCTGCCGCCGCCGCCGATGCCGCTCTTCCTCGAGGACAACGCCGACCACGACTTCCCGAAGCCCACGAAGCGGTAACGGTACGGAGCCCCGGTCGGCTGACCGGGCGGCTCTTGAGCCGCCCTTCGCGCCGCCCGGGAACGGCCCGGGCGCGCGTCTTCAGCGGCGCCCCGGTGGGGGTTGTCTTCTCCGGGCCGACGCGCTGACGCTCAGCGCAGCATGACCGTCAGCGCAACCCCGACGAGGGCGATGACCTGGGAGATGAGCAGGCCCCATATGGCCCTCAACTGGCCTTCGACCGCTCTGAGTCGGCCCCTGTTCTCGGCGGACCTCGCCTCGATCAACTGGGTCAGTCGGGTGGTCGCGTCAGCCAGTCGGGAGGTCGCCTCGGCGGATCGGGCCTCGATGAGCTCGGTCAGCCGCGAGGTCGTCTCGGCGGCTCTCGTCTCGATGAGCCCCGTCAGTCGCACGGTCGTTTCGGCGGTTCTCGTCTCGATGAGGGCCGAAAGCTTGGCGACGACGACCTCTCCCGACATTCCCTTGATCTCCTGGATCGCATTGTAGACGGTGACCGGATTCCGGTCGCCGTGGAGCAGACACCGGAAAAGCGCGTCGACCTCCGGTTCCCGGACGGGAGGGGCTTCGTTTCCGGAGCCGGAATCGGGGGGTGGGGTGGCGGCCATGAGGCCTCCTTGCCGGGCGCTGGGCCCGGGGGCTCGTGTCCACCCTTTTGGCGGACGGATCGGTGTGGTTCAAGATCCGTCCGCTAGGGCCCGTCAGGCGGGCCCCCACGCACGCTGCGGCCGGCCGCGTTGAGGCGGCCAAGCCGGAATCCGACGCGATGCGGCGAGTCGCCGCGACGCCGGGTCAGGGAGCTTACCGCTCCGTCCTGGATCTCTGCGGCTCAGCCCAGGACGGCGCTCAGCAACACCCCGATGACGGCGACGAGCGTGGGGACAAGCAGGCCCCAGACGGCCCTCAACTGGGATTCGACGGCGTCAAGCCGGCCGTTGGTCTCAGCGAGAGACTGGTTGGTCTCAGCGAGCTTGCCGTTGGTCTCGGCGGCCCTCGCCTCGATCAGCTCGGTCAGTCGGGAGGTCGCATCAGCCAGTCGCACGGTCGTTTCGGCGGTTCTGGTCTCGATGAGGGCCGAGAGCTTCGCGACGACGACCTCTCCCGACATTGCCTTGATCTCCTGGATCGCATTGTAGACGGTGACCGGATTCCGGTCGCCGTGGAGCAGGCACTGGAGAAGCGCGGGGAATTCCGGGTCCCGGACGGGAGGAGTCTCGGTTCCGGAGCCGGAATCGGGGGGTGGGGTGGCGGCCATGAGGCCTCCTTGCCGGGCGCTGGGCCCGGGGGGGGCTCGTGTCCACCCTTTTGGCGGACGGATCGGTGTGGTTCAAGATCCGTCCGCTGGGGCCCGTCAGGCGGGCCCCCACGCACGTTACGGCCGGCCGCGTTGAGGGCGGCCAAGCCGGAATCCGACGCGAAGCGGCGAGTCGCCGCGACGCCGGGTCAGGGAGCTTACCGCTCCGTCCTGGATCTCTGCGGCTCAGCCCAGGACGGCGCTCAGCAACACCCCGATGACGGCGACGAGCGTGGGGACAAGCAGGCCCCAGACGGCCCTCAACTGGGATTCGACGGCGTCAAGCCGGCCGTTGGTCTCAGCGAGAGACTGGTTGGTCTCAGCGAGCTTGCCGTTGGTCTCCTCGAGCTTGCGGTTGGTCTCCTCGAGCTTGCGGTTGGTCTCGGCGGACCTCGCCTCGATCAACTCGGTCAGTCGGGAGGTCGTTTCGGCGGATCTCGTCTCGATGAGGGCCGAGAGCTGCGCGACGACGACCTCTCCCGACATTCCCTTGATCTCCTGGATCGCATTGTAGACGGTGACCGGATTCCGGTCGCCGTGGAGCAGACACCGGAAAAGCGCGTCGACCTCCGGTTCCCGGACGGGAGGGGCTTCGTTTCCGGAGCTGGAATCGGGGGGTGGGGCGGCGGCCATGAGGCCTCCTTGCCGGGCGCTGGGCCCGGGGGCTCGTGTCCACCCTTTTGGCGGACGGATCGGTGGTTCAAGATCCGTCCGCTAGCAGTCCGTTGATAAAGTCGCGTGCAGCGCCGAGAGCGGTGAGGCGCCCGGCCGACAAGGCGCGTGAGGGAGGAATATCGGGAATATTCCGACCGAAACGCAACGATGAGCGCCCCGAAGGGGCGCGATTCGGGCGGGATGCATCGCCGCTCGAACGCCGCGGGACTGTGTCAACGGGCTGCCAAGGCCCGTCAGGGGGCCCGCACGCACGCTCGGCGCGGCCGCGTTGAGGGCGGCCAAGCCGGAATCCGACGCGATGCGGCGAGTCGCCGCGACGCCGGGTCAGGGAGCTTACCGCTCCGTCCTGGATCTCTGCGGCTCAGCCCAGGACGGCGCTCAGCAACACCCCGATGACGGCGACGAGCGTGGGGACAAGCAGGCCCCAGACGGCCCTCAACTGGGATTCGACGGCGTCAAGCCGGCCGTTGGTCTCAGCGAGAGACTGGTTGGTCTCAGCGAGCTTGCCGTTGGTCTCCTCGAGCTTGCGGTTGGTCTCGGCGGCCCTCGCCTCGATCAACTCGGTCAGTCGGGAAGTCGCATCAGCCAGTTGGGCGGTCGCTTCGGCCGCTCTGGTCTCGATCAGCTCGGTCAGTCGGGAGGTCGCATCAGCCAGTTGGGCCGTCGCTTCGGCCGCTCTGATCTCGATCAACTCGGTCAGTCGGGAGGTCGTGTCGGTGGCTTGGGCCTCCATGAGGGCCGAGAGCCTGGCGACGACGACCTCTCCCGGCACTGTCCTGACCTCCCGGACCGCACTGTAAGGAGTTGCGGAAATGTGGTTGCGCCCGCGAGGCGCGGATCCAGCCTCCAGGACCGGACTCGCCGGCGCCGCTCGACCTCGCTGCAGGCCGGTCCTCAGAAGCCGTCGAGGTAGCGAACGGGAAGGAGGACGGTCGGGCGGGTGGCCTCGTAGTGGATGATGATGTCGAACCAGGAGGCGAGGGCATGGCTGTAGGAGTAGTTCGAGGGCCTGGCGGGGTCGTAGCAACAGCCGATGCTGCGGAAGAGGAGTGACTCCGAGAGCCAGCTCGTGGCGGGGGAGGTGGGGTCGCGGTCGCGAAGGTCGAGGAAGAAACGGGCGTGGGATGCGCTCGACAGGTAGCGCTCGAAGGAACCCGCGGTTGCCGGTCGGAGGGTGAACTCATCGAGGCCGGTGTAGTCGGAGCCGTCCTGGCCGACCGCGGTGAACTGCCCGGTCTCGTGCGAAAAGCCCAGAATGACCAGGTCGTCGCCGAACCAGGAACGCATGTAGAAGCCCTGGGCGCCAGGTTGTTCCGAGACATGGTAGTTGTGCGCCCAGACGACGACGCGGCTCTCCGGTCCAAGCTGGTTGGCGATCCAGATCGTGTTCTCCGCCATCGATTCGTCGCGGCCCTGCTCCCCGGAGATCATCAGGTGGTACTGGAGGGCCACCCGCAGGCTCTGCAGAGCCACCTCGAAAGCGTCCTGTCCGCTGACGGCGGCGTAGTCGTCCTCCTTGTCGAGGAGGCGACTTCGCACGCGGTCGAGATCCGTTCGGCAGTTCGTCCGGTAGGCGTTGCTCTGATCGGGGTAGCCCGGCGACGGGGACTGGCCGCGGTGGTTGTTCGCGAAATAGTTCAGGCATAGGAGCTCGGTCATCACTGCCGATGCCGCGTCGGGGTCCACCGTCCGGAAATACTCCAGGACATTGTGGAGCGCCATGCCGGGGGACTGCATGTCGTTGCCGTGGAAGCCGACACTGCCCCCCGCCTCGTTGTGATCGCGCATCCACTCGATCATTTCGAGGACGGATTCCGTCCGCCACGTCCAGAAGTAGAGCCCCGAGAGCAGCGCGAGCGCGTCCCCTTCGCCCGTTCGGACATAGTGGTCGAGCCGACGCGCCTCGGGCCAGGTGGCTTCGATCACGAAGGCTTCGAAGCCCATCTCCTCGACCAGGAAGCGCAGGATCCGCGCCTTCATTTCGAAGAAGTCGCGCGTGCCGTGGGTGTTCTCCCCCAGCGCGACGATGCGGGCATCCCCGACCAGATCGCGGAGGAACTCGAGCCCGGTGTGCGGAAGCGACAGGTGGGAGCCCTCGAACGGGTGGGCGTTGTCGTCGATCCAGTTCGCGACGACTTCGGGAATCGGCGCTTCCGAAGCCCCACCGCGGGTCGCCTGCGCGGGGACGGTGGCGGAGCCGGGGTCCTCGCAAGCGGGAGCGGCGAGGAGGGCGCCGAGGGCCGCGGCCGCTGCGGTCCACCTACCCCGGATCGACCGGCGTCGCGTTCCGGGGCGGACGGTCGCGGCTGCTCGAGACGCTGCGATCATGGCTCGCCCTCCTTCTCACCTCCGGGTCATCCCGGTCAGGCTGCAAGGGGGGCGTGCAAGCGTCGGGCCGGAGCGTTCCGCGCGCGGCCCGGCCGCGTGTCAGCGTGGGCGGGGCCCGCGCCGCGCCAGCGTCAGCGCCGGGGAGGGAGGTGTCTCTTCGGGAACAGCGAGACGACGGTGTAGTGGGGGTCCACCACGTTGCCGATGCGCGCCTTGCCGAGCTGGGAGAGAAGCTGGTGCGCCTCCCAGCGCTCGAAGCCGTAGTCCCGCTCGAGCCACAGGACCATTTCGGTGTGGGCGATCCGGTAGGCGTCCATCAGCGGGCGGACGGACCCGGCGACCATGATGTAGTCGTCGTTCTCGATCCGCGGCCAGGCGATCTCGTAGCCCTTCATCAGGTCGAAGGTGAAAGTGACCTCGGCGGTCGTCTCGAGACCGGTCCCGGTGATCTCGCCCTCGCCCTGGAGCGCGTGGATGTCGCCGAAGTAGAAGTGGGCCCCCGGTTCGAACACCGGGAGGTAGACGGTGACGCCCTCCCGGATCTCCGGAGTGTCCATGTTCCCCCCGAAATTCCCGGGGGAAGCGACCCAGATGACCTCTCCCCGGTCCGGGGCGACCGCCATCCGGCCGATCATCGGCTCGAGATCCACGGTGATCGGGTCCATGCCGCTTCTGGGGAGGTCGAGAGTCCCGGTCTGGTTCTCGAGGTCGAGCCGCCACTCGAACCGGCGGTCGGGAACCGGGTCGTGGAGCATCGGGGTCTGGGGGGTCATCGTGAGGGCGGCGAACCCCTGCGACGTCCCCGAGAAGGCGCGGTCCTGGTTCAGCTCGAGCCGGTCCACCCGGATCACCAGGGTGTCCCCCCGCTCCGCGCCCTCGATGTAGATCGGGCCCACTTCGCCGGCCAGGTGGCGCTCGGACTCGGGGAGGAAGGCCCCGCCCATGGTCTCGCTGATGAGCGTGTCTCCGGGCGCGATCCGGAGTACGGGTTCGCGGGCCGCGAACGTGGACCAGCCGCGTTCGGGGACGAAAGTGTGCGTGCGCTGCGCTTCCGCTGGATCCGCCAGGAGGGGGAGAGCACTCGCGAGGAGGAGAACGGCGAAGTGGTGTCGGACCATGCGCCGATTCTATGGAGGGGCGCGCGGCGGGTCCCGGACCCCGGCGCCCGTAGCCGGAAAGCGCCGCCCGCGTGTCCGGGCGGCGCCGGCTCCCCGGCGGCTACGGACGGATCCGCCAGAAGTGCGAGCGGTAGTGGAACACGGTGAACGCGATCCGGTCGCCCAGCGGGGACCACGCCGGCTGGGTCTTGTGGGTCGGGTCGCGCGTGAGCTGGACCGGCTCGCCGCCCCCGACCGACACCCGGAACACCTGGAAGAACCCCTCGGCGCCCCGGTCGATGTAGAGAACGTCGCGGCCGTCCGGCGAGACCCCGATGCCCGAGTGGATCTGGTCCGAACCGTAGTCGTGGAAGCGGACCGGCGCTCCGCCGGCGCGGGGAACCGTCCACAGGCTCTTCCGGCCGACCGCCTCGGCCGCCTCGAACACGATCGTGTCGCCCCCATCGGTCCACTCCGCCTGGATGACGTCGAGGTCGAAGCCATCGAGGGGAACCGGCTGCTGTGGCCGCGTGATCTCCCCGGTGTCCTGGTCGATGCCGATCGTGAACAGCCGGCCGGTCCGGGCGCCCTGCTGGTCCCGGAGATAGCTGGGAAAGACGACGAAGCGGCCGTCGGGAGACCACCGCGCCCACCCGGTCTCGTGGCCGTCGAAGCTGATCTGGCGGGCCTCGCCCCCCTCGGCCGGCTGGAGCCAGATGTCGTCCCCGTCCTCATGGGTGTGGAAGACGATCCACCGGCCGTTGGGCGACCAGTGCATGCCCTGATCCTCGGAGTACGACTGGCGGACGATCCGCTCCGGCGCGGGGTGGGGCCCGGCGCCGTCGGCCGTGGAGCGGACGACGCCCAGATGCTGGGCGATGTCCGGATAGTGGAAGTCATCGGTGACGTGCCGCCAGCTTCCGAAGGTGAAGGCGATTTCGCTGCCATCCGGGCTCCAGGTCGGGGTCTCCGACTGGAACGCGGTCAGCGGCATCGAGGGGCCGCCGTCGGCGGGGGCGGTGGCGACGAGGACGCGATAGTCCTGGCTCCGGAAGACGATGGCGCCGTCGGCGGCGACCGACGGGGCGTAGGCGTCGCGGGCGAATGCGGTGAGCCGGCGCGCCGGCCCGCCCCCGACCGGGCGCGAATGGAGATCCAGGAAGCCAGCGTCCTCCCCGGCGACGGACGGCGAGCCGTAGATCACCCGCTCGCCGTCCGGAGAGAACGCGAACGGCCCCCAGACTTCCTGATCGGCGAACAGCGGCTCCGGCGCCCCGCAGGGGAAGTGGAGGCGCTGCTGTCCATCCGCATAGGACAGACAGCCGAGGCGCCCGTCGGGTGACCACCCGGGAAACGAGAGGCGTCCGCCGGAGGCGCGGCGCTCGGCGGCGCCCCCTTCGGCGTCGAGCACCCACACGGTCGAGCCATCCCCGTCGCGGGTGACACCGGCGATCTGGCGGCCGTCCCGGGACCAGACGAGGGTGTCGAGGGCTTCGGTCGCGGGTTCGACGCTGCTCCGGTCAGGCCAGAGCGGCGCGCGGCCGCCATCGGCGCGGTCGTAGACCCACCATTCGTTCCGGCTGCGGTCGAAGACCCGCTCCCGAACCAGGACGCGGCGGCTGTCAGGGAACCAGGTGAGATAGCGGATCTGGGCGGTTCCCGGGCCGATCTCCCGAACCGCGCCCCCTTCGGCTGGACCTATGCGGATGCGGCCCTGCTGGAGCGTGGCCAGCCAGCGCCCATCGGGAGACACCGCCCCGACCGGGTCCCGGTAGGCGACCGGTCCGACCTGGTCGGCGCTCTCCAGGAATTCCAGCTTGGGGAGCGCGTCACCGTCTGGCGATGCTGGCGCGCAGCCGCCCGCCGCTCCGGCGACGAGCCAGACGATGAGGAAGGAGCGCGGGATGCGGCTCCGCGTGCTGCGGAGCACCGGCTCGCCTCTCAGGATTCCGACGCGAAGGTCCGGGTGATGAGGTGGGCGAGCCGGGACTTGGTCCGGGCCGCCGCGTTGCGGTGGAGGACGCCCCGGCCCGCCATCCGGTCGAGCATCGCCTGGGTCTGCGGGAGGCGAGCCTCGGCCGCTTCCCGGTCGCCTCCGGCCACGGCGGCGCGGAGCGCCTTGATCTCGGTGCGGAGCCGGCTGCGGTGGTGACGGTTGCGGAGGCGGTGATCCTGATTCTGGCGGACCCGCTTCTTCGCCTGCTTGCTGTGAGCCATGGTCTCTCCAGAGGGACGGGAAGGGGTCGGACGGGCCCCGAAACGGTTGGAAGCCGGAAATCCTACCGTGAGTTCCGACGTGCCGGCTGGACCGAGACCGCCGTCGCGGGGTGGCGGATTTACCGGTCCGGCGTTGTCGCGGGCGAGTCGGCGCTGATGAGGTGGATCAGCCCGTCGAACGTGTTCACGCTCAGGTGCGGCCCCGAGGCTCCGGTGCGGACCTCGAGGCTGCCCGACCCGGATTCCGCTTCGATCCCGAGTTCGTTCCGGATCTCGCCTCCATAGGTGCGGGCGTCCACGACGAATCCCGGAATCGGGTCCAGTTCCAGACGGACCTCGCCCGAGTGGCTCTGGAAGTCGTACCAGCCCTCCGGGTGGAGGGCTCCCCGGGCCCGGATGGGAGCGGCGAGCGTCTGGAAGTGGCCGCGGTGGGCCACCGCGTCGAGGAGGCGCAGCGCCCCGCTCACCGTATCCACGCGGAGGTCGTCCGCCTCGACCCCCTCGATCCGCACCGAACCGCTCACGCTGCGCAGCCGGAAGGAGCCGTCCGGGGCGCCCACGCCCACGACGGTGATCGGCGCCGAGAACGTGCGGACCTCGAGCGAGGATCCGAAAGGAAGCCACAACTCGATGTCGACCGAGACCGGCGGGATGCGGCGCGGCGCCCTGATGTCGGTGACCGGAGCGTCCCGGGAGGGCTCTGAGTCACGGATCTGCGCCGGGCTCCTCGCCCGCAGCGCCCGGGGCCCGATGTGCACGTTCCGTCCCCGCCGCTCGGGCTCGAGGTCGATGCGGGCGAACCAGCGGGCCGCCTCGTCCGGCGGCAGGTCGGCGGTGAGACGCTTGACCCCGACGATCCGCAGCGTGCTGTCCTCGCCGGGATCCGTGCCGTGAACTTCGACCTGTCCGGCGAAGTTGAGGACGGTGACTCGCGTCGACGCCCCCACCTCGAGTGCGTGCTCCACGCGCTGGACATCCGTCTGGAGCGCCGCCGCCTGGCCCACTGCGAGCAGCGCGAACGCGGCGGCGACGGCGGCCGTCGTCCCGCCGCCCGTCGAGCTGCGCGGAGCGCCAAGGGTGGCGCGATGCGTGGTGTCCGTCATGAAGATCTCACTTCCGCCGCTCACTTGGTGTCGGGCGGTTCGCGACCGGATAGCGCATCGATCCGGTCCTGCGCGGTCGCGCCGTCCCCGCGCTCCATGTCCCGAAGGAGCATCAGGGTGTTGTGGAAGAGGTCCAGCTTACGCCGCAGGCCCTCCAGCAGCGTCTCCTGGGCCTCCTGGTCCGAGGGATCGGCGGCCGTCCGGCGGCGGCTCTCGGCGATGGCGTCGTCGAGCGCCTGACGCTCGCTGGCGAGAGCGTCCCCGAAACCCTGGGAGCCGCCCTCCGACTCGAGCGCCGCTTCGAGATCGCCAATGGCCTTCTCGTAGAGGGCTTCCGCCTCCGAGACCGGATGCGCCGGCATCTCCAATGCAGCGTCGGTTTCGGCCCAGGGCCGCACGATGAACAGGACGACGGCGACGCTGATGAGGCCTGCCCACAGCCAACGCGCGGGGCGCATGAGAGTTCCGCGACCGATGGTACCGGATGGAGCAGCCCGGCTGAATGATCAACCGCGCGCGTAGAAGAACAGCGCCGCGGCCCCCGCCGCAGCGAAGAAGACCGTCCAGCCGACGGAACCCCGGAACGCGAACGGATCGTCGGCCGCCGGGCTTGCGCCGGGAGCGGCGGCGCGCGTCAGCACGGCGCTCGCGGAGGTGACGACCCGGGTGCGCATCGACCGCGCCAGCGGCTGGACGTGGGCGAGCCCGGCGACGACCGGAGCGCCGATCCGGCCGAGAGGACCCCGGTAGATCCAGTCGGTGTCCAGGTTCATCGTGGGGGTGGGCCTCAGCCGCCGGGAGACGAGCGCGAACAGCACCGCGGTCCCGACCAGAAGCTGGAGGCTCGACGCCACGTGGTCCGCGGTCCACGGCTGGTAGGTGGCGTCGAACGGCAGCATCCGGTAGAGCAGCTCAGGCCGGAGTCCGTAGAGAACGCACAGCCCTCCGGTGATCCCCATCGCGGCGAGCAGGTTCACCGGCAGCGGTCGGACCGCGACCCCGCGGTCGGGGCCGAAGAAGGCGAACCAGGAGAGCTTCAGCCCGACCGAGAGAAAGGTTCCGACGGCGGCGAGGCTCAGGAGCAGCTCGGTGGTCGCGAACTGGCCGTAGCCGGCGGCGCTGATCGTCATCGACTTGCTGATGAACCCGTTGAACAGCGGCGCCCCCGAGATGGAGAGCGCGCCCACGATGTACATGCAGGCGGCGAACCGGAGGTGGCGGAACACGCCTCCGAGGTCGGTCAGCCGCCGCCGGCCGGTCGCCTCGATGAGCGCGCCCGCGCCCATGAAGAGCAGCGCCTTGTAGAGGATGTGGGAGTAGGCGTGCGCCGCCGCCCCGTTCAGCGCCAGCTCGCTCCCGATGCCCACGCCGGCGACCATGAAGCCCACCTGGCTCACGATGTGGTAGCCGAGGAGACGCCGGAAGTCGTTCTCGATCACGGCGAAGACGACCCCGTAGAGCGCCATCGCGACTCCCAGCGGAACGAGGACCTCCGCTCCCGGGAAGATCCGCAACAGGGCGTAGACCGCGGTCTTGGTGGTCAGCGCCGAGCAGAACACCGCGCCCGAAGTGGAGGCCTCGGGATAGGCGTCGGTGAGCCAGGCGTGCAGCGGCGGGATCGCCGCGTTCAGGCCGACGCCGAAGAGGATGAGCCAGAACGGAGGGCCGACGGCGGTCAGGGCCCCGAGGTCGAACGTCCCGCCGGGCCCGGCGGCGTGGAGCACGATGCCGAGGAACAGGAGCGCCCCGCCGCAGGCGTGGACGACCAGGTAGCGCATCCCGGCGCGGCGCGACTTCCCGGTTCCGCCCTGCCAGATGAGCGCCGTCGAGGTGATGGCCATCGCCTCCCAGAAGACGAAGAACGTGATCCAGTCACCGGCGAGCACGGTGGCGATGGCCGACGCCGCATAGAGCAGCGCCGCGATCGTCTCGCCCGGGCCCATCCGGTGGGAGCCGTAGAGCAGGCCCAGCAGGGTGACGATCGCGAAGATGAGGGCGAACAGCAGGCTCAGATCGTCGGCGCGGAACCAGACGAGTTCGAAGCCGCTGACCTCGAGCGCCCGGGTTCCGGGAGCGGCGCGCGAGGCCGCCAGCACCGCCGGGATCGCGAACGCGATGCCGGCGATCGGGGCGAACCGGCGGGTCGCCAGGTTGCTCCCCGAACCGAAAAAGGCCGCGATCGCGCCGAGCAGGAGCCAGAACGACGGGTGCGCGCTCAGCCCGGTCGTGAGCCAGGCGGCCCCGTTCATCCTCCGGCCCCCTCGTCGTAGTGGTCTTCGGCGCGCGCCAGTCGGGGCTTCAGGACCCCCCTCGCCACGAACGCGAGCAGCCCGCCGCCCACGATCCCGAAGGCCAGATCCCAGAGCGGGACCGAGTTCCAGAACCCGCCGTAGTGCGCCTTGGCGGCGAGGAGTCCGGCGACCTCGAAGCCGACGGCGATCGCGCCGAAGACCCCCAGCAGGAGCGCGATCCGCTTCACGGTCCAGCCACCGGAAGCGCCTCTGCGAACGCGGCGGCGCCGGGAGCGACGGCCATCGCGGACATCCTGGCGAGGTTCCAGAACATGAGCCCGGCGTTGGGCCACACCCCCAGCGCGATGGCGAACAGGATCGCGAAGAGCGGGGGCTGCAGGAGCAGGTTGGGCGGCCGCGCAACCGGCCCGGGATCCCCCGGTTCGAAGACCGCGGTTCGCACGATGGGGAGGTAGTAGGCGAGGTTCAGGACGCCGCTCGCCACCAGCAGGACCGGAACCCACACCTCGCGGGCCGCCAGGCCCCCGAGCGCCAGGTTCCATTTGCTCACGAACCCCGCCATCAGCGGGACGCCGGCCATGCCCAGGCCGCCGAGCCCGAAGCACACGAACACGATGGGCAGGCGCCGGCCCAGCCCCCGCAGCTCGGAGATCCGCTCCTTGCCGGTGGCGACCTGGATCACCCCGGCGCTCAGGAACAGCGAGATCTTGGTGAAGCCGTGCGCCACGATGTGGAAGGCCGCCCCCGCGATCGAGAGCGTGGTCCCGAGGGCGGCCCCGAGCACGATGTAGCTGAGCTGGCTGACGGTGGAGTAGGCGAGCCGCCGCTTCAGGTGGTCTTCCCCGAGAGCCCGGAGCGAGGCGAACAGGATCGTGGCCCCCGCCAGCATCGCGAGGGGAATGTCCAGACGCAGCTCCGCCATCAGCTCGGGTCCGAAGACCCAACCGGTCAGCCGGAGCACTCCGAAGGCCCCCGCCTTGACCACCGCCACCGCGTGGAGCAGCGCGCTCACCGGGCTCGGCGCCACCATCGCGGCGGGGAGCCAGGCGTGGAGCGGAAGGACCGCCGCCTTGACCCCCACGCCGACCAGGAAGATGGCGAACAGGAGTCGCAGCGCCCCGTCGCCCGCCGTCCCGGCGAGGAACCCGCCCGGGCTGAATCCGACGCCCGGCGCGAGCCAGGCCGCCCAGACGACCGCCGCGAACAGCAACTGGCCGGCGAACAGGGTGTAGGCGAGGTAGGTGTGTCCCGCGCCGAAGACCTTCTCGGTGCGCTTGTGGACGACGAGCGGCCAGGTCGCGAGCGTCAGCGCCTCGAAGCAGATCAGGAAGGTGAGCGGGTTGGCCGCCAGCGCGATGCCGGCGGCGGAGGCGACCGACGCCGCGAACGCGGCGAAGTACCCGGTCCGGTGGCGCATCTTGAGCTCGCGCAGGTAGGAGACCGAAAACAGCGAGGTCACGACCCACAGCAGCGAGGACAGCGTCAGGAAGAGGACGCCCAGTGCGTCGGCGCGGAACTGAAGGCCCGCCCCCGGCAGGAGCGGCAGTTCCGGCGTCACCAGCTCCTGTCCGGTCAGCGCGTTCGGGATCAGGGTGATCGCGACCAGCAACTGCCCGAGGCCGGCGGCGAAGGTCCAGCCCTCGCGCAGGCGCGGGCGACGCGACGACAGGAGGATCAGCGCCGCGGCGACGAATCCCAGCCCGACGGCGAGAAACGGCCGCAGCGACACGATCTCCCGGATCGGGATCTCGTTCATCGCGCGACCTCTTCGACTGTGGGGACGGCGGCGACCGCGCCGGTCAGGATCCGCTCACGGAAGGGAGAGGCGAAGACGCCGACCAGCAGCACGACCGCCGCCAGCGAAACGATCGGCGCGCTGAGCGAGCGGGGCAGGGGCGCAGGGCGTTCCGATCCCTCCCGGGAGGCCTCCTTGCGGAACCACGCCGCCTCCAGAACCCGGAGGAAGTAGATCGCCGCCAGCAGGCTCGAAAGAACCAGCGCCGCGAACGCCACGCCGCCGCGCGCGCCGCCCTCGGCGAGCGAGGCCGAGAGCAGGAGGTACTTCGAGGCGAACCCGGCGGTCGGAGGAATGCCGATCATCGAGAACGCCGCGACCGTGAGCGCGATCGCGGTCCACGGCGCCCGCGCGCCGAGCCCGACCCACGCCCGTCGGTCTCCGGTCCCGCGCGCCTCGGCGATGCCGCCCGCGCCGAGGAACAGGCAGCCCTTCGCCAGCGCGTGGGCCGCCACGTGGAAGAGCGCGCCGGTGAGCGCGAGCGTCGAGTTCATCCCGACCGCCAGCAGGATCGTCCCCATCGCCGAGACGCTCGACCAGGCGAGCATCCGGGGCGCATCCCGCTGGGCCACCGCGATCGCGCCTCCGGCGATCACGCCGAGCGCCCCGAGCCACAGCATCGCCTCGAGCGCCGCTGCGCCCGCCGGGATCCCGGCGAGCGTCTCGCCGAGGAGCCGCAGGAGCGCGTAGGCGCTGACCTTGGCCATGACCGCGGCGATGAAGCCGGCGGCGGGGGCCGGGCTGAAGACATAGGCGTCCGGCAGCCATCCGTGGAGCGGAAAGAGCGCCGCCTTGATCGCCAGCCCGGCGGCGATGAGCGCCACCGCGACCGTGAGCGCCGCGTCCGCCTCGACGGTGGGCAGGCGGGCGGCGAGGTCGTCCATGTTCAGCGTCCCGGTCAGGGCGTAGAGGAACCCCACGCCGAACAGGTAGAGCGAGCCCGCCGCGGTTCCCGCGATCAGGTAGCGGAAGGCGGCCACCGTGGCCCGGCCGCCGCCCGAGGCGATGAGCGTGTAGCCCGCGAGCGAGGAAATCTCGAGGAAGACGAACAGATTGAAGACGTCGCGGGTCGCGACGATCCCGATGAGGCCGGCGACCAGCAGCGACAGCGCTCCCCGCAGCAGGCCTTCGCGCACCGGGCCGACGCGCCGATCCGGGTGGCCGGCGCTCCCCCCGTCCACCGGGGCGGGGGCCGCGGCGACGAAACAGGACATCGCCGCCACCAGCAGCGCGATCAGGCTGCTCAGCCCGTCGAGCCGCAGCTCGATGCCCCAGGGCCCCGGCCATCCGCCCATCCGGTGGATCACGGCCTCCCCTCCGGCGGAGGCGGCGAAGACCGCCAGCGCCACCGCCGCGAAGCCGAGGTGGAGGATGAACGCCAGCCACCGGGTGCTGCGGCCGGTGAGCGCCGCGAGGAGCGGCAGCAGCGCCGCGCCGGCGAGCGGCAGCGCGACGAGCAGCCCGGCGAGCGTCTCAGCCATCCGGGTTCGCGGCGGCCCCGCGTCGGAGTTCGGCCACCAGGCGGTCTTCGTTCAGGGTCCCGAACCGCCGCCAGATGCGGATCAGCAGCCCCAGCGCCAGCCCGGTGGTCGCCACCGACACCACGATCGCGGTGAGCATCAGGGTGTGCGGCAGCGGGTTCATGAACGCCTCGGCGACCGCTCCGGTCTCGCCGGCTCCGAGGATCGGGACCCGGGCGCCGTCCTTGTAGGAGAGCGCCACGAAGAACACGATGACCGCGACCTGCATCACGTTCATCGCCAGCAGCTTGCGGATCAGGTTCGGCAGCAGGACCATCCCGCCGAGCCCGATGGTGAAGAGGGCGGCGGCGAGGGCGTACGGGATCAACCGCGCTCTCCCCCGTCTGACGGATCTTCCGCGGCCGCCGTCAGCGGTTCGCCGGTCTCCCACGCGCCGGTCGCGATCGTCTCGAAGAGCACCGCGACCGTCCCCGAGACCGCGAGGAACACCGCGATCTCGATGGCCAGGGTGGCGAGTTCGCGGACGTGCGCCGGATCGTCCCCGAGCGGCAGCGCCCCGTAGTCCAGGAAGGCGCCCCCGAAGGCCATGGCGGCCAGACCGATGCCGACGTAGGCAAGCATCCCGCTCGAAGCGAGGATCACCGCCGCCCGCAACCCGGGGCCGAAGGCCTCGTCCGAGGGACTCTGCGGTGGCCCCCACACCAGCCGCAGCGCCACGAGCCCGAGCCCGAACAGCACGCCGCCCTGGAAGCCGCCGCCGGGGCTGACGTGTCCATGGATGACGACGTAGACCCCGAAGACCAGCAGGAACGGGACGACGGCGCGCGCCGCGGTGTCGAGCAGCAGGCTGTCGAGGCGATGGGACAGGCCGGGGCCGGGGCTCTCCGAGCGCGGGCCGCCGATCGAGGCGGCGAGGATCACGAAGGCGCCCAGCCCGGCGGCGAAGATGACCGCGACTTCGCCCAGGGTGTCGTAGCCCCGGTAGTCGGCGAGGACCGCCGTCACCATGTTGGCCGCCCCGGTCTCCTCGAGCCCCTGCTCGATGAAGCGGGGCGAGAGGTGGGTCGAGGCGGGCGCCGACGGGTCGCCCACGCGGGGAAGCTCGGCGACGCCGGCGACCAGCCCGACGAACAACGCGCCAAGCCCCGCCGTCGCGGCGGCCAGCCGGCGCCGGGAGGGACCGGGCGCGGGACGGGCGGCCGCGGAGTTCACTGGTCCAGCCTCCGGTTCGTCCGGAACGTGGCGGCGACCAGCAGGATCGTGCTCAGCGCCCCCCCCACGCAGGCCTCGGTGAAGGCCACATCGACCGCCCCGAGGACCGCGAACCACGCGGCGGCGGCGAAGCTGAACACCCCGAAGAGCGAGGCCGCGGCCAGAAGGTCGTTCACCACCAGCGCCGCGACCCCGGTGACCAGCATGGCGACGAGCAGCCCGATCCCGATGAGCCCGCCCGGGTCGATCGTCATGGGCGGGGATCTCCCGGAGACGCGTCGGCCGGCTCGCTCGCGGTGGAGCCACGGGTCCAGACCGGGACGCCGGCGCGCCGCGCGGCGCGGGCGAGCGCATGGGTCGCCGTCGGATTACCGATCGCGAGCACGCCCCAGATCAGCGCGAGCTTGAGGGCGAGGATCACATCGCCCGAGAGCAGCGCGAGAGCCAGCACCGCCAGCGCAAGCCCGGCGGTGTCGCACTTTCCCGCCGCGTGGAGCCGGGTGTAGAAGTCCGGCAGGCGCAGCAGGCCCACGACCGCCGCCAGCGTGAACAGCAGCGAGCCGGCGAGGAGTGCGGTGGCCACCGCCTCCAGAGTCGTCAGTCCGGCGATCAAGCGCCGTCCTCTTTCTCGAAGTACTTCGAGAGCGCGAGCATCGCCAGAAAGCCGATCAGGGCGTAGGCGAGGGCGATGTCGGTGAACATCTCCGGCTGTCCCGAGAGCTGCCCCACGACCAGGAGGAGCATGAGCGCCTTCGTGCCGATCAGGGCCAGCCCGTTGATCCGGTCCCAGAGCGTGGGCCCGCGCAGCACGCGCGCCAGCGAGCCGAGGGCGGCGAGCGCCAGCGCGGCGGCGAAGGCGCCCAGGATCAACTGCATGGATCCGATGGCGCCTCGTTCAACGGGCTGTCACGCGCTGGCTTCGCCGTAGAGGCGCTTCACCCGGTCGGCGATGGGACCACCGCCGGCGCCCAGCGAGGTGGCGGCGCGCGCATCGAGGGCGTGAACGGTGAGCGAGTCTTCGTCGCACCCGATGGTCACGGTGCCGGGAGTCAGCGTGATGGAGTGCGCCAGCGTGAGACGCGCCACCGGGTGGGGAAGGTCATCCTCGATCCGCACGACGGTGGGACGGACCGGGAGCCGGGGGTCGAGCACGATGCGCGCGACCTGCGCCGCCGAACGGAAGATCTGGACCACCAGCCAGCCCGCATAGCCGAGGAGCCGGTGGGGACGCAGCATGGTCCGGGCGAAGTCCCGTCCCGACATGGCGGCGGGGGCGAGCGCGTAGATGCGCTGGGTGGCTGCGGCGGTGACGATCGCGGTCAGGAAGCCCAGACCGAGATGGAATGCGTCCAGCTTGCCCGACAGCAGGACCCAGAAAGCGAAGAGGGGAACCGTCGCCGCTGCGAGCGGCCCGGCGGCGAGGGCGCGCCGGTTCATTCCCGCGCGAATCCTGGGCTCCGAAATGTGGAAGAACGCGCCGGGCGCCGAACTCAGCGGTAGTAGTTGACTCCCACGATCGCCTGCTGGGTGCGATAGGTGAAATCACCCGGGATCCAGATGCGGTACTCCGCCACCGCCGACAGGTAGTCGAACACGTACACCTCGAACCCGGCGCCGAGGTGCGCCGAGAAGGAGTAATCGGTCGTCTGGAGCGTGACCTCGTGGCCGAGCGGAAACCGCAGACCGGTCAGCGATTCCTGGCCCTCTTCCGGCTCGGGGTAGATCAGATCCTCCCGGACCTCGTCCCGGCGAAGCAGCCCGGCCCCCGCGAAGACGTAGGTGTGGAAGGGCTGGCGGCGGCCGAAGTGATGCACCAGCGACCCGTCGAGGTGGTACCGGTTCGTCCGGAACTGGTAGGCCGCTTCCGCGATCACGTCCTCGACCGGATCGTCCCCCGCCGTGTAGCGCCGGTTGGAGCGGCCGAAGAACAGCCCGGACTCGAGGCTCCAGTTGTCGTTCAGCCGCATCGCCGCCGTGCCGCCGAAGCCGATGCCCCGTCCCAGCTTCAGTTCGGGTCGGGCGAAGAACTGGACGCCCGGCCCTACGAAGAGCCGGAACCGGTGGCTCTGCGCCTCCGCCGGCGCTGTCCCCCCGAACACCGCCCCGGCGACCATGGCGGCGAGAAGAACCGGCCGCTTCGCCGCGGCCGCAATCGCCGCCGCGGTGGAGATCCAGGTGGCCGCCAAAGCGAACGGGATCCTACATCACCCCAATCGAGACTTCCCTGAGCGCGGTGGCGGCCGGATCGGGGGTCCGATCCGGCGGCTGGCGGGGAGAGGCGCGAGAGGAACCGCTTCGGGTAAGTTCCCGCGAGACGGCGTGGCGAGGGTTCCCGGTTCCAGCGACGAACGGCGGCTGGCCCGACGCGCCGGGTCCGTGAGCCTCGGGGTCCTGGTCTCGCGGATCACCGGGCTGGTGCGCGAGCAGACCCTCGCTTTCCTGTTCCCCACCGCCCTGCTTGACGGCTTCGTCGCCGCCTTCACGTTCCCGACGACGCTCCGCGAACTGCTCGGGGACGGCGCGCTCTCGAAGGCGTTCGTGGCGACGTTCGCCCGGGTGGACCAGGGGGAGGGACGCGAATCGGCGCATGTGCTGTTCGCCCGCGTCTTCCGGGCGGTGCTCCCGGTGGCGCTGCTGATCACCGCGCTGGGCGTCGTCTTCGCTCCGCAGCTCGTGAACTTCGTGTTCCCGGGCGAGGCCTTCGACCGTCCGCTCCCGGAGGCCTTCCGGTTCGGCCTCTCCACGCCGCGCGAGCTGACCGTCTGGCTGACGCGGCTCATGTTCCCCTTCTTCGTGTTCGCCTCGCTCGCGGCGCTCTACATGGGGGGCCTCCAGGCGCGCGGCGTGTTCTTCCTTCCCGGCGTCGCTTCGGCGCTGTTCAACCTCACGACGGTCTTCTTCGCGGCCGCCGGCGCGCTGATCGCCCCGCGGTTCGGGCTCCACCCGATGGCGGGCCTCGCGGTCGGCGTTCCGCTCGGCGGGCTGGCCCAGATGGGCAGCCAGCTTCTCTGGTTCCGGGGGCGGGGCTACCGGCCGGGCCCGACCGGCGGCGCGCGGGAGACCCTCCGGGACGCCTCGTTCCGGCGGGTCTGCCGGCTGTTCCTGCCCGCCGCCGGCGCCGCCGGCAGCCTGCAGATCAGCGTCGTGGTCTCGCGCCACTTCGCCTCCGCCGGAACCTCGTGGCTCGCCTGGTTCTACATGGCCTACCGGCTGGCCCAGCTACCCATCGGCCTGATCGCGGTGGCGCTCTCGAGCGCCACCCTCCCGGCGCTGACGCGCTCCGCCGGGCGCTCCGACCCGGAGGCGTTTTCCCGGGTGCTCTCCCAGTCCGGCCGGCTGATGTTCCTGCTGACGCTCACCGCTGCCGCCGGCGTCGCCGCGATCGCCGATCCCCTCGTTTCGCTCATCTTCCAGCGCGGCGCCTTCACCGCGAGCGATGCGAACGAGGTCGCCCGGGTCCTGCGGCTGTTCGCGCTGGGCCTGCCCGCCTTCGGCGCCACGCGGCTGCTCACCGACGCCTTCTTCGCGCTCGGGAGCACCCGCCCGCCGCTGCTGGTGGCGGTGCTCGGGACCGGGTTCACCTGGCTCGCCACCCGGACGCTGGTGGTCACCCTCGAGCTCGGGCACCTCGGCCTGCCGCTGGCCACCGTCTCGGTCGCCTGGACATCGGTCGTCCTGCTCGTCCTCCTGCTGACGCCGAAGCTGCGGCGGGGTCCGGGCGGTCCCGGCAGGTTCCGCGCCCTCACCGGCGAGGTGCTGGCCGCCGGGCTTCGGGCGGCGCCGGTGGCGATTGCGACCGGAGGGGTGGCGTGGGCGGTCGCCGGGACGATCCATGACGCCTGGGGCGCCGGCCTGCTGAGCGACCTCGCCGCGACCGGAGCCGGTTGTATCGCCGGGCTCGGCGTCTTCGCGCTCGTCGCGCGGACGCTCGCCCCCGGCGAGTGGACGCTGGTCCGGGATGCGCTGGCGTCCTTCGGGCGGCGCCTCCGGGGAGGCGCGGAGCGGGACGCGGAGTGACCCGTGACAGCGGCGGCGCGGGGCGCTCCCGGCGGGCGCCCCCGGTCGAACCGCCAGTCGAGCCGCCGGACCCCTGGGTGACGGCCTACCTCGACCACCTCCGGGTCGAGCGGGGCCTCGCGGCGAACACCCTCGAGGCCTACCGCCGCGACCTCTCCCGGCTCGGCCGGTACGCCGGCGACCGTCCGCTTCCCTCACTCACGCGGCCCGACCTCGAGGCCTTCCTGACGGACCTCCATCGCGAGGGGCTCTCGTTCCGGTCCATCCAGCGGGCGACGGCGGCGGTCCGGGGGGCCTACCGCTTCTGGGTCGCGGAGGGTGCGGCAACCGAGGACCCGGCGGCGGACCTTCGGCCGGCGCGCGCGCTCCCCGGACTCCCCCGCTACCTGTCGCTGGATGAAGTGGAGCAACTCCTCGAGGCGCCCGACGACTCCCCGCGGGGGCTCCGCGACCGGGCGATGCTCGAGCTGCTCTATGCGACCGGACTGCGGGTCTCCGAACTCGTGGGGTTGCGGGTCGAGGAGGTGGCGGCCGCCCGGGAGGATCGGCCGGGGTTCGTCACCGTGACCGGGAAGGGAGGCAAGACCCGGATCGCGCCTTTCGGGCGCACCGCCGATGCGCGCCTCCGCGCGTGGCTCCGCGACGGGCGCCCGGAGCTGCTCGGGTCGCCCGCCGGCGCAGGCGAGGTTCCCTGGCTGTTCGTGACCGCCCGGCGGAGGCCGATGACCCGCGTGCGGTTCTGGCAGATCATCCGCGCCGCCGGCGTCGCCGCCGGGATCACCCGGAGCCTCTCTCCCCACATGCTGCGCCACTCCTTCGCCACCCACCTGCTCGAGCGGGGCGCCGATCTGCGGACCCTGCAGCAGATGCTGGGCCACGCCTCCGTCGGCACCACGCAGATCTACACCCACGTCACCGAGGAGCGGCTGCGGCGGGTTTACGACGAACACCACCCGAGGGCCAAGCGCCCAGCCTCATGACGGACCCGGTCGTTCGCATCCTGCGGGTCGGCGGGATGTCCGGCGCGGAGCGCCCGGCGGAGGAGGCGGCTTCGGTGGAAATCGCCGCCGCGGCGCTTCGCCGGGGCGCGGTCGTCATCTTCCCCACCGAGACCTTCTACGGGCTCGGCGCCGATCCCCGGTCCACCGAGGGAGTCCGCAGCGTGTTCCGTCTGAAACGCCGGCCACGCGACCAACCCCTCCCGTGGATCGCCGCGGACCGCTCCCAGGTGGAGGAGGTCTGCCGCCTGCCGGCGGAGGCGGGGGCGCTGGCGGACCGCTACTGGCCGGGCCCCCTCACGCTGGTCCTGCCGCTCGTGGCGGACTCCGCCGGGACGGCTGCGGTTCGCGTCAGCTCCCATCCGGCGGCCCGGGCGCTCGCCGCGGCGCTGGGCCATCCGGTCGTCTCCACCAGCGCGAACCCGAGCGGCCAGCCGCCTTTCACGAGCGCCGCCGGGGCGTCGTCCGCGCTCGCCGAATGCGCCGGCGGGATGGTCGGGCTGCTCGCGCTCGACGGCGGTCCGACCCCCGGGGGCGCCCCCTCGGTGATCCTCGACGCGACGAGCGGGGACCTGCGCCCGCTTCGCGGCTCGCTCGAGGATCTCGAACCGGGCTAGTCGGACTTCGAGGCCTTCGCGCGCGAGAAGCTCCGGAGCGCCTCCCGTTGTTCCGGCGTCAGGTCGTCCGGAACGGTGATCCGGACCCGGGCCACCAGGTCGCCGCGCTCCGCTTCCGATCCGCCGCCTGACCCGGGCGGCCGGCGGGGAAGGCCATGTCCGCGGATCCGGAGACCGGCGCCGCTGGAGGTCCCCGGCGGGAGGCGGACTTTCACCGGCCCCTCGAGCGTGGCGACCTCGATCTCGCCGCCGAGGACGGCGTGGTCGAAGCTCACCGGGACATCGGTCTCGAGGTCCTGACCGCGCCGCCGGAACTGCGGGTGCTCCGCGATCCGCACCCGGATCTGCGCCGGACCCTCCGGCGTGGGCAACCGCAACCGGGCGCCGTCGGTGACGCCGGGAGGGATCCGGACGCGGAACGAGGCCCCGCTTCCCGTCGTCACCGACCGGAGGGCGCCGGAAAGAACCTCCTCGAGCCGGACTTCCACGGTGGTCTCCGGATCCGGGGCCTTTCGGGGGCGGGCGCCGCCGGGCGCCGACCCCGCCCAGGGGGGAGCGGCCGTTCCCGCGCCGCGCGCGAACGGCGCGCCGCCGGCGAACAGCCGGGAGAAGATGTCGGAAAGGCCCGGGCCCCCGGCGCTGCGCGCGCCGCGCCCGGCCAGGTCGCCGACGAAGGACCAGCCCCCACCCTGCGGGAATGGCCCGGCGCGGGGTTGGCCCGGGCGCCCTCCGGCGTCATAGCGGCGGCGCTTCGCCGGATCGGAGAGGACGTCGTAGGCCTCGCCGATCTCCCGGAATCGTTCGGCGGCGCTCTGGTCCCCCGGGTTGACGTCCGGGTGGTGCTTCCGGGCGAGCCGGCGATACGCCTGCCGGATCCGTCCGGCGTCGGCGGTCTTCCCGACCCCGAGAACCTCGTAGTAGTCGCGGTGAGGCACGGCGGAAGGACCGGGGATCGGGGCGGCCGTGGCTCAGCAGGGCGGTGAGAGGACGAGCCGCCCCTCGCGGATCACTGCACAGGCAGTTGCTCGGCGGTGTCCGAACCGGCGGCGATGGCGGTGGGCGGGGCGAGGTCGGGGAACATGATCGGCGCCGCCTCCTCGAGGCTCGAGACGAAGTGGATCTGCAGGTCGTCGCGGATCTCGTCCGGCACGTCCTCGATCAGCGCCGCCTCGTTGAGCCGGGGCACGATGACCTCCTCGATGCCGTAGCGGTGGGCGGCGAGGAGCTTCTGCTTGATCCCGCCGACCGGGAGCACGTGGCCGGTCAGGGTGATCTCGCCGGTCATGGCGAGCTTCGGGCGGAGGAGCGTTTCCGTGAGCGCGGAGATCAGAGACGCGACCAGGGTGATGCCCGCCGAAGGTCCGTCCTTGGGGGTGGAGCCTTCCGGCACATGGAAGTGGATGTCGGACTTCCGGTAGAAGTCGCCGGTGATCCCGTACGCCGCCCCGTGGTGGCGGACCCAGGAGAGCGCCGCGGTGGCGGACTCCTTCATCACATCGCCCAACTGGCCGGTCAGCGTGAGCCGGTTGTTCCCCTTCATCCGTGAGGTCTCGATGAAGAGCAGGTCGCCGCCGACCGGGGTCCACGCAAGCCCGACGGCGACGCCGGGGACGCTGACCCGCTCCTCGAGCTCGCGCGAGTAGCTCGTGGGGGCGCCGAGGAGGTCGCTGACCGCCTCGGGGGTGACCTGGAGCGGCCCGCTCTCGCCTTCCGCGAGCTTCCGCACCGCCTTGCGGCAGATCTTGGCGATGGCCCGCTCCATGTTCCGGAGCCCGGCCTCCCGGGTGTAGTCCCGGATGATCTTCGCGATCGCCTCGCGTTCGAAGACCGGCGCGACGTCCTCTTCCTCGATCCCGTGGTTGTCGAGTTGCCGCGGGATGATGTGGCGGACCGCGATCTGGATCTTCTCCTCTTCGGTGTAGCCGTTGAGGTTCAGGATCTCCATCCGGTCCTTGAGCGCCGGCGGCACCGGGTCCACCATGTTCGCGGTCCCGATGAACAGGACCTCCGACAGGTCGAACGCCTGGTCCAGGTAGTGGTCGCGGAACGCGTGATTCTGCTCGGGGTCGAGGACTTCGAGCAGGGCGGAGCTCGGGTCGCCCCGGAAGTCCATGCCCAGCTTGTCGACCTCGTCCAGCATGAAGACCGGGTTGCGGGTTCCGGCCCGCACCAGGTTCTGGATGATCTGGCCGGGCAGGGCGCCGATGTAGGTGCGCCGGTGCCCCCGGATCTCGGCCTCGTCGCGGATGCCGCCGAGGCTCAGCCGCACGAACTTGCGTCCGACCGCCTTGGCGATGGACCGGCCCAGACTCGTCTTGCCGACGCCCGGCGGTCCCACGAAACACAGGATCGGCCCCTTCTGGTCCGGCTTGCGCTCGCGGACCGCGAGGAACTCCAGGATGCGGTCCTTGACCTTTTCGAGGTCGTAGTGGTCCGCCTCGAGGATCTCCTTCGCCCGGGGGATGTCGTACTTGTCCTCGGTCCGCTCCTTCCACGGAACGCGGACCAGCCAGTCGAGATACGTTCGTCCGACGGTGTACTCGGCCGAGGCGGGGGGGATCCGACCCAGCCGGCGGAACTCGCGGAGCGCTTCCTTCTCGGCCTCCTCGGGCATCCCCGCCTTCTCGATCTTCTCCTTCAGCTCGTCGAGTTCGCGGGAGGAGTCGTCGGACTCGCCCAGCTCCTTCTGGATGGCCTTCATCTGTTCGCGGAGGAAGAACTCCCGCTGCGTGCGGCCGACCTCGCTCTTGACCTTGGACTCGATGCTGCGCCCCAGGTCGCGGACCTGCTTCTCGCGCAGGATCGCCGCGTAGGCGAGCCCCAGACGGTCCTCGATCGACAGGGTCTGCAGGACGTCCTGCCGCATCTCGGTGTTCAGGCTGGGCAGCGTCTCCGCCACGAAGTCGGCGAGCTGTCCGGCGCTCCCCACCCGCGCCAACTGGGTCTTCATGACCTCCCGGGCGCGAGGGAAATGATCCCCCTTGATCATCTCCTGGAGCTCTTCCCGGATCTTGCGGGTGAGCGCCTCGAACTCGACGGTGCGCGAAGCCCCCACCGTCCCGTCGAGCACCCGGATGTCGGCCCGGAGGTAAGGATCGGTCTGGACGATCCGCTCCACCCGGAACCGGAAGCTGCCCCGGATGACGATGCGGATCGTCCCCTCCCGCATCCGGACCTGCTTCTCGAGCCGCGCGGCGGTTCCGACCTGGTAGAGATCGTCGGGTCCGGGCCGCTCGACCGAGTCGTCCTTCTGCGTCAGGACCGCCAGCATGACCTTCGGGCTCTGCGCCCCCCGCTGGGACTCGGCCGCCTCCCGGGTGGCGTCCTGGATCATGCGGATCGTGCTCTTCCGCCCCACCGAGAGCGGCAGGAACGAATGCGGGAAGACGACGATGTCGCGCAGCGGCAGCACCGGAACCATCCGGTGGATCTGGCCCTGGGGGGAGCCGGGCTCGGACACGGAGCTCTTGGGGGACTCAGACAAGGGAGCGCGCCTCCTCGGTGGACCCCGACTCTGTCACAGGTCGCCGCCGGCGACCGGAAATGGACAGCAGGATCATCGCTTCAAGGGATCGTAGCACGTGGCCATGATCTGCGTTGTCACGTATAAGATCCCTCGTTCAGACATCCTAAATCGATGACGACACGGGCAACAAATGCCCGGAACGGTCGATGTTGTATCTGAGTGTTCGTGACTCATATAGACGCCATTCCAGCGGCTCGGGCCACGGGCGGTCGCCGGATCAGCGCTCCTTGCGGAGCCTACGCAGTCGACGGACGGTCGTTCCGGGTGTCACCGGTCGTAGCCGGTCGTGGGCTCGGTTCCGGGAAGGAAGGCCTCCAGGATCGTGTTGGGACCACCGTTGGCGGGCTGTCCGCTCTCCAGATCCACCGGGATCAGCGCCACGTTGGGCGGCGGCCGGAAGCCCTCGCGGGACGCCGTCGCGCGCTCGGTCTCCATGAACCAGATCCAGGCCGGGAGGGCGACCCGCGCGCCGCTTTCCTTGTCCCCGAGCGTCAGTTTCTCGTCGCGCCCGATCCAGACGCCGGCGGCCACTTCGGAGTCGAACCCGATGAACCAGGCGTCGGTGAAGTCGTTCGTGGTCCCGGTCTTGCCGGCCACCGGACGGTTCAGGCGGCGGGCCATCTGGGCGGTGCCCCGCGCCACGACGCCCTCGAGGAGGTGCGTCACGACGTAGGCCAGGTCGGCGCGGATCACCGAGGCGGTCTCGGGGTGGAAGCGCTCGAGTTCGCGTCCGTCCCGGTCGGTGACCCGGCGGATGAAGAACGGCGTCATCCGCACCCCCTGGTTCGGGAAGGCGCTGTAGGCCGAGACCATTTCGAGCAGGGTCACGTCGAACGACCCGAGCGTGATCGAGAGGAACGGCTGGAGGTCGCCGGTGATGCCGAGCCGGCGCGCCATCGCGACGACATGTTCCGGTCCCACGTCGTGGATCATCCGGACCGCCGGGACGTTCCGGGAGCCCTCGAACGCCTGCCGCATCGTGATCCAGCCCTTGTGCTCGTCGTCGTAGTTGTGGGGCTCGTAGGGGTCCTCGGTGTTGGGATCGTGGAAGATGAACGGCTCGTCGAGGAGCAGCGAGGTGGGGGCCAGGCGCCCGGTCCTCAACGCCGCGCCATAGGCGAACGGTTTGAATGACGAGCCGGCCTGCCGGCGCGCCTGGACCGCGCGGTTGAACTCGCTGCGCTCGAAGTCGAAGCCTCCGACGACCGCGAGCATCTCCCCGGTCGTCGCGTCCATGGCGAGGAAGGCTCCTTCCGCCTCCGGCGACTGCTCGAGCGAGACCAGCAGCGGCTCCTCGGGGGGCGGCTCGCGTCCGGCGCCGGGCGGCGGACCTCCGTAGGCCATCGGGTCCGCGGTGCGGCCGGAGGCGTCGCCCACGATCCGGAACTCGGCGACGTCGCCCTCCCGGAAAATCTCGCGCGCGCTGCGGAAGGTCCAGGCGAGCGAGCCCGGGTCCACCCGCGCCCGGTAGGTCCCGATCCGCACCTCGGGGTTCGCGCCCGCGCTCGTCACGACGCCGGTCACGATGGAGCCGATCCGCAGCGCGGCGTCCCAGGACTCGTGATGCCAGGTCTCCGGGTCCTCGCCCTCGTCGAGGAGGTTGACCGCAAGGCCCCGGAAGCCCTGCCGCTTGTCGTGGGCCCTGAGCGCCCGCTCGACCGACGCCTGGGCGGTGAGCTGCATCCCGGAGTCGAGCGTCGTGTGGACCCGGAGGCCGCCCTCGTAGGTCCGCGAGTCGCCGTAGCGGTCCCGGAGGTGCTGGCGCACCATCTCCATGAAGTGCGGGGCGAAGCGGTTCGGGCGGCGGGGCCGGAGCCGGATGGGTTCTCCGGCGGCTTCCTCATGCTGCTCCGCGGTGATGAACCCTTCCGCGACCATCCGGCCCAGCACCATGTCGCGGCGCTGCGCCGCCGCCTCGCGGCTGCCGAACGGGTTGTAACGGGCGGGGTTCGGCGCGATGCCGACGAGCATCGCGGCCTCCGACAGCGTGAGTTCCGGGGTGCTCTTGCCCAGGTAGTACTGCGCGGCCGCCTCCACGCCGTGGTTCCCGTAGCCGAGGAAGACCTGGTTGGCGTAGTAGGTGAGGATCTCTTCCTTGCGGTAGGCGCGCTCGATCCGGAAGGCGGTGATCGCCTCCTTGATCTTCCGCTCGAGCGACTCCTCCCGGTTCAGGAAGAGCTCGCGGGCGACCTGCTGGGTGATCGTGCTGGCGCCCGAGACGATCCGCCCCGCCCGGTAGTTGTGCCAGACCGCGCGGGCGATCCCGATCGGGTCGAAGCCGAAGTGGCTCCAGAACCGCTGGTCCTCGGAGGCCACGAACGCGTCGCGCAGGTGCTGCGGGAGGTCCTCGTAGTCCAGTTCGACCCGCCGCTCGATGGCGAACTGCCCGATCTCGGCGCCGTGCCGGTCATAGACGATGCTCGTGGCGCTCGCTTCGTAGCTCTCGAGCTCGGCGATGAGCGGGGTGTCGCTCTGGTAGGCGGCCAGAAGGCCCACCATCGAGCCGGCGACCGCCACCGCGGCGAACAGGAAGATCGTGATCAGGACGCGCGCCAGCGGGCGGCGCGGCCGCCGCGCCGGGGTTCGCCGCGACGGTCCCATCCCTCAGCCGAGCAGATTGGAGAGGGCCGGCTGCAGGTCCGGATGGGAGAACCGGAAGCCGCTGGCGAGAAGGCGCTTCGGGACGACCCGTTGCCCCCGCAGGAGGATCTCGTCGGCCATCTCGCCGAACAGCAGGCGCATCGCGAAGCCGGGGACCGGCGCCAAAGTGGGACGCCTCAGGACGCGCCCCAGGGCCCGCGTGAAGGCGAGGTTCGTCGCCGGGTTCGGCGCGGTCAGGTTGTACGCCGGGGCGAGGCTCCCGGCGGGCGCCTTCAGGAGATGGATTACCGCCGAGGTCACGTCGGCGATGTGGATCCAGGGCATCCACTGGTTCCCGCGGCCGAGCCGGCCGCCGACTCCGAGCCGGAACGGCGGCAGCATCTGGCCCAGCGCCCCGCCGTCGGGCGAGAGCACGACGCCGATGCGGAGACTCGTGGTCTCGACGCCGAGCTTCCTCGCTCCAGCCGCCGCGGCCTCCCAGGCGGTCGACACCTCGGAGAGGAAGCCCTCGCCGGGTTCGGCGTTCTCGTCCAGCTCCTCGTCGCCCCGAGGCCCGTAGAAACCAACGGCCGAGGCGGAAAGGAACCGGGACGGGCGCTCCGAGAGCCGGGCGAGGGCCCCGACCAGGTTCGTCGTGCCGAGGATCCGGCTGTCGCGGATCCGGCTGCGGCGCTCGGCGGTCCACCGCTTCGCCACCGTCTCTCCCGCCAGGTGGACCAGCGCGTCCAGGCCGGCGAGCGCCTCCTCGAAGGCGGGCTGCTCCGCTTCGTCGAGCGGGTCCCAGCGCACCGCGGTCACGGCGCCGGGAAGCCCGGGCAGGGGGCCCTCGCGGCGCGAAAAGGCGACGACCTCGTGGTGTTCGGCGACGAGCCGCCTGGTGAGATGACTTCCCAGGAGCCCCGTGGCTCCGGTGATTCCGACGCGCATCGTTCGTGTTCCCTACTGCAGTTGTCTCGCCCGGATTCTAGCGGGGGCCTCCTACAATCTGGCGGCGATGAGCGGACGACTGGAGGGCCGGGTGGCGGTTGTGACCGGGGCGGCCCACGGCATCGGCCGGGCCACCGCGGAGCTGTTCGCGGAGGAGGGAGCGGCGGTCGCGCTGGTGGACATCGCAGCCGAAGCCGTCGAGGCGGCCGCCGCCGCCATCCGGGACGGCGGAGGCCGGGCGCTGGCGATCGCCGCGGATGTGTCCACCGAGCCGGGGGTCGAGACGGCGGTGGGGGCGGCGGAGGGCGCTTACGGTCCGGTCGACGCGCTGGTGAACAACGCCGGCGTCGAGCTCAAGAAGCTCGTCGAGGACACGAGTCTCGAGGAATGGGAGCGGGTGCTCCGCACGAACCTCACGTCGGCGTTCCTCATGTCCCGGCGGGTCGTCCCGGAGATGAAGCGGATGCGCCGGGGAACCATCGTGATGAACTCCTCCGTCGGCAACTTCATCGCCGCCACTCGCAGCTCCGCCTACGGCGCTTCCAAGGCGGGGATGATGGCGCTGGCCCGCGGCCTCGCGCTCGAGGGCGCCGAGTACGGGATCCGCGTGAACGCCGTCTGTCCGGGGGTCATCGAGACCCCGATGAACGAACGCAACCTGGCCCGCTCCGAGGACCCCGACGCGATGCGCCGATCCTGGTACGAGGTCACGCCGCTGGGACGGCTCGGGACCCCCCGCGACGTAGCCCAGGCCATCCTGTTTCTCGCCTCCGACGAGTCGGGCTTCATCACCGGGCTCCCGCTGGTGATCGACGGCGGACGGCTGATCCAGTAGCCGGCTGACGCCGCCGGAGCGGCCGGTTGAAGCCGCCGCGCCGGCAACCCACAATTGCGGGCCGGCGCCAGCCCCCCCTCCGGGCGGGCGGCCGTTCCCCCGAAGGAGACCCCATGCCGCGTTTTACTCTCTCCCGCCTCCTGCCCGCGCTTTTGCCCGCGCTTTTGTTGGTCGCCCCCCTCGCGGCGGCCCAGGAGAAGCGGCCCATCTCGATCGTCGAGCTGATCGACGTTCCCCGGGTGGGCGGCGCCCAGCTTTCTCCCGACGGCTCGCAGATCCTCTTCACCCGGACCGATACTGACTGGGAGGAGAACGGGCGCATCACCCACGTCCACCGCATCAACGCTGACGGCTCCGGCGAAGTGCGGCTCACGAACGGCGAGCACGGCGAGTCCGGCCCCCGCTGGTCGCCCGACGGGCGCCTGGTCGCGTTCGTCGCCCGCCGCGGGGACGACGAGAACCGCCAGATCCAGTTGCTGCGCAACTCGGGCGGCGAGGCGTCGCCGCTCACCGAGCACCCCACCTCGATCCAGCAGTACGCCTTCTCTCCCGACGGCTCGCACATCTACTTCCTCGCCTTCGACGCGAAGACCGACGAGGAGAAGAAGAAGGACCGTCTCCGGGACGATGTCTTCGCCTACGACGAGAACTACAAGCAGCGCCACCTGTGGAAAGTCGCGGTGCGGGAAGGGGACACGGTCGAGGCCGAGCGGATCACCGAGGGGGACTTCTCCGTCCTCGGGTTCCGGCTCTCGGACGACGGCGCGCGGATCGCCCACCACCGGTCGGTCAGCCCGCTCTTCGACAACGCGGACGAGGGCGAGGTCTGGATCATGGATGCGGACGGCTCGAACGCGCTCCAGTTGACCGACAACACGGTCAGCGAGCGCGGCGCCCAGCTTTCGCCCGACGGCTCGCTCGTGCTCTTCCTCTCCGACTCGAGCGCCGATCTCGAGACCTACTTCAACGACAACATCTTCGTCGTCCCGGCGGGAGGCGGCGCGCATCGCGTCCTCTACGAGGACATGCCGCACGAGGTGACCTCCGCCCGCTGGGCGCCCGACGGAACGATCCACTTCACCGCGAACACCGGCGTCCGGACCGAGCTCTTCCACGCTTCGGTGGACGATGACTCGCCGCGCACGCTGCTTCGGGGCGACTTCAGCATCGGAGGTTGGAGTTTCCAGCGCGACGCCGGTCAGCATGTTTTCGGCATCAACTCGCCGACGAACGCCGGGGACATCCACCTGTTGGCGGCTGACGGCGGCGAGCCGGTGAAGGTCACGAGCGTGTTCGACTACCTCGACGAGACCTACCGGCTGCCGAGGCAGGAAGCGGTCCGCTGGCCGGGCGAGGACGGCGTCGAGGTCGAGGGCCTCCTCTACTACCCGCTCGACTATGCGGAGGGGACCCGCTATCCCGTGGTCGTCCAGACGCACGGGGGACCGGCGGCGTCCGACAAGTTCGGGTTCGGCTCCTGGTCGAGCTACGTGCAGGTCCTGACGGCGCGCGGCTACTTCGTCTTCAAGCCCAACTACCGGGGCAGCACCGGCTACGGCGATCCGTTCCTGCGCGACATGGTCGGCCACTACTTCAACCAGGCGCACCTCGATGTCATGACCGGGGTGGACTACCTGATCGAACAGGGACTGGTGGACGGCGACCGGATGGCCAAGATGGGCTGGAGCGGCGGCGGCCACATGACGAACAAGATCATCACCCACACCGACCGGTTCAAGGCGGCGGCCTCCGGCGCGGGCGCGGTGAACTGGATCTCGATGTACGGCCAGAGCGATGTGCGGATCTACCGCACCCCCTGGTTCGGGGGAACGCCCTGGCAGGAAGACGCCCCGATCGATGTCTACTGGGAGCACTCCCCGCTGAAGGACATCTACCGGGTCACGACGCCGACGATCGTTCTGGTGGGAGAGAACGACCTCCGGGTCCCGGCGGCGCAGTCCATCGAGCTCTTCCGCGCCCTGAAGACGAACGGCGTGGACTCCCACCTCTACGTTGCGCCGCGCGCGCCCCACGGCTGGCAGGAGCTCCGGCACCAACTGTTCAAGGTGAACGTGGAAATCGACTGGTTCGAGCGGCACGTCCGCGGCATCGACTACGTCTGGGAGACCGCGCCCGGGGACGATGAGGCGGAAGACATGGAGACCACCGACGCGGTGAACCAGGACGGGCCGCGGCTCCGTTAGGGTGGACCGGGGCGCCGGATTTCGGTCCTGCGCCCCGGTTGGTTGAAGTTGAAGGGCTGATTCCATGTGCGGCCGGTTCACCCAGGCGGCCGCCTGGGACGAGGCGGCCGAGCTTTTTGAACTGGACGGAGAGCTGCCCGAGCTTCCCCCGCGGTTCAATGTCGCGCCGTCCCAGAACGCCGCGATCGTTCGCCAGGAGTCTGGCCCGGGCGGCGGACGCCGCCTCCGCCTCCACCGCTGGGGGCTGGTTCCGGCGGGCGCTTCAGATCCCGCGGTCGGCCACCGGCTGATCAACGCCCGTTGCGAGACGGTGCGTCAGCGGCCCTCCTTTCGCGCCGCCTTCGCCCTGCGGCGGTGCCTCGTCCCGGTGGACGGCTTCTACGAATGGGCCCGGGGGCGCGGCGCCAGGCGCGGCGCCCGGTCCGGCGGTGCGCAGCCCTGGAGGTTCCGGCTTCGGGACGGGGGCTTCTTCGCGCTCGCCGGGCTCTGGGAGCGCTGGACGCCGCCGCGCCACCGGATGGACCAGGTCGAAGGCGCGGGGGACGCGCTCGAGACGTTCACGATCCTGACGACCGGGTCAAACCCGCTGGTCGCCGAGATCCATGACCGGATGCCGGTCATCGTCGCGCCCCGCGACTTCGAGGCCTGGCTCTCGGGCGGGGAGATCTCCTTCGAGCCGGCGCCGGCGGAAGCGATGGCCGCCGATCCGGTCGCGAGGATCGTGAACAACCCGGCGAACGACGATCCGCGCTGCATCGAGCCGGTCGCGGTCCCCCCGGAACCGCGTCCCCCTCCCAGCCTGTTCGGAGAGCGCTAGCCGCGAAGGTTTTCGGAGAGCGCTAACCGCGAAGGTTGAGCGTCACGATCTGGTCTGACTGGTCTTCCTCATCGAGTTCCCTGATCCGAGGCCAGGCCAGGACGGCGAGAACGGGATTCGCCAGGGCCCAGAGGGCCACGAACGCGCTGGCGAACAGGCCAAAGACGCTTCGCTTCATCGGTCAGCCACCATCGTACAACCGACCACGGCGGCGCGTCGGGAACCCGGCCTATTCGGACGGTGTCGCGCTGGCTTGCGCCAGCGCCGCGTCGGCGAGCCGGCGCGCCGCATCGGCGAGGCCGGCGCCGCTCTGGACGTTCGCCGTGAGCGCGACCGCGACCCCGCGTTCCGGCAGGCGCAGGAGGTGCGTCGTGCCGCCGGTGGCGCCCCCCGAGTGGGCCACCCAGGTTCCCGCCTCGTCCTCCGCGATCCGCCAGCCGAGCGCATAGTCGCTGACGGTCCCGTCTGCGAGCACATACCGCGTCGTCATCTCGTCGTGGGTCGCCGCCTCGATGAGCGTTCCGGCGTCCATCGCCAGCGCGAAGCGGACGAGGTCGGGAGCGGTCGCGATCATCCCGCCTCCGGCCCACTTGATCGAGAGGTCGGCGAGCGGGGCGTTCCAGACGCCCGCGGTGTCGTCGCGCTTCACGTACTGGCGAACCCGGTTGGGCACGATCTCCCGCTGGTGTTCGAGATGGGTGTCGCCCATCCCCGCCGGGTCCCAGACGTTGTCGCGCATGTAGTCGTCAAAGCTCATGCCGGAGGCGGTCTCGACGACGCCGGCCAGCAGGTTGTAGGCGTAGGTGGAGTAGCTGTAGTCGGTCCCCGGCTCGAAGAGCAGCGGGTCGTCCCGGAAGATGTCGGTGGCCGCCTCGACGGTGTCGAACCGCTCCTTCATGTCGAATTCGCCCGGGTTGTAGTGCCGGACGCCCGAGGTGTGCGTCAGCAGGTGTCGCAGCGTGACCGGGAACGCCTTCCCCGGGAAGACCGGGAAGTACTCCTGGACCGGGGCGTCGAGATCCACCGAACCCTGTTCCGCGAGCTGCATGATGGCGGTCGCGGCGATCGGCTTCGAGATCGAAGCGATCCGGTAGACGCTCTCGGCGGTCGCCGGGACGTCGTTTTCGATGTCGGCCAGCCCCGAGCCGCCCGTCCAGACGATCTCGCCGTTCACCGCGACGGCGGCGGACAGCCCGGGGCTCTCCGCGGTGTTCCGCGCCTCCGCGACGATCTGCTGGAAGATGTCCCCGGGTTCCGGGGCGGGTTCCCCGCCTCCGCAGGCGGCGAGGAGCAAGAGCGCCGGGAACGGCGCGACAGTGCGGATCCGGATCATGGCGGGTCTCCCTGGTCGGTCTGGATGTGGGCGGTGACGGCGCTCCAGACGCGCTCGAAGTTGCCGCCGAGAATGGCCTGCACCTCGTCCCGGTCGAAGCCCGCCTCGCCCAGCGCTTCGGCGATGGCCTCGAAGTTGGCCTCCTCGCCGAAGCCCTCGCTGTAGGCGGACATCCCCCGGAGATCGCTTCCGATCCCGAGGTTCTCCACGCCGCCGACGGACGCCAGGTGGCGGGCGTGGCGGGCCATGTCGGCGACGGTGGGGACCAGCGAGGCGTTCGGCCAGATTCCGATGACTCCGCCGCTGGCGGCGATCTCGCGGATCTCCGGGTCGAGGAGGTGGCGGTCGTGCTCGGCGAGCGCGAAGGCGCCGGTGTGGCTGAACACGACCGGATGGATCGAGAGATCCAGCGTGTCCCGGATCGTCTCGGTGTTGGCGTGCGCCAGATCGATCACGATCCCGAGCCGGTTGCACTCCTCGACGACCTCTCGGCCGAATGCAGTGAGGCCGCCCGGGGTGTAGGGCCAGGTCTGGATGTGGCCGATCCCGTTCGGGCGGAAGTGGACGATCTGGAGCAGCGCCAGGCCGCGGCGGTGCAGTTCGCGGAGCCGCCCGAGCCGGCCGTCGAGCGAATCCGCGCCCTCGAGCGCGGGGAGGATCGCGAGTCTGCCCTCCTCCCGGGCCCGGTGCGCCTCGGCGGGGGTCCGAACGAAGACCGCGTTCGCCTCCGCGACCGTGCGGTCCAGCCGCTCGTACCGGTCGAGGGTGTAGGCCCACGCCTCTCCCGTATCGGGACGACGGTTACCGCCCTCGATCCGTGTCCCGTCGCGCAGCGTGTAGCCGCCGCGGTAGGGGGTGTCGGTGCTGATCGTGGCGACGACCGCGTCCATCCCCCGGTCCAGATAACGGGCGATCTCCTCGTCGCTGATCCGGGAGACGTTCGCGCGGTGGAAGCGCGAGGGGTGCGCATGGATGTCCACCGCAAGCGGACGCCGCTCCCCGGTCTGCGCCGCGCCGAGCGGGACGCCCGCCGCCCCGACGACGGCCCACAGCAGCAGCGACCGCGCCGGGGCCCGCAGGCCCGGCGCCGGGATCACTGCTGGGCGTCCGTCGAGGCTTCGGGAAGGACGACGCGGGCGACGCCGTCCCGGACCTCGAACTCGGTCCCGTAGGGCTCGGAGAGCCGGATCAGGTCGTCCAGGATCTTGTCGGCGAGGGCGCCCTCGGCGTACATCGGCCGACCCCGGACCTGTCGCGGCTGCCCGTGCATCAGGGTGATCGGGTGGAGCGTCAGCTCGGCGAGCTGGCCCGACTCCCACTCGGGAACCGCGATCACCGCCTCCCAGATCTCGGGGGTGGCGGGGAAGCCGGTCGTGTCGTTGTTGTAGCGGGCCTCGTTGAAGTCGGCGAGCCCGGCGCCCTCGTCGAGCCCGAGGTTGTCGTAGTTCTCGTAGGGCAGGCGCTGCAGGGTTTCGTTCTGGAAGACGAAGTCGCCGAGGCTGTACATGATCGGCGCGCCGCGGTACATCTCGATGGCGCGCAGGACGTGCGGACCGTGGCCCACGAAGACGGAGGCTCCGGCGTCCACCATGGCGCGGGCGAAGGTCTCCACGAACTGCGCCGGGACGAAGCGGTTCCCGGCGCTTTCGTGGGCGTGGATCGTGACGATCACGTAGTCGGCCTGCCGGGCGGCGTTCGAGACGATCGAGGCGATTTCCGCCATGTCCTCGGCGTGGGGCTCCGTGCGGATCCCGGGAGCGTCGGCGACCTCGAAGCGCTGCCGGAGGAAGTTGAGCCGGTCGGAGGCCTCGGGCGGGTTCATCCCCAGGTCCCGCATCGTGGCGCGGACGCCCTCGAGCTGCTCGCGGGTGACCTCGTAGATCCTCGTGTGGCGCAGCGGGTTCAGTCCCGGCCGCGGCGGAATGTCATCCCGCGACTTGCCGGCGCGCGAATGGTCGGGGAAGGTCGAGGACATCGAGATGAGCGCCACCCGGCCCGCGCGGGTCTCGACGAACTTGGCTTCCCGGGCCTCGGCGAGGCTCCGGCCGACGCCGGCGGCCACCATCCCGGCTTCCCGCACGTACTTCTCGGTGAGCAGCATCGCCGGGGGGCCGAAGTCGCCCGAGTGGTTGTTGGCCAGCGAGCCGAGGTCGAATCCGGCCCAGGTGAGCTCGTGCACCAGCTCCGGCTGGGCGCGCATGTAGGTGCCCCCGCTCGAGCTCATCGGGTAGGACTCCCAGTCGTGGAAGAGGACTTCGATGTTGGTGAAGGCGAGGTCCACCTCCCGCAGCATGTCGATCATCGCCATGTACTGCGGCTCGTCGTAGACGCTCAGCTTACGGGTGATGATCGAGTCGCCGGTGAAGGCCATCCGGATCCGGCCCTGGGCGGCGGCCTCGACGCCGAGGCCGGCGATCAGGCCCAGCGCCGCGAGCGGGACGGCGTAACGGGAGCGGAGTTTCGTGGATGCGTTGCGGTTCATCATCGGCGGGAGCGCCTCCGGAGCGGAAACCGAGTGTATGGCATGGCCGCCGGCGCCGCCCCTCGGCCAGCTCGTCCAGAGCCCGACCGATCACGCGCAGCTCGACGTCCCGTCCCGCGAGCAGGGGTGGTCTCGTCCCGGCGCCCGGCCGGAAGGGGTTGGCGGCGGCGCTCATGGAGCGCCTCGCTTCACGGCCCCGCCAGATCACCCGTCCGGGCTGGCCGGGCCCTCGCGGTACCGCGCCGCCTCGAGTTCATCCACGAGCTCGTTGAGCCTGTCCGGGCTGACGCCCGGCCGCAGACGAAGGGGGAACGTCGCAGACCGGTATGGCTGCTCGCGGCGAGCGGCGTCCGCTCGAAGCCCGGCGCGGAGGAGCGCATTCACGACCTGCGACAGGGTCTGGCCCGAACGCCTGCGCCGCTGCGAGATGGCTTCGGCGATGTCGTCGTCGATGGTCACGTTCGTGCGCATCAGGGATTGCCGTCGACGGCAGGCGGACTGGCGGCTCCGCGGCTCAGCGTCGGTAGTCGAGTGGCGGAGGACGGTCTCCGACCAGGGGTTCGTAGACGAAGTCCGGCCCGCGGGCCGCGTTCAGCTCCTCGAGCGCGGCGGACAGGGTCGAGGGGTCGGAGAAGAGGTCCGCCGCGGTGCGCGCCAGGATCTGGGCTGCCATGTGCATCCCCTTGAGGCCGATCGTGGTTCCGCCGGCGGCGATCGCCTGCCAACTGTGGGCCGGCGTGCCGGGGACCCAGGTCGCGGTCCGGAACTGCGCGGTGGGCACGACCCAGCTCACGTCGGCGACATCGGTCGAGCCGCCGGCCGGAGTCCGCGACCATTCCTCCACTTCCTCCTGGGAGCCGATGGGGCGGGGGTTCGCGAGGTGTTGCTGGATCTCCTCGGCGAACGCCCGTTCCTCGTCGTTGTAGCGGAATCCGCCGACCGCCTGCATGTTGTCGAACAGCAGGCGTCCGATGTGTTCGTTGGGAAGCAGGTTGTAGAGCCCGTGGATGACCTCGTGCTCCACCTCGGTCCCGGTCCCGAGCGCCGCTGCATCCGCGATCTGCAGGATCCGCTCCCAGTTCGACCGCGCCACCTCCACCGAGGGGTGGCGGTTGTAGTAGTAGACCTCGGCGAAGTTCGGAACCACGTTGGGCGCGGCGCCCCCGTTCGTGATCACGTAGTGGATCCGGCTGCGCTCGTGGACGTGCTCGCGCATCTGGTTCACCATGAAGTTCATCGCCTCGACTGCATCCAGCGCGGACCGTCCCTGATCGGGGGCGCTGGCGGCGTGCGCCGAGACGCCGCGGAAGCGGAACTTGGCCGACAGGTTGGCGAGCGAGTCACCCGGGCTCGCGTCGTTGCGGTCTCCGGGGTGCCACGCGAGCACCGCGTCCACATCCGCGAAGAGCCCTTCCCGCACCATGTAGACCTTCCCGGCGCCCCCTTCCTCGGCGGGCGTGCCGTAGACCCGGATCCGCCCCGGGGTTCCCGAGCGCTCCAGCCAGTCCTTGACCGCCAGGCCGGCGGCGACCGACGCGGTCCCGAAGAGGTGGTGGCCGCAGGCGTGTCCGGCGGCCACATCATGCCGCTCCATCGGCTCCGGCGCCGCGGTCTGCGTGATGCCGGGCAGCGCGTCGTACTCGGCGAGGATGCCGATCACCGGGCCGCCGGTTCCCCACTCGCCGATGAAGGCCGTCGGCATCCCGGCGACCCCGCTCTCCACCGAGAACCCGGCGGCGACGAGCTGTTCCTGGAGCAGGGCGGAGCTCCACTCTTCCTGGTAGCCGACCTCCGCCCACTCCCAGATCGAGAGCGCGACCTCTTCGAAGTCGGTCTTCTGGCCGTCCAGGAAACGGGTCAGCGTGTCAGCGGGGTCGTTTCCCCCCTGCGCGGCCGCGACCGCGGGCAGGGCGAGGAGGACGAGGGCTCCAGCAAGGAGCGGGAGAAGGGAGATCTTGCGCATCACGGGTCGCCTCCGGAAGTCAGGGCAGGGGAATCGGGCTCCGAGTGTACGGCGGAGCGGCTCGGGCCCGCTCGCGACGCGATGACCGACGGGAACTTGCCGGCAAGGATCCGGGGGCTGGACGCGCGATCGGGAAGAAGCGGCGGACCGGAGCGCCGTGGACGGGGCCTTCCCGCCGGGCCTCGATTCGTGGCCACCGGATTGCTTGCAGGCGCCAGAGGGGACTCGCGACACGGAAGGCGCCGGCCGTCTCCGCCGGTTGGGTCCCCGCTTGACGGGAGGACATCCATGCTTCGCTTCATCACGCTGCTTTCCCTGACCCTGGCGATGGGTGTGCCGCTCGTCGCTGACGCAGACGACGACCGCCGGAAATCGAAACAACCAGCGCAGCCCGAAGAGTCGCTCCAGGCCGCTGAATCCGATCCATCGCGTTGGGCCGTGCAGCTCTTCGGCCGCGCGGGGGGGGCCGGGCTGGCGGCGAGGGGGAGGTTCCGGTTCCTGGCAGCGGAGCACGGGTACTTCGAAGACGACACGGTCAGCTACCTCAGAAGTCTGAGTCTGGGTTTGGGCGTTCGGGCAATGCGGGGACCGTGGGGACTTGAGCTGTTCCACCACCGCGTTACTGGGGATGGGCTGACTGCGGTGAGCGTCTTGCGCGAAGAATGGCCATACGTCGCAGATCCGTCTGACGAAAGCGCGTCCCTCGTCGGTGCGATGTTGCTGCGGGAGTTGGGACCGGACACCCGTTCCCTGCGTCCCTTCGTCGCCATCGGCGGCGGCTTCGCCGGTCTGGCCGAGGATGACCTGAGCGCACTCGATGATCTCTTCCATTCGCCAGTCGAGACTGTGCAGATCGGGGATGATGTCTTCGAGGGTTCGTTGCGCGCCGTGGATCACCGATCACGATCGGATCGCCGCGTCCCCCTTATCGGCGCTTCGTTCGGCGTTTCCGTCCGGCGTGGACACTTCCTCGCGCGACTCCGGCTTGACGGGTTTTTCGGGTGGACGCGCCATGCCGAGGGGCGCTGGGCGCGCGCGTTCGTCGCGACAGACGGGTCCGAGTTTCCCGGCGTGGATCTGGTCTTCCCGGAAGTCGGGATCGACACCGAAATCCGTCCTCGCTTCTTCCTGCTCAGTGTCGACCTGGGGTGGTCGTCCCGACGATGAATCAGCGGCCGCCTCCAGGCGGCTGATCTTCCACTCTTCATCCGCGCCGTACAGCGGAACGCCCGGGCCGCCGAAGCGGCCCGGGCGCCCGTTAATCCGTCAGAGGCTCTCGTCTAGAACCGGAAGGTTCCGCGGAAGAGCATCGTCCGGGCATTCTGCCGGCTCCTCAGCTCGAGGAAGGCCGGAACCCACGTCCGGTTGGCGCCGGAGTAGGTGAACTGGTTGTGGTTCGCCGCATCGAGCAGGTTGAAGAACTGCAGCGAGGCCTCGAACTGCGTGAAGCCCAGATCCAGGATCTTGCCAAGCGAGAGGCCGACCGTATGGACCGTCGGGGCCTGGACCTGGAGTTCGCCCCGGTCCGCGCCCACGATGCGGTAGCGGGTCGCCAGAGGGTTCGAACGGCCGTTGTTGGCATTTCCCGGCCCGTACTGGGTGACCTGGGGGTCGCTTGACGCGAGCCGCTCCAGGATGGGGCCCGACCACGGTCCCGCGTTTGCTGTGTAGCTGACCGCCAACGTGATGTCGTACGGCATCAGGTAGCTCATCCCGCCGCGGATCGAGAACTGCCGCCAGGTCGGCGCGTAAGACGTGACCGTGCTGGCCCGCAGCGTGTCGTGCTCGTTGTTGCCGCGCGGCATGTAGAGCGCCTTGTTCGAGGCGAACTTCTCGGGCTGAATGAACGCGGCCGGATCGGTCGGGTTCCAGTCCCCGGCGAAGCTCTGCCACTGCCTGCTGATGTTCAGCGTCGCCGACATCCGCTCGGTCCGCCGCGTCGAGGTGATCTCGAGCGCGGTGTAGACGAGCTTGCTCCAGGCGTTGTTCGTCTGCTGCAGGACGTCCCCGTAGGCGACATCCACGGCGCCGTACTGGAACTCGCCCAGCGGCGGGGAGGCGGGGCAGCAGCTCGGATAGAAGCCGTTCTGCTCGAGCAGCGCGTAGTTGTCGGTGTAGCGACGGTGGACCAGCGCCACATCCATCGCGAACTGACCCTGGAACTGGCGGCGCAGTCCGACGATCGCCTCGTCGACGAACGGCTGTCCGATACTGCTGTCGAAGAGGTACTCGTTCGGAATCCCGGCGGCCGGCGGCTCATAGACCGTGTAATCAGGAACGCCGTCCACGTCGTGGTCGTACTCGGTGTAGCTGCCTACGGAAACGCCTCCATGGACGCTGGTGACCGCGTCGCGGCCATTCACCTGCTCGTGGACCCGGCCGATGTTGCCGCGAAGGATGTTCCGGCCGTCCTCGGTGAGCTGGTACGCGAAGCCGGCCCGCGGGCCGATGGCGACGGTGTTCATCCGTTCCAGATCAAGGATGCCGTCGTACCGCCGCACGAAGTCGGTCCGGACGCCGAGGTTCAGGGTCAGGCGGTCGATCGGCTTCCAGGAGTCCTGGAGGTAGATGCCGATGTCGCTGTCCTGCGCGTCGCGCGTCTTGAGCGAGTCGATGGGGCCGTTGGGGTCGCCGGTCCGGCTGCGCGAGTACCAGCGAGTGGCGACCGCCTGGCTGAGGTCGGTCGTCGGGTTGCCGTTCGCGTCGATCGGGGTGTGGTTCTCGCTGCCCCAGCCGCCGGAGGTCGTGTAGAGCGTGGTGCTCGGGTAGGTGCTGAAGGGCGCGGCGTAGACGCCGAAGCCGATCTCGTGCGATCCGGCCACGTTGTCAACGTAACGGGTCATGTCAGCGCGGAAGAGCACGAGGCGCGCGGGACGGTCCGTCCCGTTGCCGGCTCCGAGCGCGGCGATTCGGCCGCCGCCGCTCGTCTCGCCGCTGTCGTCCACCGAGAACCCGTTCTGGATCGTGATCGAGATCGGGAGCGCGTCGAACTGCGGCTGCTTGGTCTGAGGAGTCAGCGAAGCCTTGTTGTTGTACGAGAACGTGAACTGTCCCGTCATGGCGTCGCCGAAGACCGACGTCAGCTTTCCGCCGAAGAGGTTGCCGCCCGTCTGGACGGTGAGACGCGGCGCGAGGTCGTACTCGCGGTTCGAGGTGTTGTCCGTCGTGTCGCGCTGGTAGTAGATGTTCAGTTCGTGGTTCCCGGTGAGCTGGGAGCTGAACTTGACGTAGGGCTGATGGCTCCGCGTCGTGTTCAGGAACTCTTCGTAGACCGGTGTCGTGCCGCGGTCGCCGACAGGGATGCCCGAAAGGGCGCTCAACCGCTCAAGGTCCGTGGCGCCCCGGCTGATCCGGGCGGCGAGGTCCGCGTAGCGGTATGAGGCGAAGAACCACGCCTTGTCGCGAATGACGGGTCCGCCAAGCGAAAAGTCGGCCTGACGCACCTGGTGGGCGGTCGGCGTTCCCGCGGCGGCGGCGCGACCCTCCGGCGGGTCATAGACGCCCAGCGAGGCGAAGTTCGCCTTCTCCGTGGCGAACGGATCGAAATTGCTCGGGAGTTCGTTGTCGCCAAGAAGGCCTCCCAGGCCGCTTTCGTCTCCGGTGCCCCAGTCGAACGACTGGAGGTCGTAGGCCGCGGATCCACCGAGTTCGTTTCCGCCGCTGCGGGTGATCACGTTGATGATCAGACCGGTGCCCATCGGGTCCTTGGCCTCGGCGCCGCCCGTCTTCACGGACATGTCCTCCATCATGTCGGCGTTCATGCCGACGTAGGTGACCTGCGAGTCGGTGTAGCCGGCGGCGGCCATGCCCTCGAGCTGGATGACGTGCGAGAAATGCTCGGTCGCGTGGCCGAAGTAGACCATCCGGCCCGAGCCGTCGTCGAACGGACGGGCGTTGACGCCCGGTGTCATCTCGAGGAAGTCGCTCCAGTTGCCGCGAGCCTGGATGGGCAGGTCGCGCTGGAGGTCGCCCTCAATGGTGAGGATGTTGCCCGGCCGGGAGATTTCCAGCATGGGCGTTTCGGCGGTGACCGTGACGGTCTCCTGCACCGCGCTGATCGACATCACCGGGTCGACGCCGATGTTCGTGCTGGCGCGGACCAGGATGCCTTCCTGCCGGTAGGTGGCGAAGCCGGAGAGCGCCGCCTCGAGCACGTACTCTCCCACCGGAAGGTTGAGCAGCCGGTAGCCGCCCTGAGCGTCGGTTACGGCGATCTCGGCTGCGATGAGGGCCGGACTCGTGACGGTGACCGTCACGCCGGGCAGAACGGCGCCCGTGTCGTCAGTGACAGTGCCGCGGATACTGGAGTCGCCACCCTGACCGAGCGCAAGGGCCGGCAGGGCGAGCAACGCCACGAGAAGCAGCACGAAAGTGGACTTCCGCATGGTTCCTCCTGGATGGAAATGCCTGGAAATGAGAGAACTGGAGATCAAGGATCCGGGCTCCAGACCCGGGTTTGCGCCAAAGGCGGGCAACGATTATGCCAGAAAAACGCTCTGGCCGTGCCGAGCAACGTAACTCGTTGACGGGTCGTCGACTGTGATTCCGTGATGACCCCTGCGAGTCCGCCGGGGCTTCGTCGCTGTCCAAAATGCCGGACCCCGGACGCCGTTCCGCCGGATTCCGCAGGGTCGGGGCGTGACGACGTGGCTCGGCCCCGTCGCCGTCAGAACTCTTCGGGGCGAAGGTTGGCGCGGAGGTTCGCCAGCAGTTCGCGGATGTCCGGTTGCTCGGGCCGAAGGTCCAGCGACCGTTCGAGGTAGGAGACGGCCCGGTCCGGCGCCCCGGCGGCCGCCAGCGACCAGCCGAGCGCGTTCAGCAGGTCGGCGTCCGGCGCCTGGAGCGGGAGCGACCGCTCGTAGAGCTCCGCGGCGCGGGCCGGGTTGCCGGACTCGCGGTGGGCGTCACCGAGAATCCGCAAGATCCCGATGTCCTGCGGCGTCTGCGCGAGGGCGGGCTCCAGCAGGCGCACGGCGGTTCGCGGATCCTGTTCGTCGAGCGCGAATCGCGCCAGGACGACCCGGGCGCGCCCCAGGTTGGGGTTGGCCGCCAGAGCCGCCTCGAAGGAGCTCCGGGCCCGGTCGTGCTCGCCCAGCCGCAGCCACTGTTCGCCGAGAGCGGCGGGGAGGGCGCCCGGCGCGTCCGGATCGAGCGAGTCGCTGAGGCCCCAGGGCAGGGAGACCGCCGCCCGCGCGTTCAGGTCGAGCGTCGTGGAGCGCTCGCCCCCGGCGACGGCTGCGGTCACCAGGTAGCGGCCCGAGTCGAGCGCGCCGGTATCCGGGAGCCACAGCGCGAGCCCGTCCTCGACCGGCGCCTCCTCCGCGAGCACCGGTGTGGCGAGGGCTCCCGGCTCGCCGGTGACGCTCCAGGGCTCGATCCGGAAACTCACGCTCTCCTGACCGGGCGCCGCGGCGGCGATCCGCAGGCGTGCGCCCCGCGGCGCGACCCCCCGCGCGTTGGCCACCAGGCGGCCGCTCGCCACGCCCCACGCCCGCCCCGGAGCGGCCTCGGGATCCGGGAGCCCGTGGAGCAGCAGGGGCCGCGAAAGGAAGGCCTCCTCGCCGTCCGGTACGACGAGATCGTCTTCGAACACGGTATATTCGGTTCGGGCGTCGTTCTTCAGGATCAGCCGGAACCGGAAAGAACCGCTGATCAGGGGGAACATTCCCCGGTAGGCGAAGGGACGGGCGCCGACCGCCTGCAGCTCGCTCTCGCTGAGCCGCAGGAATGGAGTGGCGGCGAAGTCGTGGACGAGTTCGCCGTCGTCGGGGGTTGTCACCTCGCCCTGGAGGCTGAACCGGGTGAAGTACTCGTTGCCGTCCTCCTCGCGGGCGACCGTGAAGTGCTGTGGTTCGATTTCGATGGCGTAGTGCACGAACCACGAGCCGGGCGCCGCGCCGGGCAGGACGCGCGCAAGCCCGCTACTCGGGATGAAGTTGAAGAGGTACTCGCTCTCGACGAGTCCGCGGCCGGCCTCCGCGCCGCTGACCCAGTTCGTGTCGAGCAGCCGGTAGGGGGCTCGCTCGATGTCGGAAAGCAGCGTCTGGGTCTGGAGCGCCTCCATCTCGGGCTGCACCAGGCTCGCCTGGACGCCGCGGTCGGCCCGCATCGTGATCGACGCGTGCGCGAGCTGCGGCGACATCTCCTGGAGCATCACGTAGGCCTCGAACCGGGAGTCGCCCTCGGTGAAGGACTGGGCCGGTAGCAGTTCCTCCGGGAGATGGATGAGATGGTTGTACTGGATGTAGGGGCCCGCGTTGTACTCCCGGAAGAAGAGCACGTAAAGGGGAGGGAGAAGCGCCTCGTCGCGGGCCAGGTAGAACCACAGTTCCGCCTGATAGAGCCCGGGAATCGACAGGAAGGTCTCCTTCTCTTCGGGTGGGCCGAGCTTGATGTGGAACCGACCGCGATCCGTCATCCACCCCGGCGTCGCGCTCTCGCGGCCGAGGAAGGTGTTGGCGTACTCGATGCGCTCGTAGTGCTCGGTCCGGAACTCGTTCTGCGGCGTGAGCGGCTCCGGGTCGCGGCGCCGCCAGAACGAGGCGATGAACGCCTCCCGTTCGGCCTCGGACTGAAGCCGCTCGAAGGCGTCCTTCTCCCGGTCGCTGATGATGTAGACGACCTCCTCCTCGATCCACCGGCGGTGGGCGTCGGAAAGCGGGAGGCCGTCCTGGGCGGCGGCGGGGGCGGCCACGACGAAGGAAGCCGCAAGCGACCAAAACACCGCGCGAGGGACGCGGAGGGCCCGACGGGACGAAAGACGGAACATGCGATGCCCGTTCATTGTGCCCCGAAGTGGCCGGACAGCGCCTTGCGGAAGGCCGCCGCCGCCTCCCGGACGGCCGCCCCGGAGTCCCCGTCGAAGGTAATCCGCGTGCCCTCCGGTCCCGGGTAGGACCCGATCTGGACAGCGGGGTGCGCGGCGACCACCCGGTCCAGCAGCGGGATCAGCGCCTCCTCGGCGCCCGCCACCAGCTCGGAGTCGGTGAAGAACGCCGGCCCGGCGGGGAGGCAGTCCTCGAGGATCTCCATCTTGTGCTCGAACGCGCGCGGAAGGCCCGGCAGGACCCAGACGTTCCGCATGACGACGACGGGCCAGCGGCCGTTCGGGCCCGCCTCCCCGCCGCGCAGTTCTGCTCCCTCGGGAACCCGGGCGAGACCGCGGTGCGAGGTCTCGAGCCCGCGCCTCCGCAGCGCCTCCAGGAAGACGGCGTGGTGGATCACCCTCGCGCCGAAGGCTCGCGCGACGCCCTCCATCGTGAGATCGTCGTGGGTGCCGCCCACCCCGCCCGAGGTGAAGACCAGGTCATGCGATCCGGAGAGCGAGGCCGTCTCCGCCGCGATTGCTCCGGGGTCGTCGGGAATGGTCACGACCCGTCGCAGCTCGATCCCCTTGCCGCGGAGCAGCCGGGCCAGCCGCCCGGTGTTCGTGTCGGCGACCTTGCCGGACAGGATCTCGTTTCCGATGACCAGGAACGCGGCCGTCCGCCGGCGGGGCCGATCGTCCTCCGGCGGGGACCCGGAAGCCGCCGGTTCGCTCGTCATCAGGCGGGGTTCGACCCCGTCATCGCATCCAGCACGTCCAGCGCCTCGAGCACCTCGGCGACATGGGACGCCACCAGCCCCGGCGACAGATCGTTCTCGCGGAGATGCATATGGAGGCTCCGGGCCGTGGTCAGCCCATGCTGGAGGCGCTCCGATGCGCACGGGTCCACATCGCTCGCCAACTCGGTGAATGCCTGCGCGACGCTCACGATCGGAGTGTGGAGCCTCGCGGGGATTCCCCGCCCGGCGCTGGCGATCTTGACGGCCTGCGCGAAGGCCGCCCAGGCCTTCTCGGGGGCCTGGCGATGGTCGCCCCTTTCGAGGCATTCCAGCGCCAGGCGCCGGTTGCGCCTGCCCATGGCCCGATATTCGGGCGAGAGGTAGTCCGCGCCGGCGCCGCCGACGAGGTCGCTCGCGATCGGGCCCAGGGCGGGCGCTTCTGTCTCCGCCGGGAGAAAGTCGTCGAGTGATGCTGTTGGCATGGTGGTTAACCCTCGTTTACGGCTCGCTCACCAGGTAGGCGATCCAGGTCTCGTCGGCGGAGCCTTCGTCGACTTCCTCGAAGACGCCGTTTCCGTCGCCATTCTCGTCGGCGCCCTCCCAGAGGATCGCGGTGCGCCGGAAGCCGGCCTCCTCGAGCAGCTCCCGCAGCTCGGGCAGCGACCAGAAGCGCCACTGGTAGCGGAACGCGTTCCGGAGCCGGCTGCCGTCCGGGAACTCGTAGTGGATGGCGCAGCGCATCCGCCCGCTGAGGGGGTCGAAGGCCACCTGGTCCCAGATGAAGGTGAAGCCGTCCTCCTCCCGGGCGTACTCCTTCTCTTCATGGCAGTCCGAGCCGCCGTAGGCGTCCGCGAAGAAGAGGCCATCCGGGGACAGCGCCGCCCGCACCTGCTCGAAGTAGGCGCGCATCCGGTCGCGGGTCTCGAAGATCCAGTAACTGAAGTTCATCGCCGCCACGAGGTCCACCTTCGGCCCGGCGACGTCGAGGACGTCGCTGTGGAGCAGGTGGACGCGGGCGCGCTCCGACCGGCTCAGCCCCGCCAGGTTGTGGCGGCGCCCCCAGTCGAGCGGATCCTCGTCGATGTCCACGCCGAACGCCTCGCTCTCCGGACGCCGCGCCGCGAACTCGCACGAGAGGGCGGCCGTGCCGCAGAAGTCCTCGCGGAACGAGTCAGCCCGGCGACCCCGACGGCGGTGGAACTCGTCGTCGAGGAAGGCGGCGTCGGTGGGAGCGTCCTGGACCGAGTTCTGGTAGAGCTCGTAGCGGTCGGCGCGCTCCGCCATCGCCGGTTTCCGGCGACGCACGCGGGGGCGCGGCAGGCTCCGGGTCGCCACGGCGATCGGCGCGGGGGCCCGGCGGCCCTCAGTGGAGAGTGACCGGCCGGCTCAGGGTGAACGGCGCGATCTCGACCTTGAACTTCTTGCCGCCGGGAACCTCCATCGTGTAGGTCCCGCGCATCATGCCGAAGGGCGTGCGCAGCGGGCACCACGAGGTGTAGCGGAAGGACTCGCCGGGCACGAGGTAGGGGCGGGCGCCTACAACGCCGGGTCCGCGGACCTCCTCGACATGCTCCTCGCCGTGCTCGATGACCCAGTGGCGGGCGAGCAGGCGGACCATCTCCTGCGACTCGTTGGTGATCGCGATGTCGTACTGGAAGAGCCAGGATGGCTCCGGCTCATGCCGCTCGTCGGCGAAACGCGCCTCGACATCCACGCGGATCCCGTTCGTGACCGCGCTCGAAGTGAACGTGTCCTGGCGCACCACGATTCATCCTAGCAGCCCGTTGATGAAGTCGCGTGCAGCGCCGAGAGCGGTGAGGCGCCCGGCCGACAAGGCGCGTGAGCGAGGAATATCGGGAATATTCCGAGCGAAACGCAACGACGAGCGCCCCGAAGGGGCGTGATTCGGGCGGGGCCAGTCCTCCCGGTGGGGGCCATCGCCGCTCGAGCCCCTACCGGGAGAACCGGGCCGCGGAACTTTGTCAACGGGCTGCTAGCAGCCTGATCCGGTGGATCCCGGCCGAATTGGGCGGATGCCGGACAGGAATCGGGCGCCGCGAAGGCGGATCCGGGGGCGGCGGAAAGCCCCGGAAGGGCCCTCCCGCGCCGCGTTGCTCGGGTAGGGTTTCCGGCCATGACGAGGCGCGGCGCGGGGGCCGGAACCGCGCTCGCCGGCGTGTTCCTGTGCGCCACGCTCGCGGCGCCGGCCGGATCCGCGGAGCAGCTCTTCGTCCTCGCGGTCGATGGCGGCGCTCACGAAATCGTGCTCCGTTTCCTGCGCGAGGGGCGGCTGCCCAACTTCGCCCGGGTCCGCGACGAGGGGGCGCTCGCCGACGGGATGGTCACCGCCTTCCCGTCCAAGACGGCGCCCTCGTTCGCCATGCTCTGGACCGGGTATCCGGGACGGAAGAACGGCATCACAGGCAACTCGGTGCTCGCGCTGCCTCCGGAGTCGCATTCGCTGCTGGACACGGTGAGCGGGTTCTCGTCGGAGATCCTGCGCGAGGATCCGCTGTGGATCCGGGTGGCGCGCGCCGGGGGACGGGCGGTGGCGCTCCACACGACGCACACCTGGCCGCTCGACGCCGCTCTCGCGCGGCTCGACCCTCCCGACCGGGAGCGGGTCGCGATCCTGACCGGGTTCGGGGACCTCCGGCTGAACCCGGCGGTGCTCAGCGAGGAGCGGAATCCCCTGCTGCCGCCAGAGGAGGTCCCGGGCGGGCTCGAAGCCGCGTTCCGCTTCCAGGTGGCGGGAAGCAGCTACCTCGGCGTGTTCCTCGAGGATCCGATGCTTGCCGGGGAGGGATGGGACACCTTCGGCGTCCTGCCCGACCCGGCCCCCGAACCGCCGGTGTTCCTCGCCCGGGCCGCGGTGGGGCCCGGGGGCGGCTTCTCGGTCCCGGTCGGCGCGCAGGCGGATGTCGCCGGCGGGCGGGTGGAGTTCCAGGTCCGGGCGTTCGCCGCGGATCCGGGGGACGCCTCCTCCCCCGCGCGCTTCCTCGTGTATCGGAGCGGCGCCAGCGAGGTGGGCCTTCATCCGGCGGACGGTTGGTCCGCCGGCGACTGGACCGCGCGCCTCGGCTCGCCCTCCTGGCCGCGCACCCTGGGCCTCCCCGACTACGTCTCGGGCCGGCTGGGTCCGACGCGCCTTGATGGGGGCGACGGGACCGCCGAAGAGCGGCTCCTCGAGATCTCCGCCCTCGTCCGGGACATAACCCTCGACCAACTGGCGGCGGCGGCGCAGATTCCCGACCAGGACCTGATCGCGCTCTACATGGGGATCGCCGACGAAGCCGGGCACCTGCTCGTCGGCTACCTCGACGAGGCCCTCCGCTCCCACGACCCGGAGCTCGCTTCCCACCTGTGGCCGGTCCTCGCCCGGGTATTCGAAGACGTGGACCGGGTTCTGGGACGGATGCTCAACATGGCCTGGGACTCCGGAGGCCACGTGCTGGTGGTCAGCGACCACGGCATGGCGGGGACCGACCGCCGCGTTCACCTGAACGAGGCGCTCGAGCGCGCCGGACTGCTCGCGTTCGGCGAGGACGGGCTTCCCGACCTGAGCCGCACGCGCGCCATGCTGCTGACGACCGCCGACGGCAGCGTCGCGGTGAACCGCTCGGCGCGGCCCGGCGGCATCGTCCCGCCCGCTGAGGAGGCCGAAGTCCTGGACCAGGCGCGCGAGGCGCTGCTCGCGATCCGGGGGCCGGATGGGGCGCGCATCGTGACCGGTTTCGTCACCGAGTCGGCGGACGGACCGGTGCAGCCCGGAGGGGACTCCACCGGAGACCTGTTCCCCATCCTCGCGCCGGGCTGGGTGGCGTCGGCGCTTCCCGGGGCCGCGGTCGTCGAGCCGGCGCTCCCCGCCGGGAACCACGGCTACCTGCCGACGCGGCGCGACATGCTCGGCGTGCTCGGGGCGTGGGGCCCCCGCATCGCGCCGGGTTCGCGCTGGCCCCGGGCCAGTGCGCTCGACGTCGTCCCCACCGCGCTCGATCTGTTGGGGATGCCGACCGACCCCGACCTGCCGGGACGCTCGCTGCTCGGGAGCCAGCCCATCGTCCCGCCGACCGTCCCCGCCACCGACGCCGAGGGCGACCCGGGTGGGGCGCGCGCCCGCGGTCCGGGAACGTCTCCCGGCGCGCGGCGTTGAACAGCGGTCAGGCCATGGACGTAAAGCGCGAGGGCGTCCGCGAACTTCGTCGCCGCCGGCAGTTCCTGCTGGGCGGCGCCGGCGCGCTTGCGCTCGCCGCGCTCGTCGCCTTCACGCTCGGCCTCGACCCCGCGGTCCCGCTGGTGGAGCGGGACACCGTCTTCATCGACAGCGTCCGGCGGGGGGAGATGGTGCTGAGCGTTCGCGGACCGGGAACCCTCGTCCCGGTGGACGAGCGCCGGATCGCCGCCTCGGTGGGTGGCCGGGTCACCCGGGTCCACGCCCCGCCGGGGACCGCCGTCGAGGCGGACAGCGTCATCCTCACGCTCGAGAACCCCGAGGCGACACAGCAGCTCGAGAGCGCCGAGCTCGAACTCGCCGCCGCCGAGGCGAACCTCGACGACCGCCGCGTCCAGCTCCGGCGCCAGGTGCTGACCCAGCGGTCGGTGCTCGCTTCCGTCGAGGCCGAGGCGCGCCAGGCCGCCCTCGACGCCGAGGCGGACCGCGAGATCCACGCCGAGGGCATCATCGGGCGGATCGCGCTCGAGGACAGCGTGAGCGCCGCCGAGGAGCTTGCGACCCGGGCCGCCCGCGAAGCCGAACGGTTGCGGCTCGCCGAGGCGACGGCGGCGGCCGGGATGGAAGCGGAGGAGGCCGGGGTGGAGCGGCTCCGCGCCGTGGCCGAACAGCGGAGGGAGGACGTGGCGCGGCTCGCGGTCCGCGCCGGGATCCGGGGCGTCATCCAGGAGATCCGGGTCGAAGCCGGCCAGCAGGTGCGGGTCGGGGACGACCTGGCCCGGGTGGCGGAGCCCACCCGCCTGAAGGCCGAGCTCCGGATCGCCGAGGTGCAGGCCAAGGACATCGAGGTCGGCCAGGCGGTCCGGGTGGACACCCGCGACGGCATCGTCCCCGGCGACGTGACCCGGGTGGACCCCGCAGTGACTGACGGGGCGGTTACCGTGGATGTCGCGCTTCGGGGGGAACTCCCGCGAGGCGCGCGCAGCGATCTCTCGGTGGACGGGCTCGTCGAGATCGCCCGGCTCGCCGATGTGGTCCACGTGGGGCGCCCGGCCTTCGGCCAGGAGGGAGACACGGTGGAGCTCTTCCGGCTCGCGCCGGACGGGGAACACGCGGTGCGCACCCCGGTCCGGCTCGGGAGGGCTTCGGTGAACCTGGTGGAGGTCGTGGAAGGGCTCTCCGAGGGGGATTCGGTGGTACTTTCCGACGCCTCTCCCTGGGAGGGGTTCGACCGCATCCGGCTCCGATGATGACTCCGGATGACGACCGAGACCGCGCCAGCAGCCCGTCCCCGAAGGACGGCGAAGGAGGAGTCGTGGCCGAACCGGTCATCCAGTTGAACGGCATCAGCCGGATCTTCACCACCGACGAGGTGGAGACCCACGCCCTCTCCGGCGTGAGCCTGCGCTTCGACCGCGGCGAGTACGTCGCGATCGCGGGACCCTCGGGCTGCGGCAAGTCCACGCTGCTCTCGATCCTGGGGCTCCTCGACACGCCGAACGCCGGCGAGTACCTGCTGAATGGCCGCTCGGTGGCCAACCTGGGGCTCACCGAGCGCGCCCGGATCCGGAACCGGGAAGTCGGCTTCATCTTCCAGGCGTTCAACCTGATCGGGGACCTGAGCGTCTTCGACAACGTGGAGCTGCCCCTTGTCTACCGGGGTACGCCCGGTCCCGAACGGAAGCGGCGCACCGAGGCGGCGCTCGAGCGGGTGGGGATGTCCCACCGGGCGAAGCACTACCCCTCGCAGTTGTCCGGCGGCCAGCAGCAGCGCGCCGCGGTCGCGCGGGCGGTCGTCGGGGAGCCGTCCATCCTGCTCGCCGACGAGCCCACCGGGAACCTCGACTCGCAGAACGGGTCCGAGGTCATGGACATGCTGGACGCGCTCCACGAGACCGGCGCGACGATCTGCATGGTCACCCACGACCCCCGCTACGCCGATCGCGCCGACCGGACGGTCCATCTGCTCGACGGCCGCATCGTCAACGGAGCGTCCCCGGATCCGGCCGGCGGCTGACACCGCCGGCATCCGTACTTCCGCCGCGTCCTGACGCCGCGGCGCGCGCCCCCGTAGAATCGCCGCCCCATGGGAAGGCTCGACGCGCGAGCGGTCTCGGGCGAGGAGCTTCGTCGATTCGAGGTCCGGCTCTTCAAGGACTTGCGCCGGCTCGCGGAGATGATCCGCGAGGGGAAGATCGAAGAGAACGTCTACCGCGTCGGCGTCGAGCAGGAGATGTTCCTGATCGACGACGGCCACCGTCCGGCGCCGAAGGCGATGGAGGTCCTCGAGGAGCTCGACAACCCGGCGTTCACGACGGAAATCGCGCGGTTCAATCTGGAGGCCAACCTCCCGCCGATGCACCTCGGCGAGGGACTCCTCACCGCCACCGAGGCGCGGCTCGAGGAGGCGCTGACCCTCGCGGCGGAGGCGGCGCAACGGGTCGGGGTGGACGTCTGCCTCACCGGGATCCTGCCCACGCTCCGGCTCTCGGACATGACGCTCGAGAACATGACCCCGTTGCCGCGCTACCGGGTGCTGGACGAAGCGCTCGCCCGTCTGCGGAAGAACCGGCCCTACACCGTCCACCTGACGGGCGCCGACGACATCCGGGCGACGCACGACAACGTCATGCTGGAGGCCTGCAACGCGAGCTTCCAGATCCACCTGCAGGTGGGGGCGGACGAGTTCAGCCGCCTCTACAACCTCGCCCAGGTCGTGACCGCGCCGGTCCTCGCCTGCGCGGTGAACTCACCGCTGCTGTTCGGGCGACGGCTGTGGCGGGAGACGCGGATCGGCCTCTTCGAACAGAGTCTGGACACCCGCGAGGCCGGGCCCAACGTCCGCCAGCGCCGTCCCCGGGGGGCCTTCGGCCGGGACTGGGTCACCGGCGGCGTCATCGAGATCCTCCAGGACAACATCGCGCACCACCCGGTGCTCCTCGACGCCGGGGAACCCGATGAGGAGGCCGACCCGCCGGCGCTCTCCGCGCTGACCCTCCACAACGGCACCGTCTGGCGCTGGAACCGGCCCTGCTACGGCATCACCGACGGCAAGCCGCACCTGCGGATCGAGAGCCGCTACCTGCCAAGCGGCCCCTCGATCCCCGACCAGGTCGCGAACATGGCGCTGTGGCTCGGGTTGATGAGCGCCCTCGCCGCGGACGAGGTCGAGCCCAGCGAGGCGATGCCGTTTCAGGATGCGGCCGAGAACTTCCGGGCGGCCAGCCGCTTCGGCCTGAAGGCCGAGCTGACCTGGCTCGACGGCGCCCAGTGGCGCGCCCGCGACCTGCTCCTCGAGGACCTGATCCCCCGGGCGCGCGAAGGGCTGGCGCGCAAGGGCGTCGGATCGTCAGAGACCGACCACTATCTCGGGATCATCGAGGAGCGGGTCCGGAGCGGACGCTCGGGAGCAAGCTGGATGCTCGAGGGGTTCGAGACCCTGCGGCTCCAGGCCTCCGAATCGGAGCGGTTGAGCGCGATCACCGGCGCCGCCCGCCGTCTCCAGGGCGAGGGGATTCCGGTCCACCAGTGGGATCCGCCCCGCCTGCGGGACTCCGGAGGCTGGCGGCACCACTACCTGCGCGTCGAGCAGTTCATGACCCACGACCTTCGCACCGTCCATCCCGACGAATCGGTCCAGCGGGCCGCGGTCCTGATGGACTGGGGCCGGATCCGCCACATCCCGGTCGAGGAGGACGGCGAGCTCGTGGGGCTCGTCTCCTACCGCACGATCATCAAGCTGGTCGCCGAACGGGAGCTCGACGCGGACGCCACCCTCCCGGTCCGCGACGTCATGAAGACCGACCTCGTCACGATCGGCCCCTCGACGCTCTCCGCGGACGCGATCCGGCTGATGAACCGGCGCGGCATCGGCTGCCTGCCGGTGGTCCACGACGGCCACCTGGTGGGGATCGTCACCGAGCACGACTTCACGATGATCGCCCGCGGGCTCCTCGAAGAGAAGCTCGCGGGCTGAGCCGTCGCGGGGGGGCCCGCCTACGGGCTCCCCGGAACCGCCCGGACGACCGGCGGCAGGTCGGCGTCCGAGAGGTGGCTGTTGAACGCCTGGAGTTCGTCGCCGGCGAGCTGTTCCAGCACCTGCAGGGTGTCCTCGAGCTCCGCTTCGTAGAGCGCGAGCACTTCGAGGTGCTGGTCCGTGGGGCGGTGGTCGCTCCCGCCGATGTAGCCGTGGAGGCTCGAGAGCTTGGCGTGGAGGCGCCTCGGCCAGCGGAGGGTGTCCTGCCCGGCGTTCCCGCCGGTGAGACGGAGCTCGAAGAGGCGCGCCTCCAGCTCGCGCAGCGCGCTGTCGTATTCCCCGGCGGCCGTCCCGACGCCGGTCGCGAGCGCGGTTCCGAGCGCCCGCCGTTCGGCCGTCTGCTTCCGCAGCCATTCGATCTCCTCGATCATGTCGCCGACCTCGGCGACCATCGCCTGGATTCGCAGGAGCGTTTCCACCTGTCCGGCGATCTCCGCCCCCTGCGCGGGGGCTTCGGGGTCCGCGTGGACCACGAGTGGCCGCTCCACGGTCGAGGCCCCGGCGCGCAGCCGCACCGAGTAGTCGCCGGGCGGCATCAGCGTGGCCACCGGCCGCGATTCGGTGAGGAGCCGGAAGCCCCGCGCCGGAAGCACCTGGTGCGGGCTGTCCAGCGGCGGCGTCCTCAGGCGCGGCCGCCGGGTCGGCTCGTTGCGCAGGTTCCAGACCACCCGGTGGAGTCCGGCGGAGGCGCCCCCGCGCAGCGTCCGGACCACCTCGTCCGACGAATCCACGATCTCGATGGACACGCCGTCGGACTCCGCCTCGGCGAGCCGGTAGTGGATCGTCGCCCCGTAGGGCGGGTTCTCGCCAGCGCCCGGGTCTTCCGGCTGGCTCATCGGCGAGGGGCGCATGCGGAATCGCCAGGCTTCGCGCGGCGCGAACAGGTGCGGGCGGTCGCCGGAAGCCGCCTCCGGCCACTCGCGCAGCGGGGAGATGTCGTCGAGGATCCAGAACCCCCGGCCGTAGGTGGCGGCCACCAGGTCCGAGAAACGCTCCTGGATCGTGAGCCAGTGGACCGGGGCGTGGGGGAGGTTCGTCTGGAGCGATTCCCAGGTCTCGCCGTCGTCGAACGAGACGAACACCGCGTTCTCGGTCCCGAGAAACAGCAGCCCCGGACGCTCCGGATCCTCGCGGATCGTGTGCGCGTAGCTGTGGGTGTGCTGCGGCAGATCGGCGCCGAGCCGCCGCCAGCTCGCGCCGAAGTCGTTGGTGGCGTAAGCGTAGGTCTTGTTGTCCCCGAGCTGGTGGAGGTCCACCGTCGCATACGCCTTGCCGGCGGCGAACCGGGAGGGCTCGATGTTCGAGAAGGTCCCGAGCGGGGGAAGGTCGGGAAGGTTCAAGGACACGTCCTCCCAGGTCTCGCCCCCGTTCCGGGAGACGTGGACCTTCCCGTCGTTGCTCCCCGCCCACAGGACGCCTTCGGTGTGGGGTGATTCGGCGATCGAGAAGAGCACGGCGGCGTAGGTCGGGCTCACGTCGTCGAAGGTGAGCCCGCCGGTCTTCTGCTGGAGCGCCGGGTCGTCGGTCGTGAGGTCGGGGCTGATCGCGGTCCACGACTGCCCGCCGTTCGTCGTCTGGTGGACCCGCTGGCTCCCGGCGTAGACGCGATCCGGGTCATGCGGGGAGATGTGGATCGGGAAGGTCCACTGGAAGCGGTCCCGGAGCTCCGCCGCCGCCCAGCCCTCGGGATTGTCGGGCCACACGCTCACGTTGCGCGCCTGGCCGGTGGCGTCCTCGTAGCGCTCGAGGATCCCCTCGAAGCAGCCGGACCAGATGACGCCGGAGTCGGTCGGATCGGGGACGGCGAACCCCGACTCGCAGCCGCCCACCGGGGCCCACGCCCCGATCGGGATGGGGCCCGGGGTGAGGCTGTTCGACGGTCCCCGCGAGGAGGGGCCGTCCTGACGGTTCCCCATGACCCGGTACGGGATCTCGTGGTCGGTGTAGACGTGGTACATCTGGGCGATCGGCAACCGGGGGCGATGCCACGTCTCGCCCCGGTTGGTCGAGATGCTGACCCCGCCGTCGTGTCCCACGATCATGCGGTCGGGCTGGTCGGGGGCGATCCACATGTCGTGGTGGTCCCCGCCGGAGTTGTTCAGCCAGGTCGTGACGCCGCCGTCGGTCGTCGTGGTGTGGCGGGTGGCGAGGAAGTGGGCCTCGTCGGCGTCGTCCGGGGCGGCCACCACCCGGGTGTAGTAGTGCGGCCGCTGCATCAGGGTGTGATCCCGGTTCACCAGGGTCCAGGCGTCGCCGCCGTCGTCGGAGCGCCACAGGCTCCCGTCGTCCTCGGGCCGGATGGGGGAGAACGCCTCGTTCGAGCTCGTCTCGATCAGCGCGTAAATCCGGCGGGGGTCCGCCGGGGTCATCGCGAGGTCGATCTTGCCGAGCGGGCTGGCGGGCAGGCCGTTCCCCTCGAGGCGCTCCCAGGTGTCCCCCCCGTCGGCGGAGCGGAAGACGCCGCTCCCCGGGCCCCCGCTCTCCCGGCCCCACGTCCAGATCCGCATCTGCCACATGCCCGCGAACAGGAGGCGGGGATTCGCGGGGCTGACCACGATCGCGGAGGCCCCGGTGTTCTCGTCCACGAACAGGACCCGCTCCCAGGTGGCCCCGCCGTCGGTCGTGCGAAACACCCCCCGCTCCTCCTGCGGCCCGTAGAGGTGGCCGAGCGCCGCGACCCAGGCGATGTCCGGGTCGTCCGGATGGGTGGCGATGCGCGAGATCCGGCCCGTGGCCTCGAGCCCGGTGTGGGTCCAGGTGTCCCCCCGGTCGGTCGAGCGGTAGACCCCGTTGCCGAGCGAGACGTTGCTGCGGATGTGGGCCTCTCCGGTCCCCGCCCACACCACGTTCGGGTCGGCGGCGGAGACCGCGAGCGCGCCGATCGAGAGAACCGGCTGGTCGTCGAAGATCGGGGTCCACTGGATCCCGGCGTCGTCCGAGCGGAAGACGCCTCCCGAGGCGGCGCCGAAGTAGTAGGTGTTCGGCTGGCCGGGTACCCCCGCGACCGCGGAGACCCGGTTCCCGACCGGGCCGATGTGCCGCCAGCGGAGCGCGTCGAACGGGCTCTGGCCGCTGGCGCCGGCGGGGACGAGGAGCGCGAGGAGAAGGAGACAGGGGAGGGGGGCCGGGGGACGCATGCGGCGAAGTCTCCCGCAAGTCGCCGAAACCGGGCGGCCGGCATCCCCCGCCATCCGGGCGCCCCCCTGCTAAATTCGTGTTGCGGCCCGTCCGGGCCGAAGATATCCACAGTGTTCGAGCGCTACGCGGAACGCGCCAAGCGGGCCATCTACTTCGCCCGACACGAAGCCTCCCAATTGGGCGGGGACTCCATCGAACCCGAGCACCTGCTGCTCGGGCTGCTGCGCGAGCTCCCGCCGCCGCTCGCGAACCGCCTCCACCTCTCGGTCGAGCGCATCCGCACCGAGGTCCGGAGCCGCGCCCTCCTCCGCGACAGCGTCTCGACGACCGTCGGGATGCCGCTGTCCGCCGAGTCGAAACGCGTCCTCGAGCACGCGCAGGAGGAGGCCGACCGGCTGAACCACCAGAGCGTCGGCACCGAGCACCTCCTTCTCGGGATCCTCCGGGAGCCGGGGAGCGCGGCGGCCCAGATGCTCGCCCGGCAGAACGTGCGGGCGGCGGTGGTGCGCGAGGCGATCGCGCGCGACCACGAGCACCGCCGCTCTCCCGACGCCGGGCGGGCGCCCTCGACGCCGCTCCTCGCGCAGTTCTCCCGCGACCTCACCCAGGCGGCGCGCGAGGGGGCGCTCGACCCGCTCATCGGGCGGCGGGTGGAACTGGACCGGGTCATCCAGGTCCTCTGCCGCCGGACCAAGAACAACCCGGTGCTGATCGGCGAGCCGGGGACCGGGAAGACCGCCATCGTGGAGGGTCTCGCCAGCCGCATCGCCAGCGGGGACTGCCCGATCTTCCTCGGCGACAAGCGGATCGTCACGCTCGACATTTCGCTGGTGGTCGCGGGCACCAAGTACCGCGGCCAGTTCGAGGAGCGCCTCAAGGCGATCATCAAGGAGCTCGAGGAGTCGCCCACCACCATCGTCTTCGTGGACGAGATGCACACTCTCGTCGGCGCCGGCTCGGCGGAAGGCTCGCTCGACGCCGCGAACATCCTGAAGCCGGCGCTCGCCCGCGACGGGATCCAGGTCATCGGCGCCACCACCCCCGCCGAATTCCGCCGGCATATCGAGCGCGACCGCAGCCTCGAGCGGCGCTTCCAGGGCGTCCGCATCGAGCCGCCCAGCAGTTCGGAGACCCTCGAGATCCTCCGGGGGGTCCAGGAGCGCTACGAGCGGTATCACCGGGTGCGTTACGCCCCCGACGCGATCGACGCCTCGGTCCGTCTCGCCGAGCGCTACGTCACCGATCGCTTCCTGCCGGACAAGTCGGTGGACCTGCTGGATGAGGCCGGTTCGCGCGTCAAGCTCCGCGAGAACCGCTTCTCCCGCGAGTTCTCCGAGGTCCGGATGCGGATCGAGGCGATTCGCGAGAAGAAGGACCGCGCGCTCGCCGGCGACGATCTGGAGCGGGCCTCGCTCGCCCAGGAACAGGAAAACGCCGAGCGGCGGAGTCTCGGGGAGATCCGCTCCCGCTGGGAATCCGACGACGCCGAGCGGCCGGTGGTGACCCGGCGCGACATCGATGAAGTGGTCGCCGACTGGACCGGGATCCCGCTGGGCTCCATCGAGGAGGACGAGAGCCGCAAGCTGCTGCGCATCGAGGAGGAGCTGCACCACCGGGTGGTGGCCCAGCACGAGGCGGTGGCGAGCGTGGCCCGGGCCATCCGCCGGGCGCGCGCCGGGCTGAAGCACCCCGAGCGCCCGGGCGGGGTGTTCCTGTTTCTCGGCCCTTCCGGCGTCGGCAAGACCGAGGTCGCGCGCTCGCTCGCCGAGTTCCTGCTTGGAACGGAACGTGCTCTCCAGCGTTTCGACATGAGCGAGTACATGGAGCGCCACTCCGTGTCCCGCTTCATCGGCTCGCCCCCCGGGTATGTCGGCCACGAGGAAGGCGGACACCTCACCGAGCGGGTGCGCCGGAACCCCTACTGCGTGCTGCTGCTGGACGAGATCGAGAAGGCCCACCCCGATGTCTGGAACCTCCTCCTCCAGGTCTTCGAGGACGGGCGGCTCACCGATGGACTCGGCAACACCGTGGACTTCCGGAACTCGATCCTGATCATGACCTCGAACCTCGGGGCTGGGCGCCTCCACGGGCAGGCCCACCTCGGCTTTGCGTCCGCGGAGGAGGCCCCCCGGCGCGCCGCGATGCGCGACCTCGTCCTCGGCGAGGTTCGCAAGACGTTCCGCCCCGAGTTCCTGAACCGGCTCGATTCGGTCGTCGTGTTCGACCCCCTGACCGAGGAGGACCTGACCGAGATCCTGCGGCGGCTGGTGCGCCGGATGAACGACGAGATCCGTTCGCGGGACCTCTTCGTCAGCCTGACTCCCGAGGCCGAGGCGTTCCTCGTCCGCAGCGTCCTGCCGGAGCGCAGCTACGGCGCCCGTCCGCTTCGCCGCGCGCTGCAGCGCCTGGTCGAGGACCCGCTCTCCGAGGCGGTGCTCACCGGGCGGGTCCAGCCCGGCCGCCCGGTCGAGATCGGGCTTCGTCCGGACGCTCCCGAATTGTCGGCCGGTCCCGGGCGATCGGCGCTCGACCCCTCCACTCATCCTGCGGAAATTCTCGAGATCCGCCAGGGCCAGGAAGTTCCCGGAGAAGCTCCCGGCGAGCTGCTGGCCGAGGAGGCCCTCGTTCCATGACCCGTAACTCCCTGCGCTACGCCGCGATGGCGCTTCTGCTGGCGGTCCCGTCGGCCGCCTCCACGCTCCTGATTTCCCAGGAGGACGTCGAGACGGTGGAGGCGGTCGTCATCGAGGGCAACGACCTCATCGCCACCGACGCGTGGCTCGCGCATCTGACCGTCAAGCCCGGGGATCCGGTGGACCGCGAGGTCCTGCGGGCGGAGTTCCGCGCGCTGTGGGAGACCGGCTTCGCCGACGACCTGCGACTCGAGCTGCGCCCCGGCGAGCGCGGCGGCCGGATCGTGGCGTTCGTCGTGAACGAACGTCCCCGGGTCGAGACCCTCCAGTTCCTCGGCTCCGAGGAACTCGACAACGACGAGATCCTCGAGAAGCTCGAGGAGGAGGGCGTCCAGATCGTCGTGGGCGCCGCCTACGACCCGGAGCGGGTCGTCCGGGCGCGCGAGATCATCCACGAGATGCTGGTCGACAAGGGCCGCACCGAGGGCGCGGTCACCAGCGAGATCGCGGAGGAGGACGGTCAGGTGGCCGTCGTCTTCAACATCCGCGACGAACAGCAGATCCGCATCCGGCGCATCCGGTTCGAGGGCGCCGAGGCGCTCGACGACTGGGTGCTGCGGTGGGCCATGAAGAAGACCCGCGAGAGCCACGCCATGGGCGCGCTGCTCGGGGGTTCGACCTACACCGAGGAGCAGTACGCGGAGGACATCGAGGGCGTCCGGCAGGAGTACCTGAAGCGCGGCTATCTGGACGTCTCGTTCGGTCCGCCGCAGTTCTCCTACGAGGACGGCCACTCCCGCTCGTTCCTGTTCTGGAAGCGCCCGAAGCGCTGGATGGACATCGTGATCCCGGTGGTGGAGGGCGAGCAGTACCGGGTGGGCGAGGTGACCGTGGAGGGCGCCGAGGTCTTCCCGGCGGAGTTCGTGCGGAGCTACTTCCCGCTCATCGAAGGCGAGGTCTACGACGAGTCGCAGGTCACCGAGGGACTCGACTCGCTGCGCGAGATCTACGGCGCGCGGGGCTACGTCCAGTTCACCGGGTTCCCCACCTGGAGCCGGCATCCCGAGCAGAAGGTCGTGGATGTCGTGATCAACCTCGCCGAAGAGGACCAGTTCCTCGTGAACCGGATCGAGTTCCGGGGGAACTCGACGACCAAGGACCGCGTGATCCGGCGCGAGATGTGGCTGAACGAGCAGGACATCATGAACATGGAGCTGCTCAAGGCCTCCATCCAGCGGATCAACCAGCTCGGCTACTTCCGCCCCATCGAGCAGCCCGACATCCAGCCGAGTCCGGAAGACGAGACCCGTCTCGACATCACGCTCGACCTCGTCGAGGAGAACCGCAACCAGCTCACCTTCGGCGCCGGGTTCTCCGGCCTCGAGGGTTTCTTCGTGAACGCGTCCTTCGGCACGACGAACTTCCTCGGCCGGGGCGAGACCGCCAACTTCACGATCCAGACCGGGCAGCGGACCCAGAACTACCAGATCGCGATCACCGACCCCTACTTCATGGACAAGCCGGTGACGCTCGGGTTCGATGTGTTCCGCCGGACGCTGAAGCTGCGCGAGTTCACCCGCGACGACATCGGGGGCCGGCTCATCTTCGGGATCCCCATCGGACGCTGGTCGCGGACGTTCCTGAACTACGGCTACTCGATCATCACGGTCCGCGAGCCCGACCCGGACATCGTCCTGAACCTCTACGACCTCTACTACAACTCGACCTATCTCGACCCGCGCTTCTACGGCCTGTCAGGCAACTTCCGCGAGAGCAAGATCAGTCCCACCTACGTGTTCAACACGGTGGATCACCCGATCTTCCCGAGCACCGGCCGGAAGCTGACCGCCTCGATGGATGTGGCGGGGGGCATGCTCGGCGGCAACGTCCACTACCTGAAGCCCACGCTCGAGGCGGTGTCCCACACCCGGGTCATCGGGGCGACCTCGCTCGGATTCCGGGTCATGGGGAGCTACCTCTACGGCTACGGAGGCGTCGAGCCGCCGGACGGCCAGCCGATCGACATCTTCGACGTGGAGCAGACCGGGGTCCCCTACTACAACCGCTTCTTCCTCGGCGGCGAGTACCAGATCCGCGGCTTCTACATCCGCTCGGTGGGTCCGCGGAACCAGAACGGACAGCTCCTCGGCGGGAACAAGATGCTGCTGTTCAACGCCGAATACGCCATCCCGCTCGCCGGTCCGCTGCGGGCGATCCTGTTCTTCGACGCCGGAAACGCCTTCACCGAGGATGAGGCGTGGAGCTTCAACATGCTCCAGAACCTGCGCACATCCACCGGGATCGAGATGCGGGTGTTCATTCCGATGCTGAACGTCCCGTTCCGCCTCATCTTCGCCTACAATCCCCACCGGGATCACCACCACCGGGCCACCGCCTTCGTCTTCGGCATCGGGACGACCTTCTAGCCTCCTTGCGAGGCGCCGCCGGCGGGTTGAAGCCCCCAAAAGCGTTCAGGGAGTTGACCTAGAGCCATGAGCTGTTTCGACCGCCGCCCCCGGAGGATTCGCCCCGACGGGCCGGGCCGCGCGCCGGGAGCGCGCTTCGCGGGAGTGCTGGCCGGAGCCCTGTTGACCGGGCTCGTCGCCGTTCCGCCAGAAGCCCGGGGCCAGGACTTCGCGGCCACCCGGGTCGCCGTCATCGACATCGACCGGGTCGCCCAGGAGTCCACCCGGGGGCAGGCGATGTTCGCCGAGCTGCAGGCGCTCCAGGAGCAGATCCTGCAGGGACGCCAGACCCGGGAGCAGGAGATCCGCGACCTCACGAACCGCGCCGGATCCCAGCTTCTCTCCGCCGAGGCCCGCGCCGACCTGACGCGGGACATCGAGCGGCGGCAGACCGACCTCCAGCGCTGGCTGGAGGATCAGCAGCGCGAGTTCAACGAGCAGCAGGCGACCGGCTTCCAGGCCCTCGAGGCCGATCTCGGCCCGGTCGTCGAGGAAGTCGCGCGCGAACGCAACATCCAGATGATCCTGCGGGTCACCCCCGGGCTCACCTTCATCATGGACCCGGCGCTCGACATCTCGGCCGAGGTGATCACCCGGTTCAACGCCCAGTCGGAGACCGGCGGCGAGGGGTAGGCCCCAACCCCATGCCGGGCTCTCCGCCGGCGCACGGGGAGGGGCCGGTTGCGCCCCCGGCGACGGCGCCGGGGCGGCGGCTGCTCGACTCCTGGCGCCGCGAGACCGGCGAACCCGGAGCCACGGCCGCCTCGGCCGTCCGGGTGTTCCCGGAGGACGAGCCGTTCTTCGCCGGGCACTTCCCCGAACTCCCGGTCGTCCCGGGAGTGTTCCTCGTCGAGGCGCTGGCGGAGTGCGCCCGGCGCCTGCTCGGCGCCCATCCCGACGGCGCGGGCCGCGAGTGGCGCCTCGTGGAGGTGGACCGCGTGCGGTTTCGCCGCCGGGTGTCGCCCGGCGACCGGCTCGAGCTTCGCGTCGTCCGCCAGGACGGGCCCGATGAGCAGCCGCGATTCCAGGGCGAGGCCCAGGTCGGCGCCCAGCGCGTCGTCGAGGTCGCGTTCACGCTCGGGTGATGGCCCGCTTCCCCGCGGCGCCGTCGTCGTGGTGCGGATCCTGCAAGGGACTCGCGCGGTGACGGGGGGCCCTCGGACGCGATGAGCGACTTCATCCGGCTGGGCCTCGACCAGCGTCCGCCGGGGCCCGAGGGCTCCGACGCGCCACGCCCGCGTCCGGCGCCCCGCGCGCCGTCGCCGCCGTTCCGCCGGCGTTCCCGCCGTCCGCCGTCAACTGCCGCGGGCGCGCGCTCCGGCGCCCCGCTCGCCGGGCCGGTTCTCGAGGGGCTCAGCCGGGGCGGCACCGCCGATGTGCTCGCGGGCGCGACGATGCGCAGCCGCTACGCGCCGGCCGCGATCTCCGCCGCGTTCCACCTTCTTCTGGGAGTGATCCTGTTCGGCGACCTCGCGCCCTTTCCCGAAGCGGAGCCCCGCGTGGTCGAGGCGGTCGAGGAGCGGGAGCCGCTCCTCTACGCCTTCGAAGCGCCTCCGATCGAGGAGGTCGAAGCCGTTCCGGTTCCTCCGCCGGTGGAGGTCCCCGAGCCGGAAGCCATCCCCGAAGAGGCGGCGCCGGCGCCGGAACAGGTGGCCGGCCTCGCGATTCCCGAGGCGCAGATCGAGACCCCGTCGACCGGTTTCCAGAACAGCCTTCCGTTTGCCGATGGCCAGGACGAGGAGTTCTACCTGGACGAGCGCATGGGGGAGGACCCGGACTCGAGCGACCCGGAGAGCGGCGCCCCGACCGACTTCGACCCGGGCGCCGCGCTCTCCCCCGCCGAGCTGGCCGCGCTCGCCGAGGCCGTCGCCGCCGCGGAGGCCGAGGCCGCGCGCGAGGCTGCGGTTGAGGAGGAGGAGGCGCTACCGCCGGCCGGGGTTGCGGAACCGGCCTTCGATCCGGACGACTCCCGGCTGCTGTTCGACGAGGACGCCTTCCGCCGTCGGATCAACGATCCCAGCGCGGATGTGCGCCGCATGGCCGAGGAGATGGCCGCCTCCAGGGCCCGCGCCCTCGCCGAACGCGAGCGCCGCCGCGAGGGCGTCCCGACCGACATCTGGCGTTTTCTGGAGGGAAAGCGCTTCCGGAACCCGGAGGGCGGCCTCGTCTCGAACCGGAACAACACGCTCTACTACGACGACCGGGGCGCGAATCTGGTCCCGTGGATCTCGCGCCTGATCGCCGAAGTCCGCAGCAACTGGTATGTCCCGTATGCGGCGTCCTATGAACGGGGCCACGTGGCGATCGCGATCAGCGTGTTGCGGAGCGGGGAATTGTCGTGGCTCCAGGTCGTGATTCCCTCCGGAGTCCCCGGTTTCGACAACGCCGCCGTCGGGGCGCTGCGCGGCGCCCGCCTTCTCCCGCTCCCCGATGACTACCCCGGCGCCGACTTCGAGATCATGCTGGTGTTCTGGTACAACGAGCGCCCTTACGACCTCTTTGGCCAGTAGATGAGCCGGGCTCGCGGTCTCCGCCCGGTCTGTGGCCCAACGACCGCGTTGCTGCTCGCGACGGTCTCGCTTGCGGGCGTTCGGCCCCCGGCGCAGCCCGTCGATTCCAGCCGCGCGATCCGCGTCGGACTCGCCGACGCCGCTTCGGCGGCCCGGGTCTCGGCGCCATCGCCCTTCGTCCTGCGCGCCGGGGAACTCCGGATCGAAGTCGCCGACGCCCTGATCTCGCCAGAGACCGGGGAGAGCGGCGAGAGCGTGCTCGCGCTGGGCTCGTTCGCGGACCGGGCGGCGGCCCGCGAGGCCGCCGAGCGTTTCGCCGGGACGTCCCCGGACGCCGCAACCGTGCGTACGGTCCGCCTTCCCGCCAGCGGGCGTTTCCTCGTCGCGCTGGACGAGGGTTCCGACCCGGTGGACGTGGAGCGGCTGCGAGCGTTGGGCTTCGCCTCGGCGGCGCTCTTCCCGGTTCCGTCGCCGGTCGGCGACGCCCTCGTCGTCCGCCCCCTCGGGGGCTCGCCCATCCGGATCCCGGGGGGCGCGGCCCTGACCGCCGAACCCCGGCCCGGAGAGTTTCTCGAGTGGGACGGCGACCCGTACCGGGGGACGCTCGAATTCGCGCGCGGAGAAGCCGGGGTGCGCGTCGTGAATCGGGTGGACCTCGAGGACTACCTGGCCGGCGTGGTCCCCCGCGAGCTCCCGCCGGAGCTCTTTCCCGAGATCGAGGCGCTCAAGGCGCAGGCGCTCGCGGCGCGCACCTACGCGCTGACGCCGCGCCCGGTTTACCGGGAGCGCGGCTATGACCTGTGCGCCACTCCGGCGTGCCAGGTCTACGGCGGGGTCGCCGCCGAGCGCCCGCTCTCGACCCGCGCGGTGCGCGAAACCGAAGGCGAAGTCCTGCTCCACGACGGGGAGCTCATCGACGCGCTCTACACCGCGGCGTGCGGCGGCTCGACCGAAAACGCCGAGAACGTGTTCTCGACTCCCACGCCCTACCTGGTCGCCCGGCCCGGCCGGCGCGAGCCGGGCGGGTTGCGGGTCGCCGGCGCCGACCCGCTGCCGCTCGAAGCCGGGGTCGCCCGCATCGGCGCCGAGCTTCCCGAGCCGTGGCGACGGGACCTCTCGATGGCGCCGGTCCTCGCGCCTGACGCCCGCCGGGTCTTCGGCGGCGCGCTCGACTGGATGGGCTTTGCGCGCTGCGACGCCGCCGACGCTCCGACCGGGCCTCTCAGCCTGGGGGGCTTCGCTGACCTGGTCGAGGCGCTGCGGTGCCGTCCCGCTCCCGGGGCCGGGGGCGCCGCGGCGCCCGCCAGCGTCGCGACCGACGGACCGCCGTCCCTGGGGCGCCTCATCGCCGAGGGACTGCTCCCCGCCGCCGGCCTCTCCGCCGACCCGGACCGGGCGCTGGCCCCCCGCGACGTCGTCCACGCCGCCGCGGCGGTGCTCCGCCTCGAGGGCGACCTTCTGCGCCGCGCGCTGGTGCGGCGGTTCAGCGGCGACGGAGTCCTCGTCGAGCCGGAGACGGACCCCGGGGAGGATCCGGTCCTCCACGAGCTTCGGACGGTTCCGGGGGCGCTCCTCTACCGGGAGGTCCGCCCCACGCGGATTCCCGGCCGCGACGAGCCCCGGTCGGCGCCGATTCCGGCGGCCGCGCTCCGCCTCCGCCCGGGCGACTTCGTCCGCTACCGTCCGCTTCCGGGATCGGACGGCGCTCCGGTCTCGGGAGACGGAACTCCGGTGCGCGCCGACCTCCTGATCCTCGAGGAGCTCGGCGAGTCGCTCGACCGCTTCTCGTCGCAGGAGTCCTGGCTGGTTCCGAAGAACAACGTCGATCTCTCCGCCCGGATCGCCCGGCTGGAAGGCCGGCCGCTCGGCGAGATCGTCGCGCTCGAGCCGCTGGAACACGGTCCCTCCGGCCGGGTCACCCGCCTCCTGGTCCGGGGGACCGCCGGCGAGCTCGAGCTCGAGCGGTTTTCGATCCGCACCCGTCTGGGTCTCTCCGAGAACCTGTTCTCCGCCGAGCCGCGCCGCGACGCCTCCGGGCGGATCACCGAGTGGTGGTTCCGGGGCCGCGGATGGGGCCACGGTCTCGGTCTCTGCCAGGCCGGCGCCTACGGTATGGCGACGGCGGGCGCGACCTACCGGGAGATCCTCGCCCACTACTACCCGGGGACCGGGATCGCCACCCGTTGACCTCCGGCGCGCCCCGCACCCCGTCCCGCGCGTTTCGCCCGACGCAGATTCGCGCCGCCGCGTTGCTCGTCCTGCTGCTCCTCCTGCTGGCGGTCGGCCGGGCCATCCTCTGACCCCCCGCCCGGTGGCGGACCCCGTATCCCCTGACGCGCCGGTTCTGGCCATCCTGGGTCCGACCGGCGCCGGAAAGACCGGACTCGCCGTCCGGGTGGCCGAGGCGATACCGGCGCCGGTGGAGGTCGTCTCTTGCGACGCGTTCCAGATCTACCGGGATCTGGACATCGGGACCGGGAAGCCGGACTCAGACGAGCTGGCGGCGGTTCCCCACCATCTGATCGGCGCTCTGGCGCCCGACGACCCGAGCACGGCAGGCCGTTTCGCCGGGCTCGCCGCAAGCGCGATCCGGGACATCCGGGCGCGCGGCGGGGTCCCGCTGGTGGTCGGGGGGAGCGGCCTTTATTTCCGCGCGCTGCGCGAGGGCGTCTTCGACGGACCGGAGGTGGATCCCGATCTCCGCGCGCGGCTCCAGCGCCTCGATGCCCGCCCCCGGGGACGCGTCCGGCTGGACCGGCTGCTCGCCCGCCTGGATCCCGAGTCCCACCAGCGCGTCCATCCCAACGACCGGGTGCGGCGCCTCCGCGCGCTCGAAGTCGCGCTCGCCGCCGGCGAGCCGATTTCCCGTCTCCGGATGCGTCGGGCCTCCCCTCTCGGCTCCGCCGCCTGGACGGTGCTCGCGCTCGATCCGCCCCGTGAACTGCTGGGCGCGCGGATCGCGGACCGTGTCCGGGCGATGCTGGCGGCCGGCTGGATCGAGGAGGCGCGCGCCCTCCGGAAGCGCTACCGGGAGGACTGGCCGGGGCGGCTGGCGATCGGCTACCGGGAGATCCTGGGGGCGCTCGCCGCGTCCGAGGACGGCGCGTTTCCGGAGGACCTCGTTCGGGAGCGCGAGAGGAGCATCGTCGCCGCGACCCGCCGCTACGCCCGGCGGCAGCTCACCTGGTTCCGCGCCGAGCCGGGTCTCACCTGGATCCGGCTTCCCGGTGACGACCCCGGCGCGTTCACAGCCGCGGTGGAGCGTTTCCGGGAGGCGCTCGAGGCCGGCGCGGTCCCCGAGGCGCCCGGGTCCGGGGCCCCGGCCGACCGAATGGCCCGAACGGCCCCGTGACGGATCTCCGGGCGGACACCGAGGTCCGCTTTCTCAAGGGGATCGGGCCGCAGCGCGCCGAGGCGCTCGCCGAGGTCGGGATCCGGCGGGTCAGTGACCTCCTCCTGCGGCTCCCGTTCCGCTACGAGGACCGCAGCGGGGAGCAGCAGGCGACGGCGCTCGAGGACGGGAAGGAGGGCGCGGTCGAGGTCGTGATCGAGTCGATCCAGGTCCGTCCCACGCGCCGTCCGCGGCTGAAGATCGTGGAGCTGCGGGGCCGCGACGCCTCCGGTCCGGTCCGCGCGACCTGGTTCAACCAGCTCCATCTGCCCCGTCTGCTGTTCCCCGGACGGCGCGTCCTGCTCTACGGAACGGTCCGCCGCGCCGGCCCGTTTGCGGCGCCCGAGTTCCGCAGCCCCCGTTACGAGCTCGTGACCGGGTCCGGAGCGGAGGCCGAGGCGCCCGACCCTGCGCCGGAGGCCGCGGCCCCAGGGCCGCCGACCGCCCACGCCGGCCGGGTCGTCCCGGTCTACGAACGGCTCGGCCCGCTGTCTCCCCGGCAGTTCCGCACGATCCTCCACCGGGCGCTCCAGTCGGAGGAGGCCGCCGGACCGGGGCTCCTCCCGGAGTCGCTCGTCCGCCGGCTCGGCCTTCCGGACCGTCTCGCGGCGCTCCGGGCGGTCCATTTCCCGCCGCCAGAGGTCCCGCTCGACGAGCTGAGCCGTCGCCGCTCCGCCGGCCATCGCCGGCTGATCTACGAGGAGTTCTTCCTCTTCGCCCTCGGGCTGCTGCTCCGTCGCCGCCAGGACCGGGTGGGCCGCTCCGGCGCCCACACCTTCACGGTGGACGACCGGTTGCGCGACCGGGTCCGCGCGATGCTCCCGTTCCGGCTCACCGGCTCGCAGGGGGAGGCGCTTCGCACGATCGCCGAGGAGTTCCGCTCGGAGTTCACGATGCGGCGGCTCCTCCAGGGCGACGTGGGCTCCGGGAAGACGATCGTCGCGGTCATTGCCGGGATGATGGTGATGCACCACGGCGCGCAGGTGGCGCTCATGGCGCCCACCGAGGTGCTCGCGGAGCAGCACTACGGGACGATCCAGCGGCTCCTTGCGCCGCAACGGATCCGGGTCGTCCTCCTCACCGCCGGGCTCGGGGCGGCCGAGCGCCGCGCCGCGCTCTGGTCGGCCGAGACCGGCCGGGCGCAGTTCGTCGTGGGGACTCACGCGCTGATCCAGGAGGGGGCGAAGTTCCACGACCTGGGCCTCGCCATCATCGACGAGCAGCACCGTTTCGGCGTGGCGCAGCGCCGCGCCCTCGTCGAGCGGGGCGGGGGCGCGGATCTCCTCGTGATGACCGCGACGCCCATCCCGCGCACGCTCACGCTGGCGCTCCACGGGGACCTCGACCTGTCGGAGCTGCGGGAGCTGCCCCCCGGCCGCCAGCCGGTCCGGACGCTGATCCACAGCGAGCGTGATTTCCCCGAGGTGGCGGAGCTGATCCGGCGTGAGGTCCGGCGGGGCCGGCAGGCGTTTCTCGTCGGGCCGTCGATCGAGGAGGCCGAGGGGTTCCCGGGCCCCGGCGTCGAGGCCCGACACCGCGAGCTCTCGGAAGGAGTCTTCCGCGACCTGCGGGTGGGTCTGGTTCACGGCCGCCTTCCGTCGCGCGAGCGGGAGCGGGTGATGGCCGACTTCGTCGCTGGCAACCTCGACGTTCTCGTCGCCACGACGGTCATCGAGGTCGGCGTCGACGTTCCGAACGCCACGGTGATGGTGGTGGAGCACGCCGAGCGCTTCGGGCTGGCCCAGCTCCACCAGCTCCGCGGGCGGGTCGGGCGGGGGGAGGATCCCGCGACGGCGATCCTGGTGACCGGGAGCCAGCCCGGAGACACCGCCCGCCAGCGCCTCGCGATCCTCGAGAAGACGACTGACGGCTTCCGGATCGCCGAGGAGGACCTGCGGATCCGGGGGCCCGGGGACTTCCGGGGCGCCCGGCAGTGGGGCCTGCCCGCCTTCCGGGTCGCCGACCTGGTCGAGGATGCGGAGATCCTCCGCGACGCCCGCCGGGAGGCCCGGGACTTTCTGGCGTCGCCCGAAGCCGACAGCCTCGAGGGCCGCCGCATCCTCGAGCAGGTCCACGAGCGCTGGGGGGAACGCTTCGGCCTGACGGAGGGCGGGTAACCCTTATCCTCCAGCCGGTGGCTCATTCGACCGACGCTCACTCCGTCCGCCGGCATCTGCGGGTGGAGATCGAGGAGTACGACGCCACGATCCGGAAGTGGATCCCCGGGTACGAGGAGGCTCTCGAGACCGCCGCCCGGACGATCGCCGCGGTCCGGCCTCGGCGCGTCGTGGACCTCGGTGCGGGGACCGGCGCGCTCTCCGAGGCGGTCCTGCGCCGCGCCGGGGACGCCGTCGTGGAGCTGGTGGACGCCGATCCGGAGATGCTCGGGCGGGCCCGCGGCCGTCTGGCGCGCTTCGGCGACCGCGCCGCGCTGCGCCAGGCGTCGTTCGATGACCCGTTGCCGGAGTGCGATGCGGTGACGGCGTCGCTCGCCCTGCACCATGTCCCCACGCTCGACGACAAGCGTCGCCTGTTCGGCCGGATCCACGAAGCGCTGCGTCCCGGCGGCCTCCTCGTGAACGTGGATGTGGTCATCCCCGCCGAGCCTGAGGGTTCGGCCGCCGCTTACCAGGAGTGGGCCGCGTGGATGGCCGCCCGCGGGACGCCCGAAGCCCGCGCCTACGAGCTGTTCGCCGAGTGGGCCGAGGAGGACACTTACTTTCCGGCGGAGGCGGAACGCGACGCCCTGCAGGCGGCCGGATTCGAGGTCGCCTGGCCCTGGCGCCGCACGCCGCTGCTGGTGGCGGTGGCGACGAAACCCTGATCGCGCGTTCGCCGGCGCGGCGGAATCGACGGCGGGCTGCTGACGGCCAGCCTCAGGGCGTCTCCCACAGGGTGCGAATGGGCGCGGCGTAGAGGCGATCCCCGAAGCGCGCGCACATCTCGCCGTTGTGGAGCACGACGCCGCAGGCGAAGCGATCTCCCGCGGCCGCGGCCAGTTTCTTCAGCCCGCGAAAGTCGGATGCCCTGACCGTGGCCCCGGCCTTGACCTCCACGCCCGCGACCGCGCGGTGTCCCCGTTCGATGACGATGTCGACTTCCGCGCCGTCACGGTCGCGGAAGTGGAAGAAGTTGGTGGCGCTCGCATGCCAGCTCGCCTGCCGCCGCAGTTCCTGGTAGACGAAAGTCTCCAGGAGCTGCCCCAGCAGCGTTCCGTCGTCCCGTAACGCGGGCGCGTCGGCCCCCAGCAGCGCCGCCGCCAGACCGGTGTCGCCGAAGTGCAGCCTGGGGCTCTTCACGAGCCGCCGCAGGCGATTGCTGTGCCACGCCGGTACCCGTTCCAGCAGGAACAGCCGCTCCAGCAGCGCGACGTAGCCGCCGATCGTCCCCCGGCTGACCCGGAACGGCGCCGCAAGGTCCGCCAGGTTGAACAGGCGCGCGGTCTGCGTCGCCGCCGCCTGAAGCAGCCTCGGAAGCGCATCGAGCGCCGTTATCCGCGCCATCTCGCGCACGTCGCGCTCCAGCAGGGTGGTCATGTAGTCGCGTTGCCAGTTGGCCCGGCGACGGTCCGTCGGATTCGCCAGCGCCGGCGGAAAGCCGCCGGCGACGATCCGTTCGAGGAGCTCGCCACCGAGGCGGGCGGTTCGGCGCACCCGGAAGGCGGCGCCGAACAGAACGTCGAGGAACTCCGGCTGTTGCGCGACATTGGCCGGTGGCGCCTCAGCCGTGAGCTCCCGCTGCGCGAGCGGATGGAGCCGCACGATCTGCATGCGGCCGGCCAGCGAGTCCGAAAGGCGCGGAATCAGCAGCACGTTCGTGGACCCGGTGAGCAGAAACCGGCCCGCCGCCCGCCGGCGATCCACTTCCAGCTTGATCGCCTCGAACAGCTCCGGGACCCGCTGAACCTCGTCCAGGATGACCCGCTCCGGCAGCTCGGCGACCATGCCGGCGGGATCGGCCCGGGCGGTTTCGCGCGCCACCGCATCGTCCAGACTGATGTACGCGTAGTCGCGCCGCCCGTCGGACCCTCCCGAACCAGCCCGCCCACCGTCGTTGACATGTGGATGCGCGTCGCCCGACGCCCAGGGGTGGTCCCTGGTGCAGGCGTAGCGGGCGAGCGTCGTCTTGCCGCACTGGCGCGGGCCGTGAATCAGCACCACCGGCGAGTCGTCCAGCGCCTCCATCAGCCGCGGCTCGATGCGGCGTCGGAAGAGAAACGGGTGCGGCATCGGCTGATTGTAGGTTGAGGCTTCGGCCAATTGTCAATATAGGGCCCGGCTGATTGTCAGAATAGGGGTCGAATGAGGGTCAGGAATCGTGTTTCCGATCACATATCTGGCATTATGAGATCATATAAGTTGATGATAAACATGACTAGTAGTAGTGGTTCCGGCTGAATGCCAGTGTACTCGTCGGCCGATTGTCAATTCGAGCTTCGGCAGATTGTCAGTTTGGGGCGCCGCTGACTGCGACCCTGACGTCGGGCCGAGGCCGCGCCAGTGGATTTCCCGGGGCCGATTGGAGCGCTTTGCGACACTATGCTGCCGGCGAGGCCGCCAGCGCAGGTTGAGGCGCTCGCGCCGGGCGGCGGACTTCCTGACCAGACGCTGAAACTCCGATCCTCATGACCAGGGCCGAACTGATCGATCTGCTCCGCAATGGCGAGAGCTCGGGTGTGGAGTTCAAGCGGGACGACATCTCGGCGCAGAAGCTCGCGGAGGAAATGGCCGGGTTCCTGAACCTGGCGGGTGGCCGCATCCTCCTCGGCGTGGAGGACGACGGAACGGTCAGTGGCCTCACGCGCGATCGCCGCAAGGCCGAGGAATGGGTCATGGAGGCGGCCCGGACTCACCTCCAGCCGGCGACGAATCCCTGGTGGGAGACGATCCTCTGGGACGACGGGAAGGTCGTCGGCGTCGTCTCGCTGCCGACGGACGCGCCTGACAAGCCCTACAAGGCGAAGCGCGGAGGCGCCTGGCTGACCAGGGTCCGGGTCGGAACGACCACGCGGGATGCGACGCGCGACGAGGAAGGACGCCTCTACCAGGCGTCGGGTCAGCTGCGGTACGGATGCAAACCGGTTCCCGGGTCCGGTATCGGGATGCTCGACGAGCGACGGCTCCGCGACTATTTCACCCGGGTTCTCGGAGGCGAGGCGCCCGGAGAGGACGATCCGGACGCGTGGCGCCACCTGCTGGTGAATCTGGAGCTCGCGACCCCGGCCGTGGAGCGCCCGGCGGCGACCGTCGACGGGATGCTGCTTTTCGGGAGCAACACGAAGCGGTTCCTTCCGCAATCGGGCATCCGCGCCATCTGCTTTCCGGGCAAGGCGCCGGACTATGCGGCGCGGGCCGATGAAGTCCTGCGTGGCCCGATGGTTCCGCTCGGCGCCCGCGACGGCTCGCGGGTCGAACCGGGACTCGTGGACCAGGCCATCGATTTCGTGCGCCGGAACACCACGCCGACCGCCCGGCTGGAAGGGGGTCGCCGCATCGACCGTTGGGACTACCCGGAAGCGGTGGTGCGAGAGGCGGTGGGGAACGCGCTGGTTCACCGCGACTACAGCATCACCGGCGCCGACATCATGCTGACGATCTTCTCGGACCGCCTCGAGGTCGTCAGCCCCGGGCGGCTGCCGAACACGGTCACGCCGGATGGGATGCGCTCGGGAACCCGTTACGCGCGCAACCAGAACCTGGTCAATTTCATGCGCGATTACGGCTACGTGGAGTTTCGCGGGATGGGCGTGCGCCAGCGGATGATCCCCGGTATGAAGGCGCACAACGGGACGGAGCCCGAGCTCGTCGAGGACGAGAGCCGCTTCACCGTCCGCCTGTGGAAAAAGGGTCCGGGGACGCCGTAGCCGGACCGCACCGGGCGCCCTCCGGCGCCTGCGGCGCGCGTCAGGAGGCGGGCCGCGCCTTGGCTCCGGCGACCGCTCGCAGGCGCGCCGGTTCCGCCGCTTCGCCGGCGTCGGTCCCGGTTCCGACCGGATGGTCCAGGCCGCCGTCCTCGACGGGGAGCTCGACCCGCTGCGTCACGGAAACATCGGCCAGGCGGATCCCGGTGGTCGCTCCGATCATGTCGCCCATCCCCCACCCCGAGCGCGTCATCTGGCAGGCGAGGCTCATCCGCGCCGCCTCGCGCGCCAGATAGAGCGCGAAGCGCCGTGGTCCGCCGTCGGGCCACTCCCGCACCGTGTCGGAAAGCGCGATCGGGTGCGCGCGGGCGTCCTCGAGGATTCGGCGCCCCGGCCGGTAGGTGCGGAACGCATCCCCGAAGACGCTGAAGCGCCGGCCGACCCGGTCCGAGAGCACGTAGGTCATCGGTCCGGTCAGCACCACCACGTGGGCGAGCCCGGCGGTCCGCAGGGCGAGGTCCCAGGGATCCACGCTGCACGCTTCCGGGTCGGTCTGCGCCCCGCTGAGCCCGGTCGCGAAGACCGGCCGGGTCCGCGCCGGATCGGCGATGAGGTGGATCAGGCCCTCCACGCTCTCCTCGTCATCCACCACCCAGGGCTCGTTCACGATGCGCCAGCCGTAGTCGATGAGCCCGGGAGAGGCGATCAGGTCGTGGACCACGCGGGGCGTCCACGCCATCGGGCGGAGCCCCTCCGCGAAGCGCCGCGGCGCCTCGAGCGTCATTCGCAGGTGCGTTCCGCCGCCCGAGCGGAAGATGGCCGCCCGGACGCGCGAAACGGGCTGTTCGGGGGCGCTTCCGCTCTCGAGCAGGAGTCCGAAGTACCGGCCGCGCCCCAGCGCCCGGTCCACGGCCTCCACCCGGGCTCCGCCGCACTCGAAACGCGCCATCCGTGAGGTCGCGCTCTCCTGGCGGCGTTCGGCGAAGCTCTCCGGGAGCGGACCGGTGCGGGTCTCCACCCACTCGAGGATCCGCTCGCGGGCGGTGTCGAACTCGCCTCCGATGCCGTCTTCCGAGACCTCGCAGGCGATCGCCGCCGCCGGCCGGAGCGGGCGCCCGTGCTCCGGGTCGGTGATCGGAACCGGGAGCGGGTCGGGCTGGCTGCGGGGCCAGCGCGCCCGGGCGGGCATCGGGACCACCGCCAGGACGGGATGAGCGGCTCGTTTCGGGAGGGGGCGGGACATGGGCGTCTTCCTCGCAGGTCGGTATCGGGAACAGGCCGGCGCGGCGCCGGAGCTTGCGCCCCCTGGCGCCCGCGCTGACAATCGGCCGGCTTGAAAGCGGTTCCATGAGCGTTCGCATCGCCGGCGGCGCCTTCGCCGGAAGGTTGCTGCTCGGTCCACCCCGACGTCCCGGGGGCGCCGTCTCCCCGGGGATCCGCCCCACGGCGGTCCGGCTGCGCAAGAGCCTCTTCGAGGTCCTTGGAGGAGAACTCTCCGGCGTGACCGCCCTCGATGTGTGCGCGGGCGTGGGAACTCTCGGTTTCGAGGCGCTTTCCCGAGGCGCGCGGCGCGCCGTCTTCCTCGAACGGGATCCGGTCCTCGTGCGGCGGATCGGCCGGAACGCCGCCCGTCTCGGCGTGGAGTCCTTCCGGGTTCTGCCCGGCGACGCCGGAGCCCAGCTTCGTCGCCTCGCCGCCTCCGGCTGGGACTTCGAGGGTTCGCCGGGCGCAGTCTTCTTCGATCCGCCCTGGGCCGACTTCCGGGAGGGCGCCGCGTGGAGGCTGTTGGCGTCCGCCCTCGGTCTCGGGCCGACCGTGGCGGCGGTCGAGCACGAACGTTCGCTCGAACTGGCGGATCGGGTGAATCCCGAAGCGGGACGCCCGGGCGAAGCGGAATACGTCCGCGTCCGGACGCTCACCGCGGGAGACAGCGCCGTCTCGCTGTACCGGCCGGACCCGGAGAAAGCCCGCGGTGAGTGAGGCGCCGCTCCAATGACCCGCCGCCTCCGGAGGTTGTTCACACCCGGTGCACGACGGGGGCCGCGGTCCCCCCGTAGCATCGATTGCCGGAAAGTTGCGGTTCTGTCGAAAACTGACCCGCTGGACCGGAAGAGCGCCGCGAGAGTCCTGACGCCCGGGATGCTGTGTTAGTTTCCCGCCACGCCCCGCCGGGCGCCTGAGCGTTGGAATCGACCCGTCTGGCCATCTGCCCGGGGTCCTTTGACCCTCTCACCCTGGGCCATGTCGACATCGTTCGCCGGGCCGCCCGCCAGTTCGACCGCGTCGTCGTCGCGGTGCTCACGAACTCGGAGAAAACCGCCCGGTTCACCGTCGCGGATCGCCTCGGGTTCATCCGCGCCACCTTCGCCGAGGATCCCCGGGTGGAAGCCGACGCCTTCTCGGGCCTCCTGGTGCACTACGCCCGCCGCCGGGGCGCCGCCGCCATCGTGCGCGGGATCCGGGCGGTTTCCGACTTCGAGTACGAGTTCCAGATGGCGCTCATGAACCGGCGCCTCGCTCCCGAAGTCGAGACCGTCTTCCTGACGCCCGCCGAGGAGTTCTCCTACGTGAGTTCGAAGCTCGTCAAGGAGATCGCGGCGCTCTCCGGCGATGTGGCCGACCTCGTGCCCCCGCCGGTCGCCGCGCGCCTCATCGGACCCGGGACCGGAGAGTCTTCGGGCGGCTGATCCGGGGAGCCACGCGAATGTCCGGTTCGAACCTGCGGCTGGCGGCCCGGGTGCGCGCCATCGCCCCGTCGCCCACGATGGCGGTCATGGCGGAAGCGATGCGCCTCAAGGCGACCGGCGAGGACGTGGTCGACTTCTCCGCCGGACAGCCGGACTTCGACACCCCGGACGTGGCGCGCGAGGCCGGGATCGAGGCCATCCGGTCCGGCTACACCCGCTACACCCCGAATCCGGGCGCCCCCGACGTGCGCGCGGCGGTCGCGGCCGCCTACCGGCGGGACTTCGGGCTCGATTTCTCGGCGCCGAACGTCCTGGTCACCTCGGGAGGCAAGCACGCGCTCACCGGGATTCTGCTCGCCACCTGCGAACCGGGCGACGAGGTCGTCATCCCCACGCCGTTCTGGCCCACGTTCCCCGAACAGGTCCGCATCGCCGGCGCCGAGCCGGTGCTGGCGCCCGCGGACGAGGCCTCCGCGTTCCGTCCCACGCGGGCGGTGGTGGCGCCCCGGGTCACCGACCGGACCCGGGTCATCATCCTGAACATCCCCGGGAACCCGTCGGGCGTCGTCCTCGACCCCGGGGAACTCGAGGACATGGCGGCGCTCGCCGAGAGCTGCGGCGCCTTCCTGCTCTGGGACGACACCTACGCCCGGCTCACGTTCGAGCCCTCTCCGGAGGGCGCCTACCGGCGGATGCAGGAGATTCTGGGGCCGCGTTTCCTCATCGCCGGGAGCGTCTCCAAGACCTGGGCCATGACCGGCTGGCGGGTGGGCTGGGCCATCGGACCCGAGGAGCTCATCCGGGGCGCGGCCGCGCTTCAGAGCCAGATGACTTCCAACGCCAGCTCGGTCTCGCAGAAGGCGGCGCTCGCCGCGCTCGAGGCGGATCCGGCCGACTTCGCCTGGATGGTCCGGGAGTTCGCCCGGCGCTCGGTGCGGATGCGCGAGGGCCTGCTGAAGATCCCGGGGGTCCGTTGCGCGACCCCGGATGGGGGCTTCTACCTGTTCCCCAACTTCGCCGACCGGCTCCGGCCGGGGCAGGGGTCCGGCGCGCTCGCCTCGGCGCTGCTCGAGCAGGAGCGGGTCGCCACCGTGCCCGGCGTCGCCTTCGGCCACGACACCCACCTCCGGATGAGCTTCGCCACCTCCGACGACCAGATCGACGAGGGGCTCGCCCGGCTCCAGCGCTTCTTCGCCGCTTCCTGACCGGTGGGCGCGCGGGCGCCCGCTCCCGGTTCGAAGAGCCCGTTCGCGTGCGACAATCCCGCCATGTCAGCGAAGCTCAGCGAGCCGGCCGCGGCCGACGAAACCCCACCCGCCTGTCGGGCTTCCCGAACGACCGAGTCGATCCGGGAGGCGCACCGCCGCCATGTGTTTCCGGCGGTCCAGACCTTCTATGACGAGCCCATGCCGATCGTGCGCGGCCAGGGCCAGCACGTGTGGGATGCGGACGGGAACCGCTACGTCGACTTCTTCGGCGGCATCCTGACCGTCGGCCTCGGGCACTGCCACCCGGAGGTCAACCACGCGATCCGCGAGCAGGTGGACACCCTCCAGCACGTCTCCACGCTGTTTCCGAACCAGCCGATGGTCGAGGTCGCCGAGCGGCTGGCCCGCGTCGCTCCCGGGGACTGCGACCGGAGCTTCTTCACCAACTCGGGGACCGAGGCGAACGAGTTCGCGCTGCTAGTGGCCGAAGTCCACACCGGCCGCAGCGAGATCGTCGCGCTGCGGCACGGCTACAGCGGCCGCAGCCGGCTCACCATGGGCGCGACCGGGCAGGCGCCGTGGCGGCTCGGGGGCGGCGCCGCCGCCGGGATCCGCCACGTGGCGAACGCCTACTGCTACCGGTGTCCCTTCGGCCTCGAATACCCGTCGTGCGACCTTCGCTGCGCCCGCGACATCGAGGACGTGATCCAGACGACGACCTCGGGCCGGATCGCGGGGTTCATCGCCGAGCCCATCCAGGGCGTGGGCGGCTTCATCACCCCTCCCCCCGGCTACTTCGAGGTCGCGGTGGAGATCGTCCGCCGTTACGGCGGGGTGTTCATCTGCGACGAGATCCAGACCGGCGCCGGCCGCACCGGGGGCGCCTGGAACGGCATCTCCCACTGGGACGTGGAGCCCGACATCGTCACCTACGCGAAGGGGCTCGGCAACGGAGTCCCGGTCGCGGCGACGGTGGCGCGCAGCGAGATCGCGGAGTCGCTCGTCGGGAACACCCTCTCCACCTTCGGCGGCAACCCGGTCAGCATGGCCGCCGCCCGCGCGGTGATCGACGTCGTCGAGCGCGACAACCTGGCGGAGAACGCCCAGGTGGTGGGCGCCGTCCTGCGGGACGGGCTGGAGGAGCTCGCCGAGTCCCACCCGAGGATCGGCGATGTCCGCGGCAAGGGCCTCATGCTCGCGCTCGAGTTCGTGGAGGACCGGGGGACCAAGGCCCCCGACGCCGCCTTCACCGCCCGGCTCCTCCAGTGCGCCCGCGACGAGGGCCTGCTGATCGGGAAGGGCGGGCTCTACGGGAACTGCGTCCGGATCTCGCCGCCGCTCAACATCAGCAAGGGCGACGCCCGAGAGGCGCTGCGGCTCCTCGACCGCGCGCTCTCCGCCGCCGAGGCCTCGTTCCGTTGAGTCCGTCGGCGGGGTTGACCTCTGCCGGCGCGCCGCTCGCCGGAGTGCGGGTGGTGGATCTCTCGCGGGTTCTCGCCGGGCCGTACGCCACGATGATGCTGGCCGACCTCGGCGCCGAGGTCGTCAAGGTGGAGCCGCCGAGCGGAGACGACACCCGGAGCTGGGGCCCCCCGTTCGCCGGGGGAGAGAGCGCCTACTTCCTCGCGGTGAACCGGGGCAAGAAGAGCGTCACGATCGATCTCAAGACCGAACGCGGCCGCGCGGACCTGGAGCTCCTCATCGACCGGGCCGATGTCCTCGTCGAGAACTTCCGCCCGGGAACCCTCGCGCGGCTCGGGTTTCCCGCCGAGAAGGTCCTCGAGCGGCGCCCCCGCATGATCTGGTGCTCGGTGTCGGCCTACGGGCAGTACGGCCCGCTGGCCTCGCTCCCCGGCTACGACGCCATCATGCAGGGCGAAGCCGGCTGGATGGGACTCACCGGTCCTCCCGAAGGTCCCCCCACCAAGGTGGGGGCCTCGCTCGCCGACATCACCGCCGGGATGATGGCTTCCTCCGGGATCCTCGCCGCGCTCTTCGACCGGGAGCGCACCGGACGCGGGCGCCGGGTGGACATCGCGCTGTTCGATTCGGTGGTGGCGACGCTCACCTACCAGGCGCAGGGGACGCTCCTGACCGGCGAAGACCCGGCCCGCAGCGGGAACTGCCACCCTTCGCTGACCCCCTACGAGAGCTTCGAGGCGAGCGACGGGCACGTCATCGTGGGCGTCGGAAACGACGCCGCCTGGCGGCGGTTCTGCGAGGCGTGCGCCCCCGACCTGGACCGGCCCGAGTACCGGGTCAACCCGGATCGCGTGCGCCGCCGCGCCGAGCTGCGCGCGCTTCTCGAGCCCCGGTTCCGCGACCGGACCGTCGCCGCGTGGGAGGAACTCCTCGGCGACGCCGGGATCCCGGTGGGGCGCGTCCGATCCGTCAGCGACATCCTCTCGAGCCCGCAGCTCGCGGCCCGGAAGATGGTCGTCTCGCGGGAACACCCGACCGTCGGGGAGCTGCGCCTCGTGGGCAACCCGATCCAGTTCGAGGGAACGCCGCACACCGCCGACCTCCCGCCCCCGACGCAGGGACAGCACACCGACGAGGTTTTGGCCCCTCTGCGGTCTGCGGGCGGGTCCGCGAGTGACTGCTAGGATTCTCACAGGGGTAGGCGGTGAGGAGTTCGTGATGGACACCGCTCAAGGCCGGGACGCCTCCGCGTCGCGGTCCGCGCACCGGCTGAGCGGCCTGGCGTCCGGGGGAGTCGCATCGGGCCGCACCGGTCACGACGGGGAGTGGCGCTCCGCGCTCGTCTCGGTCGGGTTCCATCTGGCGCTGGGCGCCGTCCTGATTCTCCCGGGCCTCAACGCATTCCGGGACTCCTCGGACAGCAGCATGACGGGGCTGCCGCGCTTCGACTTCCGCATCGCCGGAGGCGAGGGCGCCGGCGGCGGCGGTGGGGGCGGCGGTAGCCGCGGCGACCGGATCAGCGCCTACATCCCGGTCCGGGTAGAGGCGCCGCAGCCCGCCCCGGAGCCCGAGCAGCCCCGCGAGGCGCCGATCGCGCCCCGGAAACCGCGTCCCCTCAAGTTCGACGACCTCGACAACCTCATGGACTCGCCCGACGTCTCGGACATGCTGCTCGGCAGCGTGTTCTCCCCGCAGGCGATGGAGTTCCCCGGGCTCTCGCTCTCGGACTTCGAGGACCGCGGCGGACGCGACACCGCCCCCAGCGCCGGCGAGGGCGGCGGCATCGGCGGCGGGGAAGGCATCGGGACCGGAGAGGGCAGCGGCTGGGGCGTGGGCCCCGGTTATGGCGGCGGCTCCGGGGGCGGCGCCTACAGCCCCGGCGGCTACGACGTGGAGCCAGAGCTCGTCTACGAGCCCGACGAGCCGCCGTACCCCGAGTCGGCGCGCCGGCGGCGGATCACCGGGGACGTGATGCTCCAGGTTCTGGTCAAGCTCGACGGCAGCACCGAGGTGCTGGGCGTCATCAAGTCGGGCTGCCGGGCGTGCGTCGAGACCGCGCGGCAACACGCGGCGCTCTACCGCTGGAAGCCGGCGCTCAAGGACGGGAAGCCGGTCGAGGCCGTCGGCGTGATCATCGTCACCTTCGGCCTGTTCCCGACGCCCTGACGCGGTCCTCTTTCCGGACCGCCTCCCTGTGACGAAGACCGGTTCCGGGCAGGCGCCGCCCGAACTGCTCTCGGCGTCCGCCATCGCCGGGCGGGTGCGGGAGCTGGCCCGCGATATCGCCGCCGGGCGCCGCGACGCGGCGGGAGGCGGCGCCGACCTCCACCTGCTGGTCGTCCTGCGGGGCGCCTTCCTGTTCGCGGCCGATCTGGCCCGCGCCCTCGCGGGGGAGGGGATGGAGGTCACGGTCGACTTCTGCCGGATCGTCAGCTACCGGGACGGGACCGAGCCGGGAACCCCCGAAGTCCACCTCTACGACGCCGAGAGCCTCCGGGACCGCGACGTCCTCATCGTGGAGGACATCGTGGACACCGGAATCGCGCTCGACGCGCTGGTGCGCGCGGTTGCGCCGCACCGGCCGCGCACGCTGCGCTCCGCCGCGCTTCTCTCGAAGCCGGCCCGGCGGCGGCTCCCCATCGAGGCGGACTTCACCGGGTTCGTGATCCCGGACCGCTTCGTCGTCGGATACGGCCTCGACTTCGCCGGACGCTACCGGCACCTGCCGTTCGTGGGCTGGCTGGAGTCGCCTCAGGCCTCAACCTGAGTCGGGGGAGCGTCCTCCCCGCGAAACTCCGCCTCGTCCGCCGCCGCGCCGAGGAGCGCGGTCAGCCGGGGGACGGCTCGCCTGGCGGCCTCGGTGACGTGGTCGGCGTCGAGCGGGACCGGGCTGATCCCGGCGGCGAGGTTCGAGGCGAACGCGAGTCCGGCGAGCCGAACGCCGCAGTGCCGGGCGGCGATCGCCTCCATCACGACCGACATGCCGACGACATCGGCGCCCATCCGGGCGAGCATCCGGATCTCGGCCGGCGTCTCGAACTGCGGGCCGCGGACCCCGGCGTAGACCCCGGCGGGCAGCTTCATCCCCACCCGCTCCGCCGCCCGGTCGAGGGCCGCTCCCAGCGCCGGATCCCAGACCCGGGACATGTCGGGAAAGCGGGCTTCCGGGCCCGGCTCCGGCCCCTCGAGCGGGCTCGTTCCGGTGAGGTTGAGGTGGTCCTCGATGCGCAGGAAGTCCCCGGCGTCGAGCCCGGGGCGGATCGCTCCGACGGCCGCGGTCAGGACGAGCCGCCGCACCCCGAGCGTGGCGAGCAGGCGCACCCCGAAGGCCGCGCTCGCGGCGCTGTGTCCCTCGTAGAGGTGATGCCGCCCCGAGAGCGTCGCGACCGGCAGGCCCGGCCCGGAGGCTGCGGCGAGCTCCCCCACGACCAGGCGGCTCCGGTGTCCGGGCGCGGTGCAGTCCGCGAGACCCGGGATCCGGTCGTAGGGCAGGCTCCGGGCGGCGCCGAGGGCGTCCGCCGCGCCGGCGAGGCCGGACCCGAGCACCAGCCCCACCTGCGGAAACGCCGCGCCGACCTCCCGGCGCACCGCCGAGGCGGCTCGGTCGAGCTCGCGGCGGACTTCGGGGTCCATCTCAGGCGCCCGACAGCATGCCGGCGATCGCCGCGGTGACGAGCGTCGCGAGCGTCCCGCCGAGAAGCGCCCGCATGCCGAGCCGCGCGAGATCCTTCTTGCGGCCGGGAGCCAGCGCCCCGATGCCCCCGATCTGGATGCCGATCGAGCTCAGGTTCGCGAACCCGCAGAGGGCGAAGGTCGCGATGACCTCGCTCCGGGGGGAGAGCGCCCCGGTCCCCTTCAGCGCGGCGAGATCGAGGAACGCGACGAACTCGTTCAGGATCAGCTTCTTGCCGAGCATCGAGGCGACGGTGGAGATCTCGCCGGCGGGAACCCCGATGAGGAAGGCGATCGGCGCGAAGACCCATCCCAGGATCTGCGAGAGCGACAGGCCGAGAAGGCCCAGCGGCAGGTCCACCAGCGCCACCAGGCTGAGGAACGCGATCAGCATCGCCGCCACGTTCAGCACGAGCCGCATCCCCGCCGAGGCGCCGTTGGCCGCCGCCTCGATCAGGTTCACTTCCTTCCGTTCGAACTCGTAGCGGACCCGCCCCGCGGTCACCGGCTTGCCGGTCTCGGGCGCGATGATCTTGGCCATCATGAGCGCCGCCGGGGCGTTCACCACGCTCGCCGCGAGCAGCAGCCGTCCGTCGACTCCCAGCGCGATGAACGCCGCCAGCATGCCCCCCGAGACCGTCGCCATCCCCGACACCATGACGGCGTGGATCTCGGACTTCGTCATGCGCTCGAGGTAGGGCGCCACCACCAGCGGGGCCTCGGTCTGACCCATGAACACGTTCGCCGCCGCCGCGAGCGTTTCCGCGCCGCTCGTCCCGAGGGTCCGGACCATGAGCTTGGCCATCCCGAAGACGGCGAGCTGCAGGATGCCCAGGTAGTAGAGGACGCCGAAGAACGAGGCGATGTAGATGATCGCCGGGAGCGCCGAAATCGCGAGGATGACGCCGAAGCGCTCCTCGTCGGCCAGCGGGCCGAACAGCAGCTCGATGCCCGCCCGCGCCTGCTGGAGCCCGAGCTCCACCACGTCGGCGACCGCGCCGAGCGCCGCCGCCCCCGCGGTCGTCTTCAGCACCAGCAGCGCGAACGCGACCTGGAGCGCCAGCGACCACGCGACGACCCGCCAGGGGAACCGCCGGCGGTCGGTGGACGCGGCCCAGGCGATCCCGATCAGGACAGGGATCCCGAGGATCGCCGTCGCCGAGCCCATGGGAGTCGGGGAGTCTCGCCGCCTGCGATCAGGCGCCCAGCAGGTACATGAGCCAGCCCACCCCGAACGCGAAACCGAGGAACGCCGCGAAGGACCACAGGGCGAAGCGGACCCGGGGGCGCGTCCCCTCGCGCAGCAGGCAGGCGAGCGCCGGGGACACCAGCGCCGCGAACAGCGTGAGCGCCTCGAAGTGGCTCACGAGGAAGCGGCGCCCTTCTGTCCGGTCGCGATGTCCCAGGCGTCGAGCACGACGAGCGCGTTCAGCAGTCCGGCGACGATCAGGTAGGCGTAACCGTATTCGTAGGTGGGCGCGGCCGGGACCCCCTCGCCGAGGCCGAGGAGGCGCGCCGCCACGTAGAGCCCTCCCGAGCCCATCTCGGCGAGACCGGCGAGCAGGGTCAGCGGCGCCGCGGGCTCCAGCGGGAACAGCTCGCCCTCCATCGCGATCCCGAAGCCGAACAGGAGGCTGATCGAGGCGAAGAAGACCGCCCCGGTCCCCCGCCTCCCGAGGAGCGCGTGCCCGAGCCCGGGGACGAGCAGCCCCAGCGCGCAGGGGGCCACCGGATCCCGCTCGCCGGTCTTCCGGCGCGCGTCCGGGCTGCTGGCGGCCGCGCCCGGGTCGTTCACGGCGAAGAGCATAGTCACCCGACCGGCGGCCGGGCGGCCCGGCCTTGCCGCGATAGCCTTCCGCCCGCCGTGGCCTCCGGAAACAACGCCTGTGCGCCGGCGACGGACATCCTGGTCCTGGCGGGAGCGCGGACCCCGATGGGGAAGTTCCTCGGGCCGTTTGCGGAACGGACGGCGGTCGAGCTCGGGGTGGAAGCCGCCCGTGGCGCGCTGGCGCGCGCGGAGGTGGCGCCGGACCGCGTCGACCACGTGGTCTTCGGCAACGCCCAGCAGACGAGCGCGGACGGGATCTACGGCGCGCGGCACGTCGGGCTCGGCGCCGGCGCGCCGGATCCGGTTCCCGCGCTGACGGTGAACCGCCTCTGCGGCTCGGGGATCCAGTCGGTGATCTCGGGCGCCCACCTGATGCTCGCCGGCGAGGCCGGGCTGGTGCTCGCCGGCGGCATGGAGTCGATGAGCCAGGCGCCCTTCGTGATCCGCAGGGCCCGAACCGGGCTCCGGCTCGGGCACGGCGCGCTCGAGGACAGCCTGGTGGCGGCCCTCACCGACAACCGCTGCGGGATGACGATGTCGGACACCGCCGAGAACGTGGCGGCGCAGACCGGCGTGACGCGGGACGAGTGCGACGAGTTCGCGTTCCGCAGTCAGCAGACCGCCGACCGGGCCTTCCGCGCCGGCGTCCACGCCGAGGAAATCGTCCCGGTCACGCTGAAGACGCGCAAGGGCGAAACCGTTGTCGCCGAGGACGGCCACCGGCGGCCGGAGACGACGCTCGAGGGGCTCCGCAGCCTCCGCCCCTCCTTCCGGAAGGACGGCCTGGTCACCGCCGGGAACGCGAGCGGCATCGTGGACGGCGCCGCCGCGCTGGTGCTCGCGACGAAGGAGGCCGCCGGCGGGGCCGAGGCGCTCGGACGGGTCGTCTCCTGGGCGACCGCCGGCGTCCCTCCCGAGTCGATGGGCCTGGGCCCGGTCCCGGCGAGCCGCGCCGCTCTTCAGGCCGCCGGGCTCCGCCTCGAAGACATGGACCGCATCGAGGTCAACGAGGCCTTCGCGCCGCAGTACCTGGCGGTGGAGCGCGAGCTGGGGCTCGACCGCGACCGCGTCAACGTGAACGGCGGCGCCATCGCGCTCGGGCATCCGCTCGGCGCCACCGGGACCCGGCTGCTGCTGACCCTCCTGCTCGAGCTGCGCCGGAGCGGAAGCCGCTTCGGTCTGGCGACCGCGTGCATCGGAGGCGGGCAGGGGATCGCGATGGTCGTCGAGTCGGCGTGAGGCGGCGATCCCCGCTTCCCGCAAGAGAGTCGTGAGCGCGACCACGGTCCGCGTCGACCGGCGGAAGACCCCGGCCGGCCATCCGGCGGCGCTCGTCACGGTGGATCGGCCGAAGGCCCTGAACGCGCTGAACCGGGCCACGCTGGACCAGCTCGAGGACGCCTTCCGCGAGCTGGAGGGCGACGAGGAACTCGCAGCCGTCGTCATCACCGGGGCGGGCGACCGGGCCTTCGTCGCGGGGGCCGACATCACCGAACTCCAGGGGCTCACTCCCGAGCGCGCGCTCGCGGTCTCCCGCCGGGGCCAGGCGCTGTTCTCCCGGATCGAGGCCTCCTCGCGTCCGGTCATCGCCGCGGTGAACGGCTTTGCGCTCGGCGGCGGCCTCGAGCTGGCCCTCGCCTGCCACATCCGGATCGCGAGCCCCAGGGCGCGGCTGGGCCTTCCCGAGGTCCGGCTCGGGGTCATCCCCGGGTACGGCGGAACGCAGCGTCTCCCCCGACTCGTCGGCCGGTCGGAGGCCATCCGCATGGTCCTGACCGGCGAGCCGGTGACCGCGGCGCTGGCGCACCACTTCCGGCTGGTGGATAAGGTCCATGATGACCCGGTCGAGGCGGCGTTCGCGCTCGTCGACCGGGTCTACGCGAACGGGCCGGTCGCGGTCCGCCACGCCCTCGCCGCGATCCGCGGGTCGGGGGGCGACATGGAGCGCGGTCTGGCGCTCGAGGCCTCGCTCTTCGCCTCGCTCGCCGGCACCGAAGACATGCGGGAGGGCCTGGCCGCGTTCCTCGAGAAGCGCCCGCCGCGATTCCGTGGCCGCTGACGCCGCCCCCCGGTCCGCTCCGGAAGCCTCGCCCCTCGAGGGGCGCCGGATCGGGGTCGTGGCCTCGGAGCGCGACGCCGCCTCGGCGCGCCTCGCCGACGCCGCCTGCGCCTGGCTCGAGAAGCGGGGCGCCCGCGTGGACCGTCACGGCGTTCCCGCCGCCTTCGAGGTGGCGCAGTTCACCGCCTGGCTGGCGGCGGAGGGCGAGGTGGACGGGGTCGTGGCGTGCGCCTCGATCGTCCGGGGCGAGACCTCGCACGACCGCCACCTGGCGGCGGCGGTGACCGCCTCGCTGCTCGAGGTCGCGGTCCGCACCGGCGTCCCGGTCGGGAACGCGGTGCTCACGGTGGACACTCCGGAACAGGCGGAGGCGCGCTCCGGGGGAGCGAAGGGGAACCGGGGCGAGGACGCCGCCCGCGCGGTCGCCGGGCTGCTGCGAGCCCGCGCGTCGCAGACCCGCGGCCGGCCGGTGGATCTCGGTCCGGTCGATGGATCGGCCCCGGGATCCGCGTGAGACGATTCCCCCATGGACTCGAAGACGGCGAGGCGGCGCCGGCGCGGCCGGGAACTGGCGGCGCAGATGCTCTCCTCGTGGGAGGCCAACCCGGCGCCCGGTGAGCAGATCATCCGCGACGTCGGGGCGCTGACCCGCGCCAGCGCCGCCCACCTCGAGTTCGCCGGGACGCTGGCGCGCGCGGCCTGGGAGCGCCTCCCCGAGATCGATCGCCGGGTCGGCGAGGCCACCCGGCCGTGGTGGCGGGACAACATGGGCCGCGTGGAGCGGAGCGTCCTGCGCGTTGCGGTCGCGGAACTGCTCGTCGGCAGCGCGCCTCCCCGCGTGGTCCTGACCGAGGCGGTCGAAGTCGCCCGGCGCTACGCCGGCGAGGCTTCCACCAGCTTCATCCACGCGGTCGTGGACGCGGTGATCCAGGGTTTCGGTCCGGAGGGTGAGCCGGAACCGGAACCGCAGCCCGGTGAGGTGACAGGGTGACCGGCGAGGGCGCGGCCGGTCGGCGACCTCCGGCGGGCGCGAGCGCTCCCGGCCGCGACGAGGCCAACCGCCGGGAGAAGCTGGCGCAGATCCGCGAACTCGGCGTTGCGGCGTGGCCGAACCGCTTCGACGCGAGCCACACGCTCGAAGCGGTCCATGCGGCGTTCGGCGGGCTCGACGGCGCGGCGCTCGAGGAGTCGCCCGAGACCGACCGCGAGGTCCGGGTCGCGGGCCGCGTCGCCGCCATCCGGTCGTTCGGCAAGGCCGCGTTCCTGCGCCTCGCCGAGGGGCAGGGGACGCTCCAGGCGCACGTTCGCAAGGACGTGCTCCCGGAACGCGACTTCCGGATCACCCGCCTGCTGGACCACGGCGACTGGATCGGGGTGGAAGGGCCGGTGTTCCGGACGCGCTCCGACGAACTCACGGTGCGCGCCGACCGGGTGACGTTCCTCTCCAAGGCGCTCCTTCCGCTTCCGGAGAAGTGGCACGGCCTGACCGACCGCGACACCCGCTACCGCCAGCGCTACCTCGACCTGCTCTCCAACCCGGCGACCCGGGAGGTCTTCCTCCGCCGGGCGCGCCTGGTGGCCGCGCTGCGGCGGTTCATGGACGGCGAGGGCTTCCTCGAGGTCGAGACGCCGATGCTCCAGCCGCTCGCGACCGGCGCCGCGGCCCGCCCGTTCCAGACGCACCACCAGGCGCTCGGCATCGACCTGTTCCTGCGGGTCGCCCCCGAGCTCTACCTGAAGCGCCTCGTGGTGGGCGGCTTCCCCCGCGTCTACGAAATCAACCGCAACTTCCGGAACGAGGGCCTGTCGACGCGGCACAACCCGGAGTTCACGATGCTCGAGTTCTACCGGGCCTTCAGCGACTGCGCCTTCATGATGGACCTCACCGAGCGGCTGGTCGCGGCGGCCGCCGCGGAGGTGCGGGGCGCGGGTCCGGTCCGGTTCGGGGAGCACGAGATCGCCTTCCAGCCGCCCTTCGCCCGGGCCACGCTCTCGGGCGCGACGCTCGGGGCGCTCGCGGAGCGCGGTTTCGACCTGGCGCCCGAAGAGCTGGGCGACGCCGCGAGGCTCGCCGAGCTCCACCGCGAGCTGGATCTCGTTCCGCCCCCGCCGCCGGCGGGCCCGGGCAAGCTGCTGCTCAGCCTGTTCGAGGCGCTCTGCGAGCGCAGCCTCATCCAGCCCACATTCGTGACCGGCTACCCGGTCGAGGTGTCCCCGCTCTCCAAGGCGGACCCCGACGTTCCCGGGTTCACCGAGCGGTTCGAGCTGTTCGTCGGTGGCCTCGAGATTGCGAACGGGTTCTCCGAGCTGAACGACCCGGACGAGCAGGCGGCGCGCTTCGGCGAGCAGATCGCCCGGCGACAGGGAGGCGAGGAACACGCCATGGACCGCGACTACATCGAGGCGCTCCGCCACGGTCTGCCGCCCACCGGCGGGGTCGGCGTCGGCGTGGACCGGCTCGCCATGCTCCTCACCGACTCGGCCGCGATCCGGGACGTCATCCTGTTCCCGCACCTGCGGCCCCGGGAGGAGTCGTGAGCGAGGCCCCGGACGCCCGACGCGGAGACCGGCGCCCCCGACGCCTCCTCTCCGGCCTCGGCGGGTCGCTTCCGTTCGAGCTGCAGATCGCGGCGCGCTACCTCATGCTGCGCCAGAAGGGGATGTTCATCTCGGTCATCTCCGCGATCTCGGCGCTGGGCGTCGTTCTCGGCGTGGCGATCCTGCTCGTCGCGCTCGCGATCATGACCGGCTTCCAGGGAGAGCTCCGGGCCCGGATCCTGGGGGCGCTGGCGCACCTTTCGGTCTATGACCTCTCGGTGGAGGGCTTCACCGATTACCGCGACGTGACCGCCACGATCGAGGCGGTCCCCGGCGTCGAGGCCGCCGCTCCGGTGGTCTACGGCAAGGCGCTGGCGCTCGGGCGGCGCTCGGCGCTCGTCACCCTCAAGGGCGTGGACGCGGAACGCGAGCCCCGGGTCAGCGAGTTCGCCTCCCGGATGACTTCGGGCGACTTCGCGGACCTCGGCGCCGACCATTCGGGCGAACCACCGCCGGTGGTCCTCGGCGAGGAGCTGGCGCTGGCGCTCGGCGTCACGCTGGGCGATCCCGTGCGGCTCGTCGTGCCGGAGGGGCGGCTGACGCCGGTCGGCGCCATCCCCGCGAGCCGCCGGTTCCGGGTCGCGGGGTCCTTCCGGCTGGGGCTCTACGACTACGACAACGGCTGGGCGCTCATCCCGCTGGGCGAGGCCCAGCGGCTCGCGGGGAACGCGGGCGCGGTGAGCCATGTGGAGGCCCGCGTCGAGGACATGTTCGGCGTGCGCGAACTCGAGGCGGAGGTCCGCGAGACGCTCGGCCCCGGCTACGCCGCCCTGAACTGGATCGACATGAACACGACGCTCTTCTCGGCGTTCTGGCTGGAGAAGCTGGCCACCGCGCTGTTCGTGGGCTTCATCGTGGGGGTGGCGGCGCTCAACATCGTGGCGGGCCAGATCGTGACCGTCACCGAGAAGACCCGGGACATCGCGGTGCTGCGCTCGATGGGCGCGACCCGGCGGAGCGTCATGGCGCTCTTCATGGCCCAGGGGGCGGTCATCGGGCTCGCCGGCACCGCCCTCGGCGCGGGCCTCGGGATCCTCGCCTGCGAGATCCTCGACGGTCGGATCACGATCCCCGAGGACGTCTACCAGATCACCGCGGTGCCGTTCACCCTCCTGCCCGGGGATCTGGCGCTCGTCTGCCTCTTCGCGCCGATCGTCTGCTTCGCGGCCACGCTCTACCCGGCGCGGCGGGCGGCTTCGCTGGTGGTCACCGACGCCCTCCGGTTCCAGTGAACCACCTGGTGGAGGCCCGCGGCCTCTCCCGCGGGTTCGGCGACGGCGCCGGCCGGATCACCGTGCTCCGCGAGCTGCACCTCGAGGTCGCCGAGGGCGAGATGGTCGCGGTCATGGGCCGCAGCGGCGTCGGGAAGACGACGCTCCTCCACGTCCTCGGGGCGCTGGATCGGCCCGACGCCGGGACGCTCCGGCTGGCGGGAACCGAGGTCGGCGGGCTCCCGGAGCGGGAGGCGGCCCGGTTCCGCAACCGGACGGTCGGGTTCGTGTTCCAGCACCACCGGCTGCTCCCGGAGCTGAGCGCGGTGGAAAACGCCTCGCTGCCGCTCCGGATCCGTCGGGTCTCCCGCCGCGCCGCCGAGGCCCGGGCGATCCAGCTCCTCGAGGAACTGGGGCTCGGCGACCGGCTCGCCCACCGTCCCGAGGAGCTGAGCGGCGGCGAACAGCAGCGGGTGGCGGTGGCCCGCGCCCTTACCGGCGCCCCGGCGCTGCTGATCGCCGACGAACCGACCGGGAACCTGGACGACGACTCGAGCCGCCAGCTCGTGGACCTGATCGTCGCCCTCCACGCCCGGCATCACCTGACGTCGATCCTCGCCACCCACTCCCCGTCGGTGGCGGCCCGCGCCGACCGGCGTCTCCGGCTCGACCACGGCGTGCTCCACGCCTGAACCCGGGACGGCGCCGCCCGGCGCGCTGCGTGTCCGTTACGGACGGAACCGCACCCACTTGGTGATGCGCTGCTGGGAGACCTCGGCGCCGTAGACGTTCCCCTCGTCGTCGACCGCGACGCCCTCGGGTCCGCTGAAGCCCATTACGTTGGCCCGGTCATCGGGCAGGAAGTGGTGGACCCAGCCCATGCGGGCGTCGCCGATGCGGATCCCTTTCTCCCATCCGGCGTTGCGCTGCCCGGTGTACTCGTTGGGCGCGGGGCTCGACTCGGAGTCGGCCACGTAGATGTTGTCCTCGGCGTCGATGTAGATCCCGCTCGGCCGGCCGAACTGCGTCCAGATGGCGAGGAACTCGCCCTCCTGATCGAAGATCTGGATGCGGTTGTTGTAGCGGTCTCCCACGAAGATCCGCCCCTGCGAGTCCATCGCGAGCGCGTGGGGGTCCCGGAACTGCTTCGGTCCGTAACCGAGTTCGCCCCAGGTCTCCATGTACTCCCCGTCGGCGCTGTAGCGGACGATCCGGCCGCGGGTGCGGTCGTGCGAGTCGGCGACGTAGAACTGGCCGTTCGGCGCGACGACCACATCGGACGGCTGGGTGAGGTGGTTCGGCGGATCGCCGGCCACGCCGGGAGTGCCGATCGTCATCAGCAGTTCGCCCTCCGCCGAGAACTTGAGCACCGTGTGGCCGGTGGTGGTCGCGCCGGTCCGCCAGGCGTCGGTCACCCACACGTTCCCCTCGTGGTCGACATCGATCCCGTGGGGCCACGCGATCAGGCCGCCGCCGAAGCTGCGAAGCAGGTTGCCCTCCTTGTCGAACAGCAGGATCGGATCCACGTCGGAGCCGACGCAACTGTTCTGGCCGCAGCGCTCGGCGACCCAGATGTTCCCGTCGAGCGCGATCTCGACGGCGCTGGTGGAGCCCCACGCGCGCCCCTCGGGCAGCTCGCCCCAGCCGTAGACCGGGCGGAAGGGGTTGCTCGTGTCGTGCTGGGCGTAAAGCGGCGCCGCAACGGCGAGCGCGGTGACGGCGAGGACTGCGATCCGGGTGCGGGTCATGGGTCGGGTCTCCGGGAGTTGATCTGTGGGCTGTGTGACTGCAGCCGGATAGTTTCCCACGTTTCGGTTTGTCCTCAACCCGGCGTCAGCAAGGCGTCGGGGCCGGCGAACGTGACGCGGTGGAGGAGGCGGGGGCGGGTCTCTTCGAACGGCGACCCGGCGTGCATCGCGGAGCGGTTGTCCCAGACGGCGACATCGCCCGGGCGCCACGGGTAGCAGACGGTGAAGTCGGGCCCGGTCGCATGAGCGAGGAGCTCGGCCAGCAGGGCCCGCGCCTCGTCGTCCCCCATGCCGCTGATCGAGGAGATGTGGCAGTCGGGGATGCACAGCGTCTCCTCGCCGGTCTCCGGATGGGACAACAGGAGGGGACGCACGACCGCCGGGTGGGCGCGGCGCACCTCGAGGGGGAGGGGGCGCCGGTGCGGATTCGTGCGGCGGAGGATGTCGTCCAGGAAGGCGTAGGAATGGACGGCGAAGCGGCCCTCCACCCGGGCCCGCAGCCCCGCGGGGAGCGCCCTCGCGGCGTGCGCCATCCCGGCGAACCAGGTGCCGCCGCCGGACTCGGGGTGGCGCAGGCAGTGGAAGATGGATCCGGCGGGCTGCGGGCAGCGGAAGCTGTCGTCGGTGTGCCACTGGATGTCCCCCGGCTCGGAGCGGACGAAGAGCGACCGGTACCGGCCGTTCTCCCGCAGGTTCCCCAGCCGGAGGATCTCCGGATGGCCGGGGAGCAGGAAGTCCGGGTCGTACTTCTCGTTGTGTTCGAGGGAGCCGAAGGCCCGGCAGAACCGCAGAAAGGCCTCGGGGGAGAGCTCCCGCTGTCCCGGGAGCGCGAGAAGGCCGCCCGAACGCAGCCAGAGCCGGCGCAGCCCGGCGAGCGCTTCCGCGTCCGCCTCCTCCAGCCGGACCCCCCGAAGCGCGAGTCCGAACCCCGAGGGGGTGAGCGGCGTGGCTGGCGGTGTCAGGGACGGGCTCCGTGCGGCAGCCGCCCCGGCATGTCGGCGAGGATGAATCCGAGGGTCGCCAGCATGCCGGTCGCGCGGCGGAAGTGGTCGGGATCCAGTTTGTCGAGCGTGTCGGCTGCGGTGTGATGCCAGTCGAAGTAGTGCTCCCCCACCGTGCGGAACCCGAGCCCGGGGACGCCGTCCGCCATCAGCGGCCCGATGTCGGCGCCTCCGCCGCCCCGGGTCATGGCGTCCGCGTCGATGGCCGAGAAGAGGCTCCCGATGGGACGGAGGATGGAGAGCGCTTCCCCGTAGGCGGCGTCGGCTTCCGGCCCTTCTCCGACCCAGCGCAGTCCGACCCCGAACCCCACCGGCCGCTCCGCGCCGCCGTCCATTTCGATGGCGGCGACGTGGTCGGCGATCGCGTCTCCCACGAACTCGCGGTAGGCCGCGCCGCCCCGGAGGCCGTTCTCCTCGTTCGTCCAGAGGACGACCCGCAGGGTGCGCCGCGGCCGCAGCCCCAGCCGCCGGAGCAGCGTCAGCCCGTGCCACGCCGCGAGACACGCGGCGCCGTCGTCGTGGACGCCGTGCCCCACGTCCCACGAGTCGTAGTGCCCTCCCATGACGACGACCTCGTCGGGGAGTTCGCTGCCGGTGATTTCGGCCATCAGGTTGTGGGAGAGCGCGTCGGGAAGCGTCTCGGCCTCCAGTTCGAGCCGGATCCGGATCGGCTGTCCGAGGTCGTCGAGCCGCCGCAGGCGCTCCGCATCCTCCACCGTGAGGGCCGCCGCCGGGATCCGGGGGACGCCCTCCTCGTAGGCCATGTTCCCGGTGTGGGGGGTATTCAGACTGCGGCCGGTGGCCGAGCGGACGAGGCTCGCCACCGCGCCCTTCGCGGCGGCGCGGGCGGCGCCCATGCGGCGGTAGGCGCCAGTGCCGCCGTAGCCCATCCAGGGGACCGCCCAGACCACGATCTTCCCCTCGACCGCCTCGTCGGGCATCGCGGCGAGCTCCTCGAACGAGCGGGCCACCACCACATCGGCGGTGACGCCGCCCGGCGGCGCGGCGACGCTGCCGCCGAGCGCGAGGATGGGAAGGTCGTCCTCCATCGGGGTCAGCAGCGTCGCCCGCGCGGGCCCCCGGACCCAGTGCGGGACCATGACCGGCTGGAGGTGAACCCGGTCGAGCTCCTCCTCGCGCATGAGCGTCGCGGCCCATTCGATGGCGCGCTCGAGGCCCTCCGAACCGCTGAGGCGATGCCCGATCCGGAGCGACAGGTGCTCCAGCTTCTCCCAGCCGTCCACGTCGGTGAGCGCCGCGCCGAGGATCCGGCCGGCGACCTCGCGGTAGTCCTCCGCGAGCTCGTGTCGGTCACCCGGAAAGCTCGGCGGGTCCGGGGGCTGGCCGCCGGCCAGACCAGGAACGAGCAGCAACAGGGAGAGGACGAAGAGACGGCGCATGGGGCGGAGAGCATAGGAGGAGGACCCCCCTCGCGGAACCTCCGCGCTTCGGGCCGGCGTTTGCGCCTCCTGACGGAGCGCGCTAGGTTGTGTGACATGGTGGGTAAAGAGGTCTTGAGGCGTATCCGTTTTCGCGATCTGGTGCTCGTCGCTTCGGCGGCGGGGTTTCTGGTCGTCCTTGCCGTCGGGCTTCATCTCGCGCGTCCCGACCGCGGGCCGGGGGGCGCCCTGACGCCGCAGGTGGTGCGCGCTCGCGGCGAGTGCGCGTCCTGTCACCGGCAGGAGACCGGGGCCATCGTCGCCCAGTTCGAGAAGAGCGCCCACTCGGCGGCCGGGGTGACGTGCCTCGACTGCCACCGGGCGCTCCCGGGGCAGGAGGTCGAGCTCCACCACGGGTTCGACCTCTCGACCGAGGCGACCGCGCTGGCGTGCCAGGGGTGTCACGCCGACGAGTACCGGCAGTTCACGGCGAGCCGTCACGCGTTGCCGTCCTACGCCGCGGTGATGGGGACCGAGGGGTATCCGGAAGCCTTTCCGGCGGGTCTCATCGATGCGGCGGAACGCATCCATCCGGGAGCGGTCCGGCGGGCGCCCAATCCGCTGGTGGGCGTCGAGGGCGAGGCGACGGTGACCGCCGGGTGCCTCGCCTGCCACAACATCGGCAAGCCGAACGCCGATGGATCCGTCGGGTCCTGCACGGCGTGCCACAGCCGGCACTCCACCTCGATCGCGCTCGCCCGCTCCCCCGAGACCTGCGGGCAGTGCCACATGGGTCCGGACCATCCGCAGAAGGAGATCTACGAGGAGTCGAAGCACGGAGTCCTGTTCGCGGCGCAGCGAAGCGCGATGAATCTCGACGCCGACCCGCAGGCGCTCACGTCCTTCGACATGCCGATCCCGACCTGCTCCACCTGCCATCTCAGCGGGCTGGACGGCGCGGAGGTGACGCACGACGTGACCGAGCGGCTGTCGTGGACGCTGTTCGCCCCGGTCTCGGAGAAGCGCCCCAACTACGTCGGCGCCCAGGCCGAGATGCAGGGCATCTGCCTGAAGTGCCACTCGGCGGGCCACGTCGAGCGGTTCTACGCCGAGGCGGAGGCCGTGGTCGAGGACACGAACGTCCGCGTGGGAACGCTCATGGAGCGGGTCGCCGAGCTCCAGCAATCAGGGGCGCTCACCCCCGCGCCGTTCGACGAGGCGCTCGATTTCATGCTCTTCGACGCGTGGCACTTCGCCGGGCGATCGGTCAAGCACGGGGCGTTCATGGACGGGGCCGACTTCGTCCAGTGGCACGGAACCTACGATCTCATGAGCCGTCTCGCCGAGATCGAGGACCACGTGGCCCGGCGTGGCTCCGAGTGATTCCGCGACCGCGGTGACCCCGCGCCCCTCGGGGTGGGGCCTCGCCGCGCTGCGGTCCCGGCGGCGGACGCTCCTCGAGGTCTTTCTGACCGCGAACCTGTTCTTTCTGGGCGTGGATGTGCTCCTCGCCCACTCGGTGAACGCCTTCCGGGAGCCGCTCGAATGGGCGCCGGTGGCGTTCTCGCTGCTGGGGAGCGCGGCGCTCGCCGCGCTGCTCCTCGGCGGTCGAATGCCTGATTCCCGAACCTCCCGGTTCGTCGGCGGCGCGGTGGGCGCGCTCTCGATCCTCTGCGGCGGGGCGGGGACCGTCCTCCATCTGCAGTCCGAGTTCCTGATCACCTGGCGGCCCGACAGCCTGGTCTACGCCGCGCCGGTGGTGGCGCCGCTCGCCTACGCCGGGGTCGGGTTCCTGCTGCTGGCGAACCGCAGCCGCGGCGTCTGGCGGAGCGCCGACGGGATGGGGTGGGGGCAGTGGGTCCTGCTGTTCACCGCCGCCGGCTTCGCCGGAAACTTCCTGCTCTCGGTCCTCGACCACGAGCAGAACGGCTTCTTCCGCTGGACCGAGTGGATCCCGGTGGCGGCGGCGGCGGTGGCGGTTCCGGCGCTCGCGCTGGTGGCGGCGCGTCGCCGGCCGGACCGGGGAAGCGTCCGGCTCGCCGGGTGGGTTCTCATCGCCCAGGCGGCCGTGGGGATCCTCGGTCTTATACTGCATCTGCAGGCGGCGGTCGGTGCGTCCGGCGGCCTGACGACGGAATCCCTCCTGTACGGAGCGCCTCCGCTCGCGCCGCTCCTGTTCGCCGATCTGGCGGTTCTCGGAGGGATCGGGCTGCTCGCGCTCTCCGACGAACACGACGAGGCGCTGATCGTCTGACGCGCCGAACCGGCCAGACGGCGGTCCGTGGCCGGCAATCTGATTCGGCGGCGCCGGCAGGCGTCCGCGGAGGTGTCCAGGATGAGTACCCAGCAGAACCTGATGCGGCGCGTGGCCGCCCTCTCCACGCTGTTCCTGCTGGCGGGAGCGCTCGCGCTGCCCGCCGCCGCCCAGACCGGCCAGCGCCCGCTCGAGCTCGCCGACTACCTCTCGTGGGAGGCGGTCTCGAACCCCCGGATCTCTCCTGACGGCCAGACCGTCGTCTACGAGCGCCGGTTCGTGGACTCGATGGAGGACCGCTGGAAGACCGAGCTCTGGATCGTCGGCGTCGACGGTTCGCGGAACCGGTTCCTCACCGAGGGGAGCGGGCCCCGGTGGTCCCCGGCCGGTGACCGGATCGCCTTCACCCGCAGCGCCGACCCGGGCGGGTCGCAGATCTTCGTCCGCTGGATGGACGCCGAGGGGGCGGAGAGCCAGGTGACCCGGCTCGAGAACTCCCCTTCGCAGATCCAGTGGTCACCCGACGGCGACTCGCTGGCCTTCCGCGCCGTCGTTTCGCCGGGTCCCGATCCTGACTGGGCGATCGACATGCCGAACGCGCCCGAAGGCGCCGACTGGACCGCGCCGCCGCGGATCGTCACCCGCCTCAACTACCGGCGCGACGGGGTCGGCTACCACCCGAAGGGATTCCGGCACCTGTTCCTGGTGAGCGCCGACGGCGGGACGCCGCGCCAGTTGACGAGCGGCGACTACCACCACGACGGGCCGCGGTTCCTCGGCGACGGGAGCTCCCTCGTATTCACCTCGCTCCGGACCCCGGATGCCGAGCACGCCTGGCGGGAGGGCGACATCTACCGCGTGGAGGTGGCGACCGGGGAGATCACCGCGCTGACCGACCGCAGCGGACCAGACAGCGGCCCGGTCCCGTCACCCGACGGGCGCTGGATCGCCTACACCGGGATGGACTTCAACCACGACACCTACCGCGAGGAAGACCTGGTGGTCGCGGCGGCGGACGGCTCGGGGCCGAGAGTCCTCGCCAGCGAGATGGGCCGGCGGCCCTCGATCGTGGGCTGGGCGCCCGACGGCGGCGGCGTCTACTTCGGCGCGCAGTTGCGCGGGACGAACAACCTCTACTTCGCCCGGATGGACGGCGAGGTCCGTCCGGTGAGTTCGGGCAACCACATGCTCTCGGTGTCCTCGATCAGCGAGGACGGAACCGCCGCGGGGGTCGTGACCAGCTACCACACTCCGGGCAACCTCGTCGTCTTCGATGTGGATGCGCCCGAGACCCTGACCACGCTCCACGTCACGAACGCCGCGTGGCTCGACCAGGTGAAGCTCGGCGAGGTCGAGGAGATCTGGTACGAGTCCCCCGACGGGCTCGACATCCAGGGCTGGATCGTCAAGCCGCCCGATTTCGACCCCGCCCGCAAGTACCCGCTGATCCTCCGGATCCACGGCGGACCGCACGCCATGTACAACAGCGGCTTCGACTTCAAGAACCACGACCACGCCGCGAACGGCTACGTCGTGCTCTACACGAACCCGAGGGGCAGCAGCGGCTACGGCAGCTCCTTCGGGAACGAGATCGACAACGCCTACCCCGGCAAGGACCTCGACGACCTGCTGGCGGGCGTCGACGAGATCCTCTCGCGCGGCTACATCGACGAGCGGAACCTGTTCGTCTACGGCGGCAGCGGGGGCGGCGTCCTGACCTCGTGGATCGTGGGGAACACCGACCGCTTCACCGCGGCGGTGGCGAAGGCTCCGGTGACGAACTGGCTGAGCTTCGTCGGCACCACCGACGGGGCGAGCTGGTACCGCAACTTCGAGAAGCTCCCGTGGGAGGACCCGGAGGAGCACCTGCGGCGCTCCACGCTGATGTACGTCGGCAAAGTGACGACGCCGACGATGCTGATGACCGGGGAGCGGGATCTCCGCACGCCCATGGAGCAGACCGAGCAGTACTACATGGCGCTGAAGATGCGGAAGATCCCGACCGCGATGGTGCGGCTCACCGATGGCTGGCACAGCCGGAGTCTTCCCCCCACGAACTTCCTCCGCGTCCAGCTCCTGCTTCGCAACTGGTTCGAGCGGTTCACGGTGGAGGGCGACCTCACGACGACCGACGCTTCCTCGAGGGAGTAAACGGCGGGCCCCGTCCTGACGGGGAGAGTCCCCTTTGCGGATCCGCCTCCGGGCGACCACAATCCGCACCATGAGGACTCTCCCCAAGCCATCCCGTTCCGGACGCCGAGCGGCGTTCGCCACTGTCCTTCTGATCGCCTCGGCGATCGCCGCGTCGGGTCTCGCCCGGCCCCAGAAGCCCGTCCTCCACGGACGGCACTGGATGGCGATCACCGGCAAGCCGCTGGGCGCAACCGCCGGCGCCATGATCTTCCAGCAGGGCGGCAACGCGGTCGACGCCGCCTGCGCCATGCTGGGGGCGACGGCGACCATGTTCGACGTGCTGAGCTGGGGAGGCGAGACCCAGGCGCTGATCTGGCACCCCGAGCAGAAGAAGGTCATCGGGATCAACGCGCTCGGCGTCGCGCCCACCGGGGCCACGCCCGAGTTCTTCCGGGAGCAGGGGATGGACTATCCGCCCGCGGTCGGACCCCTCGCCGCGGTGACGCCCGGGACTCCCGGCGGCCTCATGACGATGCTCGCCGAATACGGGACGATGAGCCTCGCCGAGGTCCTCGCGCCGGCGATGATGATGGCGGAGGGATACCCCATCGAGGCGGCGACCGCCCGCTCGATCCAGCGCGGCGCCGACCGGATCGCCGAGTGGCCCTGGTCGCGCCGGACCCTGCTCCCGCACCGCGACGAGCGTTCGGCCGAGTCCGGCCCGCAGGACGAGACCGGGAACTACTGGGACCGCGAGGATGCGTCCACCCGGGAGTTCGACGCCGGCGGGCCGCTTCCGGGTGAGGTCTTCCGCCAGCCCGAGCTCCACGCCACGCTCCAGAAGCTGGTCGATGCGGAGGCCGAGGCGCTCGCCGCCGGCCAGGACCGCAAGGGCGCCATCTACGCCGCCTACGACCGCTTCTACAAGGGCGACATCGCCGAGGAGATCGCCCGGGGAACCCAGGAACAGGGCGGCCTCATCACGACGGATGACCTCGCCAACTGGAGAGTCGAGATCGAGGAGCCGGTCTCCACGAACTACAAGGGCATCGAGGTCTACAAGCTGACCCACTGGGTCCAGGGCCCGGTGCTGCTCCAGGCGCTGAACCTCATCGAGGACTTCGACCTCAAGGGGATGGGCTACAACAGCACGCGGTACATCCACACGATCTACCAGGCGATGAACCTCGCCTTCGCCGACCGCGACTTCTATTACGGGGACCCCTACTTCCCGCCGGAGGAGCCGATCCGCGGACTTCTCTCGAAGGACTACGCGCGGGAGCGGGCGAAGCTGATCCGGCCGGATCGCAACGACCCGAACATCGGACCCGGCGACCCGTATCCGTTCCAGGGCGGGGAGAACCCGTTCGCCCACTACCTCGAGAACTTCGGCGGAACCTCGGGGCAGCCGACCACCGAGGAGGAGCGCCAGGAGTTCCTCGACGGCTTCGTCGCCGGGACCACGTCGATCCAGGCGGCGGACGCTTCCGGCTGGGTCGTCTCGGTGACCCCCAGCGGAGGCTGGCTCCCGGCGGTGCTCGCCGGCGAGACCGGCATCGGGCTCAGCCAGCGGATGCAGAGCTTCGTGCTCGACCCGGCGAAGAACCCCTACAACGTCCTCGAACCGGGGAAGCGCCCACGCGCGACGCTCACACCGAGCCTGGCGCTGCGGGACGGGGAGCCGTTCCTGTCCTTCGCGGTCCAGGGAGGCGACGGCCAGGACCAGAACCTCCTGCAGTTCTTCCTGAACGTGGTCGAGTTCGGCATGAACGTCCAGGAGGCCGCCGAGGCCGCCAACTTCAACAGCTACCAGATGCGCAGTTCCTTCGGAGCCCACGAGTCCGAGCCCGGCAGCCTGCTGCTGAACGACCGGGTGCCCGACTGGATCCGCGAGGAGCTGACCGGCATGGGGTACGACCTGCGCTTCGCTCCCCGGACCTCCGGCCCGATCAACGCCATCTGGTTCGATCGCGAGCACGGCACCCTCTGGGGCGGCTCCAGCCAGCACGGCGAGGACTACGGGGTGGCCTGGTAATGAAGCGCCCGACTCTCCGTCTGCTCTTCGCGGGGCTGCTCGCCGCCGCGCCGGTCGCCGGCCAGGAAGCCGCCGGCGGCGAAGAGGCCCGCCAGCCCGCCTCGATCGAGGTGACGCCCGCCGAGCTCCACCTGGTCGCCGGCGAGGCGGCGCAGCTCGAGGCCCGCGTGCTCGACGCGGACGGCGTCGAGATCGAGGACGCCCAGGTTCTCTACCTGCCGCTCTACGGCCAGTTCTGGGACATCGAGCGCCGAACCTGGGGGTTCAACCTGTTCAAGGTCTCCCGCGAGGGCGAGGTCTCCACCCGCCGGCCCGGCGAGTTCGGGGTCATGGTGCGGGTCGTGGGCGCCCGGGTGGAGAGCGGCGACCGCGATCCGGAGGGCGAGGGCTTCATCCAGCAGCGCGTGCCGCTGACGATCGCCCCCCGTCCGGTCGCGGAGCTCCAGGTCGCGATGTCCGGCCCGCTGTTCTCGGGAACCGAAACGACCGTGGATGCGGCGCCGCTCGACGCCGGCGGCGAGCTGGTCGAGGGCGCCGCCGTCGAGTGGAGCACCTCGGACGCCTCGGTTGCGGCCCCGGTCGCCCGCCCGGCCACCGTGGAGCGGTCGAGGACGCGGGGTGTGCTCCGCCTCGGCGCGCCGGGGAGCGTGACCCTCACCGCGACCTCGGGGGGAGCGACCGCCTCGATGGAACTCGAGGTCGCCGAGAACCCGGTGGCCCGGATGACCCTCACTGCGGACCGGGCGGCCGCCCGCACCGGTGACGTGGTCCACCTCAACGCGAACCTCACCGACGCCTCCGGCAACCCGCTCGAGGACATCCACATCGGCTACAGCTTCTCGGCGCTCACCGACGCCATGGGGGTTGGGGGACCGTCCTCCGGGCTGGTCACCGCGGACGGGCGCTTCGTGGCGGATCTGCCCGGGCTCTACACCCTCGTCGCCCACACCGGGGGCGTCTCCGCCTCCACGATCGTCAGCGTCACCGACCGGGGCGCGCAGCGTCCCATCGAACTCGTGGGCCACGGCCGGGTGAAGGACCGCGCGACCTCGGATCTGTGGGTCTGGGAGGCGCCCAACGGTCGGGACTACGCCATCACCGGGACCCACAGCGCCGCCGGGCACGCCTACATCTGGGACGTGACCGACCCGGAGAGCCTCGAGATCGTGGATGTCGTGCACGTCGACGCCCGCACGGTGAACGACGTGAAGATCAGCGAGGACGGCGCGACCGCGGTGATCTCCCGCGAGGGCGCCTCGAACCGCCGGAACGGCCTCGTGATCCTGGATGTCTCCGACCCGTCGACCGGCGTCACCAGGCTGGCCGAGTACGACGACCAGCTCACCGGCGGGGTCCACAACACTTTCATCCACGACGGGCACATCTACGCGCTCTCTGGCGGCCAGCGCTTCGACATCGTCAACATCGAGGATCCGTCGACTCCGCACCGGGTCGGCAGCTTCGCGCTCGACAACCCGGCGCGCTCGATCCACGACGTGTGGGTCGTGGAGGGGATCGCCTACTCGGCGAACTGGAGCGACGGGGTCGCGGTGATCGACGTCGGCGGGGCCGGGAAGGGGGGCACGCCCCAGAGCCCGCAGCTCATCGGCCAGTTCCCGTTCCCCACCGGCTGGAACCACGCGGTCTATCCCTACCGCAGCGTCTCCACCGGCAAGTTCTACATCTTCGCCGGGGACGAGGCGGCGCGCACCGGGCGCTACAGCCCGATGTCCGAGGTCGGGACCGGCACGCCGGGCTACGACAACGAGCCGACGCGCTGGCGCGGCTGGATCCACATCCTCGAGTGGGACGAGAACTTCGAGCAGGAGCCCCGGCTGGTGGGCCGCTACGAGGTGCCCGAGGCCGGGAGCCACAACATCTGGATCGAGGACGACGTGATGTACGTGGCGTTCTACAACGGCGGCCTCAGGGTCGTGGACGTCTCGGGCGAGCTGCTCGGTAACCTCTACCGCCAGGGGCGGGAGATCGCGCGCTTCCTGCCGCTCGATCCCGACGGGTTCCTCCCGAACGCTCCCCAGGTCTGGGGCGCGCAGCCGCACAAGGGGACGATCTTCTTCTCGGACCGGAACTCGGGTCTGTGGGCGGTGCGCCTCGGCGACCCGGCCGCTGAGACGCCCACCGACGACCAGCAGTAGCTCCGAAGAGCGGCGGCCCTCCGCGTCGGACCCTCCGACGCGGATGAGCCGCCGGGTCGGTCAGGCGCTCTCGAACGCTTCGAGGTACTTCGCGCCCGTCCCGGTGTTGAAGAGGACGACCGTCTCGTCGGGGGCGACCTCGCCCGCGTCGATCAGCCGGCGCAGCGCGCTGAGGCACGCTCCGCCCTCGGGCGCGGCGTGGATCCCCTCGGTGGAGGCGATGCGGCGGGCGTCCCGCATGAGTTCGGCATCGGACACCGCGATCGCTGCGCCCCCGCTCTCGCGCACCGCGGCGAGGATCAGGAAGTCGCCGAGCGCCTTGGGCACCCGCATCCCGCTCGCCACGGTGGCGGCGTCGCTCCACATCTCGGACTCCGTTGCGCCCTCGGCGAACGCCTTCGGGATGGGAGCGCAACCCTCCGCCTGCACCGCGATCATCCGGGGACGCTCGGACCCGACCCAGCCGAGCGCCTCCATTTCGGCGAACGCCTTCCACATCCCGATGAGTCCGGTGCCGCCCCCGGTGGGATAGAGCACGAGATCCGGCAGGCGGCCGAGCTGCTCGAACAGCTCGTACCCCATCGTCTTCTTGCCCTCGATGCGGAACGGCTCCTTGAGCGTCGCCACGTCGAAGAGCCCGCGTTCCGGGGCCATTTCCGCGATGAGTCGGCCGGCGTCCGAGATGAGCCCGTCCACCCGGTGGACCTCCGCGCCGTAGACCCCCGCCTCGACCCGGTTCACCGCCGGACAGTCCTCCGGCACGGCGACGACGCAGGGCAGGCCGGCGCGGGCGGCGTAGGCGGCCGCCGCGCCGCCGGCGTTCCCGGCGGACGGGAGCGCGACGCCGGCGACCCCGAACTGCCAGGCGGCCGAGACCGCCATGCACAGGCCGCGGTCCTTGAAGCTCCCGGTGGGGTTCCTCCCCTCGTCCTTGACGTAGAGCCGGTCCAGTCCCAGCTCGGCGCCCAGCCGGGACGCCGGGGTGAGCGGCGTCCCCCCTTCGCCCAGCCGGAGCGTGTGCCGCTCCCGCCGGATGGGCAGGACCTCGTGGTACCGCCACAGGTCGAAGGGCCGGTCCCGGAGCACTTCCGGCGTGAAGACCGACGCCGCCGCCTCGAGGTCGTAGCGGGCGAGGAGCGGGGCGCCGGCGCGGGAGAGGCCGTGCGGCTGGCCGGCGTCGTGCCGCTCGCCGGTCCGGGAGCACTCGAGGTGCGAGATGTAGGAGTAGCGCGGTTCGGACACGGCGGCCTCCAGCGGCGAGCGTGGGGGAGGGGACCGGTGGCGGGTCAGATGGAGAGGATGCTGGCTTCCTTGCGGGAGGCGACTTCGGAGAGCCGGTTCACGTGGGCGTCGGTCGCCTTCTGGACTTCGGCCTCGAGATCGTGCTCGAGATCCTCCGAGAGCTCCTTGCTCTTCACCAGCTTCTTGAGCTGCTGGTTGGCGTCCCGGCGAACCTGGCGGAGCGCGTTCTTGTGTTCCTCCGCCATCTTCCCGATGCTGCGCGCGAGCTGACGCCGCCGCTCCTGGCTGAGCGGCGGGATCGGGATCCGCAGCACCGCGCCGTCGGACGCCGGGTTCAGATCCAGGTTGGCCGCCCGGATCGCCCGGTCCACCGGGGAGAGCATGTTGCGCTCCCAGGGCTGGACGAGGATCGTGCTGGCATCGGGAGTCTTCAGCGTCGCCACCTGGTTCAGCGGCAGGAGCTGTCCGTAGTACTCCACCCGCACCGCATCCAGGAGCGTGACCGAGGCGCGTCCGGTCCGGATCGTCGCCAGCTCCTGCTCGAACACGGTCACCGTCTTGTCCATGCGGCGGTTCAGGTCGTCGAGGATCGGATGGTTCATCGGGTTCTCCTTCAGGCGCCCGGCGCCGAGCCGACCAGGGTGCCCACGTCCTCCCCCCGGGCGGCCGCCACCAGGTCGTCCTGGTGGCAGACCACGATGGGCAACTGGTTCTCCTTGCAGAGCGAGATCGCGGTGTGGTCCATAAAGCGGAGTTCGCGCCGGATCGCCTCCCGCCAGGTCAGCCGGGGGATCTTGCGGGCGTCGGGGTCCTGCTCCGGGTCGCCGGTGTAGACCCCCGAGACGCGCGTCGCCTTGATCAGGATCCCGGCGTGGATCTCGGCGGCGCGCAGCGCGGCGGCGGTATCGGTCGAAAAGTAGGGGTTGCCGGTTCCCGCGGCGAACACCACGACCCGGCCGTTCTCGAGGTGGCGGATCGCCCGGCGGCGGATGAAGGGCTCGGCGACCTGCCGCACGGTGATCGCCGACATGAGCCGGGTCGTGCAGTCGAGCTTCTCGAGGGCGTCCTGGAGCGCCAGCGCGTTGATGAGGGTCGCGAGCATCCCCATCGAGTCGGCCTGGACCCGGTCCATCCCCTGGGTCTCGGCTTCCAGTCCGCGAAAGATGTTCCCGCCCCCGATCACGCACCCCGCCTGGATCCCCCCCCGGTGGATCTCCGCGATCGTCCGCGCCATCGCCTGCACCGACGGTGCGTGGATCCCCGACGGCGATGGCCCGCGCAGGGCCTGCCCCGACAGCTTGAGGAGAACGCGTCGGGTCCCGGTCATGTGTCCTGCGGCCCCTCCTTCACGCGCCGGAGCGGGTGCGCGGCGGCGCCGGGCGGCGCCGTCCTCCGGTCCGGAGGCGGTGGAAGGAGAGGTTTCCTGCGCGAATCCTACGGGACGGACCGCCAGCGAGGGGCGTCAGCCCCGATCTTCGCCCCGTTCGAACCGCACGAACCGGCGGATCTGGATGTTTTCCTTCGTCGCCTGGGCGGTCTCGATCAGCCGGTCCTGGACCTTTGCCTTCTTCGTGTCGTCGAGCGCGTAGGGCTGCTCGAGGAGGATCCGCTCGCCGAGGAACTTCTCCAGCTTCCCGGTGACGATGCGGTCGAGGACCGCCGGGGGCTTGTTCTGGTTCTTCGGATCCTTGGCGAGCTGCGCCCGGATCAGCGCCGACTCTTCCTCGATCAGCGCGGCGGGCACGTCCTCCCGGCGCACCCAGCGGGCGGGGGCGGGGTAGTTGCAGGCGATGTGGATCGCCAGGTCGTTCGCCAGGTTCCGGAACTGCTCGTTCCGGGCGACGAAGTCGGTCTCGCAGGAGAGCTCCACCAGGACGCCGATCCGGCGGTCGTGGATGTAGGCGTGGATCAGGCCCTCGGAGGTCGCGCGTCCCGCGCGCTTCTCCGCGGCGGCCGCGCCTTTCTCCCGGAGCAGGCGAACCGCCTTGTCGAAGTCCCCGTCCGCCTTGACGAGCGCCTCCTTGCAGTCAGCGAACCCGGCTCCGGTCTGGTCGCGGAGCCGCTTCACCTCGCGGGCCGGGATGGCGGGCATGTCGGATCCTCCTGTCAGGGGAGTCGGCGAATGGCCAGCGGCTGCTGGCCGGGAATCAGGACGGCGCTTCCGGAGCGGGAGCGGAGGCGGGGGCCTCGGGCGCTTCCGCACTCGGCGCGGCGGCGGGCGGCGCCGCAGCCCCGGGAGTCTCGTTCTCCGGCGGGGCGGGCGTGGCTTCGTCTCCGCTCCCGTCTTCCGTCTCGAAGGGCGTCAGCCCTCGCAACTGGCGGCCATCGTGGTAGGCGCTTGCCATCAGGTTGGCGAAGAGCCGGATGGCGCGGAGCGCGTCGTCGTTCCCGGGGATGATGTAGTCGATGAGGTCCGGGTCGCAGTCGGTGTCCACGATCGCCACGACCGGGATCTTCAGCTTCCGCGCTTCCTGGACCGCGATCATCTCGTTCTTGGGGTCCACGATGCAGACCGCGTCGGGGAGCCGGTCCATCTTCTCGATGCCGGCGAGGGTCTTCTCCATCCGCCGGCGCCGCTTCTCCAGCCGCGACCAGGCCTTGTTCGAGAGGCCCCGCTGCCCGACGTTCTCGGTCAGCTCGCGGAGTTCCTGGAACCGGGCGATGCTGCGGCGGATCGTGCGGAAGTTCGTGAGCAGGCCGCCGAGCCAGCGGTGGTTCACGTAGAAGGCCTCCACCCGGGAGGCCTCGGCGGCGATGACTTCCTGCGCCTGCCGCTTCGTGCCCACGAAGAGGACCGTCTTGCCCTCCGCGCCCAGTCGGGAGACGAAGTGGAGCGCCTCGCGGAACATCGGCAGCGTCTGGTTCAGGTCCACGATGTGGATGCCGCTGCGGGACCCGTAGATGTAGGGCCGCATGCGCGGGTTCCACCACTTCGTCTCGTGGCCGAAATGGAGGCCTGCTTCCAGCAGGTCCTTCATGGTGACGGTGGTCGCCATGGGAAAGACCGCCTTCTCTCAGCCGCGGCTCGCCGTAGGCGAGAAGGTCCGTCGGAGCGATCCGGGCCCCGGGAAGGGGACTCGGTGGGGCCGCATGCCCCCGGGAGATGCCATCCGACGAAGAACCGCGCTCAGCGCTTCGAGTACTGGAACCGCTTGCGGGCGCCGGGCTGCCCGTACTTCTTGCGTTCCTTGCGCCGGGCGTCCCGGGTCAGGAATCCGCGCCGCTTCAGCTCCGGGCGGAGGCGGGCGTCGTTCTCGCTGAGCGCGCGGGCGATTCCGAGACGGACCGCCGCGGCCTGGCCGGAGAGCCCGCCGCCCTTCACCCGGGCGTCCACATCGACCGCCTTCCCCTGGTCGGTTGCGAGCAGGGGCTGCGTCACCCAGTTCTGGTAGGTGTCCCGGGGAAAGTAGTCCGCGAGCTTCCGGTGGTTCACCAGGATCTCGCCGGTTCCGGTGCGGAGGTAGACCCGGGCGATGGAGCACTTGCGCTTGCCGGTGCCGTAGGCCAGGGGAGCCGGCATCAGGCCCTCTCCACGTTGACCGGAGGCAGCGGCTCCGGCTGCTGCGCCGCGTGCGGGTGCTCGGTCCCGGAGTAGACCTTGAGCTTGCCGAACTGCGCGCGGCCCAGCTTCCCCTTCGGGAGCATGCCGCGCACCGCGCTCTCGATGAGGCGCTCGGGATGGGCGCTGCGCACCTGGGCCGCGGTCCGCGACTTGAGCCCGCCGGGGCGCCCGCTCGTCCGGTGGTAAAGCTTCTGCTCTTCCTTCCTGCCGGTCAGACGGACCCGCGACGCGTTCACCACGATGACGTGGTCGCCGCAGTCGAGGAACGGCGTCCAGGAGGGCTTGTGCTTTCCGGTGAGGACGCGCGCCACCCGGGTCGCCAGCCGTCCGAGCACCTCGTCGCCGGCGTCCGCCAGGAACCACCGCCGACGAACTTCGGCGGCCCGGAGGAACGTGGTGCCTGCGGATCGGGACAAGAGAGTCGGTTCGGAGCGGTCGGGTTGGAAGGGGTCAGGAAGAACGTGGCGCGACGATAAAAAAAGCCGGGCGGACCGGGGTCCGGGGAGTTCCGAACTTCGGCGTCGGAACCCGCGAAACCGCGGCGCCACCCGAAGCCGGGAGTCTAGTCGCACCCCTCGGTACGGTCAAGAAATCAGCGGGCCGCGGGAACGCCGGGAGGCCCCCCGGGTGACGGACTGCCACGGCGGGATCGTCGCGGGTCAGAACCGGATCAGGCTCTGGAGGAAGAACCGGTGCTGGACCGGCTCGGATCCGGTGAGCCGGGTCCGCTCGGCGAAGAGCTCCACGTTGATGAAGCGCTCGAGCATGCCCGGCGGGCGGTGCCGCAGGCCGAAGCGCATCCGCTGCGACATCGGATCCGTCATGGCCTCGGCGAACGGAGTCACCACCGTGCCGCGCACCGGGATGCCGTACTCGAGCAGGGCGTGTGTCCGCTGCATCTCGGACTGCGGCGTCGCCCCCGTCGGCAGGGTGCCGTACCACTGCGGCGTCTGCTCGTTCCACATGGTCTGTCCGGACTGGACCACCCCGAACTGCGGCATGAGCCGCATCGAGAGGCCTTCTCCGGAGTCCCGCGCCGGGCGCAGCTCGATCATGCCCCCGAATCCGGTCTCCCGGTAGGAGGAGTCGTGCGCCAGCAGCACGCGCCCCATCGCCTGGAGCCGGAAGCGGCCGCCCGGCGACTCGAGGTCGAAGCCGCCCATGAGATCGAGTCCGCCGCCCTCGACCGAGGAGCCGGTGTCGTAGCGGCCCGCAACCTGCGCGAAGGGCCGCATCACCATGTTCCCGATCGACCGCCGCAGCGAGCCTTCCAGGCCCACCCGGCCCCGTCGGACGTCCCCGGTCAGGGAGGACGCGAAGCCTTCGGCGCCGTCCGCCTCCAGTCGCGCCATCCCCACGTCGGCCCGGACCGCGATCTCCGCGCCGCTTGCCGTCTGGCGCACCCGCTGCCGGACGCCCAGCATGCCGAGCGTCAGTTCGACATCCGCGCTCGACTCTCCGGACAGACTGCGCGTCAGCTCCAGACCGCCCTGGCCGATGCCGCCGGCCGCCCAGACCTCGGTCCCGTCGACCGGGGTGACCTTGGCGTAGGGGTAGATCGCGCTCAGTTCGAGATCCATGGACCCGCTTCCGGAGCTCTCTCCGGCGAAGGCGTAGTCCGCGGACCCCGTCTGCCGGGATCCGGCGAGCCCGATGAGCCAGTTCTCGCCACCGATGTCGAGACCGACGAACGGCGAGAGCAGGGTCCCGTCATACGTTCCCCCGCCGGCGTCCCCGCGGAACATGCTCTGGGTTCCGGCGCCCCAGATCCCCCAGCGCATCCCGGAATCGCCTGCGCCCGCTTCCATCTGCGGGGCGATCTCGAAGGTGTCGCGGATCGGGTCGAAGCCGCCGAACCCGGTCGGATCCTCGCCCAGAGCCTCACGGCCCAGGAACAGCGAGCGAACCCCGTAGCCGCCGCGCTCCTCGAGCTGCGACAGGCCCGCCTCGGCGCCCATCGTCTGCTGGAGCCCGCTCAGGTAGAGCCGGCTGGCCCCCGGCCCCTGCTCCAGCCTGCGGCCGAGCGTCTCGGAGACGCCGGCCAGCATGCCGCGGGCGAAGCCGCCGAGGGCCGCGTTCGCCGCCGCCACTTCCGCCGGATCCGAGGTCACGGTCACGGTGAACCGGTCCTCGGTGGTTCCCGCAAGGTTCCGGGCCGCGACGACCACCTCGGCCGACCCCTCGCTCAGCGGCCGCACCGTCAGGGTCGCGCCGGTGACGGACACCTCGGCCACGTCGGGGCGCGAGGAGGCGGCCTGGTAGCTGTCCGCGCGGCCAAAGACCGGCCCCAGATCCAGGTCCACCGCCGCCGCGCCCGCGACCAGCGTCAGGTCCGCGAGGGGGTTCAGCAGCGCCGGCGGGGAAAGACCGCGGACCCGGTGCGCGGGATCCGCGGCGCGCGCGGGGGAGGCCCCGGGAGCGTTCCCGGCGCGGTCCGTGATCGCGCCGGAGGACGCCTGCAGCGCGTTCGCCGGGATCGCGACGCCGTTTTCATCCCAGTCCGTCGTGCTGACGACGTACCCGAAGCGGACGGTCTGCGCGCTGGAGAGGAGGAGCCCGGCTTCCCGGTAGACCCCGCCGACATCGATCAGGAGCGCGGGCGCCCCGCCGACCGAAACCCCTTCGCTGAACCGCGCATCGAGTTCGATGCGCTCCCCGGCCCGGTAACCCTCGGTCGTCGACGGCCGGGAGGCGAACTCGAAGCCTTCAACGCTGGGCGCGATGCCGTCGACCCGGTGTCCCGCCTGGTCGCCGAGAGAGGGGTTGTCCTGCGGGACGTCGTTCCCGTTGCTGGTCAGGGTCGCCCCCGCCAGACTGCCGGCCGTGACCGACACGCCGTTCTCATCCTCGAGTCCGGCTTCGACCGTCCACGCGAACCGGAGTTCGCTCCCGCCGCTCCCGCCGGTGTAGACCGCTCGCCGGACCCGGGACCCGACCTGGATCCCGATCGAGGGCTGCCCGCCGCTCACCGTCACCGATTCGCTGAACGTGACGCCGATGACGATTTGGTCTCCGATCCCGTACCAGACGCCCGATGGCGGGCTCGACACGATGCGCACGCCTTCGATCGAGGCGGTCCCGGGGGCGGGAGTGTCTCCACCTGGAGTTCCGCCGCCGCCGCCACCGCCGCCGCCAGGAATCGTCGGGGCGTTGATGCCGATCGTGAAGGTGAGCGCTGCGGCGTCGCCAGCCCCGTCGGTGGCCGCCCAGGTGTAGGTGATCGGCCCCTGCGGGGTGGTCGGCGTCCCGGTCAGCCGCCGCTCCCCGGTGTTGATGGAGAGGCCCGGCGGGGGCGTCGGCGTCAGGCTGTAGGTCAGCGGCGCGACGCCGCCGGTCGCCGCCGGAAGCTGAAGCGGCGCGATCGGTGCGCTCTGGGTGTAGGTCTGGTTCGGGACCGTCGTCGTGAAGCTCGGTCCGGTGGGACTGGTCGTAACGTTCACCGTCATCGTGAACGTCAGCGTCGCGGTGGCGCCATCCGCGTCCGTGGCCGTCCAGGTGTAGGGGATCGCCGCCTGCGGGGTGGTCGGCGTCCCGGTCAACCGGCGCTGGCCGTCGAGGGAGAGTCCCGCCGGGGGCGTCGGATTCAGGCTGTAGGTCAGCGGCGCGACTCCGCCGGTCGCCGCCGGGAGCTGGAGCGGCGCAATGGCCGTGTTCAGGGTGTAGGTCTGGTTCGGGATCGTCGCCTGGAAGTTCGGCCCGGCGGGACCGGAGGTGGGGCTCACCGTCACGGTGAACGTGTCGGTGACCGAATCGCCCGCCGAATCCTCGGCCGTCACCGTCACCGTCGGCGTCCCCACCGCGACCCCGCGGATGGTCAGGTCCGTCCCGTTCAGCGTGACCGTCGCCAGTGCGTCGTCGCTCGACGCGACGGAGTAGCTCAGATTGGCGTTGTCGCCGTCCGGATCGTCGAAGACGCCGTCGATCGACACGGTGGTCGTGGCGCCCACGGTGACCGCCTGGTCCGGGATCTCGTTGTCCACCGTCGGCGGCTGGTTCGGCGGCGACACCGTCACGGTGAACGTGTCGGTGACCGAGCCGCCCTCACCATCGTCGGCGGTCACCGTCACCGTCGGCGTCCCCACCGCGACCCCGCGGATGGTCAGGTCCGTCCCGCTCAGCGTGACCGTCGCCAGTGCATCGTCGCTCGACTCGACCGAGTAGCTCAGATTGGCGTTTTCGCCGTCCGGATCGTCGAAGACGCCGTCGATCGACACGGTGGTCGTGGCGCCCACGGTGACCGCCTGGTCCGGGATCTCGTTGTCCACCGTCGGCGGCTGGTTCGCCGGCGAGACCGTCACGGTGAACGTGTCGGTGACCGAATCGCCCGCCGAATCCTCGGCGGTCACCGTCACCGTCGGCGTCCCCACCGCGACCCCGCGGATGGTCAGGTCCGTCCCGCTCAGCGTGACCGTCGCCAGTGCGTCGTCGCTCGACTCGACCGAGTAGCTCAGATTGGCGTTTTCGCCGTCCGGATCGTCGAAGACGCCGTCGATCGACACGGTGGTCGTGGCGCCCACGGTGACCGCCTGGTCCGGGATCTCGTTGTCCACCGTCGGCGGCTGGTTCGCCGGCGAGACCGTCGCGGTGAACGTGTCGGTGACCGAATCGCCCGCCGAATCCTCGGCGGTCACCGTCACCGTCGGCGTCCCCACCGCGACCCCGCGGATGGTCAGGTCCGTCCCGCTCAGCGTGACCGTCGCCAGTGCGTCGTCGCTCGACTCCACCGAGTAGCTCAGATTGGCGTTTTCGCCGTCCGGATCGTCGAAGACGCCGTCGATCGACACGGTGGTCGTGGCGCCCACGGTGACCGCCTGGTCCGGGATCTGGTTGACCACTGTCGGCGGCTGGTTCGCCGGCGAGACCGTCACGGTGAACGTGTCGGTGACCGAATCGCCCGCCGAATCCTCGGCGGTCACCGTCACCGTCGGCGTCCCCACCGCGACCCCGCGGATGGTCAGGTCCGTCCCGCTCAGCGTGACCGTCGCCAGTGCGTCGTCGCTCGACTCCACCGAGTAGCTCAGATTGGCGTTTTCGCCGTCCGGATCGTCGAAGACGCCGTCGATCGACACGGTGGTCGTGGCGCCCACGGTGACCGCCTGGTCCGGGATCTGGTTGACCACTGTCGGCGGCTGGTTCGCCGGCGAGACCGTCACGGTGAACGTGTCGGTGACCGAATCGCCCGCCGAATCCTCGGCGGTCACCGTCACCGTCGGCGTCCCCACCGCGACCCCGCGGATGGTCAGGTCCGTCCCGCTCAGCGTGACCGTCGCCAGTGCATCGTCGCTCGACTCGACCGATCGACACGGTGTGACCGCCTGGTCCGGGATCTGGTTGACCACTGTCGGCGGCTGGTTCGCCGGCGAGACCGTCACGGTGAACGTGTCGGTGACCGAATCGCCCGCCGAATCCTCGGCGGTCACCGTCACCGTCGGCGTCCCCACCGCGACCCCGCGGATGGTCAGGTCCGTCCCGCTCAGCGTGACCGTCGCCAGTGCATCGTCGCTCGACTCGACCGAGTAGCTCAGATTGGCGTTTTCGCCGTCCGGATCGTCGAAGACGCCGTCGATCGACACGGTGGTCGTGGCGCCCACGGTAACGGCCTGGTCCGGGATCTGGTTGACCACTGTCGGCGGCTGGTTCGCCGGCGAGACCGTCACGGTGAACGTGTCGGTGACCGAATCGCCCGCCGAATCCTCGGCGGTCACCGTCACCGTCGGCGTCCCCACCGCGACCCCGCGGATGGTCAGGTCCGTCCCGCTCAGCGTGACCGTCGCCAGTGCATCGTCGCTCGACTCGACCGAGTAGCTCAGATTGGCGTTTTCGCCGTCCGGATCGTCGAAGACGCCGTCGATCGACACGGTGGTCGTGGCGCCCACGGTAACGGCCTGGTCCGGGATCTGGTTGACCACCGTCGGCGGCTGGTTCACCGGCGACACCGTCACGGTGAAGGCATCGGTGGCCGACTTGCCGCCCGGGTCGGTGGCCGTCACCGTGACCGTCGAGGTTCCCAGCGCGACTCCGGAGATGGTCAACGTGGTCCCGCTCAGCGTGACGGTCGCCTTGGTCGTGTCCGCCGAAACGGCCGCGAACGTCAGCCTGTCGGTCTGGCCCTCCGGATCGTTGAACACCCCGTCGAGCGACACGGTCGCCGTCTCGCCCACGGTGACGGTCTGGTCCGGGATCGGGTTCGGCACGGTCGGCGGCTGGTTCACCCCGGTCACCGTCACCTCGAATTCGGTGCTGACCGTCTGGTCGCTCGAATCCCTGGCCGTCACTGTGACCGTCACCGTCCCGGTCGTCGCCTCGATGCCGAACAGCGTCAGCGTCGGCTCGACCAGCGACACCGTCACCTTGGTGGTGTCCTCCGATGTCGCCGTCAGGGTCATGTCTCTGCCCCCGTCGTTGAACACCCTGTTCAGCGCCACGTCCGTCGTTCCGCCGGCCACGACGGTCTGGTCCGGGATCGGGTTCGCCACGATCGGCGGCTCGTCCTTCGGCGTCGCGTTCGCGTCGGCCGGGGGACCCCATCCGTTGGCGTTGCGCGCCCGGACCTGGAAGTCGTAGCCCATCCCGTTCTCCAGCTCGAGGACATGGAGCACGGTGTGCAGGCCCTGGTCGGACCAGGGGCCCCAGTTCGGCGCGCCCGTCCGGCGGAGACGTACCTGGAACCCGGTGACCGTGGTGTTCGTCGGCGTTGTCCACTCCAGCCTGATGTTGCCGTCACCCGGAGTTGCGGTGAAGGGTTCCGGCTTGTCGGGCAGCACCGGCAGGACCGTCACGGTGAACGACTCGTCGACCGACAGGCCGTCCGGATCGGTGGCCGTCACCGTGACCGTCGGTGTTCCCACCGCGACTCCGGAGATCGTCAGCGTGGTCCCGTTGATCGCAACGGTGGCCTTCCCGATGTCCCCCGACCGGGCCGAGAGCGAGAGCGTCTGAGGGTCCGGATCGCTGAACACGCCGTCGAGCGACACCTCGGTCGACTCGCCCTCCGTGACGGACTGGTCGTCGATCTCCTTGTCCACGACCGGCGGCCTGTTCATCGGCGTCGCTCTCGCGGAAGCGGCGGGCCCGGGGCCCGTGGTGTTCCGCGCCCGCACCTCGAAGGTGTATTCGGTCCCGTTCTCGAGGCCGGTGACGGTCCGGGTGGTGGCGTCGGCGCCGCCGTTCACCGTGGTCCAGTTGTCCTCGGCCGTTTCGGAGGTCTTCCAGTATCGGACCTGGAAGTCGGTGATCGAGCTGGTGTTCGTCGGCGCGGTCCAGCTCAGCGCGACCTGGGCGTACCCCGCCGCCGCGTTGAAGTTCCCCGGCGCGGCCGGCGTCGCCAAGGTCGGCGTCGCCTTCGCGGAGGCGGAGGCCCCGGGGCCCGTGGTGTTCCGAGCCCGCACCTCGAAGGTGTATTCGGTCCCGTTCGTGAGACCGGTGACCTCCCGGCTGGTCGCCGTCCCGACATCATCCCATGGGCCGAATGCGCCCGAGCCAGCCTGGTAGCGGACCTCGTAGCTGTCGATCTCGGTCGTGTTCGCCGGCGCGATCCAGGTCAGCGAGACCGTCGCGTCGCCCGCGCTCGCGGTGAGCGTCGGCGCGCCCGGGACCGCCAGCGCCGGGGTTGCGGTCGCCGTGGCGGGGTCCCCGTCGCCGGCGCTGTTCCGGGCCCGGACCTGGAACGTGTAGGGGGTCCCGTTCGTGAGCCCGGTGATCGTCGTCGTCGTGGCGTCGGCCCCTCCGGTCACCGTGGCCCAGTTGTCCTGGGCCGTTTCGGAGGTCTTCCAGTATCGGACCTGGAAGTCGGTGATCGAGCTTGCGTTCGTCGGCGCCGTCCAGCTCAGCTCGACCACCGTGTCGCCCGCACCGGCGGCGAAGCTCCCGGGAGCGGCCGGCGTCGGCAGCGTGGGCGTCGCCGGCGCCGAGGCGGCGAGCCCGTTCTGGCCGTTGATGACCGCTCGCACCTCGAAGGTGTATTCGTCGCCGTTGTCCAGCCCGGTGACCTCCTGGCTGGCGGCCGACGCCCCGCCGTTCACGTCTTCCCAGGCGGTCCAGGTCGCCTCCGCGGTCTTGCGGTAGCGGTACTGGTACTTCGAGATGCCGGTCGTGTTCGCCGGCGGCGTCCAGGTCAGCGAGACCTTCGTGTCGCCCGCGGCCGCGTCGAGGGTCGGCGCGCCGGAAACCACCGTCACGGTGAAGGCGTCATCCACCGACAGGTTGCCCGTGTCGGTCGCCGTGACGGTCACCGTCGCCTCGCCCACGGCGACCCCGGTGACGGTCAGCGTCGTCGTCCCGCTCAGCGAGACGCTCGCCTTCGCGATGTCACTCGAAACCGCCCCGAAGTTCAGCGTCTGGCCCTCCGGATCGCTGAAGACGCCGGCGAGCTCCACGTTCGTCGTGATTCCCACCGCGAGGGTCTGGTCGTCGATCGGGTTCTCCACCGTCGGCGACCCCACGGGCGGGATCCCGTAAACCGTGATCCACTCGCTCCAGGGCGTGTCGGGCGGCGTCGCGCACAGCTCGGCGTAGGCGATGAGGCGCACGTCATACGGAACCGCATCCAGCGCGACTCCGGTCTCCCCGGGGAGGATGCCGCTCGACGATGTGTTGATCTCGAAGTTCCGCCGGCTCATCCCCTGGAGGGTGAAGATCCCGGCATCCGCCGTGTTCGGCGTCTGTGCGGCGCTCGTTACCCACTGGGTCCCGCTCGACTTCCTGTAAGCCAGCTCCCACTGGAAGTACTCGGTCCTCCCGCTCCCCTCGACGCAGGCGCCTCCGGTGTCGTCCGACCAGTTCCAGGTCACGTTCAGTTGCTGGCTTGCCGCGGTCACCTGGAGGTTCGTCGGGGCGGTCGTCTGCTTCGCGCCGCGCGGCGTCGCGGTGGTGGAAACCGTCGGGCTGTTCCCCGCGGTGTTCACCGCCCGAAGCTCGAAGGTGTAAACGGTCCCGTTGATGAGGCCGGAGATCTCCCGGCGGGTCACCGTCCCCACGTCAATCCATGGGACGAATGCGCCCGAGCCAGCCCGGTAGCGGATGTCGTAGCGGTCGATCTCGCTGGTGTTCGTCGGCGCGGTCCAGCTCAGCGAGACCCGGGTGACGCCGGCGGTCGCGGTGAAGTTCCCCGGCGCCTCGGGAGCGACCAGGTTCGGCGTCGCGGTTGCTGAAACCGCGGGGCTTTCCCCGGAGTCGTTGGCGGCGCGCAGCTCGAACGTGTAGGCGGTCCCGTTCGTCAGGCCGGTCACGGTCTCGCTGGTCTCGTCGCCGTCAACCGTGCTCCACTCGCCGAACGTCCCCGAAGCCGTCCGGTAGCGGATCTCGAAGCGGTCGATCTCGCTGGTGTTCGTCGGCGCCGTCCAGCTCAGCGCGACCTGGGCGTCGCCCCCCGTCGCGGTGAAGCCGGTGGGCGCCTCGGGAGCGGGGAGGACCGGAATGGCCCTTATGGAGGCGGCGGGGCCTCTTCCGCGGGCGTTGACGGCGCTGACCTCGAACGTGTAATCCCGTCGGTTCTGGAGCCCGGTGAACTCGTAGGTGGTGACGTTTGCGCCGATCAGCGGAACCCAGTCCCTGAAGCTCCCGCCGAAGGTCTCACGGTAGCGGACCTCGAATCCGGTGACGGTGGCGTCCGTCGTAGCCGTCCAGTTCAGCGTCACCGTCGTGTCGCCCGGCGTGGCGGCAAGGCCGGTGGGCGCGTCGGGCAGCCCGGTGGACACCGTCACCGTGAATTCGTCTTCCGCCCACAGGCCGTCCGTGTCGGTCGCCCGGACGGTCACCGTCGCCTCGCCCTCGGCGACCCCGGAGACGGTCAGCGTCGTCCCGGTCAGCGAGACCCTCACCGTGTCGGGGTCATCCGATGTGGCCGCGAGGCTCAGCGTCTGGCCCGCCGGATCGCTGAACACGCCGGCGAGCGACAGATCCGTCGTATCGCCCACGAAGAGCGCCTGGTCCGCCAGGGGATTCTGGACCGTCGGCGAGCCCACCGGCGGGACTCCGAGGACCGTGATCCAGTCACTCCAGGGCGTGTCGGTGGCGGTGGCGCAACTGTGGGCGTAGGCGCTCAGCCGCACGTCATAGGGGACCGGATCCAGCGCGACCCCGGTCTCCCAGGTGAAGACACCCTGCGACATCGCGTTGATCACGAAGCTCCGCAGGCTCATGCCATCCAGGGTGAATATCCCGGCATCGGCGGTGTTCGTCGTCTGGTCGTTGCCGGTGATCCACTGGGTCACGCTCGACTTCTTGTAGGCCAGCTCCCACCTGAAGTACTCATCCCGCGTGCTCCCCTCCACGCAGACGCCGCCGGTGTCGTCCGACCAGTTCCACGTCGTGTTGAGTCGCTGGCTTGCCGCGGTCACCTGGAGGTTCGTGGGGGCGGTCGTCTGCTTCGGGCCGCGCGGCCTCGCGGTGACGGACGCCGCGTCGCCGTTCCCGGCGGTGTTCACCGCCCGCACCTCGAAGGTGTAAGTGGTGTCGTTGGTCAGCGGGGCGATTGTGGTGGTCCTGGCGGAAGCGCCACCGTTCACGTCGGCCCACGTCCCGAAGGCGCCGTTCGGGCCATAGCGAACCTGGTAGCCGGTGATCTCGGTCGTGTTCGTCGGCGGCGTCCAGCGCAGGGTGACCGTCGCGTTGCCCGCCGTCGCGGTGAGGTCCGGCGCGTCGGGCCTCGAAAGGGCAGGGGTCGCGTTGTCCGTCGCGACCGGGCTCTCCCCGGAGGCGTTGCGCGCCTGGATGTCGAAGGTGTAGTTGATCCCGTTCGTCAGCCCGGTGACCGTGAAGCTGGTCTGCGTGGCGTCGAGGATGGTCCAGGGGCCGTCGGCCGTGACCGAGGTCTGCCGGTGGCGGACCTGGAAGTCGGTGATCGAGCTCGCGTTGGTGGGTGCGGTCCAGGTCAGCGTGACCACGGTGTCGCCCGGCGCCGCGTTGAAGTTCCCCGGCGCGTCCGGCTTCGGCAGCGTCGGCGTCTCCGTCGTCGAGGCCACGTCGCCATCGTGGATTTCGTTGACCGCGCGCACCTCGAAGGTGTGAACGATTCCGTTGGTCAGCCCGGTGACCGTCGTGGTCCTGGCGCTGGCGCCGCCGTTCACCGTGGCCCATTCCTCGAACGTCCCCGCGCCCTCCCGGTAGCGGACTTCGTAGCCGTCGATCTCGTTGGTGTTCGTCGGCGCGGTCCAGGTCAGCGTGACCTCGGTGTCCCCGGCCGTCGCGGTGAGGCCCCCGGGGGCCTCGGGCTTCGTCAGGGTCGGCGTCGCGGTCACCGAGTTGTGGGGGCCGGTCCCTTCGCTGTTCACGGCCCGCACCTGGAAGATGTGCTCGATTCCGTTGTTCAGCCCGGTGATCGTGGTTGTGGTGGCCCCGATCACATTGGTCCAGTTCGCCCAGGTGTTCGCCCGGGTCTCCCGCCAGCGAACCTCGTAGCGGAGGATCTCGGTCGTGTTCGTTGGCGCATTCCAGTTCAGCGTGACCTGGGCGTTCCCCGCGGCGGCGGTTAGGTTCTGCGGCTGGCCGGGGACCGCCAGCGCCGGGGTCGCTGTCACCTGGGCGGCCGCACCATTGCCCCCGGCGTTCACCGCCCGGACCTCGAAGTCGTAGGCGGTCCCGTTCGTCAGCCCGGTCACCTCCTGGCTCGACGCCGTTCCGCCGCCCGCCACGTCCGCCCAGGTGACCCACGCCCCGCTCGGGCTCGTCCGGTACTGGAACTGGTACTTGTCGATGTTCGTCGTGTTCGTCGGCGCCGTCCAGTTCAGCGTCACCTTCGTGTCGCCCGGCGTCGCCGTGAGACCCGGCGCCTCGGGCAGCGGCGGGTTCGGGGTCGCCGTCACCTGCGCGGCCGCACCGTTGCCCCCGGCGTTCACCGCCCGGACCTCGAAGTCGTAGGCGGTCCCGTTCGTCAGCCCGGTCACCTCCTGGCTCGACGCCGTCCCGCCGCCAGCCACGTCCGCCCAGGTGACCCACGCCCCGCTCGGGCTCGTCCGGTACTGGAACTGGTACTTGTCGATGTTCGTCGTGTTCGTCGGCGCCGTCCAGTTCAGCGTCACCTTCGTGTCGTCCGGCGTCGCCGTGAGACCCGGCGCCTCGGGCAGCGGCGGGTTCGGGGTCGCCGTCACCTGGGCGGCCGTCCCGTTGCCCCCGGCGTTCACCGCCCGCACCTCGAAGTCGTAGGCGGTCCCGTTCGTCAGCCCGGTCACCTCCTGGCTCGACGCCGTCCCGCCGCCCGCCACGTCCGCCCAGGTGACCCACGCCCCGCTCGGGCTCGTCCGGTACTGGAACTGGTACTTGTCGATGTTCGTCGTGTTCGTCGGCGCCGTCCAGTTCAGCGTCACCTTCGTGTCGTCCGGCGTCGCCGACAGACCCGGCGCCTCGGGCAGCGGCGGGTTCGGGGTCGCCGTCACCTGCGCGGCCGCACCGTTGCCCCCGCTGTTCACCGCCCGGACCTCGAAGTCGTAGGCGGTCCCGTTCGTCAGCCCGGTGACCTCCTGGCTCGACGCGGTCCCGCCGCCAGCCACGTCCGCCCAGGTGACCCACGCCCCGCTCGGGCTCGTCCGGTACTGGAACTGGTACTTGTCGATGTTCGTCGTGTTCGTCGGCGCCGTCCAGTTCAGCGTCACCTTCGTGTCGTCCGGCGTCGCAGACAGACCCGGCGCCTCGGGCAGCGGCGGGTTCGGGGTCGCCGTCACCTGGGCGGCCGCCCCGTTGCCCCCGCTGTTCACCGCCCGCACCTCGAAGTCGTAGGCTGTCCCGTTCGTCAGTCCGGTCACCTCCTGGCTCGACGCGGTCCCGCCGCCCGCCACGTCCGCCCAGGTGACCCACGCCCCGCTCGGGCTCGTCCGGTACTGGAACTGGTACTTGTCGATGTTCGTCGTGTTCGTCGGCGCCGTCCAGTTCAGCGTCACCTTCGTGTCGTCCGGCGTCGCCGACAGACCCGGCGCCTCGGGCAGCGGCGGGTTCGGGGTCGCCGTCACCTGCGCGGCCGCACCGTTGCCCCCGGCGTTCACCGCCCGCACCTCGAAGTCGTAGGCCGTCCCGTTCGTCAGCCCGGTGACCTCCTGGGTGGACGCCATCCCGCCGCCCGCCACGTCCGCCCAGGTGATCCACGCCCCGCTCGGGCTCGTCCGGTACTGGAACTGGTACTTGTCGATGTTCGTCGTGTTCGTCGGCGCCGTCCAGTTCAGCGTCACCTTCGTGTCGTCCGGCGTCGCCGACAGACCCGGCGCCTCGGGCAGCGGCGGGTTCGGGGTCGCCGTCACCTGGGCGGCCGCACCGTTGCCCCCGGCGTTCACCGCCCGCACCTCGAAGTCGTAGGCCGTCCCGTTCGTCAGCCCGGTCACCTCCTGGCTCGACGCGGTCCCGCCGCCCGCCACGTCCGCCCAGGTGACCCACGCCCCGCTCGGGCTCGTCCGGTACTGGAACTGGTACTTGTCGATGTTCGTCGTGTTCGTCGGCGCCGTCCAGTTCAGTGTCACCTTCGTGTCGTCCGGCGTCGCGCTCAGACCCGGCGCCTCGGGCAGCGGCGGGTTCGGGGTCGCCGTCACCTGGGCGGCCGCACCGTTGCCTCCGCTGTTCACCGCCCGGACCTCGAAGTCGTAGGCGGTCCCGTTCGTCAGCCCGGTGACCTCCTGGGTGGACGCCGTCCCGCCGCCCGCCACGTCCGCCCAGGTGACCCACGCCCCGCTCGGGCTCGTCCGGTACTGGAACTGGTACTTGTCGATGTTCGTCGTGTTCGTCGGCGCCGTCCAGTTCAGCGTCACCTTCGTGTCGTCCGGCGTCGCCGTGAGACCCGGCGCCTCGGGCAGCGGCGGGTTCGGCGTCGCCGTCACCTGGGCGGCCGCACCGTTGCCCCCGGCGTTCACCGCCCGCACCTCGAAGTCGTAGGCGGTCCCGTTCGTCAGCCCGGTCACCTCCTGGCTCGACGCCGTTCCGCCGCCCGCCACGTCCGCCCAGGTGATCCACGCTCCGCTCGGGCTCGTCCGGTACTGGAACTGGTACTTGTCGATGTTCGTCGTGTTCGTCGGCGCCGTCCAGTTCAGCGTCACCTTCGTGTCGTCCGGCGTCGCCGTGAGACCCGGCGCCTCGGGCAGCGGCGGGTTCGGCGTCGCGGTCACCTGGGCGGCCGCCCCGTTGCCCCCGGCGTTCACCGCCCGCACCTCGAAGTCGTAGGCGGTCCCGTTCGTCAGCCCGGTCACCTCCTGGCTCGACGCCGTTCCGCCGCCAGCCACGTCCGCCCAGGTGATCCACGCTCCGCTCGGGCTCGTCCGGTACTGGAACTGGTACTTGTCGATGTTCGTCGTGTTCGTCGGCGCCGTCCAGTTCAGCGTCACCTTCGTGTCGTCCGGCGTCGCAGACAGACCCGGCGCCTCGGGCAGCGGCGGGTTCGGGGTCGCCGTCACCTGGGCGGCCGTCCCGTTGCCCGCGGCGTTCACCGCCCGGACCTCGAAGTCGTAGGCCGTCCCGTTCGTCAGCCCGGTCACCTCCTGGCTCGACGCGGTCCCGCCGCCAGCCACGTCCGCCCAGGTGACCCACGCCCCGCTCGGGCTCGTCCGGTACTGGAACTGGTACTTGTCGATGTTCGTCGTGTTCGTCGGCGCCGTCCAGTTCAGCGTCACCTTCGTGTCGTCCGGCGTCGCCGTGAGACCCGGCGCCTCGGGCAGCGGCGGGTTCGGGGTCGCCGTCACCTGGGCGGCCGCTCCGTTGCCCCCGGCGTTCACCGCCCGGACCTCGAAGTCGTAGGCCGTCCCGTTCGTCAGCCCGGTCACCTCCTGGCTCGACGCCGTTCCGCCGCCCGCCACGTCCGCCCAGGTGACCCACGCCCCGCTCGGGCTCGTCCGGTACTGGAACTGGTACTTGTCGATGTTCGTCGTGTTCGTCGGCGCCGTCCAGTTCAGCGTCACCTTCGTGTCGTCCGGCGTCGCGCTCAGACCCGGCGCCTCGGGCAGCGGCGGGTTCGGGGTCGCCGTCACCTGGGCGGCCGCCCCGTTGCCCCCGGCGTTCACCGCCCGGACCTCGAAGTCGTAGGCCGTCCCGTTCGTCAGCCCGGTCACCTCCTGGCTCGACGCCGTCCCGCCGCCCGCCACGTCCGCCCAGGTGACCCACGCCCCGCTCGGGCTCGTCCGGTACTGGAACTGGTACTTGTCGATGTTCGTCGTGTTCGTCGGCGCCGTCCAGTTCAGCGTCACCTTCGTGTCGTCCGGCGTCGCAGACAGACCCGGCGCCTCGGGCAGCGGCGGGTTCGGGGTCGCCGTCACCTGGGCGGCCGCACCGTTGCCCCCGGCGTTCACCGCCCGGACCTCGAAGTCGTAGGCCGTCCCGTTCGTCAGCCCGGTCACCTCCTGGCTCGACGCCGTCCCGCCGCCCGCCACGTCCGCCCAGGTGACCCACGCCCCGCTCGGGCTCGTCCGGTACTGGAACTGGTACTTGTCGATGTTCGTCGTGTTCGTCGGCGCCGTCCAGTTCAGCGTCACCTTCGTGTCGTCCGGCGTCGCCGTGAGACCCGGCGCCGCCGGGATCACCGGCGACACCGTCACCGTGAACGTGTCCGTGACCGAGCCGCCCTCTCCATCGTCGGCGGTCACCGTCACCGTCGGCGTCCCCACCGCAACCCCGGTGATCTCCAGCGTCGTCCCGTTCACCACCACCGTCGCCCGCGCGGTGTCCCTCGAGAGCGCCGTCAGCGTCAGCGTCTGCCCACCCGGATCGCTGAACACGTTCGCCAGCTCCACGTCCGTCGTCTCCCCCACCGTGACCGACTGGTCCGCGATCGGGTTGTCCAGCGTCGGCGGCTGGTTCATCGGCGTCGCAGGCACTTCGGCGGCCGGCCCCTCGCCCTCGCTGTTCACCGCCCGCACCGCAAAGTCGTAGGGGACCCCGTTCGTCAGCCCGGCGACCGTGTGGCTGGAAGCCGTTCCGCCGCCGTCAACGTCGGTCCAGGTGGTCCACGCCCCGTTCGGGCTCGTGCGGTGCTGGACCTGGTACTTGTCGATCGAGCTCGTGTTCGCCGGCGTCGTCCAGCTCAGCGACACGCTCGAGTCGCCCGCCGTCGCCGTGAGGCTGCCCGGCGCGTCGGGAAGCGGCGGAATCGGAATCGCCGACGCCGTGTTGGCGGCGCTGTTCCCCCGGCTGTTGACCGACCGCACTTCGAAGAAGTACCGGACTCCGTTCGTAAGGCCGGTGATCGTGGTGCTTCTGGCGTCTTCTCCGCCCGGGACGGTGGTCCAGGCGGTCCAGCCGCCCGTGCCCCGGTGGCGAACCTCGAAGTTGTCGACCTCGGTCGAGGCATTGGTGCGGGCCCAGTTCAGCGTGACCTGGGTGTCTCCTGGCGTCGCTCGGAGGTCCGCGGGCGCCGGGGGTAGCGCCAGGGTGGGCGTTGCGGTCACCGAGGCGGCCGCGCCGTCTCCTCCGAAGTGGCTCCCGCGCACTTCGAACGTGTATTCGATCCCGTTCGTCAGGCCGTCGACGTGTCGTTCGGTGGGGTTTACGCCGCCCACCGGGAACCAGGATCCGAACTGCGCCGCCGAACTCTGCTTGTAGCGGTAGGTGTAGATGAGGGGCTCGTTGGTGTTCGCCGGCGCGCTCCAGGTGAGCACGACCACGGTGTCTCCCGGGCGCGCCTCGAGATTCTCGGGAGCGTCGGGGGTCGGGGCCGCCGGAGTCGCGGTCTTCCACGCGATCGGGCTGTTCCCGGCGGTGTTCACCGCCTGGATCTCGAACCGGTAGAAGGTCCAGTTGGCGAGCCCCGGGACCTCGTAGCTGGTCGCCGCTCCATCCACCGTGGTCCAGGTTCCCGAGTTCGGGGGGGCCGCATTTTCGCGGTAACGCACCCGGAAGCTGTCGATTTCGCTGGTGTTCGTGGGGATGGTCCAGCTCAGCGTGACCTTCGTGTCGCCCGGCGCTGCTTCGAAGCTCCCCGGCGCGTCGGGCGCGTTCAGGGCGGGAATGCCGGTCGTCGTCGCCGGCGCGCTGTCCCCCTCCGTGTTCCGCGCCCGGACGTCGAACGTGTATTCCGTCCCGTTCGTCAGCCCGATAACCGTGTAACTCGTGACGTTGGCCGCGAGAGTGGTCCAAGGGCCCTCGGTCGTCGTGTCCGAGGTCTCCCGGTAGCGGATCTGGAAGTCATCGATCTCGCTGGTGTTCGTCGGCGGTGTCCAGCTCAGCGAGACCTCGGTGTCGCCAGGCGTCGCGGTGAAGCCGGTCGGCGCATCGGGAGCCGAAAGGACCGGCGTGGCGGTCGTGGAGGCGTGGGGACCCCACCCGATGTAGTTCTTTGCCCGGACGTGGAAGGTGTATTCCTCACCGTTCTCCAGCCCGGTCGCGGTATAGGTCGTCTTGGTCGGTTTGCCCGGCAGGATGACCCAGCCTCGTCCGTCGAGGCCCTCGGAGGTCTTCCCGTAGCGGACCTCCATCCAGTCGATTTCGGTCGTGTTCGTGGGAACCGTCCAGTTCAGCACGACCTGGGCGTCGCCCGCGTCCGCGGTGAAGCCGGTGGGCGCATCGGGGAGCAAGGGCAGCGGATGCGCGGTCTTCGAGGCGACGGGGCCGCGTCCGGCGTCGTTGACCGCCCGGACTTCGAACCTGTATCGATAGCGGTTGCTGAGGCCGGTCACCTCGAGGCCGGTGGCTCCTCCGTCGCCGGGAACCCTCGTCCAGGCGCCTGGCTCGAAGGGCTCCCAGATCCCGTAGCGCATCTCGTAGTAGAGGATCTGGCTCGTATTCGTGGGGGCCGTCCAGCTCAGCGTGACCCTTGTGTCGCCGTGGGTCGCTTCGAAGTCCCCGGGCGCCTCGGGGAGCACAGCCTCGACCGTCACCGTGAAGTCGTCGGTGACCGACAGGTTTTCCGGATCGGCGGCGGTCACCGTGACCGTCGCGGTCCCCAACGCGACCCCTGTGATCGTCAGCGTCGAACCGGTCACCGCCACCGTCGCCAGCGCGGTGTCACTCGAAACGGCCGTGAACGTCAGCGGCTGGCCCTCGGGGTCGCTGAACGCGCCGGCGAGCTCCACAACGGTCGTGGCCCCTCCCTCGTCGACGGTCTGGTCGTCGATCCCGGTCCCCACGACCGTCGGCGGCTGGTTCGCCAGCATCGGGGTCGCCGTCACCTGGGCGGCCGCACCGTTGCCCCCGCTGTTCACCGCCCGGACCTCGAAGTCGTAGGCGGTCCCGTTCGTCAGCCCGGTCACCTCCTGGCTCGACGCCGTCCCGCCGCCCGCCACGTCCGCCCAGGTGACCCACGCCCCGCTCGGGCTCGTCCGGTACTGGAACTGGTACTTGTCGATGTTCGTCGTGTTCGTCGGCGCCGTCCAGTTCAGCGTCACCTTCGTGTCGCCCGGCGTCGCCGTGAGATCCGGCGCCTCGGGCAGCGGCGGGTTCGGGGTCGCCGTCACCTGGGCGGCCGCACCGTTGCCCCCGCTGTTCACCGCCCGCACCTCGAAGTCGTAGGCCGTCCCGTTCGTCAGCCCGGTCACTTCCTGGCTCGACGCGGTTCCGCCGCCAGCCACGTCCGCCCAGGTGACCCACGCCCCGCTCGGACTCGTCCGGTACTGGAACTGATACTTGTCGATGTTCGTCGTGTTCGTCGGCGCCGTCCAGTTCAGCGTCACCCTCGTGTCGTCCGGCGTCGCCGTGAGACCCGGCGCCTCGGGCAGCGGCGGGTTCGGGGTCGCCGTCACCTGGGCGGCCGCACCGTTGCCCCCGGCGTTCACGGCCCGCACCTCGAAGTCGTAGGCCGTCCCGTTCGTCAGCCCGGTCACCTCCTGGCTCGACGCCGTTCCGCCGCCCGCCACGTCCGCCCAGGTGACCCACGCCCCGCTCGGGCTCGTCCGGTACTGGAACTGATACTTGTCGATGTTCGTCGTGTTCGTCGGCGCCGTCCAGTTCAGCGTCACCTTCGTGTCGTCCGGCGTCGCGCTCAGACCCGGCGCCTCGGGCAGCGGCGGGTTCGGGGTCGCCGTCACCTGGGCGGCCGCCCCGTTGCCCCCGGCGTTCACCGCCCGCACCTCGAAGTCGTAGGCCGTCCCGTTCGTCAGCCCGGTCACCTCCTGGCTCGACGCCGTCCCGCCGCCAGCCACGTCCGCCCAGGTGACCCACGCCCCGCTCGGGCTCGTCCGGTACTGGAACTGGTACTTGTCGATGTTCGTCGTGTTCGTCGGCGCCGTCCAGTTCAGCGTCACCTTCGTGTCGTCCGGCGTCGCGCTCAGACCCGGCGCCTCGGGCAGCGGCGGGTTCGGCGTCGCCGTCACCTGGGCGGCAGCACCGTTGCCCCCGCTGTTCACCGCCCGCACCTCGAAGTCGTAGGCGGTCCCGTTCGTCAGCCCGGTCACTTCCTGGCTCGACGCCGTTCCGCCGCCAGCCACGTCCGCCCAGGTGACCCACGCCCCGCTCGGGCTCGTCCGGTACTGGAACTGGTACTTGTCGATGTTCGTCGTGTTCGTCGGCGCCGTCCAGTTCAGCGTCACCTTCGTGTCGTCCGGCGTCGCCGTGAGACCCGGCGCCTCGGGCAGCGGCGGGTTCGGGGTCGCCGTCACCTGCGCGGCCGCCCCGTTGCCCCCGGCGTTCACCGCCCGCACCTCGAAGTCGTAGGCGGTCCCGTTCGTCAGCCCGGTCACTTCCTGGCTCGACGCCGTTCCGCCGCCAGCCACGTCCGCCCAGGTGACCCACGCCCCGCTCGGGCTCGTCCGGTACTGGAACTGGTACTTGTCGATGTTCGTCGTGTTCGTCGGCGCCGTCCAGTTCAGCGTCACCTTCGTGTCGTCCGGCGTCGCCGTGAGACCCGGCGCCTCGGGCAGCGGCGGGTTCGGGGTCGCCGTCACCTGCGCGGCCGCCCCGTTGCCCCCGGCGTTCACCGCCCGGACCTCGAAGTCGTAGGCCGTCCCGTTCGTCAGTCCGGTGACCTCCTGGCTCGACGCCGTCCCGCCGCCCGCCACGTCCGCCCAGGTGACCCACGCCCCGCTCGGGCTCGTCCGGTACTGGAACTGGTACTTGTCGATGTTCGTCGTGTTCGTCGGCGCCGTCCAGTTCAGCGTCACCTTCGTGTCGTCCGGCGTCGCAGACAGACCCGGCGCCTCGGGCAGCGGCGGGTTCGGGGTCGCCGTCACCTGGGCGGCCGCACCGTTGCCCCCGCTGTTCACCGCCCGGACCTCGAAGTCGTAGGCGGTCCCGTTCGTCAGCCCGGTGACCTCCTGGGTGGACGCCGTCCCGCCGCCAGCCACGTCCGCCCAGGTGACCCACGCCCCGCTCGGGCTCGTCCGGTACTGGAACTGGTACTTGTCGATGTTCGTCGTGTTCGTCGGCGCCGTCCAGTTCAGCGTCACCTTCGTGTCGTCCGGCGTCGCAGACAGACCCGGCGCCTCGGGCAGCGGCGGGTTCGGGGTCGCCGTCACCTGCGCGGCCGCACCGTTGCCCCCGGCGTTCACCGCCCGCACCTCGAAGTCGTAGGCCGTCCCGTTCGTCAGTCCGGTGACCTCCTGGGTGGACGCCGTCCCGCCGCCCGCCACGTCCGCCCAGGTGACCCATGCTCCGCTCGGGCTCGTCCGGTACTGGAACTGATACTTGTCGATGTTCGTCGTGTTCGTCGGCGCCGTCCAGTTCAGCGTCACCTTCGTGTCGTCCGGCGTCGCCGTGAGACCCGGCGCCTCGGGCAGCGGCGGGTTCGGGGTCGCCGTCACCTGGGCGGCCGCACCGTTGCCCCCGGCGTTCACCGCCCGGACCTCGAAGTCGTAGGCGGTCCCGTTCGTCAGTCCGGTCACCTCCTGGCTCGACGCCGTTCCGCCGCCCGCCACGTCCGCCCAGGTGACCCACGCCCCGCTCGGGCTCGTCCGGTACTGGAACTGGTACTTGTCGATGTTCGTCGTGTTCGTCGGCGCCGTCCAGTTCAGCGTCACCTTCGTGTCGTCCGGCGTCGCCGTGAGACCCGGCGCCTCGGGCAGCGGCGGGTTCGGGGTCGCCGTCACCTGGGCGGCCGCCCCGTTGCCCCCGGCGTTCACCGCCCGGACCTCGAAGTCGTAGGCGGTCCCGTTCGTCAGTCCGGTCACCTCCTGGCTCGACGCCGTCCCGCCGCCAGCCACGTCCGCCCAGGTGACCCACGCCCCGCTCGGGCTCGTCCGGTACTGGAACTGGTACTTGTCGATGTTCGTCGTGTTCGTCGGCGCCGTCCAGTTCAGCGTCACCTTCGTGTCGTCCGGCGTCGCGCTCAGACCCGGCGCCTCGGGCAGCGGCGGGTTCGGGGTCGCCGTCACCTGCGCGGCCGCACCGTTGCCCCCGGCGTTCACCGCCCGGACCTCGAAGTCGTAGGCGGTCCCGTTCGTCAGCCCGGTGACCTCCTGGGTGGACGCCGTCCCGCCGCCAGCCACGTCCGCCCAGGTGATCCACGCCCCGCTCGGGCTCGTCCGGTACTGGAACTGGTACTTGTCGATGTTCGTCGTGTTCGTCGGCGCCGTCCAGTTCAGCGTCACCTTCGTGTCGCCCGGCGTCGCGCTCAGACCCGGCGCCTCGGGCAGCGGCGGGTTCGGGGTCGCCGTCACCTGGGCGGCCGCACCGTTGCCCCCGCTGTTCACCGCCCGCACCTCGAAGTCGTAGGCGGTCCCGTTCGTCAGCCCGGTGACCTCCTGGGTGGACGCCGTTCCGCCGCCAGCCACGTCCGCCCAGGTGACCCACGCCCCGCTCGGGCTCGTCCGGTACTGGAACTGGTACTTGTCGATGTTCGTCGTGTTCGTCGGCGCCGTCCAGTTCAGCGTCACCTTCGTGTCGTCCGGCGTCGCGCTCAGACCCGGCGCCTCGGGCAGCGGCGGGTTCGGCGTCGCCGTCACCTGGGCGGCCGCACCGTTGCCCCCGGCATTCACCGCCCGGACCTCGAAGTCGTAGGCGGTCCCGTTCGTCAGTCCGGTCACCTCCTGGCTCGACGCCGTCCCGCCGCCCGCCACGTCCGCCCAGGTGACCCATGCTCCGCTCGGGCTCGTCCGGTACTGGAACTGGTACTTGTCGATGTTCGTCGTGTTCGTCGGCGCCGTCCAGTTCAGCGTCACCTTCGTGTCGTCCGGCGTCGCCGTGAGACCCGGCGCCTCGGGCAGCGGCGGGTTCGGGGTCGCGGTCACCTGCGCGGCCGCCCCGTTGCCCCCGGCGTTCACCGCCCGCACCTCGAAGTCGTAGGCGGTCCCGTTCGTCAGCCCGGTCACCTCCTGGCTCGACGCCGTCCCGCCGCCAGCCACGTCCGCCCAGGTGACCCACGCCCCGCTCGGGCTCGTCCGGTACTGGAACTGATACTTGTCGATGTTCGTCGTGTTCGTCGGCGCCGTCCAGTTCAGCGTCACCTTCGTGTCGTCCGGCGTCGCCGTGAGACCCGGCGCCTCGGGCAGCGGCGGGTTCGGGGTCGCGGTCACCTGGGCGGCCGCCCCGTTGCCCCCGGCGTTCACCGCCCGCACCTCGAAGTCGTAGGCGGTCCCGTTCGTCAGCCCGGTCACCTCCTGGCTCGACGCCGTCCCGCCGCCCGCCACGTCCGCCCAGGTGACCCACGCCCCGCTCGGGCTCGTCCGGTACTGGAACTGGTACTTGTCGATGTTCGTCGTGTTCGTCGGCGCCGTCCAGTTCAGCGTCACCTTCGTGTCGTCCGGCGTCGCCGTGAGACCCGGCGCCTCGGGCAGCGGCGGGTTCGGGGTCGCCGTCACCTGGGCGGCCGCACCGTTGCCCCCGGCGTTCACCGCCCGCACCTCGAAGTCGTAGGCCGTCCCGTTCGTCAGCCCGGTCACCTCCTGGCTCGACGCCGTCCCGCCGCCCGCCACGTCCGCCCAGGTGACCCACGCCCCGCTCGGGCTCGTCCGGTACTGGAACTGGTACTTGTCGATGTTCGTCGTGTTCGTCGGCGCCGTCCAGTTCAGTGTCACCTTCGTGTCGTCCGGCGTCGCCGTGAGACCCGGCGCCTCGGGCGCGGGCGGGTTCGGGGTCGCCGTCACCTGGGCGGCCGCCCCGTTGCCCCCGCTGTTCACCGCCCGCACCTCGAAGTCGTAGGCGGTCCCGTTCGTCAGCCCGGTCACCTCCTGGGTGGACGCCGTCCCGCCGCCCGCCACGTCCGCCCAGGTGATCCACGCCCCGCTCGGGCTCGTCCGGTACTGGAACTGGTACTTGTCGATGTTCGTCGTGTTCGTCGGCGCCGTCCAGTTCAGCGTCACCTTCGTGTCGTCCGGCGTCGCCGTGAGACCCGGCGCCTCGGGCAGCGGCGGGTTCGGGGTCGCCGTCACCTGGGCGGCCGCACCGTTGCCCCCGCTGTTCACCGCCCGCACCTCGAAGTCGTAGGCGGTCCCGTTCGTCAGCCCGGTGACCTCCTGGCTCGACGCCGTTCCGCCGCCCGCCACGTCCGCCCAGGTGACCCACGCCCCGCTCGGGCTCGTCCGGTACTGGAACTGGTACTTGTCGATGTTCGTCGTGTTCGTCGGCGCCGTCCAGTTCAGCGTCACCTTCGTGTCGTCCGGCGTCGCCGTGAGACCCGGCGCCTCGGGCAGCGGCGGGTTCGGGGTCGCGGTCACCTGGGCGGCCGCACCGTTGCCCCCGCTGTTCACCGCCCGCACCTCGAAGTCGTAGGCGGTCCCGTTCGTCAGCCCGGTGACCTCCTGGCTCGACGCGGTCCCGCCGCCAGCCACGTCCGCCCAGGTGACCCACGCCCCGCTCGGGCTCGTCCGGTACTGGAACTGGTACTTGTCGATGTTCGTCGTGTTCGTCGGCGCCGTCCAGTTCAGCGTCACCTTCGTGTCGTCCGGCGTCGCCGACAGACCCGGCGCCTCGGGCAGCGGCGGGTTCGGGGTCGCCGTCACCTGCGCGGCCGCACCGTTGCCCCCGGCGTTCACCGCCCGCACCTCGAAGTCGTAGGCCGTCCCGTTCGTCAGCCCGGTGACCTCCTGGGTGGACGCCATCCCGCCGCCCGCCACGTCCGCCCAGGTGATCCACGCCCCGCTCGGGCTCGTCCGGTACTGGAACTGGTACTTGTCGATGTTCGTCGTGTTCGTCGGCGCCGTCCAGTTCAGCGTCACCTTCGTGTCGTCCGGCGTCGCCGACAGACCCGGCGCCTCGGGCAGCGGCGGGTTCGGGGTCGCCGTCACCTGGGCGGCCGCACCGTTGCCCCCGGCGTTCACCGCCCGCACCTCGAAGTCGTAGGCCGTCCCGTTCGTCAGCCCGGTCACCTCCTGGCTCGACGCGGTCCCGCCGCCCGCCACGTCCGCCCAGGTGACCCACGCCCCGCTCGGGCTCGTCCGGTACTGGAACTGGTACTTGTCGATGTTCGTCGTGTTCGTCGGCGCCGTCCAGTTCAGTGTCACCTTCGTGTCGTCCGGCGTCGCGCTCAGACCCGGCGCCTCGGGCAGCGGCGGGTTCGGGGTCGCCGTCACCTGGGCGGCCGCACCGTTGCCTCCGCTGTTCACCGCCCGGACCTCGAAGTCGTAGGCGGTCCCGTTCGTCAGCCCGGTGACCTCCTGGGTGGACGCCGTCCCGCCGCCCGCCACGTCCGCCCAGGTGACCCACGCCCCGCTCGGGCTCGTCCGGTACTGGAACTGGTACTTGTCGATGTTCGTCGTGTTCGTCGGCGCCGTCCAGTTCAGCGTCACCTTCGTGTCGTCCGGCGTCGCCGTGAGACCCGGCGCCTCGGGCAGCGGCGGGTTCGGGGTCGCCGTCACCTGGGCGGCCACACCGTTGCCCGCGGCGTTCACCGCCCGCACTTCGAAGTCGTAGGCGGTCCCGTTCGTCAGCCCGGTGACCTCCTGGCTCGACGCCGTCCCGCCGCCAGCCACGTCCGCCCAGGTGATCCATGCCCCGCTCGGGCTCGTCCGGTACTGGAACTGATACTTGTCGATGTTCGTCGTGTTCGTCGGCGCCGTCCAGTTCAGCGTCACCTTCGTGTCGTCCGGCGTCGCGCTCAGACCCGGCGCCTCGGGCAGCGGCGGGTTCGGCGTCGCCGTCACCTGGGCGGCCGCCCCGTTGCCCCCGGCGTTCACCGCCCGCACCTCGAAGTCGTAGGCCGTCCCGTTCGTCAGCCCGGTGACCTCCTGGGTGGACGCCGTCCCGCCGCCCGCCACGTCCGCCCAGGTGACCCACGCCCCGCTCGGGCTCGTCCGGTACTGGAACTGGTATCTGTCGATGTTCGTCGTGTTCGTCGGCGCCGTCCAGTTCAGCGTCACCTTCGTGTCGTCCGGCGTCGCCGTGAGACCCGGCGCCTCGGGCAGCGGCGGGTTCGGGGTCGCGGTCACCTGGGCGGCCGCACCGTTGCCCCCGCTGTTCACCGCCCGCACCTCGAAGTCGTAGGCGGTCCCGTTCGTCAGCCCGGTGACCTCCTGGCTCGACGCCGTCCCGCCGCCCGCCACGTCCGCCCAGGTGACCCACGCCCCGCTCGGGCTCGTCCGGTACTGGAACTGGTACTTGTCGATGTTCGTCGTGTTCGTCGGCGCCGTCCAGTTCAGCGTCACCTTCGTGTCGTCCGGCGTCGCAGACAGACCCGGCGCCTCGGGCAGCGGCGGGTTCGGGGTCGCCGTCACCTGGGCGGCCGCACCGTTGCCCCCGGCGTTCACCGCCCGCACCTCGAAGTCGTAGGCCGTCCCGTTCGTCAGCCCGGTGACCTCCTGGCTCGACGCCGTCCCGCCGCCAACCACGTCCGCCCAGGTGACCCACGCCCCGCTCGGGCTCGTCCGGTACTGGAACTGGTACTTGTCGATGTTCGTCGTGTTCGTCGGCGCCGTCCAGTTCAGCGTCACCTTCGTGTCGTCCGGCGTCGCCGTGAGACCCGGCGCCTCGGGGATCGGCGGGTTCGGGGTCGCGGTCACCTGCGCGGCCGCACCGTTGCCCCCGGCGTTCACCGCCCGCACCTCGAAGTCGTAGGCGGTCCCGTTCGTCAGCCCGGTCACCTCCTGGCTCGACGCCGTCCCGTCGCCAACCACGTCCGCCCAGGTGACCCACGCCCCGCTCGGGCTCGTCCGGTACTGGAACTGATACTTGTCGATGTTCGTCGTGTTCGTCGGCGCCGTCCAGTTCAGCGTCACCTTCGTGTCGTCCGGCGTCGCCGTGAGACCCGGCGCCTCGGGCAGCGGCGGGTTCGGGGTCGCCGTCACCTGCGCGGCCGCACCGTTGCCCCCGGCGTTCACCGCCCGCACCTCGAAGTCGTAGGCCGTCCCGTTCGTCAGCCCGGTCACCTCCTGGGTGGACGCCGTTCCGCCGCCAGCCACGTCCGCCCAGGTGACCCACGCCCCGCTCGGGCTCGTCCGGTACTGGAACTGGTACTTGTCGATGTTCGTCGTGTTCGTCGGCGCCGTCCAGTTCAGCGTCACCTTCGTGTCGTCCGGCGTCGCGCTCAGACCCGGCGCCTCGGGCAGCGGCGGGTTCGGGGTCGCGGTCACCTGGGCGGCCGCACCATTGCCCCCGGCGTTCACCGCCCGCACCTCGAAGTCGTAGGCGGTCCCGTTCGTCAGCCCGGTCACCTCCTGGCTCGACGCCGTTCCGCCGCCCGCCACGTCCGCCCAGGTGATCCACGCTCCGCTCGGGCTCGTCCGGTACTGGAACTGATACTTGTCGATGTTCGTCGTGTTCGTCGGCGCCGTCCAGTTCAGCGTCACCTTCGTGTCGTCCGGCGTCGCCGTGAGACCCGGCGCCTCGGGCAGCGGCGGGTTCGGGGTCGCCGTCACCTGGGCGGCCGTCCCGTTGCCCGCGGCGTTCACCGCCCGGACCTCGAAGTCGTAGGCGGTCCCGTTCGTCAGCCCGGTCACCTCCTGGCTCGACGCCGTCCCGCCGCCCGCCACGTCCGCCCAGGTGATCCACGCCCCGCTCGGGCTCGTCCGGTACTGGAACTGGTACTTGTCGATGATCGTCGCGTTCGTCGGCGCCGTCCAGTTCAGCGTCACCTTCGTGTCGTCCGGCGTCGCGCTCAGACTGCCCGGCGCCTCGGGGGCGCCCTCGACGGTCACCGTGAACGAGTCGGTGACCGGCGCGCCGTCAGTGTCGGTGGCGGTCACCGCGACCGTTGCCGTCCCCACCGCCACTCCGGTGATCCTCAGCTTCGCGTCTCCTCCGCGGAGCGGCAGCGTTGTCTTGGTCAGCGAGACGGTGGCCTTCGAGGGGTCCCCCGAAACAGCCGCGAGCGTCACCGGGAGGCCCGAGGGATCGCCGAACACGCCGTCGAGCGCAACGTCCGTCATCCCACCCACCGTCACCGTCTGGTCCGGGATCGGGTTATCCACCACCGGCGGAGAGTTCACTGGTGTCCCGCTAAAGGTGGCGGGTGGGCCGTCACCCGCGCTGTTCGATACCCGCAACTGGATCGTGTGACTGATCCCGTTCGGTAGGGGGATCAAGGCGGAGTTTCCGGACGGCAGGGGAACAAACTTAGCCCCCCAGTTGGGCCAGTTCATCGAGCTGGTTTCGCGCCAACGGAACTGGGCGCTGGTGATCTCGCTGGTGTTCGTGGGGTTGTCCCACGACATCCTGACCGACCAGTCGGCCCCTAACACGTTGGTAATGATCGGCGGGCCGGGGAGCACTGCCGCGACCGTCACCGTGAGGGAGTCGGTGATCGACTGGCCGCCCGGATCGGTGGCGGTCACAGTGACCATCGCTGTGCCCACAGTGAGCCCGGAGATGGTCAGGGTCGTCCCGCTTACCGAGGCGGTCGCCGTCGTGGTGGCGTTCGAAGTCGCCGCGAACGTCAGCGCCTGACTCTCCGGATCGCTGAACACGCCGGCGAGATCCACGTCGACCGACGTTCTCTCGGTGACGGTCTGATCCGCGATCCCGGTTACCACCGTCGGCGGCTGGTTGGTTCCGGACACCGTCACCGTGAACGTGTCGGTGGCCGACAGGTTGCCTGGATCGGTGGCGGTCACCGTGACCACCGCCGTCCCCATCGCCACCCCGGCGATCGTCAGCGTCGTCCCGGTTACCGAGACGGTCGCCTGCGCGGTGGCGCCGGAAACGGCCGAGTACGTCAGCTTGTTGTTGTCGCCGTCCGGATCGTTGAACGCGCCGGCGAGCGTCACGGCCGTCGTCGCCCCCGCCGCGACGGTCTGGTCGTCGATCCCCGTGCCTACCACGGTCGGCGGCTGGTTGGTCCCGGACACCGTCACGGTGAACGTGTCGGTGATCGACAGGCCGCCCGGATCCGTGGCGGTCACCGTGACCATCGCGGACCCCATCGCGACCCCGTTGATCGTCAGGGTTGTCCCGCTCACCGAGACCGTCGCCTTCGTCGGGTCGTCCGAAACGGCCGAGTACGTCAGGTCGTTGTTGTCGCCGTCCGGATCGTTGAACGCGCCGGCGAGCGTCACGTCCGTCGTTCCTCCCGCCGCGACGGTCTGGTCGTCGATCCCGGTCCCCACCACCGTCGGCGGCTGGTTCGCCGGCGAGACCGTCACCGTGAAGGAGTCGGTGACAAACAGGCCGCCCGGATCGGTGGCCGTCACCGTGACGGTCGCTGTGCCCACGGTCAGCCCGGAGATCGTCAGGGTCGTCCCGCTGACCGAGACGGTCGCCTTCGCGGTGTCACCCGAAACGGCCGTGAGCGTCATCGGCTGGCCCTCGGGATCGCTGAAGACGCCGGCAAGCAACACGTCGCTCGAGGCTCCCACGGTGACGGTCTGATCCGCGATCCCGGATCCCACCACCGTCGGCGCCTGGTTCGTCCCGGAGACCGTCACCGTGAATGTGTCGGTGGCCGACAGACCGCCCGGATCGGTCGCCGTCACGGTGACCATCGGTGTCCCCGCAGCGACCGCGTTGATCGTCAGCGTGGTCCCGCTCACCGACACGGTCGCCAGCGCGGGGTCATCCGAACTGGCCGCGAACGTCAGCGGCTGGCCCTCGGGATCGCTGAACACGCTGATAAGCCCCACGGAACGGGTGGTTCCCGCGACAAGGGCCTGGTCCGCAATCGGGTTCGCCACCGTCGGCGCCTGGTTCGTCCCGGACACCGTCACTGTGAACGAGTCGGTCGCCGACAGACCGCCCGTATCGGTGGCGGTCACCGTGACCGTCGCGGTCCCCATCGCGACCCCGGTGATCGTCAGCGAAGTCCCGTTGACCGAGACGGTCGCCTTCGTCGGGTCGCCCGAAACCGCCGAGTAGGTCAGGTCGTTGTTGTCGCCGTCCGGATCGTTGAACGCGCCGGCGAGCGTCACGGCCTTCGTCGCTCCCGCCGCGACGGTCTGGTCGTCGATCCCGGTCCCCACCACCGTCGGCGCCTGGTTCCCCCCCAGCGTCGGCGTCGCGGTCGTGGTGGCTGGGAGGCCGTCCTCCACGGGGTTCTGCGCCCGTACCTCGAACGTGTAGTTCGTCCCGTTCGTCAGGCCGGTGATCGTGGTGTTCCTGGCGTTCGCGCCGCCGAACACCAGGTCCCAGGGCACGAAGCTCCCGCCGTTCGTCACCTTGTGGCGGACCTGATAGCCGGTGATCTGACTGATGTTCGCCGGGGGGATGGCCCAGCTCAGCCCGACCGCACTGTCGCCCGGCGTCGCGGTGAAGTTGTCCGGAGGGGCCGGCGTCGCCAGTCCTGGCTCGGTCCTATCCGTGGCGAAAGCCCCGTTCACGGCGCGTAGATCGAACGTGTATTCCGTATCGTTCTCCAGGCCTCTGACGAGCTCCGTGCTGACGGAGGCTCCGCCCGGCACCGTGGTCCACGTTCCCTCGATCGTCGCTGAACTCTTCCGGTAGCGGTATTCGTAGCCCGTGATCGGACTGGTGGTAACCGGCGCCCCCCAGTTCAGCACGACTAGGGTGTCTCCCCCCGTCGCGTAGAAGAACCGCGGCGCGGGGAGGAGGGGCGTCGCGGTCGCGGTGGCGGCGAGACCCTCCACGCCGGCGTTCACCGCCCGCAACTCGAACGTGTAGTCCGTCCCGTTCGCCAGCCCCGTCACCGTGTGGCTGGTGGCCGTGGCCCCGCCCGCCGGATCCCAGTTCCCGAAGCTCCCCCCGGTCGTCGCCCGGTGGCGCACCTCGAACCCGGTGATCGTCGCGTTCGTCGGCGCCGTCCAGCTCAGGGCAACCTCGGCATCCCCCGCCGTCGCAATGAAGCTGCTGGGTGCATCCGGCGCCGGCGGATTCGGGGTCGCCGTCACCTGGGCGGCCGCACCGTTGCCCCCGCTGTTCACCGCCCGGACCTCGAAGTCGTAGGCCGTCCCGTTCGTCAGCCCGGTCACCTCCTGGCTCGACGCCGTCCCGCCGCCCGCCACGTCCGCCCAGGTGACCCACGCCCCGCTCGGGCTCGTCCGGTACTGGAACTGATACTTGTCGATGTTCGTCGTGTTCGTCGGCGCCGTCCAGTTCAGCGTCACCTTCGTGTCGCCCGGCGTCGCCGTGAGACCCGGCGCCTCGGGCAGCGGCGGGTTCGGGGTCGCCGTCACCTGGGCGGCCGCCCCGTTGCCCCCGGCGTTCACCGCCCGCACCTCGAAGTCGTAGGCGGTCCCGTTCGTCAGCCCGGTCACCTCCTGGCTCGACGCCGTCCCGCCGCCAGCCACGTCCGCCCAGGTGACCCACGCCCCGCTCGGGCTCGTCCGGTACTGGAACTGGTACTTGTCGATGTTCGTCGTGTTCGTCGGCGCCGTCCAGTTCAGCGTCACCTTCGTGTCGTCCGGCGTCGCAGACAGACCCGGCGCCTCGGGCAGCGGCGGGTTCGGGGTCGCCGTCACCTGGGCGGCCGCACCGTTGCCCCCGGCGTTCACCGCCCGGACCTCGAAGTCGTAGGCCGTCCCGTTCGTCAGTCCGGTGACCTCCTGGCTCGACGCCGTTCCGCCGCCCGCCACGTCCGCCCAGGTGACCCACGCCCCGCTCGGGCTCGTCCGGTACTGGAACTGGTACTTGTCGATGTTCGTCGTGTTCGTCGGCGCCGTCCAGTTCAGCGTCACCTTCGTGTCGTCCGGCGTCGCCGTGAGACCCGGCGCCTCGGGCAGCGGCGGGTTCGGGGTCGCGGTCACCTGCGCGGCCGCACCGTTGCCCCCGCTGTTCACCGCCCGCACCTCGAAGTCGTAGGCGGTCCCGTTCGTCAGCCCGGTCACCTCCTGGCTCGACGCCGTCCCGCCGCCAGCCACGTCCGCCCAGGTGACCCACGCCCCGCTCGGGCTCGTCCGGTACTGGAACTGGTACTTGTCGATGTTCGTCGTGTTCGTCGGCGCCGTCCAGTTCAGCGTCACCTTCGTGTCGTCCGGCGTCGCCGTGAGACCCGGCGCCTCGGGCGCGGGCGGGTTCGGGGTCGCCGTCACCTGGGCGGCCGCCCCGTTGCCCCCGGCGTTCACCGCCCGGACCTCGAAGTCGTAGGCCGTCCCGTTCGTCAGCCCGGTGACCTCCTGGGTGGACGCCGTTCCGCCGCCAGCCACGTCCGCCCAGGTGATCCACGCCCCGCTCGGGCTCGTCCGGTACTGGAACTGGTACTTGTCGATGTTCGTCGTGTTCGTCGGCGCCGTCCAGTTCAGCGTCACCTTCGTGTCGCCCGGCGTCGCGCTCAGACCCGGCGCCTCGGGCAGCGGCGGGTTCGGGGTCGCCGTCACCTGGGCGGCCGCACCGTTGCCCCCGCTGTTCACCGCCCGCACCTCGAAGTCGTAGGCGGTCCCGTTCGTCAGCCCGGTGACCTCCTGGGTGGACGCCGTTCCGCCGCCAGCCACGTCCGCCCAGGTGACCCACGCCCCGCTCGGGCTCGTCCGGTACTGGAACTGGTACTTGTCGATGTTCGTCGTGTTCGTCGGCGCCGTCCAGTTCAGCGTCACCTTCGTGTCGTCCGGCGTCGCGCTCAGACCCGGCGCCTCGGGCAGCGGCGGGTTCGGCGTCGCCGTCACCTGGGCGGCCGCCCCGTTGCCCCCGGCGTTCACCGCCCGCACCTCGAAGTCGTAGGCCGTCCCGTTCGTCAGCCCGGTGACCTCCTGGGTGGACGCCGTCCCGCCGCCCGCCACGTCCGCCCAGGTGACCCACGCCCCGCTCGGGCTCGTCCGGTACTGGAACTGGTATTTGTCGATGTTCGTCGTGTTCGTCGGCGCCGTCCAGTTCAGCGTCACCTTCGTGTCGTCCGGCGTCGCCGTGAGACCCGGCGCCTCGGGCGCGGGCGGGTTCGGGGTCGCCGTCACCTGGGCGGCCGCCCCGTTGCCCCCGCTGTTCACCGCCCGCACCTCGAAGTCGTAGGCGGTCCCGTTCGTCAGCCCGGTCACCTCCTGGGTGGACGCCGTCCCGCCGCCCGCCACGTCCGCCCAGGTGATCCACGCCCCGCTCGGGCTCGTCCGGTACTGGAACTGGTACTTGTCGATGTTCGTCGTGTTCGTCGGCGCCGTCCAGTTCAGCGTCACCTTCGTGTCGTCCGGCGTCGCCGTGAGACCCGGCGCCTCGGGCAGCGGCGGGTTCGGGGTCGCCGTCACCTGGGCGGCCGCACCGTTGCCCCCGCTGTTCACCGCCCGCACCTCGAAGTCGTAGGCGGTCCCGTTCGTCAGCCCGGTGACCTCCTGGCTCGACGCCGTTCCGCCGCCCGCCACGTCCGCCCAGGTGACCCACGCCCCGCTCGGGCTCGTCCGGTACTGGAACTGGTACTTGTCGATGTTCGTCGTGTTCGTCGGCGCCGTCCAGTTCAGCGTCACCTTCGTGTCGTCCGGCGTCGCCGTGAGACCCGGCGCCTCGGGCAGCGGCGGGTTCGGGGTCGCGGTCACCTGGGCGGCCGCACCGTTGCCCCCGCTGTTCACCGCCCGCACCTCGAAGTCGTAGGCGGTCCCGTTCGTCAGCCCGGTGACCTCCTGGCTCGACGCGGTCCCGCCGCCAGCCACGTCCGCCCAGGTGACCCACGCCCCGCTCGGGCTCGTCCGGTACTGGAACTGGTACTTGTCGATGTTCGTCGTGTTCGTCGGCGCCGTCCAGTTCAGCGTCACCTTCGTGTCGTCCGGCGTCGCAGACAGACCCGGCGCCTCGGGCAGCGGCGGGTTCGGGGTCGCCGTCACCTGGGCGGCCGCACCGTTGCCCCCGGCGTTCACCGCCCGCACCTCGAAGTCGTAGGCCGTCCCGTTCGTCAGCCCGGTGACCTCCTGGCTCGACGCCGTCCCGCCGCCAGCCACGTCCGCCCAGGTGACCCATGCCCCGCTCGGGCTCGTCCGGTACTGGAACTGGTACTTGTCGATGTTCGTCGTGTTCGTCGGCGCCGTCCAGTTCAGCGTCACCTTCGTGTCGTCCGGCGTCGCGCTCAGACCCGGAGCCTCGGGGATCGGCGGGTTCGGCGTCGCCGTCACCTGGGCGGCCGCACCGTTGCCCCCGGCGTTCACCGCCCGCACCTCGAAGTCGTAGGCCGTCCCGTTCGTCAGCCCGGTCACCTCCTGGCTCGACGCCGTCCCGCCGCCAGCCACGTCCGCCCAGGTGACCCACGCCCCGCTCGGGCTCGTCCGGTACTGGAACTGGTACTTGTCGATGTCCGTCGTGTTCGTCGGCGCCGTCCAGTTCAGCGTCACTTTCGTGTCGCCCGGCGTCGCGCTCAGACCCGGCGCATCGGGCGGCGGCGGCGTCGGCGTCGCGGTCGTCGTGGCCGCAGGGCCTTCTCCGGCGGGGTTCACCGCCCGCACCTCGAAGGTGTAGAGGGTTCCGTTCGTGAGCCCGGTGACGATCTCGCTGTTGGCGGCTCCCCCGCCCGAGACCGTGCTCCAGTTCCCGAGGTTTCCCGCGGCGCCGTAGCGAAGCTCGAAGCGGGTGATGTTGGTGACGTTCGTGGGAGGCGCCCAGCTCAGCGAGACGGTGGTGTCTCCGGCTGTTGCGGTGAGGCCGGTGGGCGCGTCGGGGGCCGCCGCCAGGGTCGTGGACCAGGTGGCGGAGTGCGCGCTGTTGTTGAAGTTGGGTAGGTCTTCGCAGGCGGAGGCCACCGCCGCCATCCGCACCTGATACTCCACCGGATCCAGAGCGACCCCGATCTCATGGGCATATTGGCCACTCGACGAAGGGCCCAGCACGAAGGTCCTCAGGCTGGCCATGCCGTAGATGCTGAAGACCCCCGCATCCGCGGTATTCGTCATCTCCAACCAGGTGGGTTGCCACGCCAATCCGGTTTTCCGGTACTCGATCTCCCAGCCGAAAATTTCCCCTGGGCCGGCGACGCAGAGCCCTCCGGTGTCGTCCGTCCAGCTCCACGAGAGGGTCAGTTGCTGGTTTCCCGGCGTCAGCGCGGTGATGTCCGGCCGGGTGGTCCGCTGGCCGCCGGCGATGGGAGTCACGTATGCCCTTACGGCTGCGCTGTTTCCGGTGTCGTTCACCGCCCGCAACTCGACTTCGTAGTAGACGCCGTTCGTAAGTCCGGTGATCTCGTGGTTGTTGGCCGCTCCGCCGCCGAAGACCTCCTCCCAGTTCGTGAAGGGCCCCGCAGGGGTCGGCCAGCTCTCGGCGGTCCGGTAGCGGACCTCGAAGCGGTTGATCTCGCTCGTATTTGTCGGGGCTTCCCAGTCCATCCATGCCCTGGCGTTGCCCCGGTAGACGTGGAAGTCCCCGGGAGGGTCTGGCGCCGGCAACTGCGGGGTCGCCATCGCCAGGGCCGCGAGGCCGTTGTGGGCGCTGTTCACCGCCCGGACCTCGAACGTGTAGCCCATCCCGTTCAGGAGACCGGTGACGGTGTGGCTCGTCGTGGTTCCGCCGCCGCCCACAGAGTTCCAGCTTCCGAAGCTGGCCGCGGAGGTCAGCTTGTGCCGGATCTGGAAGCTGTCGACCGTGGTGTTCGTCGGCGCCGTCCAGGTGAGCGAAACCTCGGTGTCGCCCGCGGTCGCGGTGAAGCTGCCGGGGGCGTCGGGGGCCACCAGCGTCTGGGCGGCGACCGCTGTCGCCGCAGACCCGTCAAGGCCGGATGGGATAGCGGGCGCGATGGCGGGCGCCAGCAGCGGAAGGAGCGCGATCCAGCCAGCGCGCGCGGCGCGCGCGAAGCGTCCGGGGCTATGGAGTCTCGGGCTCACTTCAGGAGATGCGCCCCGCAGCGACTCGCGCTCTCACCCTCGCCCACCGCAGCGGGTGGCGTCGAGCCAGGGCAAGAGAAACCATGGGATTCACAATGAGGGCGTCGCTCAGGAGGAGACCGCGCGCTGTCCCGCGTGGGGCGGCGTCCCGGTCAACCGCATGGTTTGCTGGGGGGGAGAGATCGAGATCATTCAGAGGGCCGAACCCGCCGCCGCTTCCTGCAGGCGAGGTCTGGACCTCGTCTGTCAGGTATTGGTTCAGCGGATACAGTCCGGCCGCTAGCGCGCGAGTGTAACGGAATGCAACACCCTCCCTTATGGAATCAACCATGGCCTCCGGCCGCGGGGCGAGCGGGCTGCTTGCGGAAGACGGCGAGTGTGTTTTCTCCGGCGAGTCTTCGGGACTCAGGCGCGGGTATGGACGGCCCGGGAATCGCGGAGCGTCTTCCGGCGGGCGAGCGCGACCGCCGCGTCTTCTTCGTTGTCCAGCGGGCGGAATGACTGAGACGAGTCCGGCGGAGCTGCGGGCCGCGTGCCGATCCGGGGATTTCACCGGAACGACTTCGGGCCATGCGCCCGGTTTCGCCCAGGCGAATCTCGTGGCGCTGCCGCGGGCGCTGGAGGCCGACTTCCGCGCCTTCTGCGCGCGGAATGCGCAGGCGTGCCCGCTGCTCGAGGTGTCGCGCGAACCGGTTCTCTCCGCCGCCGGGTCCGTGGCGCCGGGGGCGGACCTGCGGACCGACCTCCCTCGTTACCGGGTCTTTTGCGACGGGGAAGGGGAGGAGGAGCGCCTCGATGTCCGCAGCGACTGGAGCGATGACCTGAGCGCCTTCCTGCTCGGCTGCAGCTTCGGATTCGAGGCGGCGCTGGTCAATGCCGGCATCCGGCTTCGCCATCAGGAGGAAGGGCGGATCGTTCCCATGTACGTCACGGGCCGCCGCTGCCGCCCGTCCGGTCCCTTCCGCGGGCCGCTCGTCGTCTCGATGCGCACTGTCCCGGAAGCCCGCCTCGACGAGGTCGTGCGGATCTGCGAAGCGCTTCCGCTGTGCCACGGCGCGCCGGTCCACGCCGGGGATCCGGCGGCGCTCGGCATCCGCGACCTCGACGCTCCCGATTTCGGGGACGCCGGCGGGCTCCGGCCCGGAGAGGTCCCGGCGTTCTGGGCCTGCGGCGTGACCTCCCGGATCGCAGCCCGGGCGGCCCGGCCGCGTTGGCTCATCACTCACGCCCCCGGCCACATGCTCGTCACCGACGCCCTTGTCGCTGACCAGCGGGTCCCGGCGCGGGAGTTCCGCGCGGCATCCGGTCTCTGATGCCCTCAACAGCCCCGGGAGGTCGTCCCATGCGCGCCACAGGCTCCTTCACGAACCGCTTCGCGGTCGCGCTGTTGCTGGCCGCCTTGTTTTCCTCGGCGGCGTCGGCCCAGTGGACGAACCGCTACGCCCGCCTCGAGGGCTACTCGCACCACGTCTACGTCGAGGGCTTCGAGCTTCCGATCAGCGCCTTCGGCCCCACCGACCCGGCGCCGTCTCCCGATGGGGCGAGCGTCGCCTTCGCCGCGCGCGGCTGGCTCTGGCTGCTCGACCTCGAGACCGGCGTTGCCACGCGGTTGACGGACTCCCCGGCGCTGGACTCCCGGCCGACCTGGAAGCCGGATGGGAGCGCGCTGGCCTTCCTCCGCGACGACTCGGCGACGCTCGCGCTCTGGTCGCTCGACCTCGCTTCCGGCGAGGAGTCGCTGCTGTTCCGGGACGACGCCATCGTCCTCGATCCGGCGTGGTCTCCGGACGGCGAGGACCTCTACTTCAGCGCCGCCTCCGAAGGGGATCTCGACATCTGGCGGCTGGAAGCGCGCTCGGGCGAGCCCGCGCGGATCACCAGCCGGCGCGGGCTGGAGGTCCGGCCGCAGCCGCTCGCCGGCGGGGGCGTCGCCTACCTCTCGAAGGGGCGCTCCTCGCCGGACGCCCTCGTCCATCGGGACGCCGAGGGCGTGGAGCGCGAGCTGAGGACCGAGTCCATCGCATCGCAGGCGCGCCCCGGCGCCCACCCCTCGGGCGCCACGATCGCGGTGAACTGGCCCGCCGGGGACGGGCGCGACGGATACCGGCTGCTGCTGGTGGACCCGGAGAACCCGGACCCGATCGAGATCGTGGCCGCCCGGGGCCTGCCGCTCACCCCGGCGCCGACCGCCGACGGGCGATCCGTCTTCTATGTCGAGGCGGATGACGACGAGCGCTTCCACCTGAAGCGCGCCAGCACGCGCGGCGGCCCGGTGGAGCTGGTTCCGGTGCGGGCGTGGGACTTCGGCGTTCCCCTGGCGCGCGTGCGGATCACGACGCAGAGGCGCGGCGTCGCCGCCCCGCTCCCGGCGAGGCTTGCGGTCACGGATCCCGCGGGCCATCCGGTGTTTCATCCGGACGCCTTCGCGCGGGTCGACGGGACCCACGGACGGGTCTTCTGGTATTCGCCCGGCGTCGTGGAAGTCGAGGTTCCGGCGGCGCCGGGCGGCGAGGTCCGCGTCATCGCCGCCCACGGGTTCTCGCACACCGTGGCGACCGGCTCGGTCGAGGTCGCGGCCGGCGAGCTGCGGGAGCTGGTCCTCGAGCTGGATCCGCTCTGGGACCCGCGCGAAGCCGGCTACCGCTCCGCCGACCACCACTTCCACCTGAACTACGGCGGTCCGGTCCGGTTGACGCCCGGCGATCTGGAGTTCCTCCTCGCCGCCGAGGATGTGGACTTCGGGACCCCGCTGATGGCGAACCTGCACCATCGACGGAACGACACCGAGTTCTTCGCCGACCGTCGGGTGGACCGGGTTCCGGCGGTGCTCTTCGGGCAGGAGATCCGGTCCCATTTCCTCGGGCATCTGGGCCTCATCGGCATCGAGAGCGCCTTCTGGCCGTGGTTCTGGGGGCCCGGCTACCCGGTCTACGCCGACGACGATCGCCCCAACCGGGACGCGCTGGCGCACGCCCGGAGCCAGCAGGGGGTGAGCGCCTACATGCATCCGGTGAGCGTCCCCGACCCCTTCGGGAGCGAGGCGGGGCTCTCGGCGATCCCGGTGAGCTTCGTGCCGGACGCCGTGCTGGGCGATCTGGACACGCTGGAGATCGCGTGTCTGTGGACGAGCGAGGCGGGGACCGCCGAGTTGTGGGGCAGGGTCCTGAACCTCGGGATCCCGCTGGCCGCCTCCGCTGGCACCGACGTGATGCTTAACTACCACCGGACGATGGCGGTCGGGACGACCCGGGTCTACGTCCATGCTCCGGGACCGTTCCGCCTCGGCCCCTATCTCGAGGCGCTGCGGGCAGGACGCAGCTTCGTGAGCACCGGGCCCCTCCTGGACTTCCGCCTCGGCGGAGAACGACCGGGCGGCGTCGCGCCGGTTGCGGAGACCGCCAACTGGGAGCTGACGCTCGCCTCGGCGGGCGCGGTGGCGCAGGTCGATCTCCTCGTCAACGGGACCGTCGTCGAGACGCTCGCCGGCCTCGACGGGCCGGGCCGCCGGGAGCTGAGCGGCGCGCTCGACCTGCCGTCCGGGGGATGGGTCGCCGTCCGCGCGCACGGCGGCGAGGAGGCCTGGCCGGGGATGAACGGCTCGGTCTTCGCGCAGACATCGCCGGTGTGGGTTGGCGAGGTCGGGAGCACCGACCCTTCGGCGGCGCGCGCCGCCGCCGGGGACCTCCTGCGGGCGCTCGTGGTGGCGGAGGCGCGGACGCTGGCCCGCTACGGCGACACCGGAATCCCCCGCATCCTCGAACGGTTCACCGTGGCCCGCGAGCGGCTGGAGGCCATCCGGGACGAGTCCCGGTAGGCCGCCGCGGCGGCCTACCGGGAGTCCACCGGGCGTAGGATCCGCGCGGTTCGGCGGAGGCGCATTCGGGCGCCGTTCGTACCCCGCCGAATACCCCCGCGCTCCGCGACGATTCCCCAGGCGATTCCTCCCCTAGATGCTCCTCTGGCTCCGCGTCCGGAACCTGGCGCTCCTGCGGGATGTCTCCGTCGAGTTCGACGAGGGTCTCCACGTCCTCACCGGCGAGACCGGGGCGGGGAAGAGCCTCCTCCTCGAGTCGCTCGGGCTCGCGCTCGGGGCCCGCGGGCGCGCCCGGCAGATCGGTCCCCACGGCGACCGCACGGTGGTCGAAGCCGGGTTCCAGGCGCCCGCTTCGCGTGCGGGGTCTCTTTCGGAGGCGCTCGACGAGGCCGGCGTTCCGGTGGAGGACGGCGAACTGGTGATCCGGCGCGTGCTGCGGCCGGGTCCCGGAGGGCGGACGGTCGTGAGCCGCGCATCACTCAACGGGAGCGCCATCCCGGTCGGCGCGCTGCGGCGCGTCGGCGCGCTTCTCGCCGAGGTCTACGGGCAGGGGGAGCACCTGGCGCTCCTGCGCCCCGGGGCCGCGCGGGAGGCGGTCGACGGGGCGGGCGGCCACCACCGGGAGCTCGCGGAAGTCCGCGCCGCGCACCAGCGGTTGCGCGAGGCGATGGCGTGCGCCGAGGCGCTGGCCGGCGATGCGACCCCGGGCGAAGACCGGCGCGCCCTCGAGGCCGCGCTCCGCGAAATCGAGGCCGCCGCGCCCGAACCGGGCGAGAAGGAGGCGCTGCTCGAAGAGCGCACCGTCCTGGGTCGGAGCGAGCGGCTCCTCGAAGGGCTCGGGTCCGCCTGGGAGGCGCTCTACGGTTCGGACCGCGCCGCCGGCGCGCAGCTCGCCGCCGCTCTCCGCGAACTGGAGGCGGTCGCCGGGATCGATCCGGCCACCGCCGCCCTCCTGGAGGGGCGTCCCGACCTGGTGGCCGAGGTGGAGGATCTCGCCGCCGCCGTCCGCGACCGGCGCGCGGAGATCGACGCCGGTCCGGAGCGCCTCGCCTGGATCGAGGACCGGCTGGCGCTCCTGCGGCGGCTCGAGCGTCGCCACACCGCGGGCGCGGGCGGCGCCGAGGCGCTGCTGGCGCGCGCCGAGGAGATCCGCACCGAACTGGCCTCGCTGGGGCGCCGGGAAGCGGCGCGCGCCGAAGCCGCCGCCGCGGTCGAGGAGGCGGCGGCCTCCTATCGGCGGGCGGCCTGGAAACTGAGCGCGGCGCGGGGCGAGGCCGCCCTGGAGCTTTCGGCCGCGGTCCTGGCGGAGCTGCCCGGGCTGGGGCTGACCAAGGCCCGCTTCGAGATCCGGCTGGATCCTCGCCCGGCGCCCGCGGACGGGTCCTTCGACGAACCTCCTTCTGACCGCTTCACGGCCGAGGGCTGGGACCGGGTCGCGTTCCGCTTCAGCGCGAACCCCGAACTCCCTCCGGCCCCGCTGGCCGAAGTCGCTTCCGGGGGCGAGTCGTCCCGGTTCTTCCTCGCGCTCAAGGCCGCCGGGGCCGGGCGCGCGGCGGCGGGGGAGGGGAGCGGTCCGACTCTGGTGTTCGACGAAGTGGACGCCGGGACCTCCGGGCGGGTCGCCGATGCGGTGGGGCGGCGGCTCCGTCGCCTCTCGGGCGGCCGGCAGGTGCTCTGCGTGACCCACCTGCCGCAGGTGGCGGCGCTCGCGGGGCGCCACCTGAGGGTCGAAAAACTAGAATCCGACGGCTCGGTTCGGGTGCGCCACCTCAGGGATGAGCATCGCACCGAGGAGATCGCCCGCATGCTCGCCGGTCCCGAAGTCACGGACGCCGCCCGCGATAACGCCCGGGACCTTCTGCGCGGCGCCGCGTCGCCGGGCGACCCGCCGCGGCCGCGGGAAGCGGTTTCCGACGCGGGCGGGACTCCCGGAGCCTGACGTCCGGGCATGCCCCCCGCTCAGGACCGTTCGCCGGGCGACCCCGGTCTTCGATACCGCATCGAGACCTGGGGCTGCCAGATGAACGTCCACGACTCGGAGAAGATGGCGGCGGCGCTCGGGTCGCTCGGCGCCCGCCCGGCGAGGGGAGAGGCCGATCCCGGCGGCGAGATCGTGGTGCTGAACACCTGCTCGGTGCGCGAGAAAGCCCAGGAGAAGGTGTTTTCCCGGGTCGAGCAGCTCGTGGGCGGCAAGGGCCGCGCCCGGGCTTCGCGCCCGCTGCTGATCGGCGTCGCCGGCTGCGTCGCCCAGCAGGAAGGCGAGGCGATCTTCGCCCGCGCCCCGGCGGTGGACTTCGTGCTGGGCACGCAGGCGCTGGTCCGTCTTCCGCAGATCGTGCGGCGTCTGCTCGACGGCGAGACCCGGATCGTGGAAACCGGACGCCACGCCGACAACCTCGACATCCCGCCGGAACAGATCGAGCGCGTCCCCGGCGTCAAGGCGTGGATCACCATCATGGAGGGCTGCGACAACTTCTGTTCGTTCTGCGTCGTGCCCTTCACCCGGGGCAGGGAACGCTGTCGCACGGTCGGGTCGGTCGTCCGCGAAGCGGAGGCCCTCGCCGGCGACGGCTTCCGCGAGATCCAGCTTCTCGGGCAGAACGTGAACTCCTACCGGGATCCGGAGGACGGGCGGGACTTCGCGGCGCTGATCGACGCCGTCTCCGCCGTTTCGGGGATCCGCCGCATCCGGTTCACCAGCCCCCATCCGAAGGACTTCAGCCCGGCGCTGATGGAGCGGTTCGCCGCGGGCGGTCCGCTCATGCCGCACATGCACCTCCCGGCGCAGTCCGGCTCGACCAGCGTGCTCGAGCGGATGCGGCGCGGCTACAGCCGCGGGGAGTTCCTGCGGCTGGTCACGGACGCCCGGGAGAAGGCGCCCGGCCTCGCGCTCTCCACCGACCTGATCGTCGGGTTCTGCGGCGAGACCCGCGCGGAATTCGAGGACACGCTCAGCCTGCTCGACGAAGTCCGGTTTTCTTCCGCCTATTCCTTCAAGTACTCCGAGCGGCCCCACACGCTCGCGGTGAAGCGCCTGCCCGACGATGTGCCGGACGGCGAGAAGACCGCGCGGCTGATGGAGCTTCAGGCGCGGCAGCGCGCGATCCAGCTCGAGCTCCACGCCGCGCTCGTGGGTCGCGAGGTGGAGGTTCTTGTCGAAGGTCCGAGTCGCCGGGGCGACTTCCTGGCGGGCCGCGCCGAGGACAACCGGGTGGTCAACTTCCCGGGCCCGGCGTCGCTCGTCGGGGCCTTCGCCCGGGTCGCCATCACCGGGTTCGGCCCCAACAGTCTCCGGGGCGAACTCACGTCGCCGGAGCGACCCGCTTCGACGCTCGCCGCGCCGTCCCGCCGGCAGCCGGAGATTCCGCTTCCGGTGCTGGCCGGTGGAGCGCCCTCGTTGTTCCAGGGAGTGCGCGATGGAAGTTGAGATGAGCATCAAGGCGATCTTCATGCTCCCGAGGGACAACTCGGCGGTCGTGATGCTCAAGGAGGAGCCGGGCAACCGCGAGCTCCCCATCCGGGTCGGGCCGCTCGAGTGCCGCGCCATCGGCCTCCAGGTCGAAAACTACGAGCCCCCGCGGCCCCTGACCCACGATCTGATCCGCGAGCTGCTGCGCGAGCTGGACGCCCGCGTTCTGAAGGTCGTGATCCACGACCTGCGGCGGAACACCTTCTACGCGCACATCCACATCGAGCGCAAGCGCCTGCGGCTCGTGATCGATGCGCGCCCGAGCGACGCGATCGCCATCGCGCTCCGCACCCGCGCCCCGATCTACGCCCACGCCCGCGTCATCGAGCGGAGCGTCCAGAGCGGAGACGAGCTGATCGCCGACGGCGAGCCGCCGGAAGACAGCGAGGCGCTCGCCGACTGGCTGGAGTCCCTCGACGACGAGGACCTCGGCGACTCCCAGTAGGGAAGGGGAGGCGCGCGTGGGAGCGACGATCACCGTCGCGAACCAGAAGGGCGGCGTCGCCAAGACCACGACCTCGGTCAACCTGGCGGCGGCGTTCGCGCAGGCCGGCGAGCGCACGCTGCTGGTGGACCTGGATCCGCAGGCGAACGCCTCGGTCAGCTACCTCGACCCGGACCCGGAAGCGCCTTCGATGCTGGAGGCCCTGACGGGGGAAGCGCGGTTTGCTGACATCATCCGCCCGACCGCCATCGAGCGGCTCTCCATGGCGCCGTCGCGCATATCCCTCGCCAAGCTGGAGCGCCAGTTGCTCGGCGACATCGACGCCCACTACCGGCTGCGGGACCGGATCCAGCACGTCCTGGACGATTTCGACCTGATCGTGATCGACACCCCGCCGACCCTGGGACTCATCACGGTGAACGCGCTGGTCGCGAGCGACTACCTGCTGATCCCGCTGCAGCCTTCCTATTACGCCCTCGAGGGCGCCGACGACCTGCTCGACACCGTGGAGCAGATCCGTCGCCGGCCGAACCCGGACCTGGCGCTGCTCGGGGTGGCGATCACCATGCATGACGCCCGGACGCGCATCTCGCAGGACGCCGTGCGCCGCATCCGGACCCACTTCGGCGCCGCCACCTTCCGGGCGAAGGTCCGGCGGAACGTGAGGCTGGAGGAGAGTCCGGCCTACCGGGAGTCCATCTTTTCGTTCGCGCCGGACTCCGCCGGCGCTCACGACTACCGGCGGCTCGCCGGGGAAGTCCTCGAACGTGTCAAAGCGAACCGGTCTGCCTGAGGCGGTCGGCCTGCGCAAGCGGGACCGGCACTACGTGGCCAGCCTGGTCACGGACGAACCGGCGAACCGCCACCGGCTGATCCCGGTCGCCCAGATCCACGCCAACCCCGACCAGCCCCGCCAGCGCATCGGGTCGCTCGAGGCTCTCGCCACATCGATCCGCGAGCAGGGGCTGCTGCAGCCCATCCTGGTGCGCCGCCTCGGACCGAAGGACTTCCAGATAATCGCCGGGGAACGCCGCTTCCGCGCCGCGCTCCAGGTGGGGATGCGCGAGATCCCCTGTGTCGAGCGGGACGCCGACGAGGCGGAGTCGCTCGAGCTCGCGATCGTCGAGAACCTCCTGCGCGACGACCTGTCTCCGTTCGAGGAGGCGGCCGCCTACGAGGCGATGATCCGGGAGCACGGCCACACCCACGAGTCGCTGTCGCGCCGGGTCGGGCGACCCCGGACCTCCATCACCGAGTCCCTCGCGCTGCTCAACATCCCCCCGGAGATCCGCGAGATGTGTCAGGCGGCCGGCGTGCGCTCCCGCCGGCAGCTCCTGCGGGTGGCGCGCGAGGCGACGCCCGAGGCGATGGCCGAATGCGTGCAGCGTCTCGCGTCCGGGGTGAGCGAGCCGCCGGTGAAGCGCAAGCGGGCGGGCAGGGGGCGGGCGCGGCCCTTCGTGTTCCGGTACGCCCCCAAGGGAAGCCCGTTCCGTCTCCACATGACGTTCCGGCGCAGCGAAGTCGAGGAGACCGAGGTCATCGACGCCCTGCGCGACCTGCTCCGGCAGCTCGAATCGAACCAGGGGGACGGTGGCGGCGACGGCGCGGAGCGGGATGGAGCGGGGGATCGCTCCGCTTCCGGATGATCCTGACGGTGTCGGCGCGCCGACATGCGCCGTAAGTCGCCATATATCAATGACTTGGCGCGTCTTTCGCGGGGGTGGAACGCCGCGTTCGACATGCTAGAATCGGTTCGCCATGCTCTCGAACTCCGCTACCGGCTTCGTGGCGCGTAGCCTCGCCATCGCCGTTCTCACGCTGGGCCTCGGATGGGGTCTCGCCCCCTCCGCTGCGGCGCAGGGGATGGAGACTTCGACCGTGCAGGTCGGCCAGCCCGCCCCGGACTTCGAACTCCGGGACGCCCACGGGACGGCCTACCGGCTGTCGGAGCTCGTCGAACGCGGCCCCGTCGTTCTCGAGTTCTTCCGCAGCGGCGGTTGGTGACCATTCTGCAAGGCGCAGCTCGGCGAGCTGCAAACGTCCCTGGAACGGTTCGAGTCGGTGGACGCCACCGTGCTCGGCATCTCGATGTACGACGCCGCGGAGACGCAGACCTGGCTCTCCGAGAACGACTGGAGCTTTCCCATCCTGGTGGACGGGGCTGACGTGATCTCCGCCTACGGGATCCGCAACACGGACCATGACGGCACCGAGCGCGAGGGACTCGCGCACCCCGCCACGATCATCGTGGACAGGGAAGGGGTCGTCCGCTTCGTGAACGTATGGGTGAATTACCGCGACCGGACCGCGCCGGGCGAGATCCTCGACGAGATCGCCGGCCTGCCCGGTTCCTGACAGGAGGTCCGACGCTCATGTCCTCTTCCCGCATCTCCGCCGTTGCGCTCCGGCGCCGGCTGCTGCCCTTCGTGCTGCCGTTCGCGCTCGTTCCGGTGAGCGCGGCCGCGCAGATCCCCGAGATCCCCGACTGGGACAACGCGGCGCGGTTCGAGCTGGTCGCCTCCCAGTCACCGATCCGCCCCGGGGACCGGTTCGAGGTCGCGGTCGTGGCCGAACTGGATCCCGGGTACCACCTCTACGGTCCCGAGGAGCCGTTCCCGACGGGAACCGTCGTGGAGCTCATCGAACCCGCCGAGTTCGAGGCCGGGGAGGTCGACTACCCGGCGCCCATCCGCCGGGACCTCTCGGGACTCGGGGAGTTCGATCTCTACGAGGGCAAGGTCGCGATCCGCATTCCGGTGACCGCCGCCTCGAAGTCCTCGGGAAAAACCGCCGCCTCGGTGCTGGTGCGCTACCAGCTCTGCACCGACAACGCCTGCAGCGCCCCGACCAGCACGACGCTGGACCTCGACCTGTCGCTGGCCGGCAGCGGGGCTCCGGTCAAGGCGCTCCACGCCGACATCTTCGGGGAGTCCCCTTGACTCCGGCCGCCGGCGAGAGTCCGGCGCGGGTCGTCCACACCTGCCACGCGCGGGTGGTCAAGGAGGCCGGCCCGGTGCGGCAGGCCTTCCTCGAGGACTTCGAGACGCCGGTCCGCTTCGGGGTCCACAGCGGGATCGCGGCCTTCTACGGCGTGACCCCGGCGGAGGAGCTTCCCGCGACCCTCGATTACGTCGTCGCCGCCACCGGCGGTTGAATGCTGGGCACGTTCGGGCGGGCGCTCGAAGCACGCGGCATTCCGAGCCAGCCGGACCGGCTCTCCGCCGATGTCGAGGGCGACATCGTGGATGAGGACGGGGTCATGGCGCTCCGGGCCATCCGGATCCGCTACAAGCTGCGGTTGCCGGCGGGAAAGCGCCAGGACGCCGAACGGGCGCTGCGCTTCCATGAGCGGGGCTGCCCGCTCGCGAACACGCTGCGCGGCGCCGTGGCGGTCAGCTACGCCGCGGACTTCACCGAGCTCGCCGGGTGAGCCGGGGCCGGGTCTCCGGCGGGTGACGCCTTGCAGGTGACGACGCCGCCGGATGCGGGCGAGCTGCTCCGCGACTTCATGCGGCGGGCGCCCCAGTTGGTCACGGTGGTGACGGCCCGCGGCGCCGACGGCCCGCGGGGGATCACGGTGAGTTCGTTCGTCTCGGTGAGCCTCGAGCCGCCGCTCGTCCTGGTGTCGATTGCGGTGGAGGCGCGCGCCCACGAGGCGATCGCCGCGGGCCGGTTCCGGGTCCACCTGATGGGAGAGGACCAGCGGGACGTGTCGAACCACTTCGCCCGGCCGGGCCTCGGGAGCGCAGAGCAGTTCGCCGGCGCCCATGCGGAGGGGTCGTCGCCGGAGGGCGCGCCCCCGCGCCTCGACGGCTGCATCGGGTGGCTGGACTGCGAAGTCGCGTCGGCGCACCGGGAAGGGGACCACACGCTCTTCATCGGCCGCATCGTCGATGCCGCCGTCGAGCGGCCGGACGCGGCGCCGCTCGTCTACCAGAACCGGGGCTACCGGCGGCTGGAGGCGTGATTCCGATGCAGTGGCCCCACCCGAGTCACGCTGCGCCGGCGCGGCTGGCGGCGCTTCTTCTGGCGCTCTTCGGCGCGTTCCTGCTCGTCGGGTGCGGGGGAGGGGACGAGCCAGCCTCCGAGCCGGTGGACGAGGCGCCGGCCGCCGCCGAGCCGGAACCGGCTCCCGAACCGGACGCCCCCGAGCGGCCGCCTCCGCCGCCAGCCCCCACGACCGGGGCGCTCGAAGTCGTCGGGGCCGAGGGCGCGATGGTCTTCCTCGGCGGCCGCCAACTGGGGTCGGCCCCGGGACGCTGGGAAGACCTCGACGCCGGAACGCACGACCTCCGCGTCGAGCGCGAGAACTTCCACCCGTTCGAGGCCGAAATCACGATCCGCGCCGGCCGGACGCGTTCCGTGCCGGTGGATCTGGCCGAGATGCTCGGCTCCATCGTGGTGGACTCCAACCCGCCCGGGGCGATGGTCTTCCTCGACCGGAACTTCAAGGGCAACGCGCCGGTCACCATCGGGGATCTCCAGCCCCGCGAATACCGGCTCACGGTGTCCGCCGAGGGCTACGAGGTCCAGAACCGGCGGGTCCATGTCGAGCGCGCTCCGGTGCGCGAGCGCTTCGATCTGGTCGCGCCGACCGCGACGCTGGATGTCAACGTGGAAGTGGTCCACAAGCACCGCTTCGGGTCCTGCAGCGGCGTCCTCCATGTCGGTCCGGAGGGATTCGACTACCGGACGGACCACCGGGACGCCTTCCAGCTTCCGTTCGCGCAGGTCGAGGCGTTCGAGTTCGATTACATCGCGAACAACCTCCGGCTCAAGGTCCTGGGTGGCCGGACCTACAACTTCGAGTCGCCGACGGATGACCGCGATGCGCTCTTCGTCTTCCACGGCGCGGTCACGGAGTTCCGGGAGTCGCAGCAGGACTGACGGGCGTCCGTTCCCTGTTTCCTGGAACCGCCTCCTTGTAGCCGCTCCCGCGCGCTCCAACCTCACTACTTAACATAAGATTCCTTATCGGAAGTCTGAATCGGAACGATTCAGACTTCCGATAAGGAACTGTGGGACCGCGGAAGCAAGTCGCCGCGGGAAGTCGAAGTTCGGGAGGATTCCAGCTTCCGATAAGGAACTGCGGGACCGCCGAAGCAGGTCGCCACGCGCCGGAAGTTGAAATCCCCTGGATTTCAACTTCCGATAGGGAAAGAGCGCCGCGGCGAACAGGTCGGCAACCAGATCCGCGCCCGGTTTCCCGGCGTTATCCTCTGGGAGAGCGGGCGATGGGCGGATCAACGGGCGAAACAGACTCCCGCAGCGTCCGGCGGGAGCGTGGGGACGGGCTCAACTGGGTTGAGAGGTTCTTCCTGAGGTGGGTGGACCCGGAACCACGGCAGGAAGAGTTGGAGCGGCAGCTCCAACCGGTCGTCCTGAATCTCGAGCGGCCGGAACCCGCTCCGTCGGAGACGCCGGAGAGCAGGCCCCCGAAGCCGCCGCCGCGCCGCAGGAAGCCCCGGACGCCCTGGGGTTCGCGGTTCGCTCCGCGCCGCTTCGGCCGGTAGCCTCCCCTACCCCTCGCCGGCCGGGATCCTGATCGGAACAACCGACAGCCGCTCGGTTCTGAGGTCGGCGCCCTGACATGACCTTCGAGATCGTTCTGGTCCTGGCGCTGACCGTGGGGGCGCTGGTCCTGTTTGCGCTGGACCGGCTGCGGCTGGACCAGGTCGCGATGTCGATCCCGGTCGTACTCCTCCTGACCGGGATCCTGACGCCGGCCGAAGCGGTGTCGGGCCTCTCGAGCCGCGCCACGGTCACCGTCGCCGCGATGATGGTGCTGGGGCTGGGGCTCCGGAAGACCGGTCTCGTCGCCGCGATCGGGGCGTGGGCGCGAACCGCGCCTCTCGGCGGGAAGTACCGGCGCCTCTTCCTGCTCTGCCTCGTCTGTTCGGTGCTGTCGCCGTTCCTGATGACGACCGCGGTCGTGATGGTGTTTATCCCGGTCTTCATCGCCCTCGCCGAACAGGCGAAGGAGCCGGCCTCCCGCTACCTGATGCCGCTCTCCTTCGTCTCGATCCTCGGCGGCACGGTCACGTTGATGGGGACCTCCACGAACCTGGTGGTGCACGGCGAGGCGCTTCGCCGCGGGTTCGACGGGCTCAGCATGTTCTCCATCACCCCGCTGGGCCTCATCTGTCTCGGGGTCGGCCTGCTCTACCTCTTCACCGTCGGCCGCCTCCTGCTGCCCCGGCGGATCCGGCCCCCCGACCTCTCCCGGAAATACGACGTGCGGCGGTTCGTCACGGAACTGCACGTTCCGGAGGACTCGCCGGCGAACGGCCTTTCGCTGGCGGAGCTGGGCTGGGGCGAGCGCTACGACGTCACCGTCCTCGACATCACCCGCGAAGAACGGGAGATCACCGCGCCGCACGGCGAACGGCACATCCGCCCGGGGGACATCCTCCACGTCCAGGGATCCGCCGAGCAGCTTCTGGAACTCGCCCGCCGCCAACGGCTCCGGACGCCGCGCGAAGGCGAGGAGCACGAACTCGATCTGAGCGCCGGGCGGGGCCGGCTGGTCGAGCTGCTGGTGGCGCCCGGTTCCGGGCTCATCGGCCGGACACTGCGCGATCTGGGCTTTGCGCAGCGGTACCAGGCCACCGTGCTGGCGATCCAGCACGGAGGGATCACCGTCAAGGAACGGCTGGCGGAGCTCTCGCTGCGGGTCGGGGACCTCCTTCTCGTTCACGGAACCTCCCACGCGCTGGAGGGGCTGGCCGACGAGCCCGGCTTCGTGCCGATGGCCGAAGTGAAGACGCCGACCGGGGGAAGGCCGCGCGCCGGAGTCGCCGCCGCGATCATGGTGGGCGTCGTTCTCAGCGCCAGTCTGGGCCTGCTCGACATCATGACGGCGGCGCTCACCGGCGTCGGACTGATGGTCTTCACCCGCTGCGTGCACATCGAGGAGATCTACGCCGAGGTGGAGTGGCTCGTCGTCTTCGTGCTGGCCGGCCTCGTCCCGCTCGGCGTGGCGCTCGAGAGCACCGGAGCGGCGGAGTTGCTGGCGGGCGGGGTGGTGCGTCTCGCCGCTCCGCTGGGAGAGACGGGACTCGTCGCCGCCTTCTACCTGCTGACGGCTCTCGTCAGCGCCGTCATGTCGAATGCGGCGACCGCGGTGATGCTGACGCCGATCGCGATCTTCGCCGCCACCCAGGCGGGCATGAACCCCTACGCGCTGCTCATCGCCGTCATGTTCGGGGCCTCGGCCTCGTTCGTCACGCCGTTCGGCTACCAGACGAACGTGATGATCTACGGGCCGGGCGGGTACCGGTTCGCCGACTTCATCAAGGTGGGCGGCCCGCTGAACCTCATCCTGCTCGTCACCGCCAGCCTGCTGATCCCGGTCTTCTGGCCGAGCTAGCAGCTCTGGCGGGCACTCCGGAGCGCCGACTCCCCTTCCCTCGCAAGGGAACCTGTTCCGGGGCGGGGCCGTCGAGGGGGGCGGTGGTAACCTTTGCGCCCCGTTCAGGCGAAAGCAGCGGACGCGGCCGGACCGGTCGCCCGCCGTGCGTAACACGAAGTCCCGGCCCGTTCCTCGGGCGGGCGTGAGGCAAATCGGATATGGCGCAGGACGGTGCTCGCTCCGCGGAGGCGCGGATTCCCGGGATCGACTTCGACCCGGAAGCGGATGAGAGTCCGGCGGAGGAATCCGCCGCCGCCCCGACGCCCCGACGCGCTCCGGCTTCGTACTCCATGCTCGAGCCGCGGATGAAGGCGATCTACGGGCAGTTCTACAAGGAGACCTATTTCTCCGACAAGCGCAGCCTCGACACCCGCACCCAGGAACTGATCGCCATCGCGTGCTCGGTGCTGGCCAAGTGCGAGGGGTGCCTCGACGGACACATCAAGAAGGCGCTCGGCGCCGGCGCCACCAAGGAGCAGATCAGCGAAGCGCTGGTGATCGCGCTCGGGATCAGCGCCGCCGCCATCGTGGACCAGACGGACCGCGCGGCGGCGCGCCTCGGCCTGAACCACTTCCCGGCGAACGGCCGCCGCCGGGAGTAGCACCGGCGCTGGCCGGCCCGAACGCAGTCCGGTAGCCGGGTAAGCAGTTAGCCGGCGAACACGCCCTCGGTCGCGGTCGCCGGATCGGGCCGGGCGTCGCGCTGCGAGCGCCGGGCGTCGGCTTCCGCCGCGTCGGCCTCGGCCTCGACGCGGGCTTCGAGCCCCGCGAGTTCGGCCTCCGGAATCGGCCCCTCCCCGGCGCCGCCGCGCCGCAGGAACGCGCGGTAGACCCGCACCGGGTCCCGCGCGCCGTAGTGCTCGAAGCGTTCCGACGGAAGGAGCTGCCGGCTGACGCCTTCGTCATGGGTGGCGTGGCCTCCCATCCGGAACGTGTGCGCCACGATGAGGACCGGGCGTTCGTCGCGGAGCGCCAGCTCCCGCGCCTGCCGCACCGCCGCGAAACAGTCCAGCACGTTGTTCCCGTCGGCGCGCAGCGAGGGGACGCCGTAGGCGGGTCCGAGCGCTTCCAGGCGTGTCTCGCCGCCTTCCTCCAGCGGCGTGCCGAGGGCGATGCGGTTGTTCTGGACGACCACGATGAGCGGGGCGCGGATCGAGACCGCGGTGGTCATCCCTTCGTGGAACCCCGCCGTGCCGACGGTTCCGTCGCCCGCCCAGGTGAGCGCGACGCGCCGCTCCCCCCGCAGACGAAACGCCAGCGCCATGCCGGCGCACACCGGAACGAGCGAGCCGACCATGCTGATCGGCCCCATGACGCCGCGCTTCAGGTCGCCGAAGTGGATGTCCCGCCCCCTCGTGGGGCCGTCGGCGGTCCCGAGTGAACCCCGGAACATGTCCACCAGGGGGACGCCCCGTTCATGGAGCGCGCCGGCGTTGCGGATCATCGGGCCGACCACGTCCCCTTCCCCGAGCGCGTGGCAGGCGCCGACGGTGACCGCTTCCTCTCCGGGACCCAGCCAGGCCTTCGAGAGGACGCCGGAGCGGACCCAGCGCTTCAGTTGCAGGTCGTGGAGCCGGTTGCGAACGAGCCCCTCATAGAGCCGCAGGCGCAGATCCCTGGGTAGCCCCTCGACGATCTCCCGCCGCGCCGGATCCGCCTCGAGGGTCCGGCCGAACCCGGCGAGCACCTCCGGATCCTCGCGCCAGGCGACGTACTCCGGAGGGTCGAGCCCGGGGATGGGCTTCATGCCGGGGCGACCGGCGGTTCGCTCAGGTGGCGCCGCCCCACTCGACCAGCGCGGCGGCGATTTCGTTCTCCACCGCGTCGCCGCTCCACTGGGTGCGGAGGCCGTTCGTGATGACGGCGAAGGCGAGCGCGCGCTCGTCTCCGCCGGAGGGGGCGCCAGACGGGTCGCCGGAGGGGCCGTCCGACGGAAAAGCCACGCCCGAGAGCGAGCTCACCCCCGCCAGGCTTCCGGTCTTCGCGATGACCCGTCCCCGGAGGGCGTCGGCGCGCATCCGCCGCTCGAGCGTGCCGCTGATGCCCGAATGGGCGAGCGACTCGAGGAAGTCGTGGCGAAGCTCCGGCTGGCCGTAAAGATCGCGCACCACGGTCACGAGCTGGCGGGGCGTCAGCCGGTTGCGGCGGGAGAGCCCGGACCCGTCGTCGATCGTGAAACTCCCGGACGGATTCCCGAGGCCCACCAGGTACTCCTCGACGGCCCGGACGCCCTTCTCGCGGGTTCCCGGCGGGCCCCAGCGGTGCGCCCCCACCGCGAACAGGAGCTGCTCGGCGGACCAGTTGTTCGAGTATTTCCCCGGCGACTCGACCACCCGGGCCATGGGGTCCGAGTCGTGCCGGTAGAGGAGCAGCGGGAGGTCGGGGTCGGAGGGCGTGCGGCGGCGCGGCAGACCCGGGACGTTGACCCCCCGCTCGATGAGCTTGCCGCGGAAGGCGTAGCCGAAGTAGAGGGCCGGTTCGGTCGCCGTGAAACGCGTGACCCGCTCCTCGCCGTCGGCCCGGATCCGACCCTCGATCCGCACCCGCCGGTTCGGTCGCCGGTGGGCGAGGATGTAGGGCCGGCCCGAGTTCCGCAGCACGGTGCGGTTCTGGATCGCGAAGTAGCCGTACCCCTCGTCGCGCAGCTTCGGACGCTCGCCCTCCAGTTCCGGAAGCCCGGCGACCTCGACCTTGTTCCAGTGGTAGCCCAGCGCGCTCAGGATCGGCTCGTCGTAGCGGATCCGCCGCGCCACCAGCCGCTGGTCGGTCTCCTCGGGCGTGAAGAACGAGTCGTCCAGGATGATCTCGCCCCGGATCGCGGTGATCCCGTACGCCGCCAGCGAGTCGGCGATGAAGTCCATGCCGTGGCGGTTCAGGCTGGGGTCGCCCGAGCCCCGGATGAGGACCGGCCCCTCGATGACGCCGTCGGGGGTGGGCGGCGCCTCCACCAGGAAGCGGGTGCTGAACCGGTAGTTCGGCCCCAGGTAGTGGAGGCAGGCGCCCATGATCGGGAGCTTCTGGCCGGACGCCGGCACGTAGGCCCGGTCGGGGTTGTGGCTGAACAGCGTGACCCCGGACTCCAGGTGCTCCACATGGACCCCGATGGCCCGCCGGAGGCCGAAACGGCGGCGGATCCGGTGGATCTGCCGGTCGAGCTCGCGGATCGCCTCGTCGGAGAACGGCGCCGCCCGAGCTTCGGACCGTCCCGCCGCAAGCCCGAGTCCCGCGGTCCCGGCGCCGAGGAGCCGGAGCGTCCGGCGGCGCGTCAGCCGCCAGTCGGCGTCCGGATGGCGCGGCGGGCGGGTGGCCTCAGGCCTCACCGGCGGTCTCCTCTCCGGCCGGCGCGCCCACCGAGGCGATGGCCTCGACGAAGACCTCCTCGGGCCGGGCGCCCAGCACGGAACTCCCCTCCCCCGCCACCGGCGATCCGTTGCGCACCGGCTCCATCACCGTCAGCGGCACCGAGCTGACCGAGTAGGCCCGGGCCAGATCGGGGAACTCCTGGACGAGCACGATGTCGGTCGAGACGTGTTCGCTCGCGACCGCGAACTGGACGGCCAGACTGGCCGCCGGGGCGCACCATGGTCACGTGGGGGTCGTGAACACCTGAATGTGAACCGGCCGGGTGAGCGACTCCAGAGTCGCCGAAGCGGCCTCCGAAAGGGACCCGGGGCCGCCGGACACGGCGATCGCGGCGTCCACCAGGCTCCCGAACTCGTGGCCGACCGGAAGCCCCACGAAACGGATCCGGCCCTTCGCCTCTCCGGCGAGTTCGATCACCGGGATCCGCCCCCCGGGAAGCGATCCCTCGGGATGGTCGTCCACCTGACGGACCTCCACCCGGAAGTTCTCCGAGAGATCCGCCAGCTCGCCGACGAGCGCTTCGGTCGTCGGACACGACTCGCACTCCACGCGCCCCGGAATCACCAGCGGACTCTGGCGGCGGGTGGTCAGCGTCGCCGACACCGGTCCCGCGAGCTCGTTCCACCGGGCGCGGACCGCTTCCCGGTCCGCCTCGCGCAGCAGCACGGGGCATAGGATAGCCGAGCAGCCGGCCGGCGAAGGCGCGCGGCGCGGTCCCCCCGGTGGGGTCCACGGGCGCGCCGCGCGCGCCGGCGGGCCGCTTCGGGAGGCGCCACGATGGGACAGGAAGCAGCGCGGTTCAGCCGCCGGAGAGTGCTGCGGGGCGCAGCGGTCGCCCCGGTCGCGGGGGCGGCGATGCTCGCGGGGTGCGCCGCCGAGGGCGGCGACGGCGCGACGGTGGCGCGGCTCGAGGCGGCGAACGCCATGACGGACCATCCGCTCGCGCCCGACCGGCTGGAGACGATCCTCCCCGCCGTCCGGATGAACCATGCGTTCTTCCAGGCGGTGCGCGACCTCGAGGTGGATGACCTGGTGGAGCCGGCCGTGACGTTTCGGGCGCGGGGACCGGAGGACGGGTCGTGATTCCGGAGCTCTGCCGGCTGGAGGCGCGCGAGCTGTCGGAGCGGTTCCGGAGCCGGGAGCTCTCGCCGGTGGAGGTCGTGGAGGCCCACCTGGCGCACATCGAGAGCGTGGACCCGCTGATCAACTCGTTCATCACGGTGACCGGCGAGCACGCCCGGGCGCGGGCCGCCGAGGCCGAACGCGAGATCGCGGCCGGCGACTGGCGTGGGCCGCTCCACGGCGTGCCGTACGCCCCGAAGGACATCCTCGCGACCGCCGGCATCCTGACCACGAACGGGTCGAGGGCGACCGCCGACTGGACGCCTGACTACGAGTCCACGATCACCGAGCGGCTGAACGCCGCCGGGGCGGTGCTGATCGGCAAGCTGAACCTCCTCGAGTTCGCCATGGGCAGCGGCGTCCTCTCGGGGTTCGGCCCGGCGCGCAACCCCTGGGCGACCGACTACACGCCGTCCGGCTCTTCCTCGGGGTCGGGAGCGGCGCTCGCGGCGCGGCTGACGCCGCTCTCCATCGGGACCGACACCGGAGGCTCGATCCGCGGGCCGGCGGCCGCCTGCGGGGTCGTGGGCCTGAAGCAGACCTACGGCCGGGTGAGCCGTTTCGGCGTCACCACCCTGAGCTGGACGCTGGACCACGCCGGCCCGATGACCCGCAGCGCGTGGGACGCCGCCGCGATGCTCCAGGCCATCGCCGGCGAGGACCCGCTTGACCCCTCTTCGGCGGCCGTTCCGGTCCCCGACTACCTCGCCGGGCTGACCCCCGAGGTGGCGGGGCTGCGCATCGGGGTTCCGGAGAGCGGCTTCTACGAGGGCGCCACCGAGGAAGTCCAGGCGGCGGTCCGGGCCGCGATCGGGATGCTGGTGGACGATGGCGCCGAGGTCGTCGAGGTGTCGGTCCCGCACGCCCATCTCGCCGGGAGCGCCGGCTGGATCGTCGCGATGGCGGAGGCGGCGACCTTCCACGAGAAACGGCTCGCCGAGCAGCCGGAGGATCTGGATCCCCTGGTGCGGGAGCGGCTCGAGGTGGCGAAGTTCTATCCGGCGACCGACTACATCAAGGCGCTCCGGGTGCGGACCATCCTCCAGCGCGAAATGGCCGAGGTGTTCCGCTCCTGCGACGTGATGATCACGCCGAGTTCGCTGTCCCCGGCGGACCCGCTTCGCAGCGAGGCCGCGGCGGCGAGCGATGTGCGGGCCGGGACCGACCCGGACACGCTCACCGGCCGACCCGGCAACACCTTCATCGGGAACATGACCGGCTACCCGGCGCTCACCCTGGGCTGCGGCTTCACCGCCGAGGCGCCCCGGCGCCCGCTCGCGCTCCAGATCTACGGGCCGCCGTTCTCCGAGGGCCGCCTCCTGCAGGTCGCCCACGCCTGGGACGCCCGCACGACCTGGCGCGAGGAGCTTCCGCCGATCTGATCGGGGGGCCGTCCCGGCCATCTCCGGGCGCCGGGGGCCGTCGGCCCCGTCGGTATACTCGGAGCCATGGAACGCGCCTGCGCTCGTTGGCGCTTTCCGGCGTCCGCGGCCGCTCTCCTGCTGGTCCCTTTCGCGTTTCCGGCGGCGGCGCAGACGACCCCGCGGGGCGGCGGAGAGTTGGCCGACCCGCACGGCTGGCCGTCCCTCGGAACGCTCGTCGCGCGGTCCAGCACGATCGTGGCGGGGGAGGTGGTGGGACTCGAGTCGTCGTGGAACGCCGACCGGACCGACATCTTCACGACCGTCACCCTGCGCGTCGACCGGCGCCTGCTCGACCGGACCCGGCGCCCCGATGCGGCGGACCGGATCCGCTTCCAGACGCCCGGCGGGACGGTGGGCCGCTCGCGCCTGCTCGTCACCCACATGGCGACCTTCCAGGTGGGGGAGCGCGCGCTCGTGTTCCTCTCCCAGTCGGGACCCCGACTTCCCGAGGTCGTCGCTGGCGAAGCCGGAAAACGGCGCCTGCGCCCGTCGCCGGACGGGGGCTGGGAGCTCCTCCCCGCGTTTCCGGCGTCCGACACCCACCCCGGCGCCCACGTTCTCGATGACCTGGCCGCCGCCCTGCCCGGGCTGCTGACGGCGGCCCGCTGATCCCTTCTTCCGGAGACCCACGTACATGACACCCGCGCTTGCCGCATCCCGAAGCCGGAGCCGCTTCCCGGCGCTCCCCGCGATCTGCCTCGCCGCCGCCGCGCTCACCTGGAGCTGCGGAGGCGGCGGCGACGGGGCCGCCGGGCCGCGGTTCCTGAGTCTGGGGACCGCGCCTCCCGGCGGGGCGTTCTTCGTCGTTGGCGGCGCGCTCGCCGAAGTGCTCGGCGAGGGGGATGAAGGCCTTCGGGTCACCGCGGAAGCCACCAAGGGCTCCGGCGAGAACATCCGCAGGCTAGCGTCGGGCGAACTGGATCTCGCGCTCTCGAACGCGGCGGTGACCTACTTCGCCGCCCGGGGAGAAGACGGCTGGGGCCAGGCCTACGACGTCCGCGCGGTCATGACGCTGGCGCCGAACGTGGCGACGTTCGTGGCTCCGCTGCGCTCCGGAATCGAAGGGCTCGCCGACCTCGCCGGCAACCGGGTCGTCGTCGGGGTGGCCGGCGCCGGGTTCGAGCACTTCATCCGGCCGATCGTGGAGGCCCACGGGGTGACCTACGAGGACTTCACGCCGCTCTACAACACCCAGGCTGGCGCGGTGGACATGCTGAGCGACGGCTCGGCGGCGGCCGCCTTCCTCGGGGGCGCGGTGCCGACCGCCTCGATCGTCCAGGCGACCGCCGGGATGGACGCCCACCTCGTGCCGCTCGACCCGGCCATCCGCGAGGCGCTTCCCGGGCAGTACCCGTTCTACCGGCACGCGGTGGTTCCGGCGGGGACCTATCGGGGGCAGGACGAGGACTACCTCGGCCTCGATGTGGGCTCCATGCACCTGATCACCCGGGCCGACGTCGACGAGGAGCTGATCTACCAGGTCACCCGCGCGCTCTGGGAGCGGCGGGCCTCGGTCGTCGAGAAGCACCCGGCGGGCCGCGCGATCAACGAGAACAACGCCGCCCGCAGCACCGGCCTCGCGTTCCATCCGGGCGCGGAGCGGTTCTACCGGGAGGCCGGGATCTGGCCCGACTCCGACTGATCCGGCGGTGACCGGCGGATCGGCGGGACGTTCCCGCCTGCACGCGTGGTCGATCCGGGCGCTGACCCTGGCGCTCACCGGCTTCGTGCTGCTCGAGGTCAACCGGCCGGCGCTCTCGCCGCAGGGGCAGCTCGCCGCCTTCGCGCTGATCGGCCTTCCGCTCTGCTTCCTGATCCGCTCCCGGGCGGGCGATCCCGGGTGGCGGCGCGCGCTCGACCTCGCGGGGCTCGTCTCGGCGGCGGCGGCGTGCGGCTGGGTCCTCTACTGGAGCGGGTTCGCGGCCACCAGCCTGGGCGACCGGGCGGGAGGCGAGACCTCGATCGACATCGCGCTCGGCCTCCTCGGCCTGTTCGGCGCGCTGGCCGCCACCTCGCGGGTCATCGGGCCGGCGCTCCCGATCCTCACCGGCCTCTTCCTCGCCCACGCGCTGCTCGGTCCCTACCTGCCCGAGCTGTTCTTCCCGCACCGCGGCTACTCGTTCACCCGGATCGCCTCGCAGGGCTTCCTCCAGAGCCAGGGCGTCTTCGGGATCGCGATGAAGGTGATGTTCGCCTACGTCTTCCTGTTCGTGGTGTTCGGAGCGGTGCTGCAGCAGACGGGGGCGATCCGGTTCATCACGGTGTCGGCCCGGCGGCTCTTCCTCGGGACGGTGGGGGGCGCCGCCAAGGTCTCGGTGGTGGCGAACGCGATGATGGGCTCGCTCTCCGGCAGCGCGGTGGCGGACGCCGCGACGACCGGGACGGTGACGATCCCGCTGATGCGGAGCACCGGGTTCACCGCGCGCGCGGCCGCCGGGATCACCGCGGCGGCGAGTTCGGGGGCGGCGCTGGTTCCCCCGGTCATGGGCGCTGGCGCCTACATGATGCTCGAGCTGGTGGACCCGCCGGTGGCCTACCTCCAGGTCATCCAGGCCGCGATCCTGCCGGCGCTGCTCTACTACGCGGCGCTGCTCGCGATGGTGCACCTCCACGCGCGGCGGCACATGGGCCCGGCGAGCGCCCCGGCGGCCGACGAGGGGGAGAGAGCGCCGGCGCCCGCCGGGATCGTCTTCGGCGTCGGCCTCGTCACGCTGGTCGTGGCGCTTCTCGTGGGCCGGACGGTGTTCCGGGCGGTGAGCGTCGCGCTCCTCGTCGTGGTGATCGCCTCGCTGTTCCACCCCTCGACCCGGCCGGGCTGGGGAAAGATCCGCCAGGCGCTGGACCGGATCGCGGACGGCGCCGCGCCGCTGGTGGCGGCGGCGGCCTCCGTCGGGGTCATCCTCGGCATGGTGACGCTGACCGGCCTCGGGACCCGGTTCCCGGCCACCGTGCTCTCGGTCGCCGGGGACGGGCTTCTTCCGGCCCTCCTGCTCATCATGGTGGGCTCGGTGGTCCTCGGGATGGGGCTGCCGTCGGCGGTGTGCTACCTGCTGATGGCGATCCTCATCGGCCCGGTGATCGGCCAGCTCGGCGTTCCGCCGCTATCGGTCCACTTCTTCATCTTCTACTTCGGCATGATGTCGATGGTGACGCCGCCGGTGGCGCTCGCGGCCTACACGACGGCGGGCATCGCCGGAACTCCGATCATTCCGGCGGCGCTCACCGCCTTCCGGTTCGCGCTGGTGGGCTTCGCCCTGCCCTACTTCTTCGTGTTCCGGCCCGAGCTGCTGCTCATCCTCGAGGAGGGCGGGCGGGGGATCGCCGGCGCGGTGGTGGCCTTCGTCCTCGGCCTGCTGGTGGTCGTGGCGCTCTCGGCCGGGATCGTGGGCTGGCTCCGGGGAGCGCTCCCGCCGCTGGCGCGCGCTCTCGCGCTGGCGTCCACCGCGGCGCTCCTGTGGCCGCCTCCGCCGGAGGCGCTGTTCAGCCCGATGAACTGGCTCGGCGTCGCCGGGCTCGCGGCGCTGGTCTGGTGGCCGAGGCGGAGCGCGCCGGCCGCGGCTACGACCTGACTCGCGGCGCCGGCGCGGCGGCTACCCGCCGATGCAGTAGAGCGCTTCGGCGGTCCGGAGGAAGATCCGGCCCCCGGACATCGCCATCGAGCTCAGCGTGTAGGACTCCATGTCGTTCGTGGCGAGAACCTCGAAGCCCTCGTCCCCGACCGCAACGACGCTCGCCATCCCGTCTTCGTTGATGAGGTAGAGCCGGCCCTCGGCGAGCACCGGCGAGGCGCTGTAGGTGCCCGGGGACAGACGCGTCGGCCCGTGGAGGACCTCGCCGGTGTCGGCGTCGAGCGCGTAGAGGACCCCGTTGTCGGTCACCACGTAGAACGACTCGCCATCGGTGACCGGGGTCGGCACGTCCGGGCCCCGGTCGAAGGACCAGATCCGGTGCGACTCGGTGATGTCCCCTTCCCCGCCGGTGCGGATCGCGAGCAGCGGCTTGACCCGGGTGGGCGCGTAGATGATCCCGTCCTTCACGATCGGCGAAGCCACGATGCGGTACGCCCCGTTGTTCTCCGGGTTCAGCCCGTCGGCGCGCCAGCGCTCGGCGCCGGTGTCGAGGTCATGTCCGGTGACCACGTCCCCGCCGGTGATGACGAGCTCGTAGCGGCCGTCGACCTGGTGGACGAACGGCGTCGTGTAGGAGTCGGGCGACTCGCGGATCGCCTCGGTGGGCCGTTCGACCCGCCACACGGTTTCCCCGGTGTCCGGGTCGATGCGCAGCAGGTAGGAGGGATCGTCGGTCTTCATCCCGTGGAGGACCTGGACGAACAGCGCGTCCTGGTGCAGGAGCGGGCTGCTCGCGTAGCCCCAGTTGAGCCCGAAGTCCCCGTAATCGGCCGGAATGTTCCGCATCCACAGCTCCCCGCCGTCGAAGTCGAACGCCTTGAGGACGCCGGTCCCGGTGAGGACGAACACCCGCTCGCCGTTCGTGACCGGGGAGGGCGAGGACATGTTCTGCTTGCGGCCCCGGGTGTCCCGGTCGCTCAGGTGGCGCTTCCAGCGGACCGACCCGTCGGCCCGGTCGAGCGCCCAGAGCTCGATGTGCCCCGAGTAGGCCACGTTGCCGCGGCCCTCGACGGCGCCGCGGCGCCGTCCGTAGCCGGCGGAGGGATTGCTCGGGACTCCGGCCTGGTCGGCGGGGATCGAGACGTTCAGGAAGATCGTGTCGCCCGAGATGATCGGGGTGGCGCCGCTCCACGCCGGGAGCGGGAGCTTCCAGACGATGCCGTTCTCGGTGTCCCACTCGACGGGCAGTCCGGTCTCGCTGCTCAGGCCGTCGTGGGTGGGACCGCGCCAGTGGGGCCAGTCCTCGGCGGAAGCGGCGGCGGCCAGAGCGAGGACGACTCCGGAAACCAGGAGCCAGCGGATCTTCGGGGACGTGTGTCGGAACAAGGCGGACCTCCGGGAGGTACGGATTCTAGAACGCGGCCCCGGGGCTAGTTGCGGCGGATGCCGAAGAGCCGGTCGAGGGCGCGGATCAGGAGGATCCCGTCGCTGGCGGCCGGAGACGCCATCACGATGCGGTCCACGCTGTTCCTCGCGAGGAGCTCGTAGTCGCGTCCGGCGCGGACGACGAAGGTCTCGCCTTCCTCCGAGGTGAAGTAGAGCCGGCCGTCGGCGGCGAACGGCGAAGCGGCGTACGAGCCGCCGACCCCGCCGATGCGGGCGCGGTAGAGCCGCTCGCCGGTCTCGCCGTCGTAGGCCGAGAGCCGACCGTTGTTGGCGTTCAGGTAGAGCACGCCCCGGTAGTAGAGCGGCGAGGGGATGTAGACCCCGCCCCGGTCCTGGCTCCAGGCGATCGCCTCGCTGGAGCTCTCCCCGGAGGCCAGGGTGAGGTCGCCCCGCATCCCCGGTCGGATCGCATAGATCGGCCGGATCGGCGGGTAGCCCGCCTGGACGAACAGCAGTCCGTCGCCGAGAAGCGGCACGCCGATCGGGACTTCCGAGTTGGGCGAGAGTCGCCAGTTTTCCACGCCGGTGGCGGCGTCGTAGCCGCGGATCGTCGTGCCGTTCACGACGATCTCCGCGGCGCCCGCGACCGAGTGGGCCAGCGGGGTGGAGAAGGTGGAGACCTCGTCCCGCTCGGTCCGCCAGACCGGCTCGCCGGTCTCGAGGTCGAACGCGCCCAGGAACGCGCCGTCGTGGACATCGGCCAGCACGATGACCCGTCCGGCGTGGAGGATCGGCGACGAGGCGTGCCCCCACTGGTAGTCCGGGTCGTAGAACCAGCCGCTGTTCAGGACGCCGATGTCGCGTTCCCAGAGCAGCCGGCCGTCGAGGTCGTGGCAGGCCAGAACCCCCATGCTGCCGATCAGGGTCACGATCCGCTCGCCGTCGGTGGCGGGCGTCGCATTCGCCTGGCTCGACTTGGTGTGCCGCCGGGTCCGCGGGACGCCGCGGGCCAGCTCCTTGCTCCAGATCGCCTCTCCGGTGTGGAGATCGAGGGCGTTCAGCTCCCAGACATGCTCGGAGTCGTTCTCCACCGGGTCCACGTCCCCGTAGAGGCCGATGCGGAACTCGTCGTCTCCGGTGAGGCTCGCGGCGGTGACGACGAACGCGCGCTGTCCCCAGATGATCGGACTCGACACTCCGAGTCCCCCGAGTTCCGCTTCCCAGGCGATCCCTTCGCCGGAACCGGCGTCCCACCGGAGCGCGACCCCCTGCCCGTCCGCGACTCCCGATCCCGCCGGTCCGCGGAACTGGGGCCAGGGACGCGCCGAGACCGGAACATCCGCCGCCGGGTCGGGCGCCGCGCCGGGCGCTCGCTCCTCCGCTTCGGCGGCCGCCGCCCGCCCCTCGGTCTCCCCTTCGGGCTGGTAGGTCACGATGTCGCCGCCACTGTCGACGACGAGGCGCTCCACCATGCCGCCGCGTCCGGGGAAGGAGAAACGGATGTCGTCCGCCGTGACGAAGGCGCGGGGAGATCCCCGGGCGGTGAGCTCGAGCGGGTCGCCGACGAACGCGTCCGCCCCGTGCCGGACTTCGAACACGCGCGCGACCAGCGACCCGTCCCGGCTTGAGACGAGGACGCCGCGGGCCGCCGTCTCGTTCCAGTAGCGCCCGGTGAGGAGCCCGAGTTCCTCCGCCTCCAGTTCCGGGGGCGGAGGCGTTTCGGCGGTGACATCGCGGAGCGCCTCGAGGAAGTCCTCGCTGCCGACGGCGGCCTGTCGGGCCGCGGCGAGCGCGTCGGCGTCGAAGCGGCCGTTGTCGAGCGCCGCGTCGAACAGTTCGCGGTCCCCCCGGCGGGCCGCCTGGATCAGGACCGATCCGACTCCGGGCGCTCCCCGCGCCAGCAGGAAGAGGACCACCTCGCGGTGGCCGGAGCCGGCCGCCCGGCTCAGGGGGGTCATCTGGTAGAAGCGGTCGGCGATCGCGAGCGAGGCGCCGGCGTCGACGAGCTCCCGCACTACGTCGAGGTGGCCGCGGTCCGCCGCGAAGAAGAGCGCGGTGGCGCCGTATCGATTCGGGGCGTCCACATCGGCGCCGGCGGCGAGAAGCTCGCGGACGCTCTCGAGGTCACCCTGGCGGGCCGCCTCGAGAAGCGCCGCGCCTGGATCCCGTTGGGGCGCGGGCGCCGGGCCCGCCGGCGTCGCCCCGGGCGCCCCGATCACCACCGCGGTCAGCAGCGCCGCGAGGCGCAGCGAAGCTCCGATGCCGATCCGTCGGTCCGGACCCGGCCGGGTGAGGTGGCCACTCTCCATCCCGGTTCCCTCCTTCTGCGTCCGCGCCCGGCGCGCTGGCCGGGATCGGCTCGCGTCCCCATTATCCCGGACCGGGCTGACGCCGGCCCGTGGACGGGGTCAGCGGGGCGCGCTCTCGAACCTGACGACCAGATCCTGGTCAACCGCCTGCCGCAGCAGGACCTCGGAATGCGTGGCCAGCAGGAGTTGGCTCCGCGCCTCCCGCGCCCGCTCCCGGAGCAGCTCGTAAATCGCGCGCTGGCGGACGATGTCCAGATGCGCGTCCGGTTCGTCCAGCATGAGGACCGACCCCCGGTTCAGCGCGAGGTGCCCAAGCAGCCCCTTGACAAAGTCCCGCGGCGTTCGAGCGGCGATGCATCCCGCCCGAACCGCGCCCCGTTGGGGCGCTCATCGTTGCGTTTCGGTCGGAATATTCCCGATATTCCTCCCTCACGCGCCTTGTCGGCCGGGCGCCTCACCACTCTCGGCGCTGCACGCGACTTTGTCAACGGACTGCAAGCTGGAGCAGCGTCTGGAGCATGCCGCGCCCGGCCGCCGTCAGATCGAGGCGAAAGCCGCGCTCCCGGTAGGACATGGCGATCTCTCCCCGCCCCGGGATGAGTCGGGGTGGATCGAGTTCGACGCGGAACTGCGTCAAGATGTCCTCCACGAGTTGCCCCCACGCCTCGGGCCGTTCCTCCTCGATGCGGTGACACAGGTTGCGCAGCACGTCCGCGGTCCGCCCCTCGCCGAGCCGCACGTTGACCGCCCCCCGCTCCAGTCGCGGTTCATTCGTCGCCATCCCGGACATCGCGGGCAGGTAGGCGACGCGGACTCTCGCGGCCTCGTCCGGGACCGGCATCCGCCGGGATCCGTCGGGCGTCGTTCGCAGCGGACGGCAGTAGAAGCTCTCCCTGTTGGCGTAGTCGAACTCGAGCCCGGCCTTCCAGGCGCGTCCGTCCGAAACCCCTTCCACGAGGACTTCGACCCGGATGTTCTCCGTACGCTGCTTCCCGTTCTCGCGGCGGACGTTGCGAACCCGAAGATCCCTCCAGAGCGGTTTCGCAGTGAGTCCGGGAACGGCGACCAGGTCGCGCGGGTTGATCACCACGCTGGAGCGCTTCGGGGCGTCGCGGCCGGCCCCTTTCTCCGCCCAGCGCCGCATGCCGAGATCCCAGAGCGCCAGCGCCTGGAGCGCCGAGGTCTTGCCCGAGTTGTTCGGGCCGACGAAGACGACCGGGTGGTCCAGCGGTACGTCGAGCTCCTCGAACCGCTTGAAGTTGCGGACGAGGAGGCGGGTCAGCATCGCCGAACCGCCGGCCCCGGGCCAGTGGCCCGGCGGCCAGTGTCCCGGTGGCCAGTGTCCCGGTGGCCAGTGGTGGCTCGGCCAATGGCTCATCGCGTGTCCGCCCGACCCTTGTTCGTGTTCGCGGCCTCCCATTGCGCTGTTGGCGCGGCGACCTCCGGGTTCACACCTTGGGGTTGCAGCCCGGGCTACGGCCGCGCTGGTTCCGGGCCGAAGGCGTAGAGGTTCTCGACGGTGCGGATGTAGAGGCGCGAGGGCGCGATCGCCGGGGTGGCGTAGACCGCCTCGCCGAGCGTGTTCACGTGGAGCACCTCGAGTTCCGAGGTCTCCTCGCCGGGCTCGAGCGGGCGAACGACGGCGGCGAGCCCGAGCTCGCTGATGAAGTAGATCTTGCCGTCGGCGGCCACCGGGGAGGCGTAGTAGGCGTCAACCGCGCCCCGAAGGCGGGCCTGCGAGAGGCGCTCGCCGGACTGCGGGTCGAGGGCGGTCACGACGCCGCCGTCGTTCACCATGTAGAAGACGCCCCCGTAGAGCAGCGGCGAGGGAAGCTGCGGGACCCGCCGGCGATAGCTCCAGGCGGTGTTCCGCTCGGTCAGATCGCCGGTCTCCCCCTCGGCGCCCGGCCGGATCGCGAGCACGCCGTTCTGCGACTCGAGGACCGCCTCGTAGTAGGTCCACTCCGAGGCCTGGAGCACATCGTCGCGGTTCAGGTCGATGACCCCGAACCAGGAGGAGGGGTGCCCTTCGGCCTCCTCCCGGCTGATGCCGCCGTCGCCGTCGGTGTCCGAGGCTGCGAGCGCGTCGGAGAAACTGGGCGCGGTGCGCTGGTTCCCGGGCTGGTTCAGCGGAGCGCCGTAGCCGTTCACGTAGACGAAGTCGTCGTCGATGAGCGGGGTGGACTTCATCTCCCACGGGAGTCCGCGGACCCACCAGCGGCGCGCCCCGTCCGCCGCCGCGTAGGCGGTCAGCAGGAAGCTCCCGGGGGCGAGGATCTCGAGCCCCTCGCTGGTTTCGCGGAGCACCGGGGTCGAGTGCCCGCTGGTGGCTTCGGGGCGTTCGGTGCGCCACCGGATCTCGCCGCCGTCCCGGGAGACGGCGATGATCTCGGAGTCGAGGTTCTGGTCGAGCACGAGCACGACCATGTCCTCGACGAGGATCGGGGAGGCCCCCATCCCGTAGAGGTTGTCGAACGGGCCGAGCGGGAGCCGCCAGCGCTCCCCGCCCTCGCCGTCGTAGGCGATGAGGCCGAGGTCCGGAAAGAACGCGTAGACCTCGTCGGGGGTGGCGACGACGCTGGGGGAGGCGGCGTTGTTCCGGTTGTCCACCTCGGTGAACCGCTCGCGGGCCGCAACCGAACGCCAGAGCTCGTCTCCGGTCTCCTGATCGAGCGCGATCGTCAGAAACGCCTCATCCTCGAAGGCGGTCACGTGGACCCGCCCCCCGGCGAGGATCGGCGAGGAGTGTCCGGTTGGCAGCGCCACCCGGAAGAGGGCGTCCTCGGGAGTGAACTCGACCGGGAGGGCGCCGTCGGGGCCCAGACCGTCGCCGTTCGGACCGCGGAAACGGTCCCATTCGTTTTCGGCCGCGCCGGCGGCGCCGGAGAGGGCCGCCGCCGCGAACAGCGTCAGGAGGGCTCTCATGTTCCCTGGTTCTCCCGGAGATGGGTGTCGAGGAAGGCCACGATGCGGTTGGCGCTGGTGATCCGGTTCTCCCGCTTGCGGAAGCCGTGGCCCTCGTCCGGGAAGATCACATACTCGACCGGGGTTCCGTTGGCTCGCACCGCCTCCACGATCTCGTCGCTCTCGATCTGGAGGACCCGTTGGTCGTTCGCGCCCTGGACGACGAAGAGCGGCTTCACGATGTTCGCCGCGTGGAACAGGGGCGAGATCGCCGTCAGGCGCTCCAGATCGGTCTCCGGGTCGCCCAGCTCGGCGTAGAGCGAGTCGCGCGCCGCGCCCCACCACGGCGGGATGCTCGAGAGCGTGCGGACCCAGTTCATCACCCCGAAGATGTTGACCCCGACATCGAAGACCTCCGGCGCGAACGCGAGCGCCGCGCCCACCATGTAGCCGCCGTAGCTGCCCCCGATGATCCCGATCCGCGAACCGTCCACCCAGTCGAGCGTCTCGAGGTACGTCCGCGCTTCGACGCAGTCCTTGAGGTCCACGTCGCCGTGCCGCTGGTCATCCATGTGGAAGAACGTCTTCCCGTAACCCGATGACCCGCGGTTGTTTACCGCGAGGACAGCGTAGCCGTGGTTCACCAGGTGCTGGATCTGCGCCCGGTACCCCTTGCGGCTCTGCCCTCCGGGTCCGCCGTGGACCCACACCAGCGCCGGGGCCGGATCATCCGCCGTCGCCCCGTGCGGCCGGTAGAGGATCGAGGGAATCTCCAGGCCGTCGAAGCTGGGGTAGCGGATGACCTCGGCCTCGACCAGGTGCTCGCGGGCGATCTCGGGGTTCAGGGTGTCGGTGAGCTGCGCCACCTGGTCGGTCTCGAGATCCCAGACATGCAGGTTCGCGGGGGCGGTGTCGCTGCTCAGGTAGAACGCCATCTTCGTTTCGGTCGGCGAAAACGAGACGCCGGAGATGTCTCCCCCGGGCAGATCCGGCAGAACGAGCGGCTCGCCCGAGCGGGTGTCGAGCACGGTGATCGCGGTCGAGGCGTCGGCGTTCACGCCGCTCACCCGGTAGGTCCCCGCATCCGACCAGTAGACGAAGACCACGTCCCAGTCCGCCTGGACCAGCGGCGCGTGCTCATCGGTGGCCGGATCCCAGGTCCACGCTTCGTTGAACTCCCCGTGGGCGTTCGTCGCGTAGACGAGGGTGGAGGATCCCGGCGGAAAGCCAATCGGGGCGTGGCTCGCGTCCCCCTCGTGGGGCGTCACGTGGCGAGGCTCGGCGGAGGGATCCTCGAGGTCCACCAGGTAGACATCCGAATCGGCGTTGTTCGACGCCCGGCTCGTGGCCAGCCAGCGCCCGTCACCGCTCACCGGGCCGGGCTGAAAGCCCCCCGGGTTCTCCCAGGCGAGGCGCCGCTCGAGGGTGGCCGCGTCGTACTCGTAGAGGTCGAACGCCTGCGGGTCGCGCTCGTTGCTGGTGACGAAGAACCGGGACCCGTCCTCGCTGAACCCGCTGAAGCCCGCCTTCAGGTTCTCGCCCGGCGTGATGTCGGTGACCTCGCCCTCCGGGTCGCGGACGTAGAGGTGGTTCAGCTCGTTCCCGCCCTCGTCGGCGGTGAAGAGGATCCGGTCGTCTTCCGGAAAGAACGCCACCGACATCCGGGACTCCGCCGCCGAGGCGGTGAGGGCCTCCGGTTCGCCGCCGGCCACCGGCTGGGCGTAGACGTTCATGACGCCGGTGCGGTCCGAGGTCATGAGGACCCGGGTCTCGTCGGGCGAGAACGAGGCGCCGAAGACCTGCTCGGTCTCGTAGAACTGGCGCGCGTCGTAGCGCGGGATCTCCGGGGCCGGAGGCGCTCCGCACCCGGCGATCAGCGCCGCGCCCAGGGCCAGCGAGGCCGCGAGGGCTCCGCCGAACGGGGCGCGCAGGGCGGCGCGACGGCCGCTCAGGAAAAACTGGCTGTTCATGAAGTCCCTCCGCCGTCAGCGGATCCCCGGCGGGTCTCCCGCGCCGAAGTCGGGGTCGGGGGCGATCGCGTAGAGCGACTCCACCCCTCGCAGATACATCGCGCCGTCCACGACGACCGGCGAGGCCATGACCGGCTCGTCCAGGCTGTTCGTGGCGAGCACCTGGAATCGCGGGCCGGTTCGGATGACGTGGGTGTCGCCGTCCTCGCTGGTCAGATAGAGACGCTCCCCGGCGATGACCGGGGAGGAAAAGAACCTCGACGGCAGCGGCATGCGCCCACCCTCGTAGACGATCTCGCCGGTTGCGCCGTCGAGCGCGGTCAGGATCCCGCCGTCGCTCACCAGGTAGAGCAGGCCCCGGTGGTAGGCGGGCGACGGGACGTACCCCTGCCCCTTCCGGTACTCCCACAGCTCCTTCCCGTCCGAGACATCGAGCGCGACGACGCGCTTTCGGGGGTAGCCGGTCGCGGCGAACACCACGCCCTCGCCCGAGGGAACCGGGCTCGGCACCGCATTGCCGCCGAGGCCGTCGGACTCCCAGAGAAGGGCTCCGGTTGAGGCGTCGTAGCCCTGGTTCGTCGTCGTGCCGACGGTCACGACGACGGGCGCTCCGTCGGAAGCGGTCGCGACGACCGGGGTGGCCCAGCCGACCCGCTCGCCCCGGTCCACCCGCCAGCGCACGTCGCCCGAGGCGGTGTCGACGGCCAGCAGGAACGAGCCCTCCCCCTGCTCGACATCGTTCTGGATGACCACGAGGCCGAGCCCTTCCACGAGGACCGGCGAGACGCCGACGCCCATCCCCACGGTCCCCACGCCGCCGAAGTCCCGCTCCCAGACCGGCTCGCCCCCGAGGTCGAAGGCGTGGAGCCCGTGGGTCCCGAACCACACGATGACGCGCTCGCCGTCGCTCACCGGCGTGGGGTTCGCGTAGGAACTCACCCGGTGGCGGTTGTCGTAGGGCAGCGCGCCGGAGCGCGCGACCCGCCTCCAGCGCACCGCGCCGCTCTCCCGCTCCAGCGCGAGCAGCAGGACATCGATCCGTTGGTCGGCGCCCATGCTGTCCGGGTGGAGGAACTCCTCCCCGCCGAGGAAGTGGACGATGGCCCGGTTGTCGGGCGCCGGATCCCCGGCGACCGCCGAGGTCACGAAGAGCAGGTCGCCCACCACGATCGGCGAGGAATGGCCCCGGCCCTCGAGGGGCGTCCGCCAGAGGACGTTCTCCTCCGGTCCCCAGCGGCTGGGGGCGGTCGAATCCGCCCTTCCGGCGCCGCCCGGGCCGCGCCACTGCGGCCATTCGGCCTGGGCGCCGGCGCTGGCGGCGATCAGCAACGCCGCGCAGGCGCCGTAGAGGTGGCGTCGCTGCTTCATCGGGGCTCTCCTCGCGGCCGCGCGGCGGCGGTGGTCGCCTCCCCGGCCTCGCGGAAGGCGTAGAGGTGGTCGACGGTGCGCAGGAACATCGTGTTCCCGGAGACGGCGGGCGAGGCCCAGACCGCCTCCGGCAGCGAACTGGTGGCGACGATCCCGAACTCGGGCGCGGCTCGGAACACCGTCAGATCCCCTTCGAGGCTGGCGATGAGCACCTGTCCCTCGTACCCCAGCGGCGAAGCGTGGTAGCGCCCCGGCTGCGGGGGGCGCGCCTGGAAGTGGACCGACCCGTCGTCGGGGTTCAGCGCGGTGATGACGCCGCCGTCCGAGAGGAAGAACAGGATGTTCTGGTAGAGGAGCGCCGAAGGCAGGTACCCGGTCCCGCGTTCGTGGCGCCAGCGGATGCGGGGCGGCGCGTCGGGGAGGATCTCGAGCGCCCGCATCTCCTTCCTCGGGTAGCCGGTCGAGGCGAAGACCAGGCGTCCGTCGCCGAACGCCTGATGGACGGGGGTGTGGACGAGGTTCGAGTCGAACCCCTCGCTCCGCCACAGCTCGGCGCCGGTCTCCGGGTCGTAGCCGGCCACCAGGTTGTAGCTCGGCACGAAGAGCTGGACCCCGTCACCCACCGGGATGAGCGCCGGCGTCGCCCAGCTCTTGCGCACCCGGCGGGGCGTCGTCCACGCCACCTCGCCGGTTCCGCGGTCCACCGCGAGGATCACCGACCCGTCGCCGGCGTCGTCGTCGCAGACCAGGATGATGTGCTCGCCGTGGAGCACGGGCGAGATGCCGTGCCCGAGACCCCAGACGCCGAAGTCGCCGAGGTCCGCCTCCCACACCGGATCCCCGTCCAGTGTGAACGCAAAGAGGCCCTCCGAGCCGAACCAGAAGTAGACGCGCGATCCGTCGGTCACCGCGGTGGGCGAGGCGTAGGTGTTGCTCTGGTGGCGGTTGTCGTGGACGGGCCCGTCGTGGACCGTCCGGCGCCAGAGCTCCTCGCCGCTCCTGGCGTCGTAGGCGAGCGCGAGGAGTCGATGCGAGCGGTCGCCGTGGGTGCTCCCCGGGTGGAGATAGACCGCGCCGTCGCGCATGTGGACGGGCGGCCCGTGGCCCGGGACGGGCTCGCCCGCGACCGAGGCGGAGAGGAAGATCCGGCCGTCCTGGACGATCGGCGAGGAGTGCCCGCGGCCGGGAGGCCGTATCTTCCAGAGGCCGTTCGCTTCCGGATCGAAGCGCACCGGGAGTCCGGTCGCCTCCGAGACGCCGTCGCCGCGCGGTCCCCGCCACCCGGGCCAGGCGCCGTGCGCCGCCTCCGCCGGGGTCGCCCCGGACGCGGCCGGCGCCTGCGGCGGAGTTCCTTCGGCGGGCGGGCCCGCCAGCGAGACGACGGGAGCGAGCAGCAGGGCTGCAAGGAGGATTCGCACGGGCCGCTGCGTATTGTGCCCGCTCAGCCCGACGCTCCCGTGGGGTCCGGAATCGCTGGCATAGAATTCCTTGTCGGCATGCGCGCTCAATCTGGTTCAAAGAGTCTCTTGGCTGGCCGGTCCGGCTGGCTTGCAGTCGTGGCGGTGATCGCCATTTCGGGGTCCGCAGTCGGGGCGCCGGGAGCATCCGCTCCCGACTGGCCGGAGCGCAGGGGTCCGACCCGCGACGGGATCGCCGTCGGCGTCGGATTCCCCGAGTCGTGGTCGCCCGACGGCGAGAACCTCCTCTTCCGGGCCCCGTTCGGCGGCCGCTCCACCCCTGTCGTCCTCGGGGACCGGCTGTTCGCGCAGAACGGATTCGGCGAAGGCGCGACGCGACAGGAACGGCTGGTGGCGCTCGACGCCGGGACCGGCGATGTCCTCTGGGAAGTCCGGCAGAACATCTACCACTCGGACGCCCCGCCGCGCCGGGTGGGCTGGGCGGCGCCCGCGGTGGACGCCGAGACCGGCTCGGTGTTCATGATGACCGTGGGGGGGCAGCTCAGCGCGTTCTCCGTCGAGGACGGGTCGCTGCGCTGGACCCGCTCGCTCCCCGAGGAGATCGGACTGGTTTCGACCCACGGCGGCCGCACCGCCTCGCCCCTGGTGTTCCGCGACCACGTGATCGTGAGCGCGCTGACTTCGATATGGGGCGCCCACGCCCGCGGCGGCCAGCGGTTCTTCGCTTTCGACAAGCGTACCGGGGAGATGATCTGGATGTCGGCGCCCGGCGGGCGTCCCTTCGACACGACGTATTCCCCGGCGCAGATCGCCACCATCGGGGGGCAGCCGCTCCTCCTCGTGGGCGGCGGCGACGGAGCTTTCCACGCGCTCCAGCCCACGACCGGCGCCTCGGTCTGGAACTACCCGATGAGCAAGCGCGGGGTGAACAGCGGAGCGGTCGTGATCGGCGACCTCGCGATCGTGAGCCACGGCGAGGAGAACACGACCTCCTCCACGATGGGCCTGCTCGCCGCGCTCGACGCGACCTCTTCCGGAGAGATCGCCTATGAGTCCGCCCGCTGGCAGGCGCAGGGCTTCATGGGCGGCTTCTCCTCCGGCGTCACCGACGGGGAGCTCGTCTACCAGATCGACAACAGCGCGAACCTGAGCGCGTTTTCCGCCAACGCCGGTGAGTTGCTGTGGTCCGAGAACCTCGGCACGATCCAGCGCGCCTCCCCGGTCCTCGCTGACGGCAAGCTCTACGTCGGGACGGCGAACGGGCGGTTCTTCATCCTTCGTCCGAGCCGTTCCGGCGTCGAGATCCTCGACAGCGACCTGCTCGGAACCGAGGAGGCGCCCGAGGAGATCATCGCCTCGGCGGCGGTGAGCGACGGCGTGGTCTACGTCGTGTCCAGCGGGGGGCTCTACGCGATCGGCGAGCGCCGTCCCGGCCCCGATCCCGAGCCCGATCCGGCGCCCGCGATGGGCGGCGAAGCGGCCCGGCTGGTCGTCTCGCCGACCGAGCACATCCTGGCGCCGGGAGACGAGTTCGCGCTGCGGGTCGCAGCGTTCGACGCGCGCGGCAACCCGGCTGCGCTCCCCGCCGACATCGCGTGGTCGGTCGCCGGGTTCGAAGCCGAAGTCGAGCCGGCCGACGGCGGAGCCACGCTCCGGGTCGGCGGATCCCCCGGCGCCGGAGTCGTCACCGCGACCACCGGGACCGTCGAGGGAGCGGCCCGCTTCCGGGTCGTCCCGCCCCTGCCCTGGAGCTGGGACTTCGACGCCGAGGACGCCGCGGTTCCGTCCCACTGGGTCAACGCCGCCGGGAAGTACCGCACCGGCGAGCTCGACACCGGCGAGCGGGTTCTCATCAAGGCCGCGGACAACCCGTTCCTGCGGCGCGCCCGGATCTACATGGGCCCGCCCGACATGACCGGCTATACGGTCTCCGCGGACGTGTTCGCCACCGAGCGGCGCCGCTCGCTGGGCAACGTGGGCCTGGTGGCCCAGCGCTACCAGTTCGTCCTCATGGGGAATCACCAGCGCCTCGAGATCCACTCCTGGCACGCCACCCCCGGCCGCTCCACCGCCATGCCCTTCGCCTGGGAGAAAGACACCTGGTACTCCATGAAGTTCGAGGTCGTCGAGGACGGCGACGGGGTCCTGGCCCGGGGCAAGGCCTGGCTTCGCTCGGACCCCGAGCCCGAGGAATGGACGCTGGAGTGGCGCGAAGAGCTGCCCCACCGGGAAGGAACCCCCGGCGTCTTCGCGGACGCCGTGACGTCCGAGATCTATTTCGACAACATCGTCGTGACACCCGGCGAGTGAGGAGGAACCCCAACGTGACCCGATCCGCCAAGGCTTCGGCGCTTCTTCTTGTTACCGGCATCCTGGCGTTCGCCGCTCCGGCCGTGGCCCAGGACTGGCCGATGTGGGGCGGAACCCCCGACCGCAACATGGTGTCCGATGTGGCCCAGGAACTCCCGGCGGAATGGGACGTGCAGTCGGGCCGGAACGTGCGCTGGGTGGCGGCGCTCGGGTCCCAGACCTACGGGAACCCGGTGGTCGCCGGCGGGCGCGTGTTCGTCGGCACGAACAACGAGGCGCTCTACGACACCGAGATCGTGGGCGACAAGGGGATCCTGCTGGCCTTCGACGCCGCCACCGGAGAGTTCCTCTGGCAGATGGTGTCCGACAAGCTGGCGGCCGGCCGGGTGAACGACTGGCCCTACCAGGGCGTCTGTTCCTCGCCGCTCGTCGAGGGGGACATCCTCTACTACGTCACGAACCGGGGCGAGGTCCTCGCGCTCGATGTCCACGGGATGGCGAACGGCAACGACGGCCCGTTCACCGACGAGGCGCTCCAGTCGCCCACTGACGGCGACATCCTCTGGCGGTTCGACATGATGGAAGAGGTGGGCGCGTTCCCGCACAACATGTCGAACTCGAGTCCGGTGTCGTGGGGGAACCTGCTTTTCATCAACTCCTCGAACGGGCAGGACGAGACGCACATCACGATCCCCTCGCCCCGGGCCCCGGCCATCATCGCGCTCGACAAGCGCACCGGAGAGCTCGTCTGGGAAGCGAACCACGTCGGGGAGCGGATCCTCCACGGCCAGTGGTCCTCCGCCGGGGTCGGCGAGATCGGCGGCGTCACCCAGGTCGTCATGGGCGAGGGGGACGGCTGGGTCCGCGGCTACATGGCGGAGACCGGCGAGCTCCTGTGGAGCTTCGACACAAACCCGGAGGACTCGGCCTGGCCCCGCACCCGGAACAACGTGATCTCGACCCCGGTCATCCTCGGCAACCGGCTGTTCATCGCGAACGGCCAGGACCCCGAACACGGCGAGGGCGTCGGCCACCTCTACTCGATCGACGCCACCCAGCGCGGGGACATCACCTGGTCGGGGCGCCTCTGGCATTACGACACGATCCGCCGGTCGATCTCCACCGCCGCGGTGAAGGACGGGATCCTCTATCTGCCGGACTTCTCCGGGTTCCTCCACGCGGTGGACATCGAGACCGGGGAGTCCCTGTGGGTCCATGACACCTTTGCGGCGGTCTGGGGATCGCCGGTGATCGCCGACGACAAGCTCTACCTCGGGGACGAGGATGGTGACATCGTCGTTCTGCGGCCCGGCCCGACCGAGGAGGTCATCGCGGAGATGAACATGGGCAGCTCCGTGTATTCGAGCGTGGTCCCGTCGGGGGGCGTCCTCTACATCGCGAGCCGCAACCAGTTGTTCGCCATCGAGCAGGGCGCGACCGGGCCCTGAGCGGGCTTCCGGCCGCCAGCGATCCCGGCGACGTTCGGGGGAGCAGTTCGTTGACGAAGTCGCGTGCAGCGCCGAGAGCGGTGAGGCGCCCGGTCGACAAGGCGCGTGAGCGAGGAATATCGGGAATATTCCGAGCGAAACGCAACGATGAGCGCCCCGGAGGGGCGTGATTCGGGCGGGATGCATCGCCGCTCGAACGCCGCGGGACTTTGTCAACGGGCTGCTAACTGGCGGCTCCCCGACGGCCCGTCGCCCGAGGTCGTGTCGGGCGCGGGGGCGATCCGCTCGCTCGGCCCGATGGCGCGCTCGATGGGGCTCGAGCGCGCGCTCGTGACCTCCGACCCGGGAATCGTGGCCGCCGGGATTGCGGAGCGGGCGATCTCGAGCCTCGAGGCCGCCGGGGTGGCGGCGCGGCTCTTCGGCGACTTCGGAGAAAACCCCACCGAGTCCGACGCCGGCCGGGCGATGGAGGCGGCGCGCGCCTTCGGCGCCGATGCGCTCGTGGGGGTCGGCGGCGGCAGCTCGCTCGACGTGGCGAAGGCCGCCGGATTCCTGCTGGCGGGCGGCGGCCGCATGGAGGACTACCGGGGCTACGACCGGTGTCCCGAACCCCTCCCCCCGCTGCTCGGCGTTCCCACGACCGCCGGAACCGGCAGCGAAGCGCAGTCCTACGCCCTGATCTCGCGCGACCGGGACCACCAGAAACTCGCCTGCGGGAGCCCCTCGGCGATGTTCCGGGGCGTGTGCCTCGACCCGGAACTCCTTCCCTCCGCTCCGGCGAGCGTGGTGGCGGCCACCGGATTCGACGCGGTGGCCCACGCGGTCGAGACCGCGGCCTCGACCCGGTCGGACGAGTCCTCCCGGAGGCTCAGCCGGGAGGCGTTCGGCCTGCTCGCGAGCGCCTTTCCCGATGTGCTCTCGGGAAGCGCCGACGCCGCCGCCTGGAGCGCCATGCAGCGCGGGGCCTTCCTCGCCGGGGCGGCGATCGAGCGGTCCATGCTGGGGGCTGCCCACGCGCTCGCGAACCCGCTGACGAAGCGACACGGCGTCGTCCACGGGCGGGCGCTCGCGGTGACGCTTCCCCGCGTCGTGCGCTGGAACGCCGCCGCCGCGGACGACGCCTACGTCAGCCTCCTCGAAGCGGCGGAGATCCGGCCGGAGGGTCAGTCGCCCGGCGCCCGCCTCGCCGCGCTGCTTCGCGGCTGGACCCGCGCCGCCGGGCTCCCGGGGGATCTCCCGTCCGCCGGAGTCGCCGGGCCCGACCTCCCCGCGCTCGCGGGGGAGGCCGCCGAGGAGTGGACCGGGCGTTTCAATCCGCGGCCGTTCGAAGCCGAGGCCGCCCTGGAGCTCTACCGCGCATGCGCCTGAACCTCTCGACCCTGTCCCGCCTCGCGCTTCTTGCGGGGCTCGCGTTCCCACCCGCGCTGGCGTCCGCCCAGGGGGCGGAGGACTGGCCCCAGTTCCGCCGCGACCCGGCGCTCACCGGCATCGCCCCGGTGGCGCCCGGGGACGACCTCGAGCTGGTCTGGAGCGTGCCGCTCGGTTTCTCGGTGGATTCGTCACCGGCCGTCGTCGACGGCGCGGTCTACGCCACGGCGCTTCCCGGGCTGCTCGTGAAGCTGGATCTCGCCACCGGGGCGGAGCTCTGGCGCTACGAGCCGGGGGCGGAGGACGCCGAACCGGATGGCCTCGAGGAAGACCTCTTCGGCGAGTCCTCCCCCGCGGTCGCCGATGGCCTCGTCTTCGTCGGGGATCTGCTCGGCGTGCTCCATGCGGTGGACGCCGAGTCCGGGAAAGCCCGCTGGACCTTCGCCACCGGCGCCGAGATCAAGGCCTCGCCGGTGGTGGACGCCGGGGTCGTTCTCGTGGGGAGCTACGACGAGCACTTCTACGCGCTCGACGCCGGGACCGGCGAGAAGCTCTGGTCGCTCCAGACCGAGGGTCCGGTCCACGCCACCCCGGCGCGTGGGGACGGCCTCGCCTGGATCACCGGCTGCGACGCGATCCTCCGGGGCGTCCGGATCCGCGACGGCCACGAGGCCATCCGCTTCGACTCCGGCGCCTACACCGCCGCCTCCCCGGCGATCGTGGATGGAACGCTCTACTACGGCACGTTCAACAACGAGATCCTCGCGGTGGACACGAAGGCCGGCGTCCTGAAGTGGCGCTACGAGCACCCCGAGCGTCGCTTTCCCTTCTACGCCTCGGCGGCGGTGAAGGACGATCTGGTCATCGTGGCCGGCCGCGACAAGCTCGTTCACGCGCTCGACCGGGAGACCGGCGAGGCGCGCTGGACGTTCCGCGGCCGGGCCCGCTTCGACGCCTCTCCGGCGGTGGCGGGGAACCGGGTCTACGCCGGCAACGCCGATGGCCGCCTCTACGTGCTCGATCTCGCCACCGGGGAGAAGGTGGCCGAGTTCCTCGCCGGAGGCCCGATCATGGGCTCCCCCGCCCTCTCCGGGTCGTACATCACCTTCGGAACCCAGGACGGGTCGCTGTTCGCGCTCCGCGGCAACTGAATACCCGGCGCGCTCGTTGCGGTTGTTTCGGGGTCCTTAGGGGGAGCCAGTTCTCCCGGTGGGGGCCGCGGGAGGGGGTGTCCCCCTCCCGCAATTCGTACGTTCGAATCGGAACTTGGCGCGCAGCGCAAGTTTCGATTCACGGCCCGAAGGGCCGATGCCCGATCTCAAGGACTTCGGAGGGACAGGGCGATCCGGTCCGCGATGATCCGGACGGTCCGCTCGCGGACCGCCGCATCCCCGAGGTCCTCCCCCAGCGGGAACCGCTCGGCGAACACTTCCGGGGGGTCGGCGTCGCGCACCAGGAGCACGTCGACGCGGACGCCGTCGTCGGTCCCGGGGTCCGCCGGCGCCGCGCCGGTCGCCCCCCAGGCCGAGCCCGGGCCGAGCGGAACCTCCGGGCCGGACTCCAGGCTGCCCACGAGCACGTAGTCGGCCCCCAGCCGCGCCGCGATCCGCACCAGCCCGTCCTCGCGCTCCTCCGGCCCCAGCACCGGTCGGAGCCTCCGGGGCGACACGACGAAGATGCTCTCCGGCGCCGCGAGCCGCTCGCGCACCGCCTCCGTCAGGCCCCGCGCGAGATCGCCGAGAGTCCCGTCGCCGGTGCGGTTCACGAAGTCGGGAACGAGCAGCACCGGCCGCTCGACGGCGGCGGGCCGCCGCAGCGCGCTCGGTTTGCCCCGGAGCGCCAGCGTGGCCAGTCCGGCGGCCAGCCCCACGATGGCGACGACCGCAACCAAACCGCTTCGCATCTTGCCCCCCAACGGTCCGGCGACGATCATAACGGCGACATGAGGAACCCGGCTTGAACGCGGTCGCGCTGGTGAAGCAGGTCCCAGACCGGAACTCGGCGTTCCGGCCCGCCGGCGCCTGGATCGACGAATCGAGCCTCGGGTACGGCGTGAACGACTACGACCGCTACGCCGTCGAGGCGGCGCTCCAGCTTCGGGAGGCCGGGGTCGTGGAGGAGGCCGTGGTGGTGACCGCCGGGCCCGAGGACGCCGGGCAGGCGGTGCGCACCGCGCTCGCGATGGGGATGGACCGCGCGGTTCATCTGGTCTGCCCCCGGGCGGCGCTCCACGACCCCTTCCGGGTGGCCCGGGCGCTCGCAGGGGTCGTCGGGAAGCAGGACGCCCCCATCGTGTTCGCCGGCCTACTGGCGGAGGACAGCGGCCACGGGCAGGTCGGCGGGCTGGTGGCGGGGCTGCTGGGATACGCCTACGCCTCGGCGGTCACCGGGGTCCGGTTCCGCGAAGGCCGCCTCGAAGTGGACCGCGAGCTCGAGAACCACCGGGTCGCGGTCGTCGAGCTCGACCTCCCCGCCGTGGTTGCGGTCCAGACCGGGGCGAACACCCCCCGCTACGCCAGCCTCCGCGGCATCATGGCGTCGCGCCGCAAGCCGGTGGAGCGGATCGAGGCCCCGGAACTCCAGGACGCCGACGGGCCCGAAGCCACGCTTCGCCCGCTCGCCCTCGGGAAGCCCGAGCGCGCCGCCTCCGCCGAGATCCTCGAGGGTTCGGCCGACGACGTGGCCGCGGAGCTGATCGCCCGGATGCGAGCCGAGGCCGGGATCGGGCTCCCGGGAGGCGGGTCGTGAGCCGCCCGGTTCTCGTCCTCGCCGCCACCGGGGGACCGGACGCAGGAGTCACCGGCGAACTCCTCGGGGCGGCGCACGCGCTCGCCGGGGACGCGTCGGCGGTCCATGCGGTCATCCCGACCGCGGACGCCGCCGCCGAAGAGAGCGCGGCGGAGGCGCTCGATGCGGGGAGCGTCCTCCTCGTCGAGGGACCGGCTCACGCCGGACGCACCGCCGGCGAGACCGCCGCGGCGGTGCTCCACGCCCGGGAGGCGACCGGCGCCGATCTGATCCTGCTGCCGCACAGCCCGACCGGGTGGGATGCGGCGCCGCTCATCGCGGCCAGCCTCGGGGGCGCGGCCGCGACCGGAGTCTCGAGCCTGCGGTGGACCGACGCCGGAATCGCGGCGGAACGACAGGCGTTCCAGGGCAAGTTCGTCCAGGAGATCGAGCTTCCGCGGCGCCCGGCGGTGGCGACCGTCGAGCGCGGCGCCTTTCCGGCGCGCGCCGCCGGCGCCGCCGGCAAGGTGAGCGTCCGGCCCTCGCCGCTCGCGGCGGACGCCGCGAACTCCCGCCTCCTCGAGACCCGCTCGGCGGCCAGCGAGGGCGTGGACCTGACCGCGGCCGATGTCGTCGTCTCCGCCGGACGCGGGCTGGGAGGCCCGGAGAACCTGCACCTCGTCGAGGAGCTGGCCGAGGCGCTCGGGGGCGCGGTCGGGGCCTCCCGCGCCGTCACCGACGCCGGCTGGCTGCCGCACGACCGCCAGGTCGGATCCAGCGGGGTGAGCGTCTCGCCGAAGCTCTACGTCGCCTGCGGCATCTCCGGCGCGATCCAGCACCTCGTCGGCATGCGCGGATCCCGCTTCGTGGTGGCGGTCAACAAGGATCCCGACGCCCCGATCTTCGGCGCCGCCGATGTCGGTGTCGTCGCCGACGTCAAGGAGATCCTCCCCGCCCTGACCCGCGCGCTCCGCGGTCCGGACTGACTTCTCAGACCGCCGGCGGTCGGGGCCGGGGGGTCACTCGTCTCGTGGGCCGGTCATCGTCTCCGGGCGGACCCATGCGTCGAACTGCTCCCCGGTGAGGAGGTCGAGGGCGATGGCGGCTTCCCGGAGCGACGTTCCGTCGGCGTAGGCCTTCTTGGCGATCCGCGCGGCGTTGTCGTAGCCGATGTGGGGGTTCAGCGCGGTCACGAGCATCAGCGAGCGCTTCAGGTTCTCGTCGAGCCGCTCGTGGTTCGGTTCGATCCCGGCGACGCAGCGCTCGCGGAAGGAGTCGCAGCCGTCGGCGATCAGGCGGGCGCTCCCGAGGAAGTTGTGGATGATGAGCGGCTTCATCACGTTGAGCTCGAAGTTGCCGCCCGCGCCGCCGAGCGCGATCGCCACGTCGTTGCCCAGGACCTGCGCGGTGGCCATCAGCAGCGCCTCGCACTGCGTCGGGTTGACCTTGCCGGGCATGATCGAGCTTCCCGGCTCGTTCGCCGGGATGACGATCTCGCCGATCCCGGAGCGGGGTCCGGAGGCGAGCCAGCGGATGTCGTTCGCGATCTTGTGAAGCGAGACCGCGACGGTCTTCAGCGCGCCGTGGGCGGCGACCAGCGCGTCCTTCGCCGCGAGCGCCTCGAACTTGTTCGGGGCGGTCACGAACTCCGCCCCGGTCAGGCGGGAGAGCCAGCGGGCGGCGCGCTCGCCCATCTCGGGGTGGGCGTTCAGCCCGGTGCCCACCGCGGTGCCGCCGAGCGCCAGCTCGCGCACATGCGGCAGGACCGCCTCGACCCGGGCGCATCCGTTCTCGAGCTGCGCGGCGTACCCCGAGAACTCCTGCCCGAGCGTCAGCGGCGTCGCGTCCTGGAGGTGGGTTCGCCCGATCTTGACGACCGTGGCGAAGGCCTCCGAGCGCTCCCGGAACGCCGCCGCGAGCGCCCGGACCGAGGGAAGCACGCGCTCCTCGAGCGCCAGCACCGCCGCCACGTGCATGGCGGTCGGGAACACGTCGTTCGAGGACTGGCCCCGGTTCACGTGGTCGTTCGGGTGGACCAGACGCCCCTGCCCCCGCTCTCCCCCGAGGATCTCGCTGGCGCGGTTCGCGAGCACCTCGTTCATGTTCATGTTGGACTGGGTGCCGCTCCCCGTCTGCCAGACGATCAGCGGGAACTCTTCCGGATGCTCCCCGGCGAGAACCTCGTCGGCGGCGACGGCGATGGCGTCCGAGGTGGGCTCGAACCCGGCGTCAAGGTCCCGGTTCACCAGCGCGGCCGCCTTCTTGACGAGCGCCAGGGCGCGGATGAGCTCGACCGGCATCCGCTCGCCCGAGATCCGGAAGTTGCGCCGGGAACGCTCGGTCTGGGCGCCGTAGAGGCGCGCCGCCGGGACTTCGACTTCGCCGAGCGTGTCGCGCTCGATCCTGACAGGTTCGGTCAAGGGGATGGGTCCTCCCGGCGCTGACGCGCCTTCCCGGAATCGTACTTTCCGGCCTGTCCGCCCTGACGCGGAGCGCTCAGCGGCTGCAGGCCCCCAGTTCGCGGCTGAAGAACTCCTCCACCCGGCGGTAGAGCGCGATCCGGTTCTCCGGGTCCCGGAACCCGTGCCGCTCGGGGTAGGTGTGGGCCTCGTACTCGACGCCGTGGCGCTCGAACTCGGCCACCGCCAGCTCGAAGTTCAGGAACGGGGCGCGCACATCGAGCTCTCCGTGCTGGATCAGCACCGGCGCGGTGATGTTCCCGATCCGGTCGAGCGTCTCGGTCTTGTCGTAGATCTCCGGGCGCTCCTCCGGCAGGCCGCCGTGCCCGTCGATCGTGAAGATCCGGCCCAGACGGTCCTGGTGTTCGAAGGTGCGCCGCTCCGAGTAGATGCCCGCCATCGGGGCGGCGGCGTCGAACCGGTCGGGCGTCCGGGTGATGGCGGCCATCGTCTGCATCCCGCCGTAGCTGTAGCCGTAGATCCCGACCCGGCCGCTCGCGTACGGCTGCTCCCGCAGCCAGTCGGCGGCCCAGCCGGGGTCGAGCGCTTGCCCGTTGAGCCAGTCCTCGTCGCCGAGGTCCTGGAACTCGCGCCCGAACCCGGAGCCGCCCCGGTAGTTGATCGCGAGGACGACGAACCCCCGCGAAGCCAGGTACTGCTCGATCAGGTTGGGCCCGTCGAGATACGAGTTCGTGCCGCCGCCGTGCACCTGGACGAGCGCCGGACAGACCGCGCCCTCCCCGACTTCATCCGGCAGAAACAGGTAGCCCTGGATGTAGTGGCCGTCGAAGCTGCGGTAGGAGATTTCCTGCGGCGGCGTCACGCCCTCCCAGTGGGGAGCGAAGCGCGTGAGACGCCGGGCTGGACCTCCCCCGGCGGTCAGGGTGTAGAGATCCGGGCCCTCGCCGGGGGCGGAACGGACGAAGGCGAAGCGATCCGCGCCGGCGTCGGCGGTGAGGCTCGAGAAGACCCCTCCGAGATGGCTGATCCGGGTGGCCGCGCCGCCGGTCGCCGGGACGGACCAGAGGTGGTGCTCCCCGCGTTCCTGGTGGGCGAAGACGAGGTGGGCGCCGTCCGCGGACCAGAACGGGCGGAACCGGTAGCCGGTGGTGAAGGTCGACATCGGGAGCGGCTCTTCCGGGCCGCCGTCCGGGTCCAGCAGGTAGATGTCGGCGATGTCGAGGTACCAGTACTCGTCGTTCTTCACCGCGAGGACCGCGATCCGGCTGCCGTCGGGAGACCAGACCGGAACCTCGGAGAGGGCGCGGATCGTCCGGGTGAGGCGGCGCTCCTCGCCGGTGGCGACGTCCACCAGCCACACGTCGTCGGCGGCGAGGCCGGCGCGATTCGAGATGAAGGCGATCCGGCCGCCGTCCGGCGCCCAGGAGACGCCGAACCGGACCTCGTCTCCGCTCATCGCCCCGGAGGTGAGCTGGAGGGGATCCCCGCCGTCCGCGGGAACGAGCCAGACATCCTGGCTGCCGCTCTGGTCCGACATCACCGCGAGCGTTGCCCCATCCGGTGACCACGCGGGCGCCCGGACGCCGGAGAGCCCGTCGGTGAGCCGCGCCGCCTCCGGGTCGCCCCGCGGAGCGCTCCAGAGGTCGCCCTCCCGGAGGAAGGCCACCGAACTCCCGTCAGGGGACCAGACGGGGCCGGCCCCCGCCAGCCAGAAGCGGGGGACCGGCGGCGTCTCGGCGAGATCGAGGAGGTGGATCCCCTGGCCGTCGCGCCCCCGGGCGGTCATCGCGACCCAGCGCCCGTCGGGGGAGAGCGCGGCGGCCAGGACGCCGCCCCGCTCGTCGCGGAAGATGTTCTCGAGCGTGAGCGGGACGGCGTCGCCGGAAGGCGGCGTCGGCTCGGGACCACGACAGGCCGCGGTCTGCCACGCCAGCAGGCAGAGCGCGCCGGCGAGCGCGGCGCGTCGGCCCGGGAGAATCGCGCGGAGGGGAGGCATTCCGGGATTGTGCCGGTTCGCCCCCGTCCTGATCGGAACCGGTCGTCGGGGCGGGTTCCCGAGCCCGCCTCGCGGGTCCGGCGAGCGGCGGCGGCTGGTACTGTTCCCCAACCTGCATCGCCCGAAGAAGGAGGGCCGCCCGCATGCTCAGGAATCGCAATTTCGGCTTCGCGCTTTCGCTGGGGGTCCTGCTGGCCGCCGCCCTGACGCTGGCCGCGTGTGGCGACGACGGGGGCTCGGCGGCCCCGGCGCCCACGCCGGCGCCCACCCCGACGCCGACGCCGACGCCGGAACCCGAGCCTGACCCGGAGCCGGAGACGCGCGTCTACACCATCCAGTACGAAGCGCTGATTTCCGGCAACCCGCTCTTCCAGGCGCTGTTCGGCGCCACGCCCTACCCCGACGGCGTCACCACCGCGCCGCCGGTGGCGTTCATCGCGCACCCGAGAGGGGAGACGCTGTGGGAGATGGGGGCCACCGCCTCCGCGGCGATGAAGGTCCTGGCCGAGACCGGCGAGTCCGCCGACGTGGTCGCCGAGGCGACCGGGCGCGGCTTCACGATCCAGGCGAACCACGAAGACCAGATCACCGCCCTGCTCACGTCGGGGAACCCGTCGATCGAGGTGAGCAGCGACAACCCGTGCTTCACCTTCGCGCAGGCGATCGCTCCCAGCCCGGACTGGTTCGTCGGCTTCTCGCACGTGTGCGCCACCGACGAGGACGGCGCCTGGCTCGACGAGATCGCGTTCGAGGCCGCGGCCTTCGACGCCGGCACCGCCGCCGGCGATGACTTCGCCGACAAGGCGGACGGGGCCGACACGACGCAGCCGATCACCCACCTCGACAAGGCCCCGTTCACCCCGGCGGGCACGCCGGTGTCGCGGATCATCGCCACCCCGCAGTCCGAGTAGGTATCCCCACGGAGCGGCCGGCGGCGCAGAGCGCCTGGCTCCGCTTCCGCCGGCGCTCCGGAGACCTCCGCCGTGGCTGAAGGCGCGGGAGCGCCGTCCGTCGACGCCCGGCCGGGCGTCGTGATCGTCGGCGCGGGCCAGACCGGGCGGGCGCTGGCGCGCCATCTGGCGAGCGACTGGCGGGTCACCGTTCTCGACACCGACCCGGAGAAGCTGAGCCGGCTTCATGAAGACCTGGGCGAGGCGGTTCAAAGTCGCTGCGCCGATGGCGCGAGCCGGCTCGCGCTCACGGGCGCCGCCGGGTCCGGGGCCGAATGGGTGGTCGCGACCACCGATCGCGACGAGGTGAACATCGAGGTCTGCCGGGTGGCCGCGGAGCTCGCTCCCGCGCCCGCCCGGATCGGCACGCTCCGCGACAGCCGGCGGATCCCGAAGATGCGCGCCACCGGCGCCGAAGGGGTGTCCCGGCCGTCCATGGTGGCGAGCCAGATCCGGAACCGGATCGAGCGCTCCCACCAGGTCGCCACTTCGCTCGGCCTCGGCCAGGGGGAGATCCGGGAGATCCAGGTCCTGCCCACCTCCCCGGCCGTGAATGTCCGCCTGAAGGACCTGGGCGCCCGCAACTGGATCATCGCCGGGATCTACCGGGCTGGCCGGTTCGTCGTGCCGCACGGCGATGCGGTCATCGAGGTCGGCGACCGGCTGCTGATCACCGGCGAACCCGATGTGGCGCCCGGCGCCGCCGAGTTCCTGCGGGAGGGTAAGTCCCTGTTCCCGCTCCAGTTCGGCAGCCACATCGTGGTCTACGCGGAGCGGCCGCTGCCCGAGGTGGCCTGGCGGGAGGCGGACTACCTGTTCCGCACCTCGCGGGCGCGCCGCTTCCGGATCGTCGCGCCCGAAGAGATCGGACCGCCGCCCGACTTCGGGGTTCCTCCGGATCGGCTGGCGCGGGCGGCGCCGGGGAGCGAGCCGACGGCGGCGGTGCGCCCGGACGCCGGCTGCGTGATCCTGGAGCGGGGGGAGGCTTCGTTCGCGGCGCGGATCGGGTGGAACACCCCCGGCTTCCTCGCGACGATGGCGCAGTTCTCCTGTCCGGCGCTCCTTCCGGGAGGCACGTTCCCGTGGGAGCGGCTCGTCGTCCCGGTGACCGACCTGGGCCCGACGCTGCGGGCGTTCGACACCGCGATCGGGCTGGCGCAGCAGTTCGGGATCCCGCTCGCGGTGCTGGCGGTGACGCCGCCGCACTTCATCGGCGGGGAGGTCTCCGACAAGGGCGAGCTCGGGACGGCGCTCGCCGCGATCGAACGGATGGCGGGGCTCTACCGCACCCGGGTTCCGGTGGTTCGTTCCGAGGGGAACCCGCCGAGGCAGGTGGGCCGGCTCACCAAGCCCGGCGACCTCGTCGTGATCGGCTACGACCGGGGCCGCACCGGGTCGTTCTTCCGCCCGGACCCGGCGATCCACATGATGCTCCGCACGAGCGCCTCGATCCTCGCGGTCCCGACCACCGCCGGGCACTGAACCGGCGGCTTACCCGCCGTCCGGTCAGCCCCCGGCCGGCGCTTCCGCGTCAGCCAGCTTGACGCGGGCCGGGACCGGGTGCAGTTCCCGGACGATCCCGAACCACGAGAGGACGACCAGGAAGTAGTAGGTCAGGTCGATCTCCCACCAGAAGAAGCCCTGCCGGGCGGCGGCCGGGTAGCGGTGGTGGTTGTTGTGCCAGCCCTCGCCCATCGTGATCAGCGCCAGCACCAGGCTGTTCCGGCTGTCGTCGCGGGTGGCGTAGCGGCGCTTTCCCATCTGATGCGCCGCCGAGTTGATCAGCGAGGTGGCGTGGAAGAGCGCGACCGTCGAGATGAAAAAGCCCCAGACGAGCATCTGGGGGCCGCTGGTGTTCACGCCGACGCCGGCGAGGAACGCGCCGAGCCCGTAGAGCGAGGCCGCCAGGACCAGCGGCACGACGGTGTCGAACCGGTCCAGCCAGCGAAGCTCCGGGTAGCGCGCGAGGTCCGGCACCTGGTCGAGCCGGGTCGGGAAGTTGGCGGGGGCGGTGATCCAGCCCATGTGGCTCCACCAGAAGCCGTGCTGGTGCGGGGAGTGGACATCCTCCGGGGCGTCGGAGTGGCGGTGGTGCAGCCGGTGGTGCGCCGCCCACCAGAGCGGGCCCCGCTGGACCGCGGTGGCGCCCGCCAGCGCGAACGCGAACTGCATCGGGCGCGAGGTCTGGAAGGTGCGATGCGAGAAGTAGCGGTGGTAGAAGGCCGTCACGAAGAAGACCCGCAGCCAGTAGAGGCCGAGCGCGACGCCGACCGCGCTCCAGCTCCACCCCACCCAGATGGGCCCGAGGCACGCGAGGTGGACCGCGATGAAGGGCGCGACGCGCAGCCACTCCACGCGCATCGCGCGTTCGCCGGTCACCGGCCGGTAGGACCAACTGTCCAGCCAGACTGCGACGACCCGCAGCGGGTTGCGTCGCGTCATCAATTCCGCGCCGCCGCCGCGCTGTGCAGAAGGCCGCGCGCGACGGCTCGCAGTTCCGACATGGAGGCCCCCAGATACAGGCTCTTCTCGCGATTCAGTTCAAGCCGGCGCGCCTGGGCGCCGCCGACGACGAGCGCCGCGCCCGCCAACTCAACTCGTCTCGACAGATTCAGGATCTCCCGGCGCAATCGGGAGTCGGTGGGTACTGTACTGCAACTGACCCAGACGAGACGCGGCCGCAGCGCGTCCAGACCCGGTTCGACCGCGCCGAGCGGCATGTCGGCCCCCAGATTGACCGCCCGGTATCCCTCCTCCTGGAGGACGGTGGCGGCGGAGAGCGTCGGCAGCAGGTACGGGTCTCCCGCCGGAGCGCAGCCGAGCGCCACCGGCGCGCCCGGCGGCGGGGGCAGGAGCGCCCGGATCCGGCTGAGCGCCTGAACCGCGGTCTCGGTGGCCCGGTGCTCGGCGACGATGCCCTCCGGCTTCCCGAGCCACAGCTCCCCGGCGCGGGACATCGCCTCCACCAGCGGTCCGTCGATCAGCTCGGCGACGCTCGCTCCGGCCAGAAGACGGGCCTCCAGCAGCCCGGCGGCCTCGGCCGCCCGCCCCGAAGTCAGGAACTCGAAGAGCGTCCCCCCGTTCCCGTCGCCGACGTAGGCGGCGAGATCCGGCAGCCCCGCCTCCTCCGGCCGGACGAGGGGCAACCCCGCCTCCCGGACGTAGCGGAAGGCCTCGGCCACGCTGAGCCGCCGGTGCCCGCCGGGAGTGCGCATCGCGGTGATCCGGCCGGCGTCGATCCACCGCTTGACCGAGGACTCGCTGACCCCGATGGCCCCCGCGAATTGCCGGGGCGTCAGTTCGGTTCGCATGATCTGAACGTTTTGAACATTGGGAAACACCGGTGATTCCCGGGAATCACTCGGATATCGACCAGCCGGAGTGTATCCTAAGCGCCCGTTTTGACCGTTTCCAGTTCCTCGCCCGATCCCGCCCGGCGCCCAGCAGCGCCGCGGGGGCAGCGCGTCGCCATCGTCGGCGCGGGGATCGCCGGGCTGGTCGCGGCGCGAGCGCTTCGGTCCCGCCACGACATCACCGTGTTCGAGGCCGCGCCCTACGCCGGCGGACACACCGTCACCACCCGGGTCGATACTCCGGACGGCCCGCTTCCGGTGGACGCCGGGTTCATCGTCTTCAACCCGCCCAACTACCCGAACTTCGTCCGGCTGCTCGAGGAGCTGGGAGTCGGCTCGCAGCCGGCGCCGATGAGCCTCAGCTTCCGGAGCGACCGGACCGGGTTCGAGTTCGCCGGCCCCGAATGGGGCGCGCTCTTCGCCCAGCGCCGCAACCTGTTCCGCCTCGCCCACTACCGCTTCCTGGCGCAGATCCTGCGCTTCCACCGCGTCGGCCGCCGCGCCATCGCCGAGGGGTTCGAGGGCTCGCTCGGCGACTTCCTCGCCGCCAGCCGGCTGGAAGGCGCGCTCGCCGAGCAGTACCTGATCCCGCTGACGTCGGCGATCTGGTCGACCGACCCCCGGCGGATCCTCGAGGCCCCGGCGCTCTTCCTGCTGCGCTTCCTCGACCACCATCGTCTCCTCGGCCTTCGCGAGCGGCCGGTCTGGCGGGTGATCCGGGGCGGTTCGCAGGTCTACGTGGACCAGATGACCCTGCCCTTCCGCGACCGCATCCACCTGGAGACGCCGGTGCGCCGGTTGCGGCGGCGCAAGGGGGGCGTTGAAGTCGTGACGGACCGCGGGCCGGCGCTCTTCGACCAGGTCGTCGTCGCGACCCACAGCGACCAGGCCCTGCGTATGCTGGAAGCTCCCACCCCGGTGGAGGGGGAGGTCCTCGGCGCGATCCGCTACCAGCGGAACCCGGCGATCCTCCACACCGACCCGTCCGTGCTGCCCCGAAGCCGACGCGCCTGGGCGAGCTGGAACTACCGGACGCCCGGCGATCCCGGGCGCCCGGTGGTGGTCACCTACAACATGACGCTGCTCCAGAGCCTGCCGACGAAGACCCCCTACCTGGTCTCGCTGAACCAGGAGGACGAGGTGGCCGCCGCCAGCGTCATCGCCCGCTTCCCCTTCGAGCACCCGCTCTACGATCGGGCGGCCGTCTCGGCGCAGGCGCGGCTCCCGGAGATCAGCGGCGTCGACCGGATCCACTACTGTGGGGCCTGGTGTGGCCATGGATTTCATGAGGACGGCGTCGTGAGCGGTCTCCGCGCGGCGCGGGCGCTGGGAGTCGCGGCGTGACCTCCGCGGACCGGTCCAGCGCGCTCTACGCCGGAAGGATCCGCCACCGGCGCTTCCTCCCGAGGGAGCACGCCTTCGACTACCCCCTCTACCTGATGTACCTCGACCTGTCGGAGCTCGACACGGTGTTCGAGGGGCGCTGGCTGTGGTCCGGGCGCCGGCGGAACCTGCACTGGTTCGATCGGCGGGACCACCTCGGCGACCCGTCGGCGCCGCTCGACGGGGCCGTTCGGGAGCTGGTGGCTTCCGAGACCGGCTGGCGCCCCGCGGGACCCATCCGGCTGCTGACCCACCTCCGCTCCTTCGGGCACTGCTTCAACCCCCTCAGCCTCTACTACTGCTTCGATCCCCCGGGCGACGCGGTGGAGGCGATCGTCGCCGAGGTGCACAACACGCCGTGGGGGGAGCGCCACTGCTACGTCCTCGACGCCCGGGAGACGGAGGCGGACGCCGGGGTCGGCCGCCACCGCCACTCCAAGACGTTCCATGTTTCGCCGTTTCTGCCGATGGACCTCGAGTATTCCTGGCGGCTCAGCTCCCCCGGGGAGCGCCTCGCGGTCCACATCGAGGCCCTGCGAGGGACGGCGAAGGTTTTTGACGCAACCCTGCGGCTCGAGCGCAGGGAAATCACCGGCCGGCGCCTCGCCTGGGCGCTGGCGCGGTTCCCCGCGATGACGCTCCGCGTCGTGGGCCGGATCCACTGGGAGGCGATGCGACTTTGGTTCAAGGGAATCCCGTTCCATCCGCATCCGGATCGCCGGGCGCGCTGACCGGCGCCGTCCGGGTTCCGGACGGAGGCTGGTCCGGACGTATGGCGCGCCGGATGGTGCTGGAACGCCTGCAGGCGATCCGCTCCGGCCGCCTCGAGGTGTTCGAGGGCCGGGCGCGGCACGCCTTCGGGGACGCCGGCGACGAGCCCGGGCTCCGCGCCCGCATGACGGTGCGCGACCCCTCGTGCTGGGTCCGGCTGGCGCGCGACGGATCGATCGGCGCCGGCGAGGCGTTCGCGCAGGGCCTGTGGACGAGCCCCGACCCCACCGCCGTCGTCCGGGTGGTGGCGAGGAACCGCGATGCGCTCTCGCGGCTGGACGGCGGTTTCGCCACGCTCTTCCGGGGCCTCGCCCGCGCCGCGCACCTCCTCCAGCCCAACAGCCTCAAGGGCAGCCGACGGAACATCGCGGCGCACTACGACCTCGGGAACGACTTCTTCGCGCAGTTCCTGGACCCCACGATGACCTATTCCTGCGGGGTCTTCGACGGCGAGGACGCCCCGCTCGAAGCCGCGCAGGCGGCGAAGCTGGAGCTCGTCTGCCGGAAGCTGGATCTGGGGCCTGACGACCGGCTGGTGGAGATCGGCGCCGGATGGGGATCGCTCGCGATCCACGCCGCCCGGACGCGCGGGTGCCGGGTGGTCGCCACCACGATCTCTCGCGAGCAGTTCGCCTACGCCTCGAACGCCGTCGCGCGCGCCGGGCTCGGCCAGCGGGTGACGGTCATCCGCGAGGACTACCGGAACCTGCCCGACCGCTTCCGGGGCGCCTTCGACAAGCTGGCGTCGATCGAGATGATCGAGGCGGTCGGCCACCGCTTCCTGCCCGGCTACATCCGCACGGTTAGCGAGCTTCTCGCCCCCCGCGGGCTCGCGCTCATCCAGGCGATCCTGATCTCCGACCAGCGCTACGAGGGCTACCGGCGCTCCGTCGACTTCATCCAGAAGCACATCTTCCCCGGCGGGCTCCTGCCTTCGCTGGCGCGGATCCAGGCGTGCGTCGCGAAGGTCTCCGACCTCGGGCTGCTCGACCTCGAGGACCTGACCCGCCACTACGCCCGGACGCTCTCGCTCTGGCGCGCCCGCTTCGAGGCGCGCGACGAGGCGATCGCGGCGCTCGGGCTGTCAGAGGAGCGGCGGCGCCTCTGGCGCTTCTACTTCGCCTACTGCGAAGCGGGCTTTCTCGAGCGGACGATCACCGACCAGCACCTCCTCTACGCGAAGCCCGGCTTCCGGGGGCCGGGACCCCTCCGCGGCGCCGGGGCGCCGGCGTGAGAGCCGCCATCGCGCTGGCGGAGCGCGGCCTGGTTCCCGATCGCCTGCTGCGACGCGGCATCCACCGGTTCGTCGAGGCGCGCCACGACGAGATCTGCGCGGTGGACGCCGCCGAGGCCGAGGCGGCGATCCTCGAGCGCATGCGGGGCGAGCCGCTCGCCGCCGCCACCGACGCCGCGAACGAACAGCACTACGAGGTCCCGACCGGGTTCTTCCGGCTGGTGCTGGGTCGTCACCTGAAGTACTCCTGCGGCTACTGGCCGGACGGCGTGGACACGCTCGACGGGTCCGAGGCGGCCGCGCTGGATCTCGTCTGCCAGCGCGCCGGGCTCGAGGACGGGATGGAGGTCCTCGATCTGGGGTGCGGCTGGGGTTCGCTGACCCTCTGGATCGCGGCGCATTACCCGAACTGCCGGGTGCTGGCGGTCTCGAACTCCCGGTCCCAGGGGGAGTGGATCCGCGAAGCCGCACGGCGCCGGGGCCACTCCGGGGTCGAGGCGCGGACCGCGGATCTAAACGGCTTCCAGCCGGGGCGGCGCTTCGACCGGGTCCTCTCGATCGAGATGTTCGAGCACATGTGGAACCAGGCGCTGCTGATGGGGCGGGTGGCTCAGTGGCTGAAGCCGGACGGGCGTCTGTTCGTGCACCACTTCTGCCACCGCTCCCGCCCCTACTTCTTCGAGGACCGGGGCTCGGGCGACTGGATCGCCCGCCACTTCTTCACCGGCGGCCTGATGCCCTCGGAAACGCTGCTCGACGCTCTCGCCGGGCCGCTGAAACTTGAAGCGCGCTGGCGGGTCGGCGGCGATCACTACGAGCGCACCGCGCTCGCGTGGCTTCGGAATCTCGACCGGCGCCGCGCCGCGGCGCGCGCCGCGCTCGCCGCGCCGGGAGGCGGCTCGGGAGCCGTCGCGCTGCGTCGCTGGCGGATCTTCTTCCTGGCCTGCGCCGGGACCTTCGGCTACGACGAGGGGCGCGAGTGGTTCGTGTCCCACTCGCTGTGGTCCCGGAGGGCCGCGCCGGGTCCGCCCAAGGAGGCAAGTTCATGACGCTTCTCCGACTCGTTTCGCTCGGGGTCCTCGTGTCCATGGTGAGCGTGACCGTGATCGCCTCGGGCGACCGCGGGCTCTTCGAGGCCGGGTCGGCGCTCTGGCCCGATCCCTGGTTCCGCGCCACCCTCGCCGACGCCTATTTCGGCTTCCTCTTCGCGTACCTCTGGATCGCCTGGCGGGAGCCGACCTGGCCCCGCCGCGTCCTGTGGTTCGTCCTCGTCATGACGCTCGGCACGATCGCGGTCTCCGTCTACCTCCTCATCCGGCTCTGGATGCTGCCCCGGGGCGCTTCGGTCCGGGATCTGCTGCTGCGGCCGGCGCCGGGCCGATGACGCTCGTCCCGGCGGCCTTCTACGGCCTCGGGGCCGTCCTTGGCCTCCTGACGCTCGTCTGGCTCCTCAGCCTCCTCCGCCGCGACGCCTCGATCGTGGACATCTTCTGGGGACCCGGCTTCGTGGTCCTCGCCTGGCTCTACCGGGACCTGGGCGCCTCGGAGTCGCTCCGGGCGACCCTCGTCCCGGTCCTCGTCACGATCTGGGGTTTGCGGCTCGCGCTCCACATCCTCTGGCGCAGCCGGGGGAAAGGCGAGGACCCGCGCTACCAGGCGATGCGGAAGCGACGGGGAGCGCGGTTCCCGCTGCTCTCGCTGCCGATCGTCTTCTGGCTCCAGGCGGTCCTCATGTGGATCGTCGCCATGCCGCTCCTCGCAGCGCAGACGGCTTCCACTCCGTGGTCCTGGCTCGACAGCCTCGGCGTGGCCCTCTTCGCGGTCGGGTTCTTCTTCGAGGCGGTCTCCGACCTGCAGTTGAGCCGCTTCCGGGCCGACCCGGCGAACGCCGGACGGGTCATGGACCGCGGCCTCTGGCGGCTCTCCCGCCACCCGAACTACTTCGGGGACGCAACGCTGTGGTGGGGTCTTGGCTGTTTCGCGCTGGCGGTTCCCGGCGGCGCGTGGACGCTGCTGGGGCCGGCGCTGATGAGCCTGCTCATCGTCCGCGTCTCCGGCGTGACGCTGCTCGAGCGCGGCCTCTCGGCGCGCCCCGGCTACGACGACTACGTCCGCCGGACGAGCGCGTTCTTCCCCTGGCCGCCGAAGCGGTCCGACGCGCCTTCCGGCTGACGCCGAACGGGCGCTCGCAGCTCAGGCGGTCGCCTGCGGGGAGGCCGCCTGGTAGCGGTCCAGACAGCCGCCGCAGCAGAAGAGCACCGGGCCGTCCTCGCCCTCGAGGCGGTGCGGGGAGTCGGCGCGGACCGTCATCCCGCAGATGGGGTCCACGAACACCTCCGGCGGATCGGCCGGGGGATCGGCGGCGAGCGAAATCGCGATCGGCGCCGGCTCGGCCGGCTGCGCCGCCTCCCGCTCCACCGCTGCGGGCCGCCGGATGTCGGCGACCACCTGGGCGAAGATGCTGAGCGCGATCTCCGCCGCCGTCTCGGCGCCGATATCGAGCCCCGCCGGAGACGCGAGCCGCGCGATGTCCGCTTCGGAAAGCCCCTGACGGCGGAGGTCGGCGCGCACCGCCTCGGCGCGTCGGGGGCTGGCCACCAGGCCCACCCAGGCCGCCCGGCCTTCGGCGAGCGCGGCGCGCAGGATCTTTCCCTCCGATTCCCCGTGGAGCGCGACGACCACCACGGCGCCCTCGAGCGCCGCTTCCTCGGCGGGCGGCGCCTCGACCGCGAATCCGAGCGCGGCCCCGAGGGACCGGCAGGCCTGGGCGACCGGGGACTCGCCGAACACCGCGAGCCGCTTCTTCGGCAGGTGGGGTTCGATGTGGATGTCGAGGGCGCCGCCACTCACGCAGGCCATGACTTCCTCCAGGACCCCTTCCGGGGCGCTGACCCCCGGCGGGGGGGCGTCCGGCGAGATCCGCAGCAGGCGGGGCTCGCCGTCCTCGAGCGCCCGGAGCGACTCGCGCAGCACCGAGGGCCGGACGCAGGCGCCGCCGACGAAGCCGAGCACCCGTCCGTCCGGGGTGACGAGCGCTTTCGCGCCGGGCCGGGCCGATGTGGGCCGCTCGGCCCGCACCACGGTGGCGAGCGCAAAGGGCTCCCCCGCCTCCTGGAGGCGCACCGCCTCCCGGAGAAGGTCGCCCGGGCCCTCACCGGGAGAGACCGCCACCGCGAGCGGGGACGCCGGCGCCCCGCTAACAGCCCGTTGACAAAGTCCCGCGGCGTTCGAGCGGCGATGCATCCCGCCCGAATCACGCCCCTTCGGGGCGCTCATCGTTGCGTTTCGCTCGGAATATTCCCGATATTCCTCGCTCACGCGCCTTGTCGGACGGGCGCCTCACCGCTCTCGGCGCTGCACGCGACTTTATCAACGGACTGCTAACGGGGGAGCGCCGCCCCGTGCTGGTTCAGGAGATCCCACACCCGCTGCGGCGTGATCGGGATCTCCACGTGGCGCACCCCGAGGTGCCAGAGCGCGTCGACCACCGCATTCACGATGGCCGCCGGAGCGCCCACCGTGGCCGATTCGCCGACGCCCTTGGCGCCGATCGGGTGGTGCGGCGACGGGGTCACCGTCTCGCCGAGCTCCCAGTTCGGGGTCTCCATCGCGGTCGGGACCAGGTACTCGACGAAGTTCCCGCCGTGGATGTTGCCCTCGGCGTCGTAGGAGATCTCCTCCATCAGCGCCGGCGCCATCCCCATGGTGAGGCCCCCGTGGATCTGGCCGTCCACGATCATCGGGTTGATCCGCACGCCGCAGTCGTCCACCGCCACGAACCGCCGGATCGACACCTGGCCGGTGCCGCGGTCGATGTCCACGCAGCAGATGTAGGAGCCGAACGGGAAGGTCAGGTTCGGCGGGTCGTAGTACGAGATCGCCTCGAGACCAGCCTCCATGCCCTCGGGGTGGTTCGTGTAGGCGGCGAAGGCGATGTCCTGGATCGTCTTGGCCCGGTCGGGGGAGCCCTTCACGAAGAACTTCCCCTGCTCCCACACCAGGTCGGCCTCGTCGGCCTCCAGCAGGTGCGCCGCGATCCGCTTCGCCTTCTCGCGGATCTTCCGCGAGGCGATCGAGGCGGCGGCGCCGGCGGTCGGGGTCGAGCGGCTGGCGTAGGTGCCGAGGCCGTAGGGAGCGGTGTCGGTGTCGCCCTCCTCGACCGCGATGTCCTCCGGCGGGATGCCGAGCTCCTCCGCGATGATCTGCGCGTACGTCGTCTCGTGCCCCTGCCCCTGGGACTTGGTCCCGAAGCGGGCGATCGCCTTGCCGGTGGGATGGATGCGGATCTCGGCCGAGTCGAACATCTTGATCCCGAGGATGTCGAAGCTCTTCGACGGCCCCGCGCCCACGATCTCGGTGAACGAGGAGATCCCGAGTCCCATGAGCTCGCCGCGGGCGCGCTTTTCGGCCTGCTCGGCGCGGAGATCGCGGTAGCCGATCATGTCCATCGCCTTGGTGAGCGCCGCCTCGTAGTCCCCGCTGTCGTACTCCCAGCCGAGCGCTGAGGTGTAGGGGAAGCGGTCCTTCGGGATGAAGTTCCTCAGGCGGTAGTCCGCCGGGTCCTCGCCGCTCTCGCGGGCGAGCAGGTCGACCATCCGCTCGATGGCGTGGACGGCCTCGGTCACCCGGAAGGAACAGCGGTAGGCGATGCCGCCGGGGGGCTTGTTCGTGTAGACCCCGTCCACCGCCACGTGCGCGGCCTCGAGGTCGTAGGAGCCGCTGGCCACGTGGAACAGCCCGGCCGGGAACTTGGACGGGTTCGCCGCCGCGTCCGAGTAGCCGTGATCGGCCACCGTGTCGAGCTTCAGGGCGGTGATCTTCCCGTCCTTTGCGCCCAGCTTCGCCTGGATGTGGTAGTCGCGGGCGAACGAGTCCGCCGCGAGGTTCTCGGAGCGGTCCTCGATCCACTTCACCGGCTTGCCGGTGACCACCGAGGCGGCGGTCGCGATGACGTAGCCCGGGTAGACCGGCACCTTGCCGCCGAAGCCGCCGCCGATGTCGGGCGAGATGACCCGGATCTTGTGCTCGGCGAGGCCGAGGTGCGCGGTCACCAGCGCGACCACCGTGCGGATCGCGTGCGGCGCCTGGGTCGTCAGGTAGAGGGTCAGGTGCCCCTCGGTCGCGTTCCAGCTCGCCACGCAGCCGCAGGTCTCGATCGAGGCCACGTGGATGCGCGGGATGTGCATCGCCTGCTCGACGACGGTGTCGGCTTCCGCCAGCGCCTTCTCGGTGGCGTCGGCGTCGCCGTGCTCCCAGTGGAAGATGTGGTTCGACTCCTTGTCGTCCCGCACCTTGGTGGCCCCGGGCTTCAGCGCCTCGTGCGGATCCACCACGACCGGGAGCGGCTCGTAGTCGACTTCGAGCGCCGCGGCGCCGTCGGCGGCGGCGTAGCGCGAGGTGGCGACGACCGCCGCGACCTCCTGCGCCTGGTACTTCACGGTGTCGATCGGAAGCACCATCTGCTGGTCGCTCATCAGCGTCGGCATCCATGCCAGCTTGTACTGGTCGAGCGTCTTGCCGGTGATGACGGCGGCCACGCCGGGCACGGCGAGCGCCGTCTCCTCGTGGATCTTCGTGATCCTGGCGTGGGCGTAGGGGCTCCTCGCGATGTCCAGGTAGAGCATCCCGGGGAGCTTGATGTCGTCGATGTAGCGCCCTTGGCCGCGGATGAAGCGGGGGTCCTCCTTGCGGAGGACGGAGTGTCCGAGTCCTCTGCACTCAGGCATTGCTGCTCTCCTCGCCGGCGTTGTCGCGCATGGCGTCGGCGGCGTGCCGGACCGCCTTGACGATGTTCACGTAACCGGTGCACCGGCACAGGTTGCCGGAGATGCCCCAGCGGATCTCCTCCTCGCTGGGATCGGGGTTCTCGTCGAGCAGGGCCTTCGAGGTCAGCATCATGCCCGGGGTGCAGAATCCGCACTGCAGGCCGTGGCATTCCATGAAGCCCTGCTGGATGGGGTGGAGCCCGCCGTTGCCGAGCCCCTCGACGGTCGTGACCTCGCGCCCGTCGGCCGCGACCGCGAACACGGTGCAGCTCTTCGCCGGCGTTCCGTCCAGCAGGACGGTGCAGGCGCCGCAGGAGGTCGTGTCGCACCCGATGTGGGTGCCGGTGAGGCCGAGCTCCTCGCGGAGGAAGTGGACGAGCAGGAGGCGCGATTCGACCTCGCGCTCCATCGGCTCGCCGTTGACGGTGATCGTGACGCGGTGCGCGCTCATGCTTCCCCTCCCCGGGCCCGGGCCAGCGCCCTGGTCGCCGCCCGGTGCGTCAGCGCGCGAACCACCGCGCGCTTGTAGTCCTCGGAGCCGCGGTGGTCGGCGGCGGGCTCCGCGGCCCCGGCGGCCGCCGCCGCGGCGGCGTCGAGAGCGTCCTCGCTCCCGTCCGAGCCGATAAGCGCCGTTTCCGCCGCGTTCGCCCGGATGGCGGTGAGGCCGACGTTCGTGAGCGCCACCCCGGCGTCGGCGATCCGTCCGCCGTCGACCCGCAACTGGACCGCGACCGCGGCGACCGCGTAGTCGCCGACCTTCCGCTCGAACTTCATGTAGGCGCCGCCGGATCCGGCCGCGGGCGACGGGACCCGGATCGAGGTCAGGATCTCGCCGGCCTCCAGCGCGGTGGCGAACGGTCCGAGGAAGAAGTCATCCGCGGAGATCGTGCGTTCCCCGGCCGGGCTCCAGGCGGTGAACGAGGCTCCGCAGGCCAGCATCGCCGCCGGCAGGTCGTTCCCGGGGTCGGCGTGGGCGACGTTGCCGCCGACGGTGGCGAGGTTCCTGACCAGCGGGTCGGCGATGACCCGCGCCGCGTCGGCGAGCAGCGGGTAACGGCTCTTCGCCAAGTCGGACTTCTCGAGTTCGGACTGCGTGGTCATCGCCCCGATGACGAGGTGACCCCGCTCTTCGCGAAGGCCGGAAAGACCGGGCACCCGGCGCAGATCCACGAGCGAGCCGGGCTGCGCCACCCGGAACCGCATCATCGGGATCAGGCTGTGGCCCCCCGCCAGGATCTTCGCCTCCGGATCGTCCCGCAGCAGCCGGCTCGCTTCGTCGAGCGACCCCGGTGCGTGGTAGTCGAATGACGGTGGTATCACTTCGATCTCCTCTCTGTTTCGGTAACGCTGCCCGAGCATATAGCCTTTGCCACCGGGAGGGCCGCAACTCGTTCACGGTCCTCTCCCGCGCGCATGACTCCCGATCCCCCCGCTCCCGACCCGTCCCCGGCCCCGCCGGTTGACGGCCGCGAACGCGCCTGGAAGCGGAGCCTGCGGCTCATCGGCGTCCTGCTCGCGATCTGGTTCACCGCGTCGCTGGGGCTCGGCGTGCTGTTCGCCGGGCCGCTCAACCAGATCTGGGTCGCCGGCTTCCCGCTGGGGTTCTGGTTCGCGCAGCAGGGGTCGATCATCGTGTTCGTCTTGCTGCTCGCAGTGAACGCGGTCGCCATGGACCGGATCGAGCGCGACTCCGGAGTCGACGCCAACGAACAACCTGACACCAAGGCGGAACCGCATTGAGCATCGCCGGCTGGACCCTGCTCTTCGTGGGGCTCAGCTTCGCGCTCTACAGCGCGATCGCGGTGGCGAGCCGGGTGGGGACGACCTCCGGCTTCTACGTCGCCGGGCGCGGCGTCTCGGCGGTGGCGAACGGGATGGCCACCGGCGCCGACTGGATGAGCGCGGCGTCGTTCCTCTCGATGGCGGGGCTCATATCGTTCATGGGCTACGACGGGGCGATCTACCTCATGGGGTGGACCGGCGGGTACGTCCTGCTGGCGCTGCTCGTCGCGCCCTACCTGCGCCGCTACGGCCGCTACACGATCCCCGAGTTCGTCGGCGACCGCTACGCCTCCCAGATGGCCCGGCTGGTCGCGGTGGCGTGCGCGGTGTTCATCTCGTTCACCTACGTCGCCGGGCAGATGCGCGGCGTCGGGGTCGTGTTCTCGCGGTTCCTGACGATCCCGGTGGAGTACGGGGTGGTCATCGGCGGGGTCATCGTCCTCCTCTACGCGACGCTCGGCGGGATGCGCGGCATCACCTACACCCAGGTGGCGCAGTACTGCGTGCTCATCGTGGCCTTCCTGATCCCGGCGGGGGCCATCTCCTGGATGATGACCGGGACGCCGATCCCGCAGATCGGGTTCGGGTCGATCCTCGTCGAGGGCGAGCGCGCCGGCGTCGCGCTGCTGCGCGCCATCGACTTGATCCACCGGGATCTCGGCCTCCCTGAATACACCGGGGCCTTCCTCGCCGGCAAGAAGACCCTCCAGGACGTCTTCGCGATCACCCTCGCGCTCATGGCGGGGACCGCCGGCCTCCCGCACGTGCTGATCCGCTTCTACACGGTGCGGAGCGCAAGGCTCGCCCGCTGGAGCGTCCTCTGGGCGCTCGCCTTCATTGCGATCCTCTACACGACCGCCCCGGCGGTCGCCGCCTTCGCCCGGGTCAACCTGATCCAGACGCTCCACAACACCCCGGTCGCCGAGGCGCCGGACTGGTTCCGCACCTGGGAGGCGACCGGGCTGATCCGGTTCACCGACGTGAATGGGGACGGGCTGATCCAGTACGGGGAGGGTCCGGGGGCGGAGCTCGTGATCGACCGGGACATCATGGTCCTCGCGAACCCGGAGATCGCCGAGCTCCCGGCCTGGGTCGTCGGGCTTGTCGCTGCGGGAGGCCTCGCCGCGGCGCTCTCCACCGCCGCCGGGCTGCTGCTCGTCATCTCGGCCTCGGTCTCCCACGACCTCCTGAAGAGCTTCCTCCGCCCCAACATGAGCGAGCGGAGCGAGCTGTTCGCCGCTCGCCTCTCGGCCGCCGGAGCGGTCATCGTGGCGATCGTGGTGGGGATTTATCCGCCCGACTACGTCGCCGCCGTCGTGGCGTTCGCCTTCGGTCTGGCCGCCGCCAGTTTCTTCCCGGTGCTCGTTCTGGGGGTGTTCACCACCTGGGTCACGGCCCGCGGCGCGGTCGCGGGCATGATCGCCGGGACCGGGTTCACCGCCGTCTACATCGGCTGGTTCAAGGTCTTCGAGTGGAGCGGACCGGAGTCGTGGTGGTTCGGGATCAGCCCGGAGGGCATCGGAACGCTCGGGATGCTGCTCAACTTCGCGGTGACCTGGGTCGTGAGCCGCCGCACCGGCCCCCCGCCGAAGGACGCCGAGGCGATCGTCGCCTCCCTCCGCGGCTGGCGGTAGGGGCCGAGGTTCGTTGCGCCTCGGGGGCGCTGTCCAGCGCGCGGCGCTTCGAGTCCTGTGCGCGCCACAGCCCGGCCCCCTTGTGATCCCGGCGCGCCACCAGGCTGCGACGTGACGACCGCCCCTGCGAGACTACCGGCCCAGGGAGGATCGGCATGATCCGCCGGATACAAGCGCTGAATTACCGGTGTCTTCGCCACGTGGATGTCCGGCTGGACCGCTTTCACGTCCTCATCGGCCCGAACGCGAGCGGGAAGAGCACCCTCTTCGACGCCATCGCCTTCCTCGGCGATCTGGTGCGGGACGGCCTCGAAGCCGCCGTCGTGAAGCGGACTTCGAACTTCCGGGATCTGGTCTGGGGGCGGCCCGGCGGGCAGTCCGGATTCGAGCTCGCCATCGAGGTGGACGTACCGGAGGAACTGCGACCGCGGCTGCCCGAGGACTTCCGCGTCTTCCGTTACGAGATCGGCATTCGGGAGGGTCCCGACGGACCTGGCATTGCGTCGGAGCGGGCGGTCCTCAAGAAAGCGTCGCGGGGCCGGATGGCGCCGGAACGAAGGCTCCTCTTTCCCGACCCGGCTCCTCCCCCCGCCACCATCCTGCGCGGGAGAGGCGGGTCCGGAACGCGGTCCGTCGTGAGCAAGTCGGACAAGGGGACTGACAGCTACTACGTCGAGACCACGCCGAAGCCCGGCAAGGGCTGGGTCACGAGCATTTCATTTGGTCCTCGCCGATCGACGCTCGCGAACCTCCCCGAGTCTCCGGAGAAGTTCCCGGTGGCGACCTTCCTCAAGCAGAAGCTGGACGCCGGGATCCGGCGTGTCTTTCTCGACAGCGAGGCGATGCGAGCGCCCAGCCCTCCGGAACGCGGGGTCAACGGCTTCGCCGACGACGGGTCCAGCCTGCCCTGGGTCGTCAAGCGGCTTCGCGAGGAGCGTCCCGAGGACTACGCCGAGTGGCTGTCGCATGTGCGGACGGTGCTCGAAGACCTGCGGGACATCGAAGTCGTCGTTCGACCCGAGGACCGGCGCGCCTACCTGACTCTTCGGTACGAAACCGGAGTGGATGTTCCGTCCTGGACAGCCTCCGACGGGACGATGCGCCTTCTGGCGCTCACGCTCCTTGCCTACATCCCTGACAACAAGGAGATCTACCTTCTGAAGGAGCCGCAGAACGGGATTCATCCGCTGGCGCTGGAGGCGATCCGGGACTCGCTCCTGTCCGCCTATGACGCGCAGATCCTCGCGACTACGCATTCCCCCGCCCTTCTCGGCCTGGTCGAGCCCGACCACGTGCTGTGCTTCGACAAGGACGGTGACGGAGCGTCGGACATCGTGCGAGGCGACGAGCACCCGATCCTCCGTTCCTGGCGGGGATCCATCGACCGGAGCGTCCTGTTCGCCAGGGGCGCGGTCCCAGCGGCCTCGAAGGGCCCACTTGCGGCCACGCGTCCCGACGCGATCCACTGACCGCCCGAAGACACTCGAAGCGCTGCGAGCCGCGGCCCTGGGCCTGAGAGGCCTTCGTCCTTTGCCGGACTACTCCGAGTCCTCCTCGAGCTGCCGGGTGACCCTGACGAACCGCTCGACCTCGAAGTCGTTGTTGATCTGGCGGAGTTCCTTCGGATCCTGAACGCGAAGCCCCATGGAGCGCGCCTCGACCACGAACTCCGGCTCCTCCGCAGCGGCCGTCTCCATCAGGAGACCGCGCCGCATGGCGGCGTTCACGACCTCTTCGAACGTACCGCCCCGGCTGCGCATCCTGCGTTTCACCAGGAAGCGGGTATCGGGGTCCAGTGTGACGGTCGCGCGCATGCCGGCATCGTGAGGCGCGCACGCCCGCAAATCAACTCTCCGTCGCCGTCTGCCGCCGAAGCGTGTGAACCCGCCGCAGAGGGGGCGCCTCGGATCGGCGCCCTGGGCTACGAGCGTCGCACTGCCCCAGGCTCCACGCACGATGACGGGTCCAGTCTGCCGGGCGTCTCCTTCGCGCGAGGCGATGGGCGGCCGATCCTTCGTTCCTGGCCGTGTGCGCCGGCCGGCAACCTGTGCACGATCTGCACAGGTTCACCGGGAGGGTGAACGGCGCGTTCGCGGAGCACCTCAATCCGGAGCGCGCCCCGGAACGGCCGGCCGCCCTCGATTCGAACTCCTAAGGAATCCTTAGTGGTTCAATCCGCACGTAACTCGTTGTTGGCGATCGTGTTCCGTGAGTGAACCACGAATCTCCCGGGGTGTTGGGCGGCGGCCCGGGCTACGAACGTCCGAGCGCGTCCGGTCCCAGAGCCCCGGACGTGGGCGTCATCAGGTCGCGCTCGAGCTCGCGGCAGGCGTTCGTCCGGCGGTAGCCGATCCACGCCGAGAGCGCCGCGCCGGCCGCCGTCAGCAGCCCGTCGATCCGGTCGTCGGTCTGGTCGGCCGGGTAGTTCGCCGTGACGATGAGCACCCACAGCAGCAACCCGGTGTCCACCAGCGGCCACATCCGGCTGGTGGTGCAGGGGACGCCGTCCGGATAGGCGCCGCTCGCGTCATAGCGGTCGTCGCCGGGCCGCGGAGGGCCCTTGGTCAGGACGACCGAGCAGTTGATCTGCGCGGCGGCGAGCAGGACGACAACGCCCAGGAGGATCGGACGCCGCCTTGCCGACGCGGCCACGGAACGAGTCTTCATTGCCCTTCGCTTACGCGAACCCTACGGCCCCGGTTCTCGCCCGCGCCACCGAGACCCGGTGGCGCCGTGCGTCTCACCTGGTCCCCGGCCGGAACGAGCGACTTATCCCCGATCGAATTCGTAATCGAAGATGCACGAAGCGCCCACCATTTCCCGGAACCAGAGCGTCGCCCTCGCCCCGAGTGAGTCCGTGAGGCGCACCGGCTCGTTCAGCGCGAAGTGGACGGGCTGGGCCTGGCCGTCGTTGATGGCGACGTTGTGCGCATAGAGGTAGGCGCGGTCCAGGTTGTCCAGGATCGGGTTCATTCGACCCTGGATGCCGGGCAGATTCCCGGCCTGGTCAGGGAGGATCAGCGAGCCGCCCTCGGGCGCGGCCCGCATGACCACTTCCAGCGGACCGTCGGGGAGATGGTCGCGCTCGACGTGCGCCCGAAAGCCCTCTGCCGCGCACAGCACCGTCATCGCCAGTCGCGAGTGCAGGACGAAGTCGGCCTCGCCGAGGCTGTTCGTGCGCGCCTCCCGGTAGGTTCCATTGGGACAGAGCATCAGCACGTGCGCGTCCGCCAGAGGTTTCCCTCCCTCCTCCCGAAGCGTCGTCACGCGGGCAGCAACGCCCCCCGCCACCGGAGGCCGGGCGGCGGGCAGCACGACCCGAAGCTCCCGTTCGCCGAGCAGCTCGAAGACCGGCGGTCGCCCGGCCAGCGCCCGGGTCTCGTCCTCGATGACGCGGATCCCCCCGCCCCGCCGGTCCATGAAGTAGCGCCGTCCTCCCGCGCCCGGAACATCGCCCACGACGCACTGTCCCAGCCGGGAGGCCAGCAGCTCGTTGCGCGCGGACTGGTTCGTGCGCAGGTCCTCGGGCTTCAGGCAGTTCGACAGTCCGCCGGGCGACTGGAGCTCGAGCCGGCCCTCGAACAGGAGCAGGCGGATATGGGATCCCCTCACCCGGTAGTCGCGGTGGACGACCGCGTTGACAACCGCCTCGAAGACCGCCCGTTCGCTGAACTGCGGCACATCGGTGCGCGCCGGATCCTTGAAGGCGGCGACCCAACGGTTGCGGACCACGAAACGCGTCGCCTCCCGGATCTGCTCGTCGAGCGGGCCGGTGATGTCCGAAGCGTCCAACTGCAGTTCCGCGTCCGGCCGGTCTCCCCGGTAGCAGATCGCCTCGATCCAGGCGCCGGGCAGCCATACCCGGGGCTCCTTCGTCGCCAGCAGGACCCCGGCGACCGTGGCCCGCAGCGTTCCGGCTGAGTCGGCCTTCACGAACCGGAGCTTCGCGAGCGAGATCTCGGGCGGGTCCTCGACCCACGAGCTCAGATACCGCCGCCAGAGATCCCGTTCCAGGGCGTCGACCCCCGTTCCGCGCACGACCCGGGCGTCATGCGGGGAAGCGTCCGCATGCCGGCGGTCGTGCGACAGCCGTCGCACCGCGCGCGCATCCATCCGCCATGTCGCGTCGCCCTTCCATTGGAGATATCCGCTGGGGGCGCGGTGAACCTCGCCGCTCTCGGGGATGTCAACGAGGAGAACCCCGCGGACACCAGGCTTCGGCGCGGGGACCCGAAACGCTTCGTAATCCAGTGGCGGCGTGATGCCGTCGGTGCAGGCTTCCTCAACGAGCCGCATGAGCGCATCGAGTTGTGGAGGACCGAGCGACTGGGCGCTCCGGTCGTTACGCACGCCGAGCACCAGACGCCCTCCAGACGCGTTCCCGAACGCTGCGAAGGCGTCCGCCAGCCCATCCCGATGCGGGCTGGTGACTTTCTCGCCCCGCAACCTGACCGCGCGCAGTTCGAGAGCGGTGTCCTCGCCCCGGGCGACCTCCCGCCAGAAACGCTCGGGATCGATGGACATCATGGCGCGCCAGCCCGCCCCGGGGACCCGGGCCCCGCCCCCTACCCCGGCGACGCCGGAGCGTGCGCCCGCTTCCACACGAGGAACGTCCGCCGGAACGAGATCACGACGGTCCCGTCCTGGTTCCTCCCGGTCGTCCGGACGATGACGACGCCCGCCTCCGGCCGGGAGTGGGACTCCCGGGCGGTGAGCACTTCGCTCTCCGAATAGAGCGTGTCCCCCTCGAAGAACGGAGCCGGGAGCCGGACATCCTCCCACCCGAGGTTTGCCAGCACGTTCCGGGTCAGGTCGTTCACCGACTGTCCGGTCGCAAGCGCCAGCGTGAGACAGGAGTTCACCAGCGGCTTCCCGAAGGGCGTCCGCTCGCTGAAGTGGTGATCCACATGGATCGGGTTCTGGTTCTGGGTCAGCAGCGAGAACCAGGAGTTGTCCGCCGCGTGGACGGTCCTCCCGAGCGGGTGGACGATGCGCTGTCCGACGCGGAAGTCCTCGTAGAACCGACCCGCGTCCCGCTCGGGGGCGTCCGCCACCGCGGCCTACCGCAGCTTGACCGCGGTCCCGTAGACGAGGATCTCGGAGGCCCCCGCCATGACCATCTGGGTGCTGACCCGCATGCCCAGCACCGCATCGGCGCCGAGGGACTCGGCGTGTTCGATCATGCGGGCGATGGCCTGTTCGCGGCTCTCGGCCATGAGCTTGGTGTATCCCACGACCTCGCCGCCGACGATGGTTCGCAGCCCGGCGAGGATGTCGCGCCCGACGTGGCGGGTGCGGATCGTGTTGCCCCGGGCGACTCCCAGGACGGAGGCGACTTCGCGTCCGGGGACAGATGAGGTTGTGCTCAGGATCATCGGCGGACCCTCCGGAACGGATCCGTGGAGAGGGCGCGGATCCGTTCGCGGACCACGCCGAGGAGAAGAAGCAGGATACCGAGCAGCAGCCCGGCGGTCCCGAAACGGACCACGATCGGAACCTCGCCGTCGGCGAGGAACTCGGTCGCGAAGTGGTAGGCGCCGTACATCCCGAGCGCCGCAAGCGACGCAGAGACGAGGACCCACGCGATCCCCCGCTCCAGCCGGGAGTAGACCCCCAGCCAGAACCGGTCGAGTGCGGCGTCGTCGGAGTCGGCGGGCCGGATGTCCCGATCTTCGACCCCGGGCGCATCCGCCGGAAGCCGCCCCGAGGACGCGGGGCTAGCAGACTTCTGTTCGTTCGTCATCATCAGGCGCCTCCCGCGCGCCGCCGTCCGGCGCCGGAAAACAGTTCGCGCAGGCGTCGCCGCGCGAAGTGCAGGCGGGACATCACGGTCCCTTCGGGGATCCCGAGCCGGGCCGCCACCTCCCGGTGAGGCCGGCCTTCGAGATCCTTCAGCACGACGACCTGCCGCTGGGCCTCGGTCAAAGCCGCGAGACCCTCCGCCACATCGAGTCGCCGCGCGACATCCCCCATCCCGCCGTCGTTCGAGGGCTCACGCACCTCGTCGAGCCCAAGATGGGGACGCCGCCTCCGGATTTCGCTCCGGCAGAGGTTGTCGAGGATCGCGAGGAACCACGGCAGGAACGGCCGCCCCGGGCGAAACCGCGGCATCGCGTGGAACGCCCGGACGAAGGCCTCCTGCGCCAGATCGCGCGCCTCCTCCCGGTCGCCCACCCGCCGGAACGCGAAGGCCTCCGCCCACGTGGCGTAGCGCCGGACCAGCGGCTCGTAGGCCCGGCGAGAACCGTTCCGGCAGCGCCGGATCCACTCCTGCTCCTCCGGATCGAGCGCCGCAGGATCGGAAGCGTCGGCAGGGCGCGGCATCGTTCTACTGTAGGACTACGCAGCGGGGGAGCGTTTCCTTCATTGCGGCGCGGGACGGACCGAGACAGACCGGGCGGGACCGGATCTGCTGATTCCCTCGCGCGGGAGTAGGGTTGCTCCATGAAGGCGACGTTCGAACTGGACGAGGTGCTCCTGCGACGCCCAACCGAGGAGGCCGCGCGTCGCGGCGTCACGGTCTCACGCCTCGTCGAGGAAGGGGTCCGACTGGTCCTGTCCGAACCAGCCCAGGCAGCCGCTCGCAAGCCTCTCCCGCCCTTGCCAAGCTGGAGCGGCGGGACGCCGCGCGTCGATATAGCCGACCGCGACGCGCTCGACAGGGTGATGGAGGAGGACGCCTGAGCTGCCGGCCACGCCGCGGTTTGGGGGTTTCTCCGCTGGGCTCCGTGTTGCGCGCGCGTATTGACACCGCGGGGCTGAACCGCCCATCCTCCGCGATCATGGTCAGGGACGATGCGCGGGGCCGCGGACAACGACCTCACAGCCTTCCGGATGGGATCGGGCGCGACGCGGAGCCGATCGAGGGCTGTCGCCCGGCCACTCCCACCGGCGCCGGCCGGACTCTGGAGGAGGAACGGGAACCGTTGGTGAACCAGGAGACCGAGGAAGCGCGCCGGGACATCGTCGCGCGGATCCGCCAACTGAAGTTCCGCTCGCCGACGAGCGGCACGACGCTCGATCTGCTGCGGAAGCTGCGCTCGTGACACGTCACGCTGTCGCGCCGCCCGCTTCCGAGGAGGCGCCTGAATCGTGAGTCCGTCAGGGAACGTTGTCAGTCACCGTCGCAAGCTGATCGAAGCGGCGCTGCCGCTGGACGCGGTCAACGCCGCCGCCTCGCGGGAGAAATCCATCCGCCACGGGCATCCTTCCACGCTGCACCTCTGGTGGGCGCGCCGGCCGCTTGCGGCGGCGCGGGCGGTCCTGTTCGCCCAGATGGTGGACGATCCGGACGAGGAGCGGTTCCCGAGGGAGGAAGCGCGGCAGGCGGAGCGGGAGCGCCTGTTCGACATCCTGCGCCGGCTGGTGCTTTGGGAGAACACCACGAACGAGGAGGTGCTCGAGGAGGCCCGCGCGGAGATCCGAAAGAGCTGGAGGCGCGCCTGCGAGGAAAATCGCGACCACCCCCGCGCCGCCGAGCTCTTCGACCCGGAGCGTCTCCCCGCGTTCCACGACCCCTTTGCCGGGGGAGGCGCGATCCCGCTGGAGGCCCAGCGGCTCGGGCTCGAGGCGCACGCCAGCGATCTGAACCCGGTCGCGGTCCTGATCAACAAGGCGCTGATCGAGATCCCTCCCAAGTTCGCCGGGAAGCCGCCAGTGAATCCGGAGGCGCGACGCCAGCCGAAGCTCTCGCAGCGGAGCTGGAAGGGAGCGACCGGCCTTGCGGAGGACATCCGCCACTACGGCCAGTGGATGCGGGACGAGGCGGAGAAGCGGATCGGCCACCTGTATCCGAAGGTCGCGATCACGCCGGAGATGGTTGGGGAGCGGCCGGACCTGAAGCGCTATGCGGGCCGGGAGCTGACGGTCATCGCCTGGCTCTGGGCGCGGACGGTGCGGAGCCCGAATCCGGCGTTCCGGGACGTGGAGGTTCCGTTGGCGTCGAGCTTCGTGCTCTCGGCGAAGAAGGGGAAGGAGGCGTGGGTCGAGCCGGTGATCGACGGACGGAGTTACCGGTTCCGGGTGCGGCGGGGAGCCTCGCCGGAAGACGCCAGGAAGGGCACCAAGCTGTCGCGAGGAGCGAACTTCCGGTGCCTGATGTCGGCCTCGCCGATCCGCAGCGACTACATCAAGGCGGAGGGGCAGGCCAAGCGGATGGGTGCCCGCCTGCTAGCTGTAGTAGCCGAGGGAGAGCGCGAACGTATCTACCTCGATCCCTCGCCGCCACACGAATCAGAGCCACGATTGACAGAGCCGGCATGGCGTCCACAGGGGCTCGTGCCACCGCGGCTCACGGGGGGCACTTGTGTGCCCTACGGCTTCGTGGAGTGGCGAGATCTCTTCACCTCGCGCCAACTCCAAGCCTTGACGACGTTTTCCGATCTCGTCGGCGAGGCGATAGATCGCATCCGCGGGAATGCGGCGGCAGCGGAGCTCCCGGACGATGGCGTTTCGCTGCGGGAGGGCGGGGCTGGCGCGCTTGCCTATGCCGAGGCGGTGGCGGTGTATCTCGGTCTGGCAGTGGGTCGGTTGGCCAATCGGCACTCGTCGCTCTCCTTCTGGGACCGGAAAGGGCAAAACGTCCAACAGGTCTTCGCTCGCCAAGCGCTGCCCATGGTGTGGGATTCATGCGAGGCCAATCCATTCAGCTCATCCACCGGTAGCTGGGCAGGGCAACTCAGATTTCCGATCAAGTGCGTCGTCGCAGCTCCGCTGGCGATCGCTGGCATGGCCACACAAGGCGACGCGCAGCTGATTCGGTCCCTGCGGGACTCGGTCGTATCGACCGACCCGCCCTACTACGACAACATCGGATATGCGGACCTTTCCGATTTCTTTTACGTTTGGCTTCGCCACTCGCTGAGACGAGCTTTCTCTGACCTCCTCGCCACGCTGGCGACACCAAAGTCCGACGAACTCGTCGCCACGCCGTACCGGCACGGTAGTCGGGAGGCCGCCCGACAGTTCTTCGTGGAGGGCATGACCCGGGCACTTCGCCGGCTCTCTGAGCAATCCCATCCGCACTACCCGGTCACGATCTACTACGCCTTCAAGCAGTCAGAGACGAAGGTCGATGCCGGAACAACCAGCACCGGGTGGGAGACCTTCCTGGCGGCGGTGATCGAGTCTGGCTTCTCGCTGACCGGCACTTGGCCCATGCGGACCGAACTGACCGGGAATCTCAAGAAGAATGTCGCTGCTCTCGCATCGAGCATCGTGCTCGTCTGCCGTCGCCGTCCGGACGATGCGCCGACCGCGCCCCGCCGCGAGTTTCTGGCGGGTCTGCGCCGGGAGCTTCCGGAGGCGTTACAGCTTCTGCGGAGCGAGAACATCGCCCCCGTTGACCTCGCGCAGGCCGCCATCGGTCGCGGGATGGCGATATACACCCGTTACGGGCCGTTGAAGCGGCGTCTCCCGGAACCAGCGGGACCCGGAGCCACTGGAGACAGCGTTGTCGGCGCGCAGGTTCGTGGCCTCGCGTCCTCGGTTGGCAGCGTGAGGGCGCTCGCCACGATGACGGAGCACTGTGGCGGCCTGGAGGACACGCCGGCAGCGCGATCACCATCAGGAAGCGAACAGTGACGGCTCACGTCCAAGCTGGCGTCCGCATGAGCCTCTGGATCTCCGGCCAACTCTGGACGAGGTGTTGTACCGCAGGGCTTCGGCAGGCCTTCCCTTGCGGTCGGCGACCGAGTGGAGGCGGTAGCAGAGTTCGCGGGCGGCATCGGCCTTCGCGCCGAGCTTCTTGCCGAGTGTCGCAGCGCCGTCCTCTCCCTCCGACTCGTGCGCCCGGATCAGGTGATGGACGGCACCCCGACCCTGTGCGGAGGGCGCTGTCGGGCGGGTCCCCGCGTACCGGGAACTCTGCTACCGCCTCCTCTGGGGCTACTACCTCCCCGCGATTCGAGGATTCCGACTCTTGCCATCGTTGCCACGCTTGTGTTCGTGGCCGTCGAGAGCGTCTCCGCCTCGCCGAAGGGCCCCTCGGCGAACCCGTGACTGTCGAACCAGGCGAGAGCCCAGCGGCTCTCCTTGTCGAAGTCTCCTTCCGCTCGTGTGAGTTCCTCAATGCGGACCTGGTCGATCAACGCCAGAGCGTCCCGCACCGGGACCGGAGTTCCGGATGCATCAAGCACTTGGGCGTAACGGGTGTATATCGCCATCCCGCGACCGATAGCAGCCTGGGCGAGGTCTACGGGGGCAATGTTGCCGCTACGCAGAAGCCGCAACGAGACGGGAAGTTTCCGGCGCAATGCCGTTACAAACTCGCGGCGGGACGCGGTCGGGGCATCGTCCGGACGGCGACGGCAGACGAGAACGATGCTGGAGGCGAGCGCGTTCGTCCCCTGGCCGGTCATTCGACTCGCGTTTTCTGTGCGCATGGGCCACGTACCGTGTACGGAAACACCGGCACGTACAACAGATTCAAGGAATGTCTCCCAACCCGTCCTGTTTCCCCGGGCACCCCGCTGCTCACTCTGTTTCCGAGCGTAATAGACGGAAATCGGGAACATCGGATGTGCATCGACGGCGATGCGACGCAGGCAGGTCGACATACCCTCCAGAAAAAAGGTCTCGGCTTCTTCTGTGCCGCCGTGTCGATACGGCGTGGCGATGAGCTCGTCTGCCTTGGGTGTTGACAGGGTGGCGAACAGCTCGGGACACACTGACCTCAGCGACCGGCGCAGCCAGACATAGAAGAAATCCGAGAGGTCCGCATAGCCGATGTTGTCGTAGTAGGGTGGATCCGCAGAGACGACCCGGCCTCGCGATAGGCCCTGCGACTGGGCATCCATCTGCCGGGCCACACCAACGGCATCTGTCCGAGCGACGCGAAACGCTCGAGTGAAGGCCTTGGCAATCCCCTCAACGCAAACCGTCCAGGAACCGGAGCTGTACCCCAACGGATTCCCTTCGGCGAAGTCCCACACCATCGGAATCGCCTGTCGTGCAAAGAGCTGACGTGGACACTGTGCGAGGGGCTCCCAGCGACACAGGCTGTTTCCCAAATCGGCTTGTTTGCTCAGCGCGAACGCCAGATACACCGCCACCGCCTCGGCATACGCGAGCGCGCCAACGCCGCCCTTCCGCAGTGCAATCCCGTCGTCCCGGAGCCCCGCTATGGACGCATCCCGGCGGATGCGATCCATGGCCTCACCGACGAGATCGGAGAATGTCGTCAGCGCAACGAGCTGACGATCGGTGAAGAGGTCGGACCATCGGAGCATTCCGTATTCCTGAACGCGAAAGCCCAAGGCTCTAGCCGGAAGAGCTGTCTCCGGAAGCACATCCGGCTTCGCCGCTACGGACGCGCGCACCTGTTCCTGGTTGGGGCTCAGATACACGCGCTCCCGGTCACCCGCCGCGACAACGGCCATCAAGCGGGACCTCAGGCGCCCCCCCTTGCCTTCGGATCGCAGATACGGAAAGAGCATTGGGACTCCGGACAACAGGCAGAGGAAGGAACTCCCGCTCCCGCCAGACTTTGTGCCCCTCTTCGCCTCGTCCGAAGGCGTTCCCGTCCGCACCCGGAAGCGGTAGCTGCGCCCCTCCACGACCGGCTCCACCCACGCCTCCTTCCCCTTCTTCGCCGAAAGCACGAAGCTTGACGCCAGCGGAACCTCCACGTCCCGGAACGCTGGGTTCGGGCTCCGCACCGTCCGCGCCCAGAGCCACGCGATGACCGTCAGCTCCCGACCCGCGTAGCGCTTCAGGTCCGGCCGCTCCTCGACCATCTGTGTTGTGACCGCGACCTTCGGGTAGAGGTGTCCGATCCGCTTCTCCGCCTCGTCCCGCATCCACTGGCCATAGTGGCGGATGTCCTCCGCAAGGCCGGTCGCTCCCTTCCAGCTCCGCTGCGAGAGCTTCGGCTGGCTGCACGCCTCCGGGTTCACCGGCGGCTTCCCGGCGAACTTCGGCGGGATCTCGATCAGCGCCTTGTTGATCAGGACGGCGACCGGGTTCAGGTCGCTGGCGTGCGCCTCGAGCCCGAGCCGCTGGGCTTCCAGCGGGATGGCGCCGCCCCCGGCGAAGGGGTCATGGAACGCGGGGAGGCGCTCCGGGTCGAAGAGCTCGGCGGCGCGGGGGTGGTCGCGGTTGTCCTCGCACGCGCGCCGCCAGCTCTTGCGGATCTCCTCTCGCGCCTCCTCGAGCACCTCCTCGTTAGTGGTGTTCTCCCACAGCACCAGCCGGCGCAGGATGTCGAACAGGCGCTCACGCTCCGCCTGCCGCGCTTCCTCGGTCGGGAACCGCTCCTCGTCCGGATCGTCCACCATCTGGGCGAACAGGACCGCCCGCGCCGCCGCGAGCGGCCGGCGCGCCCACCAGAGGTGCAGCGTAGAAGGGTGCCCGTGGCGGATGGACTTCTCGCGAGCGCCCGCAGCGTTGATCGCGTCCAGCGGCAGCGAGGTCTCGATCAGCTTGCGCGCGGCCACGAGGGTAGAGGGTATCGGAGCCTCCAGGACACCCCAAAGACTTGCGGGACAAGAGGTTCCGCGGCGCCCCTCCTGTGACTCCGAACCTCCCGTCAATGGCTCCCCTTTGTGGCGATCCTTGCTCACATGCCGACACACGACTCACCACGCCGCTCTCCGACGCGCGGCCACCGCTTTCATGCCGTCGCAAGCGAAGTCTTCCAACGCTACGGCCGGACCTGGAAGCCGAGCACCCTGGCGGTGAACCGGATCTACTTGCGCAACCAGATCCTCCCCTGGTTCGGGGAGCGACCGGTGCGCTCCATCACGCGCGCCGAGGTGCAGCGGTGGTTCTCCGCCCTGCACAAGACTCCCGCGGCCGCCGATCGTTCGCTTCCCATCCTGTCGGTCATCCTTCGTCAGGCTGAGATCTACGGCTACCGGCGACGGGGCGCGAACCCGTGCCTCGGGATCCGGCGCTACCGGCGACCGGGCAGGCAACGCTTCCTGACGATGGAGGAGACCCGGCGGCTCGGCGCGACGCTCGCCGCCGAGCAGAGCAACATCCCCTTACCTGCCGCCCTGGTCCGGCTCCTCCTGCTGACCGGCTGCCGGCAGAGCGAGATCCGGGCGCTCCGGTGGTCCGACTACCGGGAGGACTGTCTGTTCCTGAGCGACAGCAAGGTTGGCCCGCGCACTGTCTGGCTTTCGCGCGCGGCGCGCTCGGTCCTGGACCTGCTGCCTCGGCGCAGCGTGTGGGTCTTCCCGGCGAGCCGGGGTTCGGGGCCGATGCCCTCCGAGACCCTGTCGCGCCACTGGCGGAGCCTGAGAAGGATGGCTGACCTCCCGGACGTCCGGCTCCACGACCTTCGGCACACCTACGCCAGCCTTGCGTTGCGGCGAGGAGAGACGGTGCTGACCATCGGCCGACTGCTCGGCCACCGCGACCCGGCGACGACGCTCCGCTACCTCCACTTCGGCGACGCCATGGCTCGTCTCGCCTCCGAGCGGGTCGGGCGGGCGCTCGGGGGCTGAGCTTGACCGCGCCAACGTTTGCGGAGTTCGTGAGCGGTCGGTGGAGGGCCGAGTGCTACCAGCGCTTGAAGCCCTCAACCCGCCGGCGGGTGGACAGCGCGCTGCGAACCCAACTGCTGCCCACGTTCGGGGGACGCCGCGTGACACGCATCCAGCCGCGCGTCGTCCATGCCTGGTTCGACCGCTACAGCGCGAGCGCCCCGGCCGGCGCCAACCGGACCCTCGACATCCTGCGCCAGATCCTGAATCACGCCGTGGCCTGCGGGCATCTCCGTCGCAATCCGGCGCGCGGAGTCGTGCGCAACCCGGAGGTCCGCCGGACCCGATTCCTGTCACGGACGGAAGTCCGGAGGCTGCACCGCGCCATAGATCGTCATCGGGGCCGAGGGTCCGGAGGCCAACAGGCGGACATTCTGCGCCTTCTGCTCCTCACCGGCTGCCGCAAGGGAGAACTCGTGCATCTGCGCTGCCGCGACGTGGACGACGACATGCTTCACCTACCGGACAGCAAGACCGGCGCTCGCACGGTGCTTCTGAATGCGCCCGCCCGGAACATCCTGCGGAGGCAGCCTCGCAACGGGAGCCCCTGGGTCTTCCCCTGCCTTCGAGATCCGTCCCAGCCTCGATCTTCGGAGCTTTCCCTCTGGCGCAAGGTGCGCCGTGACGCCCGCATCGAGGATGTTCGCCTGCACGATCTGAGGCACACGTTCGCGAGCCACGCGGTGCTGCGGGGAACGCCCCTCCCCGTCGTCTCCCGCCTGCTCGGGCACAGCGGGACGCGGATGACCCTGCGCTACACCCATGTGGGCGACCGGGATCTGGAGGCGGCGGCCGAACGGATCGGGAGCGCGATCGCCGCTCTGCTCGATCCTTCCCGTGATTTCGAGGCGTCACGGCGGCCCCGCAGCGCGCGGTGAAGCGGAGTCGGCAAGTGACAGGTTCTGACCGGCGACCCGCATAAGATCCGTTCACATCCGCGTCCCGAACGTCGGATGGAGGAAATCTTGTGGCACTGACGAACCGCGATCAGGTCGGGAAGGCGCTCGACCTGCTGCAGCAGGGGCTCGCCCCCTTCATCGAGCGGGAGGTCCAGAGCGGAATAGAGAAGCAACGCGTCGGCCGGGACGCGCTTTCCGCGCTGGCGCGGTCGCGGAACCAGGCGAAGTCGTTCCCGGAGGGATGGGACGCCGCCGCGCTCCTCGGGGTGATGCTCGATCTCTGGGATCCGGTCTTCCGGTTTCCGCTCGGAAACGCCGAGCGGAGTCTGATCCACGCTCTGAAGGCGGCGCGGAACCGTTGGGCTCACCAGCAGACGTTTTCCGGCGACGAGGCCTTCCGCGCGCTGGATGACGCCGAGCGACTCCTGGCGGCGGTGTCGGCCTCGCAGGCCGCTCAGTTGGTCCCGATGAAGGACGAGCTTCTTCGCCTCCGGTACGAGGAACGGGCGCGTGACGCGGATCGCCGCCGGAAGCGGAAGGAACGCGTTGCGGAGGGGCCGGTCGAGGGACTGAAGCCGTGGCGGGACGTCATCACGCCGCACGAGGATGTTCGGGGAGGCGCCTACCAGCAGGCCGAGTTCGCGGCGGATCTCCACGCCGTCCATGACGATGCGGGAGCCGTGGGGGCCGAGTACGGCGATCCCGGCCAGTTTTTCCGGCGAACCCATCTCACCGCGGGACTCCGGGCCTTGCTGACCGGGGGTGTGCGCCGGCTCTCCGGGGTTGGCGGAGACCCGGTGGTCGACCTCCAGACGAACTTTGGTGGGGGCAAGACCCACTCGATGCTGGCGCTCTACCACCTCTTTTCCGGAAAGCCGGCCTCGGATCTGTACGGTGTGGACAACCTGCTTTCCAAGGCGGAGATCACCGAACTGCCATCGAACGTGCGGCGCGTGGTTCTCGTCGGGAACCGCATCTCACCCGGTAGCCCGCAGAAAAAGCCCGACGGCGTGATCGTCCGAACGCTCTGGGGAGAACTCGCCTGGCAACTCGGCGGCCCGGAGGCCTTCGCCCGGATCCGGACCGACGACGAAAAAGCCACCAACCCGGGGGCGGCGCTCGGCAAGTTGCTCGAGCGTTACGGGCCGGCCCTGATCCTGGTGGACGAATGGGTGGCCTACGCCCGCCAGCTTCAGGACCGCTCCGACCTTCCCGGTGGATCGTTCGAGACGCAGTTCTCGTTCGCCCAGGCCCTCACCGAAACGGTCAAGCAGGCGAAGAACTGCCTGCTCGTGATCTCGCTCCCGGCGTCCAGCGAGGGACACGCCTCCTCCGACGACATGGACGAGGAGGTCGGCGGAGTGCGGGGTCGGCAGGCCCTTGACAAGCTGCGGAATGTTCTCGGTCGCGTGGCCTCATCGTGGAAGCCAGCGACATCGGAGGAGGGCTTCGAGATCGTCCGGCGGAGGCTGTTCGAGAACATGCCCGGCAGTCACTACAAGCACCGGGACCAGACCGCCCGGCGGTTCGCCGAGTATTACCGGGAGGGCCGGGCGGACTTTCCGAGGGCCTGCTCCGAGGTCCCGTACCGCGAGCGAATCGAGAGCGCCTACCCGATCCACCCGGAGGTCTTTGACCGGCTTTACGAAGACTGGGCCTCGCGGCTCCGCTTCCAGCGCACCCGGGGCGTCCTTCGCCTGATGGCGGCGGTCATCCACTCGCTGTGGGAATCGAACGATCAGAGCCCGCTGATCCTGCCGTCCATGATCCCTCTGGACCCGGGGCCGGTGCGGTCCGAGCTGCTTCGTTACCTGGAGGATCCCTGGGACTCGATCCTCGATCAGGACGTGGATGGCGACCGATCGCTGCCGCTCGAGATCGATAAGTCGAACGCCAACTTCGGCCGGGTGCGGGCCGCCGGGAAGGTCGCCCGCACCATATTCCTGGGGTCGGCGCCGAAGCAGAAAGCGGCCCAGCAGGGGATCGAGGCCCGCCGCATCCGACTCGGATGCGCCATTCCGGGACAACGGATCGCGGTCTACGAGGATGCGTTGCGCCGCCTCACGGAACGCGGGACGTATCTCTACGCCGACGGCTCCCGCTACTGGTACGACATCCAGCCGACGGTTACCAAGCTCGCCCGGGATCGGGCGCAGGAATGCCGGGGCGACGATGTGGCGCAGGAGGTCGGGAAACGCCTCCGCGAGGAGGCGAAGAGGCGTGGGGATTTCGCGGCGATCCACGCAGCGCCGCGCGAATCGGGGGATGTGCCCGACGAGACGCGCGTCCGACTCGTGATCCTCTCCACCGATACACCGTGCGTGAAGGGAGAGGGGGATGACCCCGCCGTGGGGAAGGCGCAGAAGATCCTGGAATGGCGCGGCAACGCGCCACGGGAGTTCCGGAACACCCTGCTGTTCCTGGCGGCTGACAAGACAAGGAGTCAGGATCTCGAAGGCGCGGTCCGTCGGCTTCTGGCGTGGCGCTCGGTCGTTGACGACGCCGACCGCCTGAATCTCGCGCCGTCGCAACGAAAGCAGGCGGAGGCGCGGCGGGACGATGCGGAGCGGGGGGTGGAGGCGCAGTTGCGCGAGACCTACTGCTGGTTGCTGGCGCCCAAGAAGACGGGGCCGCAGGCCCCGGTCACCTGGGAGGCGCTGCGGCTCAAGGGATCGGGCGGTCTCGTCGAGCGCGTTGCAGTCCGGGCCCGGAAGGAAGAACTCCTCATCACGCAGTACGGCGCGACGCTGCTGCGGCGGGATCTGGACCGCGTGCCGCTCTGGGACGGCGACCACGTCTCCATCCGGAAGCTGGTCCACTACTACGCGCAGCTCCTGGAGCGCCCCCGTCTGGCGGGACCGGAGGTTCTCGCGGAGACGATCACGCAGGGGCTCGGGCTCCTGAGCTGGAAGCGGGACACCTTCGGCTTTGCCGAGTCCTACGATGAAGGAGAAGGGCGCTACGTTGGGGTGAGCGCTGGGCAGGCCTACCGGGTGACGCCCGATTCTCCGGGGGTGCTGGTGCGGCCGGAGGCGGTGGCCGCGGATCGGGAACCCGGGCCCGTGCCCCCGCCGGATCCGCCGATACCTCCCCCGCCGGTCCCGACGTCACGGCGCTTCTTCGGCTCGGTCGCGCTCGATCCAGGGCGCATCGGACCTGATGCGGCCAGAGTCGCCGAAGAGGTCATCGCTCATCTCTCCGGACAGATCGGCGCCGATGTCCAGGTCACCCTCGAGGTCTCGGCCGAGCGGTCCGAAGGGTTCCCGGAGGACATCGTCAGGATCGTCCGGGAGAACAGCCAGTCCCTCCGCTTCGCCAAACACGGCTTCGAGGACGAATGAGCACCGGAACACCGGCGTGAAGCTCGAAGATCTCCAGACCGGGGTTCACGTTCTCGGTCTGGCGTCGGCGCCGGTCCGCGTCGAAAGCCTGACGTGGCACGGAAACGACGCGCTCACCCTGATCACGCGTGACGAGGGTGGCCGCCTCGACGAGCGGGTTCTCTACCGCGCCGACGAGTCCCGACTCGAGGTCGCGCCGGAAGAGCCGGCGTTTCGGTTCGACGCCGACGGCGCGCTGTTTCGCCTCGCGGCGGAGGCGGAGCGCATCCACCTCGCGCACCTCTACGACCCGCGCCTTGCGGTCCAGACGTCCGACGTCGAGCCCCTGCCACACCAGATCACCGCCGTCTACGAGGCGATGCTGCCGCGCCAGCCGCTGCGCTTCCTGCTGGCCGACGACCCGGGCGCCGGGAAGACGATCATGGCGGGCCTCCTCATCCGCGAGCTGATCGCCCGCGGGGATGTGGAGCGCTGTCTCGTGGTGTGTCCCGGGGCGCTCGTGGAGCAGTGGCAGGACGAGCTGGATCAGAAGTTCCGGCTCCAGTTCGACATCCTGACCAAAGACAAGGCCGAGACCGCGGCCAGCGGCAACTGGTTCCTCGAGACCCCGTTCGGGATCGCCCGCCTCGACATGCTGTCCCGCAACGAGGAGCTCCAGAGCCAGATCAGGGCCCGGGACTGCCGCTACGACCTGGTGATCTGCGATGAGGCCCACAAGATGTCGGCCCAGTACTACGGCGACGAGATCAAGTACACCAAGCGGTTCCAGCTCGGTCGGCTTCTCTCGCAGAAGACTCGCCACCTGCTGCTCATGACGGCGACACCCCACTCGGGGATCGAGGCCAACTTCTCGCTCTTCATGAGCCTGCTGGACGAAGACCGCTTTGCCGGCAAACCCGGCCGGCACGCGAACGAGGCGAATTGGCGGGTGGACGCCTCCGATCTGATGCGGCGGATGGTGAAGGAAAAGCTCCTCCGGTTCGACAGCAAGCCGCTGTTCCCCGAGCGCATCGCCCACACGATCCCCTACGAGCTGAGCGGCGCCGAGAAGGAGCTCTACGAGGCCGTCACCAGCTACGTCCGGGAGGAGTTCAACCGCGCTGACCGTGTCGGTAGTTCCGGTCGGAGGAGGACCGTCGGGTTTGCCCTCACGGTGCTGCAGCGGCGGCTGGCCTCGTCACCGGAAGCCATCCACGCTTCGCTCCGCCGGCGTCGCGAGCGTCTGGACGCCCAGCGGGAAGAGCTGGAGAGCGGCGGGGGGAAAGCGCGGCGGCCCGACCGGATCCGCCATATCGCCGAGGACTTCCTCGAAGACCTCGACGAGTTTCCCGAGGACGAAGTCGAGGCCGAGGAGGAGCGGGTTCTCGACCAGGCGACGGCCGCGAGGACCGTCGAAGAGCTCCAGCAGGAGATCGCGGCGCTCCGAAAACTGGAACTCCGGGCGCAGAAGGTGGTCCAGAGCGGGAAGGACACGAAATGGAGCGAACTTCGCGGTCTTCTCGACGAACTCTTCGGCGGCGGACCGTCACGGCGAACGAGCGCCAGGCAGAGGATCGCCGGCCTGGAAGCGCTTCCGCCAGCGTCAGAGTCGGCACCCCGCAAGCTCGTTGTGTTCACCGAGCACCGTGCGACCCTGGACGCGCTTCAGGCCCGCATCGAAACGCGGTTCGGTCGGCCGCAGGCGGTCGCGATGATCCATGGCGGGATGGACCGGCGGTCCAGGCGGGAGTCCCAGGAGCGGTTCCTGCATGACCCCCAGGTGCGGGTCCTGCTCGCGACCGACGCCGCCGGGGAAGGCATCAACCTGCAGCGGGCGCACCTCATGGTCAACTACGACCTGCCCTGGAACCCCAACCGGCTGGAGCAGCGCTTCGGCCGCATCCACCGGATCGGACAGCGGGAGACCTGCCATCTCTGGAATCTGGTGGCGAAGGACACGCGGGAGGGCGCCGTCTACGAGCGGCTGCTCGAGAAACTGGGGCAGGCGCGACAGACGCTCGGCGGACAGGTGTTCGACGTGCTCGGAAACCTTGCGTTCGAGGGAAAGCCGCTGGGAGAGCTGCTCATCGAGGCGATCCGGTACGGGGAGCGTCCCGAAGCGAGACTCCATCTGGAACGTGTGGTCGACGACGTGGTGGACACGGCGCACCTGAGGCGCCTCATCAGGGAGGGAGCCCTCGCGGGCGAAGTCATGGACACGTCCCGCGTCGAGGCCATCCGGGCCGAGATGGAGCGCGCCGAGGCGCGAAGACTCCAGCCCCACTTCATTGGCTCCTTCTTCCGCCATGCCCTGGACCGCGCCGGCGGCTCGTTGCGGGGCCGCGAAACGGACCGCTGGCAGATCACTCATGTGCCGCAGGCCATCCGGGAGGTTGGCAAGGCCATCGCGAGTGGTCGGAAGAAGCCCGTCGTACGACGCTACGAGCGGGTCGCCTTCGACAAGAGTCGCATCCAGGTGGACGGGAAACCGTCGGCGGAGTTCCTTGCGCCCGGCCATCCGCTGCTCGACGCCGTAGTCCGTTGGACGAAGGAGCGGTACGGGCCCGTGCTGCGCCAGGGGGCCGTGCTGGTGGACGACCTGGACGACGGGACCGAGCCGCGCGTCGTCGTCACGCTGTCGCACGAAGTCCGGGAGGGCCGCGTCGACGGTGACAAGCCGAGGGTCCTGAGCGAGCGGATGGTCACCGTCGAAATGGACCGGGACTCGATCCGCGGGCTCGGACCGGCCCCGTACCTCGACTTTCGTCCGCTGGCGCCCGACGAGCCCGCCGCCAGCGAGCTCCTGTCTCGGCCGGAATTCGAGTGGATCGGCAGCAGTCTCCAGGAGCGGGCGCGCGACCACGCGATCGCGGCCGTGGTTCCCGACCATTTCAACGAGGTGACCGAGACGCGGGTGGAGCTTCTCCGGAAGACGGCCGCCGAGGTGAAGAAGCGGCTGGAGCGGGAAATCGCTCATTGGGATCGCCGGGCCCAGGAACTCGCAGCCGGAAAGCGCGCCGACGATCCCGTGGCCCGGATGAACGCAAGCCAGGCGCAGCAGACGGCGGACGAGCTTCGGAGGCGCATGGAGGCCCGGCTACGGCAGTTGGACGAGCAAAGGCGCATTTCGCCGGCGTCTCCCACAGTGACCGGGGCGTTCGTCGTGGTCCCTCGGGGTCTTCTGGATGAGATCCACGGAACCGGGCACCAACCAGCACCGCCAGTCGATACGCAGACCTCTGCGGCGCGAGCGCGTCGCGCGGTGATGGCGGCAGAGCGGGAGCTTGGCTTCGAGCCGGTGGACCGCGAGACCGAGAAGCTCGGTTACGACATCGAGAGCTTCAACCCCAACACCAGGAGGCTGCGCTTCATCGAGGTCAAGGGGAGGATCGCGACCGCCGAGACAGTGACCGTCACGCGCAACGAGATCCTCACCGCCCTCAACAAGCCCCGGGAGTTCATCCTCGCCCTCGTCCTGTTTCACGAGGATGGCCGGGAGGAGGTCCTTTATCTGAAGCACCCCTTCAGTCAGGAACCGGACTTTGGCGTTACAAGCGTGAACTACAAGCTCTCCGAGCTGGTTGCGCGGGCGAGCCCCCCGGTCTGAAGAGCGTCGGCACCGAGCGGCGCGGTACTGGTCGCGGCCGGACCAGGCGCTGTCTCCCTGATTTCGCGGCTATATCGCGCTAGTGTGACTCCTCCGTTGAGACCGACGTCATGGCCGGCGCTCGGTCTTCGCCGCCGCACTTCGGACACGTGGATGAATCCGGTTCCTCGACAGGTTGCTCCGCACCGAACAGCGCGGACCACAGCTCCTTGACTCCGCTCAGCTCGCGAAAGTGCTTCTTCCTCAGCACACGGAGGTTGGGTCGTTCGGTCTTGACTCCATCCGCATTGGCCTTCGTGTGCTTCGCGACCTCGTGGTCGCAGAGGCACGCCAGTCTCTGTCCAGGCTCCTCTCCGAAGAACCGAAATTCAGTAAGGGCGAGCGAATCCTCGTCAAAGACGACCCAGACGACGCACGCGGAGGGTTTCTTCGCAAGGTCGAGATGGATGTTGAGCTTTCCGGTCGCCGCGCCCTGCCGTGATGCCTTCAGTTGAATGTGCCGCAGGACATCGCCATGTTCGGCCACCAGGTCGTAGCCTGCCCGGTCGACTTCGGGTCGGGAGATCTCGAGCGCGCAATCCCCTCGTGACCAGGAGTGCTTGAGCAACTCGCCCACCAGAAAGTGTTCGATCAGTTTCTCCCGAAACAAAGAGTGCAGGGAGTCCTTGCTCGCGTCTCGTTTCGAGGGGTCAGAGTTCGTCATTGGGACCTCCGCGGGTCAGTTGGGGGCGCGCTCAGGCGCCGACGGTGGCCGCCACGGCGCAAAGAGGGGGGTTAGCGTAGCGGAGAGTCGCCGCGGTGACTTCCGCCTCCGGGAACCCCTCTTCCCGGACGTCCGGCCGGACGGGGTCCCGCGGGCGTCTCGGGGCTCACGAGGCGTACCTGTCGGTGTGGCGGCGATCAAGCTTCACGGCGGGGCCGTCCTGACCTTCGCCCAGATGATCTCCGCGATTCGCGAGGCCCTCGATCGCGCGATGGAAGAACCTGACGAAGCGCCCGGGGATCTCTCCGCCTGACCGCGCCGTGCGGTCCTCCGGCGGCGCCCTCCTTCCGACCGGGCCGTCCACCCCGCCGCTTCTGACACGATCCCCGGTTCCGACATGACGACTTCCCGCTCCCTCCGCACTCCCCTTCCCCGACACCGGATGCTCGTCCGGTCCGCCTTCCTGGGCGCCGCGCTCTTCGCGCTGCTCCCGGCGGGACTGGCTACGGCCCAGATCCCCTCCCCCGAGGAGTTCTTCGGCCACCAAATGGGCGCGGACCGCAAGCTCGTCCACTGGGCCCCGCTCGTCGAGTACTACGAGCTGATCGGCGAGGCGAGCGACCGGGTTCAGGTCGTGAACGTGGGGAATTCGACGCTCGGGCGGCCGTTCCTCGTGCTGTTCGTTTCGTCCCCGGAGAATCTGGCGCGGCTCGACGAGTTTCAGCGGATGAACGCGGTCCTGCAGGATCCGCGCGGCCACTCCGAGGAGGAAATCGCCTCGGCCATTTCCGATGGGAAGGTCGTCTTCGTCCAGGCCTACGCACTCCACTCGACGGAAGTCGCCGCCAGCCAGGCGGCCGCCGAGATCGCGTGGCTCTTCGCGACCCGCGACGACCCCGGGATCCACGAGATCCTCGACAACACGATCTCCATCCTCTTCCCCGCCCTGAACCCGGACGGCGTGGACCTGGTGAACGAGTGGTACGACCGCTGGGTCGGGACCGAGCACGAGGGCGCGGGCCCGCCGGGGCTGTACCACCACTACATCGGGCACGACAACAACCGCGACGCCTTCATGCAGAACACGGTCGAGTCGCGCTACGCCGCCGATGTCCTCTTCCGGGAGTGGATCCCGCAGGGGTTCATCGACCACCACCAGATGGGCGCCTACACCGCGCGCATCTACCTGCCGCCCTACGCCGAGCCGATCCGCCCGGGCGGGGACCCGATCGTCTGGCGAGAAATGGCCTGGTACGGCGCCCACATGGCCTACCGGATGGAGGAAGAGGGCTTCGAGGGCACGGTGAACGCCGCGATCTACTCCGGCTGGGGGCACTTCGGATTCCACTGGATCACCCCCTTCCACAACATCGCCGGGATGCTCACCGAGTCGGCGAGCGCGCGGCTGGCGACGCCGCTCTATGTCCACCCGGACCAGTTGCGGGGCTCGCGCCAGTTGCCCGAGTACGAGGCGCAGACGACCTTCCCGAACCCGTGGCCGGGCGGCTGGTGGCGGGTGCGCGACATCGTGGACCGCCAGATCGTCGCCACCTTCTCGCCGCTCGAGATCGCCGCCCGGAACCGCGAGATCGTCCTGCGAAACGCCTGGAACAAGAGCAGCCGCCAGATCCGGCGCGGCGCCGAGGACGAGGTGAAGGCCTACATCGTCCCCGCCAGTCAGCACGACCCGCTCACGATGGGGAAGATGGTCGACAAGCTGCTCCTCCAGGGGATCACCGTCGAGCGCTCGCCGTCAGGGTTCACGCACGAGGGGCGGGTCTACGGGCCGGGGAGCTGGGTCATCTCGCTGGCGCAGCCGAAGCGCGGGGTCATCCGCTGGCTGCTCGGCCGGACCTTCTACCCGGACAACAGCTACACCCGGACCGCCGACGGCGACCCGATCCGGCCCTACGACATGTCGGGCGATGTCCTCGCAGAGTTCATGGGGGTGCGGGTCGACGAGGCGAGGACGCCGGTCGAAGCGGACCTCGAGGTGGTTTCCGACCGCATGCTCGCTGCGGGGTCCGTCGCCTCCTCGGCGCCCGGCGGCTACCGGATCGACGGCGCGCTGAATGACGCGTTCCGGGCGGTCAACCTGCTGTTCGGCGCGGAGGCTTCGGTCCGGCGCGCCACCGAGGACGGGGACGGGGTCCACCGCGGCGACTTCCTGGTGGCGCCCGGGGTCGCGGCGGCGACGCTCGAAGAGGTGGCGGAGGCCACCGGAGTGGACTTCAGCGCGATTTCGGCGGAGGCGCTGTCCTCGGGAACCCCGCTATCCCAACAGCGGATCGGGATGTACCAGCGCTACTACGGCGGCAACATGGACGAGGGCTGGACCCGGCTGCTGCTCGAGATGTTCGACTTCGAATACACCAGCCTGTTCGATCCGGAGATCCTCGCCGGCGACCTCCACGAGCGCTGGGACGTGATCGTCCTCCCCGCCGACTCGAAGGAGATGATGCTGGGGCGTTCCGATCCGGGCCTCACGCCGCCGGACTATCAGAGCGGCTTCGGCGCCGAGGGGGTCGAGGCGCTCGAGGCGTTCGTTCAGAACGGCGGCACGCTCGTGACCTTCGCCCAGGCCGGACAGCTCGTCCTCGACGAGTTCGACGTCCCGGTGCGCGACGCGGTCGCGGGCATGTGGGGCGACGGGTTCTGGGCGCCGGGGTCCACCCTCCGGGTCGATGTGGACACGGCGAGCCCCTACGCCTACGGGATGCCGGAGGACGCGCTCATCGCCTACCTCGCCGGGGGACAGGTCTACGAGACGATTCCCGGGCCGCACAGCGACCGGGTCCACCGGGTCCTGACCTACGTGGACCGCGACATCCTCCAGAGCGGCTGGCTGCTCGGCGAGGAAGCCATCGCCAACAAGGCGGGGATGGTGTCCGTGGAGCACGGCGACGGGACGATCGTGATGATCGGGTTCCGCGCGCAGCACCGGGCGCAGACCCACGGGACGTTCAAGCTGTTCTTCAACGCCCTGGTCGGAGAGTAGGCCGGTTCAGCGCGGTCCGGGGCTGCGGGCGGCGGTCCGGGGCCACGGGCGTACTTTGGGTACCAAAACGGTTACAGGCCTTCCAAATCGATTCGTTTTGAGCTCTTGGCTTCCAAAACGGTTTCATTCGGGCCGAAGCGCGGCGCGGAGAGCCGCCCGGTGATGCGACGGTCGGCTCCTTCCTGGCTGGCCCTGATGGCGGTCGCGGCGTTCCCGGCGGTGGCGGCGGCCCAGGGGTTCAGCCGCACCGAGTTCCACTACCAGGGCGGCCCGGCGGTCGTCGCGGGGGCGCTCAGCCCGCCCGGGATCCAGCACACCCTGACGCTCCAGCACGCGAGCGCGTGGAGCCACGGGGACAACTTCTTCTTCGTGGACATGGTCTGCTGCTCGGAGCCGGTGTCGAACCGCGACATGTACCTGGAGTGGTACCCGACCCTCAGTCTCGGGGCGCTGGCTGACCGGGAGCTCTCGTTCGGGCCGGTCCGGGACATCGGGGTCATCGGAGGGCTGAACTGGGGGGCGCAGCCCGCGCTCACGATCCTCGCCCCCGGCGTGCGGCTGGCGCTGGACCTGCCCGGCTTCGCCTTCGCGAACCTGGACTTCCTCTGGCTTCTGGATCGCAGCGCCGGGCTGGAGGGCGGTGGCGGGCCCCGGAATGACGCGCGCCTCGGCGTCGACTTCAACTGGTCCCGTCCCTTCGAGGTCGGCGGAAGGTCGTTCTCCGTGGAGGGCCACGCGGAGTGGCAGCGCCCGACGGGGAACGAGGCCGGCGGACGGACGCCCCATGTCGTCCTCCTCCAGCCGCAGGTGCGCTACGACCTCGGCGAGTCGCTCTGGGATGCCGTCGGGAGAGTGCTGGTGGGAGTCGAGCTCCAGGTCTGGCGGAACAAGTTCGGCGTCGCCGGCGCCCACGAGTTCCTGCCGCAGCTCCTCGTCGTCCTCGGGTTCTGACGGCGGGGTCCGCCGCCGGCGCGCCGGCTTCAGTCCTCGCTCTGGAACGCCGCCTCCATCGCCGCGATGTCCAGCCGGTTCATCGTGAGCATGGCGTCCCAGGCGCGCTGCGCCGCCTCGCGGTCCGGGTCCTGGATCATCCGGAGGGTGACCTCGGGGACGATCTGCCACGAGACGCCGTAGCGGTCCACCAGCCAGCCGCAGCGGCTCTCCTCTCCGCCGTTCGCGGTGAGCGCGGTCCAGAGGCGGTCGGTTTCCGGCTGGTCCTTCGTCATGACCACGATCGACGCGGCGGGCGAGTGCTTGAAGTGCGGACCTCCATTGAGCGCCTGGTAGGGCGTCCCGGACAGGTGGAAGTCCACCACCAGCGGCGGCGCGTCGTCGCCGCGGCGGAACACGCTCTCGATCGCGCTCCCGGGCAGCAGCGAGACGTAGAACTCCGCGGCCTCGTGTCCCTGGTCGTCGAACCAGAGACAGGTGCGCACTCGCTTCGAAGTCTCCATGGGCGGTGTCCTCCGGACCGGGCCAGCCTACCGGGCGGCAGGGCTCGAACGCGGCGTCGTCACCCGAGAGCCTCGCCGGTCCAGAGCTCCTCGAGGAACCGGGAGACCGGCAGGATGCGGACGCCGTCCACGATCCGCGCCGCGGGCTCCCGGCAGACGAGGAACCCGCGGCGTAGCGGCGTCTCGGCGTGAAGGCGCTTCAGGCCCTTCAGGTCCCGGCCGGTGACGGAGCCGGTGGCCTTGACCTCGATCGCGACCTCGTCGCCCACCACGAAGTCGACCTCGGAGCCGTCGGCCGTCCGCCACCATGTCAGTGGGCGGGGGTCGCGGGCGTAGGCGAGCCACGCCCGAAGTTCGCAGAAGACGAGCTGCTCCACCGCCGGACCGAACGGCGGGCTGCCCGGCCGGATCTCGCCGATTGAGGCCAGCGTCCGGGCGACGCCCGGGTCGAAGAAGAACAGCTTCGCCCGGGACACCGGCTTGCGCTTCCCCGCCCGGGGCGTGAACGGCGGCAGCAGGGTTCCGAGCAGCGTGTCCTCGAGGACCTGGAAGTACTCGCGGACCGTCCGGGCGGGAACCTGCGCGTCGGAAGCGATCCGCTCGAAGACGATCGGCTGGGCGTAGCTCGCGCCGGCGGCGGCGAGGAACCGGGAGTAGGGCTCGACGCCGCGGACCAGGCCCTCCGCCTGGACCTCGAGGCGGACGTAGGAGCCGCAGTAGGCGCGGAGGTCCTCGTCCGGCTCGCCCGAGAAGTGGACCGGGGGGAGGCCGCCGCGATTCACGGCGTGGATGAGGTCCCGGTCCGGCGTCTCGGCGGAGACGAACGGCAGGAGCATGCGGGTGCGCGCCCGGCCCCCGAGCAGGTTCACTCCGCCCCGGCGCAGCTTCACCGGGCTGCTGGCGGCGAGAACGAAGCGGAGCCCTCGGCTCTCGATCAGGTGGTGAACCTCGTCGAGGAGTCCCGGCAACTTCTGGATCTCGTCGATCACGACCGGGCCCTCGAACGGCGAGGCGGCGGCCAGTTCCTGCCGGAGACGCCCCGGCTCGCGCGCCAGGCGGAGGAAGACTTCGCCCCGGAGCAGGTTGAACGACGGCGACTGCGGGAAGAGGTGACGTAGAAGCGTGCTCTTGCCGGTCTGCCGCGGGCCGAACAGGAAGACCGAGCGGTTCCGGAGGTCGTCCGCGAGCGGCAGACGACGCGGAAGGAAGCGGGATGGGGTCACGGGAAATGCTGATATCAGCATATTTCATGCGGAAAACAGAGTTATTTCCGTATCAACACTGTGCGATAGTCGAGATGGGGTCGCGTGGAGGCTCGTCGCGGGGGTCCGCGCCCTGGTCGACGGGCCTGGCCGGGCCGCGGCGAACCGTCTCACCCCTAGAATCCGGCCATGGACGAGACATCGCGCGGCGTCGGCGGCTTCCTGATCCGGCGCTGGCGCACGGTGAAGTTCCTGCTCGTCTCGGTGCGGTTCGTCGGGCTCTACCTGACGAAGGCGCGCCGGGTCCGGCAGCGCTACGGGGAGGCGCAGCGGACCGGAGCGACGATCTGGCTCGACCGGGGGCCCTTCGTCGAGGACGGGCCGGGGGCGGCGAAATGAACGGGAAGGCGCGCTGGAAGCTGGCTCCGGTCCCGCCGGCGGAATACGCGTTCGGCTACCGGGAGCCGCCGGTGTCGGGCAACGCGATCAACGGTCTTGGCGAGAAGGCGAAGCGACGGGCGGACCAGGTGTTCCACAACGCCGACCCGGACCGGACCATCGCCTGGCAGGGGCTCGACGACTTTTTCATGTGCCTGAACCCGTGGCAGGTCGTCCGGCACCGGCTCCTGAACAAGTTCGACCTGCGCGCGGAACGCGGGCCGGTGGCGCGGCGGGTCGTGGATGAAGGCGCGGAAGGCAACGCCGCCTTCGCGAAGGCCGCGGCGGCGCGGGCGGGGGCCACGCTCGTGGGGATCACGGAGGTCACCGAGACCGACGTGTTCGCCGGCAAGAAGGCGCCGCACCCCTACGTGGTCTGCCTCGGGCTGCCGATGGAGCGCGAGGAGATGCAGTACGCCGCCCGGCCGCGCGGCGCCGCCGAGGTCATGCGCGCCTACCGGGAGGTGGCGCTCATCGCGATGCGCGTCGGAAAGGCCATCCGGAAGCGGGGGTGGCCGGCGAAGGCCTACGGAGACCCGAACGCGACCGACATCCTCCACATCCCGCTGGCGGTCCGCGCCGGACTCGGGCAGTTGGGGAAGCACGGCTCGATGATCAGCCGGGAGCACGGTTCCAACTTCCGGCTGGCGGCCGTGCTGACCGACATGCCGATGGCGCCGGATGCGCCGGTGGACATCGGCGTGGACGATGTCTGCGTCCACTGCCGGCGCTGCGTGATCGACTGCCCTCCCGATGCGATCTACGAGGAGAAGCAGTGGGTGCGCGGGGAGAAGCGCTGGTATGTCGACTTCGACAAGTGCGTCCCCTACTTCACCAAGACCTTCGGCTGCGCGATCTGCATCGAGGTCTGCCCCTGGTCCGAACCGGGGCGCGGGGAGAAGCTCAGCGACCTGATGCTGGCGAAGCGGGAGAAGGCGGGGACGAACGGCCGCTGAGGGGTTCCGGCCGCGCCCCCCTGACGGCGGCCGGAGGGGTTCACACGACCGTCAGGTCCGCAGGTTCATCGCCCACAAGCGGCATCCACATAGTCACGCACGGTCAGGAGGTCCCGCCTCCTGCCGGTCAGAAGAAGCGGGAGGAGCCGCTGGCCTCCCAGCAGCGGGTGCGATGCGCGCAGCCAGGCGTTCTCGGCCTCGAGGCTGCGGAAGAGGCCCCACAGGGAACTCCGGAGCCAGAGCAGATGGGCGACGCGCTCTCGCAAGTCGTCTCCCAGCTCGCGCTGGCGTCCGGCGAGAACGGCCTCCCGCGCCGCGTGGGAACCAAGACCGAAGAGGGCGGTGGCGTCCACATGACTGAGCTTCCAGTCGGTCAGGAGCGTCCGCATGAACTGGATCGCGCCCGACACGGAGCCCTCATCGTTCGGGACTGGTTCCGTCACGCTGCTCGTCTTCCGGCTCCGCCGAGGGTACTCCCCGGCTCGGGTCAACTCCCGCCCGCCCCTGCCTCGATGAGAGCCAGAAGCACGGCGACGAGGCGCACCAGGTCGTCGATGTCCACCCACTCGTCGGGGCCGTAGAAGCCGCCCGCCCGGCAGCCCACGCCGATCGCCGGGACGCCCCCCATCCGGATCGGGAAGCGGATGTCACTGGCGAGGTGGTGGGTGTATGGCGCCGGCTCGCCTCCGGTGACGCCGGCGACCGCGGTCCGGAGCTGACCGGCGAAGGCGCCGGTCCACGGTGCGACGGCCGGGTTCGCGCGAAGACCCGGGGCCCGGACTTCGACGCGGAACGACTTCGAGGAGTTGGAGTGGGTCCGGGTCTGCGTTTCGGCGGCCACGTGGAAGGCGCCCAGCACCCGGGCGACCGTGAGCTCGCCTTCGAACAGGACGCGGACCCCCGCGGACGCCCGGAGCGGCGTCAGGCCCGGCGCCTCTCCCGCGTCGAGACGGCCCAGATGGACCTCGGCGCCCTCGAGATCGCGGCGGACGCTCTCCACGATCCCGAGGCACGCGGCGAGGGCGTCGCCGCCGTCCTCGAAGCGGGCGCTCTCGGGGGTCCCGATCTCCACCGGCGGGCCGCGCCAGCCGTGGACCTCGAGCTCAATGTCCACGATCCCGCGGCTTTCGGTCTTGAGCACCGCTAGCCCGGCGCCGTTCTCCGGCGGATGGACGTAGAGCGCGGCGCTCCCGGCGGCGCCGAGCCGCTGGAACGTCGGCAGCGTTCCCCGGGCGCCGCCACCCTTGCCGTGGACGCTGAGGATGGTGGGCGCCTGGCTCTGGTGGCGCAGGGCGAGCGCCCCTGCGACCGCGGCCGCCGCCAGCCCGGACTTGTCGTCGGCGGCCCCGAGGCCGTAAAGCCGTCCCTCCTGCCGCACCGGGGTGTGGGGCGGCGCCGTCCAGCCCTCCCCGGCCGGCTCGGTGTCCACATGGGCGAACAGGACGAGATCGAGCGGTTCGTTCTCCGCCGGGCGGGCGGTCAGATTGACCGGGAGTTCGGCCGCGGGGGGAGGCGGGCTGTATTCGGGGTGGTCGATGTGGGTCTGCGGGTCGTCCTCGTGGGTCTCGGTGACGAAGCCGTTCGCCTCCAGATACTCCTTCAGCACCCGCTGCGCGCCCGCGCCGGACTTTCCGCAGGGGCTCGGTTCGGCGATCAGGGCCTCGAGCAGGTCGAGGAGTTCGCCTCGGGCGCGCCTCGCGAGGTCCCGCCCGTCCCGGTCGGGCAAGCGGGTCAGCGGGACTCCCCCGCCCCCTGGCCGGTGATCGCCTCGACGACCTCGGGGTCGACCCGGTCGGAGGCGTCCCGCCAGACCTGGCGGGCCAGCTCCATGAGCGCGCTCCGGTCGGGGCTCGAGAATTCGACTCCCTCGGCCTTCAGCCGGGTGATGGCCGCCTCGTCCTGGCGCTGATACTCGGCGCGCTCGAAGTCGATCGCTCGCCTCGCGGCCTCGTGGACCGCCTCCCGGTCCTCGGGGGTGAGGCCGTCATGGAAGCGCCGGCTCATCACCAGCGGCGACACGAGGTACATCCAGCCGATCTCGGACCAGTGGGGAGCGACCTCATGGAAGCGCTTCGCGAAGTAGTTCGAGGGCGCCGCCTCCGCCCCGTCGATGACCCCCTGCTCGAGCGCGGTGTAGACCTCCCCGTAGGCCATCGGGAGCGGGCTGGCGCCGAAGGCTTCGAAGGCGCGCAGGTGGAGGGGGTTCTCCATCGTCCGGATCTTCAGGCCGGCGAGGTCCCCGACCCCCTCGACCCGTCGGTCGCGGGTCATCAGGTGGCGGAGTCCCGCCTCGAAGTAGCCCAGCAGCACGAGCCCGCGCTCCGCCACCGGGCCCTCGAACCCGCGCCCGATGGGGCCGTCGAGGACCTCGTACATGTGGCGGCGGTCGCGGAACAGGTAGGGCAGGTCGAAGACGAGCATCTCGGGGACGAACGTCGCGAGCGGCGCGTTCGAAGGAGCGGTCACTTCGACCGCGCCCAGGATCGCCAGCTCGAGGACGTCCCGCTCGTTGCCGAGGGCGTTGTTCGGGTAGACCTCCACCCGGATCCGCCCGTCGGTGGCGGCGGCCAGTTCCTCGCCGAAGCGCTCGAGCCCGAGGACCATGGGTTCGTTCGCGGCGGAGCTGGAGCTGGCCCGGATCGTGATCGTCCGGGCGTCCCCGCCCCCGCAGGCCGCGAAGAGCGCGGCCGCGGCGACGAGCAGCCCGACGGTGGATCTCACAGCAGTCCCAGCCATCGCGGCAGCACCAGAACCGTGTCCGGGAACACGGTGATCAGGCCGAGCACCGCGACCATCGCCAGCACCGGCCGGAGAGTCCAGCCGGCGACCTGGCCGATGCTCCGGCCGGCGACCGTGCAGGCGACGAAGAGCGTCGCGCCGTAGGGCGGCGTGACCATGCCGATGCAGAAGTTGACCGAAGCCAGCACGCCGAAGTGCACCGGGTCCACGCCGAGCGCCATCGCCAGCGGAAACAGGATCGGCATGATCACGATGATCGCGGAGATGGACTCCATGAACATCCCGACGACGATGAGGATCACGTTCGCGAGCAGCAGGAACGCCAGCGGGCTCCCCGCCACTGCCTCGATCTGGCCGCCCACCGCTTCCGGAACCCGGCCCACTGCGATCAGCCAGGCGAACAGGAACGCGCTGGTGGCGACGAACAGCACGACGCACGAGCGAAGCGCCGCGCTCACCAGCAGCGGGCCCAACTGGCGAAGTCGCAGCTCGCGGTAGACGAACAGGCCCACGACCAGGCCGTAGGCGACCGCGACCCCGGCGGCCTCGGTCGCGGTGAACACCCCGGCGAGGATCCCGCCGAGGACGACGACCGGCATGCCGATCGCCGGGAGCGCGCCGAAGAGCGCGCGCCCCAGCCCTCCCCCGCCCTGGTCGTCGGCCGACGGAGGCGGGGCCGCCGTCTCGTGGGTACGGGCCCTGCCGTAGCTCACCGCGACCAGCGCGCCGGCCATCAGAAAGCCGGGGACGACGCCCCCGATGAAGAGCGCCGCGATCGATGTGCCGGTCACGTAGCCCATCACGATCATGATGATGCTGGGCGGGATGATCGGGCCGAGCGCCCCGCCAGCGGCCTGGAGCGCGGCGGCGAACCCGGTCGGGTAGCCGCGCTCGCGCATCGCCGGGATCATCATCGCGCCCACCGCGGCGGTGCTCGCGCTGGAGCTCCCTGAGATGCTCGCGAAGAACATCGAAGCCACCACCGAGACGATGGGGAGCCCGCCCCGGAGCCGGCCCACGATGGCCACCGCCCGGCGCGAGATCCCGCAGGCGTTCATGAGCTCGCCGGCGAAGATGAAGAGCGGCACCGCCATGAGCGCCCACGAGTTCAGCGCGGCGAAGGCGCGCTGGGGGAGCAGCGCGTACGGTAGCTGACCCTCGGCGAGGAGCGCCGCTATCCCGCTGAGCCCGATGGCGAAGGCCACCGGTGCGCCCAGCACCAGCAGGACCGCGAGGGTGATGAAGAGCGCCGGGATCACGCGCCGTCCGGGGGCCTCCCCTCCCCTCGGGATGCGGCGATCCGGGCCGCGGCGGCGAGCGCGATCAGCGCGCCGCAGAGCGGGAGCGCCAGGTAGGGCCAGATCATCGAGATCCCGAGCGCCGGCGAGGTCTGGAGGGCGGCGATGCGGAGAAGGCGGACGCCCTGGACCGCGAAGATGAGGCCGAAGCCGCCGACCAGCGCGAGGATGGCCGCCCGGACGAGCGACCCCGCGAAGGCGGGGAGGCGCGGCGTGAGCAGGTCCACCGCGAGGTGCATGCCCCGCCGGAGGCAGACTGGCGCCGCCAGCAGGACGAGCCAGACCTGGAGGTAGCGGGCCAGCTCCTCGGTCCAGCTCGGGGGGCTGTCAAACAGATAGCGGGCCGCGACCTGGTAGATCACCAGCGCCGACATGAGCCCGAGCGCGAGCGCCGCCGCCCCCTCGAGCCAGCGCCACAGAGCGTGGGTCGGGCGCTCGGGATCGGCGGGGGCCATGATCTGGCGAGTCTATGGGCCGCCGCCGTGGCGCCCGGCTCCCGCGCCTACTCGATGAGCCGGTTGTAGCGGCGCAGGATGGAGCGGAGCCGGTCGTGGGGGATCGCGTAGGTCCGCCGGCCGTTCACCCCGACCATGTCCTCGGCGGCGACCAGCGCGTTCACGATGGACTCCTCGGTCGCCTGGACGATCGCCTCGAAGAACGGGTTGATGTCGTTGTTGGCCAGGTTCTCGAGCGGCGCCACGCCTTCCTCGTTGTGGGCCGCTTCCATGTTCGCGGTGGAAAACGCCACGAAGATGTCGCCGGAGCCGTTCGAGGCGATGCTGCCCACCCGGCCGAGCGCCAGCGAGGCGCGGCGGATGAACCGGTCGAGCTGGTGCGGGAGGAGCGGGGCGTCGGTGGCGGCGACGATGATGATCGAGCCGTCGCGGTCCGAATCCCCCGCCGCGTCTTCCGGCCGGGGGGCGTCGTGCGGCCCCAGCTCGGGAGTCAGATCGGGGATCTCGCGACCCACCGGAACCCCGGCGACCGTCATGAGCTGGCGGCTCCCGAAGTTGGACTGGACGAGGACCCCGACGGTGTAGGTCCGCCCGGCGACTTCGATCCGGCGGGAGGAGGTCCCGATCCCGGCCTTGAACCCGAACGTGCGCATCCCGGTCCCGCCCCCGACCGAGCCCTCCTCGACCGGGCCGCCCTGCGCCGAGTCGAGCGCGGCGAAGACGTGCTCCTCGCGCACGTGGAAGCCGTTGATGTCGTTCAGGAACCCGTCCCAGGTCTCGGCCACCACCGGGAGGCTCCAGTCGGGCGCCTCGAGGTTCTGCTGGGCCCAGGCGATCGTGGCCTCGTGGACCGCGCCCACGCTGTGGGTGTTCGTGATCATGACCGCGCCCTCGAGGATGCCCCGGTCCCGGAGCCAGGTCGTGCCGGTCATCTCGCCGTTGCCGTTCAGCGTGAACCACGCGGCGAAGACCCGCCCCCGGCTCTCGCGGCCCCGCGGGAGGATCGCGGTGACGCCGGTGCGCACCGGGCCCTCGCCCACGCGGAGCGCGCCCTCGCCCCGGATGATCGTGTGGTGGCCGACCTCGATGCCCGCCACGTCGGTGATCGCGTTCAGCGGCCCCGGCGCGCCGTCGAAGGGAACGCCGAGGTCCCGGGCCCGGGGACGGCTCTCCTGGGCGAACGCGGCGGCGGCGAACAGCAGCGGGACGAGCAGGAGCGCGAGAGGGGGGAGCAGGAGGGCGTCAGGTCGCATGCGGGGTCTCCTTCACGGGGTCGAACAGGGTACGCGGAGCGCCGGGGGCGCGGGGCGGCCGGAAGCGGTCGGCGCGGAGCGGAGGCGCCTCGGCGTTCAGTCCAAGCCGGCGGACGGCGACCCGGAAGCGGGTGGCGAGGAGTTCGGCGTAGGGCCCCTGCCCCTTCATCCGCTCTCCGAACCGCGCCTGGTAGAGCGCGCCCTGACGCGCGTCGCGGAGCAGCGCCTCGACCCGCGAGGCCTTCGTCGGGTAATGGGTCTCGAGCCATTCGCCGAAGAGATCCTTGATCTCCAGCGGGAGGCGCAGAAGGATGTAGCCGGCGGCGTCGGCGCCGGCGTCGCGGGCCGCTTCGAGGATCGCCTCGAGTTCCGGATCGTTCAGCGCCGGGATCATCGGCGACGCCAGCACGCCGACCGGGACGCCCGCCTCGGCGAGGGCGCGGACGGTGTCCAGCCGCCGTCCGGGGGTCGCGGCGCGCGGCTCCATCCGGCGGGCGAGCTCCCGGTCGAGCGTCGTGATCGAGACCATGACCCGGACGAGTCCCTCTTCGGCCATCGGGACCAGCAGGTCGAGGTCCCGCAGCACGAGCGCGGACTTGGTGACGACCCCGGTGGGGTGCCGGGCCTCGGCGAGCACTTCGAGGACGCCCCGGGTGATGCGCAGCTCGCGCTCGATCGGCTGGTAGGGGTCGGTGTTCGATCCGAGCGCCAGCGGCGCCGGCCGGTAGGCGGGGCGGCGGAGTTCGCGGCGGAGGAGGTCCGCCGCGCTCCGCTTCGCCATGATCTTCGTCTCGAAGTCGAGCCCCGGCGAAAACCCGAGCCAGGCGTGGCTCGGGCGGGCGAAGCAGTAGACGCAGCCGTGTTCGCAGCCCCGGTAGGGGTTCACCGACCGGTCGAACGGGACGTCGGGCGAGTCGTTCCTCGCGATGATCGTCTTCGTGCGGTCGAAGAGGACCTCGGTGGGAACCCGGTCCGGGACCTCGTCCGGCGTCCAGCCGTCGTCGAACGCTTCTTCCCGGACCGCCTCGAACCGCGCGGTGGGGTTCGAGACAGCGCCGCGGCCGCGAAGGCCGCCCGGGGGGAGCCGGCTCACTCCCGCCAGGCGAACCCCGGACGGTGGCGCGCTTCTCCGACGCTCGCGCGCACCGTGAGCGGATGCCAGCCGGCGGGGGTTCCGGGCGGAGGGGTGAAGCGCAGCGACGCCCGCAGGCGAACCGCGTCGAGGATCCCGGAGAGCGCGGCCTCGAGCGCCTCGGGGGCGCCGTCGGTGCGGACCAGTTCCCCGCCGCTGCGGCGCGCCAGCTCCTCGAGCGCCCAGTAGGGGTCCGTGTTGCGGAGGCCGCGGAGGTCGCGGCCCTGGTCCTGGAGGTTCCGCCCCTCGAAGGTGATCTGGTTCGCGAGGTCCTCGCGGCTGACCGTGCCGTAGACCCCGCCGACTCCGCCGGCCCCACGGGCGGCGGGAGCGGTGATCGCCATGACGAGCGGGGTGTGCCCGGTGGCGGCGACCAGCGGCCAGGTGTCGCGCGGCCAGCTCGCGCCGTCCACCCCGTCGGTGAACACCACGAGCACCGGCCGGCCCGGCGCCTCGGCGAGCAGCCCGAGCGCGAGGAGGACGGCGTTGTTCAGCGCGGAGGGCCCGCCGCTGCGCAGTTCCCCGGCGGCCGCCGCGGCGGCGGGGCAGCCGGCGTCCCAGCCCGAGACCAGGTTCGTGGATCTCGTGAAGGTCAGGAGCGCGCAGCGGTCCTCGCCGGAGAGCGCCCCGAACAGGCTCTGCGCGCCGGCGACCGCCGCGCGCAGCCGGTCCCCGGTGACGCTCGAGCTCAGGTCGAACACGACCGCGACCGACAGCGGTTCGTCCGGAGTCCACTCGAACGGGACGGGGGTCTCGCCGACCAGGAGCGAGAGGTTCGCGGCGTCCCGGATTTCGATGGGCCGGTCGCCGTCCTCGACGAGGACCTCCACCCGGACCTCGGCGGGGGCGGAGGGCGCCCCCTCGTTCTGCGCCGCCGCGCCGGAGGCGATGCCGAGGACGATGGACGCGGGGAGGAGAACCGGCGTCCGCCGGAGGCGGGGCGTCACGGCTGCCCCGCGGCGCGGATCTCGGCCTTCATCTCGTTGAACATCTCCTGGAAATCGAGCGCCGGGCCGAGCCAGTACTGCCACTCGGGCTCCCACCCGACGGCGGGCCGGTCGAGAAGGGCCAAGGCGGCCTCGCTTGCGCCCGCGGCGTCCCCGAGCGCGAGGCGGGCGGTGACGAGGCCCGAGACCGCGGCGGGGGATCGGCGCGCCCGTCGCACCGCCGAGGCGAAGTGGTTCTCGGCCTCTTCCCACCGCTCGCGGGCGAGCGCGATCTCGCCGCGGATCAGCATCGAGGCGACCCGGGTGAGCGGCGTGAGGCGGGCGTCGCCCAGGCGCTCGAGTTCGGCCTCGGCGCTGTCCGGGTCGCCGAGATCGAGCCGCACCGCCGCCACCCGGACCCGGAGGTCGGCGTCCTCGGGCGTCTCCTCGAGGAGCGCGAGCAGGGCGTTCCCGCCCGCGATCAGGTAGGCGGTCTCCTCGCGCTGCCGGCCCGCCATCTGGAGCATCGCCGCCTGGGCGATGCGGATCTCGCGGTCGCCGGGGAGATCCTCGAGGGCGCTGTCGAACGCGGCCACGCCGGCGGTGGAGTTCAGCGAGACGTGGTACGAATAACAGACCGCGAGCCACCACCGCCGGAGCCAGGCCTCCCGGTCCGCCGGGTCGGGAAGCGCGCGAAGCAGGCGCCGCGCCATCTCGAGGTGGACCTCCGCGGCGGCGTTCGAGAGGAAGGCGGCCTCGGTGTGGAGGATGGCGGCGGTCCTGAGAACGAGCGGCTGCGGTCCCGAGGCGAGGAACCCCTCGACGACCGGCTCGACCGAGGCGCCGGCGTAGCCGGCGAGCGCCCGGCCCGAGGTGATGAAGAGGCCGCCGCGGGTCTCGCCGAGAAGCGCGAGGTAGCGGTCCCCATCGAGTCGGGGCTGGCCGTGGGCCGGACCCGGCGCGAGCAGGAACGACCCGAGCAGGACGGCGGGCAGGAGGCGAAGCATCGAAGCGGAGAGCATGGAGGAGGGTTTTGCGAAGGTCTCGCGGCGGGAACGAAGTATCGTACCGACAAGCAAACGGCGCGCCCGCCGCGCTAGTCACCCCAGTCGCCCGCCGCCGTCTTGACCGATCCTTCGCTTTCGCCCCGGGACCCGGTGGTCACCGGGATGGGCCTTCTGTCGCAGGTCGGGACCGGGGTCGAAGTCCACCGCGAGACCCTGCGCGCGGGGACCGAGGTCCCCTGTTCGGTCTACCAGCCGGGCGTCGAGCTCGGCACCGGGTGCCAGCTCGTCGGCGCCTATCGCGACGCGCTCGACCCGAAGGACCTGGGGGTGGACCGCTCCCAGGCGCGGTTCATGGGGCGCATGTCGCTGCTCGGGGTGGCGGCGGCGCGCATGGCGCTCGAAGAGTCGGGGATGCCGACCCGCGACGCCGCGGTCGTCGTCGGCAGCGGGACTGGCGAGATCGAGACCCACCGGGAGGTCGTCCGGCGGGTGGATCGCGGCGGGCGGGTCCGGGTGTCGCCGACGACGATCCCCAAGATCATGGCCTCCACTCCCTCCGCGAATCTGGCCACCCTCCTGAAGGCGCGGGGTCCGTCGTTCTCGGCGACCGCGGCGTGCGCCGGCGGCGGCTACAACATCGCGGTCGCGGCCGGCTGGATCCGGGAGGGGGTCGTGGACCACGCCCTCGCCGGCGGGGTCGAAGCCGAGGATGTCCACTTCCATCTGGGGTTCGACTCGATGCGGGCCTACACCCGGGTGGACAACCACCGGCCGGAGAAGGCCTCGCGGCCCTACGCCGCCGATCGCGCCGGCTTCATCTTCGGCGAGGGCGCCGGAGTGTTCGCGCTCGAGTCGCGGGAGTCGGCCGAGCGGCGCGGCGCCGAGATCCTCGGCGTGATCGCCGGCTACGGGATGTCCTCCGACGGCGCCGGCAACATGGTCGCGCCGGACGCCGAGGGGGCCGGTCTGGCGATGCGGCGGGCGCTGCGGCACGCCCGGCTGCCTGCGGAGCGGATCGGCTACATCAACACCCACGGCACCTCGACGCCGCTCGGGGACCCCTCGGAAGTGCGGGCGATCCGGGGGGTGTTCGGGGAGCGGCTCGTCCCCTACTCGTCAACGAAGGGCTACACCTGCCACACCGTCTCGGCGGCGGGCGCGCTCGAGGCCGCCTTCACTTTGCTCATGCTGCGCGAAGGCTGGCTCGCCCCCTCGGTGAACGCCCAGCCGCTCGATCCGGAACTCGAGGAGTACCCGCCGGTATTGGCGCCGACGGCCACCGACGCCGAGTGGGCGCTCTCGAACTCCTTCGGGTTCGGGGGGACGAACGCGGTGCTCGTGCTCCGGCGGGAACGCTAGGGGGAGATCATGGCGGCCGACCGGAAAACCAACATGGAGATCGGGATCCGTTGGGACGGCGGGACCACCTACTCGGTGACCACCCCGTCCGACGCCCGGGTGACGCTCGACAGCGACGCGCAGGCGGGACCCTCCCCGATGGAGGCGCTCCTCGCCGCGCTCGCCGGGTGCATGGCGATCGACATCGTCATGATCCTCCAGCGGATGCGCGCCGAGCCGGACCGCCTCACCGGCCGGGTTGCGGGAACCCGCCGCGACGAGCACCCGCGCAGCTTCGATCAGGTCACGCTCGAGTTCGAAGCCGAGGGGGCCGCGGTGACTCCCGAGCGGCTCGACCGCGCGGTCGCGCTGTCCTTCGACAAGTACTGCAGCGTGCTCCACAGCCTGAACCGCGAGACCCGCTTTGCGTGGACCGCCCGCCTCGCCGGCGAGCCGGTCGCGGGCTGAGCGGACGTCAGGACTCCGGCCCTTTCGCCGGGCGCCCGGGCGCCGCGCTCAGGGACGCGCGGTGTAGCCGTCGCGGGCGCGGACCTGGACGCGGGGGCGGTTCACCCGGACTTCGAGGGGGACGTACCCCTCCCGTCCCGGTTCCGGCGTGAAGGCGAGGACATAGCGCACGCGGAGTTCGGCGAGGATCTCGTCGAAGGCTTCTTCCAGCCCCTCGTCCGAGCGGATCGTGAGGAGCCGACCGCCGGTCGCGCTGGTCAGGTCGCGCAGCAGTCGCGAGCCGTCGTCGGAGACGCGCACCGCCGCCGACCTTCGCGGCGCCGGCGCCACGATGGCGTAGATCAGCGCCTCCGAACCCCGGACCGCCCTCCGCAGATCGTCCTCGCGGATCCAGCTCAGGTTGTCCACGGCGTCGGTGAAGATGAGCAGCACCGGTCGCTCCGAACGGGTGCGGAGCGCGGCGAGCGAGAGGATCAGGCCGTCCCACAGCGCCGTCGCCCCCCGGGGAGCGCGCGCCAGAACATCGCTCTGGACGCCCGCCTCGCAGGGCTCGAAGTCCCGCACGAAGCGGGTCTCCATCGAGGAGGCCACGACCGCGCACACATCCCGGGCGGTCATCGCGTCGGAGAAGCGGCTGGCGCCAGCCGCGAGGCGTCGGCGCCGGTCTCCGGCGGTGCTGGCGCTGACATCCATGGCGAAGAGCGTGGCGAGCGGAAGCGACTCGGGATCCAGGAGGCGGAACTCGGTCGGGGTCCCGTCCACCCGCAGCTCGAAATCGGCCTCGGTCAGGTCCCGCACCGGGCCGGAGCGGGTGACCGAGACGTCCACCAGCACGACCCGGGTCTCGACCCGGAACTGGGCCGCCGCGGTGGCTGCGAGCAGGACGGCGCTCAGCGCAGCCGCCGTCGCCGTCAGGCTCGGACGAGGTTGCGAAGCCACGTGAATTCGGAGGCGTCCGCCACCGCCCAGGTCGTCAGGAACGCAAGCCACGGGTGCTCCGACGGAGTGATGCGGCTGGCCGTTTCGCCCTGAAGCCAGTCGCGCGCGAGCTCCCCCGCTTCCTCCCAGCGGCCCGCCGCCTGGAGCGCCGCCGCGAGCGCGGCGGCCGCCGGCTGGGATGTCGGGGCCGATGTCCTCGCGGCCCGAAACGCCTCGGCGGCGCTCGCGAACTGGCTCCGCTTCATGAGCGCCTCTCCCTCGAGCAGGCGGCGCGGCGCCCGGAGCGGTTCCCAGGGTTCGGCGCGGACCGCGCTCAGGTGCTCCTCGGCCAGCGAGCGGCGGTTCATCCCGAGCGCGACGAGCGCCAGGCGCAGGTTCCGGTCGTCCGGGTCGCTCATCGCCCGCGCCACGATCCGGGGGGAGGCGCGGCCGGCGGCCTCGGGGATGAACTCCTCCTCGGCGCCGGGCGAGAGCATGTCCCGCACGTCGTCCCACTGGCGCCGGGCGCGCAGGTAGCGCGCCTGGAACGCCCGGACCGCCGTCGCCTGCCAGAGGATCGCCGGATCGTTCCCCGACGCCTGGTCGAGGACGCGGGAGGCGTCAGGGAGCGCGAGGATGGCGAAGCGGGGCCGGGCGGCGGCCAGCGCCACCTCGCGCAGCATGACGCGGCGGGGATCGTAGGTGGCGCGCACCCCCCACGCGACGCCGGCGTCCGCGCGGATGGAGGGCGGCAGACCCGCGATCCAGCGATCCGGCAGCGAGTCGCACGGTTCCCGGAGCAGGCGGATGTCGCTGCTCTGGTTCCAGCCGAAACTGGCGATCGCCTCGGCCTGGAGCGCAGCGGCCGCCACCCGGGCGCGGAACCCCCGGGGATCGTCCCGGGCCGGGAGTGACCGGAGGTAGCCCCGCTGGGCGTCGCGGAGCTCCTCGGCGGCGCGCTCGCTCACCTTGCGCGCGGTCTCGATGAACCGCCCGGACCGGTAATCGCGGACCCAATCGGCGTAGACCGCGGCGGTGACCAGCCCGACCCGGACCCGCAGCGTCTGGCGGCCGCTCAGGAAGCCTCGCCGGGTCCAGGTCGCTCCCGGGCGCGGGGCGGGCGTCGCCATCGCCCCGGAAAATAACAGCGGCGCCCCCGGCGAGCGCCGGCGGCGCGTTCTCCGGTTCAGGCGAGCCGGTCGAGACGACGGATCGCCTCGGTGAGCACCCGGGCGCCGTTCGCGATGTCAGCCGCCTCGGTGAACTCCCGGGGCGAGTGGCTGATGCCGTCCTTGCTGGGCACGAAGATCATCCCGATGGGCGCCACCACCGCGATGGATTGAGCGTCGTGTCCCGCCCCCGAGGGCAGACGGGTCCGTCCCATTCCGAGCTCATCGGCGGTCGCGTGAACCAGGTCCACGAGCGCCGGGTCGCACGGGGCGGCGCGGCTCAGGTAGTAGGGCTCGAAGTGGATCCGGGTGTCGTTCCTCGCGGCGATCTCCGCCCCGACCTGCTGGAGATGCTCGTAGTGGGACGCGATGACCTCCATGCTCAGGTCGCGGATCTCAAGCGTGAACTCGACTTCTCCGGGGATCACGTTCGCGGCTCCCGGATGCGCCTCGATCTGTCCCACGGTGGCCACCTGCCGGCCGGGACGCCCGACGGTCTCGTCGTTCACCGCGGCGATGAAGCGCGCCGCGGTCACCATCGCGTCGCGGCGGATCCGCATCTCGGTTGTCCCCGCGTGGTTGGCGAAGCCGCTCACCCGGACGCGGAACCGGCGGATCCCGACGATGCCCTCGACGGCGCCGATGTCGACCCTTCCGGCGTCGAGCGTGGGCCCCTGCTCGATGTGGAGCTCGAGGAAACCCGCATAGGCGCCGCGCTCGAGGATCGCTTCACCGATCCGGTCGGGAGATCCTCCGCAGCGGGCGAGGGCCTCTCCGAGGGTCATCCCGCCGTGAACCGGCAGATCCATTTCCTCGGCGGTCACTTCGCCCGCGAGCGCCCGGCTTCCGGTCTTGCCGTTCTCCTCGTTGAAGAAGACCGCGACCTCGAGCGGATGGCGAAGCCGGATGCCGGAATCGCGGAAGGCGGTGACCGTCTCCAGCGCAGCCACGCAGCCGGCGACGCCGTCATAGACGCCGCCGCGCGGCACCGAGTCGAGATGCGAGCCGGTGAGGAGCGGCGGGAGCGAAGGCTCGGCGCCCTCGAGCCGTCCGATCAGGTTCCCGGCGAGGTCGGTGCGCACGCTGAGCCCGGCCTCGCGAAGCCAGCCAGCGTAGGCGGCTCGCGAAGCGAGGTCAGCGTCGGTCCCCGCCGTCCGGGAGAGTCCGCCCTCCGGACCCGGGCCGATCCCGGCGAGAACCTCCATCCACCCGTTGATCCGCTCTTCGCGGATCGGCGCCTCACCCGGCTGCCGCGCCCCGGTGGCCGCCTGAAGCCGGCCGGGGAGGGCGGCGCCGAGAACGCCGGCGGCGCCCTGGAGAACGAAGTCGCGGCGAGAGGTTCGATTCGTCATGGCGGTCTCCTCATCATGGCGCCTCGACCACCGGGACGACCGAGGCGCTGTCGGCGTAGCCGACGATACCGGCGGCGATCACTCGCCGGAAGCCGCGGGCCTCCTCGACGCCGGACTCGTCGAGCTCGAGGTAGAAGCCCTCGGGGAGCGCGGCGAGCTGCGGAAACGTGGGGCCCGGACCGCTCCTGAGCGCGGCGCCGGCCTCCACCACGACCGCCACTGGCGGCGCGGCGACGCGGATCCGGAGGATCGTGAGAACCGCGGCGGTGGCGGCGAGCGAGACGGCCAGCGCGGCGACCACCAGCCGGCGGCGGCCGCGGCCGAGAAGCGCGAGCGTCAGGCATCCTCCGGCCAACAGCGCCGTCGCCCCAAGCGCTATCGCGAGCCGAACCGGCGGAACGCGCCGCAGATCGGCCACGAAACCCTCCATGGAACCTAGCAATTCAAGCGCAAAAGCGTTCGATTCCCCCGACGACGCCTCGTCGGCGAGCCGCTGATCGAGGATCCCGCGGGCCAGTTCGAGGTTCGCGAGCGCATCCTCGTCACCGGGGCGATGGAGGAGCGCGCGCTCCCACTGGAGCATCGCCTGGCCCAGCCGGCCCGAGCGGAACTCGGCGTTGCCCATGTTGTAGTGGAGCGGCGCCGGATCGAGTCCGCTCCCGGGGTTGTCCGCGAGCTCCCGCCAGATGGCGAGCGCGCCGGCGAAATCGCCCTCGTCGTAGAGCCGGGCGGCGTCGGGCCCCGATGCGGGCTGGGCGGCGGCCATCGCGGCGGAACAGAGCGCCGCCGCGAACGCGAGGCTGGACGCTTGCCGGAGACCCGTCACGCCGCCGACCTCCGGATGCCCGAGTCCAGCCGGCGCACCAGCTCGGCGGCCTCCTTCCCGGTGGGGAGCGCTCGCCCGGAGGCGGGGGCGGCGGCGAAGCGCGCCGCCTGGGTCCGGGAGAGCAGCGCGGCGAAGTCGCGGGCGGCGTCGGGATCGGCCCCGGCGGCGACGAAGCGCTCCCGGGCGCCTTCCGGCGTCAGCCCGTGGGGCGAGACGCCCAGGCGGGCCGCGGCGTAGTCGGCCAGCACGACGCCGATCGCGGCGGCGGCGCCCTCTCCTTCGTCCCGGATGCGCTGGAGGCGGCGCAGCGCCTCGCGGGCGGCGCCTTCCCGGCGGAAGTGATCGGCGTGGGCCGCCCGGTAGGCGCGGCGGCGAAGCGCGGCGAAGACGGCCAGGTTCCACGCGACCGGCAGACCGAGCGCCAGCGCGATCCACCAGCCGGCGGAGAACGGCGCCGGCGGGCTCGCCGGGGCGGGCCTTAGCGGCTGCAGATAGCGGATGTCGTCTCCCAGGCGCTCCACCGTCCCGCCGCCGGCTGGCGCGGGGATCGCGGCGATCCCGCCCTCGACCCGGACCGGGAACGGGTCGGTGGTGAGCGTCTCGTAGGTGGATGTCTCCGGGTTGAAGACATCGAGGCGGGCCGATGCGACCTGATGGACGCCTCCGGCTTCGGGCACCACGGGAAACTCCCAGACCCGCCGGCCGCCGAAACGGAACGCGTCGAGGCCCGTGCCCGCGCCCGCCTCCCGGAGCCCGGTCTCCTGCGAGGACTCGGGGTCGAAGAACCGGAAGGCGCGCTCGAAGCCGGGGTCTCCGTCGAGGCGCGGGGTCCCCGCCGCCTGCAGGTTCCCGTCGCCCTCGAGCTCCAGCCGAAGCACCAGGGGTTCGCCCGCCGGCGTGGCCTCGTCGCCGAGCGGCGCCCCGTCACGCACCAGAGACGCCCGGAGGCGGTAGTCGCCGACCGTTCCCGAGAAGGTCGAGCCCGCTCCCGGATCCGGCAGCGGGTTGGTGCGGATCGTCACCGCCGGGGCCGCCCGGGTCTCGACGGCGGTCGGCGCCAGGAACACCGAGCGGGACCGCCCGGGGACGCCGATCTCGAAGGTTGGCCCCGGAAACTCGCGCTCCCCCGCCCCGGTGGGAAACGCCGCCCGCAACAGGATCGGATAGGTGTCATAGGTGACGCCGTCCACGACCCGCTGCTCCCTCCGCGGTCCGGGGCTCTCGCGAAGCTCCCGGATCCGGGCGCGGGAGAGCCCCTGCTCGCGCCAGGGGAGATCGGGCAGCGGAACCTCCTCGACCCAGAAGCCCTGCGGCTGGGCTGGCTCCACCGGAACGACGACCGCCACCGGAACCCGGGCGTAGAGCCGGTAGAGGACGAGCACCTGTTCTCCGACCAGCACCTCCCGGTCCGAAACCTCGGCCTGGATGAAGAGATCCCGCTCGCCGATACGGGGCGGCGGATCCGCGCCGAAGGGATCCCGGAACCGTTCGAACAGCGGATCGAACGGACTGCCGAACGGACTCCGCCCCGGTCCCGGCGACGGGCTGCGCCGGCTGCCGGGCTCCACCGTCACGGAGATCGGGGGCGTGGGCTCGTAGCCCGGCACCGGAATCGGAGGGATCGTGAACTCGCCGACCTCGCGTGGATGCAGACGGTAGGTCCAGGAGACGGACCGGGTCATCCGGCCGTTCACGAACGAGGTGCTCGTGGTCATCTGGCTGCCGAACGCTTCGAAGGCGGGAAGCGGCGGAAGCTCCGGGCGTCCGTCGCGAACCTCCGGGACCGAGACCGTCAGCTCCACAAAGTCCTCGAGCCCGACCACGGACGGGTCGACGCTGACCTCGGCCCGCTCCTGCGCGAGAGCGGGTCCGGCCAGCAGGAGCCCCCAGAAGAGCCCGGAGACGAGCCCGGAGAAGAGGCGGGACGCGAGAAGGGGGGCGGACCGCATCAGTGCCGGCCCCTGCGCAGCGCCCGCGCCCGGCGCTTCTCGACCTGTTCCTGCTGGAACGCGCGCTCCACCTCGGCGAGGGCGGCGAGGATCCGCTCGGCCTGCTCCGGGCTGACCTCGGGGACCTCGCCCGGGGGGCCGTCGGGCGGGACATCCGCCCCGGACGCGTCACCCTCTGGCGGGGGTGGTTCCGGCGGCTCCGGCTCGTCGGGCCGGTCGCCTTCGGACTGGTCGCCTTCGGGCTGGGATTCCGGCGGCTGCTGCTGGTCCTCCCCGTCCCCGGGATCCTGCTGCTGGGGCTGCGGCTCCTGACCCTGCGGCTGCTGGGAGTCCTGCTCGTCGTCCGGTGACGGCTGGTTCTGGTCCTGCTCCTGCTGCTGCTCTGGTGGCGGCTGCTCGCCCGACTCCTCGCCGCCGTCGTCTTCGTTCGAGTCGCCGGACTGCTCCTCGTTCGCCTCCTCGGCCTGGCGCGCCGCGCGCTCGAAGTTCTGGCGCGCCTCGATGTCCTCCGGGTCCATCGCGAGCGCCTCGGCGTAGGCGGCTGCGGCCTCCTCGAAGGCCCCGGCGCGGTAGAGCGTGTTCCCGAGGTTGAACCAGGCGTCGCGGGCGGTCGATCCCTCGACCCCCGCGCTGATGGCGGCCTGGTAGCCCCGCGCCGCCTCGGCGAGCGGACCGCCCTCCGCGCCCTCTCCCGGCGGAGGAGCCGACGGGACGCCCGGCCCGGCGGCGCCCGCCTCTCCCATCCGGTAATGGACGCCGGCGAGGTTCAGGTCGGTCGCGGGGGCGTCCGGGTTCTCGGCCCGGGCCCGCGAGAACGCGCGGAGCGCCTCCTCCAGCCGGCCCGCCTCGAAGTGCTCCCTGCCCTCCCGGGTGTTCCGCTCGGTTCCGCCGAGCCACTGCGCGGCCAGGACGGTCACTACGAGGAGGCGGATCATGGGGTCGTCCTGCGCCGCCCGGCGCCCGCCGCCACCAGGCCGTGGGCGAATAGCGCGGCCACCGCCGCCGCGGTGGGGATCCAGAAGCGCTCCTGATAGCGGCGGGCCACTTCGTCGCCCAGCTCGCCGCCCTCCATCGAGCCGATCCGCTCGGCGAGGGCGGCGATCTCGCGGTCGTCGGGGGAGATCGTCAGGAAGGTTCCGCCGGTCCGCGCCGCGAGCTCGGAGAGCGTTCCCGGGTCCAGCCGGTTCACGATCGGGGCGCCGCCGGCGTCACGCATCAGCGTCGGGCCGGTCTCCGAGGGCACGGGGATCGTGGCGCCGGTCTCCGTCCCCACGCCGACCGCCAGAACCGTGATGCCGGCGGCCTCCGCGGCCGCCGCGACCTCGGCCACCGGCGTCAGGCGCAGGTCGTCCTGTCGTCCGTCGGTGAGCAGGACGACGACGCGGTGGGGGCTCTCCTGCTGGTCGAAGGCGCGGGCCGCCTCCTCGATCATCGCCGCGAGGTTCGTCCCGGGGTTCTCCACCGCGCCGGTGGCGACCCCCGCGAGCAGCGTCCGGACGGCGCCGAGGTCGTGGGTGAGCGGACACTGGGTGAAGGCGCTCCCGGCGAACACCACGATCCCCGCGCGGTTCCCGGGGATCCGGTCGAGCAGCGCGGAAGCGACATAGCGGGCCCGCTCCATGCGCGACGGGGCCACATCGCGGGCGTCCATGCTGAACGAGGTGTCCAGCGCGAACAGCACGTCCACCCCGACGAGCGTGATCTCGCGCTCCTCGCGTCCCCACTGGGGGCGCGCGGCGGCGGTCGCGAGCAGAAGCGCCGCACCCAGCAGAAGGAGGTCGGCGGTCCGCCGGCGGCGTCCGCCCGCCCGCTCGACGAGCGTCGCGGCGCGGGATCCGAAACGGGCGAGCGCGGCGCGGGTCCTCCGCGCGCCGAACCAGAGGAGGACGGCGGCGGCCGGAACGAGCGCCAGCAGGCCGAGCGCCCAGGGCTCTCCCCAGCGCATCAGGCGATTCTCCCGGGGCGCACGATCAGGGCGCGGTGCGCAGCGCGGTGGAGCGCAGCAGGGCCGCGCCGAAGAGGAGCGCGGCGGCCCAGCCGGCGATGGCCGGGCCGTCGTCGGACCAGCTCGTCCAGGTGGGCGCCGAAATCTCGGTCCGCTCGAGCGCGTCGATTTCCTGGTAGACGGCGTCGAGGCCCTCCCGGTCGCGGGCGCGGAAGTACCGGCCCCCGGTGGCGTCGGCGACGCGGCGGAGGGTCTCCTCGTCGATGCCGGGAGCCCGCGAGACGTTCAGCGATCCGTCGGCGTTCCGGCGCACGACCTGACCGCCCTCGTCGCTTCCGGCGCCGACGGTGTAGACCCGGATGCCCCTTGCGCGCGCCACGCCGGCGGCGGTGAGCGGATGGATCTCCCCCGCGTTCGAGACGCCGTCGGTGAGCAGCACGACGACCCGGCTCTCCGCCTCGGATCCCGCCAGGCGGTTCACCGCGGCGGCGATCGCGTTGCCGATCGCGGTGCCGTCGGGGATGGCCCCGATCGTCACCGCCTCGAGCTGGGCGGCGAGGATGTCGTGATCGAGCGTCAGGGGCGTCACGGTGACCGCGTTCCGGGCGAAGGCCACCGCGCCGAGGCGGTCGCGCGAGCGCCGCCGGATGAAGTCCTGAAGCACCTCCTTCGCCGCGGTGAGGCGGTTGGCGGGGGCGAAGTCTTCCGCCCGCATGCTGGAGGAGATGTCGAGGGCGAGGACGATGTCCACCCCCAGGCTCGAGCCGGAGTCCTCGGTGAGCCCGGTCTGCGGGCGCGCCAGGGCGAGGGCGGCGAGGGCGAGCGCGAACAGGGTAAGCGCGCCGGGGAGGAAGGCGAGGCGGCTTCGGAGGGTGGGGGGAAGGCCCCGGAACGGCGCCCCGTCGGGGTACCGGACGGCCGCCGGCCTGGCGCCGCGGGCGCGGAGAACGACGAGGGGGACGAGCAGGAGGAGGAGCAGCGCCGCCGGCCAGAGGAGACGCATCAGTCGTTGGCCTCCACGGCGCCCGGGTCGGCCGCCGCCGTCGGCGCCGGCCGGGTGCGGTCGAGGAACCGCGCGGCGTCCTCGAGGCGGGCCTCGGCCGAAGGTGGGCCGAGCGGCCGGTGGCTGAACTTGGCGAGATCGGCTTCTCCCAGGATCGCGGCGAGCAGCGGGAGCGATCCGGAATGGCCGTTCTCGGCGCGGGCCTCGAGATCGGCCAGGATTTCCCGGGTGGTCCGCTCGCTCCAGCGCGTCCCGAACCGGCGACCGGCGTAGCGCTTCATGATGGCGGCGAGACGCTCGTAGAAGAGCGGAACCTCGCCGGCCTCGAGCAGCCCCGCCGCGCGGAGCCGGGCCAGCGCCGCCTCGGCTTCAACCGCCGGCGGTGGGGGAGGCGGCGCCGGAGTGAGCCGGCCGCCGCGGCGGCGGAGCCACCACCAGACTGCGGCGACGGCGCCGGCGAGGGCGAGCGCCACGAGGGCGATCCAGCCCCACTGCGGAGGCCGCCGGAGGTCGAACGGCCCGCGGATGTCGTGGATGTCTCCCGCCTCGGCGTCCGCCGGCAGCGAGGAGACCACCCGGACCGGAGTCGGCGGCGTCTCGATCAGCGCCAGCCCGCCGTCCGGGTTCCGGATCCCGACCGGGACCGGGGGGACCTCGTGATCTCCCGGGAGGACGAACGCGCCGAGCCGCACCCGGAAGCGGCTTGCCGGATCCGCGCCCTCGCCCGGTCCCTCGCCTGAGACCGGGAGGGCGCCCAGAACCCGGAACGGCCCGAGCCCGTCCTCCAGAACCGGCGCGGCCTCCGCGCCCGGCGGGTGGTCCACCCGGACTTCGAGCTCGAAGACGGCGCCCACTTCGACCGGCTCCGCCACGACCTCGGCGGTGGCGCGCATTTCCGCCGGCTGGGCCGCGCCGAGGGCGGGCAGCAGCAGCGCCAGGAGTCCGGGACGGAGGGCCGGCCTTAACCTCATCGAGACGTCACCGCCGGCGCCGGGCGCGCCGGTGGAAGAAGCGCCGGAGCGGGGCTTCGGGAGACTCGCCGGCGACGATGTCCACGATGTCCACCCCGGCGTCGCGGAGCACCCGTCCCGCCTCTTCGCGGGCGCGCCGCGCCCTCGCCGCGAACGCCTCACGCGCGCCCCGGTCGGAGGTGTCCACCCGCAGCAGCTCGCCGGTTTCGGCGTCTTCGAGCACGACCAGGCCGACCGCGGGAATCTCGTGCTCGCGGGGGTCGCTCACCCGGACCGCGATCAGGTCGTGGCGTCGCGCAGCCACCCGGAGCGGCCGCTCCCAGCGGGAGGGCGGATCCCCGAGGAAGTCGCTCACCAGGAACACCGTCGCCCGGCGGCGCATCACCCGGTTGAGCACCGCGGCGGCGCCGGCGATGTCGGTGCCCCTCCCCTCGGGTTCGTAGTAGAGAAGGTCGCGCAGCACCCGCAGGCCGTGGCGCCGCCCCTTCCGCGCCGGGAGCCGGGTCTCGGGCCGGTCGGTGAACAGCAGCGCTCCCACCCGGTCGCCCGACCGGATCGCGGAGAAGGCCAGAACGGCGGCCACCTCGGCGGCGGTGTCGCGCTTGAAGCGGTCGCCGCTGCCGAAGGCGAACGAGCGGGAGACGTCGAGCAGGAAGAGCACCGTCAGCTCGCGCTCCTCGACGAACTTCTTGATGTGGAGGCTCCCGGTGCGCGAGGTCACGTTCCAGTCCACCGAACGGATGTCGTCTCCGGGGGCGTACTCGCGAACCTCCGAGAACTCCATCCCCTGCCCCTTGAAGGTGCTGAGCCAGGCCCCCGCCAGCCCCTCGGTCACGAGCTTCCGGGTGCGGATCTCGATGTGGCGGACCCGCCCGAGCAGTTCCTCGGTGGATACCGGGGGCGGTCCGGCGGCGGACGCTTCCGGCCCGGCGCGTCGCCCCGCCAGCCAGGGGATCACGGCACTTCGACGCCGTCGAGAACCCGGCGGACGATTTCGTCCCCGTCGACCTCCTCCGCCTCGGCCTCGTAGGAGAGGATGAGGCGGTGGCGCAGAACATCCGGCGCGACCAGCTTCACGTCCTCGGGGGCGACGAAGTCCCGGCCGGCCAGGAACGCGTGGGCGCGGGACGCCCGGTAGAGGTCGAGGCTGGCGCGGGGCGAAGCGCCGTGCTCGACGAGCGCGCCGGTGTCGAGGCCGAAGGCGGCCGGGTCCCGGGTGGCCCGCACCAGCGAGAGGATGTAGTCGCGGATCCGGACATCCACATGGACCGCCTCCACCAGGTCGCGGGCCGCCTGGATGTCCTCCGGGCCGACGACCGGCTCGACCCGGGGAACGGCCCGGTTCGCCATCCGTCCGAGGATCTCGCGCTCCTCGTCCACCGCCGGATAGCCCATGCCGAGCTTCATCATGAAGCGGTCCACCTGGGCCTCGGGGAGCGGGTAGGTGCCCTCCTGCTCGATCGGGTTCTGGGTCGCCAGCACCACGAACGGCTCCTCGAGCGGCCAGGTCTCGTCGCCCAGCGTCACCTGGCGCTCCTCCATGGCCTCGAGCAGCGCGCTCTGGACCTTGGCGGGCGCCCGGTTGATCTCGTCGGCGAGCAGGAAGTTGGTGAAGACCGGACCCTTGCGGGGGACGAACACCCCTTCCCGCTGGTCGTAGATGAGCGTGCCGACCAGATCGGCGGGCAGCAGGTCCGGGGTGAACTGGACCCGGGAGAACGAGGCCCGGACGCTCTCCGCCACGCTCTTGGCGAGCAGGGTCTTGGCGATCCCGGGCACGCCTTCCAGAAGAAGATGGCCCCGGCACAGCAGGCCGATGAGCACCCGCTCCACGACGACCCGCTGGCCGACCACGACCCGGCCGATTTCGGCGGTCAGCCGGTCGGCGAAGGCCTCGCGGACGCCGGTTGCGGCGGGGTGGCGGGGGTCTCGGAGTTCGGTCGTCACGGCGTCGCTCTGCGGCGGACTGTTCACCGGAAGAACCCGGAAAACGCCGCCGTCGTTCCCTGCGAAATTTACCCACCGGGGGAGCGCGAGCCGGGATGGCGGGCCGGCCGCGTCCGCCGGATGAAGGCGCGGAGAAGCGGGAAGTAAAATAGTGCGGGACGCTGGAGTCTGATGCTGGCGTCGGGAGGTTCTCATGTTGTTCTCAACCGGTAGATTCCGGGTCGCGGCGCTCGCGCTCGGCGTCGCTCTTTCGCTCGCGGGAAGCGCAGCGGCGCAGTCGGCGCTCGGAACCGTGCATTTCCCGAACTCCGGGAAGGCCGAGGCGCAGGAGGCGTTCCAGCGGGGCGTCGCCGCTCTCCACAGCTTCTGGTACGAGGAAGCCGAGGAAGCGTTCCGGAAAGCCCGGGAGATCGATCCCGACTTCGCGCTCGCCTACTGGGGCGAGGCCATCAGCCACAACCACCCGCTGTGGTCCGAGCAGGACATCAGCGCCGGGCGCGAGGTTCTCAGCCAGTTCGGCGCGACCCGCGCCGAGCGCCGGGCGAAGACTCCGACCGAGCGCGAGCGGCTTTACATGGACACCGTCGAGGTGCTCTACGGCCCCGGCGACAAGTACGAGCGGGACGAGCTCTACCACCAGGCGCTCCGGCGGCTCGCCGAGGCGCACCCCGAGGACAACGAGGCCCAGGCGTTCTACGCGCTGTCCTACCTCGGACTGGTCCGGCGGGGCGAGCCGGGCTTCCACCGCCAGATGAAGGCCGGCGCGATCGTCTCGAAGCTCTTCCAGGAGGAGCCGAACCATCCGGGCGCCGCCCACTACGTGATCCACTCGTTCGATGACCCCGAGCATGCGCCGCTCGCGCTCGAGGCGGCGAACCGCTACGCCGAGATCGCCCCCGAAGCGCACCACGCGCAGCACATGCCCTCCCACATCTTCGTGCAGCACGGGATGTGGAACCGGGTCTCGAGTTCGAACCAGATCGCCTACGACGCTTCGGCCAAGTGGGTCGAGCGGAAGAACCTCTCGATCACCAAGCGCGACTACCACAGCCTCGAGTGGAAGGCCTACGCCGATCTCCAGCGCGGCGTCTACAGCGCCTCGCAGGACGCCATCGAGGTCGTCGAGCAGGCGGCCGAGGAAGTGGATGACCTCCGCCTGCGCCGGATCGCCGCCTCGATGACCGCTCGCCACGCCATCGAGACCGGCCGGTTCGACGCCATCGAGCTTCCGGCTGACGACAACATGGACACCAGCCGCTACAACTCGACCGCCAACCTGCTGACGGCGGCCGGGATGAAGGCCGCCGCCGCCGGGGATGTCGCCGGCACGGAGCGCGCCGCGAAGCTGCTCGGAAAGCTGGCGGCCGCCCGCTCCGAGGAGGGTCAGGAGTACCAGGCCGACTCGGTGCGCATCATGGAGCATGAGATCCTGGCGCTCGCGGCCCAGGCCTCCGGCGACATGGACGCGGCGATCGAGCACGCGGCGAAGGCGGCGAAGATCGAGGAGACCCAGGATCCGCCGTCCGGCCCCACCTACCCGATGAAGCCCTCGCATGAGCTCTACGGAGAGATCCTGCTGAGCGCCGGCAAGGCCGACAAGGCCCGGAAGGCGTTCGAGACCAGCCTCACCCGGACCCCGAACCGCACGGCCTCGCTGCTGGGCCTCGCCCGCGCCGCCACGGCGCTCGGCGACGATGCGGCCGCAGCCCGCGCCTACAGCACGCTCGCCACGTTCCTGACCGAGGCGGATGCGGATGTCGCGTTCCTCGACGAGGTTCGCTCGCACACCGCCCAGGCGACCGACGAGCTCCAGCAGTAGACCCGGTCCCCTTGCGGACCACGCCCCCGTGGACGGCAGCCGTCCACGGGGGCCTCTTGAAGAACGGCGCATGCCCTTCCGCGCGATGAAACCCGCGCGCTCGCGGTTCGTCACCGGCCTCGCCGCCCTGTGCCTGCTGGCGGGCGCTTCCGGCGCGTCGGCCCACGAACACGCGGCCCATGAATACGCGGCGCAGGAGCTTCCGGAGCACGAGCTGCCGGAGGACGCCTACACCGTCTGGCTCTGTCCGATGCATCAGGACAACCAGTCGCACGACGAGGCGAACTGTCCGATCTGCGGCATGAGGATGGTCCAGCGGACCCTCGTCACCCGGTACGTCTGCCTCGGGGAGGACGACGGCGTGGTCGAGGAGGCGCCCGGCGTCTGTCCGGCGACCGGTGAGCCGCTGGTTCCCACGACGCGCGAAGTCCTGTGGATCTGCGAGGACGCGCCGGGGGAGCACCAGGAACCGGGAGTCTGCGAGGACGGCGCGAGGCGGACGCTGATGACCCGCGCCGCGGCCCACGGGGACCACAACCCGCGCCACGGCGGAGTGCTCTTCATGGCGCCCGATGGCGTGCACCACCTCGAAGGCGCGATCCAGGACGGCCGCTTCCGTCTCTACTTCTACGACGCCTTCACCGAGTCCGTCTCTCCCGAGCCGTTCGCCGCCCGGGTGCGCCGGAGCGACGACAACGGGAACCCGGTGGGCGACGACCTCGCGCTGGTCGCGACGCCGACGCACTTCGAAGCCTCCCTCGAGGGAACGGACGTGCGGGAGGGCGAACGCTCCGCCTTCACGGCGTTCGTGGAGTTCCCCGAACGGGAGGCGCCGGACCGCTTCGACTTCATCTTCCTCTCCGAAGCGGAGCTGGCGGCGCTGGCCGGGGAGGACCTCACCCCGGCGGCCCGGACGCTGCCCTCCGCGCTTCCCGAACTCGTCATTCCGCAGACCGGCGACGAGATCCTCGCGGCGATCCACGACCGGGACCGTCGGGTCCGGGCGCTGATCCAGGCGGGACGCTGGGCGGATCTGTTCATCCCGGCGCTGGAGGCCAAGGACCTCGCGCTGGCCTACAGCGAGCGCGGCGGAGACCGCCCCTGGGTGGCGCTCAAGCGCATCGTGCAGGGCGCGTGGCTGCTCGACATGTACGGGGATCTGGGGGACCGCACGCGGGTCGCGGAGGCCTACGAAGTGTTCGCCGAGGGGGTGGACGGCCTGCCGGAGGCGAGCGGCGGACCCGGTGGAGGGCCGGAATGAACGCCCGGAGGCTTCTCGTCGCCCTCGCCGGAGGCGCGCTGATTTCCGCCGCCATGCTCGCCCCCGGGCTCTTTCCCGAGGCCGAAGCGCACGAACCCGAGCTCTCGAAGTTCACCTACTGGGAGGACATCCGTCCGCTGATGGAGATCCACTGCGCTTCCTGCCACCGCGGCGAGGGTCCGGCGCCGGTCAACCTGATGCGGTACGCCGATGCGATCCCGTGGGCGAACTCGATCGCCCGTCAGGTGCTCGAGGGCCGGATGCCGCCGTGGTTGCCCGAGGACGGGGTCGGCGCCTTCGCGCACGCCCGGACGCTCGATGAGCGGGAAACGAACATGCTGGTGGACTGGGCCATCGGCCTCGCTCCCGAGGGACCTGCGCCGGCGGAGATGCCGGAAGACGCCGCGGCGGCTTCACCGCTCCCCGAGGCGCGGCTGCGGCTCGCCGAGCCGGTCGTCATCGACGAAGAGACCTCCGCAGCCACCGTTTGCGCCGAACTGGCGCGGGACCCCGGCGTCCCGGAGACCGCGGGAGGATTCGCGCTGGTGTCGGGGTCGGGCGGCGCCGATGCGATCCGGCGGCGCGCCGCGCTGTTCGTCGGCGATGGCTGCGACAGCGGCCTTCCGCTGTTCACCTGGGTCGTGGGACAGGGGCCGCGCCTTCGTCCGGGCGGAACGTTCGACCGACTGCCGGAAGGGGCCGGGCTCCATCTCCAGGTCACCTACCGGAAGGGCTTCGAGACCGAGGGGTACGCCTTCGAGGACGACCTCGAGGTCGCGGTGTTCCCCGCCGGAGCGGGCGCCGCCGTCGAGGTGATGGTCCTCGAGCCGGGAACCACCGAGATCGGTCCGGCCTCGCTGCTCGCCGTCCTGCCGCCGTTCGGCGCCTCGGCGTCCGAACGCGATCAGGACGAGGTGTTCCGCGTCGATGCGGTCGGCGAGTCCGGGGAGATCACCGAGCTCCTGCGCATCCGCCGCTTCGAGGCGGACTGGAACGAGCGGTTCCTGTTCGCCGAGCCCATCCGCCTGCCCGCCGGGGCGTCGGTGCGGGTCTCCCATCCGGGGGCCATCGTGGACCTGGTGCGCGAGACCGCGGCCGGCGCCGACCGGTAGCGGATCGCTACGCCGGGCGGCGGGTCAGGTTCACCACGATCGCGGACGCGGCCTTCACCAGGTCCGCCGGCGTGATCAGGATCTCCTCGCCCCAGACCCCCGCGCCGACCCCCAGGACCGGCTCCTCCATGAGGGCCTCGTCCAGGAAGGTGCGCGCGCCGGCGGGCTGCCAGGAGAACGGCGGGATCGAGCCGATCCGGTAGCCGGTGAACGCGATCACCGCTTCCGGGGACGCGAGCCGGATGTTCCGGTTTCCCATCGCCTTCTTGAGCAGCCCGGAGACGACGTTCTGGTCGCCGCCCACGCCGATGAGGGCGCGCTCTCCGGTCCCCGACTCGAAGATCAGGGTCTTCACCATCTGACGCTCGCGGAAGCCGAGCGCCTGCGCCACCGACGCCGCTCCCCGGGGGGTCGAGGCCGGAAACACCTTCCGCTCCCAGGGGATCCCGCGCTCGTCCAGATGCCGGTGGGCCGGGAGCGTCGCGTCGGACGTCACGAAGCGTTCCCTCCGGGAGCGGCCGGAGCGTTGCGGAGAAACCGGCGCGCCACCTGCCGCCCGATCCAGCGCCAGGCCCGGCGCGGAAAGAACCGGGAGAGAATCGCCACCGGAAACGCGAAGCCCGGGGTGATCACGACCCGGCCGCGCAGCGCTCCGCGATAGCCGGCCTCGGCGACCGCCCGGGCGTCCGCGACCGACCACCGCAGCCAGCGCGGGGCCCCGGGAATGCCCGCCTTGTCGAGGAACGGGGTCGCCACCGTGGCGGGGGCGAGCACGCTCGCCGTGACCCCGGTACCGCCCAGCTCTGCATGGAGCCCCTCGGTGAAATAGAGCACGAAGCTCTTGGTCGCGGCGTAGGTGGTGAATCCGAGGCCCGGGACGAAGCCCGCCGCCGATCCCACGTTCAGGATGCGTCCCCCGCCCCGCTCCACCATGGCCGGCAGATAGCGGGACGAGAGCTCCACGAGCGCCCCCAGATTCAGCGAGAGCATCAAGCGGTGTCGCTTCACGGCCGTCTGATGGAACGCCCCGCTGAACCCGACGCCGGCGTTGTTCACCAGGAAGTCCACCTCGATGCCGGCCTCCTCGGTCGCCGAATGGATCCGGTCGGCCGCCCCGGGCTCGGTGAGGTCGACCGGCAGGCACCGGACCTCGACGCCGTGCGCGCTGCGCAGATCGGCGGCGAGCTCTTCGAGGAGCGAAGCCGTCCGGGCCACGAGCACCAGATTCCGGCCGTCCGCGGCGGCGATCCGCGCCAGTTCCAGGCCGATTCCCATGGAGGCGCCGGTGACCAGCGTCCAGCCTTCCGCGGCCCCGCCTCGGTCTTGAGCAGCCCGTTGACAAAGTCCCGCGGCGTTCGAGCGGCGATGGCCCCCACCGGGAGGACTGGCCCCGCCCGAATCACGCCCCTTCGGGGCGCTCATCGTTGCGTTTCGCTCGCAATATTCCCGATATTCCTCGCTCACGCGCCTTGTCGGCCGGGCGCCTCACCGCTCTCGGCGCTGCACGCGACTTTATCAACGGACTGCTAGCGGTCGGAGGCGCTCCGCTCGGCGGCATTCGTCTAGTGTACGAATGCGGTCAGAGCACACCGCGCGGCGCGGCTCCGGCCGAAGCCCGCGGCGCCGGCGGGTCAGGACCGCAGCTCCCCCGAAACGATGGCGCATCAGTCCAGGTCGACGGCCCGGTCGACGGAACTCATCCCGCGCGAGCTGTCCCAGCTCGCGTTCAACGCCCGCGTGCTCCAGGAGGCTCGGGACGAATCCACGCCGCTGCTGGAGCGGCTTCGTTTCCTCGGCATCTTCTCGAGCAACCAGGACGAGTTCTACCGGGTCCGCGTCGCCACCGTGCGGCGGCGGGCGGCGCGTGACGCCGAGGGCCGCCGCGCGGGCGCGCTGCTCGCGGAGATCCAGCGGCGGATCCTCCGGGACCAGACGATCTTCCTGCGCACCTACCACCAGGTCCTGGCGCGTCTCGAGGATCACGGCATCCGGATCGTCACCGAGGCGGACCTGAATCCGGAACAGGCGGACTTCGTCCGGGACTTCTTCGACGGCAAGGTCCGCCCCCACATCACCCCCATCATGCTCGGCCGGGATGACCGGGTGCTGAACCTCGACGAGCGGGAGATCTACCTCGCGGTGCGGGTGATCCGCGTCGGTCAGCGCGACCCGATCTACGCGATGGTCGATGTGCCGACCCGCGCCGTCCCCCGCTTCGTTCGCCTCCCCGACGCGGACGATCGGGTCACGATCATCCTGCTCGAGGACATCATCCGGCACCGCCTGCCCGACGTCTTCTCGATCTTCCGGGTGAAGTCCGCGGCGGGTTTCGTCGTGAAGCTCACCCGCGACGCGGGTCTCGACCTCGAGGGGCACCCGAAGGACAGCTTTCTCCAGCGGGTGGAGAAGAGCGTCAAGCGGCGGCGGACGGCCGCCCTCGTCCGGTTCGTCTACGACGAAGCCATGCCCGACGACCTGCTCGGGATGGTCCGTCAGGGGCTTCAGGTCCATGACCCGAGGGTGCTCGTTCCGGGCGGGCGCCACCACAACTTCAAGGACTTCATCGACTTTCCGCGGGTCGACCGGGCCCATCGGCACCGCAAGTGGCCGAACCTGAGGATCCCGGAGCTGGATCGAAGGCGCTCCGTGATGCGGGCGATGCGGACCCGGGACATCCTCATCCACACCCCCTACCAGCGCTTCTCCTACGTGCTCGATCTGTTGCGCGAGGCGGCCATCGACCCCAAGGTGACCCGGATCGGCGTGACGCTCTACCGGGTCGCGACGAACTCGGGCGTGGTGCGGGCGCTGATCAACGCGGCGCGGAACGGGAAGCAGGTCACCGCGGTCGTCGAACTGACCGCCCGCTTCGACGAGACCTCGAACATCGAGTTCACCGACGAACTGACCCGGGAAGGCGTCACGGTGCTCTTCGGCCCGCCCGGGCTCAAGATCCACGCCAAGGTGGGCCTCATCGAACGGGTCCGCAAGGGCAAGTCGGGGCTCTACGGCTTCATCGGAACCGGCAACCTGAACGAGGTCACCGCCAACCTCTACGCCGACCACTTCCTGCTGACCGCCCACCCCGGCATCTGTGAGGACATCCGGCGCCTGCTCCGGGTGATCGAGCGGCCCTACGGGTCGCGTGAGATGGACCATCTGGTGGTCGCCCCCTGGGCGCTCCGTTCCCACCTCCGCGAGCTGATCCTCGCCGAGACCGAGCGCGCCCGCGCCGGAGAACCCGCCCTGGTGGAGGCCAAGCTGAACCACCTCTCCGACCCGGAAATCGTGGCCCTGCTGCGCGACGCCGCCGAGGCCGGCGTTCAGGTCCGGCTCCTGGTGCGGGGCACCTTCTCGATGCCCTGCGAGGACCTCGACGAGAAGAACTTCCGCGCGGTGTCGATCCTGGACCGGTACCTCGAACACTCGCGGATCCTGGTGTTCGGCAACGGGGGCGACCCGCTCTATTTCCTCGCGTCCAGCGACTGGATGCCCAGGAATCTCAACCGCCGGGTCGAGATCGCGTGTCCGATCTACGACCCCAGGATCCAGTCGGCGCTTCGCCGTTATCTGGATCTGCAGTGGGCGGACAACCTCAAGGCGCGAAAGCACGACTCCTTCGGCCTGAACGAGCGGGCCTTCAGGGAGGGGCCGCCGGCGGCGGCGCAGCAGTCGATCTACGAGTGGCTCGCCGAGGAGACCCGGGCTCAGGAAGAGGGGGACGTCGACGCGGCCGCCCCTTCCTCGCAGGAGAGCAGCACCGAAACGGCCTCGCCCCGATCCAGCGTCGCGTAGGCGCGGGCCGCCTCCCCGAACGGGACGACGCGGTCCACCAGCCGTTCGAGGGGAACGGACTCGAGCAGCGACCAGGCGAGGGCGCGGCGACGCTCCACGGTCCAGGCGGGCGGGAGCGGCGGCAGGCGGCTGACCTGGCTCGAGACGATCCGCACCCGGCCGCGGTGGAACCAGCCCCCGAGGTCCAGCGGCGTGGGCGACCCCGCATGCCAGGAGCCGGCCACCACGCGCCCCTCGCGGGCGGCCAGGCGGACGGCCAGGTCGAGGCCCGCCCCGCTGCCCGAAACCTCGAACACGAGTTCGGCTCGGCCGCCGAGCGCAGCCCGGACCGCTTCCGGGCCCGCCTCGGGGGCGACGGACTCCCGCGCGCCGAACGCTCGCGAGAGCTTCCGGCGTTCCGCTTTCGGCTCCACCGTCGCCAGCGCGCCGAGCGGAAAGCGCGCGAGCACGGCCGTCAGCGCGAGGCCCAGCGCTCCCTGCCCCACGACCGCCACCCGGTCGCCGACTCGCGGCGGCCCGTCGAGGAGCAGGTTGACCGCGGTCTCCAGATACGGAAATAGCGCCGCCCGCTCGTCCGGGACGGCGTCCGGCACGGCGTGAAGGTCCTCGGCCGGCGCGCAGAAGACCGTCTGGTGGGGCGTGAACGCGAAGACCCGGCGCCCGGGTCGGTCCGCATCGGTCGGTTCCGGCGCCACGACCCGGCCCACCGAGGCGTACCCGTACTGGAACGGGAACCGGAACCCGCCCTCCCGCAAGGCGCCGAGGGTTTCGTCGCGCTCCAGGTCCGGGTCGAGCTGGCCCCGGTAGGCGGCCAGCTCGGTCCCCGCGCTGATCGCGCAGAACCGGACGCGCACCCGGACCTCTCCGGGGCCGGGTGCAGGGCAGCGGTCACGGCGCACCCCGATGGTCTTCGGAGCCTCGAACCAGACCGAGAGGCGCTCGACGCCGCCGCCCGCGCCGGCGCTCATCGCCCGGCCGCTCCGGATGCGCGTCGGCCAAAGCGGGGGCGGCCGCCGAAGACGAGATCGTTCCCCAGCCGCGTCCACCGAAGGCCCTCGAGTTCGACGGGGGCGCCCATCCGGAAGAGCGCGGGCTCGCCTCCCACCAGGCGGGGCGCCACCGTGATCACCACCCAGTCCACGAGCTGTTCTCCAAAGAGCGAGGTCAGCACCTGCCCGCCGCCTTCGACGAGAACCCGGCGGACGCCCCGGCGGGTGAGCTCCCGGAACAGCGGACCGAGCGGGACGCGCCCCTCCTTCCCCGGAAAGGAGAGCACCGAGACCCCCAGGCGTTCGAGGGCCGCCGCGGCGGAGGCCGGGGCGTCGTCCGTCGAGGCCACGAGGACCCCCGGAGTCCCGGACTGCGCCGCGCCCGTCACGAGGCGCGAGTCGCGGGGAAGCCGGAGACGGCTGTCCAGAACGATGGGGACCGGGCTGCGGCCGGCCGCCAGGCGAACGTTGAGCTGGGGGTCGTCGGCCAGCACCGTGCCGATCCCCACCAGGATGGCGTCATGGGCCGCCCGCAGGCTGTGCGTCATCTCGAGGGACCGGGCGCCGCTCAGACGAAGCTGCTCCCCCGGGTTCTCCGCAATCGAACCGTCGAGGCTCTGGGCGTAGCTGACGGTGACCAGCGGCCGCCGGAGTCCGGGGGCGGGCGCCGGCGGCCCGAAGGCGGCCAGATCGCTCGTCCGCGGGCCGGCGGCCCCGCTGGTGGCCACCCTGCCGGTTCCCGACGGGTCCGCGCTCAGCCGCCGACCGGACTGGCGGCCCTCCGGAGCGCCACCTCCTGGAGGAGGACTTCTCCGGGGACCCGGCGGTCGAAGCGGAAGCGGATGCTTCGAAGGGGCACGGTTCGCGGGACGACGGGTGGAATCGCCTGCGGGGGGTTCGTCGTCTCCGGCGCCGGCGGCAGCAGCCCGGCGACCCCGATCAGCACGGTCTGCGGGATCCACTCGATGTCGCGCCGGTACCGCTCGCGGTTCAGGCCCTCCGGCTTCAGGAACCGGACCTGGAACGGAGGCTCGGGCGACCGGACCGACGCCACCGCGACCGGGGAACCGGAGGTGTCGTCCCCCATCACGAACTGGACCGTCATCGCCAGCGAAGGGCGCGCCCAGCCGCCCTCGGGAGGGGGTTCGGGCCGCGCCGGATCCCACGCGATGGCCAGCGACAGCTCGTCTTCCTCGCTCACATCGAGGGGCTCGGCGAACCGGATCTCGTAGGTGGGGTCCTCGTCGCCGGTGTTTCCTATGGTGAGCCGCGCGGCCGAGTCGCCCTGTTTCGATCCGTCCCGGAAGAACACCTCCTCCTCGGTCCAGCGCGCAAAACCGCTTGCCTCGATGACGGCGTCGGGGAGCGTCGCCGTCGAGAGGTCGAGGTCTTCCCGGAAGTCCGCGACGGTCCCGGTCCGGGAGTCGGAGTACTGGCTCTGGTAGAGGGTCTCCGGCAGATGGGCCAGGCCGGCCCGGTAGTCCTGGAGGAGGGGAACGAACCGCTCCTCGCCCAGCAGGGTCGCCCGGAGGAAGGCCGAGATGTAGACCGCCGCGATCCGCTGCTGCTCCCAGGCCCGAAGGAGGGGCGCGCGGTTCAGCCAGTAGTGGCCGGGGAAACCGGAGTCCATCCCCCAGGTCGAATTGAACTGCCCGTGGTTGGCGCGGTGCGCGAGGACGCCGGCCTTGATCCGGTAAGAGAGACCGGCCTGGTCGGCCGCGCCCTCTTCCGCTTCCCCGGCCGGCGCCGTCGCCGGCGAGAGGCGCACCCGGTGGAACTGGCGGAGGCCGTGGTAGCTGGGCTCGTCGGTGTCGTAGGACCCGTGGACGGCGAGGAAATGGACATCCTCGAGTTCGATGCGGCGCGAGTAACGGCGGTCGATCTGCGCGATCGCCACGACCGCCTCGATCCCGAACCGGTAGTCGAACTCGTAGCGCGCGTCGTCCGGGAATCGCCCCAGTTCGTTGAACGCCGCCGCGATGGCGGCGGCCTCTCCTCCGCGCGAGTGTCCGAGAAGCGCCACCCGGTCGAAGTCGAGCCGGTTGAAGACCGGGGTCCTCGGGTTCCGGGCCCACTCGCGGAGCTGGTGCAGGTGTTCGAGCAGCAGGATCGCCCGCGCCGGCATCTCACGGCCCCCGAAGTCGCCGGACCACGTCCCGTTGAGGAAGTTGGCGTCCACCGAGACGGCGGCGATGCCGTGGCTCGCGAGCAACTCGTTGATGTAGCCGTAGCCGTCGTCCGAGAAGTCGTCCATGCGGTGGTTGCCGTGGACGATCAGCGCCAGCGGCCGCCGGTCCCCGGACTCCACGTCGGGGAGGTGGAGCCGTCCGTTGACCGGGGCGCGCTCGATCCCGAACCCCCACCACCACTCGCGGTGGGTGGCGCGAAATCCCCGCCACTCGGGAAGCACCGGCGAGAGGTCCACCGAACGCGAGGGGATGTCCACGTCCTCGCCGAACTCCGGACGCCGCCGGTCATCACCGCTCCCGTAGGTCAGCAGGGTGAACTCGTAGTCTCCGTGATCCGCCGGATCCTCGAGCACCGCGACGCGCGCGTCCGGCTGGGCGAGCGGGTTGCGAGGGAACGGATCCTCGCCCGGGGACATCAGCCAGGTGATCCCCCAGACGCCGAGCGCGGCGCCGCCGAGGACGCCGAAGGACCCCAGGATCCGGTGTCGCTGCCGCCGGGGCCGGAACAGCAGGGCCAGTCCGCACCCGAGCAGGAACGGCGTCCCGAGCGCAACGCCGAACAGACCCGGAAGGAGGGCCGCCGGCCACCCCACGACGTATTCCCGCAGCAGCACCAGCGCCGCCGCCGAGGTGAGGATGACGACGAGGACGTCCCGGCTGAACCAGCTCGCCAGCTTGCCGGCCCAGTGAAGAACCGCGAAACAGAGGCCGAGGGCCACGAGTCCCGCCAGGATGCCGACGAGCGCCCCCGACATGGGGCTCTCGAGAAGGCCGAAGTTGGCGCCGGCCACGCCGTAGAGGGGCACGACGGTGACGACCGTCAGCGCCGCCCCCGCAGCCAGGATGCGCAGCTTGTTGGGCATCACCGCGCGACTTCAGGGCCCGTCGGGAGTCCCCGCGCGGCGAAGTCCCGGGGAGCGGGCCGTCGCCGCCGTCCGGGCCTCACGAGGACGCGTCTTGTTCTCCCGAAGTCCCCCGCAGGTAAGAGTCCGTGCCGTCAAGCCAGTCCTGGCGGGGCGGCGTGAAGATGTCCACGTCGAGCGTGTCTTCCAGCGCGATCGCCTTGTGGGGCACCTGCGAGGGGAGCACCAGGACTTCGCCGGCGTGGACATCCACCGGCTCGGAGTCCTCGGTCCCGATCCAGAACCGGAGGCAGCCCTCGACGACCCAGGTGAGCTGCTCGTTCTCGTGCGAATGCATCGGGACGACCGCCCCCTTGTCGAGAAAGACCTGGGTCAGCATCGCGCGCTCCCCGGTCACCATCCGACGGTGCAGGCCCTCCTTCAGGCGTTCCTTCGGCATCGCCTCCCATCGGAGGTGGCGAACTTCGTTCGTGCGGTCCATCGAGGTCTTCCCTTCGTCGCTGGGGGAGTGGGTCCGGCGGCCGATGATACCGGTTGCCGTGAGGATCAGCCCCAGTAGCTGACCGCTACGCCGAGGACCCCTCCGGCGGCGGCGATGACCAGCGCAAAGGCGGCCAGCGCGAGCAGGGCGCGCCGAAGGAGAACGCGCGGGCCCGCGGAGAACCGCCGGAGGATGATGCCGGCCTGGGCGCCGATCCCGAGGAAACAGGCCGCCGCGGACGCCGTCGGGTGCGCGCAGAACGGGCAGTCGGGCGGGCCGGGCGTCTGGATGTTGCAGTGGCTCGCGCCGCCCGCCCACCAGGACGCGCACCCGCAGTCGTAGATGAGATCGCAGAGATCGAGGAAGAAGAGCGCGCCGATCGCCGAGACCGCGATGAAGGCGAGCGCGGGGCCGACCAGCGACCGCAGGGGGGAACGCAACCGGGCAACGGTACAACGGGCGGACCCATAGAATCCCGCGGCGCATGGACAGCGGAGCCCCCCGGCGCGCCGCGATGCTCCTGCTGCTGCCGGCGCTGGGGGTCATCCTCGTCGGGGCCGCGATCCCGGTCGGGATCCTCCTGCGGGTCTCGCTCTTTCCGCCCGGGCCGCTCGCGCCGCTCGAGGGCGGCCCGGCGCTCGGTTCGTTCGCCGCGCTGCTCGAGGCCCCCTACCCCGAGTCGGCGCTGCGCACCGTCCGGCTGGCGCTATCCACCGCGGGCCTGACGACGCTCCTCGGGTTTCCGGCGGCGTGGGTGCTGTCGCGCTCGTCCGGGGCCACCCGAAGCGTGCTGACGCTGCTCGTCGTCTCGCCGCTGCTCATGTCCATCGTGGTTCGCGCCTATGGCTGGACGCTGCTGCTCGGCCGCCAGGGGGTCCTGGGCGAGACGCTGGTGGCCCTCGGGCTGCCGCGGGCGGGGCTCCTCCACACCGAGGCGGCGGTGCTGATCGCGCTGACGGAGTCCTTCCTGCCGTTCATGATCCTGGCGCTGACCGCCAGCCTGGATCGCGCGGACCGGGGTCTGGTGGACGCCGCGCGCGGTCTCGGCGCATCGCCGCTCGCGACCTTCTTCCGGGTGACGCTCCCGCTGACCGTCCCGGGACTGCTCTCCGGCGCCAGCTTCGTCGTCGTGGGCTGTCTGTCGGCCTACGCGACGCCGGCGCTCCTCGGCGGAAGCGGCGCGCGCACCCTGGTGCTCGAGATCTACGAGCTCGTCGCGGTCACGTTCGACTGGCCGACCGCGGCCGCGGCCTCGATCATCCTGCTGGTCGCGGCGTGCGCGCTCCTCGCGGCGGCCTCCGCCTTCAGCCGGCGCCGCTCCGCAAGCATCTTCGGGACGTAATGGCGACGCGCGCCGCGGGCTCCCGGCTGGCGAGGGCCGCGTTCCTGTCGGGGGCGGGCCTCTCGTTCGCGGTGCTGCTGCTGGCGCCGGTTGCGGTCGTTCTCCATTCCTTCAGCCCGACCGCCCATGTTCAGGCGCCGCCTTCCGGGCTCAGTCTCCGCTGGTACGCCGGGCTCCTCGACCAGCCGAGGCTGCTCTCGGGACTCGGAACGAGCCTGATGCTGGCGGCGCTGTCCAGCGCGGCGGCCGTGCTGATCGGCGCGCCGGCGGCGCTCGGGATCGCGCGCGGATCGCTGCGGGGCCGGGAGTTCCTGCTTTCGCTGCTCCTGTCTCCGCTGGCCCTGCCCGGGCTCGTTCTGGGCGTCGGGCTCCTGACCAGCGTGTCGCTGCTCGCCCGCACTTCGGGAGCGCAGCTCGCCGGAACGCTCGCCCCGCTGGCGGTCGCCCACCTGCTGATCACCGTCCCGTGGGTCACCCGCAGCGTGGTCGCTTCGCTCGAGTCGACGGACCCGCTTCTCGAGGAACAGGCGCGGAGCCTGGGGGCTGGTCCGCTCGCCACGCTCTTCCTGGTGACGCTGCCGGGGGCCCGCCCGGGTATCGTCGCGGGCGCGGTGTCCGCCTTCGTGATCTCCTTCGGCAACTTCGCGCTGTCGCTGCTCCTCGCTTCGGGACGCACGGTGACGCTGCCGGTCGCGATCTTCGAGGCGGTGGACCGCTACCAGGACCCGACGGTGGCCGCCATCAGCACGGTCGCGATCGCGATCACCGGAGTGGCCGCCGTCTGCGCCGAGCGACTCTCCCGCAACAGCGGCGCGCCCCGGGCGCGCGGCCCCGCCTGAACGAGCCTCCTCATGATCTCCCGTCTGCTTCCAGCCGCGCTGGCGGTCCTGCTCGGCGCCTGCGGTCCGGAAGCCACCGACCTCGTCGTCGCGGTTCCCCCCGGCCGCATCGCCGACCTGGAAACCCACTTCGCTCCCGCCTTCGAGGCCGCCACTTCCTCCCGCATCGTGGCGGTGGGGCTCCGCTCCTCGGACCAGGCGGCGCGCGTCCGGGTCGAGGCCGGGAATCCCTCGCTCGACGCCCTGTGGATCGACGCGGGGGAGGCCGCGATCCTGGCCGAGGAGGGACTGCTCGAGGATCCGGCGACCGCCGGCCTCCCGGACCTCGATCTGATGGACCCCGGCGCATGGATCCATGACGGCGCGCTGCCCGCCACCTTCGCTTCGCCGGTGGGGTTCCTCTACAACACCGAGGCTCTCGCCGTTCCCCCGGCTTCGTGGGCGGCGCTCGAGGAGCCGCGGTTCCGCGGCGGGCTCGCGCTCTTCGGCTTCGGCAGCACGCTCGGCGGCCTCACGGTGGCCGCGCTCGCCCAGGCCGAAACCGGAAGCGAGACCGACGCCGACGCCGGCTTCGACCGGCTGCGCCGGCTCCGCGAGCAGGTCGCGGTCTTCGGGACGAGCGGTCCGGCCAACAACCAGCTCGTGGCCCAGGGCGAGGCGTGGGTGACGCTCGGCCTCCCGGCGCAGGCGCGCCAGCTCGCGGCGGGAGGAGCTCCCGTCGGCTGGGTGGCGCCGGCCGAAGGCGCGATCGCGCTTCCGCAGGGCGTTCAGGTGGTCGCCGGCGCCCGGAACCAGGCGCTGGCGCGGGCCTTCGCCGCCCACATGTTCTCGTACGACGCGCAGTCCACCGCCGCGCGCGAACTCCTTCTGATTCCGTCCCGGCTGGACGCCGACGTTCCCGACTCCCTGCCGTCACTCGCAGGCGTTCTGCGCTTCGACATGGCGAGGCTCGGAGAGCTGCGCGCCGCCTGGGCACAGCGTTTCCGTCAACAGATCCTCCCCGAATGAGCGCAAACGACCCCAATATCGCCGATCCGGCGCGTTCACTGGCCGCGTGTCTGAGTCCGGACCTCCCCGTCCCCGAAGGGAGCGCCCCCTGGCTTCAGGCCTGGCTGGCCGCTGGTATCGAGCCTCCCTCCTTCGACCCGCGTCCCGGGGCGCCGCCGCACCCGGGGCCGGAGATCCGGCGGGATCTGCGCCTCGTCGACCGGATCCATCCGCAGGACCTGAAAGACGCCGCGGCCTGGATCGCTTCCGCAGTGACTTCGGAAGAGGCCCGGGGCGCCGCGCTCGATCTCCTGACGGACTGCCTGGCCGTGGGCGCGGCGCCGCCGGTTCCGGGTTTCCTGACCCCGGCGATGGGTGATGCCATTCTGGGTCCGCCGAACGGCGAGGCGGCCCCGACGCCGCACGCCTGCCTCTGGCGTCCGGTCGGAGGGCGGCGCCGCACCGACCTGGTTCGCGCGGTGTTCTGGAACCGCTTCTGCGGCGACCCGCTCGAGCTCCATGTGGGCCCCGAGTGCGTCTCCGCCGCGGTCGGGGCCGCCGAGGCTTTCGGACGGAGCCTGGGGGAACTCCTCGACGCGATCGCGATCGGTTGCGGCATCGGCGCCTGGCACCGGGATCTCATCGGAGGCGCGATGGAGCGGACCGGCGTCCACTCTCCGGGCGCGCTGGCCTCGATCGCCGCCGCCGCGGTGGTGAGCCGGCTTCTCGGCCACGACCCGGGGAGAACCGAGCGGGCGCTCCGTCTGGCCGACGCCCGGACCCCGATGCACCCCTACCGGGCGTTCGCCGATGGCGCTCCGGTGAAGTTCGCCTACGGCGCCTGGGGGCAGGCGCTGGGCCTCGAGGCGGCGCTCGAAGCCTCGTCCTCCGGCGCCGGCGACGAACCGGCTGCGGGGACCACTCCGGCGCGCGGGTTCCCGGACGCGGCCGCCAGCGGGGCGGTCCTGCGGGTGGGCTTCAAGAAGTACCCCGGCTCCCGCGCGGTGCAGCCGGCGCTCGCGGCGCTCGAGACCATGCCGCGGTTCGATCCCGCCGAGGTGACCGACCTCGAGATCCTCAGTTACCCGTTCTCGACGGTGGTCTCCTCCTGGGCTCACCCCCCGGCGCGCCCGATCGCGCGACAGATGCACATCCCCACGGCGGCGGCGCTCTTCCTCGAAGCCCGGTTCCGGGGGGAGGCGTTCGGCGCCGTCGACTACGCCGGAGAACTCGCGCCGGACACCGCGGCGCTGGCGCGAAGGATCGAGCTTCGCTCGCATGAGTTCGGGCGTCCGGATGATCCGCCGGGGACGCGGGTCCGGAAAGCGCGCGTCCGGGTCCGCACCCAGCGCGGGGCGGAGGCGGAAGCCGAATCCGACACGCCCTGGGCCCCGCCTCCGCCGGGGGCGCTCCGGGAGCGATTCGGGGAGTTCGCTCGCGGGAGCGCGCTTCGGGAGCCGTGGCGTATTCCGGAGGACGGCGCCGCCGGGCGGCTGTTCGACGGAGACTCCACGGGGTGAGCGCCTGGCTGGAGCGGCGTCAGAAGGGTCCGGAGAAGAGCCCGGTGGACTTCCGCCGGGCGGGACTGGGTCTGGATGCGTTGCGGAAACGGTTCGGCGACGCCGAACCGGTCGTGGATGTCACGCTGGCCATCGAGCCGGGGGAGCTGGTGGCGCTCCTCGGTTCGAGCGGCGCCGGAAAGACGACGATCCTGCGGTGCATCGCCGGCCACCTCGAGCCGGACTCCGGCGAGGTCTGGATCCGCGGGGAGCCGATGGAGGGGATCCCGCCCGAGAAGCGGCACGTCGGGATGGTCTTTCAGAGCTACGCCCTCTTCCCCCACCTGAACCTGCGGCGGAACGTCGCCTTCGGCCCCGAGCGCCGGGGGGAGAGCCGCAAGCGGGCCACGGAAATCGCCAACGAGATGCTGGACCGGGTGGGCCTCGGCGACCTCGCCGAACGGCTGCCGAGGCGGATTTCGGGTGGCGAGGCGCAGCGCGTGGCGGTGGCCCGGGCGCTCGCCATCCGGCCCGAGGTCCTGCTCCTCGATGAGCCGCTTTCGAGCCTGGACGCCGCGCTGCGCCGTGAGCTGCGGGTCCTGCTGCGGCGGCTCCAGCGGGAGTTCCTGGCGACGACGCTCTGGGTCACCCATGACCAGGAGGAGGCGCTGAGCGTGGCCGACCGGGTTGCGGTGGTCCATCAGGGCCGGGTCCAGCAGTTCGCCTCCCCGCTCGACCTGCACACCCGCCCGGCGAATGCGTTCGTGGCGGCCTTCGTCGGCAAGATGAACCTGCTCCCGGCGGAGGCCGCCGGCGAAGCGGGGCGGTTCCGGGTCCGGTCGGGACCGGGAGTCGAGGCGGCCCGGGACAGCCTCGAACGCGACCGGAGGGGTGACCGGAGAGTCATGCTCGGGATCCGGCCCGAGGTGGTTCAGGTCGGGCATCCCCCGGCGGCGCCGGGGTTCAACGTCGCCGACGCGGCGGTCCGGCGGATCTCGTTCCTCGGCGACCGGCTGGAAATGGAGCTGGAGATCGAGGGCGGCCACCAGCTCGTGGCGCGCGGGAACTCGCTGTTCGGGAGCCTGGCCCGCGAGGGCGACCGGGTCCGCATCCACTGGCCGGTGGCCGACACCCGGGTGCTCTCCGGCCGTTCCTAGCCCGGCGGCCCCCCCGCGCAGCGCGCGGTCCCGGCTACCGGTGGGTCCGGGTCTGGCGGGGAATCAGCAGCAGGCGCTCGGCTCGCGGGTCGATGTAGGTCGTGGTCTCCCCGTCGAAGATGGCGTCCTCCTCGAGCGCGATCCGGACGTCCTGCCCGCCCCATTCGGGAACCGGGACGCGCGCGTTCAGCTCGATCGAGTGGGCGGTCATCGGAAACAGGGGGTAGTCGCCCTTCCCCGGCACGCCCTCCTGGCGGTCCCAGAGACCGATCGTGGGGCCGGCGGCGTGACCGTGAAATCCGATCGGATGGGTGTAGATGGAGGCGGTGATCCCCTCGCGGTCGGCCTGCGTCAGCGCCGCGGCGAGGATCTCGTTGCCGGTGCGGCCGGCGACGAACTCGTCGGTCAGGATGTCCTGGAGACGGTTGCCGGTGGAGAAGGCCTCCCGCAGCCCGGGCGGGGCGTCGGTCTCGCCCGGCCGGAGCACGTAGGCCTGCATCTGGGTGTCGGTGTTGAGCCGGAGGTAGGTGATGCCGAAGTCCAGGTGGAGAAGGTCTCCCGGCAGGATCGTGTCCGGCGGTGGTCGGGAGGAGAAGTCCCCCTGCCCCCCCTCGTTGCCGCCGAACATCTCGCCTTCGGGCCGCTGGAGCGAGACCCCGGGCTGGAACCAGGTCTGGAGCTTGAGCTCCCGGATGCGCTCGCGGAGCCACCAGGAGAGATCCTCGGTGGTCGTCATCCCCGGCTGGATCGCCTTCTCCGAGAGCCCCTCCATCATGATGGAGCGCGCGAGGCGCACCACGGTCGGGTAGGCGGCCATTTCCTCCGGGGTGCGGGTCTCGAGCCAGGCGATCGCGAGCCGCTCGGCGTCGAGCAGCCGCGATGAGAGGTCGGGCCCCAGGGCCTCCCGGAGCGCCTCGTACTCGGTCGCGGTGAGGCCGTCGGCCAGACCGAAGTCGCGGGACCGGTTCAGGCCGATGACCTGCGGATCCCGTTCGCGGACCAGCTCGGCGACCCGCGCCCACTGATCGGGCTCGGTCTCGGGGTCCCAGGCGCCCGGGATCCCGCCGATGTCATACCGCGCCACCGCCAGCCGCTCCACGCCGTGCGGCTCGCCGCGATCGTGGAACAGCAGCACCGTGCGCCGGCGGGCGGCCAGCCAGGTGTAGGGGAGCATCGTCCGGATGACCGGATCCTCGTTGTACTCGCGGGCCGAGACGATCCAGAGGTCCACCCCCTCGCGGCGCATGATCTCGGGCAGGACCGTCTCGAAGCGGACTTCGAGCCAGCGGTCGACCAGCGCGGCGCGCTCCCGCAGCGGGAGCACCGTCGGGTTCTCCTGCGCCGCCGCTTCGACCGGGGGAAGCAGGGTCGCCAGCAAAGCCAGCGCGGTCAGGGATCCGAAGAATGAGCGCATGAAGAGACTCCCGACTGTTGAGATTCGCGGCCGCCACCGGCGCGTGGAGGGGAGGGTACCGGAGCGGGCCGGAGCCCCGGAAGAAGAACCCTCCGGTATCCTCGAAAACACCCATCGAGACTGATCCGCCGGTCCGGGGACCCGCTCCGCGGGTGGGATACCGGCGGGAGAACCGTGAACGAGGCCACCGAGATGCAGCAGATTTCCGATAGCGCGCCAGGCGAGAGCAGCACATTGCGGGCCGCCGCCGCGGCGCTCGCCGCGATCCTCCTCGCCGGATGCGCGGCGTCCTACGACATCGTGCTCGCTGGAGGGGAGGTTCATGACGGGAGCGGCGGCGAGGCGCGCGCCGCCGACGTGGGGATCCGGGGCGACCGGATCGCCGCCATCGGAGATCTCGGGGGCGCGCGGGCCGAGACGCGGATCGATATCTCCGGGCTGGTGGTCGCGCCGGGGTTCGTGGATGTCCACAGCCACGCCGTCCGGGGGATCGGGCGCCACCCGCTCGCGGAGAACTACCTCCATCAGGGCGTCACCACGGCTCTCGGCGGGCCGGACGGCGGCTCGCCCCTACCCATCGGGGAATGGCTCGACGAGTTCGAAGCGGAGGGATCGGCCATCAACATGGGGCTCACCGTCGGTCACGGAACGGTGCGGCGCGAGGTCCTCGGGCTGGAAGACCGCGCCCCCACGGCGGAAGAGCTGGACCGGATGCGGGAGCTGGTGGACCAGGCGATGCGCGAGGGCGCCTTCGGCCTCTCCACCGGGCTCAAGTACGTGCCGGGGGCGTTCGCCGAGACCGAGGAGGTCATCGAACTGGCGAAAGTCGCCGCCCCCTACGGCGGATTCCACGTCAGCCACATGCGGGAGGAGGGGCTCGAACTCATGGACGCGGTGCGCGAGACGATCCGGATCGGCGAGGAGGGCGGACTGCCGACCCAGCTCACTCACCACAAGGTCGTGGGGGCGCCCATGTGGGGCCAGAGCGTCGAGTCGCTGCGGCTGGTGGACGAGGCGGTCGGGCGCGGCGTGGACGTCACGATCGATCAGTACCCCTACACCGCTTCCTCCACCAGCCTCACGATCCTGTTTCCGGCCTGGAGCCTCGAGGGGGGCGCCGAGGCTCTCGCGGAGCGGATGGCCGATCCCGCCGAACGCGCGCGGATCCGGGAAGCCATCGAGGTCAACCTGCGCGACGACCGGGGCGGCGGCAGTCCGGATAACGTCGTTATCGCGAGCGCTTCCTGGGACCGGTCGCTCGAGGGCAAGAGCCTCGGCGACCTCCTGCGGGAGCGGGGTCTCGAATCCAACCTCGAAAACGGCGCCGAACTGGCGCTCGAGATCCAGGCAAAGGGTGGATTTGGCGGCGTCTTCCACGCCATGCACGAAGAGGACGTGCGGCGGATCATGGTCCACCCGCGGACCATGATCGCCTCCGATGGCGGCGTCGTGGCGCCGGGCGAGGGCGTCCCGCATCCGCGGAACTACGGGACCTTCGCCAGGGTGCTGAGCCTCTACGTCCGGGAGGCGGGGCTGTTTTCGCTCGGCGAGGCGGTGCGGAAGATGAGCGCGTTCCCGGCGGCGCGCATCGGGCTTGCCGACCGCGGACGGCTCGAGGCCGGATGGGTCGCGGACATCGCGGTGTTCGATCCGGATGAGGTCGAGGAGCTCGCGGCGTTCGGGGACCCCCACCACTACGCCGCCGGGATGCATCACGTGCTGGTCTCCGGGGAGTTCGTGCTGCGGGACGGCGAGGTGACCGGCGCCCGACCGGGAAAGGCGCTCCGGCTCACCGAGGAACGAGCCGCGGCGGCCGGAGAATGAGCGGCGGCGAGCGGCTCATCGCCTCGATCGATCAGGGGACCACCAGCAGTCGGGTCCTTCTCTTCGACCGCGCGGGCGTCGTCCGGGGCGCGGCGCAGCGCGAACACCGCCAGATCACTCCGCGTCCAGGCTGGGTGGAGCACGATCCCGTCGAGATCAGCGACCGCGTCTTCGAGGTCATCGGGGGGGCGCTTCAAAGCGCCGGAGTGTCCGGAGACACGGTCGAGGCGGTGGGGATCACGAACCAGCGGGAGACCACGGTGGTCTGGGACCCGAAGACCGGCGAGCCGCTCGCGCCGGCGATCGTCTGGCAGGACACGCGGACCGCCGGACTCGCCGCCGAACTGGAGCGGGATGTCGGGGCGGCGGCGCTCCGGGAGCGAACCGGACTTCCCGCCGCCACCTACTTCTCCGGCCCCAAGCTCCGCTGGCTCCTCGAGAACCAGGACGGCCTCCTGGACCGGGCGCGCGCCGGGCGCGCGGTGTTCGGAACGGTCGAGAGCTGGCTCGTCTGGCGTCTGACCGGCGGGGCGGTCCACCGCACCGACCACACGAACGCCTGCCGGACGCAGATGTTCGACCTCCGCGCGCTCGCCTGGAGCGACGAGCTGCTCGAGGCCCTGCGGGTCCCCCGGCGCATGCTGCCCGAGCCCGCCCCCTCCTCCCACCCGGAGGCCTGGGGCCGGACCACCGCCGACGGCCCCTTCGGCGCCGAAGTCCCGATCACCGGCGTCATCGGGGACCAGCAGGCGGCGCTCCTCGGCCAGCTCCGGCGTCAGCCGGGCGAGACGAAGTGCACCTACGGGACCGGCGCTTTCGTGCTCATGCACACCGGGTCCGAGGCGGTGGCGTCGAACGCCGGCCTGCTGACGACGGTGGCGTTTTCGGACGGAGCGCGGGTGGACTACGCGCTCGAGGGGTCGGTGGCGGTCGCCGGATCGCTCATCCAGTGGCTTCGGGACCAGCTCGGCTTCGCGGACTCGGCCGCGGAGGTCGAGGCGCTGGCGCTCGACGTCGAGGATTCAGGCGGCGTCGTCATCGTCCCGGCGTTTTCGGGCCTCTTCGCCCCCTGGTGGAGAAGCGACGCCCGGGGGGTGATCTGCGGCCTCACGCGCCATTCGGACCGGCGCCACCTGGCGCGGGCGGCGATCGAGGCCACCGCGTTCCAGGTTCTGGAGGTCATCGAGGCGATGCGCGCGGACGCCGGCGCGGCGGTGTCAGAACTTCGGGTCGATGGCGGCATGACGGTCAGCGATCTGCTGCTCGGCTTCCAGGCCGGCGTCCTCAGTGTCCCGGTCGTTCGTCCGCGCTGCCTCGAGACGACCGCGCTCGGCGCCGCCATCGCCGCCGGACTGGCGGTCGGCTTCTGGGAGTCGGAGGCCGAGCTCGCCGAGGCGGTCGCCGAGGAGCGCCGCTTCGAGCCGGCGATGGGGGCGGCCGATCGCCGGGAGAGCCTCGCCGTCTGGCGGCGCGCGGTGGAGCGCAGCTTCGACTGGATCCGGGGCTAGCAGTCCGACCGCGCAGAGGTGGCGCGCGGAAGGGGCGCCGGGTACCATTCTTGTAAGGTGGCGCACCTCCTTCGCACCCTGACGCGTTGTCGGGTCTCCGCTCCGCTCCGGCTCGCAGTTCCCGGGGTCCTGGGCGCCGGTCTCTTCGCGTCGCCGGCCCTCGGACAACAGCAGCCCCAGGCCGAGGAAGTCACCTCGGTTGCGATCGAGACCGGCGGCGGCATATTCGCCGAAGGCTTCGTCGCGCTGATCATCGCCGCCGGTCCGGTCGCGTGGGTCGTGCTGGCGACGCTGCTGTTCTTCAGCATCGTGTCGTGGGCGATCATCCTGTCCAAAATGCGGGTCCTCGGACGCGCGGAGCGGGAGTCGGCGGAGTTCCTGCGCGGTTTCCGCAAGGCCGAGCGGCTCGCCGACATCGGCAAGATCGCGGCCCGGAATCCCGAAAACCCCCTCGTGCGGGTCTTCCGCGCCGGATACGACGAGGTCATCTACCAGTCGCACAGCGACGACGGGGAAGCGACCCGCCTGCGGGTGTCGAATCTGGAGGCGGTGGCCCGCGCCATGCTCCGGGCTTCCTCCACCGAGATGGCGCGGCTGGAGCAGCGGATGACGTTCCTGGCGACGACCGGTGGCGCGACGCCGTTCATCGGGCTCTTCGGCACGGTCTGGGGCATCATGAACGCCTTCCGGGACATCGCCGCGACGCAGGCGGCCAACATCAGCGTGGTCGCGCCCGGAGTCTCGGAGGCGCTGATCGCGACCGCCGCCGGTCTCGGCGCCGCGATCCCCGCGGTCATCGCCTACAACGCCTTCCTCGCCCGCATCCGCGGCATCGGGAACTCGATGGACGGGTTCTCGATGGAATACGTGGCGCTTCTCGAGCGGCATCTGGTGCGCTAGCGGCCTTTTGATGAAGTCCCGTGCAGCGCCGAGAGCGGTGAGGCGCCCGGCCGACAAGGCGCGTGAGCGAGGAATATCGGCAATATTCCGAGTGACACGCAACGATGAGCGCCCCGTAGGGGTGCGGTTCGGGCGGGATGCATCGCCGCTCGAACGCCGCGTGACTTCGTCAACAGGCTGCTGAACGTGGGAGCATCGATCGGCGGTGGAGGCGGCGGCGGGAGCCGCGGCGTCGGGGGATCGGCGCTGGACCGGCTGGCGGCCCGGCGCGAAGCGGGCGGCGGGAGCGCGCTCTCCGAGATCAACGTCACCCCGTTCGTGGATGTGGTGCTCGTTCTCCTGATCATCTTCATGGTGACCGCGCCGCTCCTGGTGAGGTCGCTCGATGTGAACCTCCCCACCGCCCGGACGCGCTCTTCGGAAGCGACGGAACGGGTGATCGTCACCGTGGACGCTGAGGGCCGGACGTTCGTCCGGGACCGGGCGGTGAACCCCCTCCTGCTCGAGGAGCGGCTGAGGGAACTGGTGGCGTTCGAGGGCGCCCGCGAGGGATATCTGCAGGGGGACGCCTCGCTAGAATACGGTCGCGTCATCGAGGTGATCGATTCGATGAAGCGAGCGGGATTCGATCGCGTGGGGCTGGTTTATGCGTACCCCGGGGAGCAGGGGAGCAGGTAGCGCGGAACCTGGTCCGATGCGCCCTTCCCCGACCCCCGCGTCCTTCGGGCGCACCGTGTTCTGGTCGGCGACCATCCACATCGGCGCCCTGTCGGTGGCGCTGGTCGGCATGAACTTCGGCGGCGCCGGGCTCCCGGCGCCCTCCGCGGCCTTCATCGAGCTCGGTATGTCGGGACCCGCGCCCACGCCGGGCCTCGGGGCCCCCGCGTCCCCCGCCCCGCCCGAGCCGGAACCGGAGCCCGAACCCGAGCCGGAACCGGAGCCCGAACCCGAACCGGAACCCGCGCCGCCTCCCCCCGAGCCGGAGCCGGTTGCGCCTCCTCCGGTGGAATCCCGCCCCGAAGTCGTTCGTCCCACGACCGAGAATCGCGACCGGATGCCGGAACCCGACGCGCGCGAGCGCCGGCGGGAGAGGCCGCAGCGTCCCGACTCCGGTCTGCGCGGCCGGGACGCGGCCTGGGCCGACTCCGCCCGCCTGGAGTCCCGGCGACCCATCGACACCACATCGAGGCCGACCCGTCCCGCCGCCGCCCCGGCGCCGCAGGCCGCAAACCGGGGCGCCGGGGGCATCGGGCTGGGCGGCGTCGCCGGCGGAGGCTTCGACCAGGACTTCGAGTACGCCTACTACCAGCGCCAGATGATCGCCCGGATCCAGGCGAACTGGCAGCAGATTCCGGTGCGCGGGGAGGCGAAGGTGGTGATCCGCTTCACGATCCTCGCCCAGGGCGAGGTGCTGGACGCCGAGGTGGAGACCTCGAGCGGCCAGTCGCTCCTCGACCGGGCCGCGCTGCGGGCGGTTCAACTGGCGGCCCCCCTGCCTCCCCTTCCGGAGAGCTATCCGCGCGACCGCGTCGGGGTCCACCTGCTGTTCACCTACAGCGGCCAGGCCACCGGAGGCCCGGACGACGCCGAGGGCGTTGGCGGCTCGGCGACCGCGTCATGAAGTCTCGCGAAGCCCGCGCGGCGGGGCCCCCACGGCGGCGCGGCGGAATCGCCCGCCTCCTCGGCGCGCGGCTCGCGCTCTCGCTCGCCGGCAGCGGGCTGGCGGTCGGGCTGGCCGGGACGCTGGGCCCCTTGCCCCTCGCGCCGCTCCCCGAGTCCGGCGCGGAGGCCGCCGGGCAAACCGGGGCGACCGGAGACTGGTACCTCGACATCACCCGCCCCGGAGCGCCGGTGCGCATCGCGATCCCCGAGTTCCTCGTCGAGCCGGCGGAGGCCGGGAACGGCGCCGCCGGGGAGGCGGGCCCGGGCGGCGCGGACGCCGGCGCCGCCGGGGAACGCCCCGAGGGCTCGCCGGACGACCTCGCGGGCGCTCTTCCGGAGGCCGAAGCCGCCGAGATCAGCAACGTGCTCTGGGACGACATCGCCTACGCCGGGGTCTACCGGATGCTCCCCCGGAGGTTCTACCGGATCGCCAGGGAGGGCTCGGGGGAGGGCGTGCTCGACTACTACCAGTGGGAGTCCGTTGGCGCCGACATCCTCGTCGACGGATCGGTCCGCCGGGACGGCGAGCGGCTGGTCGTGGAGGTGCGCCTCCATGCGGTGCGGGCGCAGGAGAACGTCTTCGCCCGGCGCTACACGGTGGACGCCGACGCCCGGCGCAGCCTGGCGCACCGCATCGCCGACGACATCCTGCTCCAGGCGGGGAACTACCGCGGCGTGGCGCGCACCCGGATCGCGTTCTCCTCGAGCCGCGAAGGGCGGCGCGGGCGGACTCCCGGCAAGGAGATCTACCTGATGGACTACGACGGTCACGCCCAGCGCCCGGTGACCGCCAACGGTTCGCTGAACCTCACGCCGAGCTGGTCTCCTGACGGCCGGGCGCTGACCTACATCTCCTACCGCGATGGCGCGCCCGCGCTCTTTCTGGCCTTCCTCTACCAGGGCCGGGGACAGAAGCTCATCGGGGACTTCCAGTCGTTCACCCCGGCCTGGTCGCCGGACGGCCGGTGGATCGCGTTCACCTCGAACCGCGACGGGCAGTCCGAGATCTACCTCTCGTCGGTGGACGGCGGAGAGCTGCGCCGGCTCACGAGCAACCCCGCCATCGACGTGGCGCCCACCTGGTCTCCGAACGGCCGGCTCATCGCGTTCACGTCGGACCGGACCGGAGCTCCGCAGATCTACGTGATGGACCGGGACGGTCTGAACCTGCGCCGGGTCTCGTTCGAAGGCGCGTGGAACGACTCCCCGGCGTGGTCGCCCTCGCGGCAGAACAGCGAGATCGCCTACGCCTCGCGGATCGAGCGGCGCCCCTTCGACATCGTCGTCCACGACTTCGAGACCCGGCAGACCCGCCAGCTCACCACCGGCCGGGGCAGCAACGAGAGCCCCTCCTGGGCGCCGAACGGCCTCCATCTGGTGTTCACTTCAAACCGCACCGGGGGCGACCAGGTGTTCGCGATGCATCGGGACGGATCGAACCTGCGGCAACTGACCCGCGAGGGACGCAACTCCACTCCCCGATGGGGAAACCCCCCCGCGCCGCAGACCATGACCGGTTCCGGAGGCGACCGCTGATGTCGGGCCCGGCCCGCCGCAGCCGCCGCGCTTCGTTCCTCTCACGGCTTATGACGACTCATGACATGTTGAGGCCCGCTGGCCGGGCGTCGGAGAGCGCGCTTCGCCCGTCCCGGGGCGCGGTGGCCGCGGCGGCGCTGCTGCCGATGCTCCTCGCCGGGTGTTCCTCCGTCGACCGGACCCCCGCGACCGCGGCCGCGCCGGCCGAGTCGCTGGTCGAGCCGGAGGCGCCGGAGACGACCGAGCCGGCGCCCGAGCCGGTCGCGTCCGCTGCCGGAGGCCTCACCGACGCCGAGATCCGGGCCCTGCCGCCGGAGGACGAGGTCGGGGTGGACGTGATCGGTCTCGGAGGCGTCACGCTGGACGAACTGAACGCCAGCGGCGTGCTGCGCGATATCCAGTTCGGGTACGACAGCGCCAACCTCAGCGAGGAGGCGCGCGGGATCCTTCAGGAGAACGCCGCATGGCTGTCGCGGTATCCCGACGTGCGCGTTCTCATCGAGGGCCACTGCGACGAGCGCGGGACGGTCGAATACAACCTGGCTCTCGGAGAGGAACGGGCGCGCTCGACGCGGGACTACCTGCGGGGGCTCGGCATCGAGGAGAGCCGCATGCGGATCATCAGCTACGGCAAGGAGTTCCCGCTGGATATCCGGTCCAACGAGGAGGCGTGGCGCCGGAACCGCCGGGCTCACCTGGAGATCATCGCGAAATGAGACTCCGTCGCGCGGCGCTGGCGCTGGCCGGTTTCGCGCTCCTTCCGGGAGCGGGGAGCGAAGGCGCCCAGCGGAACCAGGACCGGCTGCTCGCGGAAATCCGCCAGATCCAGGCGCAGCTCGCCACGCTGACGGAGGCGCAGGCGACGCTCACCTCGGCGCTCGAGACTTTCCTCGACGCCCGCGAGTCGGAGTCCGCCGCGGACCGGCGGAGCCGGGCCGACACCCAGGACTCGGTCGTGCGGATGGAGCGGGACGTCGCCGCGCTGGGCGCCGCGCTCGTCGAGATGAACGAGCGGCTTTCCGGCCTGACGGCCGAGGTGGCGTCGGTGCGGGAGGCCCAGCGGGCGGCCGCGTTCGCCTCCGCTCCGGCGGAAGACGAGGGTGAGGACGCGACGGCCGCGGACGCCGGGGAAGGCGCGGAGGACGCGGCGCCCGATGAGGGCCCCGACCCCGAAGGCGGAGACGAGGCGGATTCGGGCGGCGTGGAAGTCCTGGACGGCCCCTCCATCGTGGAGATCTACATGCAGGCCCAGGCGGATTACCTGCAGGGCCGCTACGAGCTGGCGATCCAGGGCTTCCAGCAGGTCGTCGAGCGCGAGAGCGAGGTCGCGGACGACGCGCGCTATTTCCTGGGGGACGCGCTGCTGGCGCGGGATGAGCTGGAGCCCGCGCTCGACCAGTTCGAGATGGTCATCCGGGATTTCCCCGACAGCCAGCGCATCGGTGATGCGTGGGTCAAGCGGGGCGTCATCCTGCGTCGGCTCGGGCACGAGTCCGACGCCAGAGAGATCTTTGAGGACATTGTGGATGTGTATGCCGGGACCCCGGCCGCGTTGGCCGCCCAGCGGGAGCTGGACGCCATGGGGCCCCCGGAACCCGGCGCCTAACGATCCGGTCGATGTCTGACCGGAAGGAGTCCCTGAGATGCGGGATGTGAACAAGGTCATTCTGCGAGGCGTGGTTTCGGACGCCCCGCAGTCGAGGATGGTCGGCGACGGGACGCGCAAGCTCGTGAACCTCACCGTCAAGACCGTGACCATGGAGAGCGACGATGAAGGAGCGCTGCGCGAGCGGCCGGCCTGGCACCGGGTGGATGTCTGGGGGGACAAGTTCGGCGAGATCGCCGAGCGCCTCGCCCCCGATCATCCGGTGTACGTCGAGGGCAAGCTCCGCACCCGGAGCTGGGAGCGCGACGGGGAGAAGAACTACATGACCACCGTCGTCGCCGACATCGTGCGGGAAGCCGAGGACCCGGACCCCCAGGTGAACCGGGGCGTCTTCGTCGGGAACCTGGGCGCCGACCCGGAACTGCGGGAGTTTCCCAACTTCACCGTGCTGAACTTCCGGATGGCGATGAGCGAGGGGTGGACCTCCCGGACGGGAGCCTCCCAGGAGCACACCGAGTGGCTCCAGGTCTCGGCCTTCGGGGATCAGGCCCGGCGTCTCCACACCGCGCTCTCCAAGGGGGAGCGGGTCTTCGCCGAGGGGATGCTGACCACCCGGAAGTGGCAAGGCCAGGACGGCCGCGAGCGGCGCACCCTCGAACTGCGTCCGCGCACCGTTTCCGGCAGCGGCGGCCGGAAACCCGGGGATCGCGGCGCCCGGCCGGAGCGGGACGCCATGCGCGACCGTCTCGAGTCCCGGAAGAACTGGGACGACAGCGCGAGCGGCGTGGACACCAACGCGGACGAAGACGACGTGATCCCGTTCTAGGGAATCGGGCGACCGGACCGTCCCCGCGAGGCTTCCCCGCGTTCCGGGAGGAGAGACCACGACGTGCGCGAAGCGGTCATCGTGGATTCGGCGCGGACGCCGCTGGCGAAGTCGTTTCGCGGCTCGCTGAATCTCACCCGCCCCGATGATCAGGCGGCCCACTGCATCCGGGCGCTGCTCGAGCGGCGCCCGGAGGTCGACCCGGCCGAAGTCGGGGACGTGATCCTGGGCTGCGGCCAGCCCCACGGACCGTCCGGCCACAACGTGGGCCGGGTCGCCGCGCTGCTCGCCGGCCTTCCCGCTTCGGTGGGAGGGACCACGGTCAACCGGCACTGCGCCTCGGGCCTCCAGGCGATCGCCATGGCGGCCCATCAGATTCTGGTCGAGGGGGAGGACGTGGTTCTGGCGGGCGGCGTCGAGTCCATCACCATGATGGAGCGCGACAACTCTCCGAACCCGGCGCTCCTCGAGCGCCATCCCGGGGTCTACCAGGTGATGGGCGCGACCGCCGAGGTCGTGGCCCGGCGCTACGGCGTCAGCCGGGAGGCCCAGGATCGCTACGCCTTCCAGAGCCAGCAGCGCACCGCCGCGGCGCAGCGCGCCGGGTTCTTCGAGGAGGAACTCGCTCCGATGCGGGTCACCCGGGGCATCTTCGACCGGAAGACGAAACGGATCGGCGGCCGGGAAGAACACCTGCTCGCCGGGGACGAATGCAACCGGCCCGACACGACCCTCGAAGGGCTGGCCGCCCTTCCCCCGCACTTCGATCGGGAGTCGGGCCGGGGCTCGGTGACCGCCGGAAACGCCTCCCAGCTTTCCGACGGCGCCTCGGTGACGCTCGTGATGTCACGCGAGCGGGCCGATCAGTTGAGGATCCCGTACCGGCTCCTGTTCCGGGGGTATGTCACGGCGGGCTGCGAGGCCGACGAGATGGGCGTCGGCCCGGTCTTCGCTGTTCCGAAGCTCCTGAAGCGCCACGGAAAGAAGGTCGAGGACATCTCGCTCTGGGAGCTGAACGAGGCCTTTGCGGTTCAGGTCGTCTACTGCCGGGACCGGCTCGGGATCCCGAACGACCGGATGAACGTGAACGGCGGCGCCATCAGCATCGGCCATCCGTTCGGGATGACCGGTTCGCGGCTCGTCGGCGCGCTGGCCAACGAGATGAAGCGGCGCCGGGCGGAGCTCGGCGTCGTGACGATGTGCGTGGGCGGCGGCCAGGGCGCGGCGGGGCTGTTCGAGGGCGCCTGGTAGGGGCGTTCCGCCGCTATTCGCGCGTGTCGTTCAGCGCCCAGTCGTACTCGTAGTCGAACGAGCCTTCGAAGGCCGCGAGGCGGCTCGCGAGGTCCGGTTCGGCGTAGCGAAGCAGGTGGTCCCGGACTCCGGCCTCGGTCCCTCCGAAGTCCTCCTGGAACCAGTCGTAGATGCTCGAGGCGACGGCGGAGGTCGGGCCCCGGACATCCACGCCGCGGGGGTGATTGATGTAACCCCGGGCCGCCGCTTCCAGCATCGGTTCGAGGGTTTCGGCGCGGAAGACGGTGGGGAGCAGGTTCGGACAGCCGAGACTGGCGCAGTTCACCGCGTAGTGGATCCGGGGGTCCCGCCAGAGCGCGCGCAGGATGTCGTGCTCGATGTTGTCGAGGGTCAGGCCCTGCCCGGCGACCGCGGCGCGCACATCCCCCCACGGGCCGGAGAGGGGCACGATGCCCTGGTGGATGTTCCGGATCGAGTCCACCGGGTATTCGCTCACGACCACTTCCACCGTGAGGGCGTTGTAGAAGTTGATCCAGTAGGCCATCTGCTCGTCGCGCGAGTAGCGCCTGGGGTCGATCGACTCGAGGTGGGAGAGGTAGCCCCGGAGCCGGCTTCGGTCCCCCGGGCTGGCCTGGAGGCCGCCGTAGTCGAAGAGGTGGACGCCGGAGGGGTCGTCGGTCACGAGACGCGCGTCGAGGATCTCCTGCCAGAGGTCATGCCGGATCGAGGCGGGATTCGCGTCGTCGTGGTCCGACCAGAAGACGGCCGGATCGGGGCCGGTGGCGGCGCAGGAGGAGACGACGAGGGCGGCGAAGACGAAGCCGGCTGAGGCGAGGAGGGAACGACGGCCCCGGAGAGTCGGTGGGCGTGGGGTTCCTGGCATCGTCGTTCCTGCGTTCCCGATGTGCGGCTCGGGACGGATTGTCGCGCAACGGCGCGTAACAGGTGATCAGGTCAATTCGCATACCAGACAAATGTCTGGTATGCTCCCGGCATGCCCCGAACTCCTCCAGGACAGACCCGGGAACGGGTGTTCCGTTTTGTCCGCGACCGGCTGCTGCGGGGAGACTCGCCTTCGCTTCGCGAAGTGCGGGACCACTTCGGCTTCCGGGCGGTGGAAACGGTGCGGACGCACCTCGCCGCGCTGGTGGAGGAGGGGCGCCTCGACCGTCAGCCGGGCAGGTCCCGGGGCTACCGGCTTCCGGACGGACTCCCCCATGAGGTCTCCGGGCGGTTTTCCTTCCGGCGTCGCCTCGAGGAGGTCCCTCTCCTCGGGGAGGTCGCCGCCGGGGGGTTCGAGGAGGCCGTGGAAGACCCCGCCGGGACTCTCCCGGTGGAAGTTCCGGATTCGCGCGACGCCTCCGACTTCTTCGCTCTGCGCGTCCGCGGCGAGAGCATGACCGGGGCCGGGATCCTTCCCGGGGACACCGTCATCGTGGAGCGGGAGATCCAACCCGCTTCGGGCCGGATCGTGGTGGCGCTGGTGGAGGACGAGGCCACCGTGAAACGCCTCCACCTGGGTCCGGGCGGTCTCGAGCTCCGCCCCGAAAACCCCGACTTCGAAATCCTCCGTCCCGCTCCCGGGACCTGCCGCATTCTCGGCGTCGTCACCGAACTGCGCCGCACGTTCCGATGACGTTCCCATCCACCTTCCCGCTCGCCGGACGCAATCCGGAACCGCTTCCCACGCACGGCGCGACCGCTCTCGACCCGTCTGCGGCGCCACGAAGCCGGCGGGCTGCTCCCGACCTCCCCGAGTGGACCCTCGCCCGCCTTCGGGGCGGCCTCGTCGAGATTTCCGGCGCCGCCGCCTCCGGCGCGCTCTCTTCGGCGATGGCCCTGGTGGCGGAGGCCCAAAGCGCCGACGGCGAGGAGGGGTTCATCGCCTGGGTGGGGACGACCCGAAGCCTCTTCTTTCCTCCCGATGCGGTGGAAGCGGGCGTCGATCTGGACCGCCTCGTTCTCCTCCGGCTCGAGACCCTGGCGGATCAGATCCGCGCGGCCACCCACATCGCCCAGTCCGGCGCCTTCGGGCTCGTCGTCGTGGATCTCGTGGATTCGGCGACTGCGCCCCTTTCCGTCGCCGCCCGGAGAGGAGCCTCTTCTCCCCGGCAGGCGCCTGTCCCTCCCCTTTCCCGCCTCTCGGGTCTGGCCCGCAAACACTCGAGCGCGCTCGTTCTCCTGACCGGCAAGCCGGCGCAGGCGGCCTCGATCGACCCCCGGGTGGTCCAGCGCTACGACGCCAGGCGCCGCGGAAGCGAGCTCGTGATCACGGTGATCAAGGACAAGGCCCGGAGCGCCGGTCCGTCCCCTTCCCCGCGGAGGGACCGGACGGTTTCCGGATTGTCCGCCCTCCCTCCCGGATCCCGGTTCGAAAGGAGATGCCGTGAACCGGCTGGCATGTGTTGATGTTCCGGCGCTGCCGCTGCAGATTCTGCTCCGGCGCCACCCGGCGTGGCGGGAGGAACCGGTCGCCGTCCTGACCGAGGACAAGGTCCACGCCCGGGTCCGCTGGGTGAACCGGCGGGCGGTCCGGCTGGGAGTGCGTCCGGGGATGCCGCAGGTGGCGGCGTCGACCTGCTGCCCCGGCCTGCGGACAGGCCACGTCCGGCCCCGGGAGGTGGAGCGCGAGGTGGCGCGGCTCTCGGAGCGTCTCCACCGCTGGAGCCCGCAGGTCGATTCGGCCTCGACGTCGGGCGCGGAGCTCTCCGGTTTCGCCGCCGCCGGGTCGTTCTGGCTTCGCGCCTCCGGCCTCTCCACGTTGTTCGGCCCGCTCCCGGACTGGGTGGAAGCGCTTCGCCGGGATCTTGCGGAGGACGGTTACCAGGCTTCGGTCGCGGTGGGATTCACCCGGTTCGGCGCCTTCGCGGCGGCGCGCGCGGTTTTCGGTCAGCAGGTCTTCGAGCGGCGCGAGGAGGAGAAGCGGGCGGCGGGACAAGCCCCCCTGGTCCGCTTCGGCCTGTCAGAGCGAACGCTTCTGGGCCTCGACCGGCTCGGCGTCCGCCTGCTCCGGGATCTGCTACGGCTTCCAGGGGGGGAGCTGGGCGCCCGTTTCGGCGACGAGGCCCGCCAGCTCCATCGGCTGGCTTCGGGCGAAATCGAGGCGTCCGCTTCCCGCGTCGTCTCCCGGGAGCCTTCGGTCGAACGCCGGATCCGGTTCGAGCCGGCGGAGACCGACGGCGAGCGGCTTGTTTTTCAGGTGAAGCGGCTGCTGGACCGGCTCCTCGAGGAGCTCGGGGACCGGGGGCTCGCGGTCACCGGGCTGAACTACCGGATCCACCGCGAGGACGGGTCCCAGGCCACCGGTTCGGTGCTTCCGGCGCTGCCGTCGGAGGACGGGGTCCGGCTGCTCTCGCTGCTCCGGTTGCGGCTCCGGAGCGAGTTCCCGCAGCGGTCCCCCGGGCCCCGGGATCCGGCCGGAGTTCCGGAACCGGGAATCACGGCCTTCGTTCTCCGCGCTCGCGGCGGGACCCCGGTGATCGGGAAGCCGGATCTTTTCGCGAGCGCCTGGGGAAAGCCGGGGGCCGGCGCATCCCGCGACCCGAAGCGCGCCGCCGAGGCGCTGGCCCGGATCCAGGCCGAGTTCGGGGATGACGCCCTGGTCCGGGTCGAGGTCCGCGAGGCGCACCTTCCGCGGAGCCGTTACCGGGTCCGGCCGGTTGCGCCCCGGGTCGTGGTTTCCCCCGGGACGGCCCGGCGACGCTCCAGGAAGCTGCGCCGGCTTTCGGCGGACCCGCCGGGCGCGATCGTTCGCCGCATCTACGAGCAGCCGCTGATCCTCCCCCACCGGGGCGCGGGGGAGCCGGACGGCTGGCTTCTCCGGGGGATCGAGCACGGCCCGGTCGAGTCGTTTGCGGGTCCCTACCGGGTTTCGGGAGGGTGGTGGCGTCAGCTCTCCGGTCGACCGATCCAGCGGGATTACTTCTTCGTCCGCCTGAAGCGGGGTGAGGTCTGCTGGGTCTTCTACGACCGCGAACGCCGCTCCTGGCATCTGCAGGGCCGGGTCGAGTGATCCCCCACTCCGATCCGTCGTGACCCCCCGCGGTGTACTTCCCTCTCTACAACAAGAGCAACGCTTCCTTTCTCGAAGGCGCGAGCCACCCGGAAGAGCTCGTTGAAGAGGCCCACCGGCTCGGTCTCCCGGGGATCGCGCTCACCGACCGGAACGGCCTCTATGGCGCGGTCCGCGCCCACGCCGCCGCCCGGCGCCACGGAATCCAGCTCCTTCTTGGGGCTGAGGTGCGGGTCGCGCCGGAACCGGCGCCGAAACGCCGCGATAAGGAAGCGCCGGCGCCGGAGTCTCCGGGGGACATTCTCCTTCTCGCGCGCGACCGGAAGGGCTACCGCAATCTCTGCCGGCTGCTGACCCGGGGGCTGCTCCGGGGTCCGCGGATCCCCACTCCGGGGGAGGAGTCCCCCGGGGTGAGAGGAACCCGCAAGGGAACGGCGGGGGTCTTCTGGCGGGAGATCGCGGAACACGCCGAGGGGCTCCACGCGCTCTGGGGAGGCGGGATTTCGGCGCTCGACGGGGCGTCTCCTCCCGACCTTCCGGCGCAGTTGCTGCGGGAGGCGTTCCCGGATCGTCTTCACATCCTGATCACCCGTCACCGGCGGGACACCGATGTTCCCGCCGAAGGCCGTCGGCGACGGCTGGCGAAGCGCTTCCGGATCCCGGTGGCCGCTGCGGTGGAGGCGCTCTATCACCGCCCGGGGCGGCGGGACCTCCAGGATGTGCTCACCGCGATCCGGCACGGGGTTCCCCTCGCGAAGGCGGGTCGCCGGTTGCGGCCCAACGCCGAGCATGGGCTGCTCTCTCCGGCGGTGTTCGGGGAACGGTTCGCCGACGATCCGGTGGCGGTTGCTTCGACCCTCGAGATCGCCGGGGAGTGCGCCTTCTCGCTCGACGAGATCCGCTACCGCTACCCCGCCGAGGACGCCCCGGACGGCATGGGGCCGGCGGATGGTCTTCGCCAGCTCACCTTCCGCGGAGCGGCGGAGCGTTACCCGGAGGGCGTGCCCGACCGGGTCCGCCGGCAACTGGAGAAGGAGCTGCAGCTCATCGGAGAGCTGGGCTACGGCGGCTACTTCCTGACCATGAACCGGATCGTGCGCTTCTGCCGGGAGCGGGAGATCCTCTGCCAGGGGCGCGGGTCGGCGGCGAACTCGGCGGTGTGCTACTGCCTCGGGATCACCGCGGTGGATCCGGTGCGCATGGGGTTGCTCTTCGAGCGCTTCCTGTCCCGGGAGCGGGACGAGCCGCCGGACATCGACCTCGACATCATGCATTCCCGTCGGGAGGAGGTCATCCGGTTCATGTACCGGCGCTACGGCGAGGGGCGGGCCGCGATGGTGGCGAACACGGTCCGCTACCGCACCCGCTCGGCCATCCGGGATGTCGGGAAGGCGCTGGGATTTTCCGATCGGGCGGTGGACCGGCTGGCCCGGCGGTTCACGCATTACGAGCCGCTCTCGGCCGAGCGGCTCCCGGAGGCCGGCTGGTCTCCGGAGAACCCGGCGGTTCACCACCTGATCCGGCTGGCGGGCGAGATCCAGGGGTTCCCGCGTCATCTGTCGATCCATCCCGGGGGCTTTCTCCTCGGAGAGGAGCCGGTCTCCCATCTGGTCCCGGTGGAGAACGCCGCGATGGAGGGACGGACGGTCATCCAGTGGAACAAGGACGACATCGAGGAGATGCGCCTGTTCAAGGTGGACCTGCTCGCGCTGGGCGCGCTGACCCAACTGGACCTGTGCTTTCGTCTGCTCCGGGAGCACCGCGGGCTGGAGCTGTCGATGGCGTCGGTTCCCGCCGACGACCCGGAGACCTTCGCCATGATCCGGCGGGCGGAGACCGTGGGGGTGTTCCAGATCGAGAGCCGGGCCCAGATGGCGATGCTACCCCGGCTCCGACCGAGGACCTGGTACGACCTCGTCATCCAGGTGAGCATCGTGCGGCCGGGCCCGATCTCGGGGGGGATGGTCCACCCCTACCTCCGCCGCCGCCGGGGGGAGGAGCCGGTGGAGTATCCCCACCCGTCACTCCGGCCGGTCCTCGAGAAAACGCTCGGGGTTCCCCTGTTTCAGGAGCAGGTCATGCGGCTCGCGGTGGTGGCCGCCGACTACACCCCCGGGGAGGCGGACCAGCTTCGCCGGGACATGGCCGCCTGGCGGCGCACCGGGCGGATGGAGCGGCACCGGGCCCGCCTGCTGTCGCGGATGTGCGCCAAGGGGATCGAGCCGGGGTTCGCCGAGCGGATCTTCCGGCAGATCCAGGGCTTCGGGGAGTACGGCTTTCCCGAGAGCCACGCGGCGAGTTTCGCCCTGGTCAGCTACGTGGGCGCCTTCCTGCTTCGCCACTACCCGGCGGAGTTCGCCTGCGCCCTGCTGAACGCCCAGCCGATGGGCTTCTATTCCCCCGCGACGATCGTCGAGGATTCGAAGCGGCGAGGGGTTGGTTTCCTTCCGGTGGATGTGGCGGTGAGCGGATGGGACTGTTCGCTGTTTCCGGAGGATGGGAAGGGCGGCCGGAACGGGGTCCCGGCGGTCCGGATGGGGCTGAGGTACGTGAAGGGCCTCGGGGCCGAGGATGGCGAGCGGATCCTGTCCGTCCGCAAGGAGGCGCCGTTCGCTTCGGTCCGCGACCTGGCTGGCCGCACCGGGCTCCACCGCAAGGCCCTCCTCGCGCTCGCCGAAGCGGACGCTTTCCGCAGCCTCGGCCCCCGGGGACGGCGCGAGGCGATCTGGGAGGCGCTCGGCGCAGCCCGGGAGGCGGCCCGGCGGCGGGAAGCTCCGTCTCTCGACCTCCCCGGAAGGGAGACCCGGTTCCAGCCCCTCGATTCGCTGGAATCCATCGTCTGGGATCATCGAACGCTGGCCCACAGCACTCGCGGCCACCCGCTGGCGCCGATCCGGAAGCGGCTTGCGGCGGCCGGACTGCCCACCGCCCGGGAACTGAACGCCCTGCCGCACCGGGCCCGGGGTCGCTATGCCGGACTGGTCATCTGTCGCCAGCGCCCGGGGACCGCGTCGGGGGTCGTGTTCATGACGCTCGAGGATGAGACCGGCTTCGTGAACCTGGTGTTGTGGCCGAAGGTCTTCGAACGCTGGGGCGGGATCGCTCGCACCGAGTCGTTCCTTGGCGCCGCCGGACGCATGGAGTCCGAAGACGGCGCCGTCCACCTCGTCGTGGACCATCTCTTCCGTCCCGAGCTCCCTCTCCCCTCACCTGCTCCGCGCGTCCCGAGCCGCGACTTCCACTGACCGGCCAGCCCGGACCGGGCCGCCGGAGCGGCCCTCAGTCGCCCCGGGGCTGGCGCGGGGGCGTCCGCCGGAGAACGCGGGCGCGGACGCGGCGGGCCGTCGTGAGGAGGACGGCCTCCTGCGCCAGCTCTTCGGTCTCATCGGTGTCGAGGGCGGCGATCGTCCGCTTCACCTCGGGAATCGAGTGCGGGCTCATGGAGAAGGTGCGGAGTCCGAAGCCGAGCAGGAGGGGGATGACCACCGGCTCGGCGGCCACTTCGCCGCAGATGGCGAGCGGGATCCCGCTGCGGCGCGTCACCCGGGCGGCGAAACGGACCGTCCGCAGGAGCGCCGGGTGGAGGGCGTCGGCGTAGCGGGCGACCCGCTGATTCGCCCGGTCGGCGCCAAACAGGTACTGCATCAGGTCGTTCGTTCCGATGCTCAGGAATTCGGCCTCCCGCACCAGCAGATCCGCGGTGGCGGCGGCGGACGGCACCTCCAGCATCGCGCCGAGCGGGACCTCCCGGAACGCCGCGCCCCGATGCCGGAGCGCCCGTAGCGCCGCGGTCACGTGGGTGCGGGCGGCGCGGAACTCCTCGAGGCCGCCCACCATCGGGAACATCAACTGCACGTTGCCGTGCGTCGCGGCGCGCAGAACCGCCCGGATCTGGGTTTCGAAGATCGCCGAGGCCTCCTCGAGGAGCAGCCGCACCCCCCGGAGACCGAGGGCCGGATTTCGCTCCCGGGACCATCCAACGCTCGTCGCGTCGAGATCGAAGGCGCGGACCACGAACGGATGCGGAGCGACGGCGGCCGCGAGGTCCCGGTAGATGCGGTACTGCTCTTCCTCGCCAGGTATTTCCTGGACGGCGAGGTGCTCGGTCCGGAACAGCCCGACTCCCTCGGCCCCGTTCCGGCGCACGAACTCGATCTCGTCGGGTTCGTCCAGATTCGCCATCAGCGTGATCCGGACGCCGTTCCGCGTCGCAGCGCGGTCCGGGGTGGCGGCCCGGAGCTGGAGCAGCCGTTTCCGCCGGCGCTCCCGTCGACGTCGGTAGCGCGCCGCGGTCGCCGGGGAGGGATCGACGATGACGAGCCCCTCCGAGCCGTCCACGACGATCGGCACGCCGGGAGAAAGGTGGCGCATCAGGCCGCGCACCCCGGTCACGCACGGCAGATCCTGGGAGCGGGCGAGGATGGCGGTGTGGTAGGTCGGTCCGCCCGACTCCATCGCGAGCCCGGCCATCCGGCTCCAGTCGAGATGAACCGCATCGGAGGGAAGCAGGTCGGTGGCGGCGACGATGCTCCGCCCGCGCTCCGGGAGCGCCGGCGTCGCCGTCCCGGGGCCCGAGAGGTTCCGCAGCAACCGCCCGCCGACGTCCTCGATGTCCCCCTTCCGCTGCCGCAGGTATTCGTCGGCGAGCCCGTCGAAGACGGACTCGAGCTCCCGGAGGACGGTGCGGACCGCCCACTCGGCGTTGACCTGATCCGAGCCGATGACCTCCTCGACCCGGTCCACCAGCAGCGGGTCCTCCAGCATGAGGCGCTGCGCCTCGAACAGGAAGGCCCGGTCTCCGCCGAGGGCCTTGCTGGTGGACTCCCGGATCGCCCGCAACTGATCCGCGGCGGCGCGCCGCGCGCCGTGAAACCGTCGGATCTCGGCCGCCACCGCGCGCTGCGGGATGCGGAGGCGGAACACCGGGACGGCCAGACGCTCGAACAGCAGGGTTCGGGCCACGGCGACGCCGGGCGCCGCCGGCTCGCCGCGAAGCGTCAGGTCTCGCGGCGGCTTGCGGGGCGGCGCGGACTCCCCGGACGCCGTCATGAGGGCTCCGCCGGATCCGGGAGGCCGCCGACCCCGTCGGCGGGCGACGGGACGCCTGGCGACCCGGCGAGTTCGCCGAAGCCGCTCCTGACGAGAGCGGCCAGCGCCTCGAGCGCCTGCTCCTCTTCGGGGCCCGAGGTGCGGATCGAGAGGCGGCTCCCCTGGGCGGCGGCCAGGAACAGGAGGCCCAGGATGCTCTTGCCGTCGATCGTGGCGTCCTGATGGGTGACCGCCACGGTGGCGTCGAAGCGGTTCGCCGCCTTCACGAAGCGGGCGGCGGCGCGGGCGTGCAGCCCGAGCGGATTCACCACCCGGACGACCCGCGTCGCCACCCTGCGCTCTCCCGCGTCGGGGTCAGTCCCCGGGTTCCTCGCCCGGGGAGTCTCCGGCGTCCGGCGCCTCCCGCAGCAGCTCGGAGGCCAGGTAGATGTTCTCCTTGCCCTGGGAAACCGCCGCGCGGGCCGCCGCGGTGGTCGAGACCTGTTCCTCCTCCCGGAGGGAGACGAGCCGGATCAGCATGGGGAGGTTGACGCCGGTCACGACTTCGGTGACGCCCTTCTTCAGCAGGCTGAGCGCGAGGTTCGAGGGGGTGCCGCCGAACATGTCGGTCAGGACGACGACGCCGGCGTCACCCGACACCCGCTCCACCGCCGCGACGATGGCGCGCCGGGCGTCGTCCGGAGAGTCGTGCCACCCGATGGACACCGAGGTTGCGTTCGGGATGTCGTCGCCGGTGATCATTTCGGCGGCGGCGACGAGCTCCCGGGCCAGTTGCCCGTGCGTGACGACGACGATTCCGATCACGAGTCTTGGGAGGGCCGGTTCCGGTAGCGGGCGCGGCGCTCGGAGGAGGACGGGATGCGGAGCGCCTTCCGGTACTTGGCGACCGTGCGGCGGGCGATGATGATCCCGTCGCGGTCGAGCAGGCGGGCGATCTGGTCGTCAGCCAGAGGGTGTTCCGGATCCTCCCGGTTGACGATGCGCTGAACCTTGGCGCGAACCGCCTCGGAGGACACCTGCTGTCCGTTGCGAAGCGCGAGGGCGCTGTGGAAGAACCGCCGGAACGGGATCACCCCCCGGGGCGTCTCCAGGTACTTGTTGCTGACGACGCGGGAGACGGTGGATTCCGCCCGACCGATGTCCCGGGCCACGTCGTTCAGGACGAGCGGCCGGATGTGGTCGATGCCCCGGTCGAGGAACTCGGACTGCTTCCCCACGATGTCCTCGGCGACCAGCCGCAGCGTCTCCTGGCGTTGCTGCACCGACCGCTGGAATCCCTTGGCCCGGATCCACGCCTCGCGGGCGAACGCCTGCTCCCCGGGGGTGTGCTCGGTGGGTCGCCGCAGGATCTGGAGGTAGACCGGGCTCGCCCGGAGCCGGGGTCCGGAATCGGCCATTTCGACGCGCCACTGGCCGTTGAACCGGTAGACCCGCGCGTCCGGGATGACCGCCGCGTCGGGCGCGGCCGAGAAACCGCTTCCCGGGCGGAAGTCCAGCTCGCCGATCTGCCGGACCCAGCGCATGACTTCCGGCGGCGGCGCGCCGAGAGCGCGGGCGATTTCGCGGAATCGCTGTCCGGTCAGGAGATCCAGATGGTCCCGGACGATGGCGGCGGGTGGCGAGTCCGCCTGGCCCATCGCCTCGAGCTGGGCCAGCAGGCACTCGCGCAGATCGAGCGCCGCCGATCCCGGAGGGTCGAAGGCGAGGATCATGCGCCGCACCGCCTCGACCTGGGCCTCGGGGACGCCGAGCGCGGCGGCGAGCTCCGCCACGGTGGCGTCCAGGTAGCCCCGCTCGTCGAGGTTTCCGATGATCTGGATCCCGATATCGCGCTCCCTCTCGGTGCGGACGGTGGCGCCGAGCTGCTCGGTCAGGTGTTCGGCCAGCGTGCGCCCGGCGGCGAGGGTGCGCTCCAGCGTGGGAGGATCCTCCCCGAGCGCCAGGCCGCCGGTGTTCTCGTGGTTGTGCCGGTAGAAGTCCTCCGCCTCGATTTCCGACATCGGGTCGCGGTCGGGCTCCGCGAGGACCTCCTCGTCTTCCTCTTCGTCCTCTTCCCGGTCCTCCGCGCCGGCCGCGTCGAGATCCTCGGCGCCGTCCTCCTCGCCATCCGCCAGTTCCTCGAGCGCCGGGTTCTGGAGCAGCTCCTCCTGCACCCGGAGCCGCAGCTCCACGAGCGGGAGGGCGAGCATCTCGATGGTCTGGCGGACCTGGGGCGTGAGCGTCAGCCGCTGCTGCTGCCGGACCCCGACCCGGAGTTCGGTGCGCGGCGCCTGCATCTTCGTCATCGCCACTCGAAGTTCTCGCCGAGGTAGGCGCGCCGCACCGCGGCGCTCTCGACCAGGTCCGCCGGCGTTCCCTCGAACAGGATGCGGCCCTCTTCGATGATGAAGGCGCGGTCCGTCACCCGGAGCGTCTCGCGCACGCTGTGGTCGGTGACCAGCAGGCCGAGGCCGCGGTCCCGGAGGCGCTCGACGATTTCCTGGAGCTCTCCGACCGCGATGGGATCGATGGCGGCGAAGGGCTCGTCGAGCAGCAGGAAGGCGGGCTCGGGCACGAGCGCGCGGGCGATTTCGACCCGGCGCCGCTCGCCGCCGGAGAGCGAGTGGCCCAGATCGCGGCGTCTCGCCTCCAGATCGAAGTCCCGGAGCAGGCGGTCGACCTGCTCCCGACGCGCCGCGCGTCGGCGTCGCGGCTGCTGCTGGGCGACCGCCAGGAGGTTCTCCTCGACCGTAAGCCCGCGGAAGACCGAGGGTTCCTGCGGCAGGTAGCTGATGCCGCTGCGGGCGCGCCGGTGCATGGGGAGGCCGGTGAGATCCTGGTCATCCAGCCGCACCGCGCCGGCCTCGGGCTGCGTGAGTCCCACGATGATCCGGAAGGTGGTCGTCTTCCCCGCCCCGTTGGGGCCCAGCAGGCCGACGACCTCGCCGCTCCGGACCGAGACCCCCACCTCGTCCACGACCCGGCGCTTCCCGTAGACCTTCACGAGGCCCTCGCATTCGAGCCGTCGGGACGGCGCCTCCGGCGGGAGGCTCTGGCCGTTCGCGGTCACCGGTCGTCTCCGCCCGGGCGACGCACCTTCACCCGGGTCTCGACCCGGCGAGTCTCCCGAGGATGGATCCGGGACTTCGTCTCGGAAAGCCCGACCCGCAGCCAGCCGCCTTCGGAACGGCGACTGTCGGCTTCCATGACGGCGGGAGCGCCCCAGGCTTCCAGTTCGTCGAGGCCCGGCCGGTACCGGATCCGGGCGCCCTCGATCCGGCCGGCTTCCCATTCGAAACGGGCGTCGCCCTCGGCGGTCACGGCGGAGGCGGCGCCGTCCGGCGAGATCGCGGCGTCCAGCCGGTCGGCGATCAGTTCGCTCGGGTCGTCCTCGGAGAAGCGATGGATCAGCCGGGGGACCCCGCGCCACGAGAGGCGGGACGTTGCGGCGTCGTAGGCCATCAGGTTGGCCGAGGCGCGGAAGGCGAACGGTTCGGGCGCGGCGCCGGGCGCCCGGACTTCACCATCCTCAGCGGCGGAGGGCCCCGCGGCGACGGGCGCCGGACGCTCCTCACCGTCCGCCGGCGCCGGTTCCTCGCTGGAGGCGGGCCTCGGAAACTCGAGCGCGCTGTCCACGCCGCCGGCGGCCACCAGCTTTCCCGCCTCCGCATCGACTTCGAGCCCGCCGGAGCTGACCCGGTTCGGGCCGAAGCGGAGCCTCACGCCGCCCTGGAACCGCGCCTTGCCGCTCCCGGCGGAGAGGTCGGCGCGATCGGCGGTGAGGGCCGCTTCGTGGTGCTTCCCCGGAAGCCATCCGAGGGCGCCGGGGGCGAAGCGGACCATGACGCCGCTTCGAGCCCGAACGCGGCTCTCGCTTCCGAGCGTCAGCCGGATTTCGGGACTCTCCAGATCGAGGAGCGCGGGGTCGGTGAGGGCGGGCTCGCCCTCCAGCTCGAGGGTGTCGCGGCCGTTCCAGCGGGCGGTCTCCGAGGTCGACGTCGTGGACCCCATGCGGGCGCTGACGCCCCCGGAGAAATCCGCCGCGCCGAATCCGCCGTCGGAGCGGAAGCCGGTCTCCATGCGTTCGGCCTCGAGGAAGACGAGCCGACCTCCGGAGGCGGTCTCGAGGCGCGCTTCGACGCTCCCGTTGAGCTCCAGGTGTTCGGTAGACCCCTCCGGGGTCAGTTGGAGCCGCGCCCGCTCGGCGCGAAGCTCGGTGTCGCCGCGCGCCAGGACAACGTTTTCCGTGGCCCGGACGGTGGCGGGCACGGCGGCGGGGCCGAGCTCGATCTCCATGAGGTCGCTGTGCAGCGTCACGGCCGGGGTCATCGCCTCCGAAGTCGCGCCGGCGCCGGGCTCGGTGTCCTGAGACCCGGGCGGATGGACCACGACTTCGGTTCCGAAGCCGGACTCCACCGAGCGGGTCTGGCTTCGCTCGAGGTCCCGGCGCACCAGGACCGGCGAGCGGGAGCGCAGCTCCAGGCGCCCGGAGGTCAGGTGCGGCTCCTCCTCGAGGGTGACGACCCCCTCCCAGGGATCGAAGTGGGCCCGCCCCGCCGAGATCCGGACCCCGGCGCCGGGGTCGGCCTTTCCGGGCGGCGGCCCGGCGGTGACGCCCTGGAGGTGCGCCTCTCCGGTCCCGACCCGGAACTGCATCCCGGCGGCGATCCCGATCAGGTCCTCGGTGGCGAACTGAACGGGGTCGATGGACCACAGACGGTTCGGCGCTCCCCGGAAGCGGAGGTGCGGACCGGCCAGCTCCAGCCGCTCGGTCCGCAGGACGGCGTTGCCGATGAAATCCAGCACGGCGATGGATCCGCCGATGTCGAGGATCAGTTCGTCGGCCGCCAGGACGACATCCCGACCCTCGTCGGCGCCGGCGAGGCGAACCTCGGCGTCCAGGAGGCGCTGACGGCCTTCGCTGTGGCCCAGCGCCTCGGCTGCGCGGATCTCGACGACGGCGCCATCGCTGTCGAAGGCGGTCGCCTCGAGCGCCCGCGAAACGACCTCGTCCGGCTCTTCGGTCTGGGCCTGCCCGGTCGTCGGCGGCGCGCCGCGCCGGGCGAAACTCTCGCGGAGTTCCCGTCCCAGGAAGAGCGTGAAGCCCAGGAACGCGGCCAGGCTGGCCAGGCGTCCCAGGCGCCGGGCGCGGCGCCAACGCAGCGTCGCCGGGGGACGATTGCGCGGCGCCGGCGACCGGCCTCCGCCCGGCGGAGGAGAGCCCGGACCGGGCACGGGCGTCAGCTCCCGGCCGCCGGGAGCGGCGCGGGTCCCGGTGGGGACTCCGGGCTGCGGTGGCTCGGCTCGAGGCCAACGGATCCCATGGCGCGGAACTTGGCGGAACGGGCGCGACGCAACGCGCGGGGCTCTTCGCCAGCCAGGTCCCTGAGCGCCGCGCGCAGGCGGTCGCCCAGGATCTTCGCCGCCGCGTCCGGATCGGCGTGCGCTCCGCCGGGCGGTTCGGGGACGATCTCGTCGATGAGCCCGTTGGCCTTGTGTTCGGTGGCGGTGATCCGCATCCGGGTCGCCGCTTCCTCGGCCGCCTCCATGGCCCGCTCCGGGTCCTTCCAGAGGATGGCGGCGCAGCCCTCGGGAGAGATCACCGAGTAGATGGCGTTCTCCATCATGAGGATCCGGTCCCCGACGGCGATCCCGAGCGCGCCGCCGGAGCCGCCCTCGCCGATGACCGCCACCACGATCGGAACCGCCAGGCGCGCCATCTCGCGGAGGTTCCTGGCGATCGCTTCGGCCTGACCCCGTTCCTCGGCGTCGATCCCCGGATAGGCGCCCGGGGTGTCCACCAGCGAAATGACCGGCCGGCCGAACTTTTCGGCGAGCCGCATGAGCCGGAGCGCCTTCCGGTAGCCCTCGGGACGGGGCATCCCGTAGTTGCGGTGGATCCGCTGCGTGGTGTCCCGCCCCTTCTGCTGGCCGATCACCATGACCGGCTGGCCGGCCAGCCACGCCGGGCCGCCCACCACCGCCGGGTCGTCACCGAAGCCCCGATCGCCATGGATTTCGGTGAACCCGGTGAAGATCCGCCGCACGTAGTCCAGCGTGTAGGGCCGCTCCGGGTGGCGCGCCACCCGGACCCGCTGCCAGGGAGTGAGACCGGCGTAGATCTCGCGCCGGCGCCGAAGGAGCTCCCGCTCGAGTCCGGTGATCTCCGCCTCGTGGCGGTCCGGATAGCCGGTCAGCGACTCGATGCGCTCGACGATCGTCTGGAGTTCCGCCTCGAAGTCCAGGAATTCCCGCTGCATCTCGAAGCGAAGTGTAACCAGACGGTCGCGGGGCGTACGCAAGTCCTGTACCAGGACATCGCGGCGCTCAGGCGTTCAGCTCGCGGAGTCCGGCGTCGCCGCGGGCTCGGCGAGCGCGAAGGCGGGAACCGGCCGACCATCCACCCGGAGCGACGGGCGCCCGAGGAGCGAGACGACCGCGCTCCCGAAGGAGGGGTTGGGAGCGACCGGCATCGCCGTCGTGAGCAGCGACTCGACGCCCTCCGAGCGGAGGCGGAGATCCAGGCGAACGTTCCCCCGGTGCTCCTGGAGGAGGTCGCGCAGCGCCACCGCAACGGCGTCCGGGTCGGAGACCTCGATCTCGACGCAGCGGATTCCGCGCCAGAGGGCGTCCGAGGCGAGGAGAACCTCCGAGGCGATGATCTCCGGGCCGTCGCCGCGAGCGGCCCCCGCCCCACTCGCCGCGTTCCGCCCCTTGAGGGCGCCGCGGACGAGGACGGCGGGTTCGGTCTCGAGTTCGGGCGCGCCCGCCCAGTTGTCGGGAAACACCACGACCGCGATGGACCCGGTGTCGTCCTCCAACTGGAACTTGCCCATGCGCCGGCCGTCCCGGGTGCGTCGCCGTTCGAGACTGCGCACCAGGCCGACGACCGAGACCTCGCGATCCTTCCGGGCTTCGAGAAGCCCGCTCACTTCGGTGGCGGCGCGGGGGAACGCCCGGCGGAGGTCGCGGCCCGGATGGCCGGACCAGTAGAACCCGAGCGCGGCGCGTTCCCGCTCCAGACGCTCGGCGTCGCTCCAGGGGGCGGTCTCGGGAAAGTGATCCCGGGGGGTGGGGTCCTCGCCGCCGAAGAGCGCCTGCGCGCCGCTCTCCCGGCGGGCGCGGGCGCGGCTCGCAGCCCGGAGCGCTCTGGGGATCCCGCCCACGATCCGGGAGCGGTCGACGCCGAGACAGTCGAGGGCGCCGGCGCCGGTGAGGGCTTCGAGCGAGCCCCGGTTCAGGGTCCCCGGCTCGACCTCTTCCAGCATGTGCGTCAGCGACTCGAACCGGCCGCAGCGCTGGCGGGCGGTCTCGATGGCGCGGGCGGCGCGCTCCCCCATCTGCTTCACCGCCGCCAGCCCGTAACGGACCCCTCCGCCCTCGACCTCGGCGTCGGCGCCGCTGGTCTGCGCGTCGGGCGGGAGGATGGGGATCCCCGCCGCCTCCGCCTTCGCCCGCGTTCGCGCGATCCGTTCGTCCCGGTCGCCGGACCGCTGCTGCGCGGTGAGCAGCGACGCGGTGAAGTGGACCGGGAAGTGGCGCTTCAGCCAGCCGGCGACATAGGCCACCAGCGCGTAGCCCACGGCGTGGGATTTGTTGAATCCGTAGCCGGCGAACTCGGCGATCTGCTGGAAGGTCTCCTGGGCCACCTCGCGCTCCAGACCGCCGGCGGCGGCGCCCTCCACGAAGCGGCTCTCCTCCCGCGCCATGACCGCCGGGTCCTTCTTGCCCATCGCCTTCCGCAGAATGTCGGCCTGCGACAGCGTGTAGCCGGCGAGTTCGCGCGCCGCGAGCATCACCTGCTCCTGATAGACGATGAGCCCGCGCGTATCCGGGAACAGACGCCGGACCCGTCGGTCGAGCTTCTTCGAGAGTCCGTCCGGCTTCCGCTTGGCGGCGACGAACTCGGCCGTCATGCCGCTGTTCAGCGGGCCCGGGCGATAGAGCGCGTTCATGGCCGCGAGGTCGGCCAGGTTCTCCGGCCCGTAACTCGCGAGGAGTTCGCGCATCCCGCCGCTCTCGAACTGGAAGATCCCGTCGGTGTCGGCGCGGGCGAAGAGCTCGAAGGTCGAGGGATCGGGGGGGACCTTCTCGAAGCGTCCGGCGCGGATGTGGCGCAGGATCCCGGCGTCGTCCTCGCTGCTTCCGGCCGAGGCGTCCTCTTCGATCCGGCGGGCGCAGTCCTCGATCTGGGTCAGCGCCCGGAGGCCCAGGAAGTCCATCTTGAACAGCCCGATCGCCTCGCAGTCCTTCATGTCGTACTGCGTTCGCCACCGGACGGCGCCGGCTTCGCTCTCCGCGTCGTCGGTTCTGGCGCGGGCGCCTCCCCGACTCTCCGTCTCGCGGTACAGCGGCGCGATGTCCATGAGCGGCTTCGGAGCGACGACGACGCCGGCGGCGTGGGTGCCGACCGAACGCGGGAGGCCCTCGAGGCGTCGCGCCAGCTCGAAGAGGCGGGCGATCTGCGGATCCCGCTGCGCCTCGCGCAGCCGCGGGACCTGCTTCACGGCTTCGTCGAGCCTGGCGCCGAACGGAATGAGCTTGGCCAGTCGATCCACCTGCTGGAGCGGGAGGTCCAGCATCCGTCCCACGTCGCGGACGACCAGCCGCGCCTGCATCGTGTTGAGCGTGAGGATCTGCGCCACCCGGTCGGCGCCGTACTTCTCCGTGACGTAGGAGAGCACCTCCTCCCGCCGCATCTCGCAGAAATCGACATCGATGTCGGGTGGGCTGACCCGCTCCGCGTTGAGGAACCGCTCGAACAGCAGCCCGTGCGCCAGCGGATCGATGTCGGTGATGTGGAGGGCGTACGCCACCAGGCTGCCGGCGGCCGAACCGCGTCCCGGTCCCACCGGAATGGACCGCTCGCGGGCGAACCGGATGAAGTCCTCGACGATGAGGAAGTAGGCGGCGTATCCGGTCCGGTGGATCACCCCGAGCTCGTGCGTCAGCCGCTCCTCGTAGGCCCCGCGGTCCGGACGCAGCCCGTGAAGCTCGGGAGACTCGAGCCGGGCCTCGAGGCCGGCGCGCGCGGTCGCCTCGAAGTAGGCGTCGATGGTTTCGCCGTCGGGCGTCGGGAAGTCGGGGAGGAGGCTCGGCCCTCCCACGAGGTCATAGTCCTCGACGCCCTCCGCGATCCGCAGCGTGTTCCGGGAGGCGTCCGGGAATTCCCGGAACCGCAGCTCCATCTCGGCGGAACTCTTGAAGTGGAACTCCTCGGTGTCGAACCGGAGCCGCTTCGGGTCGTGAATGCGGCTGTTCGTGCTGATGCAGAGCCGGAGGTCGTGCGCGGCGGCGTCCCCCGGCTCGGCGTAGTGCGAGTCGTTCGTGGCCACCAGCGGGATGCCGGTGCGCTTCGAGAGCTCCAGCAGCCCCTCCCCGATGCGCCGCTCCAGCTCGGTCAGCCGCGCCCCCGCCTCCGCTGGCGCCCCGGCCGGGCTGTGGTCCATGACCTCGAGGTAGTAGTTCTCCTTCCCGAAGACCTCCTGGTAGCGCCCGGCCACCTCCAGCGGGTCCGCCTCGTCGTCCAGGATGGCGCGCGGCACGATCCCCTTGGGACAGGCGGAGAGCGCGATGAGGCCCTCGTGGTGGCGCTCCAGCGTCTCGAAGTCGACGCGCGGGCGGAAGTAGAAGCCCTCGATGTGCGCGATCGAGGAAAGGCGCATCAGGTTCCGGTAGCCGGTCTCGTTGCGGGCGAGCAGGACCAGGTGCTGGTTGTCGCGGTCCGGGTTCTGGTCCCGCCGGCTTCCCGGCGCGACATAGGCCTCGCATCCGAGGATCGGCCGGACGCCCGCCTCCCTGGCGGCGCGGTGGAACTTGAGCGCGCCGAAGAGGTTGCCGTGATCGGTGATCGCGGCCGCCGGCTGGCCGTCGCTCCGCGCCTTGTCGAGCACCTGCGACACCCGGGTCATCCCGTCGAGCAGGGAGTACTCGGTGTGGGTGTGCAGGTGGACGAAGCCGGGCTTCGTCGGGGCCGGAGCGGGCTTCGGAGTCGTCGGTTCCGGGGCGGCTGGCGTCACTCCCATTCGATCGTGCCCGGGGGTTTCGACGTGATGTCGAGGACGACCCGGTTCACGCCCCGGACCTCTCCGGTGATGCGGTTCGACACCCGCACCAGCACGTCATGCGGAAACCGGGCCCAGTCGGCCGTCATCCCGTCCCGGCTCTCCACCGCGCGGAGCGCGACGACGCGCTCATAGGTGCGGGCGTCGCCCATGACCCCGACGGTCCTCAGCGGCAGCAGCACGGCGAACGCCTGCCAGATCCGGTCGTACAGCCCGGCGGCGCGGATCTCGTCCTCGAAGATGGCGTCCGCCTCGCGGAGCAGCGCCAGGCCCTCCGGCTCCACCGGGCCCAGCACCCGGACCGCCAGGCCGGGACCCGGAAAAGGATGGCGTCCGATCAGGGCCTCGGGAGCGCCGAGTTCCCTGCCGAGCGCGCGGACCTCATCCTTGAAGAGCTCGCGGAGCGGCTCGATCAGACCGAGCCGCATGCGCTTCGGGAGCCCGCCAACATTGTGGTGGCTCTTGATGACCGCGGAGGGTCCCTTCACCGAGACGCTCTCGATGACATCCGGGTAGAGCGTTCCCTGCGCGAGGAAGCGGACTCCGGAGAGCGACCGCGCCTCCTCCTCGAACACCCGGATGAACTCGCGTCCGATGACCTGGCGCTTGCGCTCCGGGCTCCGGACACCGGCGAGGCGCTTCAGGAACCGCTCCGAGGCGTCCACCGCGCGGAGCGGGATTCCGAGTCCCTCTTCGAACGCCGACCGGACCTGGGCCGCCTCGTTCTTCCGGAGAACCCCGTTGTCCACGAAGATGCAGTGGAGCCGGTCGCCGATCGCCCGGTGAACCAGCATGGCCGTCACGGTGGAATCCACGCCGCCGGAGGCGCCGCAGACGACCTGTCCGTCACCGACGGTGTGCCGGATGGCGGCGATGGCGTGCTCGGCGTGGGACCTCGGCGACCAGTCGCCGCGCGCTCCGCAGACCCCGAAGGCGAAGTTCTCCAGAATGCGCGCGCCGTGCTCGGTGTGGACCACTTCCGGGTGAAACTGGACGCCGTACAGCCCCCGGTCCGGGTGCTCGAAGGCCGCGAGGGCGTTTTGCGTCGTCCCGCCGGTGTGGCGGAAGCCCTCGGGCAGGGCGTGGACCTGGTCCCCGTGGCTGGCCCACGCCCGGAATTGCGGCGGGACCCCGCGGAACAGCCGCCCGGAACCGTCGTGGCGAAAGACGGCCGGCCCGTAGGACCGTCGTTCGGCCGGCCGGACATCGCCGCCGCAGTCGCGGGCGAGGAGCTGCATGCCGTAGCAGACGCCGAGGACCGGGACGTCGGCGTCGAGGAGTCCCTCCGGCGCCTCCGGAGCGCCGTCTCCGTAGACGCTCTCCGGCCCGCCGGAGAGCACGATGCCGCGGGGATGGGAGCGTCGAAGGTCCTCGGGGGCGGCGGTGCAGGGCAGGATCTCGCTGAAGACCCCGAGTTCGCGCAGGCGGCGCGCGATGAGCTGGGTGTACTGCGAGCCGAAGTCCACGATCAGGATGGACTCGGGGCAACCCGGTGTGTCCGGGACGGCGGTCATGGAGCGGGGATCGCCACGGACTGCATCAGCGCGGCGGGACATTACCGGAAGGCGCCGGTGATGCGGCGCCCAGCCGCGGACCCAGCGTGGCCAGGCTTCCGTCCCGAAGGCCCAGAAGCAGGCGACGGGCGCGCCAGCCCTGTTCGCGGGACGCGTCGCCGCGGCTCGCGACCGCCCCGGTGACCTCGGCGCCGAGGTCGCGGGGCCGGCCCATGGCCATGCCGTTCTGCGGGTTCAGCTCGAGCACCCATCCGTCGCGGGTGGCCACGATCAGCGCGCCAGCCAGGCGCAGCGGGCTCGCGGCGGCGCGTCCCGGCAGCCCGGCTCTCCACTGCTCGGCTCCGGTGGCGGCGTCAAAGGCGTAGATCGTGTTCGCGCGGGTCGCCGCGTAGAGCCGATCCCCTTGCGCCAGGGGAGGGTGATCGAATCCCTCGGCGAGCGACCACCGCCAGCGGCGCCGGCCGTCTTCGAGACGAAACGCCGACAGCCCGCCGTTCGCCTCGGCGGCGATCGCCAGGTTTCGTTCCGGCAGCGCCACGACCGGCGTTGCGAGCGCCCCTTCGGTTGGCGCCGTCCACCGGACGCCGCCGGACCCAGCGGTCGGGCCGTCGACCGCCGCGACGCCGTCGGCGTCGAGCGACACGAGCAGGACCGGCGTCGCCGGAGCGGCGCGGCCGGATCGCGCCCCGGAGGCCGCCCGGAGCGTCGTCGCGACCACCGCGGTCGCGCCCGGCCCCGGGAGCTCGGCCAGAAGCACCCGGTCGCCGTCCGGGACGGCGTAGCCATGGAGGGCCCCGGCGACGACAACGTAGAGCACCCCGCCCGCGACGGCCGCCGGAGGCCGATCCTCCGGCCAGGGACCGTCGCCGGGGGCCGTGGCTCCGGGGGCCAGCCCGGTGGAGAAGCCGCCGAGGCGCGCTCCATCGGTGATCCGGTGGATCGCGGCCTCCCCCTCCCGGTTCAGCACCAGGAGCCCCTGGGTCGCCTCCCCGAGGAACGTCGCGCCGAGCGAGGCTCGCCAGCGGGGCGAGGTCGCCCGGTCGGAATAGACCGCGACTGCGCCGGTCGCCGTGCGGGCCGCGACGCCGTGCTCGAGGGGGAGGATCTGGACGAGCGGTCCCCCCGGACCGGAGGCGACGATCAGGTCTCCGGGGAGAATCCCGCCGAGCGGCGCCACCGCGGTGTCCGGGGGAGCGCCCGCGCCCGGCGGTCCGGTCTCCGGCTCTTCCTCCTCGCCGGTCTCGACCGCGCCTTCGGTCGCGGGCTCCTCCTCGCCGGCGTCGGGCGGCGTCTCCGGGGGAGCGACCTCTCCCGCTTCGCCCTCGGGTGGTGGGAGCTCCGACTCCCCGGGCGGCTCGGTCGGGGGCTGTTCCGGAGGTTGCTCCGGGGGTTGTTCCGGGGGATGGCCGGGGGGATGGATGGTCGACGCCGACAGCAGGAGGACGCCGCCGCCGAGGAGGACCCGGGCGGCGAGCCGCCGGGCGCGACCGCCCGGTCGAACCGGATCCACGCGCCGGAGACCACCGGCCGGGTCGTCGGTGGACCCCGGCCAGACCTCCGCGTCCGGGTTTCCCCGGTCGCGGCCCCGGCGCTCACGCGGCTTCGTCAACAGGCCAAGATCCGGCGGCGCCGGTTCTGCTTGTACTTTACGCCCCCTCCCGCCCGCCGCCGGGGTTGCGCGCGGGAGGAGATCGTTCGTGGATTTCATGCTCGGCTGGAGACGCTGGCGAGGCTCGTCGAGGCCGGTCGGAGCATTGGTCGCGGCCGCGGCGGCCGCGCTGTTCCTGATCGCCATGATCGACGTGAGCACGGCGTTCGGCGCGCTCCCGATGTTCGCCCGTTGGTCGGCCGTCGTCGCCTGCGCCGGCGTTCTCCTGCTGGCGTGGCGCCGACGCGCTTCGGGGTCCGGGAAGGCGGCAGGCCCGACCGGGATCGTGGCGCCGCTCGCAGCGGCGGGGCTCGCGGCGTTCGTCTGCGGCGCGGCGATCGCGACCGATCCCGTCGCCGGACCGGGCTCGGCGGCGCGAGCCGCGGGGCGGGTCGACACCTGGCTGGCGGACACCACCCGGCGCATCGGGGATGCGGCCTACCTGCTGGCTCGCACGCCCAACCTCGCGGCCGCCGTGGAGGGCTCGGATGCGCGCGACTTCCGGTCGCTGGCGTTCGAGATTCTCGCTGGCTGGCCCCTGCCGGGGAATGAGTTCGGGCCGGGCGGCGCCACGCTGCACGACGACCGGCTCCGTCCGATCGCGTGGTCGCCCGGCGCCACCGATCTCGGAGAGGCGCTGGCGGAGTTCTTTCCGGACGGCGTGACTCCGGAGACCTGTCCCGATCCGGCCTTTCCGCTCTTCCTCTACTCCGAACGGGGGTCGGGCGGGGTCCTGGCGGCCGCCGACTGCACCCGGACGCTGCGCGGCCTGGTCACGGTGGAAGCGCCGATTCTGGTGTCATCGCCCCCATCCTCCGGGGCGCCGGCGCTTTCGGTGGTTGAGGCGGCGGCCGGACGGGGCGTCGAGGCGCAGCTTCTGGAGGGCGCCGAAGACCCGCAGCCGCTGGCCGAGCTGTTCGAGAGGCGCGGAGAGGAATTCGTCGATGGCCCCGAGGGTTCCCAGCGATATTTCTTCGCGCTTCGCGCCTACGACGGCCAGTTGCTTGGCTCCGCGAGCACGGTTGTGGCCCCGGTTCCGGCCCGGCGCGCCGAGCGGCGCGCCGCCGCCGGCGTCATCGGGGCGGCGGCGTTGCTGCTCGGGGGGCTGGCGGCGGGGGTCGCGCTCTGGCGACGCGGATCGCTCGCCGCCATCGCCGGCGTCTGGGTGATCCGGATCGCCGGCGGCGTCTTCGTGGGGGCGCTGCCGGCGCCGGCGCCCGGCGCCGAGTCAGGGGCCCCCCTGCTGCCGGCCGGCGGGAGCCTCCCGGCCCTTTCGGCGGACTTCTGGTCCGGCTCCCCGCTGGACGCGGTGGCGACCGCGCTCGCATTCTTCCTGTCGGTGCGCGTCGTCTCGATGCGAATGCTGCGCCGGTCGCGGCCCCGGGGGGGCGGCGCGCGCGCCCTGATCCGGGGCGCTGCGGCCGGAGCGTTCGCGGTGGCGGCGGTGGCCTTCCTCGAGCTCGGAGGCGGATCCGGCGCGACGCCGTTCGCTCCCACCTGGCGGGTCGGCGTGGGATGGGCCGAAGTGCTGGCCTGGAGCGCCTTCCTCCTGTTCTTTGCTGCGTTCGGCCTGCTGTTGGCGGCGCTCCTGCGCCCGGTTCTCCCGGGCGCGCTGGCGGCGCTCGCCGTCGTCGGGGCCGCTTCCCTGATCTGGGGGGCGCCCCTCGCCCTCGCGGTGTTCCCGGTGCTGGGGGCGGCGGCGGTGGTGGGCTGGCGACGAAGCCTCCTCGCGCTCCGTCGCCTGCGTCGGCCCCTTCTGTCCCACGAGCCCGGGCTCGCCTTTCTGGCGGCCTTCGGCCTGTTTGCCGCGCCCACGATGGTCTGGTACCCGGCGCTCGAGTGGCGGCAGGAAGAGGTTCGGAACCAGTACGCGCGGTCCGCCGCGCCGGTCCAGGTCCTGCGGCACCGGTTCGCCATCTGCCACGCCCTCGAGCAGGCCCGGAGCGCGCTCGACGCCGAGGCGTCGCTTGCGGGGAGGAGCGCCTACGAGCTGTGGCGCCGGACCGGTCTGCCGCACCTGACCGCGGCGAGCGGCCTGGAGGTTCGCCACCCCGAGAGACCGACATCGCGCTTCGGCGCACGGCTCTCGCGGCGTCCGGATCCGCCTCCGTCCGAGCCGGCGCCGAACGAGTGGTCGCCCATCGCCGGGTGCGCCGCGGAGGATCTTTCCGGAGGGCGGTCCCGGCCCAGGTTCGGGGACGAGACGCTCCTGACGACGCGCCGCCGCTTCGCATCCGGCGAAACCGTGACCCTGCGGGCGGCGGACCGCGACCGCGAGATCCCCCTGGTCCCCCGGTCCGCCGGCATCGCGGACCACTTCGTCGTTCGCGGAGGGACGGCGCCCGCCGTCTTCAGCGGAAGGGACCTTCGTCTGACGCGGCCGGCGGCTTCGGCGTTCGCCACCGAACCGGGGCGGACCGCCGTCACGGTTCCGGTCGACGAAGACCGGTTCGTTGTGTCCTGGATCGGGACCGGGGCCAGCGATCGCGTCACCGCGCTGCTGGGGTGGATTCTGCTCGCGGCGCTCCTCGCGCTGCTCGTCGCCGGCGGCGCGCGGATCCGCCGGTTGCGGCCGAACCCGCGCGGGACGCCGGCGCGCCGGAGCTTCCAGATGCAGCTCACCGAGACCCTCGCCGCGGCGGTCCTGATCGCCATCCTGGGGCTCGCGCTGCTCGCCGAGGGCATGTTCGCCACGCTTCTGGAAGCGGCGAGCGACGAGGAGGCGGTGGCCCGCTCGCGCACGGTGGAGCGGGTGGCCTCGGAGCTGGGCGCGTTCGACCTGGCGGCGCCGCCCGAGGAGCTCGGCCTCCGGCTGGCGCACGCCGCCGACCAGACGGACACCGACGCCGCTCTCTACACCGGAGGCGCGCTGCTGGCGGTGAGCCGTCCGGAACTCGTCGAGACCGGGCTGCTCCCCTCCCGGCCGCCGCCGCAGGCGCACGCCGCGGTTCTGCGGGGGGATCCCCGGATCCCGGAGGACTTCAGCATCGAACAGGCGGGGCGTCTTCGCCACCGGGTGCTCTGGACGTCGTTGCCGATCCCTTCGCCGCTGGGGGAGCCGACGTTCCTCGCTGTTCCCCTCGCCGCCGACGAAGCTGGACGCCTCGAGGAGGTGCGGGCTCTCCAGCGCAGTCTGATCCTCGGGGGCGGCTCGATCGCGCTCGTCTTCGCGATCCTGCTGCCGGGGCTGCTGGCGCGGCGGCTGGCCGCGCCGGTCCGGGGGCTCGCCCGCGCCACCGGCCGGATCGCGGACGGCGCTCCCGCCCGGACGCTCCCGGTTCCCGGCACGGTGGTGGAGCTGCGGCTGCTCGCGGGTAGCGTCGAGCGGCTGGCGCGCCGGATCCCGAGCGTTCGGCGGCGGATGCGGGAGGAGGCCGCAGCGGATCTGACCCGCCGAGTGGCTCACGACATCAAGAACGCCCTCGCGCCGATCGGGTTGGCGGCCGACTACATCCGGCGGGTGCTTCAGGATCCCCGGGGCGCCGATCCCCGGTCGGCCGCCGATGAGAGCGTCGGGGACATCCTCGCGCAGGTCGAACGCCTGCGGCGGATTTCTTCGGAGTTCTCGGCCCTTGGAGCCCCGCTCCAGCGGGAGAGCGTGGACCTGGCGGGTCTGGTGCGCCGGACGGTGGGGCCGTGGCGCCGCAACCGGTCCGGCCCCGAGGTCGTCGTCCGGACCGATCGCCCGGTCCGGGCGCAGGCCGACCCGGAGATCGTCGCCCGCATCGTGGAGAACCTGCTGCTGAACGCGGTGGAGTCCTTTCAGGACGACGTGTCGGCCGGATCGGCGGCCCGGGAAACGGTCCGAATGGGCCGCATCGAGGTGCGGGTCGCCGGCGAACCCACGCGAGGGCTGGCGCGCATCGAGGTCGAAGACGATGGCCCCGGCATCCCCGAGCCCCTCCGGGACCGCATCTTCGACGCCGAGTTCTCGACCCGGACGCGCGGGTCCGGCCTGGGGCTCGCGAACGCCCGCCGCTTCGCGGAGGCGCACGGCGGCCGGATTGCGGCGGGGCCGCGAGCCGACGGCGCGCGCGGAACGCTCATGGTCCTCGAGTTGCCTCTCGGAGAAGAGGCCTCCGCGGCGCCGGAGAGTTCGCCGGCGCCTCGGAAAGAGCCCGACGGGGATCCGGCGTGAGGCTTCCCGTCTCACTGGCGGGCCGGGGTCTCGCGGCCCATGTCCTGGTCGTCGTCGCCGGCTGCGGGCCGCTCGCGCCGACGGAAATCGGAACCGAGGAGATCTTTCGCCGCTTCGAAGCGGCGTTCGGCCAGGCCGACGCCGCCGCGCTCGAGGGCCTGTATCCGCCGGACTGGGCGCTCCTCGCCTTCCCGGACGAGAGTCGGCGGAGCGTGCGCGGCCGGGAGTTGCGGCGAAGGCTGTCCGGCCTGTTCCGGGCCCGCGCCCCGGTGGCCTGGAGAGAACTCCCCGGATCCATCCGGTTCACGCCGGACCGCAGCTACCTGCTGTTCATCGCCGAATGGACCAGCTTCGCCATCGGCACCGATCGCCTGGTCGAGGAGCGCCTCCGGGTGGGCCTCGAACGGATCGGGGTCGGCGATTCGCCGGGCCTCCCCGATCCGCTCGACTCGAACCCGTCCGCCTGGCGGATCCGCGAAATCACGATCTGGACCCGCTGACCACGGTCGGCGTTACCGCCGGACCGGGAGGATCAGGGCCGAGGCCCGCGTGGGGGCGTGGTGGACCGTGTTGTCCGCCGGAATGGTTCGGGTGTGGCGGCCGAGAGGCTCTCCGGTGTTCGGATTCGGGTCGAAGCGTGGGTAGTTGGAACTCGAAATCTCGAGCCGGAGCCGGTGGCCCGCCCGGAACCGGTTCGCGGTGGGGAACAGCGTGATCTCGACCTCGTAGACCTCCCCGGGGGCCATCGGAGGCGCGGCCGCTTCCCGTGAGTCGCGGTAGCGCGCCCGCAAAATGCCGTCGGTGATGTTCAGGTCGAACCCTTCGGGATAGTCGTCGTGCGGGGGATAGACGTCCACCAGCTTGGCGGTGAAGTCGGTGTCCGGCGCGCTGGACGAGACGAAGAGCCGCGCGCTCACCGGACCGATCACGACGAGGTCCTCCTCGAGCGGATCGGTCTCGAAGACGAGGACATCGGGTCGCTCCGCGGTCCGGCGGCCGTCCACCTCGGAGCCGAAGAATCCGTTCGCGGATCCGCCCTCGAGGGAAACGAAGGTCCGCTCCCGCTGGTCGTATCCCCCCCGCTTCAGCGCTCCCGAAAAGGCGCCGCCGATCGTGGGCGCCGGATGCTCCGGGTCGTAGGTGAACCGGCTGTCCCCCTCCCCGTCCCCGGGCGGCTCGAGGGCCAGCCCGCCGCCGCGCCGCAGGTAGTACTCCACCGCGCCGGTCCCTGCGGGCGGCCAGGCGTCGAAGCTCTCCCAGGCCCCTCCGTGGAAGAGTCTCCCGTTCGCGTCCCGGCGGCCGTCGCCGCCGCCCATCACGAACAGGGTGACCGGGCCGGTCGCCTCGGAAAACGGATTCCCGTCGCCCCGTCCCTTGAGGTGGTGATCGAACCACCGGAGATGGAACTCGCGGGCGAAGTCGGCAATGGCCGCTCCCTCGCCGAACTCGATGTCCCCGGCGAACGAGCTGGCGTTGCGCCCATGGGTCCACGGCCCCATGACCAGCCGCATCGGCGCCGTCTTCCGCGCGGCCAGCTCCCCGTAGCTCTGGATCGTTCCGGGCGCGTAGGAGTCGTACCACCCCCCGACGTGGAGCATCGGGACGTCGGCGGTCTGGTCGTAGTACTCGAGCCAGTTGCGGCCGATTCCACGGAACCAGTCGTCGTAGTCCCCCAGGTTCTGCATCTCGAGGTAGTAGGCCTCGAAGTTGGGCGCCACCGCGAGCGGCGAGCCGTCGAGGACGAAGGGCGTGAGGGGAAACCAGTCGGCGGGAGACGACGCCTCGAGCTGACGACGGGCCTCGTCCCCTTCCATCACCGCGGAGAGCTGGCTGTGCGCCCAGCCGAGTTGCTGTCCCAGTTCGAAGGCGCCGTGGTTGCGGACCTTGTGGGTCCAGGGGTCGGAGAGTCCGCCCATGTTGAGGACCAGCGTTCCGAGCGCGGGGGGCGCCAGCTTCGCCGCATCCGCCTGGGTGTGGGCGCCGTAGGACGTCCCCCACATGCCCACCCGGTCGCCGGTGAAGTCGAGCGACGCGATCCACGCGATCGTGTCGAACCCGTCCGGGGCGTCGAACTCGTGGTACTTGTGGAAGACCCCCTCGGAGCCGTAGAGGCCGCGCATGTCCTGCAGGACCACCACGTACCCCATCGAGGCGAACCACCGGGCCTGTTCGGCGAGCCGTTCCGAGGTCCGGTCGTAGGGGGTGCGGTGGAGGAGCGCCGGGAATCGCTCCGTCAGCGGCTCCCCGTCGAGCGCCGGTCGGAAGACATCGGTGGCGAGGCGGACTCCGTCGCGCATCGGGACCATCCGCCCCGACTCGGTCTGGAGGACCTCCCAGGGAGGCTCCCCCGGGCCGCCGCAGGCCACGGCGAGGACCAGCGCCAGGACGCCGACGCCCGCTCGAAGCGCGGACTTCACGCCGGACCCCGGCGGAGCGCCTTGTCGTGGGCCCGCACCAGATCCGCCATGACAGGGACCTCGTCGACCCGGTCGACCAGGTCCAGAACCGGGCCGACGCCCTCCGGCTCGAGCACCAGCGCGGCGCACTCGGTGAACTTGGAGTGCAGCTCCCCGGTGGTGAGGGGCTGCTCGGGTCCCCCGGGGTAGGTGTCGGCCTCGCACCGGAGCAGCCGGCCGTCCCGCAGGCGGATCTCCATCGCGCTGCGCATCCGGTCATAGCCCCGGGCGTCGATCTCCTCGTCGAACTCGACGCTCACCCGCCGCATCATCCGGACGGTCGCGGGATCCTCGAAGAACCCGTCCGCGAACTCCCGGATTCCCACCCGGCGCCGGAGCAGAACCGCGGAGAGCACGAACGGGATCGAGAACTTCGCCTCGAGCGCGCTTCGGGGGACGCCGTAGCGCAGCGGATTCAGGATGTTCCTCCCGGCCCGGAACGTGACGGCGTCAACGTCTCCGGCCTCCACGTCACGCTCCTCGACGAGCTTCAGGAGCGCCGCGATGCTCGGGTGTCCGAGGCTGCCCGACGGAAACATCTTGATCGAGACGCCCGGGTCCATCAGCGTCCACGGCTGGCCGAGGGCGAGGCGCTCCGGGTCGAAACCTCCGCCGAACACCCGGAAGAACCCCCACGGCGCCTCGAGGGCGTCCCGTCCGGCGGTGAACCCGCGGGCGGCGAGATCCACCGCGAGGACTCCGTTCTCCGCCGCCCGACCGGCGTGCAGCGGCTTCGTCATCGTGCCGAATCCCAGCCGGATGCCGGCGGCGAGGCTGGCCGCGATCCCGAGCGCCATCCCGAGCGCATCCCGGTCGAGCCCGGCGAGCAGTCCGGCGGTGATCGTCGCGCCGATCGTTCCCACCGTCGCCGTCGAGTGGAACCCCTCCTGGTAGTGGCGCGGGTGGATGGCCTCCGAGACCTTGCACTCGACTTCGAGCCCGATCAGAAAGGCCTCGAGCAGGCGACGGCCGCTCGCGCCTTCGCGCTCGGCCACCGCGAGCCCGGCCGCCAGCGGGGCCACCGTGGGATGGGTCAGGAGTCCGAAGATCCGGTCCGGCGCGTTGGACAACTGGGTGTCGTCGTAGTCCATCGCGTGGCCGGCGGTCCCGTTCGCGCGCGCCGCCAGCGACGCCGGCGCCCGCCCGTTCGTCCCGAAGATCGTCGCTTCCGCATGTCCCCCCTGAACGTGGATCTGCTCCTGCACGATCCGGCAGCAGGGTTCGGTCGCGCCGGCGAGGAGCACCCCGAAACCGTCGACGACCGTCCGGCGGCCCAGCGCGATCAGCTCGTCCGGAAACTCGTCCAGGGAGGTCCCCAGCGCGAAGTCGAGGACCGCGTTCGTCTCGTTCATTTCGTTACAGGATAGTCAGGAGTCCGTCGCGTTTCGTCCGGCGCGTCGCCGCAGGCGGGCCCGCACCAGCGGCGAGGCGAAGCTGAGCGCCGCCAGCGCGAGCAGCGCGAGGGCGATGGGGCTCTCGAGGAACACCGAGTGCGAGCCCGAGGAGAGGGTCAGGGCGCGGCGATAGTTGGTCTCGATCATCGGCCCGAGGATCAGGCCCAGGACGGCGGGCGCCAGCGGGTAACCCGCCCGCAGCATCACGAAACCGGCGCCTCCGAAGAAGAGCGCCGCCCAGGCGTCCCCCAGGTTGCCCCGCAACGCGAACGCCCCCAGCAGCGACACGGCCACCACGAGCGGCATGAGGATTCCGGGGCGAAGCCGGGCCACGCGCACCCAGAGGGGGATCCCGAGCCGTCCGATTCCCGCCATGAGAGCGACGGCGATCAGGAACCCCGCGTAGATGGCGTGAACCAGACCGGACTGCTCCGACATGAGGAGCGGCCCGGGCGCCACTCCCTGGACGGTGAGCGCCCCGAGCAGCACCGCGGCGCTCGCGGAGCCCGGCACGCCGAGCGCCAGCAACGGGATCATCGCGGCGCCCACGCAGGCGTTGTTCGCCGCCTCGGGCGCCGCGACGCCCGCCGGCTCGCCGGCGCCGAAGCGGTGCGGGGCGCGGGAGGCCCGGCGCTCCTCGTTCCACGCGACGATCGAGGCGATCGTCGCGCCGGCGCCGGGCACCGCGCCGATCAGACCGCCGATCAGCGATCCCCGCAGAACCGCCGGCCACAGACGGATCAGCTCGGTGAAGCGCGGAAGCGCCCCGGAGAGCCGGGCGGGCGCGGCGACCCGCTCACCGTCCCCCTCGGCCAGGGAACGGAGCGCCTCCGCGATCGCGAAGAACCCGATCAGCATCGGCACGAGTCCGAGTCCATCCATGAGCCGCGTGGAGCCAAACGTCAGTCGGGGCGCCCCGGTGAGGACATCCAGCCCCACGACAAACGCGAGCATGCCGAGCGCCGCGCTGATGACTCCGCGGAGCGGGTCCCTCCCGACCAGGTTCGCCACGATCGCCAATCCGAACACGCCGAGCCCGAAGAACTCGGCGGGGCCGAACGCCACCGCGGCGCGGGAGAGCGGCGCGAGCGCGGCCACCAGGAACAGCGTCCCGAGGATGCCTCCGCTCATCGACCCGAACAGCGAGATGCCGAAGGCGCGGGCGGCCTCTCCGTGGCGGGTCATGGCGTAGCCGTCGAAGGTGGTGGCGAGCGCGGGGGCGCTTCCGGGCACTCCGATGGCGATCGCGGTGATCGACCCGCCGTACTCCGCCGCCATGTAGAGCGCGGTCATCATGAGGAGCGCCGGAACGGGCTCGAGCGCGAAGGTGACCGGCAGGACGAGCGCCAGCCCCACGGTCGAGCTCAGGCCGGGAACGGCCCCGGCGAAGACGCCGAGCGTGGCGCCGGCGAGGATGGCGAGGAGGTTTCCGGGCGAGAGCGCGGTCGCGAGCCCGTCGAGGAACTCCACGAAACTCTCCCGGCGAACGACTGCTACGGCAGGGGAACAGCGAGGAGCCAGACGAACAGACCCCAGACGAGGCCCGAAAACGCCAGGGGAACCCCCAGCAGGATCCACGGCGTCCGCTCGCCGGCGAGCCAGAGGAGCCCCGCCACCAGCAGCGGCAGGGTTCCGAGGGTTCCCACGACCGGGAGCGCCGCGAGCGCGCCCGCCATCCACGCGCCGGCCACCCAGGGGGCCCACCGGCGAAGGCGCGGTCCGGCCGGGGGCCGGTCCTCGGGGAGGCGCCCGGCGCGCCGCCTCCGGACCGTTCGCCCGGCGAGCGCGACGCCGCCGCCGATCAGCAGCGCGGCGAGGATCCGCGGCAGGAACGCGGGGCCGGGCGCCCCCGGCTCGAAGGCGCCCGGATAGCTGTCCGCGTCGACGAGGACCAGCGCCGCGAGCGCGATCAGCAGCGCGGGTTCGAGTATCTGGCGGAGGCTCTGGAGAAGCCTCGCGCCGTCGCTACTCCCGGAAGAGCCCGAGACCACGAAGCAGGTCGCGGCTCGCCGCGACCTCCGATTCCATCCAGGCGCCGAACGCGTCCGGACTCTCCATGACCGCCTCTTCCATGGCGGCGCGCTCCATGTATTCGAGGAAGTCCGGCGACCGGATCACCGCCAGCAATCGCCGCCGCAGGTCGGCCTGGATCCCGGGAGAGAGCCCCGGCGGGCCCACGACGCCCCTCCAATGCATGGGGGAGAGCTCGTAGCCGAGGTCGGCATAGCTCGGGACCCCGTCGAGGGCGCGAAGCGGGAGCGCCGAAGCGAGCACGCGCATCGAGCCCGCGCGGAGATGCTCGCGCACGATGTTGTAGTTCGTGTGGGCGGCGTCAGTGTGTCCCCCGAGCGCCGCCACCACGGCGTCCTGGGAACCCTCGTACGCGATCCAGCGGATGTCCGGATCCCCCGCCGCCGCCCGGAGCCGGGCGAAGCCGAGGAAGTGCGCCGAGGCCGCCCCGAAGCCGGACACCGAGACTTCGCCCGGCCGGGATCGCGACGCCCGCATCAGGGCCTCGAGGTCTGCGAAGGGGCTGTCGTCGCGCACCGCGACGAGGAACGGATCACGCTGGATGCGAAGGATGGGCGTGAAGTCGGAAGGCGTGAAGGGGATCCTCCCGGTCGCCATGTTGACCGTTCCGCTGGCGGTGAAGACTCCGAGGACGTGAGGATCCCCCGCCTGGCGGGTCAGGTACTGCATGCCCACGGCCCCCGCCCCGCCCTGCCGGGTCACCACCAGGAAGCGCTGGCCGTCGAAGTGGGGAGGGGCCGCCCGGGCGAGGGCGCGCGCCAGCAGGTCGCTGGGCCCGCCGGGCGTGGCCCAGGAGACGATTTCCAGCGGCCGGGCCGGAAACGCCTCCGGGTCGGCCGGCGCGGCGCAACCGGACGCCAGGATGGCCGCCGCGGCGGCGAGGGCGCGCAGCGCCCCGCCCCCGAGCGGAGGCCGCCGAAGGGTCTTCAGGGCGAGTCCGGGCGTGGCCCGGCGACGGGTGTCTCTTCGGAGGCGCGACGGCGCCGGCCGCGAAGCGCGCGCGCCAGTCCCGACAGCGCCGGCTGTACGGCGTAGCCGATCGAAAGGAACAGGTACATGAAGACCGGTTCGGCGAGGGTCGCGACGATGACCACCGCCACCACCAGCACGGTGCGCCACGAGTCGGCGCGGCGACCACCCAGGCCCTTGAAGCTCCGGTAGGGGATCGGGCTGTTCATCAGCAGCGCCAGCAGGAGCGCGCCGAACATGCAGACCACAGACAGCGTTCCCGGCGGAAGCGGGTCCGGGCGCCAGAACACCACGGCGCCCACCAGGGCGGCCGCCGCCGGGGTCGACAGACCGGTGTAGAAGCCGCTGTCGGAGGTGAGCCGGCCCACGTTGAAGCGGGCGAGCCGCACGCCGGCGCAGACCGCGAACAGGGCCGCGACCAGCCAGCCGGTCCGGGGAAGCTCGTGGAGGGCCCAGGCGTAGAGGAGGACGGCCGGCGCAACGCCGAACGAGCTCATGTCGGCGAGCGAGTCGAGTTCGCGGCCGAACTCGCTGGCGGCATCCGCGAATCGCGCCACGCGGCCGTCGACCAGGTCCGCCAGGATCGCGAAGCCGATGGCGAGCGCGGCGGCGGCGAATTCGCCGTCGAGGCTCCGGGCGATCGAGAAGAACCCCAGAAAGATATTGGCGACGGTAAAGAGGCTGGGGAGGAGGAAGACCCCGCGCCTGGTCCGCAGGCCGGACTTAGCCCGCCGATCCTTTCGGCCGAAGCGGCTGCGGAGCCCCTTCTCCAGCTTCATGGTTCCGCCGTGAGCCGGGCGATGACGGTCTTCCCGCCCCGAACCCGGTCTCCGGGGCGGACCGCGAGCGAGAAGCCCGGGGGCAGGATGACGTCGGTCCGGGATCCGAAACGCATCAGCCCGAAGCGCTGACCGCGCTCCAGCCGGTCCCCCCGTCGGACCCGGCAGACGATCCGCCGCGCCAGCACGCCCACGATCTGGCGAACCGTCACGTCGCCGTGCGGCGTCGTCAGAACGAGTTCGTTGCTCTCGTTCCGCTGCGCCGCGTCCTTGCGGAACGCCGCCCGGAACTCGCCCTTCCGGTAGCGCAATGCGCTCACCGTCCCCGCGACCGGGGAGCGGTTGACGTGCACGTTGAAGACCGACAGGAAGATGCTGACCCGGAGTTCGCCGCCTGGCGCCACCGGCGCCGCGTCGGTCACCCGGCCGTCGGCTGGCGCCAGGACCGCGTCCTCGCCGCCGTCGGGGACGCGCTCCGGATCGCGGAAGAAGAAGACGCAGAAGACCGCCGCGGCCGCCAGCAGCCCGGCGAGTCCGAAGAGCGCCGGGAAACCGCCCCAGTGGGCGAGGCCGGCCAGAACGAGCGCTCCGGCCAGCGGCGCCGCCACGAAGACCCGGGCGTCAGGGTCCAGCGGGATTCTCATCGTCGATCCGACCCTCCCCCGGGAACGCGCCGCAGCGTCCCGGCCGCCGCCGCCGGAAGCGCCCCGCAGCGGATGGGAGCGCCGGTTGACCGCGCGTTCAACCGGAGGAGGAGAGCGCGGCGATCTGGTCCTTCAGCCACAGCTTGCGCTTCTTCATCATGGCCGCCTCCATCTCCTCCGCCGCCGAGAGCCCGCGTCGCCGGGACATTTCCCTGAGTTGCTCGTCGAGCTCCCGATGCTGGCGGATGAGCGCTTCGAGACGGGTCTGCTGGTCCCCGGCGCGGGCCGGGGACTCGGAATCGACCGGGTCGGTGACCATGGGTTCCTCCTCGGGAGGACCCTAGATTACAGGAGCGTGACAGCCGGCGACGGGTCGCCGCAGCGCCTGGGACAGGGCCCTCATCTGCCCGGTGGACTAGCGGCCGCGGGCGGGTCGCCGTGGATGTCCGGATCGCGCAGATACTCGGGAGCAACGCTCGCCGGGAGCGCCTTCGGATCGTGATCCCGCATCGCCGCGCCCAGCCGGGCCGCGGCCGAAGCGAGGGGGACCGGTTCGCGAGCCAATGCGGCGCTGCGCGCCCCGGCCCGGTCGAGGCTTGAGCGGATGCGGTCGGCGTAGCGCGCCGCCCCCGGACCGCAGACGCGGGTGACGCCTTCCCGCCGCGCCAGTGGTCCGACATCCTCCGGGCGGATGACCCAGGGCCCGCCCGCGGGAGCGCCGGCCGGGTGTAGCGGGCCCCCGGGCCGGTCGCCAAAGACGGCGGCGAAGACCTCGCCGCGAAGCGCGTCCACGAGCGCGAGTCGCCTCATGAGCGCTTGATCTGACAGGAAATCCGCGAGCGCCGCGGCCTCCAGACTCGACACCCCCGCGAGGGGAACCTCGAGCGCCAGCCCGAGGCCATGAAGGGTGGCGAGTCCGACCCGAAGGCCGGTGAAGGATCCCGGCCCGCGGGTGGCGGCGATGAGCGAGAGGCGAGCGCCCGCCGCCCGGGGGCTGTCCCCCTCGGCGCCGGTTGCGGACCGTTCCAGAACCGACCGGACCGATGGCAGAAGCCGCGCCGAGTGCATCCGGGAAGGGCCAAAGGTCTCGACGAGATCGGCCTCGGGATGCCGCGGATCGAACAGCGCGACTCCGCCGAGCGCGCCGGTGGTGTCGAAGGCGAGAACCCGGCCCTTCGGGGCCGCTGACACTTGTCCTACCGCTCCCCCGAAGGAGTCCGGTGGCGCAGGGCGAAGCCGCGGGACAGGACGTACGCGATCAGCGCCACCACGAAGACCACCAGCAGCATCCAGGCGATCGACTGGAGCGTCTCGATGACGGTGCGGTAGACCTCGAGCGTCCAGCGGTCCGCGTTCAGCGCGAGAATGTCCCGGTCCTGGTCAGGCGCCGAGACGTAGCGCTCCAGTTCGCGGATGCGGACGCCGCCGGACACGCCCACCACGACCGCGGCGAAACGGATGTAGCGACACCAGGCGACGCTCAGCTCCGCGGTCACGATCTTCTCCAGAATCGAGGCGATGGAGCGGTCGAAGAGATGGACGACGGCGAGCGACACCGACAGGGCGATGCCGAACGTGACGAGGAGCAGGGTGAGGAACATGGATCCGGAGGCCTCCCGCGAAGGGCTCTAGCCTGAACACTCTAGGCCGTTGGGGGCTCCGTGGCGAGGTAGGTAGCATCGTTCGCCGTGGAGTCCGTCCCGCTGCGCCTCTTCCCGGTGGGAAAGCGACCCGCCGAGGCGTCGCCGGAGGAGCCCCGTCGCCGGCCGCCGCGAGCCGCCCGCCGCGCCGGCGGCGCGTCGCCCGCAATGCGGCAATACCTCGAGCTGAAGCGGGAGGCCGGGGACGCGCTGCTGTTCTTCCGGATGGGGGACTTCTACGAGGTCTTCTACGAGGATGCGACGAAGGCGGCGGAGATCCTGAACATCGCCGTCTCGTCGCGCCAGAAGGACGAACACGGCGTCCCGATTCCGATGGCCGGGGTGCCGTGGCACGCCGCCGAGACCTACATCGCGCGGCTGGTGCGCGCGGGCCTCCGCGTCGCCGTCTGCGATCAGGTGGAGCCGGCCGGCAGGTCGAAGGGGCCGGTGCGGCGCGAGATCGTCCGGGTGGCGACGCCCGCCACCTGGCTCGACCCCGCCTACCTCGACGGGGCGGAGGCGGCCTACCTGATGGCGATCGCGGAGCTCGACGCCGGACGCGAACCCCGCCTCGGCGCCGCCTGGGTGGACCTCTCGACCGGCGACTTCACCGCAGCCGAGTTCGCGTCCTCCACCCGGCGCCGCGACCTCGCCGAGGCCGCCGCCTCCTTTCGCCCCCGCGAGCTCCTGCTCGCCGAGGGCTCTCCCCCGGACCTCCGGCCGCCGGCCCCCGGCGACGAGCCGGTCTGCACGTTCCGCCCCGGGTTCTGGTTCGAACCCGATCACGCCCGGGAGGCCCTGCTCCGGCACTTCCGGACGGCGTCGCTCGAGTCGTTCGGGGTCGAGGGCTCGCCGGCCGCGATCGCCGCCGCCGGAGCGGCGGTGACCTATCTGGCGGAAACCCAGCGGAGCCAGGTTCGCCACCTGGTCCGGCTGAAGCGCCTCGACGACACGCGCCGGATGGTCCTCGACGCGGTGACCCAGCGCAATCTGGAGCTGTTCCAGCCGCTCTCGCCGGACCCGGCCGCCTCGGCGCGCGACGCCACCCTGGTCCGGACGCTGGATCGCACCGCGACCGCGATGGGGGCCCGGCTGCTGCGCCGGCGGCTGGCGCAGCCGCTCGTGGAGCAGGCGCCCATCGAACGGCGCCACGAGTCGGTCGAGAACCTTCTGGAAGCGCGGAGCCTGCGGGAGGATGCGGGGGCCGCTCTCGCCAACTGCCCCGATCTGGAGCGGCTCGCCTCGAGGGCGGCGCTGCGGGTCGCCGGGCCCCGGGAGCACCTGCGCATCGTTTCGGCGCTGCGCGCCGCCGGAAGACTCCGGGAGGCGCTCGCGCCAGCGACCGCGGCGGAGCTTCGCGAGCTACGGGAGCGGCTGGATCCGCTTCCCGAGATCGCGAGCCGGATCGAGGCCACGGTGGCGCCCGACGCGCCGACCCTCGCTCGTGAGGGGGGCGTGATCCGCGAGGGGGTGTCCCCCGAGCTCGACGATCTGAGGCGGTTGCGGCGCGATGTCCGGGAGACGATCCGGGGCGTCGAGGTGAGAGAGCGCGACCGGACGGGAATCGCCTCGCTGAAGGTTCGCTACAACAAGGTGTTCGGGTACACGATCGAGGTAAGCAAGGCGTTCGCCGACCGGGTTCCGGAGCACTACCACCGGCGGCAGACCCTGCTCAACGCGGAGCGCTTCGTCACCGAGGAACTCCGCGAGTTCGAATCCCGGGTGGCGACCGCCGAGGAGCGCATCGCGGCGCTCGAGGCGGACCTGTTCCGCGAGCTCGAGGATCACGTCAGCGCGGCGGGCGCCGAGCTGCTCGAACGGGCGGGCGCGCTCGCCGAGGTGGACGTGGCGGTCGGATTCGCCGCGCTGGCCGCCTCCCGCGGCTATGTGCGGCCCGAAATGCATGCCGGCTACGACCTCGAGGTGCGGGGCGGGCGGCATCCGGTGGTGGAAACGCTCACCGAGGACGCGTTCGTTCCGAACGACCTGTCGCTCGCCTCGGACCGGTTCCTCGTCGTCCTGACGGGGCCCAACATGGGCGGGAAGTCGACCTTCCTCCGCCAGACGGCGCTCCATGTGGTGATGGCGCAGGCGGGTTCGTTCGCGCCCGCGGAACGGGCCCGCCTGCCGCTGGTGGATCGGGTGTTCGCCCGGGTGGGGGCTTCGGATGATCTCTCGCGGGGACGCTCCACCTTCCTGACCGAGATGGAGGAAACGGCGCACATCCTTCACCACGCCACCTCGAGGAGCCTCGTGCTGCTGGACGAGGTGGGACGGGGCACCGCGACGTGGGACGGGCTTTCGCTCGCCTGGGCGGTCGTGGAGCACATCGCCCGCTCCCCCTCCCTGCGCATGAAGACGCTCTTTGCCACCCACTACCACGAGCTCACCGAACTCGCGGAACGCGAGCCGGGGGTCGTGAACCTCCACGTGGAAGCGCGCGAGCACGCCGACACGATCGCCTTCCTCCGGCGGGTCGCGCCGGGAGGCAACCCCCGCAGCTACGGGATCCAGGTGGCGCGCCTCGCCGGGGTCCCGGATGCGGTGGTCCGCCGCGCCCGGGAGGTTCTGGACGGGCTCGCCGCGAACTCCAGCGGGCTCGAGACGCCGGCGGAGGACGCGCCGCGAAGCGACCCGGGGCCGGCGCCGCTCGAAACCGCCGTCGCCCGGGAGATCCGGAGCATCGACCCGGACCGTCTCACGCCCCGCGATGCGCTGGATCTGCTCTATCGGCTCCGCCGGCGGCTGAACCGGGAGGAGCCGTCGGCTGGTTCCTGATCCGTCGTCAGCGCGAGGGCCGGGTACCATCGGCCGGATGCGGGGCTCCCGGGGGCGTCTGGCGCCTGCGCTGGCCCTTGCCGCGCTCATCGCCGGCTGCGCCGACGACCGGCCGCGGCCGATGGCGCTCGCGACCGGGACCACCGCCGGGATCTACTACCCGCTGGGCGGCGCGGTGGCGAGCCGGTGGACCCGGGACGTGCCCGGAGTCGTGGTGCGCGCCGAGGTGAGCGCCGGGTCGGTCACCAACCTGATCCAGGTGGCGAAGGGAGAGAGCGACATCGGCTTCGGCCAGGCGGACGCGGTCTCCGACGCCTTCCGGGGCGCCGGGCGCTTCCCGGAGCCCCTTCCGCTCCGGGTGCTGGGCCGGGTGTATCCCAACATCGTGCATCTGCTCAGCGTGGCGGGGCGCGGCGTGCAGTCGGTGGAGGACCTGCGCGGCGCAAGGGTGTCGGTGGGGCCCCCGGGTTCGGGCAACGAGGTCACAGCGCGGAACGTGCTGCGCGCGTTGGGCATCGCCGAATCCGATATCCGGGTGCGGCAGATGAACTACAACCAGAGCATCAACGGACTCAAGGACGGCGCGCTCGACGCGGTGTTCCTCGCCGCCGGCCTCGGGGTGGCGTCCGTTGTGGAGCTCGGCCTCACGAGGGATCTGGTGCTGGTCCCGTTCACGCCCGAAGAGATCGCCGCCATCGAGGCCGACAACCCCGCCTATCAGGGCATTGAAGTGCCCCCCGGGGTCTATCGCGGGGTGGACGAGCCCACGCTGACTCCATCGCTCTGGAACCTCCTCTTCGTGCACCGGGACCTCCCGCGCGACATCGCCCACGGATTCGCGCGCTCGCTGCTCGCCGGACGCGAGGAGTTCCGCAGCGTCACCCGGAACGCCGACTTCCTGCGCCTCGACAGCGTCCCCGAGGTGGGGAGCCTGCCCCTCCACCCCGGGGCCCAGGCCTTCTACGAGGAGGCCCGGGCGGCGCGTCGGGAGGGGCCGCCCTGAGCGGTTCCGGCGCCGCGCCGGCTCCCGGGAGCGCCCTTCCACCGCAGCCGGAGGGCGAGCGCCCGCCGCTCCCCACGCTGATCCTGCTGCTGGGCGCGGGCCTTTCCCTGTTCCAGCTCTGGCAGGCGGTTACCGGCTCCCTCGGCGCGACGTGGCTGAGGCCCATCCACCTGACCTGGATCCTGGCGCTGGGCTTTCTGGTTCCCTCGGCGTCCTCCGCCGGCCGGCGCGGATTCCGGCCGTCAGCTCTCGACCTGGCGCTCGCCGGAACCTCGGTCCTGGCGGGGATCTGGGTGATCCGGTTCGACCGGCAGGGGATCGGGCACATCCTCCATGGCCTCGACCCCCTCGATCTGGCCGCCGGCGCGCTGCTGCTCGGGCTGCTCCTCGAGGCGACGCGGCGCCGGGTGGGCGCGGTCATGACCGGCGTCGTGGCGGTCTTCCTCGCCTACAACGCCTTCGGGTCCCATCTCCCCGGTTTCCTGGCCCACCGCGGATTCGAGCTGGAGCGCATCGTCCGCTTCGAGGTCTTCACCGGCGCCGGACTGTTCGGCCTCCCCATCGGCGTCGCGTCGAGCACGGTCTTCGTGTTCGTTCTCTTCGGGGCTCTCCTCGAGTCGACCGGCGGCGGCCGGTTCTTCATCCACCTGGCCTTCGCCGCCGCCGGCCGGTCGCGCGGGGGGCCGGCCAAGGCGGCCGTCATGGCGTCGGCCGCCATGGGCTCGGTCTCCGGATCGGCGATCGCGAACACCGTGACCACCGGCGCGCTGACGATCCCCATGATGAAGCGGCTCGGATTCTCCCGGGAGGAATCGGGAGGCATCGAGGCGGCGGCCTCCACCGGCGGGCAGCTCATGCCGCCGATCATGGGCGCCGGGGCGTTCCTGATGGCCGAGCTGACGAACACCCCCTACACCCGGATCGTCGTCGTCTCTTTGCTTCCCGCCGCGCTCTTCTTCGCGGGAACGCTGCTGTTCGTCCACGGACTCTCGGTCCGGCGCGGGATCGCGGCGATGGAGTCGCGCCCCTCGATCCTTGCGACGCTCGCCGAGGGGGCGCACTTCCTCGCCGCGGTCGGGGTCGTCGTCGCGCTGCTGCTCATGAACTACTCGCCGCCGCTGGTCGGGGCCGCCGGGTGTCTGGCGGTGGTGGGCGCCGGAGCGCTCCGGCGCCGCACCCGGGTGGGGCCCGGAAAGATTCTCGACGGGCTGGCGCGGGGGGCGGTGACCGCGGTCCCGGTCTCCCTGGCCTGCGCCGCCGCCGGGATCGTGGTGGGCGTGATCGGGCAGACGGGCGTCGGCCTCCAGTTCGCGGAACTCCTTCTCGGAGCGGCCCAGGGCTCACTGCTCCCGGCGCTCGGCCTGTCGGCGCTGGTGGCGCTGATTCTCGGGATGGGACTCCCGGTCACCGCCGCCTACATCGTGGTGGCGGTGGTGGCTGCGCCGTCGCTCACCGCGCTCGGCGTGCCCCTGCTCACCGCACACCTCATCCTGTTCTGGCTCTCGCAGACCTCGAACGTGACCCCGCCCATCGCGCTCGCGGCGTTCGCCGGCGCCGGGGTGGCGGGAGGGCGCCCGATGGCGACGGCGACGCAGGCGGTGCGGCTCGCTCTGGGTCTCTTCGTCGTGCCGCTGCTGATGGCCTACACGCCTCTGCTGCCCCCGGAGGGCGCGGCGCCGGGGCTCGCTCAGGTTCTCGCTTTCGCCGGCGGACTGGTGGCGATGGCCGGTCTCGCGGTCGCGCTCTACGGCTACGGCCTGCGCCGGGCCGGCGCGGGGACGCGGGTGGCGGCGGGACTCGGCGCGCTCCTTCTGCTGTTCCCGGAGCCGACCGTCCGGCTCGCCGGCGCGGCGGTGACGCTCGTCGCGATCGCCCCCCAGTTGCGGAGGCGATAGCGGCTCAGAGCTCCCGCGCCCTCCACAGGTACTGGGCGGAAGTCAGCAGCGTGAGCGCCACCATGGCGCCCAGCAGGACGGTGGTGAACGGGTGCTGCAGCCGGAGCAGGTTGGCGACCAGGATCCAGAAGATCCCGGCCACGTTCGTGACGGTCGCCCACTTCCCCAGGCGGCTGGGGAGGAAATCGCGCCGTCCGACAGCGAGGTTGTAGGTCCCGGCCACGATCACGATCGTCGCGTCGCGGGCGAGCACCAGGGTTGCGATCCAGGCCGGGATCCGCACCGTGACCGCGTCGATCGGGGCGGCGAGCGCCGCCACCGCGGAGACGATGAGCACCTTGTCGGCGAGGGGATCGAGCAGCGCCCCCAGGCGGGAGTGCTCCTTGCGTCGGCGGGCGATCGCGCCATCGAACAGATCGGTGAGGCCGGCGGCGGTGAGCGCGGCGAGGGCCCAGCCGAACCGGCCGTAGAGGATGCTCACCACCACCGCCGGCGCCAACAGCAGCCGGAGGACCGTGAGCTGGTTCGCGAGAGTCATCCGCAGACCATCCGCCGCCGCGCCGGTGAAACAGTGACGGTCAGGGGAAGATTCCCAGCTCTTCGTAGGAACGCCGGATCTTCTCGAGCGCCACCATGTAGGCGGCGAGCCGAAGGTTGCGGGACAGCCCCTCGCGGGCGGCGGTCTCCCGGATCTCGTCGTAGGCGTTCGTCATCTTCTCTTCGAGGCCGCTGAGCACCAGCTCCTTCTCGTCGAGCTGGATGACCAGGTTCTGGCGCACCGTCGGGCTCAACTGGCGTCCGGCCAGCGTCTCCACCGCGCTCAGCAGGGCGTTCGTGTTCGCGGTCTCCAGCCGCTTCTCCATGAGCCCGAAGCGCATGTGGGAGAGGTTGCGGGCCCACTCGAAGTAGGAGACGATGACGCCGCCGGCGTTGAGGAACACATCCGGAAGCACCGGAATCCCGCGCTCCCGCAACACCCGGTCCCCGGCCGGCGTCGTGGGGGAGTTCGCCGCTTCGGCGACCAGTTTCGCCTTCACCCGGGCGGCGGTCTCCGGATGGAGGACGTTTTCGATCGCGGCCGGGATCAGGACGTCGCAGTCGCTCTCGAGCACCGCCGCGGGCTCGAGTTCCTCGTCGGCGCCGGGAAAGCCCTTCACCGTCCCCGCTTCGCGCCGCCAGGCGTCGAGGGCTTCGATGTCGAGGCCCTCCGCCCGGCGCAGGGTGGCGTCCCACTCCCCGATGGCGACCACCCGGGCCCCGGCCCGCGAGAGGATCGCGGCGGTGTGGTGGCCGACGTTCCCGAAGCCCTGCACCGCGACCCGCTTGTCCGCGAGACCACGGGTCAGCCCGCTCCCGGGGAAGTCCTCCGGGAACTCGAGCGCCCGGGCCAGGCCCAGCACCACCCCGCGCCCGGTGGCGTCGCCCCTGCCCCGGATGCCTCCCTGGCTCACCGGCTTTCCGGTGACGCAGGCGAAGTTGTCGATTCCGCCGGGATGCATGGCGTCATACGTGTCGGCGATCCAGGCCATCTCCCTCGGGCCGGTCCCGAGGTCGGGCGCCGGCACATTCACGCCGGGGCCGATCATGTTCTTGCGGATCAGTTCCGCGGTGTACCGGCGGGTGATCCGCTCCACCTGATCGGCGCTGTAGCGGCGAGGGTCGAACCGGATTCCCCCCTTGGACCCCCCGAACGGCACCCGGACGAGCGCGCACTTGTAGGTCATCAGCGCCGAGAGGGCGCTGATTTCCTGCTGGCTCACCAGCGGGCTGTACCGGAGTCCGCCCTTCAGCGGATGGCGGTGATGGCTGTGTTCGGCGCGCCATCCGGAGAAGACCTCCACCCGGTCTCCGAACTTGATCGGAAAGTTCGTGACGTAGATGGAGTCGGTCACCGCGATCTGGTCGCGAAGGCCTTCCGGGAGCCCGAGCCGGTCCGCGGCGTCCCGGACCAGCCGCTGGACGCTGCGCTCCAGGTTCAGGTCCTGGGCGTGAGCCTGGGTCGTCATGGGCCGGGATCGTAGGCGTAGCGCCCGGGCGGCGTCGGCTGGGAAGCCGGGCCGGCGAGGCCGAAGAAGGACCGCACCGTCTCCCGGCAGATGGATGGCGCCGCGAGACAGGGGCGTCCGTGGGTCGCTCCCGGGACTTCGAGCAGCCGGCTCGCCGGATGACGATTCGCGTGAAACACCTCGACCTGCGCCTCCGCCGGCGCCTGCTCGTCCTCGAGCCCGGCGATCACGAGGACCGGGACGCCCCGTTCTCCGAGCCGCCGGGAGTACCGCTCGACATCCATCTCTTCCGGCCGGAAACCCGCCGAGAGACGCATCCCGAGGAGCGTCAGGTCCCCGGTCGGAAAGGGAGGCAGTCCGAACAGCAGCTCGGCGTAGCGATCCACGGCGGCGGGCACGCTGCGGAACACGCTGTCGAGGACGACGCCGGCCGGCGGCGCCGGAGCGACGACCCCCGCCCGCGCGGCGGCGGCGGCCCCCATGGAGATCCCGAAGAGCCACAGACGGTCCCCGGGCGCGCGATCCGCGAGGAATTTCGCCCCGGCGAGGACGTCCTGACTCTCGAACAGCCCGAGCGAGGTGTGGAGGTCAGGTCCTCCCGCGAGAGCGGCGCTCTCTCCGTGCCGCCTCAGGTCGATGGCGAGCACGGCGCAGCCGTCCTCCGCCAGCCAGACCGCCTTGGACAGCACCTCCCGCCGGGAGCGGAAGAGTCCGTGGGCCATGACGACCGAGCACCCCTGGGGCCGCGGCGCGGGGATGAGCCAGCCGGAAATACGGACCCCGTCCCCGGTCCTCAGGAACACGGTGCGGTACGCCAGGCCGGACTCCGCCGGCGTCGAGGTCAGCGCCCGGTCCTGGGGCCTGGTCCCCGGCAGCCGCGTCAGGGCGTAGCCGACCGCGACCGGCGTCGCGAGGCAGACCGCGACCGCCGCAACCAGCAGGGAGACTCCGAGCCAGAGGACGCGCCGTCGTTTGCGTCGCATCAGGCAACCGGACGTTCGCCCGGTTCCGGCACCCGGGCGATCAGGAGGGCGGCGAGGGCTCCGAACCCCGCCATCGCCAGACAGACATGCCAGAACCCCGCCGGATAGAGCATTCCGCCGATCGCCACCGCGGCCGCGATTCCCAACTGGGAGCAGGTGTTCGAGAACGCGAGGAACGCCGCCCGCCGCGCCGGCGCGACGAGCTCGCTCCGCAGGGCGGCGAAGGCGGCGATCCGCGCGACGGTGAGGCACCCGAAGAGGAAGACCGCGACGATCAGCAGGACATCGGGGAGCGCGGGGAGCGCGAGGGTGATTCCCACGACCAGGATGGAGGCCACAACCGCGAAGCGCTTCTTGCCGAATCGGTCCGCCAGCGGTCCGGAAAGCGGCTGGACGACCATGATGGCGGCCCCGAATCCTCCGTACAGGAGCCCGATCTCTTCCACCGTGAACCCGCGCGCCTCCTGCATCCATCCGGAGGCGTAGGCGGTCACTCCGACGAGGCTCCCGGACATGCAGAACGCGCCGAGGGCCGCCGCGCGATGCGCCGGAGTGCGGGCGAACTCGAGGTAGTCCTCCAGCTTGCGGCGCCAGCCGACGCCGCCCGCCTGGCCCGGGGTCGCCTTCCCGCGTCGCAGGCCCGCGAGCAGCAGCAGCGCCACGAGCGCGAACGCGGCGAGCCCGGCGTAGGCCGTCTCGTGGCCGCTCCGCGCCGCCGCGAACGCGGCCGCCACCTGCCCCAGGACCGCGGTTCCCATGGCGCCGCCCATGACGAGCGCCATGGCGCGGCCGCGGCGGGCGTAGGGAACCAGATCGGCCAGCCAGGCGACCGCCACCACCGAGATCGTTCCGCCGGCCATGCCGGCTGCGACGCGAGCCAGCAGAAAGACCTCATAGGAGGGCCAGAGCGCGATCGCGGCGGACGAGAGCGCCAGAAGCGCGGCGGCGGGCAGCACCCACCGCCGCCGTCCGGTCGCGTCGGACAGCGGGCCGACGAACAGCGCCGCGAGCGACGCCGCCACCGCGTAGGTGGAAATGGCCCAGCCCACTTCGGGAATGGAGACATCGAGTCCGGCGGCCAGCGAGGCGATGAGCGGCGTGATGACCTGCTGGTCCAGCAGCCCGACGCCCATGACGGCGCCGAGCACCGTCACCGGCCAGCGGTTGGACGGATTCGGGGTGGAGGTGGCCAATGGCGAGCGCGTCGATGGAGCGGCGGGCAGAGGCTATATTCTGGCGCTCGCCGGGGCGGGATCCGCATCGGCGCGTGCGCCGGGTCGCTCCGGCCGGCGGCGTCATGTCCGTACTCGCGCGATTCTCGACCAGTCCTCTCAGAAGCCGGGACGCGGCCGTGCGCCTGCGCGGCGTCCAGAAGCACCCGGTGGAGGACACGGCGCCGCTGGCGGAGCTGGCGCGTTCGGACCCCGACGCCCGGGTGCGGCGCGAGGCGGTGCGCCGCCTCGAGGCGCCCCGGGTCCTGCTCGAGCTCGTCGAGACAGCCGGAGACGAGGACGCCCGCAAGCTCGCCCGTTCGCGGAGCGAGGCGCTGCTGGTGAAGATCGCGGCGGACAGCCGGGATCTGGAGGAGTCGCGCCGGGCGCTCGGGCTGCTCGAGCCGCTCCGGGCGGTGGCGGATGTGGTCTGCCGGGCCCACTTCGAGGCGGTGCGGACGGAGGCGATGGAGCGCCTGGTGGCGCCGCCCGCGAGAGGCGGCGCGGAGGACGTGGTGGGGCCGCGCGATCTGGCGCTCGCCCAGGTGGCGGCCCGCGGCGGAGACCCGGCGATGCGGGGTCGCGCGCTGGGCGCCATCCTCACCCCGGCTGGTCTGGCGCAGGTCGCCGTCAGCGCGGGGGGGCGCGAGTCGGCGTCGGCTGCGGTGCGTCGGATCGAGGATCCTGACGAACTGCTCCGGGTGGCCGAAAGCGGCGCGGTGCGGAGCGTGCGCCGGCTGGCGCGCCGCCTGGCGGAAGAACGCCTGCCCCCCGACCACCCCGAACGGGTCAGGAGCCGGGAGAGCGACCTTCTGCCGCGGCTGGAGCGCCTCGAGAGCGGCGAAGCCACCGCGACCGAGAGGAGCCGCCTGCTCTCCGAAGTGGACGCCGTGCTGGCGACCGGGCCGGTGGGCGAGGCGGCGTCCGAGCGGGTGGAGGCGGCGCGGGCGCGCGCGCTTCGGCTCGAGCAGGAGGCCCAGGCCGCGCCGCGTCTTCGTCTTCCCGACGCCGGCGCTGACGCGGCCCCGGACGCGCCGCAGGCGGTTGTCCGACCCGAACCTCCGGTCCCGGAGGAGGTGCGCGAGATTCTGGAGCGGCTCGAGGATCCGGAGAGCGAGCTCTCGCTCGGCGAACTGGACGACCTGTCGCGGCGGGCGTTTCTGCGGCTCGACGACCCTCCTCCCCGACCGGCCGCGAAGGCGCGGCTGGCGGCGGCGCTCAGGAGCTCCCGGGACCAGGCCCACGACCGTCGCCGCCGCCGGGTGGACGCGTTCGACCTGGCCGAAATGGCGGACCACGCCGCCGCTCTCCACCGCGAGCTGGCCGACCCCGAAGGGAGCGGGCGCTCGAAGCGCGGCCGGGGGGACCCGGTCCGGGCGCGGCGGGAGCTCGCGCGGCTCAACCGCCGATTCGAGCGGCTGGACCTCCAGGACACCCCCGACGGCGAGCGGTTCCGGGAGGCGGCGGCGAAGGCCGAGGCGCTGCTGGTCGCGGCCGAGGCCGCCCGGGAGAAGCGCCAGCGAAAGACCAGCGAGCGGATCGCGGCGCTCGACGAGCGGCTCGAGACGCTGGAGAAGGCCGAGTCCCCGTCACTCCCGCAGATCGAGGGCGCCCTCCGGGACCTGGGGGCGCTCCGCGCCGACTCCGAGGCGTGGCGCGCGGCCGGTCCGGCGGGACAGGCGCGGTTCCAGCGCTTCCAGGCGTCCCTCATGCCGAGGCTTCGCGAGTCCCGCGAACTGCGCGAGTGGAAGAGGTGGTCCAATCTGGAGTCGCAGGCGGACATCATTCGCCGCGGGAAGGCGCTTCTCGAGGAGGAGGACGCCGTCCGCGTGGACCGCGGCCTGGTCCGGCTGGAGCGGAGCTGGCGCGAGTCCCGGCACGCGGACCCGGACCGCGGACAGGAGCTGTGGGAAGAGTGGGGCCAGGTCCGGGACGCGCTTCTGGAACGGGCGCGGCCGGTCCGCGAGGAACGCGACCGGGCGATGGCCGAGCAGGTCGCGGCGCTGGAGGCGCTGGCGGCCCGCGCCGAGGCGCTGGCCGAGACGCCCGATCCCGGGCGGCTGGCGGAGATGCGCGGACTCATGCCGGAATGGAAGACGCGCTCCAAGGGCCTCCCCCGCGGGAAGGCCGAGGCGCTCTGGAAGCGGTTCCGGGCGGCCAACAGCCAGTACTTCGACGCGCTCTCGGAAGTCCGGGCCGAAAGGAAGAAGCGCTTCGAGGAGCTCGCCGCCAACATCCCCGCGCGGGAGGAGATCATCTCCCGGGCGAAGGCGCTGGCGGGGAGCGTCGAACCGGCTGCGGTCGGCGCCTCGGTGCGCGAGCTGATCGCCGAGTGGAAGGCTGCGCCACCGGTTCCCCGCAAGGCGGGGGACCGGCTCTGGGAGGCGTTTTCCGCCGCGCTCGACGCCGCGCGCGACGACGCCCGGCGACGCCGGTACGAGGATCCGGAGGGCCCGGACAGGGGAGAAGTCGAAGAGGAGACCGAGGAGCTCGTGGAGCTGCGCGGCCGGGTTGTGGAACTCGTGGAGGTCCCCGATGCGGAGCGGGCGGAGGCCGCCGGAGACGTCTTCGCCGAGCTTCGCAGGCTGGCGCGCGCCGGCCGGCCCTCCGGTTCGGCTCGTCGAACCCGGACTTCCCCGCTCGACCGGGTCGCGGCGGACCTCGAACGGGCGCTGGGAAAGGCGTTCGAGGCCGCTCCCGCGACGTTCGCCGGAACCCGCTTCGACCAGGACGAGCTCGAGGCGCGCCTTGGTTCGCTGGCGAAGCGCCTCGACGACGTGGCGCCGGCCCACGCCGGCAAGCCGCCCACCGAGGGTGGAGCGGCATCGCTCGCCGCCCATCTCCAGGCCTCGCTCGGGTCCGGACGGGCGGCGGATCGGGACGCCGAGGCGCGCGAGGCCGCCCGGGCCGCCGCAGAGCTGCTCGAGCGGGCGCGGGCCGCCGGACCGGCGTTCACCCCGGGGGCGCGCAAGCTGCTGGCCTCGCTGGAGCGTCGGGTGAAGCAGATCCTCGGGGCGGCGCCGCCACCCCTGGAGGCGCGGGAACGGGGTCGCGGTTTCCGGCCGCGGGGCCGGGGCGCCGGCCGCGGCGCCGAGCGGCGCCGGGGCGCCCCTTCGCGGGAACGCGTCGACGGGGCCGCGCCGGCGCGCTGAGCCCGCCAGGTCCCATTTTGTGACCAGCTCTCCCGGCGCGCCGGTCTCCGGGGTGGATCCTTCCGGGGAGGAGTTCCAGTCCCGGATCGTCGGCATGCACTGCGCCGGTTGCGTTTCGGGTATCGAACGGGCGGTGGGTTCGGTCGCCGGCGTCCGGGAGGCGCGAGCCAACCTCGCGACCGGCGGGCTCTGGGTCCGGCTGACTCCGGCGGCGGCGGCGAATCCTGATCTGCCCGGGGAGATCGGACGCGCGGTCGAGGAGGCCGGGGATTACCGGCTGGCGCCGGTCGGCGAGCGAACCGATGGCGCCTCCGGGGCCGCGTCCACGATCCGGGCGTGGCCGGTCGCGGCGGCGCTGGTTCTGGCCGCGTCCGCCATGGCGCTCTCCATGGGGGCGCTCGGCCCCGGCGCCGTCGCGCGCTTCGGGGCGGCCCTTCTCGGCAGCGCGGTGTTCTTCGGGTTTGGCCGGGGTTTCGTCCGCTCCTTCGTCGCTTCGGTGCGGCGGTGGAGCTTCGACATGGACAGCCTCATCGGTCTGGGAACCAGCACGGCGTGGGCCGCCTCGGCGGTGGGGCTGTTCGTTGCCGGAGCGCCGCTCTTCTTCGACACCGCGGCGGTGATCATCGCCTTCGTCCAGTTGGGCCGGTTCCTCGAGGCCCGCGCCCGCGGACGCGCCTCGGAGGCGCTCGAGCGCCTGCTGGCCTTCGCTCCCGAGCGGGCGCGCGTTCTGCGCGACGGAGAGGAGCGCTCGGTTCCCGTCGACCAGGTGCGGATCGGAGAGACGATCCTGGTGCGCCCGGGGGAGCGCACGCCGCTCGATGGCCGGATCCGGCGCGGAGGGTCCGCGATGGACGAGTCGGCGCTCACCGGCGAGAGCATTCCGGTCGAGCGGGAGGCGCCCGACCGGGTCCTGGCCGGCAGCATGAACCTGACCGGGGCGGTGGAGATCGAGGTCCTTCGCAGCGCCGCCGAGAGCGCGGTGTCCCGCATCGCCCAGGCGGTGGAACGGGCCCAGGCGGAGCGGATCCCCCTGCAGCGGGCGGCCGACCGCGCCGCCGCGGTGCTGGTTCCGGTGGTCATCGGCGTGGCCCTCGTGACGGCCCTGATCTGGCTTGTCGCGGGCGGAGGCGGCGGCTTCGCGCTGGCGAGGTCGGTGGCGGTCCTCGTGGTGGCCTGCCCCTGCGCTCTCGGACTGGCGGCGCCGATCGCGGTTCTGGTGGCCACCGGCCGCAGCGCGCGCGAGGGGATCCTGTTCCGTTCGGGCGCGGCGCTCGAGGCGCTGGCCTCGGTTCGCGTCGTGGGGCTCGACAAGACCGGCACCCTGACTTCGGGGGAGCCGGTCGTGGCGGCGCTCGCGCCGGCGCCGGGCGTGGAAGAGAGCGAACTCGTCCGGGTCGCAGCCTCCGCCGAACTGGGCTCCGAACACCCGCTCGGCAAGGCGCTGGTGCGCTACGCGCGGGAGCGGGGCGCGCCCCTTTCTTCCCCTGCCCGGTTCCAGGCCTTTCCGGGCCGGGGGGTTCGGGCGGACTTCGACGACGGGGACCGCATTCTGGTCGGCAGCCACCGGTTGCTCCCGGAGGCCGGGGAGGCGAACGACGGTGGAGGGATTCCCGCCGGCGCCTCCGGCCGGCTCCTGGTGGTCCGCGAGCGGGACGGCGAGACGCAGTTCCTCGGCCGGATCGGCTTCCGGGATGAGCCGCGACCGGAGGCGGCGCGGCTCGTCCGCGAGCTCCGGGCCGAGCGCGTCGCGGTGGCGCTGGTCTCGGGAGACGCTCCCGGGGCGGTGACCGCGATCGCGTCCGAGGTCGGGATTTCGCAGGGGATCGGCGGTCTTCTGCCGGAAGAGAAGCTGGCGACGATCGATCGGCTTCGCGCCGAGCATGGCCCGGTGGCCATGGTGGGCGACGGCATCAACGACGCTCCCGCGCTGGCCCGCGCGGAAGTCGGGATCGCGCTCGCCGAGGGGGCCGACATCGCGCGCCACGCCGCCGGCGTGACGCTCATGCGCCCGGATCTGCTTCTGGTGGCCTCGGCGCTGCGGCGGGGGCGACGGGCCGTCCGGATCATCCGTCAGAACCTCTTCTGGGCCTTCTTCTACAACCTGGCCGCCGTTCCCCTCGCGGCCGGCGCCTTCTATCCGGCGACCGGCGTCCTGCTGTCGCCCGAGGTGGCCGCCGGCGCCATGGCGCTCTCCTCGCTCTCGGTCGTGACGAACGCGCTGCGGCTTGGCGCGTAGAGTTCCGGGGCCTTGCCCATCCTCCCGATCCTGCGCTTCGGTGACGATCCGATCCACACTCCGTCGGATCCCATCGACGACTTCGAACAGGACTGGCAGAGCCTGGTCGAGGACATGACGGCGACGATGTACGCCGCGCCCGGCGTGGGTCTCGCGGCCCCGCAGATCGGGGTCAACCGCCGCCTCATCGTGATCGACATCACCGCCGGCGAGGAAGACGGGAACCTGATCGTGATGGCGAACCCGGAGATCCTCGAGGAGCATGGCGTTCAGCGCGAAGAGGAGGGGTGTCTCTCGGCGCCCGGGTTTTCCGGCGTCACCCGCCGCCCGGCGGCGGTGCGGGTGCGGGGGCAGCGGCTTGACGGGAGCGTGTTCGAAATGGAGGGCGAGGGGCTCCTGGCGCGCGCGTTCTGTCACGAAGTGGATCACCTGAACGGAAGGCTGTTTCTGGATCGGCTGGGTCCGCTGAAGCGGGATCTGGTGCTGCGCAAGCTGCGCCGCCGCGTCCGCCGCGGAGACTGGTAGCCGGCCGGCCGTCGTCCGCCATGTCCGGCGCGAGTTCCGCGAGTCCGGCGGACCGGCGGCTCCGGGTCCTCTTCTGCGGAACCTCGGGCTTTGCGGCGCCGGTCCTGCGGGCGCTCCACCGGCGCCACGAAGTCCTGGCCGTTGTGACCCAGCCGGACCGCCCGGCGGGACGCGGCCGCCGCCTCCGCCCGAGTCGGATCAAGCAGCTCGCGGTCGAACTGGGGCTCCGGGTCCTGCAGCCCCCGCGTCTACGTCGGCGCGCCGGCTGGCTGCCGATCGTGTCCCTGGCCCCCGACTGCCTGGTGGTGGCGGACTACGGCCAGATCCTTCCGGCTCGCCTGCTCGAGGCGCCGCCCCTCGGGGCGGTCAACGTTCACGCCTCGCTTCTTCCCCAGCTTCGCGGCGCGGCGCCCGCGGTGTGGGCGGTGGCGCGCGGCCTGGATCGCACCGGGGTCACGACGATGCGGATGGACGCGGGCCTCGACACCGGTCCGCTGCTCCTTCAGGAGGCCGTTGGCATCGCGCCCGGGGAAACGGGCGGAAGCCTCCTCGAGCGGCTAGCGCCCATCGGCGCGCGCCTTCTGCTCGAGACGCTCGACGGTCTGGCGGCCGGGTCGCTGGTCCCCGTTCCCCAGGACGATGCGGCGGCCACCTGGGCCCCGCGCGTGGAGCGCGCCGACACCGTCCTCGACTGGGAACGGCCCGCGGCCGAACTGGAAGCGCGGGTGCGGGCCTTCGCGCCGGCGCCGGGGGCGTTCACCGCCCATGAGGTTGCCGGAGCGGCGAAGCGGAGGCTGCTCCGGATCCACTCCGCCGAGACGCGGGCGCGGAGCGTCGCGTCGGAGAACCACCCTCCCGGCTGGTCGGTGGTGCGCGGATCGGGGCGGGAGGCGCGGCTCGAGATCGCGTGCGGTGACGGGAACGCGCTCGTGCCCCTCCGGGTCCAGCCAGCGGGAGGGCGTCCGATGGACGCCGCGGCGTTCCTCCGCGGCGCGCGGTCTTCCGACCCCTCGGCGTCGCTCCGGCTCCTCCCGGCGGCGGAAGCGGTCGAGCTGGCCAGCGGAGGGAACAGCTCGTGAGATGGCTTCGCCGGGTGGGTCGCTGGGCGCTTCGAGCGGTGGTCTTCGCCGCAGCGCTCTACGCCGGGCTCGCGGTCTGGTCCTGCTCGCGACCGGCGCCCCCCCCGCATCCCTTCTTCACCGAAGCGCTCGTGAACATCGCCCACCGCGGAGGCGCGCTCCTGGCGCCGGAGGAGACGCTCGCGGCCTTCGACGCCGCCCGCGAAGCCGGCGCGCACGCGCTCGAGCTGGACCTCCACCTGAGCGCCGACGGGGAGCTCGTGGTCTTTCACGACCGCACCCTCGACCGGACGACCGATGGGGTCGGTCCGCTCGCGGAGAAGACGCTCGCCGAACTCCGGACGCTGAATGCGGGGGCGACCTTCCGCGGACCGGATGGGGGCTATCCGTATCGCGGCGAGCCGGTCCGGATTCCGACGTTCGACGAGGTGCTGGACGCGCATCCCGGGATTCCCCTGTTCGTCGAGATGAAGGTCCCGGAAGCGGCGCTCCCGCTCTGTCGCGCCATCCGCGCCGCCGGCCGTGAGGATGAGGTGCTGGTGGCGGCGTTCTCGGGCGACGCCCTCGCCGAGTTCCGCGGGGCGTGCCCGGGCGTCGCGACCGGCGCGGCGCCTGGTGAGGCGGTCTGGTTCGTTCTGCTGGCGCTGCTTCGCCTGCCGGGACTCCATGCGGCCCCTCCGGAGGCCCTGCTGTTTCCGGAAGCCGTCGGGCCGCTCCGGGTCGCCGCGCCCACCTTCCTGCGAGCGGCCCGGCGAGCGGGGCTTCCCCTCCTCATATGGACCGTGAACGATCGATCCGACATGATCCGGCTCCTCGATCTGGGCGTTGACGGGATCCTCACCGACGATCCGGCGACCCTCGCCGGGATCCTGGAGTCCCGCGCGCGGTGAAGCGAACCCCGGCGACTCGGGGCGACCGATCGCGGTCCGGTCCGGGACGCTCGCGCCGGGGCCCGCCCCGGCGAGCGGGCGGCCGCGAAGCTCCCGCCAGGAGCTGTGGTCCGGCCTCGCCGTCGCGCCGCGCGGCGTTTGCGGTGCTGCGGCGGCTGGAGCGGGGGCCGGGCGCTTCCCCGCCTCCGCGTCCCGACGATCTGATCGCGCGCCTCGAAGACGGGAGCGGGAACCCTCCCGACGCCCGCGACCGGGCGCTGGCGCGGGAGCTGGTGTTCGGCGTCCTCCGCTGGCGTCGGCTGCTGGATCACACGCTGGCGTCCTACTGCCGACGCCCGCTGGCCGGACTTGATCCGGGCGTGCGCACCGCGCTGCGGCTCGGGCTCTACCAGCTCCGCTTCCTGGACCGGGTTCCCCATCGGGCGGCGGTGAGCGAGGCGGTGTCTCTGGCCGCAGCCGCCTCCAGCCCGGCCGCCGGCCTCGCGAACGCCGTGCTGCGGGCCTATCTGCGGGCCGACCATCCGTGGCCCCACGCCGGCGGCGATCCGGAGCTCTATCTCCGGACGGGACTCTCGCATCCGGACTGGCTGGTGGACCGATATGTGGCGTCGCTGGGCCGGGAGCGGGCGATTCGCCGGATGGAGGCGAACAACCGGCGCCCGACGACCTTCCTCCGGGTGAGCGCCCGGCGCGACCTCGATGCCGTCCGCCGCGACCTGGAGGCCTCCGGAGTGAGCACCGAACGATTCCCGCTGGCGCCGCGCTGCCTCCGGGTGGTTCACGGAAACCCGAGGGACTCGCCCCTCCACGCCGAGGGCGCGGTCCACCTCCAGGACGCCGGGTCGCAGCTCATCGGGTGGCTGCTGCCGGTCGCCGGCGCGCGCCGTTGCCTCGACGCCTGCGCCGCGCCTGGCGGCAAGGCCACGCTGCTGGCGGAGCGGATCGAGCCGGGGTGGGTTCTGGCGGGCGACCGGAGGCCCCGTCGGATCCGGCTTCTCCGGGAGGCCGCCAAGCGCCTCGGGACTCCGACCGTTCTCCCCTTCGTGGCCGATGCGGCTCTCCCGCCGATCGCGGAGGAATCCCTCGACCGGGTGCTCGCCGACGTTCCCTGCAGCGGGCTCGGGACGCTCGCCAGAAACCCGGACATCAAGTGGACCTCCTCCGCCTCCCGGGTTGCGAGCCTCGGGGCCGCCGCGCAGGCCATCGCCGTCGCCGGAGCGCGGCTGCTGGCGCCGGGCGGTTTTCTGCTCTACGCGGTGTGCTCGCTGGAGCCCGAGGAGACCACCCAGGTCGTCGAGGCGCTCCTGGAAGCCCGGCCGGAGCTCCGACGCGCGCCCCTCGACGACCAGCTTCCCCCGACGTTCCACGACCTGCTGGACGCGGACGGCGCGCTCAGGCTCACTCCCGAAAGCCACGGCGCCGACGGTTACTTCGCGGCGCTCCTTCAGCGAACGACGCGCGCGACCTCCGGTCGGTAGGATTTCCCCGCCCCGCGAGTTCTCCGATGTCGCCGTTCCGCATCCGAATCCGCCGGACCGGACGGTCCGGCTCCGCGTTGTCGCGGCTGCTCTGGACGCTCTTCCTGGCCGGCGCCCTGACCGCCACCTTCGCCATCTTCGCCGCCGGCGCGTTCCTGATCGCTTCGAGCACCGCGGATCCGCCGGTCCCGAACCTGCTGGGGCTCGACGTCGAGACCGCGGGCGAGCTGCTGGCGAGCGTCGGCCTCCGCCTTTCCGAAGGACAGGCGAGGTTCGACGACGAGATTCCCGAGGGGTTGCTGGCGGGCCAGGATCCCGCTCCGGGCTCCACCTTCCGTCGCGGACGTTCGGTCGAGGTGTTCCGCAGCCTGGGGCCCACCCGGCGCGCGGTTCCGCGGCTGGAGGGGGCGACGCTGACTGCGGCGCGGCGGCAACTCGAGGCCGCGGACCTTCTGGTCGGACGCGTCGCCGAAGTCGAGAGCGACTTCTACCTGCCGGGCCGCGTCATCGCCCAGTCGCCGGTGGCCTACACCGAGGCGACCCCGGAGACCCGGGTTTCCGTCCTGCTGTCCGCCGGCGCCGAGCCCGAGTCCTTCATGATGCCGGACTTCATCGGGCGGCGTTACGGCGCCATCGCCGATGACCTGAGTCGGGCGGCGATCCGGGTTCGCGATGTCCGCAGGGTGGAGTACCGCGGCGTCCCGCCGGGCATCGTGGTGGATCAGTTGCCGGTGGCGGGAGCTCGCGTGACCCGGGCGGACCGGGTCACGCTGACGCTCAGCCGGTGACGGCCTCCACACCGGGCCGGACCCTGCGGCTGACCCCCTCGCTCCTTTCGGCGGACTTCACCCGCCTGGCCGAGGAGATCCGGGTGGTCGAGGACGCCGGCGCTCACGGCCTCCACCTCGACGTGATGGACGGCCACTACGTGCCCAACCTGACGTTCGGGCCGATGCTGGTCGCGGCGGTGCGGCGCTGCACCGATCTGCCGCTCGACGCGCACCTCATGATCGAGCAACCCGAGGCGAGCGCCGCGGCGTATGCGGAGGCGGGCGCGGACGCGATCGCCTTTCATCCGGAGACCGTTCCGCATCTCCACAAGGCGCTCTCGGATCTGCGCGCGCTGGGTGTTCGTCCCGGGCTGGCGATCAACCCGCTGTTCCCGCTGGTCCTGCTCGAGGAGGCGGTGGCCGCCGCCGACTATGTGATCGTCATGTCGGTGAATCCCGGCTGGGGCGGACAGGAGTTCATCGAGGGGAGCTGGGAGCGCGTGCGGCGGATCCGCCAGATCGCCGAGCGCTGGAACCCCGAGCTCGAGATCGTGGTCGACGGCGGGATGAACCCCTCGCGGGTCGAGGCGGCGCGCGAGGCCGGCGCCGATGTTCTGGTCGCCGGCTCCGCTGTCTTCGGCGCCGCCGACCCGGCCGCCGCGGTCCGCGCGATGACCATCGATTGAGCGTCGCCGGAACCCCGGATCCGCCGGACGGGCGCTCCCCCGCGGCGTGGACCGGGACGACTTCGAGCGTCAGGATCCGGGTGCGTTACGCCGAGACCGACGCCATGGGCGTCGGCTACCACGGGGCCTACCTTCCGTGGCTGGAGCTGGCGCGAACCCAGTGGCTCCGCGAGCACGCGCTCTCCTACCGCGACCTGGAGGCGAGCGGGACGCACCTGCCGGTCGTGGAACTCGCCTGCCGCTACCGCGCGCCCACCCGCTACGACGACGACCTGGTCGTGGAGGCGCAGGCCCGCCCGCATCGCCGGCGCGGCATCGCCTTCTCCTACCGGGTCGTCCGCCCCGTTGACGGCGCGCTGGTCGCCACCGCCGAGACGCGCCACGCCGCGGTGGATGGCGCCGGCCGCCTCCGGGCCCTGCCCCGGTTGGTCCGGGAGGCCCTCGAGCAATCAGGCGATAGCGCGCCCGCGGAACGGGACTCGCCGGGCGCGGCGCCTGCCGAGGCGGCGGACAGTTAGCATTCCCCCTGGAGTGCGCCCTCAAGAGCCAGACCGCGGACCGTTCCCCGTTTCGAAGGGGCGCCGCCGGGCTGCGCGCCTGATCGCGGCGGCGCTGCTGGTCTTCGCGGCCGGCTGCTCCAATTCCGCACTTCGGGAAATCCCGACCGGAGCGCAGGCGGATCGCCGGTTGCTGGCGCTCGGTCAGCAGGCGCTCGAGTCTCGGGACTGGGACACCGCCAGGACCTGGTTCCGGCAGTTGCTCGACAGCTACCCGAGGAGCCAGTTCGCCGGCGACGCCCGGCTCGGGATCGCCGACACCTACGCGAACCAGCGCGGGCAACAGAACGCGCTGCTGGCCGCCACCGAGTATCGCGACTATCTGACCTTCTTTCCGAACCACCCGCGGGCGGACTACGCGCAGTTCCAGATCGCCTACGGCCACTTCCGTCAGCGGCGGAGCGCGGACCGCGATCAGGAGGACACCCGGCTCGCCGCCGAGGAGTTCGCGAAGCTGCTCGAGCTCTATCCGAACTCCCGCTACGCGGAGGAAGCGCGGGAGCATCTGTCGGAGTGCCGGCAGGATCTCGCCACCGCGCTGCTGCTCAAGGCGGAGTTCTACCAGGACATGCGGCGGTGGTGCCGGGGGGCCATCCCACGGCTCGAGGAGGTCCTCGCCAACTTCCCTGACTTCGGGCGGACCGCGGAGGTCCGGGAGCGCCTCGGCCGGGCGCTGACCGACTGCGGGAGGGAGAACGAGGCTCTCGTCCACTACCAGAAGATCGTGGAGGAGCACCCCGATTCCCCGCTCGTCGAGGGCGCCCGCGAACGCATTCGCGAAATCCTCGAGCAGAACCCCTGAACCGGGCTGCGGTCGTGATCACGGCCTCCCGCAACCGGTCCGGGACGACCTCCGGCGCAAGGGTTCGCGGCTCGGGCGCTTCCGGTCGGGCTTGATAGGATCCGCCCCGATCGGCGGGCAGTCCGGGGGGAGGAAGTGGAGGCAGGGCGAGGCATGAACCTGGCGAACCGGCTCACGCTGATGCGGTTCGTGCTGACTCCGGTCCTTGCGGTCGCGCTGCTCACCCGCTGGCCCGGATGGGAGCCGGTGAGCATTCTGCTGGTGGCGGTCATCGCGCTCACCGACCTGTTCGACGGGATCGTGGCCCGGCGGCGCGACCAGGTGTCGACGCTCGGGATTCTCATGGACCCCATCGCCGACAAGTTCTTCATCTCCACCGTGTTCATCTCGCTGGTCGCGGTCGGGCTTTCGCCCGCCTGGGTGGCGATCACCATCATCGGCCGGGAGTTCGCGGTGACCGCGCTGCGGATGTTCGCGGTTCAGCAGGGCAGCAGCGTTCCGGTGCGGATGCTCGGCAAGGTGAAGATGCACGTCCAGGTCTACGCGGTGCTCATCGTCCTCTTCGGCGCCTGGTTCCCGACGCTGGCGCCGCTCGCCGGGCCAGCCCTGTGGATCGCCGCCGCCATCACCCTGTGGTCGGGATGTGACTACTTCGCGCGAGCCCGTCGGGTCCTCGTCGAGGCCTGAGCGAGTCCGGCGCCGCCTCCTCGGGGCGCTTCCGGAAGTCTTCCTGGGCCCCGATGCGCTCGCGGCGCTGGACGGCCGGCGCGGCCTCCTCTATGGAGCGAAGCGGCATCGACAGGTGGATGTCTTCGGGGTGGCGCGCGCCGAAGCCGGGTCAACCGACCTGGCGGCGCTCGTCGGGACGCGCTTCGAAGCCTCGTCGCTGGAGCGCTGGGGCATCGTGGGGCTCACCCTGACCGCGCGCGACCTGGAGGGGGGGCGCGCGCTGCTGCTGGACGAGCTGGTGGCCGGGGACGTGGTCATCGTGGGACCTGGTCCTGCGGCGGTCCTGGTGCACCGGGGCGACTGTCTGGCTGCGGCGCCCACTCGTGGCGCTTTGGCGCCGCCCAGGGGCCAGCCGGAGTGACGAAGGACCCGGAGCGCCGGTGAAGGCGGTCATCCTCGCCGGGGGGAAGGCCCTGCGGCTCCGGCCGCTCACCTGGAGGCGGCCGAAGGCCGTCGTCCCGGTTCTCGGCCGGCCGTTTCTGGCGGCGCAGCTCGAGCTGCTGCGGAGCGCGGGGGTCACCGACATCGTTCTGGCGCTGGCCTCCGCGCCGCGCCGGATCCACGCGGTGTTCGGCGACGGGGCGGCCTACGGCGTGTCCCTCCACTATGCGGTGGAGCCGAAACCGATGGGGACCGCCGGCGCCCTCCGTCGGCTGCGGCGGCGCCTGAAGGACGTCTTCCTGTGTCTCAACGGCGATGTCCTGACCGACCTCGACGTCCGGGGGCTCGTTGAAGCGCACCGACAGGCCTCGGCGCTCCTGACGCTCTCCGTCACCGAAGCGCCCGACGCCTCCCCCTTCGGCTCGGTGAGCATCCAGGATCCGACGGCGCCCGGCGCACCCCCGCAGGTCACCGGGTTCGGGGAGAAGGGGCGGCGCGGTCCCGGTCCGATCAGCGTCGGGATCTACGCCATGGACCCGGAGATCCTCGACCTCATCCCGCCGAACCGTCCGGCCTCGCTGGAACACGAGGTCTTCCCGGAGGCGGTGGCCGGGTCGGTGGCCGGAGGGCGACCGGTCGCCGCCTTCCGTCATGCGGGCTACTTCTCCGACATCGGAGTTCCCGAGCGCTACCACGCGGCCCACCGGGACGCGCTGGAGGGCCGCATCCGGATCCCCGGGGTCGGCAGCCCGAACGCCGGCGGCGCCGTCGTCGCCGAAGACGCCTCGGTGCATCCCGACGCCGTCCTCCGGGGCCCGGTCCTGGTGGCGGCCGGCGCCGTGGTCCGGGCCGGCGCCGAGGTGGGACCCCACGCCGTGCTGGGCGAGCGGGTCCGGGTCGAGACCGGCGCGCGCGTCCGCGACTCGGTGCTCTGGGCGGACACCCGCATCGGCGAGGGCGCCGAGGTGCGCGGCTCGGTCCTCGCCACGAACTGCTTTGTCGGGCAGGAAGCCACGGTCGCCGACGCCGTGCTGGGAGACAAGAGCATCGTGGCGGCCTACAGCGTGGTGGGTCGCCGGGATTCATGAGACGCGTCGCGCCGTTGACCCCAGCCGAGCGGGCGCTGTTCAAGGCGTACGACATCCGGGGGGGCTCCCCGGAGCCGCTGGGCGCCGATCTGGCCTTTCGCGTCGGGGCCGCGTTCGCCGAACACGTCCGGGCCGCCGGGCCGGACCGACCCACGATCGGAGTGGCCCGGGACATGCGCCGGACAAGCCCGGAACTCGCCGACGCCTTCCGCCTCGGCCTCCGGAGCCGCGGGGCCCGGGATGTGGACTACGGCCGGATTCCCACCGACGCGATGTGGTTCGCCGTCCGCCACGACCGGCTGGATGGCGGAGCGGTCGTCACCGCCTCCCACAACCCTCCCGGAGACAACGGGATCAAGCTGGTGACGCGGGACGCCGCGCCGGTGTTCGCCGAGACCGGGCTCCCGGCGATTCGCCGGAGCGTCGAGGGGATCGCGGCCGGAGCGGCGCCGGAGTCGGACCCGGGCATCGGGAGGGACGCCCGGGACATCACCGAGGACTACCGGGCGTTCCTGCACGAGGCGGTGGACATTCGCCGCCTCCCGGCGCTCCGCGTCGTTCTCGACGCCGGGTGCGGCATGGGGGGCGTCATGGCCGAACCGGTCTTCCGCGGCGTTCCCGGCGAGTTCCTTCCCATGGACTTCGCTCCCGACGGGAGCTTTCCGACCCGGGGCGCCAATCCGCTGGATCCCGCGAACCGGGCCGGGCTCGCCGCCCGGGTCCGGGCCGAACGCGCGGATCTCGGGGCGCTGTGGGACGGAGACGCCGATCGATGCGCCTTTGTCGACAGCGAGGGCGATTTCGTCCCGGGCGACTTCACCACCGCGATCCTGGCGCCCCCCGAAGTGGAGGCGGAGCCGGAGTCACCCGTCGTCTTCGACCTGCGGTCCTCCCGGGCGGTCCCCGACCGGATCCGGCGCGCCGGAGGCGTTCCCTGTCCCTGCCGGGTCGGGCACGCCTACATGAAGCAGCGGATGCGCGAGGTCGACGCCCGCTTTGGCGGAGAGCTGAGCGGACACTTCTATTCCCGCCACGCCGGCTATGCCGACAACGCGCTCCTCCCGATCCTCCGGATGATCGAGCGGGTTGGCGAGACCGGACGCTCGCTTCGGGATCTCGCCGGAGAGCTCCGCAGCGAGTATTTTGCGCTGGACGAGAAGAGCGTCCGGGTGCGCGATCCGGCAGCCGCCCTGCGCGCCGTGGAGAGCGCCTGCGAGGGTGGCCGGGTGGAACGCCTCGACGGCCTCACGATCGGCTTTGACGACTGGCGCTTCACGCTGCGCCCTTCGAACACCGAACCCGTCCTGCGGCTCACGATCGAGGCTTTCCGGAGCGGGCTGGTCGAGCGGCGCCAGCGCGAGCTCCTCGACATTCTCCGGGCTCACGAGCCGGCCGATCCCGGGTCAGAAGAAGCGTCCCGCGGGCCGGCCCCCGGCTAGAATTCCACCCACGGGCGGGCGTATCTCAGTTGGTAGAGTACGAGCTTCCCAAGCTCGGTGTCGCGGGTTCGAGCCCCGTCGCCCGCTCCGTGGCCTCGTCGACCCGCATCCATGCCCCTGTTCCTGCGCGGTAACGGCGAGGACGCCTCGCCCGGGAGGGGATCCGAAGCGTCGGCGTCGGGCGAATCCTCCACCTGGATCGGGGGAAGCGCCGTCCTGGAAGGGCGGCTTTCGTCCCCCGACGACATCTGCATCCACGGGAAGGTGGAGGGCGTCGTCGAGAGCCAGGGCGAAGTGCTGATCCCGGAGGGCGGCCGGGTCCGGGCCGACATCACCGCGAAGAGGGTCGTCGTGTTCGGCGAGGTCGAAGGAAAGATCGTCGCGAGCGAGCGGGCCGAGATCGGGGACACCGGCGCGCTGCTGGGCGACATCAGCGCCGCGCAGGTCCGGATCGAGCCCGGCGCCCGCTTCAACGGGGTGGTGCTGGGCGAGTCCGATGGCGCCGCATCCGAACCGCAACCCGACGGGGAGCGCGCAGGGGACGTCGAATGAAGGTCGGAACGGTCCGGGAGATCAAGGATCACGAGGACAGGGTGGGCCTGGTTCCGGCGGGGGTGGACGCCTTCGTCGCGTCCGGTCACGAGGTCGTCGTCGAGGCGGGCGCGGGGCTCGGGAGCATGATCTCCGATGAGGCCTACCGCGCTGCGGGGGCGAGCATCGTGGACAGCCGCGAGGAGGTGTTCGCCACCGCCGACATGGTGATCAAGGTGAAGGAGGCGCAGCCCGACGAGGTGGCGCTCCTCCGCGAGGGGCAGATCCTCTACACCTACCTGCACCTGGCGCCCCTTCCCGAGCTGACCCAGGGCCTTCTCGACCGCGGGGTCACTTCGGTCGCCTACGAAACGATCACCGCCCCCGACGGCACGCTCCCGCTGCTGACTCCGATGAGCGAGGTGGCGGGCCGGATGTCGATCCAGGAGGGCGCCCGCCAGCTCCAGAAGTCCTGCGGAGGCTCGGGGATCCTGCTGGCGGGCGTTCCAGGGGTTCCGCGCGGACGGGTCGTCATCGTGGGCGGCGGCGTCGTGGGGCTGAACGCCGCGAAGCTGGCGGTCGGCATCGGCGCCGAGGTCGTCGTGCTGGAGAAGAGCGCGGCGCGCATGCGGTACCTGGACGACGTATTCGGCAGCCGGATCACGACGCTGCGGTCGAGCGCGGTCGCACTCGCCGAGATCATCTCGACGGCCGATCTGGTCGTGGGCGCCGTCCTCGTCCCCGGCGCGGCCGCGCCCCGGATCGTGACCCGCGAGATGATCGGGGCGATGCGGGAAGGGTCGGTCATCGTGGATGTGGCGGTCGACCAGGGCGGCTGCTGCGAAACCACCCGTGCGACGACGCACTCCGAGCCCACCTACGTCGTTGACGGGGTGGTCCACTACTGCGTCGCCAACATGCCGGGGGCGGTGCCGCGAACCTCGACGTACGCCCTCACGAACGTCACCCTCGACTACGCGCTGGCGATGGCCAACCTGGGTTTCGAGGAAGCGGTGCGGGAAGATCCCTATCTCACGCCGGGGGTGAACACCTACCAGGGCAAGCTCACCTGCCGCCCGGTGGCCGAGTCGCAGGACCGCGACGTCCATCTCCTCGCCGACCTGATCTACTGACGCCCTCCGTCCCGCGGCGAGCCGCCGAACAACGGCCGGGCGGGGCGTTCCGGTTCGTGTCCGATCTCGATGTCGCGGCATCGGGCGCGCAGAACATGGAGCGCGATGCGGCGCTGCTCGAAGCGGCCGCCGCCGGCGCCCCTCCCAGCCTGCGGGTCTACCGCTGGGCGCGCCCGACCCTCAGCCTGGGACACCGCCAGCGGCTCGAGGACGCCGCCTGCGCGGCGACGCTCGAGACCCTCGACGTCCCCTGGGTGCGCCGTCCCACCGGAGGCCGCGCGCTCCTCCATCTTCCCGGCGACCTGACCTACGCCTTCGCCGCCGGGCGCGGGACGGCCTCCGGCGTCCAGGCCGCCTATGCGCGGGTCATGGGGGCGATTCGCGAGGCGCTCGAGGCGTTCGTCCCGCTCGACCTCCCGGCTCGCGCCGGGGCGGATCGCTCGCCGGCGCGGCTCCCCTGCCTTGCGGTCTCGACCGGCCATGAACTCTCTGTCGGGGGGCGGAAGCTCGTCGCCGGCGCGCAGCGATGGCGCCGAGGCGCCTTCCTGCAGCATGGCGCCATCCCCTGGCGGGTGAACCGGGCGCTGACGAACGCGGTGGCCGGTCTCCCCGAGGACTCTCCCATCCGGGCGACCGGGCTCGCCGAGATCCGGGGATGCGGGGCGCCCGACCGGGCCACCGTCGCCCGGGCCCTCGCCGCCGCGTTCGCCCGCGAGTTCGGAGGGTCCTCCGTGGTAGTCTGACTCCGGTTCCGGAACAGGCGCCCCCAGCTCAGGACGCGCGGCGCTCTTCCCGTGTGCGCCCTCCGCGCAGCGGTCCCGACGGCTCGCGAGAGTCCAGCCGTGTGGTGGGCGGTGCGCCTGTGCCGACCCGAAGTCCCCGCCCCCAAGCCATCGATCGCCGCCCCCATGTCCGATCCCCCTGTTCCTGCGCCAGACGCCGCGGCTCCCGATTCCGGGGAGGTCGAAACCGGCGTGAGTCCTGCATCCGACGGAGCGGAGCCGGCGCCTGAACTCTCCGAGCCGGATCCGATCGAGGTTCTTCGCGAAGAGCTCGAAGGCGTCCGGCGGGAGGCCGCGGAGGCCAAGGACGTGGCGCGGCGAGCCCAGGCGGACCTCCTGAACGTCCAGCGGCGCGCCCGGGACGAAAGGAGTCGCTTCCGGTCCCGCGCCCTCGAAGACGTCTGTTCGGGCTTCCTGCCGGTGCTGGACGACCTCGGGCGGGCGGTCGAGGAGGCGTCGCGCACCCTGGACGCCGCCCCGAACGAGTCCGAGGCGGCCGAGCGGGCGTCGCTGCAGGCGCTGAGCGACGGAGTGCGGCTCGTCCTGCGCCGTTTCGAGGACACGCTGACCCGACTGGGGCTATCGGAAATCGACGCGCTGGGCGCGCCTTTCGACCCCCGGCTTCACGAGGCGCTTCAGCAGGTTCCCGCCGGCCCGGGACAGGCCGACGGCGAGGTGGTTTCGGTCGTCCGCCGGGGCTACCTGCTCGACGGCCGGGCGATCCGCCCGACGCAGGTCGTCGTCGCCGTCGGCGCGCCGGATGCGGAGGACGACGCCGCGGGCGACGCGGATGGCGCCCGCCCGGCCGAGCCGGTTTCGGCCTGACCCGGTCGTTCGCGAGGCTCACGGGTCGGACGAGACAACATGCCAACGCTCGCCGAGCGCGATCCGTACGAGGTTCTGGGGGTCGATCGGGACGCGACCGCCGAGGACATCAAGCGCGCCTACCGCCGACAGGCGGTGAAGCACCACCCGGACCGGAACCCGGGGGACAAGGAGGCCGAGGAGGCCTTCAAGCAGGCCTCCGAGGCGTACAGCATTCTGGGCGACAGTGGAAAGCGGGCGCGCTTCGACCGCTTCGGTCACGCCGGAGTCGGTGGAGCCGCCGGTGGCCCGGTGAACCAGGAGATCTTCCGCGACTTCGAGGATCTCTTCGGGGGTGGGTCGGTCTTCGATCTGTTTGGCCAGATGTTCGGGGGTGGGCCCCAGGCGCGCGGCCCGCAGCGGGGCCACGACATCCAGTACGAACTCCATCTGGACTTCGACGAGCCGCGCCGGGACTCCTCGAGAAGGATCCGGATCTCCCGCTCCGAGCCCTGCGACGCGTGTCAGGGCGGTGGGGTGGAGCCGGGCGCTCGCCCCCGTTCGTGTCCGCGGTGCGGTGGACGGGGCCAGCAGCAGGTGCGCCGCGGGTTCGTGGTGATGAGCCACCCCTGCGGCGAGTGCCGCGGCGCGGGCCGCATCGTGGATCATCCTTGCCGGACCTGCGCCGGAGCGGGAAACAGCCCCCGGCAGCGGGACATCACCGTGCGGCTTCCGGCGGGCGTGGACGACGGAAACCAGTTGCGCCTGCCCGGCGAAGGGGAGCCGGGGCGCCACGGTGGACCGCCCGGCGACCTGTTCGTGCTCATCCATTTGCGCCCGGACCCGGTGCGCAGGCGGGAGGGCGCCACCGTTCGCAGCGACGAGACGATCACCTTCCCCGAGGCGGCCCTTGGAACCAGCATCCGGATCCCGACGATCTGGGGGGAGCAGTCGCTCCGGATCCCTCCCGGGACCCAGCCGGGGGCCGAGCTGAGGTTGCGGAACCAGGGGTTCCCGGTGCTGCGCCGCGGGACGCGGGGCCATCACATCGTGCGCATCCAGGTCGAGGTTCCGAAGAAGCTGGGTGGCCGCGCCCGACGAGCCGTCGAGGAGCTGGCGGACGAACTCGGCGCTCCGCCCGGGCGGGCTGAGGACGAATCCGCGGCGCCGAGGCGGCAGGCGGAGGACGCGGGGGAGAGGGCTGCTTCCGACGACGCCGGCGGAGGAGGCGAGAAGGGAGACCGACCTTCCCCGAAGCGCAGGTCGCGGCTGGGCCGGTTGTTCTCCTGACCGGGCGCGGACTTCCCCGCGAGGAGCCGTCTTCCACGATGCCGTCCGGCATGACCTACCCGTTGCTCCTGACATCTCCGGAACCGGACGAAGGGCCGTGGCGGACGGTGATGGAGGGCCTCGAGGACTTCCTGGGCGCCGATGAAGTCCCGTCTCCGGACAGCCCTGGCTCGCTTCGCCTCTGGTTTCGATCCCGGGCGGGTCGGCGAAGGGCGATTTCGGCGCTTCGGGGCGACGGGGGCGTCACGCTTCGCGAGCTCCCGCCGGAGCCGCCCGAGGACTGGAGCCGCGCGTTTCGGGCGTTCTTCCGGGGCGTCGTGGCGGGAGGCTTCTTCGTCCATCCGCCCACCGTCCCCGGACAACTCCGCCTTCCGTCCCTCCTTCTGACTCCGGGGAGCGCCTTCGGCACCGGAGTCCACCCCACCACCCGGCTCGCGGCCGGTCTGCTCTGCGAAGGCCTGCGGCGGGTCCGTCCGTCCCGGAGGCGCCGGCTCCGGGTGCTCGACATCGGGACCGGGTCGGGGATCCTCGCGGTCGCGGCGGCGAGACTCGGCGTCGGCCGGGTGGCCGCAGTGGACGTGGACCCGCTGGCGGTCGCCGAGGCCCGGCGGACGGCGACCACCAATGGCGTGGGCCGTCAGGTGGCGGCGCTGGAGGGCGACTTCCGCGATGAGGCGACGAACGCTCTGCTGCGCCGCTTCGCTCCCCGCGGTTTCGACTGGATCGTGGGGAACCTCACCGCGGCGCTGGCGCCGCCGCTCGCGGCCTTCGCCGCGCCCCGCATTCGCCGCCGCGGGCGGCTCATCCTGTCGGGTTTCCTGCGCGCCGCGGCGGGCCCCGCACTCGAGGCCTGCCACCGCAACGCGCTGCGGATCCGCGAAGTCCGCGCCGAGCCGGAGGCGCCCGAAGCCGGCGGTGGCGGCCCTCCGGATCTGTGGGTCGCCGCCCTGCTTCGGCGCAACTAGGGGAAGCCTGCGTGTCCGTCCTCCGCCGCTTCCACGCGCCGGGCGCCGCCGCGGGCGCCGAGGTCCGGCTGGAGGAGGCGGAGTCGCACTACCTGCTCCGGGTCCTGCGGCTCGAACCGGGGGTGGAGGTCGAGGTCTTCGACGGCGTCGGACGCGCCTACGCCGCCCGCTTCCTCGCCGCCGACGGGCGCGGCCGATGCCGCCTCGCGGTCGACGCCGAAGTCCCTTCGCGCGAGCCGGGGCGGCGCCTCACCCTCGCGGTCGCTCCCCCGAAGGGCGACGGACTCACCCGAGTGGCGCGCCAACTGGCGGAGCTGGGAGCCTCCCGGCTCATTCCGCTGATCACCGAGCGAACGTCGGATGGCCGCCGCCGACCGGCGCGCTGGCGGGAGGCGGCGCTCTCCGGAACCCGGCAGTGCGGACGGGCCAGGATTCCGCGAGTGGAGCGGCCGGTCGCGTTCGCCGACTTCCTGGCCGCTCCCCTGCCCCCGGTTCGCCGGATCGCGTCGCTGACGCCGCTCCCCGGGGTCCGTCAATCCGGGCAGTCGCCCCCGGCGGGGGACGGCCGCGATCTGGTCGTCGCCATTGGTCCCGAGGGCGGCTTTGCTCCCGGGGAACTCGCCGCCGCGCGCGACCGCGGGTTCGTTCGACTGGATCTCGGTGAGCGGGTGCTCCGCACCGCCACGGCGGCGGTGATCGCGGCGGCGCGCCTGCTGGAAGCCGCGGAGGAGGCCTGATGTTCCGGTTGGGGCAGCGGGTCGGCAACTACGAGGTCCAGCGCAACATCGGCAAGGGGACCTTCGCCGCCGTGTACCTGGTGCGCGATGTCCTTCTGGACCGCCGCCGCGCCATCAAGGTGCCGCATGATCAGACCGCCGCCGGCCGGGAAGCGCTCCTCCGGGAGTCCCAGGTGCTCGCCTCGCTGGAACACCCCAACATCGTCCGGCTGCTCGCCTGTGACGAGCGCGACGGAGTCCTGTTCGTGGTCATGGAGTGGGTGGACGGGCCGTCGCTCGCCAGCCGGCTCGAAGCCGAGGGACGCCTGAACCCGCGACTGGCGCTCCGGATCGCCTCCCGGGCGCTCGCCGGCCTGGCGCACGCTCACGGCAAGGCGGTCCTGCACGGCGACCTGAGCGCCGAAAACATCCTGCTCGCGAAGGACAGCGTGAAGATCAGCGACTTCGGGATGGCCCGGACCGTCCGCCTGGTGGAGCGCCAGAACCAGCACGTGGGGAACCCCTACTACCTCGCGCCCGAACAGTTCCGCGGCGAGGGGGCCTTCGCCTCGGATCTCTACTCGATGGGGGTCGTGCTCTACGAAATGCTCACCGGAACGCTGCCGTATCGGGACCCGGATCCCGATCGGCAGCAGACGCTGGTGGAGGCGGGGGCGAACCGGCACCCGCGAAAGCGCAACCCGATGGTTTCGACCGACCTCGATGCGGTCGTGGCCCGCGCGCTGGCGCCCCGCCTCCCGGACCGCTACGGCGACGCCGGCGCCATGCTGTCGGATCTTCGGGAGATCGCGGCGTTCGGCGACTCCAGCGAGGAACTCGAAGCGGTGCGCTTGCGGATCCGGGAGGGCCGGCCCGGCCGGCGACGGAAGTGCTGGAACTGCGGCCGGCCCCGGCACCCGGACGCGGAGCGCTGCGCCCACTGCGGCGCCTGATGGGCGGTCCTCCCCGGCGTTAGTCTCCCGCCATGGTCGCCGCCACAGAGAGCGCGTCTCCCCGCAAGTCCGCGTGGAGCGAGGCGCTCGCCCTGCTGGCGCGGCGCGACCTCAGCGAGGGGGAGGTCCGGAAGCGCCTCGAGGAGCGCGGGCGCGAAGCCGGGGAAATCGACCAGACGGTCGCGAAGCTCAGGGAACGCCGCTACCTCGACGACCGCGGCCTGGCGCAGTCGCTCGCCGCCCGGCGCGCCGAGGATCGGCTCCACGGGCCGGCCCTCCTCCGCCACTACCTGAGAAGGCGTCTCCTGCCGGCGGACCTGATCGATGAGGCGATCCGCGAGGCCTTTCCCGACGGCGCCGAGGAGAGCCGGGCGTCCCGGGTTCTGGAGAAGATGAACGCCCGTCCCGGATCCGCCCGGCCGAGCGACGAGGGGATGGATGACCGGGCGGCCCGACGGGAGCTGCGAAGGGTCCGGGAGCGACAGCTCCGGCGACTTCTCTCGCGGGGGTTCTCGTTCGAGGCGGCCCGCCGCGCCGTGGACGAATCCACCCGGGCCTCCGGGGAGGTGGAGTCGTGACCCCGCGTGGGGGCGCGGAGCTGCGCCGGGCGTTCCTCGACTTCTTCGGCCAGCGCGGACACCGGGTTCTCGGAAGCTCTCCGCTCGTCCCGAGAGACGACCCGACGCTGCTCTTCGCGAACGCCGGGATGAACCAATTCAAGGACTACTTCCTCGGCCGGGCCGCTCCCGATCACCCCCGCGCCGTCACCGTCCAGAAGTGCGTGCGGGCCGGCGGAAAGCACAACGACCTCGACAACGTGGGGTTCACCCCCCGGCACCACACCTTCTTCGAGATGCTTGGGAACTTCTCGTTCGGGGACTACTTCAAGGATCAGGCCATCGCCCTCGCGTGGGAGTTCCTCACTGCGGACCTCGGCCTCGATCCCGACCGTCTCTCCGTCTCGGTGTTCGCCGGCGACGAGAGCACCCCGGCGGATGACGAGGCCCGGCGCCTGTGGACGGCGTACGTCCCCGAAGAGCGGATCGCCGCCCTCCCGGCGTCCGAGAACTTCTGGTCCATGGGCGACACCGGCCCCTGCGGGCCGTGCTCGGAGATCCACTACGACCAGGGCCTGGCGTTCGACGGGGAGGATCGCCATCTCGAAATCTGGAACCTGGTGTTCATGCAGTTCGATCGGGATGCGGACGGCGCGCTGACCCCTCTCCCCGCCCCTTCGGTGGACACCGGGATGGGCCTCGAGCGCCTCGCCGCCGTCATGCAGGGAGTCCCCTCGAACTACGACACCGACCTGTTCGCTCCGCTGACGCGGGCGGTGCGGGAACGCGCCTCGGGAGACGACGCCGCCGTCGCCACCGCCGCGCGGGTCATCGCCGACCACGCCCGGGCCACCGCGTTTCTGGTCGCCGACGGCGTCCTGCCGGCGAACGACGGCCGGGGATACGTCCTCCGGAAGATCCTGCGCCGGGCGCTGCGCTTCGGTCGCCGCGCCGGCATCGAGGGGCCGTTCCTGGGGGATCTGACCGCGGCCGCCGTCTCCCATCTGGAAGACGCCTGGCCCGAGCTGAGCCTCTCGAAGGACCTGATCGGGCGGGTGGCGGCCTTCGAGGAGGAGCGCTTCAGCGGCACGATCGCAACCGCCATGACCCAACTGGACCGCGTGCTCGCGCGGCCCGAAGTCCAGGAGGCGGCGGCGATCTCCGGGGACGAAGCGTTCCGGCTGTACGACACCTTCGGTCTTCCGCTCGATTTCGTGGAAGAGGTCGCCGGCGAGCGGGGCCTTCAGGTGGACGCCGCCGGGTTCGAAGCGCGAATGCGGGAGGCCCGCGAGCGCGCCCGGCAGTCCTGGAAGGGAGGCGCGGCCGCCGCAGCCGATCGTTCGGGCATCCACCGGGAAGTCACCGGCGGGCGGCCCACCCGGTTCGTCGGGCACGACGGAGTCGAGGACTCCGGCGCCCGGGTGCTCGCCCTCCTGTCCCCCGCGCCGGATGTCGGGACGGTCGCCGTGCTCCGCGAGGGCGACGCCGGGGACCTCATCCTCGACCGGACGCCGTTCTACCCCGAGGGCGGCGGCCAGGTTGGCGACCGGGGACTGCTGCGCGCGGACGACGCGGTGGTGGATGTCGAGGACACCCAGGCCCGCGACGGGATCGTCCTCCACCGGGTCCGGGTGCGGGCCGGCGAGATCAGCCCCGGAGACCGGGTGGACGCCTTCGTGGACCCGGGGCGGCGAACCGGAGCGGCGCAGCACCACACGATGACCCACCTGCTTCACGCGGCGCTGCGGGACACGCTCGGTCCGCATGTGAAGCAGGCGGGATCCCTCGTGGCCCCGGACCGGTTGCGCTTCGACTTCACCCACTTCGCCGCCCTCACCCCGGCCGAGATCGAGTCGATCGAGGGACGCGTCAACGAGCAGGTCCGCGCGGACCGCGAAGTCCTGGCGAGCGTCATGCCGATGGACGACGCGCTCGCGAAGGGCGCGCTCGCGTTCTTCGGGGACCGCTACGGCGCCGAGGTGCGGGTCATCGAGGTGCCGGAGTTCAGCATCGAGCTCTGCGGCGGGACGCACCTGGGGGCGACCGGCGAGGCGGGTCTGTTCGTCATCACCGGCGAGGAGTCGGTCTCGGCCGGCGTGCGGCGCATCGAGGCGCTGACCGGGCGCGCCGCGCTGGACCACATCGTCCGGGGACGGCGCCTCCTGAACGAGATCGGCCGGGTGGCGAACACCCGCCCCGAGGACGTGGCCCGCAAGGTCGAGAAGCTCCGCTCCGACCTGAAGCGGATGGAGCGCGAGATGGATCGGTTGCGCGACCGCCTCGCGACCGCGTCCGCCGGAAACGGGTCGGCCCGGGAGGACACCGAAGAGATCGCCGGGGTTCGCGTCTGGTTCCCGGAGCCGCTCGACGGCGCCTCGAAGCACGAACACCGCCGCCTCATGGACGCCTACCGGGATCGTCAGGACGGGCGCTCGTGGGTCGCCGTTTCCGCCAGCGTCCGGAACGGACGGGTCGCCGTCATCCTGGGCGTCTCTCCCGACCTGGCGGACCGTCTTCCGGCGAACCGCCTCCTCGCCGAGGCGGCGTCCGCCATCGGCGGGCGCGCCGGGGGCCGTCCCGACCGGGCCGAAGGCGGGGGTCCGAACCCCTCGGGGCTTCCCGCGCTGAACGACGCCGTCCGTCAGGCGATCCGGACGACTCTCGGGGAAGCGAACCAGGGCTGACCGGGCGTCACGGCCCGGTTCCCCTGACTCTCAGGAAGACGAACCCGCGGGCCCGGCCGGCGGCGAGCGTGAAGCCGCGGGCGCGTTCCGGCGCCGCCGGGTCGGGGAGGAAGCTGACGGTCCCCCCCTCCGAGCGGAAGACAGCGGACGGACGGGCGTCCGCGTCCGCTTCCAGGAGCGCGAACGGCTCGAGCGGCCGTTCCTGGCCGCCGGCGAGGACCAGAGTCAGGCCGGGCCGGGCGTCCACCCGGATCTCGTAGTCGGCCTCCAGTTCCCGGCAGTGGTAGGTCCCCGCAAGACCGACCAGGGCCTCCAGTCCGGGCGCCCAGGGAGCGACCCGCTGGTATCGGAACTCGCGCTGGCCGGTCTGACGAAGCGCGAACCCTTCCGCGGTCGGGGTCAGGCGGAGCCGATCGGGGCCGACGCCGGCGGTGAGTTCATTCCCCTCATCGCGCAGCGGACTGCGGAACCCGCCCCGCGTGAGAACCAGCGCCCCGTCGTCATCCGTCCGGATCTCGGCCGCGCCTCCCAGACGGGCTGAGAAGAACCGTCCGGGCGCCAGCCGCCCGGGCGAGGCCGGAGGGGCGCGGTCGGAAGCCGCCTCCGGCTGCATCGCGTCCGCGAGGAAGACCTCGGCCACGCTGCGGGCGAGGGTCCCGGGCGCGGCGCTCGCCGCGTTGCACAGCACGAAGACCGCGAAGTCGTGATCCGGAAAACGGAGCGAGTGGGTGCGGAAACCGACGAAGCCGCCGCCGTGTTCGACGGTCCTGAGTCCGCGATGGCGGCCCAGCGCCAGCCCCGACGCATAGACCTGCTCCGCGCCGTCGGCGAACCGCCCCGGGGAGGTCATCCGCTCGACGAAGTCGGGGCCGAAGGCCGCCGGGTCGAGGAACATCCGCTCCCACTGCTGCAGATCGTTCACCGAGGTGTAGAGCCCGCCGTCGCCCACCATCTCGAGCCTCGTCTCGTCGAGCTCGAACCCCCCGCCCTCGAGCGGCCGGTATCCGCGCGCCCGATGGGGAACGACCTCGCGGTGGCTGTCGTGGAAGTGGGAGCGGTCCATCCCGACCGGGCCGAGCAGGTGTTCGGCGGCGAATTGCCGCAGGCTCCGCCCCGCAACGCGGAGCGCGAGCCGGGCGAGGAGCCAGTAGCCGGAGTTGCTGTAGAGGTATTCGGTTCCCGGCTCGAAATTGAGCCGTTCCAGACGCCGGAGCGCCTCCAGCACGTCGGCGTCGGTGTAGAAGTCCGCGTCCCCCTGCCCCCGAAGGCTCATCACCACCAGGTAGTCGCGGATCCCGCTGGTGTGATGCAGCAGATGCCGGATGCGGACCCGTTCGGCCCAGGGCGGCAGATCGGGAAAGTGCTCCGCCAGCTCGTCCTCGAGGGAAAGCAGCCCCTGATCCTCGGCGATCAGGGTGGCGGCGGCGGTGAACTGCTTGGAGACCGAGGCCATCCGGAACACCGAATCCGGGGTAATCGGGACCCGGTGGTCCAGATCGGCCATCCCGTACCCCTTCCGGAAGACGAACTCTCCCCGCTCGAGCGCCCCGACAGCGCAGCCAGGCGAGTCCTCCCGGTCCCACTCCGCGAAGATCCGGTCGATCCGGGTGGCGGGGTCGTCCGGTGCGGCGACGGCGTCGGGGCTCCCGACGAAGATCGCCGGCAGGATGGCGGCGGAGCGGATCCAGCGTGGCACGCTGCGGATTATGGGTCGTCGCCGCCCGGTAAGATCCGCGCCGCTCCCGCCCGCCCTCTTCCCTTGAGTTCCCGATCCGACGATCCGCGCGCCTCCTGGAGGTTCGCCACCAGCGCGGTGCACGCCGGTCAGGACCCGGATCCGCGAACCGGCGCGGTTTCGCCGCCGCTCGTGCAGTCGGCGACGTTCGCCCAGTCCTCTCCCGGTCGTCCGGGCCGCTATGAGTACGCCCGCACCGGGAACCCCACGCGGGACGCGGCGGAGGCCAGTCTCGCCGCGCTCGAGGGGGGGGTTGGGGCGGTCGCGTGTTCCTCGGGAATGGCCGCCATCGTGATGGCGCTCGACCTGGTGGAGTCGGGCGGGCGGGTCGTCGCGACCCGGGACAGCTACGGCGGGACCTACCGGCTGTTCGAGCAGGTGCTGCGACGGCGGGGACTCGACTTCTGCTGGCTGGACACCTCGGACACCGACGCCACCGTCCGGGAACTCGACGCCGGAGCGCAGATGCTCTTCCTCGAGTTCCCCACGAACCCGATGCTGCGGATCGCCGATCTACCGGCGCTGGCGGCCGCCGCCCGCGAGCGCGGCGCGCTCACCGTGGTGGACAACACCTTCCTGTCTCCGTATTTCCTGCGTCCTCTGGGGCTTGGGGCGGACATCGTGGTCCACTCGTCCACGAAGTACCTGAATGGCCACAGCGACGGCGTGGGAGGGGTTCTCGTGACCTCGAGCCAGGAGGTTCTCGACCGGTGCCGGTTCCTCCAGAACGCCGCCGGCGCCGTCCTGTCCCCGTTCGAATCGTGGCTGCTGCTGCGCAGCGCCAGAACGCTCGCCCTGCGGATGGAGCGGCACGGCGCGAACGCGGCGGAGATCGCCCGCTGGCTTCAGGAGCGGCCCTCGGTCGGCGCGGTGTACTACCCCGGACTTCCCGGGCATCCGGGTCACGAACGCGCGCGGAAACAGATGACCGGGTTCGGCGGCATGCTGAGCTTCGAGGTGGACTCCCTGGAGCGCGCCCGCCAGGTCATGGAGAGATTGCGCGTCTTCACGATCGCGGAGAGTCTGGGAGGGGTGGAGAGCCTCGCGAACCACCCCGCCACGATGACCCACGCTTCGATCCCGGAGCCGATCCGGCGGGAAATCGGGATCGGCGACGGCCTCGTGCGGTTGTCGGTCGGGGTCGAGGACATCCGGGATCTCATCGCGGACCTCGAGCAGGCGCTCGCTTGATGCGGCGGCTGGTGGCGTCCGGCCAGGTTCAGGGGGTCGGCTTCCGCTGGGCCACGGCGCGGATCGCGCGGGCCGAGGGGGTCGCCGGCTGGGTCCGCAACCTCCCGGACGGGACCGTCGAAATGGAGGTCCATGGCGCCCCCGAGCTGCTCGACCGCTTCGAGAGCGCGCTCTGGCGACGCGCCCCCGGCCGGCTCGACGCGCTTCGCCGGGAAGCGGCGTCCGACCCCTCCGGCTCAACCCTTGACGATTTCCGGATCCGGCGCTGAGGCCCCGCTCCGGGATCTGCTCTCGGAGCACATCCGGGAGGTCCCGGATTTTCCCGAGCCCGGGGTCCTGTTCCGGGACATCACGCCGCTCCTGGCCAACGCGGAAGCCTTCGCCCACGCGGTGGAGGCCCTCGCCGCCCCGTTCGCGTCCGACGGCATCCAGGCGGTCGCCGGCATCGAGAGCCGGGGGTTCCTCTTCGGGGCGCCGGTGGCGTTGCGCCTCGGAGCGCCCTTCGTGGCGCTCAGAAAGCCGGGGAAACTTCCGGTGGTCTCGCACACCCAGGACTTCCGGCTCGAGTACGGCGACTCCGCTCTCGAGTTGCCGGGGGGTCTGGTGAGGGCCGGTCTTCGGGTTCTGGTCGTGGACGATGTGCTGGCCACCGGCGGCACCGCCGAGGCCGGCTTCCGGCTGCTGCGGCGGGCGGGAGCGGTCCCGGTGGGCTTCGGGTTCCTGCTCGGCCTCGACGCCCTCGGAGGCGCCGCCCGGCTGCGCCGGCTCGGCGCCCGCCTTCACGTCGTTCTGGACTTCTGAGTCGGGACCGGCCGGGTAGGATTCGGCGCCTTCCGGCGCGCCTGTAGCTCAGAGGAGAGAGCAACGGATTCCTAATCCGTAGGTCGCAGGTTCGAGTCCTGCCAGGCGTACGCCGCCTCCCGATGCGCTCGATTTCCCAGCTTTTTCCGACCGTTCTCGCGTCCCTTGTGGCGCTCGGGACTGCTTCGCTCGCGTTCCCGCAGAGCGAAGTCCCCGAGTCGTTGGTGAGTCCGCGGACAACGCTCGACGCGTTTCTGGGCGGCCAACTGGCGCCGCAGATCGCCTGGGACGACGTCACCGCGACGCTCGAGTTCGACGCCGAGGTTCCGGACGCGCAGCGCCAGGAAACCGCGGCCCGCCTGAAGGCGGTGCTCGACGCCCGCGGACTGTTCGTGGACATGGAGTCCGTCCCCGCCAACCCGGACACGATCGACCCGGATACGCAGCGACCGCTCTTCGCGCCGTTTCCGGTACGGCTTCCCGATTTCGTCCTGCGGCGGGGATCCGATGACGCCTGGCGCATATCCGCGGGCACGGTTCGCCGCGCCGGGGACCTCTACGACGCGACGTTCTCCTGGTACGCCAGACGACTGCTGGAGCTCCTGCCGCCGGTCTTCGAACGCTCGCTTCTCGGCCTGCAGTTGTGGCAGCCACTCGGGGCCCTCCTCCTCCTGCTCGTCGGCTGGCTCGCGTACCGCGCGCTCCGCTTCCTGCTGCGTCCGACGCTGCGTTGGGTGGCCGCCCGCCATGCGACCTGGCGCGAGGACGAGCTCACCGGCCTCGCCGCTCCGGTGGCGTGGTTCGTCACGGTCGCAGTCTTCCGGCGGGTCCTGCCGGACCTGCGGCTGCCGGTCCTCCTGAATCATGGTCTGAACATCGTTCTCGACCTGACGCTGGCGGGGCTCGGAGTCTGGCTCGCCTACCGGGTGATCGACGCCGTCTGCGCGCGGCTGACGGCGTTCGCCCAGCGGACGAAGTCGACCCTCGACGATCAGCTCGTTCCGCTGGCCCGGACGGTCCTGCGGATCGCAACCGTGGTCATCGCGACGCTCATCCTCGCCGAGGCGTACGGCTACTCGGTGACGACCGTGATCGCCGGTCTCGGGCTTGGCGGCCTCGCGGTCGCCCTGGCCGCCCAGGACACGCTGGCCAACCTGCTGGGTTCGCTGGCGATCGTGAGCGACCGCCCCTTCCAGGTCGGGGACTGGGTTCTGGTCGATGGACACGAGGGCACGGTCGAGCGGGTGGGCCTTCGTTCGACGCGGGTCCGCACCTTCTACGACTCGGTGGTGAGCGTGCCCAACAGCAAGGTCGTGAACACCGTCGTCGATAACATGGGCCGGCGCAAGTTCCGCCGGATGAAGCACATGCTGGCGCTGCGCTACGACACCGACCCGGATCGCATCCAGGCCTTCGTCGAGGGAGTGCGCGACCTGATCCGCGAGAACCCGAAGATGCGGCAGGACTACTTCGAGATCCACCTCAACCGGTTCAGCGATTCCTCGGTCGACATCCTCGTCTACTGCTTCTTTCAGGTGGCCAACTGGAGCGAGGAGCTCACCGAGCGGCACACCTTCCTGCTCGGCATCCTGCGTCTGGCCCGCCGGATGGGCGTGGAGTTCGCCTTCCCCACCCGCACGCTCCACATGGGCGACCCGGAGTCGCCTCGTCCCCAGCCGACGCCCCCGGTCGGCTGACCGGCGGGCCGCCGGCGCCGCTTCTCAGCGAAAGCGCGGTTCGAACGGCAGGAGGGTGAGCCGGACCCCCGACAGGGCCTCGAAGAGCAGCGGGAAGCGTTCGCGAAGCTGAACCGGCGGGAGGCCGGTCTGCAGCTCGCTCCGGAGCGCGTCGGCGAAACTGGGGGGCTCCGGGAGATGGACCGTCCGGATCCGGGCGTCTTCGGGAAAGCCCGCCTCCGTGGAGGCAAGCCGGACGGCCTGCGGAAGCCCCCCGAGTTCGTCCACCAGTCCGGCGGCGAGAGCGGCGGCGCCCGAATAGACGCGACCTTCCGCCCGCTCCCGGACTTCCCCGGTCGTCATGCCGCGCGCGGCGGCCACCCGCTCGAGGAACACCTCGTAGGTCTCCTCGATCCCCTCGCGGAGGCGGAGGAGCTCCGTTTCCGCGAACGGCGAGGCCAGGCTCGTCCACGCCCCGCTGCCCCCGATATCCACCGACTCGGCCGCGACGCCCACCTTCTCGAGGAGGCCGGCGATCGAGAACTTCCCGGCGAACACCCCGATGGAGCCGGTCGTGGTCATGGGAGTCGCGAGCACATGGTCCGCCGCGGTGGCGATCCAGTATCCGCCGGAAGCCGCGGTATCGCCGAACGAGGCGACGAGCGGCCGTCCGGTGTCGCGGATGCGGCTCGCGGCCCGCCAGACGCTGTCGGACGAACTGTCGAATCCGCCCGGGCTCGAGATCCGGAGGACCACGCCGTCGAATCCCGCATCCTGCTCGACCTGCTCGAGCGCCTCCACGACCGATTCCGCTCCCGAGATGCGGCCCAGGGCCACGTCCTCGCGGCTCCGGCCGGGCGCGACCATGCCGTCCACGTGGACGACGGCGATCCGGGGCCCGCCGGCATCGAATCCGGCGCGGGCCGAGGCGAGGTAGTCCCCGATGGGAACCAGCCGTCCGCCGCCCTTCCCCACCAGATCGGCTTCGATGCCGTCGTGGTAGTCCAGCTCGTCCACGAGGCCCAGTTCGAGGGCGCGTCCCGCGGTCCAGGGCCCGTCGGCCAGCAGGCGCCCGGCCTCCTCGGGGGCGAGCCCGCGCCCCTCCGCGACCGCCTGCGCGACTTCCGTCCGGATCTGCTCCCCGAGCGCGGTCAACTGCGTGCGGTTCTCCTCCGTCATGGCGGAGCCGGTGTAGACCTCGGGCGCCGTCTTCCAGGGGCCGATGGCCTCGAACTGGACCTCGACGCCCAGCTTGTCCAGAAGCTCTCCGTAGTAGAGGACTTCCAGATGGAGCCCGGTGAGCGCGAGCTGGCCGCGGGGGTGCATCGTGATCCGGGACGCCGCGCTCGCGAGATAAACCCCCTGCGCCCCGGCGTAGGTGACCGAAGCGGTGACCCGCTTGCCGGCCTCGCGGGCGGCCATCACGGCGTCGCGCAGCTCACCCGCCCGGCCCCATCCGAGGCCGCCCTCCTCGATTCGCAGGTGGATGCCGGCGATCCTCGGGTCGTCGGCGGCGCGGGTGATGCCCGCGATCACCTGATGGAAACCGGGGCCCGGGTCCATGAAGAAGAACGGGGCGAAGGGAACGGTCTCCGGGTCGTCGCGACCGGCGGGAACCACGACGACGCTGCCCTCGGGAACCGTCGGTCCCGGCCCGAGAAACAGGCCCACCCCGGCGAGCAGCAGCAGGACGGCGGCCCCCACCGCCGCCACCACCATGAGCCCCAGCAGGCAGCCCCGCCGGGCGCCGCCTCGACGCCGGGGCGGCGGAGGCGCCACACCGGCGGAGCCGGTCAGCGGCTGATCCAGGTCGGCCACCCCGGATGCGACCCGCGCTCCGTCAGGGGGTGGCTCCGGCGATCCGGTCGCGACGCGCCTCCGCGAGGTCTCCGAAGGCCGAGCCGGGGTGCTCGTCGGCGATCCGTTCGTAGAGGGCCGCGGCGGCCTCGGGTCGGCCGGCTTCCTCCTCGAGGACCCCCAGCTCGAAGAGAACCGGATCCAACGGCACTCCGGCGTTCCCGTCGAGGAGGCTGCGATAGGTCAGCGCGGCCTCCTCGGTCTGGCCGAGGCGCCGCTGAACCCCGGCGAGGCTCAAGGCCGCCAGATCCCCGATGAGGTCGCGGCGCGCCCGGGCGGCCGTGAAACTGCCGGCGGCGGCGTCGAGCTCACCGGCGGCGCGCTGGCAGACGCCCAGATAGTAGGAGGCGGTGCGGCCCTCTACGGAAGCCGCCTCGCTCTCGACCAGCCCCTCCAGTTCCCCGCGGACCGTGCCGCAGGGCTCCTCGAGCTCCTCGTCGCCTCCGGTGACGCCCTGGAGCTCCGCGGTCAGGATGCCCAGCCGGGTTCGGGCGGTCTCCTTGCGGTTGCTGCGGTTCACCAGGAGTCCACCGAGGAGGAGCGAGGCCCCGAGGACGCCGGCGATCACCGTCAGCAGAAACCGGCGGTTCGCCATCGCCCAGTCGAGCCCGCGGTCCATCCGGAGGAGGAACTCGTCCGTCTCGAGGCGGTGTCGGTCTTCGCTGCGCATTGAGTCCCCCGGCGCCCCCGGGAACGCAGGATTCTAAATCAGCGAAAGGCCGGTTCCGGTGTCCGGAACGGCCCTCCGGACAGAGGTCACACCTCCGTCAGGAGATGCCCCATCCGGCGCTTCTTGGTGAGCAGGTAGTCGCGCGAATGTTCGTTGGCGGGGACCTCGATCGACACGCGCTCCTCGATCCTGAGGCCGTGCGCCTCGAGGGCGATGAACTTGCGGGGGTTGTTGGTGAGCAACCGGATCCGCCCGACCCCGAGGTGACGAAGGATCTGCGCTCCGACGCCGTACTCCCGCTGGTCCGCCCGAAACCCGAGGTGGGTGTTCGCGTCCACCGTGTCCATTCCGGTGTCCTGCGCCGCATAGGCCCGCAGCTTGTTGACGAGGCCGATGCCCCGTCCCTCCTGGTTCAGGTAGAGCAGGATTCCGTGTCCGGCTTCGCCGATCGCGGCCAGCGCGGCGCGCAGCTGCGGCCCGCAGTCGCACCGCATCGAGCCGAAGACCTCTCCGGTCAGGCACTGGCTGTGGACCCGCACCAGGACCGGCCCGTCCGGGTGGGCCTCCCCCATCTGGAGCACGAGGTGCTTCGTTCCGTCGAGAGTGTTCTCGTAGGCGTAGGTACGGAACTCCCCGAACTCGGTCGGGAGGACGGTCTCGGCCAGCCGCCGCACGAGGGATTCGTTGGTGAGCCGATAGCGGATCAGGTCGGCCACGCTCACGATTCCGAGCCCGTGTTTCTCCGCGAAACGGATCAGGTCGGGAAGGCGGGCCATGTTCCCGTCCTCGTTCATGACCTCGCAGATCACGGCCGCCGGGTAGAGGCCCGCGATCCGGGCGAGGTCCACGCCGGCCTCCGTCTGGCCGGCCCGCTGCAGGACCCCGCCGGGTCGGGCCCGGAGCGGGAACACGTGCCCCGGCCGCACCAGATCCTGGGGGCGGGTCTCTTCCTGGATCGCCACCAGGATGGTCCGGGCGCGGTCGGCGGCGGAGATTCCGGTCGTGACGCCGTCACGCGCCTCGACGGAGACGCAGAAGGCGGTCTCGAGGGTCGAGGTGTTGTCCTCGACCATGAGCGGGATTTCGAGCTCGTCCAGACGCTCGCCGGTCATCGGCATACAGACCAGGCCGCGGCCATGGACCGCCATGAAGTTGATGGCCTCCGGAGTGACCTTCTCGGCGGCGATCGTGAGGTCGCCCTCGTTCTCGCGATCCTCGTCGTCTACAACGATGACGATCCGGCCGGCGGCGATCTCCGCTGCGGCCTGCTCGACGGTCAGAAAGGGCGGCTCGGCGGCGCCGCGCGCTTCCGGCTCCGTCGGCTCAAGGGACTTCGGCAACTGACGGCTCCCTTATGCGGGGGCTCCCACCCCCGGGGTGAATCTCTTCCGTAAACGATTGATTTTAGCCCGCCAATCTCAGTTGACCCCGTTGTCCAGCCGCAGTTCCGCCAGCAGGTCCTGGCCCACGCACGCGTAGCGGGCGGCGCCCGGGGCCGGCGCGGAAGCCGGCCCGCCGCGCGCCGCGTCGAAGAGTCCGGCGCCTTCGCCCCGGCCGAGAAAGCGCGAAGCGATGTAGAGCACGAGCCGATCGGCGAGCCCTTCCTTCAGGAACGCCGAGGTGACCCGCGGACCCGCCTCCACCAGCAGGGTCCGGACTCCCCGGCGCCCCAGTTCGGCGAGGACCTGCGGGAGCGCGACCGCCGCGCGCCGGCCGGCCGCGCCCCCACCCGCCAGTCCCGCCTCGAAGACTTCGACCCCGAGCCGCTCGAGGCGCCGGCGGGCCGAACCCGGCGCTCCGGGGGCCGCCACCAGCAGCACCGGGTCACGCTCCCGGTTCTCGAGGATTCGCGCGTCCGGCGGAATCCGAAGCCTCGGGTCGAGCACCACCCGCAGCAGCGAGCGGGCGCCGCGACGCGGGCGAGCCGTCATCCGGGGGTCGTCGGCGGCCACGGTCGCGATTCCCGTCAGCAGGGCGTCGTTCTCCCGCCGCAGCACCCGCCCGTGCCGCCGGGCCGCCGGGCGGGTGATCCACTTCGCGCCCGGCGGGGCCATGACCCCGTCCGCGGAGATCGCCGCCTTCACCGTGACCCAGGGCAGCCCCGTCCGCAGGTACCGGAAGAACGCGGAATTCAGCGCCTCGGCCTCGGCCCGCAGGACCCCAGTGCGAACTTCGATCCCGGCGGCCCGCAACCTGCGAAACCCGCCGCCGTGGACGCGGGGGTCAGGGTCGGGGTGCGCCGCGACAACCCGCTGAACGCCGGAGGCGATGATGCGCTCGACGCAGGGCGGCGTCCTTCCGACGTGGCAGCAGGGTTCGAGATTCACATAGAGCGTGGCCCCCCGCGCCGGCGCGGCGACGCGGAGCACCTGCGCCTCGGCGTGCGGACCCCCGGTCCGGGCATGGAACCCCTCGGCCAGCACCCGGCCCTCACGGACCAGAACGGCGCCCACCGCGGGATTCGGGGGAGCGGTGTAGCGGCCGAGCGCGGCGAGCTCGAGCGCGCGGCGCAGGAATCTCTCATCCACCCGGGGCATCCTACGGGCAATCCCGGGGTTGCGTCCGGAAGGCTTCGGGGTCAGTCTTTCCGGCATGTTCACCGGGCTGGTGGCCGCCCTCGGGGACATCACCGAGGTGTCGGATCTCGCCGAGGGCTCGCGCCGCATCACGGTGCGCGGCGCGGACGCCGGGGACGCTCTTCTCGCCGGGACCGCGGAGGGCGACAGCGTGGCGATCTCCGGCGTCTGTCTGACCGTGGTCTCGAAGACGCCCGACCAGCGTGGGGCAAGCTTCGAGGTCGCCGCCGAAACTCTCGCCCGCACGACGCTTGGCGACCTCCGCGCCGGATCCCCGGTCAATCTCGAGCTGGCGCTCCGCGTGGGGGACCGCCTGGGCGGCCACTTCGTTCAGGGCCATGTGGACGGCGTCGGAGAGGTCGCGGCCGCTGGCGGAACGGACGCGGATTACCGGGTGCTGGTGGTCCACCCCGAGCCGCGCTGGGTCGTGGAGAAGGGATCCATCGCCCTCGATGGGGTCAGCCTGACCGTCGCCGCCTCGCATCCCGCCGCCCGGCGCTTCGAGGTCATGCTGATTCCGCACACCCGGGAGCACACGACCCTGGGCGCCCTCCGCGCCGGGGACCGGGTGAATCTCGAATACGACATCCTCGCCAAGTACGTGCTCCAGGCCAGCGTCACTCCGGAGGCCGCGACGGACGGGGACTGAGCGGAAACCGGCTGACCACGCGGTACTCGGGACCGGACGGTCTCAGCGCGCTCGCGATGAGGTGGGCCTCGTCCACGGTGAATGACGCCGTGGGCGCGTGCGCCTCCGCGGCGGCGAGCAGCGCCGGCGAGAGGCAGGCTGGGCGACGGAGACGCAGGAGCGTTCCATGCGGAACGAAGGGCCGGGATTCATCCGGGAGGCCGACCATCCGCGCCACCCGCTCCGCGGCTCCTTGAAGGGCGTCGATGGCTCCCGGATCCTCCCCCGGGAGCGCCGCGTAGAGCACGCGGGCGCGCCGGAGCGAGGGAAACGCCCCGAAACCGGCCGGCCTGAGGCGAAGGGGCGCCGGGAACGCCGGAAGCGCCTCCCGAAGCGCCTCGGCCAGGACTTCCGCAGGTGCGGCGTCCCCGAAGAAACGCAGCGTGACGTGCAGGTTCTCTTCCGGGACGACCCGCGCCTGTCTGGCGGGCAGACCGACGGCGAGTTCCGCAGCGGCCCGCGCCAGGTCCCGACGAGTGTCCGGTGGGAGCGGCAGCGCAACGAACAGCCGCGCCGCGCTCATCGCTCTCTCGAGGCGAAGCCCGGCAGTCCGACTTCCCCGTTCCCCTGAATCGCAAGGATGGTGCGGCGAAGGAGGTCGAGCGCCGCCGCCGAGGTGAGCTGGCGGATCGCCTCGCGGTCTCCCGGGAACCGGAAGCAGTGGGCGCGGGTTTCCGGTCCGGACACCGCGATCCAGACGAGGCCGACCGGCTTCTGCGGAGTCCCGCCACCCGGGCCGGCGATCCCGGTCACCGCGAGCCCCCAGATCTTCTCCGCGGGGCGGCCGAGGTTGTTCCCGGCCCTTCGACGGACCCCTTCCGCCATCGCGAGGGCGGTCTCGCGGCTGACCGCTCCGACGCTGGCGAGCGTCGCGCCCGACACGTCCAGCAGGGCCTCCTTGGCCTCGTTCGCGTAAGCGGTCACCGCGAGGTCGAACCATTGCGAGGCCCCGGGGACCGCGGTGATCCGCTCCGCGATTCGCCCGCCGGTCAGCGACTCCGCCACCGCGACCCGCTCGCCCCGCGCCAGCAGGAGCCGCCCCACCGCGTGCTCCAGGTGCTCCGCGGGAGCGCGGCTGAAGACCGCCGGGCCCAGACGCCGGCCGATCCGGGCGGCGGCCTGTCGCACACGCTCCGCGTCAGCGGCGGGCCCGCTCACCCGGATTTCGATCTCGCCTCCGTGCGCCAGGATCGCGAGCTCTTCGGGCGCTTCGGGTTGAGGCGTCAGGTCGAGAATCCGCTCCTGGAGCTGCGACTCCGGGAGCCCGGCCACCAGGAGGGTCTCGGTGATCCGGGGGGCCGCGCCCTTCCCGGGGCCGGGCAGCCTCGGCCGAACCTCCGCCTCGAAGACCGCCTTCAGCTCCTTCGGCGGCCCGGGCAGCAGGACGAGCGTCGATCCGCGGCCGCGGGCGAGCACTCCGGGCGCCGTCCCCGCCGGGTTGGGAAGCGCGGTCGCCCCATCAGGGATCAGCGCCTGTCGCCGGTTGATTTCCGGCATGGGAACCGCGCGCCCCCGGAACCGGGACCGGATCGCCGCGAGAGACGGCGCATGCTCCGAGAGCCGGACTCCCAGGACCCGGGCGGCGGCGAACCGCGTCCGGTCATCGGTGGTGGGACCCAGGCCTCCGGTGGCGAAGACGAGGGGCGCGCGCTCCATGGCGAGCCGCAGCGTGTCCGTCAGGGCCGCCTCGTCGTCGCCCACGACCGCGGTGAACACCACCGGAATGCCGACCTCGGCGAGGGCCCGCTTGAGCGCCGGGGTGTTCCGGTCCACGCGGTCCGGCCCCAGCAGCTCGGTTCCCACCGCCACGATCGCTGCGGCGGTCAGGGGCGGCGAGTCGGGGCCTCCGCCCTGCGAGCCGCCGGAAACCGGCTCGACCATGGCGTCAGAGGAACAGGACGAAAGCCGCCCGGACGAGCGCGCCCGCGACCAGATCATCCGCCATGATCCCGAGTCCCCCCGGAAGCCGTTCCGCCCAGCTCACCGGCGGCGGCTTCACGATGTCGAGCGCGCGGAAGCCGACGAACGCCGCCGCCAGGGTGGCGCCGGACGGGTTGTCCAGCGCGACCAGCGCGAGCCACATCCCGACGAACTCGTCCACCACGATGGACTGTGGGTCTTTCGTCTTCAGGTCGGCGGCGTGCCGGTGGGCGGCCCAGACGCCCGCGAGGGTGGCCGCGATCAGCAGCCCGGCCTGGATCGGAACGCTCAGGCTCCGGGTTCCCCAGAACGCCGCCAGCCCGAGCGCCGCGCCGAAGGTCCCGGGGGCCAGCGGGATCCTGCCGATGAAGAGACAGGTGGCGAGGATCTCGGCGAGGCGCGATCGGGACCGGCTCGACCCGGGAGCGGAGAGGGACGCGGCGGCCGTCGGGCCCGGATCCCTGGCTCGCCCTTCCACCGATCCGGACGGCGAGGTCGGGGAAGCCGGCGCATCGGTCCGGACCGGGCGCGCCGTCCGCTCGCGCATCGCCTGCCGTCGCGCTTCGCCCTGGTCGAGACGCCGGGTCACCCGGTGGCGCACCTCCGCCCGATCTTCCCCGGGCTCCCTACCGGCGCCCGGCCTCCCGGCGCCGGAAGAGCCAGGTTCCACCGACTCCCCGATTCTCTGCCGGAGCGTCTCGCTCCAGTGTCCCGGCGGTGGGGAAGCCGGCTCGGGCGCCTCCGCGCGCTCCCCGGAGGCCGCGGAAGAAGCCGGGCGCGGCCGCCCCCGGTCGAGCGCGCGTTCGACGCGTTCGCGGACATCCTCGTCGCCCTCGGGATCCGAGGGCCCGTGCGCGCCGCCGGAAGATTCTTCCGCCGGGTTCGGGGGCGCATCGGCGGGCTCTTCAGCGCCGGCCGGGGGCCCGGTGGTATCCGACTCGCTTCCGCTCAAAGGTGGCCCGGCCGGCCAGAGGAATCGGGTCCACGCCTGGATGAGCGGACCGCGCGCAGGGAGGACCAGAGCCCGGGCGGCGTCACTATACCGACGGAAGACCGGCGCCGAGGCCACCGAACGACCCCAGGCTCCGGCCCCCCGAGGGACCAGGTCGTATGCGCGACGACGCCACCGGACCCCCGCGAGGCGAGGCCTCACCCGCGCCCGATCGCGGCGGGTCCGTCGTGAGGCCGGTCGGCGGCGAGGCGACGTCCCCGCTCCTCGAGGCCGTGCCCAACTTCAGCGAGGGACGCTCGCGGGACGCCATCCAGGCGCTGGCCGGCAGCGCGGGAGACCTGCTTCTGGATCTCCACCAGGACGCATCGCACCACCGGACCGTCCTGACGCTGGCCGGCGGGGCCGAGGAGCTCCGCGCCGCCTCGCGCCGCCTGCTGCGGACGGCGCTGGAGCGGATCGACCTCCGGCGGCACGCCGGCGCGCATCCGCGTGTCGGCGCGCTCGACGTGCTTCCCTTCATCCCTCTCGAAGGAACCGGCATGGCGAGCGCCGTCGCGCTGGCGCGGGAACTGGGTCCGGAGCTCGCCGACGCTGGCGAGCTGCCGGTGTTCCTCTATGGCCACGCCTCGCCCTCGGGACGCACGCTGCCGGAAATCCGGCGCGGCGGGCTCGAAGGGCTCGGCGCCCGGCTCGCGCGGGGGGAGCTGCGGCCCGACTTCGGACCGGCGCGCCTTCACCCCGCCGCCGGGGCGCTGGTGATCGGCGCCCGGGACTTCCTGATCGCCTTCAACGTGAACCTGGCGACAGACCTTCGGGCGGCGCGTCGGATCGCGGCGCGGGTCCGGGATCCGCGGAACGCGCCGCGGCCCACGCTTCGGGCCATCGGCGTCGAGCTTCGCGACTCCGCCTGGCCGGACGGGGCGGCCCAGGTCTCGATGAACCTGCTCGACTACCGCGCGACATCGCTTCGGGACGCCTTCGACCGGGTCGCCGGGTGGGCGAACCGGTGGGGAATACCGGTCCTGGGGGCCGAGATCGTCGGACTGCCGCCCCGGGACGCAACCTGGCCCGGAATCGAGGCCGATCTGAAACTGGCCGGCCCGCCCCGGACGCTCGAGGAGGCGCTGGCGGTCGCCCGTGTACGCTGACCCCGTGGAGCCGAAGCGGTGAAATGCCCCTGGTGTGGACACGGAGAGGACCGCGTCGTGGACTCCCGGGAGAGCCGGGAGGGGGCGGTGATCCGCCGGCGCAGGGAATGCACCCGCTGCGCGCGCCGGTTCACCAGCTACGAGACGGTCGAGGAAGTGCCGCTCATGGTGGTCAAGAAGGACGGCTCGCGCGAGGGGTTCGACCGTGACAAGGTGCTTGGCGGCATTCGCCAGGCCTGCGGCGCGCGGATCGCGGAGGCGAGGATCCTGGCCATCGGCGACGATGTGGAGCGCCGGGTCGGTCACAGCCCGGAGCGGGAGCTCGCCACCGCAACGATCGGCGAGCTGGTGATGGAAGCCCTGAAACGCGAGGACCACGTGGCCTATGTGCGTTTCGCCTCGGTCTACCGCGACTTCCAGGACACGAACGACTTCGTCACCGAGATCCGCTCTCTGCTCGACCGGCGCGCCCCGGGCTCGACCCCGGCGAAGCGACCCCGGAAGAGGTAAGCAGCCCGTTGACGAAGTCACGCGGCCCGGTTCTCCCGGTAGGGGCTCGAGCGGCGATTCATCCCGGCCGAACCGCGCCCCTCCGGGGCGCTCATCGTTCCGTTTCGCTCGGAATATTCCCGATATTCCTCGCTCACGCGCCTTGTCGGCCGGGCGCCTCACCGCTCTCGGCGCTGCACGGGACTTCATCAACGGACCGCTCCAGCCCTCCCCGGAGAACCGGGATGCTCCGGATCCCGTAAACATGGAGGAGACCGTCGGGAGAAACCGACAGCGACCCCCTTGCTCTCCCCGGCCGAACTCTCCGATGCCGAACTCGTTGACCAATGCGCCGCCGGAAGAAGCGAGGCCTGGCGCATGTTCGTGGCCCGGTTCCGCAAGCCCATCTGGGGCATCGCCTACCGGTTCTCGGCGACGCCAGAGGACGCCGATGAGCTCACCCAGGACATCTTCATGCGCCTGCTGACCGTGCTTCCGTCCTACGACCCATCGGGCGCCCTCGGGGCCTGGATCCGGCGGGTCGCCACGAACGCGGGCATCGACCACTACCGCCGGCGCGCCCGCACGCCCGGATTTGTTGCGGAGGAGGATGCGCCCGAGTTCCCGGCCCCGGCGTCGTGGAACCCGGAGACGATCGCGGAACGACGGGAGGAGGCGGCGCTGGTGCGCCGGCTGCTCGATCAGCTTCCGCCCGAACTCGGCGAGCCGGTCATGCTTCGCGACCTGATGGATCTCGACTATCCCGAGATCGCGGAGCGCCTCGGCATCCCGCTCGGCACGGTGAAGTCCCGCATCCACCGCGGGCGAGGCCTGCTCGCCACCGCGCGCCGGGCGGCCGCCGCCGGCCGCGTTCCGGCGCAGAGCGCGACCCCGCGTCAACGCCGGGGGGTGTCCCCGTGATCGATCCCTTCACCGCCGGACGGGTCTCCGCGCTCGCCGCGGGCGAACTCGAGGGCGCGGAGGCGGCCGCCGTCCGCAAGGAGCTCGCCCGCGACCCCGCCCTGGCTCGCCGCTACGGCGAACTGCGGAGAGTCCATCGCGCGCTCCGGGATTACCGGGCGGGCGTCCCCGAGGCGCCGCCCGATCTGGAAGAGCGCGTCCTGGCCGCCACGCTCCCCCGGTTCCATCAGCTCTACCGGCGGGGCGTGTCCTATTGGCCAACGTGGCTGGCGGCGGCCGCCGCGGTCCTGATCATCGGCATCGTCCAGCCGGGTCCGGTTCGGGACATCGCGGCGGGCCTGCCGACGGCCTCCGAGGCGGTCACCGGACTTCGACAGGCCGCCGCGCGCCACACCGGCCGCGCCCGGCGGGACTTCGATGTGCTCCGGGCCTCCATGGGCGTCGCCTTCGAGGACCGCGTGGACCAGCTCGGCGACCGGCTCCGCGACTTCGACAGAGTCACGCGAGGGCCGGCTGGCGGGGACGCCGCGCCGACGGGCGCCGATCCGGCGCCGGAAGGAGTCGCGCCGTGAATCGTTCTCCAGTGATCGCCGGGGTCCTCTCCGTCGTCCTCCCGGGACTGGGCCACCTGTATGCGGGGGCGAGCTCCCGCGGCGTCGCGCTCGCCGCCGCCTTCTTCGCCTTCATTCAGGCCGCGACCAACTACGCCGGCGGACTCGCGGCGCCGGCGCTGCCGCTCCTCTGGGTGTTCGGGATCGTGGACGCCGTCCGCGTGACCGAGGAGATGGTGCGGGCCCGAGCCGCCGGGCGGACTCCGGCCGTTGGGCTCGATGACCGCTGGGCCGCCGGCCTCATCCTCGCGGGGGTGGTCGCCACCCTGTCACTCTTCGAGGACCTGGCGTGGATCCTGAGGCTGTGGCCGCTCCTGCTGGTCTGGGCCGGCTGGCGGATGCTTCGCGGCGAGCCCATCGCGCCGGACCTTTCCGGCCTTCGCAACCTCGGCCGGCGGGCGTCGGGCAAGTCGGAGAAGGGCGACGCATCGCCGGCCGCGCCTCCCGATCCTCCTCCCGCCGCAGCCGACGCGACTCCCCCGGCGCCCCCTTCGAAACCGCCGCCGCCGAAGACCACCGCCCCGGCGCGCCGGACCCCGGAGGCTGGGGAGCAGGACTCATGACCACGGAAACGAAGAAGCAACTCAGCATCCCCGGGATCATCCTGATCCTGATCGGCGTCCTGTTCCTCCTTTCCACCCTGAACATTCTCGAGATCGGGGTCCTGATCCGTTATCTGGTCGACCTGTGGCCCGTGCTTCTCATCGCGATCGGAGTCAAGATGGTCGTGGAAAGCCGGCGCCGCGCTCCCTCGCCTCCGCCTCCGCCGCCGGGCCCCTGAAGGCTTCGTCGCCGGAGTCCCTCGTCAGTGGAATCCCTGATGGATCCCGGTACGGATCCCGGTTTCGAGCAGTCGACGCCGGAACCTGGCCAGCCCACCGACCCGACGCCTCGCCGGGGCGCCGGCTGCGCGACCGCATTCGGCGTTCTCCTCATCGCCATCGGCGCCACCGCGCTCGCGGTGAACGTCTACGGGTCCCGGCTCGCGCTGGGGTTCCTCGATCTGGTTCCGGTCCTCGCGGTCTGGTGGCCCGCGGTCCTCATCGTGTGGGGAGTCGCCAAGGTCGCCCAGCGGCTGGTCACCGGACGCGCCCGGTTCGGCTGCCTCGAGGCGGTGCTCCTGATCCTGGTCCTGCTCGCCGGGCTGGGACTCTCGACCGCGCGGTGGGCGATCGAACGCCAGGGCCTGGCGTCCCGCTTCGAGGAAGTCCGCCGCTGGGCCCATCAGCAGGCGGAGCCCCTGCCCCAGCACGGCTTCGTGATCGAGCGGACCGTTCCGCTTCCCGCCGGGGTCACGGAGCTTGCGGTGCGTCTCGAGGCGGGAGGCGTCCTGGTGCGCGCCTCCTCCGGGACAGCCCCCGGCGAGACTCCGCCCGCCAGCCCGGCGCCGGCGACGCGGCTCACCCTGACGAAGCGCGTCTGGGCGGCGACGGCGGCGCTCGCCGAGGAGCGCGCCGGCCAGGTCCGGCTGGTGACCGGGCCGGTGGGCAGCGGAGGGAACCCGGAGCGGCTCCTGATCACCGTTGACGATCCCGGCGATTTCGACGTGGCGTTCGATCTGGAGGTCGAGGCGCCCCCGGAAGTCGGGATCTCGGTGGTGAGTGGCCAGGGAGCGGTCCGGGTCGAAGGTCCCTTCGCGCGGGTTTCCGCCGAGACCGCGCACGGCCCGCTCGAGGTCCGCGGAACGATGGGCGAGGCGCAGCTCACCGCTCGCGACGGGTCGGTCCTCGGCGCGGAACTCGGAGGGCCGGTCCGGATTCGCGCCCGACGTTCGGCCGTCGAAGTGGTCGCCGCCGCGGGGACGGTGTCGATCGAGTCCGAGGGGTCGCCGGTGTGGGCGGAAGGCGTCGCCGGGTCGGTCACCGTCGAGGGCCGGGGCGGTTCGGTGAACGTGACCGACGCGGCGGGCGAGGTCCGGGTGAACAACGAGATCGGCCCGGTCGCGCTGCGCCGGATCGGGGGCCCGGCGTGGGTGCGTTCCGCGTACGGTCCGGTGCTGGTCGAAGAGATCGAGGGGACCCTCGAGGTTCGGGGAACGGACGCGTTCCTCGAGGTCCGGGACGCCGCCGCCGATGTCAGCCTCCATTCCGGCGCGGAGGGCCTGCTGGTGGAAGGGGTCGATGGCCCGCTCGAGGCGGTGACGGAAGGCGGGGACGCGTTCGCGTCGCGACTGGGTGGCGAGGCGTTCCTGTCGGTGGGCGACGGCGATCTCTTCGTGGAGCGCGCCCGAGGGCCGCTGCGGATCGAAGGTGGGGACGGCGCGCTCGGGGTCTCGCTGACGAGCGTGGATGACGACGTGTCGGTCTCCAGCGCGCGGGGGGGCATCCGGCTCGAGGTGGCGCGGGGAAGCGCCTTCGAACTCGAAGTGGCGTCCGGCGAGGGAACGGTGGAGAGCGACTTCGAGCTGGATCGCACCGCCGACGCGAACACCGCGACGGCGAGTGTCGGGACTGGCGGACCCCTCGTGCGCCTCACGACGGCGGGCGGAGACGTCCGGATCCTGGCCTCGGAAGACCGCGAACCCGCTCCGGGTGGAGCACCCGACGTCCGCGCGATTCCCGGCGGCGAGGGCGGGGCGTGAACGTCTGGAAGCTGACCCTCGTTCCGCTCGTGGCGGCGGCCGCGGGCTGCATCCAGCCCATCCGCGAGTCCTCGCTCGAAACGCTCCGGCGGGCGCCGGGCGCCGGCGTCGAGGTGCGGCTGGATCGGGGAACGGTCGAGGTCCGCGAGCACGCCGGATCCGATGTGGAGATCGGGATCGAGCGTTCGGCCAACGCCCTGTCCCGGGACGCGGCGGCGTCCGCGCTGGACGCGCTGCGGGTGGACGCGGCCGCCGCGGCGTCCGGCCGGCTCGTCGTACGCGGTCGCGACCTTGGCGCCGGGGCCTTCCGGCTCGGCGAGTCGACCGCGCTCCAGGTGACCCTGGCGGTCCCGGCGGGCGCCCCGGTATCGGTTCGCACCGGGGAGGGACGGGTTCGGCTGGTGGGACTGACCGGCGCCGTGAACGCCTGGACCGCCGAGGGGCGCATCGTGGCCGAGTCGGTGCGCGCCGAGGCCGAACCGGCGCGACTGCGGACGGCGCGCGGGCGCATCGAGGGGAGCGACCTGACCGGACGGTTCCACGCGGAGACCGGCGATGGCCGGATCCAACTCTCGGGCGCTCTGGCGCAGGTCCACGCGGTGACCGGCGACGGCCAGGTCCGGGTCGAGGTGGCGCCGTCCGCCCGGCCGGCGCCCGAAGGAGTCTGGGAGCTGCGGTCCGCCGACGGATCCATCCGGCTCACGCTGCCGGCCGGATGGCCCGCCCGGATCTCGGCGGTCGGCGACGAAGACGAAGACGAGGGACGGGCGATCTGGTTGCGCCGGGCGGTGCTCCGGTTCGCTTCGATGGGGGATCGGCCCGGCGCCGAAATCCGGCTGCGCGCCGGCGGCGGAGGCGAGGTCAGTCTGACGCGGTCCGGACCACGGGAAGAGATTCAGGAAGCGGCCGTCCGTCCGTAGAATTCGGCGGATGTCCGAAGCAGTCCTGCAGACCTCCCTCGAAGGCGCCACCCTCCTCTCCCGCGGCAAGGTCCGCGACATCTACCAGGTGGGGGACGACCTTCTCCTGGTGACGTCCGACCGGGTCTCGGCCTTCGATGTGGTCCTTCCCGAGGGGATCCCCGAGAAGGGACGGGTACTGAACAGCATCAGCGGCTTCTGGCTTCGCCGCACGACCGACATCGTGCGGAACCACCTGATCACCGACGATGTCGACGAGTACCCGGAGGCGCTCGCCCCGGCGAAGGCGGTTCTCGAGGGCCGCTCCATGCTGGTGCGGAAGCTGAAGCCGGTTCCCTTCGAGTGCGTGATGCGCGGGTTCCTCTACGGGTCGGGCTGGAAGGAGTACCGCCGCGAGGGAAGCGTCTGCGGGATCTCGCTGCCGCCGGGGATGGAGCTCGCCGAGCGTTTTCCGGAGCCGCTCTTCACCCCCGCCACCAAGGCCACCGACGGCCACGACATCAACGTCAGCGAGGACACGATGGCGGACTCGGTGGGTCGCGAACTCACGACGCGCCTGCACTCGATCTCGCGCCAGATCTACCAGAACGGGGTCGAGTGGGCGGCGAAGCGCGGCATCATCATCGCCGACACCAAGTTCGAGTTCGGCCAGGACGAGGACGGCGAGCTCTACCTGATCGACGAGGTGCTCACTCCTGATTCGTCGCGGTTCTGGCCCGCGGACGACTACGCCCCCGGGAAGAACCAGGAGAGCTTCGACAAGCAGTTCGTGCGCGACTACCTGGAGACGCTCGACTGGAACAAGGAGCCGCCGCCGCCCCACCTGCCGGCGGAGGTCGTCCGGGGCACGACCGAGCGCTTTCTCTCGATCTACGAACGCCTCACCGGCGCGCCGCTTCCGCCGCGGCGTTACTGACCGCCGCTCGCGGGCGACTCAGCGCCGGACGGCGTCGAGGGCGCGGAGCAGGCGTTCGTTCTCCGGGTCGTCGAGGAACGTCTCGAACTCGAGGTAATACCCCTCCGGGTCATAGGCCACGAAGTTGCGGGTGGGATGGTTCGCCGAGTCGCGGACCGGCCCCCGCATCTCCACGCCCTGGCTGACCAGGTACTCGTACCACTCGTCCACTTCGTCCGTAATGAACGAGAGCGTGACCGGCTTGGCCTCGCTGGAGCGATGCATGCCGCGCGACTCGTCCACCAGCCCGACGAACGACGTGGGGGAGATCTGGTAGATCGTCGCGAACGCCTGCTCGACGACGAGATCCAGCCCGAGAACCCCTCCGTAGAACGCTTCCGCCCGGTCCATGTCGCGGTAGTAGAGGAAGACGAGGGTCGCATCGACGCCGAGGCCTCCACCGGGAGAACTGGCGCCCGGACGCTGGAGGGGCGGCGCCTCCTCCGCCATCACCGGGGCGGCGGCCATCAGGCTGACGAGGAGGACGGACAAACCGAGGACTCTTGAAGCACGCATGGGGACCAAGGTACACCCATGCGTCGCCGGCGCGGCGCGCCGGTCAGTCGGCTAAACCACCAACCGCCAGTCCGGCGTCGGTTCCCGTAACGCGCACCCTGCGGATCCGGTTCGTCAGCGTTTCGTCCGAGACCACCCCGACGCGGAGGTAGTTCGACGTCAGCCCGGTCCACCTCCCGGCGGCGTCCTGCTGCTCGAAGAGGACCTCCACGGTCGCGCCCCGGTGGCGGCGGGCGAACGACTCGCGGCGCTCCTCGGAGAGCGCCCGCAGCGTCCGGCTGCGCTCCGCGATGACCTCCGGCGGCAGGTGGCCGGAGAGCCCCGCCGCGCGCGTCCCGGCGCGCTTCGAGTAGCTGAACACGTGGTAATACGTGAACGGCAGGTCACCGAGGAAGTCGCAGGTCCGCTCGAACGCCGCGTCGGTTTCGCCCGGGTACCCCACGATGACATCCGTTCCGAGGCCCAGATCCGGGACCATCTCCACCGCCCGCTCCGCGAAGTCCCGGTAGTCGGCGGTGGTGTAGCGGCGCCCCATGCGCGCCAGGACCTCGTCGTCCCCGGTCTGGACCGGGAGGTGAAGGTAGGGGCAGAGCGCGCCGCCCGTCGCCATGCGTTCGAGGAGGCGATCCTCCACGGTGGTGGGCTCGATCGAGGTGATCCGGACGCGCCGCACCCCGTCCACCTCTTCGAGCCGCTCCGCGACATCGGCGAGGGTCCGGCCCCGGTTCCGGTAGCGGCCGATGTTCACGCCGGTGAGCACCAGTTCCTGGTGGCCGGCGGCCGCCAGCTCGCCGGCTTCCCGCAGGATGTCGTCGAACCGGCGGCTTCGTTCGCGCCCCCGGGTGTACGGGATGATGCAGAAGGAACAGAAGAAGTCGCAGCCGTCCTGCACCTTCAGGTTGGCCCGCGTCGCGTCGTAGCGACCGGTCGCCGGGACCTCGAACTCGTTGCGCGAGATCCGGGCCGAGTGAAGCACGACCGGCTCGCGGAGCTTGCGGGGCCGGTCCAGATAGTCGACGAAGGTGTCCTTGAACTCGGCCCCCACGATCATGTCGACCCCGGGGATCTCGCGGAGCGCGTCGAGCCCGGACTGCGCATAGCAGCCGGCCACCACCACGAACGCGTCCGGAGAGCGGCGCAGCGCGCGCCGCACCATGTTGCGGCAGTGGGCCTCCGCCCGGTGCGTCACCGAGCAGGTGTTGATGACCGCGACGTTCGTCGGTTCGCCCCACGGAGTGATCGTGTAGCCTTTTTCAGCAAACTGGCCCGCCCAGACGGCGGCTTCGGTGTGGTTGAGTCGACAACCCAGCGAAGTGAACGAGGCCCGCGGCATCCCGCCAGAGTCTAGTCAGCGCCGGGGGCCGGCCCGAAAGGAAGGACCGTCATGGGCGACCTGGGACTCGCCGCCATCGCGCTGACCCCGATCCTGGTGGTCGCGGTCTTCCTGGTGGGACTTCGGTGGCCCGCCTCGCGGGCCATGCCGCTGAGCTGGCTCGCCGCCGCGCTGCTGGCGTGGGCGGTGTGGGGCGTCACCGGGACGCGCATCGCCGCCGCCTCGATCAACGGCCTCTGGGTCGCCGCGACGCTGCTCTACATCATCTTCGGCGCCCTTCTGCTCCTGCACACTCTGCGCGAGAGCGGGGCGCTGGCGGTCATCCGGCAGGGCTTCATCGGGATCACGCCGGACCGGCGGATCCAGGTGCTGCTCATCGCCTGGCTCTTCGGCGCGTTCATCGAGGGATCGGCGGGTTTCGGGACTCCCGCGGCGGTCTGCGTCCCGCTCCTCGTGGGTCTCGGATTTCCGCCGCTGGCGGCGGTGGTCGCCGGGATGCTGATCCAGAGCACGCCGGTGTCCTTCGGCGCCGCCGGGACGCCGATCCTGGTGGGCGTCAGCTCCGGCCTGACCGGCGCGGACGCGGTCACCGCCTACGCCGCCAGCCTCGGGTACGCCGACTGGACCGCGTTCCTCCAGTTCATCGGCCTCCGGGTGGCCGTTCTCCATACCGTCGCGGGCACGCTCGTGCCGCTCATCGTGGTCGCCACCATGACCCGGTTCTTCGGGGAGCGGCGCAGCTTCCGGGAGGGGCTCGCCGTCTGGCGCTTTGCGCTGTTCGCCGCGGTCTCGATGACGATCCCCTACCTGCTGGTGGCGTGGCTGCTGGGCCCCGAGTTCCCAGCGCTTGTCGGGGGCCTCGTCGGGCTCGGGATCGTCGTGACGGCTGCGCGCCGGGGCCTCTTCGTTCCGCCTCCGGAGGAGCGGTTCGAGTTCCCGCCGCGCTCGTCCTGGGGCGCCGAATGGACCGCGGATCGCGAATCCACCGCTACCGACGGCCAGCCGGTCCACCGGATCTCGCCGGTCGCCGCCTGGGTTCCCTACGCCCTGGTCGGCGTTCTCCTCGTCCTGACCCGCCTGCCCGCCTTGCCGCTGCGCAGTTGGCTTTCCGGGGTGGTGGTCGGCTGGTCCGACATCCTCGGCAGCGGGATCAGCGCCAGCGCCTCCCCCCTCTTCCTTCCCGGAACGGTGTTCATCGCCGCGTCGCTGTTCGCGTTCGCCTACCACCGGATGAGTTCGCGTCAGTTCGGGCAGGCCGTCTCCCATTCCCTGCGCAGCACCGGACTCGCCTCGGTCGCACTGGTGTTCACGGTTCCCATGGTCCAGGTGTTCCTGAACACCGCCGACGGAACCGCCGGGTTCGCCTCGATGCCGATCGCCCTCGCGGAGGGCGCGGCGTCGCTGGCGGGTTCGGCCTGGCCTTTCTTCGCCCCCTTCATCGGCGGACTCGGCGCCTTCGTCGCCGGCAGCAACACCGTGAGCAACATGATGTTCTCGCTGTTCCAGTTCGGCGTGGGCGAACGGCTCGGCGTCGATCCCGGGTGGGTCGTCGCGCTGCAGGCGGTCGGCGGGGCCGCCGGGAACATGATCTGCGTCCACAACGTGGTCGCGGCCTCCGCGGTCGTGGGCCTGATCGGCCGGGAAGGCGCGGTCATCCGCCGCACGCTCGTCCCGTTCGTCTACTACGCCCTGCTCCCGGGCGCCCTCGGCTACGCGATCCTGTGGTTCCCGACCTCGGGCGCGCTGAACGCGGGGACGGTCGTCGTCGCGGCGATCGCGATCGCGGCGGTCGTCTGGGTCCGCCGCGGCCTGCGCCGGGATCCGGCCTGAGGCGGACTGCTAGCGCTCGAGGAGGCTGACGCCGTCCATGTCCGACGGGGGCTCGACCCCCAACAGTTCAAGGACCGTGGGCGCGATGTCCCGTAGCGAGGCGCCGTCGGACAGCGCGAGGTCGGAGATGACGACGCCGTCGGTGTCCTCCATCGAGCAGTGGTCCCCGCTCCAGTCGTCCAGATTGGGCGTGATCGAAGCCTCGGGAAAGCCGCCGAGCGTGCTCTGCCATCCGATGCGGTAACCGGGCTCGAGGCCCAGGATCAGGTCGGGCGCCTCCTCCACGAAGGGTCCCTGGTAGATGTCCTCCCGCCGGTGGACCGCGCGGACGACCGGCTCGCCGGTCTCCGGATCCCGGAACGCCAGCAGATCCCGGATCAGTCGCTCCGCCAGCGCTTCCCGCTCCGGACCGGGCGCGACGACGCCTTCGGGCTCCCTGCCCCGCTGATTGAAGTAGATCCCGGAGAGGCCGAGGCCGAACGCTTCGCTTCGTCCCCAGTCGACGCCCGGAAAGAACAACGCGCCGGGGTCGAAGAGGTCCTCGAGTCGACGATCTTCCGCGGCGTCCTCCGGAGGGCGCAGGTAGCCGTGCTCCGCGAGCCAGGTGTTCACGTTGAACTGCTTGCGAAACGAGTGGAACCCGTGGTCGGAGACGATCAGGAACCGGGCGTTCGCCGGGGCGGCGGCGACCGCCCTGCCCACGATTTCGTCGGCCTGTCGGTACGCCTCGGCGATCTCTCCGCCGTAGTGGCGCGCCAGCTCCTCATCGTGGTTCGGGTGATCGTGGTCGTCGAACCGGTAGAACATGTGCTGGATCCGGTCCGGGAACAGGAACACCGCAACCAGCAGCCGCCAGTCGTCCGCCCCGAGCATGTCCATCAGGAGCCGTTCGTTCGTCTCGCGGGCGAACCGGGCGTCCTCCAGGAACGCGTCGAAGTCCAGCTCGCCGTCGCGCAGCGGGTTCGTGACGATCTTCCACCCGATGGTCTCGAAGGGGCCCGAGCGCTCCGCGAGTTCCGCGGCGAAGTCCCGCGGCCAGGAGAGGTTGACGATGGGAGGCAGCCGCTCCGGATCGAAGTTGATCGGCTCCATGTAGACCGTCACGTTCGGCTCCAGCGAGACGACCCGGAACCGGGTCAGTCCGCGGAGCCGCACGAGCGGATTCAGGGGAAACTCGACCTCGACGAAGTCGGACCAGTCTCCCGGCGCGAGATCGAGCGACGCCTCGCCGACCTCGATCCCGAGACGGTCCCCGAGCCGCCGGAAGGTCAGCGGGATCTCCACTTCCGGCTGGTCGCGCTCGAGCGGCGCCTCGGTGAAGTCCCGCGGTCCCCGCACGACGCTCACGGCCTCCCCCGCTTCGAAGCGGATGGGATATCGCGTGCCCCCGGTCTCGGTGGATTCCTCCTCGAGCAGATCGGTCGTGTAGACCGACCAGAGCCCGAACGACTTCCTCACGTCGGGCGTGCCGAACCCGGCGAGAATCCGGGCGCCGGGCGACTCGGTGACCGGAAACTCCATGGGCGCCATCAGCGCGACCGAGGGGACGCCTGCGGACCCGGCGAGGGCCCAGAACGAGGCGCCCTGCCGGGCGCGGAGCGCTCGCGGCGCCGTTTCGGGAAGCAGCATCGCCACCGGCAACAGGCCACCGGTCACGACGCCGAGCGCGACGGCGAAGACGCGCAGGCGGAAGGCGGGTCTGACCAACCGCGCCGCGAGCGCGGCGAGCGTCGCGGCCAGAAACAGCGCCAGGAACGCGCGGAAGACCGGTCCGGGGAGCCTCCAGACGTCCTGTCGCACGAGAGCGATCTGCGGCGCATATCCGCCGGGACGCCTCTCCAGGAAATCGAAGATCCGGGTCCGCCCCGGGTTCATTCCGGTGGCGAAGGTGGCCCAGGCCACCGGCGACTCGGAAGGCCTCGTGGTCCCGAGGGGGGCGAGCGTTCCGCCTGCGGCCATCCGGGCCAGGTTCGGGAGCTCCCCGTCCGCGATCATCGACGTGACCGTGTCCGGGTCCAGACCGTCGAAGCCCAGGACCACAGTGGGATCGCCGGAGGCCTCGGGCGCCTGCGCCTCCACGACCCCGGGAAGGAGCAGCGCCCCGAGCAAACCGGGCAAGACCGCTCGCCGCATCCGGGCCGGAGGGTACCGCGGTGCGATCCCCGCGGCGCCGCCAGGCCCCTCGGGTAGCATTTCCCACCGATGCACCACCGCCTCACCGGGTTCCGTTCTCCTGCGTTTCTTTCCTCGGGGGCCAGGCTCCTGCCGGCCCTCCTGCTCCTGGCCGTCGGAGCGGCTTCGGCGCAGGAGTTCGAGGTTCTCCCGGAGTACGCCGGGGAGCTGAACGCGATCCGAAGCGATCCACGGGTCGCGGCCGCCATGGACGATGTCCTGGCGATGGAGGAGGAGAACGAGCGCCGCCTCATCGAGCTGACCGAAATCGAGGCGCCTCCGTTCATGGAGGAAGAGCGCGCCGCCCACTATCTCGGCATGATCCGTGGGCTCGGCCTCGACGCCGAACTGGACGGCATCGGGAACGTCCTCGCCCGGGTGGCCGGCTCGGAGGGCGACCGCACAGTGGCGGTCGTGGCCCACCTGGACACGGTGTTCCCCAAGGGAACCGATGTGACCGTGCGACGCGAGGGCGACAAGCTCATGGCGCCAGGAATCGCCGACGACACCCGCGGGCTCGTCACGATGCTGACGCTAATGGAGCTCATCGACCGGCGCGGGCTCGGGACCCGCGACGACATCCTGTTCGTGGGGTCGGTCGGCGAGGAGGGCATCGGCGACCTCCGCGGCGTGAAGCACCTGTTCCGCGAGGGCGGCCCGGAGATCCACGCCTTCATCGCGATCGATGGCACCGACAACACCCGGGTTCTGAACCACGCCATCGGCTCCCACCGCTACCGGGTCCGTTTCCTGGGCCCCGGCGGCCATTCGTGGGGCGCCTTCGGCCTCGGAAACCCGGCGCACGCGATGGCCCGCGCCATCAAGCTCTTTGACGACCGCGCCGGGGAGTATGTGACTTCCGGGGCGAAGACCACCTACAACATCGGCCGGATCGGCGGCGGCACCTCGATCAACTCCATCCCCTTCGAAAACTGGATGGAAGTCGACATGCGCTCGATGGAGCCGGGCCGACTCCAGGAGATCGACGCCATCTTCCAGACGGCGATGCGGGACGCCCTCGCCGAGCAGAACGAGCTTCGCCGGGACGGCGAGGAACTCACCGTGGACATCGAGATGATCGGCAACCGGCCCTCGGGGATCGTCCCCCTCGATACGCCGCTCATCCAGCGCGCGCTCGCCGCCACCCGGGCGGTGGGCGAGGAGCCCGAACTCAGCATGGGCTCCACCGACTCGAACGTCGCGATCTCGCTCGGCATCCCCGCGACCACGATCGGCAGCGGCGGCGAGGGGTTCGGGGCCCATTCGCTCCACGAATGGTGGGCGAACCGGGACGGCCATCTCGGCATCCAGAAGGCGATCCTCCTGGTGCTCGCCGAGGCCGGCTTCGAGCCGCAGGCCCCCTGAAGCCTGCATGGCCGCCTGCGAGTTCGACTTCCAGCTTCCGGTCGGTCCCGACCGGTTGCTCCCCGCCCTTCAGGACGACTTCGCGCGGTTCGGGGGAACGATCAGCGGGGCCCATAGCGACGGGGGCGCGCCCGGTTTCGGGGAGTTCTCGCTGCCCACGCCCCTCGGGGACTTCGCTGGCAGCTATGAGGTCGTGGAGACCGCCGACGGCGGCTGTTCGGTCCGGATCGAACTCGAGGCGAAACCGCTGTTCGTCCCCTGCTCGGCCGTCGAGGAACACCTCGGGCGGCGGCTCGCCCGGGCCGCCGGGAGCTGAACTGGAGAACCGGAGGTCCGCACTGGACCCCTTTCCCGAGCCCCGATGACGACTCCCCCCTCGCAGAACGAGGCTGAGCGAACCTCGGGCCTGACCCGCAGACTGGGGCTCGCCGGCCTCGCGGCGACCGGCATCTGCTCGATGCTCGGCGCCGCGATCAACGTGATGCCGTTCACGCTGGCGCGCAGCGTGCCCGGAATCGGTCCGCACGTGCTGGGCGCGTACTTGCTGGCGGCGGTCCCGGCAATTCTCGCCGCGCTGGCCTACGCCACCCTGGGTTCGGCGATGCCGCGCGCCGGGGGCAGCTACGTCTACGCCAGCCGCTCGCTGAGCCCCTACTGGGGTTTCGCCGCGAGTTTCTCGCAGTGGTTCGGGCTCTCCATCGCGATCGGCGTCGTCTCCTATCTGATCGTTCCCTTCCTCCGCGACATCGCCTCGACGCTGGGCGCCGCCGGCCTCGCGGAACTCCTCGAGACCGGTCCGGCCCGGGTGGGGATCGCGCTCGCCTTCCTCTGGACGTTCGTCGGAGTGAATGTCCGCGGGCTCAAGCTCTACGAGCGCACGCTGTTGCCGATGATGGCGCTCATGTTCGTGCTGGGCGGCGTCGTCATCGTGGCCGGTTTCTCGTTCGATCACGGCGACTTCGCCGCCGCGCTGCTGAGCGCCGAAGGCCGCCCGGTTCCCCCGGCGCCCGACGCGCCGCTCCGGCTCGTCCCGCTGCTCGCCGCCTCCGTCCTGCTGTTCGCCACCTTCATCGGCTTCGATTCCATCGCCCAGGCGGGGGGCGAGGCGAAAAACCCCCGGCGGAACCTCCCGCTCGCCATCGGCATCGCGGTCGGGGCGGTCGGCGGCTTCTATCTGCTCTTCACCGCGGCGGTGTTCCACGCGGTCCCGTGGCAATTCGTGGAGGCCGAGGCGCAGGTGCGGGACCTGACGGCGCCGGGCCTTCTCGGATACCTGCTCCCGGCGGCGGCCACCGCGGCCATTCTCGGGGGCGCGGCGGTCGCGCTGATCAACGATCTCCCGGCGATGCTGCTCGCGGTCTCGCGGCTCATGTTCGCCTGGGCCGAGGACGGCGTCTTCCCCCGGCGGGCGGCGTCGGTCCATCCCCGCTTCCGGACGCCGTCCGTCGCCATCGTGGCGAGCGGCCTCATGGCCACCGTCGGGATCCTGGGGAGCCATCTCGCGGGCGACTTCTTCCTCGGCATCGACATCCTGGTGACCTCGATGCTGGTGAACTTCGGCCTGATGTGCCTTTCGGTCCTGTGGCTGCCGCGGCGCAATCCCGAGCTCGCCGGAGCGATGACGCTTCTCTCTCCCGGGCTCCGGCGGCTCACCGGCGCGGTGGGCGCCGCCTTCCTCGGCCTCTTCCTGATCCTCCATACCGCCCGGGACCTGAACTCCGATGTCCCCGCCTGGTACTTCCACTCCACCTGGATCTGGCTCCTGGTGATGGGGGTCGCCTCGCTGATCTTCTTCGTCAAGTTCCGCCGGCTGCGCCAGGAAGTCGACACCCGCCGTCTGTTCGCCACCCTGCCGCCCGGGTGAGTCCGGTCCCGGTCCCTTCGACGCGCCTCGCGCCGGAGCTGCCGGTCGCCCGCGTTCTCACCGGGCTCTGCAGGTCGCCGATCAGGAAAGGGACGGCGCTCGCCTGGATCCGGAGCGGGCGGCCGATGCGCTCGAGCCGATGGTGGAGGCTGGCTTCACGACGTTCGATGTCGCCGACCACTACGGGACCGCCGAGATCATCGCCGGGACGATCCGGCGACGCCGTCCCGAGGTCCGGGTCCTCACGAAGTGGGTCGCCGAGCCTGGCGTGGGCTCGCGCGACGCGGTCCGCGCGGCGGTCCGGCGGTCGCTCGACCGGATCGGCGTGGACCGTCTCGACATGCTCCAGTTCCACGCCTGGCGCTACGCCGACCCGGCGTGGCTCGACTGCATGGAGCATCTTGCGGAGCTGCGGGAGGAGGGGCTGATCGGTCAGCTCGGCGTCACGAACTTCGACGCTCCCCACCTCGACCTCGCGCTCCGGAGCGGCTTTCCCGTCGTTTCGAACCAGGTTTCCTATTCGCTCTTCGACCGCCGCGCCGCCGGCGCGCTCACCGCGGTCTGCCGCGCTCACGACGTGCGCCTGCTCGCCTACGGGACGCTCGCCGGGGGCCTGCTGAGCGAACGCTGGGTTGGCGCCCCGGAGCCAGCGGTCGGCGACGACTCGCTGACCTGGTCGCAGCAGAAGTACCTACGCTTCCTCCGGACCGCGGGCGGGTGGGAGCGCTTCCAGGCGCTCCTCGAGACGGCGGACCGCGTGGGCCGCCGCTCGGGCGCCTCGCTCGCGAACGTGGCCGCCCGCTTCGTGCTGGATCAGCCAGCGGTGGCCGGAATCATCGTGGGCGCCCGCCCCGGGGCGTCCGACCACCTCGAAGACAACCGGCGCGTGATGGACCTGACGCTCGACCGGGATGCGCTCCGCGAGCTCGACGCGGCCGCCCGCGAGCTGGATCCGATCCCCGGGGACTGCGGGGACGAGTATCGCCGCGCTCCCTACCTGACGGCTTCCGGCGACCTGAGCCACCACATCTCCTCCTTCCCCGCCCCTTACCGGACGGAGGAGGAGGCCGTGCTCTCCTCCGGGGGAACTCCGCTCGCGGTCCGGGAGGCGGACCGCATCCGGCTTTCCGCCCAGGCCCCCCTCCACCGCGGCCGCCGCATCGGCGGCGACGACGCGGCGGCCGAGACCCACTTCCACCTCGACCGCATCGAGGGCGCTCTCCTCTCGCTGGGCGGTTCGCTTACGGACCTCACGACCCTCCGGGTGGCGATCCGCGACCCCGAGGATGAGAAGGCCGTCCTCCGGGCCTGCGCCGCGCGGCTGCCCGCGGTGTCTCCATCGCTGCGGGTCGAACCGGAGCTCGACGGGGAGTTCGGCCGGGTGCGGGTCGAAGCGGATGCCCGCCCACCCGCACAACAGGAAGGAAACTGAACCCATGACGATCCGACGCGTCACCAGCGGCGTCCCGTGGGAGGACGAATTCGGGTATTCCCGCGCGGTGCGCGTCGGGAACCGGATCCTCGTCTCCGGCACGACCGCGACCGGCCCGGACGGTCCGGTCCACCTCGGCGATCCCGAAGCGCAGGCCCGCTACGCCCTCGACAAGGTCCGCACGGCGGTCACCGCGCTGGGCGGCTCCATGGAGGATGTCGTCCGCACCCGCATCTACGTGAAGCCGGGGGCCGACTGGGAGGCGGTGGCCGGAGTCCACGGCGAAGTGTTCGCCAGCGCCCGTCCCGCCTGCACGCTGGTCTTCGCCCACCTCGTCGGGGAGGAGTACCTCGTGGAGATCGAGGCGGAGGCGGTGGTCGGCGGCGACGCGTAGCGCCGGGCCGTCGTTTCAGCCGTCCGGCCGCTCCCAGGAGGCGATCGGCCCGGGAACGACCCGGAAGAGCGGATGGGGCGCCGGGCTCTTTCGCGGATCCCCTTGCGCGAGGACCTCCGGCGACCGGCGCTCGAGCTTCGCGGCCAGGTGTCCGGCCTCGAAGGCGAGCTGTCCGTCGCTCACCGGAATAGGCGTCGTCTCGCGGGCCGCAGCGCCAATCCGGGACCGGTCGAAGCGGTAACCCCTGCGGTCGGCCTCGTCAGCGACCGCGTGCAGATAGGCGGCGATCGCCACCTGCGGCTCGGAGTGAGCCCGGAAGCGCTCGAGTTGCGGGTGATGCCGGTAGCCGCGCGTCTCTCCGGCCAACACCTTCCGCGCCAGCAGGCCCTCGCGCCACAGCGCGATGAGGCCCTGCCGGTCAAGGGCCCGGGGATGAAGCGACCAGAGACGCACGGCTACTCCGGGACCCGGCCGGCCCGCCTGCTTCCCTTCTGCGTCTCACTCTCGGCGAAAAGTGAGACGCAAATCCATTTGCGGTCAATGAATGAACCACAAATCCGTTTGTGGATCACTTGCTGCCCGAGAGTGATCCACAAGGGCCTGGATCCGACGCGCCAGGGGTGACCCATCAGGGAGGAACCGGTCCGAAGTCCGAGGGGCGTTGCGCGATCTCGATCAGCTCCGGGAACCACAGGAGGGCCGGTCGGTTGCCTCGTGGGGCAACGAGTTCCTCGAGCATCCCCTCCCGCCGCAGCACGCGCAGGAACCGCATCGCCGTCGGCCGAGGCGCTCCCGAGTGTCTGCGGAAGTCCGAACTGCGGAACACCGGGCTGCGGAAGAGCATGTCCAGCGCCGCGGACGCGTACTGCGAGCGCAGGAGCCGCGAGACCCGTGTCTTACCCTCCTCATGGAGTTCCATGATGTTGCGGGCCTTCTCCGCATTGGCGTTGGCCTGCTGCTCGATCCCTGTCAGGAAGTAGCGCATCCAGGGGCGCCAGTCGCCGCCGCTCTGCGCCAACAGCAGGCGCCGGTAGTACTCGCTCCGATAACGCTCCAGATACTCGCTGAGGTAGAGGTTCGGCCGGACCAGCATCCCCCTCGCGACCAGGAACAGCGGCATCATGAGGCGTCCGAGTCGGCCGTTTCCGTCCAGGAACGGGTGGATGGCTTCGAACCAGACATGGAGGACCGCCAACTGGAAGAGCTCGTCCGGTGTATCCGAGTGGAGATAGCGCTCCCAGGCGTCCATGGCCTCCGGAATGTGCTGGGGGGGACAGGGCACGAAAGTCGCCGTCGCCTCCGTGGAGTTGGGCGCTCCGATCCAGTTCTGGATCCTCCGGTACTCCCCCGGCGCGGCCGTGTCACCCCGCACCCCCTTCATCAGGACGGCGTGAGCGCGCCGGATCACGCGCTGGGAGAGCGGCAGTTTCTCGAGCATGCCCTCCGCGGTCAGGAGCGCGAGCCGGTAGTTCAGGACTTCCTGGACATCCGGCGGCGCCCGATCCGGGCCGATATCACCACTCCCCGTGGAGTCCAGAGCCAGGACCTCCCTCAGCGATGAACGGGTCCCCTCGATCCGGCTCGACACGACCGCCTCCTGGCCGGCGAGCGGCGAGAGGAGGATCTGCGGGTTCGGAACGCCAGCGAGGACGCCCTCATACTGTGCGATGGCCCGGTGGGCGCGGCCGAGCCACGGCAGAAGGCCGGCCCAATCAGGAGAGGACGGAGGAAACCGCTCCGGGGAGTAGCGGGGAGGGCTCATGGGGACCACCGGCGCGCCACCACGAGCGCCACGGGACGACCGATCCTACCTCCTGCGTCTCACTCTCGGCGAAAAGTGAGACGCAAATCCATTTGTGGTTAACGAATGAACCACAAATCCGTTTGTGGATCACTCTTCGGCGAGAGTGACCCACAAACGCGGTCGCCCGGGTCGCCTCAGCGGCGGGCGACGGGGTTCTCGAGCAGACCGACCGTCTCGACCTCGACGGAGACCATGTCTCCCTCGTTCATGGCCTGGGTGGTCCCCGGCGTTCCGGTGAAGATCACGTCACCCGGCATGAGCGTGACGTAGCGGCTCACGTAGCTCACGATCGTGCTCGTGTCGAAGATGAGGTCACTGGTCCGCTGCTCCTGGACGACTTCCCCGTTCAGCCGGGTCGTCAGCAGCAGGTCGTCGTAGTTCACGCCCCGGGAGATCACCGGGCCGATGGGTCCATAGGTGTCCGAGGCCTTGGCCCGGAACCACTGAAGATCCGCGCCCTGCCAGTCGCGCTCGCTCACGTCGTTGCCGGCGGTCACCCCGAAGATGGCGTCCTGGGCGCTCTCCACCGGAACGTCGCGGGCCTCCGTTCCGATGACGATGACGAGTTCGCCCTCGTAATGGACATTCCCGGCGTCCTCGGTCATCTCGATCGCGTCGCCTGGCCCGACGATGCTTGTCGGCAGCTTGGCGAAGACGCCCGGATAGGCCGCCGGCTCACGCCCCCCGAGGTGCGAGGCGTAGTTCAGGCCGATCGCGATGACCTTCCCGGGGGTCGCCGGGGCGAGGAGCGTCGCCGAGTCCCTCGGGACGACCCGCCCGGTCGGGGCGCCGCCGCTCCAGGGCGCAGCGTGGAGCTCCGCGATTCCGTCCCCTTCGATCCGGCCCCAGGCCGCGGTCCCCGCCGCATCCGCGAAGCGGACGTACTCGCCCGCCGGCTGATCCGCAACGGCGACCGGCATCGGCCCGGCGGGTTCCTCGGCGGGAGGCGCCGCGCACGCGGCGGCGAGCAGCAGGGCGGCGAGGAACAGAGCGGATCGAAGCATGGCGGAGCCTCCTGGCGAGGGTGCGCAGACTAACAGGATGTCGGTCCGGCTGACTGGCCGGAAACCGCGCTCCCGGAGGCGTCGCACCCGCGGTTCCGCGCCACCAGCGCGTAACCGATCACCTCGAGCAGCAGGAGCGGCGGCAGCAGATAGAAGGCTAGAACCAGCGTCCTCGCCGGCGCTCCCCGGAGGCCTGGCGGGGCGGCGAACCACAGGAACCGGTTCACCGCGAAGGCGCCCCCGAACCAGCGGCCGCGCCGGTTGCGGAAGCGCAGCCGGGCCTCGCACTCGGCGCGGGTCACGCCCAGCCGCGCGAAGTCCTCGTCGGGCAGCGTTTGGTAGGCCAGATAGCGGACCTCGCGGTCGCCGGCGAAACGAGCGGCGGCGCGCACCAGGCGGGTGCAGATCCCGCAGCCCCCGTCGTAAACGAGGACGGGCGTCGCCTTCAGCTCAGATCGATCCTCACCGGATCCCTGCCCCGCCCGTTGAAGCTGTTGTCCGGATAGCGCTTCAGCAGCCAGAGCCGGAACAGACCGAATCCGATGCCGAGCACGACGGTCGAGAGAAGCGCCGCGCCCACGAACGCGAACGACTCCATGATGAGCCAGAGGATTCCGCGCGGCGGCTCGGGATCGGGAAGGGTGAAGAACTCGACGGCCTTCGACTGCTGGAGCAGGAGGAGCGGGAGCATGGGGAGTTCCGGGTGGACGCGGCGCGTGACGCGCGTTCCGCCCGGATTGTAGGGCTTTCGGCCCTACTCGTCCGCGCTGGCCACCCGATCCAGCGACCGCGCGAGGGCCGCCTCGATCCGGGCGGTCAGCGGCGCGGTGTCGAACCGGAACGCCCGCGAGACATCCGACCGGATCCCGGTGGCGTCCCCGACCTCGAACCAGATCGGCGGCTGTCCGTCGGCAAGGGCGAAGAACGTGAGCATCAGGTGCGCCACCCGGAAGTTGGCTCGCGCAAACGGCGAGATTTCCAGAAACCGGGCGAAGAACAGCGCTGCGCGCGGCGCCGTTTCCAGATCCCGGCCGCTCTGCCCCCCGATCCAGCCGAGGAGGTCGCCCAGCCGGATGGGGATCGTCTGCGGCGGCGACAGGCTGGCGCCGTCGAACTGCGCGTCGATCTGGGTGGAGCGGAAACCCGACTCCTCGGCTGACCCGGTGGCGATCTGGTGGATCTCGCCGAGCAGCCGGGCATCCGGGTCCCGTCCGGGCGCCGCCTGCGACATCCGCGCGATCGCCCCGAGGGGGGCGGCGAGCGACGGCGCGCCCCGAATGTCCCCGCTTCGCGCCCGGGCGACCTCGTCCTCGGGCGGGGACGCCCCGGTGAGTTCCATCGTGGCGCAGGCGGCCTCGACCCGAAGCGCGAGAGCGCCGGCGTCGAACCGGGCCTGCCCGATCCGGGCCACCAGCCGGTCCCGTCGGGCGCGCAGCTCCTGACCCGGCCCCGCCGGAGGCGCGCCCGCGCCCGGGTGCAGCGGAAGCTCGCTCATCGCGCCGGAGTCTAGGGCGCGAGGCCCCTCTCTCCATGCCGGCGGGACCTCGTTCCGTCCTCCTGACCGGGCGCCCCCGCTGGTATCCTGCCTGCGATGGCCCGCTGGAGGAGTCCCCGCTGGATCCGGAGAGGAGCCTCTGCTTCGCTCCTGATGCAGCTCGTGGCGACCTCTGCGCTGTCCTTTGTCGAGGCGACCCACGAACACCTCGACCAGAGCGCCGTCCAGCGGCCCGGCTACGGCGAGGACCACTCCGGAGGGGTCGAGTACGCCCACGCGGTGTGCGTCCTCTGCGCTCAGGGAGCCGCCCCCGCCGCCACCCTGAAGCGCTCGGCCCTCGATCAGCCACCGGCGCTCCGGGCGATTCGTGTAGAGCTGCGGGCGACCTCCGGTCACACCGCCGCAGACGCCCGGTTCGGGATCCGGCCCCGGGCGCCGCCGGCTCAGTCGCTCTCGCTGGCATAGTCCCGGGCCGGCCGCAGCGCGAGCCACCGGGTCACTTTCATCGGGCGCGACGGCTGCGCCGGAGTCCGCACTCCGGCGCCGGACGACTCGCCCCGCCCCCGGAGATCCATCGGGACGCCGGGGCAGGTACGGCTGTAGTGAACAAATCTCTCGCAATCAATCCCCCGAACGCGTATCTGGTGTCCGGGTCGCGCCTGGCGGCCGGCGCCGCCATCTGGTGCGGCGTCCACTGTGCGGTCACGCCCCTGCTGGTCCTGGCGGCGCCAGCGCTCGCGCTTTCCGAAGGCGTCGAGCAGGCCGTCTGGGCCGGAACCGTCCTTCTCGGCGCGGTGACGCTCGGCCTGGGCCCGGCTCGCAGGAACGCGGCCCTGGTCCTCACCTTCCTGGGGGGAGCGGCGCTTTGGGCCGCCTCCCTCGCCGGCTGGCTCGAACCGCTACCGGAGAACTTCTCCTCCGCCGCCGGCAGTCTGACCCTCGCCGGCGCTCTGGTCTGGACCGCCCGGATCTGCCGGACCGGGGACTGCCCGGAGTGCGTCGACGAGCCGCCCGCCGATCCACCGACGCCGCAATCGACGCCTGGGTGACCACGGCCGCCGGGGCGGCGAACCGGGAGCGACTTCGGACCAGCGAGACGCCGGGCTGGCGCTTGCGGACCTCTTTGCTACGCTCGGGCGAATGAACCGTTCGGGCCTTCTGGCGATGCTCGCCGCGACCTTCCTCGCGCCGTTTTCCCCCGCGGCCGCGCAGACGAATCCGGCGGTGGACCGGGAGATGGTGGCGAAGATCCGCGGAGAGGGACTCCTTCGATCGGAGCTTCCCGAAACGCTCTCCTACATGACGGACGTCATCGGCGGACGGCTCACGAACTCCGAGGCGATGGTCCGGGCCCAGCAATGGGTCGTCGCCGAAATGGAGCGCATCGGCCTGTCCCGGATCGTCCGCGAGCCCTTCATGGACTACGGCGTGAGCTGGGACAACGAGTTCTTCTCGCTCCACATGACCGCCCCGGTCTACGAACGCATGACCGGGTATCCCATCGCCCACACTCCGGGGACCGGCGGACGCCTCGAGCTTCCGGTGGTCCTCGCCGACGCCCGGTCGCGGGGCGAGCTCCACGCGCTCCGGGGCTCGCTGCGGGGCGCCGCGGTGCTTTCGACGCCGCCGCCGGTGATCGACCGGACCCGGTTCGCGACCGGAACGCCGCGCCGGAGCGACGAGGAGATGCGCCGGCTGGCTGAGGATGTGGTTCCCGACCGGCCTTCCGACGATCCCCCGTTCACCCCGGCTCAGACCGCGAGGATCCCGAACCCGGAGCTGGTGACCCCCGAGGAGCGGCTCGCCTTCTATCTCGAGGAAGGCGTGGCTGTCGTCCTCGAGTCGCGCAGCGGCTGGCCGGGCGCGGTCCGCGGTTTCGCCCGCCCGGGCGCGAAGGTGGACCTGTGGGACCGGGAGGCGACGCTCGGTTCGGCGCCCATCCTCGCGGTGACCCCGGAGCACTACAACCGGATGTACCGGGTGCTCCGCCGGGGCATCCCGGTCCGGATCGAAGTCGAGGTGCGGAACCGGCACGGAGACGCCCGGACCGAGGCCCACAACGTGCTCGGGGAGATCCCCGGGTCCGATCTGGCGCACGAACTCGTGATGCTTGGCGCCCACTTCGACACCTGGCACGCCAGCCCGAACGCCAGCGACAACACCTCCGGGGTCGCGGTGATGCTCGAGGCGATGCGGATCCTGAAGGCGCTCGGGGCCGAGCCCCGGCGCACGATCCGGATCGCGCTCTGGTCGGGCGAGGAGCAGGGCCTCTACGGATCCCGCGCCTACGTGGCGAAGCACTTCGGGGATCCGTCGGACCCCGGAGTGGGCAAGGGTCCCGACTACGACAACCTCTCGGTGTACTTCAACCAGGACTACGGGCCGGGCCTCTACCGGGGCGTCTGGCTCCAGCACAACGAACGGGTGCGCCCGATCTTCGCCGCGTGGATGGCGCCGTTCGAGGACTTCGGGATGACGACCCTGGCGCCCCGCGGCGTCGGCAGCACCGACCATGTGCCGTTCGACGACGTCGGGCTCCCGGCGTTCCAGTTCCTGCAGGCGCGCGTCGGGGGAACCGGAGGCCACACGAACCTGGACTTCTACGACACCCTTCCCATCGAGGATCTCAAGAAGAACGCGGTCATCATGGCCTCGTTCGTGTGGCATGCGGCCATGGCGGACGACCTCCTGCCGCGCCGTGGCGCGCGACGCTAAGCGTCACGCGCTGTGCGGGGGGGGGGGGGCCGCTTTGACGACCCACAGCGCACCACCCCCACCCTTGCTCGCGGCCCCTCCCAAACCCTCCCCCGGGTTCTGACACCTCGAGGTAGGCGGCGTCCGGAGCTTTCCGTCAGGCCGCTGCCGAGGCGTACACTGCCGCCGTGCTGGCGCGGCGGATCATCCCCTGCCTCGACGTCAAGGACGGCCGGGTCGTCAAGGGGGTGCGCTTCGTGGATCTCACCGATGAGGGGGATCCGGTTACGAGCGCCGTGGCCTACGACGCCGGACAGGCCGACGAGCTCTGCCTGCTGGACATCACCGCCACCTGGGAGGAGCGCGGCACCGCGCTCCGCACGGTGCGCGCCGTCGCGGAGGCGCTCACGATCCCCTTCACCGTCGGCGGCGGGGTCCGCAGCGTGGGCGACATGGACTCGCTGCTGCGCGCCGGCGCCGACAAGGTTTCGGTGAACAGCGCGGCGGTCCGCCGGCCGGAACTCCTGCGGGAGGCGTCCCGCCAGTTCGGGTCGCAGTGTCTGGTCCTCGCGGTGGACGCCCGCCGCACCGGAGACGGCGGTTTCGAGGTCTACACCGCGGGTGGAAGACAGCCGACCGGGCTGGACGCGATCGAGTGGATCCGGCGCGGCGAGGAACTGGGGGCGGGAGAGGTTTTGCTCACGAGCATGGACCGGGACGGCACCCGGCAGGGGTACGACCTCGATCAGGTGCGGCAGGCGGCCGACGCGGTCCAGGTTCCGGTCATCGCCTCGGGAGGAGTCGGCGCGCTCTCGCACATCGCCGACGTGTTCGAGCAGACCGGCGCGAGCGCGGCGCTCGCCGCCTCGATCTACCACCGGAGCATCCACACGATCGTCGAGACGAAGCGCTACCTCGCGAAGCGCGGCATTCCCGTTCGTCCGCCGGAAGACGAAAACGGACTCGCGGCCGCATGAACCCTTCCACCGAAGGCCCGCTGGCCGACCAGGTCCGCTGGAACGAGGCCGGGCTGGCGCCGGCCATCATCCAGAACGCCTCCACCGGCCGGGTCCTCATGCTGGGATGGATGAACCGGGAGGCGCTCGAACAAACGATGGAGGCCGGACGGGTCCACTTCTTTTCGCGCAGCCGGAACCGGCTCTGGCTGAAGGGCGAGACATCGGGCAATCACCTCCACCTCGTCTCCCTCGACCTCGACTGCGACGCAGATGCGCTCCTGGTCCGCGCCCGACCCGCCGGCCCGACTTGCCACACCGGCGAGATCTCCTGCTTCGACCGGGAGGGCGGCGGCGACAGCGCCCCCGGCCTGGATGGGGTGCTGGACGCGCTCGCGGAAATCGTCGCCCGCCGGGCCGACGCCCCTCCCGACAGCTCCTACACCGCGCGGCTCCTGAGCGCCGGGGCGTCGCGCATCGCCCAGAAAGTGGGGGAGGAAGGCGTCGAGGTTGCGCTCGCCGGCGTCGCCGGCGACGAAGGGGAGCTGGTCGCCGAGGCGGCGGATCTGCTCTACCACCTCCTCGTGCTGTTCCAGAGCCGGGGCGTTCCCCCGACCCGGGTGGCGGCCGAACTGCGCCGGCGCTTTCCCCCGGATACCGGGGCGGCGTCTCAGCCGAGCGCCGCGAACGCGTCCCCGAGTCTCAGCCGCCCCTCGTAGAGCGCCCGCCCGAGGATGACTCCGGCGAGGCGGGCCCGAGGCTCTTCGGCGCTTCTGGCCCGGATCGCCTCGAGGTGCGCCGCGCTTCCCACCCCGCCGGCGATGATCGTCGGGAGCCCCGACGCGAGGGCGAGCCGGAACGCCGCATCGATGTCGGGTCCATCCATCGTCCCGTCCCGCTCGATGCCGGTGTGGATGAGCGCCCCCGCCCCGCGCGCCCCCCAGCGCCGGGCGGCGTCCTCCGGGCTCTCGCGGACGTCGGACGCTGCGCCATCCGCCGGGCCATCGACCCAGCCCCGGGTCTGAAGCCTCCCGCCCCGCACGTCGAGCGCCACCGCGACCCCCTCGGCGTCGCGCCGAATCGCCTCTTCCACGACCTCCGGGGTCTCGACCGCGACCGTGCCGAACACGACCCGCGCCGCGCCCGCGTCCCGCAGCTCCCGGTAGGCCTCGACGCTCCGGACTCCCCCGGCGACCTGGACCCGGAGCCGGGAGCGCCGCAGCAGCCGGCGGATGGCTTTCCGGTTGCCTCCGTCGCCAAACGCGGCGTCGAGGTCCACCACGTGAAGCCAGCGCGCGCCCTCGGCGGCGAAGCCCTCCGCCGCCTCCAGGGGGTCGTCGCCGTAGACGGTTTCCTGATCCCGCTCGCCCCGGAGGAGCCGCACGACCCGACCGGCGGAGAGATCCACCGCCGGGATCGGTTCGATCCGGGGAGGCTCGGGGCTCACGCCAACGCCAGGAAGTTCCGCAGGACCCGGGCGCCCAGGCGGGCGCTCTTCTCCGGGTGGAACTGGATGCCGAGCACCCGGCCCCGGCCGGCGGCCGACGCGAACCGGACCCCGTAGTCCGTCACCGCGAGGCGGTCGTTCGCCTCCGCCGGGTCCGCGTGGAACGAATGGAGGAAGTAGGCGTAGCTCCCCTCCCCGACTCCACGGAAGAGCGGGTGGCCGTCGAGGTCCTTGAGCTGGTTCCAGCCGATGTGGGGCACTCGCTGAGCCCCCCGGAACCGGCGCACCCTCCCGGGAAGCAGCCCGAGCCCGGGAACGCCCGGAGCTTCATCGCTCTCCGGAAAGAGCATCTGGAGACCCACGCAGATCCCGAGCAGCCGCGCCCCCGCCGCAACCGCCCGCCGGACCGGCTCCTCGAGGGAGCGTCGGCGCAGCGAGAGCATCGCCTCGCCGAAGTGCCCGTCGCCGGGAAGGACGAGCCGGCGGGCCGCCGCCACCCGTTCCGGGTCCGATGTCAGGTCCGCCTCCGCCCCCTCGCGGCGAAGCGCCCGCGTCACGCTGGCGAGGTTTCCGGCGCCGTGGTCCACCACGACGACCGCCGACCCGTCAGCCGGCCGATCAGACAGAAAGGGTCCCCTTGGTCGAGGGGACCTCCGACCCGACCACGCCCTTCGCCTCGGCGAACGCCCGGGCAAACGCCTTGAACACCGTCTCGGCGATGTGATGGCTGTTGCGACCCGTCAACCCGTCGACGTGGACCGTCATCCGGGCGCGGTCGGTCAGCGCGCGAAAGAAGTCCTCGAAGAGCTCGGTCGGAGCCTCGCCCACCCGCGCCGCCGGAAACCGGACCCGCCAGGCGAGAAACGGCCGGCCGCACAGATCCACGACCACGCGCGAGAGCGCCTCGTCCAGCGGGATCAGCGCCGACCCGAAGCGCCGCACCCCGCCCAGATCGCCGAGCGCCTCGGCGAGGCAGTCGCCGAGCGTCAGCCCGACATCCTCCATCGTGTGGTGGGGATCCACGTGGAGATCGCCCTCTGCGTCCACCGTGAGGTCGATTCCCGCGTGGCGGGCGAACGCCTCCAGCATGTGATCGAAGAAGCCGATGCCGGTCGCGATGCGCGAGGAGGGCGCGACCGGATCGAGATCCACCGTGACCGCGATGCGGGTCTCGCGGGTCGCGCGGGAGCGCGTCGCCCGGCGGGGCCGGCTGGACTCGGACAAGGCGGCCTCAGGCGACCGGCGACTCGGGCGCGGCCACCGCATCCCGTTCGGCGGCGCTCAGCGGAGTGGCGAGGCTCTCCTCGAGGCCCTTCAGGAAGACGAGATTCTCCTCGCGGACTCCAACCGTGACCCGGAGGGTGCCGGCGAGGCGCGGGTGCGCGGAGAAGTCGCGCAGCGACACCCCGTGTCCCAGGAGTCGGCGACGGAGCGCCGGGCTGTCCATCGGAGTGCGGAACAGCAGGAAATTGGTCTGCGAGGGCCAGACCTCCACATCGGAGATCGCCGACAGCCGCCCCGACAGCCAGTCGCGCTCGGCGGTGATGCGCCGGGTCAGATCGAGGAGCAGACTCCGGCGCCGCATCGCCGCCGCCGCCGCCCGGCAGGTGTAGACCCCGACCGGGAACGGCGGTTGCGCCCGCCGCATCGCGTGCGCCGCCTCCGGGCGCGCGAGCAGGTAGCCCAGCCGCGCCCCCGCCATCGCCATCGCCTTGGAGAACGTGCGGAGGATCAGGACGTTGCCGAAATCGTCGAGCAGCGAGCGGGCGTTCCAGGCGGCGAACTCGTGGTAGGCCTCATCGATCAGGAGGAACCCGGGAGCGGCCTCGGCGAGACGCCGCAGCGCCTCGAGGGGGAGCAGCTCGCCGGTGGGGTTATGCGGCGCGGTGACGAAGACCAGCGCCGGCCGTTCCTCGGCGATCCGGCGATGGAGTTCGCTCAGGTCGTACCCCAGACCCTCCCCCAGCGCGACGGGCCGCGCTTCGGCCCCGGCCAGCCGGAGCGCCCACGGGTACATGGAGAAACCGGGCGACGGGTAGAGCGCCGAGCGGCCCGGCCCGGTGAGCGCGAGCCCCGACAACTGCAGCATGTCGTCGCCGCCATTGCCGAACACGACGCCCTCGGGATCCCAACCGCTGAGCCCGGCGATCGCCTCGCGGACCGCCGGATAGCCGCGGTCCGGATAGGGTCGGGGGTCGGCGCCCGACGTCGCCTCCGCCATCTCCTCCAGCAGATCGGCCGGAAGCGGCCAGCGGCTCTCGTTCCAGTCGAGGTGGATCGGCACGTCGGGGCGGGAGCCCACATCGGGCGCCAACTCCATGACTTCGGGGCGGACGACCTCGAGGGGGACGGGTTTCATGAGAGTCGGGGGATGGTAGCGAAGCGATGCGCTCAGCCGCCCGCCGGATCGGGCTCGCGGGGCGACTGCTCCAAACCTTCGGCGAATCGCACCGAGATCGAGCGCGCATGGGCCTCGAAGCCCTCCATCCGCGCGAAGCGCTCGAAGTCCTCGCGCTGGGCTTCGAGCGTGCTCCGGGTGTAGCGGATCAGGCTCTGGCGCTTCAGGAAATCCCCGACCGACAGCGGCGACGCGAAGCGGCCGGCGCCCCCGGTCGGCAACACGTGGTTCGGCCCGGCGCCGTAGTCCCCGATGGCGACCGGCGAATGGGGGCCCAGAAGAACCGCCCCGGCGGTCGGGAACCTGCTCGCGAGGCTCTCCGGGTCGGCGGTGAAGACCTCGAGGTGCTCCGGCGCCAGTTCGCCAGCGAAATCCACCGCCTCCGCGAGGGCCCGGACCACGACCGCGGCGCCGTGTCGGGCGAGCGCTCGGGCGATGGTCTCCCGATTCGGCTGGTCCCGGGCCTGGCGCGCGACCTCGGAGGCCACCCGCTGCGCCACGACCCGGGACGTGGTGATGAGGATCGCCCGCTCTTCGCCCGAGCCGTGCTCGGCCTGCGCGAGCAGGTCGGCGGCGATCCAGGCCGGCTGGGGATCCGCCTCGGCGCTCGCATCGGCGACGACCACGACCTCGGAAGGCCCTGCGAAGGCGTCGGTTCTCACGAAGGGGGCCACCTGACGCTTGGCTTCGGCGACGAAGGCGTTCCCCGGCCCGACCACGACATCCACCGGTCGCACGGTCCCGGTCCCGAAGGCGAAGGCGGCGATCGCCTGGGCGCCGCCGATGCGGAAGACCTCGTCGACTCCCGCCGCCTGAACCGCGGCCGCGAGCGCCGGGCTCCGCTCGAGCGCGCCGGGGGGCGTCGCGAGCGCCACCCGCGGCACGCCCGCCACCCGCGCCGGAATCGAGTTCATCAGCACGGTGGACGGATACACCGCCGCTCCACCGGGGACATAGACCCCGGCCGCCCTGAGCGGGAGGACGCGCCACTCGAGTCGGGAGCCATCGCCGACGTCCCGCGTGTAGGAGCGCTCCCGCTGCGGCTCGTGGTAGGCGGCGATCCGGTCGCGGGCGCGGCGCAGCAGATCGCGGTCCGCCGGACTGGCCGCCGCCGCGAGCGTCTCCAGCTCCTCCGGGGAGACCCTCAGGGACGCGGGATCGAGCTCGACGCGGTCGAACTCCCGGGCGAGCTCCACCAGCGCCTGGTCGCCGTCCCTCCGGACCCGGTCGAGGATCGACGCGGTGATGCCGTCGACGCTCGCCGCGTCCTCCCCGGGGGCGGCGCGGCGGCGGGGATCGTCCCGCCACGCCGCAATCCCTTCGAAGACCCCAAGACGGATCCCGGCGTCCCGGCTCACGAGCGGCCCACCGCGCCCTCGAGGCGCGCCAGCACCTCCCGCAGCCGATGCTCGCGCAGGCGGAAAGACGCCCGGTTCACGATGACGCGGGCGGAACTCTCGAAGATGGTCTGCTCCTCCACGAGTCCGTTCTCCCGAAGCGTCGCCCCGGTCTCCACCAGATCCACGATGGCGTCCGCAAGATCCAGCGCCGGCGCGAGCTCGATCGCCCCGGAGAGGCGAAGCAGCTCCACCGGGAACCCGCGCTCCGCGAAGAACCTGCGCGCGACCCGGGGGTATTTCGTGGCCACCCGAAACGGCGGCGTCGGCAACGGACGGTCCTCGGGACGCGCCAGCACCATGCGGCAGCGCCCGACTTCGAGATCCAGCGGTTCGTAGACCCGCGAGGGCGCCTCCTCCAGGATGTCCCGGCCAGCGACCCCGAAGTCCCCCACCCCGTGCTCCACGTAGACCGGCACGTCGCGATCCTTCGCGAAGACGGCTTCGAGCCCGTCACGACGAAGGCGCAGTCTCCGGTCCGCGGCGCCCCGCTCCGGCAGCGGAAGCCCGGCGCTCTCCAGGAGGCCTCGCGCCGCCTTCAGCAGTCGTCCGGTCGGCAGGACGGCGACGAGGGGCGGCTCCATGGCGCGCCGAAGTCTAGAAGCGTCGCCACCGACACACCGCTCGAAGCGGCGCGGACTGGCGCGGGTCCGTGGTGCGGCGCTTGCTTGCCACTCTCAACGGAAGGACACTCTGCCGATGGGCCGGACACTGTGGACGATCACCCGCCGCATGGGGCGCGCCGCGGGGGCGCTGCTCCTCGGACTGGGCGCCGGATGCGCCAGCGGTGGCGCCGGCATCACGCCGGAGCAGGCGCAGGCCGAGCTCATGGCGCTTCCCGGCGGGACCATGCCGGTGGAACTGCACTGCCGGGAGCAGGCCGATTTCGGTGTGCGGCAGCTCCCGATCCAGCTCCGCAACGAGCTGGCGTCCTCCACCGCGGCCAGCGCCTACGCCGCCTGCATGGAGGTCCTGACGGTCTTCGTCTCGGTCGCGATGGTCCAGGGCGATTCGACCGCGGACGGCCTCGCCGGGGTCCGGGAGATGCTCGAGGGCCTCGATTCGCAGGCGCTGGTGGACAGTTGCGATGTCCACCATCGGTCGTGGCGGCTGCTCCAGACCGGAGGCGAATCCGCCTGGGCGGCGTCAGGAAACGAGACCCCCTCCCAGGCTGCGCAGTACGAGGGCTGGATCGACCGGTGCTTCGCGGTGCTCCGCCTGTTCGGAGGCTCGACCCCCGGAAGCTGAACTCGCTCCCCCGCCCCCCCTTTTGACTCGGGGAAGCGGGCTTTGTTACAACAGGCGGTGGAGATCGGGGCCCGGCGGCTCCGGGGCAACTCCGCCCTCGAGGTCGGGCCCGTCGGGAGGCAAACCTGATGCAGGCCCATCGTTTCCGGGGCGTTCGCCTCGCCCTGTTCGCTTTCGCGGTCGCGGCGTTCGTCGCTCCCTCCGCCCTGGCGCAGGACGCGGAGGAGGAGGCGGCGCTTCGTCCCGCCGACCTCACCGAGGACCATGTGGGTCAGGACATCGTCGTGGAGTCCCGGGTCTACCGGATCAGCAAGTCGCGCGCCGGGATCCAGATCTTCCTCGACGCCGACACCGCCACCGGCTTTCAGGTCGTCATCGCCAACGAGCACATCGGGAATTGGGGCGCCGATCCGGAGAAGCGCTACGCCCAGGGCCGCAACCTGCGGGTGCGGGGCGAGCTCAGCCAGGAGGGAGAGACGCTCTTCATCCGGGCCACCGATTCGGACCAGATCGACGTCATCCCCCGCCGCCGTCGTCGCCGATAGCCGGGCGCCGGTAGCTAGCCTTCGGGCCAGCGAATCGGAACTTGCTTCGCCAGGTTCCGATTCAGAGTCACACGTTGTGGGAGGGCGTTTCCCCTCCCGGGCTCCCACCGGGAGGACTGACCTCCTCCCCTGAAGTCGGTAGCCGCGGAGCTCCTGTGGCGGCATTAGCCCCGCGACCCGCACAGGGCGCCGGGGAGAGCTACCGCCGCCTCCCCCGGAGGAACCGGGCGCGCTGAGACGCGCCCGGTCCATCAGAACGACCGATCCGTCAGGATCCGCGGTTGTCCACGCTCCACTGTCCGGCGCCCTTCATGGCGACAAACAGGAACAGGAAGCAGTAGAGCACCGCCAGTTCGCCCCGGTTCTCGATCGGCCACCAGCCAAGCATCATCCCGTCTTCGCCGGCGCGGAACTGGTGCGCCATGAAGTAGGCCACGGCCATCTGGCCGCTCGAGATAAACGCTGCGATCCCGGTCATGAACCCGACCATGATCAGGAGTCCGCCGACGAGCTCGATGATTCCCGCCAGCCCCATGAGGCTGAACAGCTCGCGCTGTGTTCCGCCCATAACGCCGAAAATCTTCTGCGCGCCGTGGCAAAGGAAGAGGAACCCGGCGACGATGCGCAGAAGCGCATAGGCCGTGTCCTTGTGCTGGGACAGCATGGTCTGCATTGTGTTTCTCCTTCCCCGTTGTGCACGGGGGTCAGCTAAAAGTCCAGCAGGGTCGTGAACTTGGCGATTAACGCCCTGTCGTTCGGGCCGCCGAGAACGTGGCGGCGGTCATTCAGCACGATGAAGAAGTCGGAGAGCGGCCGGTGGATCAGGTTGAACCGGATGTTCGTATCCCACTCCTCGGTGATGCTGTTGTACTGAATCAGCGCCCCCAGGAACATCCTCGTGCTGAAGGTATGGGTGACCCGAACCGTAAGCAGGTCGGCGACGAACGCGCCGCCGGGAAGGTCGATGTCGTTGCGGGTCCATGCCGCATAGGTCGTGAACCGCGGCGCGATGCGGATGATCGTGCTCAGGTTCAGCGCCCGGCGATCCCCTCCGTACAACGGTCCCCAGTCATAGCGGCCATTCAGCGAAACCGGCCGGCTCGGGTCCGAGAAGAACATGACGAACCCTTCCTCGTGGCGGTACTCCCCAGCAAGAATCCGGGTCGACGGATGGAGGTCGAAGGCGGCGCTGGTGTTTTCGATGCTGTGGTTGTAACCGAACTCCAGAAAGGCCCCGCTTTGATGACGGAAGGCGAAGTGGGCGTTCGTATAGCGGCTGACCAGGTTTCCCTGCGCATCCACGTAATCGTTGAACTCGAAGTGGGGATTGAACTCGCGCAGAAAGTCGCTCCACCACTCCGGCCGGTAGTGGTACCCGACATACGCAACGAGCCGACGGACACCCAGACGCGGTGCGAAACCCATCTCCGGATTGAAGTCCTCGCCAAGCCGGGACCATCCGGCCTCGAGCTGCCAGAGCCGCCCGTTGTAGTTCGCTGACAGACGCCCGGCGTTCTGGTCCCCGGTGCGGCCGGGGCTCATGGTCCGCGCCCAGTAGGAGTTCACCTCCAGCTCGGGGGTGATCCGGAAGTTCGCGTCGGCGCCCATCGAGCGGTTGAAGTGGTCGCTGCCGGAACCCGACTCCCGGTTCAGGAAGATCGCTCCCACATCCGAGTTGGCGCCGACGTTCCGCCGCACCCGCACGGCGGAGAAGTTCTCGCCGGGCGTCGCTTCGTGTTCGCCGGTCTGAAGGCTCATCACCCCCAGCTCGTAGGCGCCCGCCCGTCCGGTGAGCCGCCCGCCCCCGAGGACCGGGATCGGAACCCCGTCCTCCGAGAGGCCGATCCGCCGACTGAAGAACAGATAGAGATCCTCTCCCCGGCTCTGGGTGGCGCGCATCACCGACGGGTTGAAGGCCTGGCCGAAATCCGCCCGGAACTGGCCCAGGCGCGAGTCCGAGGGCGCGCCGAACCGGAAGATGCCCGAGTTCTCGATGAAGAAATCCCGCTTCTCCGGAAAGAACAGGTTGAACCGGGTCAGGTTGACCTGCTGGACATCGGCCTCCACCTGCGAGAAGTCGGTGTTCGCGGTGAGATCCAGGTTCAGGCCGGTCCCGACGAGCACCTTGGCGTCCACGCCGCCGGTGAAGCCGCCGAGGACGCCATCGTCCTCGCCTGCACCCGTCCGGGCGTCCGCCGAAACATACGGCGTGACCTTGACCCGACCTCCGGAACGGAGTCCGGTAAGCCCCTCGAGCGTCCCGGCGTAGGAGATGCGGGCGAAGTTGAAGAACCGCGGAATCGGCGCCCAGAACGAGTCCTCGTTCAGGCGGCGGACCCGGCGGAGAAAGTTGATCCCCCAGACCTGCTCCGGACTCTCCCGGAACCGGAGCGTCCGGAAGGGAATCGCCATCTCGATCTCCCACCCTTCCGCGGTCGTCCGGGTTTCGACGAACCAGACGCCGTCCCAGTCGCGGTTGAACTCGCGCCCGTCGTTGAAGAGCTGGCCGTCGAACTTCGCGCCCTCCTGGTTCGTCTCGAACATGTAGCCGTTCCGCCGGTCGTGGAAGGTGTCAACGACGACGCCGAAAATGTCTCCGGTGCGGGTCGAGAAATCGCGCGACAGGTCGTTCACGATGAACGCGCCCGGATCGTCGTCGAACGCCTTGGCCCCGATGTAGAGGAACTCGTCGTCATAGAGCACGCGCACCTCGGTCTCGAAGGTCGAAGGCATCCCCTCGAACGGGTTTCCCTGGGTGAACGACCGCGCGACCGGGGCTTCCGCCCACTCGGCGTCGTCCACGACCCCGTCGAGGACGACCTGGCCCGCGGCGCGCGTCGCGATCAGACGACGATCCAGCCGCGCGGTCTCGAAATCCACCGGGGGCTGGGCGGCGAGGAGCCCGGAGGGAAACAGGACCGCCAGCAACGCGACGCAAGCGAGGGGTCGCCTTCGGGCTCCCTCGGAAACGGCCCGACCCGCGCGGCGCACGAAGGGCCAAGCCGCGTGCATCGGGCCGAACGTACCACACCGAGGCCGGTTTCCCGCCCCGGATCCGGCGGATCAGCCGCGCTCGATCCGGCGCGCCGCCACCTTGCGGTAGGCGGCCAGCGCCGCACCCGTCACCGGACCCGGGCTTCCACTGCCGATATCGCTGCGACGCCCCTCGAGGTCGACGACCCAGGTGATCGGAAGCACCTCTCTCGAGGAACTCGTCAGGAACGCTTCGTCCGCCTCGACGAACCGGCCCATCGGCATGCGCTCCTCGCGCCGCGGAATCCCGGCTTCGTCGAGCGCCTCGAAGAGGAGCGCGCGGGTGATTCCGGGAAGCAGCCCGCCAGCCAGCGGCGCTGTGACCACGGTCCCGTCACGGACCCAGAACACGTTCGAGGTGGCGCCCTCGGTGATCTCGCCCGCGGCGTTGCGGACGAGCGCTTCGTGCGCTCCCACCGCGCGCGCGTCCCGTACGGCGAGCCATGCTCCCGCCAGGTTCGTGGTCTTGACCTCGGGTGGCAACCCCCCGGGAACGGCCCGGACCCGCTCGGTGAGAAGAACGCCAACCCCTTCGCGCTCCGGGTCCACCGGGAGCGGCGGCAGCGGCCGCACCAGGATCACGAGCGACGGCTCGCCCCCGTCGGGCCCGGCGGTGAGCGTGATCCTCAGCGAGGAGTCCCCTTCCCCGCCGGCGGCGCGCCGCGTGGCGTGGAGCCGGTCGGTGATCTCCCGGTTCGACGGCGCCACCGGAATGCCGAACACGGCCGCGGACCCGCGGAGCCGTTCGAGGTGATCGTCGAACAGGAGGGGGACTCCGTCGTAGGTCCGGAGGTTCTCGTAGACCGCGAGGCCGTGGAAGAACCCGTGGTCGAGCGCGCTGACGACCGGAGCGTCCGCCGGAAGGATGCGGCCGTTGACGTTGGCCGCGGCGCCGGCGCTCCGGACCGCCACGCGCCCGGCGCGGAAGCGCCCGGCGACTCCCTCCAGAGTCTCCCGGGGGGCTCCCGTTGTCCCGGGGACGGCGACCGATGGGGCGGGATCCGGAAGGATCCCGGCGATCCGATCCACCGAGAGCGAGAACCCGACAGCCGGCCGGGCGTCTCCGAAGCGCGCCAGCAGGTCGTCGTACCGACCGCCTCCCCCGATTTCCCGCCCGGCGCCCTCGGCGTGGATCTCGAAGATGAGACCGGTGTAGTAGTCGAACCCGCGGAGTTCCGCCAGGTCGAAGCGAAACCGGTCGCCGAGCCCCAGATCGCCCAGCGCGGCGGCGATCGCCTGCAGCCTTTCGAGGGCCTTCCGCGCCCGATCCGGCAAGGACCGTCGCCCGGCGGCGTCCAGAACCTCGACTCCCCCCACGAAATCCAGCGCCCCGGCGAGCGGCGCGGCGCCGTCTCCCAGGGCGCGCCGGATCCTGCCCCGGTCCCGGCGCCACAGCCCCCGGAGCGCCTCGGCCCGCCGCGTCCCGCCGCCGCTTCCGTCGGATTCCAGCGCCGCGTCCAGCAGCCCGAGCGGGAAGCCGGCGTGTCCGAGCGTGAAGAGCGCTCCACGAACGCCCATCTCCTCGAGCGCCCGGAACGCCACCAGCAGGACCTCGACATCGGCGGGAACGCCACCGGCGAAGCGCTCGAGCCCGACTTCGCGGAGCAGCGACGGCCCGAAACCGGGGGCCGGGCGCCGGACCAGCTCTCCGCGGTAGAACAGCCGCGCGACATCGTCCGGAAGCCGGGTGGCGGCGGCCCGCGCGACGAGCGTCGTGAAGTCGGCCCGGAGCGCCAGCAGGTCTCCGCCCTCGGTGAACCGGTAGCTGGAGCGTTCCGACCACCGACCGCCGCCCCGGGCGAAGACCTCGGCGTGGTCGAACAGGGGGAGGAGGACCTCCTCGTAGCCCCACTCGCCGAACACCGCAGCCGCCTTCGCCTCCACCAGGCGACGGCGGCGCGCATCGCCGCCGGTGAGGATCCCGGCGCCGGCGGGGGCGCGGAGCAGCGGATCGGTGTCCGGCGCGGGCTGGCTCGCCACGGTTTCGTTCAGTTCCCGATGTAGCGGGACACGAGGGTGCGGGCCTCGGCCGCATCGCCGCTGCCGTGGACGATCGTGCGCCCGTCAGGAAACACCACGAGACGACGGCCATCGGCCTCGAACTGCAGAAGATAAGGAGAGCTGCGGACGGAAACCCCGATTCCGGGGAGATTCCGCAGCCGGAGTGAGAGATCCTCGAGGAAGCGCCCGCCGCGATCCGGGGGGGGCGTCGGGCGCACCTGGACCGCGTTCCGCCCACAAAGCGTCACCGTGTCCCCCCCGGAGTCCCCGCGCAGAAAAGGGAACTCGCGGCGGCCGCAGGCCGGGCAATCCGGGTCCGGGCCTCCGATCTCCATCCGGTAGGCGCTGCGCTCCCACACGTCGAGGTGCCAGATCCCGGCGGCGACATCCTCGATCCGGCCCGAGAGCACCTTCAGCGCCTCGGCAACCGCGTATCCCGCCACCACCGCCACCGCCGGCGCGATGACTCCGGCGGTGTCGCAGGTCGGAGAGGATCCCGGCGGGGGCAGGTCGGGAATCACGCACCGCAGGCACCCGGTCCGGCCGGGCGACACGGTGAAGGTCATCCCGTAGCTCCCCACCACCGCGGCGTAGACCCACGGGACGCCGCGCCAGAGCGCGGCGTCGTTGATCAGGTAGCGGGTCTCGAAGTTGTCCGTGGCGTCGAGGATCAGATCCACGCCCTCGGTCACCTCGGCGGCGTTCCCCGCGTGGAAGTCGAGCGCCAGCGGTTCGAGCGCGACCTCGCGGTTCACCGCCGCCAGGCGCCGCCGCGCGCTCTCCACCTTGGGGGCCCCCTCTGCGGCGTCCTCTTCCCCGTAGAGCGTCTGCCGCTGCAGGTTCGAGAGCTCCACCGTGTCGCGATCCACGAACCGCACCGTTCCGACACCGGCCCGCACCAGCATGTCGAGCGACACCGACCCGAGCGCTCCCGCCCCCACCACGAGGACCCGCGCCGCCCCGATACGCGCCTGTCCGTCTTCGCCGATCCCGGCGAACAGGGTCTGCCGGGAATAGCGTCCGCCGGTCTCGGGTTCCATCGCCGCGGAGTCTAAGTTCGCGCGACCGGTCCGACCCCGCCCCGACCCGGCGCGCGCTCCCGACGCGCCCCTGTTCCGGTAGCAGGCCCCCAGGGGGGTAGCATTCGCCGGGCCTCCCGAACCGATCTTGCGACCGACCCCGCCGCCCGGCGCCCTCCGGAGCTGGCTCCTTTGCGCCCTCCTGGCCCTGGCCGCGCCCGCCGCCGGCCAGACCGATTTCCTGAGCGTCGACGATGTCGAGCCGGGCATGGTCGGCGAGGGCCGCACCGCCTTCCACGGCGAGACGATCGAGACCTTCGAGGTCGAGATCCTCGGCGTGCTCGAGGGCGCGATGGCGGGCCGCAGCATCATCCTGGCGAGCCTGTCCGGAGGCCCCCTCGCCCACACCGGCGTCATGCAGGGAATGAGCGGCAGCCCGGTGTACGTCGACGGCCGCCTCCTCGGCGCGGTCGCCTACGCCTTCCCCTTCGCCAAGGACGCGATCGCCGGAATCACGCCGTTCGAGGAGATGGTCCGGTTCACCGAAGAACCGCTCGGCAGCGCCGGGACGCCGGCGGGTTCTGGCGGCCTGGTGGGGGTCGCGTCAACGCCGCGGCTCCACTTCGACGAACGCGGGGCGCCCTCATTCGATCCGGCCCCGCCGGGGACGCTCGCCGACGCCGCGCCACCCGACCTCGCCGCCGCCTCCAGCCAGCTCGTTCCGATCCTCACTCCGGTCGCCGCGAGCGGCCTGAGCCCCGAAGCCCACGCCACCCTCGCCCCGCTGTTCCGCCAGCTCGGCATGCAGCTCGGGAACACCAGCCTCCCCTTCCCCCAGGGCCCCTCCTCCGCGCTCGCGGAAGAGGGGAGCCAGCCTCTGGCTCCGGGGAGTCCGGTCGGGGCCACCCTCATCGGGGGCGACCTCGTGCTGATGGCGGGCGGCACCGTCACCCACGTGGACGAGCTCACCGGCGAGGTCTTCGCTTTCGGGCACCCGTTCACCGGCCTCGGAACGATGTCGATCCCGATGCAGGCGGCGCGGGTGGAGGCGTCGGTGGCGTCGCTTTCCAACTCCTTCCGGATGACGAGCGCCGGACCCGCCATCGGCGTCTGGCGACAGGACCGCGAAACCGGGATCCGGGGTCGACTCGGACTCCGGGCGCGGACGATCCCGCTCTCGGTCGAGGTGACCGGCAGCCGGGGCGGTCGGCGCCGCTACGACCTCGAGCTCGTGGACCACGAGCTCTACACCCCGCTGCTCGCCTACTCCGGACTCATCTCCATCCTGTCCCAGGAGGAGCGGCCGGCGGGAGCGCAAACGCTCGACCTCCGCGCCCGGATCGGGATCCCCGAGGGCCGCACGTTGCCGGTGGGCGATGTCTTCGCGTCCGGAACCGGCGGCGTCGCGCTTTCGGCGGCCGCCCTGGTCGCCGCCCCGCTGGCGCTGCTTCTCTCGAATCCGGTGGAGCGCGTTCCGGTCCGGAGCATCGAAGTCGAGGTCACCGCCAGCGAACGCGCCCGCACCGCGACGCTAACCCGCGCCTGGCTCCAGTCGTCGCGCGTCCGCGCCGGGGAGACCGCCACGCTCCGCGTCGCGACGCGCGACTATCGCGGTTCGGAGCGGGTGCGCGAGATCGAGGCGCCGATCCCGGCGAACGCCGCCGGGCGGCGACTGCAGCTCGTGGTGGCCGACGCGCTCGGCGCGTCGCTTCAGGATCAGCGCATGGGAGTGAACCGCACGCCCTCGCGCCTCGAGCAGATCTACCGCGCGATCGGTCGCCGCCGCCAGCAGAGCCGCCTCTATGTCCGGCTCGTGGGCGGCGGCGGCTCGGCCGCGGTGGTGGCGGGGGAGTACCTGCCGTCGCTGCCGCCGAGCGTCCGGTCGGTGATGTCCCGCGACACCTCCGGCGGCATCGCGCGCCCGGTCGCGAGTTCGGTGCTCTGGGAGGGCCACCTCGACTTCGACGCCGCGGTGAGCGGCTTCCAGCAGGTGACCTTCCAGGTGGAGTCCCGATGACGCGATCCCCGCGCCTCCTGCTCCTGGCGGCGGGAGCGGGCCTCCTCGTGATCTCGCTCGCCGGCGCGAGCACCCGCGACTTCTTCCGCTTCGAGACCGCGTCCGACTTCTTTCCCGGAGAGAGCGAGGGGGTCAGCATCGGCCCCGACGGGCAGGTGCGGCTTTCGCCGGTTCTGCAGAGCCTGCACGAGGCCGGGCATCCCTTCGTCTGGGCCCTCGCCACCGGAGCCTCCGGGGCGACGATCTCGGCCGGAGGCGCGCCCGGCGCCCTCACCCGGATCGGACCCGGAGAGCCGGAGGCCCTGGTCGAGACCGGGGACGCCGGCGTCCAGGCGGTGGCCGTCGGAAGCGACGGGACGGTCTACTACGCCAGTTCGCCGGGGGGCGTGGTCCACCGGATCGCGCCGGGTGGTGAGCGCGGCGTCCTCGGCGATACCGGCGCCCGTTACGTCTGGTCGCTGATCGCGGAGCCGGGGGGAAGCGTGCTCGCCGCGACCGGCATGCCGGCGCAGCTCCTCCGGATCCAGCCCGCGGGCGGCAGCGAGACGCTCTTCACCGCCCGGGACGAGAACATCACCGCGCTCCACCGGGGAGCGGACGGGACGATCCATGTGGGGACATCGCCTTCGGGCATCGTGTTCCGGATCGCCGCGGACGGCGACGCGATGGCGCTCTACGACAGTCCGCAGCAGGAGATCCGCGCGCTGGCGGTCACCACCGCCGGAGAGGTCTTCGCCGCCGCCGTCGCCGCAACCGCTTCCGCCGCGGTCGAATCAGCCCCGACGGCGGTTGCGTCGCCGTCTCCCGGCGCCGGCCAGACGCCGGTCGCCTCCGTCTCGGCCACCGCCACGTTCCGCGCGGTTACGACCGTCGCCACCACCCCGACGCCTTCGGGGGCGAGCGCCGGAGGCGTCACGAACGCGCTCTACCGGATCGGACCCAACGGGGCGGCGGAAGCCATCTGGGAGTCCGCGGAGGAGCGGCCGCTCGCGCTGACGCTGTTACGGGACGAGCGGCTGCTCCTCGGGACCGGAGATCGCGGCCGCGTGCTTCGCCTCACCCGCGACGGCCGGGTCACGCTCCTGCTTCAGGTGGATTCGGAACAGGTCACCGCCGCGGCGCGCGGCGAAGACGGCGTCCTCCTCGGCGCCTCGAACCCCGGCCGGGTGCTTCGGCTGGCGGACGCTCCCCGCACCGAGGGCGCCTACGTCTCCCCCGCGCTCGACGCTGGGGGCGCCGCCGCCTTCGGCCGCATCGCCTGGGACGCCCGCGTCCCGCCCGGCGCCGCTCTCACGGTGGAGACCCGCAGCGGAAACACGACGGAGCCGGACGACACCTGGAGCGACTGGCGCGCCGCCGAGTCCGGGGCGGCGATTCCGAGCCCGGGCGCCCGGTTCCTGCAGTGGCGCGCGGTGCTGCGCTCCGACGGCGGCTCGTCCCCCGAACTGATCTCCCTCGAAGCGGCCTACCGGCCGGGGAATCTCGCCCCCCGGGTGACCGGGATCACCCTCCACCCGCCGGGCGTGGCCTACGAGGAGATGCTCTCGCCGCAGAGCCCCCAGCTCCAGGGGATGCCGCACCGGCCGGAGACCACCCAGGCGGCCCGAAACGGCGCATCGCGCGGGAGCTTTCCGGTGGGGACCGGCCGCCAGCTCTACCGCCAGGGAATCCGCACCGCGACGTTCCAGGCGCAGGATCCGAACCGGGATCGGCTCCGCTACCGGGTCTCCTGGAGGAGGGTCGCGGATGTCACCTGGCGGACGCTTCGGGACGACCTCCGCGAGCCGATCGTCGCCTGGGACACGCGGACCATGCCCGACGGGCGGTACGAGCTCCGCGTCGAGGCGCGGGACACGCCGGACAACCCTCCCGACGGCGCGCTGAGCGGCGAGCGGGTCAGTCGCCCGTTCACGGTGGACAACACGCCCCCCACGATCTCCGATCTGACGGTGACCGCCGACGGACGGATCCGCTTTCGCGCCAGTGACGCAAGCAGCCCCCTCCAGCGCGCCACCGCGAGCCTCGACGGCGGCGAAGCGATCGTGGTTCTCCCGGTGGACGGGATGAACGACTCGGTCAGCGAGGACTTCGACACGACCCTCCCCGGAGTTTCCGGCGTCAGGTCGGTCGTGGTGGCGGTGGAGGACGACCAGGGCAACACCTCGACCCTCGAGGCCCCGGTCGGAAGCTGATTCCGCCGGACTCCCCTCCGGAGCGCCGCATGGCGCTCTTCACCCGCCGACCGGTCCCGGGCGCGACGAAGACGCGCCTCGTGCCTCCGCTCTCCCACGAGCAGGCCGCCTCGCTGCAGCGCGCCATGGCGGAAGACCTTCTCGAGCGCCTGGCGGTGGAGTTCGCTTCCACGACCGACCTCGAACTCCGCCTCACCGACGACCCGGAGTCCGGAGAGCGTTCTCCCCTCGAGGTTCCGCGTCCGTGGCGGATCGTCGCTCAGGGGCCGGGGGATCTCGGCGCCCGCCTCCGCCGGGCGACGCGGGACGCCGGCCGGGACCGGGTCCCGCGGCTCGCCCTGATCGGCGCCGACGCTCCGCTGCTTCCCGCCAGCCTCATCGAGTCGGCGTTCGCCGCGCTCGGGCGCGCCGACTGCGCCCTCTCGCCGGCGGCGGATGGAGGTTACGTTCTGCTCGCGCTCGCCACCGCCCCGTCGCTCACCGGACGCCATGACCCGCTCTTCGCCTCCATCCCGTGGGGCTCCGAAGCGGTCGCCGCCGCTACCCGGAGCGCCGCCTCCGCCGCCGGACTGAGACTGATCACCCTGCCCGCACACCGCGACGTGGACCGCGCCGCGGATCTGAGGCTCCTCGCCCGAACCCTGGATCAGCTCCCCGGCGAGGCCCGTCCCCCCCGGACCGCCGCCGCGCTCGCACGCTTCGGCCTGCTCTGAGTCCGTTCCGGGCCGGTGGAGGCGCCGGCGGCATTCGTCTCAGACGCGGACGACTCCGGCGAGGCGCGCGCCGTCCGGAACGGCGGCGGGACAGCCGGGCGCGGCGGCGACGGTGACGGCCCCCTCGCAGACGACTCCCTTGCCGAAGCGGACATCGCCCTCCACCCGGAGCCGGTCGCACCCGAGGAGCGAGGGGGGTCCGTGGGGAAACCGCTCCTCGAAGTCGCTGACGAAGCGGTAGCGGCTCGCGTCGAGCTCGACCAGCGGCGGATCCCGGCGCGGCTCGACCCGGCCGTCGCTTCGGACCTGGTAGATGTCGGAGCGCAGGAGGAGCAGGTTCTCGGTCGTCTTGACCGGGGCGAAGCGGCGGCGGGGCGCTTCGACCGCCATCGCCCCGGGGAGCACCGAAATCGCCGATCCCGCCGCCTGCTCGAGGTGAACGCAGGGCGTGGACTCCGGATCCCGGGGATCCAGGGTCTTTGGGTTCACGATCACCGGCAGCGGCAGGAACCCGCCGCGGCGAGCCAGCTCTTCCTGGAGCGCGTCGAGGCGCACCCACAGGTTGTTGGCGTTGAAGTACCGGTAGCGGTTCGCGTCACCGAAGGCTTCCCGGTCTTCCGGGGCGCACTGGGCGGTCTCGCGCAGCACGAGCTGTCCGTCGCGGCGCCTCCGCGCGAGGTGTCCGCCCTTCCAGTCCGCTTCGGTCCGCCGCACCACCTCCATCAGGAACGGAGCGCCCGAGCGGACGAAGAACGCCAGAAGCGCCGGATCCGGCCAGCCACCGAGGTTGTCCACGTTCGAGATGAAGGCGTACCGGTAACCGTCCTCGAGGAGCCGGCGGAGCGCGCCTCTCGATCCCAGCGCGGTGTAGACGTCCCCGTGCCCTGGCGGACACCAGTCCAGTTCGGGACGGTCCCGGGACCGGACGGGCTCGAGCCGGCCAGGGCTCAGCTTGGGAGCGAGGTGCTGCCGGAAACTCTCCACCCGACCTCGCCCGTTCCTTCGGGAGAGCGCCTCCCGCACCGACTCGTCGGTGGCGAAGCTGTTCATCAGGAGCGGACGGACTGCCACCCCCTCGGACTGCCGGAGGGTCAGCTCCAGGAACGTCATGCCGGCGGCGGCCTGAAGCAGGCCCTTGGGCGCCTTCATGCCCATCGTGGTCCCCAGCCCGCCATTCAGCGTGATCGCGACGGTGCGGGCGCGCTCCTCCGGGGTGGCCTCGAGGCCGTCCTCGGGAAGGCGGGCGAGATCCTCGACGGGCTCGATCTCCTCCTCGCGCAGCCAGCAGGAACCGCGAATCGCCGAGTCCCGGGCGGCGAGGAACGCCCGGATGAACTCCTCCGGCATGGACCGCCGGCGAAGCAGCGACCCGATCCGTTCGGAGACCGCGGCCCCTTCCTCGCCCGGAGAGGGCGCCGGACCGGGCCCGGTCACGGCCGGTCCGTCCGCGACCCGCCCTCAGCGCCCGGGTCGCGCGGCCGCCGGTCCCGCCACCAGATCGCCGCGACCGGCAGGAGGGCGGCGAACAGCATCCACTCGAGCGGCTGCGGGAAGAACCCGATCAGGAGCGCCGCCAGGAAGCCCAGTCCGAACGCGAGCCGCAGCGGAGCGTACCAGCGCCGCAGCCGGGTTCCGAGGAGCGCGTCGGTGACCGGAACCGCGGCGAACAGCAGGCTCGAATGGAACTCGGGAAGCGGGCTCACGACAACCAGGAAGAGACCGATCGTCCCGAGCAGCGTGAGGGCGGCGACGCTCACGCCCGTCGCCAGCCGGCGGAGCCGTCCTCCCCGGAGGACGAGCAACGCGAGGCCACCCGCCACCAGCAGCAGCGCCGGCACGTAGCCGCCGCTTCCCGGGTCGCCGGGCAGTGTGTCGCCATCGCGGCCGGAGCGAAGTTGCCGGGGCGGCGCGTCGAAGGCGGCCTCGACTCCGGCGCGGAGCGCCTCGGGGAGGAACATCGTCTGGAAGCCGCTGATCGGCTGGTCCACGGCGGATCCCACCCCGACATCGGAGGCCCACAGGAAGAGCGGCCGCTCGGTCAGGCCGCGCCGGATCTGGGTGCGAAAACTCCCGGGGCCGCCCCCCCGCCCCACCGACGGCGGGAAACCCGCGGCGGCGTCGCGCAGCGCCCCTCCGGACGCCTCGTCGAGGTAGTCGCGGATCCGCGTCGTGCAGTTGTCCTCGAAGTGGTTGTAGAGGTACTCGCTCGCCCCGGGCACCAGATCAGCCGCGAGCTTCCCCAGCAGCGCGGAGCGGGCTTCCGGCGTCAGGTCGAGGTCCTGGCGAAAGACGCTGCGGTCGTGGCCGAAGTAGGTGGCGACCGTCCTCTCGTAGGGAGTGACCGCGACCCAGAACAGCGCGTCCCCGCGCAACACGTCGACCAGCAGCCCCACCGGCCGCGAGAAATCGGTGACGCCGTAGTTGAAGCAGCGCTCGCCAACGCACAGCGCCGCGTGGCCCCACTCCCGGAACACCTCGTCGTGATCCGGGCCCATCGTCAGCAGGAAGATCGGGTCGGCCGCGGCGGGGGCCTCGATCTCCCACGCCGGCGGCGTCGGAAACTGGCCGGCCGCTTCGGCGGTTCCCGTACCGGCGACGAACGCCACGAGCACCGCGGAAGAGACGAAACGCAAGAAACTCGGGCCGGGCAGAGCGGGAATTCTAGTGAAGGCCGGATGTCTCGCCGGCCCGCCAGGCGACGAGGAGGGCGCCCGACCGCTCTCTATACTCCGGCCGGTGCCTCTCCCGCCGCCCCGCCGCAAACCGGGCGTCCCGTTGCCGCCGCTCGAGGCGGGGCCCGAAGCATCCCCGGCGGACGACGCCCCGGTCACCGGCGAGGCGCTGATCTTCCGGGACCCGGAGCGCCCCGAGCGCAAACGGGACGCGATCGACACCGACCAGATCACGCCCTCGGCCTGGTGCGTCTCCGAGAGCCTCGACTCGCTCGACCGGCGCTGGAAGGAGGGGGCCTTCCGCTACCTGATGCCCGACTTCGCGGCCCGGGTGCGCGCCGGACAGAACTTCCTGGTGGCCGGCGACCGGTTCGCGGTGGGGTCCTCCCGCGAGATGAGCCCGGCGGGCCTTCTCGGCGTCGCGAACGATGCGGGACTGACCCTCGTGCTGGTCCTCGGCGAAGCCGTGGGGGACATCTTCCGGCGAAACGCGCTGAACCTGGGCCTTCACGTGCTCGAGTGCCCGGCGGCGGTCGCCGACGCCGATGACGGGCACCGTTTCTCCTTCGAGCCGCGAACCCGCCGGCTCACGAACCTCACCCTGGGCCGCGACTACGAACCCAAGCCGCTGACGGCGCGCGAGGAGCAGTTGCGGCGCGCCGGGGGCATCGTCACCGCCGGCCGCCGCGAATTCCACGCCTCGCTCGACCGGGAGCTCGAGGTGCGTTTCCCCGGCCGGAAGACCGCCGCCCGCCTCACCGCAACCGAGCAGATCCTCCACGCCCACCGGGTGGACCGGAAGACCCGGGTGGTCCCCGGCGAGACGCTGCTGGTGGCGGCCGACCTGCTCCCGGCCTCGGACGGCACCGCCCCGTTCGCCATCCACACCTTCCGCGAGATCACCGGCGGCGCGATCCACCCGCGCCAGGCCGCCATCGCCGCCGACCACTTCGTGTTCACCGGCCGCGAGCGCGACGACCGGCAGACCGGCATCAGCCGGGCGTTCGCCGCCGCCGAGGACCTGCGGCCCCCGTGGTTCGCCGCTCCGGGCGACGGGATCTTCCACTTCTATTTCCCCGAACAGGGGCTGGTCGTCCCCGGCGCCGTCGTCCCGGGCGCCGACAGCCACAGTCGCGCCTACGGCGCCTATGGAGCGCTCGGGGTCGGCGTTGGCTCGACCGCGCTGGGCTTCGGCTGGGCGACCGGCGCGGTGTTCCTGACGCCGGCGGCGGCGCGGCGGGTGGTGTTCACCGGGGCGCTTCCCGAGTGGTCCTCGGGCAAGGACGTGGTGCTCCAGCTCATCACCCGGTGGAACGGGGCGGCCGCCGGGATGTCCGTGGAGTTCTCGGACCCCGGGGGCGTCCTTCCGATGACCTGGCGGAACACCGTTGCGAACATGATGGCGGAGGCCGAGGCCTGGAACGGCATCTTCCCGTTCGACGAGGTGACCGCTGGCTGGTACCGGGAGCAGGGCTTCCGGGATCTTCCCTACGCCCCGACCGCCGCCGGACCGGCGGCCCGCTTCGAGGCGGAGGAGGTCTTCGATCTGGCGGAGGTCGAGCCGCTCGTCGCGTTCCCCCCGTCGCCGGGAAACACCCATCCGGCGCGCGACGTGGCGAAGGAACGGATCCGGTTCGACTGCGCCTACATCGGCTCCTGCACGAACGGCAGCTACGAGGATCTGCTCTCCGCCGCGCGCGTGGTGCAGGCGGCGCGCGACGGCGCCGCCGCCGAGGCCCGGCGCAAGTTCGTCATCTTTCCGGGCTCGGGGGGCGTCCGGAACCGGATCGAGGAAGCCGAGCCGCGGCTGGGCGGCGAGCCGATCGCCGATGTGTTCCGTTCCGTGGGCGGGGCGATTCGCAAGTCCTGGTGCGGCCCCTGTTTCGGCCAGGGCGAAGACGCGCTCCAGCCGGGCATGCGCGCGATCACCTCGTTCAACCGGAACTGGGCGAACCGGATGGGACGGGGCGGCGAGGGCTTCCTCGCGAGCCCGGCGGTGGTGGCCTCCTCGGCGCTCCTCGGGTACATCGGCCCCCCTTCCGAACTCGGTCTCGTCTGGGATCCGGAGCGCTTCGGCGGATGAGCATCCGCCTCGCCGATCACCGCCCGCCGCTGCCGGTCGACCGGCTGGTGGCCGAGCGGGCGCCGGCGGGCGACGCCCTGCCCTTCGACGTCGCGGTCGTGGGCGGCGGTCCCGCCGGGCTCGCGGCGGCGATCCGGATCGCGCAGACCGCGAGGGCCGCGGGGGAGGAGATCTCGGTCGCGGTGTTCGAGAAGGCGGCCGAGCCGGGCGGACACTCGCTCTCGGGCGCGGTGGTGAATCCGGTCGCCTTCCGCGAGCTCTTCCCGGACACGCCGGAGGCGGAGTTTCCTTTCCGCCTCCCGGTCACCGGGGAGAGCGTCTTCTTCCTCACCGAAGAGCGCTCCTTCCGGCTCCCGACGCCGCCGACGATGCGGAACCGAGGCTTCTACACCGCCTCGCTCTCCGAGATGGTCCGGTGGCTGGCGGCGCGCGCCGAGGGGCTCGGCGTCGAGGTGTTCCCCGGATTCCCGGTGGGTCGCCTGCTCCGGCGCGAGGGGCGGGTCGTCGGCGTAGAGACCACGCCTTCCGGGCTGAGCCGCGACGGCTCCCCCGGCGCCGGCTACGAGCCGCCGACCGACATCGCAGCCCGCGTCGTCGTTCTCGCCGAGGGCGCCCGGGGCCCGCTGACTGCGGCGTGGATGGAGCGCTCGGGGGTCCGCGCCTCGTCTCCGGCGGTGTATGCGCTCGGCGTGAAGGAGCTCTGGCGCTCGGAGCGGCCTCCGGAACGGGTGATCCACACGCTCGGTTACCCCCTGCCGCGGGACGCGTTCGGCGGCAGCTTCTTCTATCCCATGGGAGAGGGACTCGCCGCGCTCGGGATCGTCGTGGGCCTCGACGCGCCCACCCCGGCGCTCGACGCCCACGCCGCGCTCCAGCGGCTCAAGGAGCACCCTCTCGTACGGCCGCACCTCGACGGAGGCGAATGCCTCGAGTGGGGCGCGCGGCTGATCCCCGAGGGGGGGCCGGCGGCCCTGCCCGGGCGGCTCTCGGGCGACGGTGTGGTCGTGCTGGGCGACGCCGCCGGGTTCGTGGATGTCCCCTCGCTCAAGGGGATCCACTACGCGATGCTGTCCGGGATCCTCGCCGCCGACGCGGTCGTGAGCCACTTGCGGGCGGGCGTGCCGCTCTCGTTCTACGACGCCTCGCTTGAGGACAGCGCGATCCTTCGGGATCTGCGCCGCACCCGAAACTTCCGGCCCGCCTTCGCCCGGGGGTTCTGGCGGGGCGCTCTGGTGTCCGGACTGGCCACCCTGACCGGCGGCGCCCTCCCCCGGGGCGATCTTCCGGTGGTGGATGACGCCGATCACCTCCGGGCTCCTGCGGGACCGCCGCCGGAGCCTCCGCCGTTCACCAAGCTCGACGGCGTCTTCCTCTCCGGAAACAACACCCGCGACGACCATCCGCCCCACCTGAAGCTTCCCGACCCGGTCCCCGCCGATGCGGCGCGCCTCTGGGAGCGGATCTGCCCGGCCGGGGTCTACGAGGTTCGCGGCGAGACGGTCACCGTGAACCAGTCGAACTGCGTGGACTGCCGGGCCGCCGATGTCTTCGGCCCCCGCTGGACCCCCCGGGAGGGAGGCGCGGGCCCCCGCTACCGCCGGATGTAGCTCGCTGGGACTTCGCGCCCGACGCCGCTCAGGACCTCTCGCGCGAGAGGTAGTCGAGCAGGTCGATTGGGGTGAGCAGGCCCACCACCCGACCCTCGTCGGTCACCACCGCAATCCGGCCGCGGGCGAAGATCAGCGCCAGGTCCTCGAGCGGGCGATCCGCCTCCACCGTCGCGACCGAGTCGGCCCGCACGAACGAGCGGACCGGGTCGTCGCCCCTCGCCGGCCCCCCCGCCAGCATCCCCTCGAGCAGCGAGGCCTCGGTCACCACCCCGATGAAGCCGTCGCCGCTCCGCACCGGAAGCTGGGAGACATCGTGGTCCCGCATGAGCGCCACCGCATCGCGCACTCCGGCGGTCTCGGGGAGGCTGAGCACTTCCTCCCCGCCCTTGGCGGCGAGCACGTCAGCCACCCGGGCCCCCTCGAAGCCGGTGTCGAGGAAGCCGTTCTGGCGCATCCAGTCGTCGCTGAAGATCTTCGAGAGGTAGCGGCTGCCGGAATCCGGCGCGAGCACGACCACCAGCGCCCCCTCAGGGACCTGTCCGGCGACCTGCAGGCCGGCCACCATCGCCGTTCCCGCGGAACCCCCGACGAACAGGCCCTCTTCGCGGGCGAGGCGCCGGGTCATGAGAAACGAGTCCCGGTCGCTCACCTGGATGACCTCGTCCACCACGCTGAAGTCGATCGTGGACGGGATGAAGTCCTCGCCGATGCCCTCGACCTTGTAGCTGGTGGCTTCGCCCAGCTTCCCGGTCCGGAAGTACTCGTCGTAGAGCGAGCCGAAGGGGTCCGCCCCTACGATCCGGATCGCCGGATTGCGCTCCTTGAGGTAACGGCCGGTCCCCGAGATCGTGCCCCCGGTTCCCAGACCGCACACCAGGGTGTGCAGTTCGGGTCCCACCTGCCCCCAGAGCTCGGGCCCGGTCAAGCGGTAGTGGGTCTCGGGGTTCACCGGATTGTGGTACTGGTTCGCGTAGAAGGCCCCGGTCTCCTCGACGAGGCGGCGCGCGACCATGTAGTAGCTGCGCGGGTCTTCGGGTTCGACCGCGGTCGGAGTGACCACGACCTCCGCGCCGAGCGCCCGGAGCGCCCGGATCTTCTCGTCGCTCATCTTGTCGGGCATGACGAAGATCGAGCGATAGCCCCGGACGGCGGCGACGAGCGCCAGCCCCATCCCGGTGTTCCCCGAGGTGGCCTCGACGATCGTGCCGCCCGGCTGAAGCTCGCCGCGGCGCTCCGCGTCCTCGATGATCGAGATCGCGATCCGGTCCTTGACCGAGCCTCCCGGATTGAACGACTCCATCTTGACGGCCACCCGGCCGGGGAGTCCCCGACCGATCCGGCGGAGCCCGACGAGGGGGGTGTCGCCGACCGTCTCCAGGATCGTCGCGGCGATCGCGCCGCGGCTGTCGGGCCGGACCTCGGTCACCGCGCTTCGCCGTCCTGGTCCAGCCAGTGGGGCGTGAGCACCCGGCCGGCGAGCGCGCCGGTGGCCTCGCCGCCATCGAGCGCGAAGACGCCGTTCACCAGGACGTACTCGATCCCCTCGGCCAGCGCGTGGGGCTCCTGATAGGTCGCGGCGTCCCCGAATCGCTCGGCGTCCACCACGATCAGGTCGGCGATGCGGCCCGCCGCCAGCAGGCCCCGATCGGGCATGCGCAGCACGGTCGCGGGCAGGCTCGTCATGCCCCGGACCGACTGCGCCAGGGTCAGCACGCCGCGCTCCCGCACGTAGCGCGAGATCCGCCGGGGGAACGCCCCGTAGAAGCGCGGATGCGGCCTGCCCTGATCCGACGGAACGAGACCGCCGTCGGACGAGGCCATGGTCCATTCGCGGGTCATGATGTGGGCGATGTCGTCCTCCGCCATGTTGAAGGAGACGAGGCCCGCTCCCCCGTCCTCGAGCAGCCGGAGCGCGGCGTCGATCGGTTCGAGCTCCCACTCCCGGGCGAGATCGCTCAGATAGCGCCCCTCGAGCGAGGTGTCGGCCTGATGCCGGGACAGCAGGAGGGTCTCCGCGCCGCCGCGGCGCTCGAGGGCCACGAGCATGTCGGCCCGCAGCCGCGCGCGCTCCGCGGGGTTCCCGAGCCGCTCCTGGAGCGGGGAGGGCATCCCCGGCATGGCCTCGCCGGCGAGCGCCCATCGCGGCACGAGCGCGCCGACGATGCTGGTGCCGGAGGCCTCGTAGGGGTACTGGTCGGCGAAGACCTCGACGCCCCGGGCGCGGGCCCGGTCGATCGCCGCCGTGGCCTCGCGGCTGAGGCCCCAGACCGTCGGCCCCAGCGCCTTGAAGTGGGTCACCACACCCCGGATCCGCTGCGCCTCCGCGACCTCGATGACCTCCTCCACCGCGGCGACCAGCCCGATGTTGTAGTCGCTCTCGTCGCGGATGTGGCTGACGAACGAGCCCCAGGGGGCGATCTCGGCCGCCAGTCGTACGACTTCGTCGTTCGCGGCGTAGCTGCCGGGCGCGTAGTAGAGCCCCCCGCTCATCCCGAAGGCCCCGGCCTCCATCCCGGCGCGGACGAGCCCCGCCATCAGGTCCATCTCCTCCTCGGTGGGCGGGCGGTCCTCCATTCCCATGACCTCGCGACGAACCGATCCGTGGCCGATCATGAGCGCCACGTTGACGCCGATCCCGCCGCTCTCGAGCGCCGCCCGCTGCGCCGCGAGGTCCACTTCGCCGCCGCCGTCGGGGTTCACGAGGACCGTCGTGATCCCCTGGTGGACGATGGGAACGCCGGCCCGAAGTTCGGGGTTCGCGAGCCCCGGCCCCGCATGGGAATGGGGATCGATGAAGCCGGGCATCACCGTGAGCCCGGTTACATCCACCTCCCGGGCGGCCTGGGGAACGGCCTCGGCGGGCACGACTCCGACGCGCTCGATCCGGTCCCCGATCACGAGCACATCGGCCGCGTACCAGGGGTTGCCGGTACCGTCGAGAACCTGGCCCCCGCGGAAGAACACCGCGGCGTCCGTTTCGCCGGACGGAGAAGGAACCTCCGAGCAGCCCCCGACGGCGAGCAGCGCCAACGCCGCCCACCAGAGCGCGGCGTCTCCCGAGCGCCGCGGCCGGCCGACTCCCGCGGACTCCATGCGGGCGGAAGCATACCGGGGGCTCCCTGCGCCTCAGGCAGTCGGCGGGCGGCCCCCGCCGCCCGTTATGGAGAACCGGCTACCGAGATCCGGCTCAGCCGGTCGCCACGTCGAACCCGCTCAGGTTCCGCGTCTTCTCGCTGAACTCCACCCCCACGAGGTGGATCGGCTCTCCCCGCGCCCGGTACTTCTCCGCATACCCCCGCTCCTGAAGCTGACGAAGCGCGGCGCCGTCGCCGGCGCGTTCGACGACCTTGAACTCGAACAGGACGACCTGGCCGCCGTGGAGCAGCGCCAGGTCCAGCCGGCCCGCCGCCGAGCTGTCCTCCACCCGGACATCCATCCCGAGCGCCGCCAGACACGCGTAGAAGACACTGGCGTAATACCCCTCATAGCGGGCGATCTCGTTCCGGGTATGCCACTCGGTCGGTATGCCCGCGAAGAGCGACCGGAACTCGCGCTCCAGGCCGGCGAAGTCGCCCTTCCGGAGCGACTCCATCAGCCTCGGGCGCCGCTTCGGCCACCCCGCGGAATCGCTCGCCAGCCGGCCCAGCAGCCAGCGGTTCAGACTCTGCCGCACCTCCCGGTTGGGGAATCCCAGCCGGTAGGACATCTCCCCCTCGAGGTCCTCCGCTTCGCGGATCGTCAGGTACCCGGCCTGGAAGAGCAGCGCCTCCGGGGCGATGTCCTCCACCTCGAACGATGAAAGGAGCGCCTCGCTCGCCACCAGCCCGTCGAGCCGGAAGGCCGGCGCCCCGCGCTCCATCAGCGTGTCCACCAGAAACCTCGGCGTCGCGGTCTCGAACCAGTACGCCGCGAACCTGCGTCGCCGGAACAGCAGCAGCACGCCAAACGGGTTGTACACGCTCTCGTGGCCGAGCCAGTTGTAGCCGTTGTACCAGTCCCGGATCGCTTCGCGGCCGAGCCCCGGCAGCTCCGGGGCGAACACGGCGTCCAGATCGGCCTCGGTGTAGCCGCAGATCGACGAGAACTCCGGCTCGAGCGTGATGTCCAGCAGGTTGTTCAGTCCGGAGAACAGGTTCACCTTCGAGAACTTGCTCACCCCGGTGAGCAGGGTGAAGCGGATGTGGGCGTCCGAATCCTTGATGACTCCATAGAGCCCCCGCAGGAAGTCCCGGTTCGCCCGCGCAACCTCCGGATCCCGAAGCGCATCGAGGATCGGCTTGTCGTACTCGTCCACCAGCACGACGACCCTCCGGCCGGTCGCCGAATGCAGCGACTCCAGGAGGTGAGTTAGAGCGCCCTCAGCGGTGGCGCCCGAGAACGAGACGCCCCAGGCGGCCTGGAGCGCCGCGAGTTGCTCCCCGGTCCTGGCCTCAAGTCGTTCAGGAACCCGGAAGTGACCGGCTCCGAAGCTCAGCCGGACCACCGGATACGGCGTGGACCAGTCCCAACGGTCGTGGATGGCCAGCCCCCGGAAGAGCGGTTCGTTCCCCTCGAACAGCTCCTTGATCGTGTCGAGGAGCAGGCTCTTGCCGAAACGGCGGGGACGCGAGAGGAAGTAGTGCTTCCCGCCACCGACCAGCCGTTCGATGAACGGGGTCTTGTCAACGTAATAGTGCCCGTCTTCGCGGATCTCGCGGAAGGTCTGGATGCCGATCGGCAGCCTCCGCCGCCCGGCGTTCGCTGGTTCCGCAGTCACGATGGTGAGGGGCCGCCGGTCGCGGCCGCGCAGCCTCCATTATCGCCCGCGACCCGGGGCATCCCGCGGGGGGCCTATACTGCTTTCCCGTGCGCGGGGAACCCGAAGGCGCGGAGCGGTTCACCGCGGCCGCGGTCCTGCCGGCTCGGGATGAGGAAGGCGCGATCGGCGCCGTTCTCTCCTCGCTCGCCGGTTCGTCCGCCGGCGCCATCCACGAAGTCGTCGTCGTGGACAACGGCTCGCGCGACGGGACTGCGGATGTCGCCCGGGACCATGGCGCCACCGTGGTCGCCGAGCCGCGCCGCGGCTATGGGCGCGCCTGTCTCGCGGGCATCGCCCATCTGACCCGGCGGCCCGCGGACGATGCCCCCGACGCCGTCGTTTTCCTCGACGCCGATGGCAGTTCGGACCCGGCGGAGCTGCCCCGCCTGCTCGCGCCGATCCGGGCCGGGGACGCGGACCTGTCCATCGGCTCCCGGGTCCGCGGCCGCGCCGAGCCGGGCGCCTGGCCGCTCCACGCGCGCCTCGGGAGCCGGTTCGCCGCCTTCGTCATCCGTGTGCGGAGCGGATACCGCTTCACCGACCTCGGACCGTTCCGCGCGGTCCGGTGGGACACGCTCGGCGCGCTGGGGATGCGGGATCCGGACTTCGGCTGGACCGCCGAGATGCAGGTCCGGGCCGCCTCGCAGGGCGTTCGGTCCGCCGAGGTGGCGGTCACCTGCCGGAAGCGGGTCGAGGGACGCTCGAAGGTCTCCGGCACGTTCGCGGGGTCGTTCCTGGCCAGCGTGAAGATCCTCGCGACGGTGTTCCATCCGGCGCTGCCCGCACGCGCGCGGAAGGCTGGAGACGGTCCCGCTGGCGCCGGAGAGGCCGCATGACGCGCCGGGCCAAGATCATCGCCACCCTCGGTCCCGCCACCCGGACCGCGGAGCGGGTCGAACATCTGGTCGCCGCCGGAATGGACGCCGCCCGGCTGAACTGCGCCCACGAGAGCGCCGCCTCGCTGGCGGCCCGGGTCCGCGCGGTGCGCCGCGCCTCCCGCAAGCAGGGCCGGGCCGTCGCCACCGTGGCCGATCTGGCCGGTCCCAAGATGCGCACCGGGATCGTGCCGGGAGAGGGCGTCGAGCTGACGCCAGGGCAGACCCTCGTCCTGACCCCGGAGGAGATCGAAGGCGGTCCCGGGCGGGTTTCCACGACCTACGCCCGGCTGGCGCAGGACGTTCGCCCGGGCGACTCGATCCTCATCGACGACGGCCTGCTCGGGCTGCGCGTCGTCGGACTCCGTGGCGAGGACGTCGAGACCGAAGTCGTAGTCGGGGGGCTTCTCAAGTCGCGCAAGGGACTCAACCTTCCCGGCGTGCCGCTTTCGGGCCCTTCCTTCACCGACAAGGACCGCGCCGACCTGGAGGCCTCGGTGGCGGCCGGCGTGGACTTCCTGGCCGTCTCGTTCGTGCGCGACCGGAAGGACATCGAACGGGTGCGGACCGTCCTGCGCGAGCTTGGCCGCGGCGACCTTCCGGTCATCGCCAAACTGGAGCGGCCCGAGGCGCTCGACGATCTGACCGGCATCCTGCAGACCGCCGACGGCGTCATGGTGGCCCGCGGGGATCTGGGAGTCGAGACCTCCGCCGAGCGGGTCCCGGTCATCCAGAAGCAGGTGATCCGGGAGGCGAACCAGCGGGGCCGGATCGCGATCACCGCGACGCAGATGCTCGAGTCGATGATCCACCATCCGCTCCCCACCCGCGCCGAGGCGTCCGATGTGGCGAACGCGGTGCTCGACGGCAGCGACGCGGTGATGCTGTCCGGCGAGACCTCGGTGGGGAGTTACCCGATGGAAGCGGTGCAGACGATGGAGAGGATCGTCTCCTTCACCGAACGGAACGCCGCCTTCCCGGACCCGACCGGGATGGAGGCGCTCATCGACACCAGCCGGGTGGAGCACGCGGTGGCGGCGGCCGCCCGGCAGGCGGCGGCCACGATCCAGGCCTCCCACATCGTCGCGTTCACCGACTCGGGCGCCACCGTCCGCCAGGTGAGCCGCCTCCGCCCGCCCTGCGGGATCTTCGGGTTCACCCCTTCGGACGCGGTCTACCGGCGCCTCGCGCTGCGGTGGGGCGTTCGACCCATGCGCGGCCGGCGATTCCGGACTACGGACGCCATGCTGAGCGCCTCGCTCGACACGCTCCGGAAGGAAGGCCGGATCCAGGCTGGCGACCGCGTCGTCCTGGTGTGCGGGACGGTGCAGCTCAGCGGCGCCACGAACATGATGAAGATCGAGGTCGCCTGAACCGGACGGGCGCCCACCGGCGAAGCCTGCGCTGTCTGGCGCGATGTCCCGGGCGCGCCGATAGAATCCGCCGCCCGGCGAACGGGCGATTAACTCAGCGGCAGAGTGCTACCTTCACACGGTAGAAGTCGCAGGTTCAAATCCTGCATCGCCCACCACCGCGCCGGGTTCGCAGCCCTCAGGCCGGAATGAGATAGCCGGCCAGAAAGCGCCCCCACATCGGGGCCAGCGCGGCCTTGAGCGCCACATCGGCGGCGAGCAGTCCGGCGGCGATGCCGATCAGGCGTCCGCGTCCCGGCGGAACCGGGCCCGACGCCTTCATCAGCCGGCGCGCCAGCGGTTCCGCGGTGACCACCCCGAGGATCGCAAAGGCCGCCACCCGGAGCAGCGACCACGGGAACCACGCGAGCGCCGCCGGGACGCCGGAGGACGCCATGGCGAAGGACGCCACGAAGAAGTCCATGAAGTTCAGCAGGACCGCGCCCATGAGCAGACCCAGCGCGCCGCCGCTCGCCAGCGAGAGCGGGATGAAGAGCGCCACCCGCTGGAGATGCACCGGGAGGAACTGGCGAATGTCGCCTTCCGCTCCCTCCCCGGTCGCAATCCACGCCAGCATCGCGTCCCGGTACTCGACCCCCTGAAACACCGCGGCCGCGGCGGCCTCGGGCGCGAGCGCCATCGCCACCGGGCCGAGCGCGGCGAGCGACGCCGCCCAGCCGAGCATCCAGCGAACCGCCCCCGTCCGGTCGCCGGCCGCGAGTCGGGTCCACAGCAGCCACACCGCCGGAACGACCAGCAGCGCCGGGAGGATCCCCATCGCGCCCGGCGCGCCGAGCGCGGCCAGCCCCAGCCCGACGCCGTAGCCGCCCGCCACCGAGGCGACCAGAACCCGAACCGTCATCGCAGTGAGACTACCCCCCATTCGGGGCGGCGACCGGCTCGGCCTGTTTCAGCTCGAGCAGCACGCCCCCGGTGGAGGCCGGATGGACGAAGGCCACCAGATGGTCCCCGGCGCCCCGTCGCGGCGTCTCGTCCACCAGCCGGACTCCGGCGGCGGCGAGGCCGGCGAGCGCTGCGTGGATATCCGGAACCTCGAAACAGACGTGATGGAGCCCTTCTCCCCGCCGCTCGAGGAAGCGGGTGACGGTCCCCGGCGCGGTGGGCTGCACGAGCTCGAGGAGACCGCTGGCGGGCGCCCCGGCAGGACCGCCCGGGCGCAGGAAGAGCGCGAGGACGCCGAACTCGTCGACGCGGTGACGCGAGACCTCCCTGAGACCGAGAAGCGAACGCCAGAGCTCGGCCGAGGCGTCGCCGTCGCGCACCGCGATCCCGACGTGGTCGAGCCGGGTCGCGCCCAGCGCCTCACGGAGGCGATCCAGCCGGGATCGATCCTCGTCCGAAGGAGCACCCTGAGGACCACCCGGCCGGTCGCGGTCGGCCCGACTCCGGTCCGCCCCGCTTCGGTCGGCAAGACCGCGGTCGATCTCCGCCGCCAGGTCCGCCACCCCGGTCCCCTCTTTCCCGGACACCAGGAGAACCGGCCCCTCCCCGGCCCCGCGGGTCGCCCGCCACAGCGCCGCCGTGGCCTCGGCGCCGGGCCGGTCCGCCTGGTTCACCACGACGAGGTCGGAGACCTCGAAGAGCCCCGCTTTCGCCGCCTGAACGGCGTCCCCCAGCCCCGGCGCCAGCACCGCCACCGTCAGATCCGCGAGCCGGGTCACCGCGTGCTCTCCCTGCCCCGCGCCCACCGTCTCGACCAGGATCCGCTTCCGACCGGAGAGCGCCACCAGGTGGAGCACCGCCTCGAGGCCGGGGGCGAGGCCGCCGTCGGCCCCGCGGGCCGCCATACTGCGGAAGAACAGGCTTCCGTCGTCGCCAAGGACCCGTACCCGGTCGCCGAGAAGGGCGCCCCCGCTGCGCGGACTCGTCGGGTCGACCGCCACGATGCCGACGGCCCCGGGATCCGCCCCCGCCGCCAGCTCGCGTCCCAGCGCGTTCGCGAGGACGCTCTTGCCGACGCCGGGAGGCCCGGTGAGCGCCACGACCCGGGCCGCCTCCGGCCACGCTTCCCGGCGCAGCGCCTCGAGGATCCCGGGCTCGCCGCGCTCCACCGCGGTGATGGCCCGTGCGAGCGCCCGCGGGTCGCCGGCGCGAACGCCGTCGGGAAGTCCCGCTTCGCCACCGGCGGAACCCGGAGACCGAGTCACGCCACCCCCCGCCGGTCCGGCAGGGTCAGCCGTTCCCACCGAGGAGCGCCCGGCCGATGATGAGTCGCTGGACCTCCGAGGTGCCCTCCCCGATGGGCATGAGCCGGGCGTCCCGGAAGTACCGCTCGACCGGGTAGGACCGGGTGTATCCGTAGCCGCCCAGGACCTGGAGCGCCCGGTCGGTGACCCGCACCGCGGTCTCGCTGGCGTAGAGCTTGGCCATCGCCGACTCCGACGTCGTGGTCCGCCCCCCGTCCTTGAGCGCGGCGGCGCGCTGGATCAGCAGCCGGGAGGCCTCGATCTCGACTTTCGAGTCGGCGATCGGGAAGCTCACGCCCTGGAAGTCGCCGATCGGGCGGTTGAACTGGCGCCGCTTCCCGGCGTAGTCCACCGCGCACTCGAAGGCGGCCTCGGCGATCCCGAGCGAGAGCGCCGCGATGCTGATCCGGCCCCCGTCGAGGATCTTCATGGCGCCGGGGAAACCCGCGCCCAACTCGCCGAGAAGGTTGTCCGCCGGCACCCGGCAGTCCTCGAACACCATTTCCGAGGTGTCGGAAGCGCGATGTCCGAGCTTTTTCTCCTTGCGGCCGGGACGGAACCCCGGGGTCCCCCGCTCGACGATGAACGCCGAAATCCCCCGGGTCCGCGCCTCCGGGTCGGTGGAGGCCATGCAGATCGCGATGTCGGCCTCGGAACCGTTCGTGGTGAACGTCTTGCTCCCGTTCAGGACCCACGAGTCCCCGTCGCGCACCGCGGTCGTCCGGGTTCCGCCGGCGTCGCTGCCGGCCCCCGGCTCGGTCAGGCTCCACGCGCCGAGCGCGGTTCCCCGGGCGAGCGGAACCAGGAACTTCTGGCGCTGCGCCTCGGTCCCCTGCTCGTAGATGTGGTTCGCGGCGAGCGATACGTGCGCGGCGACGGTGATGGCGAGCGAGGCGTCGGCGCGGGCGAGCTCCTCGATCAGGACGGCGTATTCCGCATAGCGGAGCCCGGCGCCGCCGTAGCGCTTGGGGAAGATCGGCCCGAGGAAGCCCAGCTCGCCCAACTGCCGGACGGCGTCCCGGGGAAAGCTCTCCTCCTCGTCCCAGCGCGCGGCGTGAGGGAGAACCTCGGTGGCGGCGAATTCGCGGATGGCGCGGCGGATCTCGGCCTGGGCGCCGGTGTCCCGCGCCGGAATGGAACCGTTTTCGGACAACGCCGCGATTCTAGTTTTCGCGGACCGGACGAGCCTGGCGGATCACTCCTCCGGGATCGCGAAGGGCAGCCGGTTGACCGCGAGGATCCCGTTGCTCACGACCGCGACGACATCCTGGATCGCGTCGATGCTCTCGAGCGGGTTCTCCGCCAGGACCATGAGATCGGCCTCCTTGCCGACCTCGATCGTTCCGGTCTCGTCCTCCACCCGCAGCAGCTCCGCCGTGTAGACCGTGCCTCCCCGGATCGCCTCCTCCGCGGACATCCCCAGCTTCACGAAGTTGGCCACCTCGACGCCGACCCGGCTCACGCTCTCGGGCCCGTAACTCGTGTCGCTGCCGGCGATGATGCGGACTCCGAGCTCGAGCGCCATGCGGATCGTCTCCTCCATCCTCGGGACCATGAAGTCGGCGCGCAGCGTCAGCACCGGATGGTCGTAGTCGCCCCCCGGCTCGTCGAGGTCGATCAGCGTGGTGTAGGTGGGAACGAGCGCCGTCCCCCGCTCGGCCATTAGCTGGAGCGTCTCGCGGGTCAGGAACGTCCCGTGCTCGATGCTCGCGACCCCGGCCAGAACCGCGGCCCGGGCCCCTTCGTCGCCGTGCGCGTGGCACAGCACCGGAAGGCCGAGCGCCGCCGCTTCCTCGACGATGGCGCGCAACTGGCCTTCGGTGAAGACCTGCTTCCTCGGATCGGTGTCGGGCAGCCCCGCCCGCTCGGTGGCCCGGGTCTTCACCGCCCGGACCCCGTTCTCGGCGTTCACCCGCACCAGCATCCGGAGGTCCTCCTCGCTGGCGAGATCTCCGGTCATCCCGAACAGGCTCTCTGAGGCGAGGCGTCCCTCCCCGATGTTCGGCGTCACGAAGATCCCGGCCCCCAGATAGTCCGGGCCGGCGAGGTGTCCTTCGCTCACCATGCGCCCGATCGCCACGTCGCGGTAGGAGCCCACACTCGCGCTTCGCATCGTGGTGACCCCGGACTCGAGCGCACGGCGGACCTGGGAGAGTTCGTCGGCGTGGGTGTGGGCGTCGATGAAGCCCGGGAGAACGAACTTCCCGCTCACATCCACGACCTCGGCGCCCGCCGGCGCCGGGTCGGATCCCACCGCGAGGATCCGTCCTCCGCCCACGAGGACATTCGCCTCGGAGAACGTCCCGGCGCGCACATCCAGAACCGAGCCGCCGGTGAGCGCCAGCTCGACTTCCTGGGCGGCGGCCGCTCCGACTCCCGCGCCGGACGCCGCGACCGCCAGAACGAGCGCCCCGATCCGCGGCGAAGCGGCCGGTTTCCCTGTCTCTCTCAGACTGTCGTCATGTCCCATGGCGAGCGTCACCTCCCGGATCGTCGTCGAAGCCGCGCGGGGCGCGGCGCTCCCGGACCGCGATGCGCCCGGTTCGCATATTGTCGCCGGGTGCCCGGCGGCCGCCAACCACTCGACCACCCGTGGCTGCTTCTTGCCATAGCGGGGCTCTACATCGTCTCGATTCCGTGGTGGGCGGGTTCGGGACGTCCGGACATCGTCCTCGGGATGCCGCTGTGGGCGGTGATCGCCCTCGCCGCCACCCTCGGCGTGAGCTGCCTCACCGCGTTCGCCGTCCTCCATCGCTGGGACGATGACGACCTGGAGGACGACGTCGACCCGTCGTCCCCGGACTCGCGATGAGCTTCCCGGCCGCCGTCATCGCCGGCCTCGCCGCCTACATCGGCGTCCTCGCCTTCCTCGGGTTCCGCGCCCGCGCCGCGCGCGCTTCGGGGTCGCTCGCCGACTTCTATCTGGCGGGGCGCGGCCTCGGCGGGGTCGTCCTGCTGTTCACGCTCTACGCGACCCAGTACAGCGGGAACACGCTCGTCGGCTATCCGGGGGAGGCCTACCGGGTGGGCTTCCCGTGGGTCATGAGCGTGGGCTTCATGCTCGCGGTGGTCGTCGTCTACCTGCTGATCGCGCCCGGACTGCGGCGCGACGCGAACCGGCGCGGTTTCGTGACGCCGGCCGACTGGCTGGATTACCGCTTCGGGGATCCGTGGCTGACGCGGGTCACGAACGTCATCATGGCGGCGGCCATCGCGAACTACCTGCTCGCGCAGCTCATGGCGATGGGCCACGTGGTCTCCGGGCTCTCCGAGGGCGCGGTCCCCTACGCCGCCGGCGTGCTCGTCCTCGCCGCCGCCATCCTCGCCTATGAGCTCCTCGGCGGCCTGCGGGCGGTGGCGTGGACGGACTGCCTTCAGGGCGGCCTCCTCGCGGTCGGGCTGATCGGCCTGCTGGCCGCCACCTTCCTCACCGGCGACGACCTCGGCGCCGCCACCCGGTGGATCCTCGAGAACGAACCGGCCAAGGCCCTCCGGCCGTCCGGCGAGGTGCAGGCCGGCTGGGCCAGCACCGTGCTCCTGATCGGGTTCGCCGGGGCCGTCTACCCGCACGCGATCCAGCGGATCTTCGCGGCGCGCTCGACCCGCTCGCTGCGGCGGGCGCTGTCGGTCATGGCGTTCCTGCCGTTTCTCACCACGCTCCCGGTGCTTCTGGTCGGCATCCTCGCCCTGCCCCGGCTCGCCGGCCTCGAAGGGATCGCCGCCGACCAGGTGCTGCCGGCGCTGGTGCGGGGCTGGGCCGACGAATCGGCGTGGATGTTCGGGCTCTCGGTCATCACCGTGGTGGGCGTGGTCGCGGCGATCATGTCGACAGCGGACTCGGTGCTCCTGACGCTCTCCTCGATGGTGGCGAAGGACTTCGTCGCCCCGGCGCTGCGGCGACGGGCGTCAGCGGCCGTGCCCGAAGAGCGCGTGACCCGGATCGGGAAACGCATCTCGCTGGCCATCATGGCGGTGCTGGTCGCCATCGCGGTGACGCCCCGGATCAGCCTCTGGGGCCTGCTGGAACTCAAGATGGAGCTGCTGGCGCAGGCGGCCCCGGTCTTCGTGCTCGGCATCGCGTGGCGCGGCCTGAACTCCCGGGCGGCGCTGGCCGGCGTCGTCCTCGGAACGCTCCTCGCCGGAGGCCTCACCCTCGCCGGGATGGGCCGGATCGCCGGTCTTCACGCCGGCCTGCTGGGCGCGCTGCTGAACGCCGCAGTGGCGGTCGGCGGCTCGCTGCTCGGGAACCGGGGCCGGCGGACACCGGGTTAACTCCCGGCCGAGGCGGCGCCGATCGGACGCCGCCCCGACCGTCCCGGTTGGCGCGTCGCGCCTTCTACATCCCCTTCAGGCGGCCGGCGATCCGGTAGCACTGGAACACGACGTGCCAGGCGATCGCGATCACGACGAGCCAGGCCACCCAGTAGTAGTCGCCGGGGATCCCGAAGTTGCCGCCGAAGAAGGGGGTGGCGTGCTCGTTCGCCATCGCCCACAGCAGCGGAAGCGACATGTAGGTGTTGTGCTTCGAACGGAGCCCGGCGAGCGCAGGATCGGCGGCGGCGGGCGCCTGTCCGGCCTTCACCGCCGCGATGATCCGCTGCTGGGCGGGCCAGATCCGGAACCAGACGTTGAAGGCCATCATCGTCCCGAAGAGCGCGCCGGTGTGGATCAGGACGGCCCGCGGCTGGAACCCGCCGATGTTCACGAACGCCCAGACGACCACCGCGAGGAGCAGGAACGAGACGATCGTCGCCGCGCGCATGTTCGACTTCAGGCCGCTGCTCCAGAGCGCGTCGTAGACGAAGACGCCGAAGAAGGTGACCGCGATCATGAGGATCGCGCCGAGCCCCCAGCTCATGCCGAGGTCGAGCGTCAGGCCGCCGTGGTAGAAGATCAGGAGGAGCAGCACCACGCCGGAGATCCAGGTCCAGGCGGCACCCCACCGGAACCAGTAGAGCGCCCGCGGCATGAGCTCGGGGACGACCTCCCGCCGCGCTCCGCCGGTGAGTTGGGCCATCGTCTGGCCGTTCACGAAGTTGAAGAAATAGAGATGGCCGATCCACAGGATCCCCACGAAGACGTGGAGCCAGCGGATGATGAACTGGAGGCCGTCCATGATTCCCTGCATCGGCGTTTCTCCTCCTGACGGAGCGTGATCGAAGCGGACGCCGATTTTATCCGGCGCCCGGCGCAGTGGAACCGCCCGCCTGGTTGCGGGCGGCCACCACCTGCGCGAGGACGGCCAGCGCGATCTGGTCGGGCGTGCGGGCCCCGATCGGCAGACCGATGGGCGCGGCGATGCGCGCCAGATCGGCCTCCGCGACCCCCCGCCGACGGAGCCGCTCGAGCCGGCGGGCGTGCGTCCGGCGGCTCCCCAGCGCCCCCACGTAGAACGCCGGGCTGGCGAGCGCCGCGGCGAGCGCCGGGTCATCCAGCTTCGGATCGTGGGTCAGCGTCGCGACCGCGGTCCCGGCGTCGAGCCCGATCCGCCGGAACCCCTCTTCCGGCCAGTCGTTGACGAGCTCCACCCCCGGGAACCTCTCCGGCGAACCGAACACCGGACGCGGATCGCAGATCGCCACCCGGTAGCCCACCGCGCGCGCCAGCAGCGAGAGCGTCTGGGCGATGTGGACCCCGCCCACGATGACGAGCGAGTCCGGCGGAAGGATCAGGTCGGCGAACACCCGGCCGCCTGGCGTCTCCCGGACCTGGGGGCGCCCGGCCGCGAGCGCCTCGCGGCCGACGGCCACCAGCGACTCCTCCCCGCTCGCCGCCTCCCCGGTCACGACCGCGCGCTCCCCGAGGCCGGAACCCTCGACGACAACCGCGAGGCTCACCGGAATCCGCGCCGCCATCGCTTCGCGAACGGCGCGCATCGACGCATCGTCGGGTCGCTCCACGAACACCGAGATCGCGCCGCCGCAGGAGAGCCCGACCTCCCAGGCGGTCTCGTCGGCCACCGCGAACCGGAGCAACTGCGGCTCTCCGGTGCGGATCACCTCGCGCGCGGTCCGGACCACCGCCCCCTCGACGCACCCCCCGCTGACCGACCCGGCGATCGCTCCCTCCGGGTCCACTGTCATCCGCGCCCCCGGCCGACGCGGCCCCGAGCCCCAGGTCTCGACGACCGTGGAGAGCGCGAGCGGTCCTCCGCCGGCGAGCCACCGGTCGAGGACAGGCGCGATGTCATGCATGGACGTGGGCCTCCGCCGCTTCGGTTGCCGGCGTCCAGCTTGGCGCCGGGAGCCGACCGGAACGGCTCCGCACCGGGTTCAGCAGCCGGAGATGCTCGGCGAGGCTGTGAACGCTCTCGAGATTGTTCACCGGCAGGAAGTCGTGGACGTGGGGCAACGCCGCGGTCATCCCCCGCGTCAGCGGCTCGTAGCCCGGGTCCGCGAGCAGCGGGTTCAGCCAGACGATCCGCCACGCCAGCCCCCGGAGCCGCTCCATCTCGGCGGCGACGAGCGCCGGATCGCCGCGGTCCCACCCGTCGCTGACCAGCAGGAACACCGCCGAGGAGGTCGGGAGCCGGCGCGCCCAGTCGCGATTGAACCGGCGGAGCGCGTCGCCGATCCGGGTGCCGCCGGACCAGTCGCGCACCGCTTCCGAGGCCTCGGCCAGCGCCCGGTCCACCCGGCGATCGGCCAGCTTCCGGGTGAGCCGCGTCAGCCTCGTCGCGAACGCGAACGCCTCCACCCGCCCGGGCGCGCCGTGGGAGAGGCCGTAGAGGAAGTGGAGCAGCACGCGCGCGGTCTGTTCCATCGAACCGCTCACGTCGGCGAGCACGATGATCGGGCGGGGCTTTTCGCGCCGGCGGCGGCGTTCGAGCCGAAGCCACTCTCCGCCGGTGCGCACCCCCCGCCGCAGCGTCCGGCGGAAGTCGAGCGATTTCCTTCCTCCCGGCCGGTAGCGCACGACCCGCCGGCGGGCCGCCTCCCAGCCAGCCTCCCGGATCAGCGCCTGGACCTCGCGGAGCTCGTCCTCGTCGAGGTCGGAGAAGTCGCGCCGGGCGAGCGCCTCGCGGTCGCTCCACACCCGGCGCGCCAGCGGACGCGGCGGGGTGTCTTCCTTTCCGGCGTCGGGCGATCCCGAGAGCGGCCGGAACGTCGCCGGCGTCACCTTCGGAACCCGGCGCCGCAGGACCATGCCCGGCAGCCGCGCCCGCGACCAGCGCTCGGGCGGCGTCTCCCAGAACAGCGCGAAGGCGGCGTCGAAGAGCGCCAGGTCCTCCCGCCGGTGGACGAGCAGCGCGCGCGCCGCGGCGTGGAACTGCTCGCGCCGGAAGATGTCCACGAGGGTGAGCGCCTCCGCGAGGTCCAGCATCCGGGCGTGCGACACCGGAAGGCCGAGGCCCCGGAGAAGGCGTCCGAAGAGGGTCAGGTTCCGCAGCAGCGGCGGAACCGTCGAACGCGCATCCGGCGCCGACCGGGGCGCCGGACTCACGGCGTCGACGCCGCGACCCGGGCGAGGACCGACTGCGCGCGCTCGCCCCGCACGTTCTCCAGATCGTCGCGGTACTTGAGCAGCACCCCCAGCGTCCGGTCCACGACCGCTTCATCGAGCGCCGTGCGGCCGAGCGCGGCCAGCGCCGTCGTCCAGTCGAGCGTCTCCGAGACCCCGGGACGCTTGAAGAGGTCCATCCGCCGCAGCTCCTGCGCGAACCGCGTCGCCTCGGCGGCGAGCCCGGCAGCCGCATCGGGAACCCGCTCGCGCACGATCTCGAGCTCGCGCTCGTAGTCGGGATAGGGGATCCAGTGGTAGAGGCAGCGCCGCTTCAGCGCGTCGTGCACCTCGCGGGTCCGGTTCGAGGTGAGCACGACCACCGGCGGCGCGGCGGCGCGGATCGGCCCGATCTCGGGGATCGTGATCTGGAACTCGGAGAGCACCTCCAAAAGGTAGGCCTCAAACTCCTCGTCGCTGCGGTCCACCTCGTCGAGCAGGAGGACCGGACGGGACTCCGCCGACGACCCCTCGAGCGCCTCGAGCAGCGGCCGGCGCAGCAGGAACTCCGGTCCGAAGAGATCCCGCTCGCCGAGCGCCTCGCCGCGGCTCTCCGCGAGCCGGATGGCGAGCATCTGCCGCGCATAGTTCCAGTCGTAGGCGGCCTGGGCGATGTCGATGCCCTCGTAGCACTGCAGCCGGATGAGCGGGGCGTCGAGCGCCGCGGCGACGGTCTTGGCGAGCTCGGTCTTCCCCACCCCGGCCTCGCCTTCGAGAAAGAGCGGCCGCTCGAGCCGCAGCGCCAGAAAGAGCGAGGTCGCCAGCCCGGCGTCGGCGATGTACCCGTGGCGGGCGAGCGCCTCGGCAAGCTCCGGCGCGGAGGCGGGCCCGACCCCGGACCGACGGCCCGGAGCGGTCAAGACGGCGTCAGACAGGGACGATGCGGACAGTCGGCAGGATCAGCCGGCGCGTCCCGCCGCCCGCGCGAGCGCGCGGCGCACGTGGACCTCGGCGAGATGGACCCGGAACTCGGCCGAGGCGTAGAGGTCGCCGACCGCGCCCCCGAGGCTCTCTCCGACCCGGGCCGCGGCCGCGCGGATCCGCTCTTCCGAAGCCGGGCCGCCCATCAGCGCCCCGGACACCCCGCCGGCCAGCACCGCGCAGCCGGTCACGCCGTTCACGCCCACCGCGCAATCGGTGACCTGGCCGCCTGCGGTGGCGACGCGGGCGGCGACTCCGACCACCGCGTAGCTGGACGCCGGATGACGGTGCTTCTCGTAGGCCGAGCCCGCAGCGGCCGGGATCCGGACCTCGGTGAGGACTTCCGAATCGTCGAGCGATGTCGTGAACAGATCCACGAACAGGTCCGACGCCGCGATCGTGCGGGATCCGTTCTTCCCGACGGCGGTGACCTCGGCGCCGAGCGCGAGCATGGTCGCCGGGTAGTCGGCGCCCGGGTCGTTGTGGGCGAGGCTGCCGCCGATGGTCCCGCGGTTCCGCACCTGGATATCGCCGATGGCGCCCGCCGCCTCCGCGAGACCGGGACAGGCATCGCGCACCGCCTGAGAGCCCGCGACTTCGCTGTGGGTGGTCAGCGCGCCGATGACGAGCTGTCCATCGCCGGAGCGGATGCCCGACAGGCCCGCGATCCGCCCGATGTCCACGAGCGCCGCCGGCTGCGCCACCCGGAGCTTCATCGCCGGGATCAGGCTGTGCCCGCCGGACACGAGCTTCGCGCCGTCGATCGAGCCGAGGAGCTCGATGGCTTCCTCGAGGGTGGCGGCGCGGTGGTAATCGAATCGGCTCGGATACATCGGGTTCTCCCTGGTCTCGTCTCTGGCTCGTGTTGCTCCGGTCTCCGGCTCAGGCGGCCCGGGCTCTCGCCTCCCGCACCGCGCGCCAGATGCGCTCCGGCGTCAGCGGCAGCTCCAGATGGTCCACTCCGAGGGGCCGCAGCGCGTCCATGACGGCGTTCGCGACCACCGGGGTGGCCGCGATCGTGCCCATCTCGCCGGCGCCCTTGACGCCGAGCGGGTTGTGCGGCGAGGGGGTCTCGATCCGGTCGACCTCGATGCCGGGCAGCAGGTCGGCCCGCGGCACGGCGTATTCGAGAAGCGTCCCGGACAGGAGACCTCCGTCGTCGGAGTAGACCCCGGTTTCGGTGAGCGCCTGGCCCACGCCCTGGACGACGCCGCCTTGGATCTGGCCCTCGACGATCATCGGGTTGATCACCTTGCCCACATCGTCCACCGCCACGTAGCGGAGGATCTTCACCTCCCAGGTGTCGGGGCAGACCTCGACCTCGCAGATGTGCGAGCTCGCCGGGAAGGTGAAGTTGGACGGGTCATAGAAGCTCGTGAAGTCGAGCCCCGGCTCGACGCCCTCCGGCATGTTGTGCGCGGTGTAGGCCGCGAACGCGATCTCCCCGAAGTCCTTGCCCCGCTCCTCCGAACCGCGGACGTGGACGCGGCCGGTGTCCCGGTCGTAGACCACATCCTCTTCCGCCGCCTCGAGGAGATGGGCGCCGATCTTCAGGACCTTGGCGCGGACCTTCTCGGCGCTCCGGACGAGCGCCGAACCGCCGACGCAGGCGCTCCGGCTGCCGTAGGTGCCCATCCCGAAGTTGATGCGGCCGGTGTCGCCGTGGACGACCTCGACGCTCTCCAGCGGGACCCCGAGTTCATCGGCCACCACCTGCGCGAGGGTCGTCTCGTGCCCCTGCCCGTGGGTGTGGGACCCGGTGAAGACGCTCACCTGCCCGCTCGGATGGACGCGGACCTCGCCGCTCTCCCAGAACCCGACGGCCGAGCCTAGCGAGCCGGCGACCGCGGAGGGCGCGGGGCCGCTCGCCTCGATGCAGCACACGACCCCGACGCCGCGGAGCCGGCCCTCGGCGCGGGCTTCCGCCTGCGCCTTCCGCATCGCGTCGTATCCGGCGTTGTCGGCCGCCTTCGCCATGAGCCGCTCGTAGTCGCCGCTGTCGTAGCAGAACGCCACCGGCGTCTGGTACGGGAACTCCTCCTTGCGGATGGCGTTCTGGCGGCGCAGGTCGAGCGGATCGCGCCCCAGCCGGGCGGCGGCCAGATCCACCAGCCGCTCGATCAGGTAGGCGGCCTCCGGCCGTCCGGCCCCCCGGTAGGCGTCCACCGGGACGGTGTTGGTGAGCGTGCCGTGGACCTTGCCGTAGACCCCCTTCGCGCGGTAGTTGCCGGCGAGCAAGGTGATGTAGAGCGCCGTCGGGATGAGCGGCGCGAAGGTCGAGAGGTAAGCGCCCTGGTTGGCCCAGGTCTCGACATCCAGCCCGGTGAAGGTCCCGTCGCTCTTCATCGCCAGCCGGGCCACGGTCACGTGGTCGCGCCCGTGCGAGTCGGTCATCTGGCTCTCGGTGCGCGTCGCGACCCACTTCGCCGGACGCCCGAGCTTCCGGGCGACCCAGGGGACGATGACCTCTTCCGGGTAGTGGAAGATCTTGCTCCCGAAGCCGCCGCCCACGTCCGGAGAGATGACCCGGAGCTTGCTCTCGGGGATGCCGAGCGTGAAGGCGGAGAGCAGCAGGCGGATCGGGTGCGGGTTCTGGCTCGTCGTCCAGACCGTCATCTCTTCCGAGGCGGCGTCCCACTGCGCGGCGGCCGCGCGCGGCTCCATCGCCGTCGGGATGAGCCGCTGGTTCACCAGTTCGAGCTCGACGGTCTCGTCGGCCTCGGCGAACGCCTGGTCACAGGCTTCGCGGTCGCCGAGCTCCCAGTCGTACGAGGTGTTCGCGTCGATCTCCCCGAAGAGCCGGGGCGCATCGGCAGCGGTCGTTCCGCGGGCGTCCACGACCGCCGGGAGCGGCTCGTAGCCCACCTCGATCGCCTCGACCGCATCGGTCGCCACGTAGGGGTCCTCGGCCACGACGACCGCCACCGAGTCGCCCACGTGCATCACGCGGTCGGTGACGACCACCAGGCGCTCGGGAACCTTCGTGCCCGGCACCTGCCAGCCGCAGGGCAGCGCCCCACAGCCGCCTTCCTTGAAGTCCGCTCCGGTGAAGACGGCGAGCACCCCGTGCATCGCGAGCGCCGCCGAAGCATCGATCCCGGTGATCCGGGCGTGCGGGTGCGGGCTCCGCTTCACCGCGACGTGAACCATGCCCGGCATCTGGAGGTTGGCCACGTAGCGGCCCTTGCCCTGGATGAAGCGGGGGTCCTCCCGCCGCTTCACCGAGTTCCCTACATAACGGCCCATCTTCGTTCTCCTCGTGCTCCCTCGTAATCCCGGTCCGGATGCTCCCCGTTCTGCGGCCTCGCCCGGCGGGTCAGGCCCCCTCGCGGGCCCCCGCCGCGACGATCGACTTCACGATGTTCTCGTAGCCGGTGCACCGGCACATGTTCCCCTCGAGGCCGTGGCGGACCTCGGCGTCACTGGCCTCCGGATTCCGGTCGAGGATCTCCACCGCGGTCAGGATCATCCCCGGCGTGCAGAACCCGCACTGGAGGCCGTGGTTGTCCCAGAAGGCCTGCTGGATCGGATGGAGGCCGTTATCGCCGGCGAGGCCCTCGATCGTCGTCACCTCGCAGCCGTCCGCCTGGACCCCGAGCACGGTGCACGACTTCACCGCCTTGCCGTCGAGCAGGACCGTGCAGGACCCGCACTGCGACGTGTCGCAGCCGATGTTCGTGCCCGTGAGGCCCAGCTCGTCGCGCAGCACGTGACAGAGCAGCAGCCGGGGTTCGGCATCGACTTCCCGGGTCTCGCCGTTCACCTTGAGACGGACGCGGTGGCTCATGGGACAACCTCCTGGCGGGGCGGACGCCACCCGAAGGGGCCCGACCCCGGAGAGGCGAGCGTAACGCATTGCCCGGCCGCCGAACACCCGGGGCGGTCGAGGCGCATCCCCGAACGAGGGAAACGCGTTCGACGGAGCGCGCCGCGGAAACCTAGACTCCCGGAACAGCGGTTCTCCATGCGTTTCGCCCTTCTCCTCCTGTTCCTCGTCCCGCCCGGAGTGTGGGCGAAGACCGCCCTCGCCGCGCAGCCGCCGCAGCCCCCCGAGGGCCAGACCGCCCGGGAAGCCACCCTGGGCGACCGGTTCAGTTTCATGGTGCGGGTCCCGAGCGTCACGCTGGACGTCGTCGTCGAGGACCGCCGGGGCCGCTTCGTGACCGGGCTCGAGCAGGCCGACTTCCAGATCCTCGAGGACGGCGTCGAGCAGGACATCCGCTACTTCACCGCCGAGCTGACGCCGGTGACCAGCCTGCTGCTGCTCGACTCCTCGGCCTCGGTGCGCTCCAGCCTCTCGGCGATCCAGACCGCCGCCTACCTCTTCCTGCGGAACATGGCCAGCGACGACAAGGGCCGGGTCGCCACGTTCAGCGAGGGCGTCCGCTTCGGCCCGCCCTACGACCAGGAGATCTGGGACCAGGTGTCCATGATCCGGGCCATGCGGCCCTTCGGCCGGACCGCGCTCTACGACGCGATCCTGACCGGGCTGCAGGAGCTCTCCCGGGTCGAGGAGCGCAAGGCGCTGATCCTGGTGTCCGACGGCGAGGACTCGGGGCCCGACGCCAAGGGCAGCGTCAGCACCCGCGAGCAGGCGCTCGAAGGCGCGCGGCTCTCGGAAGGCGCCATCTACACCGTCGGCTACACCGGCTGGAGTCCGGAGGGCGGCGGGAAGCTGAACCGGCCGTTCCTCGACGCGGTGGCGGAGCAGAGCGGCGGGCGGTCGTTCTATCCCGAGGAGATCGAGGATCTCTCCCGCCACTTCCGGCAGATCCAGCACGAGCTCCACCGGCAGTACCAGCTCGCGTACCTCCCCTCGCGCGACCGCAAGGAAGGCGGCTGGCGCTCCATCGAGGTCCGGATCCGGGACCGCGACGACCTCATCGCCCGCACCCGCAAGGGCTACTATGCCGCCCCCGACGAGACGAGCGACGAGGGCGGCCGGTAGGGCGACCGACCGGGGAGCGGCCCGCGGGCCGCGCCCGATGGATCGGGAGTCGGCCCGCCGGGCCGGCCGGCCCGTCTCCCCGTCCTACTCCCCGCCAGCCCCGAAGATCGACTTGGGCATGTGCATGCTGACGAGCATGTGGGGCACGTCGACTGTCTCGGAGATCTTCAGGTCCCCGGCGAGCGAGGCGAGCACGTAGGCCTCCTCCGGCGTGACGCCGCGCTCCGCCACCAGGTAGCCGATCATCGCCCGGGTGGCCTTCCTGGCCGCCTCGTCGATCGTCGTCGCGAACCCGGTCGTCCCGTAGTACTCGTCGGTCTCGTATTCGGCCTCGGTGATCCCCCGAGGGTTCTCCATCACTTCGAGGGTCAGCAGGATGCGGGTCGGGACCTCGATCGCGGTCCCGGAGACCTCGCCGTCGCCCTGCATCGCGTGGGCGTCCCCGACGGAGAAATTCGCCCCCTCGACCTGGACCGGCAGGTAGACCGTGGTCCCCGCCTTCATGTAGCGGTTGTCCATGTTGCCGCCGTTCTCACGGGGCGGGATCGTGACGAGCATCTCGTCGGTCGCCGGCGCGACACCGAGCACGCCCGGGAACGGCGAGAGCGGGATGCTGATCTGGTCGTTGAAGGCCGCTTCGGTGGATCCCGGACCGAGCTCGAAGCCGCGGATCCAGGGCTCAGTGAACTCGTCGGCGAGGAACCCGAACCCGGGCAGGATCGTGGCCCAGCCCCAGCCGGTGACCTCGACCTCGTGGATCGTGACCGCCAGCAGGTCACCCGGCTGGGCGCCCTCGACCCGGATCGGGCCGGTGAGCGCGTGGATCAGGTCGAAGTCGACGGACGCCAGGTCGTCGGCGGTCGTCTCCGGCGTGATCTGCCCGTCGGAGGCTTCCTTGGTGTGGATCTCGACGACCGCCCCCGACGGCACGGTCAGGACCGGTGGGATCGTCGCGCTCCAGCGGTTATGGGTGTTGTCCGCCGGGAGCGTGAAGTCGGGCGTCGGGAGGGCCGGTTCGGCCGGCGCCGGCGGTGGCGCTTCGGCGGGCGGCGCGCCGCAACCGGCGAGGGCGGCCAGCGCGAGCGCGGCGATGGCGACGGTGACCGGAACGCGGGTCATCAGGGAGTCCTTCCTGCGAGCAGGGTGAAGGCTCATCGTCCGGCGGAGTCCGTCGGCTGCGCGTCATCGAGCGCCGCGAGGACCTTCCCGATGAACTCGGAGACCGCGCCCCCCTGGATCCAGCGCACCACGACCACGAGGTCGTTCTCCCAGTCCACGTAGACGATGTTGCTCCCGGCGCCGCGGAAGGTCACCGCGGTGTCCGGCGCCGCCGGGATGGACTTGACCATCTCGCCGTTCCGCTCCACCGGACCGTTCAGGAACCAGTTCATGTAGCCGTAGGACGGGTTCACGTCGCCCGGCGTCCGGGCCATCGCGATCCAGTCCTCGGAGAGGAGTTGCTCGCCGTTCCAGCTTCCGTTCCGCAGGAAGAGAAGCCCGAAGCGCGCGAGGTCGCGGGCGCTGATGTGCATGCCCCCGCCCCAGTGGCCGCCGCCGCTCACCGACTGGACGTTGCGGCCGTCGATCATGATCCACGAGTTCTCGTAGCCGTGCCAGCGCCACCGGCTCGAGGCCCCGATCGGGTTCATGATGCGCTCCCGGAGCAGGACCGGAAGCGGATCCCGCACGACGTGGAGGGCGGCCAGCGCCAGCAGGTTCACCCGAACATCGTTGTACTTGTAGAAGGTTCCGGGCGGGTGCATCGGCCGGTCGGGATACTCGAAGGGGTGGTCTCCGACCGGCCGGTCGGCCCAGTCGGGCTTCCCCCACAGCGTCCCCTGCCAGTCGCTGGTCTGCCGGAGCAGGTGGTCCCAGGTGATCGGGGCGTTGTGGTCCGAGCCGAAGAGTTCGTCATCGGGCATGTAGGGGCCGACCCGGTCGTCCACCGAGGCGATCAGGCCGTCGTCGTAGAGCAGCCCCACCGCGGTCGACAGGAAGGTCTTCGAGACGCTGAACGTCATGTCCACCTTGTGGACCGGACCCCATTCCTGAACGATGTAGCCGTCGCGAACGACCATCCCGCTGAGCGCGCCGCGGACCGTCGTCGGGCCGACCCGGCTGCCGAAGGGCTCGCTCCCGAAGGTGAGTTCGTGGTTCAGCGCGAGATCCCTCGGGGCGCCCGATTCGGACGCCACCGCGAAGTCGACGGCCTCCTGGAGCGCCGCGGCGTCGAAGCCCGCCTCCTCGGGGGTCTGCGTCCCCCATTCGTGGCGCTCGGGAAAGTAGGTGGGCTGCGCCCACGCGAGCGCGGCGACGAGCCCGCAAAGCGCCGCCAGGGCGGCGGTGCGCCAGATCTTCAGGTTCATCCCGTTTCCTCCCGGCCGCCGGGCGAAAGCCCGCGGCCCCGTGTCAGCCCGAAGGGGCGGCCTCAGGAGGCTGCGCCGTCGGGTTCGATCTTTTCCTTGATGCGGGCGAAGAACTCCCGGTTCATCTTCTCCATGACCGGCTTCATGAGTCGCCCGGCGAGCATCGCCACCGTGCCGCGCACCGTGACGTTCGCCGTCCAGTCGAGGGCGGTGCCCTCGTCCACGTCGCGGAGCCGAAGATCCGTGCTCCCGTCGATGGTGACGCCCGGACCGGCCCCGTGGAGCGACATCCGGGCCATTTCGGGCTCGACCAGCTCGACCCACTCCAGCCGGGTCTTCGCCTTCACCCCCGCGGCCCCCAGCTTGACCCCGCCGACGACCTCGAACCGCTTGTTCGGCTCCAGCGTCTTCATGGACTCGACGCCCGGCATGCAGGACGCCACCAGATCGGCGTCGGTGATGCTCTTCCACACGTCGGCCCGGGGGAGCCGGATGATCTCTGTGCCACTGATTTCCACGGCGCGATTCTACCGGGCCGGTTCCGGCCGTTTATCGTTCCCGTTCATGGCCGAGCCGACGACTTCCCTCGCCCCGCAACCCCGGTTCCGCCGGCGGATCCTCGCCGCCGCCGCGTGTCTGCTCCTGCCGTGGAGCGTGGCGGCGGCGCCTCCCCTCGCGATCAACGAGATCATCGGCGAGGTCGTGGGTCCCGAGGGCGGCGCGGTCGCCGGGGCCGAGGTCATGCTCACCCTCGCCGACGGCACGACCCGACTGACGACGAGCGAAGCCGCCGGCCTCTTCCGGTTCGACACCCTCCCCGAGGGCGAACACCGGCTCACGGTTCGCCGCGAGGGCTTCGCCGAGCGCACGGTGGAGATCGACGTCGGCGCCGGCGGCGAAGTCCGGATCCGCATTCCCCTGTCGCTCGCGTTCTCCGAGGAGATCTCGGTGACCGGGCAGATCCAGGAGCGGCCGCTGCGTGACGAGCCGGGAAGCGTCGCGGTGCTCGACCGCGACCGCCTCGCCACCGCGACCGACACCGACCTCTACGACCTCGTCGCCACCGTCCCGAACCTGACGACCTCCTCGGACCGTCGCGGCTTCTCGATCCGGGGCATCAGCCAGGGCGGCTTCGGCGCGGGGAGCGGCCTGCTCGTCACCACCATGGTGGACGGGGCCGCGGTCCAGGGCTACCAGGGCACCTTCTTCGGGCCCTACAGCACCTGGGACCTCGACCGGGTGGAAGTGTTCCGGGGCCCGCAGTCCACCCAGCAGGGGCGGAACGCCCTCGCCGGCGCGGTCGTGCTCTCGAGCCGCGACCCCACCTACCGGACCGAGTTCCGGGGGCGCGCCCGTCTGGGCGACTACGCCTCGCAGCAGCTCGCGGCGGCGGTCAACGTCCCGCTGGTCACGAACCGCGCGGCGCTGCGCCTCTCGGTGGACCGGCAGGTGAGCGACGGCTTCGTCACGAACCCGACCCGCGGCGAGGCGCACGACTTCCGCGAGGCGCTCCACCTGCGGGCCAAGCTGCGCTTCGATCCCACGGCCCGCTTCCGGGGGATGGTGACGCTGTCGCAGTCGGACAGCCGCGGCGGCGACAGCACGGTCAGCGCGGATCTCTTCCCGGAACAGCGCCTCAACCTTTCGGATCACGAACCGCAGGACGGCTCACTGCACCGGACGGCCGTGATCGATCTGGGTTACCAACTGACGGATTCGCTGTCGCTCGAGTCCACCGGAACCATCTACTTCCACGAGTTCCGACAGAGCGAGGACCTGGACCAGACCCCGGTCCCGGCAGGCGTTCTCGATTACGAGACCGACGACCGGTGGACCACCGGCGAGCTCCGGCTGCGAGTCGATCCGGGCGGACGGACGCGGGGCGTCATCGGCGTCTACACCGCCGATCTCGAAGACAGCCTTCGCGCCGACGCCGCCGGGCCTGGCGAGCTCGCCGGCCTCCCGCCGGGATTCAGCCTGACGGCGTTCTTCCTGACCGGCGAGACCACGACGAACAACGCCGTCTACAGCGAATTCGACTTCAACCTCGGCGAGGCGCGGGACTGGATCCTGACGCTCGGCGGCCGCTACGACCGCGAGACCCGCGAGACGAGGAACAGCCAGGGTCTGCTCTCCGACCCGGTCCTGCCCGGCCTCTCCGGCGAGACGAGCCCCGAAGACATCGTTTCGGCGAGCTACGGCGCGTTCCTGCCGAAGACCGCCCTCACCCGGCGGTGGAGCGACACGTTCTCGACATCCGTCTCCTGGCAGCGCGGCTACCGCGCCGGTGGGCGCTCGGTCGCCGTGCTCTCGGCGCAGACGAGCGACTTCGACCCCGAGTTCACGAACAACCTGGAGTTCGCCCTCCGCGCCAGCGCCCCGGACCGGCGCTGGCGGCTCGCCGCGAACGTGTTCCGGACCGACTGGACCGACCAGCAGGTCCGGGTGCTGACCCAGCTCGGGCTCCCGGTCGACAACGTCACCGTAAACGCCGGGGAGTCAACGCTGTCCGGGGCCGAGCTGGAAGCCGGCTACCACCCGGTCCGAGGCCTCGAGCTCTACGCCTCCGCGGGCCTGCTCGAGACCCGGTTCGATTCCTTCGCCGACAGCGAGCGCGACCTCACCGGCAACGAGTTCCCCTTTGCCCCGTCGTGGTCCGCAACGGCGGGCGCCTTCTACCGCGCGCCCAGCCAGGACCGCTTCGGCGGCGTCTGGACCGGAAGAGCCGAACTCACCGCCCAGCCGGAAGCATTCGCCACCGCGGCCAACGACCCCCGGTTCCTCGCGGAAGGCCGCACCCTCGTCAACGCCCGGCTGGGCTACCAGTTCGGTTCGTGGGGACTCTTCGCCTTCGCGCGGAACCTGCTGGACGAGCCCTACCTGCTCCAGACCTGGCAGTCCGAGATCCCTGGCTTCGGCCGCCTCGGGAGAGCCGGCGCCCCGAGGACGCTCGGAATCGAACTCGACCTGAACTTCTGAGGACCCGGCGCACAGCGCCTCAGCGTGATTGCGCCGCGCATCTCCACCTGATCAGCGTGCTCCGCCCGATCAGCACCGAGGTGGCGCCGGACTTCCCCCGGCGGCGCTCCGGGTCCGACGCGCCTGCGCGAGCTCGTAGCTCGCCTGCATCCGCATCCAGTGTTCGGCGGTCCCCCAGCCGATCGCTTCCAGCGCCAGCGCCATGCGGGCCGACATCGCCGCCTTGCCGTTCAGAAGGCGGGACAGGGTTGCGCGCTCGCAGCCCAAGCGCGTCGCCGTCTCGGTCACGCTCAAGCCCAGATCGTCCATGCTCTCGCAGATGAGCTCGCCGAGGTGCGGCGGGTTCCGCATCGGACCGATCCGGGTGCTCGCGTGGTTCATGGTCACCGCTCCTGTCAATGTTGGTTGATCAGGTCCACGTCAGTGGCCTCGCCATCGTCCAAGCGGAACATAGCGCTCCATCTGTGTGCCCGCCCCCGCGCGGTGAGCGCCGATTTGGAGCAGGCGTCGGGTCCGAAGTTTTCGCCTTCTCTGAGCGGCTGGCGGAGATCGGACGCGTGCGTCCATCAGGCTGACCGGCCGGAGCCCAGACCGCCGACCGGCAGACGAGGGACTGCCGCATAATCGGGCCGTGTCCCTCTTCGCCGAGGCTGGTTCGCATCTCGCACGACAGGCGCGCGCACCGATCACACCCTTCAAGAGAGCCTCGGCCGCCGGAGCGCGCGCGGCGCTGGGTCCAACTCACACCCAAGGAGACCTCGGCTGAGCATGGCCTTCCGGTGGCTCATCGCGCCGCTTCAGCGCCTGTTGGCGTGGGTGCGGATCAAGCCGCGACCTCCCGTGGAGCGGGAGCCGGCGGTTCGGACCCACGGCGCGTTGAAGGGCGCCTCGCACCGGACGATCCCACATGACCAGAAGACACCGGCGCCTTCCTCATCCGAAGCCGAGACCTCGTCGGCGCCGCACGTCGCACCGCAGCTCTCCGTGTCTGACGGCCCCCACTCGCCGACCCTCGAGACGCCGCCCAAATCGACCAATCGGCCACCCGATCTGGAACGCGCGACGCCTGACGCACCATCAGACATCGTCCGTACAGTGGCCTCTTCAGTCCAGGAGCCACCCCTGGTCGAGGGGGACACCGACGAGCCGGCCCATGAGCACTTCCCGGAGAGCACCCCCGACTCTCCGGAGCCAGACGCCAGCGAAGCACTCCGACGTCCTCCGGACAGCACGCACAGCCATCACGATCAACATCCCCCTCCAGGACCGGCCAGAGGCGCCGGGTTGGCCGTCGACGCCAGTATGTCCACGGCCCGCGCGGACGAAGATCGAGACCACTCTTCGCCTCCCGATCCAATGTCGAACGACGGCGCGGAGTCTGCCGACGAGCGGCGGGAATCCCCTGGACAAGTCACCCTACACGCGACAGAAATCAGGCGCTCACGCGCACGGCTCGACTACGAACTTCCGCGCCAGCCAGGGGAACCTCGGCGCATCGGTCCCCGGCGCCGCCCCAACCCCACCGGCGATACCGGGCCGCGTCTCCCTCCGGTACGCGTGAAGTGCACGCGCCACAGGAATCGATGGCGCGTCGTGATCGAGATTCCGCGCGAGCGCAACATAGAGAGGGCGACCCAGGGCAACGAGGAAATGGACCTGGTGGACGGTCGCCTGTTTCTCTCCCGGTTGCGGCAGCCCGTGCGTCTTTTCCCATCGAACGGAGATCCGCTTGACATTCCGCTGTTCGACAACCAGAGACCGCTCTTCTTCAGGCTCTCCGGAACCGAGCCCGACCTGCGCGGGGAGCTCTCACGGACCCTCCGTCGTGGCCGTTTCCTCGCCTTTGCGCCGCCGAATTGGAAGCGCAGTCAACAGAAGTTCCGAGCGTCGGAGCTCTGCACGGATCCGAGCCTACATTGTCATCACTACGAAATCCGGCCCTCGGACGACGCCGACTCCCTGGGCACACTTGGGGACTATCCCGTCGGCTCCGACAAGAGTGCGCGCCTCGAGGGGACCACGGTCCTCGACAGCGATGACGATGAGCTCTTCGTCGGGGATCCTCCCAGACTCTGGCCCGCGCCCGGGATAGTCTGGGCTCGCGTCGGAGAGGAGCACCCCCGCGCCGCCGGGCGCCACGCGGGGCCAGCCGACGAACCGTGGAAGGGCAAGAACTTCGAACTCACAGAGCAGCCAACACCCGTGCGCATTGGGAACAGGCGCGGCGAGTTCTTTCTTCGCACGTATCAGAGCGGCCACACTCATCTCGCCGACACGACCACGTTCCGCTACTGGCCAGGCCTCAAGAGGATTCTGGTGAACGGACTGCCATTCGAGGGTCTCCGACTCCTCTTGCCAGACGACCGCGACGAGGACTACATCACGATCGAAGACAGCCATGGTCGGTCGCTGCAGCTCAACACCGGCACGCGCGATGTGGCCGTTCGCACTCGAGAGGCGCGGGTGCCGTACTCCCCCAAGACCGATCGGGTGCGCCTTGAACTGCGCGACGGCGACGACAGCCTCCCGATTGTCCTGGATCTGCCGCGCCTCTGGTGGCGGATGGCGGGTGACTCCTGCTGGGAGCGACGACCGCTTCGCCGAACCTATCGGCGACACGCCGCACTGGAGGTTCTGGCGCCACCCACGGAGCGGACGATCGAGGCGGCCTTCGCTGACGGTCAGCCCGGACGCTACCGCCACGAGGCCGACAGTGGCCTTGCTGCCCAGTTTCCGCACAAGACGGCCGTCTCGATTCCGCTGGGCTCTTTCGCCGACCTCCTCTCTGTCCAATCCGAGCCAGCGTCCGGGGAACTCAGGCTACGGGCTGGCTCGCACACTCTGCCGGCACTCCTCCTCGAACTTCCTTCCCACCCGTCCCCCTCCCAATCTCCACCGGCGCTGACCCCTCGCCTTCTCACGCTCCGACCGCTCTCACGGCGGGCCGTAGCGCCTCGACACCGACGATTCGTGGCGCTCGTAGCCGTGGGTGATCGCAACGGCCGACTCGGCGTCGGACGCGCATGCGAGAGCACACCTCGAAGAGCATGTGCCCGGGCCGAGCATCGGGCTCGACGCGCCCTGTTCGTCGTCCCGATCTCCCACAACACCATTCCGCGCGCCACGGTTGGCGCCTATGGCTCCTCGCGCCTTCTGCTGCGGCCCGCGAGCGCCGACTCGGGCGTTCACGCCCGTGGCCGTCTACGGGCGCTCTTGGAGACCGCAGGCATCCGAAGCATTCGCGTTCGTTCCATCGGGTCCCGCGCCCACGTCGTCAACGCCGCCGTCGCGGCCCTTCGGGCCCTCACGTCCCGATGAGGCACGCCTGGACCCGGGTCTGCGATCGGATGCTCCGCGCCACGGATCGATGAGCGTCACCCAACCCCATTCCGACGCGGAGATCGCCGGGTGGGTCCGACGTCTGCGTTCGAGCTACCTCAGGTACCTCACAACATCTTTCCATTTCCGAGATCCCCAACTACGCGAGTCCTTCCGCACCGCGCTCGAAGCCGAGGGCACACTGGTCACCGAACCTGTTCCGGAATACGGCCGGTATTTTCGGCTCGGGGTCGAGGCTCCCGCTCTCGCCGAGGCGGCGTTTCCTGGCCGGGCAGGCGCGCTCTTACCTGCTCTGCACTCCGGCGCGCTCTATGCACATCAGGAGGAGGCCATTCGACAGAGCGCGTTCGCACAGTCCAACATCGCCGTGGCGAGCGGCACAGCCAGCGGGAAGACCGAGTGCTTCCTTTATCCCATTCTGTTCTCCCTCTACGGAGAACACCTGGCCGGCACGCTGGGCGACCCCGGCGTCCGCGCCCTCGTTCTCTATCCCATGAACGCCCTGGTCAACGACCAGCGCGAGCGGATCGGCGCGCTCTGCGGCAACCTCGCTGCGGACCGCTCCGACTTCCGATTCTCCTTTGGACAGTACATCGGGCAGACACCGGAGAACATCAGAGACCGACGCCGGCACGGTCGCGCGCGCGCTGAGAGCGCGCTCCCCGGCGAAACAGTATTCCGCGAGGATATGCGGGCGCGGCCGCCGCACCTTCTGTTTACCAACTACTCGATGCTCGAGCATCTGCTCCTCCGGCCGGATGACAGCCCTTTGTTCGATGCCGGCCGGGCCGCTCACTGGCGGTTTCTGGTCCTCGACGAGGCGCACATGTATCGCGGTGCAAGGGGGATCGAGATGGCGATGCTGCTGCGCCGTCTCACGAATCGACTGCGGCGAGGCGGCCGGTCGGGGTCATTTCGATGCGTCGCCACGAGCGCCACCATCGCGTCGACACACGATGCCGATGCTCGGGCATCCGTGGCTCGATTTGCGAGTGCCCTGTTCGGTGAGCCCTTCGCTCCCGAGTGCGTGATCTTCGGTCAGGAGGACACTACACGGGCCAGGACGAGTGCGCACGTACGTCGCTACCACGTGTTTGCAAGGGCGCTTGAAGGCGCTTTCCTGCATCACCATCATGGGCAGGACCGGGTCACGCTGAACCGCGGTCATGTCGGGGATGAGGCTGGCAAGTCGGCCTATATCGAGATAGCGCTGTGCCGCGAGTGTGGCCAGCACTACTACGTTGGCCGCCGTACCGGAGGGTTCCTCCTGGAAGCCTGCCGGGATCCGTCGCGCGAGGAGTTCGGGGTCGAGTTCTACCTGCCCGCCGAGGAGGGTTCCCTTCTGCTCTGCCGTATCTGCGGTGCGCTGAGCGACGAGCTGACGTGCCGCTGTGGAGCGGCGATCCGTGTTGAACGGAGTGAGAACCGACAGCAACCGGAGTACCGGGATCAACTGAAGAGGTGCGCGGTCTGTAGCTACAGCCGAGGTGGCGTTGGCGATCCCGTTCAGGCGATCGTCCACGGCGCCGACGCCCCCAACGCCGTTCTGGCTACGGCCATGCACCGGTTTCTTCCCGAGGATGAGAAGAAGATCCTTGCCTTCGCGGATAGCCGACAGGACGCAGCTTTCTTTGCTTGGTATGCGGAGGACTCCTACCGGACTCTGCTCACGCGCAACCTGTTGCTCCGCGCCCTTCGACAGAAGGCTTCACCGCGTGGCGCGAGTCACTGCGAGTTGTCCGTGGCCGATCTCGCGCAGAGACTCGAGAGAGTCCGGTCGGAGCTGGGGGTTCACGCACCGTCGGAGACTGGAGCACAGCGCTACAGAGATGCCTATGCGGCAGTGCTTCGTGAAGCCGTGACCGATGACACGCGGCTGTCGCTGGCGGGGGTCGGCCTCTGCCGCTGGCATGTCGCACTGCCTCCGGGCATGAATCTCCCGCCAGTGTTCCAGGAGACTCCCTGGCGGTTGAACCCGGCGGAGGCCAGTGCGCTCCTGCAATTGCTGCTCGCCGAGTTCCTCAGAAACGACGCGGTGGAGCTGCCCTCCACCGATCCGGATCTGCCCACGTGGTCCGTCATAAAGCCAGAGAGGCCCCAACTCGCCTTCAGCCAAGATCGTCCGCACGGACGCCGTCATCTGCGCCAGTGGGGCTCACCGCAGGGCGGCCTTGTTCGCGACTATCTTCCCAAACTAGTCAATGGTGAGACGGACCCCGTGTTCGCCGCCCAAGATGTGATGGTTCGTGTCTGGGATCACCTCGTCGCTCAGTCGCGACGCTCGTCCAGCGCCGCTCTCCTGTCCATCGATCGCAGGACTAACGGCTTCCGGCTGCGCGCCGAGTGGCTCCGTGTCCGTCCGGCCTCGTCATCCGACCTCTGGCGGTGTCGTAGGTGCGACCGGGTCACTGCCATAGCCCTTCGCGGCCTCTGTCCCCGTCCTCGCTGCACGGGACGACTCGGTCGGGTGAAGAGCACGCACGAGGACAACCACTACCGACGCCTCTACCTCGCATCGGACCTTCCAGCAGACTTCAGAACGGCCGAACACACAGCGCAGTTGACTCCGGAGGAAGCGCGCAGCGTCCAGCGCGATTTTCAGCGGGATCGGGTGCACCTGCTCAGTTCGTCCACTACGTTCGAAGTCGGTGTCGACCTCGGTGATCTTCGCCTGACGTTTCTTCGTAACGTGCCACCCGAACCGTTCAACTACACACAACGAGTCGGCCGCGCCGGCCGGCGGGGGAAGGCAGGTCTTGCCGTCACCTACTGTCGCCGCAACTCCCATGACCTCCACTACTTCCGACATCAGCAGGAGATGATCTCTGGTCGGGTCCGACCGCCGATCCTTCGCCTGACAAATCCTCAGATCGTCCAAAGGCACATGACCGCGGTCGCCCTATCACACTTCTTCCGGCAGCCGGCGCATCGTATTCGCGCCGGACGAGTCAAGGATTTCATTGGCGAGGACTGGCGACACCCCGATGTGTGTGATGCTTTCGGCGAGTTCTGCCGCAACGACGACGCGCTGCCGCGAGTCCTGCACGACGTCGTTCCGGCGACGCTGCGGGAGAGCGTCGGGGTCGATGGACAGAAATGGGTTCGACGGCTTACCGGGAGCGAGAGCAGACTCGCCCGCGCCGTCGCCGATCGGTGCGCCGAGTATCTTCAGATCGAACGGATCCTGGCGGATCTGAATGCCACTCGCACTGAACGAAGGAGGCGCTATCGGTTGGAGGACCGATTGAACGCGATGGAGCGGGAGATGGCGATTTCGTTTCTGGCGCGACACGCCATCATCCCAAAATACGGATTTCCGGTGGATGTGGTCGAGCTGCAAACGGGAGCGACCAAGAATGGCCAGAACATAGAGCTCGACCGTGATCTCTCACTCGCGCTTGCCGAATACGCGCCTGGGAGCAGCGTAGTCGCCGACAAGCTGGAGTGGAAGTCTGTGGGTATTCGGAGGGTCGAGGGGCAGGCTCCCACCGTCCGCTGGTACTTCTGGAACGAGGAGGGCGCCTTCGAATCCTCAAATGACGCGGAGAAGGAGGAAGGTGCACAGTACTCAGGTCGCTATCTCGTCCCACGTTGGGGCTTTACTACCGACCTCCAGACCGACCCACGCCCTCCGGTGCGCCGACCGCGCCGTCAGTATACGACGAAGCCGTTCTTCCAGGGGTATTCCGCTGGGGCGCGCAAGGCCCACAAGAAGAGACTCTTCGGGCTCGATGTCGCAGAGGCTCTGCCAGGCAGGTTAGTGGTTCTCTGTGAGGGTCAGGGTCAGCGCAACTTCTTGCTGTGCGAGGACTGCGGACTACACGACGCGAACCCACGGGCGCGCGGCCACAAGACAGCGGACGGGCGTCCCTGCCGAGGTACCTTCTCCAGCTACGCGTTGGGTCACGAGCTTGTCACAGATGTGGTCAAGGTTGAGCTGCCGGGGCGCCAGAAGTGGGTTCGGTATTCGCTCGGGTACGCGCTTCTCCATGGAGCTGCCGATGCCGTTGCCGTCCCCGAACGCGACCTGAACGTCACCCTTACCGTGGACGGAGTGGTTCTCTACGACGATGTTCCTGGCGGCGCTGGACTCGTAGGCCAACTCACCAACAGGGAGAGTTTCCGCCTCGTGCTGGAACTTGCGCGAACGCGTGTGCGCGGCGACTGCGGTTGCGACGCGAGCTGCTATGGGTGCCTCAGGAGTTATCGGAATCAGTGGCTGCACCCACACCTGAACCGCAAATTCGCCCTGAATGAGATCGAACAGGCGCTATCCCGCGGATAGGTGGGCGGACCTGAACCTCTGACCGCGGAGCGGAACTCCCGGAGTCTTGGCTCCGGGAGGTCCCGTGAGCCGCTCAGTGGCCCGGGTGGATGCGCTCCCCTGACGCCGAGGCGCCGCCGATGGGGGAGCCCGGCGGGAGGGCCGGACGGCGGGCGTTGGGGTCGAGACTGTCGTCCCGGTCGAGGAAGCGGTCGATGTCCATCCACGCCAGCTCCTCGTGCGGGCTGCGGTCGTCCATCTCGCCCAGGCTCTCTCCGAGGGCGACGAGCCGGTCCTCGATGACGGCGCGAACGCGCGCCGGGTTGTCCGGGTTCAGCGCTTCCCGCATCATCCCGTTCAGCACGCTGCGCTCGGCGGCGTCCTGGACGGCGCGGTGGTAGGTGTCATCCGGCTCGTCCTCTCCCCAGGTGGCCTCTGTGAGCCGGTCGAGGACCTCGCTCAGTCCGGGCTGGTCCGGGTCGAGCGCGTGGTTGTTCACCAGCCGCGCCATCCGCTCGGGGTGGAGCAGCAGCTCGACGGTGTAGTCGGCGGAAGTGTCCGCCGCCGCCAGCGGGTCGAAGACGACGCCGGTGTGCCCGTCGAAGGTCTCCGTTCCCCGCTCCCGGTAGGCAGGCGGGGGGATCATCTCGACGATGCGCCTCGGAAGGGCCAGGAAGCTCGTGTCGAGCGTCCTCAGGACGGTGTCAAGGGCTTCGCGCTGGCGGTCGCCGGGGACGGCGTTCACCGGGCGTTGCCCGTCGCCCCGGACCGCGTAGTAGTACTCCTGCCCGCCGATGGTGTTCATCGCCGCCTTCATCTGGAAGCGGTGGTGGAGATAGAGCGGCATCAGAACCGGCTCGAGCCGTGACATCGGTTCGCCCACCCGGATCACGCGCTCGCCGAAGGCGTCCAGACCCGCCTGCCGGATGTCGATCTCGCGGCCGAGGTGGCGGACCAGATCGCCGCCGTTGTCCCAGACGGAGGCCAGCGGGTGCGCGCCCGCCCCGATGTAGTTGTCGGTGTGGGCCATGAACCGGGTCTCCGCCATGAGCCCTTCCTGCATGATCCGGTCGAGCGTGGCCGCAGTCTCGGCGGGCGGGACGTGGGCGTAGGCCCAGCGGACCGAGAGGATGTCGTAGGAGCCCACGCCGACGCCGTAGGCGTCGCTCAGCGAGACCGTCCCGTCGTCTTCCAGCGTCGCCAGCGGCGCCGGATAGTCCATGACACTGGCGCGGCCGTCGTAGGTGGACGACATGTAGTTGTGCGGGAATCCCAGCGTGTGGCCCACCTCATGGGCGGAGAGCTGCCGCACGCGGGCCAGCGCCAGCTCCACCGGGTCGGCGTCCGGGCTGATCTGCGCCAGATACCCGAATCCCGGCGTCGCGGAGAGGCCGCAGGAGTGCGGGCCGCCGGGGTCCGGCGGAAGGCCGTGCATCCCGTGGTCGTGGCCGGCCGGCGCGGCGCCCGAGCCCCCGACATACGGCGCGACCATGCCGACCCCGAGGAGGTGGTCCTGCCGCAGCCGCAGGCTCCCGAGGTTCACGTTCCCCTTGATGATCTCCCCGGTGCGCGGGTCCTGGACCGAACCGCCATAGGACCAGCCGCGAGTTCGCCGGTGCGTCCAGTGGATCATGTTGTAGCGGACGTCCTGGGCGTCGGCGCCTTCCGGAAGGACCTCGACCCGGTAGCCGTCGATGAAGCCGGCCGCCTCGAACGCCTCGTTCCACCAGCGGGCCCCCTCGAGGAGCGCGCTCCGGATCGGCTCGGGAGCGCCCCGGTCGAGGTAGTAGACGATCGGCTCGACCACCTCGGAACGCTCCGCCGAGGGATCGCGCTTCTCGAGGCGGTGCCGGGCGGTGAGCCGGACGGTCATCGGCTCGTCGATCGCGGTCGCGTAGTCCATGTACTGCGGGCCGTTCACGCCGATCCTCGGGTCGGCGATGCGCATTTCGAAGCCGGGGCCGGGAAGGCGGACGAGCGAGTGGTGCTGGCGCAGCGTCACCGCTTCCCCGCTGGCGGCCGTCGCCTGGACGAGCGGTCCCGGATTGTCCGAAGTGAACGTGAGCAGGGTCTCGACCTCGGTGTTGTCGGGGAAGCCCTTGGTGTTCTCCAGGTAGAAGGCGCTGCGGTCGCGGTCGAGCCGGTAGGTCCCCTGCCGGGCGCGGGCCAGCCGGGCGATGGCGCCGTGGGTGTCGCGCAGGAAGAAGTCGGTCATGTCCACCAGGACCCGGTCTCCGGTCTCGGCCTCCACCTGGAATCCCCAGTGCACCGAGGGCGCGAACGCATCGCGGACGGCGCGGACCTCGTCGGGGTTGTCGCTGATCGCGCGGAACCGGTAGTTGGGCTCCATGAGGAGCACCCGCGGCCCGATCCGCATCGGACGGAGCACCGCCGTCATGCTCAACTGGCCGCGGTCCAGACCGACCGGGTTGCTGCCGAGGCCCGAACCGGCCGAGACCTGGTAGAGGAACTCCTCCTCCATCGGACCCAGCTCGGCGTAGATCTTCCCGGTGCGTTCGTCCCAGTGGAGCGGGACGAAGCCGTCGATCGCTGTCATGCCGGAGGTCTTGTCCGCGATCGACGGGATGGCCGGCGGCGCGTCCTGCGCGCCGGCCAACCCGGCGACCAGCAGAGAAGCGACGGCGAGGAGCGCGACCCGGAACCGGAAACGGCGAAGCTGCGACATGAAGTGGGTCCTTTCCCGGTAGCGGGAGTTCAGGGGGGAGGCGAAACCATCCGGAAGACTTCGACCGGCGCGCCGGAGGGGTCCGGCCAGCCGCTGTCGAACCGTTCAATCATGGCGGAACCGGCGAAAAGGGGCAACGGCCGCTCCCCATCGGTGGGCTCCCGGGAGATCTCACCGGCCACCACGCCGAAGGAGGCGGTCCCCGCCGCGACCGTCCAGAACCGCCACCCGTCGCCCGCGCGCGAAGCCGCCGCCGGGTCGACGAAGTGGAGCCTCCGCGCGGTGAGCGCCCGCGAACCGGCGAGCTCGCCCATCGAGAACCCCACGAGCGGTAGGGCGCGCGGGACCCCGACGCCGGCCGCCTTCCCCCACGCCTCCTTGAGCGTCCAGGCGCGGAGGAACGCCGCCGGACGACGCGGCGCGGGAAGCGCTTCGAGCTCTTCCGCCTCTCCCGGGGCGTAGTAGCGGCGGGCGAGCGCCTCGGGGCGGGTGCGCCGGTCGAGGAGCTCGACATCCACTCCCAGGCGGCGCTCCGAGAAGCTCGCCGCCACCACAACGGTGGAGACGGTGTGGGCGATGCTGATGCCGAGGCGCCGTGGGGGCCTCCCTCCTTCGGGCTCCGCCTCCCCCGCCTGGGGCGCCCCGCCCGGGCTCGTCCCGGTCCAGACGTCGGAAGGTTCGACCCCCAGAAGCTCCCCCGCCAGCACGCGCAGAAGACCCCTCGAGATCACCGTCCGGCGACGCCCCACCGGATGCCGCCGCCTTGCGGCGCGGGCGCGGTCGGCGGGGCCGAGCAGCCCCTCGGCCCAGGCTTCGAACTCCGGGTCGTCCGGAGCGGTGAGCAGGACGATCCGATCGTCCCGGCTCACCGCCCCGGCCCGCTTAGCGGGAACGCCGGAGGAAGTCGAGGAACTCGCTGTCGCTGCCGATGACGAGCGTCACGCCCTCATCGAGCGCCGACCGGTAGGTCTCGAGCGACTTCATGAAGCGGTAGAAGTCGGCGTCCCGCTGGTAGGCGCTGGCGTAGATCGCGGAGGCCTCGGCGTCGGCGCGGCCGCGGACCTCCTCGGCCTGCCGGAACGCCTCCGACTCGATCGACTTGAGCTCGCGCTCGCGCTGGCCCCGGATCTCGGCGGCCCTTCCCTGCCCTTCGGAACGGCTCCGCTCGGCGATCCGCTGGCGCTCGGAGATCATCCGCTCGTAGACCTTGGCGCGGACCTCCTCGACGTAGTTCACGCGCTTGATCCGCACATCCACCAGCTCGATCCCGAAGCTGGGCGTCACCTCGGACGCCTTCTCGAGGATGCTGCGGGTGATGGCGTTCCTGCCGAACTCAATCTCGCCCACCGGCTCCTCGCCCTCGCTCGCGAACGAGACCAGGTCCTCGGTGATCTCGAAGTCCCGGTTCGTGATCCGGACGATCTCGATCAGGTCGTAGGTCGCGACCGCGTTCCGGGTCTCCCCGTCGATGATGTCGTCGAGACGGCTCTGCGCGCCGCGTTCGTCGCGCACCGACTGGAAGAAGAGCAGCGGGTCCGAGATCCGCCAGCGGGCGTAGGTGTCCACCCAGATGAACTTCTTGTCGCGGGTGGTGATCTGGTTCGCGTCCCCGTCCCACGGCAGCCAGCGCTGGTCGAAGCGGGTCACCGTGTGGATGAAGGGGAGCTTGAAGTGGAGACCGGGGTCGGTCACCGCTCCGCCGACCGGCTCGCCGAACTGGGTGATGATCGCCTGCTCGGTCTCCCGGATCGTGTAGGTGGATGCGAAGAGGAGGACCAGTCCGAGGACCGATCCCGCGAGGGTGATGCCGCGCGTCTTCATCGCCGGTCCTCCCCGGGGTCGTTCCCCGGTCCGCCGGACGAGCCGCTGGGCCGGGCCGGCGACTGTCCGTTCGTCAGGTTCAGGAGCGGGAGCACGTTCGCGCCGCTCTCGTCGAGGATGACCTTCTGGCCAAGCTTCGGCATGACCTCGGAGAGCGTCTCGAGGTACATCCGCGACCGGGTCACCCTCGGCGCGTTCCGGTACTCGGCGTAGATCGCCTCGAACCGGGTGGCCTCGCCCTGGGCGCGGTTCACCCGCTCGGCGGCGTATCCCTCGGCCTCCTGGATGACGCGCTGGGCGTCACCCCGGGCTCTCGGGATCGCCTGGTTGTATTCGGCGAGGGCCTCGTTGGTGAGCCGCTCCTTCTCCTGGATCGCCTCGTTCACTTCGTTGAAGGAAGGCTTCACGAGGTCGGGCGGGTTCACGTCCTGAAGCACGAGCTGCTGGACGCTGATCCCGGTCTCGTAGCGGTCGTTCATGTCCTGGAGCAGGTCCTTCGCCTGGGCCGCGATCCGCTCGCGTCCGACGGTGAGGACCTCATCCACGCTGTGGTCGCCGACGACGTCCCGCATCGCCGCCTCGCTCATGTCGCGGAAGGTGGACTGGATGTCCCGGACGTTGAAGAGGTAGGCCCGGGGGTCCTGCACCTTGAACTGGACGATCCACTCGACGACGGCGACGTTCAGGTCGCCGGTCAGCATGAGCGACTCCTCGAGGAAGTTCCGCTGGTCGTAGACCGTGCGGACGCCCGCCTCCGCGGTGCGGAAGCCGAACTCCTCCTTGAGCTGCCGCTCCACCGGGACCTTCGTGACGTTCTCCACGAAGGGGACGATGAAGTGGAGCCCCGGATCGCTCACCCGGACGTAGCGGCCGAACCGGGTGACGACCCCGGCCTCGTCGGGCTGGATCTGGTAGACCGAGGCGAAGAACAGGATGAGCGCGGCGAGTCCGCCGGCCCCCCATCCGATCGCCCGGCGCATCCCGCCGAACCGGGAGATCAGGGCCTCCAGATCCTGGAGCCCCGGGACCTCCGGGCGGGAGCCGCCGGACCGATCCCACGGCCCGTTGCCTCCCGAATTTCCATAAAGCGCCATCGCAAACTCCTCCCCGAACCGGGAACGAATCGTAGCGCGGGGGTTCTGTAGTCTCTCCAGATGCGACACGTTCTTCCCGCCTCGCTCCTGCTGCTCTCGCTGGCCTGCGCCGGGCCGGGCGCGGCCCCGCCGGAGACCACCTCCGCCGCCCCGACCCGGGTCGCGCTCACGACCGAGGAGCGCGACGCCCTCGCCGCCGAAGTCCGCGAGGTGCTCGAACGCCAGACCCGGGCCTGGAACGAGGGGGACCTGCCGACCTTCGTCAGCGACTACCTCGACTCACCCCGGATGCGGTTCGTCTCGGGCAACACGGTGCGGATGGGAACCGCGGATCTGCTCGAGCGCTACCAGACCAACTACCCCGACCGGGCCGCCATGGGCCAGCTCCACTTCTCCGACCTCGACATCCGGGTGCTGTCGCCGGAGTTCGTGTTCGTGTTCGGGCGCTACAACCTGGAGCGCGAGGCCGACGCCCCGACCGGCCTCTTCACGCTCCTCTTCGAGAAGACCCCCGAGGGCCTCCGGATCGCCCACGACCACACGTCGTCCTGACGGGGGCCGGGACGCCGCCAGCCCGCCGAGGCGAGTCTGGGACATCCCGTGACCGGGTGCCTCATCCGCGGCGCTTTGCGCCTGCGCGTCGGACGGAGATGGAGCCCCCGCATCGCACGGGCCGCCCGGCGTCGGGGATCGTTCGAGCGAGGCCTGTACCCCAACAGCAGCGGACGGCATCGCGAGCAGACGCCGGACCAGGCCCGTTGGTACCGACCTATCGGCGACCGAACTCGTCGGACAGCTCACCGGCGAGACTCTCCGCCATCTGCGGGTTCGCATAGATGACTTCGTGCCGCTTGGGTGCGAGGTCCGCATCAAAGACGACCCAGCGTGAAGTCTCCATCGACTCGCCACTGAGCTCGTCTGTGACCGCACTTACTTGAGACAGTGGCACGAGCGCTAGAACAAACGCTGCGCGGAGCGTTTCGCGCGTCCTGCGGTTCTCAAGGAAGTTGCTCAGACACCACTCCAATTTGCCGCGTTCGCCGCGCTCCTTCTGCGCCGGGTCATACACGAACGCCAGAACGTGGCGGTCCTCTCGGCGCGCTCGCTCCTGCGCTTCCGTTAGCGACCCGAGCGGCGGCTCTTCCTGGAAATAGCTGGCCTCGGGCGGCAGCGCCTCCGGATTCGCGATAGCCTCGCGGAGTCTCCCGACCAGCCATCTCCGAATTCTCTCGGCAAAGCACTCTCCATACGTCGGTGCGTTCACCGCCGTCCGCCAGACCGCTTCGCCCGACAGCTTGATGACGAGTTCACCGCCTACCTCCCGGACCTCCTGCTGTACTCGTAACACATCGTCGGTCATTCCTCGCTTACGCCAGGACACAGTGTTTCTTCCCAAGTCGGCATCTACGTGCCGTCCGCCTCGTGTCAGAGTTAGAGGACAGTCCAACCACGTCGCTGCTTCATCGTCAACTCGATGCAGCTCTTCGAGAGCGTGCGTGAGTCTGTCAAGACTCTCTGATGACCGCTGTGCCGACGCAGTGTTCAACGCCTCACGGATGGCGTCTCGATCATGATCCAACGTGCCCACCACAACACGCCGCGATTCCGTGAGGTTCTCCAGACTTGCAACCATTGCCTCGACGTTCACGAACCGGTCGTGGATTCTTGGTGCGAAGGCGCTGTCGAATATGGACAGCAACCGCTCCAACCGCTCACCGGCGATGTGTCGAAGCTGCGAACGCACATCCCTCCGTTGGTGAGGGAGACGACCCTCCGCATCCTCTGGGATGTCGGGATTCCTGCCCGTCAGGGAGTAGAACAGGATTCCACCAGCAAACGACAAGTCCGACCGGGGATCCTGCTTAAGTTGACTACCGGCGGAGAGCTCATGCAAGCGCAGAAAACGATTGCCGATTTCCTGCCCGTCTTCGGTCACGGCCTCACTGGTCTGCGTCACCTTGAAGCTCAGGCCAAAATCCAGAAGCACAGGCTGGGACGGATTCCCACCTCTCAGGATGATGTTGTCTGGCTTGATGTCGCGGTGAACGACACCGCCGTGGTGACAGTCGCCGATCGCCGCGAGGAGAGACCGGACCAATCTTAGGGCGGTGGCGAGTTCAACCTCATGCCGTCCGTCCCGCCAGATTCTCAACGTTGGCCCCTCGATGAACTCTGTCGCGATATACGGCTCGATCTCTGCGGCTTCGTGGAGATGGGCGTTGCTCTCGATCAGTCGCGGAACGCCACTGCTGCGAACCGTGTCATAGGCTGTCGCCTCGCGAAAGAAGCGTCTCCGACGCTCGGCGTCGCGCTTGGACTTGATCACCTTGACGAAGGCCTCCCGGCCATCTGACTGGCGACGCGCACGGTAACCGTTCCCCTGTCCACCGCCGCCCACTGTCTGGATTTCATCCCAACCATCCTTCCACCGACCGAAGTCGCTCCACACTCCGCGAATCACGGCTGAGAGTTCATTTCGTCTGACTCATCGAGGTCAAGATCGTGTCCCAAGGCGGCCCGCATCCCACGACCACAAAAGGAACGCCGTCGCAGTGTCTGGAGGTCCGATGGTCGCTCACAACGGAGCCGAGTCACCGCAAGCTGAGCCTGGTTCGACTGGATGGCGTCGCGCTCCGCCCTCCAACCCGTCACCAAGGGAGGCTCTGTGGGACTCCCGCCGCCTCGCCGCTCGATGTCGCCGTCTTGTTCCGCACTCGCACTGTAACCGCGGGCAGGCCGGCTACCCCGGGTTGCGGCTCAGGTTGCGGAAGTACTCCTCGACCATCTCGCGGTAGGCCTCGGGGGCGCGGCCGGCGTCCCCGGTGAGGACATCGGCGACCTCGCCGCCGGTGAGCGCCCGCCTCAGGTCGAACTCGAGCTCGCGCAGGGTGTCGAGGACTTCGGCCTCGAGGATCTCCATGCCCCGGGGGTCGCCGATGAGCCGCTCCGGGTTCAGTCCCCTGAGCGCGGCGGCGACCTGATCCAGCCGCTCGGCGCCGAACTCCCCGGAGGCGCCGATGCCGGTCATCTCGCGCCGGAGCGCCTCGGCGTCGCGGACCCGGCGGTCCAGTTCGCTCCGGAGCTGGCGGACTTCGTTGCGGGATCCGCCGGGGCCGCCGCCTCCACCGCGCCCATCGGCCTGCCGGGAGGCCGCTTCCCCGGGCTGCCCCTCGCCGGCCTGTCCTTCCCCGAACTGCCCCTCGCCAGATTGGCCCTCTCCGGATTGCGCCTCACCCTGCTGCCCGGACGAGCCCTCCTGCCCCTCCCGGCTCTCGCGTCCCGGCTCCTTGCGTTCGGCGAGCCGGTTCCGCATGGCCTCCAGACCGCGCACCAGCGACTCGGCGCGCTCGAGCACCGAATCCTGCTCCGCCCGGTCCGAGCCCTCGACCGCGCGGCGCGCGGAGGCGAGATCTTCCTCGAGCGCCTCGAGGTCGCGGCCGATCATCTCCTCGAACTGGTCGGCGTAGTCGGTCGAGCGCTGGGCGGCCACCCCCCGGGAGTAGTGGATCTTCTCCTTCAGTTTCCGGTCGCGGATGCCGTCGGCGGCGGCGCCCACCGCGCGCGCGGCCTCGGGCTCGTCGCCGCTCCAGTCGCGGCTGACCTCGTCGAGGCGCCGCTCCAGATCCTGGACGCGCTCCACAAGCTCTTCCTTCTGCTCCGAGATCGCGTCGACGGCCTGGCGGGTCCGCTCGCCCTCGAGATCCTGCACCGCCGAACGGATCCGGTCCTGCGCCGACCGGAGGCGCTTGGCCTCCTCCTCGGCGGACTCCACGTCGCGAGCGAGACGATCCCGCCGCCCGCGGTCCAGATCGCGCCGCGCGCCGCGCAGCGAACTGGCGGCCGACATGCCGCTCTCGAGGCCCTCGCCGGGGTTCCGGCTGTTCGCCGCCCGCATCTCCGAGGCCGCTTCCCGCAGGCGCCGGGAGACGGCCGCGAGGTCCGGACGGGACCGCTCACGGGCGAGGCGCTCCAGCCGGCGGGCCATGTCCTCGGTCTCGGCGGCGAGCTGATCCTGCCCGTTGCCGCCGCCCGCGCCGGGAGGCGCCTGCATGCCCCGGCGGAGCCGCTCGTTCTCCTGCTCCTGACGGCGCGCCAGCTCCGCGAGCCGTTCGAGGATCTCGTCCACCTCGTTGTCGGACGAAGCCCGCTGGGACTGCTCCACCGTCTCGTACTGGTTCCGGAGCTTGTCCATCTCGAGCTCGAAGAGATCGGCCAGATCCTCCGCCTGGGGCGGAGCGCCGCCGCCACCGCCTCCACCGCCGCCCTGGTTGAAGGCGACCTGGACATCCCGGAACACTGCGTCGGCGCGCTGCAGGTGGGTCAAGGCCTTCTGTTCCCTCGGGAGCGCGGCCTCCGGGTCGCCGCCGACCAGGGACTCCTCGGCGGCTGTCATCTCGATGAGCCCGGCGTCGAGGTGCTGGACGATCTCGCCGAACTCCGGCGAGAGGCCGATGCCGCGGTTCTGGAGCCGCCGGTTCAGCGTGCCGACCTGCTCGCGGAGCCGGCCCTGGGCGAGCCCGAGCGTGGCGACCGTCTCCGAAACCGCCGCGTCGGTCATCCGCTCGCGGTCGCGCAGCACCTTGAAGGTCGCCACCACGATCTGCCGCTGCCGCAGGGTGAGCGTCCCGTCGAGCCCTTCCCCGCCACCGGCGCCGCCCCCACCGCCGGGCATCGCATCCGCCTGGCGGTAGGTCCGGTCGAACGGCCGCACCGCCACGAAATACATGTCGGTCGAGGACTCGGCGCCGGCCCCGTCGCGCGCCAGCGCGTAATACGAGACGAGATCCCCGGGAACGAGGTCGTGCTCCTCGAGGAAGATGGTGTGCCCCGACTGGACTTCGGAACGGGCGCCGCCCGAAGCCAGCACGAACCCGCTCTCCTCTCCCCCGTTGACCGAGAGCCGGATCTCGACCCGGTCCAGCGCGAAGTCGTCCTCGGCGGCGACCTCGGTGAAGACCTCCTCCACCGGACTCGAGGTCAGATCCCTTCCGGGCCGCAGGAACCGGACGATCGGGGGGAGATCCTCCAGCACCTCGATGCGGTAGTCGCGCGAGGCGGTCCGGAGCGCGCCATCCGGGCCGGCGAGCGAGATCCGGTAGGCGCCGCTCTCGCGCAGCACGAGTTCGGCGGTCATCGCCGGACGGCTTCCGGCCGGCGCGGCCTCTTCGTCGGGCGCCACCGGAACGAGCGGCAGCTCTTCTTCACCCGGATCCAGCCGCAGCACGCCGCTGGACGCCGGGATCGTCGACTCCACGTGGAGCGTGACCCGGGTGCCCCCGACCGCGACCAGGTCGCCGCCCTCTTCGACCTCGCGCGGCGTCAGCCCGGTGTGCGCCGGATACTCGTAGCGCACCCCGATGCGCGCCACGTAGGGCGCGTCCTCAACCTCGATCCGGAAGGTCGGGGACCGGACGCCATCGGCGTCGACGAAGTAATCGGTGGCCTCCGGCACGCCAAGCAGCAGATGGCGGAACCCGCCCGCTTCGGGGTCCGGAGTCATCCCGAGGACCTCCCAGCCTTCCCCGTCCGCCGCCTGGAGGTGGAGATCCACCCTCTCGGTGTCGAAGCCCTCGAGGGTCGCCGAGATCCACATGTCGGATCCCCGCGCGATCGCCGCATCGCCCGGCTCGACGAGAACCCGGTAGGGGTTCCGGTCGTCGATGTCCCCCCAGGGAGCGACCAGCAGCGAAACCCCGCGCCAGAGGTCGGACGGCGCGAGGATGGAGGCCACGAAGGCCACGCCCACCGCGGTGGCGAGCGCGCCCGCGGCGCGGCGGAGGCCGCCGGTCTCGATGTTCCGGCCGGCGTCCATCTCCTCACAGCGCCGGATCGCCTCCTCGACGACCAGCCGGGTCAGCTCCGGGGAGAACCCCGGCCTCGCCCCTCCCTTGTGGTCGAGCTCCTTCCCCAGCTCGACGCCGCTGATGACCGCCTCGCGAAGCGTCGGGTCGTGCTCCTCGACGTAGAGCGCGACCCGCCGGTCGCTCACCCGGGAGCGGAGCGGCCTCGCAACGAACCGCCAGACCGCGATGGCGAGCAGCGTCCAGGTCAGCGCCGCGAGCCCCCGGACCGCCCACGGCGCATAGCGCGCCGCCTCGAGGATGGCCGACGAACCGCCGACCAGCACCACCCCCGCCACCGCGAGCGCCGCGCCGCCGAGGAGCAGCCGCCGGGTGCGCCAGCGCGAGCGCACGCGCCGGATGACCCGGATCAGCTCCTCATACCGCTCCCCGGGCGTCGGTTCGAAAGGACTGCGGGGAGTGGGGTCGAGCCCGAGGGTCTCCATGGAAGGGGCGCTCCTTGCCGGTCAGGCCACAGTATAGGAGCCGGGATCGCGCCCGGCGCGGGCGCGCGACGGCGTGAAACGGTTCGCGGTCATGACCTCGACCACGAGGAGCAAGCCGAGGACCACGAGGAGCGCCCACCAGAGCGGAGTCCCCGGGAGGAATCCGGCGTCCGCGGCGGCGTCCGCCTCGCCCTCCGGACCAGCCTCCACCCCCCGCGCCGCCGCCCCGAGGCGAACCTCCTCGACGTCGAAGACCCGCAGGTCGGCCTCCCCGGGAGCGGGGTTCGCCGCAATCGGGGCTCCGCCCACCGCGCCGGTCCGCCGGCCGCGGAAGAACCCGGCCTCCTCCATCCGCAGCGCGCCGGCGTCCGGGATCACGACCCGTTCGCCGGAGGGGGACTCGACGAGGACCTCGGCGTCGCCGTCGGGCGCGGACAACCCGAACGCCCGGACCGGCTCGACGCTGTCGCCCACCCGATAGGCCACCGGGAGGCGCTCGTGGCGGGCCGCCACTTCCACCATCCGGTGCAGGAACGGCACGAACGCCGGTCGGCGCGGCAGATCGTTCCAGCGGGCGTCCAGCGAGGAGGCGAACAGCAGGACGACCCCCTCTCCGGTCCGTCGCGAAAGAAGCGCCGGGCGGCCGTCGTCGAAGCGGGCCAGCGTCTCGACGCCTTCCGCCAGCTCGGAGAGCGCCCGGTAGCGGTACACCGCGGAGCGGGACAGCGAAGACGCCGCTTCCCCGGTGAACGGAGCGAACACCGGGTGCCGGCTCAGCTCGCCGATGCGCCCGGCGGGCTCCCGGTCCACGACGCCGCCGACCGCCGCCGGAAACACCCCCTCGAGCTCCGCCCACACCGCATCCGGGATGCGTCGGGATCCGACCGCCGCCACGACTCCGCCGCCGCCGCGCACGAAATCGGCCACGGCGCGGGCGCCCCCGGTGTCCAGCCGACCCGGATCCCGAAGGAGCGCCGCGCGGGCGCCGCCGAGCGCCGCGCCCACCGCCGACTCGCCCCGAAGCGGTCCCGAGGACACCGCGAAGGCCGGAGCGACCCCGACCGCGAGCGCCTCACGGACGTGGAGCGCGTCCGCGTCCCCGAGATCGGTGACCGGAAGCGCGGCCTCGCTCGGGATCACGAACCGCAACCGGTTGTCCGCGGCGAACGCATCTTCGGGCAGCCGGACCTCGGCCTCGCGCGCCTCGGTGGGCGCGGGGGTCGAGGCAAACCGCACGCTCGCGGCGCGGTCCCCGGCGAGCGAAACCGTCTGCCGGTCCACCGCCTCGCCCGCGACCCAAAGCTCCGCCGTGGCCTCGACCGTCTCCTCCGGTGCGACGCCGGCGACCTGGAGCGAGGCGGTGACCGCGATCCGATCTCCGCCGTCGGCCGCGACCTGGACCTCGCGAACCCCGAGGTTGCGCGGCGGCTCGCCTCCGACCCGGCGGACGCGAAGCCCGACGCCCGGCGGCAGGCTCGGGGACGGGATCCCGTCCTCGAAACCGGTGCGCTGCAGGTCGGAAATCAACACGACCTCCCGCCGCCGGCCGCGGGTTGCGGGGAGCAGTCTTCCGGCGAGGCCGAGCGCCGCCGAGAACCGGGTGGCGCCGTCGCCGGGGACGATCCGGTCGACTTCAGCGCGGAGCGCGTCGATGTCCTCGGTGAGTTCCGAGAGCCCCACCGCCCGGTCGGCGAAGGAGGCGACGAGCGCGCGGTCTCCGCGGCCGAGCGCGCCGAGCTCCTCGAGCGCGGCCGCCCGCGCCGCGTCCATGCGCCCCGGGATCGCCATGCTCGCCGAGCGGTCGAGCAGCACTGCGAGGTCCAGCGGCGCCGCGGCGCTGGCCGGATCCGTCTCGTCCCGCTCCATCAGCGGCCGGGCGAAGGCGGCGGCGATGAGCGCGAGCGCGAGGCAGCGCAGGATCAGGAGCGGGATGTGGCGGAACCGCCGGCGCTTCCAGCGGGCGGTGGCCGCCGTGGCGCGGAGCAGCAGGAACGACGGGAACGGGATCGGCTCGCGGCGCCGCCGCGTCAGATGCAGGACGATGGGGAGCGCGACGAGCAGGCCGCCGAGCAGGAAGAGGGGGGCGAGGAAACTCACTGCCGCTGGGCCCCTCTCCGGGCGCCGATCCGGTTCTCGCGCTCGACGAGATAGCGGAACAGCACGAAGTCGAGCGGGACCGAAGTGTCCGTCAGGATGTAGTCCACGCCGGCGCGGCCGAAGCCGGCGCGCAACTCGGCGATGTGCTCCTCCATCGCGGACCGATAGGCGGCGCGCGCTTTCGAGGGGGACAGGTCGAGCACCGCGCCGGACTCCAGATCCTGGAACCGCGCGCCCGACTCCTCGAAGCCGGGGGTTCCGCTCAGATCGAGGTCCAGCTCGGAGGGGTCGAGGACGTGGAAGACCATAAGGTCGTGGCCGGTGGCCCGCAGCGCGTCGAACGCGGTGAGGATGTCCTCCGGCGACTCGTAGAGGTCAGAGACGACCGCCACCAGGCCTCGCCGGCCGAGCGCGGCCCCCAGGCTCCGGAGCGGCCGGGAGAGCCGCGACCCCTCCCCGCCCGAGGCGGCGCCCGGGGGAGGCTCCGCGCGCGCCAGATGCTCGAGCACGGTGTCCAGATGGCGGGCCGACGGCGGGACGAACTCGAGCAGGTCGTCGTCGAACACCCCGAGGCCCACCCGGTCGCGCTGCGAGCGGGAGAAGGCCGTCAGGCTGCCCGCCAGCATCCGGGCGTAGTCGAGTTTTCTGGCGCCGGCGAGGCCGTAGTCCATCGAGCGCGAAGCGTCGAGCGCCACCACGAAGTTGGCGTTGGTGTCCGCCTCGAACTCCTTCACGTGGAACCGGTCGGAGCGTGCGAACAGCCGCCAGTCGAGGCGGCGGATGTCGTCCCCCGGCATGTAGGGCCGGTGCTCGGCGAAGTCGATCGAGCGGCCCAGAACCGAGGAGCGGTGAAGCCCGCTGATGAACCCCTGGACGACCATCCGGGCCACCAGCGACAGGTTGCCGATCCGCGCGAGCGCGACCGGGTCCACGAACCGGGCGCTATCCATCGTTCCTCGCGGATACCGCGCGCCGACGAGCGCTGGAGTTCAAGCCCGATTCCTACATCCGGGACGCCGGGAGCGGCGTCTCCTCGAGAACGCGGGCGATGATCGCCTCGGAGTCGATCTTCTCGGCCCGCGCCTGGAAGCTGGGCAGGATGCGGTGGCGGAAGATGGGCGCGGCGAGCGCGCGGATGTCCTCGACCGCCACGTGATGACGGCCCCGCATGAGCGCGCGCGCCTTCCCGGCGAGGATGGCGAACTGGGCCGCCCGGACGCTCGCGCCGTACTCCACCTGCTCGCGGATGAACGCCGGCGCCGCCGACGATCCGGGCCGGGTGCGCCGCGCCAGATCCACCGCGTAGGCCAGCACCGCATCGGTCACCGGCACCCGGCGGACCAGATGCTGGAACTCGACGATCTGCTCGCCGGAGAGGACCTGCCGGAGCTCGGCGGTCTCGTCCGAGGTCGTCTCGCGCACGACCTCGCGTTCCTGCTCCACCGGCAGGTAGTCGATGATGATGTTGAACAGGAAACGGTCGAGCTGGGCCTCGGGGAGCGGGTAGGTCCCCTCGAGCTCGATGGGGTTCTGCGTGGCGAAGACGAAGTAGGGCTCGGGGAGCGGGTAGGTCCGGCCCTGCACCGTGACCTGGTGCTCCTGCATCGCCTCCAGGAGCGCCGACTGCGTCTTCGGAGGCGTCCGGTTGATTTCGTCCGCCAGCACGATGTTCGAGAAGACCGGGCCCTTCACGAAGACCAGGTTCCGCTTCCCGGTCTCGGGGTTCTCCTGGATGATGTCGGTGCCGGTGATGTCCGAGGGCATCAGGTCCGGGGTGAACTGGATGCGCCGGAAATCGAGCGACAGCACCTCGGAGAGCGTCTGCACGATGAGCGTCTTGGCGAGGCCGGGAACGCCGGTGATGATGCTGTTGCCCCCGACGAAGAGGCTGATGAGGACCTGCTCGAGCGCTGTCTCCTGGCCGATGATCCGCTTGCCGATCTCGGCGGTGATCCGCTCGGTGGCGTCCCGCAGTTGTCCGGCGATATCGGCGTCGGACACGGTGAGGGCCCCCCCGGCGGGAGCCTCGATCGCGGTCTCGTCGGGGGCGGCGGCGAGCGCGGCGCCGCCGGCTTCCCTTGCGTCTTCAGTCAAGGAGATCTCCTTGTCCGGGCTCAGGGCCCGTCAGTGCGTCATCCCGTAGATGACGTAGTTGACACCGAACTTGAACGCCTCGTTCGTCAGCGCGACCGGCCAGAAGTCGCTCCCCGAGTGCTCCCAGTAGTCGCCGATGTCGTGGTTGTAGTTGGCGATCAGCATGAGTCGCCGGGTCGGATCGTTGTCCTCGAAGAAACCGTAGTACTCGGGAACGAGGTGGGGCAGCCCCGGGTGCTCGAAATCGAGGGTCTCGATGTGGAAGAAGGAGTCGAAGACCGGATGGGTCACGTCCAGCCTCACCGCATCGTAGCCGGGCAGAACCAGCTCCATCTGCTCGAGAAAGTTCCCGAGCGCGAACGGCTCGAAGAAGTCGTCCACGACGAGGAAGCCCCCCTTGAGGAGCCAGGCCCGCAGGTTCTCGGCCTCCTGCGGGCTCGGATGCCAGAACCCCACCTCGCAGAGGTAGGCGAAGGGACGGCGGAAGAGTTCGGGCTCGTTGAGGGACCAGATATCCCCCACGCCCTGCTTCACCTGGATCGACGTGTACTCGGAGAGGATGAGCGCAAGGTTCTCCTCGCCCCAGGGGTAGTCGTGGTTCCACTTCAGGTCGAGGCCCCAGTAGAACCGGCCCCGGCGGTAGGCGGGCGGCTCGAACCGGATGCGCGCGAAGGTGAACTCATCGTCGTAGCGCCGGTTCTCGTAGTCGAGAGGCAGCTCTACAGCGTTCGGATCGGGGCGGAAGGTCGCGGTCAGCTCGTCGGCGCCGGATCCGGCCACCCCGATTCCGGGCAGCCCGGCCACGCTCCAGCCGGCGGTGGCCCAGCCCGCCGCGACCAGACCGCCGGCGCCGACGAGCAGGGCGGCGACCACCGCGACGACGACGAGCCGGGGTCTCATCGCGCGCTCCGGAGATCCACCAGCAGCCGCAGCGCCGGGTCGTAGGTCGGCGCGATCTCGAGCGCCTCGAGAACCCGGCGACGAGCTCTCGCCGGTTCCCCGGCGCGGGCGTGGGCGAGCGCCAGGCGGTAGAGGGCTTCGGCGCGGTCGGGAGCGCCCGAGGCGAGAACCGCCTCGCGCTCCCTGATCTCGAGACCGGTCTCACCGAGTTCGGCCGCCAGATCCGCGAGCTGGATGTGGGACTCGGGAAAGAACGGGTACGCCCCCCCGGCGGCGGTCAGCGCGGCCGCCGCCCCGCGGAGGTTGCCGGCGTCGCGGCGCAAGGCGGCGAGCCGGACCCACTCCTCGTAAGCGGCCGGCGCCCGGGCCAGATGTTCCGAGAGCGCCCGCTCCGCCTCGAGGGTTCGCCCGGCGCGCTCGTGGATCCGCGACAGGAAGAGCCGGGGCCCGTCCGCTCCCCCGTAGCCGGGGGCGATCTCCAGCGCGCGCATCAGGCGCTCCTCCGCCTCCTCGTCCCGCCCGGCCTCGGCGAGCGCCGCTCCGGCGCGCAACTGGCGCACGAAGTCCTCCGGCGCGGCGTCGGCCGCCGCCAGCAGCTCGTCCGGACCGCCAACCGCCCCTTGCGCCGGAGCCGCCGGCGCCGGCGGCCCAACCCCGCCGCGCGGGCCCGGAGGCTGCGAGAGGTTCCGGGCCGCCGCGCCGTAGCGCTCCTCGATCACCGCGTCCACCAGCTCGTCGAGCTCCTCGGCGGACACTCCGGCGGTCTCCTGGAGCGTCTCCGAAAAGTCGCGCCCCTCGCGGAAGCCCTTGAGCGCCGCGAGAATCGACCCGAAGCCGTAGAGGTCCTCCATCGTCTCGAGCACCAGCGAGGCGTGGAAGTAGGACACGCCCACCTGCCCCGGCCATGTCGGACGGATGAAGCCCTCGTCGAGGTGCGGCAGGTCGAGCAGCCGGTCGTCGCGAAGCGCCGCGTAGAAGAGGAACGGAGCGCCGTCGCCGAAGCGGCGACGCTCCTCAAGGACGCTGAGGCCCTCGGTGAACCAGCGCGGAACCCGGTTGCCGGTCATGCCCATGTGGACCGCATGGGCCAGCTCGTGCCACAGCGTGGATGCCCAGTGGTAGCTCCCCACCTCGCGCGCCGAGGGCGACTCCATCGCGACCACCACTCCGAAACAGACCCCGTGGGCCCCGATGCCCGGGATGCCGACGGTGCGCACCGAGAAATCCGCCGACCGGTCGTACATCTCGATCCGGATCGTCTCCTGCGGCTCGAATCCGTAGCGGTCCCGGAACGTCTCGAGCGCCTCGGCGGCGACCTCGGCGACGTAGGGGCCGAGAAGCTCCGCCTCGTCGGCGGGCAGCGCGATGTCGAACGGCGGCGCCTCCAGCGCCTCGAACCCGGCGAGCTCGTCGAGCAGGTCGAGGTTGTTCTTGAGCAGCGCGTCGAACGGATCCCGCTCGAAGGCGGCGGCGAGGGTCTGCCGGCCGTCCTCGATGTCGCCGAGACGAAGCTGGTTCAGCCCGAGGAGCCGCGCCGCCCCCGCCGAAGCGGGCGCCAGCGCGAGCGCCGCCCTCGCCCGTTCCCCCGCCTCCCGGTAGAGGCGCTGGCGTTCCGCCGCCTCCGCCATCCCGATGTGGAACGCCGGGTCGCCCGGCCACGCCGCGACGAATCGCGCCTCGATGTCCCGCAGCGCGTCCTGGTCGTCACCGACGAACCGAACCGCGCCGAGCGCGACCAGGACTTCGGAGGCCTTCGGCAGCGCCTCCGCCGCATCCTCCGCCCGGGCCCGGGCTTCTTCGAGGCGTCCGGCCTCGAGGAGCCGGTGGATCTCGAGCGCCCGCGCCGGCGGGTGGACCGGGTTCGCCTCGAGCGCCCGCTCCAGGGGGCCGCCGGCCCCGTCGGGCGCGGCGCCGGGGATCTGGGGGCCGCGCATCGCCGCCGGGATCCGCGCCACACCGAAGAGCGCCTCCGGATGCCGGGGGTTCCCGGAAAGGACCGCCTGGAAGCTCTCGAGCGCCTCGGCGCTGTTGAACTTGGACAGGAGAAGCTCCCCGGCGGCGATGCGGGGGGCCGGGTCGTCGGGATCGAGCGCCGCCGCGTCGTCGAAGACGCGAAGCGCGTCGCGGAAGAGGCCCGAGCTCTGGAAGCCGAGGGTCGCCGCCGCGGTCCCCACCGCGACCAGGCCGCGCGGCGTGAACGCCGCGACCGGCGCGGTGTTGTAGGCGTCCAGCACCCCGTCGAGGCGGGCCAGCCCGGACTCGCGCTCCCCGAGCCGCAGTTCGAGGCGCCCGAGAAGCGACGCCGCCTCGACCGTCTCGGAGAGCGAACCGGGGCCGGGCGCCACCAGCAGCCGCCGGAGCAGCCCGGACGCGGCGCCCGCTTCCCCGACCTCCAGATGGATCCGGGCCCGGTCCAGCAGGACGCCGGGCGACGACGACGCCGCCTCCGCTTCGAGGACCTCGACGGCGTCGGCGTAGCGACCGGTGAGGCGCAGCGTCTCGGCGAGGCCGCGGCGCGCCGCGATGCAGCTCTCGCCAGCGGCCGCGTCGCGCGCGCAGCCAGGGCCCTCCACGAAGCCGCGGTACTCGCGTTCGGCGGCCTCCCAGTCCCCGCTTCGCAGGGCCGCGGCCGCCGCCTCCGGTCCCTCCGGCCAGCCGGACGCCGCCGACGGGCCCGACAGGCCGAACCCGAGCGCCCCGGCGAGCGCGAAGAGTCCGAGCCTCACGAGCCCGGCTCCCGGAGGGCGCTGATCTCCTCGTTGAGAGCGGCGATCTCGAGGAGCAGATCCTCCAGTTCGTTGAGGTAGGTCTCCTCGTCGATCGCGTCGCGCGTCGCCCGGAGCACGTCCACCTGCGCCGCCAGCTCGTCGCGCCGCTCGAGGAGCGCGCGCAACTCCTCGTTGTCTTCCGCCGCCGCCGCCTCGAGCGCCGCGGTCCCCTCGAGGAGGAGCACGGCGGTGCGGGAGGCGAGAACGCCGTCCGCGCCCGGATCGGTTCCGGGCTCGCGGCTGCCCGCGCCATCGCCGTTGTCGTCGAGGAGCGGGTGCTCGGTCCGCAGCAGGCCGGCCTCCTCGTACTCGCGCTCCACCGCGGCGCGGGCGAAGTCGAAGGCCTCGAGGGCGGTCAGCACCCCGTCCTTGTTCCGGTCGGCGTCGAGGTCGTCCTCCCCGTCGCGCGCGGTGAGCGCCTCGACGAAATGCTTCGGGAACCGGGTCTCGTTCGCCTGGGTGGCGGTGGTCGCGGTGAGGATGACCCGCCGCGGACCGGAGAGCGCGGGGAGGAACGCGCCGGAGGCGCTTCCGAGGTGCGCCACCGTGACCTCGCCGCCGTAGCCGTCGAGCATGCCGGCAAGATCGGCGGGCGAGAGGTCGGGCCCGGGAAGGTTGAAGCGCGCCCCGGGATCGCGGCTGCCGTGCCCGATGAGCACGAGCATCAGCTCCTCGTCCTCGCGGGCGGCGGAGAGCCGGGCGGCGATCTCCTCGCGGCGGCTGCGCCCGGTGGGGGCGCACACGCCCGAAGCCTCGGGGTCGGGCCGCTCGACCAGCAGCTCGACTCGCGGCGGTCGGGGGCCGAGGTGCGCGGCCTCACACAGCGAGACCGCCCAGCCGGTGAACCGCTCGCGGTGCTCGGGGCTGCCCCCGACGCCGGCCACGACGATGAGAGCCCGGTCGCTCGCCATCGCCGCGGACGGGGCCAGCGAGAGGCCGGCGATCAGCGCCGCGGCCGCGATCATCAGGCCATCCCGCGGAGCGAGCGACCGCACCACTCCGCCGCGAGAAGCGCAAGCAGCAGGAGGAACACCCCGGGCTGGTTCCACAGATCGCGCCGCTCCACGACGGTGGCGCCCGATTCGCCGATGCTCAGATGGTCCACCAGGTCCTCGGCGCCGTCCACCTCGAACATCTGGCCTCCGGTCGAGTCGGCGATCCGGCGAAGCAGCTCCCGGTCGGTCCCGGCGCCGAAGAACTCGTCATCCACCGCCCCGACCTCGGCCCAGGCCTCGGCGCTCCCCGGCGCCGCGCCCTCCCCGACGAAGCCGCCGGCGGCGCGCACCTCGACCTGGTGGAGCCCGGCGGTGGCCGGGACGAAGACTCCGGAGTACTCGCCGTCGGCCTCGCCCGTCCACAGGAGCGGGACCGGCGGCGACTCGCCGTCGGGCGCGGTGATCCACGCCTCGACCTCGGCGTTGTTCACCGCGAGGAACCGTTCGTCCTCGACGCGCGCCCGGATCGTCACCGGCTCTCCCGGGAGCGACCGGACCGGCGCCAGCGAGGCCTCGACCCGGCGGGGCGCGTCGGCCGCCAGCCAGCGCAGCAGCCGCCTCCAGAGCGTCTCGTGTGTCTCGTCCTCGAGCGGGACCGAGACGTCCATCTGCCAGAGCCAGAGGTCCTGGACGGTGAGACTCGCCACCCGGCCGCGGCCAAAGCGCTGGAACAGCAGGACCGGCTCGCTCTCCCCGCCGGGTCCGGTCCCCTCGAGCAGGGTGATGGCGCCGGGTTTCGCGGTCATCGCCAGGTTCACCGTGGACAGCAGGGGCAGCTCGCGGTAGCGGGAGGCGTTGAGTCCGGGATCGGGGTCGAGCCGCACGACCGGATGGCTGGCCCCCGCCCGGGTCGGCTGGACCTGCAGTTCGCGGAGATCCTCCGGACGCGGCCCGGACCCGGTCTCCATGGCGTCGGGGAGCGTCAGCGGGAGGATCTCGGCGAGCGGCGTGCCCCGGTACCCGCCCCTCCCGTAGGAGCGCCCGCTGCCGAGGGTGAGCAGGCCGCCGCCGCGCTGGCTGACGAAGTCGCGGAGCATGTTGAGCTGGTCCTGGGTGAAGAACCCGGCCTCGACGCCCCCGAGGATGATGGCGTCGTATTCGAACAGCTCCTCCCGGGTGTCCGGGAAGCCTCCGGCGAGCTCGTCGGGTCCGCTGACGCCCAGCCGGTAGAACTTGCCCTCCGCGGTCCGGAGCAGGCTCGCGACCTGGAGTCCCTCATCCGCCTCGACGGCGCGCCGCAGGAACTTCATCTCCCAGCGGGGCTGCCCCTCGAAGTAGAGGATCCGCGCCGGGCGATCCTCGACGAGCAGGAGCGCGCGCTGCTCGTTGTTCCGCACGACGGTCTCCCCGGTGAACGGGGCGACGCGAAGCCGGAGTCGCCGGGCGCCCGGGTCGTTCGCCGGGGCGAACGCGACAACGGTCGTCTCTTCGTCGTCCGAGCCGAAGCGGACCGTCTCCTGGGTCAGGATGCGCCCTTCGTCGAGCACCTCGAAGCGCGCCGTCCGGCCGGCGAGTCCCCGGGCGCGGATCCGCGCCCGCACCTCGACGAGCGAGCCCTGGACGACGCGCGCCGGGAGATCCGGGCTGACCAGTTCCAGGTCGGCCTCCGCGCTCGACTCCCCGAACGCCACCGGGTAGACGCGCAATCCGCGTCCCCGCAGGTCGAGCAGCGCCTCCTCGAGCCCCTCGTCCGCCTCGCCTCCGACCGTCTGCGCCCCGTCGGTCAGCAGGACGACGCCAGCGAGCGGCAGCGATGCCAGCTCGTCCACCGCGCGGGTGAGCGCGCGGGCGAGGTCGGTGCGCGCGCCGGAGAACGTGAGGTCCCGGGGCGAGTCGATCCGTCCCGAGTCCCCGGCGAAACGGAAGAAGCGGGTGACGAACTCCTCTTCGAGGCGGGGTCCCAGCGCATCGGGGTCCTCGTCCGGGTCGGCCGGGAACGCCGCCAGCAGCGCGTCGCTCCGGGCCTGTTCGCCGCCCGCGACATCGCGGATTCCCATGCTGGCCGAGTCGTCGAGGAGGACCGCGACGAGGTTCTCCTGCGGCACGGTGAGCGACACCACGAGCTGGGGCCGAAGCAGGCACAGCGCGGCGAGCGCGATCGCGCCCGCCCGGGCCGCGGCCAGCAGGATGCGCTCGACGGGCCGGACCCGGACGCCGGCGGCGCGATACCCGAGGAGGAACCACACGACCGCCGCGATGAGGACGACGCCCGCGAAATACGCCGGCCACGCCACGAGGAGGTCGAGATCTCCCCGGGAGAAGGCGACCGGGGGGCTTCCGAAGAGCCACTCGACCGCGCGGGAGAACATCGATCCGGACCGGATTTACGAGAGAGAGCGCACCGCCGCCGGGGGGCGCTCAGTGGGTCATGGCGTAGATGATGAAGTTGATTCCCATCTCGTAGGCGTAGAGCGAATACGTCAGCGGGTAACGCGGGTCCTCGGCCCACTCCCAGGCGTCCCCGAGGTCGGTGTTCCAGTTGATGAGCACCATGAGCCGCCGCTCGTCGTCGAAGATGCCCCGGACCACCGGGGTGTAGCCATCCCGCTCCCAGGTCGGACCGCCCCGGATCCCCTGCCCCACGTTGGGCACCTGAACGATCTCGTCCACCTGGTAGAACGAGTGGAACAGCGGGTGGTCGAGCGGGATGTCCTCGATCGGGCGGCCCGGGAGGACGCGGCCCATTTCACCCGCGAAGTTGAGCCACTCGTAGGTTCCCCAGAAGTCGTCCACCACCAGGAAGCCGCCCTGATGCAGATACCGGCGGAGCGCCAGAACCTCGGGCTCGGACATCTGCATGTGGCCCACCTCGACCGCGTAGAGGAAGGGGAAGCGGCCCAGGTCGGGGTCGGTGAGCAGGACCCCGTTTTCCATCGCGTAGGAGTCCAGATTGGTCAGGCGCTGGAGGCCGATCAGGAATTGCCGGTCGGCCTTCGGGTAGTCCACCTGCCAGCCCCGCCATCCGTAACTCGAGTAGGCGGCGCGGGTGAAATAGAAGTCGTGGATGCCCTTCGGGCCCACCCCGAACGGGTCCCGGTCGCGCCCCCGGCGCCCTCTTCCGGTGGCCGCCGCGATCATCTCGCGAAGCTCCTGCCTGCTGGGCTGGAGGGCGAGGCCCGAGGGCGCGGCCGGCGGCGGCGGCGCCTGCCACGCGGTGAACGGCGAAAGCGCGCCCGAGGCGGCGACCCCCGCGGCCGCGAGCGCCACAAGCAACAGGCCGCCCCCGATGACTCTTCCGCGGGCCGGGCGACGCACGAAGCAGAGCCTATCGCGGAACGGCGGGGGCCGTTCCAGCAACGGCGGAACGCCCCGGAACCGGCCGGAACGGCTGGTAGCATTTCGCGTTCCCGCGCCCGGGTCCCGTCTCCCCGGGATCCCCAGGAGGTTCCACTTCATGCGTCCATTCGTCCTGTTTGCCCTCCTGTCCCTGGGGATCGCACTCGCCGTCGGCGGCTTCGTGATCGGCTGCGCGCCGGCCGGCGAGGATCCGGTCGCGGAGGATGTCCCCGAGGAGACGGCGTTCGTTCCCGGACCTCCCGCCGACTTCGCGGCGCCGGTCATCCCGCCGGACAATCCGCAGACGCCCGAAAAGGTGGCGCTCGGCAAGCAGCTCTACTTCGACACCCGGCTCTCCGCCGATGGGACGCGCTCCTGCTATAGCTGCCACCTCGTCGAGAACGGGCTGACCGACGGATTGCCGGTCGCGGAAGGGGCTCTCGGCCGGGTGCTCACGCGCTCCAGCCCGACGCTCTGGAACATCGCCTACCACACCGAGTTCTACTGGGACGGGCGCAGCGGCTCGCTCGAGGCGCAGGCGATGGCGGCCTGGACCGGCGGCAACATGGGCGCCGACGCGGACGCGGTCGTCGAATCGCTGAACGCCATCCCCGGGTACCGGGAGCAGTTCGAGGCGGTGTTCGGCGGTCCGGCCACTCCCGAGAACGTCGTGCAGGCCATCGCCTCGTTCGAGCGCGACGCCTTCTATTGCGGCGACACCGCCTACGACGGCTGGCGCCGCGGCGAGTCGACCATCCCTGAAGCGGCCCAGCGGGGCGCCGAACTCTTCACCGCGGAGGCCGGATGCGCGGTGTGCCACTCCGGCGTGCTGTTCACCGACATGCTCTACCACAACGTGGGGATCGGGATGGACGCCGAGGATCCCGATCTGGGCCGATGGGTCGTCACCGAAGCCGACCGGTGCAGCACGACGGAGGACGAGGCCTGCCAGGGAGCGTTCAAGACGCCCACGCTGCGGGACATCACGAAGAGCGCCCCCTACTTCCACAACGGCAGCGTGGCGACGCTGGAAGAGGCGGTGCGGATCATGGCCAGCGGCGGCCTCGACAACCCCTACATCGACCGCGACGAGCTGCAGGACCGCAACCTGGACGACGCTCAGATCGCCGACATCCTGGCGTTCCTCGGCACGCTCGAGTGCCAGAGCGGCGCGCAGATCTTCAGCCCCCCCGACCTCCCGTAACCGAACGGAACACGGCGCAAGGACCGAACCGATGGAATTCAGCTTCGAGGGCCGCGGCCTCACCTACCGCGGCGAGGCCGCACCGGCCGAGAAGTCGGAAGACGACAAGCACAACCCCTGGACCGTCCGCATCCAGGCGAGCGGTCCCGACGCTGACCCGGGCCCGATCGAAGGGCGGCTGCAGGTCACCGACCTGGCCGTCGAGGAAGCCGGGAAGCGCGGCGGCGCCGACGACGTGCTGGGCGCGGCGTTCGCCCGCTCCTTCGTGGCGGAACTCGGCCTGAGGCCGCTGCGAAGCGGCTTCGACTTCATCGTGGACCACCGCTGGGTCACGGGATACGACGCCGGCTGAGGAGGCGCTTCCTCCGGGCCGAGCGTCCCCGGCGTTCCGGCCGTATCGCTATCGGCTTCCAGGCGGCTCAGGCGGATCGAGTGGTCCGTAATAGCCCTTTCGGGCGCGGACCTCGGCGTCCCTGAGATCGGGACGGGTCAGTTCGACCTCGATCTCGCGGTAGCGCCCTTCGCGGCGCAGGTTGTTCGAGACGTAGCCGATGCTGTACTGGCTGTAGAGCTCGTCGAGGATCCGGTCGTAGAGCTCGTCGATCTGTTCGAGCGATGAGGCGAGCGCGTAGGAACCCCCGGTGGTCTCCGAGATCGCGCGCAGGAACCGCGCGTTCTGGAACACCTCGGAGTGGCGCGTGCGGTCCCCGAAATGGATCGAGTGGATCGTGGCGTCGCCGAGCCGCACCAGGTCCAGCGCGTCGGCGTAGCTCAGCGTCGAGCGCGAGTCCGCCCCGTCGCTGAACACCGCGAGCGTCTTGCGGCCGTCGTAATCCCAGACGCGGTCCAGGAACGTCGCGACCGCGTCGTAGAGCGCGGTCCAGCCCTCCGCCTCGATGTCGTAGATCCGGTTCGAGATGGTCCGCTGGTCATCGGAGGAGTACTCGGAGAGGCGGATGTTCTCGTCGAAGCTGATCACGAACAGATGCTCGGTGCGGGGGATGTTCGTGAGGAACTTGATCGCGGCCTCGTGGAGGAGCGACATGTCCTCCTCCATGCTGCCCGAGGCGTCGAGCAGCAGCCCGATCACCTGCCGCCGGGAGAGCTCTTCCTTCTGGTCCGGGGGAAGATCCACCCAGGACTCGTCGAGCCCGGCGCCGAACACCACGATTTCCTGCTCCACCCCGTCCTCGAGCACCCGGAAGTCGGAGACCTCGAGTCCGCCGATGAAGGCGCCGTCCTCGCCGATCACCGCCACCGGGACGGAGACCAGATCGACTCCCGACTCGAACTGGAAGACCTGCTGCGCGCCGCCGCCGGCGGCGGTTGCGGCGAACGCAAGGGCAAGAGACGTCACGCCCGCTCCCCACCAGAAGGCTGTCCGCCCGGGACGCCGGGCGGGAACAGGGCCGGAGTTCACCCCTCCGATTCTTTCACCTTCGCTTCATTCCGGGCCGCCGCCGCTCACAGCAGCCCCTCCACGCAACGGACCGCGAGGTCGAAGCGCTGGAAGGGCGGCATGATGTAGGCGCCGTCGGCGATCCCGCGCGCCGCCTCGACCATCTCCCGCGCCACCGCAACGCCGACGGCCCGCGCCTGCTTGCGGGTTCCGGCCTCCGCCAGACGCCGCCGGACCGCGTCGGGCACCGTCATGCCCGGAACCTCGTTGTGGAGGAACTCGGCGTTCCGCGAACTCACGAGCGGCAGGATCCCCACGAGCACCGGGATGTCCCGGCCGCCGATCCGATCCAGAAAGTCCTCGAGAAGCCGCGGTTCGTAGACCGGCTGCGTCAGGCAGTACCGGGCGCCCGCCTCCTTCTTGCGGTGGAACTTGCGGATCTCCGCCTCGGGATCCGCCGCCGCCGGATTCACTCCGACTCCGGGGAAGAAGGGCAGCACGGACGGGAGCGCGTTGCCGGCGAGATCGAGGCCGCGGTTCAGCCCCTCCACGATCCGGACCAGCCCGACGGAGTCCACGTCGAACACGGCGGTCGCGTGCGGGTAGTCCCCGAGCTTCGGCGGATCTCCGGTCACGGCGAGCAGGTTCCGGATCCCGAGCGCGTGAGCGCCGAGGAGGTCCGCCTGGATGCCGATCAGGTTCCGGTCCCGGCACTGGTAGTGGAGGATCGTCTCGACCGCCCCGTCGCGCTCGAGCAGCGCCGCAAACGCGATCGCGCTCATGCGCGCCGACGCCCGCGGACCGTCGGCCACGTTCACATAGTGGATCCCGGCGTCTGCGAGTCGCCTCGCCGCCTCGCGAAACACCTCGGCGTCGCCGCCCCGGGGCGGGTCCATCTCCACCGAGACGCAGAACCGCCCGTCCGTGAGTTCCCGGGCGAGCCGGGACCGCTCGGCCGGGGGCGCGGGCTCCTTGCCGGCCGCTGATTCCGCCGGGCGCGTCGGCGCCACCGGCTTCGCCGGACGGCCCGCAGTCGCGGCCCGGACGACGCCGGCGACCGCCCCGATGTGCTCGGGACCGGTGCCGCAGCAGCCCCCGATGAGCGAGACCCCGAGGCGCAGGTAGCGCTTCGCATAGTGCGCCACGTAGTCCGGCGAGGAGGGGTAGAGGAACCGCCCTTCGAGCGTGGCCGGGATCCCGGCGTTCGGCTGCGCGATCAGCGGGACGCTCACCGAACCGCTGATCGCCTGGAGCGCGGTGAACGTGCTGTCGGGCCCCACCCCGCAGTTCAGCCCCACGGCGTCGGCCCCGGCGGCGACGAGCCGGTGGGCCGCCACCTCGGCGCGCATCCCGAGCGGCGTCTCGGCCTGGTCGGTCAGCGTCAGGAGCGCCGCGACCCCGAGGTCGGGCGCGATTCCCCGCGCCGTCTCCAGGGCGAGTTCACACTCGTCAACGCTCGTGAAGGTCTCGATGAGCAGAGCGTCGACGCCGGCTTCGGCGAGAGCCTCGATCTGCTCCCGGAAGGCGCCCTCGACCGACTCCCTGACCTCCGCTTCGGAGAGCCGCACCTCGACTCCGGTGGGCCCGACAGAACCCAGAACCAGGATCTCGGGCCCGGCCGCCCGCCGCGCCACCCGCACCCCGGCGGCGTTGATCGCCCGGACATCCGAGGCGAGACCGTGCCGCGACAGCTTGATCCGGTTCGCGCCGAAGGTGTTCGTCGTGACGACGTCGGCGCCAGCCTCGATGTGGGCGGCGTGGATCGCGCGAACCCGGTCCGCCTCGGACCGGTTCAGATCATCGAAGCATCGCCGGACGCCGACGCCCGCGTTGTAGAGCGCGGTCCCCATCGCGCCGTCGCCGACCCGGGGGCGTTCGCGCAGGAACGCGGTGAATTCGGCGCGGGTCATCGTTCCGGCGGAGTCCGGGGAGCTTACAGATCGGGAGCGGGGCGCTCCGCGTCGGCCGCCCCGGTTATCCCACTACACTCCCGGGCGCGCCGCCGATGCAGTCTGTTCTGGAAGAGGTCGTGCGGCGGGCGGCGGCGCAGGCGGGGGCGCCCGATTTTGCGGTGGCGGCCGAGACGCCGCCCTCCCCGGCGCTGGGCGACATCGCGTTCCCCGCAGCCTTCGGCCTGGCCCGGGTCCTCAGGAAGTCGCCGCGCGCCATCGCGCCGCTGATCGCCGGGGCGCTCGAGGCGCGCCCGGAGGTGGCGCGGGTCGAGGTCGCCGGGCCCGGCTACGTGAACGTCTTCGTGCGCCGGGCGGCGTGGCTCGCCGCCGCCGAGCGGCCGAACGACCCGGAACCGCACGACGGGGTCCACATCGTCGAGCACACCAGCATCAACCCGAACAAGGCGGCGCACATCGGCCACCTGCGGAACGCGGCGCTGGGGGACTCCTTCGCCCGCATCCTGCGATACCTGGGGCGCCGGGTGGAAGTCCAGAACTACATCGACGACACCGGCGTCCAGGTGGCGGACGTGGCGCTCGGGTTCCAGGCGCTCCGGAAGGAAGGCGAAGCCGAGGTCAGGCAACTCACCGAAGCGCCGCGTTTCGACTACCTCTGCTGGGATCTCTACACCGAGGTCTCCCGCTGGATCGCCGCCGACCCGAAGGCCGCCGCGCTGCGGCGCGAGGCGCTCCACGGCATGGAACGCGGCGAGCCGCCATGGTCCGCCATCGGAGAGGTCGTAGCCGAGGCGGTGGCGCGCCGCCACCTCGAGACGATGGAGCGGATCGGCGTGCGCTACGACCTGCTCGCCTGCGAGAAGACGATCCTGCGGCTCTCCTTCTGGGACCACGCCTTCGAGCGGCTGCGCGAGACCGGCGCGGTCCGCTACCGCGAGGACGGAAAGAACCGCGGGTGCTGGGTCATGGAGACCGATCTGGCGCAGGACGGCGAGAAGGTCATCGTGCGCTCGAACGGAACCGTCACCTACGTCGGCAAGGACATCGCTTACCACATGTGGCAGCTCGGGCTCCTGGACCGCGCCTTCCGTTACCGGCGGTTCTTCGGGTACCAGGACGCCGCAGGCGGAACCGCCGACGCCTGGATCACGACGGAGGACACCGGTGACGATCCGGCGCCCCGCTTCGGGGGAGCGGCGATCGCCCACCACGTCATCGACACCCGCCAGACCTATCCCCAGCAGATCGTCCAGGAAGCGGTCGCCCGCCTCACCACCGAGGCGGACCGGGCGCGGACCCGCCACCTCGCTTACGAGATGGTGTCGCTGACCCGGGCGACGGTGGAGGCGCTTGGTCTCGGCGGCCTCGACGACGGAGACGACGGCGCGGTCGAGGTCTCCGGAAGGAAGGGCGTCGGGGTCAAGGCGGACGACTTCCTGGACGCGCTGATCGACCGGGCCCGGAACGAGGTCGGTTCGAGGAACCCGGACCTCGACGAGGGACGGCGCACCGAACTGGCCCGCGACATCGCGGTCGGCGCGCTCCGGTACCTTATGGTCCGCGTCACGAAGAACCAGGGCATCGTCTTCGACCTCGAGGAGGCGCTCAGCTTCGACGGGGCCACCGGCCCCTACCTCCAGTACGCCGCGGTTCGCGCGAAGAACATCCTCGCCCGGCTCGACATCCCGGTTCCGGAGCGCTTCCCCGCCCCGCTCCCGGACCTCGACGCCCGCCTCGACGCGCTCCCGCCGGAGGACGCCGGGGACCTCTGGGTGTTGTTGCGCGAGGCAGCCGGCCTCGGCGCAGCGGCGGCGCGGGCGGCGGAACAGGAGGACCCCCAGGTGCTCGCGCGCTGGGCCTACGAGGGGGCGCAGCGGTTCAACGCCTTCTACCACCGCCACCAGGTGGCGGGAGAACCCGACCCCGAGGTCCGGGAACTCCGGGCCTACGGCGTGACGATGTTCTACTGGCAGCACCGACTCGGGCTGGAGCTTCTGGGGATCCCGGTCCCGGAGCGGATGTGATCCCTCCCCCGGTTCGGAGCGGTCGCCGCCGGTGGCGGTCCGCCCTCCGCCTGGCCCGGACCGGCGCCCTGTCCGGGATCTGCGCCTGGCTTGTCCTGACGTACGGAGTTCAGGTGTTCCGGATCCAGGGGGCCAGCATGGACCCCGCGCTCGAATCGGGCGAACGGGTTCTCGTCGACAAGATCGCCGTGCGGTTCGGCGCGCTGGATCGCGGCGATGTCCTCGTGTTCCGCGATCCCGGGGGATCCGGCGCTATCCTGGTGAAGCGGGTGGCCGGCCTGCCGGGGGACACCGTGCGCTTCCACGAGGACGAGGTGCTGGTGCTCGCCCCGACCGGAGCGAACCTCCAGCCGTGTCCGGGGGCTTCCGGGGGCGGCGCGTCCGTTCTGGCGGATCGTCCGGAGAGCGTCGAGATCGCCCTGGATGCGGGCGAGTACTTCGTGGTCGGCGACAACCGGGTCCGCAGCAGCGACAGCCGCCACTGGGGGCCGCTTCCCGAGGAGCTGATCCTGGGCAAGGCGAGGTGGCGGGTGTACCCGCCGGAGCGCATGGGGCGGATCGACCCCGCGGTCGCGCTGGCGCGCGAACTGTGCGGCGAGGACCCCGAACCGCCGGGAGGAACCGGTCGATGAACGGAGGCGCCGTCACCTCGCCGCGCGAGTCCGCCGCCCCCGCTGCGGGCCTCCCCGGAGCCGCCGGGAGCGGCTTCCTGCGCACGCTGCCGCTCGTTCCGCCCGGCGCCGCCCGCGGGTTCTTCCCCGCCTGGGCCGCGGACCCCGGAGCCTTCGCCGATCTGCTCCCCGACCCGTTCGATCCTGCGGTGGCGGAGCGGACGGCCGCCTCGGTGAGCGCGTTCCCCCATCCGCGCGAGGCCACCGCAGCCGCGCTCGTCCACACGAACGAGACCCTCGGCGGCGACGCGCTCGCGGTGGCCGCCGCCGCCCGGATCGCCGAGCCCGGCGTCCTGGTGGTCGTCACCGGACAGCAGGCCGGCCTCTTCGGCGGTCCGCTCTACTCGCTGGCCAAGGCCATGTCGGCGGTCGCGACCGCCCGCGAACTCGAAGCCATCGTCGGGAACCCGGTCGTTCCGGTCTTCTGGGTCGAGTCGGACGACCACGACTTCGAAGAGGTGCGCGACGCCTGGCTGCTCGACCCCGCCGGGGAAGCCCGCGTGTTCCGCTACGAGCCCGCCGACGCGGCGCTCCGCCTCCCGGCGGCCCGCCGACTTCTGGACGAGTCGATCCCCGACCTCGTCTCCGCCTTCACCGAAGCGCTTCCGGCGACCGACTTCTCGGGCGAGGTCGCGGAGGCGCTTCACGCCGCCTATGCGCCCGGCCACTCCCTCGGCGAGGCCTTCACCCGATTCGTCCTGCGCCTGACCCGCGGAACCGGGCTCGTCGCGATGGACGGCGGCGCTCCGGTCTTCAAGCAGTCCGCTCTGGCGGTGTACGAACGGGCCGCCGCCGGGGAGGACGGGCGTCGACGCATCCGGAGGAGCACCGCCCGCATCGAGGCCGCCGGCTACTCCGGGCAGGCGACGCCCGAGGGATACGGCGTCTTCGTGACCGACGAGTCGGGCGCCCGCCGGAGAGCGCGCGCCGAAGAGCTGGCGCCCGATGCGCTCCGGGCCGCGCCGGAGCGGCTCAGCGCCGCGGTCCTGCTCCGCCCGCTGATCCAGGACTTCCTGCTTCCGACGCTCGCCTACGTCGCCGGCCCGTCCGAGATCGCCTACCACGCCCAGATCGGCGGCCTCTACGGGCTCCACGGGATCCCGCGCCCGCTGGTCACGCCCCGCCACCAGGTGACGGTGATGAACGCCTCGCAGCTTCGCGTCGTGGACCGCGACGGGATCGATTTCGACGAACTGGCCGCCCGGGACGAGGCGGCGCTGAACCGGGTGACCGAAGACCCCGGAGTCGCCGCGGCGATCGCCGCCACCCGCGCCGATCTCGACGCCGGCCTTCGGGCCGTCGAGTCCGCCGTCGAGGCGCTCGACCACAGCCTCGGCCCCACGGCGCAACGAACCCGGGGGAAGATGCTCGCGATCCTGGACGGACTGGAAAAACGGGCGGTGCGCGCCGCCAAGCGGCGCGACGAGGAGCGCCGGGCCCGCTTCCTGCGCGCCCGCAACGGTCTGTTTCCCGAAGGCGTCCCCCAGGAGCGCCGACTCAGCCCGGCGGTCTTCCGGAACCGCTACGGCCCCGGGTTCGCGAACTGGCTGCTCGCGTCGTTCGAGGACCCGCGCGCCGACCGGCGGGCCCGGAACCTGCTGCTCGGCTAGCGCAGTCCGTTCTCGTCAGCGCGCCGGCGACGGCGGGCAGATCACCGGACCGCGCGGGGCGGCGACCGCTCCCGTCGTCGCTGCCGGGCCGCCGAGCGCGAAGCCGGGAGGGTCCCGGTCGATATCCACGTTCCCCGGAGGGCGCGAGTAGAGCACCCGCGCGTGGAACAGATCCCACTCGGTGAAGTGGGGCGGCTCGAGGTTGCCCGAGTACCACATGTGCGTCGGGCGGTACCCCCCGAGCGGGTGATAGAGCCCCATCACGTGGCCGATTTCATGGTGGACCGCCCAGGTCTGCTCGATGTGCCGGAACACCACGACATTCGCCGGACCGCCGACGTGGAAGGCGAAGGCGTTTGCGGTCCCGGCGACATCGGCCACTTCCCTGGCGTCCCAGCGAAGAACGACCGTCCCGGGGGTCAGATCCGGAGGCGGCTCATTGGTCACATGGACCTGTTCCCCGGTGAACCGGCCGCCGGTGAGCAGCGACACCGAGACCCGGATCGCCTCGCGGACGAAGGCGACGGTCTCCGGCGGGATCGCCTCCCTGGTGGCGGGCTCCGGGCGGGTGTCGATGTAGAAGACCGGTTCGACCTCCCACCGGACGAGCGGTTCGAGTTCGCCGCCCCCGGCGCCGTTCCGGGCCAGTTCCCGATAGAACTCGAGCGTCCACGGCGCCGCCTCGGGGATCACGTCCACCGCAACGTCGGTGGCGGGAGACCGGATCCGCGTGACCCGCTCGACGTAGCCCGGCGCCGCAACCGTGACCTGGTGGACGCCATCGGCAAGCTCGAGGCCGAACGATCCGTCGCTTCCCGACCGGCCCGCCACGCTCCCGCCGACGGTGAAGACGGCCCCCGCCACCGGTCCGCCGGTCACGGTGGCGGTCACGACCCCCCGGACGCTGGCGTCCGCCGGAACCGGTCCGGCGGGAACCGCGGGCCCGCTGGCCGGGTCGCCCCCGCACCCCGCCGCCAGCAGACCCAGCCACGCCAGGGCGATCAGAACCGGACGCGCCCGCTGAACCATCGCCAGCCCCCGGTCAGGTCACCGGAGCGGCGGTCCTGCTCCGGCCCGGAGGGCCGATCTCCCCGGACGTGGCCCCGGTGAAGACCGCGTTCGAGAGCTGACCGATGAGGTTCCCCGAGGTGCGCAGGTGGTCGAGCGGGCGCTCCACCGCGAGGACGAGGACCGAGAGGTGGAGCGGTAGGCCCATCGCGCCGAGCAGGATCGTGAGATTCACGAAGCTGGCGCCGGGAACCGCCGACACCGCCCAGGAGCTGAGGATCGCGGTGACCCAGAGCACCGCGAACTGGACGCCGGCGAGCGGCTCCCCGACGAGCTGCGCGATCGTGACGACCGAGACGACCTGGTAGATCCCGCTCGAGTCGCGGCCCACCGCCGCGCCGAACGGGAGCGCGAACCCCGCGACCCGGCGGGAGATCCCGGTCGCCTCCGGGACCGAGGCCATGGACACCGGGAGGGCCGCGGCGGTGGAGACCGAGGCGAACGCGACCGGGAGCGGCTCGCGCAGCGCCCGCAGCATGTTCCGGATCGGTTGCCCGGCCAGGAGCCGCACCGCGCCCCCGTGAACGCCCACCACCTGCACGGTCGCGGCGATGAGGCAGACCCCCATGTACCAGCCGAGCGCGCCCAGCACTCCGAGGCCCGACTGGCCAACGACTGCGGCGAGGATCGCAAAGACGCCCAGCGGCGCGAGCCGCACGACCCACCCGACGACCCGGTAGAGGACGTCGTTCACGGCGCGCAGGACAGCCACCAGCGGCTTTGTCCGCTCGGCGCCCAACGCGTTCACCGCGAAGCCGAACACGATCGACAGGAACAGGACCTGGAGCACATCGCCTTCCACGAAGGCGCGACCGATGCTCGAAGGCACGATGCCGACGAGGATGTCGCCGAAGGATCGGCCGGTGGGCGCCGCCCCGGTTCCGGGGTCATCCGGTACGCCTCCGAGCGCCGACAGGTCGACGCCGACGCCGGGCCCGATCCAGACCGCGAAACCGATCCCGATGACGAGCGCCGCGCCGAGGGTCGCGAGGTTGTAGAGGAAGACCCGCAGACCGATGCTCCCGGCGGTGCGCCCGCGGATCCCGATGATCGCCAGCGAGAGCGTGATGAAGATCAACGGCGCGATGAGCATCCGCAGGAGCTGGACGAACAGGTCCGCGATCGGCTGCAGGAGCGCCGCCGTCTCGCCGAGCGCGACGCCGGTCGCGATGCCGCCCACGATGGCGACGGCGACCCAGAGATGAAGGGGCATGAGCGGGGAGCCTGTTGTCAACGCCCGCCCGGGCGGGACGGGCTCCGGAGCGGCCCGCCCGGCCATCCGGCGAGGCTCGGGGATGGTACCGGGCGGCCCGGAGACCGACTGGGGCCGCCCTAGACTGCGCGCCAGCATGAGCGGCGCGGCGCGCGGCGGCCGGGCCGCCTTCCGGGAGGCGCTCGGCGAGCGCATCCTCGTGTTCGACGGGGCGATCGGGACGATGCTTCAGGCGCTGCGGCTGGAGGAGTCCGCCTTCCGCGGCGACCGGCTCCGGGAACACCCGAAACCGCTCGCGGGGCTTCACGACGTCCTCTGCCTCACCGGTCCGGAGCTCGTGGAGCGCGTCCACCTGGACTACCTCGCGGCGGGCGCCGATGCGCTCACCACGAACACGTTCAACGGGACCGCGGTCTCCCTCACCGACTACGGCCTCGAGGACTTCGCGTTCGAGATCAACCGCGCCGGCGCCCGCGTCGCCCGTCGCGCCATCGAGGCGTTCCAGCCCGACCGGCCGGTGTTCGTGCTGGGCTCGATGGGCCCGACGAACCGGACGCTCAGCGTGTCGCCCGATGTGGCCGATCCGGCGTACCGGGCCATCGGCTGGGAGGAACTCCGCGCCGCCTACCTGGAACAGGCGCGAGGGCTCCTCGCCGGCGGGGCGGACCTGCTGCTGGTCGAGACCTGCTTCGACACGCTGAACGCCAAGGCGGCGCTCGACGCCTGCGCCGAGGCGATGTCCGAGGCCCCCGGTGACCCCGGGCTCCTGGTCTCGTTCACCGCGGTGGATCAGGGAGGCCGGAACCTGACGGGGCAGGACGCCGAGGCGTTCTGGGTGTCCGTCGAGCACGCCGGCGTCACGGCGGCCGGGGTGAACTGCTCGCTCGGCGCGGAGGCGATGGGTCCGATCCTGGAGCGCATGGCGCGCTACGCCCCGGTCCCGGTGGGCGCCGTCCCGAACGCCGGACTGCCGAACGAACTCGGCGGCTACGACGAGATCCCCGTCGCCACCGCGTCGGCGCTCCGGGACCTCGCGCGCCAGGGCCTGCTCAACTTCACCGGGGGCTGCTGCGGCACGACGCCGGAGCACATCGACGCCGTCCGGAAGGCGCTCCGGGGCGCGGCGCCGCGCGAGGTCCCCGCCGCCCGGTCCGGACTGCGCCTCGCCGGAAACGAGCCACTGGTGCGGCCGGAGCGGGCCTTCCTCATCGTCGGCGAACGCACGAACGTCACCGGCTCGCGCCGGTTCGCGCGGCTCATCCGGCGCGAGCGCTTCGAGGCCGCCATCGGCGTGGCGCAGGATCAGGTGGCCGGGGGCGCGAACCTCATCGACGTCAACATGGACGAGGCGCTCCTCGACTCGGCCGGCTGCATGAGCCGGTTCCTGCGGCTGGTGGCGATGGAGCCGGACATCGCCCGGCTGCCGGTGGTCGTGGACAGCTCCGACCTCGACGTGATCGAGGCCGGGCTCCGCCAGCTTCCCGGCAAGGGCGTGGTGAACTCGCTCTCGCTCAAGGACGGGGAGGAGGCTTTCCTCGACTCCGCGCGGCGGGTGCGCCGCTACGGCGCCGCGCTCATCGTGATGGCGTTCGACGAGGAGGGCCAGGCGGTCGACGCCGACCGCAAGACCGCGATCTGCGCCCGCGCCTACCGCCTCCTCACCGGCATCGGGGTTCCGCCGGGGGACATCGCCTTCGACCCGAACGTCCTCGCGGTCGCCACCGGGATCGCGGAGCACGACCGCTATGCGCTCGAGTTCCTGAACGCGCTTCCCCGGATCCGCGAGGCCTGTCCCGGATCGCTGCTCTCCGGGGGGGTCTCGAATCTCTCGTTCGCCTTCCGCGGCAACGAGGGCGTGCGACAGGCGATGAACGCGGTGTTCCTCCACCACGCCATCGCCGCCGGCCTCGATATGGGGATCGTGAACGCCGGCCGCCTCCCGGCCTACGACGACATCCCCGAAGACCTGCGCGAGCGGGTGGAGGATGTGGTCCTGGCGCGCCGACCGGACGCGTCGGAGCGGCTTCTCGAGGTGGCCTCGGAGGCCCGCGCCCAGGCTTCCAGCCGCGGCGCGGACGACGCCTGGCGCGCGCTGCCGGTCGAAGAGCGGCTCGCCCACGCCGTCGTTCAGGGCTTCACCGACTTCATCGAGGCCGACACCGACGAGGCGCTCGCCGGGATCGGGTCGGCCCTCGGGGTGATCGAGGGACCGCTGATGGACGGGATGCGGGTCGTGGGCGAGCGGTTCGGCGATGGACGGATGTTCCTGCCCCAGGTGGTCAAGAGCGCCCGCGTCATGAAGCGGGCGGTCGCCCGGCTCGAACCCTTCATGCGGAACGACGAGCAGGCCGCGGATCGCCGCGACCGGATCGTCCTCGCCACCGTGAAGGGGGATGTTCACGACATCGGGAAGAGCATCGTGGGGATCGTGCTGGCGTGCAACGGCTACGAGGTCGACGACCTCGGGGTCATGGTCCCCGCCGACCGGATCCTCGAGCGCGCCAACGCCGGGGGCGCGGCGCTCGTCGGGCTCTCCGGACTCATCACCCCGTCGCTCGCCGAGATGGAGCGGTTCGCCGTCGAGATGGAGCGCCGCGGCGACCACCGGCCGCTCCTCATCGGCGGCGCCACGACCTCGGCGCGCCACACCGCGCTGCGCCTCGCCCCCACCCGCTCCGGCCCGGTGGTCCACGTCCGGGACGCCTCGCTGGCGTCCGGGGTCGCGCGGTCCCTGCTGGGCGACGAGCGGGAGGACTATGTCGCCGAACTGCGGCGGTCCCAGAGCCGGCTGCGCGAGCGCGGCGAGGAGGGGCGGCCGCCGCTGCTGTCGCTCGCCGAGGCCCGCCGGCGCGCGCCCCGCTTCCCCCGGGCCACGGATGTCCGGCCCCGGTTCCTGGGGGTGCGCGTCCTGCGCGAGATCGCGATCCGGGAGCTGCTCCCCTACATCGACTGGACCCCGTTCTTCCACGCCTGGCAGTTCCGGGGAACCTTCCCGGCGTTGCTGGATCACCCGGACTCCGGATCGGCGGCCCGCGAGCTGCTCGCCGCCGCCCGCGCCCGGGCCGCGGCGCTCGCCACCGGCGACGAACTGCGCGCCGCCGCGGTCTACGGGTTCTTCCCGGCCGCGCGGGAGGGCGACGACATCCTGGTGTGGGAACCGCGCTCGGCGTCCGGCCCGCCCCGGTTCCGGATCCCGACGCTTCGCCAGCAGGAAGACCGGAAGGGGCCCCGCCTGGCGCTCGCCGACTTCCTCGGGGACGGCGGCGCCGGCGCCCCGGCCGCCGGAGGGGCGGATGTGGTCGGCATGTTCGCCGTCACCGCCGGCCTCGGCCTCGAGACGGCGGTGGCCGCCGCCGAACGCGCCAGCGACGACTACGACGCGCTCCTCCTGCGGTCGCTCGCCGACCGGCTCGCCGAGGCGCTCGCCGAGAAGCTCCACGAGACGGCGCGCCGCGAGCTGGGGTACGGCGAAGAGGAAAACCTGGAACCCGAGGACCTCCTCCGCGAGCGCTACCGCGGGATCCGGCCCGCTCCCGGCTACCCGGGGACCCCGGACCCCGGGATCGCGCGCGAGATCTTCGACGCCCTCGACGCCGAGGCGGCGATCGGCGTCCGTCTCACCGAGTCCTTCGCGATCACCCCGACCGCGTCGGTCGCCGGGCTCTACTTCGCGAGCCCCGAGGCCCGCTACTTCTCGGTCGGCAGGATCGGGAGGGACCAGCTCGAGGACTACGCCGCCCGGCGCGGCATCACGCCCGCCGAGGCGGAGACGCTCCTCCGCCGCGTCCTGTAGCGGCGGCCCCCGGGGCTCAGCGGGGCGTCGGGATGCGGTGCTCGGGAACCGGCGCGCCGCCGGCGAGGTGGCTCTCGATGACCCGGTCGAGCGCCTCGGGGGTCATGCCCCGGTACCAGACGCCCTCCGGGTAGACGACCGCGATCGGCCCCTCGGCGCAGATCCGCAGACAATTGGCCTTGGTGCGGGCGACGGGGCCGCCGGCGGGCCCGCAGGCCAGGCCCAGCTCGTCGAGGCGCGCCTTCAGGTGGCGCCAGGACCGGTCGGCGAGGTCCGGAGGGCAACACTTGGGGTTCGAGGCGTCGGCGCACAGGAAGATGTGCCGCCGGACGCCGCCGAGCCCGAGCGACCGGGCCTTGAGGGCGGCCTCCGAAGCCTCGTCGCGGGGGTCAGCGTCCCCCGTCCCGGCGGGGCTCGCGGACGAGGCGCTCACGCCCCGTTGGCGCCCGCGCCGTTCGGGGGAGGCGCCGGGCAGGACACCCCGGTTCCCCCGATCCCGCAGTATCCGGCCGGGTTCTTCGCGAGGTACTGCTGGTGGTATTCCTCGGCGTAGAAGAAGTCCGGCGCGTCGCGGATCTCGGTCGTGATCGCGCCGAACCCGGCGGCGCCGAGCCGCTCGGCGTAGACGCCCTGCGCGGCGCGCGCCTCCCGGAGCTGCTCCCCGCCCACGGCATAGATGGCGGAGCGGTACTGCGTCCCGATGTCGTTCCCCTGCCGCATCCCCTGCGTCGGGTCGTGCTGCTCCCAGAAGGTGCGCAACAGCTCGACGAACGAGACCTGCTCCGGTCGAAAGACGACGCGCACGATCTCGGCGTGCCCGGTGGCGCCGGTGCACACCTCGCGGTAGGAGGGGTTCGGAGTGACGCCGCCCGCGAAGCCGACGGCCGTGGTGTAGACCCCGGGAATCTTCCAGAACAGCCGCTCGGCGCCCCAGAAGCACCCCATGCCGAAGAAGGTCTCCGCAACGCCCTCGGGCCAGGGCGGAGTGAGCGGGGCGTCCAGCACGAAGTGGCGCGCGGGAACCGGCATCGCCTCGGCGCGGCCAGGAAGCGCGGCCCGTGGCGACGGGAGAGCTGAGTCAGGAATCGGATACGACACGGCGGCCCGCGAGTCTACCCGCGCCCCCTATACTGCGCGGCCGAGGTGGACGAGGGGCTGACGCGAGCCGTCGAGCGGGCCCGGAGTCTCGCGTCTTCGGGCGCTCCGCGGGAGATCGCGTTCCGTCGCGGCGCGCTCCGGGCGCTCGAGCGCCTCCTGGTGGAGGACCGCGCGGCGTGGGAGGGGGCGCTGGCGGAGGATCTCGGGTGTCCGCCGTTCGAGGCGTGGGCGGCGCAGACCGGTCTCGTCGTCCAGGAGGCCCGCCAGGCCCGCCGAAACCTGCGCCGCTGGATGCGCCCGCAGCGGGTCTCCACCGCGCTGGCCACGATGCCGGCGCGCAGCCGGATCACCTCCGAGCCCCTGGGGGTCGTCCTGGTGATCGCCCCCTGGAACTACCCCCTGCAGTTGAGCCTTGGGCCGGCGGTCGCGGCGATCGCGGCGGGCAACACGGTGGTGCTGAAGCCCTCGGAACACGCCCCGGCGACCGCGGGGCTGCTCGCGGCGCGGGTTCCGGGAGTCCTGGCCGAGGGGCACATCGAGGTCGTTTCCGGGGACGCCCGGACCGGGGCCGCGCTCGCCTCCTCCGGTTCCTTCGACCACATCGTCTTCACCGGGAGCCGCGCCGCGGGAGCGCGCGTCGCCGAGGCCGCCGGACGGACTTTGACCCCGGTTACGCTCGAATTGGGAGGAAAATGTCCGGCCCTGATCGATGAGAAGGCCAATATCCGCCTGGCCGCCCGCCGGTTGGCGTGGGGGAAATTCCTGAACGCGGGGCAGACCTGCGTAGCGCCCGACTTCGTCCTCGTCCCGGCGAGCCAATACGACCGCTTCCGGAGCGAACTGTTCCGCGCACTCGACGGGTTCTACGGGGAGGACCCCGCCAGCAGTCCCGACTTCGGCCGGATCGTCCACCGCGCCCACTTCGACCGGCTGACCGGCATGCTGGACGGCCTGCCGCTGCTCCGCGGGGGAGAGCGGGACCGGGAAACGCTCCGCTTCGCCCCCACCGTGACGGGCCCCTGGCCGGAGGGGCATCCGGCCGCCAGCGAGGAGCTCTTCGGACCCATCCTGCCGCTGCTGCCGTACCGGAAGCTGGACGACGCGCTCGCCGAACTCGCCCGGCATCCCGATCCGCTGGTCCTCCACGTCTTCTCCCGCCGCCGGCGGGTCGTCCGGGCCGCGGCGGCGGCGGTGCGCTCGGGGGCGGTGCTGGTGAACGACGCGGTCGTCCACTGCGCCAACCCCGCGCTTCCCTTCGGGGGCGTGGGCCGGAGCGGCTTCGGCGCTTACCACGGGGTTCACGGCTTCGACCGGCTCTCGCAGCAGCGCGCCTGGTTCTCCGCCTCGAGGTGGCTGGACGTCCCGCTCCGCTACCCGCCGTACGGCGGCAAGCTCTCGGTGCTGCGGCGCGTACTCCGCTGATGACGTCGCCGGCCGACCCCCTGTCGCTCCTCGACCCGGTCTCCGGACGTCCGTCGCTCGATCCCGCCGGAGCGGCCGCGGTCGTCCGCGAGGTCTGGGGCATCGAAGCGGAGGCGACCCCTCTCTCCGGCGAGCGCGACCGGAACTTCCTCCTGACCTCCGCGTCCGGGGAGCGGTTCGTACTCAAGATCTCGGGCGCGGCGGAAATTGCCGACCGGCTGGATCTCCAGACGGCGATGCCGGCGCACGCCCGGCGGCGGGATCCCCGCCTCCGCCTGCCCCGCCTCGCGCCGGCGCCCGGCGGCGAGGGCCTCGTCCACCGGGAGTTCGCCGGACGGGTCCACGCCGTCCGGCTTCTCCACCATCAGGACGGAGTCGCGCTGTCGGTCTTCCCTCGGCCCACCGACGCCCTGCTGGAGGCGGCCGGCCGGTTCGCCGGGCGGCTCCAGCGCGCGCTGGCCGGCTTCCGACATCCCGGGCTCGAAGCGCAGGACCTTCCATGGGCCCCCCGCCACGCCGGGCGGGTCATCGCCCTCGGCGCGACCGCCATCGCCTCCCCGGAGCGCGCCGGCCTCTACCGCCGGGTGGCGGAGTCGATCCGCTCCGATCTGGGCCGTCTCCTCGAGCTTCCCCCGGCTGCGCTCCACAACGACCTGAACGACGACAACCTGCTGCTGGCCGCCGGCTCGCCGGTCAACGCCGGTCCGGAAGACCTGGCCGCGCTCGACTTCGGGGACGCGCTCGAGGCGCCGGGGATCGTGGAGGCGGCCACCGCGGCGCTCTATCTCGCCGGTCCCGCGGCGAGCCCCCTCACCGCCGCCGCCTCGGTTCTGGCGGGGTTCGCCGGGGAGCGGCCGCTGACGCGGGAGGAGGCGGCCGCGTTCCGGACGGCGCTCGCCTTGCGGGCGCTGGTCAGCGCCGGCATCGCCGCGATCCGCCGGCGTCCCGGCTCCGGCGCGGAGGGCGAGAGCGACCTGCAGGTCAGCGAGAGCGGAGTCTGGCGGGTGCTGGCGGAACTCGATGGATCGACGGTAGCGGACGCCGCCGCGCGCTTCCTCGATGCGGCGGGCCACACCAGCAACGGAACCGGAACGTCCTCTCGGCAGCCGGGCGAGCCGGCGCCCGACGCTGCGGCGCTCCTGGCCAGCCGGCGCGCGCGGTTCAGTGGGGCGCTCAGCGTGTCCTACGACGAGCCCATCCACATGGTGGGGGGCGAGGGGGCGCGGCTCTACGACGCGGATGGGCGCGCCTACCTCGACATGGTGAACAACGTCTGCCATGTCGGCCACGCCCACCCCCGGGTGGCGGAGGCGATCGCCCGCCAGGCCGCCCGGCTCAACACGAACACCCGCTACCTCTATCGCCAGCTCACCGACTACGCCGAACGCCTGCTCGCGACGTTTCCGGACCCGCTCGAGGTCGTGTTCCTCACGAACTCCGGGAGCGAGGCGAACGACCTCGCGCTCCGGATCGCCAGGAGCCGGATCGGGCGCCCGGACACCGTCGTCTTCGACGGCGCCTACCACGGCAACCTCACCTCGCTCATCGAGATCAGCCCGTACAAGCTGGACGGCCCCGGCGGCCGGCCCGGACCGCCCTGGCTCCACCGGCTCCCGCTGCCCGACGGCTTCCGCGGACGCTTCCGCGAGGAAGACCCCGGATTCCCCGGCTCGCTCATCGAGGACGCGCAGCGCCGCATCAGCGAGGCGGGAGCGGCGACGGTGATCACCGAGGCGATCCCGGGGTGCGGAGGCCAGGTCGTTCCTCCTCCGGGGTATCTGCGGGCCGTCTACCAGGCGGCCCGCGAGGCCGGCGGCGTCATCGTGGCCGACGAAGTCCAGACCGGGTTCGGGCGGGTGGGTCCCGCGATGTGGGCCTTCGCCGAAGTCCAGGCGTCGCCGGACGCCGCCCCGCCGCTCGTTCCCGACATCGTGACCCTGGGCAAGCCCGCCGGAAACGGACACCCGCTGGGGGCGGTCGTGACGACCCGCGAGCTGGCGCGCTCGTTCGAGACCGGGATGGAGTACTTCAACACCTTCGGCGGCAATCCGGTTTCCTGCGCCGCCGGGCTCGCGTTGCTCGACGTTCTCGAGGACGAAGGGCTGGCGGAGCACGCCGAGCGCGTCGGGGGACGGCTCATCGCCGGTCTCGAAGAACTCGCGAAGCGGTACCCTGTCATCGGGCAGGTCCGGGGGCGCGGCCTCTTCCTCGGTTTCGAACTGGTGAGCGACCCCGGGTCGCGCGACCCCGCGACCGGGACGGCCAGCCGCCTGGTGAATCGCATGCGGCGAGCGCACATCCTGAACAGCACGGACGGCGCGGACGCGAACGTCATCAAGATCAAGCCCCCTCTGCCCTTCAGCGCCGATGACGCCGACCACTACCTCGAAGTCCTCGACCGGATCCTGAGCGAGTCAGCGTGACCTCCACGGCCGCTTCCGCTCCGGCCGCGCTCCCGGCGTGGAATCTCGTCGAGATCCCTCCGGTCGGCGCCCACCGCTCGACCGTGTTCTGGCTCCATGGACTCGGGGCCGATGGCCAGGACTTCGTCCCGGTGCTGCCCGCGCTGCGCCTCCCCGCCGCACTGGGAGTCCGCTTCGTGTTCCCCGAGGCGCCGGTCCGGCCGGTCACCCTGAACGGCGGGATGTGGATGCGCGCCTGGTATGACATCGAGTCGATCGCCGACTCGCGGCGCCTCAACCGGGAACACCTGGAAGCGGTCGTTTCCGGGGTCCGGGCTCTTCTCGCGGCCGAGGCCGAGCGTGGGATCCCCCCGGAGCGGGTCGCGCTCGTCGGCTTCTCGCAGGGGGGCGCGGTGGCGCTCGCGGCGGCCGCCGCCCGTGGTCCCGACGCCGCGTCCCCGCCCGCCATCGCCGGACTCGCCGCGCTCTCGTCCTACCTCCCGTTCCCCGAAGAAGCGGCGCCCGCCGGACCGGTGGCGGCGCCGGTTTTCCTGGCGCACGGACTCCACGACGAGATCGTCCCCTTCGCAGGTGGAACCACCACCCGCGACGCCCTCCGCGCGAACGGCTGGAACGTGGACTTCCGCTCCTACGCCATGGGTCACGAGGTCTGCGAGGAGGAAATCCGGGCTCTCGGAGCGTTCCTGCGCCGGACGCTCGAAGCGGGGCGACCCGGGTCGGAGGAGAGCGGCGCATGAGCCGCCGCGCGGTCACGCTCGTCACCGGCTCCGCCGGGGAAATCGGAACCGCGCTGGTCACCTCGCTGCGCGCCCGGGGCGAGGCCGTCGTGACGGTGGACCTGCGTCCCCCGCCGGCCGCAGCCGCGGCCCTCCCGACGGAACACTTCCAGGGGGACATCCTCGACCGGGAGCTCTGGGCGGCGTTCGGCGCGCGCTACCGGGCGCGGACGGTGTTTCACCTCGCGGCCATCCTCTCCACCCGCGCCGAGACCGTCCCGGCGCTGGCCCACCGGGTCAACGTGGAGGGGGCGGCCCATCTGCTCGAGATGGCCGCGCGCGACGCGACCCCGGCTGCGCCGGTCCGCTTCCTGTTCCCGAGTTCCATCGCGGTCTACGGATTCGGGTCCCGGGCCGCCAAGGCGGAGGCGGGCGCGATCGGCGAGGGAGACCATCTGGATCCCATCACGCTCTACGGCGACCAGAAGCTCTACATCGAGCGGCTCGGGGCGGCGATGGAGCGCGAGTGCGCCGGCCTCGACTTCCGGGCCATCCGGTTCCCGGGGCTGATCTCCTGCGACACCGCGCCGCAGGGCGGAACCAGCGACTGGGCGCCCGAACTGCTCCACGCCGCGGCCCGGGGGGAGCCCTACGCCTTCTTCGTGCGGGCGGACGCCCGGCTGCCGTTCTGCTCCATGCCGGACGCGGTGCGGGGCTTTCTCCAGCTCGCCGACGCCGACAAGGCCGATCTTCGGCGCCACGCGTACAACATCGGCGGCCCCAGTTTCTCGGCGGACGAGGTCATCGCCCGCGTCCGCCGCGACTTTCCCGGAGTCGTGGTGCGCTCCTCGGTCGACGAGGCGCGGGACCGGATCGTCGCGAGCTGGCCCGGGGCGGTCGACGACAGCGCCGCCCGCCGCGACTTCGGCTGGGCCCCGGAGCACGACCGGGAGACCCTCTTCTCCCGCTATCTCGTCCCTGGCATCCGCGCCCGCTACGCGGCCGCGGACCTCGTGGAGGCTTCCCCATGACGAAAACCGCGCCCTCTCCGCTCTGGTCGGGCCTGGCCTCGCCCTTTGTCGCCGCCGTCCTCGGCGCCGGAACCTACCTGGTTCTGACCCGCCTCAGCCCGGACCCGGACTCGGACTACCTCTTCCGGCTCGCCGCCGTCGCCCTGGTCATGATCCTGCCCCCGGTCTTCGCGCTGCGCCGCGCGCTCCAGGCCCGACGGGCGGGCGCCATGACCGGCGCCGGCTGGGTCGGCGCCACGGTGGCGCTGCTCTCGCTCGGTCTGGTCGCGGCCCCGATCGGCGGCGCGGTTCGCCGCGCCCGGCAGGCCGCGAACCTGGCGCTCGCCGGGGTCCCGGCCCCGGACTTCCTCGCCGCCGACCTCGACGGAAACCGTCACCGGCTCTCCGACCACGCCGGCTCGGTCGTACTGGTGAACATCTGGGCCACCTGGTGTCCACCCTGCCGCGCCGAAATGCCCGAACTGGACCGGCTGGCGAAGGAACGCGCCGATCAGGGCTTCCAGGTGTTCGGCATCTCCACCGAGGACGAGGAGGTCCAGCAGACGTTCCGCCGCGACATGGTCCAGGTGGACTACCCCCTCCTCCTCCCCGAGGCGCTGGAGGACGGCTTCGTGCCCGACATCTTCACCCAGACGGCCCGCTACCCGGCGAACTTCCTGATCGACCGCGAAGGCCTCCTCCATCCGGCGCCCAGCACCGACCAGCCGTTCTCGGTGCTGGAGGCCGAGGTGGACCGGCTGCTGGACAGCCGCTGACGTCCCGTCCCGCATCGCGCGGGACGGGACCGTTCTTCGCGTTGCGCCTCGAGAGGGCGGCGATCCTCAGGGGTCCGCGGTGAAGCTCCCGAACGCCATGATGGACGGGATGGCGATCCCGTTCAGCGTGGCCGGGCGGAACCGTCCGCGGAGCAGCGACATCATCGTCTGGTGGAGGCGGCTCGAGCTCTCCGGGTTGAAGTGGGCCGACTTGACGTCCCCGGTGTGATCGATGAGCAGCATCACGCCGTCCCGCTCGGACGAGCGGCGCGACCCCCCACCGCCCCGCAGCGGAACCTCGGTGCTCCTGAGAGTCGCGGGGACGTACTCGGCCTCCGCCGCGGCGTTGCTCCGGACCGCGACCAGGAAGGGCGCGAGGTCATGCATCAGGTAGTCGAAGTCGGTCTCGAAGGCGATCTCGAACGAGGCCTCGGACTCTGCGGCCTCCTCCCGGAGGGCATGCAGGAATCCCAACTGGAGGTGCGCCTCCGCGTCGCGCGGCCGCAGGTCGAGCAGCGCGCGGTAGAGGCTCTCGGCGTCCAGCAGGTTCCCGTTCAGCGAATGGGCCCGCGCCAGTAGCCGGAGGGCGCGGAGATTCGCGGGGTTCTGCAGGAGCACCTCGCCCAGTTCCTCGATGGCGAGGTCGAGGTCGCGGCTCCCGAGGTGCGCTTCCCCGACGAGCAGCCGGACCTCGTTGCGATGGCGGTCGGAGACCGGCATGAAGGTCGAGAGCCAGTTGATCGCCTGGGCGAACTTGCCGTCCTCGATGTACTGGCGGGCCTGCCGAATCGGGTCCTCCATGCCGACGACCATCTCGAGCGGCGGGTCCGGGCGGGTGGGCCGGAGCATGAAGTGCCGCTGCGGGGTCACCGACGCCTCCGAAAGGCTGGCGGCGAGCGCCGGGAAGGTCACCGAGAGCCGGTCCATGGCGGCGTCGAAGTCGTCCAGAACGCGGAGCTTCTGCCCTTCGTAGACCATGCCCTGGCGCTCCGCCGCCGCCCGGATGGTGCCGATGTAGACCGGCCGGTCCTGGGGCACGGCGATGAGCGTCTCCGCCGTCTCGTGCGCGCGGGGAGCGACCGCGAAGCGCTGCCGGATCGGGCGGAACCGCCGGGGGTTCATCGGGCGGACGTTCGGGAAGTAGACCGCCTCGATGGCGCGGACTTCGTAGACCCCGGGCTCGACGAGCTCGTGGATCAGGCCCAGGCCGTCGTCGATCGCGAGCCGCTCCTCCTTCCCGGTGTCGCGGTTCCGGACGACGAGACGGCGGGAACGAAAGTCGGGACTCTCGAACTTTCCGACGAAACGGCCGATGACCAGCGACTTTCCGTCGCTCCGAACCTCGGACCACACCTGGTCGCGCGAGGGGCGCTCCGCCGCGGCGGTCCCCGCCACCAGGACGGCGGCGACAAGTCCGGCGACAAGGGGGGAGCCGGAGACGCGAAGGACGGATCGGGATTCCTGGATAGTCACTTCGGGGATCGTCTCACGGTTTCCGGGGCGGTTCAAATCCCGTTCGCGGCGGCAATGCGAGACGCCGCGACCGCCCCGCAGCGCTTCACTCGAGAAGCATCAGGACGAGGAAGACCACCGCGAGCGCGTGGACGGCGAGGGAGACCTGCTTCCCCTTGCCGGCCGCGACGTGGAGCGCCGACCAGGCGATGAAGCCGGCGCTGACCCCGGTCGTGATGCTCGTGGTGAGCGGCATGCCCGCGACCGTCACGAACGCCGGGATGGCGACGAGCGGCCGGTCCCAGGCGATGTCGCGGATCTGCGGCATCATGAAGACCCCGACCAGGATGAGCACCGGCGCCACCACCGGGTAGATCGTCTCGTCCCCGAGCGGCGTCCCGCCCACCAGCGAGAGCAACGGGTTCAGGAACACGCACAGCAGCAGCAGCGCGCCGGTCACGAGCGCGGCGAACCCGGTGCGGCCCCCCGCCGCGATGCCGGCGACGCTCTCGATGTAGGTCGTGACCGTGGAGGTCCCCAGGAGGCTCCCGGCGACCGTCCCGCCGGCGTCGGCCGCGAAGGCCGCCTCGGCGCCCTCCATCCTGCCGTCGCGCATCAGGCCGGCCCGCGTCCCGACGCCCACCAGGGTCCCGACGGTGTCGAACATGTCCACGAGGAGGAGGATGATGATCGCCGTAACCCAGGTGGGAGCGGCGAACAGACCCCCGAGGTCGAGCGCCAGGAACGTCGGCGCGAGCGACGCCGGCGCGGAGACGACCCCGGTGAACGTGGTCAGCCCGAGCCCCGCCGCGACCGCCGCCGAGGCTCCCGCCCCGAGGATCAGCGCCCCCGGGATCTTTCGCACGACCGCGATGGCGCCCACTCCCAGCCCCACCAGGGCGGCGACCACCGGCGGCGCCGAAAGGTCGCCAAGCCCGATATAGGAACCCGGGGTCGCGACCAGGATGCCGGCCCAGCGCAGGCCGATGACGGCGATCATGAGCCCGATCCCCGCCACGATGGCGCTTCGCAGCGGCGCCGGCACGGTCCGGATCAGCCGCGAGCGCAGGTGGAACACGGTCGCGCCCAGGAACAGCACGCCGGCGAGGAAACTCGCCGCCAGCGCCTGCTGCCAGGTGAGGCCGTAGCCGCCGGCGGCGACCGGCGCGCAGAGCGTGAACGCGAAGAAGAAGTTGAGCCCCATCCCGGGCGCCAGCGCGACCGGGAGCCGGGCGAAGATCCCGGCGGCGGCGGTGGCGAGCCCGGCCGCCAGCGCCGTCGCCACCAGCACCGCGCCCGGATCCATCCCGGTGGTCCCCAGGACGATCGGGTTCACCAGGACGATGTAGGAGAGCGTCACGAAGGTCGTGACGCCGCCGAGGACCTCGCGCCCGAAGGCGCCGCCCCGGGCGCTGATCTGGAAGTACTGGTCGAGACGCTGGATCATCGTTGCTCCGCCGGGGGCCGGGTCGGCGGCGGAGAGTACCGGACGCCCTGCCGCCCTTCCGGTCCCGGGAAGCTGTTGCCGAGGCGGGTCCCCTACCCCGGCGGAGCCTCTCTACGAGCCGACGTCAGGAGTCGGGGACGCCTGCAGACGACGGATCGCCAGGCGCGCGCGGGACGCCGTCCGGTCATCCGCGCTCTCGGCCGCTCCGGAGAGCGCGGCGACCGCCGCGGGATCTCCGAGGCGCTCCAGCACCGCAATGAGCGCCAGGCGAAGCTCGGGATCGGGATCGTCGAGGTAAGCGGCGAGCTGGTTGATGACGCCGGGCCCCAGCTCGAGCAGGTAGTCGCGCGCCTCCGGGGCCCTGTCGGAGTCGGCCAGCGACAGCACGAGGCGGTCGATGAACGGAGTCTCGCCGAGCCGGACCAGCGCGAAGCAGAACGCGAGCTGCACGCGGCGGTCATCCTCGCGGAGGAAGTCCCGGATCAGACCGTCGGCCAGCGAGGCGTCATCGAGCCGCCCCAGGCCGGCGGCGGCGGAAGCCCGCCGACGCGCGTCCCGGTTCCGGAGTTCGTGGTAGAAGGTCCCGCGCGCCAACGGCGCCCCGGCCCGGGCGAGCGCGGCGAGCGCCGCGCGTCCGTTGGAATTCCCCGGATCGTGGTCGTAGATCTGGATGAGCCTCGGGATCGCGGGGGCATAGGCGAACCGCCCGAGCGCAGCGAGCGCTTCCTCTCGCACCCGGTCCTCCTCCACGAAGCCGAGCAGCAGGGCGCCGGCCGCGTCGGTCCCCAGTTCTCCGAGCGAACGGACCGCCTCGCGGGCCACGCGGTCCTCCGGGTCGTTCGAGGCGGCGTGCGCCAGCGCCGCGGCGGTGGACTCCTGGCGGAGAGCGCCCAGCCCGACGGCCGCGCGACGACGCACCTCGTCGTCCTCGTCGCCGAGTCGTCCGACGACCGCCTCCACGATTGCCGGGTCCACCGGCCGCAGCGGGTCGAGCACGAACTCGGCCTCGCGCCGCATGAGCCAGTTCACCGCCCGCGTCGAAAAGCCGGGAGGCGCCTCGGCCCGGTATATCGCGACGAGGCCGCTCACCACTTTCCGGCGGTGGTCCCGCTCCTCGTCCTCGAGAAAGCCGACGAGGACCGGCGCGGCGTCGGGGCGGCGGAGCGCGGTCAGCGCGTCGATGGCGACCCGCCGCACCTCCCGGTCGGAGTCCGACGCGACCTGCCCCAGCGAAGCCACCGCGGCCTCCGAACGATCGTCCGCGAGCGCCCGGACGGCCTCCCGGCGCACCCTTGGGTCGCTGCTGCCGAGCTGGGCGGACAGCGCCTCGACGCTCGACTGGGCCGCCCACGCCACGGCTGGGCCGGCTGAGAGCGCAAGGGCGGCCAGCGCCGCCGCCAGGAGCCGCGCCGGGCGCACCGCGTGTTTCCTAAGGGTTATCGGACGCCCCCGCCATGAACGCCTCGGGGTCGTTCAGGAGGAGCGCGGCGCGCGGCATGGCCTCGAGCGCGGCCCGGATCTGGGGGTCCCGGTCGAGCGTGGCGCTGCGCGCCGGACCCGGTCCCCAGAGGAGACTCAGTACCTCGGAGTCGATGCGGAGCGCGATGCGGTCACGGTGGTCCTCGAGACCGGCGCGGTCGTGGGGGATCTCCTCCTCGAGGAGAAACTGGAAGAACTCCTCGAGCGTCGCGTCATCGGCGCGAAAATCCTGGTCCACCGACCGGATCTGATCGCCGCGCGCCTGGAGTTCGTCCGGACGGACGCCGGCGCCATCGACCGCACCCCTCCCGTCCGCCGGTGCGAAGCGGGTGGCGAAGCGGAAAAACGCCCCGTGCTGTTCGACCTCGATGAGCGGCTCGGGAATCTCGGGCGACGGGACCTCGATGTCGGGAGCGACTCCGCCGCCCCCGGAAATCTCGCGCCCCAGCGCCGTGACAACGACCGTCCCCGCTTCGGAGTTCGAGTCGTGCTCTCCCCGGCCCTGGAAGTAGGCCAGAAAGTCGCCCGAGTCGTAGTCCCGCTGCAGACGGCGGCCGCTGGGGGTGAAGTACTCCGCCGAGGTCAGGCCGAGCGCGTAGCCGTGCGGCAACTGGAAGACGGACTGGACGAGCCCCTTCCCGTAGGTGTTCTCGCCGAGGATCAGCCCGCGGTCGTGGTCCTGAACGGCGCCGGCCACGATCTCGGACGCCGAAGCGCTCTCCTGGGACACGAGCACGATCAGCGGCAGGTCGGCGTGCGGGCTGGCCGCCGAGACCTGGAAGACCTGGTCATTCTCCGAATGGCGGCCGCGAATCGAAACAACCTCGGCCCCCTTCTCGAGGAACACGCCCGAGACGGCGACCGCCTGGTTCAGGAGCCCGCCGGGGTTGTGGCGGAGATCCACCAGCAGCCGGGTGGCCCCCTCGAGGCGCAGCTCCACGATCGCCTCGTTCAGCTCGGTTTCGGTGTTCTCGTTGAAGTCGGAGATCCGGACGTAGCCGGTCTTCTCCGAGGCGCCGGGATCGTCGAGGACGAAGAAGTAGGGCACGCTCTTCAGCGGGATCCGGTCGCGGATCACGGTGAAGTCCAGCGGAGCGTCGTAGCCCGGCCGGGTGATCGTGATGCGGACCGGCGTCCCGCGCGGGCCCCGAAGCAGGTTGACCGCCTCGTCCATCGTGTACTGGGTCGCGTCCACCCCCTCGATCCTCGAGATCACGTCGGCCGCCCGGATGCCGAGCCGGTAGGCCGGCGTGCCCTCGAAGGGCGAGACGACCGTGAGCAGGCCGTTCCGCTCCTGGACCCGGATACCGAGCCCGACGTAGCCGCCCTGCTGGCGCTCGCGCATCTGCCGGTAGTTCCGGGGCACGAAGAGGTTCGAGTGCGGGTCGAGGCGCCGGAGCATGCCCCCGACGCTGGCCCGGATGAGCGTCTCCGAGGGAACGTCGCGGACGTAGGCCGTCTCGATGGCGCGCAGCACGTTGGCGTGCTGCTGGATCAGCGGCGCGAACTCGTCATCCGGCGCCACCCCGGGCGCCGGCCGCGGTCCCAGAACCGTTGCGCCGATGGCGACTCCCACGACCAGCGGGAGCGCCAGCGGCAAAACCCTGCGCCGCAACCTCAACATGGGAAGATCGTAGCAAGTCCGCGGTGAATGGCGCCCTGCGGGCCAGCAATCGGAACTTGCTTCGCCAAGTTCCGAATGAACGGCGCCAATTGCGGGAGGGGGCGCCGTCGCCGAACCTCCCTTCCCCTTCAAGCCACGCCGTCCCTCCCACCGCACGGCCCGGCGGGCCGTGAATCGGAACTTGCTAGGCCAGGTTTCGATTCGAACGGATCAACTGCGGGAGAGGGGGACGCGCCATCAGCTCTGGTCTTCGTCGGTGGGCTTCGCGCGCATCCGGTTCCCGATCCAGGCGATCCCGATCGAGAGCATGTAGAGCACGATCATCGGCCCCGCGAGGATGATCTGGGTCGTCGGGTCCGGCGGGGTCACCAGCGCCGCAAGCACGAAGATCACCAGGACGGCGTATTTGAAGTAGCGCAGCAGGAAGCGGGGGGTGACGATCCCGAGTCGCGAGAGCAGCAGCGCCAGCGACGGAATCTGGAACACGACCGCCGTCCCGAGCACCAGGCGCGCATAGAAGCTGAAGACCTCGGAGACCCGGTAGCGGATCTGGATCTCCTCGCCTCCCCCGCCGAACGTCCCGAGGAACGAGACCGCCGCCGGAAACAGGACGTAGTGGCAGAAGACGGCCCCGGAGATGAAGAACGCCGAGCCGATCACCACGAACGGAAGCGCGAGGCGCTTCTCGTGCCGGTAGAGGCCGGGGGCGACGAAGCCCCAGACCTGGCCCAGCCAGGCCGGGGTCGACCCGATGACCGCGACCAGGAAGCTCATCTTGAGGCCGAGGATGAAGATCTCCGGCGGCGTCGTGGCGATCAGCTCTCCCCCGTACGGCTCGATGACCTCCCGCAGCGGCTGCATCAGGAAGTTGAAGATCTGCTCGTAGAAGAAGAAGCACGCCACGAACGCGACGAGGATGGCGAGCGCCGCCCGAATGAGCCGCTTCCGGAGCTCGTCCAGATGCTCCAGGAAGGTCATGCGGTCTTCGCCGCGCTCTTCCTTCGGAGAAGCGGCCGGGCCGCCGGGTTCGTTCACGGCGCGACGCGGCCAGCGTTCCCTCGGGGGGTCACGAGTTCTGGCTCTTCGGCTCGCCGGATGACGATGGCGCTTCCTCCGCGTCGGAGGCGGTCGCGGACTCGGCCGCGCCCGAGCCGTTCGCCGGCCCCTCCTTCGCGGCGGACGCTTCCGCGCGCTCCGTTTTCGGAGGCGCTCCGCCGGAGGCGGAACCCGGGCCGCTGGGCGTCTCGGCGTTGGGGTCGAGACCCTTCGCCACGTCGCGCCCCAGACCGGTGACCTCTTCCCTGGCCTTGCGGAAGTCCTCCATCTGGACTTCGCGCTCGAGGGTGTTCCGCAACTGCTGGCTCTGGCTTCGGAACTCGCGCACCGTGTTCCCGAGGGTCTTCCCGATCTGGGGCAGCTTCCGCGGCCCGAAGACGATCAGGGCGACGCCCATGATGATGAGCAGCTCCTGCATGCCGAGGGGACCGATCATGAGCGGCCAGGGGGCGAGGGGAGTCAAGACGCCGTAGATTCTATGGAGCGACGGACGAAACGGCGCGGTGACACGGCTACGGCCGGTCGCATTTCCCGTCGCCCGCTCCGATGTCCGGAATGCGAGACTTCCGGCGATGGTTCCCGAGAGCGGACGCCCGGCGCCCGAGGAGCGGAGACAGACCCCCGGCGCCATCCGGCGCATGTTCGAGTCGGTGGCGCCCGGCTACGACCGGATGAACCGGGTGCTGAGCCTGGGAATGGACCAGCGCTGGCGCCGGACGGCGCTTCGCGACCTCGCCCCGACCCCCGGCGCGCGAACCCTCGACCTCTGCTGCGGCACCGGCGACCTCGCCCTCGGGATGCCGCCCGGGTCCACTCGCGTCGGGTGCGACTTCACGCCCGCCATGCTCGGGCTGGCCGCGCGGAAGGCGGATGCGGCCGGGATCCGGCTTCCGGTCGTCGCCGGAGACGCGCTACGGCTGCCGTTCCGGACGGGCGCCTTCGACCGCCTGATCGTGGGGTTCGGCGTCAGGAACCTCCCGGACCACGCGGCCGCCTTCTCCGAAATGCGCCGGGTGCTGGCGCCGGAGGGGCGGCTCGTGATCCTCGAGTTCTCGCAGCCCGAGGGGTTCCTCGCGCGCCTGGGACACCGCCTCTGGATGCGGCTCGCCGTGCCCGTGCTGGCCCGACTGGGCTCCCCCGGACCCGACGCCTACGACTACCTCCGGGACTCCGTCCTCGAGTTCCCGGAGCCCGGGACACTGGCCCGCCGCCTCGAAGCGAGCGGCTTTCCGCAGGTCTCCTGGCGTCTCCTGTCGTTCGGCGCGGTCGCGGTCCACACCGCGCGCCTGGCCGCGCGCTGAGTCCCGCCGGGTGGACTGCCGGCGGCGCGGTCACTCCAGCGCGTCCAGGATCACGCTGAGGAATCGCAGCGGGCCAATTCGCGGCACATCGGCCAGCACCGCCTTCTGCTGCATCGCCTCCTCCCAGAACCGGCGGTCGACCCCCGCCGCGGTCGCCCGGATCCCCACCCGGCGGGTGTAGGTCCGGCTCAGGGCGCCGTCCCCGCCGCCTTCGCCCGGCAGCGCGGCGAAGCGCCCCGCGGTGGAGCGGACCCGGACGGTGACTTCCACCGCGCGCACGAGGTGCGCGCTGAGCGTTGAGGCGCGCCGCATGTCCCCGACGAAACCCGGAGGATCGTCGCGCGCGATCCCCGCGTCGTCCCCGGTGAAGTAGCGCACCTGGAAGTCCTCGAGAAAGGCGACCGGCTGCGGCGGCTCGGCGTCCACCTGTCGCATGAGCACCCGGTCGCCGTCGCCATTCGGGGCGCGGAGCTCGTAGCGGATGCGGGAGACGGGGGTCAGCCCGGGCTGCCCGAGCCCGAACATCCCGTAACCCTCTTCGTCCTCTTCCTCCTCGTCTGCGGAGGCGGCCCGCACCCCGGTCCCCGCCCGTCCCCGTCGGGCCCGGACGCCGCTGACCACCGCCTCGACGAGCTTCGAGGTCAACGCGGCGACCGCGGGATTTGCGGCGGCGGGGAAGACCGACTCGACGAACCCGCCGAGAAGCGCCTGGAGCGATTTCCCCACGAGACCCCCCTGCCCCGGAGAGAAGCTCGCCCCGTCCCCGGCGTGAAACCGGCGATGCCAGCCGGTCTCCATCGGACGGATGCGGACCGTCGCCCCGGCCGGGGCCGACTCCTCCCCCAGTGCGTCGCGGGCGCTCGCGACGGCGCCGGACAGAAGTCCTCCGCCTCCTCCCCCAACGGCGAGCACCTGCCCGAAGACCCAGCGCGGCATGAACTTGTCGTCGTTGAAGACGACCGCCCACGGGCGCGACTCCGGGTCCAGCCGCGATGCGGGAAGCGCCAGGGTCGCCTCCGTCCCGTCGAACGCGACGACCGGCTCGAAGCCGATGCCCGCCATGCGGGCCGGCGCAGTGAGGAAATCCAGCCCGTCGACGTCGCCGTTCCCGGCCGGCCCCAGGTCGTTGAAGACCGGGATCTCGGGAGGAATCCCGGAGCCAGCGCGGGCCAGATCGGCGGCGATCCGATCCAGCGCCTGCCCGGCGTCATGGCGCAAGACCGCGAGCTCGGGCTCCAGCCGCAGCGTCCGGCCGCCCTGCCGGAAGAGCATGAGGAAGGCGGCGCTCAGGGTGAGCGAGAGCGAAAGCGCCACCAGCGCTTCGGTGAGCGTGAATCCTGCCGCGGTGCTCGGGCGCCGGCGCGGCAACGGGAGCGGAGGCACGGTCAGAAGGGCGAGCGCCGGAAGCTCTCGACGAAGAGGGTGACCGGCTCGAGGGCGCTGTCCCGCACCCGGAAACGGAAGTCCCCGATCACCGTGTCGATCAGGTCGCCCCCCGCCTGCGTCACGCTGTAGGCCATGTTCCCGGAGCCGGACATGGACACGCCGCGGAGACGCCCGGCCCCGAATCCCAGGACGGACAGCCCCTGCCCGAGCAGGCCGTTCAGCGGGGCGCCGGTCATTCCGTTGAACGCCCGCAGCCGCGAGACCCCCTCGTTCGTGCGCGTCGCGCTGCAGCCAAGGTCGTCGGGAGGCTGCGCCGCAATCGTCGGGAGCACGACCGCGACCCCGGAAGAGCTGACCTGGACCACCGGACGCCCCTGGGGCGCCTCGCCTTCGGGGAGCGCCCGTCGCCAGACCTCGTCGAAGTGCGTCCCCAGATCCCGGAGGAGGACGAGGTCCGAGGGGCCGTTCCGGAGCCGCCGGTCCCCCCCCGTCACGACGAGGAGATGCGGCTCGACGCGCCCCGGAAACGGAAACGCGACCGGCCGGGTCTGGACGGGGTGGTCCGCGCCCAGTCGATGCGCCACGCGGAGCGCCCATCCGCCCGACGCGGCGGTGTCCAGCCGGTGGATCTGTCCGTGGAGGTCGGCGACGTACGCCGCGCTGACAAGGTTCGAGGCGCCGGGGGTCGCCCAACCGGGCCGCCAGACGACCGCGGCGGTCGGGGCTTCGTTCGGCGAGATCGGGGCGCCCGGCGCCGACGCCAGCGGCAACCGCTGGCGCAGCCGCCCATCCTCCGCGGCCAGAACGAACAGAGCCACATCGCTCACCCCGCTTCCACCGCTCTGGAACACGACCCATTCGCCGCCATCCCGCGCCGGGACTTCGGCGAACACCGGCTCCGGCGTCTCTCCCAGACCGGGGAGGCCGCTGTCCGGAGCTCCGGAGCCGCCGCGGTTCCAGAGCAGGCGGGGCCGGCGCGCCTCGACCGGCCACCTCGACGGCGGCTCGGGCGTTCCGCTCCACGTCCCTCCGACCGCCGTGACATCGAGCGTCGTCACGACGCGGCCCCCGAGGGAGCGACCGAACGCGAGGACGGTGCGCCACGGCTCGGCGCCAGGAACCCGGATGTCGCGAGCGACCGGCGAACCGGCGAGCGAGTAGCGGCTCACCAGACCGCGGCGCAGCGCCGGCGCGCCCCGAACGCCGACGACCGCCAGGTCCCGCAGGAACGGCCCGCCCGGCGCCCCTTCCCCCGTCGCCGGCCCCAGGACATCGGCGGGAACGAAGGCGAAGACCTCGTCGCCGGTCCCGGCGGAGAACGCGTGGAGCATCCCGCCGCTGGTGGGCAGGTAGACCATCGTCCGCCGGTTCACCCGGTCGCTGAAGAACCGCTGGTAGGCGGCCCCCCGCTCCGGACGGTTCGGCGGCGACGTCACCACGGCCGGCGAGGCCAGGCTCTCCCGGAGCTTGGGGGTCCCGGCGCCGCCCACGAAGTGGAGGGCGCCGTCGGGGCGATAGATCGACCCGGAGTCGGGGTGGAGCGCCAGCTCTTCACCCCGAATCAGCCGGACCACGATCTCGGCGGCGTCGGCGGCGGAACGGGCGCCGACGCCGTCCAGTTCGGAGAGATAACCGATGTCCACGCCGAGGTCAGTCGGCGTGACCCGGTCCACGGTGAACGGGCGGAGGAGCGTTTCCCCCGGCCGGTGGAACCAGATCTGCCGATCGTCCGGATCCCGCGCCTCGAGGAGCGCGCCCGCATCCCAGAGCGCCGCGCCATCCACCACCCCGCCCCGCTCCGGGACAGGCAGGGCGGCGAGTCGGCCCTCCAGCGCGCCCAGGTCCGCGCTCGCGCTCAGGAACACGTTGTCGCGGTGCGCCGCCCGCAGCGCGAGCGTCTCGGCGAGGCTCTCCGGATCCGCAGGATCGGCGACCAGACCGTTCGAGCCCTCCGCCACCGGGGTCTCTCCGGAGCCAGGGCCCGGCGTGAGCGCCACCAGCTCCTTCACCGTCGCGAGTCGCGGTTCGGCCAGCTTCACCCATCCCCGGGGCAACGTGACCTCGCCGAGGACGGCGGCCACCGCGGCCCGCAAACCGGCGCGGTCCGCCGCGTGAAGCGCCGGGCGCTGGAGGTCCGACGCCATCCAGGCGAGATGGTTCGTCACGGCCCGCGAGTCCTCGGACTCCATGTCGATGCCCACAACGTGGATGTCCCCGAGCGCGGCGGATGGGTCGCCGAGGTTCAATGCGTGGAGGGCCGCCTTGGCCTTGAGTCCGGCGTTGTAGGGCTGGGTGTAATCGAAGGTCCATTCGACGGGAGAGAGCGTCGGGACCGCCTCCCCGAGGCGAAGGCGCAGGGGCCGGTTCGGGTCCACGCCCGGATCGCCCGACACGAAGTCGCGCCACACGGTGACCCGACACTCACACGAGTCCATGCCGTCGGTCAGGAAGAGCACGACGTTCCGCTGACCGGGGAGGAGATCCGCCGTCGCCGTGTTCGCGATGTAGAGCGCGAGCTGGTAGAGGGCGATCCCGGCGGGAGTCCGGATCGCGTTCACGCTCCGGGGCAGCTTCCGGAGCATGGCGGCCCTCGCCGACTCGAGATCACAGCCCGTGGGGGCGGAGGCCAGCCGGAGCCCGCCGCAGTAGACGAATGGGGACACGCGGGACCCCGGAGGCGACCCCCGCGGCAGCGAGGCGCCGAAGTTCGGGTCGCGGCAGGCCTGTCCGATGCCGGCGTCGCTTTCGCCGTAGCGCCGGAAGGTGGCGAGCCGCCAGTGAACGAGCGGCGCCCCGGTGTCCGATTCGAAAGTCGCCGCCGCCCACCTGATGATCCGCAGGGCTTCCTCGAGGCGCGTCCGGTCGCCGAGGCTCTGGTCCATCGAGATCGAGGTGTCGAGGAGGATCCAGACGCGGGGCGGGACCGTCGTCCGGACAAGGTCGAGCGGGTCGCGGCCGCGCCGGATGGGCGGATCGAGGTCGCCGGCGTCCCGGACGGGTGTTCCTTCGGACGTCGGCGACGACGATCCGGGGGCGAGCAGCAGAAGCGCCGCCGCCCAAAGGACCGCCGCGCGAAGCGGCGCGGCGCGTGGAGTCGGGGTCATGGATGCGTTCCTCCCAAGGCGGCTTTCGAGGGGGACAGAAATCGCCGGCGGCCGCCGACGAGGCTTCGACGGGACGCGGGTCATGGCCCGCCTCCCCCGCGGCCGCGGCCCCAGTCCTTCAGGCCGTCGCTGTACCCGGGTTCGTCTTCCTCCTCGTCGGCGGGAGGGCGGGGCGCGACCCGGAGAGCCATCTCGAGGCGAACCACCGCATGCGGATCGTCCGGACCGGCGGGCGCCGGATGCCGCCCTTCGGCGGTCACTACGACCCGGTCGCCGTCCGGGGCGTCCGAGGCGCCCAGCAGCGGTCGGCGCACCCAGACCGTGACGCCGGCGAGGTCCGGCTCCCCGTCCCCGTCGAGGTCCGGAGACCACGCTGCGTCAGCGGCCCGGGGATCGTGGATCAGCGCGTTGCCCCCCGGGTCCCGGAGGACCCGCCCGATGTAGATCCGGGCGGCCCCGCGCGGGGTCCGCTGGTCCACGAAGCGCTCGTAGTCGCGGCAACCGGGACGCCCCGGGTCGGAGCACGCCCCGTTATCCGCGGGTCGGGCGGCCCCCCACGCCGCTCCCGAGGAAACCCCGACATCGGAGCGCGGCGGCGGGAGCGCGCTGTCGAGGGACCCGTCGTTATCGCGCGCGTGGCTGGCGAGCACCGCCTTCGCCACCTCGAGGCCCGCCTCGGCCTGGGCCGCGGCCGCCTCCGCCCAGCGCTGGTTCCGGGCGATTGCGCCGCTGCCGCCGACCGCCAGGACTACCGCCGCCCCCATGCTCGCCAGGCCGAGGATCAGCATGAGGGCGACGACCAGCGCGGCGCCTCGCTGGCCGACATCACCGGCGGGGCTACTCACGGTTCGCCACCCGCACCGACTCGAGCCGGACCACCGGTCCGCGCTGGCCGGGTGCCGGGCCGGCCACGACTTCGAAGCGCAGCACGGCCAACCGGTCGTCACCCGGACCAGTCAGCTCCTCGATCCGCCACCGCACCTGGGAAGACGCCGCGAGCTGGTCGGTCGGCGCCCCGGCCGCGTCGAAGTACTCGACGTAGCCGGGAACCGGATCGGAAGCGAGGTCGACGCCGCCTCCGGGACGAACCGCCTGGTGGTAGCCGGCGAACGGCCAGCCGTCGGTCAGCCGGTTGGCCTGCAGCCGGTCCATCCGGTCGCGAGCCACCCGGGCGGCCAGCCCGGTGTCCGCGGCGGATCGTCGGGCGAGCGCGGCGGCCGAGAGGGCCCGCGCCAGGCTCCCCGCCGCGGTGACCAGCAGGAGGACGGCGAGCAGCGCCTCGACCAGCGTGAAGCCGGAGGCGCCCGACGGGCGGCTCGGGTCGGGGTTGCGGAATCGGGTCATTCGGATCCTCCACACACCCGCTGCAGACGAAGGACCCGCGCCGATGGCGCGCGCGCCGCGCCTCCTGTCGAAAACTTCCGGCCCCACCGGGCCGCAAGAACGGAGCTGTCCGGTTCAGATCCCGGGGAGCACGAAGACCACGGCGGATCCCACCGCGATGAACGCCCCGAACGGCAGCGGGGTGTCCCGCCGGATGCGCCCCAGCAGGAGAAGCGGGATCGCCGCCACAAGGCCCAGGACCGAGGCGAGCCCCACCGCCCACAGCGCCCCCGATGGTCCCAGGAAGGCGCCGACGAAGAGCATCATCTTGATGTCGCCAAGCCCGAGCGCCTCCACCCGGCGAAAGCGCAGCCACGCCGCGCGCAGCGCCAGAAGAAGCCCGGCGCCGAGGAGAGCTCCGAGCCCGGCGGCGACGAACCCGGCGCCGCCGGACGTCACGCTGAAGAGCAGGCCGGCGGCGGCGCCCGGCAGCGTCAGCCAGTCGGGCAGGACGAACGCCTCGAGGTCGGTCACCGCCAGCGCCAGGAGGAGGACGAGGAATCCGGACCAGACCAGGCCGGCCCACCAGCCGGCGCCCCACGGCGCCGTGGCGAACACCGCCGCCGACGCGAGTTCGACAAGGGGGTAGCGGACGGGGATCCGGGCCCGGCACGAGCGACAGCGGCCCCCCAGCCAGACCCACGAGACGAGCGGCAGGTTGTCGCGCCAGCGGATCGGCGCGGAGCAGGCCGGGCAGCGGGAGCCCGGCCGGACGACCGACTCGCCGCGGGGGAGCCGGTGGATCGCGACGTTCAGGAAACTCCCGACCACGAGCCCGAGACCCGCCGCCGGAAGGGCGAACGGCGGCGAGATCACTCGGCCGCCCGCCGCGTCCCGGAGTCCCCGCTTGCCCCTGGGAGTCGCGGCGCCCCCGCGAGGGGTGACGCCCGGGAGATCTCCACGGCGCCGTCCTCGCCGAGCCGGTACGGGACGCCGCGGGGGTCCCGGGGAATCCGCTCGAGGAATCCGGCGGCGACCATCTCCGCCCACCCGCCGGGCGCCCGTCCGGTCGACTCGCGGAACCGCCCCACCGCCCCGGCGAGTGCATCGAGCCGATCCAGCGCGTCGAGCTGGAGCAGATGGATCGTCGCGTTGGTTCGCGCCCGCTCGGAAGACGCGGCGTCCCGCGCCGCCCGCCACAACCGGCGGGCCTCGGCGCGGTCGCCCGACGCGGTCAGGGAGCGCGCTCCCATCCAGGTGAACCAGTCCGGGGCCCCGGGCTGACGGGAAGCCGAGGCGAAGACCGCGGCGGCCCCGGCCGGATCCTGAAGATGCCACCGGCGGACCAGTCCGGCGAGGAGCCAGGCCTCCCAATCCCCCGGCCGCCGAGCGGTCCACTCATCGAGGAGCGCGACCGCCATCTCCGGGTCCCCGGCGCCCAGCGGCGGCGGTTCGGCGAGAAGCAGAGCGCCCTCGAGCGCCGCCGGCCGAAGCCCGGGGTCGAAGCGAAGCCCGAGCCGGATGAGGCTCGCGAGCCGCGGGAACTCTTCGCCCCCGGCCAACCGGGTGCGCCCGTAGTGCTGCACGGCGGCGAGCCAGCTCAGATCCGCCAGCAGACGCCGGACGCCGCCGGGCAGCGCCGGCGCCCAGGCCTCCGCGAGCCGAGGGAGCCCCGACGGAAAGGCCTCCTCGGCGAAGACCCCGACCTCAGGTCCGGGTCGCCGGGCCGCGCCGGTCTCGGCGACCCGACCCGCGGCCGCGAGAAGGCCCCCCGCCAGCGCGATCGCGACGAGCGGGCGCGCCCACCGCCGGACCGCCGACCCGGTTCCGGGCGTCTTCACCCGCTCCACCGGCCCGAGCGCCGCACAAGCCAGGGAAAGGCGAACAGCGGCCCGACGAGAACGGCGCCGGCGTAGAGCGCTGCGTAGGCCGTCGCCCCGAAAAGAGCGGCGCCGGCCTCCATCGCGCCGAGGGGCCCCAGGACCGGATCGAGGCTGGCGAGATCGGGCAGGAGCCATCGCGCCACCGCGGCCAGTCGCCGGATGGCGTCGCCGGCCTCGGCGCCGGGGAGGCTCCCGGAGAACCAGCCGGCCGATGCGCACGCCGCTGCGAGGACCGCGGCCACGGGCGGGCGCACCGCGGCGTGGAACGCGACGGAGAGCGCCAGCACCACCACGAGCCGCAGGAGGAGGAACCATCCGGCGGCCATCACCGCGGGCGCCGCATCGAGTCCGAGGCGGGCCGCGATCAGGGCGCCAGCGAGCGCGCTGTAGACGGCGAGGCCTCCCAGCAGCCCGACGAACCGGGCCCCGAACAGAAGCGCGGGGGAGACCGGCCGGGCGAGCGCGGCGGCGTGCGCCACCCCTCCCCCGCCCCGGAGGCCGCTGCCGTGAGCCACGGCGAGAAACCACCCAAAGAGCCCGGCGGCGCCCCAGCCGAGGTCGGCCGCGAGCCGCTCGCCCTGACCGGGGGAGGCCGATTCCAGAAGCGCCGCCGCCAGCAGCGAGAACGCGACGAGCGCGAGGCAGGCCGCGAACTCGCCGCCAGCCAGGAAACCCCGCAGGGTGACCCCGGCGGCGGCGCGAAACGCAGCCAGCCCGCGTCTCACGATGGCTCGTCCCGCGGCGGTCGTCGGTCTTCCCCGGCGCGTCCCTGGGCGGCGGTCCGCGCTTCCGACAGCATGCGCGCCATCCAGTCGCCCGTCCCGCAGCCCGAAGCCGCGTCGAGCGCCGGCCGCTCCCGGCCGTATCGCTCCCGCAGACGGCGGACCGAACCGCTGCAGGCCACCGAGCCGCCATGAAGCGCCACGACCCGGTCGGCGAGCTCCTCGACCGCCGCCGGATCGTGGAGGCTTGCGAGGACCGCGGCCCCGTCATCGCGGGCCCGGCGCACCGCGAGCATCGCCCGTTCCCGGGCGAGCGGATCGAGGCCGGTCAGCGGCTCGTCGAGGATCAGCGCGGCCGGCGCTCCGAGGATGGCCTGGGCGAGCGTGGTCCGGCGCCGGACGCCCCGCGAACAGCCCGAGGGCCGGCGGGCGAGCCACGGACCGAGGTCCAGCGCGGCGACCGCGGCATCCACCGCGTCCGCCGGGAGTCCGGCGAGGCGCGCATGAAGCCGAAGGATCCGCCCGATGTCGATGCCCGGCGGAAACGCGTCCTCCTCGCCGGCGTAGCCGAGTCCCTGGCGGGCGGCGCTCGCGATCGCCGGAACGCCTCCGAGCAGGGCCTCGCCATCGTCGGGTTCGAGGAGACCCGCGAGGAGCCGGAGCGTCGTGGTCTTTCCCGAGCCGTTCTCGCCGACGAGCGCGACGATCTCTCCAGGAGCGACTTCGAGGTCGAGATCGCGGACGGCGACCCGCCGGCGCGCCGCGCCCCTCGCCCGAAGGGCGCGGCCCGCCGAGACCGGGAACGAGCGGCTCAGCTTTCGGGCCCGGATCTCCGTACCCGTCGGGCCGCCGGGACCCGCGCCCCGAGGGGCGCCTTCGGTCACTCGAGGAAGGCGGTGCCGGCCGGGACCGGACACTCGATCGCCGTCCCGGACGGGTCGTTGTAGAGAGCTCCGGAGCTGGTGGCGGAGAACGAGCGGACGCCGGTCCGACCCAGATCGGCGGGCTCCGAGTGGTAGCAGTAGTCGAGCAGGCTCTCGGGATCGCAGTGGTCGGGGACGGTGGTGGGCGTTCCGTTCCCGGTGAGGCTGCGGTTGTAACCCGACTTCACATAGGGCGTGGTCCGCCCCAGGTCGCCCCCGACGAACTCGGGCGCGACATCCGGGTACTCGGGAATGCCGATGCCGGCGCAGTCGCCGCCGTCCCGACAGAGGTTCACCAGGTCGGAGAAGAACCCGCAGTTCGACGCGGCGTAGGTCTGCTGGGCGGCGATCACCGCCCTCGAATCACCGATCGCCTGCGCCTCGTTCGCCGAGAGCCGGGCGCGCAGCAACTGGGGAATGGCGATCCCGGCGATCACCCCGATGATCGCCACCACGATGAGCAGTTCGATCAGGGTGAACCCCCGCTCGCGCCGGGACGCCTGGGCGCGGGAGGGAGCGGAGGAGGCGGAAACGGACATGAGGTCTTGCGGGGCGTCGGAAGCGAGCGAGTGGTTCCGGCGGGACGGGAGAGCGATTTCCTTGCAGTTCATAAGAATAGAACCTCCGGGCGGGGCCTGGCGGCCTGCGGATGAAGGCGCGTGAGCGCGGGAAGAAGCGGCGTGGGCGTGGGCGGAACGGGCGTCGGTCACGACAACCGCCCGACCAGATTCCAGATCGGCAGGTACATGGCGACGACGATTCCGCCGATCGCGGCGCCCAGGAAGAGAATCAGCAGCGGCTCGAGCAGGGGGAGGACGACGGCGGTGGCGCGCCCGACCTCCTTCTCGTGGAACTCGGCCACCCGGTCGAGCGAAGCGTCCAGTTCTCCCGTCCGCTCCCCGACGGAGACCATCTGGACGAGCATCGGCGGGAAGAGCCCGGTGGCTCGCAGCGGATCGGAGAGCGAGGAGCCGCTCGCCATCCGGTCGCGCACATCGCCCAGCGCGTGCTCCATGTGCCGGTTCCCCACCGCCCCGCGAGCGATGTCCAGGCCCTGGACGACCGGCACCCCCGCAGCGGTGAGCGCCGCCAGCGTCCGGCAGAACCGCGCCACCGCAGCCCGGTGGATGATCCTGCCGAACAGCGGGATCGAGAGGGCCAGACGGTCCAGACCGGCGGCGCCGGCCGGGCTCCGGCGGAGGCGCACCAGGCCGAAGACGCCCAGCGCCGTCGCCGCGGCGCCGAACGCGGCCCAGACCCCGAAGGAGCGGGAGACATCCACCACCAGGCGGGTGGCGAGCGGAAGCTCGGCGTCGAGCCCCTCGTAGAGTTCGGTGAAGACCGGCACGACCTTCCAGAGGATCACCGCCACCACGGCCACCCCGATGGCGCCCACCACGAGCGGGTAGGCGAAGGCCCCCCGGACCTGCGCCGCGGTCTCGGCGGCCTTCTCGAGCTCGTCCGCGACGCGGAGAAGGCTCTCGTCGAGGCGTCCGCTGGACTCGCCGATTCCGGTCATCGCGACCGTCAGGCGGTTGAACACCTGGGGGTGGCGGCCCATGGCCCGGGCCAGCGAGCTGCCCGCCTCCACATCCCCGGCCACCGCCTCCACGACGGATCGCAGCCGGCTGTTCTCCTGCTGCCGCCGAAGCGCGCGCAGGCTCTCGGCGAGCGGCAGTCCGGCGCCCACCATGACCGCCAGTTGGCGGACCATCGCGGCGACCTGACGCCGGCTGACGGGCAGGGTCCATGCCGGCCGCGACAGGACGCGGGACAACGGACGGCCCGACGGCCGCGTGAAGGCGCGACGCGCCGCCCGCCGGGTCCGCTCGAGGAGGCTCAAGACCGGCGACCCTCCGGAGATCGAAGGCTGGTCCCCAGGGCTTCGGGGTCGTTCGACGCCGAGAGCGCGTCATCCGCGGCGACGACCCCCCGCCGGACCAGGTCCGCCAGCGCATCGTTCAGCGAGACGGAGCGCCCGCGCTGCGCGCCCGCGTCCAGGACGGCGAAGAGCTGGTGCAGCTTGTCCTCGCGAATGAGGTTCCGCGCGGCGGTCGTGGGAATCAGGCGCTCCACCGCGACAACCCGACCCCGCCCGTCAGCGCGGCGCACCAGCCGCTGGCAGTAGATCGACTCGAGGGACGCCGCGATGCGGTTGCGGATCTGCCGCTGCTGCAGCGCCGGAAAGAGCTCGAAGAGGCGCTGGAGGGCGTGGATCACCGAGCGGGCGTGCAGCGTGGCGAGCGCCAGGTGGCCGGTTTCGCTGACCCGGAGCGCCGCGTCGGCGGTCTCGCGGTCCCGGATCTCCCCGATCACGACCACATCCGGGTCGGACCGCAGCACGGCGCGCAGCGCCGCGTGGAACGAGGCGGTGTCGGCGCCGACCTGCCGCTGGGTGACCAGCGCCCGGTCCTCCCGGTGAATCACCTCCACCGGGTCTTCCACCGTGACCACGTGCGCCTCGCGGGTGCGGTTGATGCGGTCGACGATCGCCGCCAGGGTGGTGGACTTGCCGGATCCGACCGGGCCGGTCGCGAGGAACAGCCCCGAGGTCAGGGCCGCGAGGTCCGCCGCGCCGGCGGGAAGTCCGAGCGCGGAGAACGAGGGGATCTGTTCGTTCACCACCCGGTAGACGCCGCCGAGCGCGCCGCGCCGCCGGAACACGCTGACGCGGAAGCGGGCGACGCCGGCGAGGGCGAAGGCGAAGTCGGCCTCTTCGCCGTCGGCGACCCGCTCCCGCTGACGCCGGGGCATCGCGGTGAAGACCATCGCCTCGACCCGGGCGACGGGCAGCGGGCTTCGCGCGGCGCGCTTCAGAACCCCGTTCAGCCGAAACCGGGGCGCCGCGCCGGGGACCAGGTGCAGATCGCTTCCCCCCCGGCGGACGAGATCGGCGAGGAACCGGCCGAGCTCCTCGGCCGGGTTGGTCGCCGGTTCGGGCGCCGCCGCGACCGGCGAATCGTCCGGTGGCGTCGTCGCGTCGGCGCCGGGAGGGAGGTCGTTCATCTCCCATGCACGACGGATGGCCGGGGGGATCCGGGTCAAATCCGGAGCGGCGCCGAAAACCCCGACCGACGAGACCCGAACCCTGCTGCGGAGCTCGGCAGTCCCGATGGAGGTCCGGAGTTACCCTTTCCGGGTGGCGGACCATCCGGCGGAGCGCGGGCGTGGGGCGCCCGGCTCGGCGAAGGGCGGCCCGGCCCGGGACCGCGGGGTTCCCCCGCCGCTCGAGATCCCCGAGAAGACCCGGTTCCTGTTCGTCACCGGCGGGGTCATCTCCTCGCTCGGCAAGGGCATCGCATCAGCCTCGGTGGGGCGGCTGCTGAAGTCCCAGGGGTACACGGTGAGCTTCCTCAAGCTCGACCCCTACCTGAACGTGGATCCGGGCACGATGAGCCCGTACCAGCACGGCGAGGTGTTCGTCACCCACGACGGGGCGGAGACCGATCTCGATCTCGGCCACTACGAGCGCTTCACCGGGGGGGCGTTCTCGTCCCTCTCGAACGTGACGAGCGGCCAGATCTACGAGCAGGTCATCGAGCGCGAGCGCCAGGGGGGCTATCTGGGCGCCACCGTCCAGGTCGTCCCCCATGTCACCGACGAGATCAAGCGCCGCGTGAACGCGGTGGCGGTGCGGGACGGCGCGGATGTGGTGATCGCCGAGATCGGTGGGACGATCGGCGACATCGAGGGGCAGCCGTTTCTGGAGGCCGCCCGCCAGTTCCGGCTGGACGCCGGGGCCGACCGCGTCTGCTTCCTGCACCTGACGCTCGTTCCGATGATCCGCACCGCGGGCGAGTACAAGACGAAGCCCACCCAGCACAGCGTCCGGGAGCTCCGCGCGATCGGCATCCAGCCGGATGTCCTGCTGTGCCGGGCCGAGGAGGCGCTCCCCGCCGACATCAAGGCGAAGATCGGTCTCCACACCTCGGTCTCGGCGGACGCGGTGTTCACCGCGGTGGACGCCCGCTCGGTCTACGAGGTCCCGCTGAACCTGGCCGCCGAAGGCGTGGACACCCGGATCCTTCGGCACTTCCGGCTTCCGTCGCGGGAGCGCCAGCTCGACGAATGGCGGGCGCTGGTCGAGCGGCTCCACACCGGCAGCCGGGATGTGCGGATCGCGGTGGTGGGGAAATACGTGGAGCACAAGGACTCCTACAAGAGCCTCGGCGAGGCCCTGCTCCACGGAGGCGTTCCGCACGGCGCCCGGGTGAGCATCCGGTGGATCGAGGCCGAGAGCCTGGAGGGCGGCGACCTCTCGCAACTGGACGACTGCGACGGGATCCTGGTTCCGGGAGGCTTCGGCCGGCGGGGAACCGAGGGCATGGCGGCAGCCGCCGGGCGCGCGCGGCGGAGCCGGGTTCCGTTCTTCGGGATCTGTTACGGCTTCCAGTGGGCGCTCGTGGAGTTCGCCCGCTCCCGATGCGGCCTCACCGGCGCCAGCACCGAGGAAATCGACCCCGAGTCGCCCCATCAGGTCTTCGCCCTGCTCCGCGACCTCGAAGGCGCCGAGCCCATGGGCGGCACGATGCGGGTCGGGGCGGTGACCTGCCTGCTCGAGGAGGGGTCGCTCGCGGCGCAGGTCTACGGAACGACCAGGATTCGGGAACGCCACCGCCACCGCTACGAGTTCCACCACGACTACGAGGCCCGGCTCACCGCCGAGGGCATGCGCTTTTCGGGCTCCACCGAGGACGGCTTCTTCGAAGTGTGCGAGATCCCGGATCATCCGTGGTTCCTCGCGGTCCAGTTTCACCCCGAGTTCCAGTCGAACCCGCTCCGCCCCCACCCCCTCTTCCGCGAGTTCATCGGGGCGGCGCTGGAGCGTCGGGAAGGGCTGGCGAATGCCGAAGCGGCTCCCCTGCCGGCGTCCGCCACGGCCTGAACCGCCCCTCCGGAGGACACGAAGATGGCCCGCGATCTGACCCCTTTCCTGATGTTCGAGGGACGAGCGGAAGAGGCGATGAGCTTCTATCTCTCCCTGGTCGAAGACAGCGAGATCGAGGACGTCCAGCGCTGGACCAGCGGCGAACCCGGGGTCGAAGGCGCCATCAAGCTGGCCCGCTTCCGAATCGGCGGACTCACGGTGCGGGCGAGCGACAGCCCGGCGGGCCAGCACGCCTTCACGTTCACGCCTTCGTTCTCCTTCTTCCTGACCTGCGAGTCGGAGGAGGAAATCGAGCGGCTGAACGCGGCGCTGCTCGAGGGCGGCTCGGCGTTGATGCCGCTCGACAACTACGGATTCAGCAGCCGGTTCGCCTGGATCCAGGACCGGTTCGGCGTCTCCTGGCAGCTCAACCTCGAGTGAACCTCCCGGAATCCGGCCCGAACCGGGTCTGGACGCCGGAACTCAGGGAGCGCGCCTCGCAGGTGGAGGCCATCCTCCTCGATGTGGACGGCGTGCTCACCGACGGGACCTTCGTTCCCGCCGATGAGGAGTCCGGCCTTCCCGAAATCAAGCGCTTCCACGCGCGGGACGGCCTGGGGCTCCTGCTGGCCCGCCGATCGGGAATCCGGCTCGGTTTTGTGACCGGAAGAACCTCGCAGATCGTGCGCCGGCGGGCGCAGGAGATCGGCGCCGCGTTCCTGCGGGAGGGGTGCTTCACCAAGGGCGTCGCCTTCGAGGACGCCTGCCGGTCGCTGTCGCTCGCCGCCTCCCAGGTCGCCTTCATCGGCGACGATGTCCAGGACCTTCCGGCGATGCGGAGGGCCGGGTTCGCGGCGGCGCCTTCCGACGCTCACCCCCGAGTGCTCGCCGAGGCGCTCTACGTCAGCGACTTTCCCGGAGGCCGGGGCGCGGTGCGTCAGGTCGTGGAGCGGATCCTCGAAGCCCGGGGAGCGCTCGAGACCGCGTGGGCTTCTTTCGGCGACTGATTTCGGGTCATCCAGCGCCGGAGACGCCCCCCTCCGAGAGGAGACGCCGCGCGAGCTCGCGGGCCCGGGCTCTCGTCTCTTCGAGGGCCCCGTCGCTGTTCACCACATCCGTCGCCCGGCGCGCCCGCTCCTCCGCGCTCAACTGCGCCGAGAGCCGCAACCGGGCCTCCTGCCGGGTCATCTCCGGGTTGCGCTCGAGCAGCCGCTCCACCTGCGCGGCCGGAGCGCACTGCACCACCACGACCCGGTCGTAGGCGGTGTAGCTCCCGGTCTCGACGATGAGCGCGGCTTCGACGCCCGCCGCCGCGCAACCTTCCGACTCTCTCGCCTCCAGAAACGCGGCGATGTCCGCCCGGATCCGCGGATGGGTCGCGCGGTTCAGCCAGCGGCGCGCCTCGGGATCGACGAACACCCTGGCGCCGAGGGCTCGCCGGTTCACCCCGCCCTCGGCGTCGAGCACTTCGTCCCCGAAACGCTCCACGACCGGCCCGACCAGCGCGCCCCCCGGAGCAAGGTAGGCGTGGGTCACGGCGTCGGCGTCGAGCATCGGGATGCCCTCCTGCTCGAAGACCCGGCGCACGACCGTCTTGCCCGAGGCGATGCCGCCGGTCAGGCCGATGCGCACCACGGCGACCTCCCGGGGACCGCCTCTTGGGGTGTCAGCGGCGCCCGGCGGCGCGCCGGGCCTCCGCCAGCTCCACGGTGTTCCGCAGCAGCATCGCGATCGTCAGCGGCCCGACGCCCCCGGGCACCGGAGTGAAGGCGGAGGAGCGCTCCCGCATGGCGAGCGGGTGGACATCGCCGACGAGCGTCGAGCCGTTCTTGCGGAAGCGCGCCAGCCGCCGCGGGTTGTCGCCGAACAGCTCCCGGACCTGCGCCTCGTCCGCGACCCGGTTCATGCCCACATCCACGACGACCGCGCCGGGCCGGATCGCATCCTCGCCGAGAAGGCCCGCGCTCCCCACCGCGGCGCACAGGATGTCGGCTCCGGCGCAGACCGCCGGCAGATCCCGCGTCCTCGAGTGGCAGAGCGTGACGGTGGCGTGCTGGTGGAGCAGCAGAAGCGCCAGCGGCTTGCCCACGATGTCGCTGCGGCCCACCACGACCGCCCGCCGCCCGGCGACCCCGATCCCCTCGCGCCGGAACATCTCCATGATCCCGGCGGGGGTGCAGGGCCGCGGGCCGGGCGCATTCGCGACCAGGCGGCCCACGTTCACCGGGTGGAAGCCGTCCACATCCTTGTCGGGCCGGATCCGGGCAAGGAACGACCCGGCGTCGAGTCCCGCCGGAAGCGGAAGCTGCAGCAGGATCGCGTCCACCGACTCGTCCTCGTTCAGCCGGTCGAGCACCTCCGCCAGCTCGTCGGACGACGTGTCCGCCGCGAGGCGGTGGCTCTCCGAGCGGATGCCCGCTTCCTTGGAGGCCCGGACCTTGCCGCGGACATAGATCGCGGAGGCGGGGTCATCCCCCACCAGCACGACCGCCAGCCCCGGCGGGCGGCCTCCGGCTGCGAACGCGCTTGCGGCCTCGGCGGCGTCGGCGCGAATCGCGGCGCCGATCCGGCGGCCGTCGAGAATCCTCCCGGCCAACGCGCTACGCCATCCTCTCCGGTGGCCGGAGGCGGGCGAGTAGCTCCCGGGCGCGCTCGCCGGCGGCTTCCGGCGAAGGGGCGGCGACCGCCGAGATGACCGCGACCGCGTCGGCGCCGGCTGCGAGGGCGGCGGACCCGCGGTCCCCGTCGAGGCCGCCGATGGCGACGAGGGGCCCGGAGGTCTCGCGACGCGCCGACCGCACCCCTTCGACGCCCACGACCGGCTCCGCGTCGGCCTTCGTCGAGGTGCCGAAGACGGGGCCGATCGCCAGGTAGTCGACCGGCTCCTCGGCGCCGGAGGCCGCCTGCGCCGGGCTGTGGGTCGAGAGGCCGATCACGGCGTCGGGCCCCAGCAGTTTCCGGGCCCGCCGGGGAGAGAGGTCGTCCTGCCCCAGGTGGACCCCGTCGGCGCCGGCGAGAAGCGCCACGTCGGCGCGGTCGTTCACCAGGACGAGGATCGGAGCGTCTTCGGCGGCCCGCACGCCGGCCTGCGCCCACGCGAGGTATTCGCGGGCCGGCAGATCCTTGGCGCGGAGTTGCGCCACCCGGACTCCGGCGTCCGCGAACGCGGCGAGGAAAGGACCCGGGTCGCTCCCCCCGATGCCCTCCGCATCCAGAATGGGATACAGCGGCGTTTCAGGGAAGAACCGGGAACCCCTCACGCCGGGACCGGATCCATCCGGGTCAGGAATCCGGTGTCGAACCCCCCGGCGGCGAATTCCTCGCTCGCGAGGATGCGCCGATGGAGCGGAATGGACGTCCGGATCCCTTCGACCTCCATCTCGGCGAGGGCGCGGCGCATCCGGGCGACGGCGTGCGCCCGGTCCTCGCCGTGGGTGATGAGCTTCGCCACCAGCGAGTCGTACCACGGAGGGACGACCGAACCGGCGTGAAACGCCGTGTCGACCCGGACGCCCGGCCCTCCGGGGCTGTGGAAGCCGGTGATCTTCCCCGGGCTGGGAGTGAACGTGTCCGGATCCTCCGCGTTGATCCGGCACTCGATGGACGCCCCGGTCAGCTTCACGTCGGCCTGCCGGAACGAGAGGGGCTCGCCCGCGGCGACGCGGATCTGCTCGCGGACGAGGTCGAATCCGGTCACCATCTCGGTCACCGGGTGCTCCACCTGGATCCGGACGTTCATCTCGCTGAAGTAGAAGCGCCCCTCCGGATCCATCAGGAACTCGACGGTGCCCGCGTTCCGGTAGTCGACCGCCTCGGCCGCCCGGACCGCCGCCTCACCGAGTTCGCGTCGGGTGTCCGGGGACAGGCCGGGCGCCGGCGCCTCCTCGACGAGTTTCTGGTGCCGGCGCTGGACCGAACAGTCGCGTTCGCCGAGATGCACGGTGTTCCCGTGGCTGTCGGCGAACACCTGGACCTCGATGTGGCGCACGCTGGAGAGGTAGCGCTCGAGGTAGATCTCGCCATCGCCGAACGCCGCGGTCGCCTCGGCGGAGGCGGAGGCGAAGGCGTCGTCGAGTTCCGCCTCGCTCCGCACGATGCGCATGCCCCGGCCGCCCCCGCCGAACGACGCCTTGAGGAGCACCGGATAGCCCACTTCGGAAGCGATCCCGCGGGCCGCCGCCGCATCGGCGATCGGCTCCTCGGTTCCCGGCAGGATCGGAACGCCGGCCGCCTTCATCGTGCGCCGGGCCAGCGCCTTGTCGCCCATCACCTGGATCGCCCCGGGCGGCGGTCCGATGAACGTCACCCGGCAGGCGTCGCAGACCTCGGCGAGCGAATGGCTCTCGGCCAGAAACCCGTACCCCGGATGGATCGCGTCCGCCCCGGCGATCTCGGCGGCGGTGATGATCCGCGGCACGTCCAGATAGCTGTCGCGGGGCGCCGCGGGCCCGATGCAGATGCCCTCATCGGCCAGACGGACGGGCAGCGAATCCCGGTCGGCGTCGGAATACACGATGACCGTGGGCAGACCCAGGTCGCGGCAGGCCGCGAGGATCCGGACCGCGATCTCGCCGCGGTTGGCGATCAGAACCTTGTGAAACACGGCGCCGGGCGCTCTCCGCGTTCCGCCGGGCGGGCCGTCAGGCCGGGCGCACGAGGAACAGCGGGTCCCCGAACTGAACCGTTGCGCCGTCCTCGGGGAGCACCTCGACGACCTCGCCCGCGGCGTCCGCCTCGATGTTGTTCATGAGCTTCATGGCCTCGATGATGCAGAGCACCTGTCCCTTCTTCACCCGGTCGCCGACCTGGACGAAGGGATCCGCATCCGGGCGGGGGCGCCGGTAGAAGGTGCCGACCATGGGAGAACTGACGGTGTCGAGTCCGTCGCCGCCGCCCGTTGTCCCGGCGGCCGCGTCAACGGGAGCCGCCGCGGGCGCGGGAGGCGCGGGGACGCCGGGGGCGGCCGCGACCGGCGCCGCCGGGACAATCTGCGGCCCCCGGGAGACCCGGAGGCGCGCCCCGCGGAACCGCAACTCGACCTCGTGGAAGTCGGTGTCGGCCAACCGGTCGAGAGCCTCGAGCAGTTCGGCGAGGGTCGGTTCGGTGGACGGGGGAGCGGGCACGAGGGACAGCGGGTCTCGGCCCGCGGAGGCTTGAAATTATCACACGCCGGACATGCCGGGGCTCACCGGATGCGGGGCGTGAGGAAGATCAGCAGCTCGTCCTGGCGGCGGACTTCCTCGCGCGACCGGAACAGGTGTCCCAGCAGCGGAATCCGGTGAAGCGCGGGCACCCGACCGCGGTTTTCGGACTCCCGCTGGGCGAAGACCCCTCCGATGACGGTGGTCTCCCCGTCGGCCACCCGAACCCTCGTGGTGGCGCGCTGGGTCACGATGCTCGGGATGCCTCCCACCGACTGGCCGAAGTCCAGGCTGTCGTTGCTGACCTCGAGATCGAGCAGCACGCTGCCCCGGGGACTCACCTGGGGCGTCACGGTGAGCTCGAGGACCGCGTCCTGGAACTGGACGGTGACGGTGTTGTTCGCCACCACCTGGACCGGGAAGGTGACTCCCTGCTTGATCGTGGCCGGGCGGGCGTTCTGGGCCACGATCCGCGGCGCGGAGAGCACCCGGACCTCGCCGTCCCGTTCCGCCGCCGCCAGCGCGAAGTCAAGGTGGGCGAGCCCGCCGAGGGCGCCGAGCGCGAGCCCAAGCACCCCGGTGGGGAGCTCGGAGATCGGCAGGTCGACTCCGTAGCCGGGCCGGGGTCCCGACTCGGCGGCGGGCGGCCGAACTCCACCGCTTCCGGGAGTCGTGAACGATCCGGTATCCGATCCGATGGCGTCGCCGCCGACGATCACCGACTCGGGGAAGCCGACCCCGGTGTCCCGATCCACCAGGCCGCCGCCCCACTGGATCCCGAGCCGCTGCGAGAGGGTCCGCGACGCGAGGACGATCCGGGACTCGATTTCCACCCCCGGAACCGGAATGTCGAGCGCCTCGATCAGGTCCTCGATCTCGTGGATCCGGCTCTCGACATCCCGGATGAGCACCGTCCCGGTGCGGGGATCGGCCACCAGCAACCCCCGGTCGCTGAGCCGCGCCTCGAGCGTCTCGCGGACCTCTTCGGGACGGACGTACGCCAGACGGTGGCGAGCGGTGAGCAGATCTCCGGCGAGCGCCCGCTCCTCCTCGTGCATCTGAAGCTCGCGGCGCTCCGCCATGAGGTCCGGGAGCCGGCCCACCCGGAGGACGCCGCCCTCGAGGACATGACCGAGCTGATGGGTGCGGAGGATCACGTCGAGCGCCTGATCCCAGGGCGTTTCGGTGAGCCGGAGCGAGACCCTCCCGGCGACGCCCGGCTGCAGCACGAAGTCGAGCCCGCTCACCTCGCTGAGCACCCGCAGCACATCGCGAAGGTCGGCGTCACGGAAGTCGAGCGTGACCCGCTCGGCGGCGTCCTCCGCGCCGGGCGGTGGAGGCGGTGGCTGGAGTCCGTCGTCCCCGGACTCCCCTTCGCCCGGAGGGTCGGCCCCCGGGTCCGCCGCCGGAGGCGCGGGCTCGGACGCCGGCGCGGAAGCGGGCTCGGGCGGCGCGGAGGATGCGGCCTCCGGCGCCGGGGAGCCCGGGGGCTGCGGAACGGGAGGAGACGGGGGTTCCGGCTCGGGAGTGGATGCGGGCGCCGCGAGCGGGGGCCCGGCGCATTCCACTTCGAGGCCGGACTCCACCCGCAGGAGGTCGCAGGAGACCCGGGGCCAGAGAACCAGTTGCAGCTCGGCGCCCTCGCCGGTCCCCCCGTGGAGACCGACCGAGACGACCTCGCCGGTTCCGGCCTCCCAGACGCCGCCCCGACCGTTCAGGTCCACCGGCGGCAACAGCACGCGGAGCAGCTCTCCCGCCCGGATGACCGAGGTCGCTTCGAGGGCGCCGTCCGCGGCGAGCCGGATGAGCGTCCGGCCGTCTTCCTGACGAAGCTCCACCCGCTCCACGATGCGCGCCGTCGTCCGTTCCGCTTCCGGAGCCTGGGTCGCCGCGGGCGCAGCGACCGCGAGAGCGGCGGTGAGAGCGGCAGCGAGAGCGGCCGGGCGGGAGAACATCACGGCCTCCGATCCGCTTCACCCGAGGCGCCCGGCTCGTCCAGCGGCCGGAACACTTCGGCCCCCTGGTCGCCGAACTCGCGGAAGACCGCCCCTCCCGCCTCGACGCGCTCCAGAAAGCCGTCCCGCAGCCGGTCTCCCGGCGCGACGACGAACCCGGCGCCCATCGGCGACTCCAGGATGAGGAGACCGAGCGCCCCGTGGCTGACGGCGTCACCCCCGGTTCCGCTCAGCAGGACGATTCCGCGGAGCAAGGCCTCCCGGATCGAGACCCCGGCGAGCCCCGGGGCCCGCGGGACCCCCGGCGGTCCCTCCGGCCAGGAAAACGGATCGCGTTCCCCGGCGTCGACATCCAGCTCCGGTCGCGGCTGAAGGATCACGCCGGGCGACGGCGCAGGGGACGCGACCAGGAGCGCCAGAACGGCGCCGGAGAAGCGGAAAGCGTTCATTCCTGGCGACTCTCCCGGGAGTCCGCCCGATCCGTCCCGGCATCGACCGGAAACGGTGGGCCTTCCCCGCGCACGGCGATGGCGGTGAGCCGCGCCCGGAGCCGCCCTCCGGACGTCGGCGCCGCGTCGAATTGCGCGTCCTCGATCAGCACGAGTTGCGGCAGCGCGGACACCCGATCCAGGAACCCCAGCAGGCCGAAGAACCCGCCCTCGAGCGCCAGGCGCACGGCGCGCGCGCGGAACCGGTCGAGCCGGACCTCGGCCTCGGGCGCGAACCGGAGGACCTCGACCTGCTCTCTCGCGGCGACCGCCCGCAGCGAGTGGAGAACTTCGTCAGGGTCGGCCGTCGGCGCGAGCGGCGCCCACAGGCTCCTCACGCGCGTCCGCCGGAGCGCCAGTTCCTCTTCCAGCCGGGCGGTCTCGGCGAGGACGAGTCCGGGGTCGCGCTCCGGGGAACTTCCACCCTCGGGAGCGCCCTCGCGGGTGACCTGAAGCTCGAGGCGCTCGGCGGCCGCCCGGCTGTCCGGATGGACGAACAGCCGAAACCCGCCGTGAACGAACGCGGCGCCGATCAGGAACGGGAGCAGGGCGACCCAGCCGCGAACCGTCATCGTCACCGGAGGGCGGCTTCGCCGCCGAGGCCGGTCGGAACCACAACCTCGAAGGGTTCGGGCTCGGGAGAGACGTAGCCGAGGGTTCCTTCCAGGGCGAACCGGTAGGCCGCGCCGCGCGGTGAACGCTGATCCGCGCCGCCGGAGTCACCGGCCGCGGCTCCGCTCCCCGGCGATCCCTCGATCTGTTCCACGTAGAGCAGATCCAGCCCCAGGACCGGGCCCAGCCTCCCCAGGTCGCGCGCGGTGGCGGACACCGCGTCGTCGGACACCGCCTGCCCGGTGATCGTGAAGCCGGCGCCCTGTCGCTGCAGGGTCTCGAGGACGACGTCCGGGCCGAGGCGGCGCGCGACCCCCCGCAGGAGCCCGGCGAGCAGCTCGCGCTCCTCCAGCCACCGGTCCAGCCGGCGCTCCAGACGCACCGTGCGGGAGAGCGCGTCGCGGGCGTCCGCCAGCTCGCCGGCGGCCCGTTCGCGCTCGCCGGCCAGCCGCCTGATCCGATCCAGCTCCTGTTCCGCCGCCGCCTCCCGGCGCTCCAGACCGCGCTCTTCGAGAAGGCCCGCTCCGAGCGCAACGCCGACCAGAGCCAGCCCGACCATCGTCGTCCATCGCGACGGCGCCGCCGGGCGCGGAAAGCGGGGGTGCGGGCGGCCGGACGCCGCGGGGCGCAGATTCACCGGGACCTCCGGCCGGCGACCCGGTCGACCAGTTGCGTGAACGCCAGTCCGGCCGCGATGGCGAAGGCCGGTCCCCAGGCCGCGCCCTCGCCTCCCGGCCGACCGTCGCCGGGGCAGCGGAGCCGCGCCAGCGGATCGAGGGGCGCCGGCGGCTCGCCCGCCGCCTCGCTCAGGTCCCGGGCGGCCGCCGGAGAGACCGGCGCGCCACCGCTGAGTCGGACCACAAGAGGCGCCCCGACTCCCGCCTCGACCAGAGCGGCGCGCAGCGTCGCCGCGATCCTGGCGCCGTGATCCTCGGACCCCGGAGGAGCCTCCAGACTGGAGAGCAGATCTCCGGGATCGGGCGCCATCGGGGCCGCCGGTCCCGCGCCGTTGCTGGCGGGCGGAGCGGCCGGGGCGCGGGCGAACACGTGGGCGGCGGTTCGCTCGGCGCCGACTTCCACGAAGGCCAGCGGGGCCTCGTCCACAGCCGGGGACCCCATGGCCGCACCGGCCCCGGATGATTCGCCGGACGCCCCGGACGAGGCCTCGGCGAAGGCTCGCCCGAACGCCTCCAGTCGAGCCGCCGAGAAGAGCGCGTAGGGCTCGAGGTCCACGCGCGTCACCCGACCGCCTCCGTGGAGGATGGCGTCGCAGTGCGCCTGCACCATGGCGCGCGGCGCGGCCCCGAAGACGACTCCGGCGCGCTCCGGTTCGGCGGCGGCGCCCGGAGGCGGAACGGGCGCCCCGTTGCCGCGGCCTCCGGCGGGGTTCGGGGAGATCTGGTAGTCGAACTCGAGCGACTCGATGTGGAACGGGACATGCCGCGCCGCCTCCCTCGCCACGGCGTCCCGGAACGTCGGATCTCCGGGATCTCCCTCCGGCAAGGGGAGACGCCGGATGAACACGGAACTCCCCCCGATAGCGACCGCGACCTCGCGCGTTCTGGTCCCGATCCGGGCGAGCAGGCGCGCCACCGTCGCGCCCGCCGCCTCGGGATCCGCCACCGCGCCGTCCCGGACCGCCCCGGGGGGCGCCGCCTCCCGCGCGGCGCCGAGCAGGACCAGGCCCTCGCGGCTCCACCCGAGCGCGACCGCCTTGACCCCCGCCGAGCCGAGATCCACTCCCAGCCCGCTGACGAGGCGACGGAATCCGGGGCGCCGCGACATACCACTGCCTGACGATGCCGGGAGGGGAGCCTCCCGCTCCGGGCGCCGCTGTCGAAAACTCCGGCGGGCCGCCGGAAACGTTCAGCCGCCCAGAATCAGCAGCCGGACGCCGGTCGCCGCTGCCGCGTCAGTGCGCGTCGCAGAGGAAGGGACGGTCCGCCGGGGGGATCACGATCGAAGGCGCGAGATCCGCGCGCTGCGCGGCGCCGGAAACCGGCGCCCAGAAGCGGCTTCGCGCGACGTCGAGGCACCCGCTCCGTCCGTGCCCGAAATAGTCGTCCCGGGCCACGTCGATCACCGCCTCGTCCCGTCCGCCGCGATCGGCCCCGGCGTACATCACGTCCACCGGGTCGTCCTGGACGTGGGCGCCGCCGCCCTGGTTCGGCGCGCAGTCGTCCACCGCCCCGAAGTTGTGGAACAACTCGTGGACCATGACCGCCTCGTAGGTGGACGCGACGTCGGGATCCGCGCCGAGCGCTCCCTGGCTGCAGTCGGGATGGACATAGACCGCCCCGACCTGGCCGCCGAGGGTCGCGCTGCCGCACACCCCGGCGGACCGCCCGTCGTAGTAGACGGCGTAGATCTTGTTCGGGGCGATCCCGATAGCGCTCCGGATCTCCTGCTCCAGCGCGAACACCAGCCCGCCGCTCTGGCCGTCGCCCTCCTGGTGGGTGAACGGGAGCGGAAGGAACGTGACGTCCAGTTCGCCCTGGTGGGTGTCGAGGTGGAGCCGGTAGCCGATCTCGCTGGTCAGCCAGTTCTGGATGGCCTCGAAGGACACGGCGATGTTCCCCCAGCGATCCAGGTTCCGGTCCTCACGGTCGCTCGGGAGCGCGTAGACGACATGGATCTGGGGCCCGCCGAAGTCATCCGGGCGGTCCTCCAGGAACCTGGGCTCGGGCTCGTCGACCTCGAACCTGACGGACGCCGAGAACTCCTCGAAGGAGCCGGTGACCTCCGCGGTTCCGATGCCCGCGCCGCGCACGACGCCGTCGCTGCCGACCTCAACCACCGCTTCGTCGGATGAGGACCACTCGACGTTCACCGTCCCGGTGGTGCCGTCGTCGTACTGCCCGTAGGCCACCAGCGGCGCGATCTGCTGGCCCACGCGGATCCCGGTGCGCTCCGCCACGATCTCGAGTCCGGTGAGCTGCCGCGGCTCCGGTCTCGGCGCCTGGGGCGCGACCGGTCCGCTGTCGCCGCCGCCGCAGGACAGATGCCCGACCGCGGCCGCGAAGAGCGCCGCCCGCAGCAGGCGCTTCGCCGTCCGGTTCGTCTTCAACCGCGTCATCCTCGCCTCGTCGTCCTCCCGGGACGGGTCCCGTGGCGCCGCCGGCAGAGCTGCGCGTGACGAAAGCACCCGACCAGGTGATCGTTCACGACTCCGGTGGCCTGCATGTGAGCGTAGAGGATCGTACTCCCGACGAACCGGAAGCCGCGGCGCTTCATGTCCGCCGCCAGCGCGTCCGACCCGGGAGACGTCGGCGGGATCTCCTCATCCCGCAGCCGACAGATCCGTTCCGCCGCCGCGGCCGCGAACCCCTCGAGGTAGCTCCAGAAGCTTCCGAACTCGCGCCGGACCTCGAGGAAGCGGGCGGCGTTGTTCACCGCCGCCTCGACCTTGGCGCGGTTCCGGATGATCCCCGGGTCCCCGAGCAGTTGCTCGACGACTCCCGCATCGAACCGCGACACGACCTCGGGGTCGAAGCCGGCGAAGGCGCGGCGGTAGCCCTCGCGGCGGCCCAGGATCGTGGTCCAGGAGAGACCCGCCTGCGCCGACTCGAGGACGAGGAACTCGAATTGGACGCGGTCATCCCGGGCCGGAACGCCCCACTCGTCGTCGTGATACCGCTGAAGCTGGAGGGAGGCCTCCGCAGCCCATCCGCAACGGACCGGACGGCTCACGGATCTGGACTGCTGGCCTCGTGCTCGGCGATGCGGTCCCGGTGCGACAGGAGAAATTCCAGGGGAGAGAGTCCGGTGAGCAGGCAGCGGCGCGCGAAGGGGTCGAGGCGGAACCGGGCGACGCCTCCGCCGGGAAGCGTCACCGTCTCCGCATCGAGGTCGATCTCGACCCGGAACCCGGGCCGGGCGACCAGCTCGGCGTGAGACTCCGGATCGAGCTCCACCGGAGCGAGGCCGTTCCTCGCCGCATTCCCCCGGAAGATGTCCGCGAACGACGGACTGATCACCGCCTCGAACCCGGCGTCCACCAGCGCCCACGGGGCGTGTTCGCGGGAAGAGCCGCAACCGAAGTTGGCGCCGCCCACGAGGACGCGCGCGCCCTCGGCCTCCGGACGGTTCAGCGGAAAGTCGGACCGGAGCGCGCCGGCGGCGTCCCGCCTCCAGTCGGCGAAGAGTCCGGCGCCGAGGCCCGCCCGAACGGTTCCGGTCAGGAAACGGGCGGGGATGATCTGGTCGGTGTCGACGTGGTCGACCGGGAGCGCGACCGTGCGCGAGACGATCCGTCGGAGCGGCTTCATGCGCCGACTCCACCCGCCTCGAGCAGGGGTCGGGGATCCGCCACCGCTCCCGCGAGCGCCGAGGCCGCGGCGGTCGCGGGGGACGCCAGCACGGTGCGCCCTCCGGGCCCCTGGCGGCCCTCGAAGTTGCGGTTCGAGGTGGAGACGGCGAGCTCCCGGGGTTGCAGGAAGTCCCCGTTCATGCCGATGCACATCGAGCAGCCCGGCTCCCGCCACTCGGCGCCGGCCTCGAGGAAGACCCGGTCGAGGCCCTCGCTCCGCGCCTGGTCCCGCACCTCGCCGGACCCTGGGACGACGAGCACCCGGGTTCCCGGATTCACCTGGCGACCCTGCAGAACGCCCGCCGCCACCCGCAGGTCGGAGATGCGGGCGTTCGTGCAGCTCCCGATGAACACCACGTCCACCGGGCGGCCCGCCAGCGGCTTGCCGGCCTCGAGCGCCATGTAGTCGAGCGCCGCCCGGGCCTCGGCGCCCGCCGGTTCGGGGACCGGCTGCCCGACGCCGCAGGCCATCGAGGGGTTCGTGCCCCAGGTCACCATCGGCTCCAGCCGGCTCGCGTCGAAGGAGAGCTCGGTGTCGAACTTCGCCTCGTCGTCGGTTCCCAGGCTGCGCCACCGCTCTACGGCGCGGTCGAAGGCTGCGCCCTCCGGCGCGAGCGGCCGACCCTCGATCCACGCGAAGGTCGTCTCGTCCGGACCGATCATCCCGGCCCGGGCGCCCGCCTCGATCGACATGTTGCAGACGGTCATGCGCTCTTCCATGTCCAGGCCGCGGATCGCCGGACCCCGGTATTCCATGACGTGGCCGCGACCGGCGTCGACTCCGAACCGGGCGATCAGCCCGAGGATCAGATCCTTGGCGAAGACGCCGGGGGCCAGCGATCCGGAGACCGTGAGGGAGAGCGTGCGGGGGCGGGCCTGGAGCAGACACTGGGTCGCGAGGACCTGGGCCACCTCCGAGGTCCCGATCCCGAACGCCCAGGCGCCGAACGCTCCGTGGGTGCTGGTGTGGCTGTCGCCGCACACGATCGTGCGCCCCGGCTGGGTCAGACCCAGCTCCGGACCGATGACATGAACGATCCCCTGCCCCGGGTCCCCGGCCTGGAACAGCGGGATCCCGGTGTCCTTGCAGTTCTTCTCGAGGGTCTCGACCTGGTTCCGGGTCGCCGCGTTGAGCCACGCCGGACTCCCCGCGATGCGGCGGGTCGGGATCGAGTGATCCACCGTGGCCCAGGTCCGGTCGGGCCGACGAACCGGAAGGTTCCGCTCCCGGAGCATGGCGAACGCCTGGGGGGAAGTCACCTCGTGGATCAGATGGATGTCCACGTAGACGACCGCCGGGTGGTCCGGCGCCTCGGGCGCGACGACATGGGCCTCCCACAGCTTGTCGAACAGGGTGCGCGAGGTCATGAACCGGCTTCCTCCACGGGACCGCGGCGCTCCCGGATGCGCGCCTGGTTCTCGGCTTCGCGGATGCGCCACCGACGGTCGCCCTCCGCGGATGTCGCAACCAGGACCATCCCGGTGAGCAGAACCGTGGCCGGGGCCTCCCCCCAGTTCCCTTCGGGGTCCAGTTCCGCCAGGAGGCCAGCCAGAACTTCCGGCTCCCGCTCGGTCCGGAACCGGTCGAGCGCCTCGTCCGACGCCCGCGTGAGCGGCGAGACCTCGCCGTCGAGACCCAGCAAGCGGCTTCCCGCCACCCGGAGCGCCGCCATCTCGGCTTCGCTCAGGACCCGCTCGCCGCGCCTGCGGGCGCTGGCCTCTTCCTTCTCCGCCACCAGAGCCTTCGCGGCCTTCCGGTAGGCGGCCAGCGTGTGCCGCGTCGCCACCCTCGGCCCCAGGATGGCCGGAAGTTGCGCCGCATCCTCGAGGCCCGCGACCTGCCGCAACAGCTTGGCCGGACGCTTCTCCAGGGTGGCGCGGGCGGAGGGTTTTCGGGTGACCGGCAAGGCGACGCTGGGGCGGTGTGGAAGGCGCGGAAGGCTATACCAGTCCCGCGGAGCGCCCCCCCGGAGGCGATCCGTCGCGCGTTGACTGGGGCCGCGGGCCGCACTAGGTTGCCGATTCCGTCATTTGCAGGGGCGCCCCCCGAGGACCGCCATGACAATCCAGTCCGACCGCGTCCGGATCTTCGACACGACGCTCCGGGACGGCGAACAGTCGCCCGGCTGCAGCATGGGGCTCGACGGCAAGCTCCGCATGGCCCGTCAGCTTGCGCGACTTCGGGTGGATGTCCTCGAGGCGGGGTTTCCGGCGGTCTCCGAGGGAGATCGCGAGGCGGTCCGGGAGATCGCGCGGGAGATCGAGGGGCCCCGCATCGCGGCGCTCGCCCGGTGCGTTCCGGCGGACATCGCCGCCGCCTGGGACGCCCTCCGGGACGCGCCGAGGCCGCGGATCCACGTGTTCCTCGCCACCAGCGCGCTCCACCGCGAGTTCAAGCTGCGCATGGCGAAGCAGGAGATCCTGCGCCGCGCGGTCGAGTCCGTCGCCGCCGCCAGGGAGCTCACCGAGGACGTCGAGTTCTCCCCGGAAGACGGATCCCGCACGGAACCCGACTTCCTCGTCGAGGTCGTGGAGCGGGTCATCGACGCCGGGGCTTCGACCGTGAACATCCCCGACACGGTCGGCTATGCGATGCCCGAGGAGTTCGGCGCGCTCATCCGGAACCTGGTCGGGAACGTCCGCGGCATCGAGAAGGCGGTGATCAGCGTCCACTGCCACAACGACCTCGGGATGGCGGTCGCGAACAGCCTCGCCGCCGTTCGGGCGGGAGCCCGGCAGGTGGAGTGCACCGTGAACGGGATCGGGGAGCGGGCCGGAAACGCCTCGCTCGAAGAGGTCGTGATGGCGCTCCGCACCCGGAAGGACCTGTTCGGCGTGGACACCGGCATCGAGACCCGCGAACTCTGCGCGGCGAGCCGCCTGCTCACCTCGATCACCGGGATGGCCGTCCAGCGGAACAAGGCGGTCGTCGGACGGAACGCCTTCGCCCACGAAGCCGGGATCCACCAGCACGGCGTCCTCCAGGACGCGCGCACCTACGAGATCATGCGGCCGGAAGATGTCGGAGTCGCGGGCACCGAGCTGGTCCTTGGCAAGCACAGCGGCCGCCACGCGCTGCGAGCCCGCCTCGGAGAGCTCGGCTTCGAGCCCGCCGAGGGGGAGATGGACGAGATCTTCACCAGCTTCAAGCACCTCGCCGACCGCATCGGAGAGATCGGCGACGCCGATCTCACGGCTCTCATGGGTCAGCGCCGCGACGGGCTGACTCCGGCGGGACCCCCAGCCGGATAGCGGCGCTTCCGCCTCCGGCGGGGGCGGTCCCGACGTCGGGCGCCGGGAGGCGGCTCACCCGCCCAGAAGGATCGACCAGTCCATCACGACCGGTTCGGGCGTGAAGCAGACCGCGAACGTCACGAGCGCCGCCCAGGCGAGGCGGACCCGGCTCCCCGGCAGCGGCGCGCCGTCGTTCAGCGTCGGGGGATGGGGCCGGCGGGCTCCCAGCAGGAGTCCGAGGAGACCCCACACCAGCCATCCCGGAGACAGGATGGCCAGCGGGAACATGAGGAGGTGGACGCTTCGCGAGATCCGCAGGGCCTTCCTCCGGAACACCGCGTAGAGCGCGTGGCCGCCATCGAGCTGGCCCATCGGGAGCAGGTTGATCGCAGTCAGCAGGAGCCCGAACCAGGCGGCGAGGCCGATCGGGCTCAGATAGAGGGCCTGGCCCTCCGGAACCGCCGGCCCGAAGGCCCAGGCGAAGAACTGGAAGGCGAGCGGTTCTCCGAACTGCAGCCCGCCAGGCTCGAGCGGCCCGGACCGGGAGGTGGCGACGCCGAGCGCCAGGACGGGCAGGCAGACGATGAACCCGGCGAACGGGCCCGCGAGGCCCACGTCGAGAAGCGCCTTGCGGTTGGGGAACGGAGACCGGATCCGGATGAAGGCGCCCAGCGTGCCCACCAGCGTCAGGGGCATGGGCAGGAAATAGGGGAGGCTGGCGCGAACCTGGTAGTAGCGCGCGGCGAACCAGTGCCCCATCTCGTGGGATAGCAGGATCAGGAGCAGCGACAGGGCGTACGGCGCGCCGTACCAGGCCCAGGCGGCGATCCACTCTCCGCCGGAGAGCGCCCGGCCCGCATCGCCGAAGAGCTCCGGAGACCAGTTGGCGATCCCCATGCCGCCCCCGACCCACAGCGTGCTCGCCAGCGTGGCGGCGAACAGCGCGGCCGGCAGCAGGAGGGACGACGAGGCGGCGTCGGGCGCCGGCGCGGCTGGAGGCGCCGCTTCGAGGGCGGCCGGCTCCGTGGTCACGGGTAGAGGAGATGCGGACGGCGCTCCTCGAGGAACGCGGCGACGGCGGCCGCCTCCGCGTCCAGGAGATCGCTGGCGGCCACGCCCTCTTCCATGCCGCGCCGGATCCGGTCCGTGCCGAGCAACAGATCCAGCCAGTAACCATCCCCCGATCGCCGGAACTCGAATTCCTCCGGGTGCGCCGCCCGGACCGCCTCGATCGCCAGAATTCCGGCGCGCACCGGACGGAACGCGCCCGGGTCGGTCACCTCGATCCTCAGCCCGGCGGACTCCACTTCAGGGAAGCGGGGGTTCGGGGCCGCGGGAACCGGTCGGGCAATGAAGCGGGCCGGGACCAGCCGCACCCCGCCGAGACCGGACCCCAGCCCGGCGAGCCACCCCTCGGCGTCGACCCAGGGGGCCCCGATGAGCCGGAAGGGCGCGGCGGTTCCCCTTCCCTCCGACAGGTTCGTCCCCTCGAACAGCCCGAAACCCGGGTACGCCAGCGCGGTCTCGAGCGTCGGTATGTTCGGGGAGGGCGCGCGCCACGGCAGCCCGGTGTCTTCCCAGCGCGTGGCGCGGGTCAGGTTCGCGACCGGAACCACCCGCGCCTCCGCGCCCTCGCGGGCGGCGAACAGTCGCGCGAGTTCCCCCGCGGTCATCCCGTGGAGCAGCGGAATGCGATCGGTGCCGACGAAGGACCGGAACTGCGGATCCAGCATCGGTCCCTCCACCCGGTCGCCCCGGTTCGGGTTCGGACGATCCAGCACGAAGAACTCCAGGCCGGCGCCGTGCGCCGCCAGGAGCGAGTTGCGCATGGTGGAGATGTAGGTGTAGAAGCGGACGCCGATGTCCTGGATGTCAAAGACCAGGGCGTCGAGCCCCTCGAGCTGATCCGGCTGCGGGGACCGGTCGGCGCCGTAGAGGCTGAAGACCCGAAGGCCGGACGACCCGTCCACTCCGGACGCCACCTCCACGCCGGCGGCGGCGGCCCCGGTGAATCCGTGCTCGGGACTGAACAGCGACCGGACATCGACGCCGGCTTCGCGAAGCACCAGCGCCGCCGGCCGCCCCCCCCGGGTCCGCCCGGTGTGGTTCGTGATGAGACCGACGCGCAGACCGCGCAGCTCGCCGGCGCCTTCGGTGGCGATCCGGTCGAGGCCGGGGAGAACCTCGGCGCTGCGACCTTCGCCGCAGGCGGCCAGACCGGCGACCACGAGCGCGGCCGCCGCAGCTCTGCCCGTCAGTCCAGTCGCTCCACCCAGCCGTAGGGATCGGGACGGCGACCCAGTCGCAGGCTCGTCAGGCTCTCGCGCAGCCCGTCCTGGACCTCGGAAGCGTCGGGCAGACGCACGTCGATGCCGTCGCCCACCAGCAACTCGACCCGGGTCACGACGGCCGCGGTGCCCACGCCGAAACACTCGGTCAGCGAGCCGTCGGCGTGCGCTCCCACAACCTCTTCGATGGAGACCGGCCGCTCCTCGACCTCGAGACCCATCTCGTCCCGGCACAGGCGGATCAGGCTGTCGCGGGTGATGCCCGGAAGGATCGTTCCGCTCAGCGGAGGCGTGACCACGCGCCCCCCGATCACGAACACCATGTTCATGGTGCCGCACTCCTCGATGAAGCGGTGCTCCTTCGAGTCGAGCCACATCACGTTGTCGCAACCGTGCGCCTGGGCCTCGGACATGCCGTAGTAGGAGGCTGAGTAGTTGCCCGCGGCCTTGGCCTCGCCGGTGCCGCCCTCGGCCGCGCGGATCCAGCGACGGGTCACGTAGAGCCGCACCGCGCCCTCGTAGTAGGCGCCCACCGGGGCGGTGAAGATGTGGAACCGGTACTCGCGCGCCGGGCGCACGCCGATGTAGGGATCGGCGGCGAACAGGAACGGCCGGATGTAGAGCGCGCCCGCCGAGTTCGGCGGAATCCACCCGCGGTCCAGGCTCACGAGCTCGCGGATGCCGCCGAGGAAGAGCTCCTCGGGAACCTCGGTCATGACCATGCGGCGGGCCGAGCGGTTCATCCGCTTCCAGTTCTCCTCGGGGCGGAAGAGCACCGGCGTTCCGTCGTCGGTCAGGTGGGCCTTCATGCCCTCGAAGATCGCCTGGGCGTAGTGGAGAACGGCCGTCGCCGGATGGAGTCCGATCTCTCCGAAGGGCTCGATCCGGGCCTCGCCCCACGACCCGTCCCGGCAGACGGCCGAGAACATGTGATCGCTGTAGACCGAGCCGAACGCAACATTTGCAAGGTCTACCTCCGCCACGCGGGACCTCGTCACGTGCTGAACGGGAAACGGCGGGGCGGAAGTGGCGACAGTCACGACGCGGCGGATCCTAGCAGCGGCATGGAACGAAGCCCTCCGGGCCAGGAATCGGAACTTGCTTCGCCAAGTTCCGATTCGAACGGACCAATATGGGGAGGGGGAAACCCCCTGAACCATCCGGTGGGAGCGACGGGGCGGCGTCTGTGATCCTCGGCGCCAGCAATCACCTTCTCCCTGATCCGCCCCGTCGCTCCCACCGCACGGCCCTGCGGGCCGGCATCGCGACTTGCGCTCCGCGCCAAGTCACGATGAAACGGTCTTTCTCTCTCGGGAGGGGAAACCCCTCCCGAACCCTCCCCACGACACCACGCGGCACGACACTACGCGGCAAGAGCGACGGGGCGGCGTCTGTGACGCCTCGGCGCCAACAATCACAGAAACCCCCTCCCCGGGCCCCTCCCCCGGCCACGCGGCGGAGACCACTCTCGAATCGCCAAGCGTCACGTGGAAGGGGTCGTCAATTCCAACTGTCCCGAACAGACACCGAACTTTGTTGCGGCTCTGAACCCTCGCCTACGTTGAGAGTCCTGTGTGGTGACTCTGGCGGGGCTGGAGCCCGAGACGGCCGGTTGCTCCTTCCCTAGGTGGCGGCGTCGTCGGCGCGGCGGCGGAGGAGCACGACGACCCAGCTCGCGGCGCCGGCAACCGCGAGCGGCGCGATCAGCCACGACCACCCGGGCATCGGCTGGCCGGAGAGGATCCAGGCCCGGGAGAGCTCTTCCACGCGGGGCCCGAGCAGATGCCAGGCGGCGTGCCCGGCGAAGATCGACAGGACCGCGTTCACCGCGGTCCGGGCGCGGTCGCTCCGGGACAGCAGGTGAAGCAGGGGCAGCACCGCCACCACCACCGCCGCCTGCCCCAGCTCGACTCCGAGGTTGAACGAGAACAGCGCCACCGGGATGTGATCCCCGGCGAACGCCAGCGACTCCCCGAGCGCGAAGGCGAACCCGAACCCGTGGGCGAGGCCGAAGAGGAAGGCGAGGACGGTCCGGCGGGTGACGCTCGCCGAGATCAGGTTCTCGGCCGCCGTGTAGAGGATCGAGAGCGCCACCACGGACTCCACCAGCGGCGGGAACCAGGCCGGATCGGGCGCGTAACCGAGCGCGGCGCTGACCAGCGTCACCGAGTGCGCCACCGTGAAGCCGGTCACGATGATGAGCAGCCGACGGAGGTGCGGGAGGCTCCCGAACGGGGCGATCAGACAGAGCAGGAACAGCAGGTGGTCCCACCCGGTCAGGATGTGCTCCACCCCGGACCGGGTGAAGGCGCGCACCGCCTGGAACGCGGTGGGATCGAGCGCCACCCGCCCCTCGCGCACGCTGATGTGGAAGAGATCGCCCTCCCAGGTCCCGTCCTCCGCCTGCGTCTCGTAGATCACGTCGAGCGCCACCCGGTCGCCGAAGCCCGGCGCCACCCCGCACTCCATCGAGACGCCCCCGATCTCCGGCGCCGGATAGGCGAGATGGATGTCGAGGAACCCCTGATTCCAGAAGATCTGGGTGTCGACCGGGAGCGGGTCCGAGCCGACCGTCTCGAGCGCCCCCTCGAAGGAGGTAAAGGACCGGTCCCAGGGCAGCGCGACGCGCTGCGCCACGACGCGGGGCTCGATGAGCGAGCCGTCGTCCCGGAACAGGGGAGCCTCGGCGCCGAACGCTTCGGCCGCCCGGCGAAGCGCCGGGTCGGCGCGCTCGAGGTCGAGGAACCCGGCGCCCCACTTGGGCGTGTTGAGCGCCGCGAGCAGGAGCAGCGGCATCCGCGCGACAAGCTGGAGCTCGCCGCCGATCTCCCGGACGAAGACCGGGATGATGACCTCGTCCGGGATGTCGTGCGCCCGCGCCCCCGGCGCCCAGAGAAGCGCCAGCGCGGCGAGCGCGCCGACGATCCGGCCGGAGCGGCGGCCTCCGGCCGGCATCATGCGGAGCGGTTTGGCCTGCTAGTTGCCGCCTCCGGTGACGACGAACTTCTGGGCGCGGCGGCCCTGGCTCACTTCGGCCGTGTAGAAGTTCCCCTGCGAGTCGACCACGAGGTTATGGACCCAGTGGAACATGCCGGAGTGGCGGCCGCGCCGCCCGAAGTAGCTCTTCACCTCGAGCGCCTGGCGGTCGATGATGTGGATCCGCTGGTTCGCGCCGTCGGCGTTGTAGAGCTCGGACTGCGCCTCGTCCGGCGAGAGCTCCAGATCCCAGGTGGACCCGTTGCCGAGGGTGTTGCCCTCCACGATCATCTCGTCCACGTAGGTCCCGTCCTTCTGGAAGACCTGGATGCGGTTGTTCACCCGGTCCGCGACATAGACCATCCCGTCGTCCGCGATCCGGACCGAATGGACCGGCGTCCGGAACTGGGAGATCGGCTCGGCGCCGGGCTCGAAGCGGCCGGTGTCCTCGTCGGAGGGCTCGTTCCCGTACGCGCCCCAGTGGCGGCGGTACTCGCCGGTCTCGGCGTCGAAGACGATGATCCGCTTGTTCAGATAACCGTCGGCGATGTAGAGCTCGTTCGTGGCCGGGTCCACCTCCATGTCCGCCGGCTGCCCGAGGAACTCCGTGCTGTTCGACCCCTCGGTGCGGCCGGGCTGGCCGATCTGCATCAGGAACGTGCCGTCGGCGCTGAACTTGAGGACCTGGTGGTCGTCCGGGCCGTTCCCCGCGAGCCACACGTTCATGTTGTGGTCCACGAAGATCCCGTGCTCGCTGGCGGGCCAGTCGTAGCCCTCGCCGGCGTAGCCGGTGTGGTCGCCCCAACTGTCGAGCAGGTTGCCGTCGGTGTCGAACACGAGCACCGGGGGCGCCGGGATGCAGCACTGGGTGAGCGGCGGATCCTGCATGAGCCCGGCCTCGTCGGCGTTCAGGCTCCGGGGCCGGTGAACGACCCAGATGCGGTCGTTCATGTCGACCGCGATCCCGGACACCTCGCCCATCAGCCAGTCGTCCGGCAGCATCGGCCACGACGGATCCGCGACCGGTGTCCCGGGGGACGCCATGTCCATGTCGGCGCCTTCATCGACCGAGCCGCCGCCGGCCTGACAGCCGACGAACGCCAGCAGAAACAGGAGCACGGCTCCAGGCGCGGCCTTCCGCATCTTCGTCATTGAGAAACCTCCCCGCGCCGCCTCCTGGGATCCCGCTTCAATGGCGGAGACCGGTCACCGGGGCGCGCCGAATTGCGAGAGTGTACGGGAATCGGCCGCCCGTTGCGCCGGGCCGCCCGGCGGGCGCCCGATTCCTACGGCTCGTCGACCACGGCGCGGATCACCGCATCGTGGAACGCCGGCCGCAGCCGGAAGATCCCGTCGTTCTCGCGCGTGGGGTGAACCCGGTTCGTGAGGAGCACGGCGAAGAGCTCGCGCTCCGGGTCGACCCAGATCGAGGTCCCGGTGAAGCCGGTGTGGCCGAAGGATGACCGCGAGAAGAGATCTCCCGCCGAAGAGGGCCCGCCCGACGAGGTGCGCGAGGGAGTGTCCCAGCCGAGCGCCCGGCTGCTCCCCTCGACCAGCTCCGCCCGGCGGGTGAAGCGCGCGATCGTCCGGGCCTGGAGCAGGCGCTCGCCGCCCATCGACCCGCCGTTGAGGAGCATCTGCAGGAAGACCGCCAGATCGCCGGTCGTGCTGAACAGGCCGGCGTGGGCCGCGACTTCGTGGAGGACGACCGTGTTCTCGTCGTGCACCTGCCCATGGACGACCCGGCGCCGCCAGGGGTTGTCCTCGGTGGGGGCGATCCGGGAGAGGCGGTCGGCGGGCGGCCGATAGCCGGTGTCCTCCATCCCGAGCGGCTCGAAGAGACGCTCCTGGACCAGCTCGTCGAGCCCCATGCCGGCGACGCGCTCGATGATCTCGCCCATGAGCAGGATCCCGTTGTCGGAGTACACGGTGTCGGTCCGTGGCTCGTAATCCGAGGTGGCCCCCAGAATCCGCTCGAACACCCGCCGCCGCGCCTCCGGCAGGGGAAGGCCGCGGGCCTCCGGATCGAACTCCAGGTAGAACTGGATCCAGGCGGGCAGACCCGAGGCGTGGACCATCAGGTCCGCCACCGTGACCCGCTCCCGCCGCGCCCGCTCTTCCTCCGAGGGCGCCTGGTCGAGGAACTCCGGAATGTAGGCGCTCACCGGGTACTCCAGATCGAGCCTCCCCTGCTCCACCAGCATCATCACGAGCGTGGTGGTCCCCACCACCTTCGTCAGCGAGGCCAGGTCGTAGATGGTGTCCGGGGTCACCTCGGGGGCGTCGGCGGCGTAGGTCGTCCGGCCGAAGCCTTCGTGGAGGACCACCCCGCCGCGCCGCGCGACGATCGCGCTCGCGCCCGGCGTGACGCGTTCCGCGATCGCGTCGCGAACCACCTCGCGGACGCGTTCCAGGCCTTCGGCGCTCATCCCGACCTCCCCGGGCTCCACCCGGCGGAGCGTCTGCCGCTCCGCCGGGAGCATGATCCCCCCTCCCGCGGCCCGCTCGTCGAGCGGCAGCGGCAGACGCCCCTCGAAGGCCGCCTCCCCGAACAGCGCGGCGGCGGCGGCCTGCTGGCCGGCCGGGGCGCTGTCCCAGGCGAGGACGATGGCCGCTTCCGGCGGAAACCCGCGGGCGCCGTGCGGATTGCCGAACGAGACGGTGACCAGCTTTCCGGCGTAGGGCGCGAGCGCTTCGACCAGCGCTTCCGGAGGGGAGAGCGCGGTGCGCCGGAAGTCGGCGAGGATGACCGCGTCCGCTTCGCCGGCGGCGTCCTGAAGCCGTTCGGACGGCAGCGCGCCGTGACCCACAACCGGAATCCGCTCGGCGCGCGCCCCCCGGCGGCGGAGCTCCCTCCGGAAGGGACGGCGGTCCACCGGATAGACGCTCTCCCGATGCAGCTCGATCAGCAGCAGCCGGGGGGTCTCCGACCCGCTTCCGGTGATCCGGGTCGAGAACGGCAGCAGCCCTCCCGGATCGTCGAGCAGAACGAGGCCGCGCGCGAACTGCGCGGCCGCGAAGTCGCGGTCGGCCGGAGCGCCGAACGCCTCGTGGAGCCCGAGCGGGGGCTCCCGGTCTTCGAACAGGCCCAGCCGCGCCTTCGCCTCGAGCACCCGGCGCACCGCATCGTCGAGCCGGGCCTCGGAGAGCCGTCCCTGTCGAACCGCCCGCACGATGGCCTGGTGAGCCACCACCGGATCCTCGGGCACCAGGATCACGTCCATCCCGGCGGCGAGGGTCTCGACCGCGACCTCGCCGTCGAAGCGGCCGCTCCGGGCGCCCTCCATTTCGAGCGCGTCGCTGACGATCAGCCCGTCGAAGCCCATGTCCTCCCGGAGCAGCCCGCCCAGGACCTCGGGGGACAGGATGGCCGGGCGGTCTTCGCGTCCGTCGAGCGCCGGGACCGCGAGATGGCCCGGCATGACCGCCGAGACGCCGGCGTCCACCGCGGCGCGGAAGGGCGCGAGGTGAAGCGCCTCGAGCGTTTCCCGATCGGCGAGCACGGTGGCGAGCCTCTGGTGACTGTCCGTTTCCGTCCCGCCGTGGCCGGGGAAGTGCTTCGCGGTCGCGAGCGCGCCGCCGTCCTCGACCCCCCGCAGGAATGCGGCCCCGAGCTCGGCGACCACCGCGGGGTCCGAACCGAAGGAGCGGGTTCCGATGACCCGGCTATCAGGCGTCGTGAGGACATCGAGCACCGGCGCGAGCACCAGGTGGACGCCGAGAGCGCGCGCCTCGCGAGCCACGATGCGTCCCTGCCGCTCCTGGGCGGCCGGGTCGGGAGACGCGCCGGCCTGCATCGCCGGAGGAAAACGGACGCCCCCCTCGGTCCGCATCGCGGTGCCCCACTCGAAGTCGGCGGCGATGAGCGCGGGCAGCGGGGCGGCCGCCTGCAGCGCCGTCGTCATCCAGAGCGTGCCCTCGGGCGAGCCGGCGAAGACCACCGCGCCGCCGATCCGTCCCTCCCGGGCCATCTCGAGCAGGGCCTCGAGCTCCGGATCCCCGGTGTTCAGGAACCGGGCGGGGGCCCGCGGCAGGATGAGCTGGCCGACCTTCGCCTCGAGATCCAGCCGGGCCAGGGTCTCCCGCGCCGTCGTCGCCGGATCCCCGGCGAGGCCGGCGCCGGGCGCCAGCAGCGGCGCGACCATCACCGCGACGGCGGCCGCGCCGGCCCAGGAGCGATCCGCGCGCGACATGGCGTGCGAGAGGCTACCGCGAACCGGCCGCCCGAACAGGAACGAACATGACGGAACCTGACCACCCCGCTTCGTAGGATTCCCGCTCGTGACCGACAAGGCCCAGCGAAGCCCCTCGGGCGAGGAGGCTCCGCCCCGGGGCGCCGGCGGCTCGCCCGGCGCCGGCGCCGAGGGCGACGCCCAGGCCCGGATCCCGACGCGCCGCTTCGCCACCTGGCGGGAGCTCCACCGGTTCCTGATCGCGGAGTCGCGGGATGCGGCCCGGCGCCATCAGCCGCTCCACCTCTTCGTCCCCGACGCCGGCGCGGCCGGCGTCCTCGAGGACGCGCTGGGGCCGCGGCTTCGCGGGGCGCCCGCGCCCTTCGTGGGAGCGGTTTCCACGTTTCTCGGCGACCGGGTCCCGGAACTCGAGGCGCCGTTCCGGGTGGCCCCGGCGCTGACGCGGGAAGTCCTGCTGGAGGAGGCCATCCTGCGGGAAGCGGCGACCCCGGGAGCGCCCCCGGGGGAGGCGGGACGCGCCGCCGAGGCGCTCACCGGTCCGCTCCTGGCGTTCCTCGAGGAACAGGCCGCCGACCGGCGTCCCGACCCCGACCGTCCGGCCTACCGGGCGTTCGTGGCCCGCGCCCGGCGCGTCCTGACCGAAGCGGCGGAAACCGATCACGGCGCCGGGCGGCTGCTGGGGCTCGCGCAGTGGCTGGAACGCGTCGTTTCGCGCTACCGGCGCGCGCTCGGCGCCGTGGAACGCACCGATGGCGACGGGCTGCGGCGGGCGCTCCTCGCCGAGGCCGACTCGCTCCGGCCGGGGCTCGCGGGGTGGCGGGCGATCGCGGTCGGGGAGGACGCCGCCCGGCCCGCCGAGATCGAGGTCCTCGCGGCGCTGCTGCCAGCGGGCGCCCTGTCATGGGCCCTGGTCGCGGACTCCCCCGATCCGGATTCGCCCGACGACGCCAGCGTCGTTCCGACCGCCCCGCGGTCGCTCTTCGATCCGGCGCTGGCGGAGCCCCCGAAGTCGCCGGTGACGCTCGTCCCGGAGGAGGCGGATCGCGACGCCGGTTTCGTGTTCCGCAGGTCGGACCGCGAGGAGGAGGCTCGGTTCGCCGCCCGTCTGCTGCGGGCCCAACGGGACGCGGACCCGGCCGGGGCCTCCGGCGCTCCCCTCCGCCTGGCCCTCGCGGCGCAGAACCCGCGGGAGTACCGGAGCGCCGTCGAGAGCGCCCTGGCGGACTTCGGGTTCGCGCTCGAGACCCGGTTGCGCCCCGGACTCGCCGAAGCCCCCTGGGTCGCCTCGGTGGGCGCCGCGCTCCGGTTCGGCGCGCAGCCGGGCCGCATTTCGCTCGGCCTCCGGATGCTCCGGGATCCCTTCTTCCGTGACCACGCGTTCGATGGCGAGCCGCCGCCGCGGGCCGCCGACCTCCTGGAGAGGGAACTGGCGGACCGGGCGATCCGCGACACGCACCCGATCGAAGAACTGGCGGAGGTCGCCGATCGCTTGCGAAAGCGGGCCGGGAGACTCCGGCGGCGATCCGCCGAGTCCGGCGCGCCGGAGCGCCTGGTCCGACGGGCCGAGGCGGCGACGGTGGCGGCGGACGCGATGGACCGGCTCCTCGTCTACGCCGACGAACTCGCGCCGCTCCGGGCGGACGGCGGCTTCCGGGAGGCGCTCCGGGCGCTGCGCGGGTTCCTCGAGAGCCGGTTGCGGGATCCCGAACCGGGAGACGAGGCCGTCCGGGACGCCGTGTTCGCCGCGCTCGACCAGGCCCGGGAGGCCGTTCCCGCGGAGACGCTCACCGGAGGGGGCGAGGCGTTCGCCGCCCGGGTGCGGCGGCTGCTCGAGCGGCGCCGGCTCCCGGCGGCGCCGCAGGCCTCCGGAGCGACCGCCCCCCGCCAGCGCGTCCACCTGATCGCCGCGAGGGATGCGCCCTACGGGGACTGGGACGGGCTGGTCCTGCTCGGGATGGTGGATGTCGACTGGCCCGGCCCGCGCCCCTCGAACATCTTCTTTCCCGCGCGCCTCCTCGAGCCCGCGACCCGCTCCCGGCAGGCGCGCGGGCGCGAGCGGGAGATCGCGCTGCTGCGGGCCCTTCCCACGCTTCCCAGGCGTTTCGCCGCCTTCACCCGACCGGAGCTCCACGATGCGTTTCCCGCCGGGGTGTCGCCCTTCGAGGTCGAGCTCGAGGAAGCCATCCGCAAGGCCGGCGGCGGGCCCGTCGGCTTCGCTCCGGACGAGGCGAGACCTGCAGGCCGAGCGGTGAAGCCGCTGCCCACGACCCTCGACCGGATCGCTCCGTCGGCGCGCGTCCTCGAGGAGCCGCTGTCGGCGACCGCGCTCGACGTCTACCTCCGGAACCCGGCGCAGTTCTTCGCCGGGCGCGTTCTCGGGCTGCCCGAAGAGCGGCCGCTGAGCGATGTCCCGGCCCCGACGGACCGGGGCTCCCGACTGCACGACTTCCTCGAGAAGGCGTTCCGCTCGCTCCGCGAAAGCGGCGAGACCGTCTCGGAGACCACGCTGGAGCGCGTCCTCGAGCTCTTTCGCCGGGAGTTCGCGGCCTTCCGGCGCGACGCCGGAATACCGGACGCCGAAGCGCTCGCCGAGGAGCGCTGGCTCTTCGGGGGGGAGGCCACGCCAGGAGCGATCGAGTGGTATCTGCGGGAAGAGGCGGCCCGCGGGCCGGCGGACCCCGTCGCCTTCGAAGCGCAGCTCGAGGGGGAACTCGAACCGGCCCTGGCCGACCTCCCGGCGCTGCGGGTTCGCGGGCGCCTCGACCGGCTCGACGAACTGGAAGACGGGACGCTTCGGGTCGTCGAGTACAAGTCCGGGCGCCCCTACGAGAAGCCGGTGCAGGCCCGGCTCTACGCGCGGCTCATCGGGAAGGAGCGGGAGCGGCCCACCGGCTACGCCATCCCCTACTTCGGAGGCCGCACATGGGTCGGCCCGGAGGACCGCCCGAACGACGAGGAACAGGATCAGCTTTTGCGGGACGCCCACCGGCGGCTCGGGGCCGGGGACTTCCGGCTGCCGCCCGAGTCCGGCAAGTTCGACTACCGGCTCGTCTGCCGGACCGACCTCCCGGACCCGCCCCCGGCGGACGAGCCGGCGACCTCCGAAGCGGAGCAGGACGCATGAGCGCCTTCACGCCGCCGGACGCCGCGGCGCGCGAGGTCGCCGCCGATCCGGCGCGCAACATCATCCTCCGCGCCTCGGCGGGGACCGGCAAGACGACCGTCCTCGTGACCCGCTACCTGCGACTCCTCGATCACGGCGCGCCCCCCCGCCACATCCTCGCGCTCACCTTCACGCGGAAGGCGGCCCAGGAAATGAAGGACCGGATCGTGAAGGAGCTCCGGGCGCCCGAACGGCGGCGAAGCCGGGGCGCCACCGCCGATCTCGCCGACGTGAACGTCCTGACGATCGACGCCTTCAACCTGGGCCTGCTGCGCGAGTTTCCGCTCGACGCCGGGCTCCCGCCCGGGATGGAGGTTCTGGACGAGCGCGCGATGCCGGTGGTCCGGGCGGAGGCGATCCGCGGCGTGCTCACCGGCGCCGCCGGGCTGGATCGGGAGACGCTGGGCGACCTCCCGCTGCTGCTGGACCGCGGCGCCTCGAAGACCGAGGAGGCGCTGCGCAGCTATCTCGAGAAGCGGCTGACCTGGAGACGCTATTTCGAAGACGAGGTGGAACGGCTCAACGTTCGCCCCCGGCTTCGCCTGCGCGACGCGATGGCCCCCGTCGCCGACGACTGCGAGGCGCTGGCGTCCGCCCCGGAAACGCCGCTCCCGGTGCGGCTCGCGCTCCGACTCGAGGATCAGCCGGCCTCGCGGGACGCGCTCGACATCGAGACGCTCTCGAAGTTCTTCAAAAACAAGACGCCCCCGAAGGGGTCTGCGCCCGCCGCGAAGGGGCCCTACAAGGCGGCGCGCCCCTCGTTCCTGAAGCTGGAGAGCCACCACCGGGACCGGCGGAACGACATCGCGCTGAGGCCGTTCTGGCGCGTGTGCCAGGCGGTGGAGGCCGAGTACCAGCGGCTGAAGCGGGACCGCGGCGTCATGGACTTCGACGACCTGACGCTGGCGGCCACCCGGCTGCTGTCCCGGATGGACGAGTTCGGCGAAAGCCGCTTCCGGCTGGAGGCCCGCTACCACCACCTGCTCCTCGATGAGTTCCACGACACTTCGGACCACCAGTGGGAGCTGCTCGAGTGGCTCGTCCAGCCCTGGCTGGCCGGAGAGGGGCTCGCCGCCGAAGAGGTGACCCGGGTGACCCGGGGCCGGCTGCGGAGACCGACGATCTTCCTGGTCGGCGACCACAAGCAATCGATCTACCGTTTCCGGGACGCCCGGGTGGAGATCCTCGGGCGCGCCGAAAGGAAACTGCGGGAGCTCGAGACCGACCGCGACCCGCGCCAGGTGCTGCGCTGGAACTTCCGGTCCGTCCGCTCCCTGCGCCGGTTCGTGAACCGGGCCGCGAAGGACATGGCCCCGACGGATCCGCCGGGGGAGGAGCGGGACTGGGCGTTCCGCTACGACGGCTCCGACGAGTTCCCGGAGGGGGCCGGCCCGATGGACGACGAGTCCGCTTCGGATCTTGCGGTGGCGGTGGCGGTGGGCGACCCGGCCGCCGGCCACGATGCGGTTGCGCGGCGGATCGCGAACCGGATCCGGGACCTGGTGCGGGAGCACGGCGCCGCCCCCGAGTCGATCGCCCTGCTCGCCCGGTCGGCCAACCGGCTCGGCGCGTACCGGACGGCGGTGGAGGAACTCGGGATCCCGACGCACCTCACGAAGGGCCAGGACTTCTACCAGACCTCCGAAATGCGTGACATCGCCGCTCTGGCGCGCTTCCTCGCCCGCCCGTTTTCGGATCGCCGGGCGGTCGAGCTCCTGTGCTCCCGGTTCTTCGCGACGCCGTTCGACAGCCTCGCCCGGCTGAAGCGCGCCGCCCGTTCCGACACGCCGTTCGCGGACCTCGCCCGGGGGGACGCCAGCGCCGTGGCGGAGGCTTCCGGCGCCTGGGCGGCCCGGCTGCGGGACGCCTCGCAGACCATCGCGGGCTGGGTCCGGCTCTCCCGGCGGCGGTCGCCCTCGCGCACCGTGGACGAGGCTCTGCGGGCGACCGATTACCTGCGCCGCGCACAGGCCGCCGCGCCGAACCCCGAAGCGCAGGCGCAGATCGCCGCGAATCTGCTCCGGGCGCGCCAGCAGCTCGCAGCTTTCGAGCGAAGCGGCCTGGCGGGCCTGGAGGAGGTCGCCCAGAGCCTGGCGGGCGCGGAAGACGGCGACGCCACCCAGGCGCCGGTCCACGTCGGGGGCGCGGTCCAGGCGATGTCGATCCATGCCTCGAAGGGCCTCGAGTTCGACCACGTCTTCCTCGTGGACTGCGGCAACCCGGGCCAGCGGGCTACCGGCATCCCGAGGGTCCAGGAGCTGGAAGACGGCGTCTGGACCATCGCCCTGATCAAGGATGCGAGCCCCTGGAAGCTGGACGACGGCGGACGCGCGGAGTCCGAAGAGCGGCGCTGCCTCTACGTCGCCATGACGCGAGCCAAACGCACGCTGACCCTGTCGTGGGTGACGCGGTTCAAGAAGGACGGCGACCCCTGGGCCCCCCAGGGGCTCGCTTCCTTCCTGCCCCCGGAGCTCTACCGGAGCGCCTCGCTCACCGCGCTCGAGCCCGCCGATGCGCTCCACTGGCGGGGAGAGGACATCGCCGTGCTGCCCCTGCTCGCCAACGACTCCGGGGATGGCCCGGCAACGCGCGAATGACGCAGGCCGGCCGGAGCGCCCCCCGGGGCGCCTCCGAAGAGCGGCGCCGGGCGGCCGCCGTCCGGATCCTGGCGCACACGCTGTTCCGGCGCGGCGACGCGCGCGGGGAGGCGCCGGACCTCGAGACGGCGCTGGTCCTGGCGGACGAACGACTCGTTCCCGACCCCGGCGCGCGACGCCTGGTGGCCGCCGAAGCCCGGCGGCTGGCGCTCGCCGCGCTCGCCGAGCGGGGCCGCGGCGGACGGCTCGAGGGGCGGCTCGCCACCGGGCTCCGGGTGTCGCTCCCCGAGCGTGAAGGCGGCGCCCGGGTCGTCCACATCCCGCTGGTGATCCATCACCGGGACGACACGCTCTCGGTCGTCACCCTCGTTCCCGAGGGGGACGACAGCGAACACCGGGTCCGCCGCCACCGGCGCGCCGCCCGGGCCCTCTTCGGCCGGCCGGTCGGCGCGCTCGTGGTTCACCCCGACGGCCGCATCGAGGCGTTCCCTCCGGGGGGGCCGGCCGGGAGGACCGGCGGGCGACGACCTACTCGCAGCGAACCGCGCGGGGCGGCGAGTCCAGACACAGGATGTTCCGGGTCCGGCCGTCGGCCACCCGCGCGCAGGCGCCGGTGATCGCGGCGCGGATGGCGTCGGTGTCGGTCGCGCCGCGGGCGGTCACGGTCGCCTCCCGACCGTCGAACACCATCGTGACCTCGCAGCGCGCCTCGTCCAGCCGGAGGGTGGAGAGGACCAGCCACGCCATGAGCGCCGCGAACGCGGCGAAGACGATCCAGCCGGCGACGCGGTTCCGGTCCCGGGGGTTCACGGCGCCTCCCGCAGCAGCGGCCGGGTGAGGCAGGTCGGACCGCCGGCGCCGTTCGCGCTGATCTCGCCGCCCTCGTAGGTGGCGACGCGGAATCCGGCCTCGCGGAGCCGCTGGTTGGTTCGGCCGTTGGCGGCGAGGGCGACGAGCGCCCCGTCGCCGAGCGCGAGGACATTCGCCGCCATCGTGGCGCGCTCCTCCTCGACGATGGGAACGACCGTGAAGCCGCGCCGGGCGAGGAACCGGAGCGTCGGAACCCCCAGATAGTGCGGATCGGCGACGACCGTATGCCGGTCGAGCACGCTGAGCAGCGACATGAGGTGGAGGCAGGCCTTCGGGCCCTCCCCGTGGGGCAGCGGCGCCGTGAGGACCTCGACGCCGTCCGGACCCAGCAGGCCCTGGAGCTGCGCGATGCCCTCCGCGTTCGTGCGGTAGCCCTCACCGGCGAGAACCGTGCGGTCGTCGAGCCAGACGAGGTCTCCCCCTTCGGCCAGCCCCGGCGGCTCGATGCGGCCGATGACCGGGACACCGGCGCGTTCGAAGAGCGCCTCGTGGAAGGCGGGCTCCGCGCGACGAAGCTCCTTCCCCATCCGCATGAGCACCATGCCGCGCGAGGTCGGGAACGAGGCGTCGTGACAGTAGACGGCGTCCGGGGTGAGGCCCTCGAGCGACAGCTCGGGATCCGGACGCAGAAGCTCGACCCCAAAGTCCTCAAGCGCCCGCGCCAGCTCGCCGTGCTGACGGAGAGCGGCCTCGGCGTCGGGCGGGGTGACGTATCCGAGCTCCCGCCAGGGCGAGGCGGGTCCCCAGCCGCCAGCCGCCGGGTCGATGAGGAGCGCGGAGCGCAGCCGCCCGCACATGCTGGGAACCCCCGGGCGGAACTGCGAAGGCGCGGCGGCGACGGTCACGACCGCGAACCCTACCGCCGGAACGGATTCCCGGGGAACAGCCCGGGAGGGGCCATCCCGGAGATGTCCGGGTATATTCGAGCGCCCGGAGGAACTCCCCATGCGCGCCCGCCCCTCGACCCGAAGGCTCATCCTCCCCGCCCTGGCCGCCGCCGGACTGGTGGCCGGCTGCGCCGGCGAGCCGGAGCCCCTGCCAGGCGTCACCGCCTTCACCGGCGCAGCGGTGTGGGACGGGACGGGTGCGCCCGTCATCGAAGACGCGGTCATCGTGGTGGATCACGGCCGGATCACGGCGGTGGGCCCCGCCTCGGAGGTGGAGGCGCCGCCCGGCGCCGCCATGGAAGACCTCTCCGGCAAGACGGTGGTCCCCGGGTTCATCAACGCCCACGGCCACGTCAGCGACGTGATGGGCCTCGAAGGCGGGCACTACACGCGGGAGAACCTGCTCCGGCAGCTCGCGCTCTACGCGCGCTACGGGATCACCAGCATCGCCTCGCTCGGCGGAGACGGGCCGGAGGCGGCGGCGCTGCGGGACGAACAGGACGACTCGCTCGACCGCGCGCGGATCTGGATCGCCGGGGAGGTCATCTCCTCGGGAACTCCGGAGGAGGCGGAGGAATCCGTCGGCCGGAGCCTGGCGCTTCCCGCGGACTTCCTCAAGATGCGGGTGGACACGAACCTGGGCGCGAACGAACGCGTCGCCTCCGAGACGATCCAGCGGGTCATGGAACTCGGGGAAGAGGCCGGCAAGCGGGTGACCACCCACATCTTCTACCTGGATGACGCCAAGGAAGTCCTCGAGGCCGGCTCGGGCCTCATCGCCCACAGCGTCCGCGACCAGCCGGTCGACCAGGAGTTCCTCGACCTGATGGAGGAGACCGGCGTCTGCTACTCGCCGACGCTGGTGCGGGAGATCTCGACCTTCGTCTACGCGGACGTTCCCGAGTTCTTCGACGACCCCTTCTTCCTCAAGGACGCCGATCCCGAGGTCATCGAGCAGCTCCAGGATCCGGAGCGGATGGCGGCGGTCGCGGCGAGCCCCGCGGCGCAGGGCTACCGCGAGCACTACCCGATCGCGATGGCGAACCTGAAGGCGGTCGCCGACGCCGGGATCCCGATCGCGTTCGGGACGGACACCGGGCCGGCGGCGCGCTTCCAGGGGTACTTCGAGCACATCGAGACCGGGGAGATGGCGGAAGCCGGACTCACCGCCGAGCAGATCCTCCGCTCGGCCACCGGCGTTGCGGCCGAGTGCCTCGACCTCGCCGGGGTCGGCTCGCTCGTCCCGGGGAACTGGGCCGACTTCATCGTGCTCGACGACAACCCCCTCGAGGACATCGCGGCGCTCCGTACGATCTCCCGGGTCGTCATCGCCGGGAACACGGTCCCGGGGAGCGCTCCGGAGTAGCCCGGCTCGTCTACGACGGCGGCCTGGACCAACGGCCGCCGTCGTGGACCGCCCTGCCCTCGCGCTCGAGTTTCCTGAGCCCCGAGGTCAGCGACGCCAGCGCCAGGTCGCGCACCGGTCCCGACGCCGGAACCTCGGTGGCGGGATACACCTCGACGCCGAGCTCGCGGAGGCCGAGGGGCGCCGCGCCCAGCGCCTTCAGCAGCTTCTCCTCGCGCGCCTCGCGGTGGCGAAGCTGGCCCTCGAGGAGCCTCCGCCCCTCGACGACCGGGGGGCCGTGCCCGGGAACCACCGCCCCCTCGCACTCCCCGGCCAGCTCCCGGAGCGACTCCATGTACTGGCCGAGGTCTCCGTCCTCCGGCGGAATCAGCACCGAGGAGAGCGAGGACACCATGTCCCCGGCGAGGATCGTCCCGTAACGGTTCTCCACGAACGCGAGGTGCCCGGGAGCGTGTCCCGGCAGGAAGCGGACCGCGAGGCGCCATCCGGGCTTCCCGTCGGGCGATGCCCCGAGGGGAAACGACTCGCCGCCCTCGAGCCGCAACACGGCGCCGGGGACCGGCGGCATCCGGGCGAGGGTCTCGGGGTGGGCGGCGACCGGCGCGCCGTAGCGCCTCGCCGCCTGAAGCACGGACCCGGTGTGGTCCGGATGGTGATGGGTCACCAGCACGGCGGCGAGATTTCCGCCGCGCTCCGCGAGGAGACGGTCCACCCGGGCGAAGAGGCCCGCCCGTTCCCCGGGATCCACCGGCGCGGGGTCCACCAGGAAGCAGTGCTCCTCCCCGATGAAGACCGCGTTCGTATGGGTTGCGGGGGGCAGCGTCGGGGTCCGGCAGGCGATGATCGCGACGCCGGGTGAGGCGCGGGTCAACGGCAGGACGCCCGGCTCGGGAAGGCCCGCTTCGCGGTTTCTTCCCTCGTACTCCCGGTCATCCCACGACCATCGCTCGAGAAGGCCGATGACCGGCGGCGCCAGCGGCATCCGACCGTTGAGCCAGCGCCGAAGCGCCGCCGCCGGCGTGAGCGACGCGGTCTCGACGATCTCGCCGGGCCACACCTCGGGAACCTCGCCCGCGGGCGTCCGGCAGCGATAGAACCGCGTCGCAAACCGGAACGGCGCCCACCCGGGCGTCATCCGATCGGCGACCGCGGCGAAGTCTGCGGCGTGGATCCGCGCCTCGGCGCGAGCGAGGAGCTCGGCGGTCCCGATGGCGCCGGCCAGCAGCTCCTTCCGAAGCGCCCGCCGGGCGTCCGTCCCGAGGGGCCGCGCGGCCCGCGCGAGGAAGACGCCGGTCTCCTCGAAGACCTCGCGCACCGCCGCCGCGAGCCGGGCGGCCTCGCCGGCGTCCCGGATTCCCTCGACGGGCGCCTCGCGGTCCGCCGCCGCCACCTTGCCGCCGGGGAAGGCCCACATCCCCGGAAAGGCCCGCAGCTCCGGGGAGCGGCGCACGAGCAGCACGTCGCGCTCCCGGGTGAGCTGGACCGCGACGGCCGGCCGGGGGGCCCGCGCCGCCGGACGCTTCACCGGGGTCCGGAGAGGCGGTTCAACCGGCGCCGACCTCGCTGAGGATCGCTTCGATCTCCCCGTCGGTGAGAATCCGGTTCGTCTCCTTCGCGGCGCGGAAGATGCGGTGCTTCCGCTCGTCGGTGGGTTCGTAGCCGCGCTGCTGCAGCCAGTAGACGACGTTCGAGAGCCCGCTCATCGGACCCACTTCGACGCGCTGGCGCAGCCCGTAGTCTCCGGCGGGCACGCCGGAATACACCCGGTCGGCGAGCCAGTCGTCCCCTTTCGCCATCGCCTTGATGATCGCCGCGGCGTGGACGCCGGTCCCGGTGCGGAAGGCGTCCTTGCCGACGACCGGATAGCCGGCGGGGATGGGCACCCCGGTCGCCTCGGCGACCGCCCGGCAGTAGTCGCGCAGGCGCGAGAGGTCGTTCGGGATCCAGCCAAGGAGCTTCAGGTTCACGAGGAGCTGGTCCATCGGCGTGTTCCCGCATCGCTCGCCGATCCCGATCGCGGTGCCGTGAACGCAGTCGGCGCCCGCCTCGATCGCGGTCAGCGAGTTGGGAACGGAAAGGCCGCGGTCCCGATGACCGTGCCAGTCGATCTGGACCTCTTCCCCGGTGGCGGCGATGACCTCGCGAACGAAACGCAGCAGCCGGGTCACCCCGTCGGGCGTGGCGTGCCCCACCGTGTCACAGACGACCACCCGGCGGGAGCCGGCCTCGACCGCCTCGGTGTAGAGGCGGCGGACGCTCTCCGGATGGGCGCGGGTCGTGTCCTCGGTGACGTACATCGGGGGAACGCCGTGCGCGGCGGCCCAGGAGACCGCGGTGCGGGTGTGGCGCAGCAGCAGGTCCAGATCCCAGTCCTCGGCGTACTGCCGGATCGGGCTGGAGCCGATGAACATCGCCACCTCGATCGGGATCCCGACCCGGTCGGACACCCGCGCGATGGGCTCGATGTCCGGAACGAGGGTCCGGGCGGCGCAGTTCGGGCGGATCTTCATCCGGTTGTCGGCGATCTCGCGCGCCAGATGGAAGACCTGCTCCTCGACATGCGGCCCCGCCGCCGGCAGACCGATGTCCGCCGAGGCGATGCCGAGCTCCTCCATCAGGTGGAGGACCTCGATCTTCCGGTCGAGCGAGGGCGAGACGACCGACGGGCTCTGGAGTCCGTCCCGCAGCGTCTCGTCGTTCAGCAGGACCGGCTTCGGCGGGAACCAGGCGTTCGCCGGGTCCGGCCGGTTCCAGTCGTAGATCAGCGCCCGCCCGGCGTCCGGCGCCTCCCGCTCAGCCCGAAACGCAGGCTCTCCCGCGTCTTCGGGAACGTCCGGCGCGGGCCGCCGACTCCCGGCCACCGTCACATCCCGGGAATCTGGGCGCCGATGGCGTGGAATCCGCTGTCCACGTGGAGCACCTCCCCGGTGACGCCGCGAGCGTGATCCGAGAGGAGGAACGCGGCGGCGTCCCCCACCTCGAGCGGATCGGTCCCCGCGCGCAGCGGGGCGTAGGTCTGGTAGTGGTCGACCATCCGGCCGATCCCCGCCACCGCCGAAGCCGCAAGCGTCCGGGCGGGGCCCGCCGAGATCGCGTTCACCCGGATGCCCCGTGGCCCGAGCTCGCTCGCCAGGTACCGCACCGAGGACTCGAGCGCCGCCTTGGCCACCCCCATGACGTTGTAGTGGGGCACCGCGCGCTCGCCTCCGAGGTAGCTGAGCGTGAGCGCCGCGCCGCCTCCGTCGGCCTCGAGGAGCGGTGCGAAGCGCTGCGCGAGCGCGGTCAGCGAGAACGCCGAAATCTCGTGCGCGACGGCGAAGCCCTCGCGGGAGGTGGACAGGAAATCCCCAACCAGGTCTTCGCGTTGCGCGAAGGCGACCGAGTGGACGAGGAAGTCGAGCCCGCCGAGGCGCTCCGCGACGAGGTCCCGCGCCGCGTCCAGCGAGGCGTCCTCCGCGACATCCAGCGGCAGGGTGATCGCGCCGGGGATCTGCTCCGCCAGCTTGTCCACGTTCCTTGCCAATCGTTCGTTCTGGAAGCTCAACGCGAGCGCGGCGCCCTCCCGGGAAGCCGAGCGGGCGATCCCCCAGGCGAACGAACGACGGTTCGCCACGCCGACGATGAGTCCGCGCTTTCCCTCGAGCAGCATCGGCCCAATCCTACTCCGAGGCTCCCTCCCCGCCCTCGGCCGCGGGAAGCTCGCCGGCCGCCTCGAGGAACCCGGCGAGCCGGAGAATCGTGGACTCACCGGCGAGCGGCCCCACGAGCTGCGCGCCGAGGGGCATTCCGGAGTCGTCGGCGCCCGCGGGCAGCGAGAGCGCCGGATGCCCGCTCAGGTTGAAGGGGCCGACGAACCGCATGAGCCCGGTCCGGAGCGGCTCCCCGGTGGCGAGCAGGGGCTCTCCCGCCCGGGGCGCCCCGGCGGGCGCGGTGGGAGTCAGCAGGACATCCACGGCGCCGAACACCCGGTCGAGGGCCTCGGTGACCAGCCGCCGGACCCGGAGCGCGGTGAGAACGTCGGAAGCGGTCAGGCGCTGGCCGACCCGAAGAAGCGTCGCGACCTCCGGGCTCAGGTCCCGCGGCCGGGTCTTCAGCCGCAGGGAGTGGACGCTCGCGGCCTCGGCGAAAGCGATCGCGGTCCGAGCCGGCCCCGCGAGTTCCACCTCGGGGACTTCGACCCGGACCCGCTCGGCGCCGAGGCGTACGAGCGCCCTCGCCACACGCTCCGTCGCCTCACGGGCCGGACGGATCAGGTCGGTGAAGAAGTGGTTCTCCGGAACGCCGATCCGGACGCCGCGAAGCGGTCTCGACCCGGACTTCGGGGGCTCCAGCGCCGCCACCGGGCGCGGCCCCATGACGCTCCAGAGGAGATCGAGGTCGGCCGCCGTCCGCGCCAGCGGCCCGACGTGGTCGAGGCTCCACGAGAGCGGCGTCACCCCGGCGCGGGAGACCGCCCCGTAGGTCGGCTTCAGCCCGAACACCCCGGTCAGCGCCGCAGGGATCCGGATCGAGCCGCCGGTGTCGGTGCCCACCGAGCCGTAGCCGATCCCGGCGGCGACCGCGGCCGCCGAGCCGGAGGACGAACCCCCGGGAATGCGCGCCGGATCGCGCGGGTTCCGCGTCCGGCCGAAGGTGGGGTTCAGCCCGTGGACACCGAACGCGAACTCGACGAGGTTGTTCTTCCCCAGAAGGACGGCGCCCGCCGCTTCCAGCGACTTCCAGGCGGGGGCGCTCACCGCCGCGTCGCGCGGGAACTTCGAACCGGACGTCGTCGGGAGCCCCGCCACATCCACGATGTCCTTGACGCTGAGCGGAGCGCCCTGCAGCGGGCCGTCTTCGGCGGCGTCGCGTCGGCGGGCGTCCTCGACCGCTTCGGCCCGCAGCAGCACGAAGGCGTTCAGGTCGGAGGCCGCTTCCGCCCGCGCCAGCGCCTCCTCGACGAGTTCGACGGCCGAGACCTTCCCGGAGCGGACCGCCCCGGTCGCCGCAACCAGGCTCCCGGCCGGCGCGAAGCGCGGCGGCGGCACTACGACGGGAGCGTCTCCCCGCCGGGACGCCCCGAGCGCCGCGAGCTCCCCCGCGGTCAGCGGCTCGGGCGCCTCCGGCAGCCGGTCGAGGAGCGCGCCCGCCTCCTCGAGGTTCCGCCGAAGCGCCTGGATCCGCTCCTCGACCTCGGGCGGGGAGACGGCCTCCGGGGAGGCGCCGCGGGTCACACCGGCCGCCCGGGAGCGCGACCGCGCCGGCTCAGGCGCGTCCGCCGAGCACCCGCGCCGGAAGCAGGAAGACCGACTTCAGCAGCGAGAACACCCCGTCCACCGCCACCCCCAGCAGCCGGAACGGCAGCAGAAGGAGCCAGACCACCGGATACAGGACGAGCGCCAGCAGCGCGAGCGGCCAGCAGACCACGAACAGGAGGAGCCAGAGAAGGAAAGACGCCATCGCCGGACATTACGCGGGTTCCTTCCCTTCCGTTCCGGAACCCTCGTCCCCGGAGGTTGCCTCCGCGAACGCCTCGAGGCCCACTTCGCCCGCCGCCAGGCGCCTCAGGCCCGTCTCGTCCGACACCGGGATCCCCAGCGCGCGGGCGCGCTCCAGCTTCGACCCCGCCGCCGAGCCGGCCACGACGAGCGATGTGCGGCTGCTCACCGAGGAGACGACGCGCCCGCCGTGGCGTTCGACGAGCGCCTTCGCATCCGCGCGGCTCATCCCCGGCAGCGTCCCGGTCAGCACGATGCGCAGGCCCTCGAGGGTGGCCTCGCCGGTCTCCTCCCACTGCGGCTTCACGCCGAGCCGCCGGAGTTCGGCGAGCTGGCGCCGGTTGTCGGCGTCGGCAAGGAACTCGGTCACCGCGTCGGCCACCTGCTCCCCGATCTCGTGGACCGCGAGCAGGGTCTCCCGAGGCGCCTCGAGCAGCCGCTCCACCGATCCGAAACGCGCCGCGAGGACCCGCGCCACATGCTGTCCGACGTGCGGGATCCCGAGCGCGAACAGGAACCGGTCGAGTCCGATCGACCGGCTGGCCTCGAGTTCGCGCAGCAGGTTGTCCGCCGATTTCTCGGCGAAGGGGCGTCGGCGCCGCTCCGGCAGGCGAAGCAGGTCTTCCGGCTCGAGACCGAACAGATCGGCGGGCCGCGTCACCGTCCCGGCCTCGACCAGCTCCGACGCCACCGCTTCGCTGAGACCAGGCAGATCGAGGCCGTCGCGGGCGGCGAGGCGGGCGAGTTGCGCGGCGAGCGCATCGGGAGGCCAGTGGTAATCGGGAAACGCCTCCGGGTGCGCCTCCTTCCAGACTCCGGCGGCGGCCAGGTCCCCGAGGAGCGCCCGCTTCGCCGGCGAGACAAGCGCCGCCGCGACCGCGTCCGCCCTTCGCGGGCCCACGGCGTCCGCGAGCCGAGGCGAGTCGGCCACGAGCGAGCCGAAGTCGGAGAACGCTCCGGCGATCGCCCGCGCCGTCCCCGGTCCGACGCCCGGAAGCCCGAGCGCCGCGAGGACGCGGGGGAACGGGGCGCCGCGGACGCCGCCGAGCCGCCCCACCAGCGCCGTCGCCCGGGCTTCGTCGAAACTGCGGCCCGCAGGCTGCGGCGGGACGGCGAGAAGGTCCTCCCGGGTCAGGCGGTAGAGGTCGGCGGGACGCTCGATCCGACCGAGGTCCACGAGGAGTTCGATCAGCTCCTCGCCGAGCGACTCGATCTCCATGCCCCCCTTCCCCACGAAATGGACGAGTCGCCCCTTCCGCTGCTCCGGACACTCCCAGCCTCCGGAGCAGAAGTGGTTCGCTCCCTCCGGCCGCACCGGCCGTCCGCACTCCGGGCAGGCGGCGGGCATGGACCACGGCGGCTCGCGGGGGGCGTCGCCCGCCTCCTCGACCGCAATGACCTGGGGGATGACGTCGCCCGCCCGCTGGACCCGGACGCGGTCGCCGGGGAGCGCCCCGAGGCCCTGAACCAGACCCTCGTTGTGGAGCGTGGCCCGCCGAACGGTCACCCCGGCGATCCGCACCGGCGCCAGGTGCGCCACCGGGGTGAGCTTGCCGGTGCGCCCCACCTGAAGGCCGATATCGAGGAGCCGGGTCGCGGCGATTTCGGGAGGGAACTTGAACGCCGCCGCCCATCTCGGGCTCCGGGAGCGTTCGCCGAGCTCGCGTTGCTCGCGGATCTCGTCCAGCTTGACGACCACGCCGTCGAGCTCCACCGGAAGCTGGTGGCGCGCCTCGAGCAGCCGCCGGTGGTAGGGAATGGCCTCCGCGCCGGCCCGTCCGGCGGTCCAGAAGACGTCCCGCAGGGGTTCCCCGGATCCCGCTCCGTCATCACCCGGGACGGCTTCGGGAGCGACCAGGAACCCGAACCCGGCGAGCCGGCGGAGCGCTTCGGACTGACTCTCGGGGGCCGCGCCCGCGTCGGCCTCCCAGACGAGGATGTCGTAGGCATAGAACACCAGCGGACGGCGCGCCGCGACCGCCGGGTCGAGCTGGCGCAGCGAGCCGGCGGCGGCGTTTCTCGGGTTCTGGAACGGCTCCTCGCCCCGCGCCTCGAGCTCGCGGTTCATCCGCGCCCAGGCCGCCCTCGGGAGCACCGCCTCTCCCCGCACGACCAGCCGGCCGGGAACGCCGGCGCCCACGAGGCGCAGGGGAAGCGAACGGATCGTGCGCAGGTTGCCCGAGATGTCCTCCCCCACCCGGCCGTTGCCTCGGGTCGCCCCGCGGACGAAGTCGCCGCCCCGATACTCGATCGCCGCGGACAGCCCGTCGAACTTGGGCTCGAAGCAGTACCCGGGGTTCTCGCGGCCGAGCTCGCGCTCGACCCGCTCGATGAAGGCGCGAAGCGCCGCCTCGTCGGGAAGGCTCTCGAGCGACAGCAGCGGCGCGGCGTGCCGGACCTCGGGGAACGCCTCGGCGGGTTCTCCGGCGACGCGCCGGGTGGGCGAATCCGGCGTTCGAAGCCGCGGGAACCGCGTCTCGAGGGCCTCGAGCTCGCGGAAGAGTTCGTCGTACTCCGCGTCGCTGATCTCGGGACGATCCAGCAGGTAGTAGAGCCGGTCGTGGCGGCGGATCTCCGCCGCGAGCTCCCGGTGGCGCTGATCGGGGCCCGACGCGGTCACGCCCGGTGACGGGCCCCGGGGGACCCGGCGCCGAAGGAATCGCTCCCCGACTCGCGGGCCTTCGACCGGCGGCGGACGAACGCCGCGGCCCGGTCGGTGAGCCTGCGCGCCCACGGCAGATCGCGGGAAAGCAGCGCGAGCCCGCCGAGGATCATGAGGACGCCCTGCAGGACCGGCAGGAACAGCCCGATGACCCCGACAATAAGGAGCGCGAAGCCCAGCAGGATCCGCAGCAGCCGCAGGAACCAGTTCCCCCTCGGGGCCGCCGGCGCGAGCGCGCCCGCTGGCCGGGCGAGCGCTCGGGAATCATCCGGAGCGGCCGGTCGCGCGCGGTGATAATCCCTCTCGCGATCACCGCCGCTCCGGCCCGCCATCGCAGTCAACTTAGCACCCCGGTTCCGGAAGCTTGAAGAACCGCCCCGGCCTCGCCACCGTCTCCCAGGCCCTCGCGGTCTTCCTGTGCGCGTTCGCCGCGATCATCGCGATCGGGGTCTTCATCAGCCGGACCGGCCTCCCGGTCGAGGTCGCCGTTCTGGCCGCGCCGGCGGCGACGCTGCTGGTGGCCGTCGGCGCCGTCCGGGTCTTCCGGCTCCGCCCCTACCGGGCGCTCCAGCTTCGCCCGGCGAAGAACGGCCATCTCCTGCTCTCGGTCCCGGTGGCGCTGTCGCTCTTCGTGGTCAGCGACCAGCTCGCCAGCCTGAGCCGCCAGGTCATTCCGATCGACGAGGAGACGATGCGCGCCATCGCCGAGATGGTGCGGGCCGACGGTTGGTTCTCGTGGATCGTTCTGCTCGGCGGCGTCTGCTTCGGCGCCGCGGTCTCCGAGGAGCTGCTGTTCCGCGGAGTGATCCTGACCGGCCTGCGCCGCCTCGGGCGCACCGGCGCGATCGTGGTGTCCGCGCTGCTCTTCACCGCGATGCACGGCCTGTTGCTGCCGAACTACTTCGTCGCCGGCGTCATCCTCGCGCTGACCGCGCTCACCACCCGCAGCATCCTGGTTCCGATCTCGATCCACTTCTTCCACAACCTGACCGCGCTCCTGCTCTTCAACCTGGGCGGGCTGGAGACGCTGGCCGACCCGGTCTGGGTCCCCGCCGGCGTGCTGGTCCCGGCGGTGGCGATTCTGGGGATCGGGCTGGCGGTCTACCTGCGCAGCGACGAGGACGCCGGCGCCCGGCGCCGCGCGACGGCCCGCGCCGCGGCGGAAGACGCTCCCGAGCCGTGGCTCCCGACGCCTCCCCCCGGGACGCTCGCCCTCGGGAGCGAGCTGCGCACGGTGCCCGCCGGCCGCCGCCGGCTTGGCCTGCTGGTCCTCGCCGGCGCCCTCGTCTCCGGCCTGTTCATCGCCTCGGGGGTCTTCGTGCTGCTCGGTTACCTGGCGAACCCGGGCTCGCACCGGGCGGCCGCGATCGAGACGATGCGACGGATCGCGATCGAATCGCTCGCCGAGAACGCCGATACCCGGAGTCAGGAACTCGGGGCGGCCTTCGAGTCCTTGACCGAGCTGAACCGCGAGGGGCGCGTGGGTCTGGCGGAGCTCTGGCGGACCGCCCGGATCGTGGGGACCGCCACCGCCGACGGCAGCTTCGGGGACGGCGATGTGGATCTGCTGCTGATGACGGTGGGCTCGATCCGCAGCGAGGCCCCGCCCCCGCGGGCGCCACGCGCCGCCGGCCCGGATTGAGGGCCGGGGATCGGAACCTGCTCACGCCAGGTTCCGATTCCGCAGTACGAATTGCGGGAGGGGGTATCCCCCTCCCAGACCCTCCCCCAACCTCTCGAGCCCCGACCCAACGCGGGCTTCACCGTGCGATGAGCGGGGAAGCGTCGGCGGGAGAACCCCGCGGAGCAGCCCGAACCGGTGATCGCCGGACTGTGACTTTCGCGTTCGTCAGCGGGTTCCGAGCGCCCAGCGCCGCAGGAACAGCGGCGTCAGCAGGACGCCCACCCCGGCGGCCATGAGGCCGAGCCCGATCAGGGGCGACCGCGGGATGAGCACGAAGCCGACCGAGAGCAGATGGACCACCATGCTCATGTAGGTGGAGATCAGCACGAGGCGGACCGGGCGGCTCGAGGTGCGGAAGGCGAACAGGGGCAGGATCTCGAGGACGGCGGTCACTGCGGTGCTGCGGAAGAGGAGCGGCCAGATGTTCAGCGGAGGGTCGAACCACATCCCCACGAAGATGGAGAACATGGACGCGGCGAACGCCGACTGGTAGGGCCGGCGCCCGTCGAGCCAGCGGATCATGAGCGCCTTCAGCGGCGTGAAGAGCGCCACCAGGCCCAGCGCGAGGAGGTACTCGGCCGGGTCCGCGGTCCGGCCGAACGCCAGCCAGGCGAAGGTGGCCGCAACCACGCCGAGCGCCGCCACGAGCCACCACCGCACCGGCGGGAGGGGCGGCGGACGGTTCACCGCAGCGACTCCCCGGTCGGGGCCATGGTCCGCCCCAGCACCTCGTCGGCCAGTTGCTCCGGCGTTTCGGCGGGCCGGGCGAGGTGCGCCCGCCCTCCCTCCACGACCACCTCGGCGGGCCTCGGACGGAGATTGATGTTGGAGGCCAGCGAGTACCCGTAGGCCCCGGCGTCGAGCACCGCGAGCAGGTCCCCGGGCTCGGGCGGCGCCAGGGGCCGGTCGCGGGCGAAGAAGTCGCCGGTCTCGCACACCCCGCCGACCACATCGAAGCGGCGCGCCTCCCCCTCGCGGCGGCGGAGCGGCAGGATGCGGTGGTGGGCGTCGTACATCGCGGGACGCAGGAAATCGTTCATTCCCGAGTCGACCACCACGAACTCCCGGCCTCCCGAGCGCTTGAGGTGGAGCACGCGGGTCACGAGCACGCCGGCGGGGCCGAACAGAGCGCGCCCCGGCTCCGCGACGAGCTCGAAGGGGAGGCCGCCCGCGGCTTCCCGAAGGGCGCCCACGACCGCGGCGGCGTATTCCTCGAAGGAGGTCTCGGGCTCGGCGTCCTGTTGCGGGATCCCGAGGCCGCCCCCGAGGTCCACCAGCCGAAGCGGGACGCCGCTGCGGGCGAGCCCGCCGAACACCTCGCCCACCCCGCGGGCGTTGGCTTCGAGCCCGGCGAGGCCGTCGATCTGGGAGCCGAGGTGCGAGTGCGCCCCGATGATGTCCACCGCGGGCCAGCTCTCCCGGCTCTCCACGATCCGGATGATTTCGTCCGCCCCGATCCCGAACTTGGTCTCCGCCGCTCCGGTGGCCAGTTTGGGATGGGTGTACGGCTCGAGCCCCGGGTTCAGCCGGAGCGCCGCGGAGGCCCGCACTCCGAGGCGCCGGGCCCGGGCGTCGAGCAGGTCGAGTTCGGGCGCCGATTCCACGGAGACGAACCGCACTCCCAGCCGGAGCGCGGTGTCCACATCGCCGACCGTCTTGCCGACTCCCGACAAAACGACCCGGTCCGGCGGGAATCCGACCCCGTCCGCGACGAGCCGTTCGGCCGCCGAAACGACCTCGGCGCCAGCCCCCCGGCCGGCGAGGCGGGCGAGCAGGGCCGGCTGCGCGTTCGCCTTGACCGCGACCGCGACCAGCGGGTCGGCGGCCAGCGGGTCCTCGCGTCGCAGCGCCCCCCGGAGGGCGTCGCGGAAACCGAGGAACCGCGCCTCGACGGCGTCCGAGGAGTAGACGTAGGCGGGCGTCCCGGCCCCGGCCTGAACCAGCGCGTCCTCGATCGCCACCCCGTCGGCGCCGAGGCGTCCGGCGAGGTCGTAACGGAAGACAGAGTGCACTACATCGCCCCCCCGCTGACCGGAATCCCCGGACTCCCGAAGGGAGCTCGGAGCGCGCTCCCGGGACCCTTCGGCCCGGTAGGTCCCGGACAACCCGGAATGTATCATCGGCCGCCGCGCCGGGCGGCCGTTTCATGGCCCGACGCCGTCAAATCAGGAGTTCGTCCATGCCCCTCTCCGCCGGATCCCGGTCCCTTCCGCTGCTTCTCCTCGCCGGCGCCCTCGCGCTGGCCTTCGCCGGCTGCGCCGGCGCGCCCCCCGCCGAGCCGGAGGCGTCCGACGACACGAACGAGCTGGGCCTGCCGTTCTCCGAGTACCGCGAGACCGAGGATCTGGTGTATCTCGCCGGCGCGCTCGGGAACGTGCCGGGCACGCTGGAGATCGTGCCCGGCGGGATCGAAGCGCAGACCCGGCAGACGCTGGACCACCTCCAGGCCACGCTCGAAAGCATCGGCCTCGATCTCTCGCGGGTGGCCGCGGTGAACGTCTATCTCTCGGACTCCCGCTACTTCTCCGGGATGAACGAGGTCTACCGGGAGTACTTCCCGGTGGATCCGCCGACCCGGGCCACCGTCGAAGCCGGCATCGCGGTCCCCGGCGCGCTCGTCGAGATCTCGATGGTCGCGGTCAACGAGGGCGTCGAGCGGCGGATCATCGTTCCCGAGACCATGCAGAGTCCGGAACTGCCGTATTCGTGGGGCGTCATGGCGGGCGACACGCTCTTCATCGCCGGCGCCACCGCGCGCGATCCCGACACCTTCCAGCCGGTCGCGGGCGGCGTGCCGGAGCAGATGGAGCGCATCATGGGGAACATCGGGCTCGTCCTGGAGGCCGCCGGGATGGATTACTCCCAGGTGGCGAACTGCCGGGTGTTCCTCGACGACCCGCGCCAGTTCCAGGCGATGAACGGGGCCTACCGGGAGTTCTTCCCCGAGGATCCGCCGAGCCGCGCCACCGTCGAGGCCCGCCTGGTGAACCCGCTCTTCACCGCCGAGGTCCAGTGCGTGGCGAGCCGCGCGGAGCGGTCGGTGCTTTCTCCCGGCGGCCCCCGCTCGGGCAGCCCGCTCTCGCCCGGCATCTGGGCCGGCGACCGGCTCTACCTCTCCGGCATGGTGCCCCCCTCGCCGCGCAGCGAGGATCCGGGCGAGCAGACGCGCGCCGTGCTCCTGCGGCTCCAGGAAGCGCTCGACGCCGCCGGCCTGACCTTCGCCGATGTGGACGATGCGGTGGTCTTCCTCGAGGACATCCGCGACTACGACGCCATGAACGCGGCGTACCGCGAGATGGTCGGCGGGACGCCGCCGGCCCGCGCAACCGTCGAGACGCAGCTCATGGGCGCCGGCATCAAGGTCGAAATCATGATGACGGCGACCCGGCCGGAGTGATCGCGGCCGGGAGTCGCCGGGTCCCGAACCGGGCGGCCTCCGGTCTTCGCCGTCTCTCCGCGGTCGTCCTTCTTCTGCTCCCGGCCCTCCCCGCAAACGCCGGGGACCGGGACTGCGAGCCAGTGCGGGTCGCCGTGGCCTCCAACTTCCTGGAGACGGCGCGCGAGGTCGCGGCCGCCTTCGAACGGGAGACCGGCTGCGAAGCGACGCTCAGCTCCGGCTCCACCGGCCAGCTTTACGCCCAGATCGTCCAGGGGGCGCCGTTCGAGGTCTTCCTCGCCGCCGACGAGGAGCGCCCGGAGCGGGCGGAACGGGAGGGGCTCGCGGTCCCCGGCAGTCGCCGCACCTACGCGGTGGGACGGCTGGTCCTCCATAGCCCGGAGCCGGGACGCGAGCTGTCGCCGGAGTCCCTGCGGGACCCCTCGGTGCGGCGCGTCGCGCTCGCGAACCCGCGCACGGCTCCGTATGGCCGGGCCGCGCTCGAGGTCGCGCGGAAGCTCGGGCTCGAGGCCGAGCTCCGGAAGCGGCAGGTGTTCGGGACGAACGTGTCCCAGGCGCTTCAGTTCGTCGTCACCGGCAACGCGGAGCTGGGGTTCGTGGCCCAATCCCAGGTGATGGGGCGGGAGGGATCCACCTGGATCGCGCCGGAAGATCTCCACGCCCCGATTCGCCAGCAGGCGGTGCTCCTCGAGAGGGGGCGCGGACGGCCGGAGCCCGCCGCCTTCCTGGAGTTCCTCGGCGGCGGCGCCGTCCGGGAGCTGCTCGAGCGACGCGGGTACCGGGTCGAATAGGGCGTCCTTGAACCTCGAGGCGATCTGGCCGCCGATCCGGCTCACGCTGGAGCTGGCCGGAGTCACGACCGTCTTCCTGCTGCTGCTCGGGACCCCGATCGCCTGGTGGCTGGCGCGCACCCGCTCCCGGCTCCGGGAGCCGGTCGCGGCGCTGGTGGCGCTTCCGCTCGTCCTCCCTCCGACGGTCCTCGGCTTCTACCTCCTGATCGCGCTGGGCCCTGACGGACCGGGCGGCTTCGTCGCCCGCCTGTTCGGGGACCGCTCGCTCGCGTTCTCCTTCCCGGGCCTCGTCATCGGCTCGGTGGTCTACTCGCTTCCGTTCGCCGTCCAGCCGATCCGCAGCGCGTTCGAGGCGGTCGGACGCCGTCCGCTGGAGGCGGCCGCCACGCTCCGCGCCTCCCCCTGGGACGCCTTCTGGAGCGTGGCGGCGCCGGGGGCCCGGTCGGGGCTGGTCGCCGGCGCGGTGCTCGGTTTCGCGCACACCGTCGGCGAGTTCGGCGTGATCCTGATGATCGGCGGGAACATCCCGGGGGCGACCCGGGTGCTCTCGATCGCGATCTACGACCACGTGGAGCTGCTCGAGTGGGGGACGGCCCACCTGCTGTCCGGCGGCCTGCTGGTGTTCTCGTTCGCGGTCGTGGCGCTGACCCTCCGTCTCCAGCGCCAGCGCGAGGCCCGGTTCCGATGACCGCGGCGGGACTTCGCGCTGAACTCACCGGCGCGGTCGGCGCTTTCCGGGTGGAGGCCCGCTTCGAGGCGCCGCCCGGCCGGGTGACCTCGGTGTTCGGGCCGTCCGGGGCGGGCAAGACGACGCTGCTCCGGGCGCTCGCCGGGCTCACCCGGCTCCAGGGGCGGCTCGAGGTGCGTGGAGAGGTCTGGCAGGACGACGCGCGCCGGGTCTTTGTCGCGCCGCACCGGAGGGGCGCGGGGTTCTGCTTCCAGGAGCCAGCCCTCTTCCCCCATCTCTCGGTGCGCCACAACCTCGACTACGGGCGGCGGCGGGCGCCCGCCCCTCCCCCGGGAGCGCCCGCCTTCGACGAGACCGTGGAGCGCCTCGGGCTCGGTTCGCTTCTGGACCGCGCCCCCGCCGGGCTTTCGGGCGGCGAGCTCCAGCGCGCCGCGCTGGCGCGCGCGATCCTCGCGAACCCCCGGATCCTCCTCCTCGACGAGCCGCTCTCCGGCGTCCACTGGAGCGCGCGGAGCGGGATCCTCGCCTGGCTCCGCTCGCTCGCCGAAGACCTGGGCCTCGTCGTGCTCCAGGTCAGCCACGACCTGGACGAGGTCATCCGGGTGGCGCACCGGATCGCGCTCATCGCCGACGGCCGGGTCGCGGAAGCGGCCCCCGCCGGCGATGTCCTCGCCGCGATGGGGCACGGGGACCGCGTGTCCTGGCTCGAAGCGGGCGCCGTGCTCACCGCGCGGGTCGCGGCCCGTCCGGCGGCGGACGGGCTCACCGAACTCGAACTCCACGGCCAGGCGATGCGCGTCCCCGGCCTCGACCGCCCGGCGGGCGCCGAGGTCCGGCTGCGCGTCCGCTCCCGCGACGTGGCGATCGCCACCGAGCGGCCCCGCCACATCAGCATCCGGAACGTGCTCGCCGGCGAGGTCCGGGAGGTTCGCGAGGAGGTCGGGACGCCCTTCGTCGAAGTCCTGGTGGATGTCGGTCCCGCAGGTTCCCCGGCGCTTCTGCGCGCCCGGATCACCCGCGCCGCCGCAACGGAACTCGGCCTCGGTCCTGGCCGGGCGGTCTACGCCCTCCTGAAGACCGTGTCCTTCGACGAACCGCGGTGAGCGTTGTCCCCCGGAGAATTCAGTTGCAGGGGCGGGGCTCGACGACGAGCGCGTACTCGCCCGGGACCGCGGCGACCTCGTGTTCGCAGCCGGAGGTCCAGCGCACCCGCGCGGTGAAGGGACCTTCCCGGTCGCTCAGCCCGAAGCGCACCCGGGGATCGTTCGCGGCGAGGTAGCTGCCGGAGGAGCGGGACTCGCGCAGCAGCGCCGGGAGCCCGTCGGCCCCCGAGAGCGCGAGTCGGGTCCCGGTCCCGTCGCGGGGGCTCTCGCGGCCCACCAGCCGGAACCCCGCCCAGCCGGCGGAGGAAACCGTGTCGTTGCGGAAGAGCGCCGGACGGTCGTTCATCACGGTGACGAGCAGGTCGGCGTCCCCGTCGTCGTCGTAGTCGGCGAAGGCGGCGCCGCGGGCGGCGAGCGGGACGCCCAGCGCGGTCGGCGGGACCTCGGCGAACACGCCGCCGAGGTTCCGGAAGACGAGGCCCCGCTGGGCGTACTCGCTCTCGGTGACTCCCCCGTCCACCTCGGGATACACGTGTCCGTTCACGACGACCAGGTCGAGCCGCCCGTCCCGGTCGAGGTCCCGGAACCCGGTCCCCCACCCGAGGTAGGGATAGCTCGGCTCCGCCACGCCGGCGACGAAGGACTCGTCGGCGTACCAGCCGTCGCCGGTGGCCCGGTAGAGCGTGTTGTAGTCGTGGGAGAAGTTCGTCACCACGATGTCGAGGAGCCCGTCGCCGTCGTAGTCGCCGAGATCCACTCCCATCCCGGCCTGCGCCCGCCCGTCCTCGTTGTAGGCCACGCCGGCGGAGAGTCCGACCTCGCGGAACGCCATCCGGCCGGGGACGCTCTCGTTTCGGAAGAGCGCGTTCGGGGTCTGGTCGTTCGCGGCGTAGATGTCGAGGTCGCCGTCGCCGTCGAGATCGCCGAGAACGACTCCAAGCCCGAAGTACCGGTCGGCGCCCACGTCGGTGTCCTCGACCGGTTCGAACCGGCCTTCCGGGAGGCCCCGGTAGAGGAACGGCGGCGGCGGGTCGAGCCCCTTCGGGCCGCACATGACGGCGAGCCCGAGAAAGAAACAGTTGGGCGCCTCGCCCGGACCCGGGGTGGTCTCCACTTCGAAGTCGACGTAGTTCACGACGACCAGGTCGCTGACGCCGTCGCGGTCGAAGTCGCCGAACGCGGCGCCGGTTCCCCAGCGGGGGTCCGCGAGGCCGAGTTCCGCCCCCCGCTCCACGAAGGTCCCGTCCCCGAGGTTCTCGAAGAAGAGGTTCGGTCCGTAGCGGGTGACGAACAGGTCGGGGTCCCCGTCGTCGCCGTGGTCGAACACCGCGACCCCCTGCGACCAGCCGTAGGACTCGAGTCCGGCGGGGCCGGTGACCTCGCGGAAGCGCCCCTCCCCCTCGTTCCGGAAGAGCGCGCTCGAGAGGCTCAGCGCCTCGTCGTAGCCCAGCCGCGTTCCGTTCGCGAGGAAGAGATCCAGGTCCCCGTCGGCGTCGTAGTCGAACCACGCGGCGCCGGTCCCGGTCGTCTCCAGGATGTAGTCCTTGCTGGCCACCCCGCCGTACATGTTCACGAAGCGGATGCCCGAGGACTCCGCGACTTCGGTGAAGCGGATTTCCGGTTCCTCACCGGGCGACGCCGCCGCCGCGAGCGCCATCGCGGCGACGAGGACCGCGCGGCCGAGCCTCATCACCGGTCCCCGCCCGGGTCGCCGTCCGACCCGAGCGCCGTCGCGCCCACGACGCCCCGCCCTTCCTTCACCAGGTGGAGGAACCCGGCGGGGAGCGGACCGAGCCGATCCTCGGTCCCGGAGGGCCAGGACACCACGACCTCGCGGGCCCCGCTGGCGTCCCCCAGCCCGAACCAGACCGGCGCCTCGCTCCGCGCCAGGAAGCTGCTCCCGGCGCGTCGCTCGCCGGTCTGGACGAGGTCCGCGGTCTCCACCCGGACGAGCGCCCCGACGCCGTCGCGGTTGGACGAGACCCCGGCCAGCCACAGCCCGAGCGAAGCCCCCGAAGCCGACCCGCCCTCGTTCGCGAGCAGCTCGGCGGGTCCCCGGTTCGAGGCCAGCGCGATGTCGAGGTCCCCGTCCCGGTCGTAGTCGAGCGTCGCCAGGCCCCGCCCCACCCGGGGACGGGCCAGATCCCCCTCGTTCGCCGGCCGGCGCGCCAGCGTCCCGCCGAGGTTCCGGAAGAGCTGCCCCGGCTGGGCGAAGCGCAGGTTCGACTGGATCTCCTGGATGTTGTCCAGGATGTGTCCGTTGGCCACCACCAGATCGAGCCAGCCGTCGTTGTCGAAGTCGGCGAGGTCGCACCCGAAGCCGAGCTCCACCAGGCTTTCCCCGCCGATCCCGAAGGCGGCGGTGGCGTCGAGGAAGAGCCCGCCGCCGAGATTGCGGTAGAGCGTGTTCGTCTCGAAGTCGAAGTTGGTCACGATGATGTCCATGCGGCCATCGCGGTCCACATCGCCGAAGTCGGTCCCCATCCCGGCCTCGGGCAATCCCTCTTCGTTGTAGGCGATTCCGGCGGCGAGCCCCTCCTCCGAGAACGCCAGACCCTCGGGCCCCCGGGTCACCCGGAAGAGGAAGTTGGGGGTCGTGTCGTTCGCCACGTGGACATCCGGCGCGCCGTCGCCTCCGAGGTCGGTGATGACGACCCCGAGTCCCTTCCCCTCCTCCGACCCGGGGACCGGGCGGCCGGAGAAGCTGCGGTCCCCCAGGTTCTCGAAGAACGAGTCGGCGACGCCGGGGTACTCCTGCGGGTGGCAGTAGGCCAGAAGCCCCCGCACCGGACTCTCGCAGTCCCGGTGCGTCGCCAGCGAGTACTCGAGGTAGTTCGCCGCGTAGATGTCGAGGTCGCCGTCCCCGTCGGCGTCGAAGAGCGCGGCGCTCGTCGTCCAGTCCGGGTCGCTCGCCCCGGCCGCGCCAGCCGCCTCCCGGAACGTGCCGTCGCCCTGGTTCCAGTAGAGCCGCTCGGCGCCGAAGTGGGTGATCAGCAGATCGGGGTCCCCGTCCCCGTCGAGGTCGCCGGCGGCGCCGCCCATCCCGTAACGAAGCGCGTCCGGCGGGTCGAGAAGGCCGGCCGCCGAGGTGACATCGGCGAAACGCCCGTCCCCGAGGTTCCGGAAGAGCCGGTTCCCCACGGTGGCCCCGCCCGGGTCGCCAGGCAGCGGGTGGCCGTTCACGAAGAAGAGATCGGGCCAGCCATCCATGTCGTAGTCGAACGCCAGCACGCCGCCGCCCACGATCTCGACCACGTAGCGCCGACCGCTCCCGCCGTCCTCATGGTGGAAGACGATCCCGGAGGCGGCCGTCCTATCCACGAAGGTGAACCCGGACTCGCTCCCGGCCGCCCATGCCGCCACCAGAAGCCCTCCCAGGCTCCAGACCACCCGGCGGAGGGCGCCCGTCCGGCGGGGTGATCCCGCTCCAGGGACCAGGGCGCGTGACTCCGTCAACGGGGCGCCGCCCCGAAGACCACGCCGGTGTCTCGCAGGACGCCTCTCATCGCTGGCGCTCCGGAGCGAACGGGATCTCCCGCCCGGATACTCGCTCGCAGGGCTCCAGGTCCACACCGCGAGGCATGTTCCCGATCAGCCAGCGTCCGAGGGGCTCACGCTCCGGTGTCTTTTCTCGCCAGAGGCGTTCGGGGACGACGACGAAAGACCGGCGGATGCCGATGCGCTGCGGTCCCTGCTCCTCCGCAAGGCGCAGGATCTCCGAGAGGCGCGCTCTGGCTTCCGCAACGGTCCATGTCCGGAACGGGCCAGAGTCGTCCATCCGCGCCTTTTCTCCTGACCTGGGTCGCTCGGCGCCGAGTCTAGTCCGGGTGACTCCCATTACGACTCGCCCGGCCAGAACGGCTTCTCACCGGGGCGGCCGGCGGGTGCGGGTCCGGGAGAGCGAGCGGCCGGGGCCCTGCCCCTCCTCCGGGGCCTCGGCGAAGCGTCGCCGGGCGGCAGCGGCCTCCTCGTGGCGACCGAGGAGCGCCAGCGCCGACGCGAGGTTGTAGAGCGCCTGGCGGTGGATGGGGTCCCTCTCGAGCGCCGCCTCCAGCGCTGTGACCGCCTTTTGCGGCTCGCCCGCCCGGAGGTCGAGGATCCCGAGTCCGACGCGCGCCGCCACCGATTCCGGCGCAAGCTCGAGCGCGGTCCGGTAGGCCGCGCGCGCCTCGTCGGTCCGGTCGAGCTGGGAGAGGGTCCGCCCGAGCGCCACCCGGAACTCGGGTTCGCGAGGTTCCAGCCGGATCGCCTCGCCGAAGGACTCCGCGGCCGGTTCGAGGGCGCCGAGCGCCGCCTCCGCGAGGCCCAGGTAGAAGTGCGCCGCCGGGTTGCCGGGCGCGCGCTCGCGCGCCTCCAGCAGGACGCTGCGCGCGGCCTCGCCCTCGAGCCGGGTGTAGTGGGCGTAGCCGAGCTGGAGCAGGATCGGGGCGGACCCGGGATGACGGCGGGCGGCGGCCGCAAGAACCTCGATGGCGCCTTCGGCGTCGCCGCTCCGCAGCAGCGCGGTCCCGAAGGACAGATCCAGCGCCGGGTTCGGTTCCGGCGTCAGCTCCCGCGCCCGCCGGAGCGCCTCCACCGCTTCTTCCGGGTCACCCGCTTCGAGCAGCGCAACCCCAAGGTAGTAGAAGGATCGCGCCTCGGGAGCCTGGCGGACGAGCCGGCGGAACGACTCGACGGCCGCCGCCGCGTTCCCGGACTCCAGCCAGCGCTGACCGGCGCGGAGCAGCGCCTCGGGGTTCTGGGCCGAGGCCGTCGCGGGCGCCAGGGCCACCCCCCCGGCGAGGAGCCGCGCGGCGAGGCCCCGCCCGAGCGTCCGGCGCGTGGTGTTCACCGCCCGGTCGGGGCCGCCTCAGGAACCTGCGGGGAAGAGCGCCGCGAGGAACTCCTCGTCGAGCCCCGGATGGCCGGTCCAGCTCAGCGTGGACTCGAGCTGTCCCCGGAACAGGTCATTCCGCGAAGCGGCTTCCCGCAGGGCGCTGAGGGCGCGGTCCCGGTCGCCCAGCGAGTAGGCGAGGAGCCCGAGATGGAGCCAGGCGTCGGAGGCGTCGGGCCAGAGCGCGGCGGCCCGTTCGGCCTCGCGCATGGCCCCCTCCCCGTCGCCGGCGCCCATCCGCTCCCGGCTGCGGGACATCGCGGTGAGCGAGAGGTTGATGTTCAGCACCCGCCCCAGCTCCTGGATCGGCCTCGGGTGGTCCTCCACCTGGAGCCGCGCGACGACGTCGTTGTTGATGTTGCGGCCGAGCCCCTCGCCCACCACGAGCATGGCCGCTGACTGCCGGCCGCGGCTGTCGCCACCCGCCTCCTGACCCGCGACCATCGCCGCCTGGAGCCGCTCGGCGAGCGTACCGTCGGCCGCCTCGAAGGCGTCGCCCATCGCTTCGACGACCTCGGGCCCGGTGAGGATGTTGCCCTGCGCCGAGTAGTGCTCCCCGACTCGGTGCCCGGCCCAGGCGTTGGCGCTCGGCCCGGTGTGGACGGCGATGCCGCCATTCGCATCCACGACGGCGAACTGGCGTCCCTCGATCCCCGGGAAGGTGTCCTCGGCGAGCAGGCGCTCCCGGACCGCTTCGGCGCTCAGGCCCTCGCGGAGCAGGCGCAGACCCTCGAGCCCGTACCCGGCGTTCACGTTCGCCTGGGTCGCGACCACGCCGACCCCGGCTTCGCCCCACGGCACGACGTGGCCCACCGAGAAGTACTTCGACTGGACCGCGACGCCCATCTCCTGCGTGTCGGGGTCGTAGGCCACGATGGAGAAGGTGGCCACTGGCTGGTGGAGGGGCGGCTGGTGCAGGGCCGGCTGAGCGAATGCGGCGGCGCAAGCCACGGCGATGGCGAACATTCCCAAAGCCAGCAGTCTCCGTCGGGTCCGGGTCATGGCTGCTCCTCCTTCCCCGGCGATGCCCCGGGATCGAGTTCCTCGAACCGCGCCAGCGCCCGGTCGGCCCCTTCCCCGTCCCCCAGCCGCCGCAGCGCGAACGCGAGCTGATAGTACGCCTCCCGGTAGTCGGGGTCGTGTCGCACCGCGGCCTCCAGCATCTGCGCGGCCGTCCCCGGATCGCCCCGGCGGAGCGCGATCTTCCCCAGGTGGAACCAGGCCTCCGGGAAGTCCTCGCCCCGCTCGAGCGCGCGCCGGAACGCGGCTTCGGCCCCGTCGAGGTCGAGACGGCGGAGCGCGGTGAGGCCAAGGAACAGGTGAGCCCGCCGGAGATCCGGATCGAGGAAAATCGCGCGGTTCAGCCGCTCCTCGGAGGCTTCGGCATCGCCCGCCCGCCAGTCGAGGTAGCCGAGCTGCAGCAGCGTCCCGGGATCGTCAGGCGCGAGCGCGAGGTGCTGCTCGTAGGCGGCGCGGGCGGCGGTCAGCTTCTCCTGGCCGACGAGCGCGGCGCCGAGGTCCGCGAAGATCGCGGGATCCTCGCGATACCCGAGGCGCAGCGCCGCCATGAGTTCGGCCTCCGCCTCGGGCCACTGCTCGATCCGCAGGAGGATCCGCCCGAGGAAACGTCGCACTCCGGGGTTCGCCGGGGCCCTCCGCGCGGCGGTCCGCGCCCGGGGGGCGGCTTCGGAGACCCGGTCGGCCGCGTCCAGCGCGGCGGCGGCCAGATAGGGACCCTCATAACGGTCGGGCGCCGCCTCCGACGCGGCGTCGAGCTCGCGGACCGCGTCCTCCACCCGGCCGAGCTGGGCGAGCGCCTGGCCGAGCGCGAGCCGGGCGTCGAGGAAGCCGGGATCGGCGATGAGCGCCGCTTCGAAGTGGGCGACGGCGTCGGCCGGCGAGCCGCCCACCAGCCAGACGACCCCGGCCTGATGGCGCGCCGCCGGGTCCGTCTCCCGCCCGCCCAGAAAGGCCGCGAGCGCCGCCTCGGCGGCGTCCCTTTCCCCCGCCGCCAGCCGGGCGGCGGCCTCCCGCACCCGGGGATCCGGACCGGCCGGCGCCTGGACGGAGGAGGCCCCGGCCGGAACCGGGGCGGCGAGCGCGACGAGGAGCGACATTCGCCGCACGACCCGTCGGGTCGCTCCCCAGGCCCCTCCAATGCGCAACAATCGGCCGCGTCGCCCGTGCCGTCTCACCAGTCTCCGGTCCCGGCGCGGCGCGGATCGCCGCATCGGCGCGCGCCGGACCGTCTCCGCCATTATGCCCTTCCGGCGATCCTCCTCATGCTGGGCGGGGCGTGCGGGCAGGAGCGCAGCGCGGAACCGGTCGCGGAGTCTCCCGAGGTGGCGGAGCTCCCGCCCGAGGCCGACATCCTGCCCGTCGGGGGCGACATCCGGCGGCCCGAGCGGGTGCGTTTCGAACCGCCCGCCTTCCCGGAGACCGCCCGCGCCCGGGGCGAGGAGGGGCTCGTCATCCTCGAGTTGACGCTCGACCGGGAGGGTCGGGTGGCCGAGGCCCGACCGCTCCGCGGCGCGGAAGACCTCGCGCAGGCGGCGGCGTCCGCGGCGCGCCAGTGGGCCTACGAACCCACGCTGGCGGGCGGCGAACCCACGCCCATCCGGTTCGCCGAGAGCGTCCGGTTCGTTCTGCGCCCGGCGGGGGGCCAGGGGATGCGGCTTCCCGTCGGCCAGACGGCCCCAAAACCCGCAGCGTTGGACTTCCCGGAGTGGGAAATCCACGGACACGCCTTCACCGCCTGCCCCTGCGACACCCCCTGCCCCTGTCGCTCGAACGGCCCGCCCTCGCACCCTCCCTGCCACGCCACGACGGCGACGCGGATCGAAGCGGGCCATTACGGCGACCTCGACCTCGCCGGAACCGAGTTCGTCACCCTGGGACCGGAGACCTGGGTCGCGCTCTACCTCGACGAGGAGCTCCCTGAAACCCACCGGGAGGCCGTGCTGGGCATCTTCCGGAGCCTCGCCCCGGGGGCGCCGCAGCGCTACCGCGCCATCCGCCGGACTCCCGTCGAGATCACGACGGAGCGCCGCCCCGGCTGGGTGGTCCGGCGGGCGCTGATCCCCGGCATCCTCGAGATGGAGACCACCCTCGCCACCGACGCCGAGGGGTTCCTGAGCGGACTCATCCCCGGGATGGATGTCTGGTCGAACCGCATCGCATACGGCCGCACCGGAACCTACCGGTTCCGCGACCCCTCGATCCCGGCCGCCTGGGACCACAGCGGCCGCCAGTCGAACGCCAAGGAGTTCACCCTGGACCTCGACATGTACCGGGAGGGCCGGATGCTGATCCAGCACGCCGACGGTTCGGGCGAGTGGACCGCGCCCCAGGAGGCGCTCTTCGCCTGCCCTCACGGCGGCCGTTGACCCCCGCTGACTTTGGCGGGGCCTCGCTTGACTTCGGCCCTCGCGCCCCGCAGTATCGGGTTTTGACCTTTACGAGTTCCGTGGGGGTCGCCAGCATCCACCAGTCCGTCCGGACCAGTTCTCCAAGGGGGGATCCATGAGGAACACCCGGTTGCGAGGCCTTCTCCTCGCGTTCTTCGCCACCGCGCTTGCGGCGGCGCCGGCGGCGGCCCAGACCCGCACCGGCACGATGGAGGGCACGGTCGTGGACGGCACCGGCCAGGTTCTGCCTGGCGTGTCCGTGACCATGTCCGGGGAATTCGGGACCGAGGTCTCGGTCACCAGCTCCACCGGGACCTACCGCTTCCTCGCGGTCCCGCCCGGGGTCGTGGACCTGCGGTTCGAGCTCGGCGGGTTCCAGACCCGCGTGAACGAGGGCGTCCGGGTCGACATCGGACGCACCACCAGCCTCGATGTCCAGCTCGGCCTCTCGACGATCGAGGAGACCGTCACGGTCGTCGGCGAGTCGCCGCTCCTCGACACCAAGAGCACGGTCATCGGCGCGACCTTCGACGAGAGCCTCCTCGAGGAAGTCCCGAGCGCGCGCGACGTGTGGTCGCTGCTCGAGCACCAGGCGCCCGGCGTCACGACGAACCGCCTCGATGTGGGCGGCAGCGAGACCGGACTCCAGGCGGTCTTCTCGGTCCGCGGCACCTCGTGGGGCCAGAACAGCTACTACCTGAACGGCGTGAACGTCACCTGCCCGGCGGCGCTCGGCGCGAGCGGCTACTACTACGACTACGACTCCTTCGAGGAAGTGCAGGTCGAGACCGGCTCCCACCCGGCGTCGGTGAACGCTCCCGGGCTCTACCTCAACATGGTGACGAAGACCGGCGGAAACGACTTCGCCGGTTCGGTCGGGGCCTTCTATCAGAACGACGCGACCCAGTTCGACAACTTCTCGGACGCCCTCGAGTCGCGTGGCGGCACGGTGTCGGAGTTCGACTACCTGAGCGACTTCAACGGCCAGATCGGCGGCCCGGTGATCCGCGACCGCTCGACGTTCTACTTCTCGTTCCGGGATGAGCGGGTCCACCGCTACGTCTCCGGCGTCCAGTCGGTCACCGAGGACACCGACATGCGCCAGTTCGTGCTGAAGAGCGACACCGACCTGAACCAGAGCAACAAGCTGAGCCTCGAGTGGCACGAGATGACCTACTGGAAGCCCCGGCGCGGCCTCGACCAGTCGCGGCCTCCGGAGGCGACCTGGATCGAGGACGACACCTTCCGCATCGTCCAGGCGAACTGGACCTCGACGCTGAGCCAGAACGCGCTGCTGGACACCCGCTTCTCCCACCTGAACGTCTGGTTCCCGACCTACCACTCGGAGGAGGCGCAGGCGGCCGGTCTCCAGGCCGGACAGGACGTGGGCCTCGGCGTCTTCCTGAACGCCCGCGACTTCAACGTCGAGCGGCGGCGGAAGCGCTACTCCTACAAGAGCGATCTGACCTACTTCGCCGAGGAGTTCCTGAACGCCGACCACGAGTTCAAGGTCGGCGTGGAGTACTCGCACAACCCGATCCGGAACGAAACGACCGCGATCGGGGACGTCTTCCTTCGGTTCAACAACGGAGTGGCGGATCAGGTGTGGCTCCGGAACACCCCGAGGATCGACGCCCAGACGCTCGACCAGACCTCGGCCTACATCGACGACATCATCACGTCAGGGCGCCTGACGCTGAAGCTGGGGCTCCGCTGGGACCGCTACCACGGCTGGCTGCCCGAGCAGAACAGCCCCGACGGCACCTGGTGCAGGGCGGCCGATGGGTGTCCGCGGCAGTTCGCCGAGCGCACCGGGATCCTCGACCTGTCGAGCTTCGCTCCGCGCCTCGGCGTCGTGATCGGGCTCGAGGAGGGCGGCCAGAGCGCCCTCAAGGCGAGCTGGGGTCGCTACTACCACCAGTTCTCCACCGGCTTCGCCAACTTCGTGAACCAGAACGGCGGGCTCACGAACAGCTACGAGTGGACCGACCTGAACGGGGACGGACAGTTCCAGGACGGCGAGCAGGGCACGCTGCTCTCCGACCAGTTCGGCGCGGCGGCGGCGGTCAACACGATCTCGCCGAACCTGAAGCACGAGTTCACCGATGAGTTGACCCTGAGCCTCGAGCGCGAGTTCGCCGGGGACATCTGGGTCCAGGCGACGCTGACCCGCCGCACGAGCGACGACAAGTCGGACATCGTGAACCTCGCCCGGCCCGATTCGGCTTACGACGCGATGCAGGTCCAGGATCCTGGTCCGGACGGCGCCGCCGGCACCGCCGACGACGGAGGCATGCTCACCGTCTACAACCTGCGTCCGGAATTCGTGGGGCTCAACGAATCGCAGATCGCGACCGTGGACAAGTTCGAGACGAGCTACACCGGGGTGGAGTTCATCACCCAGAAGCGCTTCTCGAACAACTGGCAGGCGCTGTTCTCCTACACCTGGAACGACACCGACACCTGGACCCGGGGCGGCCAGTGGGAGAACACGAACCCGGGCATCTTCGGGGACCCGAACTCGCAGGTCAACGCCCAGGGCAAGTCGTTCTACGACCGGACCCACCAGGTGAAGCTCATCGGGACCTGGCACGCGCCCTACGGCTTCCGGGCCTCCGGCGTCATGCGCTACCAGACGGGCGCCCCGGTCGGGCGCACGTTCTTCGTGAGCGGGCTGAACCAGGGCGGGGCCACGATCCTCGCGGTGCCGGTCGGGACCGAGCGGCTCGACAACGTGACGACGTTCGACATCGCGCTCTTCCGCGACTTCCGCACCGGACGGTTCCGGATCTCGCCCGAGCTGAACCTCTTCAACATCACGAACCAGAACACCGTCACCGCGATCAACACCTCGAGCGGGGCGAACTACGACCGGATCGCCAACTACCTCTCGCCGCGGATCGCCCGTTTCGCCATCCGCGTCTACTTCTAGCGGGATCCCGGGCGGGGAGGGACGCGGTCAGCGCCTCTCCCCGACCCGGGACGGGGGGTCGCCCGTGGGGAAGGGCGGCGTCGCGCCCTACCTCTCCGGAACGGCCTGAATCCGTGCGCCGCCGGGACGTCCTCGCCGCGCTGGCCGGAGCGCCGTTGCTGGGACGGAGCGTGGCCGGAGGCGGCCGACCGCTCCTCCAGGCGGCCTCTCCCCTGCCCTGGGCCGATCTGGCCCCGCTGCCCGAGGGGGTGAGAGCCCGGTTCACCGACCTCACCGGGGTGACCGGCGAGACGGTGAGCAACGAGGATTTCTTCGTCCTCCACCACGGGGAGATTCCCCGGCTGGACCGCCCGGAGTTCCGGGTCCGCATCGGAAAGCGCGGCGAGCCCCCGGTGCGCGAGCTGACTCTCGCCGAGCTCGCCCGGCCGCCACGCCGCGAATCGGTCGCTCTCTTCGAGTGCTGCGGCAACGGCGGCGTGGGGATGCACGGGCTGGTGGGAGCGGCGCGCTGGGGCGGGACGCCGCTCGCTCCGCTCCTCGATGGCCTCGTCGGCCCGGACGACCGCGATGTCGTCTTCTTCGGCGCCGACCACGCCGAGGAGCGGCTCCGAGGCAACCGCTACCCCGCCCGCTTCGCCCGCAGCCTCCCGCTGGCCGACGCGCTCGCGCCGGGGGCGCTGCTCGCCGACACCATGAACGGCGAGCCGCTGCCCCCGGAACACGGGGGTCCGCTCCGCCTCGTCGTCCCCGGCTTCTACGGCGTCGCGCAGGTCAAGTGGGTCGAGCGGATCGAGGTCTGGCCCACCCGCTTCGCCGGCTGGTTCCAGGCCAAGGACTACGTGACGGTCCGGGGAGTGGAGACCCCGGCGGGGGTGGTCCACGAGGCCAGCGCCATCGGGCGCATGCGACTCAAGTCGCTGGTCACCCGGGTCGAACCATCGACGGGGGGCGACCTCCGGATCAGCGGGCTGGCCTGGAATGACGGGAGCGAGCCGGTCAGCGGTGTGGAAGTCCAGGTGGACGAAGGCCCGTGGCGGGCCACCGAATTAGCGCCGGGGGCGCACCGGTTCGGGTTCCGCCACTTCGCGCTCGACTGGCGCGCCCCCGCGCCGGGTGAGCACACGCTCGTCTCGCGGGCGCGCGACGCCCGCGGCCTCCAGCCCACCGAGGCGGAGGCCTCCCACCGGAAGGCCACCCCGTGGGAGAACAACGGTCAGGTGGCGCGCCGGATCCGGATCTGAGTCCGGCGCCGGCTCAGCGCCTGGCGTATCGGCCGAAGTCGGGGGTTTCGCCCGCCTCGATCGCGCGGATCCATTCGGCCAACGGCTCGGCTCCCATCTCCCAGAACTCGCCGCACCGCCGCAGGTAGCCCAGAACCGTCTCGGATTCCCCCAGCTCCAGCAGCTCCTTCGCGAGCCCGAACTCCGGGCCGAAGGAGGCGAGCACCGGTGACGCGTCCGTCTCGGCGGCGGCCAGCAGGCGGGCCTTCGCCTCCTCGATGTCGCCGTCCGCCAGCGCGAGGCGCCCCAGCACGATGTTGCCGTTGTGGGTGTGGGCCTCCAGATTGCCCTCGTCCGGATACTCCACCAGCATCGCCTCGGCGTATTCGCGGGCCTTGCCGTCCTCCCCGGCGTCGAGCGCGGCCCAGGCGAGCTGTTCCAGCAGGTTGTCCCGCCCGGAGAGGTCCGAGAGCTCCCAGGCGCGCTCGTAGTGAGCGAGCGCCTCGCGCGCCCGCTCCGGATCGCGGCCATCGTCGCCGATTTCGCCCAGTTCGGCCAGATGGCCCCGTTCCCGCGGCCAGTGCGGGTTCGTCGGCTCCAGCCGGGCGCCGCGCTCGAGGAGCTCGGCGGACATCTCCCGCTCGTCCATGGTGAAGAAACCGGCGGCGTTTCGGAGAATCGCCGGATCATCGGGATGCGCTTCGAGGTGCGCGAGCCAGAGCTGACGAGCGGTAAGCCAGGCGTCTTCGGCGTAAGGTCTGATGATCTCGGCGAACGAGCTTCCGGTGAACTCGAGCCCGGGCTCGTTCCGGATGAACCAGAGGGCAAGCTCCAGGCGCTTCCGCTGCGCGGCCGCGTCCTCGTACCGGCGATCGAGGTATCCGAGCAGGCGGGCCCGCGCCTTGAGATCGGCGGGCGCCTCCTCCAGGCGGCGTTCGAGGCCGGCGGCCTGCTCGGCGGTGAGTTCGCCGCCGCACGCGGCCTGAATCGTCAGGTTCTCGGCCAGAAACTCGAACGCAGGCCCCGGATCACACATCTCCCCGAAGTCGGGGAACTCCTGGGCTTCCGTGTCGTGGACGGCCGCCGGGAGCACCAGCCCGGCGAGAACCACAACCCCGATCGATGTCCCGAACATCAGGGAACGCATTCTCACCTCCTGGCGGGCGCCGCCACGCATCGGCCCGCGAAGTCCTGAGTCGGAAGGCTCGCCCGGTCAGCGGATGGCATAGGGTCCGAAGTCGGGCATCTCGCCAGCTTCCACCGCGCGCGTCCATTCGGCGATTCTCGGGGCGCGCCTCGTCCACAGTTCACTGGCCCGCTCGAGGTAGGCGAGCACGACCGCGGATTCGCCCCGCTCCAACAGCTTCTTCGCGAGCCCCATGAACGGCCGGAAAGAGCCTGGCCTGCCTGTCCCACCGGTTTCGACCGCGGCCAGCAGCCGGACCTTCGCCTCCTCGATGTCCCCCTCGGCCAGCGCCAGATGCCCCAGAACCATATTGCCGTGTTGGAGGTGGCCAGTCAGATTGCCCTCGGCCGGGTACTCCACCAGCATCGCCTCGGCGTACTCGCGGGCCTTGCCGAGCTCCCCGGCTTCGAGCGCAGCCCAGGCGAGCTGCTCGAGGAGCCGATCCCGTCCGGAGAGGTCGGAGAGCTCCCACGCCCGCTCGTAGTGGTCGAGGGACTGACGCGCCCGCTCGGGCTCCTTCTCGGGTCCGGAGCGGGGGTCCCACTCCGTCAGTTGTCCCAACTGCCGGGACCAGTGGGGGTTCGTCGGATCGAGCCGGCGACCACGCTCCAGGAGTTCGATGGCTTCGTTTCCGTCTGCGGAAGGCAGCGAGTGGAACCAGGCGGCGTTCCGCAGGATCGCCAGATTCTCCGGATCCCGCTCCAGATGCTCCGCCCAGACCTGGCGCGCGGCGGCCCGCGCCGTCTCGGGTCCCATGATGTGAACGAAGGGACTCCCGCTGATGCGAAGCTCCGGTTCGTTCCGGATGAACCAGAGTGCGTGCTCCGTACGATTTCGCCGCACTCCCGCGCCGGGGGGCTGGAGCATCAGATACCCGAGCAGGCGCGCCCGCGTCTTCAGGTCGTCCGGCGCCGCCTCCAGACGGAGTTCGAGTTCCGCCGCCTCTACGGCGGTGAGCGCGCCGCCGCACATTCCCTGGAACATCAGGTCCTCGGCCACCACCTCGGGAACCGCGTCCGGCGCGCACCTCGCCCGGCGGTCAGGCATCTCCTGCGCTTCCGCCTCGTGGACGGCCGCCGCGAAAACGGACCCGGCGAGAACGAGGGCGCCGATCGATATCCGGAACATCAGCAAACGCATCGTCTCACCTCCCTGGGAACACCATGATCTCTGAGGCCCTCACCCTCCGCGCGCGGCGACCAGACGCGTCAGGACTCCCATGTAGTCGTCCCACGGCGTGCGCTCGGGCGGCGCCGTCTTGTGCGCCACCACCATGTCGAGCGACGGGATGACGGTGATGTATTGCCCGTAGGCGCCGCGGCCGGTGTACGCCCCCTCGAAGCCCTCGGGGACGTCGGGGCCGTCCCACACCCACCACATCATGCCGTAGCCGAACTCCCCGCCGCGCAGGTTGTCGGGGTTCATCTCCTCCGAGGGCGTGATGACGCTCGAGATGCGCTCCGCCCACCCCTCCGGCAGGATGCGGTCCCCGGCCCAGACGCCGTCGCGCAGCATCAGCAGGCCGATGCGCGCCATGTCCCGGGTGGAGAGCGTCATGTGGTAGGCGAGGTTGCGGGACCTCGACGCATCCCCCGACTTGCTGTGGATCGAGCGGTCCCAGTCCTGGAACCCGAGGGGCTCCGCGAGATCCGCCTCCAGCGCGTCGTAGATGTTGTGTCCGGTGAGCTGCTCGAAGACCGCCCCGGCGGCGTTGAAGTCCCAGTTGCTGTAGAGGTAATACGTTCCCGGTTCCTGGCTTCCGCGCGGCGGAGCATCCGCGAGGTTGTCGCCGGCGTTCGAGGCCGGGTGGTAGACGCCGGAGCGGGCGGTCACCAGGTCGAGCACCCTCGCCCGCCGCTCGATGGGGAGGAGGCCCTCCACATCGTCCATCCCCAGGTCCTCCAGCGTCAGCTCGAGGTCGATCTCCCCCGACGCCACGTAGGCGCCGTAGAGCATGGCGAGAACGCTCTTCCGCACCGAAGCCAGGTAGCTGAGCGCGTCCACCGGGCCCTGCTCGTAGAGCACCCGCCCGCCGACGACCGCCATGACGGCCGTCGTGTTGAGGCCGTCCACGTAAGGCCGGATGTCCGCCAGCGCGTCGGGGTCGAACCCGGCCGCGCGGGGATCCTCGATCCGCTCCCAGGCCGCCCCCGGAAAGCCGTTCGAGCTGGCCGATCCGGCGGCCGGCGCGACCGGCTCCGGCGCTCCGGCGCAGGCGACGAGCCCGAAGACGAGCGCGGCGCCGACGAGGACGCGCATCAGCAGGGTGCGCACGATCTCACCTCCGGCCGACAGCATGACTGCCGTCCCGAGGCGGTTGCAAGCGCGATACCGCGCGATCGCCGGGGCCCCGGCGACGCCCCGCCGGGTTGAAGCCCCTTCCGCCGCCGCATACGCTCCGCCGGGAGCCGGCGTCACGGCGGCGCCGACCGACCACCCATGCCGACGCCCGAGACTCCGCTCGCCGCCCGGCGGCGGCTCCTCCGTTACCTCGCGGGAAGCCCGCTGCTGCTCGCCGCCGGATGCTGGGAGCGCCGCACCGATCCGGTCGCGGCGCCCGCGCCGCCGCCGTCGGGAGGCGGGGAGCGCTTCGGTTACACCGGCTTCCCCCGGACGCCAGTCTCGAACCCGGAAGAGGCCGCCGACATCTTCGACTTCCGCGCCGTCGCGGAGGCGAACCTGCCCCCGGCGCACTACGGCTACATCGCCACCGGGGTCGACGGCGAGGGGACGCTGGCGGCGAATCGCGAGGCCTTCGAGCGCGTCGGCATCCGCGCGCGCCGCCTGGTGGATGTCTCCGACCCGGACATGTCGGTCTCGCTCTTCGGCCGGGAATGGACCTCGCCGATCGGGATCGCGCCCTGCGGCAGCCAGAAAGCGTTCCATCCCGAGGGCGAGGTCGCGGTGGCGCGGGCCGCCGGAGAGGTGGACCACCTCCAGTTGCTCTCGACGGTCACCACCGCCGGGATCGAGGAGGTCAACGAGGCGCGCGGCGAGCCGGTCTGGTACCAGCTCTACCCCACGACCTCCTTCGATGTCACGAAGCAGCTCGTGGCGCGGGCGGAGGCCGCAGGGTGTCCCGCCCTCGTGCTCACCGTGGACCTGCCGGCGGGGAGCAACCGGATCACCACGGAACTCGCCGCCCGGCTCGACAACCGGGAGTGCACGACCTGCCACCGGCCGGGCTTCGCGAACTACGTCTCCCGGAAGAGCATGTTCGACGGCATCGACGTCGAGGACTCCTCGGGCCGGAGCCGCTTCGCCGGGCTGAACCAGCCGGCGCTCACCTGGGACGTCGTTCGCCGCCTCCGCGACACGACCTCGATGCGCATCCTGCTCAAGGGGATCGTGACCGCCGAGGACGCCGCGCTCTGCCTCGAACACGGCGTGGACGGCCTCGTCGTCTCGAACCACGGCGGGCGCGCCGAGGAGAGCGGCATCGGGTCGCTCGACAGCCTCCCCGAAGTCGTGGAGACGATCGGCGGGAGGATCCCGGTGATCTTCGACAGCGGCATCCGCCGGGGCGTGGACATCTTCAAGGCGCTGGCGCTCGGCGCCGACGCGGTGCTGGTGGGACGCGCCTATCTGTGGGGGCTGGCGGCGTTCGGGCAGGCGGGAGTCGAAGCCGTGCTCCGGATGCTGCGCGCCGAGCTGCGGCTCGCGATGCAGCTCGCCGGGACGCCCACGCTCGCCGACATCGGCCCCCGGTCGGTGCTTCGCCGCTGAAGCTCCCCCGCCTCCTCCCGCTGGCAGTGCTCACGGCGCTCGCCGCCGGATCCCTCCCCTCGCCGGCGCGCGCCCAGCCCCGGTTCACCGACGTGACCGGGTCGTCCGGCGTCGCCTTCGTCCACCGAACCGGCCGCGGCGAGGAGGCGCAACCGCCCTACTTCATGCCGCGGATCATGGGCTCGGGCGTCGCGGTCTTCGACGCCGACGGCGACGGGGTCCCCGACCTCCACCTCGTCCAGGGACGGGGCCCCGACGAGCTTTACCGCGGGCTCGGAGACGGACGGTTCGCTCCCGGCCCGGCGCTTCCGGAATTCCCCGCCTACGGCATGGGGACGACGGCCTTCGATTTCGACGGGGACGCCGACCCGGACCTGCTGCGCACCGGCTTCGGCGGCGCCGTCCTGCTCCGGAACGACGGCGACCTGCGCTTCGAGCCGGCGCCCGGGCTTCCGCCCACCGACGGCTGGTCGGCCTCCGCGACCGCCTGCGACATCGACGGCGACGGATGGCTCGACCTCTTCGTGACGCGCTACATGGACTACGACCCGGGCTTCACCTGCCACGCCGCCGGTGGAGCCGAGGACTACTGCGGACCGACGCAGATCGGTGGACTGTCGGACCGGCTCTACCGCAACCGGGGCGACGGGACGTTCGAGGACCGGAGCCGCGAGTCGGGGATCGCCGCATTCCGCGCCCGCGGCCTGGGCGTCGTCTGTCATGACTTCAGCGGCGACGGGCGCCCGGACTTCTACGTCGCGAACGACACCGAGGCGAACCACCTCTGGGTGAACCAGGGGGACGGGACGTTTCAGGAGGAAGCGCTGCTCCTCGGCGCCGCGCTCAGCGGCTTCGGTCGTCCGGAAGCCGGGATGGGGATCGGCCTCGGCGACCTGGATGGCGACGCCGACCTGGACCTGCTGCTCACCCACTTCGCCGACGAGACGAACACCGCCTACCTGGCGGAGCCGGGGATCGGGTTCGTGGACGCGAGCATCCGGTTCGGGTTCGGGCGGCTCGGTCTGGCGGCCACCGGGTTCGGGGTCGTCCTGGCCCACCTCGACGGTGCAGGCGGCCCCGACGCGGTGATCGCGAACGGGCGGGTCGCGCGACCGGCGGGCGAGCCCCCGCGCTCCCCCCACTTCGCTCAGTACGAGGAAGCGCTGCTGCTCCTCGAGGGAAGCGCCGACGGCTTCCGGGACGCCGGGCCCGCATCCCCCGAACTCCGGGACTTGCGCACCGTGGGGCGCGGCCTGGCGGCCGGCGACTTCGATGGAGACGGCGACCTGGACCTGGCGCTGAACGCCGCCGGCGGACCCGCGCGCATCCTTCGCAACGACTCGGAAGCGGACGGCTGGCTCTCGGTCCTGCCGGTGTCCGGCGATCCACCGCGGCCCGACCACGCCGCCACCGTGGTTCTCGAGACCGGCGACGGCCTCCGCGCCGCCCCCGCGAACCCGGGCGTCTCCTACCTGAGCTCCTCGGACCCGGCCGCGCACTTCGCGCTCCCGGCCGGAACGTCGATCCGCCGCATCGCTGTCGCGTGGTCGGACGGAGCGCGAGAGACGTTTCCAGCGCCGGAAGCGCCGGGCCGGATTCGTCTGAGGCGGGGCGCGGGGACCCCCGAGCCATGACGACGCCCCCTTCCCTGCTGCGGGGAGCGGCCGCCGCCGCGCTCCTGGCCTCGCTGGCGTGCGGCGGCGCCGAGATCCCCCGCATTTCCCCGGAAGGCCTGGAGCCGGCGGTGGCGCGCGCCATCACCGCCGCCACTTCGGCGGTGGAGCGCGACCGGGGCGAAGCCGCCGCCTGGGGCCGTCTCGGCATGGTTCTCCACGCGCACTCGTTCCCGGAGGAAGCGGGCGTGGCCTACCGCGAGGCGGCGCGGCTCGACGACGCCGACCACCGCTGGCCCCATCTCCACGCCCGCCTGCTCGAGTCCGGCGATCCGGCCGGAGCGCTGGATCTCGCCCGCGAGGCGCTGGACCGGCGTCCCGGCTTCCCCCCCGCCCTCGCGCTCCGGGCGCGACTCCTCGAGGCCCTCGGCGAGCGCGACGCCGCCGGGGAAGCCTGGATCGCCCTGCGAGCCGCCGCTCCCGATTCGGTGGAGGCCGCGCTGGCGCTCGGGCGCCGCTCGATCGCCGCCCGAGACCTCGATGCCGCGCGGGAGCAGCTCGAGCGGCTGGTGGAGCGCTCCCCGAGCTCGGCGGCGGCGTGGTCGTTCCTGGCGCAGATCCACCGCCGGGAAGGAGACGGGGACGCCGCCGTCCGGGCGGCGGCGCGCGCCCGCGCCGCAGCCGCCTCCCCCACCCGGGGGGAAACCGCCGATCCGGACCCGCTTCTCGAGGCCGCCTTCGACCTGCGCGCCGACGCCGTCGGCCGTGAGGCCCGCGCCCGGCGGGCGGCGGCCGCCGGAGACCCGGAGACCGCGGCCGCGCTCTACGGCGGGCTGATCGCCGAGCGCCCCGAGGATCCCGACCTCCGCTACAACCTCGGGAACGCGCTCTCCCGGATGGGGCGGGCGGCCGACGCCGAAGCCGCCTACCGGGAAGCGCTCACGCGGTCTCCGGACTCGAGCCCGGTCATGGCGAACCTCGCCAACCTGCTGGCGAGGAGCGGGAGGGACGACGAAGCGGAAACGCTCTACCGCCGCTCCGCCGAAAGCGACCCCGGCCACATCCCGACCCTGCTGGGCGCCTCGAGCCTCCGCTTCCAACGCGGCGACCTGCGCGAAGCCGAGCGCCTCCTGCGGCGGGCGCTCGCCGAAGACCCGAACCACCCCGGGGCGCTCCAGGGGCTCGGACAGCTCCTCGCGACCGCCGGTCGCCTCGACGAGGCCGCCTCCACGCTCGCGCGCGCCCTCGAGGCCGCCGCCGCGCTCCCGGACCGCCAGCGCGGCGCGCTCCACTTTCTGCTGGCGGATGTGGAGCGCCAGCGGGGACGACTCCCGGCGGCCCGGGCCGAACTGGCGCGGGCCGAGGCGCTCGGCATGGTCGTTCCGGACGCCTTCCGCGAGCAGTTGAACGCCCGCTGAGGCGACCGGCCGCGGCGCCCTACGGCGCCGCGGCGGCCAGATGCGCGTCCCAGAAGCGGCGCACCCGCCGCCAGGCGTCGCGCAGGACGTGATCCCGGTGGAAGTAGTGGAACTCCCCAGGGTAGGTCACGAGCTCGAAGTCCTTCCCGGCCCGCAGCAGGCCGTCGGCGATGTTCAGCGACTCGAAATAGGAGACGTTCACGTCCGCCGTCCCGTGGAGCATGAGCAGCGGCCGGACCACCTCCTCGAGGCGGTCGGCGGGCGCTCCAAGCTCGTAGACCTCCGGGTTCTCGCTGGGCGTACCCATGCGGCCGACGACCCAGGGGCCCCCCGGATCCTCGAACCAGAGCCGGAAATCGCCCACGCCGGCCACGTTGACGCCGGCGGCGAAGAGCGTCGGGTCGAGCGTGAGCGCCTGCATCGTCATGAAGCCGCCGTAGCTGAGGCCCCAGATCCCGATGCGGTCCGGGTCCACGTAGGGGAGCGTCCGAAGGTAGTCCCCGGCGGCCGCCACGTCCTGGTAGTCCCCGCCGCCCACGTCCCGGTAGACCTGCTGCCGGAAGTCGCGGCCGTAGCCGATGCTGCCCCGGTAATCCGGCATGAGCACGACGTATCCGCGGGAGACGAGGAACTGGTGGAACGAGTGGTAGACGCCGTAGTCGCGGCGCACGTGCCAGCCGTCGTAGTTCTGGGCGATCCCGTCGCCGTGGACCCAGACGATCGCCGGGTGGGTCGCCTCCGGGTCGAGTTCCGGCGGGGTGAACAGGTAGCCGGGGACGGTTCCGCTGTCGCGGGCGGGAAACCGCACGAAATCCCCTTCCACGAAGCTCGCCGGGTCCAGGGACTCGGGCAGCGCATCGGTCAGCCGCTCGGCGGGCCCGCCGCCGGCGGTGTCCACGACGAACAGGTCCGGCGGGGAGCGCGGGCCGGTCCGCTGGAAGACGATCCGGCTCCCATCCGGAGAGAAGCCCCCGTGCTCGTTCCACAACTGGAAGCCGGTGGCCACCGCCGGCTGGGTGTTCGTCCCCCGGAAGCTCGTCAGCGGGCGGGCCGCGGCGTCCGGGAGGTCGGCGGTCTCCACCACGTAGAGCTGCCGCTGCCCGGGGTGCTCGGGGTTCGAGTCCCAGCCGAGGAACCGCCCGTCCGGAGACCATGCGAAGCGCCGGACCTCCTCCCCATCCGGGGTGAGCGGGGTCGCGGCGCCGTCCTGCGTGGAGACGACGACCAGCCGGTCCCAGCCGGTCGAGTCGTCCACCAGGGCGACCCACGCGCCGTCGGGCGAGGGGCGGGGCTCGGCGCCGAGGTAGTTCAGGCTCCACCACTTCTCGTCCACCGTCTGGTGGATCGTCTCGAGCGACCCGTCGCGCAGGTCGGCGACGACTACCGAGCGGGTCCGGTACCCGGGCGCCACCTGCTGGAACACCAGCCGCGCGGAGTCGAGCCAGCGGGGCGCCGATCGCGTCTCGGGCCCGGCGGCGATCCGCCGCGCCACGCCGCCGGAGATGACGGGGACCGTCCACAGTTCGCCCGGAGCGCCGGAGACCCGCCGGAAGCGAAGCGAATCGCCGGTGACTTCCGAGGACTCGTCCGTGATGCGCGGCTGCGACGCGGTGTAGGCGAGGAAGCGGGCGTCCGGCGACCACACCGGACCGGCCTCGACGCGGTCTTCGGTCCGGGTCAGACGGATCTCGCCGCCGCTCTGCAGGTCCCGGACGTGGAGGTCGCCACCGCGCGAGAACGCGATGCCCCGCCGGTCCGGCGACACGGCGAAGCCCGACTCGCCCCCCGGCTCCTGGGGAAACACCCGCTCCAGCGTCCCGGCCAGGTCGGGGTTCATCCGGTAGAGCGCCCCGTTGCGGGTGAAGTGGAGGACCTCGCCGTCCGGCCCCCAGAAGAGGTTCCCGATCTCCTCGTAGGCGTCCCCCCAGCGGGTGAGCTGCTGCGGCGGCTCGCCCGAGCCCGGAGTGACCTCATAGAGGTCCATCTGCTGGTTCAGATCCCAGACGAACACGATCCGCGACCCGTCGGGACTCCAGACCGGAGCCGTCGGGTGACGGATCCCGAGGATGTCCTCGAGGGTGAAGGCCGGCGGCTCCACCGGGTCGCCGCAGGCGGCGGCGAGCGTCGCGGCCAGCAGGACCGCGACCGGGATGCGGGGGCGCCGCAGCGGCGGCCGACCGGGGGCTTCGCAGGGTTCCGGATTCATCACAGGGGCGCCTCCGGGCGGTCGCATCGCCGCCGGCGGTCGGCCGGCGCGGCCGCCCCGGCCCATGGTACCGGGCGGTGGCGGCGCCGAGACTCCATCCGGAACTCCGGAACCGACGTCGCCGCGGACCTCCCTCGCCTCCCGAGTGTGTCCCGTTCTGGCTCCTTGAGGAAGGAAGGAGACGGATGGAGGTGAGCCCGGTGAAACCGGACTCGGGAGCCGCGCACGGGACGGGCGCACCCCATGGGGCCGGTTGCGGGAAACCGGCGGGGCGAAGGGACGATAGCGCGACCGTCGGCGGAGTCAAGCAATCCGTTCAGAAGCCGGCGAGGTCCGCTGGCGGGGCCGGAATCCGGCAGAATTCCGGGCGTTCCGTGCCCGTCCGCCGATCGAAATCCATCGCCGTCTACGGAACGAAACGGGACTTCGAGCGCACCCCCGAACCCCCCGCGGAAACCCGGCCGGCCGGAGGGACTCCGGTCCTCCCGGGCCCGGGCCGCGCCTTCGTCGTCCATCGCCACGAAGCGCGGCGGCTCCACTACGACCTCCGCCTCGAAATGAACGGGGTGCTCGCGTCCTGGGCGGTGCCGAAGGGCTTCTCCTACGACCCCGAGGTGAAGAAGCTGGCGGTGCGGACGGAAGACCATCCCCTCGCCTACACCGCCTTCGAGGGGGTCATCCCCGAGGGGGAGTACGGCGGCGGCACGATGGGCATCTGGGACCTGGGGCGCTACGAGATCGAGGAGGGCGGTGAGGATCAGGGCGCCGCCGGGGTGGCGGCGGGCAAGCTGGTCATCCGGCTCCGCGGCAGGAAGCTGCGCGGCTCGTGGCACATGGTGCGCACGACGCGCGGCGAGCACGAATGGCTGCTCATCAAGGGCCGGGACCGCTACGTCCGCCCCGACGCCGACCGTCAACCCTTCTTCGCCCTCGAGGCGGCCGTCCCGTGGAGCGGGACGGTCCCGCCGGCGCCGGTGCTCCCCCAGGCGGAGTCCGGGCCGATGTCGGACCCCGAGTATCTCTTCGAGCCGGAGCTCCGCGGCGCCCCGGTCTTCCTCGAGCGGTCGGGCGGCGAGGTGCGGCTCTCACCTGCCGGCGAACCCTCCCCGGCGTGGCCGACCGAGGTGGAAGAGCGGCTCCCCGAGATCTTCGCCGCCGCCGACGCGCTCCGCGCCGAGGAGTTCCTCGCCCACGGCGCCCTGGTGAGCACCGATGCGGCGGAACGGCCCTCGGAAGAGGCGCTCGCCCGGCGGCTCGGCGGCGACCGGTCGGTTCCGGTCGTCCTCTACCTCAACGACCTGATCCGCTACGAGGACTGGGACGTGCGCGGCTCGCCCCTGCGGGAGCGGAAGGCGCTGCTCTCCACCCTCCTGCCGGAGAGCGCCGCGATCCTCTTCGGGGACCACGTCGCGGTGCGCGGCGAGGAGTTCCACGCCGCCTGCGAGGCGGCGGGGCTCCCGGGGACGATCGCCCGCCGCGCCGACGCCCCCTACCCGCCTTCGCCCCCGGGAGAGGCGGCGCCGGAGGACTGTCTCCGGATCCCGGCGAAGCGGGCCCCGGAGTCCCCGGACGATCACCTGCTGGCCGGACTTTCCCGCGAACAGGCCCACCGGAACGCGGCCCGGCCGGTCCGGTTCACCAACCTGGACAAGGTCTTCTGGCCCGACCAGGGCTACACCAAGGGGGACCTCATCCGCTACTACGACCGGGTCGCCGAGCACCTGCTCCCGTACCTCCGGGAGCGGCCCTCCCACCTGCTGCGCTACCCCGACGGGGTCGGCGGCAAGGCCTTCTACCAGAAGGACCTCCCGGAGCACACGCCCGACTGGATCGAGACCGAGCGGATCGCCTCCGGCGGCAAGGGCGAGACGATCCGCTACCTGATCTGCAACGACGCCTCCGCGCTCCTGTTCGCCGCCAACCTGGGCAGCATCGACATCCACCCCTGGCTCTCGCGCCGCACCCGCCGCGACCACCCGGACTGGGCGGTCTTCGACCTCGACCCCGGTTCGGGCCCCTTCTCCGACGTGGTGCGCCTGGCGCGCGCCTTCGGGAAGGTCCTTCGCGGAATCGGGCTCCGGCCCTGCCTCAAGACCTCGGGGGCCTCGGGGCTCCACATCCACGTCCCGCTGGAGCCGATCTACCCGTATGAGGTGGTCCGTCAGTTCTGCGAGGCGGTCTCGACCCACGTCGCGGCGGAACACCCCGACATCGCCACCGTGGAGCGGAACGTGGCCCGCCGGGGCGGACGGGTCTACCTCGACTTCCTCCAGAACCGCCGGGGCCAGACGGTGGTCCCTCCCTACGCCGTCCGGCCGGTTCCCGCCGCCTCGGCGTCCACTCCGCTGGACTGGGACGAACTCGAGGGCGGGCTCGACCCGACCCGCTTCACGCTGAAGACGCTCCCGGATCGGCTCGACCGCCTGGGCGATCTCTTTCAGGGAACGCTCCACGACCGCCAGCAGCTCCTCCCGGCGATCCAGCGCTTCCAGGAGACCTACCTGGCGCCGCGCCCGCCGGGATCACCCGGCAGCGACTGACGCGGCGGCCGCGCCCGGCGGTTCTCCGGCGGTCAGCGCTCCGGCTGCGGGTCGCCGAGTTCGGCGAGCCGGGCGCGCACGCCCTGCTGGCCGGGGTTCAGCTCGAGCGAACGGCGGAACATCTCGCGCGCGCGGTCGCCGTCGCCGGTCTGCTGGTGGCAGTCGCCGAGCGCGTTCAGGAGCGACGGATCCGGAGCGCGGAGCGTCATCGCGTGCTCCAGCCGGGGCAGCGCGTCCGAACACTCCTGGCGGATGTAGTAGGCGAAGCCCACCCCTTCGGCGACCTCGATCTCGTTCGGGTGCTCCGACTCGATGGGAAGCAGGAGATCGAGCGCCTCGTCGGCCTGGCGCGAGAAGAGGAGCGCGCTGGCGAGCTTCCAGCGGGCCATCGGGAGGTCGGGGTTCGCGGTCGCCTCGCGGAAGGCCACGGTAGCGTCGTGGACCCGCCCCTGGGCGAGGAACTGCTCGCCGAGGGCCAGCGCCAGCAGGCCCGGCACATGGCTGGCGTACGACCGGCGCACGATGAAGCCCGGCCGCTCGACGCTCGCCCGGGGCGACACCGCGAGCGGGGCCTCGGTCGAAGAGACGACCTGACCGCCGGGGTCCAGCAGGTCGAGGCTCACCTGGTAGCGCCCGGCGCCGAGTTCGTTCAGCAGAAAGTCCTCGAGCGCGGGGTCCGCGGGGCTCCCGGCCGGCGCCAGGCGCTCGTCCAGGAGACGCGGGGCGCCGCCGCCGGGGTCGTCGGAGAGGATGCGGAAACGAACCTGGAATCCGTCGCCGGCGTTGACCGACTGCGCCGCCACGGTGAGCGTGTCCGAGGTCGAGAAGCTCCCGCCGACCGCCGGCTCGAGGACGCGGTCGCCGAACTGGTAGGTCCCGAAGCGCGGTCCGGAACCGAACGAGGGCTCGGTTTCCATCCGGTAGGCGAGCAGCGGATCGGTGAGACGCGGGCCGCCCCCGCCCGTCCCCGGAACCCGGATCATTTCGCTCACCACGGTGTACTGCGAGGTCGCCCGGTTCTGGAGAAGAACGCTCACCTCGTAGTCCCCCGGGATCACCGGCAGGTTGTCGCGGTAGGCGAACGGCAGCCCCGCCACCGAGCGGTACTGGCTCTCGCTCAGCCGGATCATCGGGGAGTTCTGGTGCATCGCCAGGAGCATCCCCTCGGGGCTGCGGAGTTCGAGCTCGATGTCGAGGGTCGTCACGTACTCCCCCTCGTCCTCACCTTGCTGCAGGGTGAAGTCCTCGGGCGCGAGCTTGACCGTGTAGTTCAGGAACGGGGTGTTCCGGGGGCCGGCGAAGACCGAGAAGTCCGCTTCGCTCTTGACGAACCGGAAGGAGTACTCGGCCGTCACCCGGTCACCGTAGCGGAGGTAGCCATCGATCTCTTCGAGATCCACCAGCTTCAGCGGGGACTCGGCGATGTCGATCAGGTTCTTCTCGACGCTCATCGAGGGACGGACGGTGTTCAGCGCCGGGGCGATCGTGTTCGTCGCGCTCAGGAAGTCGGCGTGGGGGTCCGTCAGGTCGATCACCAGGCTGGCGCGGGCCAGGTCCATCGAGACGGTCTCGAGGATGTCCACCGCGAAGTTCTGCCGCTGCCGCAGCAGCTCCCCCCGGCGGACCAGCGCGTCCGGCCCGTCGGCCCACGGGTGGTAGAGCTCGTACTCTCCGATGTCCTCATCCTTGAAGAAGAGGAGGTTGAAGCGGGGGGGAAGCCCCAGCCGGGTGTCGCCCTGGTAGATCCAGAGCTCGGCGCTCACGATTTCGTTGCGGCCGTCGAAGTTCTCCCGGGTGCGCGGCTCGCCGAGGATGATCCAGTACTTCCCCCGGTCGGTCTGCCAGCCGGGCCTTGGAGCGTCCCGGCCGAGGAAGCGGTTCGCGTAATCCAGCCGCTCGTAGTGCTCGACCCGGAACTCGTTCTCCTTCGTCGCCGGGACCGGATCCCTGCGCTGCCAGAAGGCGTCGATGAACGCCTCCCGCTCCTCGAAGGAGGTCAGCTCGAGGAACACCTCCTCCTCGGTGGGAGTGATGATGTAGACGACCTCCTCCTCGAGCCAGACGCGGTGCTCCTCGACGAGTCCGTCCGCCTCCTGCGAGGCGGCGGCGGGCGTGGCTACGGCGGCCATCCCGAGCGCGGCGAGGCCGGAGACGAAACGAATGGGAGTCAGACGGAGTCGGGACATCGGGCCTCCGGAGCGGCGGTGGGGCGCGGCGCCTGGACCGCCGCGAACCAGCCTCCGGGAGGGTAGCAGCAGGCTGTAGAATTGAGGGTGGAGGTTCGCTTCATGATCAGGTTCGCAGGTCTTTCCCGTCGTCTCCCGCTCGCGCTCCTCGCGGTGGCGCTGGCCGCCCCGCTGGCGCTGGCTCACAACCCTCGCGGCAAGGTGGAGGCCGACTTCGGCGGCAAGGCCGTCACGGTGGACTACGGCCGTCCCAGCCTGAACGGGCGGGACATGCTCTCCCAGGCAATGCCCGGGATGGTGTGGCGCCTCGGCTCCGAGGACGCGACCACGATCAAGAGCGAGGGGAGCCTCGTCTTCGGGGACAACATGGTCCCCGCCGGCTCCTACACGCTCTTCGCGAAGAAGACCGAGGACGGCTGGCATCTGCTGGTGAACCGCGAGACCGGCCAGTCCGGCCTCGCGCACAACCCCGACGCGGACATCTTCGCGACGCCGCTCCGGGTCGAGCAGGCGGAAGACTCCGCCGAGCTGTTCACGATCTCGCTCATGGCGGAAGGCATGAACGGGACCATGAAGATGCAGTGGGGGACGACCGCCCTCGTCGCCGAACTCATGGTGCACTGAGCGGAAGGAACCCTCCCGCTCCCCGTGGCCACTCTGTCGTCACCGCCGTTTGCCCCGGCCCTCCGAAACCGGATACTGTTTCTGGCTGGGTTTCGCCACGTGACGACGCGCATGCTGGCGGGTCCCTGACCCCCCGATTCTCACCTCGGTTCCCGAGACGTAAGGAGAAAGCCCGATGAAATCGACCCGTCGCGGTTTCCTGAGTCTGGCGGGCGCCGGCGCTGGCGCCGGCTCCGCGACTCTCCACGCGATCAGCGCTCGGGGCCGGGAGGCCTGGGAGGCCGAGAACGGCTTCCGGGGCGCGCCGGTGTTCCTGCCGCCTCCCGAAGACGACGAGATCCGGATCAGCAGCAACGAGAACCCGCTGGGCCCGGGCCCGGCGGCCGTGGAGGGCCTTCGCGCCGCCTACGGCTCGATCATGCGCTATCCGATGAACGCCGCGACGAGCGACGCGGATCTGCGCCGGAAGATCGGCGGGATGTACGGCGGCGGTCCGGAGAACGTGGTGCTCGCGCCCGGATCCTCCGAGATCCTGCGGAACGCCGTCCGCCTCTACACCGGTCCGGACCGCGCGCTGGTGACGGCGGAGTGCTCCTACGAGAACCCGATCCGCACCGCCCGGTGGATGGGGGCGCCGGTCAAGGCGATCCCGATGACCGGGGGCCTCGGCCTCGACCTCGAGAAGATGGCGGGCGCCGCGATCGGCTCCGGTCTCGTCTTCCTCTGCAACCCGAACAACCCGACCGGGACGGTCCATTCGCTCGCCGACGTGACCGACTTCGTCGAGTTCGTCAAGAAGGAGTCCCCGTACACCGCGATCCTGCTGGACGAGGCGTACTACGACTACGTGACGCACCCGGCCTTCGAGACCGGCGCGGAGCTCGCCATGCGGCACCGCGACGTGTTCATCGGCCGCACCTTCTCGAAGGCGTTCGGGATGGCCGGACTCCGGGTCGGCTACGCGATGGGCCAGGCCGGAACGATCGCCAAGCTGGCTCCGCTGGCGCTCACGTTCGGAACGTCCGTCCTCTCGATCGGCGCCGCGATGGCCTCGCTCGAAGACCCGGACTACATCAAGAACGAGGTGAAGCGCAACGAGGAGGCCCGGAAGTTCACGCTGGACTTCTTCTCGAGCCACGGCCTCGACCCGGTCCCGAGCGAGACGAACTTCGTGTTCGTGGACATCGGGCGCTCCGCGAGGGAGTTCCGCGAGGCGTGCGCCGAGCAGGGCGTCTTCGTGGGTCGGGACTTCCCGCCCTACGAGAACAGCCACGCCCGCATCTCCATCGGAACGCTCGACGAGATGAAGCGGGCCACCGCGGTCTTCGCCGACGTCCTCGGGCTCACCGCCACGGACAACCAGCAGCAATAGCGCCGCATGCGCTCCCTTTCCCCGCCCGGCCAGGTCCGAGGAGGTCGTCACCCCATGCTCTCTCGCCGCCGTTTCCTCCGGCACGCTTCCGCTGGCGCCGCCGGCCTCTACGCCGCCACGATGGTGCGGTCCCGTCTCCGCGAGCAGTACGCGTTCGCGGCGGAAATGGGGATCCAGCCTGAAGAGGCGATCAACCTGGCGAACAACGAGAACTCTCTCGGTCCTGGTGACGAGGTGATGGACGCGATCGACTCCGTCATCGGTCCCGATGGCGTGATCGCCGGCCGCTACCCGTTCCGCTTCCTCGGGCCCGCCCAGGAGGCGATCGCCGAGAAGTTCGGCGTCAGCACCGACAACGTCCTGATCGGCGCCGGCTCCACCCAGATCCTGGTGGACTCCACGCACCAGTACGCCAGCGCCGACAAGGCGCTCGTCGGGTCGCTGCCGACCTACGAGGAGTGCTTCGGTTACGCGGCGCTCATGGGCTACCGGACGAAGGCCGTCCCGCTGACCGCGGACTTCAAGATGGACCTCGACCAGACGCTCCACGCGGTCAAGGGGAGCGGGATGCTGTTCTACTGCAACCCGAACAACCCGGTCGCGACGCTGGTTGACCCCTCGGACAGCACGGACTTCCTGACCCGCGCGCTCGACACCGAGAAGGATCTCCGCATCCTCGTGGACGAGGCCTACATCGACTACGTGACCACTCCCGGCCACGAGACGATGATCCCGATGGCGCTCGAGAACCCCCGGGTCATCGTGGCGCGGACCTTCTCGAAGGCCTACGGGATGGCGGGTCTCCGGATCGGCTACGCGATCGCGCACGCCGACACGGTCGCCGAGCTGAGCGAGTTCCACATGGGCAACTCGGTGAGCATCCCGGCGCTCGTCGCGGCGAACGCCGCGCTGGAGCGCGACCGAGCCAACCCCGAGTTCCTGCCGAACGAGAAGGCGCGGAACGCCGAGGCCCGCGACTTCATCCTGAAGTTCTTCCGGGACCGTGGCTTCAACGCGACCGACGCCCAGACGAACTTCATCTTCACGGATGTGGGGATGCCGGTGGAGCAGTTCCAGGCCGCCTGCGCCGCGGAAGGCGTCCGGGTCGGCCGGCCGTTCCCGCCGCTGTGGACCCGCTGCCGGATCTCGATCGGCACGATGGACGAGATGCAGCGCGCCGCCGCGAAGATGGCGAACGTGCTCGACTCGGCCATGAAGATGGCGGCGTAACCCGACACTCCGCCGACGGAACCCCCGGGGCGTTCGCGCCCCGGGGGTTTTCGCTGTACGGGGGTCAGCGTCGAGGGGCGCACCGTCCACCCCGGCCCGATCAGGAACGGAACTCCCGCTCCTGTTCCGCCCTGGCTCCCCGTCAGGTCTCCCGGGACGACCACGAGGGCGCCGAGAGCGACCAGGACGCCAGCTTCACTCTCTCCCCTCCTCGATGGCCGCCCTGATCTCCTCGTGCGTCATCGGGGCGATCCCGAGTTCCTCCCGGAGGCGGCGCGCTTCCCGCATCCAGCAATGCGCGAAGAGGTCGCCGAACGTCTCCGCTTGCGCCTCGACCGCATCGAAGTCGATCTTGTTGATCCGAGTGAAACGCCACTCCTCCGCCGTGACCCGCCTGGCCTGGCGACACCAGTCATGGAGAGCGTCGTCGTCTTTGTCTTCGAGACAGTCGCTCTTTCTTGTCACCACGATCCAGCGCACTTCTTCGCCGTCAGGAGCCCTCTGGAAGACCACCCAGTCGGCGTCGCAGGGGTCGCTCTGCCTGAGGTAGTCCAACCGGTGCGAAACACCGGCGGACGCCCGCTCGGTGGTAGCCAGTTCGGTAAAGCTGCTGACATCGGTCGCCCGTTCCAGAAAACGAACAAAGCGACGCTGGAAGCCGCCGAAGGTCTTCATCTCGTGGCCTCGGGTCAACGGATTCCGCGCGTTCGGTGAACCCGGGACGCTACCCGCGGGATCGCCAGGGTCACAGAAGCCCGGCGATCGCGTGTCCGGCGAACTTCTCGAAGCCGGCCCGAACAAACCGCTCCCGAAGGCGGGAGCGGTGTGCCTCAGGCCCGAGGCCCGGGGCGGGTGTCCCGGTTCAGTCCGTCCGGTCAGCTTCCCGGATAGACCCTCTCGCCCTCGTAGTCACGGAGACCGCAGAAACCCACGACCTCGTATCCATTCGCAGTGAGCAGCTCCGCGGCACGCGCGGCTCTTCCGCCACCCTGTCAAGCAGTGAGGATGGGAACTCCCGTGGGGAGTTCACCGATCCTCGCCTCCAGTTCGTCGATCGGGATGTGGACGAAGCCGTCGATCGTGCCGTGCTCCGCGAGTTCCTCGGAAGTGCGCACGTCGAGCAGGAGCGCTCCGTTCGCGAGCGCCGCGTCGATGTCGGCGGCCTCCACCCGGGGCGCCGCCTCGGCAGGCTCCGCGCTCCCGCCGGCGCTCTCGCCGCCGGCGGTCTCGCCGCCCCCGGTTCCGCACGCCCCGAGCGCCAGCCCGGCGAGCATGGCGGTGATCGGAACGAGCCCGACCCGTGTTCCGCGTTGTTCCATCACGAACCTCCTTCGTTTTCCATCGCGCGGTACTCGCGCTCACCGGTGTACTTGACCAGGCCGGAGAATCCGACGACCTCGAACCCGGCGCGTTCCAGGATGGCTGCGGCCCGCGCAGCCCGGGGTCCCACCATTCAGGTGGTCAGGACCGGGCGGTCGCGCGGCAGCTCCTCGAGCCGGTCCGCGAGCTCACCCAGATGAACGTGCACCGCGCCGGGAATCGTGCCCGCCTCGTGCAGCTCGCGTGCGGTGCGCACATCGAGGAGCAGCACCTTCGGGTCCGCGAGGACCTCGTCGATCTCTCTGGCGGGGACGAACGGCGCGGCGGTTCCGAGAGCCCGGCCGACAAGACTCATCGATTCAAGGATACCAGCGGAGGCCTGGTTCCCGGCCGCTCGAACCCGGCGGTTCGCGGGGTCCCGCGGCCAGGCGCGAGGCGGCGCTCAGATGGAGACGTTGCGGGCGTGGGCGCGGGGAGGAAGGACATCCTTCAGCCGCAGCCCCTCGCCCCGCAGGTACGGAACGAGACCCTTCTTGTCGATGGTGCGCAGCGCGCGCGTGCTCAGCCGAAGCCGGACGGTGCGCCCCAGCTCCGGAACCCACACCGACTTCCACTGCAGGTTGGGAAGCTGGCGCCGCCGGTTCTTGTTGTGGGCGTGGCTGATCGAGTTCCCCGCGAGGGGACGCTTTCCGGTCAGCGGGCAGGTGCGCGACATGAGCGGCGCGGATTCTAGCAGTCGACCTCGGCGCCCGTGGGCGGCGGGTCATCGGACCCGAACGGGACGCCGATCGCCTGGCAGAGGAACGCCATGAATGGAGCGGCGGCGCGGGCGATCCGGGCGAACTCCTCGAGGAAGCCGCTCCGCACGACATCCTCCTCCAGAAGATCGGCGACCGCCACGAAGTCCTTGCGCTTCAGGTCGGAAACGAGCGGGTGCGCCGGGTCGTATCCCCTCGGAGCGCGCTTCAGGGACTCGCCCGCCAGCCGCAGCGTGCTCCGGAACGCCGGGGCGCTGACGATACGCGTCCAGGTCGCCGGTCGTTCCACCAGGGCGTCGCGGATCCGCCCCAAGGCGCCGGAGTCGGGCCGCCAGACGCCCGCGGCGGCGAAGCACTCGCCGGGCGCCAGATGGAGGTAGAAGGCGGGGGCGTGGACATCCTTCCCCATCGCATGGCGGAACTGCGCCCCGACATTCGTCTTGTAGGGCGACTTGTCCCGGGCGAAGCGCACGTCCCGGTGGATCCGGAACATGGACCCGCCATTCCGCCTCGGGTCAGCGCGGAAGTGGGGGCTGATCTCGGCCAGCGGCGCGGCGAAGGCCGCCACGAAATCGAGCATCGGGCGGACGACATCCGCCTCGTAACGGTCCCGGTTCGCCTGGAACCAGGCCCGCTCGTTGTTCGCCGCCAGATCGCGCAGGAAGTCGAACAGCGCCGGGGTGACGGGCGTCATCCCGACACCGCCACACCGCTCCGGAGCGCCGCCCGGCTCAGCGACCGAAGTCCTCGACGGTGGCGCCGTTCAGCGCGTTGAGCAGCAGCTTGTAGGTGCCGCGCGGCTGCCCGCGGAACTGGGGGCGGAAGCCGAAGAGGACGACCTCCCCGGCGCCGACGGGGACGCGCGCCATGGCGATCTTGCCGCCGATGGCGCTTTCCTCCCCGAACGCCCAGCCGCTCATGAGCAGATCCTTCTCGGCGTAACGGGCGATGACCTCCACGTTCGGAGGGGGCGGCTCGACCGTCGTTTCCTCCCCTCCCTCGCGGCGGCGCGGAAGCGATGCGACGTCGAAGGCGCGGCTGCGGACGAACTGGGTCGCGACCTCATCCCGCATCCCGAAGGCGAGCGGATGGCCAGTGTCCACGACCGCGCGGATCAGCGAACCGGGGATGAAGAAGCGGTTCTCGGACAGCGACGCGGTGACGTTCCGGAGGGGCAGTCCGAACTGGGAAATCACGAAGTCGCTGGCCTGGTCGAGCGCCACCAGCGTGCCGCCTTCCTCGACGAACCGGTGAAGCGCGAGAGCGCCCTCGAGTCCGACGCCGCCGGTGTACTCGGCGGGCATCGTCCCCGGGGCGTGGCCCTGAAGGATCTCCTGCGGCGACTGATGCGGCAGCACGATCACGTCGAGGCGGGACAGGTCGCCGCTTCGCACATCGTCATCCGAGAGGTTCGTGAGGTCGTATTCGTAGTTCTCGAGCAGCCACCGGGTCCAGCCCTCGTCCATGCTCGCCACCCACGACTTGTAGAGCCCCACCCGGGTGGGAGCGAGGGAATACAGCTCGACGGCGGGGGCCTCATCGAGGCCCGCGACATCCAGTCCCAGCTCGGATCCGATCCCCTCCATGGCGGCGTCGGCCGGGTCCGATCGCGGGACGACAAGCGTTCCGGCGGGGAAGTCGCGCCCCTGGGAGGAGAAGGACTCCCGGGCCCAGGCGACATCGGCGCCGGCGGCCAGAAGCCGGTTCTGGGCGATGACCGCCGCGTTCGGCGCATGCGAGATCGCATAGCCGAACCGCCCGACGTCCACCTCGCCCGCCGGGGCCCGGACCGGGCCGTTGACCGGCTCGGAGGGAACCTCGATGGACGGGACGCGATCCACCCGCACGCCCATCTGCATCGGCAGCGTCCACCCGGCGAGGTCGTAGGGGGGATCCGGGGGGCCATCGGGCGTGCGCCGCCGATCCGGGTAGGCCTGTTCCTCGAGCAGGTCCTCGGCGTAGGCGCGGAACGCCTGCGCGCCGGGGACGATGTAGGAGCCGGCGTCGTAGGAGACCCCGTCCACCTCGAACTCCCTGGTGGCCCGCTCGACCCGGACGCCGCCCTCGAGGAGAACGTTGATCAGCGCGGCCGTCTCGCCCGGATCCCACTGCCCGGCCGGCGCGATCCAGTCGTTGTCGCTGTTCTCGATGGCGTCGCGCCCCATCCGCCAGATGTCGAACAGCCACTTTTCGCGAAGGTCGGCGGCCACATCGAGGACCGCCATCGATGCGGTCAGCGTGTACCGGATCGGATCGGAGAAGGGTGACTCACCCCCTTCCCACGGATAGGGGTAGAACACATCCGTGCCATTCGTGGGCGCCGCCTGTCCCCTGCGGGGATTGCCGACGAAAGCCGGACGATCCGCCGGGTCGTAGATCCGGGGACTCGCCGAGGCGTGCGAGGTCTCGGTGAGCAGGCCGATCATGTTGTGGAAGTAGGGGACCGTGCGCATCCCACCGTTCCACCACATGGAATAGATCATGTCGGAGACGGCCCCGGGCATCCGCTTCATGGCGAACCGGTTCGCCATCGCCGATCCGATCAGGTTCACCGAAGTCGTCACCCCGGGATGGATCCTCGGGTTCACCGGGTCGGCGAAGGGCGGAATGAAGATCCGCGCCCACGCCGGCCCGGTCTGGTGGTGGTTGTAGACGATCTGCGGGAACCACTCGTGGTAGAGCACGCGGCTGACGGCGGCCGTCTCGGGCATGTTGTTCATGAACCAGTCGCGGTTGTTGTCGTGGCCCACGTAGTGGTGGTAAAGCTCGGGAGGCCGCGTCGTCTCGAAGGGCGTTCCCAGGTTGCGCTGGTACCAGGAGGCCACGATGTCGAGCCCGTCGGGATTCATGCAGGGCATCAGGATCGTGATGACGCGGTCCCGGATCGCATCCATCTCGTCCGATTCCTCGGTGGCCATGCGATGGGCGAGGAGCGGCATCATCTGGGCCGGGGCCACCTCGGTGGCGTGGAGGCCGGCGTCGATCCAGACGATCGCCTTGCCTTCCCGCGAGATGCGAAGCGCCTCCGCCTCGGAGATGTCGGCCTGCGCCATGGCCTGGGCGTTGGCGCGGTGTTCGTCGAGGCGGGCCAGATTCTCCGGCGAGGAGACGAACAGCATGATGAGCGGCTTGCCGAGCACCGTCTCGCCGATCTGGCGCAACTCGACGCGGTCGCTCGCCGCCGCCAGATCGCGGTAGTAGGACAGGAGCTCGTCCCACAGCGCCAGCTTGTAGTCGTCGCCCGGCTCGAAACCGAGAGCCTCGGCGGGCGCCGGGATCTCTTGCGCCTGCGCGGCGGCGGCGAAAGCCCCCGGCGCAGCGATCAGCAGGGACAGCAGAGCGGCTCGGACCATGAACAACCTCCTCCAGCGGAGAACCGGGAATGGTACGGGGCGCCGCGGCGTCCGCGCCCCGCTCAGACTCTTTCCTTCAGCGTGACGGCGTCGAGGAACGGCATCATCTTGCGCAGCTCGGCCCCCACCGTCTCGATGGCGTGGCCCTGCTCCTCGCGCCGACGCGCCATGAAGCGGGGCCGGCCGGCGCGGTCCTCTTCGATCCACTCGCGGGCGTAGGCGCCGCTCCGGACGTCCTCGAGGATCCGGGCCATCGCCTTCCGGGTCTCTTCGGTGACGATGCGCCGGCCGCCGTGGTAGTCGCCGTGCTCGGCGGTGTCGCTCACCGAATAGCGCATGTAGTTCAGCCCGCCGCGGTACATCAGGTCCACGATGAGCTTCAGCTCGTGGAGGCACTCGAAGTAGGCGATCTCGGGCTGGTACCCGGCGTCGACCAGCGTCTCGAACCCCGCCTTGATGAGCTCGCTCACGCCGCCGCAGAGGACGCTCTGCTCTCCGAACAGATCCGTCTCGGTCTCTTCGGCGAAGGTGGTCTCGATGACCCCGGCGCGCGTCAGCCCCACGCCGCGCGCGTAGGACAACGCGAACGCCAGGGCGCCGCCGGAAGCGTCCTGCTCCACCGCGACGAGCGCCGGCGTGCCGCCGCCCTCGAGAAACAGCTCCCGCACCCGGTGACCGGGCGCCTTGGGCGCGATGAGCGACACATCCACTTCCGCCGGCGGACGGATCGTTCCGAAGCGGATGTTGAACCCGTGGGCGAACATCAGCGTCTTGCCGGCGCCCAGGTGGGGCGCCACCTGCTCCTCGTAGATCGAGGCCTGCGTCGTGTCCGGAGTGAGGAGCATGACCACATCGGCCCAGGCGGCGGCGTCGGCGCCCGGAAGAACGGTGATCCCGTCCGATTCGGCGCGCTTCCGCGACCGGCTGTCCGGGTGAAGCGCCACCCGCACGTCGACGCCGCTGTCGCGCAGGTTCAGCGCGTGGGCGTGCCCCTGGGATCCGTAGCCGAATACCGCGACCCGCCGTCCCTGGACGAGGCCCGGATCGGCGTCGCGGTCGTAGTAGATGTTCGCCATGGAGTTGTCTCCTTTCGCGGGAGAGTTTGCGATCAGACGGAACCGGAGCCGTCGGGCGGTCCGGAGGCCGCGCGTCGACGCCGCGCGACATGCCGCGGCCCGGGCTCCGACATGACGCTGGCGGCGCTTCGCGCCATGCCCACGAGTCCGGTGCGGACCTGCTCCAGAATGCCGTAGGGGCGGAGGACCTCCGCAATGCCGTCGATCTTCCTGGGGGAGGCGGTGGCCTCGATCACGACCGACTCGAGCGCCACGTCCACGATGCGGGCCCCGGTGGCGGTGGCGAGCTGGATCACCTGGGTGCGCTCCTCGGGCGTCGCCGACACCTTGAACATCGCGAGTTCGTGCTGGATCGAAGGGGTCTCGGTGATCTCGTCGCAGCGAAGCACGTTGACCAGCCGGGAGACCTGGACGGCGAGGCGGCGCGCCGTTGTCGGGTCGCACCGGACCACGATCGTCATCCGGGACACGCCGGGTTCGCGCGCCCGCCCCACCGACAGCGACTCGATGTTGAAGCCGCGACGCCGGAAGAGCGACGTGATGCGGTTCAGGACCCCCGGGAGGTCCTCCACCCACAGCGCGAAGATGCGCTCGGCGACCGCTTCCTCGCGGGCCGCGCTCAAAAGGCCGTCACCATTCGACCCCGGCCGGGGCCGGAGCGTCCTCGGAGTCGCGTTTGGGACGGCGGATCATCTCCTGGAGGGGCGCGCCGGTGGGAACCATCGGATACACCGTGTCCTCCTTCTCCACCTGGAACTCGAGGACGACCGTTCGCTCCTCGGCGCGGGCGCGCTGGACCGCGTCCTCCACCCCCCCGCGCGTCGTGACGACTTCGCCGCCGAGGCCGAAGGACCGGGCGAGGGCGGCGAAATCCGGGCTCAGCAACGGCGTGCCGGCGTAGCGGCGGTCGTAGAAGAACTCCTGCCACTGACGCACCATGCCCAGATAGCCGTTGTTGATGATGGCGATGTTCAGCTTGAGCCGCTCCTGCGCGATCGTCGCGAGCTCGCACATCGTCATCTGGAAACCGCCGTCTCCGGCGATCACCCAGACCTCGTCGTCCGGCCGGGCCACCTTGGCCCCGATCGCCGCCGGGAGCGCGAACCCCATCGTTCCGAGGCCCCCGGAGGTGATCAGCGAACGCGGCTCGTTGTGCCGGTAGTACTGGGCCTCCCACATCTGATGCTGGCCAACGTCGGTGGCCACCACCGCCCGACCGCCGGTCAGCCTCCAGATGTCGTGGATGACATGCGCCGCGTAGAGCCGGCCGCTGTCGGGCAGATGCTGGATGTCGCGGACCGCGTGGTCCCCGCGGAATTCCGCGATCTCCCCGAGCCAGGACGACCGGTCCCGCGACTCCACTCGCGGGCCGAGGCCGGCGAGGACGACCCCGAGGTCGCCGGCGAGCGCGATGTCCACCCGCACGTTCTTGTGGAACTCGGCGGGGTCGATGTCGATGTGGATCTTGCGCGCCTTCGGGGCGTAGGTCGCGAGGCGACCGGTGACGCGGTCGTCGAAGCGCATCCCGAGCGCCAGGAGAAGGTCGGCCTCCTGGATGGCCCGGTTCACCCAGGACTCCCCGTGCATCCCCATCATGCCCATGTTGAGGCGGTGCTCGGCCGGGATCGCCCCGATCCCGAGCAGCGTCATGGCGATCGGGATCTGTCCCCGCTCGGCGAGGTCCCGGACCTGCCGCATCGCCCCCGAGATGAGGATCCCGTGGCCCGCGAGGATGACCGGCCGCTCAGCCTCGTTCAGCAGGCGCGCGGCGTCGCGCAGGGCGGACTCCGGGGGCGCCTCGTGCGGGCGGTACCCGGGAAGCTCGATCGCCCCCCGGTCCCACTTTCCGTCGGTGGACGCCTGCTGGGCGTCCTTGGTGATGTCCACCAGGACCGGGCCCGGCCGGCCGGAGCGGGCCACATAGGCCGCCTCGTGGAGCGCCGGGGCGATGTCGTCCACATCGGTGACCAGGTAGTTGTGCTTCGTGATCGGCAGGGTGACGCCGGTCACGTCCGTCTCCTGGAAGGCGTCCGTTCCGATGAGCCCGCTCCCGACCTGGCCGGTGACGCAGAGGATGGGCGACGAGTCCAGCATCGCGGTGGCGATCCCGGTCACCATGTTGGTCGCGCCCGGCCCCGAGGTGGCGACCGCCACCCCGAGGCCTCCGGTGGCGCGGGCGAACCCGTCGGCCATGTGGGTGGCGCCCTGCTCGTGGCGCACCAGGACGTGGCGGATCGGGTAGTCGAGCAGCGCGTCGTAGGCGGGCAGGATGGCGCCCCCCGGATACCCGAAGACGGTGTCGACCCCCTCCTCGAGGAGCGTCTCCCAGATGATCTGGGCCCCGGTGCGGGTCTTCGGGCTCTTCATGTCGGGGGTTTCGGGTCGGCCCTCGAAGGCTCCGTGGGTTCGCTTGCGCGGCCGCCGGGCCCTCAGGCGCGGTCGGCCTCCCCTTCTGCGGCGAGCGCCTCCCGGATCGCCGCCGCGATCCGCTCGCCGTCCGCGGCGCCCAGCGAGCCCGGTCGCCAGTTCGTCGCGAGTCCGGAACCGGGGCCGCTCGCGCCGCCGGCGCGGGGAATCACATGGAAGTGGACATGCGGCACGGTCTGTCCGGCGGGCGCGCCGTTGTTCTGGAGCACGTTGGAGTGCGGGGTCCCGGCCGCCGCGGCCGCGGCGCGGCAGATCCGGGGGAGCGCCCGGCCGACCGCCGCCGCCGACTCGTCGGAGAGCTCTCCCAGCGTCGCCCGGCTCTCCTTCGGCACGACGAGCAGGTGACCCGCGGAGAGCGGCGCGATATCCAGGAATGCGAACACCAGATCGTCCTCGTAGACCCGGTGGCTGGGGATGTCGCCGCGGATGATCCGGTCGAACAGCGTGCCTTCGGGCATACGAATCCGACACTGTAGCAGCCTGAAGGCGATATGACGCCGTGGCGGCGCCCCCGGGCGCCGCAACGAAACCGCCTTAGGATTTGCGCTGTGAAGCGCTGGGCGTTCGACCGTTTCGGAGGCGAGAACCTCCGCCTCGAGGAGGTGGATCCGCCCCGTCCCGGGCCCGGCGAGGTCGTGGTGCGGCTGGGCGCCGCCTCGCTGAACTACCGGGATCTCCTGATCCTCTCGGGGCGCTACAACCCCCGCCTTCCCCTGCCCCAGGTCCCGGTCAGCGACGGCGCCGGGGAGGTCGTCGCCGTGGGTGAGGAGGTCCGGGGGTTTGGCCCCGGGGACCGCGTGATCACCCATCCGGTCGTGGGGTGGGAAGACGGACGCTTCCGGCGCGAGTATGCGCGGGCCACGCTCGGCGGGCCCGGCCCCGGGATGGGACAGGAGCAGGTCGCGCTCCCGGAGGCGGCGGTCGTCAGGGCCCCGGCGGGCTGGAGCCACGAGGAGGCGTCCACGCTGCCGATCGCCGCGCTCACCGCGTGGAGCGCGCTGGTGACCGAGGGCCCGGTGCGGGAGGGCGAGACGGTCCTGACGCTCGGGACGGGAGGCGTCTCGGTCTTCGCTCTCCAGCTCGGCAAGGCGCTCGGCGCCCGCGTGATCATCACCTCCTCCTCGGGCCAGAAGCTGGAGCGCGCGAAACAGCTCGGCGCCGACCACGGGATCCACCGCATCGAGGACGCGGACTGGGACCGGACGGTGCGGACGCTGACCGGAGGCGCCGGAGCGGATCTGGTCGTCGAGAACGGCGGCGCGGGGACGCTCAGCCAGTCGCTGCGGGCGACCGCCGCCGGAGGGACGGTCGCGCTCCTGGGCGCCCTCACCGGGCTCGCCGCCCCGGTCGAGTTCGCGCCCGCGGTGATGCGGCGTATTCGCATCGCCGGCGTCATGACCGACTGCCGCCGCGCGCTACGGGACCTCGTCGCCTTCGTGGAGAAGCGCTCGCTCCGCCCGGTGGTGGACCGGGTCTTCCCGCTCGACGAACTGCCCGCCGCGCTGGACCTCATGGAGCGGGGCGGCCACTTCGGCAAGATCGCGCTGCGCATTCCCTGAGGCTTTCGGGGCGTCCACCCCTAGAATCTGGCGCTCCCGTGCCCGCGTCCCTCACCTTCCTCGTCGCTGGCGGCGCCGGCTTCATCGGGAGCCACTTCGTGGACCGCCTGCTTCGGCGGTTTCCGGATCGCCGGGTCATCACGCTCGACAAGCTCACCTACGCCGGATCGCTCGAGAACCTGGGGTCCGCGCTGGACAACCCTCGCCACGAGTTCGTCCCCGGCGACATCTGCGACCGGGACACGGTGTTCCCGCTCGTGGCCCGGGCGGACTATGTGATCAATCTGGCCGCCGAGACCCATGTCGACCGCGCCATCGAGGACGGCGAGGCGTTCGCCCGGACCGACACGCTGGGGACCACCGTCCTGCTCGAGGCCTTCCGGCGGGCGCAGCGCGGCCGGGCGTTTCTCCAGGTCTCGACGGACGAGGTCTACGGCCCGCTGAGCAGCGGCGAGGCCAGCGAAACGGCGCCGCTCGCCCCGACGAACCCCTACGCCGCCAGCAAGGCGAGCGCGGACCTGCTCTGCCTCGCCTACCGCGCCACCCACCGGCTTCCGGTCCTGATCAGCCGGGGCACGAATACCTACGGCCCGCGGCAGCACCCCGAGAAGATGGTCCCCGCGTTCCTGACGCGCGCGCTCTCGGGAGAGCCGCTCCCGGTCTACGGCCACGGCCTCCAGGTCCGCGAGTGGCTCCACGTGGACGATCACTGCTCGGCGCTCGAGCACATCCTCGAGGCGGGGAGGCCGGGAGCGATCTACAACGTCGGGAGCGGCGACCGGCGCCGGAACCTGGACATGGCGAACCGGCTGCTGGACCTGGCGGCGCGCCACACCGGGCGACGCGGCCGGATCGAACACGTCGGGGACCGACCCGGCCACGATGTGCGCTACGCGGTGGACACCTCGCGCCTGCAGCGTCTCGGCTGGAGGCCGCGCATCCCGCTCGCCGAGGGGCTCGAGGCGACCTGCGATGCGATCCTCGCGGCCGCCGGGCGGACTCGCCAGCCGGCGGCGGTCTGATCCGCTCCGCTCTAGCTGTCAACCGCCGCTGAGGGGGCGCCGGTCCGGGGAGACCGCGGCGCGATCGGGTGCTCGCGGAGGCCGAGGCGGGTCCGGAGGAACCAGACGACGCCGTAGACCAGCGGGGTGTCCACGATCGCCACGATCCACTTGAAGATCACCCCGTTCAGGATGAGCTCCGGCAGGCGCGCGGGGGTGATCTCCGAGGCGCCCAGCACCGAGAGCAGCACGGTCACCAGGATCGTGTCCACAAGCTGCGAGGTGAACGTGGAGGCGTTGTTCCGCAGCCAGAGGTGGCGGCCCTCGGTCAGCCGTTTCCAGAAGTGGAACAGGCGGATGTCGAGGTACTGCGCCCCCAGATAGGCCCCCATGGACGCGGCCACCGCGACCCCCTGGATCCCGAACGCCAGATCGAAGGCGGCGTCGTCGAGCACGCTCCAGTCGGTCGCCGGGACAGCGTTCGAGACCGCCACCAGCGCGACCACGAAGGCGCTCGCGAAGAACCCGGCGGTGACGAGCTGGCTCACCCGGCGACGGCCGAAGAACTCGGAGAGGACATCGGTGCAGATGAAGGTCACCGGATAGGCCAGGATCCCCACCGAGAGCTCCATCCGCGGGTTCAGCCCCAGCCACCCGAGCGCGGGGACTTCCCAGAAGAAGAACTTGCGGAAGATCAGGTTGCACGACACGAGCGCAGCCAGGAACACCGCCCCGAGCGTGAGGAAGACCCTTTCCCTGGTCGCCTCCGGCGCGGGCGCCGCCTCGCCGGAGGCGCTCCGGCGTCCGCCCGTCGAGGGCGGGAGATCCCCGCCGCTCAAGCGGGGTCCGGGCCGGGCGTGATTCGCTTGAGGCGTTCGTAGGCCTCGATCCGGCGGTCCCGGAAGAAGTGCTGCAGCTCGCGCAGCTCCCCGATCCGGCGCAGGTCGAGGTCGGCGAGGAGGATCGCGGGGTCGCTTCCCGCCTGGGCGAGCGTCTCGCCGAATGGGTCCGCGATGAAGCTTCCACCGTAGAAGGTCGTCCCGCCCTCGACCCCCACCCGGTTCACGGCGCCGAGGAAGAGGCCGTTCGAGATGGCGTGGCCGCGCATCACGGTGCGCCAGGCGTCCTCCGAGGAGTAGTCGGGGCGTTCCGGTTCCGTCCCGATCGCGGTGGGGAACAGCAGGATCTCGGCGCCGCCGAGCGCCAGGCACCGCGCGGTCTCGGGGAACCACTGGTCCCAGCAGATCCCCACGCCGACCCGGCCGAAGGCGGTCTCGAACACCGGGAACCCGAGGTCGCCGGGAGTGAAGTAGTACTTCTCGTTGTAGCCGGGCCCGTCGGGGATGTGGTTCTTCCGGTAGCGGCCGAGAAGCGAGCCATCGGCGTCGTAGACCAGCGCGGAGTTGAAGGCGACGCCCGGGGCCGCCTGCTCGAAGAGCGGGACGACCACCACCACACCCAGCTCGCCGGCGAGCCGTCCGAGCTCCATCGCCCGCGCGGAGGGCTGTTCTTCGGCCAGCCGGCAGAGGCGAACGGTCTTTTCCCTCGGGAAGTAGGGGACGTCGTAGAGCTCGGGGAGGCAGACGATGTTGGCGCCCCCGGCGGCGGCTTCGCGCACCGCGGCGAGCGTCGCGGCCTGCGCCGCGTCGCGGTCCGGCTCCACGGCCCGCTGGATGAGTCCGAGTCGAACGGTGGCCATGGCGCCGGAAAGATTAGCCGGCGCGCCGCCCGCCTCTCAGGAGCCGGTCACCGCTAGGCCAGGACCCAGCCGAGCGCGAGAAAGCCGACGAAGGCGAAGGCGGCCGCGATCAGCGCATAGGGAAGCTGCGTCCGGGCGTGGTCCAGGATAGGGCATCCGGCGCTCCTGGCGGCGAGGACGGTGGCGTCGCCGTAGAAGCAGGCGTGCGACCCGAAGGCCCCGGCCGAGACCAGGGCGCCGAGCGTCAGCGGAAGCGGGGCCTGGAGTTCGACCGCGAGTCCCAGCACCACCGGCAGGCTCACTGCGTACGCGCCCCAGAACGAGCCGGAGGCGAAACACACCAGCGACAGCGCGACGAACACCAGCGCGGGCAGCATCCACGCGGACGCCACCGGACGCACCGACTCGAGAACGAACTCAGTGAGACCCAGATCGGCGTTGACGTCGCGCAGCACGAAGGAGACGAGGACGATCCCCAGCGGATAGACCATCTTCTCCATCCCGAGGACGGCGCCCTCCGCGAGCGGACCCAGAGTCCCTCGCGGGCCCGACAGCAGCGCCAGCCCGAGCGCCAGCGCGATCGCGAAGGAGACCCCGTAGAGCGCGTCCCCTCCGAAGACGAGGGTCGCCGCCGGCAGGGCGAGGATCGGGATCAGGAACGACCAGGGCAGCAGCGCCGGATGTCGCGCCGCCCCGGCGGTCTCCGCTTCGAGCCCTTCATCGAGCGCTGGGGCCCGGACGGATGAGGTCGCCCCCTGCTTCGGGCCGACGGCCGCGCGCATCGGGCCAAGCGCCGGGACCAGGCCGGCGGCGAACGCGAGCACCAGCCCGAGCGCGAGCCACGGGTAGAGCAGGAACGGAAGGATCGAGAGATAGAGAGCGCCCCCGCCCCCCGCTTCCGCCACCCCGTTCGACTCGAACAGGCCCGCCACGAACACCGCCCAGGTCGATGCGGGAACCAGAACGCAGATCGGGGCGGCCGTCGAGTCCACCAGATAGGCGAGCCGGGGCCGCGACACGCCGACCCGATCCGCCGCGCCCCGGAACGCGGCGCCGACCGCGAGCGCGTTCAGATAGTCGTCCACGAACGTCAGGACGCCCAGGCCGCAGGCGGAGAGCTGGAGCCCTCGCGCGGTTCTCACCCGTCGCGACAGCGCTCTCCCGAACGCGGCGGCGCCGCCGGAGCGCGCGATGACGCCGATGAGCGCTCCGAACAGCGCGACGACCAGCACGATCCAGACGCTGGTGGGCTCGGCGATCACCGCCTGCAGGTTCGTCAGGAAGGCGGCCGGAAAGCCGGCGCCCGACAGCAGGATGTGGCCCAGCAGCGATCCGGCGATCAGGGCCTCGAGCGGCCGCCGGCTCCAGACCGCCAGACCGAAGACGGTCAGGCTGGGAATCAGGCTGAGCGCGCCCCAACCTCCCGCCTCGCCCGCCACGGCTGGCGGGCCCTCAGGACGGCGGGCCGGCCGCGACCCGGGCCGGCTCCTGCTGGAGCATGCAGTGGATCCCGCCTCCCCCCAGGTTCACCGCCATGGCGTCGAGGGCGACGAGCTTCCGGCCGGGGAATGCGGCCCGAAGCGTTCGAAACGCCGCTTCCTCCTTCTCCCGCTCGGCCGCCGGGCTCTCCGGCCCGGTGTAGCGGGCGGTGATCACCAGCCCGTTCGTGACCTGAAGGTTCAGGTAGCTCGCGGCGGCCGCCACCTGGAGGACCTCGTCCTCCCCGATGCGCCGACCGTCCGCGAAATCGAGCTCCCGGATCCGCGCGAAGACCGGGTCGCCCCGACCCATCGGGTGGACCCGCAGATCCGGCGTCGGAACCCGCAGGATCCGGAACGGCCTCCCGGCGGCGTCGCGCGCCGCCGACAACCGCCGGAAGCTCTCTTCGAGACGCTCCCGGTTGAGCGCCGCGACCTCGTCCCGGCGGGCCTCCTCGCGGGTGACTTCGGCCAGCAGGATGGTGCGTGGATCGGCGAAGCGGACGAACTCGTCGGTGTGCCCGCCGGTGGCCAGCGAGGTGTACGCGCCGCCCGGGATCGGCCCGTCGAAGGTCTGGTCGTCCTCGACCACTCCCCGCGCCAGCCAGATGACCTGGCTCAGTCCGAACACCCGGCGGAACTCGGCCTCGATCGCCTTGAGCGTCCATCCGGGATTTCGCTGGGTCTCGACCGCTTCCACCGCGAGCATGACCCCCGCTCCGTTGAACTCGCGGGCGCCCCCCTCCCCCACGAGTCGTGAGGGAACGACCTCGACTCCCAGCTCCGAAGCCACCGCGGGACCGACCGCCGCGTCCAGACTGGCTCTCGGGTGCTCCACGGTGGCGTAGCCCCACATGCTGAAGCCGAAATGGGCCACCCGCAGGCCGCCGCGGTCCCCGCGCAGGAAGATCGGCCCCATGTCCCGCATCCAGACGTCGCCGTGGGGGATGGCGCGCAGACTGACGGACCCGGGCGGGACTCCCTCCCGACGCAGGCGGTCCCGCACTTCGGCGGCCTCGTCCTCGTCCTGCACCAGCAGCTCGCACACGACCCGCCCGGCCGCGGCGCGCACGATGTCGAGCAGCAGCGGCTCGATCGGGAACCCCCGGCAGTGGACCCCGGTGGGCCAGGCCATCCAGAGCGCCCGCTGCGGCTCGAACTCCCCCGGGAATGCGAAGGATTCCGCTGTCATCCCCGACCCGGACTCCCTCATGGCCGTCCCATCGCCCGAGCGTCCCGCCGCCACGCCCCGACTATACTGGCCAGACGAGCCCGGCAGGACGTCCGGGCCGGGCCGCAGCGATTTCCGCCTCTGGCGTGGCCCCCTCCCGGCGGTTTCTTTCCCGATGGCAGACCCCTTCCTGACGGACGACGATTTCCTCGGGATCGCCGACCTGGCGGCGCTGGCCGCCCCCGCGGGGGCCGCCGAGCGCGAGGCGCTGCTCCGGGCGCACGAGGCGCTCGCCGGGTTCGCGACCGAGGTGAAGCGGCTGGCGGAGGCCGGGAGCGCGGAGAGGGAGACGGATGTTCCCGAGTGCCCCCTGCGCGCGGACGAACCCGGACCCGGCATCCCCATCGGGACGACCCGCGCCCTCGCCCCGGAGATCGGGGACCGGCGGTTGATCCGCGTCCCCGGCGTCCTCTGAGCCCGCTGCTGCTCCCGGCGCGCGAGCGCCGGCGGCGGTCCGCCCGGCTGCGCGGCGGGGAGATCGGGGCCGAGGCCGCGCTTCAACTGGCGCTCGGGCGCGGCCCCGCCGCCGAGGAAGTCCAGGCGTTCCTCCACCGCGACCCGGAGGGCGCGCGGGCGCGGGCGCGGACCATGGATCGGGCGCCGGAGGGACGCCGCGGTCGGTCGCTGTTCGGGCTTCCGGTCGCGGTCAAGGACAACATCGCGGTCGAGGGCTTCCCGTCGACTTCCGGGTCGGCGCTGCTCGACGACTATCGCGCCCCGTTCGACGCCACCGTCGTCGCGCGGCTCAAGGCCGCGGGGGCGACCGTGGTGGGGACCACGAACCTCGACGAATTCGGCATGGGTTCGTCGACCACCCGCGGATTCCGGGGCGCAACGAAGAACCCGGCGGCGCCCGAGCGGGTGGCCGGCGGCTCCTCGGGCGGCTCGGCGGCGGCGGTCGCTTGCGGGGCGGCATTCGCCGCGCTCGGCACCGACACCGGCGGCTCGGTCCGGCAGCCCGCCGCGCACTGCGGCCTCTATGGAATGCGCCCCACCTGGGGCCGGGTTTCCCGGTTCGGCGTCACCGCCTACGCGTCGTCGCTCGACCAGGTCGGGGTGCTGGCTTCGGACCCCGAAGATCTCGGGGCGGTGCTGGCCGCCATCGCCGGCGCCGACCCCAGGGACGCGACGAGCGCCCGGCGGGATGTTCCGGATTTCGCCGGGGCCGCCGCCCGGCCACGGGTTCCGAAGGTGCTCACGGTGGCTTCCGACGCCGACCTCGAAGCGCTGGACCCGGCGTCGCGCGAGGCGTTCCTCGCCGCCGTGCGCCGGTTCGAGGCCGCGGGCAGCCGGACGCGGCGCGCGCCGCTCCCCGATGCGGGCAGCGCCGTCGCTGCCTACTACCTGATCGCCTGCGCCGAGGCGAGCTCGAATCTCTCGCGTTTCGACGGGATCCGCTACGGGCGCCGCGAAGCGGCCGACGGGACGCTTCGCGGTTCCTACCGGGCGAGCCGCAGCGCCGGCTTCGGAACCGAGGTGCGGCGACGCATCCTGCTGGGGGCCACGGTGCTGTCCCAGGGCTACCGGGAGGCGGTCTACGGGGCCGCCAGCGCGGCGCGCCGCCGGACCCGCGAGGACCTCCTGAGGCTGCTCGATTCGTCGGACGCCATCCTCCTCCCGGTGAGCCCGCGGCCTCCCCGCCGACTCGACGAGCCCGACCCGCCGGGCGCCGAGTACCGCGCCGACCGGTTCAACATCCTGGCGGCGCTCGCCTCGCTGCCGGCGATCGCGCTTCCGGCGGGCCTCCGCGCGGGGCTGCCCTTCGGCGTCCAGCTCATGGGAGCGCCCTGGGCGGAAGCCGATCTGCTCGCCGCGGCGGCCTCCGTCGCGGAGGACGTTCCCGACTGAGTCTCAGGCGTCGCCGCCGGCCTCCAGAGCGTCCCACCCCCGGCGGGCGAGCGGCGCCAGACCGCCGTCGGGCGACCGGAGGCGCACGCCGGACCCGGACGTCACCTCGCCGATCCGGGTGACTCCCGCCCACGGCCGACCGCCGGAGACCGCCCGGGCCTCCACCGCCCCGGCGGGGCCGGCGAACAGCAGCTCGTAGTCCTCGCCGCCGAACAGGGCCGCCTCCAGACCGTCCGGCCCCGGACCGGCGGCGGGGATCCGCGCCGCCTCCACGACACCCCCGCACGAAGCGGCCTCGAGGAGACGGTGGAGATCGAGGGCCAGCCCGTCGGACAGGTCCATGCCGGCGGTCGCGAGGCCGGCCAGTTCGGCCCCGAGCGCGAGCCGCGGCTGAGGATCCAGATGGGCGTCCACCCAGGCGGCCTCCCGGCCGCTGAGTCGCCGTCCCGGGGCCTCGCCGGCCGCCCGGCGACGAAGCGCCTCGAGGCCAAGCGCAGCCCCCCCAAGGGGCCCGCTGACGAAGAGCGCATCGCCCGGGCGGGCGCCGCGGCGACGCACCGGAGGCGCTCCCGCCGGCGCCGTCCCCACGACCGTCACGTGAAGCGCCAGCCGCGCCCCCGAACTCAGGTTTCCTCCCACGACCGGCGCTCCCAGTTCCGCCGCGCGCTCCCCGGCCGCCCGCATGACCTCCCGGGCGGTCTGGCGCGCGTCCCGGGGAACCACCAGCGAGGCGAGCGCCGCCACCGGCGCCCCTCCCATGGCCGCGATGTCGCTGACGGCGGCCGCCACCGTCCGGCGGCCGATCGCGGCGGGGGGATGGAGCTTCCGGTCGAAGTGGACGCCTTCCTCGGCGGCGTCGACGGTCAGCAGCAACGGCGCCCGGGCGTCGCCTCCGGCGCGGACGACAGCCGCGTCGTCCCCGGGGCCGACCACGATGCGCGGCGCATCCTCCGCTCCGGGCGGCGTCGCCGGCAGACGCTCCAGGATCTCCCGGAGGAGCCGATCCTCGGCGGTCAACCGGTGTCCGGAGCCCTCCCGTCCGACGGGGTTTCCGCCCCCGCTTCCAGCTCGCCGAGCCGTTCGCGGACCCGGGCCACCGCGGCTCCGACATCGGCGGCGACGGTCTTCTGACCGCGCTGGGCGACGAGGACTTCGCGCCCGAGGTTCAGGGCGGCGAGGATCGCGGCGCGCTCCCGCGAGAGCCCGGGCGCGGCCTCGAGGACAGCGCGCATCCGGTGGTCCACCAGACCGGCGGCCTCACGCACGGTCGCGCCCGGCGCGGCGTCGGCCACCAGCCGGTGGGTCTCACCGGCGATCCGCACCTCGATGACATCCGCGCCGCCGGAGGGATTCTCGGCGTCTTTTCCGCTCATCGCGACATCGGCCGGCCGGCCCCTCTCCGGGCGCTCACGCTCCGTTCGCCGGGTCGGCGCCGGTGGCGCCCGCGACCTGGCGCAGCGTATCCCGGACGGACGCGCGTTCCGCCCGCAGCAACTCCAGCGCCTCTTCCACCTGTTTCCCGCGGGCGCGGGCCGCCTTGAGCGACTTTCGGGTCCTGGCGAGCTCGCTCCGCGCCCGGGTCAGTTCGCTGCGCAGGTCGGCCCCGGCGGCTCGCCGCCGCTCGAGCGCCGCCGCCGCGCGCTCCAGATCGGTCAGGAGTCCGAGAACCATCTCGGCCGGCGACGCGCCGGCCGCCTCGGAATCCGACCCGGAACCGGTTCGCTTCATGGAGGCCACGCCGCTCCGGCGGCGCGCTTCAGGCGGTGGCGGCTCCTTCCGCCGCGGCCCCGTCCAGCGCCTCGCGGGCCTGGCGCACGAGCTGATCGAAGGCGTCCGGATCGTGGATCGCGAGCTCGGCGAGCTGCTTCCGGTTCACACCGACGCCCGCCAGGCTGAGTCCGTGCGAGAACCGGGCGTACGCCAGGCCGCGCTCGCGGGAGGCGGCGCCGATCCGGGTGATCCAGAGCCGCCGGAAGTCGCGCTTGCGGTTCCTGCGGTCCCGGTAGGCGTGGGACAGGGCGCGATCCACCGCCTGCTTCGCGTGCCGGTACAGCTTGCCGCGCATCCCGCGGTAGCCGCGGGTCAGCTTCAGCACCCGCCGGCGACGGTCCCGTCGATGGGTTCCCCGCTTGACTCGGGACATGAGACTTTCTCCCTGATCCTACCCGGCCCGATGCGGGGTCACGGGATGAAGCGGGCGATGTTCTTCGCTTCGCCCTCGAACACCCACGCGCCGGCGCGCAGCCGGCGGCGACGCTTCGGGGACTTCTTGGTGAGGATGTGGTTGTGGTAGGCGCGCCGCCGCCGGATCCGTCCGGAGGCGCTCCGGCGGAACCGCTTGGCCGCGCCGCGATGGGTCTTCAGCTTGAACTTCATGAGGACAGCTCCTCCTGGTCTCCGGCGTCATCCGGGGTGGGGCGCTCGCGCTGCTCGCGGCGCACGCGAGGCGCCGGAGCCTCGGTCGCTCCGCCCTTCCGGCTGGCCTTCTGGGCCCGTTCCATCCGCAGCTCCTCGAGCAGGCGGCGGGTGGGCGCAAGGATCATGCTCATCTGGTTGCCGACGATGCTGGAACGCGACTCGACGGCAGCCACCGGCCGGAAGTGCTCCGCCACCTCATCGAGGATGCGGTCGCCCATGTCCCGGCGGCTCCGTTCGCGGGCCCGCTTGAACCAGATCGTGGCCTTGACCTTGTGTCCTTCATGGAGGAAACGATCAATCTGCTTCATCTTCGTCGCGCGGTCGTGGCCACCGATGATGATGCGGAACTTGACCTCCTTGACCTGGTTCTGTTTCTGGTGCCTGCGGCTTTCCTGGGATTTCTTGCTTTGCTGGTAGACGAACCGCCCATAGTCCATGATCTTGCAGACGGGCGGACGGCTCTTCGCCACGATCTCGACGAGATCGAGGCCGCGGTCCGCCGCGAGCCGCCGGGCATCCGGAAGGGCGAAGTCGCCGAGTTTTGCGCCCGCTTCATCAATGACGAGGACGACGGGCGCCCGGATTCGGTCGTTGACCCTGAGACTGTCTATAGGAGGTTCACCTCCGCGTTGGTGCGGGACGGCGGATTATCGCCGCATCCGGCGCGGTACGCCAATCGAGCGCCGTTCCCGCGGCCCATCGGGGCCGCCGCACGTCACGGGGTGAGCGACCGGTCGTCGACCAGACGCTCGATCTCGTCGCCGAGGGCCTCCACATCGAGGATGCGCTGTCCGGGCTCGCCGCGCGTTCGCAGGGCGACCGCGCCGGTCTCCATCTCCCGGTCCCCGACCACCGCCATGAAGGGAACACGGCGCAGTTCGGCCTGGCGGACCTTGAGTCCCAGTTTCTCGCGGCGATCGTCGAGCTCCACCCGGAAACCCCGGGCCCGCAGGCTGGAGGCCGCGGCGGCGGCCGCCTCGGTATGGCGGTCGGCGATCGGGAGCACGACAGCCTGGGTCGGCGCGATCCAGACGGGAAGGGCGCCGCCGGTGTGCTCGATCAGGAGGGCGAAGAAGCGCTCGACCGAGCCCAGGATCGCCCGATGGATCACGACCGGCTGCTGGCGCGTCCCGTCCTCCGCGGCGTAGTAGAGATCGAACGCCGGGGCCTGCGAGAAGTCGAGCTGGATGGTCGCGCACTGATGGGTGCGCCCCAGCGCGTCGCGCACATGGAAGTCGATCTTGGGGCCGTAGAAGGCTCCGTCCCCGGCGTTCAGCACCCAGGAATCGCCGGACTCCTCGAGAGCCTCGCGAAGCGCCGCCTCGGCCCGCTCCCACGTCTCGTCGGTCCCGGTGGACTTCTCCGGGCGGGTCGAGAGCTCGATCTGGATGTCCTCGAAACCGAACTCGCCGTAGACCTCCCGCACCAGGTCCATGAGGTCGATGACCTCGGCGCGGAGCTGGTCCAGCCGGCAGTAGATGTGGGCGTCGTCCTGGGTGAAGGCGCGGACCCGGGTCAGCCCGGAGAGCACGCCGGAAGGCTCGAAGCGGTGGCAGTGACCGAACTCGGCGAGCCGCAGCGGCAGGTCGCGCCAGGAGCGGATCTCGGAGCGGTAGACCAGCGCCGCCCCCGGACAGTTCATCGGCTTGACGCCGAACCGGGTCTCGTCCGACTCGATGAAGAACATGTTGTCCCGGTAGTGGTCGAGGTGCCCGCTTCGCGCCCACACCGACTCGTTCAGGATGAGCGGGGTCCGGATCTCCTGGTAGCCGCGACGGTCCAGCTTGGCGCGCACCGAGTCCACCAGCCGGTTCACGACCCCCATCCCCGCCGGGAGCCAGAACACCTGCCCGGGGGCTTCCTCGAGGATCAGGAAGAGCCGCTGATCCTTCCCGATCCGGCGGTGATCCCGCCGCTTGGCCTCCTCGATCCGGTGGAGGTGCTCCGCGAGCTCCTTCCGGTCGGGAAAGCTGGTGGCGTAGATCCGCTGCATGGGCTCGCCGGCGGCGTCGCCCTTCCAGTAGGCGTTCGAGCTGGAGAGCACCTTGACCGCGCGGAGAACGCCGGTGTGGGGCACGTGGGGCCCTTCGCAGAAGTCGAAGAAGTCCCCCACCCGGTAGCAGGAGACCTCGTTGCCGCCCTTCTCCCGGATGAGCTCCACCTTGAACGACTCGCCGAGCTCCTCGAACACCCGGATCGCGTCTTCCTTCGAGAGGACTTCCCGCTGGAACGGGGCCTTCCGGCGGACGATCTCCTTCATCCGCTTCTCGATGCGCTGGAGGTCCTCCGGGGAAAAGGGCTCCGTTCCGCCGAAGTCGTAGTAAAAGCCCCCGTCGATCGGCGGCCCGATTCCGTAGCGGGCGTTCGGGAAGAGCTCCTTGACCGCCGCCGCCAGCAGGTGCGCCGAGCTGTGCCGGAAGACGTGAAGCCCGTCCGCGTCCGCCGGCGTGAGAAACCGGACGGCCACGTCGGACGACGGACGGAAGGTCAGGTCGACCTCGCGCTCGCCGTCGGACGACATGAGGACGGCGGCCACCGCGCCACGGGGCGCGGCGGCGGCCAGCGGTGACCCGGCCTCCAGCTCGACGTCTCCGGCGCCGGCTACGGACAGGCGGATCGAGGCGGAATTCACGAAGCGGTTCTCCTGATCAGTCGCCGAAGCGGGTCGCGAACTCCCCGGGGACTGCGGTTCGGCGACCGGATGGTAGGCGCGGGCGGATTTGAACCGCCGACTTCTACCGCGTCAAGGTAGCGCTCTCCCCCTGAGCTACGCGCCTCCGTCGGAACCCGAATTCTAGCGGCTCTCGGTCATCTTGTACCGGGGCGGCGGTCTCACGGGTGACGACCCGGGTTCTGCACAAGAACCCGCTCCCGGGCGGTCGGGTGACCGCCCGGAGGCCCGAATCGCGTCTCCCGAACACGGAAGGCGCCCATGTCCGAAGAGCCTCGCGTGTCCGGCAACGCCGCCGTCCGGGGCCGCCCGGAGGAGCGTGGGGGAGGTCCGCCGCCGGCGGAGCCGGCGCCTCCGGAGGACCCGATCCCGGATCTGATCGGCGTTCTCCGACGCCAGGGCCGTCTGCCGAAGCGATCCGGCGCTCTGACCCGGATCGCCGCCCTGCCCCCGAGCCGCCGCGAAGCCGCGCTCCTGGCCGAGGAGCTGGTCACCGAGGAGGACATCGCCCGGGCGGTCGCCGCCGACACCGGATTCCCCTTCTGCGCCATCAACGCGGTCGAGCTGAACCCGGAAGTCGTCACCGGGGCGCTCCCCGCCCCGTTCGCCCGACGACACACGATCTGCGCCCTCTCCCGCGAGGAGGGCGCTCTCACCGTGGCGATGGCGAACCCCTACCTCCGCGGACCGATCAGCGATCTGGAGCGCTACCTGGGGGTCGCGGTCAAGGTCGTGGTGGCGACCCGGTCGGACATCCAGAACGTCAACACCAGCCTGTACAACCTGCGGGCCTCGCTCCAGGCCGCCGAGACCCAGCTCTGGGAAGAACACGGACCCACTTCCGACCCGGGCGCGGGGGCGCAGGAGTTCGCCTCCGCCGCCGAGGACCTGGAGCCGACGACGCGTCCGGTGGTGACCGCGCTCGACAGCATCCTGCGCCAGGCGTTCGAGCAGCGGGCCTCGGACATCCACATCGAGCCCAAGCGCGATTTCGCGGTGGTGCGCTTCCGGGTGGACGGCGTCCTGCAGACGATGCACCGCTTCCCCCGCATCGTCCACCAGGCGGTGGTGAGCCGGATCAAGATGCTGAGCGGCCTCGACATCGCCGAGAAGCGGCGTCCGCAGGACGGCCGCATGAAGCGCGTCGGACCGGGAACCGAGATCGAACTCCGGGTGTCCACCCTCTCGACGCTGTTCGGCGAGAAGGCCGTGCTGCGCGTCTTCGACCCGGCGTCGCTCGTTTCCTCGCTCGAACAGGTCCGCCTCGCCCACGACGAGGAGCGGCGTCTCCGGTCCATCCTGAACCGCCGGGAAGGGCTCGTCCTGGTCACCGGCCCCACCGGAAGCGGGAAGACGACGACGCTCTACGCGGTGCTGCGGCACCTGGCCACCAGCGAGGTCAACGTGGTCACGATCGAGGACCCGGTGGAGCTGACCCACGCCGCGCTCAACCAGGTCCAGGTGAATGCGCGAATCGGCTTCCACTTCGCGGCCGCGATCCGGAGCGTCCTGCGTCAGGACCCCGACATCGTCATGGTGGGAGAAATCCGCGACGGGGAAACGGCGGAAATGGCCGTCCAGGCGGCGCTCACCGGACACCTGGTGCTGTCCACGCTGCACACCAACGACGCCCCGGGCGCCGTCACCCGGCTGGTGGATCTGGGCGTTCCGCGCTTCCTCATCGCGAGCACGCTCGTCGGGGTCGTCGCCCAGCGGCTGATCCGCACGGTCTGTCCGCGGTGTTCCGAGTGGACCACCCTCACCGCGACGCAGGCGGAGGTCATCGCGGCGCCGGCGCTCGAAGGCCGGCGGCTCCGGGACCGCCGCGGCTGCGCCCGCTGCGGGGAAACCGGCTACCGCGGACGCCGCGGGATCTTCGAGATCATCGAGGTGGACGGCGCCGCCGCCGCAGCGATCATGTCGGCGGAGGGCGCCGCCCGTCTCTCGCGCCTCGCCCGGAAGGCGGGTTTCCGGAGTCTCCGGCAGAACGCGCTCGTCTCGCTGCTCGAGGGCGAAACGACGCTGGCCGAGGTCGTCCGCGTGACCGGCGCCGGGCGCGATCCGGGAGGAGGCGACCCCGCCGACGTGCTGACGCCCGAGCCGCCGGACCGGGGGCGGGGCGCCGGCTCAGTGGCCCAGGGCCCTCCCGAGGAGCAGGAGGAGGGCCGGGACGCCGTAGAACGCGAAGATGACGTAGGCCATCGTTGCGGCCCGGCTTCGCACCGCGAGCCGGGAGAGGAAACGGGCGGCGGCCAACGGGATCTCCCGCAAGCGGCGGAACGGATAGATGATCCCGATGCCGATCAGGTTGAACAGCAGGTGGACCACCGCCAGCTCGAAGCCGAAGTGAGCGTTGGGACCGGAGACGGCGAGCGCCGCGAGGAAGGCGGTGACGGTGGTCCCGACATTGGCGCCGAGCGTCACCGGGAAGGCGTCCTCGAGGAGGAGGAGCCCGGCCCCGGCGAGCGGCACCAGCATGGAGGTGGTGACCGAACTGGACTGGACGAGGATCGTGGCGAGCGCCCCCACGCCCATGGCGACGAGAGCGCTCTGCCCGAGCACCCGCTGGATGGCGTCCTCGGCCCGGGAGGCGGTGAAGCTCTTGAGCGTCCGGACGAGGAGGCCCAGCGCGACGACCAGGAGCGCCGCGGAGGAGAGCGCGAGAACGGCGGCGGCGGCGACATCGGAGGTGGTGATCACCTCGGCGACCCGGTGGACGATGCGGGGGACCCAGTCGATCAGCGACTTCAGGGGGCTGTCGTAATCGACTCCCCGCCCGACGAGGCCCTGGAACCAGCCGGCGATGACCCCCGAGGTCCGGGCGAGGACGCCGGTGGCGATTTCGATGGGCAGCAGGATCGCGACCGCGACCAGGTTGAACATGTCGTGGCAGGTGGCGACCGCGAAGGCCCGTCCGAGCTCGTCGCGATCCCGCAGGTGCCCGAGCGAGGCCAGCGTGTTCGTGACTGTGGTCCCCAGATTGGCGCCCATGACCATGGGGATCGCGCTCTCGAACGGAAGCGGCGACTCCGGAGCGGCGACCAGGGCGACGATGAGCGAACTCGTGACCGAGGAGCTCTGGACGAGCGTCGTCGCGAGCATTCCGACGAGAAGCCCGACGAGGGGGTTTTCGGAAGCCGCGAAGAAGCGGTCCAGAAGCCCGGATCCGAGCCCCTGCAAGCCGTCACCGAGCCCCGCGATCGCGCCGAGGAACAGGACGAACAGGCCGGCGAGAACCAGCGCGCGGCGGGCGAAGCCGAACCCGCCGGCGCCCGCCCCGTTCCCGGTCATCAGGAGACCGCGGGGACCACGAATTTCCGGTTCGTCATGGAGGAGTGAATCGGATCCCGGAGGGTGGCGGCGTCACGCCAGAGGACAGCGACGATCGGCGAAGAGCGTACCCGAACCTCGGCTCCCGCAGGCGCCCCGCGCCCGTTGGTCGAAGTCCGGAATGCGGCCGCGTTCGCTGAGGCTACGGCTGTTGGATCAGCGACCTGTCTGGCGAGCCTTCAGACGTCCGACGACGACGAGGCTACTCGTCGAACTCCGCCACCAGCACGGTCCGCTGCCACTCCCCGGACCCGGCGTCGAACGCGATCCAGATCACGAACGGATCGCCGGGCGCGATCGGAGCGAGCGCCGCATCCAGGTCGGCGACCGAAGCGACCGGCGTTCCGGCGACATCGGTGAGGACCGCTCCCGGCCGAAGACCCAGCCGGTCGGCCACGCCGCCCTGGGCGATCCCCTCGATCAGCACGCCGTCGAAGTCCACGCCGAGGCGGTCCCGAAGCTCCCGGTCCAGCGCCGAGCCGACGATCCCGAGCCGTCCGGCGGGCTCGCGGCGGGAGGGCTCCGCCGGTTCGGGAGCGCGGGCCATCGGCGCCGCCTCCTCGAAGGCGCGCTGGCCCAGAACGACCTCCATCGAGCCGGGTTCCCCGTCACGCAGGAATTCCACCGTGGCCGGCTCCTCGGGCCGGGCGTCCGCCACCGCGAACTGGAGGTCGCTGGAGTCCTCGACGGTCCGGCCGTTGAAGCGGGTGATGATGTCGCCGCGACGCAGCCCGGCCGCCTGGGCCGGCGAATCGGCGCCGGCGAAGTCCATCACGATGGCGCCGCGCACATCGGCGTCCAGATCGAGGCCCTCGCGGAGATCGGGCGTCAGCGGCCGGATCGAGACCCCCAGCCAGCCCCGGGTGACCTGTCCCTCGGTCGCGAGGTCGTCGTAGATCCGTCGGACCAGATTCGAGGGAATCGCGAAGCCGAGACCGATGTTCCCCGGGGTTCCGGTCCGCTCGACAACGGACTGGATCATGGTGTTCACGCCGATGAGCCGTCCGTCGAGGCTGACCAGCGGGCCACCCGAGTTGCCCCGGTTGATCGCGGCGTCCGTCTGGATGAAGTCCTGGTAATCGCCGCGCTGGTCCCGGCCCTTCGCGCTCACGATGCCCGCCGTCACGCTGTGGCTGTTTCCGAGCGGATTGCCGATCGCGAGCACCCAGTCACCCACCCGGACTTCCTCGGAGTCGCCGAGCGCCAGGTAGGGGAAGGACTCCCCCTCCTCCGACTCGAGCTGAAGCACCGCGAGGTCCGTCGGCGGATCGGTCCCGACGATGTCCGCTTCGACCTGTCGGCCGTCAGCGAAGATCGCGACGATCCGGGTGGCGCCCTCCACGACGTGATTGTTCGTGACGACCAGACCGGCCGGATCCACGATGGCGCCGGACCCGGCGCCCATGCGCGGCCCGGGAGGCGCCAGCTCGCGCAGCGGGAACGGCACGTCCTCCGCCGGGATCTCCTGCTCCACCTGGAGCGTCACCACCGCCGGCGTCGCCACCCGGGCCACTTCGGCGAAGGCGTCCGAGAGACTGAGCGCTGGCGCGGTCCGCTCCCGCCGGGGCGTCTCCTGGGGTTCCGGGACCTCGTCCAGCGAGGCGAACCGGGCCCTTGAACCCGATTCGGCCTGCTCCTGGCCGACAAGCGCCTCCGCGAAGGAGGTGACGCCAAGCCGTTCCCGCGCGTCCTGTCCGAGACAGGCGGAGGCGGCGATCAACACCCCGATGGGGATGACAGGAAGGTACCGAACCATGAACAGACTCCCGGGTGAGGGGAACGCCAGAGCACCCTGGCGGGCCGGTCCCGCCGGGCGCTCCGGAACACTTTCCCGAATATAACGCGGGCCGCGACCATCCGGCGCCCGGTCGGGCATGCGAACCTTCGGCCTCCCGGCAGTCGCTGGCACATACATTGCTCAAACCGCTCCCGACGCCGAGCCGTCCTCCCGGTCACCGCTCACAAAGCGGCGCCCGGCGCCGCTGGACACGGTCACCCGCCTCGAGGGTCCGGTCCGCGGGGGACGATCCGGCGGCGACCAGAACCCGATCTCCCGAAAGGAACCCGATGCCCCGTCTTCTTCACGTCCTGCTCCCGCTCTCCCTACTCATGACGCTCGCCGTCGTCCCGGGCGCCCGGGCCGACGAGCGGCCCGCGCCGCCGGAGGAGGAGAAGAACGGGGCCACCGCAGTCGAGGCGCCCGAAGCGCTTCTGGTCGAACGCGCTCGCGCGGCGGGGACGGAGGCGCAGCCCCGCCGACGCCCACCCTTCGGTGGACCTCCGGCCAACACCCGGCGCCCGCGGCAGACGGATCCCCGCTTCGGGATCTCGTTCCACAGCGGCTACCGCGCCCTCGCGGTGGAGAGCGAACTGTTCGACGCCAACGAACTGGACTTCGGGCTCGACCCCGGAGACTTCCTCGCCGCCCGTGTCGGGGGGGAAATCGACTTCGCGGTCTACCCGCGCCTCCTGCTCACCCTCGGCCTCGACAGCAGCAGCGCCCGCCAGTCGTCCTCCTACGCGGACTTCGTCTGGGACGACGGCTCGGAGATCGAGCACGAAACCCGGCTCTCCACCACCGAGCTCACCCTCGGCGTGCGCCTGCCGCTGGCTGACGCCGCCGCCCGCATTCGCCCCTACCTGGTGATCGGCGCCAGCGGGATGGTCTATGACTACTGGGAAGACGGCGAGTTCGTGGACTTCGACACCTACGACATCTTCTACGACCGCTACGAGGAGACCTCGTTCCAGGTGGGCATGTTCTTCGGCGCCGGGTTCGAGGTCCCGGTGTTCCGGATGCGGCGCGGCCACAGCGCGATCTTCGGCGAGTTCCGCGCCGCCCGCTCCACCCTCGAGCACCGCGAGGCGTTCGACGGGTTCGGCGACCTCTCGGTCACCCGCACCGGCGCGCTGGTGGGAATCCGCTTCTGGTTCTGAGGGTCCCGGCCCCGGTCCGCTGACGCCGGGCGCCGGAGGGCGATCAGTCTTCCGGCGCCTCTTTCGCGGCGGCGAGCAGGTCGAGCAGGGCTCCGTGGAGGGCGGCGTTCGTGGCGGCGATGTTCGGCCCGCCGTTCGTGAACGGTCCCCCCTCGAAGTCCGTCACCCGGCCTCCGGCCTCCCGCACGATGAGCTCGCCGGCGGCGGTGTCCCAGGCGCGCAGCGTCTCCTCCCAGAACGCGTCGAGCCGCCCGCTGGCGACCGAGCAGAGGTCGAGCGCGGCGGAGCCGGCGCGCCTTACCGCGCGAACCCGCCGCATGATCCGGGTGAACAGCGCAAGCGCCCGGTCCATGGACTCCCGGTCGTAGGGAAACCCGGTTCCGAGGAGCGCCTCGTCGAGGCGGGACACCTCCGAGACCCGGATCGGAGCGCCGTTTCGCGCGGCCCCCGCACCGGCCTCCGCGGTGAACAGTTCGTCCCGGTTCGGATCCAGGACCGCGCCGGCGACGATCTCGCCTTCGAACTCGTACGCGATCGAGACGCAGAACACCGGGAACCCGTGGGTGAAGTTGGTGGTGCCGTCGAGCGGGTCCACCACGAACCGGCAATCGGTGCGGGAGCCTCCGACCAGCCCCCGCTCCTCGGCCAGAATCGGCACGTCCGGAAAGAGCCGCCCCAGCGTCGCGACCACCGCGCTCTCCGCCTCGTGATCCACCGAGGTGACCAGGTCGATGCGGCTCTTCCGATCCACCGAGAAGCGTCCCGTCCCCGGGTCCGCCAGGCGGGCGGCGTGCGCCTCGCGAATCACGCGGGCCCCGGCCGAGCAGGCCTCGACGCAGGCGCGGCCGGGAGCCGTGTTCACGACGCGCTGGACACGCGCTGCTGGAGCAGCTCGACCCGGGTGCCTCCGCGCGGCGTGCGGGACCAGGTGACCGAATCCATGAACTGGCGCATGAAGAAGATGCCGCGGCCACTCTCCTTCAGCAGGTTGTCCTCGTTCAGGGGGTCCGGCACCTCGTCGCAGTCGAACCCTTCCCCTTCGTCCTCGACCAGAACCCGCACCGCCGGCCCGCCGTCCCCGTCGGAGCGGGTCTCGATCCGGACGAGGAGCCGCTTGTTCGGGTCCATCCGGTTGCCGTGACGCATCCCGTTGGTGACCGCCTCCCGAAGCGCCGCGCCCATCCAGTGGGTGGCGTCCGCGTCGTAGCCGCACTGGCGGCAGTGCCTCTCGAACACGCCGAGCAGCACCTCGACCCACTCGATCCGGGTCTCGACATCGAGCCGGACGAGCATTCCGAACCTCCGGTCTCAGGCCACCGGAGCGGCCGATTCCTCGGGCTCGCCGACCACGGCGGATGCGTCCAGTTCCTCGAGTCCGTCCGGAGACTCCGCGGGAGACGCCAGGACGTAGCGGGGCTCGGCGAGGTTGGGGTCGTCATGGACCTGGACCGGTCCGGCGAGCATCCCGGCGATCTCGGGGAGCACTCCGGAGCGCCGGAGCGCCGCGGCCAGTTCAGGCGCCGCCTCGATGTTCAGCCCCGATGCGAACTCGCGGGCGCGCTTCTGGACGCGGGTCAGGATTTCCTGGCAGACCGCCCCAGCGGAAGCGACCTTGCCCGTCCCGCGGCAGACCGCGCAGGCGGACAGCAGGACCGCCTCGAGCGACGGCCGCTCGCGCTTGCGGGTCACGATGACGAGCCCGGCCCGGGGCTCGGGGGGCGAGGCCCGGGTGAAGGCCGGATCCTTCTTGAGGTGCGACTGGAGCGCGCGGTAGACCCGGTCCCGGTTGCGCGCCTCCTTCATGTCGATGAAATCGATCGCCACGATCCCGCCCAGCCCGCGCAGACGAAGCTGGCGCGCGGTCTCGGCGGCGGCTTCGAGATTCGTGGCGGTGTTCGTCTCGTCGCGCCGGCTCGTCTCGCCCCCGAAACTCCCGGTGTTCACATCCACCGCGACCAGCGCCTCGGTCTGGTCGATCACGATGGAGCCCCCGGAGGGGAGCTTCACCCGTCGCCGGGTCGCCTGGCGGAAGGCCTCTTCCACGCCATATTCCTGGAAGATCGGGTAGTTCCGCGAGTAGAAGCGGATCCGGTGCTCCAGACCGGGAAGAAACTGGCGCACGAAGTTGAGCAGGCGCCCGTAGAGCCGCTCGTCGTCCACCCGGATGCTGTCGAATCCCGAGGCCAGAACGTCCCGGACGTAGCGGAACACCATGGGCACTTCGGATCGCAGGCAGGACGGAGGGCCCTCGGCGCCCTGCCTGCGGATGTCGGCCCAGTCCGCCTCGATCCGGGCGATATCGGCCGCCAGCGTCTCTTCATCGATCTGTTCGGCCGCCGGACGCGCCGCCCACTCCCCCTTCGTCTCGGTGCGGCGTCGCACCAGCGCGGCCAGTCGCAACTGCTCCCTGGGACCCGCGGTGGCGCGGTTGACGATGGCGCCCTCCGGAGCGAACGGACGAAAGTCGAAGAACCGTCCCTGCAGGCGCAGATCGCAACTGACCTTGTAGCCCTTGGGGCCGAGCGGCTCCCGCACGACCTGGACGAGGACTGTCTGTCCGGGTTTGAGAAGCTCCTCGAGTCGGGGGCGGGCGCCGGCGGACCGTCCTTCGCCCTGCCCGCTCGAATCCTCGACAGCCCCCGGAGGGATCTGGTCCGTCTGGAGGAAGCCGTTCCGGTGCAGGCCCAGGTCGAGGAAGGCCGCCTGGGTCCCGGGGACAACGCGCTGGACGCGACTCCGATAGATGCCGTGAAGGACGCTCTGCCCGGACCGGTGCTCGACGCCGAGTTCGACGATCGCCCCGTCCTCGAGCAGCGCCATGCGCGTCTCGCCGGGCAGACTGGTGACGATCAGTTCACGGACCACGGCGGCGACTTCGGGGAACCGGGCCGTTGCGGCCAAAGCCAGGCTCGGGTCTCCCAGCCCAAAAACCTAGCACGGGGGAGCTGGGCGTAGGGCGGGAGGGGCCGCTCCGGCATGCGCATCGCAATGCTTCGATTTCTGGGGGGCGGCCCTCCCCGCCCTACGCACGGCCCTCCGGGCCGTGAATCGAAAACTGCGCTGCGCGCGAGTTTCCGATTCGAAATTACTAATTTGCGGGAGGGGGACACCCCCTCCCGAGCCCTCCGCCTCGAATCCACGCGGTGCGAGCGGCGGGGCGGCCGTCCCGAGCCCCGGGCGCCCTCCTTCCGAGCGCCACCCGCCGCCCCGCCGCTCGCACCGCACGGCCCTCCGGGCCGTCATCGTGACTTGCGCTCCGCGTCAAGTCACGATGAAGCGGACTTTCTCTCTCGGGAGGGGGAAACCCCCTCCCGAACCCTCCCCCCGGGGACGGGCGTTGCGCTACGACAGCCACGCTGACCTGCGCGTCGCACGGCTTCGATTTCTGGGGGGCGGCCCCTTCCGGGCGGCGCACGGCGCGCCGGACCGGGAGGCGCGTCGCGGTCCGTTTGCGTCAGAACCGGGTCAGGACAGCCACTTCCTCCGGTTGACCGAGGCCGCGAGGCCGATCGCCGCCCCGGTGACGAGCAGCGAGTTGCCTCCGTAGCTCATCAGCGGCAACGGAAACCCCTTGATCGGAACCAGCCCCGCCACCATCGCGATGTTGTAGACCGCCTGGAGGTGGAGCATCAGGAAGAGCCCGCCGACGATCAGCGCACCGGTGGGGTCGTGGTTGTCCACGGCGGCTATCGCGATCGCCAGCAGCCGCAGCCCCAGCCAGACGTAGAGCCCGAGCACCAGGGCGACGCCCACAAAGCCGAACTCCTCGGCCATCACCGCGAACACGAAGTCGGTGTGGGGCGCTGGCAGGAACTCGTAGGCGGTCTGGGATCCCCGCATCCAGCCCGCCCCCCAGAACCCGCCCGAACCCACCGCGACGGAGGCCTGGAGCGATTGGTACCCCGCGCCTAGGGGGTCGCTGTCCGGGCTCAGGAACGCGAGCACGCGGGCGCGCTGGTAGTCGCGCAGCCCGAACGTCCAGAGCAGCGGCGCGGCGGCGAGCCCTCCCGCCACCGCCCAGGCGACCAGCCGGCGGGAGAGCCGGAGCCCCCCCAGAAAGACCATGCCGGCCCCGACACCCACCAGGATGGCCGCGCTGCCGAGATCCGGCTGCGCCGCCACCGCGAGCACCAGCGCCGCGGCGGCCACGAACCAGCCCACCTTGGCGCGCCGGCTCAGCGGCTCGTGGCCGGATCGACCGATCAGGTGGGCCAGGAGGAGGACCAGGGCCAGTTTGGCCATTTCCCCCGGCTGAAGCGTGATCGCGCCGATGTCCAGCCAGCGCCGGGTCCCGGCGCGGAGCGCCGCGGCCACGTTGGCGTAGGCCGCAAGCGCCAGCGCCAGCCCGAACAGCAGCGGCGACAGTCGCGCCAGCACGCGGTGGTCCATCCAGTACGCGGCGGCCGCCACGCCCGCCGCGAGGACGATCCGGGTGACGTGGTCGGTGAAGGTCGCCGCTTCCGCGCCGCCGACCAGCACGCTGTAGAGGACGACGATCGAGACGAGCGTGAGCAGCGACGCCGAGAGCAGCAGCCCGACATCGGTCCGTCGGGGGGAGGGGCGTTCAGCGGGCCGCAGCGAGATCAACCGCGCCCCCCTCGCCGGAACTCCGCTCGTCCCGCCACGTCGTCAGGATCTCCCGGCCGATCGGGGTGGCCGCCGAAGAGCCCGCCCCGCCGTGCTCCACCAGGACCGCGATCGCGATCTCCGGATCCTCATACGGCGCGAACCCCAGGAACCAGGCGTGGGTGCGGAACTCCCAGGGACGGTCCTCGTTCTCATCCGCCACCCGCTCGGCGCTCGCGACCTGCGCCGTCCCGGTCTTGCCGGCCGCCGCAAACCCCGGGATCCGGGCGCGCGCCGCGGTTCCGCTGAGCACCGCCTCGCGCATGCCGGCCCGGATCAGTTCGAGGTGTTCCGGAGCGATCCCCTCCACGACGCCGGCGGGGCCGGGCTCGGTGAGGCCCGGGCTGAGGAGTCTTCCCCCGGAGGCGATGGCGGCGACGACCCGCGCCATCTGCAGTGGCGTCACGACCATCGCCCCCTGTCCGACCGCGACCGAGGCGGTCTCGCTCGGGTACCAGCGCTCTCCGTAGGTCTCCCGCTTCCACTCCCTCGTCGGAACGAGGCCGGAGACTTCACCCAGGAGGTCCACCCCGGTGGGCGCGCCAAGGCCGAACGCGCGCGCATACCCGGCGAGGACGTCGACATCCATCTGCGACGCGATCCGGTAGAAGTAGACGTTGCACGACTCGGCGAGCGCCCTCAGAAGGTTCACCTCTCCGTGCCCATCAGTGCGGTGGCAATGGAAGGTGCGGCCCCCGACCCTGGTCCGGCCGGTGCAGTTGACGCGGTGGTCCTCGTCCACCACGCCCTCGGCGAGCGCCGCCGCCGCGGTGATGAGCTTGAACCCGGAGCCCGGCGGGAATCCGCCCTGGATCGCCCGGTTCAGAAGCGGGGTCCGCGGGTGGCGGAGCAGTTCGCGGAACACGCTGGCGTCGCGACGAAAGAGCGTCGGGTCCTCGGCGGGATAGCTCCCGAGCCCCAGGATGGCTCCCGTCGCGATGTCGAGCGCGGCGAAGGCGCCGCTCTCCTCGCCGAACGCCGCGAGCGCCGCCTCCTGAAGCGCGCCGCTCACGCTGAGCCGCAGAGTGCCGCCGCGGACGGGGTCGGTGGCCCGCACCCCGGGCCCGCCGCGGATCCGCTCCCGGCTGTCGACGATCAGGTCGACTTGCCCGTCCACGCCCGAAAGCAGCGTGTTGTACGCCCGCTCGACCCCGGTGTGCCCGACGATGTCGCCGTCCGAGGCGGCGACGAACTCCTCCAGCAGCAGTTGCGCGGGGGTGACTTCCGCGGCGTAGCCGAGCAGGTGGGCGGTTGCGGCCCCCAGCGGGTATCGCCGGACCGGAATGAAGTCGACCTGCACCCCCGGCAGGTCGCTGCGGCGGGCGTCGAGGTAAGCGACCTCCTCGAAGTCGAGGCCGGTCCGCACGACGGCCGGCCCGCGAGCGGCGCGCCTCCGGAGCGCGTCGAGCTCCCCGGCGTCCGCATCCGGCAGCGCTCCGAGTTCCTCGAGGCGGGCGATGCCCGGGGCGTCGGCGATCAGCGCGAACGAGGGCTCGCTTTCCGCGAGGGTCCTTCCCTTCCGATCCAGAACGAGTCCCCGGGGGGCTCTCAGGCGCTCACTGCGCAGGTAGTTGTGGCGCGCGATCTCGGCGAACTCGTCGCCGCGCACGATCTGCAGGTTCCAGAAGCGCAGCCCGAGCAGCGCCGCCACGATCAGCAGCGCATAGTGGAGCAGTCCGAGTCGCCGCCGGATGGTGGCGACCCAATCAGACCGGAGCATGCCGCTGTCCCTCCCGCATCCCGAACTCCTCCCGCCTCGGCTGGCGCAGCAGGCGCGCCGCCAGCCACCCGGCGGGAACGGTCAGCCCGAAGCCGGCGACGATCGCGCCCATCCGTCCGGGAACCACCCCTTCCCCCGCCATCACGCCGAGGACCCACAGGACCATCACATCGGCGACCACCGCGAAGAGCACGAGCGCCAGGGTCGCCGACCTGGAGCTGGTGCGCACCACCCTCGCCAGTCGGGCGACCGCAAACGCGACCAGGGGCTTGGAAAACCCGTGCATCCCGAGGAATCCGCCGGAAAAGGAGTCCTGGAGGAGCCCCGCGAGGGCGCCGTAACCGATCGCCGCGCCGGCGCCGCCGGCCATGGCGATCCCGGCGACCGCCGCCAGGATGAAGTCCGGCGCGAGGACCTCGGCCCACGACGTTGGCACGACCACCGTCTGGAGAAGGAAGCCGACGAACAGCGCCGCGGCGAACCGGGCGCCGCCGCGACGCCGCGGGCGGGGCTCCAGCACGTTCACGGCGAGGCGACCCCCGTCGGCGGATCGGCGAAAGCCGGCGTCGAGGCGTCGAGGACGAACACCCGCTCGAGCGTGTCGAAGTCGACCGCGGCCCGGACGCCCACCTCGAGCAACATTCCCGAGCCCTCGCTCACGCGCACGACTTCGCCCACGACCAGCCCCTTGGGAAACAACTGATCCAGGCCGCTCGAGATCACGAGCTCCCCGACGTCCACCCGCTGGCCGACGGGCACGTAGTCGAGGATCAGATCCTCGCCCGCCTCCACCGGTTGGGTGGAGCGGTGGATGATCCCGCGCGTCCGGTTTTCGGAGGTGAGGGCCGCCACGCCGGAACGGGCCCCGGTGATCACTTCGACCTGGCTGGAGAGGATCCCCACGGAAACGACCCGTCCCACCAGACCGGACGCCGCCATCACCGGGCTGTCCCGGCGGACACCGTGACTCGACCCCCGGTTCACCGTGAGCGTCCGGTCGAGCGGCGACGCCCCGACGCCCACGACCTCACCGGCAATGGGCTCCCGCAGGGCGAACTCTTCGCGGTCCAGCGCGGTCAGTCCCTCGGCCCGCGCGAGGAGCCCGCGCATCACCGTCAGCTCCCACTCCTTCCGCGCCAGCCGGGACCGCAGATCGTCCCGCCGGCCGCGCCCCTCGCGCGCTTCCCGGATCGCGCCCGCCCAGTCCCCGGCGGTCCGGAAGCCGCTGGCGACGAGCTGCTGCGCGCCGCCGAACACGGTGGTGAGCGCATTCCGGACGGGAATGTCGGTCCCGGTCCGGAACTGGTAGGTGAGCCCGAGGAAATTCACCCCGAGCACGACGAGCAGGACGGCCCCGTGACCTCTGCGCCTGGGCAATTCCGGCTCCCCGCGTCACCTCATGCGATGAGCCGGGCCCGGGAAGCGCCCGCCGCCCGCCGCGACGTCATGCCGCCTTCGAAACCCGCTGGAGCAGATCCATCTGATCCAGCATGATGCCAGCCCCGTTCACGACGCAGTCGAGGGGGTTGTCAGCCACGTTCACCTGGAGGTGCGTGTCCTCGGCGATGAACTCCGGCAGGCCCCGGAGAAGCGCCCCTCCCCCGGTCAGCACGATGCCCCGATCCACCAGATCGGACGACAGCTCCGGGTCGGTCTGCTCGAGGACGACGCGGATGGCCCGGAGCAGCTCGTTGAGCGGCTGCTGGAGACCCTGCCGGATGTCCTCGTCCGTCACCTCGAGCGTGGCCGGCGCCATACGGGTGAGGTGCCGCCCCCGCACTTCCATCCGAAGCGGCTCGTCCTGGGGCACCGCCGTGCCGACCTGCATCTTGATCTGCTCGGCGGTCCGCTCCCCCACGGCCAGACCGAAGTTCAGCCGCAGGTGCTCGGCGATCGAGCGGGTGAACATGTCCCCGGCCGCGCGCACCGACGTCCCGGCGGCGATCCCGGAGAGCGAGGTGACGGCGATGTCGGTGGTCCCCCCGCCGATGTCCACGATGCAGTTGCCCTCCGGACTCGACACGTCGACGCCGGCCCCGATGGCCGCCGCGACCGGCTGATCCACGAGGAACACCTCGCTCGCTCGCGCCCGCAGGATCGAGTCCTTGACCGCGCGCCGTTCGACCGGCGTGATGTTCAGCGGGACGCCGACCACCATCCGGGGCGCGGCCCACCAGCGACGCCCGATGGCCTTCATCACGAAGTGGTTGATCATCCGCTCCGCGGCCTCGAAGTCGGCGATCACCCCGTCCTGCAGCGGCCGGATCGCCTGGATGTGGCCGGGCGTCTTCCCGACCATCGCGTAGGCCTCGTGGCCCACCGCCTCCACCCGCTTGGTGCTCTGGTTCACCGCCACCACCGAGGGCTCCCGGAGGATGATCCCGGACTCCTGGGTGAAGATCAGGGTGTTGGCGGTGCCCAGATCCACCGCGAGGTCCAGCGAGAACAGGCTCAGGAGATAGCGAAGCATGAGTCCGGGCCCTCAGGGTGGCGCTGGTCGAGGCGGCGGGAAGGTTCGGATTTCGCCCCGGAGATTCCCCGGACGGTCCGCATCCGCGCCAAAGTCTACAGCCGGTTTGCCCGGCGTACAGAGGCGGCGGTACGATGAGGGGTTGCCCCGTCCGCGCCACCCGCAGGCGCCCGGACGATTCCCGCCGGACCGGGATCCGGCGGCCGGCGACCCCCCTCCTCCAGACGCATGATCCTCGAGTATTTCCGCAACCGCAAGTCGTTCGGCTGGTTCTTCGGAGCCGGGCTGCTCGCGCTCGTCATCCTGGCCTTCGTGGCCCTCTACTTCCCCGACTTCATGGGGGACCCGGCCACCGCCGCCATGCGGCGAGGCGTGGCGTGGGTCGACGGCGAGCCGATCCGGGCCTCCGCCTTTCTGGACCGCTATCGCCAGGTGGCGCAGCAGTATCAGGAGCAGACCAGCGGCCAGTTCTCGGCCAACCTCGCGCGTCAGCTCGGGATTCCGGAACAGGTCGCGACGGATCTGATCCGCGACCGGATGCTCGTTCTGGAAGCCGGGCGCCATGGTTTACGGGTGACCGACGCGGAGGTGGGCGCAGCCATCGCCAACTCGCCGGCCTTCCAGCGTGAAGGGGCGTTCATCGGAACCGCCGCCTATCTGGACCTGCTGCGCTCGGCGCGGCTCGACCCCCGGACCTTCGAGGACTCGGTCCGGTCGGATCTGCTTGCGGAGAAGCTGCGGGCGCTCGTCACCCAGTCCCCGCATGTCTCGGACCTGGAGCTGCTCGAGGAATACCGCCGCCGGAACGAGAGCGCCTCGCTGGATGTCTGGTTCGTCTCCTCGGCGGCGCGCCTCGGAGAGGTCGAGGTGAGCGAGGCGGAGGCGCGGGCGCGCTACGACGAGAACCCCGCGGCGCTCGAACTCCCGCAGCAGCGGCGGATCCGTTACTTCACGCTCTCGGAGCAGACCATCGCCGAGGAAGTCGCGGTGCGCCAGCGGGAAGTGCAGCGCTACTACGACCGCAACCTCTTCCAGTACCAGACCGGCGAGCGCGCCGAAGCCAGCCACATCCTGCTCCAGCCCGAGTCCGAAGGCGATGAGGAGGCGACGCGCACGCTCGCCGCCCGGCTGGCCGACCGGGCCCGGGAGGGAGAGGACTTCGCCGAGCTGGCGCGCACCTACTCGGCGGACGAGATGACCGCCGGCGACGGCGGAGCCCTCGGAGTGTTCGGTCCGGAGGAGATGCTCCCCGAGTTCTCGGAGGCGGTCTTCGCTCTGGCGCCCGGGGAAATCAGCGATCCGATCCGGACCGATTACGGCTTTCACGTGGTCCGCCTCGAGCGTCTGGAGGCGGCGGAAACGCAGGAGCTCTCCGAAGTGCAGGAGGACATCGAATCCACGATTCGCCGGGAGAAGGCGTCGGAACTGCTGCAGACGCGGGTCATCGAACTCGAAGAGCTGGTGTCCGGCGCCGGGCGCCTCGAAGACCTCCTCGGCGGAAATCCGCTCGTCATGGTGCAGGAGACCGACTTCTTCGCCGAGGGCGAAGTCGTCTTCGAACTGGCCTCGGCCGAGGCGGCGAGCGTGGCCTTCGCGCTGGATGTCGGCGACGTGGGCGGCCCGGTCGCCCTCGCCACCGGGGTTGCGTTCATCGAGGTGACCGAGGAGCGGGCGCCCCACGTGCCGGAGTTCGATGCGGTCCGCGATGAACTGATGAGCGAGATGCGCAACGAGCGCGCGATGGAGCTCGCGCGGGAGGAGGCCGGGAGCGTTCTCGCCGCGACGACCGCCGGCGAGACCCCGCCGACCGACCCCACGCCGCTGCCGACCTGGTTCCGCGGCAGTCCGCTGGGCGCGGCCGGGATCCTTCCCGCGGCGGAAGGTGCGGTCTTCGCGGCGGCGCCCGGCGAGACTCTCGGGCCGGTGGAGGCCGATCGGGGCTACGCCGTCATCCGCGTAAACAGCCTCGCGGGCTACGACGAAGCCGAGTTCGAGGAGCAGAAGGAGCCCTTCCGGGCCCAGATGGCCGAGGAGAAGAGGTCTCGCCTGTGGTCCGCTTTCCTCGCCACCGTCCAGGAGAGCTACCAGATCCGCATCGACCGGCAGGCGCTCCATTCGCTGATCGGGTAGGCCGGATGCAACTCGACCTGAAGGACCGGGGCCGCGTCGCGGTGCTGCAGCTCAACGGACGTCTGGTGGACGGCCACGGCGACGCGCAGTTGCGCGAGGCGGTGAACGTGCTCGTGGAGTCGGGTCGGACCCGGATCGTGGTGGACCTGAGCGAAGTGAGCGTGATCGACAGCGGCGGCCTCGGCGAACTCGTGGCCTCCGCGCGCCGGGTCGGAGAAGCGGGAGGCGCGCTGAAGGCGCTCCACCCCCGGGAGCGCGTCGCCCGCGCCCTCGATGTGGCCCGGGTGCTGCCGCTCTTCGAGGTCTACGAGACCGAGGACGAGGCGGTGGCGAGCTTCGAGGCGGACGCCTGACTCCGGATCGCCCGCGGCGCCGGCGAGCGGCCAGCGACCCCCGATCCGGCGGCGAGCCGGGCGCCGGCGCGGGAGCGACCGCCCGGGGGCCGGGATGCTGAGCGTCGAGGAGGCGACCGCCGTCGTCCTCGAGCACACCCGGCCGCTTCCCGCCGAGGTGGTCGGGCTGGGTTCGGCCCGGGGACGCGTGCTTCGCGAGGCGGTGGCCGCCGACCGCGACCAGCCGCCGTTCGACCGGGCCTCGGTGGACGGTTACGCGGTCCGCGCGGCTTCGCTGGCCGGGGGCGGGCGGCTCCGGGTGGTGGGCGAAGTCGCCGCCGGCCAGTGGCCCCGCGTCCCGGTGGGTCCGGGCGAGGCGGTGGCGGTCATGACCGGAGCGCCGATGCCGGCCGGCGCCGACGCCGCCATCATGGTGGAGCACACCGTCCGGGAAACCCAGGGGGGAACCGAATTCGTCTCCTGGCCGGCGCCGGGGACGACCCCGCCTCCGGTCCGCCCGGGAACGCGGGTGTCTCCGCGGGGCGCCGAAATCCGGGCGGGCGCGCCGCTCCTGACCCCCGGCGTCCGTCTCTCCTCCCCCGCGACCGGGGTGCTCGCCGCCGTCGGCAGAACCCGGGTGCTGGTGGGACGGCGCCCCCGGATCGCGGTCGTCTCCACCGGAGACGAACTGGTCCATCCGCGCGCCCGGGCGCCGGGACCCGCGCGCATCCGGGACGCGAACAGCCACCTCATCGCGGCCCGCGCCCGCAGCCTCGGGCTTCCGGTGCGGCGGCTCGGCATCGTGCGGGACGATCCGGCGGCGCTCGCCCGGGCGATGCGCGTGGGCCTCGAGTCCGATGTCCTCCTGCTCTCCGGCGGCGTCTCGATGGGTCGGTTCGACTTCGTCGAGCCCGTGCTCGAAGGGCTCGGCGCGCGGCTGCTGGTCACCGCCGTCCGGATCCGGCCGGGAAAGCCCTTCGTCTTCGGCGTGCGTGACGACGGCCAGGAGAGCCGCCGGCTGATCTTCGGGCTGCCGGGGAACCCGGTGTCGGCGTTCACCACCTTCGAAGTGCTGACCCGCCCGGCGCTCGACCGGCTGGAGGGGATGTCGCATCCCGATCGCCCGCGGGTCCGGGCGCGCCTCGCCGCCCCGCTGACGAACCGCGGAGGCCGTCGCGCCTTCCTCCCGGGGCGCGTCGCCTCGGGGCCGGATGGCTCGCTCGAAGCCCGGCCGGTCCGTTCCGTGGGGTCGGCGGACATCGGCGCGCTGGGACAGGCGAACGCCCTTCTCGTCGCGCCGGAGAACGCCGGGGTGATTCCCGCCGGCGAGGAGATCCTGGCCATGCCGCTCGAGGGCTTTCCGGACGCAGGGTCCTGGTGGGAGGATTCGCGGACATGAGCTCCGCGCCGGGACCGGGAGCGCTCAGCCACGTGGACGACCGTGGCGGCGCGCGCATGGTGGACGTCGGCGCCAAGCCGGTCACCCGGCGGGAGGCCGCCGCCGAGGGTTTCGTCTCGGTCTCGCCGGAGGCGCTCGAAGCGGCCCGGACGGGCAATGCGCCGAAGGGAAGCGTCCTCGAGACCGCGCGGATCGCCGGCATCCAGGCCGCGAAGGCGTGCGCCTCGCTGATCCCGCTGTGCCATCCCCTGCCCCTCGACGACGTGGAGGTCACCGCCGAGTTCGAGGAGCGCGGCGTCCGACTCCGGTCGCGGGTCCGGTGCCGGGCGTCCACCGGCGCCGAGATGGAGGCGCTCACCGCAGTCTCGGTTGCGGCGCTGACCGTCTACGACATGCTCAAGGCCATCGACCGGGGCATGGAGATCGGCGCCGTGCGGCTCCTCGAGAAACGCGGCGGCAAGAGCGGCCCCTGGAGGCGGAGCGACGGTGTCCGGGACAGCTAACGCGGGGTCCGCGGAGGCCGCGCTGGCCTCCCTGACGAACGTCCTCGAGGACTGCGGATCGGCGGTCGTGGCGCTCAGCGGAGGGGTCGACAGCGCCACGCTCGCCCACCACGCCTTCCGCGTGCTGGGCGCCCGGAGCCTCGCGGTGACCGGGGTGAGTCCGAGCCTCTCGTCCTACCAGCGGGGCCTGGTGGAGGCGGTGCTGAACGAGAGCCCGATGCCGCACGAGTGGATCGACACGAACGAGATCGAGGACGCGTCCTATCGCCGAAACGGCGCCGACCGGTGCTTCTTCTGCAAGGACGAGCTCTACGGAACGTTGCGGAGACTTGCCCGCTCCCGCGGCTTCGCGACCGTGCTCGACGGGACGAACCGCGACGACCTCGGGGACCATCGGCCAGGCCGCCGCGCCGCCTCGGTCCACGGCGTCCGTTCGCCGTTTCTGGAGGCGGGACTCGGGAAGGAGGAGATCCGGGCGCTGGCGCGCGAGGCCGGTCTGCCGGTCGCCGAGGAGCCCGCCTCGGCGTGCCTCGCTTCCCGCGTTGAGCGTCTGGTTCCGATCACCGCCGGAGCGCTGGGACGCGTGGAGGCGGGAGAGGCGGCGGTCCGGAACCTCGGCTTCTCCGCCTTCCGGGTCCGGGATGACGGGGAGATGGCGAGGATCGAACTCGCTCCGGACGACATCCGCCTCGCGCTGGCGCCGGAGATGCGGCGACGGCTCGCCGCCGGGCTCCGGGCGGCCGGATATCCCCGGGCCGCCGTCGACCTGCGGGGCTACCGGCCGGCGGGTTCGGCGAGGCCACCGGATCCGGAGAAGGACCTGGTGTTCCTCGCGTCTCAGGAGCTCCGGACCGGACAGCCGGCGCCGGGCTGATCCGGGCGGGATGTCTCTCGAGCTCCTCGTCCTCGCCGACCCCGACGACGAGGACGAGGCGGACCCGGGACGAACCGTCGAAGTCCGGGTCACGGCGCGGCGGCGGCCCGAGGAAGACCCGCTGGAGGACTCCCGGCTGTTCGCCGCCGGGGACCGCGAGGAGATCGTCCGGCACATCGCCGGACTGCTCGAGCGGCGTCGCGACGCGCTCGGCGACGCCCGGATGAGCTGCCGCCGCTGCGAGAAAGTCGGCGACCCGGAAGCCGAGGACGAGGCGCGGCGGCCCTTCGTCTGCCGCGACTGCCAGCGGGAGGCCGCCGAGGGGGCGACGGACCCCGCCTCCGGCGAGGGGGACGGCGTCGAGGTCCGTTTCCTCGGCACGGGCGACGCCTTCGGCTCCGGCGGCAAGCGAAACGCCGCCGTCTTTCTCCGGGTCCGGGGCCAGCGACTCGGCATCCTGCTCGACGCCGGACCGGGGTGCGCCGGCGGCCTGCGGGCCGAGGGCCTGTCCCCCTCCGATGTCGCCGCCGTGCTCCTGAGCCACTTCCACGGGGATCACTTCGGGGGGGTCCCGTTCCTCGAGCTGGACGGGCTGCGCACCGGGCGAAGCGAACCGCTGCTGGTCATCGCGCCCCCGGGGGCCCGGGACCGGCTCCCCGCGCTGCGCGAGTGCCTCTATCCCGGATTCACGCCACCATCACCCACCCGGATCGTGGAGGTCCTGCCGGGGGAGGGCGTCCGGCTCCCGGAGAGCGCCGGAGGCGGCTCGGCGGTCGCGTTCGCCGCGGACCACCAGCCGGGCGGGTGGGCGCTCTCGTGGACCCTGCGGCTCGGCGGACGCCGGATCGTGGCCTCGGGCGACTCCGGGCTCACCTCACGGATGATCCGGGAGGCGGCCGGGGCGGACCTGCTGATCCACGAGTGCACCGATGTGGACCCGCTCCCCGGACACACCGCCCTCCGCGACCTCGAGGAGGCCGCTCCCCGCCTGCGGGCGAAGCGCGTGCTGCTGGTTCACACCGGGGAAGCCGTGATGGAGACCCCGGACCCGGTCTTCGACCTGGCCCACGACGGCCTGCGCGTCATCGTCTGACGCCGCGCTCACCCGCGCCGGAAGCGCCCCGGCCGGATGGAGGTGGGGCTTTCGGAGCGCTATTCCTTCTTCGACTCGCCCTCCGACGGCTCGTCCGATCCGGGCGACGTGATCGTCTTCATCGAGTGCCGGAAGTTGCGGATCCCCTGCCCGAGACCTGCGCCCAGTTGCGGCAGCTTCGAGGCCCCGAAGATCAGGATCACGATCCCCAGGATGATGAGGAGCTCGGTGGCGCCGAACGGTCCGAAAAGGAGGACCGGTACCTGGAGCGGGAAGGTCATGGCCGGATTCTACCGGTTCGGCGCCGGCGTCGACGGTGGAGCCAGAGCGCGAGCAGCACGAGCGGAGACCCCCAGAGGACGAGCGTAGCCACCCCCCAGGCGACGAGCAGTTCGGTGGCCTCGAACGGCCCGAAAAGCAGGAGGGGCGGCGCCATGAGGCGATCCTACGGGTTGGTATCCGGCGTCTCGAGGCCCCGGATCGGCAGGGAAACCGCCTCGCCGAGCGCGCGCCGGTAGACGACGGCGGCCGCGGCGATGTCCTCGGCGGCGATCCCCTGGGACTCGAACAGCGCGCCCCCGGGAGGCGCGGCTCTCGCCCCCGCCGCCACGACCGCGCCGAGCGTCTCGACCCGGTCCCAGGCGAGATCCCCGGTCTCCACCACCGCGGCGAGATCCCCGCACTCGATCTTCGCCTGCTCGAGATCGTCCACGACGATGCGCTCGGCGCCGAGGACCGTCTCCCGGTCCAGCTCGCGGCGACGGAGCGAGTTCCCCCCGATCCCGGCGACGAACGCTCCCGGGGTGAGCCACGCCCCATGGATCACCGGCTCGCGGGCGCTGGTGGCGGCGACCACGATGTCCATCCCGGCGACCGCCGCCTCCGCGCTGGGCGCGGGCGCCACCGGGATCTCCAGACGCCGGCTCATCTCCTCCGCGAACGCGCGGCGCCGGTCGGGCGCGCGGCAGTAGGCCGCGACCCGCTCGAGCGGACGGACGACCGCGAGCGCCTCCAGTTGCGCGCCGGCCTGGAACCCGCACCCCACGATCCCGCAGGCGCGGGCCTCGGTCGGCGCCAGGTAATCCGCCGCGACTCCGGTGGCGGCGCCGGTGCGGATCCGGCCGAGCGCCTCGGCCTCCATGACCGCGGCGAGCGAACCGGTCCGGACGTCGAACAGCAGCACCACGAAGCGGGCGCCGTCGCGTCCGGTCAGGTAGGTCTTGAGCCCGCAGAACCCGAGCTCGGCGCTCCCGGCGCTCATGGTGTGGAGCATCCGGCCGGGAACCCGGACCCGCTGGCGGGGACGATTCTCAGCCCCTCCCGCGCCGAGTTCGGCGAACACCGCCTCCACCGCCCGGACCGCGTCGGCCATCGGCAGCGCTTCCGAGACGAGTTCCTCGGAGAAGTACGGGGTCATCCCGGAAAGAGTACGCCCGTCGAACCCGGCTCCGGAGCGCCCCATCCGTCAGAATCCCAGGGCTCATGGACGTGCTCACCGCCGCCCGCATGCGGGAGGCGGACCGACGAACGATCGAGGAGGCCGGGATCCCTTCGCGGGTCCTCATGGAGAACGCCGGGCGGGAGGCGGCGCGGGTCGTTTCCGGGCTCGTCCGGGAGCGCGTCCGGGGCGGCGGGCGGATCCTCATCCTGTGCGGACGGGGCGGCAACGGCGGCGACGGCCTGGTCATCCTGCGGGCGCTCGCCGAGCGGGGCCTCGCCGCGACCGCCGTCGTCCTCGCCTCCGCGGACCGGCTGGCGCCGGACACCCGGGCGAACCTCGAGACCGCGCAGCGGCTCGGGCTCGATGTCCGCGAGATCCCCGACGAGGACGCCTGGCGCCGGGCGCTCGGCGACAGACCCCTCGGCGGGTCGCCGCTCGACGTGATCGTGGACGCGATCCTCGGAACCGGCGTCACCCGCCCGCTCGAGGGCCTGCTGGAACGCGTCGTCCTCGACCTGGAGTCGCGGTTCGAAGACGTGGCCCGGGTGGCGGTGGACATCCCCACCGGGCTGGCCACCGACAGCGGCGCACTTCCTCGGGTGGCGCTCCGCGCCGACGTCACCGTCGCCCTCGCCGCCGCCAAGGTGTGCCATGTCGTCTTCCCGGCGAGCTCGGCGTGCGGGGAACTGCGGGTCGCCCGGATCGGCATCCCGGACCAGTGGCTTTCCTCCGGTCCCGAGGGGCTTCGCGCGATCGGCGCGCCGGAGGCGGCGGAACTCCTCCCGACGCGGGCGCCGGGGGCCCACAAGGGGGAGCTGGGGCGCCTGCTGCTCGTCGCCGGCTCGCGCCGGATGCCCGGCGCCGCGGCCCTCGCCGCGCGGGGGGCGCTGGCGGCGGGGGTGGGGCTTCTGACGGTGGCGGGGCCGTCGGAAGCGCTCACCGGGCTGCCTCCCGAGGCCATGCGGCTCCCGCTCCCGGCCGGAGAGGATGGCCAGTTGGCGCCGGAAGCGGCCGCCGTGGTGAGCGACTTCGCTGGTTCCTTTCGGGCCGACGCCCTCGCGGTGGGGCCGGGACTCGGGGGATCCGACGCCTGCGCCGAGGCGGTGCGGCGCCTGGTCGCGGCCACGACCGCCCCGGCGGTGCTCGACGCCGACGGCCTGAACGCCTTCGCCGGCCGGGCGGAGGAGCTGCGCGAACGGGAAGGTCTTGCGCTGACCCCCCACGGCGGCGAAGGGGCGCGGCTTCTGGGCGCCACGCCCCCGCCCGCCGACCGGCTCGCCGCGGCCCGCGTGCTGGCGCGCGCCACCGGGAGCGTCGTGGCCTACAAGGGACCGGGCACGCTGGTCGCCGCGCCGGACGGCGCCGCTTCGGTCAACCTGTCCGGCGGTCCCGAGCTCGCGACCGGCGGCTCGGGGGATGTCCTCACCGGCGTCGCGGGGACTCTTCTCGCGCGCGGCCTGTCGCCCACCGAGGCGCTGGGCGCCGCCGTGTTCGTGCACGGAGCGGCCGGCGCGGAGGCGAGCCGACGGCTCGGCGCGGACGCGGTCACCGCCTCGGAGATCGCCGCCGCGATCGGCGGCGCCATGCAACGTCTTCAGGAAAGGAAACAGCAATGACGCCGGCTCTCCCCACGCCGGAGGCTTCCGCGGTCGTGGCGCGCTTTCGCACCCGGGATCCCGACGAGACGCTCCGCGCCGGCGACCGGCTCGCCTCGCGCTTCCCCGCGGCGCGGGCGTTCTACCTGAACGGACCCCTGGGGGCCGGCAAGACGGTCTTCGCCAAGGGGCTCGCCCGCCACTACGCGGTGGACCCGCGCCAGGTCACGAGCCCGACATTCGCCCTCGTCCAGGGCTACGCCGAGGGCGCGCGCCCGGTCTACCACATCGATCTCTACCGGATCGAGAAACCGGCGGAACTCGAGGAACTGGGCATCGAGGAGATGGAGGAGGAAGACGCCGTGGTCATTGTGGAGTGGCCGGACCGGCTGGGCCGGTTCCGACGCGACGACGCGCTCGAGGTCGAACTCGCGCCGGAGCCCGACGGGACCCGGCGCATCGAGGTCCGGCGAGCGGGGAACGTCCGATGAGCGGCCTCCGGCGGAGCGCGCTGCTCACGGCGCTCGTCACGCTCGCGGGTTGCGGCGGAGACGCCGGGGTCCCCGAGCCGTCGCGGAACCTCGTGCTCATCACGGTGTCCTCGCTGCGGAGCGATCACCTCGGGATCTCCGGTTACGTCAGGAACGCCACCCCCCGGCTGGATCTCTTCGCCGCCGCCGGCGCCATCCTGTCGGAGGGGGTGACTCCCTGGCCCGAGACCGGCGTCGCCGCCGCGGCCGTCCTCACCGGAATGGACCCGGCGCGCATCACCCGGGGGGCGCCGGCGCGGCTCCTCCCCGGCGCAGGTCTCGCGGAACTCCTGTCGGCCGCCGGCTACCGGACCCGGGCGGCGGTGACCCACCCGGCGCTCGCGTCGCAACTCGGATTCTCGGCGGGCTTTGCGGAGTACCGCGAGTTCTTCGATGCGGAGACGGCGGATCCGTCCGCCGAGGTCGTGGCCATGGCGCGCGAGATCCTGACGGCGCCGGCTCCGGCGGATTCCGCCGCCGCGACCGCCGCGCCGCTCTTCCTGTGGCTCCACTTCGCCGGACCAGAACCACCGCATCCTCCCGGTGAGGACCCGTCCTGGGGCGACAACCTGACGCCCGAGGCGCCCCGGCTCCGGCCCGGGCCGGTCCCGGCGTCGGCGCTCGCGCCGGATCCGGGCGGCGGGTACGGCGAGAGCGTGGACCGCTACGACGCCGCGATCCGGAGCGTGGACATCGCGGTGGGCGAGATCCTCGACGCGGTGCGCGCGGGACCCCTCGATGGGGAGACGCTCGTGGTGGTGGCCGGGCTCCACGGCGAGTCGCTGGGCGAGCGCGGCCCGGTCTTCGATCGCCCGCGCGGCCTGTTCCGCGAGACCGTGCGGGTCCCGCTGGTCTTCGGCTGGCCGGGCGCCGAAGCCGACCGCCTCCCCTCGGAGGTGCGCTTTCCCGGGGTCGTGAGCCTTGCAGATCTTGCGCCCACGGCGCTGGAACTCATCGGTTCGCCGCAGGCCATCCCCGATCCGCGACCCATCGGGTACTTCGGAACGTCGCTGGTCCCGTCGCTCCGGGGTCAGAATCCGCGCCCCCACCGTCGCCTCTACTCGGAGACGGACGGCGGTCTCTTCTCGATCTTCGACGGGCGACTCCGGATGCTGCGGGTGCCGGTCCCGGGACAGCCCGAGCCCCAGTTCGCGCTGTTCAACACGGTGCGCGACCCGAACGAGGCGGAGAACCGCTACGCCGAGGGCCGGATGAGCACCGAACCGCTGCGGGCCGAGCTCGAGACCCGGCGGATCCAGACGGTCGCCTGGCGCCAGGAGAACGCGGACGGCGAGGAGCTCGAACCGCTGCCCGCCGAGCTGATCGAGGCGCTCCGCGCCCGGGGATACCAGTTCGCAACGCCAGAGAACTGACTGGAAGGGCGACGAGGTCGCCCGGTAGACTCGAATCATCGGGTCCGGCCGTCGCCGGACCGAGGAGGACTGCGATGGTCCGGTTCCTGGCCTTTCTGCTGGCGACATTCCCCCTGGTGACCCTCGGCGAGGCGGCGGGCGCCGCGGCGCCGCCTTCTCCCCCCGGGAAGTCGGCCCGGCCGGCTTCCCAGCCGGCGGGGCCCTCGGCCGCGCATCGGAACATCATCCGGATGGTTCTGGACGATTCCTTTCTTCAGAGCTTCCGCGAGGCGTTGCCCGAGGAACCGCTCACGCGGGAATGCCGCCTCGCCACGGAGCTGGATCAGCGGGTCCGCCAGATCGCCGAGGAGTTCGTGGACGGCGCCGAGGACACCGTCGCCCGGCTGGTGGAAGACGGCCTTTCGCCGAGGGAGATCCAGCTCGCCACCCTCGATCCCGCCGCGCTTCGCATGCGCGCCGTCGTCGACGCCACCCTGCTCATGGTGCGCCTCTGCAGCCCGGAAGGCGAGCCGGTGCGCGAACCCCCGGAACTGCTTCTCCGGAGCGGGGGCGTCAGGGACCGCTGATCCGGACGAAGGACATCGAGTTCCCGCTCGGGAAGAAGAGGGTCATCCCGTCCCCCTCGATCCCGACCCGGCACGGCTCCCGGTGGTCGCGCGCCGCGGTCTCCATGGAGCGCAGCTCCATCCGTAGCGGCGCCTCGGACAGCGGGCCCACCGCCGCGCCCGCGGACAGATGCCACGCATGGGTCAGCACCAGCGTCTCCCCCTCGCGGAACCACTGGCCGCCCTCGGCTGAACCTCGCCGGGGCTCGCCGCCCTCGTCGTTCACGAAGAACAGCACGGACCACTCGCCGGGGTCTTCCCCGGAACCGGGCAGGAAGACGATCCGGCCATCCACCGGCAGCTCGGTGGGCTCCTCCCCGCCGATCCGGTAGGTCTGCGGCCGCCAGCTCCCGAGGAGCGGGTCGGGCGCGGCGCTTTCGGCCACTGGCGCCGGGGCGGTTTCGCCCGGGTCCGGCGGGCCGCAGCCCGGGGCGACGAAGGCCGAAGCCGCGACCAGAGCCGCGAAGCGAAGGAAGGCGGGACGGGAAAGCAGAGCCATGGTGATCGGGGCGAGCGTACCGGCTTCCGGGGAGCGAACGGCGACGGGGCGCGCTCAACGGCCCGCCCGGCGTTGAAGTAACCTTTTCCGGCCGTGGGCGAGGCGCCGTATTTCCCCCCGAACGGGGCCCGCCGGACACCGCGCGCCGCCGGAGTCCCGGCGCTGCTGGCGCTGATCCTGGCCGCCGCGCTCTCCCCCGGCTGTTCGCTCGTGACCGGGGTCGCGGTGAACTCCCTCGCCGAGGTGCTCGCCGAGGGCGAAGCCGTCTATCGCTCCGACGACGACCTCGAGCTCGTGGGCCGGGCGCTCGCGTTCAACCTGAAGACGGTCGAGTCGCTCCTCCTCCAGGAGCCCGAGCACCGGCTCATGCTCCTCGCCGCCGCCAAGGGGTTCGCGCTCTACGCCTACGCCTTCGTGGAGCCGAACCTGTTCGAGCTGGACTTCACCCAGTTCGAGGAGGAGCAGGCCGTCCGGGCCCGGGCCGCCCGTCTCTACGAGCGATCCCGCGAATTCGGGCTCCAGGGGCTGGAGGCCAACCACCCGGGCATCCGGGAGCGCCTCAGCCGGGATCCCTGGGCCGCCGCCGCCGAACTCGAGGAAGAGGACGCGGGGCTGGCGCTGTGGACCGGAACCGCCACCGGGGCGTGGATCTCGATGAACACCGCGGACCCCGAGGCCACCGCCGACCTCGCGGTCATGGGCGCGCTCCTCGAGCGCGTTCTGGAACTCGACGAGATGGTGGACGCCGGGGTGGCCTACGACTACCTGAGCCTCTACGAGGCGATCCGCCCGGGCGGCTCGCTGGAGCGGGCCCGGGAGCTGTGGGAGCACGCCCTCGAGATCGGTCCCGAGCGGCATCCGGTCCTTTGGGCGAACTGGGCCGAGAGCGGCTCGATCGCCACCGGGGACCGGGCCGAGTTCGAGCGCCTGCTGCGGCAGACGCTCGACTTCGACATCCACAGCTTTCCGGAGGCGCGGCTGCTGAACCGCGTGGCGCAGGAGAGGGCAGCGTGGCTCATCGAGCGCACCGACGACTACTTCCTCGACGACGAGTGAGGGACGGCATCATGAAGAACGGGACCCGCATCACCGGGGCCGCGCTGGCGGCGCTGCTCCTCGCCGCCACCGCGGTCGAGGCGCGGGTGAACCTGCGGCTCGCCACCCTCGCGCCGAACGGCTCGAGCTGGCACATCACGCTCCGCAAGATGGCGGCCGACATCGGCAAGGACACCGACGGCGAGGTCCGCATCCGCATCATCAGCGGGGGATCCGCCGGCGACGAGTCCGACATGATCCGGAAGATGCGGATCGGCCAGGTCCAGATGGCGGCGGTCACGAACGTGGGGCTCGCCGAGCTCGACGCCAGCGCCTGGACGCTCTCGATCCCGATGGTGTTCGACGACTACGCCGAGTGGGACCACGTGCGGGACGTCATGAACCCGGCGATCGGCGCGGCGCTCGAGGAGCACGGGTTTCGCGCGCTCGCCTGGGCCGACGTGGGCTGGCTCCATTTCTTCTCGAGCCAGCCGGTCAATACCGTCGAGGACCTCCAGGGCCTCCGCCTCGCGGGCGCCGCCGGGGATCCGACCGCGGTGGACCTCCTGCGGTGGGCGGGTTTCGATCCGGTCCAGGTGAATTCGGTCGAGCTGGTGAGCGGGTTCCAGACCGGGCTCGTCGAAGCCGCGCCGCTGCCCATCGTCTTCGCCGAGGGCTCGCAGGTCTACCGCTCCGCCGGGTTCATGAACAGCCTCCGCTGGGCCCCGCTCCAGGGCGCGCTCATCATCCACGACAACGGCTGGGAGCGGCTGACCCCCGAACAGCGCGAGGTAGTGACCCGTCACGCCGACGCCGCCGCCGCCGAGTTCCGCAGCTCGAACCGCGAGACCGAGGAGCGCTCCCTCGCCGCGATGGAGCGACGCGGGCTCCAGGTCATCGAAGCGTCGCCGGACTTCCTCGCGGCCTGGGAGGGTCTCGCCGAGAAGTCCTTCCCGATGGTGCGCGACCGGCTGGTTCCGGGTCCGGTGCTCGACCGGGTGATCCGGATCCGCGACGAGTTCCGCGCCGGACAGAGCAGCCCGGACCGCGACTGATCCCAAGCCGCCCGGTAGTCTCTCCGGGCCTCCCATGAGCAGCCCGGACCCCGCCCCGGCCGCCGCCGGAGGCGCGCCGGTTTCGCGCGCCGGCGGCCGCATCGCGGTCTTCGAGGAGGCGGTCTCGCTGACCGCGCTGATCCTGATGGCCGCGATCCCCATCGTGGAGGCGGCGATCCGTCCGTTCTTCCCCACCGGGATCCCGGGATCCTCGATGTGGGTGCAGCACCTGGCGCTCTGGGTGGGTTTCCTCGGCGCCGCGGTGGCCGCCCGCCGCGGGGAGCTGCTTGCGCTCACCGCCGGACCGAGCGCCGCGCCCGAGCGGTGGAAGCCGGTGATCGCCTCGCTGTCCGGCGGCGTCGGGGTCGCCGTCTCCGCAGCGCTGGCCTACGCCAGCGTAGTCCTGATCCGCGCCGAGTGGGAAGGCGGACGCGAGCTCGCCCTCGGCGTCCCGGTGTGGGTGGCCGAGGGCGTCATGCCGCTCGGCTTCGCGCTCATCGGCTGGAGGATCTGGCGGCGGATCCCCACCCGCTGGGGGAAGGTCGGAGCGCTCGTCGCGCTCGCCGTTCCCCTTCTGCTCCACGAGGGCGTCTCCGGGTTCGACCTGACCGAGACCGGGATCGCCTGGCCGCTTCTGGCGTTGATCCTGATCGCGGCCGCCGGCGGAGCGCCCATCTTCGTGGCGCTCGGCGGCGCGGCCGCCGTGCTGCTATGGGCGAACTGGGACCCGGTCTCGGCGATCCCCGCCGAGGCCTACGGGATGGTGAGCAAGCCCACGCTGCCCACGATCCCGCTGTTCACGCTCGCCGGCTACATCCTGGCGGATGGCGGCGCGCCCCGGCGACTGGTGAAGCTCTTCCGGGGAATGTTCGGCTGGATCCCCGGCGGCGTCGCGATCGTGGCGATCGTGGTCTCAGCCTTCTTCACCTCGTTCACCGGGGGAAGCGGCGTCACGATCCTGGCGATCGGCGGGCTCATGTTCCCGATGCTGGTCGCCGACGGCCACCGCGCGAAGTTCTCGACCGGCCTCCTCACCTCGGCGGGCTCGCTCGGACTGCTGTTCCCGCCGTCGCTGGCGGTGATCCTCTACGGGCTGGTCGCCGAGGTGGACATCCAGCGGCTCTTCGTCGCCGGGTTCGTGCCGGCGCTGCTGGAGATCGGGCTCGTCGCCGGGTTCACGATCCTGGTCGCCCGCCGGGTGGGACGGCGGCCGGCGGAGGGATCGGCGCCAGCCGGCGGGACGACGCCGTTCAGGATCCGGACGGCGCTCTCTGCGCTGTGGGAGGCCAAGTGGGAGGCGGCGATCCCGGTGGTGGTGATCGGGGTCATCCTCGGCGGGATCGCAACCCTGGTCGAGGCCGCCGCGATCACCGTGCTCTACGTCCTCTTCGTGGAGTACGTCGTCCACCGCGAGGGCAAGGGCCTCGGCGACCTGGTGCGCACCGGAGGGAACGCGGTGACCCTGATCGGCGGCGTGCTGCTCATCCTGGGTTGCGCGCTCGGCCTGACGAACTACCTGATCTTCGCCGACATCCCGGCGACCGCGGTGGCGTGGGTCCAGTCCTTCGTCGAGTCCCCGCTGTTCTTCCTGCTGCTGCTGAACCTGGTCCTGCTGGTCGCCGGGTGTCTCATGGACATCTACTCGGCCATCGTGGTGGTCGTGCCGCTGATCGCCCCGCTGGGCCTCGCCTACGGGGTCGATCCCATCCATCTCGGGGTCATCTTTCTGACGAACCTGGAGCTCGGCTACCTGACGCCCCCGGTCGGCATGAACCTCTTCCTCGCGTCCTACCGGTTCCGGCGGCCGCTCGGCGAGGTCTACCGGGCCGCGCTGCCGTTTCTCGCGATCCGCGCCGGCGCCGTGCTGCTGGTGACCTACGCCCCCTGGCTCACGCTGACGCTCCCCGCCCTCGTCTTCGACTAAGGCGAGTCACTGGAGCGGCCTGAGACATGGACTTCCAGATCGCCGACCGGCAGCGCAAGCGCAGGCGGCGACGGCTCCTCCTCTGGGCCGCTGGGATCGCGGGCGCGGCGACCGCGCTCTGGCTGCTCACCCGGCTCGCTCCGGGAGCGCCCGAGGTGAGCCGATCCACCCTGTGGACCGGAGTCGTCGAGCGGGGTGAGCTCGTCCGGAGGGTCCGAGGCCCCGGCGTCCTCGAAGTCCCGCCCGAAGAAGTCCGCTGGCTGGCGGCCGAAACCCGCGGACGGGTCGAGGAGCGCCGGATCCTTCCCGGGACGCCGGTCGAAGCCGACACCGTGCTGCTCGTCCTCTCGAACCCGACGCTCGTCCAGCAGACCCGGGAGGCGGAGCTCCAGCTCCGCGGCCAGGAAGCCGAACTTCGCCGCCTCCGTGACCGGATCCGCTCGGACCTGCTCGAACAGGAGAACGCCGCCAACCAGCTCCGGACCTCTTCGGAGAGCGCCCGCCGGCGCGCGGACGCCGACGCGAAACTCCTCCAGGCCGGCGTCATCGGCGAGCTCATCCACCGCCGAAGCCTCGTCCGCGCCGAGGAGCTCGAGGTCCGGCGCGACCTCGAGCAGGAGCGTCTCGAGACCCTCGCCGGCTCCTCCGAAGCGCAGCTCGCTTCGAAGGAGGCGACCGTGGCCCGCCACCAGGCGGTCGTCGAGCTCCGCACCCGACAGCTCGAGGCCCTCACCGTCCGCGCCGGGCGCGCCGGCGTCCTGCTCGAGACCCCGGTGGAGGTCGGCCAGGAGGTGAGTCCGGGGGACAACCTGGCCCGCGTCGCCAACGTGAGCGAGCTCCGCGCCGTCCTCCGCATTCCCGAGACCCAGGCGGGCGATCTCACCCCGGGGCAGACCGCCCTGGTGGACACCAGAAACGGCGTCATCCCGGGAGTCGTCTCGCGAGTGGATCCGGCCGTCCGGGACGGGGCCGTCCGGGTGGACATCCGCCTCGAAGGCGCCCTGCCCCGCGGCGCCCGGCCCGACCTCTCGGTGGACGGCTCGATCCAGCTCGACCGCATCCCCGACACGCTCCACGTGGGCCGTCCCGCCTACGGCCAGCCGGGGAGCACGGTTGGTCTCTTCCGGATCAGCCCGGACGGCGCCACCGCCGAGCGCATCCCGGTCCGGCTGGGCCGTGGATCGGTGAACCGCATCGAAGTGCTGGACGGCCTCACCGAAGGTGATGAGGTCGTCCTCTCGGACACCTCCGCCTGGGACAACTGGGACGCCATCCGCGTGCGCTGAGGGTTGCTCCGGCCGGGACACCACCGGAGTCGAAGCCGGCCCGCAGACCGAAGCGTTGCGCGCGCGAGTGAACCGAGAGGAACCGGACTTCCCCGGGGAACAGGAGGGAGGCTGAGCGAACCCGCAGCTCTGGAACCCGATCCCGCTACAACTGCGTCATCGCTTCGAGGAGCGGCCAGAACCGGAGCTGCTCCACCGCGTGGCTGCGGTAGATCCCGAGGCCGTCCACGCCGGCGGCGCGGGTGGCGCGGGCCGCGTCCATCATCGCGTCGGCCGTCTGGAGACTGCCGGGGTGGTAGCAGGAGAACTCCGCCACCACCGGAACCCGGCCGCGGACAGTGTCGACCATGTGCCGCGCCTGGCGTTCGATCACTCCGAGATCCGTCGTGGAGCGGAACCAGAGGTGCATCTCGTCGGCGAGGCCCTCGTCCACCCACGTGGGCCAGTCCTGCATGCGCGTCCGGTATCCGTCGGGATCCCGGTTGATCACGGTGATCGTGAAGACCGCGTCGGAGCGGACGGCCTTCACGGCGTCGCGGATCGCGCGCACCATGTCGGTCCAGCGGGCTGCCCGGAAGTCCACCCAGTCGGGATCGGCGTTCGGGATGTCGAACGGGTCGCGGCCGGTGGCCTCTCTGAAGGCTGAGGCGATCGAGTCCTCGTAGCCGTCGGTGCTCACCCCGTCCTCGTCCTCGTTGATCGACACGAATTCGGCCTGGATCCCGAGACCCCCGCTGCTCGTGAGGAGATCGGCGAACGCCCGCGCCTCCTCCGCTCTTCCCTCCGGGAGGCCGGGGCTGAGGAACACGCGCTCGTAGGGCTGCATTTCGTCGGAGAGCGACCGGTTCCGGTGACGGTGTTGCGGGTTCTCCCGCAGGAAGTCGCTCAGGCTCTCGATGCGCTGCGGATGACTCCAGATCGGACGGTGCGCGTCGAGGGTGATGCGCCCTTCCTCGGTCCCGAAGCGCGGGACCATGAAGTTGGACGACCAGGCGGGATACATCCGGATGCCGCCGTGGGAGGCGACCGCCTTGTAGGGGTGGACGGTCACGCCGTGGTCGCGCCCGGTCTGGACCAGGTCCTCCGATGCGCCGGGCGCGAAGACCCGGGAGACCCCGTGGTCGGCGCACTTCCTGATGTAGGCCTCGACCTCGGTTTCGCCGTTCGCGCTCCGGAACATCTCGCCGAGCCCGAGGTCCTGACCCCAGAGCGCCACGCCCGAGGGTGGCCCGCCCTCGGTCGTCGGCGCAGGCTCCTGCCCGTTGGCGCACGCCGCCGAGACCGGGGCCGCCGCCAGAACTCCCTTGAGAAGCGCGCGTCGGGAGAACCCGTCTCCGCCGCTCACAGCGCGACTCCGTTCCGGGCGGCGTCCTCGATCCCGGTCGAGAACAGATCCACCTCCTCGAGGGTGGTGAACACGCTCGGCGAAACGCGGATGCAGTCGAACTCTCCCCTGACGAACCGGGGCCGGACGTGGATCCGGTACTTGCGCTCGAGGAAGTCGGTGAGCTCTCCGGAGTCCACGCCGTCGATCCGCATGGCGCCGATGCCGCACGCCTGGCGGATGTCCGGCGGGTTCAGGACCTGGACCCCGGGAAGCTCCTTGACGCGCTCCGCCCACCGGCGGCGAAGGTAGACGAGCCGCTCCGCCTTGCGCTCCGGCCCCAGGCCGTCGTGGAAGGTGAGCGCCTCGGTGATCGGGCCTCGCACCGCGATCGGGTTCGTGCCGATCTGCTCGAACTTGCGGATGTCGTCGTCCTGGCTCGCGGGGGCGCTCATGAGCGGCCAGACCCGCGGGATCTTGTCCTTCCGCACGTAGAGGAAGCCGGTCCCGACCGGGGCGAAGAGCCACTTGTGGAGGCTGGTTCCGTAGTAGTCGCAGTCGAGCTCATCCCGGGTGAACGGGAAGTGCGCGAAACCGTGCGCCCCGTCCACGATCGTCTCGACGCCGTGACGCCGCGCCATCCGGCAGATCTCGCCCACCGGGAAGATCTGGCCGGTGGTGAAGGTGGTGTGGCAGATGAGCAGCAGCTTCGTCCTCGGGGTGATGGCGCGCTCGAGGATGTGCGTCAGCTCGGAGAGGTCCTCGGGGGGCGTCGGATAGGGGACAGTGCGGAGCACGATCCCGTCGCGGCGCTCCCGCTGGCGGAACGTCATGAGCATCCGCGGATAGTCCTGCGTCGTGGTCAGGACCTCGTCTCCGGCCTCGAGCGGAAGGCCGAACTGGATGATCTCCATGGCCTCGCTGGCGTTGCGGGTGAAGGCGATCTCGTCGGGGCTCGCGCCGAACGCGTCAGCGAGCCGCCGCCGGGCCACCTCGATCCGGGGTCCGAGGAGCTCGTCCACATAGAGCGAGGGCCCCATGTTGGTGATCTCCCAGTACTGGCGCATCGCCCGCTGGACCGGCGTGGGCGCCGGGCTCACGCTGCCCGAGTTCAGATTGATGTGGTTCCGGTCGATGGTGAACGCCTGCCGCACCTGGAACCAGAAGTCCTCGTCGCTGGCGACTTCCTGGGCGCTTGTCGCGCCGACGCCGGAGACGGCTTCCGCGATCCGCGATGCGGCGTCGGCCTGGAGCGCGGTCAGCGCGCCGCCGGCGGCCGCCAGAAAGGCCCTTCGATGCAACACGTCGCGACTCCTTCCCGGAGCGCAGGGGCTCCGGCGTTTCTGCAACGTACCATCGGAACGGGCCGCATGGCCCGAAGGAGCGCCTCATGTCCCGAACCCGCCTGTTCCTGCTCGTCGGTCTGCTGCTCCTCGCGCTCCCGGCCCCGGGCGCGGCCCAGCCCACCGTTCCCCACCTGCCGGGGGAGGACGGGGTTCTGCCGCAGCCGCACGTCGCGCTGGTGAACGCCCATGTCGTCCATGTCGAAAACGGCGAGGTCACCGAGGACGCCGTCGTCGTTGTGCGCGACGGCCTCATCGAGTCCGTCGGGACCGGCCCGCCGCCCGAGGGGGCGCACATCCTCGACATGGGAGGCCGGCATCTCATCCCGGGGCTGTTCGACGGCCACTGGCACGGCCGGACCCTCGACGGGCTCTATCGCGCCCTCGAGTCGGGGGTCACCACGATGAAGAGCGCCGCGGTCGGGAGCTTTCTGGATGTCCGCATGAACGACATGGTCGAACAGGGCTACATCGCCGGGCCGGAGATCTTCGCCGCCGGCGTCTACGTTCTCCCGAACCTGGGCCAATCGGCGCTCGCGGATCCCCGGCTCTACAAGTACCTGAACCGCGAAGTGCGCGGCGCGGAGGCGGTCCGGGAGGTCGTCCAGGTGGATGTCTCGCGGGGCGCGCGATGGATCAAGACCCGTTCCGGCGGCACGACTTCCGGCCCCGACGGGCCGGATCCCAAGATGATGGTCTACAGCGTCGACGAGCTCACCGCGATCGTCGAGGAGGCCGATGCGCTCGGCGTCAAGGTGGCGTGCCACGCCCACGGCGCGGAAGTGGTTCGCAACGCCATCGTCGCCGGATGCGCAACGATCGAGCACGGCTCCTACGTGGACGAGGAGGGGCTTCAGATGATGCTGGAGCGCGGTACCGCGTGGGTCCCCACCTACACCTCGGTCGTCGGATTCCTGCTTCCCCACGACGACTACGACTCATCCGCCAGCTTCCAGCGCGGATCGCACCTGCTCCACTACCTGGAGAAAGGGTTCCGGCGGGCGCTCGAACTGGGAGTGACGATCCTGACGGCGACCGACACCCAGTACTCCCCGAGGAGCAACAACCGGGTCTACCGCGAGATGACCCACTTCGTGGAGATGGGGATGACCCCGCTCCAGGCGCTCCAGTCCGCGACGATCCGCTCGGCGGAGGTCTACGGCGTCGAGGACCGGACCGGGCGGATCGCGGTCGGCCTCGAAGCCGATCTCGTCTCGGTGGACGGCAACCCGGTCGAGGACATCTACGCCACCCACGAGCCGATGTTCGTCATGAGCAACGGGCGGATCGTCTACCACCGGACCGTGGACCCGGACCACTACATCCCGAGGCGGGTGGGCGTCCGCGGCTTCGGAACCGGAGGTCCCCGCCCCTAGTCAGGACGCCTCAACAGCGGACCCGGATCCCGGTGGTGGGATAAGGGCCCGACTCAACTCGCGACCGGCGAGGGCTTGCGGACCGCCAGCGACGGCAGTCGGGCGATCTCCGCGCCATGTTCCTGCTCCGCGAGGCGCAACTCGTAGATCTTCTGGACGTTGAGCCAGAACTCCCCCGAGGTGCCGAAGAAGCGCCCGAGCCGGAGCGCCGTGTCGGCCGTTACGGGCCGCCGGCCGTTCAGGATCCCGGTGATGCGGCTCGCCGGGACCTCGATCCGCCGCGCCAGTTCCGCGGCGCTCATCCCTAGCGCTTCGAGATCCTCCCGCAGCGTCTCCCCGGGGTGGATGGGTTCCCGCATGACACGCTGTCTTCGCAGTCCGGTGGGTCGGCGCCTCAGAAGCGGAACCGGATCCCGATCGTGGGGATGCGCGGGAAGCCGAACTCCGGGTACTCCTCGACTGTGGGAACGCCGCCCGGACCCGCGACGACTTCCTGCTCGATCGCGGTGCCGTTTTCCCGTCCGGTGGCGTTGATGACCTCGGCGTAGACCGACCAGCGGCCGGTCGGTCCGCCGTGCTGGTAGGTGAGGCGCAGGTCGAGCCGGGCGTAGTTCGGGAGGCGGGCGGCGTTCCGGTTGTCGAACCCGCCGAGATCCACCGTGTAGATCAGGTTCCCGAGGCCGTCGGTCTCCGGGACGAGGAGTCCCCGCTCGTCCTCGGTGGCGGCCACCCGCACGCCCACCGCCGGGGTGTAGGGGAAGCCGCTGGCGAAGCGCCCGGTGCCCGCGAGGCTCCAGCGGTCCGAGATCCGCAGCACGCTGACGACGTTGAGCGCCTGCGGCCGGTCGTAGTCGAAGGGGAACCGGGCGCCCCAGACCTCGCGCTCGGCGCGGCCCAGCGACCACGAAATCCACCCCACCAGGCGGGCCGAGGGGTCGTTGCGCTCGACGTAGACATCGAGTCCGCGCGCCGAGCCGCGAGCCCCGTTCTCCGGATCGATCGTGATCTGCGCCGCGCTGGGGACCGCTGCGGCGAGCTCGTCGGGGAACGCGTAGCGCGAGACCCGGAACGCGGTCTCTGCGGGAGTCTCCAGACGTCCGGAGAGCAGGTCCTCGTAGCGCTTCCAGTAGGCCTCGACGCGGAACCGGGCGCCGGCCCCCAGCGACTTCTCCACCCCGAGGACGGCGTGGACCGCCCGCTCGAAGGCCAGGCGGTCCACCGCGTTCAGATCGAGGAGGTTGTCCGAGGCCAGCAGCTTCTCCCAGCCCGGGCTCTGGGTGTAGAGCCCTCCGGCGGCCCGCAGCCGGAACCCGGCGCCCAGGTCGTAGCCCGCCGCGAACCGCGGCGACAGCGTGCTCCGCCCGTTCACGGTGCTCCACTCGAGACGGAGCCCGGGCTCCAGCGAGAACCGGTCCGTCATCCGGTAGGTCTCCTGGATCCAGGCCCCTCCGCGGGTTCCAACGAGCTCGGACGCCAGGAAATCGGGAAGGGCCGAGCCCCCCTGGATGCTCGTCGGGTCGGCGGCGGTGGTGTTGCGGACCCCGTCGATGGTCTGGTCGAGGCCGGAGCGGATGCGGTGGAGCTCGAGGCCCATCCCGAGGAAGTGCCGGCTCCCGATCTCGAAGCCGAACTCCTGGCGCAGCGAGAAGTCGCGCACCGCCAGCTCACGGCGGAACGCGATGCGGTCCAGCGGCTCGGTCTCCTCCTCGCTCGCATCGCCGGCGCCCCGCGTACCGGTGCGCAACAGACCCAGGAAGTCGAGAAGCTCCGCGTTCCGGTACCACGCCAGGACGGTCGAGGAGGTGGCCTGATCGGAAATGACGGCGTCCAGGCGGGCCGAGACCAGGTCGTTCGTCGTGTCGCCCTGGAAGTCCACCATCTCGTCCGGCTCGTCGTCGTCCTCGATCGAGAAGTCGGTGTTCTCCCTGCTTCTGAGCCCGGTCAGGGTGAGGCGGTGCCCCGGCCCCCACTCCCAGTCGGTCCGGAACTGGATGTCGGAGAACGAGGGGAAGTTCTGGTCGAAGATGCGGCCCACGACCACGTCGTAGTAGGTCCGTCGGGCGCTCAGCAGCCAGGAGCCCCGCCCGGCGATCGGTCCCTCGCCGACGAAGTTGCCGTCGGTGATGCTGAGCGACGAGCTGGCGCCGAAGTCCCGCCTGCCCCCCCGGTTCCTGACGATCAGGAGGGAGGAGAGCCGGTCCCCGTAGGCCGCCCCGAACCCGCCGGCGGAGAGCGAAAAGTCATCCACCGTCTCCGGATGGAACGCGCTCACCAGCCCGAACAGGCGGTAGGGATTGTGGATCTCGACCCCGTCCATGAGGGTGAGGTTCTCGTCGGGGCCTCCGCCGCGCACCGAGAGAAAGCTCCCGAAGTCGGTGGTCTGCGCGACTCCCGGGAGCGTTCCCAGCGCCCGGAAGATGTTGTCCACCGAACCGGCGGTCTCGAGAACCTCCCGGGACTCGACGCGGACGGCGGCCGGTCGGTCCACCTCGGGACTCTCGGCGACGACCTCCACCGTCTCCTCGATGCGCTGCGAGACGAGCCCGATCTCGACCGGACCCTCGGCCGGGACCGCGACCGAGAGTTCGAAGTAGCCCTCGGCGGACGCGCTGACTGCGCTCAGCCGAAACGGCGCCTCGAGGACGAAGCGGCCCTCGGCGTCGGTCACCGCGACCGCTCCAATGCCCCCGACGGTCGCCCCGGCGATCGGTTCCCCGGTGGCGCGGTCCACGACGCGCCCGCGGATCTCTACCGGGGACTCGGGAGGTTCCGGAGCCTGCTGCTCCTGGCGCCACCCGAACGCTTCGGCCCCGGCGACCGGCGGCGCTACGGCGCTGACCGCTGCAAAGAAACCAATCGCGACGAACCGCCGAAAGCCACCCACGCGACGCCTGTCCGGAAACACGAACCGGCGCGGATCCTAGCTTTCGGCGCGCGGATCAGCGCGGCGCGCGGGTCAGAGCTCGGCGCGACCGCGGGGACGCCGGATTTCGCGGATCTGGAGGACGGCGACCGGCGTGACGATGAGAACCGTGGCGATGGCGACGCGGGGCGAGAGCTCCTCGCCGAGAACGAGCGCGCCGAGCAGAACGGCGATCAGCGGGTTGACGAAGGCGTAGGTCGCGGCGAGCGCGGGCCGCACCCGCCGCAGCAGGTACTGGTAGGCGAGGAACGCCACGATCGAGCCGAAGATGAGCAGGTGGAGCCAGGCGACCACCGCCCGGAGACGAATCGCCCCCGGATCCAGATCGGCCCAGCTCCCCGTCAGGGTGGCGAGGACGAGCAGCGCGGCCCCGCCCACCAGCATCTGGGCTCCGACCGAGGAGAGCAGCCGGGTAGGCATCGTGGGGCGGCGCGACCAGAGGCTCGCGACGGACCAGGCGACTGGCGCCAGCAGGATCGCCGCAACGCCGGAGCGGTCGAGCGCCGCCCCCGGCCACCAGGGCGCGAGCAGCACCACGACCCCGGCGAAGCCGACGAGCGCGCATCCCGCGGTGATCGCCGCCGGAGGGCGTCGGGTCACGAAGAGCGCCTCGAGCCCCGGCATCCACAGCCCCACCGTCGCGATCAGGACGGCCGTAATCCCGGAGGGGACGCGCACCTGCGCCCAGTGGCCGAGACCGTGCGAAACGCCGAAGAAGAGCAGCCCGGCGAACCCGGCCTCGAGCCACTCGCGCCGGGTGAGCGCCGGAGCGGTCCGGCGGGCGAAGGCGTACACCAGGGCGCCCGCGATGAGGAACCGGGATCCGGCGACGATCCAGGGCGGGACCTCGCGCACCGCCACCCCGATCGCCAGATAGGTGGACCCCCAGATGAGGTAGATCGCCGCGAATGCGAGACCCTTCATGGTCCCGGCGAAGGCGCGCCGCGGCGGAGTTGGCGTCCGGGCGGGGGCGGTTCCCTAGCGGAGTTCGCCCAGGATCCGCTCGGCCTCGCGCACCTGACCGGTGAGCGCGGCGAGGGCGTCGCTCACGACGCGGACATAGAAGCGCGCCGCCTCCCACTCCTCTTCCTCGATCCCCTCGCGGACGCCCGGGATCGTCTTCACGCCGTAGCCGGTGTAGAAGCCGGGGGCGTAGACCTGGTGGCGGAACCACTCCCGCTGGGGCAGCCCCTCCTCGGAGCCGAGCCGACGCTCGGTCGTGTAGAGGAGCCGGTTCAGCCGCGAAGCCTCCGGGTTGGCGAGCGTCGCCTCCACCGAAGCGTCCCCGAGGCGCGCGAGGGCGCCCTCATACCCCTCGCCGGCTTCGTCGAGCGCATCGAGGGCGCCCTCCAGGGCGGCGAAGTCGATCTCCTCCGAGGTGTCCATCGCCGCGTGCGTCTCGCGGATCTCTCCGACATAGTCCCGCATCGCGTCCGCCAGATCGGTGAAGCCGAAGGGGAGGATCGCCGCGTTCGCGAGGCGCAGGATCGCGGTGCCGGTGAGCTGCGACAGGGCGCGACCGAACACGAAGTCGCTGTCCGAGAACTCGTTGTACCAGTGGAAGGTGTCGTAGTTCGAGTGATAGACCCCGCCCGGACTGTCGCCGCCGAACCCGAGGTTCAGCGAGGCCATGGTGAGGTGGTCGATGAAGACGGTGTAGTCGGAGCCCGAGCCGAGGGCCGCCAGCCGGAGGTCGTCGCTCTGCTCGATCTCGCGCCGGAGATCGGGGTTCGCCGCGGTCTCCAGCCGCCGCGCCCGCGCGGCCTCGAACACGCTGACGCCGCGCTCGGGATCCTCGATGTCCCGGGCGACCTCGTTCAGGAACCGCTGCAGGGTGTGGCTGCCCGCCATGCTGAGCCAGCCCTTCCCGGTGCTGTCGGTGTTGATGTAGACGACTCCGTTCTCACCGAGATCCTCGCGGTGGGTCTCGGCCCATTCGGTGGAGCCCAGCAGACCCCATTCCTCGGCGTCCCAGAGCGCGAAGATCACCGTCCGCCGCGGCCGGATCCCGGCGCGAAGGAGTTCGCCGAACCCGCGCGCGGTCTCCATGAGCTGGACCGCCCCGCTGATCGGGTCCGTCGCCCCGTTGCACCACGCGTCGTGGTGGTTCCCGTGGACGATCCACTGGTCGGGCTCGTGGGAGCCCTCGATCCGCGCCACGACGTTGTAGATCGGCCGCACCCGCCAGTCGTAGGCGGTGCGCATCCTGACTTCGGCCGGTCCCGGACCGATGTGGTAGGTGATCGGGAGCGCCCCCTTCCAGTCGTCGTTCGGCGCCGGCGTCCCCCGGAGCTGCTTCAGGATCGGAAGCGCGTCTCCCCAGGAGATCGGGAGCACCGGAATCCGGACGAGGGTCCGCGCCGTCTCCCGGGTCAGCTTCTCGCGATCCTCGGTGGCCCCCCAGCCGGGCGTCAGCGGATCTCCGGGGTGAACCGGCATGTCCAGGATGGAGCCGCGCTGGACGCCCCACTCCGGACGGTAGGGCCCTTCGGGATAGGTCAGGCCCTGGTAGTAGCCGTCCTCCTCCGGATCCGAGTACATGAGCGCGCCAACGGCGCCGTTTTCCTGCGCCAGCTTGGCCTTGATCCCGCGCCAGCTCCGGCCGTAACGGGCCAGGACGATCTTCCCCTCGACGGAAATGCCGAGTTCGGCGAGCATCTCGTAATCCTCGGGGATGCCGTAGTTCACAAAGACGACTTCGCCCCGGACGTCACCGTCGGCGGCGTAGGGGTTGAAGGTGGGCAGCAGCCCGTCGTCGGAAGTGTCCGGGTCTTCCGCGACGGCCAGCTCCTCGAGCCGGAGTGTGTAGGGCTCGGGGCCGACGACCTCGACGAAGCGTTCGGTCGGCAGCGGCATGAGCGCCTCGGTCTCCTCGATCTCGGCCTCCAGCCCGAAGGACCGGAACTTCTCGAGGGCGTATTCCGCCACCCGGAGGCTGCCGCCCCCGAAGCCGGCGATGTGGGGCTCGCCCGCCATGTACTCCATGTACTCGCGCAGCCGGGCCGGGTCCGGAACCGCCCGGAACCGCTCCTCGATCGCGCGCTGTTCCTCCCACTGGCCGGGCAGGAAGCCGCGCGGCGGATCGGCGTCCTGCGCGACCGCCGGGACGGCGAGGAGGACGGAAAGGACAAACAGAAGGAGGGACGCGAGGAGCGGCATGGCGACCTATCGTATCCGCCGGGGACCCTCCCGAACCCCCCGCGGCGGTGGGACCGGCGAGCCGCGCGGCTGGTATAACTGATTCGCGCCGAAGGAGATCGGAAGCTCATGGACAGACGGTCGTCACACCGCTGGCTGGGGGGAGCGGTTCTTCTCGGCGTGCTCGGCGCCGGAGCGGCCTTCGCCCAGTCCGGAACCCAGTCGCCGGCCCCAGCGGCGGAGTCCATCACCGCGGCCGATCTGCGGGCCGACCTGTTCTTCCTGGCCTCGGACAACATGCGGGGGCGCCTCACCGACACGCCCGAAAACCGGCTCGCGGCGGAGTTCATCGCCTCCCGGTTCGCCCGCGCCGGCCTCGCGCCGCCCGGCGGGAGCTATTTCCACGGATATCGGCTCGTGCGCGCCGCGCTCTCGGAGCCCAACCGGCTGGATCTCCTCGGCGAGGTCACCCGGACGGCGCAGGTGGGCGAGGACTTCTATCCGCAGGCGTTTTCGCCCTCGGCCACCGCGGAAGGCGAGGTCGCGTTCGTCGGGTTCGGGATGGACGCCCCGGACTACGGCTGGAACGACTGGGAAGGCGTCGACGTCGCCGGGAAGATCGCCCTCGTTCTGGACCACGAACCGGGAGAAAACGACCCGGGGAGCCGGTTCGACGGCGTCGTCAGCTCGGAGCCCTCCCGGGCGCTGCGGAAGGCGCTGGCGGCGGCCCGCGCCGGCGCCTCGGGCATCCTGTTCGTGCGGGACGTCCACCAGCACCCCGGCCCGTTCGACTTCTCCGCGGCGGCGCGCGGCGCCTGGCCCGACGCGCCCCGGAGGATCCCGCGGTATCAACTCGCCTCGTGGGTGGAGAGGGTGACGATCCCGGCGGCGGTGATCTCGCCCCGGACCGCTTCCGGGCTCCTCCGCCCGGGAGGTCGCAGCCTGACGGAACTGGGGCGGCTCGCCGACGGCGGCATGGACGAAGCGGTCCCCCTGGGGCGGCGGGTGCGGCTCGCGACATCCGTGGTCCGGACGAGCGTCCCCGACCGGAACGTGGTCGGCCTCCTGCGCGGCGCCGAAACCCCGGACGAGTGGATCCTGCTCACCGCCCATTACGACCACAACGGCGCCGACGGGGACCTGGTGTTTCCGGGCGCCGACGATGACGCCTCGGGCACGGTCGCGCTGATCGGGATCGCCGAGGCGCTCGGACGCGCCGCCGCCGCCGGACAACGGCCCCGGCGGAGCATCCTGCTGGCGGCCTGGAACTCCGAGGAGCGGGGTCTGATCGGCGCCTGGGCGTATACCGAGGACCCGCTCCATCCGCTCGCCGACACGGTGGCCGTGCTCAACATGGACATGATCGGGAGGAGCGAGGAGGTGCGCCGGGGAGGCGGCCGCCGGTTCGGGGGTCTGGAGCCCCAGACGGCCGAGTCGAACCGGAACGCCGTCAACATCCTTGGGTACAGCTACAGCCGGACCCTGACCGACATGGTCCGCGCGGCGAACCGCGAGTCCGAACTCGACCTGCGGATGCGCTACGACAACAACTCCTCGAACCTGCTGCGCCGAAGCGACCAGTGGCCCTTCCTCCAGAGCGGCGTTCCGGCGCTGTTCTTCCACACCGGGCTCCACCCCGATTACCACACGATCTACGACACCCCGGAAAAGATCGAGTACGAAAAGCTGGAGCGGATCGTGCGCCTGGTCTACCAGTTGGCCTGGGATCTGGCGGACTCCGAAGTCCGTCCCGACTTCACCGGTCCGAACCGGGGTCCGCTCTCGATGACCGGCGAGCGGCTGACCCGCTGAGGGGCCCGCTCTCCAGGGAGGAATCGCCGTGGGACGCCGCCTGACATTCCGGACATCGCTTCACCCGGCGGCCGCCTGGCTTGCCGGATGCCTGGTCGCCCTCGCCGGTTGTGCGGCGCCGGATCCGGGAACCGAAGCGGAGGCCGGGAGTGCGGCGCCTCCGGCCGAGTCGCCCATCGAAGCGGATCACTTCGTCCCCTCGACTCCGGACAACGTCGTCTGGGGCTGGTTCCCGACGGATCGCGAGCCGGTGCTCCGGGTCGAGCCCGGCGCGACCGTCCGGGTGGACACCCTGACCCACGCCGGCGCAGTTCAGGACGAAGAACCGGTCGCCTGGCTCACCGGCCTCGGCGTTCCCCGCGAGGAGATCCCCCAGGACGTGCTCGACTTCTGGGCGTCCCGGGGGGATCGCCCGCGCGAGGGGCGGAGCGGCCACGTGATCACCGGCCCGATCCATATCGAGGGCGCCGAGCCCGGAGATGTTCTCGAGATCCGGATCCTCGAGGTGACGACCCGCGTTCCCTGGGGCATCAACAACACCTCGGCGCGGGGCGGGGTGTTTTCGGAGAGCTATCCGGGCTTTCGGCCGGGAGATCCCGCGTTCGACATCCCGCCGGGAACCCGGCATCTGATCCGGACCGGCTTCTCCGGCGGGCGCGAGGTCGCCTTCCTGCCGCACGGCGTCGAGGTCCCGCTGGCGCCCTTCCCCGGCATCCTGGCGGTCGCGCCCGATCCGGTGCTCGGGGAACCGGGAGTGACCGTCCCCGGGGTCCAGGGCTCCCGCCCTCCCGGCCTCTTCGGCGGCAACCTCGACGTGAAGGACCTGAAAGCGGGAACGACGCTCTACCTGCCGGTCTTCCACCCGGGAGCTCTGTTCTACGCCGGGGACCCCCACGGCGCGCAGGGTGACGGCGAGGTGAGCGGCACCGCCATCGAGCAGTCGCTGTCCATGGTGTTCCGGTTCGCGGTCCACAAGGGCCGCACCCTCACCGCGCCGCGCGCGGAGGACGCCGACCACATCATGATCATGGGGATCGACCTCGATCTGGACCGGGCGGCGGTCAAGGCCACCCGGGGAGTCGTGGAGTTCCTCGTCGAGGAGAAGGGTCACTCCCCCGCCGAGGCGCTCTCGCTCACGAGCATCGCGGTGGACTTCCGGGTGAGCGAGGTCGTGGACCTCACCCAGGTCGTCACCGGCTACATCCCGAAGAGCGTCTTTCCCGAGTAGCGGAGCCGTTTACGTAGGAGGCCCCGGCGACGCTCGGCCGGGGCCCCAAGAGGCGCGCCGCTCCTCGCGCGCCTCGCGCTCCCACCGGGCGACGTCGACCCCCTTCCTCCGGAGCGAGGCCTGCAGCTCCTGAAGTGCGGCAATGGCGTCCTCGTTCCGCATCTGCCGGCAGCCCTCGCTGCGGATCGCCCGGCCAAGCGCCTCCGACTCCGAAACGCCCCAGCGGCGCGCGAGCCGCTTCAGCACGCGGACAGACCTGGCGTCCAGCTCGTACGTAGTCCTGCTCTTCACGGTCGCGCCTCCGGCATGCCTGGTACGCCCGACGAAACGACGGGACCGCGGGCGATGTTCACGGGCCAACCCTCCGGGATCCCCGCTCGTACAGCTCGGCGACCGCGCCCAGGAAGTCCTGCGAATTGAGATGGTAGTTGGGATAGGCCCTTCGCAGCGCCTCGGCGGAGGTCGTGGAGACCAGGCAGACCTGAATCCCGGGGCTGTCCCGATGCTGTTCCTCGCGGCGAAGGTACTCGGCGCGCGCGTCCTCGAACGCCGTCGCGCCATAGCCGCGGACCGAGGTCGTGGCGGTCCGGGAATCGACTGTCAGCAGGTACCAGGCGGCCACCCGGCGAAAGTCCCTGATGAGTCCAGCAACCCGATCCACGCGGTGAACCGCCACGCCCAGCGTCAGCAGCGTGGACATGACCCCCAGCTCCCGTTCGAGCGTCGTCGCCTCGTCCCGGAGTTCCGCGAGGGCGGTGGGCGTTCCCGGAACCGCTGGCCTCCTCTCCCGGATCGCCAGGACGCTGCCCATGAGCGCGAAGAACCGGTCCCAGCGGCCGTTGCCCGGCCCCCCCGTTTGAGCCGCGTACCCCGGATCGCATCCACGGTCTCGACCGCGGCGGCCCAGGCGTGCTGGAGCCTCGAGCGCATCTGCACCTCGATCCGCAGGCCGTTCCAGACGGCGCCGGCGTCGCTCCGCGAGCGGTAGCGGTAGACCAGGTGGACGCCCCGGTATCCATCGGCCTTGGGTTCCGCGATGTAGTCGTCGCTCCTGACCAGATCGTGGCTCTGCCGCCGGTCCGCGTAGATCCGGACCAGCCGGTCCACGCTCCCCACATCGGAGAGGATGGCGCGGCAGCCGCCGAGGTCCTGCATCCGGGAGAGCCGCATCCCGGAGAACCGCCGGAGCTTGGCCTCCACCGAGACCAGTCGCTCAACGGCCTATTGACAAAGTCACGCGGCGTTCGAGCGGCGATGCATCCCGCCCGAACCGCGCCCCTTCGGGGCGCTCATCGTTCCGTTTCGCTCGGAATATTCCCGATATTCCTCGCTCACGCGCCTTGTCGGACGGGCGCCTCACCGCTCTCGGCGCTGCACGGGACTTCGCCAACAGGCCGTTACGTCGCAGCGCCACCAGGCTGTCGCCGTCGGGGTCGGCCTCGCGCGCCCTCCGCGCCAGAAGCTTCCGGAGCGCGAGCAGCGGGTAGGCGTGCGCGGCCCGCCAGTCGCTGGCCACCTGACGCGCCGCAGCGCACCCCTCGTCCCTGGGCCCGGCCAGAACCTCGCCCGCGCGGTCCACTTCGGACCGGCTGCGGGACGGCGCGGGATATGCCATGAAGGCTCCGCTGCTGAATCGTACGCCCGGGTCCCGCCCTCACTCGGCGCGGAGCGCCGGGAGGATGGGTCGGGTGGCGGCGCGGCGGGCGGCGAGCGCGCCGGTGAGCAGGCCGAACGCCACGATCCCGGAGAGGAGAACGGCGAGGAGCCCGAGACTCCCGCCGGCGCCCCGCTGGCCGAGCACCGGGAGGACCGAGACGATGGCCGCGCCGGCGCCGACCCCGACGCCGGCGAGGAGGAGGAGCGCGTTCTCCCAGAAACCGAGCGAAGCGAAGTCGCGCCGCCGGTAGCCCGCCGCCGCGAGCAGCGCCCACTCCTTCTTCCGCTCGTCGGCGTTCCGCAGGAGCACCGCGCCGAGCCCCAGCGTTCCGAGCAGGAGCCCGAGGCCGCCGAGCGCCTGGAAGGTGGAGAGGTAAGTGTTCTCCACCTGGTGGAAGCTCTCGAGCCGGGCGCGGGCGGCGGTGGAGGCCGCTCCGTAGTCCGAGAGCGCATCGGCGAGGAGCGCCGTGGCTGCGGACTCCGCCGCAGCGAGCGCCTCGGCGCCGACCGGGACCTCGCCGGGCCGGTCCACCAGGAACATGCGGTAGCCGTCCTCGACCGGCAGCGAGTCCAGCAGATCCTCCTCCGCCATCAGCAGCTCCCCCTGGAAGAGGCTGTCCCAAAGCGTCGCCACCAGCCGCAACCGGACCGGAGCGCCCCCGTCCCCGATGGGGTAGGAACGCTCCTCGCCGACCGGCCACTTGAGGACGTACGTCATCGAGTTCTGGTCGCCGATCACCGGGATGGGGTCCGAGGGCGCCCGCGCGCGCTCGAGGAGGCGCCAGGGATTCGCGGTCTCCGCCGCGGTCTCGCCCATGTGCGCCGCGAACGGGAACCGGTTCTCCTCGCGCAGCGTCGGGGGGACGCCCAGCACCCGCGGCCGCGCCGGGCGGTAGAGATTGAGACAACTGGCGTCCTCGTGGCCGGCGAGACGAAGCGGGCTCACCCGGAACCCTTCGAGGCCGGCCGGCAGGTTGAGCGCCTCCTGCCCCTCGGCGGTCGTCGGGTCCCACGGCGCCCCCAGCACCGTCTCGGTGAGCGCAAGGACCCCGCCGACGCCTTCGGGCAGACCACCGGCGCCCGACTGCTTGCGGAACGACTCCACCGCGACCAGGGTGAAGGCCGCGAAGGCCACCAGCGCCATGGCGGCGAGACTTCGGCCCGGGCGGAAACCGGCCGCCCGGAAAGCGAGTTCCCGCAACCCGGCGAGCGCGCCTCCGGCCCCGGCGGCCACCAGGCGCCGCCAGCCGGCGGCGAGCCCGGCCGCGAGCAGCGCCGACCCCGCTCCGAAGAAACCGCCCGTCTCCGGAACGATCCCGGCCGCGGCCGCCCCCGCGAGGCCGACGCCGACGACCGCGAGACCGACGGCCAGCCGACGCGCGCGGCGTCCGGGATCGGGCGCCGGGAGCGGGCCGGCCGCGTCGCTGGTCGGCAGGCTCCCGGCGAGGAGGGGTCGCGGGGGGAGTCTTACGAGCCGCCGGGTGGTCCACCAGGCGGCGATCAGGGCCATCTCGAGCGCGCCCAGCGCCCCCATGGTGACCGAACCCCAGCTCACGAAGAGCTGAAGCGGCGCCTCCGCCCCTCCGTCGGAGGCGGCGAGCGTCCCGGTCACCGCGCCCCCCCACACGCCGGAGAGAAGCCCCACCATGCCCCGGGCATAGAGAAGGCCGAGCGCCGAACCCACCACGACGCCGACAGTGGCGACGATCAGGGACTCGAGGAGGAGCGTCCGCGAGACCCGCTTCGGCGGCCAGCCGCAGGCGAGCAGGAGGCCGATCTCCCGCAGCCGCCGCTCGATCCCCAGCCGGAACAGCAGGGCGATGAGAACGAACGCCGAGACCAGCAGGAACCACGAGAAGTAGAGGAAATAGATCCCGAAGTCGGTCGCGCCCCGGGAGGCCTCGAGCCCCTGCGCCCGCACCGCGACCGGAGCGAGCCCGAAGTCGGCGGCGGGAAGCTCCGCCACGAGCGATTCTTCGAGCGGGAGGGGATCCAGAGACGCGCTCCCCTCGCTCCGGAACCTGACAGATGTTGCGCTCCCCTGTCGCATCTCCCAGAGGCGCCGCGCGGTGGCGTAGGGCACGAACGCCTTCGGAAGCGCGCCGAAGTCGTCCCAGTACTCTTCGTCCCGGTCCCGGATCCGGCTCAGGTCCAGCGGAAACGGCGGGTCCCAGTCGCCCATCCGCGCCGAGTCGGTGACGCCGGGCAACTCCGGGGCCAGGGTGGTATCGCGGAACACCCCGTCGAGGGCGACCCCCGGCCCCACCGGCAGCGAGGCGGCGGCGGCCTCGAACCGTCCCGCCTCGTCCCAAACAAGGTAGGACACCTCGATCGCGTCGCCCCCGGTTAGGTCGAGATCCTCGGTGAGCCAGGGCCCGGGGAGCAGAACATCGCCGGGGTCGTCGTCCGGAGGGAACCAGCCCTCGGGAAGCCCGGCCACCAGCGAATACGGAGTCTCGCGTCCGTTCGCCGCCATCGAGGTCGCGAGCCAGGTAAGCACCGGCGCTGCCCGAAGTCCCCGGGCCTCGGCGGCGCGGACCGCCCCGTCCACCTCGTGGTCGGCGAGCGCGAGGCTCCGGCTCTCCAGCACCAGGTCGCCGGACTCGCCCCGGCGCAGTCCGAGCCCGCGGTCGTCCAGCGAGGCGGTCGCATCGAGGGCGGCGGCCAGCACCGCCTCTCCCTCGTCCCCGGCGCCAGCCGCGCCGGCGGCCCGGAATAGGAGCGCGTTGGCCCGGGGCGGCCCCCCGAAGTCCTCGTCGAGGAGCGCGCGAAGCTCGCCGAGCGGCAGAAAGACGGCTCGCACCGGTCCCTGGACCGGGAACAGCGAGAACCCGCCCGAGGCGGGGCCGGGACGGGGCTCGGCCCAGGCCTCCACCGTGCGGCGGAACGTGAGCGCGGAGGCGCCCTTGTCTCCGAAGAACGACGCCGAGGCGATCCCGGAGACGCCGTCCACCCGGATCAGCAGCGAGTCGCCGGGCTCGATGCCCTGAAGCGCCAGCCCGGGGCTCACCCGGACGGCGCCCGGCGAGACCGGCCCCGGAACCCGGTGAAGCGCGAAATATCGGTCGTCGACGCCGAACACGGTGACGGCCTCCGGAGCTCCGTCCGGGAGAAACACCGCGCCCATGAGCCGCAGCGCCGGCGCCGGCGACTCGAACCATCCGGGAGCTTCCCGCTCGAGTTGCGACGCCAACCGCGCCGCGAGCCCGGTCGCCGGATCGTCGGAGAACGGATGGCGCGGGAGGACCGCGAAGTCGGCCTCTCCCAGCCGCTCGGTGAAGACGGCGCGGAGGCTGCCCCGGACCGAATCGCCCACCGCGAGCGCTCCGACGAGAACTGCCGCCGCAACCGCGGTGGCGGCGGCGACGAGGAGGTGCCCGCGCCGGTAGTGGATCAGACCCCGCAGGGCCGGCCGGACGACGTCTGCGGAACCCCGGGCCATCCGCGCCGTCCCTCAGGCGGCTTTGAGCCGGCCGCGCTCCATGCGGTAACCCCGGTCGAAGCGGGCGCCCAGGCCCGGATCATGGGTCACCAGAACCACGATGCATCCCGCGCCCACCGCGCCGCGATCCACCAGCAGTTCGGCGACGCGGGCCGCCGCCTCCCCGTCGAGGTTCCCGGTGGGCTCGTCGCACAGCAGGAGGCCCGGTCGCCGCACGAGCGCGCGCGCGATCGCGACCCGCTGTTTCTCGCCCCCGGAGAGCTCCGCCGGCAGATGGTCGCGGCGCGCCGACAGCCCCACCCGGTCGAGGAGCTCCACCGCGCGGTCCCGGTCGCCGGGCCGCGGGTCGGGAAGAGTCGGGGTGAGCACGTTCTCGAGCGCGGTGCACTGGGGAAGGAGGCAGTGGTCCTGGAACACGAACCCCACCTCGTCGCGCCGGAACCGGGCCTGCTCGTCAGGATCCAGTTCGTGAGGGTCCACCCCGGCGAGACGCACCTCCCCGTCGGAGGGCGACTCGATCGCCCCCAGCAGGAAGAGGAGCGTGCTCTTGCCGCAGCCCGACGCTCCCATGATCGAGAGCGCCTCCCCGGGACCGGCCTCGAGGTCGACGCCGTCGAGCACCCGCAGCAGGCCTCCGGGCCCGGCGTAGTCCTTGACGAGCCCGCGAACGATCAGGCCCTCGCTCGCCGAAGCCGTCTCGCCGGCCTCCCGCAGCGCGGCGCCCTCAGGCGCTCTGGAAGGCGCGGGCGCGGTAGAGGACATCGAGGATGTTTCCCTCGTGCGGCTGCAGCCAGTTGATGCGGTTCGTGGGGATGGGTCCGAGATTCAGGCGGTCGACCGACGGGGACTCGAGGAGCGCCTCGCGAAAACCGCTGTCCCCGGTGATCGCGGTGGCCACCAGGGTGTCCCCGATGTGGTCGAGCATCTTCTCCTGCGGGCAACGGACCACCGAGGCGAAGGGGAACATGTATTCCACGTTCGCCGCCTGCCGCTCCGGGCCGTCGCAGTGGACGACGGTGGGACGCAGCCACGCCGCGTTCCCCTCCTTGACGAGCCGCGGGCCGCCCCGGAGCGGCGCCGTCACCTCCTCGGCGCCGCCGGCCGCGACCCGGTCGTCGATGTCCTGATTGATGGCGTCGGCCACGCCGGGCACGGTGAACGCCGCGAGCGCGCTCTCCGGGTCCTCGGGAGGCCGCGGGGCCACCGGCCCCAGCCGCTCGGCGAGCGCCTCGGCGATCTCCTCGGTGTGGCGTGAAGCCCAGATCCCCGAACAGGAAATGCAGCTACGGCCGCTGTTCTGGAAGACGCTGTCCACCAGCAGGTCGAGGTGCTTCTCCCATTCGTCCACAACATCGTCGCCCAGCAGGATCTTGGAGAAGCCGGGGCCATGCACCCGGACGCCGGGATTCGAGCGGTAGCGCTCCACGGTGGCGCGGCTTCCGAAGATGAGGCTCTTTGGGGCGGCCTCGACGACGGCGGCGCCCACATCGGCGCCTCCCGGATAGACCGCGATGGCCTCGCGGGGAACGCCGGCGGCGAAGAACGCCTCCGCCATCCGGTAGGGCGTCCAGGGCTCCTCCGGGCCGGGCTTCAGCACCAGCCCGATCCGCATCGGGATGACCGGCAGCCAGAGCGTGTGGACTCCCGGAGAGTTGGACGGCAGGACGCAGCCGAGGACCGGGGTCTGCGCCTGGTAGGACACCGGCACGCCCCGGTCCTCGACCCCGTGGCCGCTGGCGAGGATGTCGAGGTCGAGCCCGCGCGTCAGCGAGTCGAGGACCTGGTCCATCCGCTCGAGGACGAACCGGTTCTTCTCCATGTTGGCCCGGCACATGGACTCGGGCAGGCCGGTCGTCGCCGACTGCGCCCGCACGAAGTCCGAGGGGGACTGCCGGCCATCGCCCAGAGGGAGCTCCTCCTCCTGGTAGAGGCGGGCCGCCTCCTTCATCATCCCGAGGATCTCCCGGCTCGGGATCTCGCGGAGGATCTGGCGCGCCCGACCCGCCTTCCGCAGGTCGCGGCGGACGATCCCCCCGGGCGCCTGGTCGACTTCAGCGACCGCTTCACCGCTCAGGAAGTGACTGACGGTGTTGGTTTCGAGGCTCTGGTAGGGCTGGCCCCAGCGAAGGACGGGAACGCGAATCACGGTGGCGCCAGTGTACCGAGCGCCGGCGGTTCCGGGTGCGGCCGGGATCTCCCTGACCCGGTTCGGTCATGATCTGCGAACCGGAAACGCCGCTTCGGGACTCGCCCGTCCCGACCCGCCCGCCCAGGAGTCATCCGATGTCTACGTTCTCTCGCCTGTCGCCCTTCTCCGCCGGGATGCTCGCGGCGGCGCTGACCCTGCTGTTGCATCCGGCCGAGACGGCCGGCCAGGCCTCGGGCCATTTCGAGCCGATGGACGTGTTCCAGCTCGAATTCGCGGCCGACCCGCAGATCTCTCCCGACGGCGAACGCGTGGTCTATGTCCGCACGTCGATGGACATCCAGCGCGACCGGCAGCGGCGCGAACTGTGGGTCGTGAACGCCGACGGAGGGGACCACCGCCGCCTCGGCGCCGGAACGACCCCCCGCTGGTCCCCGGGCGGCGACCGGCTGGCCTACATCGCTGACGGCCAGATTCAACTGCGCTGGATGGACACCGGAGACACCACCACGCTCACCCAGCTCCTCGAGTCCCCGCGCGCGATCCGCTGGTCGCCCGACGGGCGCCACATCGCGTTCAACATGCTCGTTCCCCATCCGGCGCCGAGCCTGACGGCGCCGCCGAGGCCGCCGCCGGGCGCCGAGTGGGCCGACCCGCCGATCCTCGAGGACCGTTTCCGGAACCGGCAGGACGGCGTCGGTTACCTGGATTTCGGGTTCCAGCACCTCTTCGTGGTGTCGGCCGAAGGGGGCACCCCGGTCCAGGTGACTTCCGGGGACTTCCATCACGCCAGCCCGGCCGCCTGGACGCCGGACAGCCAGAACCTGGTGTTCTCCTCGAACCGCAAGCCCGACTGGGTCTACGACTACCGCAACTCCGAGCTCTACATCGCGCCGGCGGCCGGCGGGGAGATCCGCGCGCTGACCGATCGCAACGGACCGGACCAGAGCCCGGCCGTCTCCCCTGACGGACAGAGCGTGGCCTTCATCAGCAACGAGGACCGCGTGCGCACCTACCAGGTGCGCCGCCTCGAGGTGATGAACCTCGACGGCAGCGGGCGGCGGGTGCTGACGGCGGGCCTCGACCGGAGCGTGTCGGCCCCGGTGTGGGCGCGCGACGGGAGCGGCGTCTACTTCCAGTACGACGACCTCGGCAACTCGAAGGTCGGGTTCGTCACCCTCGACGGGGAGACCAGCGTCCTCGCGGGCGACCTCGGAGGCGCCTCCTACGGCCGGCCCTACGGGGGCGGATCGTTCTCGGTCGCGAACGACGGCTCGTTCGCGATGAACCAGACCCGCCCCGATCAGCCCGGCGAGGTCGCGCTCGGGCGACCCGGGGGAGAGGTCCGGAGGATCACCGCGCTCAACGAGGACCTCCTCTCCGGGCGAACGCTCGGCGAAGTCGAGGAGATCTGGTGGGATTCATCGTTCGACGGCCACCCGATCCACGGATGGATCGTGAAGCCGCCCGACTTCGATCCCGCCCGTCGCTACCCGCTCATCCTCGAAATCCACGGCGGGCCGATCTCGAACTACGGGGACCGCTTCTCGGCGGAGATGCAGCTGATGGCGGCCGCCGGATACGTGGTCCTCTACCCGAACCCCCGGGGCAGCACCAGCTACGGCGAGGAGTTCGGGGATCTGCTCTACCACAACTACCCGGGCGAGGACTACGACGACGTCATCTCGGGGGTGGACGCGGTGATCGCCCGCGGCTACATCGACCCGGACAACCTCTTCGTGACCGGCGGGAGCGCGGGCGGCATCCTGACCGCCTGGATCGTCGGCAAGACGGACCGGTTCCGCGCCGCGGTCTCCCAGAAGCCGGTGGTCAACTGGATCAGCAAGACGCTCACCGCCGACAACTGGTACGGCTACTTCCACAGCCGCTACGAGGGCCTCCCATGGGAGGACCCGGCCCCCTACTGGAAGTTCTCGCCGCTCTCGCTGGCGGAGAACATCACGACGCCCACCCTGATCGTGACCGGGTCGGCGGACCTGAGGACACCCCTGTCCGAGTCGTACCAGCTCTTCCACGCGCTCAAGATGCGGCGGATCGACACCGGCGTGGTCCGGCTTCCGGGGGCTTCGCACGACATGAGCCGGCGGCCGAGCCAGCTCATCGGCAAGATCGCCAACATCCTCGCCTGGTTCGAGCGCTACCGCACCACGGCGTCCGAAACCAACTGAGGCCGGCCGAGTCCTCCCGAACCGGGGTCCCGAACCGGGGTGCGGGAGGACTTCCGGGGCGGGCCGCCGAGGCTCAGTAGACCCCGACGGTCGTGCCGCCGGGGAGCTGGCCGAACGGGCGCACCCCGCTGACGCCGTCCCAGGCGTAGGGCCCCCAGGGTCGTTCGCGTTCGCCCTCGTCGCGCTCGAGAAAGCCGGGAACGAAGAACTCGCGGGTCAGGGTCGTGAGGCGCACGCGCCCGGTCCCGCCGTAGTCCACCAGCTCGCCGCTGTCGGGGTCGACCACCTCGAGCACGGCCCGTGGCATCGGCGGGTAATAGGCGATCGTGTAGCCGTCGGCCGGCGTCGGGGGACGGGCGGGCGCGAGGCCCATGAGCGTGTTGCCGTAGGTGGGCTGGAGGTAGACCCCGTCGAGCAGTTCCTCGACCGCGAACCGCGTCCACTGGGGGGTGAACTCCGTGCCCCCGGAAAAGATGCCGCGGATCCCCGTCTCCCGGAGGCTGCTTCCGCGGTCCTCGAGCGCCAGGCAGAGCGCCTCGAGCAGCTTGGGCGTCGTGAACAGGCACTGGATGTCATGGCCCGCCGAGAGGATCGTGAGCGCCTGGTCGATGCAGTGGCGCTGGTACTCCTGGAGATGCTCCAGCCAGTTCTTCCGGATCAGCTTGATGACCCAGCGGGGGTCGAGGTCCAGGCAGAACGCGATCCCGCCGCGGTGCTGGGCGAGGTGTTCGACCGAGAGCCGAAGACGGCGCGGTCCGGTGGGACCGAGCATGAGCCAGTTCGAGCCGCGGGGAAAGTGCTCGTCGGGAAGCAGCTCGCTGAACAGCTCGTAGTCCTCGCGAAAGTCGGTGATGCCGACGCGGCTCTTGGGAATGCCGGTCGTCCCCCCGGTCTCGAAGACGAAGAGGGGCCGGTCCTGCCAGGGCTTCGGGACCCACCGCCGGACCGGCCCGCCCCGGAGCCAGTCGTCCTCGAAGGGAGGAAAGCGCCGGAGGTCGTCGAAACCCCGGATGTCGGTGAGCGGATCGAAGTCCAGCCGCTCGCGAAAGTCGAGCCAGAAGGAGCAGCCGGTGTCTTCCGAGAAGTGCCAGCGGACGATGTCGCGGACGTGGCTGTCGAGCCCGGCGCGGGCGGATGCGACCGCGTCGGGATGAGGACGGGATTCGTGCGGATCGGTCATGAAATCAGGTTGTCAGGCGGCGCGGCGGATGCGGACGGCCTCGCGCCAGGCGGCCTCCATGTCTTCCGCCATGCGGTGGGCGGAGTGCTCCTCGCGCACCCGCCGGAATCCTTCCGCGCCGAGGCGGGAGCGTTCCTCCGGATCCCGCAGCAGGTCCCCGAGCGCCGCCGCGAAGTCCCCGGGATCGGCGCTGCGGGCCAGGACGCCGCCGCCGGTGCGGCGGATCAGGTCCGGGTAGGCCCCGGTCGCGGGCAGCACGACCGGGGTTCCCGCCATCATCGCCTCGATCGGGGGAATGCCCTTGGGCTCGGGGAAGACAGCGGGCAACGCGAACACATCCGCCTCGCGCAGCAGCCGCAGCTTCCCCTCGCGGTCCGGGCTCCCCTCGTAGTCGAACCGGACGCCCGGCGCCTCGGACGCGAAACGGGCGCGCACGCCGGCCAGGTAGCCGCGCTGGCTCCGCGCCATCCACCCGGCGGCGCGGACGCGGAGCCGCGGCCCCCCGGCCCGGCTGACCGAGGCGACGGCGTCCGCCAACCGGTCGAGGCCCTTCTCGGGGGCGATGCGGGAGAGATACGCGATCGTGACCTCGTCGGGCGGATCCGCCGGGGCCGGCTTCGGCGCGTCGGGGAAGCCGGCCGGGTCGACCCCCAGGCGGACCACCGCAACCCGGGACTCGGGCGCCCCGAGGCGGCGCGCCATGTCCTTCGCGTGGTGAGCGGTGACGCCCACGAAGAGGTCCACCTCGCGGGCCGCCTCCCGCATGAGGTCGAGCGCCGCGTTCCGGTCCTCCTCGGGAAGCTGCGAGAGGAAGAGATCCTCGCCCGAGAAGGTGACGATCACCGGGGCGCCGAGGGCCGCCCTGAGGGGCGCGACCAGTCCGAGGAGCAACGAGTTCGGCAGCATGACGAGATCGAACCGCTCTCCGGACAGCGAGGCCATGAGCGACTCGACGGCGCGTCGCGCCGGCCCGCGCTCCGCCAGCAGCGTGGTCACGGTCAGCGGGCCGAGGCGACTCGCCTCGGTCGAACCGGAGAAGCGCCCGGCGAGGCGCACGACCGGGCCCGAATCGAGGAACGCGTTCACGAAGCCCAGCCGCCCGAACAGGGGGGCGGCGTGCTGCAGGAACACCGAGACGCCGCCGAAGCGCACCGACGGGTCGGAGACGCTCTCCTCGTCCGTCCGGCTGCGCTGGTAGAGCGGCGCGAGCCGGACCTCGTGCCCGCGGCGTCCCAGCTCGCGGGCGAGGGTGTTGTCGCGGATGCAGCTCCCGCAGAGCATCTCCCCCGCGCCGGCGGTGAAGCTCAGGACCCGCAAGGCGTCAGGGATGGCTTACGCCGCGGCCCCTTCCGCGCAACGCGCGGTTCAAGGCGGTGTGCCCTGATGCCAGCCGGTGACTGTGTCCCGCCAGATGCTGTAGTTCATCCCGCCGCCGTAGAGGTGCGGGGGCCAGTTCTCCGGTCCGCTGAGCTGTGACGGGTAGTAGTGGGCGCGCATCCCGAGCGCTCCCCAGATGCGCCGCCAGCGGTTCTGGAAGTCCTTGGGACCCAGTTCCCTCGGGTTCCTCACCTCGTAGGAGAGATCGAAGATCGACGGAGGAGGCGGGAGCGGCTCCTCTTCCTCTTCCGCTTTCGGGGGCTGCGCGAACGCAACGCCGCCGACGAACAGCCCGACGATCAGGGCGCCGACCGCCGGGAAGCGGCCGCGGCGCCCCTTTCCGAAACGAGAGTGACCCAAATCAGTCGGAGGCGGAACCCTCCAGGTACGGCTCCATGGGAACCGACTCCGGCCCGTTCTCGGTGCAGACCGCGAAGGTGGAGCGCTCGGTGGTGTACATCGAGACGCCGGCGTACTCGCCCGCCTTGTTCAGGACGTAGAAGGACAGCCCGAAAGCCGGAAGGCCGCGGCTGTTCAGGAGGCGCTTTTCGACGGTGTTCTCCTTGACCCGGGCGAGCGCCGTCATCGCGGCGTCCTTCGGGTGCGCTCCGCGGCGCATCTCTTCCACGACCAGGTACGAGCACAGGCCGTAGAGGTTCGCCTCGCCCCGGCCCGTCGAGCCGGCCGCGCCGACTTCGTTGTCCACATACAGGCCGGCGCCGAGGATGGGCGAGTCTCCCACCCGTCCCGGGATCTTCCACGCCAGCCCGCTGGTGGTGGTGACGCCCGCGAGGTCGCCGTTCGCGTTGAGGCCGTCGCAGTTGATCGTCCCGTAGTAGTCCTCTTCGGGGATCAGCCCGTCCCGGACCATCGAGAGCCCCGCCGCGTGACCGGCGTCGGCGCGCGTCTTCGGGTCGAGATAGTGCCGCGGGTCGATCCGCCGCTTCCACTCGAGCCACATCGCCCGGGACCGGTCGGAGTTGAGGTCGTCCTCGATCTTGAGACCCATGTTGCGGGCGAAGACCTGGGCGCCCTTCCCCACCAGCAGGTGATGGTCGGTGATCTGGAGGACATGGTGGGCCACGTTCGACGGAGTGCGGACCCCTTCGAGCCCGGCCACCCCTCCGGCCCGCCGCAGCGGACCGTGCATGCAGCAGGAGTCGAGCTGGACGACGCCGTCGGCGTTCGGAAGGCCGCCGTAGCCCACGCTCGCGTCCTCGGGGTCGAGCTCGACGATGTTCACGCCGGCGATCAGGCTCTCGAGGATGTCCTCGCCCTCGGTCATCATCCGGAAGGCGCGCTCGACGACGACCTCGTCGCCGCCGTTCCTGTAGCGGTTCCCGTTGCCGGACGAAATGACGACCGGCCGGGGCCCGGAACTCTGGACGGCCGGAGCGCCGCGCGCCGGCCGGGCGATCCCGGTCGAGAGGGCCGCCGCTCCCGCCGCCCCCGCCTTCACGAATTGCCGCCGGGTCACCCCGCGCGCGTCCGGTGTCGTCTCTCGCTTCATGCTCGTTCTCCTGATGGCCTCCGGCGGCCAGGCGGCCACCGCGAACCCGACGGAGTGTATGCGGAGCCGACCAGTCCGGGCGGCGCGGCCGCCCGACTACCATCCGGGCGCCCATGGACCCTCCCCGCGCCGACCGGATCGAGCCGGCCCACGGCGCAATTCCCGCGGAGTTCCGCGACACCCCGCAGTTCGTCTCGGCGGACCTCTCCGAAGCGCTCGGCGCCCGGGCCTTCGTAAAGGTCGAGACGCTGAATCCCATCCGGAGCTTCAAGGCCCGGGGCGCTTGCTGGTTCGGCGCCCGCCGCGGCGCGGAAGCGAAGCGGGACGCCTCGGGCGGCCGGGCCGGCTGGGTCACCGGGTCGGCCGGCAACTTCGGACAGGGGCTCGCCTTCGCCGCCCGCCGGGCCGCCATCCCGATCACGGTGTTCTCTTCGGTCCGGGCCAATCCGGACAAGGTCGCGGCGATGCGCCGGCTGGGGGCCGAGGTCCGCCTCGAGGGCGACGACTTCGACGCCGCCAAGGAGGCGGCGCGCGGCTTCGCCGACGAGACCGGCGCCGCGTTCGTGGAGGACGGCCGGGAGCCGGAGATCACCGAGGGCGCGGGAACGATCGCGCTCGAGTGCTTCGAGGCGGACGCCGGCGACCTGCTCGTCTCTCCGGTCGGGAACGGCGCCCTGATCGGCGGCATGGGGCTCTACTGCCGCGCATACCGTCCCGACGTTCGGGTGATCGGGGTCGTCGCCGGGACGGCGCCGGTCATGCGACGGGCGTTCGAAACCGGGGACGCTTCGGCGGCGGCCGATGCGCCCGCGACGATCGCCGACGGGATCGCGGTGCGGGTCCCGGTCCCGGAGGCGGTCGAGGTCATGCGCTCGGTGGTCGACGAAGTCCTCGCGGTGCGCGAGGACTCGCTTCGGGAGGCGGTTCGCCTGCTGCACCGGACGCTCGGTCTCGTCGTGGAGCCCGCCGGCGCCGCCGGGGTGGCCGCCGCGCTGGAGCACCGGGACCGCTTCGCCGACCGGCGGCTCGTGCTGCCGCTGTGCGGAGGGAACGCCGAAGCGGGGCTGCTCGCGGATGTCCTTGCATGAACCGCCGGGCATGAAGCGCCGAGCATGAAACGCCGGACCGGGACGCTTCCGTGCTGACCCTGCGCGAGGCCGTTCCCCGGCCGGGACGTTTCCGGGTCCGGGGGAACGCCGGCGCCGTCACCGCGATGTCCCGGATCGCAGCGCGGGTCGGGGCGGAGACCCTGGCCGCCGGCGGAAACGCCGCGGACGCCGCGGTGGCGACGGCGCTGGCCTCGGGCGTTGTGGAGCCCGCGATGAGCGGCCTGGGAGGAACGGCCTACGCCCTGGTGTGCGCGCCCGGGAGCGATGTCGCCGGGTCCCGCATCACCGCGCTCGAGGGCGCCGCGCGCTGTCCGGCGTCGACCCGCGAGGACATGTTCGAGCCCCTGCCCGGCGTAGGCGGCGGGCTCTACGGGTTCCCTCCGACGAAGGGAGACCGGGCGGAGACCGGCCCGCTCTCAGCCCTTGTCCCGACCGCTCCCGCGGTGCTCGCCGCGCTCCACGCCCGGTTCGGCCGCCTCCCCTTCGAGACGACCGTAGAACCGGCGATACGGCTGGCCTCCGAGGGTTTCGTCCCCGACTGGGTCTTCGCGGTCCACGCCGCCGCCGGTTATCGGCGCCTGCGCCGCTCCCCCGGAGCGTTCCCGCTCTACACCCGCCCCGACGGGAGTCCGTTCGTCCCGACCGGCGAGAGCGACCGGCTCCGGCTGCCGGACCTCGCCGCCAGCCTGCGTCGCTTCGCGCGGGACGGCGCGGAGCCGTTCTATCGGGGAGACCTCGCCCGCCGGCTTGCGGACGGCGTGCGGGAAGCCGGCGGCGTGCTCGCCCCCGAGGACTTCGCCGCCGAGGCGGCCCGCGAGGTGGATCCGATCCGGATAACCGCCTTCGGTCGGGAGGTCGTCACGCTCCCGGCGAACTCCGGCGGCCCGACGCTGCTGGCGGCGCTCGCGCACCTGGACGCTTTCCCCGCGGCGCTGGCGGCGGATCCCGCGCCGGCCGGGACCGCGCGCTTCCTGCACGCCGCGGCGGAGGCGCTGCGGCTCGCGTTCGACGACCGCTTCCGGTGGCTGGGCGACCCGGAGAGCGTTCCGGTCCCGCTCGCGGGGCTGCTCGAGCCCGCGTATCTCGCGGCCCGGCGGTCGGGGATGACCGCGGACGGACCGCGGGCGCCGACCCTGGCCGAGACCGCGCCGGCCGGCGCCCCGGACGACGCCACTGCCGCGCCGGCCGCCGCGGCGGGGGACTGCACCACCCACATGAACGTCGCGGACGAGGACGGGATGGCGGTCGCCTTCACCGCGACCCTCGGCGGTCGGTTCGGGTCGGCGTTCGCGGTTCCCGGGCTCGGATATCCCCTGAACAACGGGATGATGTGGTTCGACCCGAGGCCGGGGAACAGGATCTCCCCCGCCCCGGGTCGCCGCGCGCTCCACGCGGCGGCGCCCGCGCTGGTCTGCCGGGACGGCGAGCTCGAGGTCGTCGCCGGCTCTCCGGGGGGCCGCCGGCTCATCTCGGCGGTGGCGATCATGCTGGCGCGGGCTCTCGGCCGCGGGGTCTCCCTGCCGGAAGCCGCGGAGGGGCCGGGGTTTCACGCCGACACCGGCCCGCTCAGCCTCGACGAGAGAACCCCCTCGGCTTCCGAGGTGGCGCGCCTGCTGGAAGAGCGCGGACACGATGTCGAGATTCGCGCCGAGACCGCCCTCACCGGCCACTTCGGGCGCCCCAGCGGGATCGCCCTGGCGAAAGCGGCGTCCGAACGCATCTTCCAGCCGGGCGTAGACCCGGTGCGCACCGCATCCGCCTTCGCGCTTCGCCGCGCAAGCCAGGGGTGAGCCGGCGGCCCCCCGTGCGGGCGTGAGCCGCGGTAACGTTCTGAACCTGATTCCCGGTATCAGGTTTCGTCTCCTCCATCTCACCAGCCGGACCGAACCGGATGTCCGCCCACCGTTCCGATCCAAGCCAGCGAAGGACCCCCTTGAACGCCCATCCATCTCTTCCTGAACGCCAGCGACTGACCCGCTTCGCCGGCCAGGTTCTCCTGTTCGCCGCCGCGGCCGCTTTCGCCTCCTGCGGGGACTCCGAGACCCCCGCCCCGACGCCCGCTCCCACCCCGGCGCCGGCGCCGGCCCCCGAACCCGAACCCGCCACCGCCACCTACACCTTCCTCCAGCCGGAGCCGCTGATCAGCCCCCGCGTGCCGGGATCGCTGCCGGAGGGAGTGGACTTCGCCCCGCCGCTGGCGATGGTGGCGCACGCGCCCGGCGAGGCTCCATGGAAGCCGGGCGAGACCGCCTCGGACGGGCTCAAGATCCTGGCCGAGACCGGAAGCTCCGCTGCGCTTCTCGCCGAGGCGGAGGCCGCCGGAGGCGAGATCGTCTTCCGGAGCCTCGCCGAGATGCTGGCCCTTTTCTTCACTCCCGACCCGTCGGTCGAGATCTCGCTCGAAAAGCCGTGCTTCTCGTACGCGCAGATGATCGACCCGAGCGCCGACTGGTTCGTCGGGTTCTCCGACATCTGCGCGACGGACGCCGATGGCCGCTGGCATGACGCGGTGGCGGCGGAACTGGTCGCCTACGACGCCGGGACGGCCACCGGAGAGGACTTCGAGTTCAAGTCGGAGGACACCCTGCCCCGCGAGCCGATCGCGCTCCTCGACGTCCCTCCGTACTTCGAGGCTCCGGCGGTGGCCCAGATCATTCGCATGCAGCGCGCGTCCGAATAGTCCGGAGCGCGCGGGGCGGTCCGCCCCGCGGTGGGATACCTTCGCCCCCGGAGGCCGTCCCATGTCCAGCAAGCTCTTCACTCCGGCGATCCTCGCCGTTTTCCTCACCGCGGGCTTCGCCGGGGCCCAGACGAATCCGCTCTGGGGAGAAACGAAGGTCCGCAACTACCTGCCCCACATGAGCTGGACGGAAGTCGAGGAGCTGCTCACCCGGACCGACATGGTCATCCTGCCGGTCGGGGCCCTCGAGCAGCACGGCGCCCATCTGCCGATCGGAACCGACATCCTGAACGGGCTGGAGCGCGCCAAGCTCGTCGCCCAGCGAACCGATGTGCTGGTGGCGCCGATCCTCTTTCCGGGCAACTCGCCCTACCACCTGGGATTCGCCGGCACGATCAGCCTGCCCGCGGAACTGATCCAGGAGGTCTTCTTCGAAGCGGCGCAGAGCCTCATGCGCCACGGTTTCCGCCGGTTCCTGATCCTCAACTCGCACGGCGGCAACCGGGTCATCTCGCAGTACATCGCCGACCGGATCAACCACGAGACCGAGGGCATCGCCGTCGAGCTGGGCGCCGCGGCCACGCCGTTCCGACAGGCGCCGGCGCGCGAGCCGGCCCCGGGGGGCCCGGTGTTCGATCGCCACGGCGGGGTCGGCGAGACCTCGAGCTCGCTCTACCTGATCCCCGATCTGGTCGATCTGGGACAGGCCCTGGACACGACCCTGACGATGCCCGAGCACCTGGAGCGGATGCTCCCCGAGGTGGTCGACGGGGATCCCACCGCGCTTCGGGTGTTCCTCGCCGAGAGCCTGAAGGCCGAGGAGACCGGCAAGGGGACGTCCACCCGGGAGCTCACGGACACCGGCGTCTGGAGCGTTCGCGATCTGGAGGCCTCGAGCGTCGAGCGGGGCCGAAGGGAGGCGGAGGCCTTCGTGGACGCGGCGGTCGCGTTCATCGAGCGCTGGAAGGAGCTGCGGCCCATGGAGGTCTCCGGCCGCTGAGCAATTCGGCGCGGCCCGACGCCTTTCCGCGGCCTCCCCATAGAATCGGTCGCCTCCCCATGCCGCTCCCCGATCTCCCCCGACTCCGGCGGTCGACGCGACGCCCGCTCCTCTCCGGAGCGCTCCTCGCGCTCGCCGCGCCGCTCACCGCCTCAGCGCAGACCAGCGCCGATCACGACTACTTCGTCTACGTGGCCGCGGAGTCCGACGACACCGTGGACCTCGTCCGCTTCGGGCCGGACGGCGGGGAACTGGTCCGCCGCATTCCGGTGGGGATCCTCCCGAACGAGATCGAGGGCCCGCACGGCATCCAGGTGTCTCCCGACGGCCGCCACTGGTATGTCTCGATCGCCCACGGCATGCCCTACGGCACGGTCCACAAGTTCGAGACCGGGACCGACCTCGAAGTCGCGGATGCGACCGCCGGGCTCTTTCCGGCGACGATGGACATCAGCCCGACCACCGGATTCCTGTTCGTCGTGAACTTCAACCTGCACGGCGACCACGTCCCCTCGAGCGTCTCGGTGATCGATACGGTGTCCATGACCGAGATCGCCCAGATCGAACAGGGCGTCATGCCGCACGGGTCGCGGCTGGGGCCGGACGGGATGCTGGCGTATTCGGTGGCGATGATGAGTTCGGAGCTGTTCGAGATCGATTCCATGACGCTCCAGCCGCGTCGGCGGATGCGGCTGACCGCGGACAACGCCACGACCGGCGCCGTCGAATCGATGGGAGGCGACGCCCACGCCGGACACGGCGGCATGGCCATGGGGGGCGCCGCCGGAGTCAACCCGACCTGGGTCCAGCCGACTCCCGACGGGCGCTCGCTCTACGTGGCGCTTCAGGGAGCGAACCAGGTCCTCGAAGTCGACGTCGCGGAGTGGGCCCCCCGGCGCCGATTCGACACGCGGAACGGCCCCTACAACATCGATGTCTCCCCCGATGGCCGACACCTGGTGGTGACCGAGAAAACGAACAGCTCAGTGGGATTCTGGGATCTGAAGACCGGGAGCGAGCGCGCCTCGGTCCCGGCCTCGGCCCGCATCACACACGGCGTCGCGATCACCCCGGACAGCCGCTTCGCCATCGTCACCGTCGAGGAGATCGGCGGCGAGCCGGGACGGGTCGAGTTCTACAACCTCGAAACGACCCGGCGCGAAGCCGTCGTCGAGGTCGGCAAACAGGCTTCGGGGCTGGCCTTCTGGAAGATGGAGTGACGCCCCCGAGGGGGCTTGGAGCGCTCGCCGGGTTCATCCCGGGGGTCCGCGGCCCGGCGACGCTGCTGGTCCTGCTGGCGGCGATCGCCGGTGGCGGCTGCGGCGAGCCCGCGACGCCCTCCGTGGAGCCGGCTGTCGAGTCGGACGCCGAACCGGACTGGCCGGACCGATACGCGGAGTACGACGAGGAGCTCGGGAACGGACCCGAGTACCGCGAGATCCAGCAGCGGCTCGCCACCGGCTGGAACACCTGGGACAACCGGAGCGTGCTTCGCTGGGTCCTGCTGCCGGAGGGCCTGGCGGTGGACCTCGCGCTCAAGCGGCACGACTTCCTCGAAGAGGACTTCCTGCCCACCACCCTCATCGGCCGCTCCGGGCCGGAGGCCGAGCTGGTCCGCCCGGGACCCCGCGCGATCGACGGGTCCTACGGGCGGCTCGACCTCGAATGGAAGGGGCTCAAGGCGCGCATCGAGTTCGGCCGAAGCGGCGAAGACCTCATCGTGCTCGTCTCCCCCGGCGCCCCGGCGCCGTATCCCTTCGAGCTGGTGGTGAGCGTCGGGACCGTCTGGAATCGCCCGGGCTCGGTCGCGACGGACGAGGCCGGGTTCATCGCGACGCTCCCCTCGGGGCGCCAGCGGGTCCGGGTTCTGGGGACGCCGGATGACGACCCCTACACCGGAGGGCTGGCGCCGCACCGGGTGGTCCGGCTCGATCAGCCGGTGGGCCTTCACACCGGGGCGGGCGCGCCGACCCTCGAGGACCTCGGCGCAAGACTCGAGGAGGCCCGCGCTGCGCTGGAGCGGCGGGCGGCGGCCTACGGCGACCTCGCGGAGGCGTGGATCGCCGTGACCTCCAGCCTCGGCTGGAACACGGTCTACGAGCCGCGCGACGAACGGGTGGTCTCCACGGTGGGCCGGCTCTGGAACGAGGAGTACGGCGGCTTCGCGCTCTTCGGCTGGGACAACTTCTTCCTCGCCTGGCTCGCCGGACTCGAGAGCCGGGATCTGGCGCTCGCAAACGCCATCGAGCATCTCCGCGGCCGCACCCCGGAGGGGTTCCTCCCGAACGACAACCGCGGGAACGGCTCCAAATCGTGGGACCGCTCCCAGCCCCCGGTGGGAGGCATCATGGTCCGCGAGATCATCCGCCGGTTCCCCGAGCGGTGGTTCGAGGAGGCCGCGTTCGACCCGCTCCTGGAATGGAACCGGTGGTGGCCAACCGCCCGGGACAACGGGGGTCTCCTCTCCTACGGGTCGCACGCCGCGAAGAACCCGTTCCGGGAGCCGGTCGTCCGGACGAAGACCGCGGCGGGCTACGAGTCGGGGATGGACGACTCGCCGATGTATGAGGACGTTCCGTTCAATCGGGAGAAGAACACCCTCGAGCTCCAGGACGTGGGCCTCACCAGCCTCTACATCGCCGATTGCCGGGCGCTGACCGAGCTGGCGCTCCGCCTCGGCCGGGTTGCTGAAGCCGAGGAGCTCACCGAGCGCGGCGACCGCTACGCCGAGGCGCTCGAGGGGCTCTGGGTCGAGGACGCGGGGTATTACCTGAACTACCGCACGGACCTCGAGCGGCCTTCCCGCCGGCGCTCCCCCACCCTCTTCTACCCGCTGCTTGCCGGCGTCCCCTCGCCGGAGCGGGCCGCGCGGCTGATCCATGAGCACCTGAGAAATCCCGAGGAGTTCTGGGGCGAGTTCATCCTTCCCTCCACGACCCGCGACGATCCCTCCTTCCCCCGCCAGCGCTACTGGAAGGGGGCGATCTGGCCGCCCCTGAACTTCCTCACCTACCTCGGGCTCCGCGCCGCCGGCGAGCGGGAGACGGCCGCCGAGCTGTCCGAACGCTCGCTCGACATGTTCCTCTCGGAGTGGCGGCGCAAGGGATACGTGAGCGAGAACTACTCCTCGATCACCGGGGCCGGGGACGACGAGCGCCTCTCGAGCGACCCCTTCCACAGTTGGGGCGCGCTCTTCGGGGTCATGGCGTTCCTGGAGGCGGGGCATCTGGGCGCTCCCGAGGAGCCGCTGCCGCCGCGCGACGAAGTGCCGGTCGGCCAGTAACCTTCCGGCCGATGCCGGACCGCGGGGAGCCCGCTCCCAATTCCCATCGCGGCCCGCAGGCCGGGCCGCCGCGCGCCCCGCGACGTCCCACGACCTGGGAGCGGTTCGGAAGGGGTTTCACCGATCCGTGGGCATGGATCCGGGACCGGGAGGATCCGGCGACGCTCCGCCACCTGGAGGCGGAGAACGCCTGGACCGACCAGGTCATGGCGCCGTGGGGCGCGCTCCGCGACCGGATCGAGCAGGAGTTCCGGGACCGGATCGTTCCCGACGACGCGTCCCCCCCGGTTCGCCACGGTCCGTTTCTTTACGGTTCGCGCTACCAGCGCGGGCAGGAGTACCCCGTCCTCTGGCGAAGGCGGCGCCCCGCCCGGCCCGGCGGCCGCCGCGGCCCGGAGGAGATCCTCTTCGATCTGAACCGCATGGCCGCGGAGGAACACGGCGCGGCGGGGGACGGGCACTTCGACCTGGGCGCCATGGAGGTGGCGCCGGAGCACGACCTGGTCGCGATCGCGGTGGACACCGTGGGCCGCCGGACCTACGAAGTCCGGTTCCTCGACACCCGGACCGGCCGATTCCTCGCGGACCGTCTTCCCGGCGCCGCGCCGAACCTGGCCTGGACCGCTTCGGGTCGCGGCGTCTTCTACACCCGTCTGGACCCGGAGACCCTGCGGTGGTTCCAGGTGGTCCACCACCGCCTCGGCGACCCGCCGGCGGCGGACCGGCTCGTCTTCGAAGAGACCGACGAGGAATTCTCGGTGAGCGTCGAGGAGAGCCGCTCCCGGAAATTCCTGCTGATCCACTGCCAGCAGACCGACGACGCGGAGGCCTGGGCCGTGCCGGCCGGGAAGCCGGAGGCCGCGCCGCGCCGCCTCGTCCCCCGGGGAAGCCGGCATCTGTTCGAGCTGGACCACTTCCGGGACCGCTTTCTCCTGCGGACGAACCGGGATGCGCCGGACTACCGGCTGGTGTCGGCGCCGGAAGACGCTCCGGGCGACCCCACCCGCTGGAGCGACCTGGTCCCGGCCCGCGACGGGGCCCAGATCGAGGGCTTCGAGGCGTTCGAGGACGGGATCGCCGTCTTCGAGCGGCGCGGCGGCCGACAGGAGCTGCGTCTCCTCGCGTGGGACGGCTCGGAGTCGCGACTCGCGCGCCTTCCCGGCCGGCTGCGCGCGCTCGACCCCGAGGACAACCCCGAACCGCATGCGTCGGAGGTCCGGGTCGTCGTCAGCGGACCGAAGACCGCTCCCCGCACCCTCGCGGTCCACCTGAAGACCGGGCGGCGAAGGCAACTGAAGCGCGACCCGGTCCCCGGGTTTCGTCCGGAGGACTACCGCGAGCGGCGGCTCATCGCCCGCGCGCCGGACGGCGTCCGGGTTCCCGTTTCCCTCGTCCACCACCGGGATCACCCCCCGGGACCAGGGTCGCCGCTGCTGCTCTACGGCTACGGCTCCTACGGCATCCCGATGGATCCGACCTTCTCGCGCATCCGGCTCAGCCTGCTGGACCGGGGCTTCTCCTTTGCGATCGCGCACATCCGGGGCGGGCAGGAACTCGGCCGGGCCTGGTACGAGGCGGGCCGCCAGCACGCCAAGGAGAACACCTTCACCGACTTCATCGCCGCCGCCCGCCACCTGCGGAACCGGCGGCTCTGCGACCCGGACCGGATGTTCGCGATGGGGGGCAGCGCTGGAGGCCTGCTGGTGGGCGCGGTGGTGAACCGCGCTCCGGATCTGTTCGCCGGCGCGGTCGCGATGGTCCCCTTCGTGGACTGCCTGAACACGATGCTCGACGAATCGATCCCGCTGACCACGAGCGAGTACGACGAGTGGGGGGATCCGCGCGAGGAGGCGTTCTTCCACCGCATCGCCGGCTACGCACCCTACGAGAACATCCCGAACACCCGGCTGCCCCATCTGTTCGTGACGAGCGGTCTCCACGATTCCCAGGTCCAGTTCTGGGAGCCCACGAAATGGGTCCAGCGCCTGAGGGAACGCAACACGGATCCGGACGCGCGGATCCTCCTACGGACGACCCTCGACGCCGGACACGGCGGACGGTCGGGCCGCTACCGGGGCCTCGGCGAGATCGCCGAGATCTATGCCTTCCTGGTGGGCGTCTCCCGGCTTCCGCGCCGGCCGAGCGCCTGACACCCCAAGACCGACGTCCTCCGGACAGCGCGCCTCAGCCTGAGAGGCGCGTCGGCGCCGCGGCGTGCCTACGGAACGGGGGAGTCTGGGCCATCCACCCGACAAGGAGGCCGGAGATCGCGGCCGCCGGGCAACCCACGGCGGCGCCCGCCTCGGCGCCCGCTCCGGGGAGGATGAACATTCCCAGAACCGCACCCAGCGCGGCGCCCTCCGCAGCGCCCACCGCGAGCCCCATCGCCGCCTGCTTCGCGCCGGACAGCAAGCCGCGCTGATCCGAAACTTTCGCCCGCGCGTCCTCCCCTCCGAATCCGCCTGCCGCGACGCCCGCCAGGGCGCCCGTCACGGCGCCGATCGCCACCCCCGCCGCGATGCCGATCTCGGGGCCGACGCTACCCAGAACCGTCCCGAGCACGGCGCCCGAGACGACGCCGAGCACAGCCAGTCGCGCCCGGTACTTCATGACCGCTCCTCCGGAACGGGATTCTCCCACGGGCGGGGCGGGGCGCCCGGTGTGGGTCTTTGGATTCAGACCTGCTGCGTCTTCCACTTGCCCCGGCGGAACCAGAGCGTGCTGACGACGGCCGAGACCGAGTAGGCGATGGCGACCGCCCAGAAGACTCCGTCCACGCCCAGCGCCGTCCGGGAGAGGCCCCAGGCGAGCGGGATCTCGAACATCCAGAAGCACAGGATGTCGATCCAGATCGGGGTCCGGGTATCCCCCGCCCCGTTGAAGGCCTGGCGGGTCACCATCCCCAGCGCGTAGGCCACATAGCCGTAGCTGACGACCCGCAGCGCGGTCGCGGCGAGCGCCTCGACCTCGGGGGCCGCCCCGAAGAGACCCGCGATGTCGGGGGCGAAGACCACGAAGCCGACGGTGACCACCGCCATGAACGCCATGTTCCAGAAGGCGGTGATCCAGACGGCCCGCTCGGCCCGCTCCGGCTGGCCGGAGCCGAGGTTCTGTCCGACGAGCGTCGAAGCGGCGTTGGACAGTCCCCACGCCGGCAGGATCACGAACAGCGCCACCCGGACCGCGATGACCCACCCCGCGACCGCGACCGACCCGAAGCCGGAAATGATCCGGATGAGCACCAGCCACGGCAGGACATCCGCGAGCATCTGCCCGATCCCCCCCACCGAGACCCGGCACAGGTTCTTCACCACCGGCCACTGGACCCGGATGTCCTCGCGGCGGATCCGGAGCCGCCTCCCCCTCGCCAGCACCCAGAACTGGTAGGCGACTCCGGTTCCCCGCCCGATCGTGGTCGCCACCGCCGCGCCGGGAAGGCCCAGCTCCGGGAAGGGACCCAGCCCGAAGATGAGGCACGGGTCGAGGACGATGTTGATCGCGTTCGAGATCCACAGCGCCCGCATCGCGGCCTGCGCGTCGCCGGCGCCGCGCAGGATCGCGTTGTTCAGGAACAGGAGGATGATCGTCGCCATCCCCGCGTACATGATCCGGGCGTGGGTCGTCCCGGTCGCCACGACTTCGGCGTCCGCTCCCAGGACGCGGAGGATGTCGGGGGCGAACCAGACCCCGATCACCGCCATGACCAGCGAGAACCCGATGCCCAGCCCGATCGCCTGAACCCCGGCGCGCGCGGCGCCCCGCCGGTCGCCCTCGCCATAGCGGCGCGCGACGACGGCGGTCACCGCGAACGAGAAACCGATCGCGATCGCGAAGACGAAGTTGAGCGCGGTCTCGGTGAGGCCCACCGAAGCCAGCGCCGCCGCCCCCAGTCGGGAAACGAAGAGGGCGTCCACCACCGCGAAGATGGACTCGCCGATCATCTCGATGACCATCGGCACCGCCAGGACGAGCACGGCGGGGCCGAGCGGCCCCGAGGTCAGATCCCGGTCGGACCCCCGAAGCGCCTCGACGACGAGCGCGGCGAACCGCGCCAGCGGATGGGGTTTCGCGGGCTCTTCGGTCATCGGCGGTCGCGGATCAGCGCCCACCGAAGCGGGCGTCGACGATCAGGCGAGGGTTCCCGTTCCCGCCCGGATCAGCCGGGCGGAATGAGCGCCACCGCGCGGACCGGGGCGCCAGTGCCGCCCTCGATCTTCATCGGAAGCGCGACCAGCAGGAATCCGGTCTCCGGCAGGTCCGAGAGATCACCGAGGTTCTCCAGGTTCGGGATCCCGGCGGCGGCCCCGATCTGGTGGGCGATGAAGTCCTGCGAGGGGCCGTGATCGATGCTCGCGGTGTCGATCCCGACGATTCCGGGGTTCCGGTCCACGAGCAGGCGCATGGCGTCGGCGGAGACCCCCGGGAAGTGGAGCCCGGAGGCGTCGCCGGGGGTGTCATCGCCCAGATAGGCCAGCGCATCGGGCCAGCGAGCCGGCCAGCCGGTGCGAAACAGGACGCCGGCGCCGTCGGGGATTCGCCCGTTCCGGGCCTCCCAGGCCTCGATGTCCGCCGCGGTGACCCGGTAGTCGGGGTCGGCGTCCGCGCTCGCGGCCACATCCACGACGACGCCGGGAACGATGAGGCGCGAAAGGGGAACGCTCGCCACATCCGCCTGTCCCTCGGCGAAGTGGTAGGGGGCGTCGATATGCGTTCCGCCGTGCTCCGCCGAGGCGTACTCCTTCGCCGCGTAGAAGAAGCCGGCGTCGGTCTCTCCCTCGGCGAGCGTGTTCAGTTCGAAGCCCCGGGTGTCGGTGGGCCAGTAGAGCGTGCCCTCGCCGTAGGGATGGCTCAGGTCCACGATGCGCCAGCCGGCGACCGTGTCCGGCGCCGGGGCGGGCGCGGCCGGCTCGGGAGGCGGCGCCGCGCAGGCCGCCAGAACGGCAAGGACGAACGCCAACGAGAGGAAGCTGCGCACTACCATGAATCCCCTTCTCAAGGATGTGGAATGTTAGCCACCGGTCCACGGAGCGCCCCTCAGGCGCCGCGCCGATCCGGCGCTCGGTGAAGCCGGCGATCGCCGGGTTTGCGCTCGCTGCGGCCGCCGCCGCGGTGGCGGCGCCCGCAGGGGGGAGCGCCGGCGCCGGACTTGTCGCCGGCGCCGTGGCGCTCGCGATCCTGGCGGTGTGGTCCACGGGTTCGGCGGTTGGGGCGAACCGGAGCGCCCGGGGCGCGAGATGGGACCGGTGGACGACGACCGGCCTCGCCGCCTCCCTCGTTCTGGGCGTGGCTGGCGCCGCGCTCCTCAGCGGGGACGGACCGTTCGGACTGCCGCGCGCGCTCTGGGCCCTGCTGAGCGGCGTCTTCCTCGTTCCGCTGCTGCTGACGACCGTCGGGTTCGCCGCCGCCTTCGAACCCCCGTCGAACGAGGATCTGCGACGGCTCCGCGAAGCGGCGGCGCCTCCCGCAAGGGGTTCCGGGCGGGCGGGCGACGCCGAGACGGGGATCTCCCGATGATTCCAGCGCTGCTCCTGCTGGCGACCCTCGCGGTCGGCCTGCTGGCCATGCGCCGCACCCGCAACGAGTCCGACTTCTTCGTCGCCGGCCGGCGGCTGGGCCCGTTCCGCGCCGGTCTCGCGGTGGCCGCCTCCGCCTTCAGCGGGTTCGTGTTCCTCGGTGGGCCGGGATGGACCGCCGAGATCGGCTTCGGTTCGCTCCTTATCGTGGTTCCCGCGGGATTCACCGCGGCGCTGCTGTGCCGCACCGTGGGACGGCGGCTCCTGCTGATCGCCGAGGCCAGCGGCGCCGAGACGCTTCCGCAGGCGGTCGGGTTCCGCTTCGGCGGAAGGGCGCCCGCCGCCGTAGCCGCCGCGGTCATCCTCTTCGGAAGCGTGATATATCTGGGCGTCCAGCTCTCCGCCCTGGCGCGCGCGGCCCAGGTCGCATTCCCCGGCCTCGGCCTCGCCGCGGGACTCCTCCTCGGACTCCTCGTTCTCCTCGCCTATTCCCTCGGCGGGGGCATGGTGGCCTCGGTGGACACCGATGTGCTCCAGGGCGTCGTCATGGCGGGCGCCGCGGTCGCCGCCTTCTGGTGGGCCCTCTCCAGCGTCTCGGGCCCCGACGGCCTGGTGACCGCCGTAGCGGGAGGCGGCGAGGCCGCGCTCCGGCGGCTCGAGCCGTTCGGCGTGCTGGACCCCGGGACCGGACTCGGGTTCCTGCTGCTGTTCTCCGTCGGGGTGCTGGGCCAGCCCCATATGCTCCACAAGTTCCTGATGCTGAGGAGCCCTGCGTCGCTTCGGGCCCTGCCCGCGGTCATCGGCGGCGCCCAGAGCCTGAGCCTGCTCGTCTGGATCGGCCTCGGCGCCGCGGCGCTGGCCCACTCCGCGAGCGGGAGGCTCCCCGCCCTCTCCCACCCGGACGACGCCGCCCTCGCCGTCATGTCGCTCCCCGAGGCGCCGGCGATTCTGGCCGGCCTGCTGAGCGCGGCGGTGCTCGCCGCGATCCTCTCGACCAGCGACGCCTTCCTGAACCTCGGGGCGGCCGCTCTGGTCCGCGACCTTCCCGCGGCGCTGGGCCGTGGCGCCGACGGGGACACGGGCGGTCTGCGGTCGGCGCGCGGGGCTTCGGCGCTCGTCGGCATCCTGGCCGCCGGAGTCGCCGCCTGGCACCTCGCCGGGGGAGGGCTCATCGTCTGGCTCGGAACGCTCGGATTCGGGGTGTTCGCCGCCGGGCTGGCGCCGACGATGATGCTGGGGCTCGCCTGGCGCCGGGTTCCGGCGCGGGCGGCCACCGCCTCGATGATTGCGGGGCTCGCCGCGCTCGTTCTGCTCGAGGCCGCCCGACCGGGCTTCGGCGCCCCGACCGCCGCGGTGGCGCTCGGCGTCGGGGCCGCCACGCTGGTCCTCCTCACCCTGCGCTCCGCTCCCCGACCTCTGCCGGAAGCGGTGCGGCTGGCTCTCCGGCTGTGAGCGTCGACCGAGGCGGTCCGCTGCGGATCGTTCTGATCACCGGGGGCACGACTCCCGAACGCGAAGTGGCGCTCGCCGGGGGTGGCGAGGTCCTGCGGGCGCTGCGGGCGGCGGGCCACGCGGTGACCGCGGTGGACACGGTGCGGGGCGAACTCGACCCCGAGAGCGAGGGTCACCACCTGGCCCTCCGGGTGGGACGCCGGCCGCCATCGGCCGAGGAGCTCGCCCGCCTGCGGGAGCGCGAGGATGTTCCCGGGCTCCTCCGCTTAGCCGCGGTGCGCTCCGCGGACGTGGCCTTCCTCGTTCTCCACGGTCTGGACGGCGAGGGGGGACGACTCCAGGCGCTCCTCGAGCTGGGGGACCGCCCCTACACCGGCAGCGGCGTGCTGGCGAGCGCCCTCGCGATGGAGAAGGCGGCCGCGAAACGGGTGCTTCGGGGCGCGGGGATCCCGACCGCCCGGTTCGTGGTCTGCGACCGCGACGACCCGACGCCGTGGCGAAGCGAGATCGACGCGCTCGGGCTTCCCGTGATCGTGAAGCCGTCGCAGGTGGGGTCCTCGGTCGGCCTGCGGATGGCGAAGTCCTGGGAGGAGGTGCGGGCCGCGGTGGCGGAGGCGCGCCGACACGACAGTCTGGCGCTCGTCGAGGCGATGCTGCCCGGCCGGGAGTTCACCGTGGGAGTGGTGGGCGCCGGCGGACCCGATCTCGAGCCGTTGGGAGTCGGGGAAATCGTCGCCCACGGCGGCCTCTTCGACTACCACGCCAAGTACACCCCGGGGCTCGCCGACGAGATCTTCCCGGCGGACATCCCGGCAGCCCTCCGGACCCGTCTCGCGGAGCTGGCCCTCGGGACCCACCGCGCGCTGGGGCTCAGGGATTTCTCGCGGGTGGATTTCCGGCTGGACGCCGACGGGGAGCCGTCGGTGCTGGAAGCGAACACCCTGCCCGGGATGACGACCAGGAGCCTGCTTCCCCAGTCGGCGGCGTGCGTGGGGATCGGGTTCCCCGAGTTCTGCGACCGGATCGCGCGACTGGCGGCGGAGCGGCCGCGGTAGCAGCCCGGCGCGGCGGGCCGCCGCCTCTTCAGGACTCGGCGACGCGACGGGACCCCGGCGCGCGGCGGGAGCTCACCCACTCGCGTCCGCTCTCCATCAGGCCAACGAACGCCCCCTCGCGGGCGTCGCCGACGGCGGCCCGGATACGGGATACCGCCTCGGCGAGGCCGGCGAGCGCCCGCTGGCCATCCGGGTTGAGCCGCTGGATCTCGTAATAGAGATGCGGATTCTCCGCGGCCACGGCCGCGGACACCCGCAACTGGCGGTCGAACGTGACGCTCGAGATCCGGGCGAGCTGCGGCGCCTGCTCGCCGCTGTTGCGAAGCGCCTCGAGGAAGGCGAGGTTCAGGGCGTGGGAGAGGCCCAGGACATACGCGATGAGCGGATCGTGCTGTTCGAGCGGGAGCCGGAGGATCTCCGCCATCGTTTCGCCGAAGAGGGCCTCCGCCTCATCGGCGGCCTCCGGGCTGCCCGCATCCATGACGAGGATGTGCCGCCCGTGGAGAAGGATGGCGTGCGGTCCGAACATCGGGTGGACCGAAGCGGTCCGGACTCCCCGGCTCGCGAGCCGTCCCAGCGCCGGCGCGAGGGGAGCCTTGACCGACCCGATGTCGAACACCAGTCCCGGCCATCCAGTCTCGGCCATCGCCGCGAGAATGTCCGCGGACACCAGGATCGGCGCGGCCACGACCGTGACGTCCCAGGATTCGCCGCGCGCATCCCGCCAGTCGCGGAGTTGCGGGGTGTCGGGAGGAGCGCCCCCCGGGTCCGCGACCGTGACCGAATACGCCTGATCCGCAAGGAAACGACAAAACCACCGCCCCATCCGGCCCCCACCGCCGATCACCAGCGCCTTCCGGCCCGCGCCCGACCGGCGCGACCGCACGCGGATCGTCTCCTGGCGGGCCAACGAGGTCCGCATGATGACCCCGATGACCTCTTCCACGGCGTCCGGGGGAAGCCCCCGGCGCTCGGCGCGCACGCGGGCCCGCTCGAAGACCGGTCCCTCCTGCTGCGGGTCGTGGATGGGAAGGCCGCGTTCCGCCTTCAGCCGCCCGAGCGCCCGGACCGCCTCCTCCCGACGCGCCCACGCGTCGAGAAGGTCCCGGTCCGCCTGGGCGACGCGGTCCCGGAGCGCCTCCAGCGACATTCGGGAATGTTAGTGAGCCGGATGGCGCGGCCGTGACGATCCGGTCTCCCGAACCTAGACTCCCGGCCCATGCGGCGCACCGGGGATCTGACGCCTTCGAGGGCCGATTTCCGGCGGCTCGCGAAGCAGGGGAACCTGATCCCGGTGTGGCGACGCATCGTCGCGGACTGCGACACCCCGGTGTCCAGCTTCCTGCGGCTGGCCGATGGCGGCCCCTCGTTCCTCATGGAGTCGGTCGAGGGCGGGGAGACGGTGGCCCGCTACTCCTTCCTCGGGTCCCGTCCCCGGGAGATCGTCGAAGTGCGCGGGGAGCAGATCACCCGGCGCGCTCTCCCCGACGGCCAGGTCCGGACGACAACCAGCCGCGACCCGTTGGACGCCCTCCGGGAGGTGCTGGCGGAATCGCGCCCCGCCGAGCCGGAGGGGCTCCCGCCGTTTCACGGGGGACTCGTCGGATACCTCGGCTACGACGCCGTCCGGCGCTTCGAGAGGCTCCCGGACACGGTGGAGGATTCGCTCGGGCTGCCGGACGCCGCGTTCCTCCTCAGCGGGGCGGTCGTCGTCTTCGATCACGCCCGCAGCGTCATCCAGGTCGTGTCGAACACCATCCTTCGGCCCGGCGAGGACCCCGACGTTGCCTACGACCGCGCGGCGGCCGAGCTCGAGGCCGAAGTGAGGAGACTCTGGGCCGCGCTCCCGGAGACCGCGCGCGCGGTCCCGCGGCGGATACCGCCATTCCCTGAGCCCACATCGGACCTGAGCCGCGAGGCGTACCTCGACCGCGTGCGCCGGGCCAAGGACTACGTCGCCGCCGGCGACATCATCCAGGTCGTCCCCTCGCGGCGCTTCCGGACGCCGCTCACCGTCGAGCCCTTCGACTTCTACCGGGCGCTGCGGGTCGTCAACCCCTCCCCCTACATGTACTACCTGGACTTCGGGGACCTGGTCGTCGCGGGCGCTTCACCGGAGATGATGACCCGGACCCAGGACGGGGTCGTCGAGACCCGCCCGATCGCCGGGACCCGGCCCCGCCACGACGACCCGGTCCGGGACGAGGCGCTCGAGCGCGACCTGCTGGCCGACGAGAAGGAACGCGCCGAGCACGTGATGCTGGTGGACCTCGCCCGCAACGACATCGGCCGCATCGCCGGCTTCGGGGATGTGAGAGTCGAGGCGTTCTCCGAGATCGAGCGCTACTCCCACGTCATGCATCTCGTATCCCGGGTGCGGGGGCGGCTGCGTCCGGGGCTCGACGCCTTCGACGCGCTGCGCGCTACGTTCCCTGCCGGGACGCTCACCGGGGCGCCCAAGATCCGCGCGATGGAGATCATTGACGAGCTCGAGACGGAGCGGCGCGGGGTGTACGGAGGCGCGGTCGGCTACTTCTCATGGAGCGGCGCCTCGGACACCGCGATCGCCATCCGGACGCTGGTCGCCACCGGCGGGATGGCCTACTTCCAGGCCGGGGGCGGGGTCGTCGCCGACTCGGACCCGGAAGCCGAATTCGAAGAGACCCGCCAGAAGGCCGACGCGGTGCTCACCGCGCTGCGCATGGCCCACGAGGGACTCACCTGAGCCGGAACCGTCGTGACCCTCGTCCTCGACAACTACGACTCGTTCACCTGGAATCTCGTGCAGCTCCTCGGAGAACTGGGCGCCGAGCCGGAAGTCGTGCGGAACGACCGGCTCACCGTGGAGGAGGCCGCCGCCCTCCGGCCCGCGCGCGTCGTGATCTCGCCCGGCCCCTGCACCCCGGACAAGGCGGGCATCTCGGTGGAACTCGCGCGCCGATTCGCTGGCGAAGTTCCCGTCCTCGGGGTCTGCCTCGGCCACCAGTCGCTCGTCCAGGCGTTCGCCGGAACGATCGGACGGGCCCGGCGCCTCGTCCACGGGAAGACGTCGCTGGTGCGCCACGACGCGAAGGGGCTCTTCGCCGGGGTGGAAAACCCGTTTCCCGCGGCGCGCTATCACTCGCTCGCGGCGAACGAACCCCTCCCGCCGGAGTTCGAAGTCACCGCCCGAGCCGAAGACGACGACGAGGTCATGGCGGTTCGCCATCGCGCGGCCCCGATGTGGGGCGTACAGTTCCACCCCGAGTCCATCCTGACGCCCGCCGGCCGTCGGCTGATGGAGAACTTCCTCGACCTGACCGCCTGATCGGCCGCGTCCGGACGAAGGTCCGGCCCGTCTCATGAGCCCACGTTCCACCGAGCCCGCCACCATGGTGCTCATCCTGCACCAGGGCGCCACCGCCGAGGACATCGAGCACCTCGGCCGCCAGATCGAGGCGAAGGCCCTCGACTACGCGGTGCACCACGCAGCGGTGCGCACCCAGATCCACGTGCTGGGAGACCTCTCCGGGGAGATCGAGGCGGACTGGCGGACCCAGCCCGCCGTGAAGGCGGTCTACGGGCTGCCCAAGCCGTACCGGCTCGCGAACAAGACGCACCATCGCTCGAACACCCGGATCGAAATCGGAACCCAGACCCTCGGATCGCGGGACCTGCTGGTCATCGCCGGACCCTGCGCGCTCGAGAACGAGGAGCAGGGGCTCGCGTCGGCGCGGATGGTTCGCTCGCTCGGCCTCGAGGTCATGCGCGCTTCGGCGTTCAAGCCGCGCACGTCGCCGTATTCGTTCCAGGGTCTCGGGCGGGACGGGCTCCGGATGCTGAAGCGGATCCGGGAGGCGACCGGCGTGCTCGTCGAGACCGAGGTCATGGATGTGCGTGACGTCGAGATCGCCGCCGAGCTGGTGGACGTCGTCCGGATCGGCGCGCGCAACATGCAGAACTTCGACCTGCTCCGGGAAATGGCGCTGGTCGATGTTCCCGTCATCCTGAAGCGCGGGGCGGCGAACACGATCCGCGAGTTCCTGCTCGCCGCCGAGTACATCCTGCAGGGGAACGAGCGCGTCATCCTGTGCGAGCGGGGCATCCGCTCGTTCGAGACCGCGTACCGCAATACGCTCGATGTCGGCGCGATCGGAGTGCTGAAGCAGGAGACGCACCTTCCGGTGATCGCCGATCCGAGCCACGCCGCCGGGAACAAGAGCCTGGTGCCGGCGCTCTCGCTGGCGGCGGTCGCCGCCGGCGCCGACGGACTCATCATCGAGGTCCACCCGAACCCGGCGGAAGCGCTCAGCGACGGCGCCCAGTCGCTCTACCCCGACCAGTTCGCGGACCTGATGGGAGACCTGCGGGCGGTGGCGAAGGCGCTCAAGCGGAACCTGCCGACAGCTCCCGGGCTCCCGGTGGGAGGCCCGCCCGACACCGGAGCGGGAGAGCGCCTGCCGCTCGGGTGAGCAGGGGAAGCGCGACCTCCGGCCTCTCCCGCGTCGAGGTCCGCGTCCCGCGGAGGGACGCTTTCTGCGAGGTGGTCGCCGGCGCCGGCGCGATCCTCGGGTTGCCCGACCTGCTGCGGGACCGGTTCCCCGGCTGGCGGGTCGCGGCGATCGCGGACGCGGGAGCGCTCGCCCTCCACCGCGACCGGCTGGAGGCCGCCCTGCCGTCCGGATCGACCGTGGTGGAAGTCCCCTCGGGAGAAGAGCACAAGACCCGGCGGCGGAAGGAACGGATCGAGGACGAACTGCTCGCGCGCCACCTGGGACGCGACACCGTCATCGTGAGCTTCGGCGGGGGCGTGGTCAGCGACCTGGCGGCGTTCGTGGCCGCGACCTACCTGCGGGGGGCGCCCTTCGTGGCCGTTCCCACGACGCTGCTGGCGGCGGTGGACGCTTCGGTCGGCGGAAAGACCGGCGTGAACACCCCCTGGGGGAAGAACCTGATCGGCGCGTTCCGGCAGCCGGTGGCGGTCTTCGCCGACACCGGGTTCTTCGGAACGCTTCCTGACGCCGAGTACCGGAACGGGCTCGCCGAGGCGTTCAAGATGGCCGCCACCAGCGACGCCGGGGCATTCGCCCGGTTCGAGGCCGACCTGGACCCGCTGCTCCGCCGCGAGACGGGCGCGCTGACCCGGCTCGTCGCCGCCAGCGTCCGGATCAAGACGGGCGTCGTCCGCACCGACGAACAGGAGGCCGGGCTCCGCGAGGTCCTCAACTTCGGCCACACCGTGGGGCACGGCCTCGAGCTCGCCTCCGGGTACCGGCTGCCGCACGGCGCCGCGGTCGCCACCGGCATCGTCGCCGAGAGCCGTATCGCCCGCGCCGAGGGTCTGCTGTCCGAGGCGGACGAGGCCAGGGTCGTCGCGCTCCTCGAAGCGGTGGGGCTCCCCTCGCGCGCGCCGGCCGGGGTGACGCGCGAGGCGGTGCTCGACGGCATCCGCAGCGACAAGAAGGCGCGCGGCGGAAGAGCCCGGTTCGTCCTGCTCGCCGCCGTGGGTCGGGCGCACAGCGAAGAGGCCGATGGCGCCCGCCGCTACGCGTTCCCGGTGTCCGGGGACGCGGTCGACGCCGGGCTGCGCCGGATCGGGCTGTGACCCGGGTGGCGCCCGGGCCGGCGCCGGTTCGGGCGGCGGCCCGGGTTCCGGGCAGCAAGTACGAAGCGAATCGCCTGCTGATCGCTGCGGCGCTGACCGAGGGCGAGACCCGGCTTCTCGGGCTGCCCGACGGGGACGACATCCGGATCGCCGCCGCCGCAATCGGCGCTATCGGGGCGAACATCCGGGAGGACGGGGATGCGCTGGTCGTGACCGGCGCGCCCTCGGCGGGTGACGCTTCCGCCCCGCTCGAAGAGATCGCCGTCACCGTGGGAGAGTCGGGAACGCTGTTCCGCTTCCTGACCGCCGCCTCCGCGACGATTCCCCGGCCGGTCACGCTGCGCGGGCGGGGCCGCATCGGGGAGCGCCCGATCCGCGGTCTGGTCGCGGCGCTCGAGAGCCTCGGCGCCCGGATCCGCACGCGGGACGGCGGCGCCCCGCTGACAGTGCGCTCCGGAACGCTTCGCGGGGGAGTGGCGCGCATCCCCGCGGACCAGACGAGCCAGTTCGCCTCGGCCATCCTCCTCGCGGCGCCCCGGGCGTCGGGGACGGTCGAAGTGGAGCTGGCGGGGGACCCGGTGTCCCGGTCCTACCTCGACCTGACGGTCCGGGTCATGGAGCGCTGCGGTGTCCGGGTCGAAGTGGACGGGCCGCGCCGTTTCCGGGTGGCGGCGGCCGAGCGCTACCGGCCCGGGATCCACCGCGTCTCAGGAGACTGGACGACCGCCAGCTACTTTCTGGCGGCGGCCGCCCTCGGGCGCGGTCCTGACGGCGCCCCGGGCCGGGTCGAGATCCGCGGCCTCGACCCCGACTCTCCCCAGGGCGAGCGCGAGTTCCCCGCCCTCCTCCGCCGGATGGGCTGCGACGTGGAGGAGGACGCGACGTCGTCCGGATGGCGGCTCCGGGTCACCGGCGCCCCGCGGCTCGCCGGGATCGAGGTCGACATGGGGCGTCTGCCCGATGCGGTCCCGACGCTCGCCGCGCTGGCGCCGTTCGCCGATGCGCCGACGCGGATCACCGGAGTGGCGCATCTCCGGCACAAGGAGAGCGACCGGATCGAGGCGATCGCCGCCGGACTCCGGCGCCTCGGCGCGCGGGTCGAGACCGCGGCCGACAGCCTCACGATCTGGCCCGCGAGGCTGCGGCCCGCCACCGTCGACCCGGAGGGAGATCACCGCATCGCCATGGGGCTGGCTCTCACCGGGCTGCGGATCCCGGGCGGAGTGCGCGTCTCCTCCCCGGAAGTGGTGGCGAAGTCCTTCCCGGGTTTCTGGAAGGCGCTCGCCGGCCTCGGCGCCCTGGTGAACGAGGACGACCAGGCGTGACAACCCCTCCCGGCCCCGGCGCCGGCAACGAGCCGCCGCGGACGCCGGATCTCCCGTCGGTGGACTTCCCCACCGGGGACTTCCGGGCGGAGAGCTTCCCGAACATCGTGCTGATCGGCGCCCGGGCCTCGGGAAAGAGCCGGGCCGCGCGCCGCGTCGCCGCCCGGATTGGCTGGCGGCGCATCAGCACCGACGACGGGCTGACGGCGCGGCTCGGCCCGATCCACGAGTTCGTGGCGCGCCACGGCTGGGAGCGCTTCCGGGACGAGGAAACCGCGGCGCTGGCGTCGATCCGCGGCGCCGGCCTCGTCGTGGATTGCGGCGGAGGGATCGTGGAGCGGGCGGCGAACTTCCCGCTGCTGCGCGGGCTCGGGACCGTCTACTGGGTGCGGGCGCCCCTCGCGTATCTGGAGGCGCGCCTCGCCCGGCCGAAACACCGCGCGCGCCGGCCTCCGCTGCTGCCGGGATCCGGGGACCCGGAGGCCGAGGCCGCCGCCGTGCTCGAGCGCCGCACACCGCGCTACCGCGAGGCCGCCGAGGCCGACCTCTGGAGCGTCGAGGCCCTCGACCAGACCCGCCCGGGGGAGGCCGCCGACCGGCTGCTGGCCGCTCACTTCGGACCGCGCCTCGCCGTCATCGCCGGAGGCGGGCCGGAGGAAAGCCCCGGGGCCGCCATCGAGGCCGCGTTCCGGGGAGCGGGACCGCTCGACCAGATCGAGCTGCGCTGGGATCTGTTCCGCCCGGGGGGCCCGGAGCGCCTCGCGGCGGTCCTCCGGGAGCTTCCGCGCGAGCGGCGCGCGCGGCTCATCGTCACCGTGAGGAGCGCGGCGGAGGGTGGAGCGTTCCAGGGGGGCAGCGAGGAACTCGCCCAACTGCTCCTCACCGCGGCCCGCTGCGGCGCGGGAACGGTGGACCTCGAGGCCGCCGCCGACCGCCAGCGCGGCGGGGCGCTCTCGCGGCTGCTTCGGGAGGCGGCGCCCGGCGTCCGCCTTCTCGGATCCTTCCACGACATCGACGGCTGCCCGGCGGACCCGGACGCGGTCGCCGGAGCGATGGACGCCATGGACGGAGGCGCGGGTCCGGCGGTGCGGAAGCTCGCCATGCGCGCGCGAACGGCGCCGGAGGTCGGAAGGGTCGCCCGCTGGGTGCGCCAGGCCTCCCGCCGCGCGCCCGTCGTGGGCGTCGCGCTCGGGGAAGCCGGTCAGGCGCTTCGCGTGGTGGGCGGCGCGCTCGGAAGCGCGTTCGGCTCGTTCGCGCCGCCCCCCGGAGGCGCCGCGGTGGCCCCCGGCCAACTGGATGCGGAGGAGGTGCGAAGCCGTCATCTCCGGTGGGGCCGCAAGCTCCTGGCGCCCGTCCCGGTCCACGGGGTGATCGGCCATCCGGTCGGACACAGCCTGAGCCCCCCGATGCACGAGGCGGCTTTCCGGAGCACCGGAATCGAAGCCTGCTACCAGGCGTTCGATGTTCCGCCGTCCGAACTGGAGGCCTTCCTGATGGCGGCGCGGCTGATGGGCGCCGCCGGGCTGAATGTCACGATCCCCCACAAGTCCGCCGTCCCGCCGCTGCTCGACCGCCTGCGCGACGACGCGCGGAGCATCGGAGCGGCGAATACGATCGTGTCCGTGGACGGGGCTCTCGAAGGGCGCAACACGGACTGGCTGGGGGTGATCCGCGCCCTGCGGGAGGCGATCCCGCACGGGCGGCTGCGCAAGCGCCGGGCGAGCGTCTTCGGCGCCGGGGGAGCGGCGCGCGCCGTCCTCTACGCGCTCCTCGACGAAGGGGCCGCGCCGGTGGTGACCTCCCGGAGCGACCGGAAGGCTTCGCGCCTGGCGAGCGAATTCGGGGTGGAGCACGCGCCGTGGTCGGACCGGGCGCGTCTTGGCGGGGACCTGCTGGTGAACGCCACGCCGATCGGCATGCGCGGCGCCGCCGCTGGCGGCGCGGAGACCCAGGCTGCGCCCGACGCCGCCATCGCCGGGCACGCCTTGATCTTCGACCTCGTCTACCAGCCGCGGCGGACCAGACTCCTCCGGCGCGCGGAGGAACTGGGGAAGAAGACGGTCGGCGGGCTCTCCATGCTGGTCTTCCAGGCCGAGGCCGCGTTCGAGGCCTGGACCGGGGAGCGCAACACCGCGGAGACGATGCGGCGGGCGGCCGAAACCGCCGAAGCGACGCGGATCGGGGCGCCGGATGGCGGGTAGCTCCTTCGGACGGCTCTTCCGGGTGACCGCGTGGGGCGAGTCGCACGGACCCGGGATCGGAGTCGTGGTGGACGGGTGCCCTCCCGGCCTGCCGCTCAGCGCCGACGATGTCCAGCGGGACCTCGACCGCCGGCGGCCGGGTCAGAGCGCGCTCACCTCGCCGCGGCGCGAAGAGGACCGGGTCCGGATCGAGTCCGGGCTCCACGAGGGACGAACGACGGGGCACCCGATCGCGATGTCGGTCCGGAACCGGGACGCCCGACCGGCGGACTACCAGGCCTTCGGAACCGCGTTCCGCCCGGGCCACGCCGACTTCACGCTCGACGCCAAGTACGGCCGCCGGGATCCGAGCGGCGGGGGCCGCTCCTCGGCCCGGGTCACCGTCGCCCACGTCGCCGCCGGGGCGGTGGCCCGCGCCTTCCTCGCCGAACGGTATGGCGCCGACTGCGTCGCCTGGGTGCGGCGCGTCCACGAGATCGAGGCCGAGGCGATTCCGGACGTCGTGACCCGCGAGGCGGTGGACGCCACCCCCACGCGCTGCCCCGACCCGGACGCCGCGGCGCGGATGGAAGAGCTGATCACGCGGGTCCGCAAGGAGGGGGACTCGGTCGGCGGCGTGATCGAGTGCCGGGCGGTCGGCGTCCCGCCCGGACTGGGAGAGCCGGTCTTCGACAAGCTGGAGGCGGACCTGGCGAAGGCGATGCTCTCGATCAACGCTTCGAAGGGATTCGAAGTCGGCAGCGGCTTCTCCGGAACGCGCATGACCGGCAGCGAGCACAACGACCAGTTCGCCGTCGAGGGGGGCCGCGTCGTGACGACGACGAACCACGCCGGCGGGGTGCTTGGGGGGATCTCCACCGGAATGCCGGTGGTGTTCCGGGTGGCGTTCAAGCCGACCTCGACGATCGCGAAGCCCCAGTCCACCGTCGACGCCGCCGGGAAGCCGGTGACCCTGGCCGGGCGCGGTCGACACGACCCGTGCGTGCTGCCGCGGGCGGTCCCGATCGTGGAAGCGATGGCGTGCCTGGTCCTCGCGGACCATGCGCTGCGACAGGCCGCGCTGCGAGAGAGCAGGACCGGCTCCGGGCTTCGCCGGGACGCACCGGCAGCGAAATCAACGGGTTGCTAAGATTGAACGACCGGTAGCGGGGGCGGCTAGCTCAGCCAGGGAGAGCGCGGCGTTCGCAATGCCGAGGTCACGGGTTCGATCCCCGTGCCGTCCACCACTGCCGGAAACAACGCCCGCCCGTCGGGCCGTGGAGGCGCCGAGCTTGAGAGTTGCCGCCATCCTCCCCGCCTTCCTCCGTTCCCGGAGGGTTCGTTCCCTGCTGCTCCTGGTCAGCGCCGTGGCCCTCGCCGCGCCGCTCGCCGCCGCGCCGTCCGGGCAGACCCCGGCGCGCGTCGCGGAGCTGATCCGCAGGATCGAGGACCACCACCGCTCGCTCCCCCACTTCAGCGCCAGCTTCGAGCAGCGCTTCACGCCCCGGATCTTCGGACGCGAGCGGGTCGAGACCGGCCAGCTCACCGTGCTCAATCCCGGCCGGATGCGCTGGGAGTACCGGAACCCGGAGCCCAAGCTCTTCGTCACGGATGGCGCGAACACCTGGTTCCACGTGCCCGCGGACCAGCAGGTCGTCGTCGGGTCCCTCGACGGGACGGGTTCAGCCGGATCGGACGCCGGAGAGAGCCGGGGCGCGGTGAACCCGCTCCGTTTCCTCACCGGAGAAGCGGCGATCCTCGACCATTTCGACGTCTTCCTCGCCGGGACCACCGGGGTCGACGCGGCGCTCACGGCGCTCCAGTTGACCCCGCGCGAACCGGGAGAGATCGTGTCGCTCCGCCTCGAGGTGGATGAGGCCACCGGCCGCATCCACGCCTTCGCCTCGGAAGACCCGGAGGGGAACCGGACCGAGTTCCGGTTCTCGGACTTCACCGCCGGAGAGACCCCGCCGGAAGAGCTGTTCCGGTTCACGATCCCGCCCGGGACCGACATCGTGACCGCTTCGGAGTTCCGCCCGTGACCCCCCGCATGCCGGCCCGCCTGCCCGCCGCGGCTGCTCTGGCGCTGCTGTTCCTTGGCGCCTGCGCCGGAAGCCGCCATTTCGCCGCCGGCGAGGCGGCCGAGCGGATGGGCCGCTACGACGACGCGGTGGCCCACTACGCCCGCGCCGCGGCCGAGGAAGGGGCCGGACCGGAGACTGAGCTGTCCTTGACGCGGGCCAAGCTCCGCGCCGCCGAGGCCCACGCCGCGGAAGCCGAAAGACGCGCCGCCGCGCTCGACTGGCGAGGCGCAGAGGACGAACTGCGGACCGCGGTGCTCTTCGCTCCCGAGGAGGCGGTCTACCAGGAGCGCCTGCTCGAGATCACCCAGGCCGCGGAAGCTCACGAGGCCGATGCGCGCCGCCAGACGCTGGCCGGACTCAAGGAGGAGGCTCTCGGCCGCCCGCTCGGGCTCGATGTGCTCGAGGGCGCCAGGGCGCCGGCGCGGTTCGTCTTCCGCGACGCCAGCCTCCGGGATGTGCTCCTGACACTCGCGGAGATTGGCGGGGTCAACCTCGCCTTCGACGAGGACTTCCGGGACCGCGCGATCTCGGTCGAGGCCGAGGACTCCACGTTCGAGGACGCGCTCCGGAGCGTGACCGAAACGACCGGCCACTTCTTCCGGGTCGAGAGTCCGGATCTGATCACGATCGTCCCCGACACGCCGGACAAACGCGCGCGCTACGAGGATGCGATCGCCCAGACGTTCTACCTCTCGACCGCGGACCTGACCGAAACGACCGACGCGCTCCGGATCGTGCTCGGGCTCCGCCAGATCGCCGCGCACCCCGGGACGAACTCGATCACCATCGTGGACACGCGCGAACAGATCCAGGCGGCCGCCCGGATCGTCCGGTCCCTCGACCGCAGTCCGGGCGAGGTGCTCGTGGATGTGGAGCTCATGGAGGTCAACCGCTCCCGGCTCCAGCAGTACGGGATCCCCTTCGTGTCCGGAGAGTCCGAGGGGATCGCGACGTCAGTGAACCCCACGCTGGACACGCTGCTCTACAACCCCTACCGCGGGTCGAACCTCCGGATCGCCGGGCTTCCGGGGGCGATCCTGCGGCTGGTCCGGACCGACACCGACACCCACGTGCTCGCCAATCCCCAGTTGCGGGCCTCCGACGGCAAGACCGCCACTGCGGACTTCGGAGAACGGGTGCCGGTCCCGGTGACGACGTTCGCGCCGATCGCCACCGGCGGGATCGCCCAGCAACCCACCACGACGTTCGAATACGAAAACGTCGGCGTCAGCATCGAGCTCATCCCCCGGATCCACCACGACGACACCGTGACGCTCGACGTGAAGGTCCGGCTGGATAACGTGTCCGGGACGGGCTACTCGGGTCTTCCCACCTTCGGGAACCGGAACGTCGAAACCACCCTGCGCCTCCGCAACGGGGAGACCAGCCTGATCGCCGGCCTCATCCGGCAGGAGGAGCGGACGAAACTGACGGGGCTGCCGGGGATCGCCGATCTGCCGATCCTGGGACGACTGTTTGCGAACAACGAGGACGATTCGCTGGAGTCGGACATCATCCTGACGATCACGCCCCGGATCGCGCGGCGGGCGGACCTGGATGAGGAGACGCTCCTGCCGCACATCGTTCGTCGGTAGGGAAACCGGGAAGGCGCCGGGGCCGTCCCCGGCGGCTCAGTCCGCGGCGGGACGCGGCGCGCCGAGCGCTTCGGCGGCCGCTTCGGGGACGCCGCCGAAGCTACCGTTCGAGAGGAACAGCAGCACGGTCGGCGCCTCGCCCCTGGCGCGCTCGGTGGCGGCGCTCACCAGGCGGCGATGATCCGTCGCGACCTCGGCGGCGACCCCTGACTCGCCGAGATCGCGGGCCAGCCGTTCGAGGTCGAGGGCGCCCCCCGGGGGCCGGCGCCCGCGCGACCCGGGGGCGGCGAGCAGCACCTCGTCGGCGGCGGCGAACGCCCGCGCATACTCGCTCTGGAAGACCGCGGTGCGGGAGGTGAAAGAGCGCGGCTCGAACGCCACGACCAGCCGGGCCGAGCCCCAGCGGCGGCGGGCCGCCTCCAGCGCCGCGACGGCCGCCGTGGGGTGATGCGCGAAGTCACGCGCCACCGTCACGCCGCCGTCCGGCGTCTGACCCACGACTTCCAGCCGGCGCGCCACGCCGCGGAAGCTCCGGACCGCCTCGCGCACCGCGTCCCATGCGACCCCGAGCCGTTCCGCGACTGCGGCCGCGGCGAGCACGTTGCGGCAGGCGGCGGCGCCCCAGAAGCGTCCCTCGAGCATCGGGCGGGCGTCTCCACGGAACGTGACCTGCAGCCGGGTTCCGCCGGAACCCGAGGCCGCCGGAACCCCCACCCAGTCGACCGCGTCGCCGCCCGGAACGCCGAAAGTGAGCACGTCGGTGTGCGCGTGGCGCCGGAGCTCGAGCGCGGCGGGCGAGTCGGCGCCCAGCAGCAGCAGGCCGCCCCGCGGAGGGAGACGCGCGAGGAAGGAAAACGCGCGCCGCACCGCCGCGAAGTCGGGGTAGATGTCGGCGTGGTCGAACTCCACGTTGCCGACGATGGCGATTTCGGGGAGATAGTGGAGGAACTTCGGCCCCTTGTCCCAGTAGGCGCTGTCGTATTCGTCGCCCTCGACGACGAAGGGCTGTCCCTCGGCGCCGAGCCGGAAGCTGGTCCCGAGGTCTTCGGGAAGGCCCCCCACCAGGAACCCGGCGCCCGAGCCGGCGACGTGGAGGATCCAGGAGAGGAGCGAGGTCGTCGTGGTCTTCCCGTGCGTTCCGGCGACCACCACCGGCCGCCGGTCGCGCAGCACGAGTTCACGAAGCGTCTCCGGCATCGAAACGAGCGGCAGCCGCCGGTCGAGGGCCGCCTCGAGTTCGGGGTTTCCGCGGGAGACCGCGTTCCCCACGACGACGGCGGCGCACGACTCCGGCAGGTTCCCCGCGCCATACGGCGAGGCCACCGGAATGCCCTCGCGTTCGAGGACGGTGGACATCGGGGGATAGGCGCCCTCGTCGGATCCGGTGACCCGGTAGCCGAGGCGGGCCAGCAGACCCGCCAGCGACGCCATCGCGGTCCCGGCGACCGCGAGCAGGTGAAGCGGGTCCCCCGGCTTCAGCCCCCGGATCACCGGACCGGCGCCTCGAGCAGCGTGACGCCGGAGTCGTCCATGCGCGCCCCCACCCCGAAGGGAAGCGTCCGGCAGGCCGAACCCGGCGTCGTGTGTCCGGTCGCGAAGCCCATGACCGCCGGAACCCCGAACGGCGCCGTGAGCCGGCGCAACAGATCCGCGGTCGTGTATCCCTGGTCGGGGTGCTGAACGCAGCCCGGCATCTCCCCGAACACGAAGCCCCGCACGCCACGGAACGCGCCCGCCTGGCGAAGCTGGGTGAACATCCGCTCGATCTGGTACGGCTTGACTCCGATGTCCTCGAGAACCGCGATCGCGCCCTCGAACCGAAGCTCGCAGGGGCCGCCGACGAGCGCGGCGACCAGCGAGAGGCAGCCGCCGCGAAGCGCTCCCTCGGCGCTTCCGCCATGCAGCGGCTCGGCGGCGCGCCACGCGAGCCGGAAGCCGGGCGACGTGGCCGAAAGCAGGCCGAGCAGCTCGCCGCTGTCCCAGGCCTCGGCGCCCCGGGCCATCTGCTGCGCCACCATCGGGCCGTGAAACGAGACGATCCCCGCCCTCGCGGCCAGCGCGTGGAGCGCGGTCGCGTCGCTCGCCCCCAGCAGCGCCTTCGGCCGCTCCCGGAGGCGGCCAGGAGGAATCCGCTCGAGGAGGTCGAGGCTCCCGTAGCCGCCGCGAGCGCAGAACAGCGCCGCGACCTCCTCGTCGTCGAGGAGCGTCAGAAAATCGCCGGCGCGCTGCTCCGGGGTTCCGGCGGTGTAGTCACCGCGCTCGAACAGCGCGGGCGCCCGGCGCACGCGGAACCCGAGCTCCGCGAGCGCCCGCTCCCCCGCCTCCAGGTATTCCGCGCGGACCGGGCTGGCGGGGGCGAAGACTCCGAGGCCAGCCGGCGGAACGACGGCCGGAGGCCGCATGACCGGGGCCGTCAACGGAGCCCCAGCATGACGACCACCAGAGCGGCCGCGACCGCCCCCGCCCAGGCGAGCGCCAGCAGGCGGGTCCGTCGCGGCTCTCCGGGCAGCGGCCCCACGATCTCGTAATCCGGCGGGTCGTCCCGGGCGGCGGGCCCGGGTTCGGACGCGGACGCGGCGGCTCCCGTCTCCTCGACCGGGGCCGCTACCGGCGCCCGGACTTCGTCCGGCGTCCCGGAAACCTCGACTTCAGCGCCCGGTTTCACCTCGCCGGACTCCAGCCGGCAGAGCGAGGGGCCGAATTCCAGAATGTCCCCCGGGCGGACCTGGACCCGGGTCTCGACCAGGTCGCCGTTCCGGCGGGTCCCGTTCGCGCTCTCCAGATCCTCGAGATGGAGCTCATGGTCGCGGAGCAGGAGCCGCGCGTGACGCCGGCTCACGAAGACGTCGTCCAGCCGGATGGCGCAGACCGGATCGCGTCCTATGAGGGTCTCCCGCGCCTCGATGGCGTAGGACGCCGGCGGGGTCCGGCGATCTCCCACCCTCGCGCCCGAGGGAGCGGTGTCCACGACCAGCCGGTACTGCGGCGCCGCGCGCCCGGGCCCCGGCCGGCTGCGCTGGCGGGATCCTGGCGCCTCGTCTCCCCCGGCCTCGGCGACATCAGGCGAGGCGGCGAGCACCGGCTCAGCGCGTCCGCTCCGCCCGGCGAAGCGCCAGCGGCGCCAGGACCGGCCCGTCGTGCGTGACCAGCGTCGCGCCCGGAACCGCCGCCGCCGCCTCGAAGGCTCCCACCGCGCGCGCCGCGTCACCGAGCGCGGCGAACGCGACCCCCTGCTGGAACAGCACGGTCCCTCGCCCGACGCCCGCCTCCGACAGGGTCGTCTCCGAATCCAGACCGGCCAGATGGTCCTGCATCGCCCGCGCCGGTTCGCCGAGGAGGATCCAGCAGACCGCCGCTTCGAGGCGTCGGGTGGGGTCATCGACGCCGCGGGCGAACTCCGCCTCGAGCGCGATGAGGCGCCGGTTGCAGTGGGCGGCGCCGCCATCGGGCAGAACCGGAGTCTCGTCGAGCACCAGGTGGAGGAGCCGGTCCGCGCCCTCCCGGCGCACCAGCAGATCGAGCGTCGCGTCCGCCGGGACGGTTCTGACGCCTCGCAGCAGGCCCAGCTCATCGCGCACCGGGCCCCCCTGAACCTCGAGGACTTCGTCTCCGGGTTCGACGCCGGCGAGGGCCGCCGGACCGCCGGGATGAAGGCCCGTCACCTCGAGCGTCCGGCGACGCTCGCCATCGGCTCCATGGATCCGGCGCACCGCGGCGCTGAATCCGGCCCAGGCCCGCCGCCGCTCCGGCGCCTCCAGCAGCCCGCGCAAGGCCGACACCGCGCTGTCGGGCGAGAACCGATCGAAAGTCTCCGAGTCCGGCTGCGACGAACCGTCCGCCAGAAGGCCGATCCGGGCCGAACCGCCGCCGGGCTCGGGAACCTCGACGCGGACGCGCACCTGAACCCGGTCCCCGGGATCAGGCTCCTCCAGCAGGAAGAACCGCTCATCCGAGGCGAGGACGCTGCGGAGCGCCTCGTCAAGTTCGGGGACCGTCCCCGGCCCCGCGTGCTCCACCACGACGACCGGGCGCACTTCGCATCGCACCGCCGTTCGCGATCCCCGCGTGACGTCGAAGGACCGGGAGCACCGGCCAGCCGGGTGGCGGATCTCCACGACATGGGGTCCGGAGCACATCGCCGAGAACGAGAGCGGAGTCGCGCCCTGCTCCTCCCCGTCCAGGAAGACCACGCCGCCGCCGGGATCGCTCTCGATGCGCAGCCCGCCGGTGGAGGGGCCGAGGCGCACGAAACGGGGGAGGTAGTCGCGAGCCTCGTCGGCGTGGAAGACGAACCGCGCCGGACGTCGGCAGGGCGCCTCGAGCGTGATCTCGTTCGGACCGGCCGCGAGGTCGCCGAGATCGAGCGGCGCGGAAAACTCGTCTCGCGCGAACCGGGGCGGCACGAGGGGGCGAAGCTCCTCGGGGAGTTCGCCCCCGGTGACTCCGACGACCCGGCCGCCCACCCGGACGGTGACGCCGGCCGGAGAGGTGACGACCGGGAGCACCGGCCCGGTGCGCACCAGCTCGCGCTCGATCGAAAGGATGTCTCCGGGGAGGATGTCGCGCGGCCCCTCGTCCACTGGCGCGTATCCCGCCCGCTCGGCGCGGATCCGGACCCGCCCGGCGAACACGGGGTGGCCGACCAGCGGGGTCGTTCCCACCGGCTCGGCCCCGACCAGGACCGTCGCGCCCGGGGGCTCGGTGAAGACGCTCAGATGCGCCAGCAGCGCGGTCCGCTGCGCCTCGAAGAGATCCAGCACCGCGGGGCTCAGGCCGACGATGTCCAGCCGCCGCGTCGGGTCGGCGAGAACCAGCAGGCGCAGATCGTCCGACGCTGCTGGCGACGACCCCCGGGTCACGTAGGCGCGGGCCCGGTACTCGAGGGCCCGGAGATGGAGCTCTCGCTCGGTCTCCGGAAGCTGTCCGGCGGCGTCCCGCCGGGCGTCGAGCTGCTCCAGAATGTCGGTGAGGCGGGCGATGACGCCGAGCGCGGCGTCCGCATCCGACGCGGCCTCCCGGAGCTCGCCCAGCTCGGTGGCGAGGGCCAGCGGGTCGAGCGACCCGCTCTGGAGGGCGCCGCGGGCGAGGCCGAGCGCCGGCAGGCTGACGCAGAGAGCGACGGCAGCGAGAGCGAAGCTCCCGGGCCAGCGCCGCCGGCGCGCCAGCGCGGGACTCATTCGAGCACCACCACGGCGCGCGTGGCCTCGTCCAGGATGAACAGCGTCCCGTCGGGACCCACATCCAGCGAGATCGGCTCCCGCACCTGCCCCCCGGTCCACTCGGACCCGCGGAGCGTCACAACCGGACGGAACGAGGCGTCGCGAACCGAGAGCGTCGGCCCGCTCCGCTCGAGCACGTAGAGGTTCCCGAGCTCATCGAACGCGAAGTCCACCGGCTCCGGCATCCCGGCGTCGGGCGCCACCTGGAAGATCCGGGCCCCGTCGGCGTCGAAGGCGAGCACGCCCTGCTCCTCGTCGATCACCATGAGCCACCCGGCGGGATGGCGCCCGATCCGCAGAACGTCCTCGAGCGGACCATGCGGAGTGCGACCGAGCGAGGCCCCGGAGAGGGCGAAGGAGAACACCGCCTTCTCGCGGTCGTCCCACACCCAGAACCCCTCCAGGGAGGCGGTGACGGCGCGCATCCGGTCGAGCGGCCGGGCGCGCCGGGTGGCGGGCGCCTCCATCGGAAGCACGTTGCCGCCAAGGCCGAGGATGTCTTCGGCGGCCACGATCGCCAGGGGTTCGCCCGCAGGAGAACTCACTTCCAGCGTGAACGCGACGTCCCGGGGATCGTCGAGCCCGAAGGCGCGGACGAACTCCGCCTCGAGGGAGAGGCTCTGGAGCTCCTCCAGGTCGCGGTCCAGCACATGAAGCTGCCCGTCGGCGAAACGGAGGCGGACCGGTTCGTCCAGCCGCCTTGGAGGACTGAGGGCGCCAGCCACCCGCCACTCCGGAGCGCCGCGCCGTCCGAACCGACCGAGCAGCGTGGCGAAGTCCGACGCCCGCTCGGCCAGCGCCGCGGCGGCGACCGCCGCCTCCGACCCCGGATCGGCGGTGGCGATCACGTCGAGCGCTTCGGCGCGAAGCCCGGCGATCTCGGTGAGCGCCGCGCCGGTGTTTCCCTGACGCGCCAGCGCGCGGGCGAGCAGCAGGCGCGCCTCGCGGCGGGCGGCCCGATCCCCTGGCGCCGGAGCCGTTTCGTGGAGCGCGGCGAGCAGCGCGCCGGCGGCGGCTTCGTCGTCCATCAGCGCCAGGGCGATGTCGGCGATGCCGACCAGGGCGTCGAAGGACCAGGCCGTTTCCGCGGGACCGGCCGATGTGAGGACCCGTTCGAAGTCGGCGCGGGCATCCAGGAGACGCGGCGGCGTCGCGGCGGCCGCGATCTCGCCGCGGAGGAAGTGGGCGCCCGGCACGGCGTCTCCGGCGGGAAACTCGCGCAGCAGACGGTCCACCATCGTCTCGGCGGCGGCTTCATCCCCCTCCATCTCGAACCGGTGGCGGGCGATCCGGAGCGCCGCATCGTCGGCGACCCGGGTGGTGGCCATGGAGTCCAGAATCGCCTCGAAGTCCCGGAGCGCCTGGGCGTGGCGGCCGCCCGCGTAGAACTGTTCGGCGCTCAGGAACCGGCGCTCCGCGGCGTTCTCCAGTTCGGGGTCGGGGCCGGGCTGGGCTCCTGCAGACATCCCGAACAGCGCGACGGCTGCCGCAAGGGCGGTCATGAGGCCAACCCGCCTACTGTACCGGAGCCGCGCGGCCTCACCGCCCATACGGAGGGTCACGAAGCGAGGGTCCGGCGCATGGCGGACACCAGGGCGGCGGCGGTCTCGGGGGATGAGAAGCCGCGGATCGCCGCGACGCCGGAGACGCCGGCGCCCCGCAGCCCCCCGACCGTCGCGGCCGAGAGCCCCCCGATGGCCCACACCGGGATCGGGACGGTCGCGGCCGTTTCCGCAAAGACCGCAAGCGGCAGCGGAGCCTTGGGGCCGGTCACCGCGTCCCGGGTGGGCGCGAAGGGGCCCAGAATCAGGTAGTCCGCTCCCTCGGCGGCGGCCTGCGCCGCTCCCGCGAGCGAGTGGACCGACCGTCCCACGAGCAGGCGGCCCGGAGGAAAGCGCGACCGCACCGGAGAGGGCGGGAACCCGCTCTCGGGAAGATGAACGCCCGCGACCGGGAAGGAAGCGGCGAGCGCCAGCCGGTCGTTCACCAGCACCCGGGACAGGACATCCGGCGCCTCCGCTTCCAGCCGCTCCAGAAAGGTCTCGAACTCGCGGTCGGAGGCGGTTCGATCGCGCAACTGGAAGTAGTCCACCCCGACCCGGCGAAGCGCCGCGAGATGAGCGGGATCGAGACCGCGCAGCGGCGTCACCGCGCACGCGACCGGTCTGGCCGGCGCGCCGAGAGGAAATCGGGCGGCCCCGCACTTCCGGGCCTCGCGAGCCTCCGGCCTCAGCGGCGCTTCTCGCGCAGACGCGCCGCCTTGCCCTTCCGCTTGCGGAGGAAATAGAGCTTGGCGCGTCGCACATGGTGGGAGCGGACGACCTCGATCTTCGCGACCAGCGGCGAATGCAGCGGGAAGATCCGCTCCACCGCGACCCCGAAGGAGGTCTTGCGCACGGTGATCGTGCGCCGGTTTCCACCGTGCTTCATCGCAATCAGGATGCCTTCGAACACCTGGATGCGCTCGCGATCTCCCTCCCGGATCGTTGCGTGGACCCGGATCGCGTCGCCCGGGCGAAGATCCGGCCGGTCCGAACGCAGATCGGTGGCCTCCAGCTCGCGAATGATCTCGACCCCGGACGGGGAGGCGGCCTCGGGGGGAGTCTCGCTGGCGAGAGCCAGCGCCCCCTCGGGGCTCGCCTCGTCGGCGGGAAGGGGCTCGGTTTCCGTGGAGGTCATCGGGTGGTCTCCTGGGAGAGGCCCGCCGGCGCGGCGCCGGGGGGCTGCAGGGCTCCTGTCCCGGGCTCATCGGGACAGGTCGCGCCGGGCGCGGCGTCGGCCGCGCCGCGGTAGGCGGCGTAGAGATCGGGGCGGCGCTCCCGGGTCAGCGCGAGCGAGTCATCGAGACGGAATCGCCGGACCGCCGCGTGGTCGCCGGAAAGCAGCACTTCGGGGACGTGAACTCCCCGGAACTCCGCCGGGCGAGTGTACTGGGCGTGCTCCAGCAGCCCCTCGCTGAAGGACTCCTGGGCCACCGAATCGGAGTCCCCCACCGCGCCCGGAATCAGCCGGGTCACGGCGTCCACGAGGATCATGGCCGGGATCTCGCCCCCTGAGAGGACGTAGTCGCCAACGGACACTTCCTCGGCGCCGGTGAGCGCCCGGAACCGCTCGTCGACCCCCTCGTAGCGGCCGGCCACCAGCAGGAGCCGTGGCGAAGCCGCGAGGTCGGCGACGAGATCCTGATCGAGGCGGCGGCCCCGGGGGGACAGGAGAACGGTGCGCGGCTGGTCGGGGGCCAGCTCCCGGATCGCCTCCCATCCGGCGACCAGCGGCTCGACCCGCATCACCATGCCGGGGCCCCCGCCGTAGGGCGCGTCGTCGGCGCGCTGGAACCGGCCCGCGGTCCAGTCGGTGAGATCGTGAACTCCGATCCGGAGGAGGCCGGCCCGCTGCGCGCGGCGGACGATCCCGTGGTCGAAGACCTCCCCGAACATACCCGGGAACAGCGTCAGGATGTCAACGCGCATCTTCAGGAGCCTGTCGTCCCGGCCCGGTCGTTCAGCCCGAGGAGGCCTTCCGGCAGATCCATGACGAGCAGGGCGCCGGGCGCATCCACCTCGACGCACAGCGCTTCCACGAACGGAACCAGGTGTTCCGCCCCCCGGTCGTCCCGGAGCACGAGAAGGCTGGGGCCGGCGGTGTCCTCGACGCCGGTGATCTCCCCCAGCCGGCGGCCGTCGCGCCCCTGCGCGACGCAGCCGACCAGGTCGTCGAGGTAGTAGTGGTCCTCCGGCGGCGCGGCGCGTTCGGAAGCGTGGATCCTCACTTCCTGTCCGCGGAGGGCCTCCGCTCCGGGAATGTCGCTGGCGCCGGCGAACCGGACGACGGGGCGTCCCTTGAGCAGCCGGACCGACTCGACCGCCCGGCGAACTCCCTCCCGCCCGGGGAGGCCCAGGTCTACAGCGGAGAAGTCGAAGAAGCGCCGGACGTCGTCGGTCAGCGGCTCGATGACGACTTCGCCGCGGCGACCGAACGGACGGACCACATGACCAACGACCACGTCGGCGGCCTCGAGGCTGGCTCGCTCCGACCCGGCGTCGGGGGGCATCGTGGCGGCCATGATGTCGGGAGCCGGCTGGTCACGCGCTGGAGATGGAGGAGTGGCGGGGTGGTCTGGCCGGGAGGCCGGGAAGCGAACCGCCTGGGGGAGCGCCCCCGCAGGTCAGTCGCTCGCCTGCTCGGTGGGCTCGGCCTTCGCCTGCTCGGTGGTTTCGGCCGTCGCCTGCGGGGCGGGCTCGTCCGGGGTCTCGTCCGGGGCGCCGGCCCGCTTGAGCAGGTTTCGCACCGTGGTGCTCGGCTTCGCGCCCTGGCCGATCCAGTAGCGCGTCCGGTCGGTGTTCACCGCGAGCCGCCCCTCCGCGCCGTCCGGCATGCGGGGGTGGTAGTGGCCCACGGTCTCGACGATGCGTCCCACCCGGCCGTGCGCCGAATCGGAGACCACGACCCGAAAGTGGGCGTCCCGTTTCCGGCCGGTGCGGGCGAGGCGGATGTTGAGCATGAGGTGGCGACGGCCGACCATGTACCGGCCTTCCGAGAGCGCGAACGATAGGTCGCGCCGCCCCCGCAGTCAAGAAAACGCCGGTGGTTTCCGGGCCGGCTGCGCGCCGGCCGCCGGGCCCCGCAGCGGGTGGTTCATGTGAGCCCCAGATCCCGGAGAATTCCGGGGTTGTCGCGCCAGCGTGGACGCACCTTGACCTGGAGACCGAGGAAAACGCGTCGGCGGAGCCGTTTTTCGATCGATATGCGAGCTTCCGAGCCGATCTTCTTGAGCATCCTGCCGCCGCGTCCGATCACGATGCCGCGCTGCGAGTCGCGATCCAGGAGGATGGAAGCGGTGATCCGCACGAGTTCGCCCCCGCCGTCGTACTCCTCGATCCGGACCGCCGCCGCATGCGGAACCTCCTGGCGCAGGTTCACCAGCATGCGCTCGCGAACGATCTCGGAGGCGAAGAACGCTTCGGGCAGGTCGGTGATCTGCCCCTCCTCGTAGAGCGGAGGGCTCAGCGGGATGCGGGCTCCCAGAACCTCCATCAGCGACCCGTGGCCACCCCCTTCAAGCCCCGATCCGGTTCGGGCCGAAAAGCGCGCGATCTCCCCCGCCTCCCGCTCCCGGTAGAGCGCGGCCAGTTCGGCCACCCGGTCCGCGGAAGCGGCGTCGGTCTTGTTCAGCCCGATGACGCGCGGGCCGGCGAAACCGGAAAGACGCCGCAACAGGCCGGCGGACTCGCCCGAGAAGGGAAGCCGGGCGTCCACCACCGCGAGCGCCACATCCGCCCCCCCGAGGCTCTCGGCGACCGCCCGCATCATCGCCCGTCCGAGTCCCGTCTTCGGGCGGTGAATCCCGGGCGTGTCCAGCAGCACCAGCTCGAGGCCCGGCCGGCGGACGATCCCGAGGATCCGCCGACGCGTCGTCTGGGGCTTCTTCGTGACGATGGCGAGCCGGGTTCCGACGAGCCGGTTCAGCAGCGTCGACTTCCCCGCCCCGGGCAGACCAACGATCGCCACGAAGCCCGCCCGGTGGCCGGCGCCGGTCGACTCCGCGCCCGCCGGGAGGCCCGGTCCGGGATCCAATCAGCGTTCCCCGTCGTCGTCGTCGGCGCCGGTCTCCGGCCCGATCCGGACCCGGTGGACGCGCCGCTCATCCGCCTCGACGACCTCGATGCGCAGGCCCTCCCGCCGGATGGTCTCCCCCACGGCCGGAATGCGCCCCCACGCCGCGAGCACGAAGCCGGACACCGTGTCGAACCCGGCCCCGTTCAGCGATTCGGGAAGCTCGAAGCCGGTCGCCCGGCACACGTCGTCCAACTCGGCGGAGCCGCGGACCAGAAAGAACCCTCCGGTCTCCGGGACGATCCCGGCCTCGGGCGGCGGCGCGTCCTCGTGGACTTCGCCCACGACCTCCTCGGAGATGTCGCGCAACGTGACGATGCCCGAGACGCTGGCGTGCTCGTCGACGACGACGGCGAACGTCTGCCGGGTCGTCCGGAACTCCCGGAGCAGGTCGTCAACCCGCTTGGTCTCCGGCACGACCGGCACCTGCCGGACCAGGGGGCCGATGCCGCTCGTGGCGCGCCGTCTCCGCTGGTGCGGGCCCACCGCGATCAGGTCCACGCAGTCCACGATTCCCAGCACCCGGTCGCCCTCGCCAAACACCGGGATCCGGTGGTGGCGGCTCTCGGCGACGACCGCCTCGACCGCCGCCACCGACGCCCCGCCATCCACCGAGACGACCTGGGGACGGGGCGTCATGACCTCCCGCACCAGCGTCTCGTCGAGCTCCAGCACCCCGCGCACCATCTCCGCCTCATCCTCTTCCAGGATGCCCTCCTCCTCCCCGGTCTCGAGGAACGCCGCCACCTCCTCGTCGGTGGCTTCGTCATCCGGCTCGGGAGAAAGCGGGAAGAAACGCCTCAAAGCCCGGCGCAGCGGCTCGGCCAGCGGACGCGAGATCCGCTCCCAGGCCCGGAACCAGGGCGACAGCCGGCGCAACACGTCCTCGGGATCCCGGAGCAGAACCGCCGCCGGGATGACCTCGCGGAGCAGGAACCATCCGGCGGCGGACACGCCGAACGCCCACGCCAGCGACGCGGCGCCTTCGGCGAACCCGGCGCGATTCAGCGCGACCGAGGCGATCGCCGCCCCCATGAGAAGCCCGCCGCGGGCGGGGATCAGCACGGCGAGCGGGTCCGCGAGGCGCTCCCGGTGAGCGCGCGCCTCCTCTCCCCGGTCGCCGAGGGCCCGGATGGCGATCGGACTGGAGGCGAAGAACGCGATCTCGAAGAGCGCGGCGAGGACGGTGAGCAGCGCCGCGCCGAAGAGCGCGGCGATCCAGATCCCGGTCACGCCGCTCCCGCCCCCGCGTCTGCGGGAAGAACGGCGCCGACCGGGAGCCCGTGCCGCTTGCGCAGCAGCGCCTCGAGCCGGTCCATTTCGCCGCGGTCCGTCTCATGGTCGTATCCGAACAGGTGGAGGACCCCGTGGAGGGCGAGGGTCCGGAGCTCGGTATCGAGGTCCCACCCCGAGGCCGCGGCCTGACGGGCGGCGGTGGGCGCGGAGACCACCAGATCCCCCAGGTAGGGCTCCTCCGCGAGCCAGCCTCCGGCCTCCGGATCGCTGACCTCCGCCTCCGCGCCGATCGGTGGATCGGCCGGAAAGGCGAGCACGTCGGTTGGGGCGTCCCGGCCCCGGAAGCGACGGTTCAGCTCCCGCATCCGCACATCGGAGACGAGGCGCAGCGTCGCGCCGCGCCGGTCGCCCGGCGCGAAGTCGCGCACGACCCGCTCGAGGAAACCGGCCAGACCGCCGGTGTCCACCGCGAAGCCGCGCTGCCGGTTCTGGACCAGAAAACGGTCGGCGGGTTCGGGAGGGGGGGAGTCGCCCGGATCAGGCACGGGCCGGCCTCCCGAAATCGAACCCCGGATAGGTGAGCCGCTTGTGGTGGATCCCGGCGAGAGTGGAGAGGAAGCTCGTGCGGATCCGGTTCATGTCGCGGAGCGTCAGGTCGCACTCCACGAGCTGGTTGTCCTCCACCACCGAGCCGAGGATACGGTCCACGACGCGCTCGAACTTCACCGGCGTGGGTTCCTCGACGCTGCGCGCCGCCGCTTCCACGCTGTCCGCGATCATGATGATCGCGGCCTCGCGCGTCTGGGGTCGGGGACCCGGATAGCGGAATGCGTCCTCGTCCACCACATCACCCTTGGCTTCGGCGGCCTCCCTGGCCTTCTCGTAGAACACCCGGATCAGGCGGGTGCCGTGGTGCTGGGGGATCACATCCACGATGTCCTTCGGGAGGTTCAGGTTCCGGGCGGTCTCGATGCCCTCGGTCACGTGGCGGCGGATGATGTCCGCGCTCTTTTCCGGTGCAAGCCCGTCGTGGGGGGTGTTCCCCCGCATGTTCTCGACGAAGTAACTCGCGCGGCCCAGCTTGCCGATGTCGTGATAGAGCGCCGCCGCCGCGCAGAAGGAGGAGTTCGCGCCGACGGCGTCCGCGGCCGCCTCGGAGAGGAGGCCGACGAGCACGCTGTGCTGGTAGGTGCCCGGCGCCCGGAGCGCCAGTTGCCGCAGAAGCGGGTTGTCGCGCCGCGAGAGCTCCATGAGGCGCAGTTCGCTGGTGCGCTCGAACGCCAGCTCGAAGATCGGAAGCACGACGGTGACGAGGGGCGCGACGAGAAGCCCGCCCAGGAAGGCGGTCGCCGCTTCCAGCGCCACTTCGGGAACTCCCCCGGAGCCTCCGCGAACGAGGGCCAGCGCCAGGATCAGCCCCGCGCCGATCAGACCGACGAGCGCCCCGAGCCGGAGAAGCTGGGTGCGCCGGTCGGGGGACCGCATGTAGAAAAACACGGCGGCGAGGCCGGTCAGCAGCGCGAACAGACCGAGGGTCAGGTTCCCCGTCATGAGCGTCAGGGCGGCGGCGAACAGCGCCTGGGTCACGACCGCCGACGTCTGGTTCTCGAGGATCACCATCAGCAGCGCCACCGAGGCCACCGGCACCGCCCAGACATAGACCGCAGGGTTCGAAAACGGTTCGCTGACGAGCTGCGCGGCGACCGCCCGCCCGAGGAATCCCGCGCCGCGGGTCGCGACCAGCAGAAGCAGGATCACGCTTCCGGCCAGCACGAAGGCGTGAGCCCTCCACCGGTGAGACTCCCGGGCCGGCGCCAGGAGGACGCCCAGCAGCGTGACGAGCAGGGCCGCGAAGGACATCGCGCCGAGGCCCGACCAGACGGTGGCGCCCTGGGAGGGAGAGCTCCGCGCCTCCATGAGCTGACGCGCCAGGGGGGTCACCTCGTCTCCGGCGCGGACGATCGTTCTTCCGCGGCGCACCTGGACGACGACCGGATCCACCGCCTCTTCGGCCGCGCTCCGGAGGTGCGTCGTCTCGACCTCGTTGTGCACGAGGGTGGGACGGACCAGCGCCGCCCCCAGCCCGGCCAGAACCCGGCGCCGCCGCGTGTCCAGTTCCGAGATCGCCAGGACCTGGAGATCGACCGCCCGCGCCGCCTCGTCGAGCGACAGGACGTTCGTGAAGTCGATGATCGAGGAGCCCCCGCCACCGGGGTCGCGCCGCTGGATGGGTCGCTGGAGCGCGGCGAGAGCGCCCTTCTCCGCGAGGATCTCGCGCGCCAGAACGCTCGTGACCGCGTCCGCGAGGTTCTGCTGGATCTCCTCGGCGAACTCCGCTTCGAGAAGCAGCCGGAGCTGTTCCGCGCTGACCTCGGCGCCGATCGTTCGGTTGAGAGTCTCGGGAAAGTCCGGCTCCTCCACGATGCCCGCCTCGATCGCCGCGCGGCCGAACTCGAAGGCGCGGGCGATGCGAAGCCGCGCTTCCTCCCGCACCTGGACGTCGAAGTCGTAGACGTCGGGCACCATCTCCACCGCTTCCCGCCGCCGGGCCTCGGTGGTCGCCTCATCCTCGTAGGTGAAGTCGTCGCTGGCGCGAACGGTCCGCGGGGCGATCTGCCCCACCTCGAAGAGCGCGGGCTCGAAGCCGAGCCCGGGCCAGATCAGCACTCCCAGGCCGACAACGAAGAGGGCGCCCATGAGGCGCGTGCGCGCGAACAGCCCGTCCCGCCAGCGGTACAGAACCCGGGACATCGCGCTCCTCCAGGAGCGGCGGGAACGCGCCGGCGGCGGAAGCTCTTCCGGGGTCGGGGTCTTCGTCTGCATGGCGCCGGTGGAGCGAGGACGGCGGCGCGTCAGGCCGGGGTCGGCTCGGTCAGCGGGTCGTAGGCTGCATCCGGCTCGAAGGCGTCGCCCTCGACCGAGGCGCCGGGCTGGCCGCCGGAGTCGCGCCGCCGCGCGGCGCGGGCGCGCTCGCTGCGGGCGTAGGCCCGGACGATCTGCTGGACGAGACGGTGCCGGACCACATCGGAGTCCTCGAGCCGCACGAGGCCCACTTCGCCCAGATGGCCGACCACGGAGAGGCACTCCACCAGCCCGCTGATCTTCCCCGGCGGGAGGTCGTTCTGGGTGATGTCGCCGGTCACGACCGCCCGGGTGCCGTTGCCCATCCGGGTGAGGAACATCTTCATCTGTTCCGAAGTCGTGTTCTGCGCCTCGTCGAGGATGATGAAGGCGTCGTTCAGCGTCCTTCCCCGCATGAACGCGATCGGCGCGATCTCGATCACGCCGCGCTCCCGGAGCCGCGCCGCCCGGTCCGGGTCCATCATGTCGTGAAGCGCGTCGTAGAGCGGCCGGAGGTAGGGATCCACCTTGTCGATCAGGTCGCCGGGCAGAAAACCCAGCTTCTCTCCCGCCTCGACGGCGGGGCGGGTCAGGACGATCCGGCGGACCTGCTGGTTGCGCAGCGCCTCCACCGCGACCGCCATCGCTAGCCAGGTCTTGCCGGTGCCGGCGGGCCCGACCCCGAGAACGAGATCCCTGCTCCGCAGCGCCCGGATGTACTCGAGCTGACCCAGACTCCGGGGGCGGACGATCTTCCCCGACGAGGGGGTGATCACCGTCTCCACGAAGTACTCGCGGAGGGAAGCCTCGGGATCCTGTTCCAGGATCCGGAGCGCGGCGCGCACATCGCTCATGCGGCAGCGCTGGCCCAGTTCGGCGCGGAGCCCCGCAAGCCCTTCGAGGGCCGTTCCGAGCAGCGCGATGCGGTCCTCGGACCCCTCCGCGAGCAGCACGTCGCCCCGGCTCGCCAGCGTCAGGCCGGCCGCCTCCTCGAGCGACCGCAGGCTGCGGTCCCGGATCCCGAAGAAGGACAGGCCTCCCTCCCCGGGAATGGGAATGCGGGTCATGGGCCGCGTTCGGCCCGGGGCGCCGGGGAGCGGCTCCGGGGAGGCGCTGGCCGATGCGGGGCGCCGGGCGGCGGCGGGCGCCGGTTCAGCGGCGACGGCCAGACCTCCGGGACGCGGGTCCGCGGGCCGGGCGACAGAGGGACTCCCGGCGGCCAATCGCCGTCGGGAACGCCGGCTGGGCCGGTTCAGCACGGAAGGCGGCGAGCGGGGCGAAAAAAGGCCTCCGCCGCTGGTCTCATGGAACGGTTTCACGCTAACACAGCGCCCCCGCCCCGGCAACCAGAGCCCATGCGCCGAGCGAGGAAGCTCCCCCGCCCGGGGCGCCCCTCGATGGACTCCCGGGGCGCCGGCCCCGCGACTCGACGAGCCGCTCGAGGGCGGGGTCTGTGACGCGGGCGCCGTGAAGCGCTCAGCGTTCCTTCGCGGAGCCCCCGCCTTTCTCCGAGGCCAGCGTCACGCCGACTTCGTCGAGCTGGACCGGCTGGACCGGCCCGGGGGAGCCGGTCATCAGGTCGGTGGCGGATGTCGTCTTGGGGAACGCGATGACCTCGCGCAGGCTGGCGGCGCCCGAAGCGAGCATCGCAATCCGGTCGAATCCGAGCGCGATGCCGCCGTGGGGCGGCGTGCCGTACTCGAGGGCCTCGAGGAAGAAGCCGAACCGCTCGCTGGCTTCGGCGGGCGGGATCTCGAGCGCGTCGAAGATCCGCTGCTGGGTGCGACGGTCGTGGATCCGGATGCTGCCGCCGCCGAGCTCGTGGCCGTTCGCGATGACGTCGTAGGCGAGCGAGCGCGCGGCGAGCGGTTCCGACTCGATGCGGTCGAGGTCGTCCGGGTGCGGGCTGGTGAACGGGTGGTGGACCGAGGTCAGGCGGCCCTCGGTTTCCGACCAGTCGAACAGCGGAAAGTCGGTGACCCAGGCCATCCGGAACTCGCCCTTCGGGATCCAGCCCTCGCTCGCCGCCAACTGGCGTCGGAGCGCGCCGAGCGCGACCGAGGCCTTCCGGGGCTCTCCGGCGACGAGGAGCAGGAGATCCCCGGGCCCCCCGCCCGCCGCCTCGAGGAGTCCCTCGAGCCGCTCGGGGCCGAGCGTCTTCTTCAGTGGAGAGCGAACCGCGCCGTCCGCGAACGCCGCCCAGAAGAGGCCGCCGGCGCCGGCGGCCACCGCGGCGGCCTGGAGCTCGTCGAGCCGCTTGCGCGAGAACCCGCCGCATCCCGGCGCGGCGATGCCCCGGAGGGAGCCACCCTCCCCGAGCACCCGGTCGAGGATGGGGTGGCCGGAGTCCCGGGCGAGTTCCGTCAGGTCGTGAACTTCTGCGCCGTAGCGGAGGTCGGGGCGATCCACGCCGTAGCGGTCCATCGCCTCGGCCCAGCGGAAGCGGGGGAACGGCGGCTGGACCTCGATCCCCACCGCGCCGAGCGCCCGCTGGAAGAGTCCTTCGGTGATCTCGATGACGAGATCCGGATCGGCGAAGGACATCTCGATGTCCACCTGGCTGAACTCGGGCTGGCGGTCGGCGCGCAGGTCCTCGTCCCGGAAGCAGCGGGCGATCTGGTAGTAGCGGTCCACCCCCCCGATCATCAGCAACTGCTTGAACAACTGGGGCGACTGCGGGAGGGCGTAGAAGCGGCCGCGATGGACCCGCGAGGGGACGAGGTAGTCCCTCGCCCCTTCGGGAGTCGAACGGGTCAGGAACGGCGTCTCCACTTCGAGGAAACCGCGTTCGTCGAGGTGGCCCCGGATCTCGGCGGCGAGCCGCCCGCGGATCCGCAGGTTGTGCTGGAGCTTCGGGTTCCGGAGCTCGAGGTAGCGGTAGCGAAGCCGCAGTTCCTCGGCGACCCCGTCGCCTCCGGTGGGGGAGAACGGCGGCGTCCGGGACTCGTTCAGGACGTGGATGGCCGCGGCCTCCAGTTCGACCTCGCCGGTGTCCACCGCGGCATTGACCGTCCCCGCCTCGCGGGCGAGGACGACTCCCTCGACGGCCAGAACCCACCAGGCGCCCACCCGCTTCGCGACGGCGGCGGCGGGCGTGTCGGGGCGGACCACCACCTGGGTGGCGCCGCGGTAGTCCCGCAGGTCCAGGAAGAGCAGCCCGCCGAGGTCCCGGATGCGCTCCACCCAGCCCATGAGGATCACCCGCGATCCGGCGTCGGCGACGCGGAGTTCGGCGCAGTGGTGCGTGGCGCGGGTCGGGGCGCTCATCACCCGGCCTCCGGGGCCGTTCCGCCGCGATCCGCTTCGGCGGCGAGATAGCGGTCCTTGAGCTCAACGTAGTTCTGCGCCGAGCGCGCCAGATGGGCGATTTCCCCGTCGGTCAGCGGCCGCGCCACCCGCCCGGGCACTCCCCGGACGAGAACGCGCGGCGGAACCTCGAGCCCGGGAGGCACGACCGCGCCGGCGGCCACCATGACCTCGTCTCCGACCCGGGCGTCGTCGAGCACCACGGACCCCATGCCGATCAGGGCGCGGCGGCCCACGGTGCAGGCGTGGACGATCGCGGCGTGCCCGATCGTGACCTCATCGCCGATGACCGTCCGCTGCTCCCCGGGGTTGGCATGGACGACCGTCCCGTCCTGGATGTTCGTGCGGCGTCCGACCGTGATCGAGTTCACATCCCCCCGCAGCACCGCGCCAAACCAGACGGAGGCGTCCTCGCCGAGAACGACCTGGCCGATCAGGTCGGCGCCGGGGGCGACGAAGGCCGAAGCGGGGACGACGGGCGCGTGGCCGCCGAAGGGCAGGATCATGGGGTGACGCGGGGTCGTGAAGCGTGGTGGGCAGCGGGGTTCCAGTACTGCGGGCGGAAATCGCAGCGGAACCGGGAGCGCGTCGCCCGGCTGCAAGCCGGCGGCCAGCGTACCACGCGGGCCGGAATCGGCGGCCCGGCTGATCGCTACAATGCGGAACCGGGTTCGCCCACCCCGGCCTCCCCACAATGCCACCGAAGGCCCGCGCGAAGTCGCCGCTGCTCCGTGTCGTGGAAGCCGTGCGCCGGGCGTTCGCGCCGGCGCCGCCGGAGATCAGCCCGATCACCGGACTCCCGCTGGACCACCTGGGCGCCGGGCTCAACACCGGACGCCGCGGGTTGCTGTCGGCGACCGCCGCGCACGGCGGCCTCTTCCTGCTGATCGTGCTCGGCGTCTTCACCGCCGAGGAGATCACCGACGACGACCCGTTCGACCTGCCGGGGCTGGTTTTCCTGGTCGAGGAGGGACCCGGCGGCGGCGGTGGAGGCGGCGGGGACGAGACCCCCGAAGATCCCGCCGAGAACCAGCTCGAGGGACCGGATCCGGTTCTGGCCGCGGTCGCGACCGCCCCGGAGCCTCCCGATCTGGTCTTCGAGGATCCCGAGGCCATCGAGGTCGATGAAGAGATCCTCGAAGACGCGGTGCGAGCCCCGTTCGCGACGATGATGCCCGACGCCGACTCGCTCGCCGGGCTCCTCCGGGACGCTTCCAGCCTGGTCGCCGGACCGGGGCGCCAGGGCGGCGCCGGAACCGGCCAGGGCGGAGGGATCGGTGAGGGCGACGGCGACGGGATCGGCGAGGGTTTCGGAGGCGGCTTCGGCGGCGGGGCCTACCGGATCGGCAGCGGCGTCGAGCCCCCGCAGCTCCGGCGCCGGGTCACCCCGGAATACACCGACGACGCGCTCGCCCGGAAGATCGAGGGGGTCGTGATCCTCGAGGTCGTCATCCTGAAGAGCGGCCGGGTGGGACCCGCCCGGGTGATCCGCAGCCTCGACGACGGCCTCGACGCCAAGGCCATCGCCGCGGTGCGCGACTGGCTCTTCGTTCCGGGATCCTTCCGGGGCGAGGCGGTGGACGTGCTCGCCGAAATCGAGGTGGAGTTCCGGCTGCTCTGAGCCTGGCCGGGGGGTGGGGGCTCCGGGGCGACAACAGGTCCGGCAAGGGCCACGACACTGGGGGAGACACGATGCGAGGCGGTCAACACGACGTTCGGCGACGGAGATCCGGACTCTTCTCTGCGCTGGCGGCCGGGGCGATAGCCATTGGCTGCGGCGGAGACCCGGGGCCCACGACGGTGACGCCCCCGCCCTCCCCCGAGCCGGTCCCGACGGCCCTCGAGATCCGCGACCTTCCCGACGGGCCGCTCGCCGTCGGCGCGACCGCCCAGCTCACCGCGCAGGTGACGTTCAGCGACGGAACCTCGGGACAGGCTCATCCGGTGTGGAGTTCCGCCGCCCCGCAGGTGGCGGAGATCGACTCCGAGGGGCTCGTGACCGCGCGGTCCAGCGGCGTGGCCCGCATCACCGCGGCGATCGATGCGGTCCGCGCCGAAGCGGACATCACCGTGGGGACGGACATCCTCTACGCCGTCTCGGGCCGGGTCCTGAACCCGAACACCCAGCCGGTGTCCGGAGTCCGCATCGTCGCGCTCGACGGCCCGAGCGCCGGAGCGGCGACCGAGTCGCGGGAGGACGGAGCGTTCCGCCTCGCCGGGCTCATCGGAGAGACCACGATCGCGGCGCAGAAGACCGGCTACGCGGAGCTGACCCGAACCGTGACCGGCCCCGACGACTCGCTGGACTTCCGGCTGGGCGAAGCCGAACTGCGGAACTCGTTCGGCGAGGGCCAGTGGCTCGTCGGCGACGAGATCGTCCCGGGCCGCTACTTCACCGACCCGGCTGCGGACTGCTCGTGGCAGCGGCGCTCGGGCGTCGCGCTCGCGGTCGGCGCCAGACGGGCGGCGGTTTCGGAGCCGGACCGGACCCTGATCGCCGAGGGGTACCACGGCGCCGATGTCGCGCAGGAGATCGTCGACATCGAGCCCACCGACGGCGTCTTCCGCTCCACCGCCGAGTGCGGCGTCTGGGAGATCACGCCGGCCCAGGGCCCCCCGGCGGAAGTGGGCCCCGGCGCCTGGCTCGTCGGGGAGCAGGTGACGCCCGGAACCTGGCAGGCGACCGCCGGCGAGTCCTGTTACTGGGCTCGCCTGAGCGGATTCGGAGGAACGCCGGCGGACATCCTGGAAGACGCCTTCCTGGAGCAGGACGCCCGGATCACCGTGACAATCCAGCAGTCGGACGCCGGCTTCCGGTCGACCGCGAACTGCGGCGTCTGGACCCGGCTCCCGCGTCTCTCGGAATGAGACGAGGAACGGCGGTCACCAGAGCGTAGTCAGCTCCCCGGCGCCGGCCGTAGCCCCTCATGAGGGAGCGACAAGACCCTCGCGGTCAACAGCTTCGGCTTCTTCCTCCTGCGCGCCTTCGAGAACCTCGCGGATCGTCAACCGGTCGAGATCCAGCAGATCGGCGAGCTGGCCCTCGCTGTAGAGATCCCGCTTCCAGGCCTCCCTGGCCAGGGCGACGAGATCGCCCGGCAGGATGGGGTGCTCAGGAGGAGGATTTTCTTGCCGCTGAACCCCCAGAACGTTCTCGAGCTCGACCTGGGCGCAGACCAGCCGATTCATGCGCTGCGCGGCTCTGTCGCTTCTCCGCTCCGAGCCGCGCAGAAGCTTCCGGAACGACGAAACAAGGTCGAGATGGACGGCCTCAGAGCGAAGCACGCCGTTGACCGACGTCCCGTAGAGCCGCGCCAGCCGCTGGATCTCGTCGGTTCGGACGCGCCGCCGGCCCTGCTCGATGGCCACCAGCGTCGCTCGCGCGACGCCACTCTCCCGGGCGGCGTCGCTCCGGCGCAGCCCCCGCGACTTCCGGATCGTCCGGAGTCGCCTGCCGATTTCCGCGTTCGAGAGCATCCTGAAGTCAGGTGATCTGCACAGACGCCTGACATCGTCAGGCTACACGGACTTGCGGCGCCGGACGCGACCGCGGAAGCGGCCCCGGACGACCATGCGCGGGCCGGAGTGCGGCCCACGCGACCGCCGGTCAGCGTCTTATCCTGCTGAAGGCGCCCCAGGCAGGCGCGCTCGTGGATGGCTTCGGCGGGAGGGCTCAGGAGAGAGGGAGGGGAGCCCGGGACGCGGTGGGTTGGCGGCCGATCTGGCCACCGCCCAGCCGTCAACGGGTCCCGCTCCTACCCCCTCCGGTTGAACAGGCGGCTGTACTTCACGACGAGTTGCCGCTGCTTCGGGCCACCGATGATTCCGGTCCGCTCGAGCGAGCCGGTGTGGTTCGTGTCGTTCCAGACGAGGAAGAGCCCGGTGCCGGCGGTGTCGAGCCAGCCGATCCGGATGTTGGTCCCGAGGTCCCTCGTGTCGCCGTTGTACTGAACGTTCGTCTGGACGTAGACGCGGGGAGTGAACGCGTAGGAGGCGTTGAGACGCACGACCGCCGTCCTGAACTCGCCCTCTGCGAGGCGGACGTCGTAGTAGTCGGCGCGGACGCTCGCGAACAGCGCGTCGCCGTGACGGTACGAGACCGTCAGATTCGGGCCGAAGCGCGTCCCGCTGTAGAAGCCGCCGAGCGTCCAGCCGGCGGACGCCGAGAGCGCGGCGCCGCGATTCGTGTTCGCCCGGAACTCCCACTCGGTGTTGTGGTACGTCCCGGCCGGGATCACGATGTCGTCGCGGATCGCAAACGGCTCCTCGAGCCCCTCACCGGTGAAGTTGAAACCCGGAAGCTGGAAGAAGGCGCCGTTCTCGAAGGCGAAGTGGTTGTCGATGTGGAGGAGGTAGGACTCGTTGAAGCCCCCCAGCGTCCAGAAGGCGTTGCCGGAGATGTGGGGGCGGAACTCGCGGAACCACGGGACGCTCTCGGTGCGCACGTGCCGTAGAAAGCGCCAGTTGACCTGGCGGTAGCCGAGGCGGTTGACGAACCCGACCTCCGGATTGAAGGCCTCGCCGATCTGCCGGTAGCCCGAGAAGACCTGCCAGTCGCGCGTGACGTAGCGCATCCCGCCGGCGAACCCGTATTCCCCGTCGTTGAACCCCGACCCCGTCGCCTGCTCGTCGGCCGCGACCGGGGTCGTGGTGAGGCCCGCCCAGCCGTCCAGCGTGAGCGCCTCCCCGATACCGAGCCGGCCGTCGACGCCCCAGGTGAGGTTGTGGTCCTGCGTGTCGGTCGTGTTGACCCGGGACACGAAGATGGCCCCGAGCTGGGACCGGTTGCCGAACTCCCGGTACGCCCGCAGGACACCGAAGTTGTTGTTCGGAGCGACCTGGTCGCGAACTCCGGTGTCGGCGTCGACGTCAAAGGCCTCGCCGGTCTGGATGTTCAGCACTCCGATCTGGAAGGCGCCGACCTTGCCCGTCAACCGGGCGCCGGCCTGGATCGGCACTTCGCGGCCGCCGGAGAGCCCGATGCGGCGGCTGAAGAAGAGTTCGGCGGAGCGGGGCGCGCCCACGGCGAAGGCGCCGGCGTTCTCGAGGAAGAAGGCGCGCTTCTCGGGGAAGAAGAGGCTGAACCGGGTGAGGTTCACCTGCTGGTCGTCCACCTCCGCCTGCGCGAAGTCGGTGTTCACGGTGAGGTCGAGCGTCAGGCTCTGGTTGATGCCGATCTTGGCGTCGCCCCCGACCTTGCCGCCGAAGTCCACGCCCGGCGCAAGGACCTGGTAGTCCTTGAACGCGTCCCCGAGCACGTAGGGGCTGACCGTGACCGTCCGGTTCGCGGGCGCCTCGAGCTCGAGGGTCCCCGCGAGCGAAACGCGGTAGACGCCGAACTGCCTGGGAATCGGCGCCCACATCGACTGCTCGCTGTTGCGCCGGATCCTGCGCTCGAAGTTGAGCCCCCAGGTCTGCGGCCCCCCGACCCCGTAGCGGAGCGTCGAGAAGGGAATCCGCATCTCGACGTACCAGCCCCGCTCGTCCCGGGTCGTGGCGACGTCCCACGAGCCGTCCCAGTTCAGGTTGAACCCGCCGCCCGAGCCCCGCTGCTGGCGACCGCCGCCGGGCCCGCCGCCCACACCCTCGCCGATGACCTGGCCGTCGTACTCGATCCCCGCTGGCGTCGTTCCAAAGACGAAACCGTTCTGACGGTCGAGGTAGGTGTCGAGCACCACGACGAACGCATCCGCGTCGTTGAGCGAGGCGTCGCGCAGCGTCTGGCCGAAGACGATGCCCGCCGGGTCGTCGTCCAGGAGCCACGCGCCGATGTAGAGGGCCACGTCGTCGTAGAGAACGCGCACTTGTGTCGACTGGGAGACCGGCGAGCCGTCGGAGGGCTCGCGCTGGGTGAATCCGGCGAGGGGCTCGGAGGCCGACCAGACCTCATCGGCGAGCCGACCATCGATGACGGGGGGTTCGACGGTTGCGGAGGCCCGCGCGCCGGGGGGCGCCGCCCCGCCCGCAGCGGGCTGCGCGGCGAGAGCCGCGGGCGCGCCCAGGAGGGCGCAGAGCGTGACGCGAAGGGTCACTCGGCTCATTCGTTCTGGTAGGCGCCCTGGTAGGTGGCTTCGGCGGGCTGGCTCAGGTGGAAGAAGACGAGCTGGAGGACGCGGGCGCGCAGCGCCAGATGGAGCCCGCCCGGATGGTGGACGGTGAGCAGCGAGCCGCTCCTCCCGGAGTAGCCCGAGTCCCACAGCGCGGTGCCGATCTGCGCGCCGCTCCGGAGAAGCGAGGAGCGGGTCCTCCCGATGGCGAAAACATCGGCGGGGATGTTCACGACCTCGTGGTAGCGCACCCAGTAGGCGCCGGGAGCGAGGCGCCAGACGTCGTCCGGATCGCGCGGGAGCGACGCGGAGTCGGGGATGCGGCGGGTGGAGTTGTCGAAGTCCACCCGGCCGGGCGCGCCATCCTCGAAACGCGCCACATCGGCGAGCGTCAGGTCGACCCCGTTCATCTGGACCTGGGTGTCGGGGTCCAGAAGTCCCGAAAGGAGCGGAGGGTTCTCTTCGAGGCGCCGCCGAAGTTCGGAACCGGCGATCAGCTCCATCCGGTCTGCGGCCGTCCCGGATTCAGCGCTGGCCGCGTCCGATGGTGGGGAGGGTGATCCGCTCCTGCCCCTGGTACTTGCCCTTCTTGTCGCGGTAGCTGATCTCGCACTCGCCGTCGCTCTCGAAGAAGAGGACCTGGGCGATCCCCTCCCCCGCGTAGATGCGGCACGGCAGCGGGGTGGTGTTCGAGATCTCGAGCGTGGCGTTGCCTTCCCACTCCGCGTCGAAGCCGGTCACGTTGATGATGATGCCGCAACGGGCGTAGGTGGACTTCCCGATACAGACGGCGTAGACGTTCCGGGGAATGCGAAAGTTCTCGATGGTGTTGGAGAGCGCGAACGAGTTCGGCGGGATGACGCAGACCTCGCCCTTGTAGTCCACGAAGCCGCGCTCGTCGAAGTTCTTCGGGTCCACGATCGCGGTGTGGACGTTCGTGAAGATCTTGAACTCGTCGGAGACGCGGATGTCGTAGCCGTAGGCCGACAGTCCGTAGGAGATGACCCCCTCCCCGACCTGGTGATCCACGAACGGATCGATCATCCGGTGCTCGTTGGCCATCCGCCGGATCCAGTGGTCCGGCTTGATGCTCGGCATGACCTGACTTCGGCTTCCGGCCCTCGCGTCCTCAGACGAGCTCGACGCCGGGGAAGAAGTAGGCGATCTCGATCGCCGCGTTCTCCTCCGAGTCCGACCCGTGGATCGCGTTCTGTCCGATGGAGGACCCGAAGCGGGCGCGGATCGTCCCTTCGTCGGCGTCGGCCGGGTTCGTTGCGCCCATGGCTTCACGGAGCCCGGCGACCGCGTCGTCACGCTCGAGGACCGCGGCGACCGCTGGCCCGGAGGACATGAACGCGGTCAGCTCGGCGAAGAAGGGTCGGCCGCGATGCACCGCATAGAAGCCCTCCGCTTCCTTCAGCGTGAGCCGAACCATGCGCATCGCGTGGATGCGGAAGCCGCGGCTCTCGAGGTCGGCGAGGATCTGGCCGGCCTGGGCGGCGGCGACCGCGTCGGGTTTCACGATCGTCAGGGTGCGCATGGAAACTCGTTGTTCCTCCTCTTCGGAGCGGTGTGTCTTGCGCGCGGACTCAGCCGCCGTTGCGCGCCGCTTCCATCGCGGCGCCGAGGTCAGCGGGGCTTCCCACCACCCGGCAGCCGGCGGAGCGGAGCGCGTCCATCTTGTCGGCGGCCGTCCCCTTCCCGCCCATCACGATGGCGCCGGCGTGGCCCATCCGGCGGCCTGGCGGCGCCGTCTGCCCGGCGATGAACCCCACCACCGGCTTATTGAACTCGCGGCGGATGAAGTCGGCGGCCTCTTCCTCGGCGCTGCCGCCGATCTCGCCGATCAGGATCACGGCCTCGGTCTCGTCGTCCCGGGCGAACGCCTCGAGCGCATCCACGAAGGTCGTGCCGATGACCGGATCCCCGCCGATCCCGATGCAGGTGCTCTGCCCGATGCCGCGCGCGGTGAGCTGGTGGACCGCCTCGTAGGTCAGCGTGCCGCTCCGGGAAACCACCCCGACGGGGCCCTCCCGGTGGATGAACCCGGGCATGATCCCCACCTTGGCCCGGCCCGGCGAAATCACGCCGGGACAGTTCGGCCCCACGAGGCGCGAGTTTCCGCCTTCCGCGGCCCGCAGCGTCCGCACCATGTCGCGGGCGGGCACTCCTTCGGTGATCGCGACGACGAGCTCCACGCCCGCGTCCATCGCTTCGGCGATCGCATCCGCCGCGAACGGCGGCGGGACGACCACGAACGAAGTGTTCGCGCCCGCCTTCTCGACCGCCTCGGCGACGGTGTCGAAGATCGGGACGCCGACCGCTTCCTGGCCCCCCTTGCCCGGGGTCACGCCGGCGACCAGCTTCGTGCCGTAGTCGCGGCAGGCGGCGGCGTGGAACGCGCCCTCGCGGCCGGTGATCCCCTGGACGACCATGCGGGTGTCCGCTCCGACGAAAATGGCCATGCGTTCCCTCAGGCGGCCGCCAGCCGGGCGACGACCTTGTCGGCGGCGTCCTGCATGGAAGCGGCGGTCGTGAAGTCGAGACCGGACTCCTCGAGCATCTTGCGCGCGACCTCCACGTTCGTCCCCTCCATGCGGATCACGATCGGGAGCGTCACCCCCAGCGACCGGACCGCCGCGATCAGCCCTTCGGCGAGGCGATCGCAGCGGAGGATCCCGCCGAAGATGTTGATCAGGACCGCCCGGACCGAGGGGTCCGACGAGAGGATCCGGAAGGCGTTCTCGATCTGTTCGGCGTTGGCGCCCCCGCCAACGTCGAGGAAGTTGGCCGGCTCCGCCCCCGCGAGCTTCACGATGTCCATGGTGGCCATCGCGAGCCCGGCGCCGTTCACCATGCAGCCCACGGAACCGTCCAGCTTGATGTAGTTCAGCGAGAAGCGGCTCGCCTCGACTTCGAGCGGCGACTCCTCGTGGGTGTCCCGCAGCGACGCGACTTTCGGCTGACGGAACAGCGCGCTGTCGTCCACCGACACCTTGGCGTCGAGCGCCAGCACGTCGCCGTCACCCGTCACCAGCATCGGATTGATCTCCACCTGGCTGGCGTCGAGAGCGTCGTAGGCGCGGTAGAGCGCGCCGAGGAAGGCGGCGGCGCGGCCCGCCGTCTTGCCTCGGAGACCGAGGCCATACGCGATCCGCCGCGCCTGGAAGGCCTGGAGTCCGACGGCCGGGTCCACCGCGACGGTGATGATCTTCTCCGGCGTGGAGGCGGCGACTTCCTCGATGTCCATGCCGCCGGAGGCGCTCGCGATACAGATCGGCCGGCCCCGGGAGCGGTCCACCAGGAAGCTCACGTAGAGCTCCTGGGCGATATCCACGCCCTCCTCGATCAGCAGGCGGCGGACTTCCCTGCCCTCGGGGCCGGTCTGCTTCGTGACCAGTGTGTGGCCGAGGAGCGCTTCGGCGGCCTCCCGGACGGCGTCGGCGTCACGGGCGAGCCGGACGCCCCCCGCCTTGCCGCGCCCGCCGGCGTGGATCTGGGCCTTCACGACGACCGGATAGCCGAGCCCCTCGGCGGCGGTCAGCGCTTCGTCCACCGTGAATACCGCCTCGCCCCGGGGAACGGGAACCCCGTGCTCCGCGAGGAGCGCCTTCGCCTGGTGCTCGTGGAGATTCAAGCCTCAGACTCCGATGACCGCGATCAGTTCGCGGACGGAAGCCGCGGAACGGTCGAGCGCAGCCTGCTCCTCGGCGGTGAGTCGGATCTGGACGACCTGCTCGACCCCGCCACGGCCCAGCTTCACCGGGACGCCGAGGTAGATCCCGTCCACCCCGTACTCGCCCTCGAGGTAGGCGGCGCAGGGCAGGATCTTCTTCTTGTCCTTCAGGATCGCGTCCACCATTTCGACGATGGCGGCCGAGGGGGCGTAGTAGGCGGAGCCGGTCTTCAGGTAGGCGACGATCTCCCCGCCCCCCTTCCGGGTCCGCTCCACGATCCGGGCGAGCGCCTCGTCATCCAGCATTTCGGGGAGCGGGATGCCCGCGACCGTCGAATAGCGCGGCAGCGGCACCATGTCGTCCCCGTGCCCGCCGAGGACGAAGGCGTGCACGTTGTCCACCGAGACCTCGAGCTCGGCGGCGATGAACGCCCGCATGCGCGCCGAGTCGAGGATGCCGGCCATCCCGATGACCCGTTCCTTCGGAAAGCCGCTGGCGCGGAGCGCCGTCTGGACCATCGCATCGAGCGGGTTCGAGACGACGACGAGCACCGCCTCCGGCGAGACCCGGACCGCGGCCTCCGTCACCTGCTTCACGATCTGGTGGTTCTTGCGCAGCAGGTCGTCGCGGCTCATCCCCGCCTTCCGGGGCAGGCCGGCGGTGATCACGACGACGTCGGAGTCCGCGGTGTCGGCGTAGTCGCAGGTCCCGATGACGGACACGTCGCTGCCGGTCACCGGGCAGGCCTCCAGCATGTCGAGGCCCTTCCCCTGCGGGATCCCGTCCACGATGTCGATCAGGACGACATCCGCGAGCTCGGCGTCGGCCAGGCGCTGCGCGGTGGTGGCGCCCACGTTGCCGGCGCCGACGACGGTGACCTTGAAGCGTCTCGCGGCTCCCATGAATCGTTCTCCCGTGCTTGCGATCGGACTCCGCCCCGGCCGGGGCTCAGCCCATGTTCTCGATGATCGCGTCGGCGAACTCCGAAGTCCGGAGCTTCGTGGCGCCCTCCATCAGCCGATGGAAGTCGTAGGTGACCCGCTTCTGGGCGATCGTGGCCTCCATCGACGACTCGATCAGATCGGCCGCCTCGACCCACTTCAGGTGACGGAACATCATGACGCCGGAGAGGATGACCGAGCCCGGGTTCACCTTGTCCTGGTCGGCGTACTTGGGCGCGGTGCCGTGGGTGGCCTCGAAGATGGCGTGCCCCGAGTCGTAGTTGATGTTCCCGCCGGGGGCGATGCCGATGCCCCCGATCTGGGCGGCCAGCGCGTCCGAGAGGTAGTCGCCGTTCAGGTTCATCGTGGCGATCACGTCGAAACTGCGCGCCCGGGTGAGGACCTGCTGGAGGGTGATGTCGGCGATGGTGTCCTTCACCAGCACCTTGTCCTTCCACTGGCCGCTTCCGTGGGAGGCCCACAGCGCGTCGAGGCAGGACTCGACCTCGGCGCGAATCGCGGCCGCCCGGTCGGGCGGCATGAGGTCGTAGCCCGGCTCGATGGCGCGGGCGTTGTCCACCGCATCGATCCCGGAGTCCGCCTCGCGGTTCGCGAGGATCCAGCTCTCGCGCTCGCTCACCGTCTCGGCGCGGAACTCGCGGGCCGCGAGCTCATACCCCCAGTCGCGGAAGGCGCCTTCGGTGAACTTCATGATGTTGCCCTTGTGGACCAGCGTCACGCTCCGGCGTCCGTGCTCGAGGGCGTAGCGGATCGCGGCGCGCACGAGCCGCTCGGTGCCTTCGCGGCTGACCGGCTTGATGCCGATCCCCGACGTCTCCGGAAAGCGGATCTTGCGGACGCCCATCTCGTCGCGCAGGAAGGCGATGAGCTTGCGGACCTCGTCGGAGCCCTCGCGGTACTCCACTCCGGCGTAGATGTCCTCGCTGTTCTCGCGGAAGATCACCATGTCGACCTGGTCCGGGCGGTGGACCGGGCTCGGGACGCCCTGATACCACTTGACCGGCCGCAGGCACACGTACAGGTCGAGGAGCTGGCGAAGCGCCACGTTCAGCGAGCGGATGCCGCCGCCCACCGGGGTCGTCAGCGGCCCCTTGATCCCGACCAGGTAGTCGCGGAAGGTGTTCACGGTGGACTCGGGGAGCCATTCCCCGGTCTCGTTGAAGGCCTTCTCGCCCGCGAGCACCTCGAGCCACTCGACCTTCCGCGAGCCCCCGTAGGCGCGCTCCACCGCCGCGTCGAAGACGCGGACGCTGGCCCGCCAGATGTCGCGTCCGGTTCCGTCGCCCTCGATGAAGGGGATGACCGGACGGTCGGGCGTCACCAGCCGCCCGTCCTGGATGTGGATGCGGCCGCCCGCAGGCGGCCCGGAGTTGGGTTCGGTCGTCATGGCCTCTGGGTCAGGAGCTTTCCGCCGGAATGCGGGCGGAAAGCGGCGAGGGGAGCGGGCGGGCGCGCAGCGCCACGCGGTCACGGAGCACCCGGCCCGGAGGATGCCGGAGAGCGGGCCGGGTAAGGAGCGTCGGCAGCCGCCCGGGAAGGGCGCGGCCGCTCCGTTGAACCCGAGAATTTTAGGTGGCCAGCCGCTCCGAGGCAATGCGCGGGGCTCCGCCGGCCGCGGACTCCCGGAAGGAGGCGGCGTCAGCGCATCAGGGCGCCGTGCTGGAGCTCGCGGAGGTGGTCGCGCAGGCGGGCGGCGCGCTCGAACTCCAGCTCGCGGGCGGCCTTCTTCATCTCCTTCCGCAGACGGGCCACTTCGCGCTCCAGCTTCTCCGGCTCCTCCGGCGGCGGCTCGAACAGGCCGACCGCGCGGGCCCAGTCTTCCTCCTCGCTGCGGAGCGCTTCCTCGGCGCCGGCCCCCGGCGCGAGCGCATCGGCCACCTCCTTGACGACCGAGCGGGGGACGACGCCGTGTTCCGCGTTGTAGGCCTCCTGGAGGGCGCGGCGGCGGCCGGTCTCGGCGAGCGCGCGGGCCATCGACCCGGTCTCGCGATCGGCGTAGAGAAGCGCCCGACCGGCCAGGTGGCGCGCCGCCCTTCCCACCGTCTGGATGAGCGCGCCCTCGGACCTCAGATACCCCTCGCGGTCGGCGTCCAGGATCGCCACCAGCGAGACCTCGGGAAGGTCGAGCCCCTCCCGGAGCAGGTTGATCCCGATCAGCACGTCGAATTCGCCGAGCCGCAGCGATCGCAACAGCCGCACCCGCTCCAGGGTGTCGATGTCCGAGTGCATGTAGCGGCAGCGGACTCCGAGCTCATGGTAGTACTCGGCCAGGTCCTCGGCCATGCGCTTGGTGAGCGTGGTCACCAGCACGCGCTCGCCGCGGGCGACGGTGGTCCGGATCTCGGCGAGCAGGTCGTCGACCTGGGAGCCCGCCGGGCGGACCTCGACCGAGGGATCGAGCAGACCGGTGGGCCGGATGATCTGTTCGACGACGACGCCGGCGGAGGCCTCGAGTTCGTAGGGACCCGGGGTCGCCGAAACCGCGACCGTCTGGCCGACCCGCTCTTCCCACTCGTCGAACGAGAGCGGGCGGTTGTCGAGCGCCGAGGGGAGCCGGAAGCCGTGGTCCACGAGCGTGCGCTTCCTCGCCTGATCGCCGGCGAACATGCCCCGGATCTGGGGGTAGGTCTGGTGGCTCTCGTCCACGAAGACCACCATGTCGCGCGGCAGGTAGTCCATCAGGGTGGGCGGCGGCTCCCCGGGGGCCCGCCCGGTGAAGTGGCGCGAGTAGTTCTCGATGCCGTGGCAGTGTCCCGACTCGGCGAGCATGTCGAGGTCGAACAGCGTCCGCTGCATGAGCCGCTGCGCCTCGAGCAGCTTCTCCCCGGCGACCAGCTTCGGGTGGTGCTCGTCGAGCTCCTCGCGGATGCTGACCAGCGCCCGGGCGAGATCTTCCTGCCGGGCGACGTAGTGGGTGCGCGGGAAGAGCGTCGCCCGGCGCTCGCGCGCCAGCTCGCGGCCGGTGAGGGGATCGAACCGGGCGATCCGTTCGACCTCGTCGCCCCAGAGCTGCACCCGCAGGCCGAGGTCCTCGTAGCCGGGAACGACCTCGATCGTGTCCCCCCGGACCCGGAACCGGCCCCGTTCCAGCGAGGCGTCGTTCCGCTCGTACTGCATCTCCACGAGCTTCCGCAGGAGCGCCTGGCGGGAGGGGAAGGCGGCCCCCTCCTCGAACACCACGAGCATGCCGTAGTAGGCCTCGGGGGATCCGAGGCCGTAGATGCAGGAGACGCTCGCCACGATCAGCACGTCGCGCCGCTCGAAGAGCGAGCGGGTCGCCGAGAGCCGCAGCCGATCGATCTCGTCGTTGATCGTGGCTTCCTTCTCGATGTAGGTGTCGCTCGCCGGAACGTACGCCTCCGGCTGGTAGTAGTCGTAGTAGCTGACGAAGTACTCGACGGCGTTGTCGGGGAAGAAGCCGCGGAACTCCTGGTAGAGCTGCGCGGCGAGCGTCTTGTTGTGGGCGATCACCAGCGCCGGCCGGTTCACCGCCTCGATGACGCGCGCCATCGTGTAGGTCTTCCCCGACCCGGTGACGCCGAGCAGCACCTGGTGTGGATCCCCCCGGACGACGCCCTCGGAGAGGGACTCGATGGCGCGCGGCTGGTCTCCGGTGGGCTCGAATTCGCTGGACACCCGGAACGCGGCGGAGCTCTCCGCCGCCGACCACGGCGCCGGGAGCCCGGGCCGGGCGTAGGGCGCCGCCCGTTCCGCCGGGCCGGCGTAGCGGGCGCCGGTTACGCCGCCTTCCGGCTTCACCGGGCCCTCCGGAAGGGGCCTCGCGGGCCCGACCGCGGCGTGAGCGGAGCGCATCCCGCCGGCGCCCTCCGGCCGGGTCGCCGCCCCCTGGCGGTCACGCCGGGTCCGGCCGGCAGTCGTCCTCGGTGAGACCCCGGAAGCCGAGGACCCGGGCGATCGTCCGGTGGACCATCACGTCGGGAGTCGAGGCCCCCGAGGTGATCCCGATCGACACCGGCCCCTCCGGAAACCAGCCCCGGTCGACGGTCTGCCGACCCACTCCCGGCTTCCCGGTGGGCGCGCGGTGGAGGATCTCGTCGGCGGAGCGGAGGCACTCCGGCCCGGCGATGTGGAAGGCGGGGAACTTCCGGGCGCAGATCTCGGCGAGGTGGGCGGTGTTCGAGGAGTTGAACCCGCCGATGACGAGGACCAGGTCGAGGTCCTCCTCGAGCAGCCCGATGACCGCGTCCTGGCGTTCCTGGGTGGCGCTGCAGATCGTGTCGAAGGAGCGGAACCGGGAGGGAAGCTCCTCCTCTCCGTAGCGGCGCTCGAGCGCCTCCCCGAAGCGCCTCGCGATGGCGAGCGATTCGCTCGCCAGCATCGTCGTCTGGTTGGCGAGCCCGACCCGCTCGAGCGAGGTGTCCGGGTCGAAGTCCGGGGAGCAGGCGTGCGGCGCGTAGCGGCGGAGAAAGCCCTCCCGGTCGAAGGGGGATGACGCGGCCGCCGCGGTCCCCGCCTCGATGTAGCGGCACACGTCGTCCGCCTCATCGAGGTCCCGCACCACGAGGTAGGTCCCGGCGCGGGAGACGGTGGCCCGGGTCTCCTCGTGCGCCCACTTGCCGTGGACGATCGACGTGAAGCCCTGCTTGCGGTAGCGGTCCACGTTCTTCCAGACGTTCATCACCGAGCCGCAGGTCGTGTCCACCAGCACCGCTCCCCGCTCGCGCAGGACGTCGAGCTCCGTCGTGGGCACCCCGAAGGCGGGGAGGAGGACCACGTCCTCCGGCCCGACGCCGGCGAACTTCTCCCGGGTGTCGGTGGCGGCGTCGAGGATCCGGATCCCGAATCCGTTGAGCCGCCGGTTCACATAGGGGTTGTGGATGATCTCCCCGGTCAGGAAGATGCGCCGGTCGGGGAAGCGGAGCCGCGCCTCGTAGGCGTACTCGATGGCCCGGTCCACCCCGTAGCAGAACCCGAACTCGCGGGCGAGACGGAAACGAAGCTCCGCGGCCCGGATGCGGTAGTCGTGCTCGCGGGCGAACCGGACCAGATGGCCCCGGTAGTCCTCGGTCAGCGGCCCGATGATCTGCGGTCGAAGGCCGAGGCCCTTGCGGAAGTGCGTTCCGGGGTCGGGCGGCGGCGCCTCCGGGACCGCTCCCGCCGCCGGGAACGGGTCGGTCGGGGGCACGTTCGGATGATAGCCTTCCGGCCCATGCAGGATGTCCTGATCACCGGACCCCGGAAGCGCCAGCCGAAGATCCTCGCCTACGTGGACCACGGCAAGTGCTTCGGGCGCGGCTGCGAGATGTGCATCGCCGTCTGCCCGGTGAAGGACTGCATCACGCTCGTCCCCGACCCCGAGCCGAAGGCGGTGGGAGAGGTCTGCGAAGTGAACGTGGAGACCTGCATCGGCTGCCAGCTCTGCGCCAAGTTCTGCCCGCCGGACTACGACGCGGTCCACATGTTCCCGCACGACGAGGGCATTCGCCTCGCCGAGGAACGCGACCGCTCGTTCGACTACCGCCTCTTCGAGAAGAAGCCCGGCGAAGCGCTCGCCAAGTAGTTCGGCGCGCGAGGGGCGGCCCGCGGAATCCGGCCTGGCGCCGCCCTGCGTGGTCCGCTCGGTCGGGGCCCGACGGACGCGGAAGGCGATCCGCGTCCTGCTAGGATTCGGGTGCGCCGTGAGAAGGGATTTCGTCGTCATGACCGCTCGGTTCCTCCCTTCCCGGTGGGTGGCGGAAGGAGTCGGGGCGCCCGCCCGGGGCGCCTGATCCGGGGACATCGGGGCCGGAATTGACCATGCGAGAGCGGGACATCCAGCGGACCGAGGCCCGGGAGGACGGGGCGGACCGCGAAGAACCTCACCTCCGGACCCCCGGCAACGGGGGGGACACGGAGGCCTCGGTCGAGGAGAACGGCCGCGACACGATCGCCGCCAACGGGGAGACCGATCCCGACCTCGAGGAGGGCGCCGGGCTCAGCGTCGAACACCTGAAGGACGCCTACCGGGCCATGCTCGAGTCCCGGGAGGTGGACCTTCGCGAGATCGCGCTGAAGCGCCAGAACAAGGCGTTCTTCCAGATCAGCAGCATCGGCCACGAGGCGATCACCGCCGCCGCCGGCGCCCTGCTGCGGCCGGACCACGACTGGACCTTCGCCTACTACCGCGACCGGGCCCTCGCCTCACGGATGGGCATCACGCCGAAGGAACAGCTCGCGAGCGCCTGGGGCGCCGCGGCCGAGCCTTCGGGCGGCGGGCGTCAGATGCCCTCCCACTTCTCGAAGCGCTCGCTCGGGCTCGCGATCCACTCGAGCTGCGTGGGGACCCAGTATCTGAATGCGGTCGGCGTCGCGCACGCCCAGCGCTACCTGGCGCGCCATGAAATCCCCGGCCTCCCGGCGGCGCCCGACGGCATCGTCCTGGTCTGCGGCGGCGACGGCTCCACCAGCGAGGGGGAATTCTGGGAGGCGCTGAACAGCGCCGCGCTGCGGCGGCTGCCGGTCGTCTTCCTGATCGAGGACAACGGCTACGCGATTTCGGTTCCGGTGGAGCACCAGACGGCTGGCGGCAACGTCGCCTCGCTGGTCTCGAGCTTTCCCCACCTCAAGGTGCTCGAGTGCGACGGGTGCGACTACGAAGAGTCCCACCGGACTCTGAGCGAAGCGTTCGCGCACGCCCGGGCGGGCGAAGGGCCCGCGCTCGTCCGGGCCCGGGTCGTCCGCTTCGAGTCCCACTCGCTCTCCGATGACGACCGCGACTACAAGACGAAGGCGGAACTCGAGGGCGAGCGCGGCCGCGACCCGCTGCTGCGCCTGCGGGACCGGCTCACCGCCTCGGGAGCGGCGGCCCGGGAGGAGCTGGACGCCCTGAGAAAGCGCACCCAGACCGAAGTGGCGGGGGCCGCCGCCGAGGCGCTCGCGATGCCGTGGGCGCCGGAAGACTCGGTGCTGGACCACCTCTACAGCCCCTCGGTGGACCCGTGCGCTCCGGAGTTCGACACCCCGCCAGCGTTCGAAGAAGAGGCCAAGCCGGGCACCATGGTGGACCTGATCCGCTCCACCCTCCGTTCGGAAATGGCCCGCGACCCCCGGGTCGTCCTCTTCGGTCAGGACGTGGCCGACGCCAGCCGCGAGGAGATCCTCCGCGAGGTCAAGGGCAAGGGCGGGGTCTTCAAGGTCACCGCCGGCCTCCAGCGCGAGTTCGGCTCCGAGCGGGTGTTCAACAGCCCGCTGGCCGAGGCCACGATCGTCGGCGTCGGGACCGGGATGGCCACCCGCGGACTGCGGCCGGTGGCCGAGATCCAGTTCCTCGACTACCTGTGGCCCTCCTACATGCAGGTGCGGAACGAGCTGGCGAGCCTGCGCTGGCGCTCGAACGGGGCCTACAGCGCCCCGCTCGTCGTGCGGGTTCCGGTGGGCGGCTACGTGACCGGCGGCGGGCCGTACCACAGCCAGTCGGCCGAGGTCCTCTTCACCCACCTCCCCGGACTCCGGGTGGTCATGCCCTCGACGGCGCTGGACGCCGCCGGACTCCTGCGGACCGCGCTCCGCTGCGACGATCCGGTGCTCTTCCTCGAGCACAAGCATCTCTACCGCCAGACCTACAACAAGAGCCTGGACCCCGGCCCCGACTACATGGTTCCGTTCGGGAAGGCCCGAACGGTCCGTCCCGGCGAGGACCTCACGGTGGTGACCTACGGCGCGCTGGTCCACCGGGCCGAGGTCGCGGCGAAGCAGGCGGCGGCGGACGGCATTTCGGTCGAGATCCTCGATCTTCGATCGCTCGCGCCGTACGACTGGGACGCGATCCGCGAGAGCGTCCGCCGCACGAGCCGCGTCCTGGTGGCCTACGAGGACACCCGGAGCTTCGGCTACGGCGCGGAAATCGCCGCCCGGATCGCCGACGAGCTGTTCGAGGAACTCGACGCGCCGGTCCGGCGGGTGGCCGCCCAGGACACCTGGGTCGCCTACTGCCCCGGACTGGAGCGGGCGATCCTGCCTCAGCCCGAGGACCTGCTCGAAGCGTTCCGCAGCCTCGCGGAATACTGAGCCCTCGCTGAGGGTCCGTCCGAGCCGCTCCGCTCCGCCGTGTCTGTCCAGGTCTTCGACAACCCCTCCGCCTCCTCCGCCGCGCTCCCGAAGCGCGACGGGACGAACCCCCTGAGCGTCCTCGGGGCCGACGAGCGGCTCCACCTGGCCTCGGTTCACGAGTTCGCGCAGAGCGAGCTGGCGCCGCGCTCCCGGGAGATGGAGGAAGCGGGAGCGATCCCGCCCGATGTGCTCCGGAAGCTGACGGAGTCAGGCTTCTTCGGCGTGGCGATCCCGGAGGAATTCGGGGGCCTCGGCATGGGGGTCTTCGACGTCGCGCTCACCGTGGAGTCGCTGGCGCGCGCCGACGGGTCGGTGGCGCTGCTGGTGGATGTCCACAACACGCTGATCGCGGCGGCGGTGAGCCGATTCGGCTCGGCGGACCAGCGTTCCCGTTTCCTGCCCGGGCTCGCCGAAGGGAGGATCGGGGCGTTCTCGCTCTCGGAGGCGCACGCCGGGAGCGACGCGTTCGCTCTTCGCACCGGCGCCCGGCGGGTCTCCGGGGGCTACCTGCTGAACGGCTCGAAGGCCTGGGTGTCCGGGGGTCGGGAGGCGGGTCTGTTCCTGATCTTCGCCCGGGTGGACGACGCCGGGATCACGACGTTCCTCGTCGAACGGGAGAACCCGGGAGTCGATATCGGGCCGCCCGAGAAGAAGGTCGGACTCAAGGCGTCCAGCACGACGCCGGTCTTCCTGAAGGATGCGTTCGTTCCCGACGGCGATGTAGTGGGCGAGGCCGGAAGCGGCCGCCGCCTGGCGATGGCGCTCCTGAATGAAGGGCGGATCGGGATCGCGGCGCAGCTCGTGGGCATCGGGCAGGCGGCGCTCGACCTGGCCGCCGCCTACGCGGCGGAGCGGGAGACGTTCGGCAAGGCGATCCGGAAGCGCCAGGGGGTCGCGTTCGCGCTCGCTGACGCCGCGGCGGCGGTCGAGACCGCCCGGCTCGCCACCTGGAACGCCGCGCGCCTCGCGGACGACGGGCATGACCTGCGCCACGCGGCGGCGATCGCCAAGCTGACCGCCCAGCGGATGGCGGAGAGAGTGACGTCGCTCGGGATCGAGATCCACGGCGGCGTCGGCTACACGACGGACTGCCTCGCCGAGAAGCTGTGGCGGGACGCCAAGGCCGGGACGATCTACGAAGGGACGGAGAACATCCAGCTCCTCACGATCGCTTCCGGCTTCCCCGCCTGGCGCTGAGACACCAGCGCCGCCGCCCTCAGGCGGTCTGGAGGCGGGAGCGAACCAGGCGGCCCAGACGGCTCCAGATCCAGGGAGTGCGCCGGACCGACAGATCGAGCAGGTAGGCGATGAGCGCGAGGAGCGCCAGCAGCGGCCACAGCGGCCGCGAGAGAACCGCCCGGTCGGTTCCGGCCGCCAGGACCTGGGCCCGGGTGGGCGCCACCACCCCGCCGGTCTCGGCGGCGAGACGCGCCATCGCCTCCTCGTCGGGAGGGAGGAACCGGTACTCGTCGGGGTAACTCAGGTGGATGGCCCGCTCGAGGTCCGCGCCGCCCGTCAGCTCGTCCGGGAGCGAGTCCGCGAGGATCCGGAACTCGGCGGCGCTTCCCGGCGGCAGATCCAGCGGCACCTCGGCCTCGAAACGACCCGGCCCGGTCTGACGCACGGCAGTCCGGCCGACGAGACCGGCGTAGCGCACCTCGAGCTCGGGCGCCACCCCGGTGGGGTAGGCGCCGTCCTCGCCGATGAGCGACAGCGTGACGTCGGCGGAGCTCCCGCGCCGGTCCACCGCGAACTCCACATCGGCGCCCGAACCGCGCCGCATGGAATCGCGGACCACCTGCGCCCAGAACTTGCCGTAGCCGTCCCACTCCACCCAGTCCGCCGCCCAGCGGTTCTTGCTGTCCGAGGTGAACATCGCGACCCGGCCGAGGCCATACTGCCAGCGCGCGAGAAGCGGCTCCTCGTCCGGACCCTCCAGCAGGACTTCGGCGGTGTCTTTCGCCATGGTCGCGACGAACCCCTTGAGCTCGGGGGCGTTGTCGAAGTCCAGCCCGTCGAGGACGCGGGCCCGCTGGCGGACCACCGGGTGGAACGGCTCCTCGACGAGCGTGGCGTCGAGGGCGATCTGGGTCTCCTCGACGAAGATCTGCTGGACCCGGGCCGCGTCCCGGATGAAGTAGCTTCGGCCCGAACCCCAGTCGGCGATGTCGGAGAGGAGTTCGCGGTCGGCCTCCTCACCCACCGCGACCGTCGAGATCGTGATCTCGTCCTCCTCCATCCGGGTGACCAGATCCTCGTAGTCGTCCGGATAGGTCTTCCCGTCGGAGAGCAGGATCACGTGCTTGACCTTCGAGGGGCTCTCGAGGAGCTGCTCGTAAGCCCGGTCGAGCGCCGGGTAGATGTTCGTCTGGGCGCTGGCCTGGATCCGGCTGATCCCCTCCTTGATCCACTCCCGGTCCGACACGATCTGGAGCGGAATCGTGGTGTAGGGGTTCCAGTCGAAGGTGACGACGCCGAACCGGTGGGTGTCCTCGAGCAGGTCGAGCGCCGCCTTGGTGGCCTCCTTGGCGAGCGCGATCTTGCGGCCGTACATGCTGTAGGACTTGTCGAGCACGATGAGGAGCGACAGGTCCTTCCACTTCTCCTCGATCTGGAAATCGACCGGCAGCGCCTCCTCGAGAACCGAGTCGGAGTACCCGTCCTCGCCGTAGCTGGACTCGCCCGCCGTGAACACCAGGCCCCCTCCGTCGTCCCGGACGTAAGTGGCGATCCGCTGCATGGTGGACTCGGGAATGCGCTCCGGCGGGACGTCGCTCAGAACCACCGCATCCCACTCGTTCAGGTCGAGAAGGCCGAGCGCCGGCGGCGGCGCGGTGCGCACCGCAACCCCCTCCGACTCGAGGGCGTTCCGCAGGTAGGAAGCGCTCTCCGGTCGACCCTCCACGTAAAGGACGCCCGCCCGCGGTCCCACCGGGACGGAGGCGGCCCGGCGGTCGTTCCCGGCGAGCTGGTCGCCGGCGACCGAGACCTCCGCCTCGACGACGGTCATCCCCTCGTCCTCGAGGCGCACCGGAACCGGGACCGTCGAGAGTCCCGTCGGGAGATCCACCTCCACCGCCGCCAGGACTTCCCGCTCGCTCGCCGGCTGATCCGCCGGTCCGGCGAGGATCCGGACATCGGCCGCCCCGCCCGACGCCGAGAAGACATCCACCTCGACGAGGGTCATCTCCCCGGCGCGAAGCGACTCGGAGAGCCGAAGCGCCGAGACGAAACCGCCGCCATCGCTCCGGACGGCGGACGGCGCGGGAAACACCCGGATGCCGGCTTCCCGGAGCTGCGAGACGACCGCCGCGCTCTCGCCCTCGGTCTCCCTGCCGTCGCTGAAGAGGACGATGCGCTTCAGCCGGTCGGGCGGGAAGAGCGTGGCGGCGTGGCGAAGCGCCGCTTCGATGTTCGTCCGTCCCTGATCGATCGCGCCGTCGGGTGGACGCCCGGCCGAATCGAAACCGTCGAAGACCTGGACTCCGAGGAGTTCATCCGCGGTCTCCACCGGGACCGGTCGGTCCCCGAAGGCGACGAAGTGGGCGTCCGCCGCGCCGAGCGAGCGGGCGGTGTCCCGCGACCATTCGACGGCGTCCTGGATCGAGGAACCCGCGACGCTGCGGGACACATCCACCAGGAAGGCCACCGAGACCTCGCGGGAGCCGGGGCTGATCACCGGGCGGCAGAGCGCGGCGAGCAGCAGTCCGGCGGCGAGCAGCCGCAGGATCAGTGAGGCCCGGAGGCGGACGGTGGGCCAGCGCAGATCGGAACGCAGCCCGGCCACCACGATGAGGGCCAGAAGCGGGAGCAGCGCGAGCGGCCAGAGCGATTCGAGCGTCATGTTCGGGGGCGGCGAGGGGAGTCCTGGGGGGAATCCTGGAACGGGAATCCTACGGGAGTCGGAGGGCGGCGCGCCGCCCTGCTAATTTCGCACAGACGAGGAGGCCCGCCCATGTCCCGTTCCCGTGTACTCGCGCTTCTGACCGGAAGTCTCCTGCTGGCGCTCGGCGCCGCCGCGGCGCAGGCGCCAGACGCGCCGTCCATCACGATCGAGCCGGCGTCGCTCGAGCTGGAAGTCGGGGAGACCGGCCAGTTGCGCGCGACGGTGGCGGATGCGGCCGGGAACCCGGTGGAAGGGGCGCAGGTCGTGTTCTTCTCCGGCAACCGGATGGCGCTCACCGTGACCCCCGCCGGGTTCGTGACGGCCAACCGGCCCGGGGAACATCCGGTGACCGCGCTGCTGCCCGATCAGGCGTTCGAAGGGGACCCGGACAGCTACAGCCGGTCCGCTCCCGGAATCCGGGCCGAGATGACGGTGACGGTCCTCGCGGCGCCGATGACCCACATCTTCTTCGAGGACCCGCCGTGGCGGGCGTGGGCCGGCACCGAAGTGCGCTTCTCCCTCGCCGGGCGCGACTCGGCTGGCGAGGTGCTTCACGGGATCGACGCCGGCTACGGAACGAGCGACGCGAGCATCGCGCAGGTGGATGACTTCGGGCTCGTGTCGTTCCTCCAGGAGGGGACGGTCCAGGTCGCCGCGATGAGCGGGGAGATGACGATCTACCACGACGTCCAGGTGCTGCCGAACCCGACGGCCGAGGTCGTCCTCGAGGCGCCGGAAGCGTCCGAAGTCCGGGTCGGCGACGTGGTGCGCTTCCGCGCCTCGACGGTGGATCAGGCTGGCAACGAGATCGAGGGGCCGGCGGTCCGGTTCGCGGTCGAGTCACGCCCGGATCCGTTCCGTCCCGAGTCGCTGGGCGCCGGCGCGCCGGCGCAGGTGATGGCCGACGGAAGGTTCGTGGCGGAGCAGCCGGGCGTCTACACCGTGGTCGCGATGAGCGGCGACCGGCTGGCGCGACAGAGCGTCCGCGTCGTCCCGCGGAACGTGAAGCGGGAGATCGAGTTCCTCGGGCAGGCGCGGGTGTCCGACCGCGTGACCGCCGACTTCTGGGTCTGGGAGGGCGTGGACGGGCGCGACTACGCGGTCCACGGAACCTGGAACGCCGAGGGACACGCCTACTTCTACGACGTGACCGACCCGCGCAACATGGAGCTGATCGACACGGTCCAGGTGGACGCCCGGACGGTGAACGACGTCAAGGTGTCCGAGGATGGAACGGTGTGCGTGATCAGCCGCGAGGGCGCCTCGAACCGGCGCAACGGCTTCGTGCTGCTGGACTGCACCGATCCGAGGAACGTCGAGATCCTGTCGGCCTTCGACCAGGGGCTGACCGGCGGCGTCCACAACGTGTTCCTCGACAACAACCACGTCTACGCGGTCAACAACGGCCGCCGCTGGGACGTGGTGAACGTCGAGGATCCCCGGAACCCGTTCCGGGTGTCGCGCTACGAGACGGAGACGCCGGGGCGCTCGGTCCACGACGTGTGGGTTCGGGACGGGATCGCCTACCAGGCGGGCCGGACCGACGGGCTCATCCTGGTGGACGTGGGAGGCGGCGGCATGGGCGGCAGCCCGAACACCCCGGTGGAGATGGGGCGATTCCCGCAGATCACCGGCTGGAACCACGCGGTGTGGCCGTTCCGGAGCCCCTCCACCGGCAAGCTCTACGTCATCGGCGGGGACGAGGCCTTCCACCTGAGCCCGAGGCGGCCCGACGGCGGCGGAATCCTCTGGAGGGAGGGGATTCCCTCGCGCGCCAAGGGGTGGCTCCACTTCGTGGACTTCACCGACCCGGCGAACCCGGAGGAAGTGGCCCGCTTCCAGCTTCCCGACTCCGGACCGCACAACCTGTGGGTCGACTGGGAGGAGGAGATCATGTACGTGGGCTACTTCGACGCCGGGCTCCGGATCGTGGATGTCTCCGGCGAACTCCTCGGGGACCTCTACCGGCAGGACCGGGAGATCGCCCGGTTCTTCCCGGAGGACAACGAGGGCTTCCTTGCGAACGCCGCCTTCACCTGGGGTCCCCAACCCCACAAGGGAACGATCTTCCTCGCCGACTTCAACAGCGGCCTGTGGGCGGTCCGCCTCCGGGAGCCCGGCGAGACCACCGACGACAACTGAGGCGCCGCGCGGCTCCGGTCCTTTCGCGCCCATGCCTGCGGCCTTCGGCCCCCTGGTGTCGGCCGGGTGGCTGCTGGACCGGCTGGGGGCCGACCCCGACCTCCTCGTGGTGGATGTCCGGTGCAACCTGATGGACCCGGCGTGGGGTCGCGCGCGCTACCTCGAAGGACACATTCCCGGGGCGGTCTTCGCCGACACCGACACGGACCTCTCGGCGCCGAAGACCGGGACGAATGGCCGCCATCCCCTGCCCTCGCCCGAGCGTCTCGCCGAAGTCTTCGGCCGGCTGGGAATCGGTGCCGGAACCCGCGTCGTGGCCTGTGATGACGCCTCGGCGATGTTCGCCGCCCGTCTCTGGTGGTCGCTCCGCTATCTCGGCCACCGGGGGGCGGCGGTCCTCGACGGCGGGCTTTCCGCGTGGACGGAAGCTGGCGGATCGCTCGTTCCGGGTGAGGTGAAGCGGGCGCCGGCGCGGTTCGTCGCGCAACCAGTGGCCGGGATGGCGATCGGCGTGAAGGAGGTCGAGACGGGACTCGCGGACCGGCGGCATGTGCTCCTCGACGCGCGCGAACCCGAGCGCTTTCGCGGCGAGCAGGAGCCGATCGATCCGGTCGCCGGACGGATCCCCGGCGCCCGGAACCACCTCTGGCGCGGGAACCTGGGGGACGGAGGCCGCTTCCTGACGCCCGGGGAGCTGAAGGAGCGGCTCGGGCCGGCGCTCGCCGGGAGGCGCGGACGACCGGTCGTCTGCTACTGCGGATCGGGCCTCACCGCGGCGCACAACGCGCTGGCGCTCGAGCTGGCCGGAGCGACGGGGGTCGCGGTGTATTCGGGCTCCTGGTCCGAGTGGTGCGCCGATCCCTCCCGTCCGGTCGGCCGGGGACCGGAGGCGACCGCCTCGTGAAGCCGGAGTCCGGAGGATGGCCGGAACGCGCCGCTCCCGGCAAGGGCGAAAAGAGCCCCTGGTCCGCGATCTCCACCTTCCTGAAGGGACGCGACCCGGTGTCCTTCTACGCCCTCTGGGCGATGGTGCTCTTCGCGTTTCCCTGGGGGCTGCTGGACCCGGAGCGAGGCCTGGCGATGGGGCTCTTCTTTTCCATCGGCGCCATCGGCCTCTACGAACGCACCCCGAACAAGTCGACGCTGGTGTCCACTCTCCTGCCGGGTCCCGGGTTGGGATTTGGGTACCTGAGTTCCGGCAGGGGCGGGGAGCCCCTGGGCCCGAGGACTGCGGAAGCGCTGGGCGAGGGGATCCTCAATTTTTTCCTCGATCTCGCCGTCTTCTACGCCATCGGGCTCATTATCTATCAGGCGGCGCCGCTTGCGCCGGAAGCCCTGAAGAAGCGGCTGCGGGAACTCCTCCCCCGGGGCATGAACAGCCCCAAATGGGTCGACTACGACGAGGTCGAGCCGGAATACGAGGTCCTGTCCCTGGGAAGGCCGGCGCGCCCCCGTCCCCCTCGCTGACGGAGCGCTCCCGGGTCAGGCGGCGCTACCCTCGCGCCGGCGGAAACATGAGGGCAAGAGTCATGAAGCCGGGCCATGGCATGAGAGCGGTCCATCCCGGAGAAATCCTGCGGGACGAACTGAATGAACTCCAGCTCTCGGCGAACGGGTTGGCGCGGGCGCTGGACGTTCCGGCGAATCGGGTGACCGGCATCCTGAACGGCCGGCGGGGCGTGAGCGCGGACACCGCGCTCCGGCTGGCGCGGTACTTCGGGACGACGCCGCAGTTGTGGCTCAACCTCCAGAAGACGTGGGAGCTGCGTCAGGCGGAGGCCGCGAACGGAAAGGAAATCACCAGGTCGGTGACGCCCCGGCTCTCCCATGAGACGGGCGTCCCGGCGCATCCGGACGCCTGACTTCCGCCGGCTCCGGCCCGATCCCTCCCGGGCGGGAGCCCCTCAGGTTGCGCCGCGCTCGCGGGCGCGGACCAGCCGGAGCATGAGCCGGTTCCAGGGCGCGGGCAGCCCGTGGGCGGCGGCGCGGGCCACGATCACGCCGGTGATCGCCTCGATCTCGGTCCGGGCGCCGCGCTCGAGGTCCTGCAGCATGCTCGAGCGGTTCTCCGCGGTGGCGCGCGCCACCGACCGGATCCGTTCGAGGACCTCGGCTTCGGTGGCGGGGATTCCCTCGGCGCGGGCCACCGCGACGCCCTCCGCCACGACCCGGCGCACGACGGTCCAGACCCCGGGCCGCTCCAGGAGTTGACCGGTCCGCAACCCGAGCAGCGCGGTCACCGGGTTCGCCGCCGCGTTCAGGAGCGCCTTGTCCCAGAGGGCGTTCCGAACCTCCTCGACGCGCCGGACCGGGAATCCGGCATCCGACAGGCAGGCCGCCAACCGTTCCGCTGCGCTCTGCGAGCTTCCGGCGAATGCGCCCAGGATGACCTCGCCGAAACCGGCGTGGAACACCGCGCCGTCCGCGCGGAGCGTCGCGCCATTGTTCGAAACGGCCCCGATCACCGGATGGCCGCCCTCGGCGAGGGCCTCCTCGTTCCCGAGCCCGTTCTGGAGCGAAACCCGGACCGGAGCGCGTCCCAGCGGCGCCAGCGAGGCGGCCGCCGCGTCGGTGTCTCCGGCCTTGACGCTCACCAGCACGAAGTCGGGCCGGAAGCCGGACAGCGCCGCGGGCGACGGCTCCGCCGGGAGCCGGACGGCCGCCTCGGTCGCTCCCTCGACGCGTAGACCCTCGGCGCGGATCCGCTCGAGACGCGCGCCCCGCGCCACGACCGCGACCGGATGACGGGCGGCGAGCCGGGCGGCGAAGACGCTCCCGGTGGCGCCGGCGCCGAATACCAGGAACCGGGGCCGGCCCTCCGCAGGCGGTTCGACGCCGGACACTCCGTGAGAGAGTAGCGGCGCGCGGCCGCCCCGCCGGAGGGAAGGAGGCCGGCCGCCCAAGGAGATCGGGGCGATGCGCAGCGACGAAATCAAGAGCGGTCCCAGCCGCGCTCCCGCCCGCGCCATGTGGCGCGCGGTGGGGCTGACCGATGAGGACTTCGGCAAGCCGCTCATCGGGATCGCGAACACCTGGACCGAAATCACGCCCTGCAACGTCCACCTCCGGGGCCTCGCCGAGGAGATCAAGGCGGGGGTGCGCGCCGCCGGCGGGGTTCCCCTCGAGTTCAACACGGTCGTGGTGACCGACGGCATCGCGATGGGGTCGTCAGGGATGCGAGCTTCGCTGGTGTCCCGCGAAGTCGTCGCCGACTCGATCGAACTCGTGACCCGGGGGCACCTGTTCGACGGGGTCGTAGCGATCTCCGGCTGCGACAAGACGATCCCGGGCACGGTCATGGCGCTGGCGCGGCTCGACCTGCCCTCGCTCATGCTCTACGGAGGCTCGATCGCGTCCGGCCGGTTCCGGGGAGAGTCGGTCACGATCCAGGACGTCTTCGAGGCGGTCGGCGCGCACGCCGCCGGGACGATGAGCGACGCCGACCTTCGCGAGATCGAAGGGGCCGCCTGCCCCGGCGCCGGGGCGTGCGGGGGCCAGTTCACCGCGAACACGATGTCGGTGGCGACCGCCTTCCTCGGCATTTCGCCGATGGTCGGGAACGAGATCCCGGCGGTGGACCCGAGAAAGCGGGGGGTGGCGCGCAAGGTCGGCGAACGGGTCATGGACCTCGTCCGCGAAGGGAAGACGGCGCGCCAGTTCCTCACCCGGGAGGCGCTCCTGAACGCCTGGACCTCGGCCTCGGCCACCGCCGGCTCGACGAACGCGGTGCTCCATCTCCTCGCCATCGCCCACGAGGCGGGCGCCGAGCTGACGCTCGACGACCTCGACGCCGTCGGGGCCCGGACCCCGGTGCTCACCGACCTGAAGCCCGGAGGCCGGTTCACCGCCCCCGACATGGAGGCGGCCGGGGGGATGCGCCTCCTGGCGCGGCGGCTCTTCGAGCTGGACCTTCTGAAAGACACCCCGACCGTGTCCGGACGCTCGCTCCGCGAACTGGCGGACGCCGCCGCCGAGACGCCGGGACAGGAGGTGATCCGTCCTTCGAGCGCGCCGGTGAAGGCTCGCGGCGGCCTCGCGATCCTGACCGGCTCGCTCGCGCCGGAGGGGTGCGTGCTGAAGCTGGCGGGCCACAACCGCACCCGCCACGAGGGGCCGGCGCGGGTGTTCGATTCCGAAGAGGCCGCCTTCGAAGCCGTCCAGGCCGGCGCTGTGCAACCCGGGGACGTGATCGTGATCCGCTACGAGGGGCCGCGCGGGGGCCCCGGCATGCGCGAGATGCTGGGCGTCACCGCCGCGGTCATCGGGCGGGGACTCGGGGACAGCGTGGCGCTGGTCACCGACGGCCGCTTCAGCGGGGCGACCCACGGCTTCATGGTGGGCCACGTGGCGCCCGAGGCCGCCGCCGGAGGCCCGATCGGCCTGGTGCGCGACGGGGACCGGATCACGATCGACCTCGAGGCGCGCCGCCTCGATGTGGAGATGGCGGACGCGGATTCGCGAAGCGCGGCGGCGCCGCCCGGACCCGGATTCGCGACCGGCGTCCTCGCCAAGTACGCCCGCGGGGTCTCCTCGGCCAGCCGGGGCGCGGTGACGACCGGGGTCTGAGCGCCCGGCGCGTCAGTCGCCGAACCGCGCCCGTTCCGTTCCTTCGAGCGCCGCGCCCAGGAACGAGCCGTAGTCGGTTCCCCCGGTCCCGCGGGCCGCGGTTCCGGGCGCCGCCTGCCGCGAGATGTAGTCGCGGACGAGCGCGAAGTGAACGGTCCGCAGCTCTTCCAGCGCTTCCACCGCAGCGTCGTAGGCCCGCCGCAGCGAAGGGGCCGCGGCCGATTCGGCGAGGCGGCGAACGGAGCCATCGCTCTCCACCGCCGCCACGAAGCGGCGGTGGGCGGGGCGCATGTAGCGGCGCATGTCGAGGTGGACGCGGCGCGCCGCGGGCGGATGCGCCACCGAGAGCAGCGCGTCGAACAACTGGACCAGCGGGCTCTGGGCGGCGCTCCCCCCGGCGAGGACGAGCGGCTCGCTGACATCCGTCCCCTCATAGAGCACCCCGGGAGGAGACCACCCCGAGAACTGGGGACGGACCCGCCGGTAGAAGACGTGGGGGTCGCACGCCTCGCGGGTGCGATCGGTGAGCCGGGTGACGCGCCGGATCGTCCCCTCGAGTTTGCCCAGATCGTCGGTGACGGCCTCCGCGTCGCCGGCGGCCGCCGCGCCGGCGGCCCGGACGGCGAGCGCCGGGATCCGGCCTCCCTCGGCCTCGATGGCGACGGCGACGGTGAGGAACCAGGTCTCGTCGGTGCTTCCGTGCGCCCCGGCGAGGTTCGCGAGGTTCTCCAGAACGATCGGTCCCTCGGGGTCGAGCCGTCGCCAGTTGTGCATCGCGAGGCTCTGGTGCGAGAGAACCGGGGGGCGTCCCAGCCGACGCGAAAGCGCCACCAGCGGCCGCGCGAGGGCGGGCGGGAGGCGCAGCTCCGGGGGATCGGTGGCGTGGACGAAGACGCCGGCGAACAGGCTCAGCAGGAGCATGGCCCGCTCCGCCTCGGGTCCATCGCCGAGCGTCGCGGGATCGAGGGCCGGGAGCGTCCGGAGGTCGTCGCGGATCCGGCCGGTGACGAGTCGGGCGGGAAGCTCGGCCGCGACGTCCTCCCACGCCGCGAACTCCGCCGGAAGCCGGGTCAGCGGCTCGTACGGCGGCAGGAACCCGCGCGGTCCCGGGACGGCGCCGGCCTCCGCCAGGGCGGCCAGCTCCGGGGACGCGCGCATCGCGGCAAGCCTAGAGCAGGCCTCGCGGAAGCGCGCCGCCCCGGCCCGCATTTCCCGCCGTTCCCCGTATCATCGGCGCTCCCGGAGGCCGCACCTTGCGCAATCTGCTCCCCTTCCTCTTCGCGCTGGTGACGGCGCTCGCCTGGGGCCTCTACGGCCCCACGCTCGGGCAGGCCCGGCTGGCGGACGCCGCAGCGAGCCCGTTCAAGCCGTATGTGGGCATCGGGATCGCCTACCTGGTGGTGGCCATCCTCGGCGGCCTCGTCGGCATGTGGGCGCGGGGGGACAGCTTCTCGTTCACCCCGCTCGGGGGAAGCACGCTGGCGTGGGGGTTCACTGCCGGGCTGCTGGGCGCCGCCGGGGCCTTCGGCCTGACGCTCGCCATGTTCACCGGGGGGGCGCGCATCCCGCACGCGGTGATGCCGGTCGTCTTCGGGGGCGCGGTGACCGTGACCGCGCTCTGGACCGTGCTGCGCTCCGGGGGAACGCTGCGGGGCGGGCCGCTCCTGTGGGTGGGCATCATCGGCGTGCTGCTCTCGACGCTCCTGATCACGACGAACACCCCGCACGCGCCGCCCCCGAAGGCTTCCCCCTCGGCGAACTCGCAGTAAGGGCGCCTCCGGGAGCGCCGGACTTCGCTCAGTCCCCGGCCAGGATCCGGAGCCCGGCGGCGCTGACGCCGGCGCCGGAGAGCACGAGGCCGGCCGACTCCGGCGTCGGATCGAGGTCGCCGAGCGCCGCCACCGGGAGCGCCGCGGAGCCCTCCACCGCGGCGAAGCGGGCGCGGTGAATGAAGCGCATCGCGCCGGCGATCCGGTCTTCCCCGACGAGGACCCAGTCATCCACCAGGCGCCGGCACAGATCGAGGGTGATGGCCCCCGGCTCGACGCCTCCCGCGACCCCGTCGGCGAGCGTGGGGTCGAAGGCCACCTCGCTCCCCGATTCCAGGATGCGCCCCTCCCGGACCGAGGCCGCCATGACCGCTGACGCCCGCGGCTGGCAACCGACCACCCGGACCCGGGGCCGCGCATGCTTCATCCAGGCGGCGATTCCGGCGATCAGTCCGCCCCCGCCGACGGGGACCAGCACCGCATCCAGCGGCTCTTCCGCAAGCTCGCGGTCCATCTCGAGCCCGACCGTCCCCTGCCCGGCGATGATGTCGAGGTCGTTGTAAGGCGAGACGAACGGCCGTCCGCTGCGCTCCGCCTCGGCGCGGGCCTCGAGTTCGGCCTCGATCGCGTCCTCTCCGACGAGTCGGAGCTCCACGACCTCGCCGTAGCGGTCCTCGAGGGCCGCGCGCTTCGAGGCGGCTACGGTCCGGGGCAGGTAGACCAGACCGCGCCCGCCGAGGCGGAGCAGCCCGTAGGCCGTCGCCCGCCCGTGGTTGCCGGAGGAAGCCGTCACGACGCCGTCGGCGAGAACGCCGGGGCCGCTCTCCTCGCGCAGACACAGCAGCCGGTTCAGCGCGCCGCGCGCCTTGAAGGAGCCGGTCGCCTGGAAGCACTCGAGCTTCCACCGGATCCGCTGCCGGGCCGCCGTCACGCCGTCCGGAACGAACGCGGGCGCCTCCTCGAACGGGGTCTCCAGAACGAACGGACGGATCCGCTCCGCCGCCGCCTGGATCCGGTCGGGCAGACCCGGAAAGAGGGCTTCGGCGTTCCCCACCGGCGCGCTCGATGAGCCGGCTCCGCGACCGTCGATCCGGGTAGGATTCTCCGCTTCCACCGCCCCGGAACCTTCGAGGAGAAGTCTAATGAGCCAGGGAATCCAGGCCGTCCCCCGACCGGCGAACGAACGGGTGCTCGACTACACGCCCGGCAGCCCCGAGCGCGGAGCGCTCGAGGCCGAGCTGGCCCGCCAGGCGTCCGAATGCGTCGAGATCCCGGTCATCATCGGCGGGAAGGAGATCCGCACCGGCCGGATCGCCGAGGTGCGTTCTCCCCACGACCACGCACGGGTGCTGGCGCGCTACCACGAGGCCACTCCGGACCTCGTGGAGCAGGCGGTCGCCGCCGCCTCCGACGCCTGGAACGAGTGGTCGGAGATGGACTACCGGGCCCGCGCCAGCCTCTATCTGCGGATCGCCGACCTGCTGGTGGGGCCCCACCGGGCGCGGATGAACGCGGCCACCATGCTGGGCCAGTCGAAGACCTGCCACCAGGCCGAGATCGACGCGGCGTGCGAGTTCGCCGACATGCTGCGGTTCAACGCCTATTTCCTGGATCAGTTGGTGCGGCAGCAGCCCGCCGCCGACGCCGAGCCGGGGGTCTGGAACTACTTCGAGTACCGCGCCCTCGAGGGGTTCATCTTCGCGGTGAGTCCGTTCAACTTCACCGCGATCGGCGGCAACCTGCCGCTCGCCCCCGCGATCATGGGGAACACGGTGATCTGGAAACCGGCCGAGACCCAGATGCTCTCCGCCTGGTATCTGATGGAGCTCTACCGGGAGGCCGGCCTCCCCGACGGGATCGTGAACATGCTCCCCGGACACGGACCCACGCTGGGCGCCCCGGCGCTCGCGCAGCCGAATCTCGCGGGAGTCCACTTCACCGGCTCCACCGCCACCTTCCAGCACATCTGGAAGACGGTCGGCGACAACATCGCGAACTACCAGTCCTACCCTAGGATCGTCGGGGAGACCGGCGGCAAGAACTTCGTCGTGGCGCACTCGACCGCGGACCCGCAGGCGCTGGTGGCCGGCCTGATCCGCGGGGCTTACGAGTACCAGGGGCAGAAGTGCTCGGCGGCTTCGCGGGCCTACCTGCCCGAAAGCCTGAAGGGTGAGTTCCTCGAGCGCTTCCGAGCCGAGGCCGGAACGCTGACGATGGGCGACACCTCGGACTTCTCCAACTTCATGGGGGCGGTGATCGACGAGCGCGCGTTCGACAAGGTCACCGGGTACCAGGCGTTCGCGAAGGAGGACCCCTCCTGCGAGGTCGTCGTCGGCGGCGGGAACGACCGGTCGAAGGGCTGGTTCGTGGAGCCCACCCTGGTCGTCACCGAGGATCCGCAGAACCGGCTCATGCAGGAGGAGATCTTCGGCCCGGTGCTGACCGTGTGGTTCTATCCGGACAACCAGTTCGAGCAGACGCTCGAGCTCTGCCGGACAACGTCGCCTTACGGACTCACCGGCGCGATCTTCGCGAACGACCGGCTGGCGGCGGAGAGAGCCTACGGCGCGCTTCGGCACGCCGCCGGCAACTTCTACATCAACGACAAGCCGACCGGAGCCGTCATCGGCCAGCAGCCGTTCGGCGGCGGACGCGCTTCCGGAACGAACGACAAGACCGGCGCGGGCTCCCATCTCCTGCGGTGGACCAGCATCCGCACCGTGAAGGAGAACTTCGCCCCCGCGAAGGACTACCGCTACCCCTTCCTCTCCGCATAGACGGCCCCACCAGGCCGCCAGGACCGGCGCGCCAGCAAACCTGGCGCGCCGGCCTCCAGGTCAGTGCACCTGGACCTCGATCTGACGCGGGTGGGCCTTCTCCAGCTTGGGCAGCGTGAGGGTGAGGACGCCGTCGCGGGTCTCGGCCTTGATCGCCGAGACATCCACCGTGTCCGGCACGCTGAAGGTGCGGCGGTAGACGCCCTGGAAGCGCTCGCGCCGGGTCCAGCCCGAAGCGGGCCTCGCCAGGCTGACATCGCTCTCGGCCTCGCCGTTGCCGTTCGTCTCGTGGGAGCGGCGCCCCTCGATCGTCAGGCGTCCGTCGTGGAAGCGCACCGAGATGTCTTCGCGGGACACGCCGGGCAGTTCCATGTCGATGCGGACTTCGGTGTCGGAGTCGCGGACATCCACCGGCGGCGTCCACGCCACCGGACCGTCCCCCGTCCCGTTACCGAACGAGGGCAGCTCCAGCGGAGCGAAGAAGGGGTCGGCGAAGAGGCGCCGAACCGAGGTGGGGAAGAGATTCATCTGGGTCATGGCTTTTTCCTCCTGTAGGTGATCAGTCCAGCCGGTGGTCCCGGCTGACACAGGAAGAGTAGACGCGCCGGTTCAGAATGTCAAGTAAACATAGTGCGATTATCTGTTGTGTGCTGACTCAGATCTGAGAAGACGGCGTCATTCGTTGACCCGTCAGCGGCGATCTCCTACGATGCCCGCCTGACGGCGGCGCTCCGGGCGCCGCGAAAGGAGCTGGCGTGCGCATCGGAATCAACGGGTTCGGCCGGATCGGCCGGAACATCTTTCGGGCCACCCTCGAGGACGCCGATTTCGAGGTCGTCGCGGTCAACGACCTGGCGGACGCCAGCACCCTCGCCCACCTCCTCCGGCACGACTCGGTCACCGGCCCCCTGCCGGGAGATGTCCGGGTGGAGGACGACGAACTCGTGGTCGAGACCGGAGGCGGAGACGAGAAGCGGGTCCGCGTGCTCTCCGAGCGGGATCCCGCCGCCCTGCCCTGGGGCGAGCTCGGCGTCCGGGTCGCGATCGAGTCGACCGGGATCTTCACCGCCCGCGAGCACGCTTCAAAGCACCTCGCCGCCGGCGCCCGGAAGGTGGTCATCTCGGCTCCGGCGAAGGGGGAGGACCTGACGGTCGTGATGGGAGTCAACGAGGATCGCTACGACCCCGACGCGCACCACATCCTCTCGAACGCCTCGTGCACCACGAACTGCCTGGCCCCGGTGGCCAAGGTCCTCCACCAGGAGTTCGGACTCGCCAAGGGCATCATGACGACCGTCCACTCCTACACGAACGACCAGCGCCTGCTCGATCTGCCCCACAAGGACCTCCGCCGGGCCCGCGCCGCCGGGGTCAACATGATCCCGACCTCCACCGGCGCGGCGCGCGCCGTCACCCGGGTTCTCCCCGAACTCGAGGGGCGGCTCGACGGCATCTCGGTGCGGGTGCCCACCCCGAACGTCTCGCTCACCGATCTGACCGCGGTGCTCGAGCGGCCGGCGACCGCGGAGGAGGTCAACGCGGCGCTCACCCAGGCCGCCGAGGGACCGCTCCGGGGCGTGCTCGCGGTCTCCACCGAACCCCTCGTTTCGGTGGACTTCCAGGGGAACCCGCACTCCTCGATCGTGGACGCGCCGTTCACCAAGGTTGTCGACGGCGACGCGGTGAAGATCCTCGCCTGGTACGACAACGAGTGGGGGTTCTCGTGCCGGGTGCGGGACCTGATCCGCCACCTCGAAGCCCGCGGCCTGTAGCCGCCGCAACTCGGGCTCAGCTCCCGGGCCGGTTCCCCCTCAGGCGCCCCCGCCGGACGAATGCTCCGGCCGGAGCGCCCCGGGAACGCCCGACTCGATCTCGATCACCCGGCCGTAGAGCCAGATCACGTCGGACATCCGGTTCAGGAGAGCGAGCGCCACCGGCGCGTCCACGCCGCTGGCGTCGACCAGGGCGACGAGCGCCCGCTCCGCGCGCCGGCAGGCGGTCCGCGCCAGGTCGATCGCCGCGGCCCCCGCGTGGTTCCCGGGAAGCGCCCAGTCCCGGAGCATGCCGTCCCGCTCTTCGAGGTCGTGGACTTCCGCGGTCACCTCCTCGAGGAGCGCAGCCAGGGCCTCGGCCGCCGCCGGGTCCCGGGCCCCCGCCGGCGCCCCGACCTCGGCGGCGACGGTGAAGAGCGCCCGCTGAAGCCGCTCCACCCGCTCGCGGATGGCGGGGTTCCGGATCAGCGAGCGGGCGAAACCGAGCGCGGCGCCGAGTTCGTCGAGCGCTCCCAGGGCCTCCGCCTCGGGAGACGCCTTGGAGACCCGGCGGTCGCCGAACTGGGTCGTTCCCCCGTCGCCCCGGGTGGTGGAAATGCTCACGGAAGCGCGCTCACCGGGGCCGCCACTCGAGTTCGGCCCGGAGGACGCGCCCCGGCGCCCGGAACCCGGCGCTGGTGAACGCGCGATCGTCGAGCGCATCCCGGACGATTCCGCGCATCCGGAGCCCGGCGCCGAGGTCGAGGCCTGCCGCCAGATCGAGCCGGCGCATGCCGGCGAACCGGAAGACGCGGGTCCCGAAGGTCACCGGATCGAACAGCGGAGCGTCCAGGGCGGAGGTGAGGTGCAGATCGGCGCTCCAGTTGAGCCGCTCGAACAGCGTACCGGAGAGGACCAGGCCCCCCTGAAGCCGCGGGATGAGCCACTCAGACTCGAGCTCCCCCGGAGCGTTCTCCGGCGGGTCGGCGGCCGTCCAGGTGAAGTGGAATCCGGCCCGCGTCCGCCGGGGAAGCGCGACCGTCAGCGCTGACTCGACGCCCTGGGCGGTTCCCGCTTCGGTGTTCTGGTAGCCGCTCCACCGCCCGAAGGGGTCAGTCGCGGCGTCGAACGATCCGAACCCGATGACCTGGGGCCTGCCGGAGCGGAAGTAGGCCGCCCGCAGCGCGGCCCGCCGGTCGCCGGTCTCCGCCGAAAACCCCAGATCGAGCGTCCAGGTGGACTCGGGGGCCAGCGTCGGATCGCCGTAGACCGCGTATCCGAAGCTGGACCAGGAGGTTCCGAACCTCTCGTAGAGCGACGGAGCGCGAAAGCCGCGCCCCCACGATCCCCGAAGCCGGAAGCCGTCGCTCAGCGCGAGCGACGTCGAGACGTCTCCGGTGATCGCTCCGGCGTCCACCGGGGGCGGCGTTTTCGCCCACGGGCTTCCCTCGGCGGGCGTCAGGTCGGCCTCCCGGGTGGAGAACCGCTGGGCGCGGAGCGCGCCCCGCAGCGAGGCCGCGCCCAGGATCGCCTCGCCCTGCACGAACGCCGAGAGCGCCGATTGGCCCAGATCGGTCCCGAAGCCGGGATCCACGGTCGACGCCGTCTCCCGCTCCGCCTCGCCGCCGGCCATCCACCGCACATCCCCACGAGTCAGCTCACCCCGCAGCGCGGCGCTCCGAACCGTCCCGGCGTACCGGATCGTGCGGACCGCGTCGGGGTCCCAGAGGCTCGGGCCAGCGGGGCCATCGTCATTCTCCCGGACGGTCCGCAGGTCGTGGAGCCGCACGCTCCAGGCGGCATCGGGCCCCGCGCGGCCTTCCACGGTGAACAGCGTCGAACGGAAACTGGTCCTTTGCTCCGCATCCGGGTCGTTCGGCGAGGGCAGGAAGGTCGCGGCGCCCCGGTCGAGACCGTCCAGCGGCGTTCCCCGCTCGTACGCCGCCACCACCGCGTCGGCCGCCGCCCGGGCCTCCACGACTCCGGCGGGGATCCCCGGGAGCGGCGAGGGACTCTCGTTGAGTCCCACGCTGGCGCTCGAGTAGAGACCGCGCGCCGAGAGCCGCAGCCACGGCGCGAGCCGCAGTCCGATCCGTCCGATCGCGGTCCGGTTCCGGAACGGATCGTCTCCATCCGCTCCCTCGCTGATGTCAACGCTCCCGAACCCGACCGACAACCCGCCGAGCGCGCCGCCGGAACCCAGGCCGGTTCCCCAGTCGGCGGCGACCTCGGTATGCCCCTGCGTCCCGAGCCCGCCGCGAAGCCGCGCCCCGTCGGCCGCCGAACCGGAGCGGGTGACGATCTGGAGCACCCCGCCGATCCCGCCGCTCCCGTAGAGCGTGGAGCCGCCGCTCCGCCGGATCTCGACGCGGTCCACGCCGACAAGGCCGAGCGAAGGCAGGAGGGAAATCGCGTCACCCCGGATGGCCGCCGGATCGCGGAGCGGCGCCCCGTCGACGACGACCGCCGTCGAGGACGCCGGAAGTCCGCGGATCTGGAAGTGGGCGACGTGGCCCGGGCCTCCGTCCTGCCGGACCAGGGTTCCCGGAACTCCGCGCAGGGCCTCCACCAGCGACCACTCTCCCCGCTCCTCGAGGGCGGCGGCCGGGAGGACATCCACGAAGGCTCCGGCCTCGGTCTCCCGGCGAGCCGCGAGCGCCGCCGAGACCACCACGGACTCGCGAACCGCCGCGAAGCGAAGAATGAGCTCGTTAGGGGCGGCCCGACCCCCCACGACCTCCACGGCCACCGGCGCCGCCGAGAGATCGGCGCTCCGGGCGGACACCAGGTAGGACCCGTCCGGAACGCCGACGAGGCGGGCCTCCCCGCTCCCCTCGGTCCGGGCCGAAAACCGCTGGCCGCCGACGGCGGCGTCGGCGGTCACGACCGCCCCCGCCACGGCCTCACCGGTTGCGCCGCGCACCAGCACGGTGAACCCGGGGGCGGCGTCGTCGCCGGATGACGGCGCCGCCGCCACCAGCAGGATGAGGAAGAGCGCGACGGTCCGGGGACCGCCGAGGTCGCGGTGGCGCTTTGGTCTCATGAACCAGCTCCCTTCCCAGCGAAGAGGTGTTGGTGGTTCCGGACTTCCGGCAGGTCTCCTGACTCACGGAACAGGACGCGGGACGCGTCCCCACCCTTCCCCCCTTCCCTCCGGCGGAGCCGGAAGTGGGCGCCGTCCTCGCGGGGAGGACAGCCCGGGTCGGGCCTTCCGATGACAGTGGCGTGGGCCGTCCGGGATTCGCACCCGGTTCCCTCTTCGCTCCCCGGCGCGGCGGACCGCAACCGGAAAGAACCTGAAGTCGATTCGGTTGAGGAGAGGATACTCCGCGGTCCCCCCGCAAGTAAGGTTCGCGCCGGAATGGTCGCGGCGGCCCGGAAGCTGGGAATCGAGGATCTCGACCTCCGCGGCCGGCGCCTGCTGCTGCGCTCCGACCTGAACGTCCCGCTCCGGAATGGAGCGGTCTCCGATGACACCCGGATCCGGGCTGCGCTCCCCGCGATCCGGGCGGCGCAGCGGGCGGGCGCCGCCGTCGTCCTCGCCTCGCACGCCGGCCGCCCCGGAGGCGGGATCGCTGCCGGGTTCAGCCTGCGTCCGGTGGCGGACCGGCTCCGGGAACTGCTCGGCTCGCCGGTGCGCCTCCACGAGGAACCCGTCGGATACGACCGGGCGCCGCGCATTCCACCAGCGCGGCCGGGGGAAACGCTGCTGCTCGAGAACCTCCGCTTCCACCCCGGAGAAACATCGAACGACCCGGACTTCGCCGCGGCGCTGGCCGCTTTCGGCGACGAGTACGCGAACGACGCCTTCGGCGTGGTCCACCGGGCCCACGCCTCGGTGGAGGCGTGCGCGCGCCGGTTTCCGCGGGCGGCTGCGGGGCCGCTGCTGAAGGCCGAACTGAAGGCGCTCGGAGGCCTGTTCCGCAGACCCGCGCGGCCCTTCGTGGCCGTCCTCGGAGGGGCCAAGGTCTCGGACAAGCTCCCGGTGATCCGGTCGCTGCTGGAGCACGCCGACCGCGTGCTCATCGGCGGCGCGATGGCCTACACCTTCCTCCTCGCCCGCGGCGTCCCGGTCGGGGACTCGCTCGTCGAGCCGGACCGGGTCGACGAGGCCGCGGCGCTGCTGCGCGACCACGGGGAGCGGCTGTCGCTTCCCACCGACCACCTCGCCGCTCCCTCGCCCGATGCGACCGGCGCCGACCCGCCGTCCGACCGGATCGCCGCCAACCGGATCGGCCTCGACATCGGCCCCCGGACCGGGGCCGCATTCGGGGAAGCCCTGCGGGAAGCCCGAACCGTCGTCTGGAACGGACCGATGGGCCTGTTCGAGAACCCGGCGTTCGCGGGCGGAACGCTCGCGGTCGCGCGCGCGGTCGCGGCGGCCACCGACCGCGGGGCGCGGACCGTGGTGGGCGGCGGCGACTCCGCCGCCGCCGTGCGTCTCGCAGGCGTCGGATCCCGCATGGGCCACCTCTCGACCGGCGGAGGGGCGTCGCTCGCTTTCCTCGCCGGACAACCGCTCCCGGGAGTCGAGGCGCTCCCGGACATCGAGCCGGAGACACCCTGATGCCCACGAACGAGAACGGTCGGCGCCCGCTGGTGATCGGCAACTGGAAGATGCACAAGACCGGACCGGAGGCCGTGGAGCTGGTGCGGACGCTCGCGCCGCAGCTTCACGGCCTGCGCGCCGAGTTCGGAGTCGCGCCGGCGTTTCCCGCCCTCCCGCTGGCGGCGCACGAGATCGAACGCCTCGGCGCGCCGCTCCGGCTGGCGGCGCAGGACGTCTTTCCGGAACCGGCGGGCGCTTTCACCGGCGCGGTCTCCGCCGGGATGCTGGCCGCGGCCGGCTGCGACCAGGTCATCGTCGGACACTCCGAACGGCGCCAGGTCTTCGGCGATACGGACCGCGACGTGCGCCGGAAGGTGGAAGCGGTGCTCGGCGCCGCGATGGCGCCGGTGCTGTGCGTCGGCGAGACGCTCGAGGAGCGGGACGCCGGCGAAGCCGAGTCGGTGGTGGCCCGCCAGCTCGAGGCCGGGGCGGCCGGACTCTCCGGCGACGGCCTGGCGTCGCTCGTCGTCGCCTACGAACCGGTCTGGGCCATCGGCACGGGCCGGACGGCGACCCCCGAGACCGCCGAGACGATGCTCGCCGCGGTGCGGCGCCGCTTCGGCGCCTTCGCCGGGTCCGAAGCGGCCGCCCGGCTGCGGATCCTTTACGGGGGCTCGGTGACGGGAGATAATGCCGCCCGGATCCTTCAAGGCCCCAATGTGGATGGAGTCCTGGTGGGCGGGGCGAGCCTTCGGGCGGACTCCTTCCTGAGCATCTGCCGCGCCGCCGGGTGAACTCTCCGCGGCCGAGTCCCAAGAAGGGGGCCGCGATCCCGAACCCATGACGATCCTCCTCACCCTCGTTCACATCATCATCTGCGTCTTCCTCATCCTGGTGGTCCTCACCCAGCAGGGGAAGGGGCAGGACCTGGCGAGCGCCTTCGGCGGCGCCGGAACCCAGGCGGCGTTCGGCGCCCGCGGCACCGCGACGCTGCTCACCAAGATCACGGCGGGCGCGGCGGCGACGTTCATGGTGACTTCGCTGCTGCTCGGCTATGTGGGTTCGGACGACAGCCAGCGCACCGTGGTGGACGACATCGGCGTGGCGCCCATCAGCGCGCCCGAGACCGAGCCGGGCGGGGTCCAGGACGTCGATCCGGGCCTTGAGCCGACGCCGGAGGGCGCGACTCCGGAGGGCGGCGCGGAACCCGATCCCGGGTCCGAAGAACCCCAGTCCTAGCCCGACGAATCCGGCCGCCCGCCTATAATTCCGGGCCGCCGGCGACCTCCCGCAGCCCCGCTACGGGGGTTCGTCCCCCGCTTGCCGAAGTGGTGGAATGGTAGACACGTGCGCTTGAGGGGCGTATGGGATTAATCCCGTGGGGGTTCGAGTCCCCCCTTCGGCACCACCGGTTCGCGACGGGCGCGACGGATCGCGGTTCGGGCGCAGCGGCTCTACGTCGGAGCGTTCGCGGTCAGCAGGTGATGGGGGGTTCCCTCGGCGTCCTCGAGAGGCTCGAGCGCCACGTCGACGAAGCCGAGTTCCGAAAGCCACTCGCTCACCTCCGGGCTCCCGGCGTGGACCGGGTCCGCCCCGTCGCGCTCGCGGTGAAACCGGGTGTGGCGGTGGTCCGGAGGGAAGTCCTCATCCACGAGCGCGAGCCTTCCCCCGGGAGCCAGCACCCGACGCGCCTCGGCGAGCTCCCCGCGCGGGTCGGCCCAGTGGTGGAAGGCGTTCACCGACAGCACGAGCGTCGCCCACCCGGCGGCGACCGGAAGCCGCTCGGCGGCGCCGCGCTTCACCCGTAGGGCGGCGGGCGTCCCGAGCGACCGGAGCCGGGTCGTCAGCCGGAACGGCCACGCCGGATCCACCGCGACGACCCGAACGCCCGCCGCCGCCCGCGCCGCCAGCGCGGAGGACTCCCCCGGTCCGCAGCCGATGTCCACGACCCGGTCCCCCGGCCGGATCCCGACCCGCGCCACCACCGCGGCGTTCCACGCTCCGGTGAAATGCCGGATCGAGTAGCCGATCGCCGCCGTGGCGCGCCAGGCCTTCCACCACGGACGCTTTCCCGGGTCGTGGGCATGGTCTCGGTGGTGGGGCATCAGGGAACGTGGACGGCGCTCGAACCGCTTGCGGAGAGTAGCGGGGCGCGCGAAGCGGTCACCGCGCCGACCGCTCCGGTATCTTTGGAGCCATGTCCGAGAACGCTCCCACCGGCACCGGCCTCGTCTACCGCGACACCTTCCTGCGGCACAACATCCGCCAGGGTCATCCCGAGTCGCCGGCGCGGCTGGTGAAGATCCGCGAGGCGCTCGACGCCGCCGGCCTTCTGCCGGTCCTCGTTCCGGTGACCGACTGGCCCGACCCGCTCGCCGCCCTGCTCTCCCACCACACCCGCGAACACGTGGATCGGATCAAGCGGATCCCGGTCACCGGCGAAGTCGCCGAACTCGCGGTGGGAGGCGCGCTCGCCGCGGTCCGCGAGGTCTCCGCCGGCCGCCTCCGGAACGCGTTCTGCGCCGTGCGTCCCCCCGGACATCACGCCAACAACACCGGGGCCGAGGAGGGCTTCTGCTTCTACTCGAACGCCGCGGTGGCGGCGCGCTACGCCCAGCGGGTCCACGGCCACCAGCGGATCCTCATCGTGGACTGGGACTACCACCACGGCAACGCCACCCAGAACGCCTTCTACGAGGACCCCGACGTCCTCTTCTTCTCGACGCACAACTGGTACGACTATCCCGGGACCGGCGACCCGTCGCTCCGGGGCGCCCGCGACGGCTCGGGGACGAACCTGAACGTCCATCTGGGCCCGGGTTCCACCGACCGGGACATGCTGACCGCGTGGGACCGGACCCTGCTTCCGGCGGTGGAGCGCTTCCGGCCCGACTTCGTGATCATCTCGGCGGGCTTCGACAGCCGCCGCGAGGACCTTCTTGGCTCCTTCGAGGTTACCGACGACGCCTTCATCCGGATGACCCGCACGCTCATGGATGTGGCCGACCACTACTGCGGCGGCCGGCTCGTCTCGCTTCTGGAAGGCGGCTACAACGTGGATGGCCAGGCCCGCGCCGCCGCCGCCCACGTCTCCACGCTCACCGACTGAGCTGATGCCCGGCCCCATGACCCGAACACACCAGACACTGCTGCTGACGGCCGCGGCCGTCCTTCTCGCGCCGTTCGCCGCGGCGCAGAACGAGGCGCCCGCCATCGACGAGCGCCTTCTCTCGGGGCTCGAGCTTCGCGGCATCGGCCCCGCCGCCCGCTCCGGCCGCATCTCCGACGTTGCGATCCACCCCGAGGACCGCGCGACCTGGTATGTCGCGATCGCCTCCGGGAACGCGTTTCGCACGCGGAATCGGGGGACGACGTGGGAGCCGATCTTCGACAACTACCCGGTCTACTCGGTGGGGACGGTGGCCATCGACCCCGAGAACCCGAACGAAATCTGGCTGGGAACCGGCGAAAACAACGGGCAGCGCTCGGTCGGCTGGGGGAACGGCGTCTGGCGCAGCCGCGACGGCGGCGACTCCTTCCAGCATCTCGGGCTGGACGAGTCGGAGCACATCGGGAAGATCGTCTTCGACCCCACCGACTCCGACACCGTGTTCGTGGCGGCGCAGGGTCCGCTCTGGCGCTCCGGGGGAGACCGCGGGCTCTACCGGTCCCGGGATGACGGCGCCACCTGGGAGCGCGTGCTCCACATCTCGGAGGACACCGGCATCACCGACGTGGTCGTCGATCCCCGCGACCCGGACATCGTGTACGCCGCCACCTGGCAGCGGCGCCGGCACGTCGGTCTCCTCGTGGCGGGCGGACCCGAGGGCGGCATCCACAAATCCGAGGACGGCGGCGACACCTGGCGCCAGCTCAGCCGGGGCCTTCCCTCCCCCGACCGCCACGACATCGGCCGGATCGGCCTCGCGCTCGCTCCCGAGAATCCCGACACCGTCTACGCGCTGATCGCCGCTTCCGACGACGCCAGCGGGTTCTACCGCTCGACCGACCGGGGCGAGAGTTGGGAGAAGCGCAGCGACTACATCTGCGTGGACCCGCAGTACTACATGGAGATCTTTCCCGACCCGCACCGCCCGGGGCGGGTCTACTCCATGGATGTCGTCGTCCAGGTGACCGACGACGGCGGCGCCACCTGGCGCGGGCTCAACACCCGGTGGAAGCACGTGGACAACCACGACCTCGACTTCGACCCGGACGACCCCGACTACCTGATGATGGCGACCGACGGAGGCCTCTACGAGAGCTGGGACCAGGGAGATCACTGGATGTTCCACGCGAACCAGTCGATCACCCAGTTCTACCGGGTGGGCATCGACAACGACGTCCCGTTCTACCGCGTCTACGGAGGCACGCAGGACAACGCCACGCTCGGAGGCCCGGTGCGGACACGGAACGTCCACGGCATCCGGAACAGCGACTGGCTCAACGTCATCGGCGGCGACGGCTTCCAGGCGCGGGTGGATCCCGAGGACCCCAACATCGTGTACGCCCAGTTCCAGTACGCCGGAATCGCCCGCTTCGACCGCCGCACCGGGGAGCGGCTCGAGATCCAGCCCCAGCCGGAGCCCGACGATCCTCCACTCAAGTGGAACTGGGACGCGCCGCTCCTCATTTCCCCACACAATGGACGCCGCCTCTACTTCGGGGCGAACCGGCTCTACCGGAGCGAGGACCGCGCGAACACCTGGACCCCGATCAGCGGGGATCTGACCCGGGGGATCGATCGCGCCGAGCGAACCGTGATGGGCCGCACCTGGAGCGCCGACGCCGTCTGGCGCAACGTCTTTACTTCGACTTACGGAAACATGGTGGCGCTCGACGAGTCGCCCCTGGTCGAGGGCCTGCTCTACACCGGCATGGACGACGGCCGGATCCAGATCAGCGGCGACGGCGGCCTCGAGTGGAGGGCGGTGGACGAGGTTCCCGGCGTCCCGCCGCGCACCTACGTGGCGGACCTCCACGCTTCCCGGCATCGGGAAGACACCGTCTACGCGGTCTTCAACAACCACAAGGAGGGCGACTTCGCCCCCTACGTCAGGCGCAGCGACGACCGGGGCGTCACCTGGACCGACATCACCGGCGACCTTCCGGGCGACCAGCCGACGTGGGTCATCTACGAGGACCACGAGCGCGAAGGCCTGCTCTTCGTGGGCACGGAGTTCGGCCTCTTCGTGACGCTGGACGGCGGCGGGCGCTGGGTCCGGCTCCGCGGCGGCATCCCCACGATCGCCATCCGGGATCTGGAGATCCAGACGCGCGAGAACGACCTGATCGCGGCGTCGTTCGGGCGCGGCTTCTTCATCCTCGACGACTACACGCCGCTGCGTCATCTGACCGCAGACGCGCTCGCGGCGGAGGGGTTCGTCTTCCCGGTGAAGGACCCCTGGATGTACATCGAGGCGAACCCCCTCGGAGGCGGCGAGAAGGCGCAGCGCGGCGACGCCTTCTTCACCGCCCCGAATCCGCCCTTCGGAGCGGTGGTGACCTACCACCTGCGGGCGCCGGTGCGAAGCCTCCGCGAGACGCGCCGGGCGCGCGAACGGGAGCAGGCGGCCGCCGGAGAGCCGCTGCGCTACCCCTCGTGGGACGAGTTCCGCGCCGAGGATCGCGAAGAGGAACCGGCGCTGTTCGTAGTGATCCGCGACGACGCCGGACGGCTCATCCGTCGGATCCCGGCGCCGAAGACCGCCGGAATCCACCGGGTCGCGTGGGATCTGCGCCACCCGAACCCGGGCGGCGCCCGCGGCGGCCCGCTGGCGATGCCCGGGACCTACACCGCCTCGCTGGTCAGGCGAGTGCGGGGTGAAACCGAGCAACTCGGCGAAGCCCGTCCCTTCACGCCAAGGCGGCTGGCGGCCGCGGACGCCCCGCTCGCCGACCCCGCCGAACTCCACGCGTTCCAGACCGAAGTCGCCGATCTGCAGCGCCGGGTCTTCGGCGCGGTCGCCCGGCTCGAGAGCGGTCTGGAGCGGGCCCGGGCGCTCGGGTCGGCGCTCGACGCCTCGGCCGCCGAGGGCGACCTTCGCGCGCGGGTCTCCGCAGTCCGCGCCGGGCTGCTCGAGCTCCGCATGGCGTTCCTCGGCGACGACACGGTGCGCGCGCGGCGGGAGGCCGTTCTCCCGGGGCTTCGCGACCGGATCCAGCGGGTCGTGGGCGCTTTCTGGTCCACCGCGGACCCGACGACCACCCACCGCCGCCAGGCGGAGATCGTGGGGGAGGAGCTGCCCGCGGCGACCGCCGAGCTGGAGCGGCTCCTCGACGAACTGGACGCCGTGGAGGCCGGAGCGGACGCCGCCGGCGTCCCCCGGCCTCGCTGAGCGGAGAGGCCTCCGGCCCCTACTCTTCCCCGGCGCGGCGGGCGGCGATCGCTTCGAGCCGCCCGTCGATGTCGGCCCTGAGCAGGAGCCGCCCCCCCGCCACGACGGCCGCGATGGAACGGGTGGCCGCGATGTCGTCGAGCGGGTTCTCCTCGAGGAGGATGAGGTCGGCGCGCTGGCCGGGGGCGATCCCGCCGAAGTCGTCCGCCAGCCCGTAGCGGGAGGCGTGTTCGGCGACGGCGCGCGTTCCCGAGTAAAGGACTTCGAACGGCGACAGGCCCGCCTCGACGTAGGAGGCCGCTTCCGCGTGAATCGAGAATCCCGGAACCGAGAAGATCTGCGGCGAGTCCGTGCCGAGGAGGATCGTCGCGCCACCCTCGTGGAGCGCGGCGAGGATCTCGCGGCGGAGCGCCGCAATGCGCGCGGTGTTTTCGGCGCCGAGGCGCTCGAGGCCGGAGTCCACCGCCTCGATCCAGCGCGCCACGGTCTCCCGCGGCATGTAGCGGGTCTCCGGCCGCTCGGCGAGCAGGTCCGCCGAGGGTCGGGTGGGAAGGATGCCCGACTCCCAGAGCACCATCGTGGGCGCGACGCCTGCCCCGCTGGCCACGACCGCCTCGACGAGGCCCGGGATGCGGCTCTCGTCCACCCGGGTCGAGAGGCCGGCGATGCCGCGGAGCGCCTCCATCCCGTCGCGGTCCTCCTCAGAGAGCAGCGCTTCCACGAAGTTGTCGAGGTGGTCCACGGTGTCGATGCCGGCGTCGAGCGCGGCGAAGAGCCCGACCTCGTCCGCCACGTGACCGGCGAACGGGATCCCGATCTCCCGGGCGGTGGCGGCGAGGGCCTCGAAGGTGGCGGGCCGGAAACCCTCGTGGACCTTGATGAGTTCGTAACCGGCTGCGGCGTATTCGGCGACCAGCGCGCGGGCCTCTTCCGGGGTCTCGATCCGGCCGCTCATCGACGGGCTGCTCACGATCAGGCGCGGTCCGAGGAGGTCCCCGGCGGCGATCCGGTCACGAAGCTCGAGCTGGCTGGGGTGGCCCTGCATGCCGCGCACGGTGGTGACCCCGTTCGCGACATAGAGGAACAGGACATCTTCGGTGAGTTCGGCCGGGCTGTTCGCTCCGGGCAGGTGGCCATGCATTTCGGCGAGGCCGGGGATCAGGAACCGGCCCTCCCCGGGGACCACCTCGGTGTCCGCATCCAGAACGACTTCGGCCGTCGGGGCGACGGCGACGATCCGTCCATCGAGCACGATGACGGTGTGATCCGGAAGCGCGCGCTCGCTGTCCATCGGCAGGACGGTGGCGCCGACGATCGCCAGGTCAGCTCCGGGAACCGTCGGGTCGCGGCCGCAGCCGGCCGCGGCCAGCAGCGCGCACGAAACGGCCGCCCACCGGGCGGCGGCGCCCGTCACTGGAGGCCTCCCGGCTTCGGTCCGGGAACGATCAGATCGGTCGAGGGGGCCCCCGCCCCCTCGCTGGCCGCGTAGAACGCCGCGACATCCTCCTTGAACTTTGCGAGGGACGGCTCGTCGATATACATCATGTGTCCGGATTCGTATTCGGCGATCGTGATGTTCTCGCGCAGTTCTCCCGGAACGCCCAGGTGGTTCATCGTGTATTCCGCGCCAAAGAACGGCGTCGCCATGTCGTAGTAGCCGGACGCCACGAACACCTTCATGTAGGGGTTCCTGAGCATGGCGTCGCGCAGCGCGCTCTGGGTTTCCGCGAACCCGTTCTGCAGCCCGAAGTCCCAGCGGCCGATCCCGCCGCCGAGGATCCAGTAGTGCTTTTCGTCCTCGTATCCGAGTTCCCGCCGAACGTAGTCGTTGAAGGCGGCGGTGTATGGCGGGCGGATGGCGACCATGCTGGGGTCGTACTCGTAGGTCTCCCCGGCGTCATCCCGGTCACGACCCAGGAAGCGGCTGTCGAGCCGCCCCACCGTCCGGCCCCGGTCCCGGAGCAGTTCCTTGCGGAAGCGCCCGGCGTCGATCCTGAGATCGGTGTCTTCCAGATACCCGGGGGCGAGCCCGGTGAAGCGGGCGAGGTCATCGACCACCTGCGAGCGCTCCTCCGCAGACAGCGTGTCCCCGCGCGCCAGCGCCGGCCAGTAGGTCTCGTAGGCCCATTCGCGGGCCTCGGCGAGCAGCGCCTCGAGACTCTCCCACTCGTCGCGCAGGGCGCCGTGGTACCAGGCGGTGGCGACGTAGGTGGGGAAGAAGGTCAGGTAGGGCAGATCGTTGCCCTCGCGAAAGCGGCTCCCCTGGAAGTTCAGGACCGTGGACACCAGCATGACTCCGTTGAACGCGATGCCGGAGCGATTCACCAGGTAGCCGGCGAGGCCGGCGGCGCGGGTCGTGCCGTAGCTCTCCCCCACGACGTAGAGAGGAGAAGCCCAGCGCTCCGTCCGGGTCAGGTAGAGCCGAACGAACTCGCCCACCGACCGGATGTCCTGCTGAAGTCCCCAGAACCGGACGCCATCCTCCTCGGTCGTCGGGCGGCTGAACCCGGTGCCGACCGGGTCGATGAACACCAGATCGGTGAGGTCGAGCCAGGAGAACTCGTTGTCCACCAACTCGTACGGCGGAGCCGGCAGACCGCCGTCGGCCAGCATCCGGACGCGCCGCGGCCCGAGCGCTCCGAGGTGAAGCCAGACCGACGAAGAGCCCGGGCCGCCGTTGAACGAGAAGGTCAGCGGGCGGTCCTCCGGCGCATGGTCCCCATCGAGCCGGTAGGCGATGTAGAAGATCTCGCCCTGCGCCTCTTCGTCATCCCCGTCGAGCCGGATCGGAAGCGTCCCCGCCGTCGCCGTATAAGTGTGTCGAACCCCGCCCACGGTGACCTCGTGGCGGGTGGTCACGGCGCGGTCCGGTTCCGCTTCGGGGACGGCCCCATCGTCCTGGGCGGACGCGACGCCGGCCAGCGCCAGGAGGCACAGGAGAGCGGATCGGGGAAAGCGCCTCCGGGAGGCTGGATCGGTCATCATGAAGTCACATCCTGAGGCCGGTAAGGGACGTCTCGGGGGCGAAGCGTTGAGCGAAGACCCGGCCGCGACCCCGGATTATCCCGCGGCCCGGCAGGTCGCCTTCTGGGGTCCGCCGCTCGACCGGATCACCGGCGGGAACCTCTACGACCGCGAGCTGGTGGCTCACCTGCGGGGCCAGGGGCGCCCGGTCACCGTCCACGCTGTCGCGCCGGGCGAGGCTCCGGGCGCGGCGGAAGCGGCGGGCGCAGCCGTCGTCATCCAGGACGAACTGCTCCACCGGGAGTTCGCGGCCGCGAACCGCGCGCTGGCGAGCCGGTCGCCGCGACCCGCGATCGTGGCCCTCGTCCATCACCTGGCGAGCGACGAACCGGAACGGAGCGCCGACGAACGCAGGCGGCTCCGGGCAAGCGAGACCGCCTATCTCCGCACGGTGGACGCCCTCGTTTGTCCGAGCCGCGCCACCGTGGAGGCGGCGATGCGCCTCATCGGGGCGAGACCGCCCTGCGCGATCGCGCCCCCGGGGCGCGACCGGCTCGGCGGGAGTCCGCTGCCCGACGACCGCCCCCGACCAGGAGAGATCCGCGCCCGCGCCCACCGCCGCCTCCAGGTCGCCTTCGTCGGGAACCTGATCCCCCGCAAGCGGCTCCTCGAGCTCCTCGAAGCGTTGGCGAAGGTTCGGGACTGGCGCCTCGCGGTGGCCGGGCGCGAGGACGCCGATCCAGCCCATGCGGCGCGGGTCCGGGCCCGGGCGCGCCGCCCGGATCTCGCTGGCCGGATTTCCTTCCAGGGTCCTCTCGCGGCGAACCGGCTCGCGGCGCTGCTGCGGGACAGCCAGTTGCTGGCCGTCCCATCGACGCATGAGGGCTTCGGGATGGTCTACCTGGAGGGGTTCGCCTTCGGACTTCCCGCGCTGGCCGCCGGACGCGGGGGCGCGGTGGAGCTGGTGGAGGAGGGCCGGACCGGCTTCCTGGTTCCACCGGACGACCCCACCGCCGTCGGGCTGCTGAGCGCGCGCCTCGATGGTCTCGCGGCCGACCGCGACCGCCTCGGCGCGATGGGGGTGGCCGCGGCGCTCCGCCACCGCGCCCACCCCACCTGGTCCGAAAGCCTGGGCGCAGTCGTCCGTCTGCTCGACGGACTCTCAGTCGTCGGCTGACGGAGACTGCTCCGGTCCGAGAAGCCAGGCGAAAAAGAACGCCGCGAGCGCCCAGGCCCCGGTCGGAGCTCCGGTCAGTCGCAGAGCCCCGAGCAGCGCCGCGGCGACGGCGGCCGTCAACGCCGCGGGACGGCGAGCGCGCTTCAGAAACGAAAGGAGCGCCCGTGAGGCGCGGCCCGCGGGATCGAGCCGGCCGGTCACCGCCAGGTAGTCCCGCAGAAACCCGAGCAGGAAGGGGCCGCCGAGCGCCACCGCCGAGGGCGCGGCCCACTCGGGGCGAATTCCCGGAGCGAGGCAGACGGCGAGGAGCCCCATCTGGAATCCGGCGAGGCGCCGCCGGAACGGGCTCGGCGGCAGGGGGCCCGGCGGACGCCCCAGACGGCGCTCGAACAACAGGCCGATCCCGAGCAGGTAGCGGGCGAAGCCCGCGACCAGGCACCACGCAGGGAGGACGCCGAGCACGAGGACCGCCGTCGTGCTGGCGGCGGCGATCCCGAGCGCATCCGTCTCGGCGTCGAGCCGGGCGCCGAAGCCCGAGACGGCGCCCGAGCGCCGGGCGAGGCGCCCGTCGAGCCCGTCCCCGAGCGCCGCCGCCGCGTAGGCGAGGCAAGGCGCCCACCCGGCCGCGGCGAGACCGGAGTCCCCGGAGACCACCGCCCACAGCGCGTGTCCGGCGAGCGACGCGACCAGCGCCAGACGGACGACGGTCAGGCGGTTCGGGACGCCGAGCGGCTTCGGGACAGCGCGGACGGCCGGGTCCGACCCGGCCGCGGCCCGGACCGGAACCGGGAACACGCCGATCAACCCCAGAAGGCCCCCGCCGAGCGGCAGTCCCAGAAGCGCGACGCCCCCGACGAAGGCCAGCGCTCCGCTGAACGCCGCCCACGAAAGGAGCGCCGTCACGGGGCTTCGGCGGAAACCAGCGCTTCGGCGGGCGGGAACAGCCGGGCCAGATCGCGAGGGAAGTCGCTCATGCGCCACGACGTCCCGATCTCCGGGAAGAGCGTCCGGGAGAAGCCGAGCCGCCCGAAGGGCTCGAGGAGGGTCGCGTCCTGGGAGAAGAGGTGGATGGGAGTCGCCCAGGTGTCGGAGTCGTGCAGACTCAGTCGGGGAGGCTGGTGATCCCCGATCACGACCACGAGCGCCCGGCGGGGAACGAACTCCCGAAGGAACCCGCCGAGGATCCGGTACTGGTGTTCGAGACTCTGGACGTAGCGCTCCGAGAGCTCGGCCTGGTCGCGGGCGTCGTCGTGCGCCACCGAGCGCAGCGGCCCGTCGTACGCGGTGTGGTCGTCAAAGCGGCTCCAGGGCGTGACATAGACGGGCACCGGCCAGTACGGAATGTGGCTCATGATGAGAGACACCTTGGCGAAGACCGGCTGGGCGGCGTCAGCAAGCTCCTGATTGTGGAGGGCGTAGAGGGTGAACTGGTCCGGAACCCGCCACCAGCCGATGCGCGGTCCGTCATAGCCGATGGCGGCGGCGTCGTAGACCCGGTCGAAGCCGTACCACGCCCCTTCGGGCCAGGGCCCCTGGATCCCGGGTTCGAAAGCGACGGTGCGGTACCCGGCCGCGGCGAGGCGCCGGACCAGACTCCGCCGGTCCGACCGGACGAGCGCCCGGTACCGCTCCTCGTCGTCCACCCAGACTCCGGACAACAGCGCGGCGTGCGCCTTCCAGGAGCCGCCGCCGAAGGTCGGGCTCTGGATCTGCGCCGAACGGAAGTCGAACCCGCCGGCCTCGGCGTCGATGGCGAGGGTCTCGGCGGCCGCCGCCAGCCGCTTCCTCCGCTCGGGGTCGTCGAAGGCCGCCACGCCATACGACTCGACGAACACCACGAGCAGGTCGGCGCCGCCGAGATCGGGCGCGGGCGGAAGGGGGGGCTCGCTCAACTCCACCGCCGGCCGGAGCGAGGCGGACGCGGTCCGGGCCAGCAGCCAGGTGGCGGACCCGCCGGGAGGATGAACCGCGGGGACCAGGAGCAGGAGCGCCGCCACCGCGGCGATCGCGCGGCCCGGGGCCGGACGCATCCGTCGCCGGAGCCCGTCGAGGCTCCCCAGCCCGGCGAAGACCAGCGCCGCGGCCCCGGCCACCGCGATTCCGGCGCCCACGAAGGCGATGGCGACGCGGATATCGGACGCCGCGGTGGCGAGCATCCCGGCGACGTTGCCCACGTGGGGCAGATCCCCCGCCGGGTCGAGCGGCCGGCCGAGCAACTGGAGCGCGACGCGCTCGGCGATGCGCAGCGCCGCCGCCAGGAAGAGGATCGCCGCGAGCAGATAGCGGCCCGCGCGGACGCGGCCCGGCCACCGGATCGGTCTCCCCGCCAGGAGACCGCCCGCCAGCGCGAGCACCAGCAGGTCGGGCGAAACGGCCGCGCTCGGAACGACCCAGGGCGCAGTGTGCGAGGCCTCGAGGCCCAGAAGGAGGTTCAGGGCCAGGAGCGCGCCGATCGGAACGAGCACCTTCGACGCCGGCCTCTCCTTCACGATCCCTGCGAGTCCGGCGGCGGCCATCAGCCGGAAGGCGCCGGGGCCGTTCGGGTCACACCGCCCTCGCGGGGCGTCCCGAAGTGGCGGTCGAGGGCCTCGAGTCCGAACAGCAGGTGCGCCGCCACGTAGAGGAAGGCGTCCTCGGGGATCCGGTCCACGCCGGCGTTCGTGACCAGAAAGGGGGCGAAGTCGCGCAGCGCGGCCTCGTCGGAGCGCCGGACGCTCATCTCGGTCAGCGAGCCCCAGATCTCGACTCCGGGCCGTTTCTCCCGCGCTTCCTCCCCCGTCCTGCCGTAGTAGGCGAGACGCAGCCCGGGCATCCGCTCCCGACAGAACCGGAGCACTCGCTCCGCCACTTCGGGCGCCCCTTCGAGCGCGGTGGCCGCGATCGCCGCCGCGTTCGAGGTCTGGACGATGTCGCGGGGCGAGTGGATCAGCGTCCGTTCGTCGTCGTAGAGGGTCGCCATCTCCGGCTGGAAGACGTCGTAGAGCAGTCCGACGGGCGTTTCGGCCTCCCGCAGCAGCTCGTAGCTGCCCGCCGCGAGTTCCGCCAGATCCGCGCGCCCTTCGGCGCGGGCCACTTCGGCCACGTAGTCGGGGGCGTAGTCCACCAGGAACGAGTTCGTGGCGAAGTCGCGGCTGCCGAAATTGAAGTAGTTCCGGATGAGCAGGAGGCCGCTCCGCTCGGCGGCGTGCCGGGCGTACCCGTCCAGGACGGTGAGCGCGAGGTCGCGGTCCTCGGGTCTTCCGAACGCCGCCGCCCCTTCCCACAGCCCCTGGGAAACGCGGAGCGCCTCGGTGGTCCCCGAGGCGTCCGGATCGTCGCTCCCGCCCGCGGCTTCGGGGGTCCGCCGCCACACCACGAAACCCCGGGTGAACGGATCGTCCGGGTCGTCCACGATGAGTCGACGCAGGGCGAACGCCCGAAGCGCGTCGTAGAGCTCCTCGTCCCGCAGCCGGGCGGCCACCCGCATCAGCTCCCCGATGTCGACCGCGTAGGCGAACCCGTCAGCGCGCGCCAGGTTCCCGGCCAGCACCCGGCTCCGGACCTGGGCGTGGAGCCGGTCCAGCGCCTCGCGGGTCGCCTCCGGTCCGGGCCACACCTCTCCGGCGCAGGCGGAACCCGCCAGCAGGGCCGCCGCCGCGAGCCCCCGGACCCCGAGAACCCGTTTCCCGCCCCGCACCGGACCGAGCATAGCGGGAGAGCGCGGCCCGCCTCACCCCCTACAATCGCCTCTCCGCTCCCCGAAGCGGAGAGGTAGGGCACAAGTATGCGCACCGTCCCCCTGTTCCGACGCCCGGGCCTGGCGATGGTCGGGCTCTCGCTCGTCTGCGCGGCGACTCCGGCCGCCGGCCAGGCGGGCCGCGTGTCCCTTTCAGCCCTCTACCGGGTCGGACCTGACGCCGCGCTGGAAGACACGAATGGCGACGGAGTCGCCGATCGGCTGCGCGCCCGGATCGCGCTCGGCGCGGACCCCTCCGCGGCCGAGGTGGCGGCGGCGGCCGACATCGCGGCCCGTCTGGGACTTGAGACTCTCGCGCTCGATCTTCCTCTCGGCGGCGAGACCGGCCTCGCGATCGCGGTGGGGAGGGACGCCCTCGCCGCGCTGGGCGTGACCCGGGATTCGTTTCCCGAACCCGGTCGGGGAGTCGTGGAAGTCGTCGGGAGCGAGGACGATCCGGTCATCGCCGTCCTGGGGGGCGACGAGGCGGGTCTTGCCGCCGCGGCGCAGTGGCTCGCGTCGCGATCCCCCCGGTTGTTCCGGGCCGACGGCGCCACGCTGACGGAGGTCGAGACCGCTGTGTTGGATGCGGGAGGCGCAGGCGGTTCGGCGCGCACCGTCCGGGTGGAGGTCGAAGCCGGCGCCGATCATCTGGCGGCCGCCGAAGTCCGGGTCGCGACCGAGGACGCGTCCGCCGCGTCCCGGATTCGTTCGGCCGCGGAGTCCGGCCCGGACGAGCTGCGGTTCGACAGTCTCGCCGCGCTGGTGATCCGGGCGACCCATCCCGGAGGCGTCGAAGAGGCCACCGTGAACCACGATCCCCCCGCCCCGGAGGCGGGGCCCGTCTCCGGGCGCCCGGGGTTGGGCGGCAAGGACGGCATCGGGCTCGGGGCTCTCTTCGAGCCCGACGGCCTGCTCGGCGACGCCAACGGCGACCGCATTCCGGACCGGCTGGACGCGCGGCTGGTGGTGACCGACGAAGCCCCGCAGGCGGTCCTGGCGTTCGCCGCCCGTCTGGGGCTGGAGTCGGCCGGGCTCGATTTTCCGGTTGCGGTGGATGCCGCGGCGGTCACCGAGCCGGAGCGCGCCCCGACGCTCATCCTGACGGGAACCCCCGGGGCCAACCCGCTGCTGGAAGACCTCCGGACCCGGGGAAAGCTGCCCGAACTGGCGTCCGCCGAGGGCCATGTGGGAGTCGTTCCCGAGGCCTTCGGCGACAAGGCCGCCTTCGTGATCACCGGGGGCGACCGGGACGGACTGGTCCGCGCCCTCGAGCAGGCGGCGCTCGCGCTTCCCCACCTCGACGCCGGCGCCCGGAACAAGGACCATCCGACCGTCATCGCGGTCGAGGACGCCATGTGGCGCTTCCTGAGGATCCGCACGCCGGCGGCGCAGGCGGCGGCCGCCGCCTACCGGCTCGAAGGGATCGCCGCCGAAATCGGCCACCTCGGAATCGAGAGCTCGCGGATTCTGGTTTCGGTCAAGGACCCGGCGCCGGGCCTCGATGGCTTCCTGGCCAACCACGCGCGGACGCTGGGGCTCGGGGAGACAGAAGTAGAACTGGATGACCGGAACGTGGAGAACGCCGCGGTGCTCCATGAGGAAGAGTTCGCCGTCCCCTCCGAAGTGGAGGCCTTCCGGGAGATCGTGAGCGCGCGCCTGCTTCCCGCGGTCGGGCGCGGAGATCGCGTCGAGGTCGAGGCGCTGCTGAGCGAGCCAGCGGAAATCCGCGCCGCGCTCGCCGAGGACCTGCGGGAGCAGCTCATCGCGCGCGGCGCGCCGTCCCCCGAGGTCCGGATCCTGTCCGCCTACCGGCAGGGCTACAGCTGGGTGGAGGAGGTCGTCCTGCCCCGGCTCCTGGAGCTCAGGGAGTCCGGCTCGGCGCCCGAGCGGGTCCGCATGCTGTTCCGCCGCCACCGACCGCCCGAAAACTGGCCGCAGCAGGCCATGCACACCCCGCTGCGCCTCCAGCACGCGATGTTCCCGGCGGACGAGATCCTCGCCGAAGCGCTCTCGATGGATCTGGGCGATATCGGTTACGAGATGCGCGAGGAGGAAGACGCGCCCGGCTACCAGATCGTGGCCGAGGGCGCCGGCGGCGAGGTCCTGCTGAACGAGGTCTTCGAACCGCGCATGGCGAGGCGGCCGTTCCTGGACCGTTACCCCGACTACGAGTGGATCCAGGCGCCCACCGGAGGGATCACCGCCGAAGTGGAGGGGCGAACGGTGCTCGACGAGAGGATCGCCACCGACGCCGAGTCCTTCTGGGACCACTACCAGTCCGACACGCTGGCGCGGGTCTACGACTACGTGATGGAGCTCCACGAGGGCAAGCCCCGGGGGCCGGCGGACGCCCCCTACTTCGGCGAACTCCACGTGGTTCTGTCGCTGTCCGAACCCGAGCGCCTGCTCGGAGTCGAGCAGGAGATCGAGTCGACGCACGACGCGCTTCACGAGGACATCTACTTCGTGACGCACACCTTCCTGCGCCTCATCGGACGCAACGCGATGGGGACCGAGCTGACCTACCCGGGCCGGGTCATTCCCGAGATGCGGGGGAAGATGGACGGCTCTCCCGGGACAGCCCGGATCCGGTTCACCGGCTTCCGGACGAGCCGCCCGGCGGTCGTCGTGGAGTACGCGACGAGCGACGGAGCGACCGGCGAGATCCGGCGCAACCTGTCCCAGGTCGAGGTGGACCGGCCCCGGGCGCGCGCCCTGACCGCGCGGAGCGGAGAGTCAGGGGTGGAGCGACTCGAGCTCCGGGTCAAGGTGGACACTGACGCCGACGAGCGCCCCTGGTATGTCGAGCGCTACGGAGAGGACCCGACGGATGAGCGGATTCTCTCGGCGCGGCAGGCGACGCGGACGTTGGAGATCCTGGGAGACCTGCGCGAGGCGGGCCTTTACCGGAGCGAACTCGCCTTCGCGGGGCTCGGAGAACTCGACCTTGCGGCCGGATGGACCTGGGAGGAGGAGGCGGACAGCGAACGGACGGTGAGCCTTCCGGCCAACGGGGAGCCCCCTCCGTTCCCCGACATCACCGCGTTCCGCGGGGAGACCGGGAACGCGGACCAGCTCGTGCAGTGGGACACGCCGATCTCACCGCCCGAGGCCAACGGCATCCTGGCCCGGATGGCGGAGTTTCCGGAGGCGACCGTCTATCGGATCGGCGAGAGCTATCTGGGGCGGCCCATCTGGGCGATGGACCTGATGCCGGAGATCGTGGCGAGCCACATGTCCCGCAGGAAGGCGAGCCTCCTGAAGCCGACGATCATCTACACCGCCCGCCAGCACGCCAACGAAGTCTCGTCCACCTCGCACGTGCTCCGCCTGGCCGAAATGCTCCTCACCGATCCCGAGGAGAAGGAGGCGCTCGACCGGGTCCAGGTGGTGATCCACCCCGTCCAGAACCCCGATGGGGCGCAGCTCGCCTGGGACATGCACCAGTACAACCCGGAGCACATCCTGCACGCCGGATACTGGGCCTCGCTGGGCATGGATTCGACCTCCGACGCGGGGGACTCGATGCCCATCTACCCGGAGGCCGAAGTGCGGCCGCGGCTGTGGCGGATGTGGCTGCCCGACATCGTGCTGAATCCTCACGGCTACCCGGCGCACCAGCTCGTCCAGTTGTTCAGCGAGTTCAGCGGCCTGGTGCGCGCCGGACGGCGGACCGAAAGGAACTGGGGCCTCAACAAGGGCTGGTTCATGCCGGGCTTCGACGTGGTGGACGATCCCGAGCTGCCCCGCCACAAGGAGGAGGCGCTCCGGATACGCCGCTACATCACCGACGCGATCCAGGGGACCGGCCCGGTGGCGGCGATGAACGAGAGGAACTACGACCGCTACCGGCGCTACGGCATGCAGTTCGACCCCGACGTGTTCCGCATGAATCTCCACAACGGCGTCAACATCCAGATGCCGATCAAGGGGCGGCGGGCTTCGGGTTCCGGCCGGGGCTTCTCCTACGACCCGAAGATCACGATCTGGTCGGGAGGCACCGAAGCCCCCGACGAACCGGCCCGCGGCGACTGGATGAAGCTGGTCGCCTCGGCGGGGCTGGCGTGGGACCGCGCCATCCTGCAGTACCTGCTGGACGGGGACCACCAGGTGAACCGCACCGTTCGTGAGTTCTTCGGCGGCATCTCGATCCGGCTGGACCGTCCCCGTCCCCCCGAACCGCCGGAGGAAGAGTCGGAGGAGGATGGCGGGTCTTGACGCTGCGCGGCGCTCCGACCCGCAGGACGGAGGACCTCCGGGGCGTCGTCGTGCGCATCCGGGTGAGCCCGGAGAGCCCCATCGAACGGATTGCGCTCTACCAGGACGGGACCTACCGGGCCTGGGTCCGGTCGGGCCCCGACCCGGGACTCGCCAACGCGCGCCTCTGCGCGCTGCTGGCGCGGCTCTGCGGCGCCCGCCGCGAGGCGATCGAAATCCTGTCCGGGCGCCGGATGCCGTGGAAGGTGGTGCGGATCCCCGGCGTGACGCGGGAGGAGTTCGACAGCCGCATACCGAAGCGGCGGGGCGGTTTCCGCTTCGCCCCGGTCGCGGCCCGCGCGGAGAGCGGAAGGCGCTCGCTGCGCCGACGGGTGGCCGTCAGCCACCGCCGCCAGCGCTCCTGATCCAGGGACTGGGCGACGCGGGACCGGCGGGACCTGGTACGTAGAATTCGACGCGCGCCGTGGGAATCTGGGGAGCCATCATCGGGGGGGCGCTCGGATTCAGCCTCGGGGGGCCGCTCGGGGGGATGCTGGGCGCCGCGATCGGATCGAACCTGGGGGCGCGAGCGAGCTTCGATCCGGACGCGGGCCGCCGGACCGGTCGCCCCCGACCGCCCTCGGCGGACCCCACCGAGGAACGGCGGGTGGCCTTCTTCGTGGCCACCTTCGGGGTCATGGGGCACATCGCCAAAGCGGATGGGCGCGTCACCGAAGACGAAGCGCAGCTCGCCCGGGCGGTCATGGAGGGGCTGGGCCTGGGGCCGCGCGAGCGGAATCTGGCGGTCCGGCTGTTCAACGAGGGCAAGTCGGCCGGGTTCCAGCTCGAGCCCGCGCTCGCGCAGTTGGCGCAGGTCGCCGGACGGCGACGGAACCTGCTGCGCAGCTTCGTGGAGATCCAGTGGAAGGCGGCGTGGGCTGACGGTTCGATCCACCCCGCGGAGCGGCGGATCCTCGACCGGATCGGCGTGTTCCTCGGCTTCTCGCGCCAGGAGATGGCGCAGATGGAGCGCATCGCGGCGGCCGGGTTCCAGCCGCGCCGGCGTTCGCCGGATGAAGCGCTCGCGGCGGCGTACGAGGCGCTGGGCGTGTCCCGCACCGCGTCGGACGAGGAGATCCGCTCGGTCTATCGGCGCCTCATGCGGCAGCACCACCCGGACCGGCTCGCAGCGCAGGGACTCCCGGAAGAAATGAAAGACGAGGCCACCCGCCGGACCCAGGACATCCAGAAGGCCTACCAGACCGTCCGGAACGCGCGCCGCCGGGCGGCTTAGCAGTCGCCGCTATTCGGGGCCCCGGCCCCAGGACACCGGGTTCGCCGGATAGAGCGGTTCGGCCCACGGCCAGTCGGGCGCGACGCCGGACCCGTCGCCACCCCCCGGGCCGTCCCCATCGCCGCTGTCAGCCCCCTGAACCGACTCCAGGTAATCGAGCACCTTGTTCCGGGTCTCGTCGTCGAGCGGCTCCATCCCCATGCCGACCATGACGTCGAGCAGTTCGTCCCACTCGCTCCGGGGGAACCGCGCCGACGTGATGTAGCTGTCGTCGTGGCAGGCGAGGCAGTTGTTCCGGACGATCTCGACGTTCTCGCCGTCCTTGAGGTTGTCGCTCGCCGGCTGGGCGGCGGCCGCCGCGGCGAACACGAGAGCGAGGGGGAGAAGGAGTCCTGTCTTGTTCATCTCTTGTCAGACGGCCGTCACCGCGATGCGGTGCATGGCGTTGTTGAGATACCCACGGGGATTCCACCCGGGGGTGACCATCGGCTGGGAGCGGCCAAGGGCGTCCGTGGCCCGCGCCCAGATCTCGTAGTGGCCGGCGATGTCGAAACCCACCAGCGCCTCGAAGCGCTGCCACGCGAACCGGTTCTCCGGCTCTTCCAGCCGGCACTCGGTCCAGGTGACGCCGAAGTCCGCGCTCACGTGAACCGAGGCGACCGGACCGCCGCCGGCCCAGGCCCAGCCCCGCACCGGGAGCGGGGTCGCCGCCGGGTGCTGGATCCCGGTGGCCGGCCGGGTGATGACGGACTTCACCGGCATCTCGCCGATGATCTCCATGTCGTCCTCCGGAACATCCGCCCCGGGCGCGACCGGATACCGCGGAACGCGGTAGGAGAAACCGGTCATCTTGGGGCCGTCATGCACGCGGTCGCGCACCCAGATCCGCGTGAGCCACTTGCCGCTCGCCGACGCCGGAAAGCCGGGCGCCACCATGCGAAGCGGGAAGCCGTGATGCGCCGGTAGCGGCTCTCCGTTCATTTCCCAGGCGAGCAGGGTGGACTCGTCCATGGCTCTGGAGAGCGGCAATCCGCGGGAAATCGGCGGCTCGGTCGGGTCCCCGCTGAGGTGCGGGTCTTCCCCGTACCACGCCACATAGACCGCCGATTCCTTCACGCCGGCCGCCTCGAGCACATCCCGGAGCCGCACGCCGGTGTAGCGCGCGCAGCCGACGGCGCCAAGCCACCAGGCGTTTCCGGCAACCGATGGCCGGAACGCGGCGCGTCCGTTCCCGGCGCACTCGAGCACCAGCGACCGGGTCACGTTGTCGAACGCGGAGCGGATGTCGTCGAGGCTCAGCCGAAGCTCGCTCTCCACCTCGCCGTTGACCTCGAGGGACCACCCGCTCAGGTCGGCGGCGAGGGCGCGGGCGGGAACGTCGCCGTTGTTCCGGACGAAGTGCTTGTCGTTCGGCGTGTAGCGCGGATCGAGGTCGCTGACCGGCGTCTCGGCGTTCACCGGCCGCTGGCTCAGGATGCGAAGACCGCTCTTGCCCTCGAGGACGCCCGCCGACTGGGCCACAGGGCGGGTCTCGGCCTCCATCAGTCGCGCCGCCGGAACCAGGCCAACGCCGGCCGCGGGGACAGCTCCCAGGAACCGGCGACGAGACATCGGGGGGGCCATGGCGAGTGACGGAATCGTACCGCGTTTCTCCGGGAATCCTCCCTCCCCGACGGGTTCGCCTCGCCCCAATTTGCAAGCGGCGGGACGAGCGCTATATTGCCGGGCGCAGACGCGCTGGGACGACCCCTCGGAGGTCCAACTGGTTCCGGCGGCTCTGCGGGGCCCGAATCCGCGCCGCTTTCCGGCGTCGGAGTCCTCTGAGCGGCATCCAGTCCGCCGTCCCTCGGTCGCCCCTCCCTCCGGGGAACCGCCTTCCGACCGGTGTTCGGGCGGCGGTTCACCCGCCCCGGCATCAGGCCCGGGATTCAACAGCCTGTTGACCCGTCCGCGTCGGGGTCGCGTCCATTCGGACCCGGCGCGCAGCGCCGGTCTTCACCGTCAGCCCGTTCGGCTCGCACCATGTCCCAAGCTCTCCCCGCCCGCCCATCGCCTGGCGAGGCCTCCTCCCGATCGGTTGGCGCGGTCTTTCTGAAGAACGCCCGCTTCGAGATGCGGCGCTTGCGCCGCCTCGCCGAAAACGCCATTTCGCAGGCGTCGTCCGACGCCTCGCTCCACGCCCGGCCCACGGCGGATGGCAACTCGATCGCCATCGTGCTGCGCCACCTTGCGGGGAATCTGCGGTCCCGGTGGACGGACTTCCTGACGACCGACGGCGAGAAGCCGGACCGGAACCGGGAGAGCGAGTTCGAGCCCCGCGAAGACATGGGGCGCACCGAACTCCTCGCCGAATGGGACCACGCCTTCCGGGTGATGGAAGCCTCCATGGCCCGTCTCGGGGAGGAACACCTCGCCGGGACCGTGCGGATCCGGGGAGAGGCGTTCCTCGTCCAGGAGGCCATCTCGCGACAGATCGTCCATCTGGCCTACCACACCGGACAGATCGTCCTGCTGGCGCGCAAGGCCGCGCCCGCCTGGACGTCGCTTTCGATTCCGCGCGGCGGCGCCCCGTGGGCCGCCGCGCAATACCGGAGCCAGTGATGCGCCCCACCCCCACCTCCCTCCTGCTTCTGCTCGCGTTCGGCGCCGCGCTCGCGGCGGGCTGCTCCAGCGCCCGTCGACCGGCGACCCCGACGAATCCGACCGAGTTCGGCGAAGCGTCCTGGTACGGCATCGAAGAACGCGGACGCCTCACCGCGAACGGCGAGCCGATGAACCCCGGGGGCATGACCGCGGCGCACCCCTCCCTGCCCTTCGGCACGATCGTCGAGGTCACCGACGTGGCCACCGGACAGTCCGTCGAGGTCCGGATCAACGACCGCGGTCCCTTCGTGGACGGCCGGATCATCGACCTCTCCCACGAAGCCGCGCGTCGTCTGGGAATCCTCCAGCAGGGCGTGGCCCCGGTGATGCTCACGGTGATCGAGCGCGCCCCGGTCCCGGTCTTCACGGTGCAGGTCGGCGCCTATCGGAGCGCGCGGCTGGCGAACGAGCTCAGCCAGCAGCTCCAGGCGGCCGGTTACGGCGGCGCGGAGGTGGTGCAGGCCAATGGCGTCCACCGGGTGCGCGTCGGACGGTTCTCCACCCGCCGCGACGCGGACGTCCTCGCCTCCGGCCTCGAGGCCGACGGCCACGACGTGCTCGTCCTGCGCCTCCGGTTGTAGCTCAGGCGCCGGGCGCGATCAGGACTTCCAGTTCCTGTTCGGCGACCGGAAAGGCCGGCGCCTCGGGCTCCCCGGGAGGGCCCGATTCCAGCCGGACCCGCACCAGGCACCGGATCCGGACCTCGCTGCCGAGGGATCGGAAGGAAAACGGGGCGTCATCGGGCACCGGCAGCCGGGTGGCGTCTTCGGCGCGCTCCCCTTCCCGGAGGCGTTTCGACTCGAGGAGGCTCTCCTCGCTCCGGAAGAGCTCATCCAGTTTGCCCCCCGGCCCGCGGCGTTCCAGCCGGAGTCGCATGGAGACCCGCCGGATCTCCACCGGGCGGCGGGCGACCACCCGGATCGCGGCGCCCACCGTTCCGCCCGGCGCCCCCGCCTCCGCCAGCCCGAGGTCGCACTCCGCGAACGGCTGGCGGGCGAAAAACCACAGATTGGCGACGATCGAACGCAGACACAGCGCCGCGACCGGGGCGGCCCCGAGCATCCAGGGAAGCGTCCATCCGTAGAACCGGCCAAGATGGACGTACAACAACGCTCCGAGCATCGTTCCCCCCACCGCGAGCAGCGCCCTCTGCCTCGCCGGGGCGACGAGCGAGGTCCAGACCAGCACCGATGCCGCCTCCCTCAGGATCCCGGGCGCCCCGGCTTCTGGTCGTGGGCCACCTGACCGAAGACCTGGACCCGGACGGCGAGTCGCGCCTCGGCGGCGCCGCCGCCTACGCCGGCCTGCTGGCTCACCGGTTCGGAGTCCGCGTCAGCGTGCTGACCGCGGTCGATCCGGAGTTCCCCTGGCTCGACGCGCTGGCGGGGATCGACCTGCTGGTGGTCCCTTCTCCCGGGCGGACCCGGTTCGAGAACCGCTACCGCGCCGACGGGTCGCGCGCCCAGCGGATCCTGACCCGGGCGGCGCCCATCCCGGACGCGGAGGTCCAACGCGCGGTGGCGGCGCTGCCGGAGGGTTCGGCGGTTCTCTACGCTCCGGTGGCGGGCGAACTGGGCGCCGGCGCCGGGCCCCCGCTGCCCCGGCCGCCGGAGGCCACGGGACCGGAGACGAGCGCGGTCTGGCGACAGACGCTGGCGGCGGCCGCTCCCCAGGGGTTTCTCCGCCGGTTCGACGAGGACGGCCAGGTGCTCCCCCACCTCCCCGCCGGGCTCGGCGCCCGGCTCTCCGGGCTGGATCTGGTCGCCCTCTCCGGGTCCGACCTCGGCGAAGAACGCGAGATCCCCGGGCTCCGGGGGCCTCGGGTAGCCATCACCCGCGGGCGCTTCGGCGCGGTTCTTCACGGCGCCGGCCGCCCGGAGCGGCGGGTTCCTCCGGTTCCGGCCACGGAAGTCGATCCAACGGGCGCCGGCGACACCTTCGCGGCGGCGCTGGTGGTTTCGCTGTGGACCGGACTCCCCGAGCCGGAGGCGGCGCGGCGGGCGGCGGCGGCCGCAGCCATTGCGGTCGAGTCGCGGGGCGTCGAGGGGGCGCCGTCGCTCCGGGAAACGCTGGCGCGAACGCGCCCCCGGTCGCCGACGCGCTGAGGCTCCGGAAAGAGCCCGCCCCTCGAACCCGGCCCGGGTCACCTACTGCGTGAGGAGAGGGATCACCGCGGGGCTCACGCGGGCGCCGGTGACCCGCCACGCCCAGATCCCTCGCCGTTCGAAGAGGATGTCGGCCCAGAGCGCTTCCTCTCCCGACTCTGCTTCCCCGGACGAACGCCGGGTGTTCCCGAGCCGGACGCGAAAGTCGCTCCAGCCGTCGTAATGAGCCCGGACGGAGACCGGCGTCTCGCTGTCCCGGTTTCCCGCGAGCGCCAGAAACGAGCCCCATCCCTCATCGGCGGGACGATCCCCCAGCGCCTGGTCCACGCCCGCGGGGGTGGCGTACTGGTCGATGAGCGCCTCGCCGACCGCCACCGCCAGTTGCGTCGAGAGATCCGAAATGCCGCTGGCGCCTCCGTTGTCCGCCGACGGCTCCTCCGCGGCGCGCTCGCGAGCGCGGCCGGAGGCCTCGAGCGTCCGCCGGAGTTCCGCCTTGAGGTTCTCCCGGACGGCCTCGAAGTCGACGAACTCGTGAAGGGCGGCCGCATCGCCCGCCGCCACCGCGTGCCGGATCCGCCAGGCGGCGAAGTACGGCCCCAGATAGATGCTCCCGCCGACGAACAGGAACACGGCCCAGCCAGCAAGAAGCTGCAGACGCCGGCGACGGCTCACGATGAACAATACTAACCGCCCAAAGGGCGCGTTCCGCTGCGCGGTCGCCGGCCGCCGCTTCCCGTCTGGCGCCGGAGCGAAACCGGCCAGCCTTCTACCCCCGCGCCAGGGAAAGCCATGGGCACGATCGTCGCTCCCCCCGTCGAATCCACCGATACGACGCTCCATTTCCGGCCGGAGGGACGCCGTTTCGGCGGACTCTCCGCTGAGCACCTTGCGTCGTCGCTGACGCCGGAGGAACGCGCCGCGTTCGACCGGGACGGCTACATCACGGTCCCGGGAGCGCTCGGGCCGGACGAGGTCGACAAGCTGATCGCCGCGGTGGACCGGCTGGACGCCGCCGAACGCGCCCGGCTCGCGCTGGCGCCGGGCGACATGATGTCCCGCTTCTCGGTCATCCGTTTCGATCCGGCGTTCCTGGAGCTCGTCGACTGGTCGCGGACGTTCCCCAAGGTCTGGGACATCCTCGGGTGGAACATCCAGCTCTACATCTCCCACCTGGTGGTGTACCCGCCCGAGACGTGGGGCGGCGTCCAGTGCCGGCGCCCGGTGTGGCATCAGGACAGCGGACGGCCGGTGCTGGAGCTCGAGCGCCCGGCCCCCCGGCTCTCGGTCAAGACCGCCTTCTGGCTCACCGACACGAACGACCCGGCGAGCGGGCCCATGGAGGTCATCCCGGGAAGCCACTGGCTGGACGCGCCGCCCCCGGAAGCCGACGATCCGGCGTGGGACGGCGTGGTCCGGCTGCATGCGGCGCCGGGAGACTCGACGATCTTCGATCGGCGGCTGTGGCATCGGCACGGACGCAACACCTCGGACGCCGTGCGCAAGTCGCTCTTCTTCGGATACAGCTTCCGTTGGCTGCGGCCCCTCGACTACACCCACATGCCGCCGGAGCTCCTCGCTTCGTGTGATCCGGTGCTCCGGCAGCTCCTCGGCGACGGAACGACGGAAGTCGGCTGGTACCAGCCGCAGCCGGAGGATGTGCCCCTGCGGTCCTGGCTCGAGCGGCATCTGGGAGAGGAGAACCTGTGGCGTCCCCCGTCCTCGCAACCGATGCAGGGGTCCGGCCGGGAGCGATGAATCGAGGGGTGACGCGTCCCGGCTTCCGCCGCCTCCGGGGAGCGTTCCTGCTCGCGCTGTCGTGCGCGGTCTGGGGCGCCGGCTCGCCGCGCCAGGAACCGGCGCCCGGGACCGGCGACGCCCCGCCCGGGTCGCTCGACACGTTCCGGGACCAGGCGCGGGACATCCTGCGGGGAGTGCGCGACCGCGACCTGACCCTCGAGGAGGCGCGTCGGCGCGTCGAACGTCTGCGTCGCGACCTCGTGAGCTTCGGCGAGACCCAGGGCTGGGCGCCCCGGCGCCGCACGCTCGAGATCACGATCCAGCGGCCCGACCGGCTGGGGCCCAACCTCACCGATGACTGCCCGCTGTTCTTCGAGGAAGCGCTCGTCCGGTTCTGCCCGCTGGACCTCGGCGGATCGGAGATCTGGGGGAACCAGGTCGTGGTGTGCGGGTACGCCTGCGCGCCGACGCGCGAGGGAGACCCGGGCGCGGCGCCCGGCGAAGGCGCCGCCGCGCGTCCGTGAGCGGTCCCGACGGAGCTTCCCGACGGGCGCTCCGGCCCGTCTACCGCCCGGCCGACGCGCCGGGTGGCGAGCAGGCCGTCGGCCTACCGGGGGAGTTCCCGTTCACCCGCGGCGTCCGCGCGGAGGGCTATCGCTCGCGCCTGTGGACCATGCGTCAGTACGCCGGCTACGCCGGGGCCACGGAGTCGAACCGCCGGTACCGGGCGCTGCTGGAGCGTGGACAGACCGGGCTCTCGGTCGCGTTCGACCTCCCCACCCAGATCGGCCACGACTCGGACCACCGGCTGGCGGCGGGAGAGGTCGGGCGCGTCGGAGTCGCCATCGATTCGGTGGATGACATGGAGACCCTGTTCGCCGGCATTCCGCTGGATCGGGTCTCCACCTCGATGACGATCAACGCGACCGCGGCGATCCTGGTGGCGTTCTACGTGGCGGTCGCCCGGCGACAGGGAGCGGCGCCGGAGCGGATTTCGGGCACCGTCCAGAACGACATCCTCAAGGAATACGCGGCGCGCGGAACGTGGATCTTCCCTCCCGGCCCGTCGATCCGGCTCTCGGGCGACGTCATCGAGTGGTGCCGGCGCGAACTGCCCCGCTTCAACCCGGTGAGCGTGAGCGGGTATCACATGCGGGAGGCCGGATGCACCGCGGCGCAGGAAGTGGGTTTCACGCTCGCGGCGGGCCTCGCCTACGTGGGGGAAGCCGTCTCCCGGGGGCTCGAAGTGGACCGCGTCGCGTCGCGGGTGTCCTTCTTCTTCAACGCGCATCGGGACTTCCTCGAGGAGATCGCCAAGTTTCGGGCCGCCCGGCGGCTCTGGGCGCGGTTGCTCCGCGAGCGCTTCGGGTCCACCAGTCCGCGCGCCCAGATGCTTCGCTTCCACGCCCAGACCGCGGGATCGACCCTGACCTCGGTGGCGCCGGAGATCAACGTCGTCCGGACCACGCTGGAGGCGCTCGCCGCGGTCCTCGGGGGCGCGCAGTCGCTCCATACGAACGCGCTCGACGAGGCGCTCGGCCTTCCGACCGAGGCGAATGCGGAACTCGCGCTCCGGACCCAGCAGGTCATCGCCTTCGAGAGCGGAGCGCCCGGGACGGTGGACCCGCTGGGAGGTTCGTGGGCCATCGAGTCGCTGACCGACGAACTCGAAGCGGAGGCGCGCGGGTGGATCGAAAGGGTGGACCAGATCGGCGGAGCGGTGGCCGCCGTCGAATCGGGTTTCGTGCAGGCCCGCATCCAGGAGGCGGCCTACGCCTGGCAACGGGACTTCGAAGCCGGCCGGGAGGTCGTCGTGGGAGTGAACCGGTTCGCCCGCTCGGAGAGGACCGCCACCGTCGAGCCGTTCGCGGTGGACCCGGCGGCGGAGGATGCCCAGATCGCCCGGGTGCGCCGGACCCGCTCGGAGCGCGACGGGGCCGCAGCCGAGGCCTCGCTCGCCGATGTCCGTCGGATCGCGGCCGGAGGCGGCAACCTGATGCCGCCCATCCTGGAGGCCGCGGAACGGCGCGCGACCGTCGGAGAGATCAGCGACGCCCTGCGGAGCGTGTTCGGGGAGCACCGCGAAGGCTGACGGGCCGGCGCCACTGGCCGCCGGCGACGACTCCGCGCTCGCGGAGCGTCTTCGGGAGGAGCTGAACGTCCGGTTCAGTCCCCCCCGTCCCAAAGCCGCTGGGGTCCGGCGAACTCCCGGACCACGCTCCAGCTCCAGCTTTGCCGGGTCTCGCGCGGCAGGAGGCCGGTGCGGTCGTGGTAGCGGCGCAGGAACGCCTCGGTCGCGGCGTTGACGTAACCCCCTCCGCCGACCTCGCCGAAACGTTCCCGGTAGCCCTCCGCGATGCGGCGGAAGAGGGTGTCGCGCGCGTCCTTGGCCACGACGCTCGCCGCCGCCACCGCCACGTGGCGGGACTCCGCCCGGTCGACCGCCTGGAAGTGCGGATACCGGGCGGCGAGCGCCCCGAAGAGGCTGCGGCCGTCCGCCAGAACGCGCCGGACCGGACCGGCTTCCCCGAGAATGGCTTCGGCCGCGTGGCGCTCCAGCAGGTTCAGGCCACCCGACTCCACATAGCGGTCCACCTCTCCGGCATCGAACACGCGGATGCCGACGAAGTCCGCCAGTCGCCGGACATGGGCGGCGAGCGCGCTGCGGCGGGTGTAGGCGGCCTCTCCGGCGCCGAGGCCCTTCGAGTCCCGCACTCCGAGACGGGTGAGGGCGCCCGCCTTCAGCGGATCCAGCACGACGCCCGCCACCACCAGCGGCCCGAGGACCGCGCCGCGACCGGCTTCGTCGATGCCGAGAACGCCCCGGCGCCCCGGACGCGCCGATCGGTCGCTCACGAAGCGGGCCGCGCCCCGGCCCCGAGGCGCGACGCTCCCGGCCCGTCAATCGGGCCAACGGACAGCGAATAGAGTTCCCTCCGGCGCAGGAGCAGACGAACCGGGGTGCAAAGGGGCGAAGGCCGGTACAACATCGTCGTGATCGGCGCCGGAACCGCCGGTCTGGTGACCGCCGCCGGAACGGCGGGCCTCGGAGGACGAGCCGCCCTGGTGGAAGCCCGTCTCATGGGCGGCGATTGTCTCAATTTCGGCTGTGTCCCCTCGAAGGCGCTGGTGGCCGCGGCCAAGCGGGTTCACACGATCCGCCGCGCCGCCGAGCACGGGTTCGACCCACCCGATCTGCGGCTGCGCAGCGAGCGGGTCTTCGCGGCGATGCGCGACCGGCGCGCCGAGATCGCGCCGCACGACTCGGTCGAGCGATTCACCGGTCTCGGCGTGGACGTGTTCCAGGCCAGAGCCCGGTTCGTCAGCCCCCGCGAGGTCGAACTCGATGACGGCGCCCGGCTCCGGGGCGCCCACTTCGCGGTGGCCACCGGAACGAGCCCGCGTGTCCCCGATATCCCCGGCCTGAAGGACGCGCCGTTCCTGACGAACGAGACGTTCTTCGACGGCCAGGACGCCGCGCCGGAGTCCCTCCTGGTGCTCGGCGGCGGCCCCATCGGATGTGAACTCGGACAGGTGATGGCCCGACTGGGGTCCCGGGTGACGCTCCTCACCGATGTGGAGCGGCTTCTCCCGCGCGACGACCGGGAGGCCTCGGAAGCGCTCCACGACGCGTTCGCCGAAGAGGACATCGAGGTGCTGACCCGCTGCCGGGTGAAGTCCTTCGCGCAGACGCCGGAGGGGCGGATCCGGGCCGAGGTGGAGACGCCGGACGGCGGGCGATCGGTCGAGGCGGAACGGCTCCTGGTCGCCGCCGGGCGCTCGCCGAACGTCACCGATCTGGGCCTCGAAGCCGCCGGAGTGCGCTACGACCCCGAAGCGGGGATCCCGGTCGACGCCGCGCTTCGCACGAACGTGAGAGGCGTCTTCGCTCTCGGCGACGTCGCCGGGCCCTACCGGTTCACCCACACCGCCGACCACCAGGCGCGGGTCGTGGTCCGGAACGCCCTTCTCCCGTGGCCGGTCCCCCGGGCGAAGGCCGACTACCGCCACGTGCCGTGGGTCACCTATGTGGATCCCGAAATCGCCCACTTCGGCCTGCGCGAGGAGGATGCGCTCGAGAACGGGACGCCCGTTTCGGTCCACCGGTTCGCGAACGCCGGACTGGACCGCGCCATCACCGAGTCCTCCCGACGCGGTTTCGTCAAGGTCGTGACCGCGCGCGGCAAGGACCGGATCCTCGGGGCCACCGTCGTCGGCGCCCGCGCCGGCGAAGTCCTGCACGAACTGATGCTCGCCGCCCGCCACGGCATCGGGCTGGCCGCGATCTCGAGCGCGATCCACGCGTACCCGACCTGGGCGCAGGCGGCGCAGCGGGTGGCGGACGCCTACCAGCGCACCCGGCTCACGCCGCGGGCCAGGGCCCTTTTCTCATGGCTTTACCGGATCCGGCGATGAAGAGGATCCTTCTTGCCGGGGCGGCGCTGGCGCTGCTGGTTGCGGCCTTCACGCTCCTGCCGGTGGGTGAGTGGATCGAGGCGGCGGCCCGGAGGACCGAGGCGCTTGGGGCCCCGGGTCTGCTGGTGTTCGCCGCGATCTACGCCGTCGCCACCGTCATCGCGGTTCCGGGCTCCGCGCTCACGCTCTTCGCCGGCGCGGTCTTCGGCCCGTTTCAGGGCGCCGCCGCGGTCTGGGTCGGGGCGACCGCCGGGCTGGCCTTCGCGTTCCTCGCGGCCCGACGACTCGGGCGAGATCGGGTGCGACGGTTCCTCGCGGGGAAACCCTCCTTCGCCGCCGTGGACCGCGCGGTCGCCGCCGAGGGCGGCAAGATCGTGTTCCTGACGCGGCTGACCCCGGTGTTTCCGTTCACGTTCCTGAACTACGCGTACGGCCTCACCGGCGTGCGGTTTGGCGCCTACCTGCTGGCCTCCGCGACCGGCATCCTCCCCGGGACGTGTCTCTACATCTACCTGGGCTACGTCGGGGGCAACGTGGCGCGCACCGTCTCGGGGAACGCCGAGGGGCTGCAGCTCGCCGTTCAGGCCGTCGGGCTCACCGCGTTCGTCGTGGTGACGGTGCTGATCACCCGCATCGCCCGGCGAGCGCTGCGCGAGGCCGGAGTGGAAGCCGGGGGCGCCGGCCCGGCCTCCGATCCGCCCGGGGGCGTAATCTGACAGCATGAAGCCGTCGGCTGCGCTGTTCCTGCGCGCCACCGCCGCGCTGCTCCTGCTGAACGCCGGCTACCTGATCGCGGCGCGGGAGGCCAGCCTCTTCCACGCCGCGCAGATCCTGCTTCACCCGGTTCTCGGGATCGCCGGACTGAAGCTCGCGGTCTGGACCTGGAAGCGGCTCGCGAAGGCCCTCGCGGGCGACCCCCGCCGCCCGCTGTTCCTGCTTGCGGGAGGGGTCACCGCGCTCTCGGGGGTCGGGCTCCTCGTCCTGGGCTCGAGCCCCGCGACCCGCCCCGTTCTGTGGGTCCACCTCGCGGCGGCGGCCGCGCTCGCGATCCTGCTCGCGCACCGCCGCCAGCTCGTGGCGCCCCTGATCCTCGCGGTGGGCTTCGCGGCCGGCGGAGCGCTTCGCCGCGCCGTCCCGGAAACGGCGCCCGCGCTGAACGCCGGGCTTGCCCCGATGACGATGGAGGGCGAGGCCATGGGGGGCGCGGATGGGCCGTTCTTCCCTTCCGCCGCGGAGACGGCGGACGGAGGGCTGATCCCGGAAGAGTTCTTCCTGGAGAGCGAGTCGTGCGGGCGATGCCACGCGGACATCACCCGCGAGTGGAGCGAGTCGGCCCACCGCTTCGCCTCGTTCAACAACCCGTGGTACCGCCGCTCCATCGAGTACATGCAGGAGGTCGTGGGGGTCACCCCGTCGAAGTGGTGCGCCGGCTGCCACGACCACGCCGTGCTGTTCAGCGGGCTCATGGACCGGCCCCTCGAAGAGATCGTGGATCGTCCCTCGGCGAGCGCCGGGCTCGGGTGCGTCTCGTGCCACGCGATCACCCGCGTGAAGAACACCGCGGGAAACGCCGGGTTCGTGATCGAGTACCCCGAGATGCACGACCTGGCGGCCTCGGAGGACCCCCTGCTCCGGGCGCTCCACGATCTGGTGATCCACCTGGACCCCGAACCCCACCGGACGGCGTTCCTGAAGCCGCTCCACACCGGAGACAGCTCCGCGTTCTGCTCGACCTGCCACAAGGTCCATCTCGATGAGCCGGTCAACCACTACCGGTGGCTTCGCGGCTTCAACAGCTACGACAACTGGCAGGCGAGCGGCGTCTCCGGAGAGGGCGCGCGCTCGTTCTACTACCCCGAGCAACCCGAGACCTGCGCCGGGTGCCACATGCCGCAGGTTCCCGGAACCGACCCGGCGGCGCCCGGGGGGCTGATCCGCTCCCACCGTTTCGCCGCGGCGAACACCGCGCTCCCGACCCACTTCGGGCTCGACGACCAGCTCCAGGCGGTGCGGGACTTCCTGCGCGCCGGGCAGGTGAGCGTCGATGTGTTCGCGGTGGTCCGGGACCCGGAGGAGCCGGGAGGCGAAGCGCCGCCGGGCCCCGCGCCCGCGGCGCCGGATCCGCTGGCGCTGGCCTCCACGTTCGCGGTGGGCGAGGAAGCCCTGGCGGCGCCCCGCCGCTATCCCGCCGCCGGCCCGGTGGGCGAGGTCGTCGCGCCGCTCGACGAAGCCCTTCCGACGCTCGTCCCCGGGGAGTCGGTGCGGGTGGATGTCGTGGTGCGCACCCGCAAGGTGGGGCACTTCTTCCCGAGCGGCACGGTGGACGCCCAGGAAGTCTGGGTGGAGTTCCGGGCCGAGGACCGCCACGGAGTCCCGTTCTTCTGGAGCGGGTTCACCGGACACCCCGGGGAGCCCGCCGCGAGGGACGCCGACGCCCCGGTGGACCCGTCGGCGCATTTCTTCCGGTCCCTGATGCTCGATGGGCGCGGAAATCCGATCAACAAGCGAAACGCCTGGGCCGCGCGCAGCGCCCTCTACATCGCCCAGATCCCTCCCGGAGCGGCCCACGCGATCCGCTACCGGCTCGAGGTTCCCGAGACCATCGAGGGGCCGGTGACCCTGACCGCCCGGGTCAACTACCGCAAGTTCCAGTGGTGGCACACCCAGTGGGCCTTCCGCGGAGTGCTCGGGGAGGAGGGGGACGTCTCGCCCGACTTCGATGACCGGCCCGTCTCGTTCGACCCGGCGGTCAGCGCGCCGGAGGTTCCGGTCATCGAGATGGCCTCGGCCTCGGTCCGGCTTCCGGTGGCCCCCGAGGCGTCGCCGCCAGTCGATCCCGAGGCCGGCCTGGCGAGGGCGCTGCGGTTCAACGACTACGGGATCGCCCTGCTCCTCGCCGGCGATCTGCGAGGCGCCGAGGCGGCGTTCCGGACCGTCGAGTCGCTCGCACCCGAGTACCCCGACGCCTCGGTGAATCTGGCGCGGGTCCATCTCCAGGAGGGCGACCCCGATCGCGCCCTGGAGGCGACCGCCCGGGCCCTCGAGCTGGCGCCCGGGCTGCCGCGCGCGCTCTTCTTCCGCGCCATGGCCCACAAGGCTCTCGGTGCCTACGACGAGGCCCTCGCCGCGCTCACCCGGGTTCAGGAGGACCATCCCCGGGACCGGGTCGTGAACAACCAGGTCGGGCGGCTCCTCTTCCTCAAGCGCGAGTACGCCGACGCCGTCGAGGTGCTCGAGCGCACGCTGCGGATCGATCCCGAGGACCTCGAGGCGCACTACAACCTGATGCTGAGCCACCAGGGCCTGCGCGACCCGGAGCGCGCCGCCGCCCACCGCGCGCTCTACACGCGGTTCAAGGCGGACGAGTCGGCGCAGTTCCTCACCGGGGAGTACCGGCGCGCCCATCCCCACGACAACAACCAGCGACTCCCGATCCACGAGCACCGGAGCTTCTTCGTCCCGGACGGGGCCGGCGATCCCCGATGAAGGGCCGTTCGGCGAGAGCCTCGCTGCGGCGGCGCGTCCTGACCGCCGGCGCGGTCCTCGCCGCCTGGCCGGCCGCCGCGGAGGTGCGCTTCGTGGAGGTCACCGAGGCCGCGGGGATCGCCTTCGTCCACGAGAACGGAGCGTTCGGAAAGAAATACCTGCCGGAGACCATGGGGAGCGGGGTCGTCTTCCTTGACGCCGACGGGGACGGCGATCAGGATCTGCTGTTCGTGAACAGCCGGCACTGGCCCGAACGCCGGGGCGACGGACCGGAACCCACCTCGGCGCTCTACTTCAACCGGGGCGACGGAACCTTCGAGGACGGGACGGCGCGCGCCGGACTGGATTTCCCGCTCTATGGGATCGGGGCCGCCGCCGCCGACTACGACGCCGACGGGGACCAGGATCTCTACCTGGCGGCGCTCGGCCCGAATCGCCTGCTCGAGAACGATGGAAGCGGCGTCTTCCGGGAGGCGCCGGCGGCCGCCGCCGTCGCGCATCCGGGCTTCGCGAGCGGCGCCACCTGGTTCGACGCCGACGGCGATTCCGACCTCGATCTGTTCGTCCTCAACTACGTCCAGTGGTCGGTCGAGGAGGACATCTTCTGCGCGCTCGACGGGTCGAACAAGAGCTACTGCACCCCGGAGTCCTACCAGGGGGCGAGCGTCGCGCTCTACCGGAACGACGGCCCCGGCGGCTTCACCGACATCACCCGGGAGGCGGGCCTCTACGACCCGACCGGCAAGGGCCTCGGAGTCGCCGTCTTCGACCACGACGCGGATGGCCTCCCGGACCTCGCGGTGGCGAACGACACCCAGCCGAATACGCTCTACCGCAACCTCGGCGGCGGCCGCTTCGAGGATGTCGGAGTCCTCGCCGGGATCGCCTTCGCCGAGAACGGAGCGGCGCGCGGCGCCATGGGCATCGATGCTTCCGATTACGACGGCGACGGTTTTCCGGACATCGTCATCGGGAACTTTTCCAACGAGATGGTCTCGCTCTACCGGAATGAGGGAGTCGGGTTCTTCATCGACCAGGCCCCGGTGGCGGGGGTGGGACGGGACAGTCTGCTGACGCTGGCCTTCGGGGCGTTCTTCTTCGACTACGACCTCGACGGGCGCCAGGACATCTTCGTTGCGAACGGCCATGTCGAGAACGACATCGCCGCGGTCCAGCAGCGGGTCACCTACCGACAGCCGCCGCACCTGTTCCGGAATCTCGGGGATGGCGCCTTCGAGGACGTCGTCGCCGCGTCCCCCGACCTCGCCCGCCCGATGGTGGCGCGCGGCGCCGCCTTCGCCGACATCGACGGCGACGGCGACCTCGACCTCGCGGTGGCGGAAAACGGCGGACCGGGCCGCCTGTTCCGCAACGACGGCGGGGACGCGAACGGGTGGGTCGGCTTCGATCTCCGGGGATCCGACTCGAATCGGGACGGGATCGGCGCCAAGATCACCCTGATGATCGAAAACGACGAAGAATCCCGTCAGGAGACCCGCTTCGTGAAAGGCGCGACCGGCTACGCCTCGCAGAACCAGCTTCCGGTGGTCATCGGACTGGGACCGACGGGCCGCGCAGCCGAGGCGGTGATCGAATGGCCTTCGGGGCGTCAAACCCGGATCGAGGCGCCGGCGCCGGGGCGAACCCACCGGGTCGAGGAGGGGTCCCCTTGAGCCTGCGGCTCGCCTGCGCCGGGACCGGGCTCACCGCCGTGCTCGGACTGTTCTTCCTGGGCGCCAGCCCGCAGCCGCCGGGCGCCGCGAACGCCCAGGTCGCGCCCCCCCCGCTCGCCGAGCAGCCGGCGATGATGGTGGGGAACGCGCGGTGCGTGGTGTGCCACGAGGCGACGCACGAGTCCTGGACCGCTTCGCGGCACTCGAAGATGGTGCAGCCGGCGACGCCCTCGGGCGTCCGAGGGGACTTCAGCGCCGGCGCGCTCCAGTTGCGGGGGCAGCCCTACCAGGTCCGGCGGACCGGATCGAACTACTTCATCACCGAGTCCTTCTTCACCGGAGAGCCGGTCGAGCACCGGATCGACTACACCCTCGGGAACCGGCGGATCCAGCACTACCTGACGACGCTCGAGGACGGGCGCGTCATCGTCCTCCCGCCCACCTGGGACGTGCTCCGGCGCGAGTGGTTCCACAACCTGGAGATCGCCGCCCCGGACCAGCGAGAGGGGATCATCCCGGTCCAGTTGTGGAACAAGAACTGTTTCGGCTGCCATGTGAGCGACCAGATCAAGGGCTACCGCCCCACGGAGGCCCGCTACGACACGACCTGGCTCGACTTCGGCACGACCTGCGAGCGCTGCCATGGACCCGGAAGCCGGCACGTCGACAAGTACACGAACCTGGACCGCTACGGGGATGACCCCGAGGTCCACATCGTCGAGCAGACCCGGCTCGACCACGAGCGGAACTCCATGGTGTGCGCCCAGTGCCACTCGTTCCGCGATCAGATGGCGTTCGGGTTCGCCGCGGGAGACAACTACTTCGATTTCTTCTTCCCGCTCCTCGAGTACACCCAGGAGCCCTCCGAGGACCCAACCTGGTACACCGACGGCAAGACGCGGCGGTTTTCCACGAACACCCTGGGGATCTGGCAGAGCCAGTGCTTCGTCGAGGGGAACGCGACCTGCACCGGCTGCCACATCGACCCGCACCGTCCCGACATCGAGCAGAACGAGCAGCTCCTGCCGACGAACAACGCGCTGTGCACCCGGTGCCACACGCAGATCGGCGAGGACCTGACGGCGCACACCTTCCACGCCGAGGACAGCTCCGGCAGCTCCTGCGTCGAGTGCCACATGCCCCGCAGCGTGGTGAGCATCCGGGCGCGGATGCGCGATCACAGCATCTCGATCCCGTCGCCGCGCAACACCGCGCGCTACGGAATCCCGAACGCGTGCACCGAGTGCCACTCCTCCGAGACCCCCGAGTGGGCCACCGCGCGGATGGACGAGTGGTGGGGGGAGGACACCCCCCGACGGACGAGGATCGAGCGCAGGGCCGACGCCTACTCCGGAGCGCGCGACCTCAGCCGCGAAGCCCTCGACCACCTCCTCGCCATCTCCGCGGACCCCTCCGAGGGGCCGGTGAACCGGGCGAACGCCGCCGGACACCTGGGCCGCTACCTGGCGGACGAGACGACCCGTCCGGCGGCCATCGGGGCGCTCCTCGAAGTGGCCGGGGATCCCCACCCGCTCGTCCGCTCGGTCGCCTCGCTCAAGCTCGGAGAATCGGGCGACGCCTCCTTCCCCGGCGTCCGGGAGGCCCTGATCGAGCGGATCCAGGACGAGAGCCGGGTCGTGCGGATGAACACCGCGATCTCGCTGCTGAACCTCGGCATCCGCGAGCTCGACGGCGAGGCGGAGGAGAGCTTCGAACTCGCCAAGCGCGTCCACGCGATCCGGGGCAACTTCTACGCCGACGACGCGCCCCAGCAACTCAACCTGGGCCGGTTCCACGTGCTCGACGGCAACCCGGGGGCCGCCGAGCGGGCCTTCGAGCAGAGCTACCGGCTGAATCCGGCGCAGCCCGGGATCCGCTTCTTCATGGCGGTGACGCGGCTCTCGCAGCAGCGGTTCGTCGAAGCGCGGGAGCTGCTCCGCTCGGTGCCGGCGGACGATCCGTTCGCCCAGGAAGCGCAGACGCTGCTCACCCGCCTGGAGCCGCCTCCAGGCGAGTGAGCCGCCCGCCGCGAACCGAGCGCGGCGGGCTCGGCGACGCGCCGCGAGGGCGCGTCGCGCCGTTACCGATTTAGCGGATGAGCGGCGCGATCACCAGCGCGACCACCGACATCAGCTTGATCAGGATGTTGATCGCCGGGCCGGCGGTGTCCTTGAAGGGATCGCCGACGGTGTCGCCGACGACCGCCGCCTTGTGGGCGTCGCTCCCCTTCCCGCCGTGGGCGCCGCCCTCGATGTGCTTCTTGGCGTTGTCCCAGGCGCCGCCGGCGTTCGCCATGAAGATGGCGAGCAGGACTCCGGACACGAGCGCGCCCGCCAGCAGCCCGGCGAGGAAGTTCTTGTCGAGGAAGCCGGCGATCACCGGAATCAGCACCGCGAGGAGGCCGGGGGCCACCATGCGCCGGAGCGCGGCGGCGGTGGCGATGTCCACGCAGCGGGCGTGCTCCGCCCGGACCCCGGGAGCGCCCTCGAGCAGCCCCGGAATCTCGCGGAACTGCCGGCGCACCTCCTGGATCATGTCGAAGGCGGCCTCTCCCACCGCCTTCATGGCGATCGAGGAGAACAGGAACGGCACCGCGCCGCCGATGAGCAGCCCGGCGAGGATGATCGGGTTCGCGAGCGAGAGACCGATGACGCCGACCTCCGCCTGCTGCTGGAACGCGGACATGAGCGCCATCGCGGCGAGCGCCGCCGATCCGATCGCGAAGCCCTTGCCGATCGCAGCGGTCGTGTTCCCCACCGCGTCCAGCTTGTCGGTGCGCTCGCGCACCTCACCCGGAAGCTCGCTCATCTCGGCGATCCCGCCGGCGTTGTCGGCGATGGGGCCGTACGCGTCAACGGCGAGCTGGATCCCGACCGTGGCCAGCATTCCGAGGCCCGCCAGCGCGATTCCGTAGAGCCCGGCGAGCTGGTAGCCGAGCACGATGGCTCCGGCGATCAGCAGGAGCGGAAGCGCGGTCGAGCGCATCCCGAGCGCGAGGCCGGCGATGATGTTCGTCGCCGAGCCGGTGCGCGAGGACTCGGCGACGTCCTGGGCCGGACGGCGCGCGTCCGAGGTGTAGAACTCGGTGATCAGGCCGATCGCGGCGCCGACCGCCAGGCCGCCGACGAGGCAGCCGTAGAGCTCCGCCTGGACCTCGGGCGCCAGCGCGCCGATGACCGGCCAGGCGATCGCGAGCATGAAGACGCCGGCGCCGAGCGTGCCCATGTTGAGCGCGGTCTGCGGGTTCGCGCCCTCGCGGGTCCGCACCAGGAAGGTGCCGAGGATGCTGGCGGCGATCCCGAATCCGGCGAGGACGAGCGGGAGCGCCACGAAGCGGAGCGGATCCGCCACACCCATCGAACCGGCGAAGGTGACGCCGAGGACCATGCCCCCGATGATGGCCCCCACATAGGACTCGAAGAGGTCGGCGCCCATGCCGCACACGTCGCCGACGTTGTCCCCCACGTTGTCGGCGATGACCGCGGGGTTTCGGGGGTCATCCTCGGGGATTCCGGCCTCGACCTTGCCCACCAGATCGGCGCCCACATCGGCCGACTTGGTGTAGATGCCGCCTCCCACGCGGGCGAACAGCGCGATCGAGGAGGCCCCCAGGCTGAAGCCGGAGAGGACCTGGAGGACCTGGCTCTGGAGGTCGTCAGCGGTGGTCCCGTAGAGCGACGTGTAGAGCAGGAACAGCAGCGAGAGCCCCAGGATCCCGAGGCCCACGACGGACATCCCCATGACCGACCCGCCGGCGAAGGCCACGCGGAGCGCGGGGACGATCGAGGTCCGGGCCGCATTGGCGGTCCGGACGTTGGCGGCGGTGGCGACCCGCATCCCGAAGAACCCGGCGACCGCCGAGGCGAGCGCCCCGATCAGGAACGAGAGCCCGACGAGCTGCGTGCCGTTCGAGAGGTTGGCGAAGTAGAGCAGGGCTGCGACCACCAGCGCGAAGACGGCGAGCACCGAGTACTCGCGCCGCAGGAACGCCATGGCGCCCTCGCGGATCGCCGAGGCGATCTCGATCATGCGCTTGTCGCCCGGCGGCTGGCGGCCGACGAAGCGGGCGCGTCCGATCGCGAACAGCAGCGCCACCGCGCCAAACGCGGGAGTCAGATAGAGGAAGGTGTCCACGGAAGCCTCCGGTCACGGCCGATCCGGCAGCCAGGGCCCTCTCGCCTCGGCGCGTCCCGGAAGAGGACCCGCGAGCCGGCCGCGCGGGCGCCGATCGGGGCCCGCCGGACCGTCCCCGGGGGAGAGGTCGCAAGAAAAAAGGGAACGGCGGCCGATCCGGACTCGCTTTCCGGATGACCCGCCGTCCCAGCGCGTCAATTGTATGCCTCCCGGCCTGTCGGACCGGCTGATACACTCGCTGCCCGGCGCGGGCCACCTCCCCTCCCATTGCACTCTCGTCGCGGCCTCCCGGCGGTCCCTTTCACGGGCGTCGCGGAACGCGCCGGCCCGACCGGCTGGGCGGCGTTCGCCGTCCTTCTGGGAGCGCTGTTTCTCCCGCCCGACGCGGTCGCCGCGACCGAGGAGCTGATCTACCCGGTGGATGTGGCGGTGTCCGCCGAGGGTCAGATCTACGTGGCGGACCTCGAGGCCGCCGCCCTGCTCCGGTGGACCGGTGCCGGCTACGAGGTCGTCGCCCGGGGCGAGGGCCTTCCCCGCACGCCGCTGTTCGGGATCCGTCACATCGCGCCGCTGGAAGGCGGAGGCGTCGTGGCGAGCGATCCCGCGACGATGGGGCTGTACCGCGTTTCGGAGGGCGCCATCGAGCGCATCCCGGACGACGAGCGGTTCGTGACGCCCTGGGGAGTCGCGGAGCTCCCGTCGGGCGACCTGCTGGCGGTCGACCGGGTCACGCAGCGCCTGCGGCGGCTGGGCCGCGACGGCGCCGACGACCTCGCCGATATCGCGGCGCCGCGCGCCATTCTGGCGGAGGGGGACGGGTCCGTCGTTCACATCCTGACGGACCGCAACGTCCTGCGGCTCGAGGCGGGGACCACCACCGCCCTCATCCAGTCCCCCCCTTTCGAGTTCCCGCACGATTTCGTCCGGGCCCCGGACGGGGGCTTCTTCGTCACCGACGGCTACGCGCGGTGCATCTGGCGGGTGAGCCCCGAGGGACGGGTCTCGGTCCTGGTCCAGGGCGAACCGCTGGTGAGCCCGCAGGGGCTGGCGGTCCTCCCGGAAGGCGACCTGCTGGCCGCCGACGCGCACGCTGGCGCCATCTTCCGCATCTCGATGGCCGGCGAGGTCCGGCCGCTCGGCGAATGACGCGGCCCGCGGAGGTCTCCTCCCGGCGCCGCCCTTTGTCCGACGAACGGAGAGAACATCATGTCTGAAGACCGTGGCCGGTGGGGCTCCCGCACCGGTTTCATCCTCGCGGCCACCGGCTCGGCCGTCGGGCTCGGGAACATCTGGGGATTCCCCACCCAGGTCGGTCAGGGCGGCGGCGCCGCGTTCGTCCTCGTCTATCTGATCGCCGTCGTCTTCATCTGCGCCCCGATCCTCCTCGGCGAGGTCGTTCTCGGACGACACAGCCAGCTCGGGCCGATGGGCGCCGTGCGCCGGATCGCCCCGACCGGGCCCTGGTGGCTGATCGGCATCCTGGCGGTCTCGGCGGGCACCTTCATCCTCTCGTTCTACTCGGTGATCGCCGGCTGGACCGTCCAGTACCTCCGGCTCGCGGTCACCGGCGGCCTCGAGAGCGGCCCCGAGGCGTCCGGCCAACTGTTCAACGCCATTGCGAGCCAGTCGTGGATGAACCTGGTGGCGACCGGGCTGTTCATCGCGATCACCGCGTGGTGCGTGAACCGCGGGATCAAGAAGGGCATCGAGGCGGCCGCGCGGCTCATGATGCCGCTGCTCTTCGTCCTCCTCGTGATCCTCGCCATCCGCGCCGTGACGCTTCCCGGCGCGGGCGAAGGGCTGGCCTACTACCTTCGTCCCGACCTCTCGCAGGCGCTGAATCCCGAAGTCCTGGGCGCCGCGGTGGGACAGGCCTTCTTCTCGCTGAGCCTCGGGATGGGAGCGCTGATCACCTACGGCAGCTACCTGCATCGCTCGCACAGCGTTCGCGCCCCGGCGATGGCGATCGTCGGCATCGACACGCTGATCGCGTTGCTGGCCGGGTTCATCATCTTTCCGGCCGGCTTCTCGATCGCCGGTTTCGATCCGAGCGCGAGCGGTCCTGGTCTGATCTTTGCGGTGCTCCCGCAACTCTTCGCCACGCTCCCCGGAGGGCTGCTCTTCGGAAGCGCTTTCTTCCTGCTGCTCTCGGTGGCCGCCTTCACGTCAACCATCTCGCTGCTGGAAGTCCCGGTGTCCCACGCGATCGACCAGTGGCAGTGGTCGCGCCGCAAGGCGGCCGCCGTCATCGCGGTCTTCTGTTTCGCCTTCGCCATCCCCTGCGCGCTGTCGTTCGGGGGCGGCCCCGGGTTCCTGACCGACCTGCCCGGGATCGGCGGCTCCTTCTTCGACCTGATGGTCAACGTGTGGAACGAGTGGGCGCTCCCGGTCGGCGGGCTGCTCATCAGCCTGTTCGTCGGCTGGCGCTGGGGCGCCCGGTTCGCCGGCGACGAGCTGCGGCGCGACGGGCCCGGATTCCCGGGTCCGGCGCTTTGGGGATTCCTGATCCGCTTCGTGTCCCCGGCCGCCCTCCTGTTCCTGATCTTCCTGCGGCTGTTCGCCTAGAGCTGCTCCAGCCGCGACCGAGGAAACGCTTTCATGACCGAATTCATCGCGTGGGCATCGAACGCCATCTACCAGTGGTACGCCCTCCCCCTCCTGCTCGTCTTCTGCGGGCTCTATCTCACGGTCCGCACCGGCTTCGTCCAGATCCGCGGATTCGTCGCCGGAATGCGCCGGGTCGTGCGCGGCATGAGCCACGACCAGCACGGCGCCGAAGGTGAAATCACGCCGTTCCAGGCGCTGTCCACCGCGCTGGCGTCAACCGTCGGGAACGGCAACATCGGAGGCGTGGCCACCGCGATTCTGGTGGGAGGCCCCGGGGCCATCTTCTGGATGTGGGTCACCGCGCTGGTGGGCATGGCGACGAAGTACGCGGAGGCGGTCTGCGGCGTGACCTACCGCACCCGGAAGGCGAACGGACACTTCGCCAGCGGGCCGATGTACTACATCGTCGCCGGCCTCCGGTGGAAGCGCTTCGCCAAGGTCCTGGCGATCATGTTCTGCATCTTCGGCGCGGCCACCGCGCTGCTGGGCACCGGGAACATGGCCCAGTCGAACACGATCGTCCGGACGTTCGTGGAAGCCGCCTCCCGACTCGGTTTCGAGGTCTCCCCGTGGGTTCCGGGCCTGCTGATCACCGCCGCGGTCGGGCTCGTCCTCCTCGGCGGCATCAAGCGGATCGCCTCGGTCGCCGAGAAGCTCGTCCCGACGATGCTGGTCATCTACCTCGGCATGGCGCTCACCTACCTGCTGATCAACATCAGCTCGCTGCCAGCGGTGTTCGGCACGATCTTCGCGCACGCCTTCTCGCCCCAGGCCGCCGCCGGCGGGTTCCTCGGGGCCAGCGTCCGCCAGGCGATCGCCGCCGGCATCAGCCGGGGCGTGCTGTCCAACGAGGCCGGTCTGGGAAGCGCCCCGATCGCGCACGGGATCGCCCAGGTGAAGCACCCGACCGATCAGGGGCTGGTTGGCGTATTCGAGGTGTTCATCGACACGATCGTGGTCTGCAGCATGACGGCCTTCGCCATCATCTCCTCCGGGCTCTGGACCGCGGCGGAGTACCAGGCGGCGAGCGGGGACCTGACCTCGGCCGCGTTCTCGACGACCTTCGGCGACTTCCTCGCGCCGATGGTGGTCGCGGTGTGCTCCTTCCTCTTCGGGTTCTCGACGATCATCGGCTGGTACTACTACGGCGAGACCTGCTGGGAGTACATGTTCGGCCAGAGAGGCATCTTCCCCTACCGGGTGCTCTATGTCGCGCTGCTGCTCATCGGCGGGCTCGTGACCGTCGAGACGGTGTGGAACGTCGGCACCCTGCTGAACGGCTTCATGGCCTTCCCGAACCTGGTCGGGCTGATCTTCCTCGGCGGGCTGGTCGCGAAGAAGACGAACGAGTACTACGCCGGCGAGACCGGCTGACCGCTCTCCCGGGCGGGGTCAGCGGACCCCGCCCGGGGCACCGACGCGATTGCGGCGGGATTCGACCCGCCGCCGCGCGAGGGATACCGAGCCTGGGGCCGAGGCCCGGACGGGTCCCCGCAGGGACCCCTCAGGCGGCGTGGCCGCCGGTCAGGTCCAGACCGAGAGCAGAATGGCCTGGCCGAGGAGCGCGGTCAGGTTGTAGCCGACGCTGAGCGCGGCGAGCCCGGTCTTGCGCCGTTCGAACGTGACCGACTGGTGCGCCAACGGGACGACGATGCCGACGACGATCAGCAGGACCACGTGGACCGCGGGGAGAACGCCCCCGGCGCCCACGCCGGCGAGGAGCTGGGCGAGCACCCAGGCGGTCACCAGCGAGAGGAGAAGCGAGCCGCCGTAGGTCTTCAGCGGGTTGAAGCCCTTCGCGATCTCCTCTTCGGTCGTCTCCATGAGCGCCAGCCAGCGCTTGCCGAAGACCGGGCCGTACCAGAGCGATCCGACAACCATCGGGATCAGTCCCGCCACCAGGACGGCGAGATAGTTCACCTCGTGCATGGGTCTCCTCCCCTTCCCGTCCGGCGCCGGACGGCTATTCGCCGGGCGGGATCTCGATGCCCGCCTTCTCCAGCTCCCACAGCACGGCGTCGGCGAACTCGTTCAGCGAGGTCCGGAGCCGACGACCGTTGATGAAGATGGTGGGCGTTCCGGTGACCGTCAACCGGACCGCCTCCGCGATGTCCCGGTCGAGCGCCGCCCGGGCCGTCGGATCGTCGAGACACTCCTGGAAAGCGCTCCGGTCGAGCCCCGCCTGGACGCCGATCCGGACCACGTCGGCGCGGTCCGGGTTCGTCGGCGGGTCGATGTAGACGGCGTCGTGATACTCCCAGAAGCTCCCGAGCTGCTGGGCGCAGACGGCGCCCAGCGCGACTTCGCAGGCTCCCGGATGAACCATCCGGGGGATGTGGGTGGCGCAGGTCGGATCCAGCGGGTAGTTCCGGTAGTAGAGCTCGACGTGGGCGCCGGTCGGCCCCTCGACGTACTGGTCGTAGGCCAGGGCGAAGCGGCGGCAGGACGGGCACATGAAGTCGGAGAACGTGACGATCTTGACCGGGGCGTCCTCGGGGCCCTTGCGGGGCGCCCCTTCGAGGCTGACTTCCTCCACCGGCGCCTGACGAAACGTCGGGTTCCGCCACTGAGACGGAGCGCCAGCGGACTGGAGCGGGGGAAGAAGCGGCGACCCATCCGGCGCGCCCGAGGACCGCACGCCCAGGATGGAGACGTCCACATCGTCGCCCGCCCCGCGGTCCCGCAGGCCGTCGTTGATGACGAGCACCGCCGCGACCACGATCCCGGCGGCGAGCCAGAACGCCCGCACCGCGAAGCGCTCGAGACCGGCGCCCGGCGCCGGACGGGCCATCCTCAGGGAGAGGCCGCGCCGCGCCGGCCAAAGGCTGGCGGCGGCCACCGCATTCGCGCCGTAGGTCCAGATGCAAAGCGAACAGAACGCCCCGATGGAAAATGCCTGGACCGCCAGCAGGAACAGGTCGACGACGAGCGCGAGAGCCACCAGCCCGAAGGCGAGCCTTCCCGGAAGGCTCGTCACCTGGATGCCGCCGAGGAGAGCGAGCCCGAGCAGGACGCCGATCGAGACGAAGAACGCGAGCCCGATGGCGGCGAGCGGGACCCCCGCGATGGCCGACCACGAACTCGCGGCGACCTCGGTGCATCCCGAACTCGTCGGATCGCAGGCGGCGGCCGCCAGTGAACCGGTGTCGAGTCCGTAGTGCCTCAGAAGCAGCACGGCTGACACGACCGCCCCGAAGACGGCCGCGAGGAGCGCCAGCCCCAGCCGCGCCCGGTCGGAGCGCGCGTCGCTATTCATGGGTCGCGGAGTTTACCGATCCACAGAGGGGGGCCGGCCGTAGCGCGCGGCGTGAGGTGGAACCGGGATCCCGGAGCGGAGGTCGGGCGCCGCTTCCGGCGGCCCCCAGACGGTCCGCGCGGGGACCAGTCCGGCCCAGTGCGGCAGATCCATGTCCTCGTCATCGTCCGCGGGAGGACCCGTTCGGGTCTTGGCGGAAGCCTCCCGGATGGGGAGTTCGGCGACCAGGGTCGCGCGCAGCTCGAGGTCGTTCGCCGGGCGGGCGTGTTCCAGCCGGCCCGGAACGAGGCGGTCGACGAGCAGGTCGAGGGCGCGCCGCTTGGCGGCTTCCTCCCGCACCTCCGAAGTCCGGCCAAGGGCCACCACAGAGCGGTAGTTCATCGAGTGGTGGAACGCGGAGCGGGCGAGGACCAGGGCGTCCAGCAGCGTCACCGCCACCGCCGCCTCGACGCCGGAGGCGAGCAGCCGCATGAGCCGGCTGGCGGCGGACCCGTGAAGGAGGATCCGGTCGCCGTCGCGGGCGTACCCCATGGGGATGACGAATGGCGAGCCGTCGTGAACGAAGCCCACGTGCGCCACGAGGCCCTCGTCGAGGATCGGGTCTATGGTCTCCCGGTCGTAGGCGCCGCGGGCGGGGAGCCGCCGCACCTGGCTGCGCGGAGAGACGGGAGCGGCGGAAGCCATGTGCAGGACTCCTTGTTTCGGGGCGGCGGCGTCCGGTCAGCTTCCGGAGCGCAGCGAGAGACGTTTCCTGAAGGTGTCGAGGGTGATGAAACCGACGAGATCCGCGTCATCCACCACCGCGATGGAGCGACGCCCCTCGGCGAACAACGGGAGCAGCGCCGTCGCGGCGTCGGTGGGCGCCACGGTCCGGTCGATGATGTCGGTGCGCATCAGGCCCTCGGCCGTCAGATCTCCCCAGGTCTCGGTCGGACGCCCAAGAAGATCCGCGAGGCGAACCGCGCCCACCAGGCGCGTGTCGTCGACCACCGGGATGTCCGCGTGCCGGGTTCCCATGGCGGCGAGGTCGTGTCCGGTGGCGTTCCGCTCGGCGGTGAGGATCCGGTAGTCGAGCAGGTTGTCCGCGGTGACGCCGTGAAGCGAGTCGGCGATCCACAGGTGTCGGGCGACGTGCGCGGCGGCGCCGCGAAGGTGGAGCCCGATCAGCACGAACCCGGCGCCGAAGACGAGGCGGGCCCCCTCACCCGTCGCGCCTCCCGCGAAGAGCGCGAGGACGCCGAAAGCGACGAAGAGGAACCCGAAGGACCGGCCCGCCGCCGTCACCGCACGGGTCGCCGCCGCCGGCTTCCCCCAAAGCGCCCAGAGCACCGCCCGGAGGATGCGGCCGCCGTCGAGCGGGATGGCCGGAATCAGGTTGAAGGCGAGCAGCAGCGCGTTGATGAGCGCGAGGTTCGAAGCGACCGCCCGCGCGGCGGCCGGAACCGAATCGATCGCGAAGCCGGGGACCGCAAAGGCGACGAGCAGGACCAGGGTCGCAACCGGACCGGCGAGCGCGATCCGCAGCTCGGAAGCCGGATCTGACGGATCCCGGACGAGTTCGGTGTTCCCTCCGAAGACCTTGAGGGTGATGCGCTTCACCTCGAGGCCCTGGCGGCGCGCGGCGACGGCATGGGCGAGCTCGTGGACGAGCACCGAAGCGAAGAGCAGCGCGCTGGTGAGAACGCCCATCGTGGCGGCCGCCACCGTGGAGACGCCGGTGTCGGCGCGGAAGTAGATCACCGCGAACAGGGCGGAGAGGACCGCCGTCAACAGGAGCCACGAGGAGTGGATCCGGATCGGGAACCGGGGTCCGACGCCTCGGCCGCTCCCGGCCGGCGCGGCGCTCACGGCGCCGGCGCCCTGCGCGACGCAGCCGGGGGAGGATCACGGACGACGATGAGGATCACGTCTCCGGGAGCGAGATCCCGGTCCAGCCAACCGCGGTTCAGCCAGAGAAGCTCGCTCTCGCTGGCGTCGCTGACCCCGGAGCCGGCGAGTCGCTCGATGACGCTCCGCGCCTCGCCGCCGCGCTCCACGCGGTGCGCTCTGAGCCGTCGCGGCCCGGGAACCGGCGTCGCCCAGAGCCGGTCCGCCGTCTCCAGCACCGCGAGCCATGGGGCTTCGCAATCGGAAAGGCTCCTATCGCCGCAGTCGACGGACACCTCGACGAGCGCCCCGGGGGCCCGTAGCAGCGCGACGAGCCGGGAGACTTCGGCCGCGGGTCCCGCGGACCCCATCCGGGTCCGGACGCCGACGAAGCCGCGGACCCGGACGACCTCGGTGAGCGTGGCTTCGAGCCCCTCTGCGGCCGCTTCGGCGGCGAGACGGGACGCCAGGCCCGCGACCAGCGCCCTCTCCGCGCGCAGCCCGGCGTCGAACGGCGGCGCCGTCGCGGCCAGCGGTCGCTCGCGGACCGTGACCCATGGACCAGGGACGGACGGCCCCCCGAGCCGCGCGCGGAACTGTCGGCGGCCCCTTCGTTCGAACCGGCCCGGCGGGGCGAGCGTCAGCTCCAGGTCGGACCGGGGCAGGAGGAGCCGGTCCCGGGCGGCCACCCCGAACTCCGGCCGCTCGCCGTAGACCAGGCCGGAAACGAGCGAAATCCACTCCTCCGGATCCGCGGCCTCTTCCGCCGCCCGCGTCTCGACCTCGGGAAGCGCGAAGGAAAGGGGCTGCTCGACGAGCGCCGCGCCGCCGTCGGCGCGGAACGAACCGCTGGCGAACCGCGCGGCGACCTCGGCGATGAGCGAATCGAAGGCGGACCGGTCCGCCAGCGCCGCGAGGGCGCCTCGCGAGAGCAGCAGCGAGCGGTCCGCGAAGAGGAAGGCGCCCGGCTCCGGGGAGTCGAGGACCTCGATACGCCAGCCCTCGGCCGCATCGGCCTCCGTCGAACCCGGGCCCAGCGCGGCCGCAAGAACCGGCTGCGCCATGGCCGTGACTCTCGCGGCCAGATCCCCGTCCGGATAAGGGGATCGGGACTCCCCGAACTCAGCGCGAGCCGCCTCGCCGGCGGCGATCGCCGCGGAGTCCGGAAGGACGAGCGAGGAACCCCCACTCGCGCAGGAGGCCGCAACCGAAAGGAAGAGCGCGACGACGAACGCGCCGCGAGGTTTCCTCAAGCGGCAATCAACAGCCCGGCCGGGCCAGCCCGCTTCGCCCGGCCGGCGTCCGGACCTCAGGCGTAGAAGTTCGTGTTGATGTCCCGGTACTCGGCCCACTCCTCGGGCAGTTCCTCATCGGGGAAGATGGCGGTCACCGGGCACGCCGGTTCGCACGCCCCACAGTCGATGCAGGTGTCCGGGTCGATGTAGAGCTGCGTGGCCTCCTCGAACCCGTCTTCGTCGGACGTGGGGTGGATGCAGTCCACCGGACACACGTCGACACAGGCGGTGTCCTTGGTTCCGATGCAGGGTTCAGCGATCCAGTACGACATGGACGGGGGCGACCTCCTTGCGAGGGCGGGAGTGGTGCGGGTTACCGGGAAGCACGCCGGAAGCGCGGCCTGACCGGCGTCAACTCGGTGAGATCAGGCGATCTCGAGCAGGCGCTGGGCGACCTCGCTGATCCTTTCCAGCGGGCTGCCGAATAGTATCCCAATGAGGTTGGGGACAACGAGGAAGAACAGCAGCGCGGCGTCCAGACGGGTGAAGCGGAGAGCCGGAAGTTCGGCGTCAGCCGTCCCGCTGTCCACCACCATGATCCGCAGGACCTTGATGTAGTAGAACGCCGCCACCGCGCTGTTAAGGACGCCGACCACCGCGAGCCACCCGAGCCCGGCGCTGATCGCGGCCGCAAACACGTACAGCTTGGCGAGGAAGCCGGCGAACGGCGGGATCCCCATCAGGGAGAAGAGGAAGACTCCCATGGCGATCGTGAGCATCGGCGACCGCTTCCAGAACCCGGCGTAGCCGGAGAGTTCGAAGGTCCCGGTGACCCGGTGCGCGAGGATCACGACGAGGAACGCGCCCAGGTTCATGAACAGGTAGATCACCAGGTAGAGAACGATCGACCCGATCCCCTCGGCGGTGAGCGCCGCGGCCCCGATGAGCATCGTTCCGGCGTGGGCGATCGACGAGTAGGCGAGCAGCCGCTTCACGTTCGTCTGGAGCAGGGCCGCCACGTTCCCGAGCGTCATCGTGATGACCGCCAGGACGATCACGAGGCCCTGCCAGTCCACGCCGCCGATCGGAACGAAGACCCCTTCGGCGCCCGGCTCCGAGAGCCCGGAGAAGAAGAACCGGATCAGGACCGCGAAACCTGCGGCCTTGGGTCCCACCGACAGGAAGGCGGTCACCGGCGTCGGCGCGCCGGTGTAGACGTCCGGACACCAGAAGTGGAACGGAACGGCCGCGATCTTGAAGCCGATTCCGCCAGCGACGAGCAGGAGGACGAGGATCAGCGCCGGACCGTTCTCCCCGCCGGCGAGCGCGGCCCGCACGCCGTAGAGGTCCAGCGTCCCGGTCAGCCCGTAGAGCAGCGACAGCCCGAAGAGCATGACCCCGGTGGAGATCGCGCCGAAGAGGATGTACTTGAGCGACGCCTCGTTCGAGAGCCGGTCCGAACTCAGGTAGCCCACCATGATGTAGGAGGCCACCGAGACCGTCTCGAGCGAGAGGTAGATCATGACCAGGTTCACCGAACCCGCCATCCACATCAGCGCGGCGGTCACGGTGAGCAGGAGGGCGACCATCTCGCCCATCCGCGCCCCGTCGAGCTCTTTCGACCGGACGGCGAACAACAGCACGAAGATCGAGGTCAGCGCGAACAGCGGCCGGAGCACTCCGAGCAGACCGTCGTCGGCCACCATCGAGGCGAACAGGCTGCCGCCGCCGGGCTCCCCGACGAACGACGCGACGAGCGCGGCGCCCAGACCGACCAGCGTCAGCCCGGTCAGCAGGCTGCGGCTTCGGGCGAGCGACCACGACTGCGTGGCGAGGTCGGCCACGATGACGACCGCGAGCGCACCCATGAGGACAAGCTCGGGGAGGAATCGCCCGAGGCTCTGGATCGCGTCGGACACGGCTTACCCCTTGAGCTCCGCAGCCTGGTCGAGGTTCACCTGCTTCGTAATGCGATACAGCGACATCACGATCGCCAGCGCCACCGCCGCCTCGCACGCGGCCACCACGATCACCAGCAGGGCGAACACCTGACCGCCGAGCGCTCCCTCGATGAAGCGCGAGAACGCGACCAGATTGATGTTGGCCGAGTTGAAGATGAGCTCGATCGACATCAGAACGTTCACGGCGTTACGCCGGGTCAGCACGCCAAAGACGCCGACCGAGAACAGCGCGGCCGAGAGGATCAGGTAGTGCTCGAGCGGAATCACGGCCGGGACCTCCGCCGCACCAGCATCGCGGCGCCCATGAGCGCGATGAGCAGCAGGACCGATGCGATCTCGAACGGGAGCAGGTAGTCCCCCACCAGCAGCCGTCCGATGCCCTCGCTGGTCGGGCCGGGGTCTCCGGTGTCGAGCGCGCCCCAGTCGACCGCCCGGATGATCCAGACAAGCACCGCGAACACCAGCCCCGCCGCAATCGCTCCCGGAACCACCTGGACGGCGCCCGTCCGGATGTTCAGGTCGTAGATCCGGTTCGTCAGCATGACTCCGAACAGGAGCAGGGTGAGGATGCCGCCGACGTAGATCAGCACCTGGGCGCCGGCGAGGAAATCGGCCCCCAGAAAGACATAGAACACGGCCACGCCAAAAAACGCCGCAACCAGCGCGAAGGCGCTGTGGACCAGGTTCCTGCCGAGCACCACATACAGCGCAGAGCCGATCGTGAGCAGGCAGGTCCCGTAGAAGATGACCTGCGCCGCCAGGGTCTCCATCAGCTTTCCTCCGTCAGCAACCGGTTTCAGGCGCCGGGGCGGGCGGGCGGCGAAGCCGGCTCCGCGGTGCGCGGCTCCTTGGCGAAGCGATAGAGCAGATCGCCCTTGGCCTGGCCGCCGAACTCGAAGTTCGGGGTCATCTCGATGCAGTCGGTGGGACAGGGGAAAACGCAGAGCTGGCAGTAACAGCAAAGCGACATGTCGATGTCGAACTGCACCACCGTCTGCTTGATGGCCGTTCCATCCGCCGCGAAGATCGGCGGAGCGGTGCGCAGCCGCTTCTCGTTCTCGATATGGATGCAATCCACCGGACAGGCGCGCTCGCACTGTTTGCAACCGATGCAGTCCTCGATCTTCACGTGGAGACGCATCCGCGAGCGCTCCATGAGCTCTTCCTTCGGAATATCGAGCGGCGACTTCCAGCGCTCCCCGGGAAGCTCGTCACCGGTGTACTGCTGCGTCACGGACCGGGTGAAGATATGGCGGGCCGTGACTCCCATGCCGATCAGCACCGTGCTGAGGCTCTCCCAGATGTCGAGGAAATAGCGCTTCATCGGGTTTCGCGGGGGATTCGGTGGGTATCCATGATCAGGATGGGCAATCGGGAGTGGGAGGAAAGGCGGGGGCGATCAGCCGAGGCTCCGGAGGATGGCGACGACCACCAGCAGGAAGAACGACATGGGAATGACGTACTTCCAGCAGACGGCCATGAGCTGATCCACCCGCAGGCGGGGGAGCGTCCAGCGCAGCCACATCTGCACGACGACCAGGCCAAACCCCTTGGCGAAGAGGAGAAGCGGATTCGAACCGACCGGGCCGACCCATCCACCCAGGAACAGAAGCGCCGCCAGCATCGAGACCAGCAGCATGTTCCCGTACTCGGCCAGGAAGAAGAACGCGAAACGCATCCCGCTGTACTCGGTGTGGAAACCGGCAACCAGCTCGGACTCGGCTTCGGGGATGTCGAAGGGCGTCCGGTTCGTCTCGGCGAGGCCGCAGATGAAGAACAGCACGAAAGCGATCAGGTTCAGCGGGAACAACTGGAAGATGAACCAGTTCGAGACGCCGAGGAAACCGCCCTGCTGGGCCGCCACGATTTCGGGCAGCGAAAGGCTCCCGACCTGCGCCACCACCACGAGCACCAGGATCGCGGTGGGGATTTCGTAGCTGACCATCTGCGCGGCGGCGCGCATGCCGCCGTAGAGGGCGTACTTGTTGTTCGAACCCCACCCCGCCATCAGGACGGAGAGCGCCCCGAGCGAGGTGATCGCGAGCACGTAGAGGACGCCGATGTTCAGGTTCGAGACCGCGAGGACAGCGCCGTCGGCCCGAACGCCCCAGGGAATCACCACGAAGGCGGCGAACGCCGCCGCGATCGCAACCATCGGCGCCGCGCGGAACAGGAGGCGGTCGGAGTCCCTCGGGACCAGATCCTCCTTGAAGAGCAGCTTCACGCCGTCGGCGAAGCTCTGGAGCAGCCCGTGCCAGCCGACGCGCATGGGGCCCAGCCGGTCCTGGACGTGGGCCGCCACCTTGCGCTCCAGCCAGATCGCGTAGATCGGGTTCAGCGCCAGAATCGCCACGAACCCGACCGTGCCGAGCGTCACCGCGATCAGGTGCTGGAAGGCGGGCGGAACCGCGTCGCGGATCCACTCGGAGAGCGTCGCCGAGACGAGCGGCAAGGCGGCGATCGTCGTCAGGACCACCGCCGCGAGGACGATCGGGATCGCCGACAGCGGCCCCATGAGCCGCATCTCGATCTGGCGGAAGCGCGTGATCACCGGTCGATCTCCCCGAGAACGATGTCGAGGCTGCCGATGATCGCGATGATGTCCGCGATCATCTCGCCCCGGGTGATCTCGTGGAAGAGCCCCATCGCCACGAAGCAGGGGGAGCGGCCCTTGACCCGGTACGGGATCGGCTTCTTCTGCTCGGCCACGATGTAGAAGCCGAGCTCGCCGCGGGGGGCCTCGCTGCGGCAGTACGCCTCGCCGGCGGGCGGGCGGATGAACCGGGGAACGTTCTCGTGGACATCCCCCTCCGCGGGAAGGCGCTCCAGCGCCTGCCGGACGATCTTCACGCTCTCGTACATCTCGCGGACCCGCACGAAGTACCGGTCCCAGCAGGAACCGATCGGACCGTGCGCCCCGCTCGCGGTGATGACATCGAAGTCGTAGGTCTCGTAACCGAGGTAGGGGTCGTCGCGGCGGAGATCCCACGAGATCCCCGAACCTCGCAGGTTCGGACCGGAGAGCGCGTAGTCGCGGGCCATCTCCGGAGTGATGATCCCGACGTCGCCGGTGCGCCGGATGAAGATCTTGTTGTGGCTGAGAAGCCGGTCGACCTCATCGAGCACCGGAACGAACTCGTCGAGGAATCGACCGCATCGCCCGGTCCAGCCCTCGGGAAGATCGTGGGAAACCCCCCCGACCCAGTTGTAGTTGTAGAGCAGCCGGGCCCCGCAGAGCCACTCGAACAGATCCAGGATGCGCTCGCGCTGCTGGAAGCAGAGCAGGAACGGCGTGAACGCGCCGATGTCCATCCCGTAGGTGCCCATCGCGAGCAGGTGGCTCGCGATCCGCTGGAGCTCGGCGGTGATGATCCGGATGGTCGCCACCCGTTCCCCGACCTCGATGCCGAGGAGTTTCTCAACCGTCAGCGCGTAGGCGAGGCTGTTCCCCATCGAGCCCACGTAGTCCATGCGGTCGGTGAACGGAATAACGCCCTGGTAGTCGATGTTCTCGGCGTGCTTCTCGAAGTTCCGGTGGAGATAGCCGATGTGGGGGCGGCAGTCCTTGATGATCTCGCCATCCGTCTTGAGCTCGATCCGCAGCACGCCGTGGGTCGAGGGGTGCTGCGGCCCCATGTTGAGGATCATCTCGTCCTCTTCGAGCTCGTCGGGCGAGAACGCGTAGGAGTTGTCGGCCGGGATCTCCTCGTCGTAGAGCGTCACCAGCGGCGCGCCGTCGAAACCGGTCGAGCCGGGGAAGCGGGGCGAACTCACGATCCGTCCTCCTTCCTCAGTCGAACGGGCCCACGCCCGTCATCTGGCCGCCCTCGGCGCGATCGGACATCTGGCGACCCGGCTTCACCGGGATCTTGTGCCAGGTCTCCGGCCACTCCCAGTCCCGCAGCATCGGGTGACCGGGCCAGTCCGCCGGCAGCAGGATCCGCCGGTGGTCGCTGTGCCCCTCGAAGCGGACCCCGAAGAGATCCCACGTCTCCCGCTCGTGCCAGTTCGCGGCCTTCCACACGTTCTCCAGCGTCGGAACGCTCCCGCCGGCGCGGGGGACCCGGACCTTGAGAACGATCCAGTGCTTCTTCGTCAGCGAGAACAGGTGGTAGACGACCTCGACGGCGGGCGGGTCATCGCCGGGCCAGTCCACGCCGGAGAGGCAGTGGAGCGTGTCGAAGTCGAGGTCCGGATCCGCCTTCAGGAAGGAAGCCGCCTCGTGGAGCCGATCGGCCGGAAGCCGGACCCACGGGTCGGCCGCCTCGGCGTCGGCCTCGAAGGCTCCCTCGGCGAGGCCGAGGTGCGCGGTGAGCCGCGCGATGATGTCGGCGCCGCTCACGCGGCGGTCACCTCCACCGGCTCGGCGGGCGTCGCCGGCGGCCGGCCGGGGCGCGGATCCTCGAGGAGCGACTTCTCCCGGATCCGGTCCTGGAGCGCCATGATCCCGTAGAGGAGCGCTTCGGGCCGGGGAGGGCATCCGGGGACGTAGACGTCCACCGGAATGATCTGGTCCACGCCCTTCACGACGTGGTAGCCGTGCTGCCAGTAGGGCCCGCCGTTGTTCGCGCAGCTTCCCATGGAAATCACGTACTTGGGCTCGGGCATCTGGTCGTAGAGCGTGCGGACCCGGATCGCCATCTTGTGGGTGACGGTCCCGGCCACGATCATCACGTCGGACTGCCTCGGCGTCGCGCGGGGGATCAGCCCCAGCCGGTCCCAGTCGAAGCGGCTGGCGCCGGTCGCCATCATCTCGATCGCGCAGCAGGCAAGCCCGAAGGTCATCGGCCACAGCGCCGACAACCGCGCCCAGTTCACGATGGCGCTGACGGTGGTCAGCGCGACCTGGTTCTTGCCGAGCGCGCCGATCAGATCCATGCGATCTCCGTTTTCCGTGTCAGGGTCAGGTGGGGTCCGCGCCGAAACCGGGCCGGATGGCTCAGGCCGGGCCTCCCGTCGTCGAGACCTGCGCAGCCGCTGCGGCGGTCGCTGCGCCGCTCTTCACCCCCGCCTTGAGCGCGCTGCGTTCTTCGGAGCGCACCCATTCGAGGTCGCCCTTCACCCACACGTCGGCGAGGCCGAGAACGAGCATCCCGAGGAACAGCATGCCCGCGACCAGTGCTCCGACGCCGAGATCGAGGTAGGCCAGCGCCCATGGCAGGAGCATGACCGCCTCCACATCGAAGATGAGGAAGACGAGCGCGAAGACGTAGAACCGGATGTTGAACTGGACGCCCCACGGCGTTCCAACCGGGTTCTCGCCGCACTCGTAAGGCTGGGCCTTGGCCGCCGACGGACTTGCCGGCCGCACCAGCGACGACACGAACAGCGTGACGCCGACGAAGGCCACGCCGAGCAGGACGGCGACCAGGATACCGAGGTATTCGCCCATGAAGTGCTGGAGGCGTCCGACCGCGCGAGGCGACGGACGGCAGAATTCTAGCGGGCGCCCCGCCCGGAGGTAAAGACCAACGTTCCCCCAGAATCCGCCCCGACCGGCCACCCCGGGCGGGGGTCCGCGCCTCTCGGTGGTCATCCCCTCGCTCGACGCGGCGGGGGCTGTCGGGCGCGCCATCCGGTCCGCGCCGCCCGGGGCCGAAGTCCTCGTGGTGGACGGCGGGAGCGGGGACGCCACCGTCGCCGAGGCGGGATCGGCGGGGGCGCGGGTCCTCCTTTCCTCCCCCGGCCGGGCCCGGCAGATGAACCTGGGGGCGCGGGAAGCCCGCGGCCGGGTGCTGCTCTTCCTCCATGCAGACTGCCGCCTCCCTCCCGACGCGGAAGCGCAGATCGAGCGAGCGCTGGCGCAGCCCGGCGCCGTCGGCGGGTGGTTTCCGCAACGCGTCGAGACGGCGAGCCGCCTGCTCCGGGGCGGCGCCCGCCGCGCCAACCGGCGCGCCCGCTGGCTGCGCCTTCCCTACGGCGACCAGGCCATCTTCGTCCGCCGGTCCGCCTTCCTCGAGGTCGGCGGCTTCCCGGACGATCCGATCATGGAGGACGCCGCCTTCGCCCGCCGGATCCGCCGCGTGGGCCTTCTGGTCCCGACCGCGAGTCCGGTCACGACCGGGGACGAACACTGGCGCCGCCTCGGCCCGGTCCTCACCGCCGTCCTCGACAACCTGACGCTGCTGGCCTGGCTGGCGGGGGCGCCGCCGCGCCGCCTCGCGCCGCTCTACCGGCGTCTGCACCGCGGCGCCGCGGTTCCGGCCACTGGTCCCCCGGGGCGCGAAGCGGCCCGATCCAACCGGTGACAGTTGTTTGCGTCGGGGATCCGGCGGTGGTCAGGCTGATGTTCCAGGGAGGAAACGGCTCATGAAGTCCGTGACCGAGATGCGCGCCCGCCTCATCGCCAAGGCGGGAGAGGATCCCGTCTTTCGCGCTCGTCGGACCCAGGATCCGAAGGCCGCGATCGAGGAGGAGTTCGACATCACCCTCCCCGACGGGTTCGAGGCGCCGGAGCACGAGGACAGCTCCACCGAGGGGCGCCTGGTCCTCCCGCCCTCGCCCCAACTGAGCGAGGAGCAGCTCGACGGCGTCTCGGGCGGCATCTCCTGCATGTGCGCCGTCACGATGTAGCAGACGCCGTCGCCGGCGGCATGCGCATCCCCGGCGCGCGCTCCGGCGGTGACAGCGCCTGACTGACCGACCCGGGGGAGCGGACGCCGCGCCGGCCGCTCCCCGAGCCGGGACATCCCGCCGCGCGGCGTGGCGTTCCTCCGCTGAGGGGGCGGATCATGCGAGGATCAGCAGTGCATGTGGACTGGCTCCTCGCCGTTTCGGGAGTCCGCGCTGCTCGAGAGCGCGCGGCCGGACCCCCTTGACGACCCCCTCTGCGTGAGCGCGCCGCACGAGCGGCAACTGCGCGTGGCGCTGGCGGCGGGGGTGATCGCCGCCGTCGCGTGGGGCGCCCTGGTGCGGGTGGATCGGATCGAGATCCGGGAGGGCCTCGTCGTCTTCGGCGGAGAGCGGACCGCGCTCGCCGCCGGCGCCGGCGGGACCGTCGTCGAACTGCTCGCCGGGGACGGCGACCCGGTCCGGCCCGGTCAGGTCGTGGCGCGCATCGAAGGGCCGGAGACCGCGCTGCGGATCGCGCTCGCCGAGGCCCGGCTCGCGGTCGTCGAGGCCCGGAGCCTGGCGTCGGACGCCGATTCGGAACCACCGGCGCTCGAGGTCGCGCGCGCCGACCTGGAGGCCGCCGAGGCCGCCGCCGAGGTCATCAGCCCGGTCGCCGGGATCCTCGTCCTGAACGATCTGGCGGTCGGAGTTCCGGTGTCCGAGGGTCAGCCGGTGGCCGAAGTCCGCGCGGACGGCGGCTTGCCCGAGGTTCTGGTCGCCGTCGAGGACGGACTCGCGGCGAGGATCTCCCGGGGGGCTGCCGTTGCGGTGCGGCTCGGGGCGAGCGAGGAGCCGGCGTCCTCGGTCTTGGAAGAGGTCCTCGACCCTTCCGCGTCCAGCCTGGCCGCCCGGGCTTCCTTCGCATCGGAGAGCGCGCGGCTCGTTCGACTGGCGCTCCCGCCGGGGACCCCGGGAGTCCGGGAGGGGGCGGCCGCGCGGGTGGCCATCCCGACGGGGCGGACCTCGCCGCTCGCGCTTCTGCTGCCCGATCCGTGAAGCTGAGCGACGCGGTGAGGCGGCTGTCGCCGTTTCGCCGGCGAAGGCGGGTCCGCACACCGGTCTTCCTTCAGCAGGAGGCCTCCGACTGCGGCGCCGCCTGTCTCGGCATCGTGCTGGCCCACTTCGGCTACCGGGCCACCCTCGAGGAGATGCGGGAGGCGTGCGGGACCGGACGCGACGGCTGCACCGCCGGGGACATCGTCCGCGCCGCCTCGACCTACGGGCTGAAGACCACCGGATGGCGCCGGGAACCTTCCCAACTGGACGCCTCGCCGGTTCCGTCGATCCTCTTCTGGGAGTTCAACCACTTCGTCGTTCTCGAGGGCGCTGACCGCGACGGCTTCCACATCAACGACCCGGCGAGCGGACACCGGACCATCGGGGCGAAGGACTTCGACACGGCGTTCACCGGGGTGCTCCTGATCCCGGAGGCGACGCCGGAGTTTCGTCAGGGCGGCCAGTCGTCGGGCGTGCTGCGGCAGCTCTGGCCCTGGTTCTCCGGGCATCGACCCTCGCTCGGACTCGCGGCGCTCTATTCGCTGTTCCTCGCGGCCTCCGGCCTCGCCCTGCCGCTGCTCCTCGCCCTCTTCGTGGATCAGGTGCTGATCGGCGGCCAGGCCGCGCGGTCCGGGGCGCTGATCGCGGCGGCCGGAGGCGTCGCCGCGCTGGTCTACCTGCTCACCTGGCTCCAGATGCGAACGCTGCGGCGGATGGGAGTGCGGATGTCGGTCGAGTACGCCGACCGCTATTTCACGCGACTGCTCCGGCGTCCGATGTCCTTCTTCAGCCGCCGGCTGGCCGGCGACCTGGTGGATCGCATGCGGCTGGTGGACGGCGTGGCCACCGTCAGCGCGACCCAGCTCGTGTCGCTCTTCGCCGATGTGGCGCTCGGGCTCTCGTTCCTCGCGCTTATGTTCGTCTTCGACGTCCCGTCGGCGGTGGCGGTGGCCGCGCTCGCCATCCTGGCGCTGGCGCTCGCGCGGCTGGTGCGCAATCGGCGGGCGGAACTCAGCCCGGGATTCGCGCGCGCCCAGGGAGAGCTGGCGGGATACGTCACGTCCGGACTGCGCCGCCTGACCCAGCTCCAGGCCACCGCTTCGGAGAACCGCTTCTTTTCGCGCGCAGCCGGCCACCAGGCGCGGGAACTGAAGGCGCGCCAGGAGTTCGCCGAGCTCGGGCACGTCACCACGGCGCTGCCGGATTTCGTCCTGATCCTGGGCGCCGCGGCGGTCTTCGGTTTCGGCGGCTGGCGCGCCATGAACGGCGACATGACCATCGGAACGCTGGTTGGTTTCTACGTCGTGGCCGGCAACTTCCTCCGCCCGGTATGTCAGTTGACGCAGTTCTCGGACACGATCCAGTCGCTCGAGGGACAGCTCCAGCGCCTGAACGACGTCCTGGTGGTCTCGGGCGACGAGGAGAACCCGGCGGCTGCCGAGAGTGAGGGTCCGGGGGTCGCCACCCTCGCCGGACGAGTCCGGCTCGCCGGAAGGATCGAGCTGCGCGATGTCACCTTCGGCTTCCAGCGAAACCGCCCGCCGCTGATCGAGAACTTCTCGCTGACGATCGAACCCGGGCAGCGGGTGGCGATCGTGGGATCCATCGGGTCGGGCAAATCGACTCTCGCCTCGCTGGTGGCCGGCGTTCACGAGCCCTGGTCGGGAGAGGTCTGTTTCGACGGCGTTCCCCGTCGCCGGATTCCGTCGGCGGTGCTCCAGAACTCGGTCTCGATGGTGGACCAGAGCCCGTTCCTGTTCGCGGCGACCGTCCGGGAGAACCTCACGCTGTGGAACAGCGCCGCGCCGGACGAACTGGTGGTGGCGGCGGCGCGCGACGCCCGGATCCACGAGGAGATTCTGCGCCGGCCGCTCGGCTACGAGACGCCGGTGGAGGAGGCGGGGCGCAACTTCAGCGGCGGGGAGCGGCTGCGGCTCGAGATCGCCCGCGCGCTGGTCAACGAGCCCTCGGTTCTGGTTCTGGACGAGGCGACCAGCGGGCTCGATGTGCTCACCGAACAGGAGATCGACGACGCGCTCCGCCGCCGGGGGTGTTCCTGCCTCATCATCGCTCACCGGCTCTCGACGATTCGCGACAGCGACCTGATCGTGGTCCTCGACTCGGGCCGGCCGGTCCAGACCGGCTCGCACGACGAGCTGATCGCGGTCGAGGGCCTATACCGCGACCTGGTGGGCGATGACTGATACGGCGCCGGCCTGGCTCACCGAGCTGGCGGCTTCGAGCTCGGCGCCGCGGACAGCGGCCTCGAATCGACCGCTCGACCTCGACGATCCGCGGTATTGCTGGCTCGTCGAATCGGGCGGGCTGGACGTCTTCGTCGTCGACCTGGCGACCGATGGCGCCCGATCCGGGTTCCGGCATGCGCTCCGCGTCCTCCCCGGTCGGCTGGCCTTCGGGGCCGTCCCGGAGGGCGGCAAGGGCGCCTCGCTCGGCCTCCACGCCAAGGGGATCGCCGGGACCACGGTCCGCCGGATCGCGGTGGATCGCCTCCTCGCCGAGGCCCGAAGGCGCGACGGAGGCGAGGCGCTGGCCGCCCAGGTCGACGCCTGGATCCGTCCGTTCGCCGCCGGGGTGGCGAGCGCCATCCGGCCCATGCCCCGGATCGGGGCGCGGCTCACGCCGGGGTCCGAGGGAGCGGTGGAGGAAGGCCGGATCGCCGCAGCCCGCGGCGTCGTCTGGATCGGGCCGGACGCCATACCCGGATCCCTGTTCCTCGACCTCGAGCCGGTGCCGGACGGCGCCCCGACGGCCATCACCAGGGACGCCTGGGTAACGCTTGCGGCCGGCGTGGAGACCCATGCCATCGCCTCCCGGGAACTCGCCCCGGAACTGCTGCTGGGGTCGGCGCTGGCGCGCTTCCACGAGCTCATCCTGGGCGCCGAGGGCCTCACCCGGCGGCTCCGGGCGGTGGACTTCGCCAACCTGCAGGTCGAGGCGTCCCATCGCGGCCGGGAGGCCGAGGCCGAGGGGAAGGCGCATCTCGCCGCCCTGTTCCACGGCCCCGCCGCGGCGCGCGAGCGGCGTCCGCTGATGGCGGCCCTCGAAGCCGTGGGTCGCCACAGCGGCATGGAGTTCCGCGCTCCCCCGCTGAAGGGCGGGGAGGAACCCGGCGCCGAGCAGGTCTTCCGGGCGACCGGCGTTCAGGCCCGCCGGGTGCGGCTGCGGAGGGACGACGCCTGGTGGCGAAGCGACAGCGGAGCCATGCTGGGCCGCGGTCGAGAGGACGGGCGCCCGATCGCGCTGATTCCCCGCACGGGTGGCTACCGGGCGGTGGATCCGGCCTCAGGGAGTTCCGTAACGGTGAATGCCGGCGTGGCCGCAGGCCTGGAGGAGATGGCCTGGCTCCCCTACCCCGGATTGCCGTCTCGCCGTCCGGCCGGATGGCGCGACCTCGGGGGGCTGGCGAAACACAACCTGCTGGGGGACGCGCTCGCCCTTGCGCTGGCGGGGGTGGTCGCCGGCCTTCTGGCGATGGCGCCGCCGGTCACGCTCGGCGCGCTGATCGAGCGGGTGATCCCCACCGGCCAGCCCGGCATCCTGATCGCCTTCACCGCCGGCCTGCTCCCTCTGGCCCTGGTCGCCGGCGCCGCCGGCGTCCTCCGTGGGGCGGCCGCGATGCGCCTCGAGGCGCGGGTTTCCAGCCGGCTCACGGCGGCGCTGTGGGATCGCCTGGTCCGGAGCCGGGTGGATCCGCATACGACAGCCGGCGACTCGGCGGTTCGCGCCACCGTCTTCCAGCGGCTCCGCGACCAGGTCGGCGGCTCGGTGGCGGCGACCCTGCTCGCGCCGTTTCAGCTTCTGCCGGCGGTCTGTCTGCTCTTCCTGTTCGACGTCTGGTTCGGCCTGCTCGTCCTCGGTTTCGGTCTCGCCCCGCTCCTGCTCGCTGGCGGACTCGGCGCGGTCCAGACCCGCGCGCAGCGCCGGCGACTCGAGGCCGCCCGTCGACAGACGCGGGACCTGCTGCAGTTCGTGGCCGGAATCGTCCGGCTGCGGCAGAGCGGCGCGGAAGGGTTCGCCTACGCCGCCTGGGCGCGGCGTTACCGGGAACAGAAGGAGGCCGAAGTCCGGGTTTCCTCGCTCCAGGAACACCTCCAGGCGCTCTTCGCCGCCCTCCCGGCGCTGGCCGGCGCCGCCATCTTCCTGCTGGCGAGCCGGCAGGAGCGCGGAGCGGAGGCGACCGGGGACTTCCTCGTCGCCTACCTGGCCGCCATGGTCCTGTTCGGCTCGGTCATCGCGCTGGGGCAGGTGTTCGACACGATCGCCGAGATCGGGCCCTCGTGCGAGCAGGTGGGGCCGGTGCTGGCCCGCGTTCCGGAATCGACTCCGACGGCGAACGCCCCTCCCGTCGAGCTGAGCGGCGAGATCCGGTTCGACAACGTGCGGTTCAAGTATGCGCCGGGGGCGCGCGAGATCCTCCAGGGCGTCTCGATCCACGTCCGGCCGGGGGAGTTCGTCGCGATCGTCGGGGAGTCCGGCGCCGGCAAGAGCACGCTCATCCGGCTGGCGCTCGGCCTCGACGAGCCGTCAGCCGGCGCCATCTACTACGACGGCCGGAACCTCGCGCACATCGATCGGCGCGCGGTGCGGCGTCACGTGGGGGTCGTGATGCAGGAGCAGGGCCTGATGCCGGGCAGCATTCTGGAGAACATCGTCGGGACGGAGGACCTGGACCTCACCGACGCCTGGGGGGCGGCGAAGCTGGCGGGCGTGGCGCGGGACATCGCGGCCATGCCGATGGGGATGCACACCAGCGTGGGCGACGCGGCCGTGCTGTCCGGGGGGCAGACCCAGGGCATCTCGCTCGCCGCCGCGCTCGTGCGCAAGCCGCGCATCCTGTTTCTCGACGAAGCCACGAGCTGGCTGGACCGCAAGAGCCAGGCCCAGGCGATGGCGGGCATCGAGTCATCGGCTGCGACCCGGATCGTCATCGCGCACCGTCTCTCCACCATCCGCCGGGCGGACCGCATTCATGTGCTCGAGTCAGGGCGCGTCGTCCAGTCCGGGAACTATCAGGCGCTGATGGCCGAGGACGGCCCTTTCCGACGGATGGCCACCCGCCAGATGGCGTTTTCCCCGGACCCGAAGCTCTGATAGTTTCCGATTCGGGAGGATTCCGCCACATGAAGTCCGCTCACGAGATGCGCGCCCACCTGATCGCGAAGGCCCAGGCCGACTCCGGCTTCCGCGCCCGCCTGGCGCAGGATCCGAAGTCCGTGATCGAAGAGGAGTTCGAAATCACGATCCCGGACGGATTCGAGGTCCGGGTCCACCAGGACACCGCGACCGAGGGGCACCTCGTCCTGCCCCCCTCGCCCCGGCTGAGCTCGGATCAGCTCGACTCGGTGGCGGGAGGCACGAACGTCTGCAGTTGCCATTACTGATGCGGTAACCGACCGGCCAACGGCGGGCTTCGCCCCGGCGCTGGCCACCGCGCGAACGGTCATTCCCGCGGAACTCATCGGCGCAGCGGCGTGGGATGTCCTGCTGCGGACCGCGGCGGCGCTCCCCGCCTGCGTGGCCGAGGATCCGTTCGGCTTCGAGTTCCGCCTCGCCGATCCGGCGCCGGCGGCGGACCTGTTTGTGCGGGTCCGTCCCGGAAGCGCCTTCGCCGGGTGGGTCACCCGGGACAGCGGCTGGCCGGGCGTCGCCGGACTCCTGGGTGAAATGGAGCGGACGGGATCCGCGCTCGGCCAGCTCGCGCCCGAGATCATCCTCGAGTACGACCTCATCGCCGCGCCCGAGCGGGCGCCCGGCATCTTCCTCGCCAACCTGCACCTTCCGCCGGACCGGGCCGGGGTGGACGTCCTTGTCCCCGAACTCGCGCGCGCCGCCGGCTGGCCGCCGGAAGAACGGGAGAGCGCGCTGGTCAGCCGGATCGTCGCGGCGCTGCCCCCCGCCGGGCTGCTTGCGCATCTCGGCGCCATGCCGGGGCGCCGGCCCCGCGCGATGCGGGTGGCGGCGCGCGTTCCCTGGGCCGACGCCCCCGCGTTCCTGGAGCGCATCGGCTGGAGCGGGGCGCTGCCGCCGCGGCTGGACGCCCGTCAGGCGCCCCCCGCCCTGACCGGCGAGCTGAGTCCGGAGTGCAACCTGATGGTGGATGTCACGGATGGGCGGATCTCACCCGGCCTGGGGATCGAACTCTTCGCCCATCGCGCGCTGACGGACGAGTCGTCAGCCGCCTGGGTCGGACTCGTCGACTTCTTCGTCGCCGAGGGTTGGTGTCTCCCCGGCAAGGCGCGCAGACTGAAAGCTCCGCTGCTCCCGCAACTCACGCTGACCGGCGCGGGCATGCGAGTCCTCCGCGTCATCCTGCATCACTTCAAGACGAACATCGACCCGCGCGGAGGGGTGGCGGCCAAGGCGTATGCCCGCGCCGACTTCCAGGGCGCCTGAGGCCGGCGCCGGACCGCGCCTGGAGCCTTCGCGTTCTGTTAGGTTTCCGCTACCGGAGGACTGCGCCCCATGAAATCCGCGAACGAGATGCGCGCCCACCTGATCGCCAGGGCGGAAGCCGACGCCGGCTTCCGCGCCCGCCTGACTCAGGATCCGAAGAGCGTGATCGAAGAGGAGTTCGAGATCACGATCCCCGACGGATTCGAGATCCGGGTGCACGAGGACACGGCGAGTCAGGGGCACCTGATCCTGCCGCCCTCCCCCCGGTTGACCGGGGAGCAACTCGATTCGGTCTCCGGGGGCAACTGCAACTACTGCGGTTGCAACTGCGTCTACTGATCCGCTCGCCAGGGCTTCCGACCGGCCCGGGCATCCGACCGGTCGCGATCAGAACATCGGTTCCAGCGGGTTGAGTTCGGCCTCGGAGGCGGCGCGAACGCGCCATCCCAGGCTCACCGGCGTGTCGTAGAGGCGGCCGGGCGCGAACCGCGCCCACCAGGGGCGCATCCCGGGGACGATGACCCGGACCACCGGCAGCCCGACATCGGGCCGGGTCTGGTCGAGGACGAGCAGTTCCATCCCGCGCTCCTCGACGATCCGGCGGCACGACCGGATGTCCTCGCGGTGATCGCTGGTCCGCGGCGCCTCGCCACCCGCTGACCGCGCCGGCTCGTCCGGGGCCGGCGCCACGTAGGGGTGCGCGGCGGTGGTCGCGGTGCGCAGCCACTCCAGCCGGGGCCCATCGTGGTCATGCCCCGACACCGGAAGGTCCGGTCCCAGCCGGACGAGCATCTGGTTCATTTCGCACACGGCGCGCATCGCCGCCACGACCGGATCGAGGTGGGCGCCCGCCCCGAAGAGGATCTGTTCCGCAGGCCCGGAGGCGCGGCGCGAGACCGCGACAAAGACGGGGATCCCGAAGTCGTGGGTGATGTCGAGCAGCCACATCTCGCGGCCGTCCTTCGCGTACTCGGCGGGCGCCCGCGCCAGGTAGTCCCGCCCGAAGCTGGCCAGGTCCACGGCCGGCATCGGGATCCGATTGTACCACCAGCAGGCGAAGGCGTCGCGCTCGACCAGCTCGAAGAAGCCCTGGAGAATCGCCTCCTCCCGCGTGTTGCCGGCCGCGCACCCGTTCGAGTCGGCGACGAACTGGTTGGGCGCTCCCGGAACGACGGGCATGAAGTAGAGGAGAGCGGTTGGCAGATAACGATGCCGGCGCGCGGTCAGGGACCAGACCGGAGTCCAGTCGATGGCCGCGTCCGGCTCGAACGGCGCGGGCGGGATGACGGTGGGGACCGGATAGTCGCCGGGCGCCGCTTCGAGCTGGGCCTGGCTGAAGAGCTGCACGTCGTTGGGCGCGATGGCTTCGCCGGCCTGGAAGTCGGTGAAGCGGCGCCGCTGGCGGATCTCGCCCCCCTGGAGCGTCCCCGAGTAGCGCTCGAGCGCCTCGCAGAGCGCGCTGGCCTCCGCCTGCTCCGGGGCGCCGCCCTTGCCCGAGCTGCGGCCCCGCCGCGCGGTGCGGAGCCCCCGGAGGTCGGATGGCCCTTCGACGGCCGCCTGGCTCGCGAGGTACACGTGGCGCCACGAATCGCCGGAGGCGCTGACCCTCGAGAGCTCCTTCACCACGCCGACGACCGGATCGACCAGATGCCGATATCGCCGCACCGTGTCTTCCGGCGCCGCGGTGCGCGTCCCACCGCTGTTGGTCAGCGCCTTGGGACTCGACTCGAGGCGGAGGGGCTCGGGCGGGCGATCGGCCCGGAACGCGTCGGCGGCGTCGGCCGGGCCGCACTCGGCGCACTGGGGGCGCCGGGGCGCGCCGTGCGTGCGCAGGCCGGATGTGGCGACGTCGAAGGAAAAGAGGTGGTCGTGAAGCGGCGCCCCTTTTCGGAGAACGATCCAGCGGGCGATCTCGAGGGCGGCCATGCCGTGGACGACCGCCGGTCCCGGACGCCCTTCCCGAACGCCCGGGTCCCCGTTCCGGGTGCGTCGCAGGAAGGACTCGAACCCTCGGGCGCCCTCCATGCGCCGGGCGATGCAGGTCCAGCACGCGCCGCCGCCCTCCGGTCCGAAGACCGGCCCGAAGACCGGGGCCGAACCGGAAGTCTGAACCAGCGTCCAGGCGCCGGCGCCGCGAACCGACCGGGCTGAGGCGTCGCCTCCACCCCGGGCGTAGCCGGCGGTGAGCGCGACCTCGAGACTCCCGGGTCCGGCCCCGGACTGGACGCCGAAGTCGCGGAGCCGGGCCCGAAGGCGCCCGTCATCACCCCTCACCCGGACCGGGGTCGCGGCGAGACGCGCTTCGGCGAACCGGGGCGAGGCGCCCAGGCCGCTCCAGAAGGCGGCGAGCGGACGGTCCAGCCCGAATTCCGCCGAGACGACGTAGCCGTCGGCGGCCAGCCGGACCAGCGCGGTCTGCACCTCCAGCGCCTCGTGGCGCCCGGCGAGCTCCGCCAGGATCGCGTGTCGCGTCCGCTCGCCGTCGAGCAGCGGCATCAGGTCGGGAAGACAGCGCCCCTCGAGCACAGCGCCGGTCCGGTCCGAGGCGATGACGATCTTCCCGTCGGCGACGACGCGGTAACGCAGATGGGGCGCCAGCACCGGCCGTTCGACGAGGCCCCGGTCCTCGGGAGCGAAGCGCCGGACGCCGAGGGCCGGATCAACCTCGGGCGCGATGTCCGCGGCCGGCGCCTCCGGGAAGCCCGGAGCCGCGTTCACTTCGGAGGATCCGGACCGGGGGCGGGCAGCACGATGTTCATGAGATCCGCCCGATCGAACAGCAGCCGGATCGTGGCGTCCTCCGGGACATCGAATCCCTCGGCCTTCATCACGGCCGCCGGGTCCCGGTCCATCCGGGCGCGGAACTCCGGATCGCCGTAGTAGCGGGCGACCAGATCCACATACCGGCCGTCATCCGGGCCGCCTTCCTTCTGGTTCACTCCGCCCTCCGCAGGCGACGCCGATCGTACCATTCGCGCGGTGGCGGTCTCGCCTCTTTCCGGCGCTCCTCAAAGGAGCGCCTCAGCCATGTCGTTCCCTGATCTGACGAACGAGCCGGCGATCCATCTTCGGCTTTCGCGGGAGGTCGACCTCGGCGAAACCGGAGACCGGGACGCCGTCGAACTGCGGCCGAAGGGACGGACCGTCGGCCGCCTGAAGACGCCGGACGCGTTCCGGCTGGTGGCCGCCCGGTTGAGCGCGGGCGCCTCGCTGGCGGAACTCAGGGATCACGCCATCGGCGCGGGCGGCGTCGAGCGCGCCGTGGAAGTCCTGCTCACGCTGCAGCGGCTGACGCGGCTCGGCGCCATCGAGTTCCCGCTCATGGACGGGGACGCCGAACGCGCTGTCGTGTCGCCGCAGTGGAGGGAGTTCGTTCCGGCGCTGGCGGCCCGCGAACCGGATCCGGAGCGGGGCCTGCACCGGATGGCCTGCCTGCGGCCGCGAGGCGAAGGAGGCTGGCTCCTCGAATCACCGCTGGTCGGCGCGCGATTCGCGCTCCCCGACCTTCGGGCGCTGGAATCGCCGGTCGTGCGAAGGGCCCTCGACGCGGCGGGTTTCCTGGAGGCGGCGCCCGGAACGCATCCGGCGGAAGCGCTCGCCGACTGGGACTTCCACGACCTCCACTTCCACTTCCATCAGAGCATCGGCTGGACCCACGATCCCGTCGGCAAGAAACCGCCGAACCTCGATGCCCCGTCGCCGGCCTCGACGCCCCGGGGGCCCGGGACGGGCCCGGGGATCCCGCTCGCCACCGGAGGGGGGGCTTCCGGTCCGGACGCGCTCGGCGCGCTGATGGCGCGCCGCCGCTCGCTCCGCGAGTGGGCGGATGAGCGACCGATGACCGCGGAAGACCTGGGTCGGCTGCTCGATCTGGCGGCGAGGGTGCGGCCCCGCTCCTTCCCGGCGGGCGGTGACCGGGCTCGGGCGCCCCGAACCGGACCGACCGAGGGGCCACCGTATCCGGGCGCGGGCGCCCGCTACGAGCTCGAGATCTATCCGGTCATCCGCACCTGCCGGGGCCTCGACGCCGGCCTCTATCACTACGATGCGACGCGGCACGAGCTGGGCCGGATCGCCGGACCCACCCCGGAATCACGACAGCTCATCGAGCTGGCCAGCGCCTCGCTCGGGGTCCGGGCGCCCCCCCAGGTCGTGCTGGTGGTGGCGGCCCGCTTCGCCCGGATGATGCGCCGGTACCACTCGATCGGCTACGGGCTGATCCTGCGGGACGCCGGCGTCCTCTACCAGACGCTCTATCTGGCCGCGACCGCCCTCGGCCTCGCCCCGTGCGCGGTCGGGACGAGCGACCCGAGAGTCTTCGCGAAGGCGACGGGACTCGATCCGCTGGTCGAGGGTCCCGTCGGGATGTTCACTCTCGGCAGCATCCGTCCAGGGCCGAACGAGAGCGCGAAACCCGCGCGCAATCCGGAGGACTGACGGATGCCTCGTCCGTCCGGGTGACGGATCAGGCGGGGAACAGCGGCTTGGCCCCGGGGTTGTGCTGCGCCTCGACGGCGGCGATCGCGACCACGTTCACGATCTCCTCGACGCCGGCGTTCCGCTGGAGCACATGGACCGGCCGGCGCAGGCCGGTGACGAGCGGTCCGATGGCCTCCGCGCCCCCGAGCCGCTGCATGAGCTTGTAGGCCACGTTGCCGGCCTCGAGGCTGGGGAAGACGAGCACGTTCGCCGCGCGGTCGAGCCGCGAGAACGGGTAGGTCTTGTTCAGGATGTCCTCGACGACGGCGGTGTCGGCCTGCATTTCGCCGTCGACGACGAGGTCCGGCGCACGCTCCCGGAGGATCTCGACGGCGGCCCGCACCTTGTTCGAGCGGGGGTGGGGAGCGCTGCCGAAGTTCGAGAAGGAGAGCATCGCGACCCGGGGCTCGACGTCGAACCGGCGCGCCACTTCGGCGGCCTGGATCGCGATTTCGGCGAGGGTGTCGGCGTCCGGATCGATGTTCACCGTGGCGTCGGCGAAGAACTTGAGCTCGTTCGGAAGCACCATCAGGTAGACGCCCGCCACCCGGCGCACATCGGGTCGGGTGCGAACGATCTGGAGCGCGGGACGGATCGTCTCCGGGTAGTTCTGGGTGATCCCCGCCACCATCGCGTCGGCGTCGCCGAGGTGGACCATCATCGCGCCGAAGTAGCTCGGATTGCGCAGGAGCTCCCGGGCCTTCTGGACGCCCACGCCCCGCCGCTGCCGCAGCGCCGCCAGTTCCTTCGCGTAGACATCGGCGCGGGGGGCGCTGTCGCCGGCGGCGACGATCGCGGTGTCGCCGATGTCCACGTCGAGGGCCTCGCAGCGCTCGCGGATGGCCTCCGGATCGCCGATCAGGATGGGACGGGCGATGTTCTCGTCGATCAGGCGCTGGGCGGCGCGCAGGATCTTCGGCTCCTCCCCCTCGGGAAAGACGACCGAGCGCTTCACCTTGCGGGCGCGGCTGACCATCTTGCGCATGACCTCGCGCTCGAGTCCGAGGCGGGCCTCGAGGCGGGCCACGTACTCCTCTTCGTCCAGCCCGATGCGCGCCACGCCGCTGTCCACCGCGGCGCGGGCGACGGCGGGCGCCTCCCAGAGCAGAACCCGGGTGTCGAACGGGGACGGGATGAGGTACTCCGGGCCGAACTGCATGCGTTCCTTGCCGTGGGCCTGCATGACCGAGTCCGGGACGTCCTCCCGGGTCAGCGCCGCCAGCGCCCGGGCCGCGGCCAGCTTCATCTCCATGTTGATCGAGCGCGCCCGCACATCGAGCGCGCCGCGGAAGATGAAGGGGAAACCGAGGACGTTGTTCACCTGGTTCGGGTAGTCGGATCGTCCGGTCGCCATGAAGACATCGGAACGGGCCTCGTTGGCGTCCTCCCAGGTGATCTCGGGATCGGGGTTGGCCATCGCCATCACGAGCGGCTGCTCGCGCATCGAGACGACCATCTCCTTCGACACCGCGCCGGCGACCGAAAGGCCCATGAAGACATCCGCGCCCCGCATGGCGTCCTCGAGGGTGCGCGCCGAGGTGTCGAGCGCGTAGCGCTCCTTGAACTCGTTCATGCCCGAGGAGCGGCCCTGGTGGATCACGCCCCGCGAGTCGCACATCACGATGTGCTCGTGCCGGACTCCCAGGCTCTCCGCCAGCTCGGCGCAGGCGATCCCGGCGGCGCCGGCCCCGTTGATGACGATGACGACCTCCGCCGGGTCCTTCCCGGTGAGCTCGAGCCAGCTCAGGAACGCCGCTCCCGAGATGATCGCGGTGCCGTGCTGGTCATCGTGAAAGACGGGGATCTCCATCTCCTCGCGCAGACGGCTCTCGATGTGGAAGCAGTCGGGCGCCTTGATGTCCTCGAGGTTGATGCCCCCGAAGGTGGGCTCGAGCGCCTTCACGACCCGCACGACCTCGTCGGGCTCGGTGACGTTCAGCTCGATGTCGAACACATCGATGTCGGCGAAGCGCTTGAACAGCACCCCCTTCCCTTCCATGACCGGCTTGGCCGCCAGCGGTCCGATGTTCCCGAGCCCGAGGACCGCCGTCCCGTTCGAGACCACGGCGACCAGGTTCCCCTTGGCGGTGTACTCGAAGACGTCTTCCGGGCGCTCGTGGATGTCCCGGCACGGCTCGGCGACTCCCGGGCTGTAGGCGAGCGAGAGGTCGCGCTGGGTCCGGGTGGGCTTCGAGGGGTGGACCTCGATCTTGCCCGGGCGGCCTTTCCGGTGGTACTCGAGGGCGTCCTGTTTGCGGATCAATCCGGGCTCTCCTTACGCAACAAGATGCGGCGGTCTCCGGCGCTGGTCGGGAACGAAGACCCGGGCGCCGGTGAACGCACGGTCGGGAGCTCGCCCCCCGGCGCCGGCGGGACGAACGCGGCGAAGTGTAACGGCGGGAGCGGACCCCGGCCGGGAGGTCCGCGGGAGAGTCGCTCGCGGGGGTGACATGTTCTGACCCGGCCACCCCCTAACCTCTCGGGCATGGATACGACGATGTCAATCAGCCTGATCGCGGGAGCGCTGCTGCTGGGGCTCGCCGCCGGCGCCCTCCTCGCCGCAATCGCATCGAACCGGCGCCTGACGCCACTCAGGGAGCGCCTCGAAACCGCCCGGGAGGAGGCCGCCGCCGCGAAGGCCTCGCTCGAATCCGAGCGACGGCTCCACAGCTCCGAGGTCGCTGGTCTGCGGGCGCTCGGCGAAGAGGTCGAGACGAAGTTCGCCGCGCTCTCGAGCGAGGCGCTCCGGCAGAGCGGGGAGGACTTCCTGAAGCTGGTGAGCGAGCGCTTCCAGAGACACCAGACCGCCGCCAGCGAGGAGATGAAGGCGCGCCACAGGAAGCTCGAGGCCGTCGTGGACCCACTGGGGAAAGCCCTGGGCAAGTTCGAGAAGAGCGTTCAGGAGCTGGAGTCGAAGCGCGAGGGGGCCTACGGAACGGTCAGCGAGCAGGTGAAGAACCTGGCGGCGAGCCAGAGGAGACTCGAGAACGAGACCGGACGCCTGGTCAAGGCGCTTCGCCGGCCGCAGACCCGGGGGCGATGGGGCGAGGTCCAGTTGCGCCGGGTGCTGGAAATGGCCGGGATGCTCGAGAACGTGGACTTCGAGGAGCAGCCCGGGCTCCGCAACCCGGACGGGGCGCTGCGGCCGGACGCCGTCGTGCGGCTGCCGGGCGAGCGGTCCGTGGTGGTGGACGCGAAGACGCCCCTCGAGGCCTATCTCGCGGGCGCGGAGGCCGAGAGCGAGGCGGCGCGGCGGGCCGCGCTGACCCGGCACGCCCGCCAGCTCCGCACCCATGTGGAGGCGCTGTCCTCGAAGGAGTACTGGAACGCGCTCAGCACCTCGCCCGACTTCGTCGTCATGTTCCTGCCAGGCGAAGCACTCTTCGCCGGGGCGCTGGAGGTCGACGCGGAACTCTTCGAGTACGCCGCCGAGCGTCAGGTCCTGATCGCGACGCCCATGACGTTCATCGCGCTGGCGAAGGCGGTGGCGTGGGGATGGCGACAGCAAAGCCTCGCGGACGACATGAAGGAGCTCGCCACCCTCGGCCGCGAGCTCGTGGAGCGCGTCCGGAAGTTCACCGGACATCTCCGCGACCTGGGTTCATCGCTCCACACTGCGGTGAAGCGGTACAACGCCAGCGTGGGGTCGTTCGAGCATCGCCTTCTCCCAACCGCTCGCCGGCTCGAGGAAATGCAGAAGGCCGGGTCGGATCTTCCCCAACTGGAGCCCGTACCGACGGCGGTTCGACAACTCGCCGCAGACGTCGGCGACCCCGACGAATCCCCCGACCCGGACTCCGTCCGGTCGCTTGCCGTCTACCGCGCCTCGGACGCCTCAGCAGCCTGAGAGCGACGCTACCCAACCCACACTGGAGGACCAGCACATGACATCACTTCTCTCCGCCACGACGCCCCCCTCATGGGAAGACATCAAGACAGCCTGGGCCATATTCGACGAGATCATCTCTGTCGTTCCCGTCATCGAAGTCGCCGTCAAGGCATGGCTCCTGGTGATTCCCCTCGCCATCCTGGGAGCCTTCGTCCTCTTCGCGATGGACCTCGCCAAGGAGTAAAACGAACCACCCCTGACTGATCCCCTGAGAGGACGGCCCGGGCGGGTTGGTCCCGCCCGGGCGTGGGCTGGCGGCGCGGGAGCGCCGCGCCGGTCAGTACTCGATGCGGACGGCGAACTGGGCGGCGCGCGGCCCGTAGGCCGTGGAGGTCACCTGACGGGGCTCCCCAAACGTGCTCGAGTCGATCGTCCCGTTGTAGGCGCCGTGGTTGGCGTGGTTCAGCAGGTTGAACACCTCGGCGATGGCCGAGATCCGGATGTCTCCCAGCACCAGCGACTTGGTCAGCCGGAAGTCCACCTTGTGGATCGCCTCGCCCATGAGCGCGTTTCGCGGCGCCTCGTTTCCGGGACCGGAGCCGATCGTGGACGGCCCGTCGAATCGCGACAGCATGTCGGGATTCACTGTAATCGGGTCACCCAGGTTCAGCCGGTTGGTGCTCGCCGTCTTGCCGAAGGGGCGTCCTCCGATCGAGGTGGCGAACCGGTTCCCGGAGCCGTAGAAGTAGGCGCCCGAGACCGTGAAGTCCCAGGGCAACTGGTAGACGCCGTTGATCCGGAACGTGTTTCGCTGGAAGTCGAGCGAGGTGGCCCACTCGGAGTCCGGATCGAAGGTGTTGTTCGGGAAGTTGAACCAGCCGGTGGTGTCGTCCTCCTTCCAGAACATGATGGTATGGGTCAGGTTGACCTGGAAGTTGTCACCAAACCGTCGGCGCAGGCCACTCGAGAGCGCGAGGTAATCCTGTTCGCCGGTGCTCTCGATGTAACGGATCTGCGTGAACTTGGGGTCCAGCCGGCCAAACTCGCCGATATTGAGGTTGTAACCCGTCACCGGATCAAAGATCTGGTTCGGATCGGTGGCGCGGGGCGTGTTGTATTCGTGCCAGTAGAGCAGGTCGGACTCGAAACCCCACAGCAGACCAAACTGCTTCTGGAAGCCGATCGAAGTCTGCCAGGTGTAGGGCATCTGAAAGTCGTGGGCGATGGTCCGCGGCGCCTGCGGCGGCACCGGAACCTCCCCATTCAGGATCTGCGCGGGCGTCACCCCGCGCGTCGGGTCCTGGAGGAAACCGGGAAGCCCGTCGTTCGGGAACGAGTTCACCAGGATCCGCTGCCCGTTGAATGACTGCTGGCTGAACGTAACGTTCGAAACGCTGATCGTGTGGTAGATGCCCGATCCGCCGCGGATGACCAGATCGCCGGTCCCGCCCACGTCATACGCGAAACCCGCGCGCGGCGCGAAGTTGTCCAGATCCCGGATGTCCCACTTGTAGAGCGAGTCGCCGGCGCTCCGGCCTGAACTGGCGCCCGCGAAGGGCGTCATGATGTCGTTGCCGGGAGGAGCCAGCGCGCCCCAGTCGAGGTCGTAGCGGAGGCCGAAGTTCACGACCAGTTCCTCCGACATGCGCCAGGTGTCTCCCACCCAGAAGGCGACCGTGGGCCGCGGGATGTCGATGACCCAGTTGCCGACGTTCTGGCTGAAGCGGGCCACCGTCGCATCGAGCCCGCTGACGTCCCAGCACGAGGGGTTGAAGGCGCACTCCTGCGGGAACCGGCGGTCGAGGTCGTCCGGCCTCGAGTTGAAGATGAACTCGCCGCGCTCGAGCAGGTGCCACTCACCGCCGTCAACCCAGCCGAGGAACTCGCCGCCGATCTTCCAGTCGTGGTTCTCGCGGCTCCAGTTCAACTGGAAGCGCGCGGAACCGAGATCCTGCGTGAACAGTTGGGGGAAGTTCCGCGGACCGCCGAAGGTGATCCCCGGGAAGACGTAGTTGGGCTGGCAGGTGGTCTGATCCATCTGCTGGTTTCCGAAGGACTGGTCGCAACCCCCGACCGAGGTGTCGGCCAGCAGGTTCGACCATTCGAAGCCGTTGTAGCCGATCTTGAGCTCGGTGAAGACCTCGTCGTTCCACCGGCGCGTCCAGGTCGCGAGGGCGTTCAGCGAGTCCTGCGTCCGCGCCCGCGCGTTCGAGGGATGCTGCGTGCTCGTCATGTCGAACGCGGTCTCGAAGTCCCAGTAGGACATGCGGTAGGAGAGCTGATCGTTGTCGGACGCCGTCTGGTCCACCCGGGCGGTGAAGCTGTTCTGGTATTGCGGCGTGTCGAACACCCACTCCTGTCCCGGGAGGCGGGGCGGCTCCACGAAGACGCTGCCCGGCTGCCGCTCGTATTCGTAGGACAGGAAGTAGTGGATCCGGTCCTCGACGATCGGGCCGCCTATGACGCCGCCAATCTGCTGGTTCTCGAACGGAAGCACGCGCTCGGCAACATGGTCCTCGGCGTTGAAGCGGTCGTCCCGGAAGTAGCCGTAGGCGCTCATCGTGAAGTCGTTCGTCCCGGACCGGGTGATCGCGTTCACCTGGCCGCCGGAGGAGCGCCCCTGGGTGATGTCGAACTGGTTCGTGACGATCTGGAACTCGGCGATCGCCTCCCGGCTGAACTTGGGCTGGCCGAAGAACGAACTCGCCACCTGCTGGGTGATCTGCTGGCCGTCCAGGTTGAGCTGGAAGCTCTCGTCGCGGGCGATGCCCGGACGGTTGTTGTTCGTGTCGTTCGCGGTGATGCCGCGCACCAGCAGCGCGAGCTCCATCCAGTTACGTCCCTGAACCGGCAGCTCCTCCATCATCCGGCGGTCCACGTTGCCGGCGACTTCGGAGGACAGCAGGTCCACCAGCGGCGACTCCGCGGTGACCGTGATCGTCTCCTCGACGCCGGCGAGCGCCATCTGGATCGTGACGCTGGCGTTTTGCCCGACGAGCAGCTCGATCTCGGGCAGGAGCATGTTGGCGAACCCCGAGAGCGTCGCCTCCACCCGGTAGACCCCGGGAGGAAGCGCGGCCACCCGGAAGCCGCCCTCGGCGTCGGTCACGACGGTGTCCGAACGCCCGGTGGCGTTCTCGGTCACGGTGACGGTCACGCCGGGCAGCGCTCCACCCGAGGTGTCCTCCACCCGACCGGAGAGGGTCGCCGACTCCTGGGCGGCGACCGCCGTCCCGAGCACGGCGCCAGCGAGAGCGAGAACGAAGGATCGCGACATGACCAACTCCCTGGAGTCATCAGAGTCCAAGACCGACTCGAGTGGCTCCTTCCCCATTATGTACCCGAAGGCCAGGAAGCGCCGCAACCTGCTGCGGCGCGGTCGCGCGCCGGGGGTTCGCCGCCGGGGCGCGCCTCCGCCCGCATTGCCCTCCGCGCCGCGCCCCTGCTACGTTCCGCACCCGGGAGCCTCCATCTGAAAGTCCGGCCATCGCGTCTGCCGTCGCTGCTGCTGGCGGCCGGAGTCCTGGCCGCGGTCGAGCCCGCAGCCGCGGCCGGCCAGGAGGAGATGACCGCCGAGGACCGTCGCTGGCTCGAGGAAGAGGTCGTCTACATCATCACCGAACGGGAGGCGGAGGTCTTCGCCTCGCTTTCCGGCCCGCTGGAGCGGGAGCGCTTCATCGAGGCGTTCTGGCGGAAGCGCGACCCGGTCCCGGGAACGCCGCACAACGAGTTCAGGGAAGAGCACGAACGCCGCGTCGACTTCGCGAACCGCGAACTCCAGGGCGAAGCGTTTGCTCCCGGCTGGCGAACGGACCGGGGGCGCATGCACATCCTCCTCGGGCCTCCCCGGAGCATCGAGAACTTCGAGTTCCACAACAACCTCTACGACACGCAGCTCTGGTTCTACCAGGGCGACCGGACCCGCAACCTCCCCTCCTTCTTCCATCTGGTGTTCTTCCGGAGGCAGGAGGCGGCCGACTACCGTCTGTTCCTGCCGGGCGCGGATGTGCCGGGCGATCTGCTCCGGGGGCCGGCGCGCTCCTTCCCGGAACAGGACATGGAGCAGCTCCGGCAGATCTCGCCGGAGCTCGCCCGGGCCGCGCTGGCGATCGACGCCTCCGAGCCGGTCGATTTCCGGGGGGGCACGGTCGGGCTCGGTTCGGCGGCCGTCCTGGCGCGCATCGAGACGTCTCCGACGCTCGCCATCCGGAACGACGACCTCGACGCCTGGGAGCGCTACCGGAACCGGGTCTCGGCGGAGTACTCGTTCAACTTCGTTCCCAGCGAAGCCAGCTTCGCGGTCCTCTTCGGGCCGCAGCGCAACCCCTACCTCCACTTCAGCGTGGAAGTGGATCTGGAACGTCTGGCGCTCGACCGGAACCGCGACGGAACCCGCGCCTTCACGACGCTCGACGCCAGCCTCGAGGTGACCGACCCCGCCGGCCGTCTCGTCCTCGCCGACGAGAAGGAGGCGTTCGTCCAGTTGAGCGGCGAGCAGCTCGAGAGCGTACGCGGCTCGACGTTCGCCTACCAGGACGGCGTGCCGCTCGTTCCCGGCGAGTACGACGTGATCCTGATCCTGCGCAACCGCGTCTCCTCGGAGTACACGGTGGCCGAACGCCCGGTGAGCGTTCCGGAGCTGACGCCCGGGCGACCGGCGATCAGCGACCTGGTGCTCGGCTTCCGGACCGAGACGATGCCGGACGGCCCCGGAGCCTTCCGGACCTTCCAGGCGGGGCCCACCCGGATCCACCCGGCGCCGGGCGGGGTCTACGCGATCGGCGACACCCTGCACTGCGCCTTCCAGTTGCTGTCAGCCGCGCCTCCGCAGGAGATCGACTTCAGCTTGCTGCTGGATGGAGAGGTCGTCCAGGAGCGCCGGCGAGCGGTCCGCGAGGACGAGCCTGGGCTGATCGCGGAACCGTTTCCGCTCGAGGGGGTGGCCCCCGGGCGCTACCGGTTCCGCGTCGCGCTGCTCGACGGCTCGGGCGCCCTGCTGGCTGAAGCCAGCGAGCCTGTCGTGGTCTCGCCCCGCGGCCAGATTCCCCGCGCCGGGGTCTTCGCCCGGCGCAGCTTCGACTGGGAGCGGACCGCGCTGCGGGAGGTCGTCCTCGGGGACCAGCACTGGGCGCAGGGCCGCTTCCCGGAGGCCGAGGCCAGCTTCCGGCGCGCGGTGGCCGAAGGCGACCCCGAGGTTCCCCAGGCGAAGTGGAAGCTGGCCGCCGCGCACCTCCGCGCCGGCCGGGCCGAGGCGGCGCTCGCGCTGCTGCTCCCGCTCGAGCACACCCACCGCGACCAGTACGAGGTAGCCGTCGGGCTGGGCCTGGGGTTCCATCTGAAACAGAACTACCCGAGCGCCGTGGTCCACCTGGAGCGGGCCACCACGCTCGGGCCCCCGCGCCCCGGCGTCCTGAATGCGCTCGGGGAAGCCTTTCTCGCGCTTCAGGAGCCGGACAGGGCCCGCGAGGCCTTCCGGCGCTCCCTCGAAGTCGACCCCGAACAGCCACGGATCCGGGAGCGCTTGACGCCCTCCGGCCATCCGCCCGTCTGATGTTTCCGAAATCGGTATTCCGGGAGGAACGAACCATGTCGCCCCGCCTTCCCCTGGCCATCTGCCTGCTGACGGCCGCCTCCGTGTCGGCCCAGCCGACTGGCGCCTACGCCCCGGCGCGCCACGGCGGCAACTACATGCACAACTTCTACTTCCCGCCGTCGCCCTCGAGCACACCGTGGGCGCCGGCCTGGGCGCCGGACGGCGAGAGCATCGCGGTCGCGATGTCGGGCTCCATCTGGAGGGTCGATCCCGCGACCGGCTTCGCCGAGGAGCTCACGGCGGGTCCCGGATACCACTCGATGCCGACCTGGTCTCCCGACGGGAGGTTCATCGTCTACACGGTGGACCGGAACCACGAGACCTTCGGCCTGGGGGTCCTGAATGTGGCGACCGGTGAGAGCCGGATGCTGGCGGACGACGAGTTCCTCTACATGGACCCGGCCTTCTCGCCCGACGGGCGGCGGCTCGCCTATGTCTCGACGAAGCCCTCGGGTTACTTCAACGTCTACGTGCGCGAGTTCGCCGACGGGGACTTCCAGGGAGAGGAGCTCGCCCTCACGCGGGACGAGGACTACGGGAACAACCGGCTCTACTTCGGGCCCTGGGACATGCACATCTCTCCGGCGTGGATGCCCGACTCCCGGGAGCTGCTGATGATCTCGAACCACGAGGTCCCGCTGGGGTCGGGCAACGTGATCCGCGTCCCGCTGGCGGCGCAGGGCTTCGACGAGGGGACGACGGTGCTGGCCGAGCAGTCGCTCTACCGCACCCGCCCCGACGTGTCGCTCGACGGGAAGCGCTTCATCTACTCCTCGACCGCCGGCGCGGCCGACCAGTTCGCGAACCTGTACGTCCAGCCGACCGACGGCGGCTCGCCCTACAAGCTCACGTTCTTCAACCACGACGCCTTCCATGCGCGCTGGTCGCCCGACGGAGAGTGGATCGCGTTCATCTCGAACGAACACGGCCTGCCCCAGCTCGAGCTGCTCGAGACCTACGGCGGCGAGCGGCGGCCGGTCCGGATCACCCGGAGGCTCTGGAAACGGCCGGTCGGCGTCCTCTCGGTGCGGACGGTGGACGACTCCACCGGAGAGGAAGTCGCCTCGCGCATCCACCTGACCGCCTCGGACGGCCGGTTTTACGCTCCGCCCGACGCCTACGCCCGGGTTGGAGGCTCCGACGAGAACATCTTCCATCAGGCGGGGAGCTTCCGGCTCGAACTCCCGGTCGGTCCGGTCGAGGTCGAGGCGGTGCGCGGCTTCGAGTTCGAACCCGCGTCAGAGACCCTGGAGATCCGCGAGGGAGAGGTCACCGCGGCCACCCTGCGGCTCGCGCCGATCACCGACATGGCGGCGCTCGGCTGGCTGAGCGGATCGACCCACATCCACATGAACTACGGAGGCAACCTCGGGAACACGCTCGAGAACCTCATGTTCATGTCGGACGCCGAGGACCAGGACATCGTTCTCGAGCAGGTCGCCAACAAGGACAACCGCATCCTCGACTACCAGTACTTCGTCCCCGGCGGCGGCGCCCACCCGCTCTCGACCGATGAAATGCTCCTCATCGTCGGACAGGAATACCGGCCGCCGTTCTACGGCCATGTCTTCATGTTCGACCTCGAAACCCACCTGCTCTCGCCCTACACCACCGGCTACGAGGGCACGGCGATCGAGAGCCTCTACCCCTCGAACACCGACATGTTCCGCAAGGCGAAGGCGCAAGGGGCCACCGTCGGCTATGTCCACGCCTTCTTCGGCGAGAGCGATCCGCTCGTCGGCCCCGACGGCGGACCCGGCGCCCTCGGAGGAGCCAAGGGCTACATGGTGGACGCCGCGCTCGGCGAGACCCACGCGGTGGAGTGGTCTTCCGCCTCGCGCTCCGGTTTCCATCCGTGGTACGCCACGCTGAGCAACGGTCTGCGGGTCACGGCGGTCGGGGGTGAGGACTCGATCAGCGACATGCAGCGGAGCAAGCTCGTGGGATCCATCAAGACCTACATCCACACCGGCGAGGCCGGCCTCGATATGGACGCCTGGCTGGCCGGACTGCGAAACGGTCACGCCTTCGTGAGCTGCGGCCCGCTGATCGACTTCCGGATCAACAACCGGATTCCCGGAGACGAGGTGCGCCTCGCCGAGGGTGGAGGCGAGGTCTCCTGGAAGGTCGGCGTGCGTTCCATCACGCCGCTCGACCGGGTCTGGATCGTGGCCGGCGGCGAGGATGTCGCCGAGGTTCCACTCTCGGCCGACCAGAAGTCGGCCAGCGGATCCGGCACGCTCGAGATCCCCCACAGCACCTGGATCCTGGTCCGGGCCGAGGGCGGGCCGGAGGACCGGCGCCCGCTCGACTGCGCCTACCCGCAGGCCTTCACGAACCCGGTCTGGGCGCTCGCCGGCGACGAGCCGGTGCGGAGCCTGGCGGCGGCGGAGTACTCCATCCGCTGGGTCGACCGGCTGCGCGAGATGGCGGAGGAGTGGCCCTACTGGCGCTCCGAGGCGGAGCAGGCGCACGTCTACGCCCAGTTCGATGAAGCCCGCGCGATCTACGTGAAGTTCGCCGAGGAGGCCCGGGCGCTCGGGCGGGAGTAATCCCCGCCCGGCCCGGGGGCTCTCCTCAGGGCTCCATCGTGGTCGCGGGCGCCGGCGTGTGCTGGCGGAACCAGGTGAGGATCCGCTCCGACACGTCCATCAGGAACTTCGGCTCCCGCGGCCCGTGGGGGGTCCGCGGGTAGACGACCATCTCGGTGGGAACGCCCAGCCGGTCGAGCGCCCGGTAGAACTCCTGCCCCTGGGTGAAGGGGACGCGGAGATCCTCCGCGCCGTGGATCACCTGGGTCGGCGTCGTGACCTCGGCGATCCGGTAGATCGCCGAATGGGCCTCGTAGACCTCGAAGTCCTCCCAGAACTCGCCTCCCTGGTGGGCGGCGAGATAGTCCTGGATGTCGGTCGTCGTCACCATGCTGATCAGGTTGGGCAGGCCGGCGCCCATGCTGGCGGCGACGAAGCGGTCGGTGCGGGTCACCGCGAACGAGGTCATGTAGCCGCCGTAGCTCCAGCCCATGATGAAGAGCCGCGAGGGGTCGGCGACGCCCTGTTCGATCACGAGATCCACGCCCGCCATCAGGTCGTCCATGTCGCCGAAGCCCCAGTCCATGATGTTCGCGAAGCGGAACTCCTTCCCGTAGCCGGTGGAGCCGCGGGGGTTGGGCCGCAGGATCGCGAACCCCTCGGCGGCGAAGTACTGGAGCATGTAGATCGAGGGGGCCCCGGTGAACGTCTCCGAGTAGACCCCGGCGGGGCCTCCGTGGACATTCAGGATGAGGGGGACCCGCTGGCCCTCCCGGTAGTGGGGGGGAAGCGTCAGGAGCCCTTCGACCGGCGTCCCGTCGGGGGACTCCCAGTCGAGCACGCGCGTCAGCCCCATGGCGGGCCGGGGGGCCCCGGCGTGAAGATCGGTCAGTTGACGGGGCTGGAAGGCGTCCGGCGGACTCCCTCCGGCGCCCAGATCGGCGGCGAAGACCTGCCACGGGGTCTCCGGTGATTCGTGGGTGAAGGCCATCACGTCCGCGTCCGCAGCGACCGCCGGGGAACGGAAGACCCCGTCGCCGGTGGTCACCGCGACCGGGGCGCCGCCGTCCGCGGGGAGCGCGAACATCCGCCGTGAAGTCCGGTGCGCCTCGGCGACGTAGACCAGCGACCCGTCACGGGACCAGCCGAGGATGCCGGGGCTGCGGTCGGGGGTCTCGGCCAGCTTCGTCGCCGGCCCGCCCTCGACCGGGACCGTGTAGACATCGCCGAGCCCCACGGGCTCGGGCTGGTCCCCGGTCGAGCGGAACGCCACCGTGGCCCCGTCGGGGGAGACCCGGGGCGAACTCTCGATCCCGTCGCCTCCCCTCAGGAGGGTGATGTCGCCTTCGAACAGGTGGACCACCGAGAGGTCCCCCGAGCGCCGGTTCGTGTTGATCCGGGGGTCCGCCTGGTGGGTGAAGACGATCCGGTCGCTGCTCGACCAGTCGAAGCCGGTGACGTGGAAGTCGCCCCGGGTGATCCGGCGATCCTCCGCGTCCGGGTCGGGTCCGTCCCCGGCGAGCGCCACGTAGAGGTGGGCGTACTTGAAGTTGCGGTCCACCAGCTCCACGTCCCGCTTTTCCTTCTTCCGGGTCTTCTCCTCTTCGGTCTCGGGGTCGGTCATCGTGTAGGCGACGCTCCGCCCGTCCGGCGAGAACCGGAAGGAGCGGACGCCGTTTTCGGCGTGGGTCAACTGCCAGGCCTCCCCGCCGGCGAGCGGAAGGACGAAGACCTGCGGCTTCCCGTTCCGCGAGCTGGTGAAGGCCAGGAACCGTCCGTCGGGGGAAAACGCCGGCGAGCTCACCGAATCCTCGGCGCGGGTCCACGCCAGGGTGTCCCCTCCGGCGGTCGGGACCACATGGATCCGCGTCCGGTACTCGGACATCTCGCCCTCCATCAGCGGACGGGTCACCCCGAATGCCGCGAGCGAGCCGTCGGGCGAGATCGCCACGCCGGAGATCCGGTGGTACTCCATGGAGACCTCGGGCGTCCACCGGTCCTCCTGGGCGGCGGCGCCCAGGGGAATCGCGAGCGCCGCGACGAGGGCGATCAGAAGAATCGAACGGGAGCGGGTCACGGGGGCCTCCTTCCGCCGGCCGGGGGGCCGACGCGAACCCCGAAGTATCCCACTGCGCGGGAACGGCCGCCCCCGGGCTCACGTAGGCTTCCCGCATGGGCGCGGAACCGGTGCGGAGCGGACTCGACCGCCTCCCCGAAATGGGAGAGCTGCTCGCCGGGCTCCGCGTCGGGCTCATCGCGAACCCCTCTTCGGTGGACGCCTCGCTGCGCCACGCCCGGGAGGTCGTCGCCGGGCTTCCCGGCGTCCGGCTCGTCAGGCTCTTCGCCCCCGAGCACGGCTTCGACGCGGTGGAGCAGGATCTCGTCGAGATCCCCGACGGCGGCGCGGGCGGCGACCGGGTCCCGCTGATCAGCCTCTACGGGCCTACGCGGCGGCCCACCCGCGCGATGGTGGAGGATCTCGACGCGCTCGTCTTCGACATCCAGGACATCGGCTCGCGCTACTACACCTACATCTGGACGATGGCGCACGCCATGGAGGCGGCGGCGGAGTTCGGCAAGCGGATCGTCGTGCTCGACCGCCCGAATCCCATCGGGAGCGCGGTGGAGGGCAACCTGGTCCGGGACGACCACCGTTCGTTCGTCGGTCTCTACCCGCTCCCCAACCGGCACGGGATGACCGCCGGCGAGATCGCCCGCCACCTGAACCGGAAGCACAGGATCGGAGCGGACCTGGTGGTGGTGGGCTGCAGCGGCTGGCGCCGGGATGCCTGGCTCGACGAGACCGGACTCCCCTTCGCGCCCCCGTCCCCGAACATGCCCACGCTGGACACCGCGGCGGTCTACCCCGGCGCCTGCCTTATCGAGGGGACGCTGCTCTCCGAAGGGCGCGGGACGACGCGACCCTTCGAGATGATGGGCGCCCCCTGGGTGGACGGCGTGCGCCTGAAGGATGCGCTCGCCGAGGAGGAGCTGCCCGGGGTCCGGTTCCGGCCGATCCGGTTCCGCCCGACCTTCCACAAGTTCCACGACGAGGAATGCGGCGGGGTCATGCAGCACGTCATCGACCGCAGGACCTACCGGCCGTGGCGCACCGGGATCGCGCTGCTGAGCCACATCCGCCGTCTCTGGCCGGCGGAGTTCGCCTGGCGTCCCCCGCCCTACGAGTACGAAACGGTGCGGCTCCCGATCGACATCCTGTTCGGCAACCCCGAACTCCGGGAAGGGATCGAGGCCGGTCGGCCGCCGGCGGAGATCGCGGACGCCGGGGACGCCGAAGGGGCCGCGTTCGACCCCGACCGCGAAGCGGCGCTCCTCTACTCCTGACCCGCCCTTTGGGGGAGGCCGCGGTCCGTCAGCAGGTAGACCGCAAAGCTCCCGAGCCAGTGGCTGCCGGTGTAGTTCGACGGGTCGACCCCGGCGAGCCCGGCGGCGGCGTTTCGGGCGGCGAGCGCCGAAAGCGCCCGTCCGCGGGGATCCTCCTCCGGTAGCGCCGACGCGACGCCCCGCGCCATCCACGCCCGGCTCAGGTGGAGACCGTGGAGGTGCCCGAAGGCGTCCTCCTCGTCCTCGGGGACCCGGACCGGCTCCAGCGTCCCGGGCAGCGGACCGGGGAGGAAGGCGTCCAGCCAGGCGCCGAACTCCTCCCCCGGGAGAACCCGGCGCATGAAGTCGGCCTCTCCCAGGCACGGCGACAGGAAGTCCTGCCCGGCGGGCTCGTAGCCCACCGGGCACCGGACATCGCCGCGATACCAGACCTCGGCGCGGGCGGCGAGCAGATCGCTGGTTTCGGCGTGGCCGGTTGAGGCCGCCCAGTCGTGGATCAGGCCCGCCGAGAACGCGGTCTGGCGATGCTCCCCCACCCGGAGGGGGTGTTCCAGCTTGCCGAGGAAGTCGTTCAGCCGCTCGACGGCGTTCGTGACCAGCGGATCGAGCGTTTCGCGCCAGCGGGCGGCGCGCCCGCGGTCCTCCGGCGGGGACGCGGTGTCGCCCGCCCACTCGCCGAGTTCGGCGTCGAGCTGAAGGAGCCACGCCAGACCGTAGGGGCGCTCGAAGCCGCGGCGGCCCTCGACCGAGACGTAGCGCAGCTCCCCCGCCACCCGCTCCGCCGTGAGGTTGTGGTCGAGCGCTTCCCTCGCCCCCGCCGCGAATTCCGCCTCCGGGAACCGGCGGGTCAGCCGGGCCAGCAGCCAGTGGCCGTGGACCGCCGAGTGCCAGTCGTAGCAGCCGTAGAAGACCGGCGTCAGCTCCCGGGGCGGAGCGAGGTCCTCGTCGCTGCGAAGCCGCAGCGCGACCTGGTTCGGGTATTCCTTGAGGACGCAGTCGAGCGCCAGCGCTGCGAAGGCGGCGGCGTCCGCCTCGGTGAGCGCCGGGATTGCCGGGGTCTCTTCGGTGTCGGACATCTCCAGGGTGTCGGTGGGGGGGCCGCAGGCCAGGGTGAGGGCGAAGACGGCGAAGGTGGGGAGGGTTCGGGAGCGGGAGATTCTCGGAGCGGGCATTCGCCGCGAGTCTACGAAGAAGCCGCGACCCCCTGGGAACGCCGGCCGACACCCGCGTCGGCGAGACGAGTCGGCTCGGGGAGGCGCCGGCCGCCGCCACAGGCGAGAACGAGCCGGACCGCCGACTCGAGATCGAGCCGGTGGCCGACGCTGACGAAGACCGGTCGGACCCGGGACCGGGTGCGGAGCGCCGCCCCCACGAGCTCGCCGCGGTGGACGAGCCGCGTCCGCGCCCCGCGTTCCGGGCCGGGCTCCTCATGCGCTCCGACGAGGACGCTCTTGGCGCACCCGGCGGAGGGAAGGCCGGTCAGGACGCCGAGGTGGCAGGCGAGGCCGAAGCGGCGCGGGTGCGCGAGGCCGTGCCCGTCGGCGAGGAGCGCGTCGGGAGTCGTCGTGAGCCCGGCGAGAGCGTCCAGAACCGCCGGGGCTTCCCGAAAGGAGAGCAGGCCGGGGACGTAGGGAAAGGCGAGCGGTCTCCGGACGAGGCGCTCCTCCACCGCGCGCTGCTCCCTGAGGTCCCAGACGACCGCGGCCGCCACGACCTCGCGCGGCGCCCCGGGGTCGGGGCGCGGAAAGGCGGCGTCCACCCCCACGACGAAGCGGGGTTGGAAGCCGGGCGGAGGGGCGGTCTCCACCCGACCGGCCAGACGCCGCTGAATCTCGGCGGCCTCCCGGGGGGTGAGGTCCCAGGGGTGGCGGAGATCTTCCGAGGGCGTGAGGCTCATGCCGGAACCGGAACATACCGTTCGTCCGCTCCGCCGTGTGGTACAAGCAGGGGACCGCCGTGGAACCCTCCCTGCTCCTCGCTCCGGACGAGGCGGACGGCAAGTTCGCCCGCGTCCATGCACTCGTGCGCCGCATCCCGAGGGGCCGGGTCACGACCTACGGTCGGCTCGCCCGCCAGGTCACCGCGGACGGCTACCCGCTCTCGGCGCGCGCCGCCGGGTGGGCGATGCGGCGCTGTCCGCCGGGCGCCCCCTGGCACCGGGTCGTCAGCGCGCTTGGCGCGCTCTCGGCGGAGGAACGCGGGCTGTGTCCGCCAGGACTCCAGCGCGCGCTGCTCGAGCAGGAGCGCGTCCCGTTCGATGAACGGGGCCGGGTGCGGCTCGAGCGGCGCGTGTGGGAGCCGGGGGACGCCTCGACAGACATTCAGGAGACGGCATGAAACGGAACCGATCCTTCCCCGCCGGCGTGAACCGCCGGGACTTCCTCTCCGGGGTGTCCGTCGCGCTCACCGGCGCGGCGCTCTCCTGCGGCGACGTCCCGGAGTTCCAGGCGGCCATCGAGCGCGAAGGGTCCGCCCCTTATCCGCCGCTGCGCACCGGGATGCGCGGCTCGCATCCGGGCTCGTTCGAAGTGGCCCACGGCTTCACCCAGGAGGGGCGCGAGTGGAGCGCCGCGGACACCGGCGAGGCCTACGACCTGGTCGTGGTCGGCGGCGGGATCTCGGGTCTCGCCGCCGCCCACTTCTTCCGGAAGCAGGCGGGTCCGGACGCGCGGATCCTCGTTCTGGACAACCATGACGACTTCGGCGGCCACGCCAAGCGGAACGAGTTCCGGATGGACGGGCGCACCTACCTGATGAACGGCGGGACGCTGAACGTCGAGGCGCCCTCCCAGTTCGGGGAGATCGCCGGGGGGCTCCTCCTCGAGCTCGGGATCGACGCGCAGGCCTACCACGACAGCCTCGCCGGAGTCCGCGACCTCTACCCCCGGCTGGGCCTCGGTTCGGGGATGTTCTTCGAGCGCGAGACGTTCGGCGAAGACCGGCTGGTGAAGGGGCCGAGGGGCGTCGGGCTCGAGGCCTTCCTCGCCGGTTCCCCGATGCCGGAGGCGGTCCAGCGGGATCTGCTTCGCCTCCACGCCGCCGAACAGCCCGACTACCTCCCGGACCTCGACCCGGTCCAGAAGAAGACCTACCTCGCCACGATCAGCTACGCCGATTTCCTGGTGAAGCACGTGGGGTGCGATCCGGGCGTCATCTGGTTCTTCGACCACCGGCCGCGGAGCATCTTCTGCACCGGGATCGACGCGCTCCCCGCCCGCTACGCCTGGGAGGAGGGGTGGCCGGGATTCTCCGGGATGGAGATCCCGGAGACGCCGAGAGAGGCGCTCGCCGACGAACCCGGCGGACAGCACGGACGCGAAAACCAGGCGCGCGCCGACGAGGGGATCCCCGATCTCTACTTCCCCGACGGGAACGCCACGATCGCGCGGCTGCTCGTCCGGAAAGCCATCCCGCGCGCCGTCCCCGGATCCACCCTCGACGACATCATCCTCGCCCCGCTGGACTACACCCGGCTGGACGAGCCCGACTCGCCCACCCGGATCCGCCTCTCCTCGACGGTGATCCGGGTGGAGCCGGGAGGCGCCGGTCCGGCCCGGGTGACCTACGTCCGGGGCGACGAGGGCCACCGGGTGAACGCCGACCGGGTGGTGATGGCCTGCTGGCACAACATCATTCCCTACCTGATCCCCGAGCTCCCGAAGGAGCAGCGGGACGCGCTCGCCTGGCCGGTGAAGTCGCCGCTCCAGTACACCTCGGTGCTGGTGCGAAGCTGGCGGGCGTTCGTGGAGGCGGGCGTCTCCTCGATCGCCGCTCCGGGCAGCTTCTGCACCTCGGTGGCGCTTGCGCCCCCGCTGGCGCTCGGCGACTACCGCACCTCGGAGAGTCCCGACGAGCCGCTCGTGGTGCGGATGAACCGCTACCCGGGCGAGCCCGGCCTGTCGCGCCGCGAGCAGCACCGGATCGGCCGGATGGAGCTGCTCCACACGACGTTCGAGACCGTCGAGGCGAACCTCCGCGACCAGTTGGGACGGATGCTGGGCGGGGCCGGGTTCGACCCCGACCGCGAGATCGCCGCGATCACGGTGAACCGCTGGCCGCACGGCTACACCTATTCCTACAACCCGCTCTTCGACCCGCCGGAGTGGGCGTTCGAGGCCGGCGACGACCGTCCGGTGGTGCGCGCCCGCCAGCCGTTCGGCCGGATCGGCATCGCGAATTCCGATGCGGCGGCGAGCCCGCACACCGACGCGTCGATCCGGGAGGCGCATCGGGCGGTCAACGACGTTCTCGCAGCGGAATGAACGGACACGCCGGGGCGCCTGCTCCTCCGGAGCGGGCGAGCTTCACGCTGCAGGAGCTGGGCCGGATCGCCCTGCTGCCGTTCCGCGGACCCGGCCTCCGCTCGAAGTGGCTCTTCGGGATCGCCGCCGTGCTGGTTCCCTTCGTCGGCTGGTTCCTGCTGGGCGGCTACCAGGTGCGGGTCGCGAGGCGGGCGCTCGAGTCCGAGCCGGAGACGCTGCCTGTCTGGGACGACTTCCTGGGGCTCGCGTTGGATTGCGCGCGGCTCGGCGTCGTGATGCTTGCTTTCCTGCTCCCGGCTTCCCTGCTCCTCGGGTGGACCGTGGGCCTTTGGGTCGCGCCCGAGACTCCGGGGGACATGGCGATCAGCGCGGTCATCCTCGGCCTCTCCGGCCTGCTGACGGTCCTGGCCACCCAGCAGATCGCCGCCGGCCGGTTCGGCGCCGCCTTCAACATCGTCGGCCACGCGCGCCGGGTCCGGAGACACCCCTTCCTGTGTCTCATCATCGTCGCCGCGGAAATAGCGCTCACCTACCCGATCGACACGATGGACACAGATCTGGAGCTCCTGCTGATTGACTGGCTTACCTTCATCGTCACCGCTCCGTTCACCTTCTGGGTGGCCAGCGTGACCGGGGCGCTCATCGGGACCGCCGGCCGGAAGATGGGCGTCGCCCTCGAACCGACGAACCTGGACGCCGAACTGACGCTGCGCCGCGAGGTTGACCCGGTGACCGAAGCCCGCACCGAAGAATGAGCGAGAGCAGCGGATCTTCTGCGTCCAGGGAACGGTCGGGCTTCACGCTCGGGGAGCTGGGCCGGCTCGCCCTGCTGCCGTTCCGCGGACCCGGGCTCCTCTCGAAGTGGCTCTTCGGGCTGGCCGCGGCGCTCGTTCCGTTCGTCGGCTGGACCCTGCTGGGGGGCTACCAGGTGCGCGTCGCCCGGTCAGCGCTCGGCGCCGAACCGGAGACTCTGCCGGCCTGGGAGGATCTCCGCGGGTTTGCGATTGACTGCTTCCGGGTCTTCGCGGTGTGGATCTTGTTCCACGGCGTGTTCAGGCTCCCCGTGTTCTTCATCGCGCAGTGGCTCAACAGCGCCGGCTCGGGCCAGGGGACCAGCCAGACGCTTCACCCCGCCTTCCAGGCGCTCGTGGTGGGCAGCCTCGCCCTCTTCTACCTTCTGTTGCCGCTGGCCGCGCAGCAGATCGCCGCCGGCCGACTTGGCGAGGCGTTCAACCTGCCCGGACATCTGCGGCGGGTCTGGCGACGCCCGTTGCTGTGCGCCCTGCTCGCCGCCGGTTGCGCGAGCCTCTGGATCCCCACTGAAGTCCTGATGGCGCTTCCCTTCGCTGTGACGGCGCCCCTGTCGTTCTGGGCGTTCAGCGTCACCGGCGCTCTGATCGGAACCGCCGGCCGGAAGATTGGCGTCGCCGTCGAGCCGCCGGAGAGCGCGACTCTGGCGCTGAGCCGCCCCGACGAGAACGCCGGCGCCGCTACGCTCCAGCCATGACGAATCGGCGGCATCGAGGCTCCCCCCCACAACCGGAAGTCGTCGGGACGAACCCGGCGTCCCCGCCGTCGCGCCCTCGCGGCGCCTGGACCCGGCGGGAGCTCCTCGCGGCCTCCACGGTCGCCGGAGTCTCGGGCCTCGCCACTGGTCGCAGGGCGTCGGCCCAGGCCGCCCCGGCCTCGCTCCTCGCGGTCGACCCCATCCCGACGGTCCGCATCGGGTTCGTCGGCGTCGGCGGCATGGGGTCCGTCCACGTGCGGAACCTGCTAGCGGTGGGCAAGGCGTCTCCCGGCGTCGAGATCCGCGCGGTCTGCGACATCCGGGAGGAGCACGCCGAGCGGGCCCGCGAATGGATCCGGGAGGCCGGTGGTCCCGAGCCCACCCTCTACACCCGGGGAGAAACCGACTTCGAGCGGATGTGCGCCGAGGAGGATCTCGATCTGGTCTTCACCGCGACGCCCTGGCGGTTCCACGTCCCGGTGTGCCTCGCGGCGATGGAGAACGGGAAGCACGCCGCCACCGAAGTGCCGGCCGCGACCACGCTCGAAGAGTGCTGGGCGCTGGTGGAGACCGCCGAGCGCACCGAACGGCACTGCGTGATGATGGAGAACTGCAACTACGGGCGGTTCGAGATGGCGGTGTTCCACATGGTGCGCCAAGGGGTGTTCGGCGAAGTGCTCCACGCCGAAGGGGGCTACCTCCACGATCTGCGCGGGGTCAAGTTCTCCGACCGGGGCGAGGGCCTCTGGCGACGGGCGCACTCGCGGGAGCGCAACGCGAACCTCTACCCGACCCACGGGCTGGGCCCGGTGGCGAACTGCATGGACATCGGGCGCGGCGACCGGTTCGACTATCTCGTCTCGATGAGCGGGCCGTCCCGGGGCCTCCAGGAGTACGCCCGCGAGCACTTCCCCGATGGCGCGCCCGAGCGGGACGAGAAGTTCGTGCTCGGCGACGTCAACCTGAGCCTCATCCAGACGGCAAGGGGCCGCACGATCACCGTCGTCCACGACACGAACCTGCCCCGCCCCTACAGCCGGATCCACCTGGTCCAGGGAACGCGCGGGCTGTTCGCCGGCTACCCGAACCGGGTCTACGTCGAGGGCCAGAGCGAGTCCCACCGCTGGGACGACGCCGAAACCTGGCTTCCCGAGTACGAGCACCCGCTCTGGCGGAACGTGGCCTCCCCGGGCGAAGAACTCGGACACGGCCGGATGGACTACCTGGAGGACTACCGGCTCATCCGGTGTCTCCAGGAGGGGCTGCCGACCGAGATGAACGTCTACGACGCCGCGGCGCTGAGCGCCGTGACCGAGCTCAGCGAGCGCTCGGTCGCCGACCGCAGCCGTCCCCGCGACTTCCCCGACTTCACCCGCGGCGGCTGGGAGCGCTTCCCCGCCCTGCCCGTCGTCACGGACTGAGTCCCGGGCGCCGGACCGGAACCCGGGCTCGGCGATCCGGGCTCAACGCTGATGTCGCGCCTGGTTGGGCCTTGGCCGCGGCCCGATCCCAGGAGGCGTCCCTTCGCCACAGTGCAGACTGTCGGTGAGAACGGCGCGGCCTCAGCCGGCCTCGTGGAGGCGATGCGCGCCCATGACGCCACGAGGTCTCATGCAGCCTGCAGAATTCTCCAGGGCTGCTCGCGCCGGATCAGGATCCCTCCGCCAACGGCGCACCCGACTACGACGAGGGCGGTGATCAACAGGGCCGGAAGGAGGTATGGCATCGGATCGGCGGCCTCCACCCATGGCATCCGGCGCGCGACAAACCGTGCGAGCAGCCAAGAGAGCCCGGCTCCCAACGCCACCCCAATCGCTCCGGCGACGGCGACCCGACGTACGGCCTCACGCACGAGACTTCCGGTTGACGCTCCGAGCGCTTGCCGAACGGCCAGTGCGTGTCGCTGGCGTGATGCTTCGTTCGCGACCTGGCCAAGCACACAAAGGAGCGTGAGCAGGAGTCCCGCCACACCGAAGACGGAGACTGCGATCGTAGTCAACAGTCCGGCGCCGAGCAGCGCAACCCGTCGATCCTGATCCGTCTCAAGCCTCAGAATGCGCAGACCCATCTCCGACTCTTCGACAAGTCGGCGAACCGCGGTGAGCTGCTCAGGTCCCGGAGAGTCACGGAACCGGACTACGTACCTCCACCGCATCGCGGATGCATGAGATCTCTGGGAGTGGTGCGCATACAGGGTCCCGGCCGTCTGCAGGGGGCCGCGCGGATACACGGCGACATCCGGGACGACGCCGACGATTCGGTAGGCATTGCGACCTCGCCCAACGACATGGCCAACAGGATCCGTAATGCCGAGACGGCGAATCAGGGTCCGGTCGGCGACTGCAGCGGGCTCTGCCGGTCTGGCGTCCGTCTCCTGGATTCCTCGACCCAGGACGAGGGGAAGCTGCAGGGTCGAAAACAGCGTTGGCCCAACCCGACGCACGACAACCGGTTCGGATCCGGAAAGCGACTCGTCCCGGAGGAGCTCACCGCCAGGACGGTCAGGCAGGCTCTCCGCATAACCGGCCTCCACGACACCGGGGACGAGCAGCAGCCGGTCCCGCAACGCGTTCACTTCCAGAGGCGAACGAGCGCCGACGACGCCGGGCCGAGGCGCCGAATGGTCCAGCGTCAGGTGGACAAGGCCGCGCGACGGATAGCTTCCTTCTCCGCGGAGCACATCCAGTGCGCCAGAAGACAACAGCATGCTTCCGGAGGCAAGGACAGCGGCCGCAGCGGTACCGCACACCACGAGGACAAACGCCGGCGTCGCGCGACGGCGAGTCCCGCTCCGTCCGAGCGCGAGCCCGGGCTCCACGCGGCGCGCGACCGCCACGGCGAGACACTCGGCGACCGCTACACCGACCACCGCCATCAGGAACAGATTCCCAACGCCTGACCAACCCGGCCCTTCCGGCGACGAGGTCGCAAGTTGGTCCAGCGCCGGTCGAGCCAGCTTCGCAATACCGAGCGAGAGGACGGCGGCGGCGGCGCCAACGGCAAGGCCCAACAGCAGAATCCGCGAGCCCACGACTCCGGCTTCGTCCGGGTCTTGCGCCCCCAGGGCCCGACGAATGCTGGTCGCTCGACGTCCGCCCAGAGCAGCCGAAGCAAGCAGGGAACACGCCGCGACCATGCCGACGACCCACAGCAGCGCAATCCCGACACGGACGATTTCGAGGGCCGGCCGAAAGGAGGCCGACACCTGCCGCGTCAGGCCAAGCGCCCCGATCGTCACCTGGTCACGCTGGAGAGACTCGGGAAGACCAGCGTTACGAACGAGAGTCGTCGCCTCCGCAGCCGCCGCCGCACCAGAGACATCCGGCAACAGACGTCCAACCAGTCGGACAGATTGCAGTCGCAGGTTGCCGCGCATCGGCCCCGGAACGCGCGCTGGCGCGGGAACCCAGAGATCAAACGACGGCGCCGGAAACTGGAACCCACGTGGCATGACTCCGAGGATCCGGGCGGGGGCGCCGCCGAAAGGAATTCGCAAGCCCACGACTTCGGGGGCCGCCCCGAAGGTTGTGCGCCAGAGTCGATGGCTGAGTAGCAGCAGTCTTTCGCCCGCAGCAGCCGCCTCGTGATCGTCAACCCGAAAGAGTCGCCCGCCGGCGGGGGACACCCCCAACATGTCGAACATGCCAGGGCCAGTCTCTGCGTAGCGAACCTCCTCCGCCCCCGCCGCTGTTTCGAGGATGTCGACACCAGGCGCCCAGGTGCTCAGAGACTGGAAGGAAGCCGCCTCACGCGCCAGAAGATCCGCCTCCCGATCCAGCAGGACAGCCGGCGTACCGGGCGCCACGTCCTCAACCACAAGCTCAACAAGCTCGCTGGCCTCCGGAAAGGGCAAGGGGTGTTCGATCAGCAACCCCCAGATCATCCATACCGTGTGGCTGGCGCACGCCACAACAGCAAGCGCGCCCACAACTGCGGGCGCGCCACCGCTCAGAATGCGAGAGGCGCCCAGACGGAACGCGACACGACCCCGAACAACAGACATCACCACAATCACCCCTGACGGCGCCAAGGGCGGAAAAGGATAGTCCGCTGTCCGGGGATTCGCCCCGCCACTCTCGAGATCGCGCCGGTTACCGCTTCAGGCGTGTCCGGCGCGGACCTGCCTCAGAAGCAGCAGAGGTGTCCATCGCAGCAGCCACCCCCGTTGGGTGTGACAGTGCAGTGGACCTCGAATCGGCAATCGTCCTGAGCCTCAGCAGGAGCCGACAGCAGGAAGAGCGCTCCGCAGGTCAGCAGCACGCCCACAGCCAGATTTACACACACTGCGTTCTCTTGAGTCAACCTCCATGAGTCAGGAAGAACGAGAAGGCGATATCGCCCGGACTGCCCGATCACCAGGACACACCCTCACGTTCGAAGGCGCTCCGAACCAGATCGCCCCACGGGCCCGTCCGTTGCGCCATGATCCTGGCGCTCGGACTTGTGCTGACATGTGCCCCGCCATTGACGAACAGGGTCAGCAACTCAATGTTGTCCATGAACAGCACGATGTGCATGGGAGGGCTACCGCCCCCCTCCAGGTTGGGATCCGCGCCTGCCCGAAAGAGCGCCGCAGCCAGGGCGACCCGGTCCTTCTCCCTGAATGGGGGAGCATCAGCAATACCGTCCACCGCCATGTGCCAGCCTCCCATCAACTGCATCAACGGTGTAACCCAATTCGGAGCATGTTGGGCGTCGGGGTCAGCCCCGTAGGCCAGTAGCTCCCTGGCCGCGGACAGGGAACCGTAGTAGGAGGCCCAACTCAAGGCTGTCCAGCCGATCCCATCCGGAGCATCAAGATCCACGCCGTGATCTGCAAGGAACTGGATTACCCGAACCGCGTCGTTGGCGGCGGCCTGATGCAGCGCTCGGTATCCCCTTGTGTCCTCGGCATCCGCCGGCACGCCGTCCTCAATCAATGCGGAAACGACGCTGACATCGTCCGTGAAGGCCGCCCGGACGAGCCGACCGACAGGAGTCGTGTCCTCGGGTAGAGGCTCCCGGTCCGCAGCGTCGTCCCTTGACGCGGAGCGCTCGTGATCCACGCTCGCTCCGGCCCGATCCGTTCGGTCGCTCACGGACTCGGAGCCATTCCGCCAGAACGCCACAGCGACCAGGAACGCCAGGCCACCCCCGAGCAACAGACGACTTACCCAACGAAGCCGAGGCAGCCCCGTCGCGGAAATACGGAACAGCTTCACTCTACGAGATTCGACTCCCGAGCCTCAGCAGGAGCCGACAGCAGGAAGAGCGCTCCGCAGGTCAGCAGCACGCCCACAGCCAGATTCACACACACTGCCTTCTCTTGAGTCAACCTCCATGAGTCAGGAAGAACGAGAAGGCGATATCGCCCGGACTGCCCGATCACCAGGACACACCCTCACGTTCGAAGGCGCTCCGAACCAGATCGCCCCACGGACCCGGCCAATGCGCCATGATCCTGGCGCTCGGACTTGTGCTGACACGTGCACCGCCATTGACGAACAGAGTCAGCAACTCAATGTTGTCCATGAACAGCACGATGTGCATGGGAAGACTACCGCCCCCCTCCAGGTTGGGATCCGCGCCCGCCTGAAAGAGCGCCGCAGCCAGGGCGACCCGGTCCTTCTCCCTGAATGGGGGAGCTTTAGCATCACCATCCACCGCCTGATGCCAGCCTCCCATCAACTGCATCAACGGTGTAACCCAATTCGGAGCATGTTGGGCGTCGGGGTCAGCTCCGTAGGCCAGTAGCTCCCTGGCCGCGGACAGGGAACCGAAGTGGGAGGCCCGAGTCAAGGCTGTCCAGCCGATCCCATCCGGAGCATCAAGATCCACGCCGTGTTCTGCGAGGAACCGTATTACGCGAACCGCGTCGTTGGCGGCGGCCTGATGCAGCGCTCGGTGTCCCCTTGAGTCCTCGGCATCCGCTGGCACGCCGTCCTCAATCAAGGCGGAAACGACGCTGACATCATCCGCGGAGGCTGCCCGGACGAGCCGACCGACAGGAGTCGTGTCCTCGGATAGAGGCTCCTGGTCCGCAGCGCCGTCCCTGGACGCGGAGTCCTCGTGGGTTGCGTGGTCATGAACGTCGCCCGCTCCGGCCCGATCCGTTCGGTCGCTCACGGACTCGGAGCCAGGCCGCCAGTCCTCCTCGCCGGTTGGCGGCCGCAGCACGGTCCAGACGACGAGTCCGACCAGCACCGCCAGCGAGGCGATGGCTACGGTTCGACGGATCCCTACAGACATGTCTCCCCTCGTTCAGATCGGAGAATAGGTGACCGGAACGTGGCGCATCAAACGCCCTGTGTAGGTGCACACCGTTTGCCGGCGGAACGCCGGCCAGGCCGAGAGACACCATTGGAACGGCGAGCCCGTCGCGAGCCTCGGACTTTCGAATGAGCCCTCGGGACTGGTCCCGACTCCTGCCCCGCCCCTACAGCGGGATCCATCTGGTCCAGGAAACGCGCGGGCTGTTCGCCGGTTACCCGAGCCGGGCCTCACCGGGCCGCCGCGTCGCCGGAGTCCCGAAGGGCCTCAGCGGAACCCGCCGCGCTCGTCGTAACCGAGGATCTCGTCAGCCGACCGGGCGTCGAGATCGCGCAGCCGGGAGCAGCGCTCCGAGATCTCGAGGATGGCGGCCCGGAGCGACTCCGACTTCCGCCGGCCGCGCGCCCGCCGCAGCGCGTCGGAGAGGGCGAAGACGACCGCCTCGGTGAGGGTCGTACCGCGCTCCTGGGCGAGTTCCCGGGCGAGTCGCTCGGCCTCGGGATCCTCGATGCGCAGAACCATTGATGACGACCCGCCGGTGGGTCAGGCGCATCCTGCCAGAAGCGGGCGCCGGCGTCTCCGCTACTCCTGGCCCGGGCCGGGGCGGATCCGGGTTTCGGGCGGGGTGGGGCGCACCTCGCCGCGCCGGACGACCCAGTAGCCGTCGCGGAAGACCTCCGCCACGTTCGCGAGCGCGCCCAGGTCGGTCAGCGGATCCCCCTCCACGATGAGGATGTCGGCGAGCTTGCCCGGCTCGATCGTGCCTAGCTTGTCGTCCATCCCCAGGATCCGGGCGCTGTCGCGGGTGGCGGCGACCAGCGCTTCGGAGCGCGTGAAGCCTGCCTCCACGTAGGCCTCGAGCTCCCAGACGTAGGCGTAGGGGAGGTCGCGGTAGTTCTCGAGGATGAGGTCGGTCCCCACCCCGATCAGGATGCCGGCCTCCTTCAGCTCGCGCAGCATCGCGCGGCTGATCTCGCCGTTCAGTTCGAAGCGGCGGGAGGTCGAGCTGTGGTAGCTGCCGCGCTCGTTGAAGATGTAGTCGTAGGTGATGATCGTGGGGACGGAGGCCGTCCCCTGCCGGGCCATCATTGCGATCACCTCGTCGGTCCGGGGGAGCGGATGCTCGATCGTGTCCGCCCCGGCCTCCACCGCCCAGCCGGTGTAGAAGGTCTCCGAGTCCACCGTGACCTTGAGGCCGAGAGCGTGCGCTTCATCAACCGCCGCGGCGATCTCCTCCCGCGAGTAGTGGCTCGCGATCTTGATCAGGTCGGCGCCCATCTTGAACTGCTGACGCACCGCGTCCCGGAACTCGTCCGGACCGGACGCCTCGATGATCCCGCCGTAGAGCGGGTGGTGGATCGAGAGCCCCTCGGCGCCGTGGCCGCCGGTCCCGGTGATGAGCGAACCGGAAGCGAAGACCCGCGGTCCGGGAAGGCGGCCCTGGTTGACCCAGTCCTTCACGATGAAGGGGACCGTTCCGGCGGAACCGGTGTCGCGGATCGAGGTGATCCCGGCGCCGAGGAACACGTGAAGCCGCTCCATCGCCCGGAGCGTCTGGTGCGCCGGGTCGATGGCGAGCGCCTGCGGGACGCCCGGCTCGGTGTAAGTGAGATGGGTGTGGAGATCGATCAGCCCGGGGAGAACGGTGTGCCCCCGAACGTCCAGAACCTGCGCGTCCTCGGGCCAGCCGGTGTCCCCCTCGGGGAGGATCGCGGCGATGCGGTTCCGGTCGATGACCACGCTGGCCGGAACCGGATCGGCGCCGGTTCCGTCGAAGACGAAGCCCCCGAAGAGCACCCGGACGCCCTCCGGGCCGCGTTCCCCCGGCGGCGCCGGAACCCGGCGCGGGTCGTCCGAGGTCGGGACCTGCCCGAGGAACTGCCTCCGGTCCACGACCTGCCGCTGGGTGTCGGGCGGCTGGGCGGCGGCTGGCGGGGCGATGGCGAGCAGCAGAGCGAGCGCAAGAAGAGTGCGAACCATGGAAGCCTCCCGGGGCTGAAGAAGCGCCATTGTCGCCGGAAGGGGTTGCCCCCGGCCCAGCGTCAGTTCGGGCGGAAGAGCCGGAGCAGCGCCCGCTGCCGATCGGTGAGTTCGAGCGGCGGGCTTGGGGGGCGTGGTCCCGGGCCGGCCCCCAGCCGCGCCGCCTCCCAGTCCGCCGCCCGGAGCCCGGTCGCGATCCCGATCCTGACTTCGCGCTGCTCGAGTTCGTCGATCAGCGCCTCCGCGCGGAACAGGAACACCTCGTCGATGACCCACGGTCGCCGCGCCCCCCGCGATGAGGTGGCGGGAACTCGCGGTCCGGCGAGGACCAGGTACCAGTCCGGCCGGTACTTCCCTATATCCAGCAGCCCCTCGCGCTTCGGGTACCACTTGACGTTCACGCTGTCCCCGGCGTACGGACCATCGCGGAACACCCCGTCGCCGCCTCGATGCGTGGCGGCTACGTGAAGCCGGATGTCGAAGATGCGGCTGGCGATGAACTCGCCGACGTGACCCACGAGGCCGGGACGGCCGATCAGCCCGGCGATCCGGGCCTCGGTTTCGTTCCGGCGGAGGATCAGCCCCGCGAGCGCCCCGAGCGCTTCTTCGTTGGAGGTCGGCGCGCCAGCGGACGCCGGCGCGCCTCGTTTCTCCCCGGTCAGACCTGGTGCATCGTCATGCCGCCGACGACCGTGCGGTGGACGATGATCTCCTTGAGGCGGTCCGGGTCCGACGCCGCGACGTCGTGCGGATCCTGCTCGAGCATCACGAAGTCGGCGAGCTTGCCCGTCTTGATGCTGCCCTTGAGGTTCTCCTCGAAGGAGGCCCAGGCGCCGTTGATCGTCCCGATGCGGAGCGCCTCGTCCATGGTGACCTGCTGGTTCTCCCCCCAGATCCGGCCCTCGGTGTCCTTGCGGGTGATCATGGCCTGGAGCGCCATCATCGGCTCGTAGGGACCCGGCACGTAATCCGAAGCCCCGGCCACCTTGATGTCGTAGTCGAGGAAGGAGCGGTGGGCGAACATCCACTTCATCTTCTCTTCGCCGTACTCCACCCACTTGTTCCCGTGGTAGTGGACGTAGGTCCAGAACGGGGTCGGGATCGAGCCGGTATCCCGGATCCGGGCGAGCAGATCGGGGTTCACCAGCGAGCAGTGCTCGAGACGGTGCCGGGCGTCGCGCGGCGCTTCGGCGAGGACCTTCTCGTAGGCGTCGAGGACGTATCCGATCGTCAGGTCGCCGTTCGCATGGATCCCGATGTGGAAGTCGTGGGCGTGGGCGTCCTCGACCGCCTCCATGATCTCCTCGGGGGTCATCGTGAGGATCCCGTGGTCATCGGTCCCCTCGTAGGGCGTGCTCATGTACATCGTGCGGCCCGACGCCGAACCGTCGGCGCCGTACTTCACCGCCCCGATGCGGAGCCACTCGTTCCCGAACCCGCGGTGGATCCCGGCGGTCTTGAGCGCGGGGTAGAGATCCGCGCCCGCCGAAGTGAAGTAGTACATCCGGTAGCGGAGTTCGCCGGCGGCGTAGGCGTCCTCGAGCGCGCGCAGACCGTCGCTGTCCCCGCCGGTCTGGTGGACGCTCGTGATGCCGGCGGCGGTCATGAGCCTCGACATGTGGGCCACGCCCTGCTGGAACTCCCGGCGGCCGTAGACGCGCCGGCTGCCGACGCCCCGGAAGACGTCCTGGGCCTTCTCCTCGACGAGTCCGGTGAGTTCACCGTCCTGGTCTTTCTCGAACCGTCCGCCCGGAGGGTCGGCGATGTTCCGGTCCACGCCGGCCATCTCGAAGGCCTTGGAGTTGTACCAGGCGATGTGGCCGCCCCGGTGCGAGACCCGGACCGGGTGGTCGGGGGCCGCCTCGTCCAGATCCTGCCGGTTGATCCGCCGATAGACGCCGTTCTCGGTGACCTTGGTGTCGTCGTACTTGAAGCCGTCCACCCAGTAGCCCGCCTGGGTGTCGGCGGCGGCGGCGCGGATCGCCAGCTTGATGTCGTCGATCGTCCGCACGTCGAGGTTCACCTCGAACAGGTCGCGCATCCCGCCAGGGTGGCAGTGAGCGTCGATGAACCCCGGCACGACCGTCATGCCGCCGGCGTCCACGACCTCGACTCCCGGCCCCGCGAGGTTCGAGATCTCGTCGTTCGAACCGACAGCGGAGAAGCGGCCGTTCTGGACCGCGAAGGCCTCGGCCTGGTCCATCGTGGGGCCGCCGTTTGTGTATTCCGCGGTGTACACCCGGGCGTTCCGCACGATCATGTCGGGCCGGGCGCCGGATCCGGCGGTCTGGCATCCGGCCGCGGTGGTGAGCCCCGCCGCGGCGGCGGCGCCCGAGAGTTTCAGGAACTCGGCTCGTGTCAATGCTGGCATCGGTGGTCCTCCTCGTCGTAAGTGGTTGGCGGCGGTCTCCTGCCCCGGTTCATTCGCCCGGACGCGGCGTCAGCCGGGGCGGGCCCCCGCTGCGCAGCGCCTCGTTCAGTCCGTCGATCTGCCCGCGAACCGCCTCCCAGGCGGCCAGGCGCGCTCCCAGCTCGGATTCCATGGCGTCGATCCGGGCCTGAGTGTCGGCGTTCGGGGCCTCGGTGTAGGCGTCCAGGTTGCGGGCCTCGGCGCTGATCCGCGCGAAGAGCGGGCGCGGCCAGGCGCTGAAGCCCGGGCGCCCCTCGTTGCGCGAGAGACCGTTCGCGGCCGCTTCGGCCGCCTCGCGGAAAGCGTTCACCTGGTCGCGCAGCTCGCCGGCGGCGCCCTCCGGAAAGTCCTCGAGCAGCGCCGCGGCTTCGGCGGCGGTGGCGGCCGCGGTCTCGTGCGCTCCCGCCATCCGGCTCAGCATGCCGGCGAGCCGCATCAGCGCCGCGTGGTTGGCGCGCCGGTCGCCCTCGGAGAGGCCCAGCCTCGGGTCCTCGGACACCTGGACGCTCGCCTCGGCGGTGGCGTCACCCCGGGTCACCCGCACCGTGTAGGTCCCGGGCAGCGCGCGGGGTCCCGACGGCGGGCCGCCGAAGCCCCCGCCCTGGCCGGGGATCGGCGGGTCGTGCCGGAGATCCCAGTTCGTCCGGTTGAGTCCCGGTTCGAGGTCCGCCGTCAGCGAACGGATGGTGGCGCCGTCGGCGGCGAGCACGGTGATCCCGACCTCGCCGGCTTCCTCCGCCAGGATGTGGATCAGGGCCCCTTCCGGCGGGTTCTCGGCGATGAAGAACTTGTGCCCGGTGTTCCCCTTGTGGGTGTACATCCTCCACGCCACCGCGTCGCGGATCGGGAAGACATGGAGATCCCGCTCGAAATCGGCCGCCTCGAGCGAGGAAAGCGTGGTGATGTCGTCGGCGATCCAGACCCCGCGTCCGTGAGTTCCCATGATGAGGTCGTTCTCCACGGGGTGGATCGCCAGGTCGTCCACCGGAACCGTGGGGAACTCCCCTTCGATCCGGCGCCAGCTCGCGCCCCGATCCAGCGTCAGATGGGCGCCGAACTCACCGCCCACGACGAGCAGATCCTCGTTGTCGTGGTGCTCCCGGATCACGTTGAGCGCCGCCTCGGGGGGCAGATCGGCCGCCAGCGACCGGAACGTGTCGCCGTAGTCGTCGCTCGCGAACACGTAGGTCGCGTAGTCGTCGTTGCGGTGACCGTCGAGCGTCACGTAGACCCGGCCGGCGGCGTGGGCGGACGCGACGATCCGGGTCACATAGGTCTGGTCCGGGACTCCGGGCAGGTTGCCGGTGATGTTGTCCCAGGTGGCGCCGCCGTCCCGGCTGCGCTGAAGGTTCCCGTCATCGGCCCCGACGTAGAGCACGCCGGCCTCGACCGGTGACTCGGCGAGCGTCGTGATCTGTCCGAAGGTGGAGATCCCGTCGTTGCGCGAGAGCGTCTCGTCGGTGACCGGAGCGCCCATGATCGGCATCTCGTCGCGGTCGAGCCGCTTCGTCAGGTCGTCGGTCCGGGTCCAGCCGTCACCCCGGTTCCGCGAGATGAACAGACGGTTCCCGCCGTAGTAGACCGTGTCGGGGTCGTGGGGAGAGACGACGATCGGGCTGTTCCAGTCGAAGCGGTAGCGGTCCCCGTCTCCCGGCTCCTCGCGGGGCCGGATCGTCTTGGTCTCGGCGGTCGCCCGGTTCAGCCGCCGCAGGTTCCCGTTCTGGGACTCCACGTAGACGGTGTCGGGGTCGTCGGGGACGACCTGGGTGTAGAAGCCGTCTCCGCCGCCGATCCGGAACCAGTCCTCGTTGCTGATGCCCTGGCGGAAGAGCGTCCGCGAGGGGCCGGCCCAGCTCCCGTTGTCCTGGAGTCCGCCGTAGACGAGATACGGGACCCGCAGGTCGTAGCCGATCTCGTAGAACTGGGAGAGCGGGATCGTGTTCACGAAGTCCCAGCTCCGGCCCCGGTCGAGGGACAGGTGGATCCCGCCGTCGTTCCCGAGCACCATGTGGTCCGAGTTGGCCGGATTGATCCAGAGCGCGTGGTGGTCCACGTGGATCCGCTGGACCCAGTCGGTGTCGAAGGTGCGCCCGGCGTCCTGCGAGTAGTGCATCCGGGTGCCGAGAACCCAGATCCGCTGGTCGTTGTTCGGATCGATGCGGATCTGACTGTAATACATCGGCCGGGGGTTCGTGTCGCTCATGCGGGTCCAGGTAAGCCCGCGGTCCTCGGAGCGGAAGACGCCGCCGTCAGCGTTCTCCACGATCGCGTAGACCACCCTCGGATCCTTCCGGTAGACCGACAGCCCGATGCGGCCGGTGTCCCCCTCGGGGAGTCCGCCGGCCAGCTTCGTCCAGGTGTCCCCGCCATCGGTCGTCCGGTGGATGCCGCTCCCGGGTCCCCCGCCGGCGAAGCCGTAGGCGCGCCGCCGCCGCTGATAGAGCGCCGCGTAAACGATGTCGGGACTCTGCGGGTCCATCGCGAGCTCCACCGCGCCGGTGTCCGGGTCGCCGTAGAGCACCTTGTCCCAGGTCTCCCCGCCGTCGCGGGTGCGGAACACGCCCCGCTCCTCGTTCGGGCCCCAGAGGTGGCCGAGCGCGGCGACGTAGACGGTGTCAGGGTCCCGAGGGTGCACGAGGACGCGGCCGATGTGGTGGGTGTCGGACAGGCCGCGGTGCGTCCAGGTGGTCCCGCCGTCCCGCGAGACATACACGCCGTTCCCCCACGAGCTGCTCTGGCGGTTCGCGGGTTCCCCCGTCCCCACCCAGACCACGGACGGGTCCGACGCGGCCACCGCGATGGACCCGATCGACGAGACCTCCTCGTGCTGGAACTGGGGGATCCAGGTGACGCCCTGGTTCTCGGTCTTCCACACCCCGGCGGACGCGGTCGCCACCCAGAACACCCGGGGGTCGCTCTCGACGACCGCCAGGTCGTCGATCCGGCCGCCCATGATCGCGGGCCCGATGTCCCGCCACTCGAGCCGGTTCAGGACCGAATCCACCTGCTCGGGACTCTGGACCGCGGCCGCGGTCGTGACCGACCCCAGCGCGGCGATGAAACCGAATCCCAGGGTTCGCAGGGGAACCGACCACCGGCCTGCGGCGACGAAGAACCTCACGCGTCTCTCCTCCCGTCCCGCCGCCGTACCCACCACCCCACCGGGCCGCGCCGGGGCGTTCCAGCGAGGATATACCACCCTCCGCCTCCCGGCCCCTCGTGTCAGCGGCCCGCCTCCACGTGGACGGTCAGAATGTCCAGATCGGTGTACTTGCGGTGCTCCACGGAGCTCGCGTAGTGGCGCAGCAGCCGAAGCGAGAGCTCGCTTTCCTCGGGGGCCTCGGGCTGATCGGAAAGAAGCGCCAGCCGGTCCTCGATGTTCTCGCCGCCGCCGGCGGCCACGAATTCGAGCTGGGCGGAGCCTCGGCCGGCGCGGACGGTGAACCGCAGCCGACGCGCCCCGCCCCGGTCCTCCGACTCGTCCAGCAGGGTCAGGAGCGCCTCCTCGGCCGCCGCCACCAGCCGGGCGGAGGACCCGGCGTCCCAGCGGCGGCGGGTCGAGACCGCGGTCAGCAACTCCACGATGCCCGGACCGGCCCCGGCGTCGAGCGGCATCGAGAGCCGGCGCGGACGCGGGCCGGTCCACTCGGAGAAGAAGACGAGCGCCAGCGCCGTGAGGCCGCCAGCGGTCATGCCGTCCGATAGCAGCGACCCCACCATGCCGTCGAACTCCCCGGGGAACACCATCCGGGCGTGGAAGGCTGATCCGAGCCAGAACGAGACCCCCACGATGACCGCCTTCGGCATCGACATCCCGTCCGAGGCGACCAGCCGGAACCCGGTCGTGAAGAGGATGGCGATCAGAAACAGGCCGAGGGCGGCGATCACCGGATTCGGGATGGCCACGAAGAAGGCGGTGAACTTCGGGAAGAACGCCAGCGCGGCGAGGATGACGCCGACGAGGACGCCCACCCGGCGCGAAGCCACCCCGGTCAGCTCGGTGATCGAGACGCTGGTCGAATACGTGGTGTTTGGAACGGTCCCGGCGAGGCCGGAGAGGAGGTTCCCGGCGCCATCGGCGGCGACGGCGCCCTCGACGACCCGGTAGTCGGCGACCCGGCGGTCCCGCCAGGAGACCCGCTGGATCGCGATCGCGTCCCCCAGGGTTTCGATCGCGCCGACGAGGGTCACGAAGACGAAGGCCGGGAGGAGGGCCCAGAACTCCGCGCCCAGCGAGGCGTCGACTCCGGGCCAGCCGGCGGGCAACAGCCGGAGCCAGCCGGCCTCCCCCACCGAGGCCAGGTCGAAGATGCCGAACCACCCCGCGGTGATTCCGCCCGCGACGAGCCCGAGGCCGACGGACCACGGATGGAGAGACCGGCCTCCCCGGATCGCGAACCCGGCCACGGTGGCGAGCGTCACCAGGAAGGTGACGGTGGCCGCCCACGGCGGCGCCGCTTCCGGGACATCCGTGATCATCCCGAAGAGGATCGGCATCACCGGAACGGCGATGAGCATGAGCACCACGCCCGCCACCGTCGGCGTGAGGATCCGCCGCAGCCAGGACAGACGGAACGCGATCAGGAACTGGAAGAGCGCAGAGACCAGCACGAGCGCGGCGAGCAGCGCGGGGCCGCCGGTGACGAGCGCCGCCACGCTCACCCCGATGAAGGCGCCGGATGTGCCCATCGTCAGCGAGTGCCGGGCGCCGAGACGGCCCACGCCGCGCACCTGAAGCACGGTGGAGACGCCGCTCACCACGAGCGCCGCGAAGAGCGCCCAGTTCAGGTAGCCGTCCGGGACGGCGCTGCCGGCGGCGCGCACCACGATGAGCGGGGTGAGGACGATCCCCCCGACCTGCACCAGCATCGTCTGGAACGCGAGGCCCAGGGAGAGCAGCGGCGGCGGCCGCTCGTTCGGCTGGTAGCGGATGCGCGATGCCGGACGGCCCCCCGGCCCCGCTGGCGAGCTGCGGCTCACCGGCGCTCCGCGGTTCGGTCGTCGCTCGGCGCCACCTCCGCGCGGTCAGCCCCCGGAACGGGGAACCCGGAGCCCTTCTCGACGCCGCGCAGGTAGAGGTTGCGGATCGGATAGGGGATCTCGATCCCTTCCTCGCCGAACCGCCGATGGATCGCCCGGATGAAGACGCTGGCGGCTTCGAAGCGGTCGCGCGGCTGGTTCACCAGCAGGATCGCGTCGAACGTCACCGCGGAGTCCGCGAACGCGGTCCAGCGGACATCCCCCGCGAAGTCGGAGACCAGGACCGGACACGACTGCTGGACCTCCCGGATCACTTCCCGGGTGACCCGGTCCACCTCGTCCAGATCGCTGTCGTAGTGGACGCCGACCGGAACCAGAATGCGGAGCTTCGGGTCCGGGGAGTTCAGGTTCGTGAGCACCGCTTCCGCGAGCCGCGAGTTCGGGATCGTGATCGTGTTGTCGAGGAGGGTGTGGAGCGTCGTGCTGCGCCAGCCGATGTCGGTCACGAAGCCCTCGAGACCATCGAGGTCGCGCATCCGGATGAAGTCCCCGACCTTGAAGTGGCCCGCCGCCATGAGCTGGATCCCGGCGAACAGGTTGCCGAGCGCCGGCTGGAGCGCGAGCGCCAGCGCCAGCGCTCCGACGCCGAGGGTCGCGAGAAGCGGCCCGATGGAGACGCCCGCCTGATCGAGGACGACGAGCACCGCCGCCACCACCGCCACCGAGAGGACGGTGTTGCGAAGGATCGAGGCCGCCGGGAGCCCGAAGCGCTGCTGGCGGAATCGAAGGCTTGCGAGCACGAGGTCGACCGCGACCCGGATCCCGGCGAGCAGGAGCAGGATCTGGGCGACCCCGGTGAGAAAGGGGGCTTCGACGCCATCGGGCCGAAGCAGCCGGAACAGGTGGAGCGAGACAACCGCCAGCAGCCCCGACGGGACCCAGTGGAAGCCGCGCTCGACGAGCCAGTCGTCCCACCCGGTGGCGGTGCGCGCCGCGTGACGGCGCGCCCACCGACGCAGCGCCCTCTCCAGAAGCAGCCCGGCGGCGAAAGCCGCGAACAGAACCGCCGCTTCGAGCACTACCGCCTGGAGCAGCGGCTGGGAGGAGAACAAGGCGCTTAGCCGGCGGCCAGTTCGCGGTCGCGCTCCCAGGCCGCCTCGAACAGGAAGTCCCGGTGCTCCTGGAGCCGGTGGTCGCCCCCTTCGATCTCCTGAAGCCGCGCCGAGGGGCACTCCTCCACAAAATTGCGCGACAGTCCGATTGGCACGACGGCGTCGTCGGTTCCGTGCAGGATGAGGGTCGGCGCGCGGAGGGTGGCCGCGAGGCGGTCGGGGAGGAAGTCGTCCTCGTCAGCCACGATGTCCGGGCCGATCTCGAGCGTGTCCTCGCCGATCGGGACCGGTAGGAACCCGCGTTCCCGCCAACGCCGCCGTTCCTCCGCGGAGAGGCTCGCAGCCACCCGCGCCGCCATCCGCAGCGCCGGCGCGATCGCCACCACGAGCCGCACGCGGGCCGGATGAAGCGCGGCGTACCACAGCGCCGCCACCCCTCCCATCGAGGACCCGACGAGCACCAGCTCGGCGCCCGGGGCCTCCGCTTCGAGGAAGCGCGCGCCCCGGTCGATGTCCTCCAGGTTCCGCGAGAGCGTGAGGCCGCGGCAGTCTCCGCCGGAGTCGCCGTGCCCCGTGAAGTCGAGCGCGAAGAAGCCGGGCCCCCGGCCGAACAGCCAGTCGCGGAACCTTCGGGCCTTGTCGCCCAACCGGCTTCCGCCCAGTCCGTGCAGAAAGACCCAGACCGGCTTGCCCGGCCCGGCGCCGGGAACACAGGTCGCGGCGAGTCTCGCCTGCCCCGGCCGCTCGGCGTCCAGGAACCGGAGGTTCAGGTCCGGCGCGGCGCCGCCGTCGGGGAACGGAACCGATCCGTTGTCGTCGCGCATGCCGCCGGCCCGGAATGGTACGGCGCGCGGCGCGTTCGCCTTGCTGGCTCCTCCCGGGGCCTCGGTCGCCACCGCCGGGACTTCATCAACGGACTGCTAAGTTTCCGTGCGGGTCATGGCGGGCATGGCGGAAGGAGCTCCCCGGCGGCGCGGCGCCGGTGCAGGCGCCCTCGCCCTCGCCGCCGCGCTCGCCGCGCTCGCGATCGCGCCGCCCCCGCTCGACGCTTCGACCGTCCTCGCCGTCCCGCTGGACGAGATGGCCCGTCGCGCCGACCAGATCCTGACCGGCCGCGTCGTGGGCGTGCGCAGCCAGGTCAGCGCGCGCCGCACGAGCATCCACACCTTCGTCACGATCGAAGTGGACCAGTGGCTCAAGGGAGGGCGCGGCGGCTCGCTCGTGACGCTGCGGGTTCTCGGCGGAGAAGCCGGCGGCTACCGGCTGGTCGTCGCGGGCGCTCCGTCGTTCCAATTGGACGAGGAAGTGCTCGTATTCACCGATGGCGGCGCGGCGCGGGTTCCCACCGTGTTCGGGCTGGCGCAGGGCAAGTTCCGGCTGGAGACCGACCCGGGGACCGGAGAGCGGGTGCTCCACCGCGGGCTCGCCGGACTGAACCTCGCCGACGAGTCGGGCCGAACGCTCGCGCACCAGGAGGCGGAGCCGGTGGCGCTTTCGCATGTCGAAGGCGTGGTGCGCGCCGCGCTCACCGGCCGGCAATGAACGACCGGGTGATGCTCCGTCCCTTCGTCGCCGCGGTGATCCTCGCGTTCGCGCTGCCTCTCGGCGGTCCCCCTCCGGCGTCCGGTTACCAGCTCCTCGGAGCGCCCCAGTTCCGGTGGGCTCCCGGCGTGGCGTCGATCCCGTACTGGGTGGCGAACCGGGACGACAACTGGATGACCGTCGAGGAGGTCGTGGCGCAGACGCGCGCCGCGGTGGGGACCTGGGACGCGGTGGCCGAGGCCGATCTCTCGCTGACCTACCAGGGGCTCACGAACCAGCGACCCTTCGAGTTCTTCGACTTCACGAACACGATCGGTTTCTCCACCCGGGAGCACCTCCGGGAACTCGGCGTGGCGGAGGCGACGCTCGCGGTGACGAGCTGGCTGGTGGCGGCCGACACCGGTCGCATCGTCGAATCCGACATCCTGGTCAACCCGGCGTACAACTGGACCGATACGCCCGAGCGGGGCGGCTGGGACTACCGCTCGCTGGTGGTCCACGAGGCCGGGCACTTCCTCGGCCTCGGACACTCGAGCGTGGGCCGCAGCACCGACGAGGGCGTGCTCGCGGGCTCGGCCGTCATGTGGCCCTTCTCGTTCGGCCGGGGCAGCAGCCTGGGTCGGACGCTGACTGCGGACGATGTCGCGGGCATCTCGGTCCTCTACCCCGGCCCCGCCCGAAATGCCGGGGGCATCCGCGGCCGGGTGCTGCGCGACGACGGCGCCGGCGTGGCGCACGCCCATGTGGTGGCCTACGAACCGCAGGAGGACCACCTCGTCGGCAACTGGGCCGCCGACGACGGAACCTTCGAGATCGGCGGCCTGGTCCCCGGACGGTATGTCCTCCGGGTCAACCCGCTCCCCACCGGCCACGCGCCGTCCACCTATTTCTTCGGATTCAATCAGGTGGACACCGACTTCAGCACGACGATCCTGCCGCGCCTGGTCACGGTCCGGCGGGACGGCTTCACCGAGGTGGACATCGAGGTCCGTCCGTGATCCGGCCGCCGCTGGCGGCCGTCGTGATGGCGTGCGGCTGCGCGGCGGCGCCCCTGGCGGCGGAGACCGCCCCAAGTCCCGGGGAGGCGCGTGAGGCGGCCCGGCCCGCGAGTCTGCTGGCGCGGGCGCGCGCCGCGGGAGGGAGCCTCAACTCCGGCGGCGACGGCGCCGCTTCGACGCAGCCCGGCGCCATCCAGCGCACCCGGGGCGGCCCGGTGTTCACTCCCGGCGGCGTCTGGGCCCGCGTCGAGCTCGGCGCCCAGATCGGGGGACAGCGGGTGAACCAGGACCTCGGGTTCTCGCGGAACATCTTCCAGACGGTCTCCGCACAGGCCGAAGACGTGGGGTTCGGGGAGCACTACGGGGCGCGCGGCTCGGTGTTCGTGAACCGCCACTTCGGGGTCGAGGCGGGATACACCCGGACCAGGAGCGTGTTCGAGATCTCGGTCGAGGACGAGGAGGCCGGGCTCACCGTCTTCGAGGACGGAATCCGGCAGGAGAGCCAGGAGTTCAGCGCCTCGGCGGTGGCGCAGATCCCGCTCGCCGCCATGACGCCTTACGCCACGGTCGGGTACGGGTGGCGCGAGTCGGACATCGGGGAGGACGCGCCATTTCGCGCCGGCACCATCGTTGTCGGCGCCGGGATGAAGGTCGTGTTCCCGCTGTTCCCGGTGGCCCTCTCGTTCGATTACCGGTTCATGCGCTACCCGGCGGCGGAACCCCTCGTCTTCTCCGAGGGCGGAACCGACGTCGCGAGCGTCTCGGCGCTCACCCTCGGCATCCTGATCCGCCTCGGCGAACGCGACTGACGGGAAGTCCTCAGCGCCCGAGGAAGCGTCTACTCGGCGCCAGGAGCTTCCGGCACGTAAATGATCTCGCCGCTCTCGAGCTGGTAGGCGACGCCGACCCGGCGGCCGCGCCGACCCGCAGCGTCCGCCGCGTCCTCAGCGCGGTAACGGGTGATCTCACCGTCCTCCTGCGTGATGATCTCCATCTCCGCTGTCCCCGGATTCTTGACCATCGTGAAGTCCTCACGGGTGAGGAACTCGGTCAACTGCCAGCGACTGACCATCGCGACCATGAGCGCCACGGCGAAGACCATGGCCACATCGAACAGATTGGCGATGGCGGCGAGGGGATCACTGTCGTCGTGAAGCCCGCCGCCCATTCTGCGCCGCCGTCGTCTGGATGTCATTCGTGTCCTCCCTTCGGTCGGGATGCGCTTTCGCCGAGGAGCTCGCTCACGAACTCGAGATTGCTGAGCGCCTCGGCCTGCCAGCGTTGCCTGGCCTGCTGAACGGCGTAACCGACGGCGCCCACGAACAGTCCCACGACCGTCGTCGAGAACGCCACCTGCAGGTTCTCGGCCATCGCCGCGATGTCGCCGGCGGCCAGACCCACGAGCGCCGGTCCCATCGGTATGAGCGTTCCCATGAGGCCGAGCATCGGGCCGAGCCGGGCCATGGACTTCGCCGGCGCCAGGTCGGTCTCGCAACCCGACTCGAAGTCGGCGAGCGCTTTCTCGCGTTGAGCCGCCGACGCTCCGTGTTCGATGAGTCGCCCGAGCGCCGGCTTCCACCGTGGTTCCGGCGGCAGTTCGGCCTCCTGCAGAAGCGTCCCCACATTGTCGCTGTCGAGTCGGGCGAGGAGTGGCTGCAGCGCGGACCGGAACCGGAACCGCGAAAGCCAGGCGCCATAGGTCTGTCCGGCGACGAGCAGCGCCCGGACGAAGAGGACGAGCAGAATGACAATGACCGGGACCAGCAGGCCCGTCGAGAGCACGTAGAGCGCGCGGGTCAGAAGTTCCATGAGCTCAGCCCGCCATGCGGCGCTGGCGCCGCCGATGGATCCAGGCGCCGATCAGGATCCCGCCCACGACCGCTCCGGCGACAACGGCGTGAGGGCCCGCTTCCGGCGCCATCGAGTTGCTCCTCGCGGCGCCCCCGAGGGCGAACGCCGTGAGCGCGGCGGCCAGCGCAACCTGACCGACGTGCACCAGCAGTCGCAGCTCGATCCGCACATCCCGGTCCGGCAGAACCCTTCGAAGCAACTCGCTCCCGGCCAGGCCCGCGGCGACGATGGTCAGGCAGAGCGCCAGAGCGGTCGTTCCAAAGGACCACGACGATGCGTCGAAGGCCTTCATCTCGAGGTAGAGGAGCGCCGGGACTGGCGACAGGCCAATGTAGTGGGCCGCCAGTCCGCGAAGACGGGGGATGGGCGCGCCATCCCGGACCCGCAGAAGGCGGGCGGCCCCGAACGAGCCAAGCACGCCGTCGAGCGTCAGGACGGCGGCGAGCGCCTGCAGCCCGCCGGCGTCCAGTCCGCCGATCAGGGAGGAGAGACTCTGCCGGACCGCGAACGGATGGAGAAACCAGGCGCCCGCGGCGACGAGCGTGAAGGCCAGCAACCGACCCCGGAACGACCCGATGAACGCCGTCGCGAGGAGGAAGAGGACGACACCGGTCCCCGCGACGATGTCGAGTACTGCCTCCATGGCGCCCCTGCTTCACGGCGCGCGCCGCCGCCTCCGGAGCGCAAGGAGCGCGAGGCCGAACAGGGCCGCAACAGCGGCCAGGCCCAGCCAGGCCGCCCGCGACGGACCGATCGGATCCGTATTGGCGCTGGCTGGCCGCGACTCGGCTTCCCGCTCCGCCAGAACCACGCTGGCGTCCGTCAGCTCGACGCTCGACGTCAGCGCCCGCTGAAGCTCGCCGCGATAGGCGCTGGCGAGTTCGGCGGGAGCCTGGTCGGCGATGAACGTCGTGAGGGCGGCGTTGTCACAGACAAACCCGCTGCAGCCCGCCTCGAACTCGTTGACCAGGCGGACATGGAGCTCCGCCAGGGTGGCGACCTGTCGGGGAGAAGCCTCCCAGAGTCCCTTTCGGACGGTTTCGAGCATCACGGCCGTCATTTCCTGAAGGGCGTAGGGGTTCTCGCGACGGAAGAAGTCCTCGACGCCGAGGTCGTAGCGGTCGTCGACATAGACCTCGTGAAGCTCGTCCCAGAGCGCGTCGTCGATCGCGGCCGGCTTCATCACGTTCCAGCCGTACGTGTTGCGGAACGTTTCGGCAAACGTCTCGGCCGATGACGCGCCGCCCTCCTGCATCGCTCCGATGTAGGCGGGGTTCAGGAGCGTGGATCGCGCTTCGGTCCAGACGGTCTCGTTCAGATCGGTTACGCGCGGCCGCTGCGCATTGCGGAAATCGTTGAAGTAAGCATCAGCGTCCCGACCCGTCACGTGGCGGACGGCCATGCTCAACCCGCCCATGAACTCGTAGACGTGGTCGAGGCTCAGCGCCCCCCAGGTGTGGCTCTCGCGCGGCTGCACGACAACCTCGGTATCCGCGAGCGCCGCTTCGAACACGCCGTCGGCATAGAAGCTCCAGAGCTCTCCTTCGTCGTAGACCGCGCCCATGTTCCGCAGATACTGGCTCGCAACCTCGGTTTCCTCCTCCCAGCGGTCTCCCCGCTCCACCATTCCCATGATCGCGGTCCCGTAGTTGCCATTGACGCCGCCGAACACTCGCAACGTCGAATAGCGTCGCGCGTCAGCGGGCGAGAGCCCCTTCTCCTTCATCACTTCCTCGGCGCGGAGGCGTCCTTCCTGGACGAAGTTGGCGTGCGCCTCCACGTCGCGCGCCTCGGCGGCCATGGCGACGGCGCGGTTGATGAGCGCGAGGCGCGACGCGGCGAGGTCGCGAAGCTGCCCGGCGGTCTGGACGACCACGTCGATACGAGGCCGCCCGAGGTCGTTCGCGGACATGAGGCGAAGGTCGGCGACGCGGCCGAACGCGTCCCACACCGGCTCCACGCCGAGCAGGTAGAAGATCTGGCCAATCGTGGCCCCCTCGGTGCTGATGAAGTCACTCGGCCAGAGCGTGAACGCGACCTTCCTGGGATACGCGTCACGCCTGCCCCGGTGCTCTTCGAGGAGCGTCTCCGCGAGCTGTCGTCCGACCTTCCACGCCTCGGGGGAGGGGGTCTTCTCCGCGTCGATCGAGAAGAGGTTGCGTCCGGTCGGGATGGCGTCCGGGTTGCCGATGGGATCACCCCCGGAAGACGGCTCGACATAGCCGCCGGCGAGGGCTCGCGTCACACCCTCGAGCTCGAGGCCCGAGCTGTCGCGAAGGCCCTCCCGATGCAGATCAATGGAGGTGACGCTGGCTTCCAGCGTCAGCACCGCGCGGGCGAACTCGGCGTCCCGTTCGGCGCGGGCGTCGAGTTCGGCCTCGGCGGCGGCGACCGCAGCGTCAAGACGGGTGTCGAACGCCGCATCCGCGAGGATCCTGAGCACTCCTTCCGCCGCGGGGGTCCCGATGCCGTCGAGCTCCTCGCGCAGCGTGGCGCGCTGCTCCCGGTAGAAGGCCACCGCCGTCATCGCGCGCTCGATCCCGTCGCTGGAAACCTTTGCGAGTCCGCCGGCCCAGTCGTCGCGCCAGGTCTGCTCGAGCGCATCCAGATGCGCCGGGTCGAGGGCGCGGGCCCGATGTTCCGCGGCCAACCGCCGCTTCTCGGCCTCCACCCGGTCCACGAGCCCGGGATCCTCCAGCAGGGTGAACACCCGCTCGCGGGTCTCCGCATCCTGCATCGCCTCCAGAAGGGCGTAGACATCCGGAATCTGGGCGATCTCGAGCGCCTCCGCCATGGGCGGAACGACGAGCGCAATCGTCTTCGCCCGCTCGAGTTGCGCAGGATCCAGAATCTGCGATGTCCGGGCGAACTCCTGCTCGGAACGCAGCCGCTCGACAAACTCCACGCGGCGCGGGTGAGGCATGATGCGCGCCACGAGGTCCTCGAGTTCACCAGCCAGAGCCCGGGACGCGGATGTCTCCGGTCGCCCGCGCGAGCCTGCGCCCATGGAAATAAACCCACGGATGATGTCGTCGTCCGAGGGCCGCCGCGTCGCCTCGCGCCAGGCGTGCGCCCGACCGAGGTCGGAGTCCGAGACCAGCCCGGCGAGCACGAGCCCGGCGTCCTCGCCGGCGACCCGTTGCGCATAGGCGCTGCGCGCCCGCCGCCGGTAGCGACGCTCGAAGAAGACCTCATCATCGAGATCGGAGGCCTTGACGTCCCCCCGCACGGTGTCGATGCGCGCCATCGCGTAGGCGATCGGGTCGAGGGCCATGAGCTCCGCGGTGGAGTTGACTTCGTCCACGCTGAAGGGGCCGCCGAGGGTGTAGAGACCCTGCGTGACCTTTTCTCCCTCGATGGTCTCGATGTGGTTGCTCAGGCGGAACATCTCGTCCGCCGACCACTCCGCGCCCGCATCCAGACCGAGATCCACGTGGAGGTTCGCCCCGGTGGCCAGGCGCTGGATAGTCTTTCTGTGCTCCATCCGGACCGGGCCGTCGGCGGCGTTGCGATACCGGTCCAGCGCGTCCTGCAGCGGCCGCAGACCTTCGTGGAGCCCGCCTTCCATGAACGGGGGCGTCAGGTGCGTCACCGTGGCCGCGTAGGACCGCCGCTTGGCGATGATCCCCTCGCCGACGTTGCTCATCACGTAGACATAGACGTGGGGGAGGCCGCCAACGAGCGCGTCCGCCCAGTCGAAGGCCGAGAGCGCGATCTGCTTCCAGGGAGTGAACTCGAGGCTGCCGTGGGTGCCGAAGTGCATGACCGCGTCCGCCTCGAACGCGTTGCGGGTCCACAGATAGGAGGCGACATAGGGGTGCGGCGGCGCCTTTTGCGCGCCGTGCACCAGACGGAAGGTGTCCTGGCCGACCCCCGGCAGCGGCTGCGGCAGGATGACGACGTTGCCGAACCGCACGCGCGCAACCGCGAGCGCGGTCGCGTCACCTTCGCCGACCGTCATGTACTCGCCCGGCGCCGGGCCGTACTGTTGTACGACCGCTTCCCGCATGGCGGGCTCGAGATCCTCGGCCATCCACTCCGCGTAGTCGCCGGCGGATACGAGCGCCGGATCGCCGTTGGCCACATACTCCTCGAACAGGCCGCGGGCATACGGTCCGAGGACCGGTCCCTTCCTCTGGATGAGATCCTGGAACTCGTCATCGGTCTCGGGAAGCCCCTCGACGGCGTAGCCGGCATCCCGAAGCGAGCGCAGCAGGTTCAGCAGGCTGGGCGCCACCTCCATGCCGCCGGCGGTCATGGCGTTCTTTCCGGGTCCCTTGTAGTAGTAGATGGCGACACGCTTTTCGCGGTTGGGCTTCTCCTTGAGAGCGAGCCACCGCTCGACCAGATCGGTGAACGTTTCCAGCCGGGTCGGCAGCGCGTCGAAAATCTCATAGCCATCCGCATCGGTGAACTGCGCCGCAACCGCGTAGGGCGCGATCCCGCCGTCGAGTTCCGGCAGGACAACGCTCATCGTGAGCATCGAGCCAGCCATGCCCTGCTGGTCGCTCACCCACTCCTCGTGGTTCTCGAACACGGACAGGGGCGTGAGCATCGGGATATTCCGCTCCTGGAGCCACGCGATCGCCTCGTCGGCGCGACCGAGCGTCAGCCGCCCGTGCGGCATGAGCACCACGAGGTCGGGATCGATCTCCCGCAGGAAATCGAGCCGCTTCTCGGTGCTCGCGATCGGATAGACATTCCAGTCCCGGCCTTCGAGCGACCGGATGAACGCATCGACGTGATCCCGGTTTGCGTTGAACGGACCGGGGACGCTCGTGAGCAGCGCGATCGTCGGCCTTGCGCTCTTCACGAGGCCCTCGCCCGCGTACCAGGCGTCGAACGCATCGACGGTCTCGAACGTCAGGTCATCATCCAGATGAAACAGCACATCCATCGAGAGTTCGACGGGAGGCTGCACCGGATCCGACCGAAGCGTCTTGCCGTCGAGTTCGACTCGCGAGAAGTTGAGGAGCCGGGCGTAGTTCTCCGCCCCTCCGAACTCGAGGTATGCGTTGGTGGCGTCGAGCTGCGGACCGCGCAGGTTCGTGACATCGAGCGCAGGGTTCGTGGCGCCCTGCACGAAGAGCCGCGCCCCGCGGCGGCCCGCTTCGCGGAGGTGGCCGAGCTGCGTCTCGTCGAGCTGCAGGCCGCGCCCGAACACAAAGACGACCGGGTAGTCGGCCGCCCGGTCGAGCGCCGCGAGGTCCAGCGACTCGATCCGGACCGCGTCGCTCTGGCGCGCGCGCTCGATGCGGGCAAGCTGGAAGCCCGGAAAATTCACGAACGCCACCCGCGTCACCGCAAGGTGACGCTCATACTGCGAGAACCCGATCCAGAGCGTGGCCACCGCGAGCGTGGCGGCCGCAATCCGTCGCCGCCGGGACCAGAGCCCGGCGACGAACGCCCGGACCGGCCCGCGTGGGGCCGGTTTGCTGCTGTTCTTCATGGGGGACCCTCCTCTAGAACGGAGTGACCGTCAGGCCTACCGAGATCAGCCGGCCGAGCGTGGGACTGGCGGCCGTCTCCTGGTAGTCGGCGTTCATGAGGTTGAGCACCTGCAGCCCGAGGCGGAGGCGACTGGTGGGGTGCAGGTAGACGGCGAGATCAGTGCGTCCGTAGGCGTCAAGACCCACCGGAACGCCCTGCGAGCTCTGCGTTCGCGCGCCAACCCAGCGCTGGTCGAGGGAACCGGTGAAACGCCATGACCCGACGTCGCCCCGCAACCGGAGTCCGGCGTTGGCCTTGTGACGCGGCACGAGGGCCAGCGCGTTGCCGGTGGCCCGATCCTCGCTGTCGGTGTACGCGTAGTTGGCGTAGTAGCCCAACCACGACGCGGCGTCACCATTCGCCACCAGTTCGAGACCGGTGGAGCGCGCCTCGGCCACGTTGACCCAGTCGAAGTGGTCGCGCTCCGGCGAAATGACGAGCTGGATGAGGTCCGTCATGTCGTTGTAGAAGACGTTCACTTCGGCCCGCAAGGCGCGGCTGACCTCGTGCTGGATCCCGGCGTCGAACGAACTGATGTACTCGGGCTTCAGATCGGCGTTCGGCAGGCCGGGAATGGGCCCGTGGAAGACCACGTTGCCGAACAGTTCGAAGAGACTCGGAGCCCGAAAGGCGCGCCCGACGGAGCTGCGCACCCGCGTGGTCGGCGCCAGCGAGTACAGCAGCGCCACCTTGGGAGAAGCGACGGACCCGAAGGAAGCGTGGTGGTCGAAGCGAAGGCCCGGGACGAACCGCAGCCGGTCGGCCACGACCCACTCGTCCTGAACGTAGGCCGAGAAGATGTCGAACTGCTCCTCCTGCCCGTCCGAGAGGGGAAAGATCTCGCCAATGGCCGGGTCGCGCACAAACGTGACGCTCGGGTTGGGCGCTCCGCCCGCCGCCATGCCCGCCTGGATGCCCCGGGCGATCCCGGCGAGAGTGGCGTCCGAGCCGACCAGATTCGAGGCGTCCGCGATCCTGCTCTCGCCGAAAGCGCCATGGTCGCGGGTATAGCTGGCGCCGAAAACGACCGTGTGGTCGGCGTTCGGCGTCCACGTGAACTGCGGCTCGAGGAGGAGAGTGAAGAAATCGGTTTCCTGCCCGGTGAGCGCCGCAAAGGGGAACACGCCTCGGGTCACCGACTCACTGATGGCGGGACCCGGTGGATCCACGATGATCGTCTGGCGCGTCGGGGCAAGCGTGAAGTTCTCCTGGAAGAGGCTCTGCGTCGAGTAGCGGTAGCTCGCCCGCAGCCGGGCCGTAAGCGCCCCCTCCCCGCCATAGCTGAGGACGCCGCCGAGGTTGAAGGCGGTGTCCTGCTTGGATTCCTCGACCGGCGCCGGCAGTCGTGACGACAGATCGAGCCCCGTCTCGTAGCGGGTGATCCTCGGCAGCAGGGTCAGCCGCCACGCGTCCGACATGTCGATGTCGAGCCGACCGTTGAGCCGGGTGTCCTCGTACCCGACATTCGTAAGCGGGACCTCCCGCTGCAGAATGCCGCCGTCCTCGCCGATCACCGGAACCATGCGGGTGTCGCGGTTGTAGACGTTGTCGATCTGGCGGCGATCCGCAGTGAAGGTGTAGGCGACAGGTCCCGATGCGCCACGCACCGAAGCGCCGAACTGGTAGTAGCCGGCCGAGCCGCCGCTGGCGAAGAAGTCGGCGGCTGGAGGCCCTTCGCCAGGTCGGGTGATGACGTTGATGGCGCCGGAAAAGGCGTTCGCCCCGTAGAGACTCGAAAAGGGGCCGCGGACCACCTCGGCGCGCTCGACCGATTCGACCGGAACGAGGCTCAGCCCGGCGAGACTTCCGTGGCCCAGATCGTTGGCAGGCATCCCGTCGACCAGGAACAGCGCCCGCTTCGTGCCCGGGACCCCGCGCATGATGAGCGACGAGTTGGCGCGGGCGGCCATTCCCGAGGTCTCCGCCAGATCGAGCGCCGGCGTCTGCCGAAGCAGATCCTGGAGATTGCGCGCCGACGAAGCGGCGATCGCGTCCGCGTCGAGAATCGTGACGCTGGCCGCCACCTCGGTCACCGCCCGTTCCGTCTGCGTCGCGGTCACCACGACGCTCTCTTCGAACTGCAGGATGCTGAGACTCAGGTCGAGTCTCACTGGCTGGCCGGCGACCACGGTGACCGGCCACGCCAGCTCCCGGAACGCCGCTTCCCGGACGATCAGCAGATGTTCGCCGGACGGCGCAGCGTCGATGACGAACGATCCATCGGCGGCGGTGATGGCCGAGAGGGTCGTACCGTCGAGAAAGACGAGCGCGGACGGAACCGGCGCTCCGCTCTCGGCGGCCACGACAGTTCCATGGATGGAGCCCTCCTGTGGCGTCCCGCGGGCGAGACTCGGACTCAGGGCTGTGGCGGCGCTCAGAACGAGGACCGCAGGTAGAAGGGAACGACAGACAGACACGGAACAAAACCTCCCGACGGCCGCCGAATTCCGGCGACCGGAAAACTCCCGACGCACGCGACGGGACGGCGCGCGGTCCGCCCCGCTGACGGAGCGGTGGCGCCGATGGCGTTTGGGGGGTTGTTACGCGGGGGGGCCGCGGGCGGCATGGACCGCCAGCCGGGCGTCAGGGCGCGCCGGCCCGCCGTCCTCGGAGACCGCGACGGCCGTGGCGTTCGGACCGGGGAGCGCGGCGCCGGTCGAACCTGCGAGCGTGTGATGCCCGAGGGCGCACGTTACGCAGTCCTGACTGCTCCCACCGCCCGGTTCTTCGTCATGACCGTGAGAGACGGCGAGGCATCCGGTCGCGAGCAGAACACAAGCCGCCAGCGCCGCTGCAAGAGGCGACGGCCCGCCAGCAGGGGACCACGCCCGAAGCCAGCCAGGCCTCGTGGCGGGTTTCGTCATCTTCCGGTTGCGGGTCTCATCGCTCTCGTCGCTGGATCACAGAGCCGGCGACGGAGGCCGGACTGCCAGCCAAGCGATCTGGAGACCGGGCTGCGCGCTTCCGATTCTACCCGGCGACGGTCTCCCCGGAGATCTCGCCAGGGTTCGGGGCGCGGGCTGCCAGTGGACACAATAGAATGGCGGAGGGTCGCCACGGGATCAGGGGCGGTCCCGTTGACGCCCGCCAGAACGCTTCGACTGGGCATCTGGCTGGCGCGACGCGGACCGTTCGGTTCTCACGGGTTGCCGGTGTAGCTCAGGGGCAGAGCAGCTGATTCGTAATCAGCAGGTCGGTGGTTCAAATCCACTCGCCGGCTCCCGGGGACGGGCCGCCGCTTGGCCGTTCAGTCGCCGGGCTTCGCTTCGGCGTTTCCGCGCCGCGCGCCCAGCGTCTCGAGATCCTCGGCGCGCCCCATGAGGGTCAGGCGGTCCCCCGCCTGAAGCCGTTGGTCGCCCGGAGGCGCCACGCGCGTCGAGCCGGACGGATCGGTGACGGCGACCACCAGCACGTTGGCCCCGGCGCCGATCGACGCCTCGGCCACGCTCTTCCCGATCCACCGGGAGTCTTCGTCGAGGGTCAGGGTTCCGGTCTCGAAATGGCCGTCGGCGACCTCCCGGAGGTCCGGCGTGAGCGGCGTTCCGCCGTCCTGCGTGAGGATCCGGAGCACGACCTGTCCCGCCGTCCGGTGGGGCGAAACCACATCCTCGGGATGGGCGCCGGCGCGCCGGAGATTCCCGACCGAGCGCTCCTCCTCGGAGCGGGCGACGACCCGGATCCCCGGACGCAGCGCGGTCGCGGTCATCGTGATCGAGAGGTTGTCGCCGTCGTGGGGCAGGAGCGCCGCCACCACCGCGGCTCGCCGGACCCCCGCCTGCTCGAGGTTCTCCTCGACCGTGGCGTCCCCGCGCAGCACCGGGACGCCGGCGCGGCGCGCCGCCTCGGCCGGCTCCGCCGCCTGCTCGATGACGTTCACCCGGTAGCCCTGACGGAGCAGCCCGGGAATCACGGTCCGGGCGATCCTCCCGTAACCGCACACGATGACGTGGTCGTTCATCCGGCGAACCCTCCGTTCGAGACGCCTGCGGGGCGCGTCGGCCACCCGCTCGCCGACCGCCACCAGGGCGAAGCCGAGCGCGGCGACGCCGCCCAGGATCAAGCCCACGGTGAAGATCTGGCCGCCCTCGGAAAGCGGTCGGACTTCCCCGAACCCGACCGTCGAGAGCGTGATCACGGTCATGTAGAGCGACTCGCGCAGCGACCAGCCCTCGAGAACCATGTAACCCGAGGTCCCGACCGCCACAACGAACGCCGCAACCGCCAGCGAGGGCGGGATCAGCGAGGCGAGGCGCCCCTCGACGTCCAGCCGGCGGCCCCGGCCCCCTCGCGAAGTCGCCATCACGCCGCGCGTCGACCCGGAACGCTCACCGGGACGGTCCGGACTCCGGGACCACCCGACCGGAACGGAACCAGCAAACGACCGCGCCTTCCTTCCCGGGCGCGGTGGAGACGACCAACTGGTGGCGGGGGCGGGATTCGAACCCGCGACCTTCGGGTTATGAGCCCGACGAGCTGACCAGACTGCTCCACCCCGCGGCCAGAGGTGATCGCAGTCTAACACGGGCCAGCGGGGGCGAAACGGGCTCCCCGCCGCGCGCCGCGTAGGATGACGGCGCTTGTCCGCCCGGCCGTCCTGGTTCCCCGCCGTCGCGTGGCTCTTCACGCTCTATCTGCTGGGGGTCATCCTGTTCGGCGCGTGGGTGCGCATCACCCACTCCGGCGACGGCTGCGGGGCGAACTGGCCGACCTGCCAGGGCGTCGTCCTTCCCGAAGACCCCTCCGATGCGACCCGCATCGAGTTCACCCACCGGGTGACCAGCGCCCTGTGCGGGCTCTGGGGCATCCTCCTGCTGCTGTGGTCCTGGCGGCGCTACGGACGCGGCCCGGTCACGACCGCCGTCGGGCTCACCCTGCTCTTCATCGTGTTCGAGGGGGCGATCGGCGCCGGTCTGGTCCTTGGGGGTCTGACCGGCGACGACGACTCGGCGGCGCGCGCCGTGGTCATCGCGCTCCACCTCACGAACACCCTCGCGCTGACCGCCTGCGCGGCGCTGGCGGCCTGGCGCGCCGGCGATCTCCGACGGGTCGGTTTTTCGCGTCGCCGACGCGCCGCCTTCGCGGTCGGGCTGGGCGTTGTGGTGGCGACCGCGATGACCGGAGCGGTGACGGCGCTCGGAGACACCCTCTTTCCCCAGCCGGTGTCCGATGGCGGGGTCTTCCTCGCCGAAGTGCTCGCGGACATTTCCGCCGGGAACCACTTCCTCGTCCGGCTGCGCGTGATCCATCCGGTGGTCGCGGTGGGCGCCGCGATCTATCTCGTCTGGTTGCTACGAATCGAGGCGAATCGGTGGGCCCGCGGGGCGCTCCTGCTGACCGTCGCGGAAACGGCCATCGGCGCGGTGAACATCGCGCTCGGCGCCCCGGGGTGGCTCCAGCTCATCCACCTCGGCGTGGCGCAGGCGCTGTGGATGAGTCTCGTGCTCGCCTTCGCTTCGGCGGACGGGGGAATCGCCGGTTCCGCAAGGGCGCCGCTCGGCTACGATACGGCGGCGCGGCGACGCGGGTGAACGTCGCGCGCGTTCTCCGGGGAGCGGCCTCCCGAGGCGGAAGGGGCGGCGCGTGACCTGCCGCCCCGTGAGTCCGGCCAGCCGGCCGGCGGGCCTCCCAGCCTCCGCTCCGTCCCCATGACTCCTTCCGAGACACCGACCGAACCCGTTCTCTCCGGAGGCGAGGTTCCGGAGGCGCTCGCCGAACTCGCCGACGCCGCTTCCGACACGGACGTCGATGCCTGGCGCGTCCGCTGGCTGGGGCGCCGCTCGCGGCTGGCCCTCGCGCTGCGCGGCCTCGGCAAGCTGCCCCCCGAAGAGCGGGCCGCCGCCGGGCGCGCCCTGAACGAGGCCAAGAAGACCCTCACCGATGCGGTCCACGGCCGGCTCGAGGAGCTGAAGACCCGCCGCACCGAGGGCCTCGCCGCGCTCGACGTGAGCCTCCCGGGGCGTCCCCTTCCCGAGGGCGGCCTGCATCCGATCACCCTGACGGAACGCGCCGTAGTGGCCGCCTTCGCCTCGATGGGATTCCACGTCATCGAGGGCCCCGAAGTCGAGCTGGACTACTACAACTTCGAGGCCCTCCGGATCCCGGCGGACCACCCGGCCCGCGACGCGATGGACACCTTCTGGCTGGAGCCGCCGCCGCCCGGAGCAGACCGACGTCCCCGGCCGCTGCTGCTGCGCACCCACACGTCGCCGAACCAGATCCGGTTCATGGAGGCCAACGATCCGCCGATCCGGCTGATCGCGCCCGGGCGCACCTACCGGAACGAAGCCACCGACGCCACCCACGAGTGGATGATCACCCAGACCGAAGTTCTGGCGGTGGACCGCGGTCTGACCCTCGCCCACCTCAAGGGGACCCTCTTCGAGTTCGCGCGGCGCCTCTTCGGGGAGGACCGGGAGATCCGCTTCCGATGCGACTACTTCCCCTTCGTCGAGCCTGGCGTCGAGGTCTCGGTGAGCAGCCCCGGCGGCTGGATCGAGGTCCTCGGGGCCGGGATGGTCCACCCGGAGATCCTGCAGCGGATGGGCTACGACCCCGAGGTCTACACCGGTTTCGCCGCGGGCCTCGGCGTCGAGCGGATCGCCATGCTCCGCCACGGCATCCGCGACATCCGGCGCTTCTACGAGAACGACCTCCGCTTCCTGCGGCAGTTCTGATCGGGCAACCGAAATGCGCGTTCCGCTGAGCTGGCTCGAAACCTTCGTTCCCCTGCCGGAGGACATCCCGGCGCTGGCGCACCGCCTGACCCTCGCCGGACTCGAGGTCACGGACATCGACCGGATCGGCGGGGAATGGGAGGGTGTCGTCGTCGGCCGCGTCCTCGAGGTGCAGCCGCACCCGAATGCGGACCGGCTGCGCCTCGTCACGGTGGACCGGGGCGGCGCCACGCAGACGGTGGTCTGCGGAGCGCCGAACGTGGCCGCCGGGCAGCACATCGCCTTCGCCGGCGAAGGCGCGATCCTCACCGACCCGCGCACCGGTCAGCCCCGCCGGCTCAAGAAATCGAAGATCCGGGACGTCGTGTCGGCGGGCATGGTGTGCTCCGAAGCCGAGCTCGGCCTCTCCGCCGAGCACGCCGGGATCCTCGTGCTGGAGGGATCCCCCGCCCCCGGCGAGCCACTCGCCGATGTTCTGGGAGACCGGGTCTTCGTCTTCGACCTGACTCCCAACCGCTCGGACGCGCTCTCCGTCCTCGGCGTGGCGCGCGAGGTCGCCGCGCTCACCGGCGCTCCGCTCCGCCTTCCGGACACCGAGGCCCGTGGCGACGGCCCCCAGATTTCCGGGCGCGCCGGGATCGACGTCGCCGCGCCCGACCTGTGTCACCGCTTCACCCTGGCCCTCATCGAGGATGTCCGGGTGGGCCCGTCTCCGGCGTGGATGCGGGAACGCCTGACCGCGGCCGGCATGCGCCCCATCAGCAATCTGGTGGACATCACGAACTACGTGATGCTGGAACTGGGGCAGCCGGTCCACGCGTTCGACGCCGACAAGGTGCGCGACCGGCGGATCCTGGTGCGCCGCGCCGAGGTCGGCGAGACGCTGACGACGCTCGACGGCAAGCTCCGCAAGCTCGACCCGGAGCGTCTGGTGATCGCCGACCCCTCGGGACCGATCGCGCTGGCGGGGGTCATGGGCGGCGTCGAGACCGAGGTGACCGATTCGACGCGGAACATCCTTCTCGAGGTCGCCAACTTCCATCCGGCGAACGTGCGCCGCACCGCGCGCGCGCTGGATCTGTTCTCGGACGCCGCCCGGCGCTTCGCGTGGGGTCTTCCGCCGCAACTCGCGCCGCTCGCTTCGGCCCGGGTCTCGAACCTGTTCGCCGAGCTCGCCGGCGGCCGCGTCGCCAGCGGGATCCTCGACTACTGGCCCGAGCCGGAGACTCCGACCCATGTCCGGCTCCGCCGCGCGCGGGTCTCGCAGGTGCTGGGCATGGAGGTCTCCGCCGAAGCGACCGAGGGAGCGCTGCGCCGGCTGGGGTTCGGCGTCACGCCCGATGGCGGGGCGCTCCAGGTCCAGGTTCCGCACTGGCGCCGCGACATCCGGGTCCCGGACGACCTGGTCGAGGAAGTGGCCCGGATCACCGGGTACGACGACCTCCCGGCGGCGCCGCTCGAGGGCGCCGTCCCCCACCACCCCCTGCTTCCAGCGCGCGATCTTCGCGAACGGGTGAGGGACCTCGCCGCGAACGCCGGCCTCTTCGAGGTCCAGACCTACTCGCTGGTTTCCCGGGAGGATCTCGGCGCGGTCCTCCCGGAGGCGGAGCTGGCGAACCCGGCGCCGCTGACGGTCCAGAACCCGATGGGCCGCGCCCGGGACACGCTGCGCACGTCGCTGCTGCCCGGCGTGTTCCGCGCCGCCGCGCTGAACCTCGACCGGGGCGCGCGGTCCGTCGGGCTGTTCGAGGTGGGGAGGGTCTACCTGCCGGCGCCCGGCGATCCCGACGGACGGCCTCGGGAGGAGGAGCGCGCGGTCGCGCTCGTCGCCGGCGTCCGGTCCGACCGGTTCGGAAGCCCCACGACCGACGCCCTGGACTTCTTCGACCTCAAGGCGGGCCTGGAGCGGATCCTCGAGGGTCTCCGGCTGGAGGCGCGGTTCCGCCCGGTGACCCGATTCGGGATGCTCCCCGGTCGGGCCGCCGAGGTGGAGGCGGCGGGCGGCGTGATCGGATTCGCCGGACAGGCCCACCCGGACACCGCCGCCGCGTTCGGGCTCGAACTCGAGGCCTTCGTGTGGGAGCTGGACCTGACCCTCCTCCTTTCGCTGGCCCCCGCCACCACCGCGCCGGTCCCGGCCGCCGATCTGCCGCGCCATCCCTCCGCCACCGAGGACTTCGCGTTCGTCGTCGGGCCCGGGATCCTCGCCGCCGACCTCGTCCGCGAAGTCGCGAACCATCCGCTGGTGGTGGAAGCGCGCGTCTTCGACGACTACGCGCTCGACGGCGAAGCGGGAGCGGCGCCCGGCGCCCGTTCGCTCGGGGTCGCCGTCCGCTACCAGGCGCCGAACCGGACGCTCGGGGAGAAGGATCTCGTCAAGATCCGGCGCGGCATCCTGAAGCGGGTCCGGGCCAGCCTGGGCGCCGTCGTCCGCGGAACCGGCGAGGCTGCGCCGGGCGCGCCATCCCCCCGCGCCGCGCGCGGTGAGCGCTAAAACGGTCCAGGACGCCCCGGCCGGTTCCTCCGGTCGACTCGAGGCCCCCGGGAACGAACCGGTGAGCGCGCCGGAGTTCGTGGCCGCGTCGGAACCCACGAAGCGGCTGCTCGCCGAGGCGGCGCGGATCGCCCGGTTCGACGTCCCGGTTCTGATCGAGGGGGAGACCGGGGCCGGCAAGGAACTCCTGGCCCGCTTCGTCCACCGCCACAGCCGGCGGCGGGACAGGCCGCTCGTCGCGGTCAACTCGGCGGCGCTGCCCGAGAGCCTGCTGGAAGCCGAGCTGTTCGGCCACGCGCGGGGCGCGTTCACCGACGCCCGGACCGACCGCCGCGGCCTGCTCGAGGCCGCCGGGAGCGGAACGCTGTTCCTCGACGAGGTGGGCGAACTCTCCGCCCGGGGCCAGACCCTGCTGCTGCGGGCGATCCAGGAACGCGAGTTCCGGCGGGTGGGGGAGACGCGCACCCGACGGTCCGACTTCCGGCTGATCGCCGCCACCCAGCGCCCGCTCGCGGAGCTCGCGGCCGCCGGCGCCTTTCGTCCCGACCTGCTCTATCGCCTTCAGGTCATCCGGCTGTCGCTGCCTCCGCTCCGGGAGCGGCCGGAGGAGATTCCCGTCCTCGCCACGACGCTTCTGGAGCGTCTCGCCCGCCGGCACCGGGTGGCTCGGCCCGGGATCGACGCCGGCGCGCTCGAGAGGCTCATTTCACACGACTGGCCGGGGAACGTGCGCGAACTCGAATCGACGCTCGCCGCCGCGCTCCTCCGCCGTCCCGGGGCCGCGCAACTCGAAGCCCGGGACTTCGACCGGATCCTCGTGCGGCCTCAGCAACCCGGCGCGGGCGCCGACCCTCCGCAGCTCGCACGCCTTCTCGCCCTGCGCCGGCTGGGCGTCGCCCGGCTCGCATTCGAGCGCCTCCTGGTGCTTCGGGCGCTGGAGCGCGCCGCCGGAAACCGCGCCCGGGCGGCCCGGGACCTGGGGCTGACCCGCCAGGGCCTCGCCCGCGTCCTCCGCCGGGTCCGCATCGGATAATGAGCGAGTCCGGCGCGCCCGGCGACGGGATCCCCGCCGGGTTCCGGACGAACCGCAGGGCGCCCAACAGGAGACCACCCATGATCCACCAGAACAGGGTTCACCGCGCCGGATGGCGACTCGCCGGGGCGTTCGCGCTGGCGGCGCTGTTCGCCGTCCCGGCGGCGGGCCAGACGGGGGGCTCGACGCTTCCGGTGATGGACGAGTTCCCGCTTCGCGCCATCGGGCCCGCCGTGATGGCGGGTCGGGTCACGGAACTCGCCGTCGTCCCCGGGCGACCCCACGAGTTCTACGTGGCCACCGCCTCCGGCGGGCTCTTCCGCACCCGGAACAACGGCGTCACCTGGGACTCGATCTTCGACACCCACGGCGTGACCTCGATCGGGGCCATCGCGCTGGCGCCGTCGGATCCGGCGATCCTCTGGGTGGGGACCGGGGAGCCGACGAACCGCCAGAGTTCGGCGTTCGGCAACGGCGTCCATGTCTCCTTCGATGGCGGCGACTCGTTCCGACACGCCGGACTCGCCGACAGCCACCACATCGGGCGCATCGTGGTGGATCCGGAACGCCCGCTGCGGGCGTTCGTGGCGGCGCTCGGACCGCTCTGGCGGAGCGGCGGCGAGCGCGGGGTGTTCCGGACCGAAGACGGAGGGCGGACCTGGGAGGCGGTCCTCGAGATCTCGGACGACACCGGGGTGGTGGATCTCGAGATGGACCCGAGGAACCCCTCGATCCTCTACGCCGGGGCGTACACCCGGCGGCGCCAGCCGTGGGGCTTCAACGGCGGCGGGCCGGAGTCGGGCATCTACCGCAGCCAGGATGGCGGGACGACCTGGGAGCGCCTCGAGAACGGGCTTCCGGGCGGTTCGATCGGCCGCATCGGCCTCGAGATCGCGGAGTCCGATCCGCTCAACGTGTTCGCGCTGGTCGAGCACGCCACCGAGTCGGGCCTCTACCGGTCGCGCGACCGCGGCGCCACCTGGACCCGGATCTCGGACCTGAATCCCCGCCCGATGTACTACTCGCACATCGAGGTGGACCCGGGCGACATCCGGCAGGTCTACGTGCTGGGCGCCCAGCTCCACATGTCGGACGACGAGGGGAGCACCTTCCGGGTGAACCGCAGCATGACGCCGACCTACGACATCGGCGTCCACGGGGATCACCACGCGCTGTGGATCGACCCGGAGCTGGGAGACCACCTGCTCCTCGGGAACGACGGAGGCGTATACGAGTCGTGGGACCGGGGGCTGAACTGGCGGAAGATGAACAACCTGCCGCTGACCCAGTTCTACGCCATCTCGCTGGACAACGAGTTCCCCTACAACATCTACGGAGGCGCCCAGGACACCCACTCCTGGGTCGGGCCGTCGGCCACCTACCGCCAGGCGGGGATCCTGAACGACGACTGGAAGCAGACCAATTTCGGCGACGGGCTGGACCAGGAGGCGACGCCGCACGATCCGGGCGTGGCGCTCGTGGCGTCGCAGAACGGCAACCTGGTCCGCTTCGACACCGCCACCGGCAACCGCACGCCGATCCGCCCCTTCCCGGCGGAAGACGAAGACCGCTACCGCTTTCACTGGCTGTCGCCGGTGGCGCTCTCCCCGCACGTCGAGAACCGCGTCTACTTCGGGGGAAACCGGCTGTTCATCTCGGACGACCTGGGGAGCGACTGGCGCGCCACCACGGATCTGACCCGCCAGGAAGACCGGAGCGAGATTCCGATCCTGGGAGTCCTCCCCGCCGAGGGGATGCTCTCGATGCATGACGGCGTCAGCGACTGGGGCGCCATCACCACCCTCGCCGAATCGCCGCTGGTCGCCGGTCTGCTCTACGTGGGGACGGACGACGGGCGCCTCTCGGTCTCGAACGACGGCGGCGAGACCTGGGAGTTCATCGAGGGAGGCCTTCCGGTGGACACCCGGCGGGCCACCGTCTCCCGGGTGACCCCCTCGGCGCACGACGAGGACCGGGTCTACGTGGCGCTGGATCGCCACCAGCTCGGTGACTTCTCGCCGCTGCTGTTCGTCTCCGACGACCGGGGGGTCTCCTTCCAGCGGATCGGTCGGCAGCTTCCGCCCGGCTGGGTGAACGACATCGTCGAGCACCCCGAGGGCGAGGACTTCCTGGTCGCCGGCACGGAGGTCGGCGCCTTCTGGAGCTTCAACCGCGGCCGCGCCTGGATGCGGGTCGGCGGAGGGCTTCCGCACGTTCCGGTGGATGACATCGAGGTCCACCCCAGGGAACGCGACCTGGTGTTCGGAACCCACGGACGCTCGATCTACATCCTCGACGACAGCGCTCCGCTCGCCCGCCACCGCCCGGGCGCGACGACGCCCGAGCTCTTCTTTCCCCGCGCCGCCTACGTCTTCCTTCCCTGGAAGGACGAGAGCTACGAGGGGCAGGCCCGCTTCGCGGGGGAGAACCCCCCGAACGGCGCGCTGCTCACGGTCTTCCTGCCGGACGGGGCGCTGGAGTCTCCTGCGCTCGAGATCCGCAACGAGGACGGCGCGGTCGTGGCCCGCCCCGAGGTCGAGCCCCGACCCGGGTTCCAGCGGATCGTGTGGGACCTTCGCTCCTCGGCGCTGGAGGGTGGAAGCCGCGAGGCCCGCGGCGTCTGTTCGCTTCCGGCCCCGCGGGTCGCCGCGGGCTCTTACGAGGTTCGGCTGGTGGACGGATCGGCGGAAGCGGCGGAGGAAGGCGAGCCGACCCTGAGCGTGCAGCTCGAGGTCCGGCTGGCCCCCAACGCCGGCGTGACGCCGGAGCAGTACGCCGAGCGCTCGGCCTTCCTCGTCGAGGTCCGCGGGGCGATCGGCGCCGCGTGCCGGGCGGCCGCCGCAGCCGGCAATCCGGACGGCCTGAGCAGCGAGCTGGCCGAGGCTCTGCGCGATCTGCGCGGCGGCGGAGGCTTCCGCAATCCCTCGGCGCTCTCCCGGCTGGCCCGCCTCTACGGCGAGTTCACCGGCGACCAGGTTCGCCAGGGGACGCTCCATCCGCCGACTCCGGCACACCAGCGCCGCTTCGCGGCGCTTCGCGAGCGTCTCGAGGCGGCCGCCCGGGCGCTCGCCCAGGACTGAGCGCCCGGTCGGAGTCGCCCGGGGCAACGCGTCCCGGGCCGCGACGCGGCGTCGCGAGGACGTGAGCGAGCGCGACTCCGGTCCGGCGTCCGGGGCCGGCGGATCGTCGGACCAGGCGCAGGCGTCCGCGAACGTTGGCGTCGTGGTGCGCCTGGCGCGACGCCACATCGTGGTGCGCATCGCCCCGGAGGAATCGGGAGACCGGCTGCTGCGCTGCTCCCCGGGAGGGCGGCTCTTCGGCGCCGGGGATCGCGACCGGGCCGGCCGCCTGGTCGTGGGCGACGAAGTGGAGATCGAGCGGGTCGACGACGGGGGGCGCATCGTGGCGGTGCGGCCTCGCCGGAACGAGCTGCGGCGGGCCGTCGGACCTCCGGAACGCCGCCAGCTCCGGGTGCTCGCCGCGAACCTCGACCGGTTCTTCATCGTCTCGGCGTTCCGCGAGCCGCCCTACCGGACCGGATTCGTGGATCGCTCGCTGGTGGTGGCCCACGACGCCGAGGTGAAGCCCGCGCTCGTCTTCAACAAGCTGGACCTCGCGGAGGCGGAAGACCTGAAGCGGCTCGACGAGAACCTCCGGGAGTACCGGGCTCTGGATCTCGAGGTGTACCGGACCAGCACGCTGACCGGGGACGGGATCGAAGCGCTGCGGACGGCCGCCGGACGGGGGCGCTCCGTGCTGTTCGGGCATTCGGGGGTCGGAAAGACCATGCTGCTCGCCGCGCTCGGCGTTCCGGGCCGGCGGAGCGGCGCGGTGGACCGGCGGGGCCGCGGACGGCACACCACCACCAGCTCCGAGGCGATCCGGTTGCCGGGAGGCGGCGAGATCGTGGACACCCCCGGGGTGCGCGCCCTGGGAATCGACGGGCTGACTCCGGAACGGGTCCGCGCCGCCTATCCGGACCTGTCCCGGTTCGCGTCGGACTGCCGCTTCGCCGGATGCGCCCATGACACCGAGCCCGGCTGCGGGGTCAAGGCGGCGGTCGCCTCGGGCGACGCCGATGCGTCCCGGCGCGAGAGCCTCCTGCGTCTTGCCGCCGAGGCGGGCGGCCTCACGACCGGCTTCGCCGACCTCGACGAAGCCTGACGCCCTCGCGCCTCAGATCTCCGTGACGGAGGGCGCGTCGTCGCCCGCTTCGGAAAGGGGCCCGACGGGGAGCCAGGCCGGCGCCTTGCCTCGCTGGGGCGACCGCATCGGGATGAGGCGCGCGATGGCTTCGAGGAGCTGGCCAAGGCCCTCGCCGGTCCCGGCGGAAATCGCCAGCGCTTCGGCGCCGGCGACCCGGCGGGGGAGGTCGGCGCGAGCCGCCCGGTCGAGAAGGTCCACCTTGTTCAGGAGGACGAGCCGCGGGATATCCGCGAAGCCGAGCTCGCGCAGGAGCGCCTCCACCGCCGCCGAGCGGGTCCGCATCCGGGCGTCGCTCGCGTCGAGCACCTGAAGCAGCAGGGAGGAGGCGGAGATCTCCTCGAACGTCGCCCGGAAGGCCTCGATCAGATCGGGCGGCAGGTCGTGAATGAACCCCACGGTGTCCGCCAGCAGAACCTCGCGCTCCACAGGGACCCGGAGGCGGCGGTTCGCCGGATCCAGCGTCTCGAACATCCGGTTCCCCGCGGCCACCTCGCTGCGGGTGAGCCGATTGAGCAACGTGGACTTCCCCGCGTTCGTGTACCCGACCAGCGACACCACCGGCAGTCCGCGGGAATCCCGGCGGCGCCGACGCAACGCGCGGTGGGCCGCGATCCCCTCGAGATCCCGCTGGAGCCGACCGATCCGCCGGCGGGCGCGCCGCCGGTCCACTTCGAGCCGGGTCTCGCCGGGACCCCGGCCACCGATCCCGCCCCCAAGGCGGGACAGCGAGGTGTCCCGCTGGACCAGCCTGGGAAGTCGATAGCGCAGTTGGGCCAGCTCGACCTGGAGCTTTCCCTCGCGGCTGGTGGCGCGGCGGGCGAAGACATCCAGGATGAGCTGGCTGCGGTCGAGCACCTTCAGATCGGTCGCCCGCGCGAGGTTCCGCGCCTGCGAGGGCGTCAGATCGCAGGAGAAGAGGATCACGTCGGCGCCCCGGTCGAGAGCCCGGATCACCAGCGCCTCGAGCTTGCCTTTCCCCAGCAGCGTCCGGGGGTCGAGACGGGCGCGCCGCTGAAGGACCGAGTCCACGACGACGAGTCCCGCGTCGCGGGCCAGCTCGCCAAGTTCCCGCACCGCGTCCTCGAGGCGGACGTCGCCGTCCCGCCGCTCGCCGGCGCCCACCAGAATCGCCCGTCCGGAAAACCGGCGGCCGGGAGGGCGCTCCGGAGCAATTCGCGCGAACGCGCGTTCGAGGTCGGCGATGAGCGCCGCGCAGTCGAGCTCCAGTTCCCAGGGGGGCGCCGGGTCGAGGAGTCGCCACGGCGCCTCCTCCCCGTCGTCTTCCCGCCCCGAAGGGCCCGGCGCCGTCAGGTGGGCGGCGTGAACGACGCCGGGAAACCCGTCCTCCCGCACCTCGAGCGCCGCCATCAGGTCGAGACGGAGAAGCGCGAGGTCCGCCAGGTCGTCGCGGGTCAGCGGTTCCCCGCCCAGGTGCGTATGAACGCAGCGCAGTCCGCGAAGGCGACCGCCGGCGACGCGCTGCCGCTTCAGGTCGGGGAGCTCGATCCGGTGGGCGTCGCCGACGCCGACCCAGGTGACGGCCCCCTTGCGGTCCACCAGAACGCCGACCTGCCGCCGGATGGTCCGCGAGATCGCGGCGAGCTGACGCGCGAACTCGGGGGTGACGAGCGCGGCCGGAGGCAGCCGACGGGTTCCGAGCTTCTCGAGAACCCGCCGGTCACGGGCCTTCAGGCCCGAAGTCTCGCCCTGGACCGGCAAGGGCGGTTAGCGCTTCTTCGGAGCCGCTCAGCGACCGGAGGCCAGGGCGTCCTGAAGCAGATCCAGCTTGGCGCGCGCGGCGATGTAGTTCGGGTCGATGTCGATCGCCCGTTCGTACGCCTCCATGGCGCCCTTCTCGTCCCCCAGCTTCAGGAGCGTTTCGCCCAGGAAGAACCGGGCGTCCGCCATCCCGCGGTCGCGGGAGATGGCCCGGCGGAAGTAGTCCGCCGCCCGGCGGTAGTCCTCCTGGTGGTAGTGGAGCACACCGAGGTGGTACTGGACGTAGGCGTTCGAGTCGTCGTTGCGCGCCGCCACCAGGAATTCCTGGATCGCCTGGTCGGTGTCGCCCATCGAGTAGTAGGCGCTGGCCAGGTTGGCGCGGGCCTCGGTGAAGCTCGGCTCGAGTTCGAGCGCCAGTTCGTACTGCTCGATGGCGTCGTCCACCCGCCCGCGCCGCTTGTAGGCGACGCCCAGGTTGTTCCGGGCGCGGTTGAACGAGGGCCGGATCGAGAGCGCGAGTTCATACATCTCGATCTCGCGGGCGAGCGGATCGAAGCCGCCCTGGTCCGCGAGCGCCTCGGCGAAGTACCCGTAGAGGAAGCCCTGGTTGTTGTAGAAGTTCGAGATGGCTTCGAAGTCGTCGATGATCTTCGCTCCGGCGTACTCCCGCTCGGGGTTCGCGGTGAAGTCCACGAAGATCAGATCCGGCCCGTCCTTGATGCCCCCGGTGATGTGGCCGCTGTTGACGATGACCTCGGCCTCGCGGGTCACCTTCTCGATCGTGGTGACGTCCACGTAGACGGCCTCCACGCCCACCGCGCGCGACATGCCGACGAAGAGGTTCGTGTAGGCGAGGCAGTTCCCCCGGCCTTCGCGGAACACGCTCTTCGCGGTCTTGTTGGAGAGCCAGTCGTAGGAGATCGCCCCGCCGGTGTGCGCGCGGATGGCGCGCACGATGGCCCGCATCTTCTCCTTGTCGGTCCGGAGGTTCTCGGTGACCCGGAAGGCCAGCTCGCGGATCTCGTCATCGATCTCGAACGGGATCTCGACGCGCGCCAGCACCTCGGGGGTGATCCGGTGGTTCAGGTCCGCGCGGATTTCCTCCACGGACCACGTCCGCTTGGGCGCGGTCCCGCACGCGGCGCCGCCGAGGACGGCCGCCGCCAGCGTGACGAGGCCAAGACGTCGGACGCTGTCGCGCCCGGGGAGCGATGAGCGCTCCGCCAGCGGGGTGGTTGAACGATGTGTCGTCATCAGGAAAATCCAGTTTAGCGCCAGCAACGGCGCCCGTTCGCGGGAGCCGTCGTCTGTTGCGGGGGGGCCTTGCGAAGCGTATTCTTCGGGATTGCCGCTTCGCAAACGTGGCCAGCCCCCAGGCCGCCTCGAAGCCCGACCGGAGAGATCATGAAGAAGACACCGGGAGCCCTGACCTCCTTCCTTCTCGTCGCGGCGGCGGGTCTCGGACTCGCCGCCTCGGCCGTCGCGCAGGACAACCTCAGCCGGGGCGACCGGCGCTGGCTGGAAGAGGTCGACCCGATCATTACGGCGCAGGAGCGCCAGTTGTTCCAGGAGATCGATCGCGACGACCGGGACCTGTTCCGGGACCTGTTCTGGGCCCGGCGCGATCCGACGCCGACGAACCGGAACAACGAGGCGCGCGACGCCTTCGAGAACTGGCGCGAACAGGCGGACGACCAGTTCGGCCAGCGGGGTCGGAAGGGTTCCGAGACCGACATGGCGCTCGTCATGCTCCTGCTGGGTCCCCCCGACAATCAGGAGCGGACCGGCGGCCGGGGCGCCGGACCGGGGGGCGGAGGTCCTCCGGCGGGCGCCACCGGGAACAACCCGGTCAGTGAGGGCGGCGGCTCTCCGGGCGCCGGCGGTGGCGGCGGCTTCGGCGGCGGAGGCGGCATGGGCGGCCCGGGCGGCAGCGGGATGAAGTTCACCTACGTCCCGAACCCGGACCGGGGCATGCCCGATGGGCTCGAACTCGAGTTCCGGACCACGAACCTGGGTCTGCGGCTGATCCGGAACGAGCAGATCGAGGCGGCGCTCGAACGCGCCCGCCAGCGCCAGATCGCCTGGCCCAGCATCAACTACGCCCGGGATGAAGAAGGACGGTTGCGCGAACTCGAGGACCTGTTCGACCCGAACAGCCCCGCCAAGCAGATCCTGAACGCGCTGCGGGAGGGCGGCGAAGTCAGCACCGCCATCCCGATGACGCCCGACTTCGCGTTCTTCCGCTCCAACACGGACGACACCTATGTTGCGGTGGTCCTGGAGATCCCGGACGCCTCCGGACTGGCGGACCGGGTCCAGAGCTTCTACAGCGTGGAGGACGCGCTGGGCACCGTGATCGGCCAGGCGGAAGAGGAAGTGGACCTGGTCCGGACGCCCGACGGGGGCGCCATGATCGAGTTGCCGATGCAGATGCCGGCGGGCCTCTACACGGTGCGGATCGGAATCCGGGATCCCCGCAGCGAGGCGTACGGCACTGCGAACGTCGAGCTGGAGTCGCCCGACTTCACTGCCCAGACCCTCAGCATCTCGTCCATGGCGCGGTTCAGCGACGGCAGCCGGATCGAGGACTTCACTCCGGTCCCCGGACGCGCCCTGCTCGTGGGCGGCTTCCACTTCATCCCCAAGGTGTCCCGGGTCTACGAGCCGGACTCCGCGTTCCGCCTGGTGTTCAACGCCTACGGGTACGGCGTGGACGGCGACCAGGCGAGTCTCAGTTGGCAGATCACGTTCAAGAAGGACGGGGATCAGTACCTCCGCTACAACCCGACCGGCTTCAACATGGCCGCGCCGGAGCTCGCCATCGCGATCGTGGACGTGCCTCTCGCGCGCCTGTTCGCCGACGGACGGCGCGAGCCCTTCGAGGCCGGGGACTACACCGCGGAGATCACGGTGAACGATCAGGTGAGCGGTCAGTCGGTCACCGAAGTCGTCGAGTTCCAGGTCTCCGGGTCCTGAGAGGCGCCGCGGGCGGCGCTGTTGAGTCCGTCCCGGGTCAGCCGGCCCGGGGCGGACCTCCCCGGATGCGCCAGCCGCGAACATCACCGGTGAGGACGTTCGATCCATGATCCGTTTCGGGAATCCGGGGAGACTCCCCGCCGCTCTCGTCGGCGTTCTGGCCGGCGGCGTCCTGGCGACCGCTCTGGTCGGCGCCCGCGGACCGGATCCGCGGATCTCCGCCGAAACCGGTCCCTCGGCGGGCGCCGCCGCCATCAGGCCCTCTTCGACCCCGGTGGCCGCGGCGCTCCAGCGGGATGTCTACCAGGCGCTCGAGGTGTTCCACGGCGCGGTCATGCTGGTGCGCGAGCAGTACCTCGAGCCGGTCGAGGCCGAGGGGCTCATGGAGGGCGCTGTCCGCGGCGTCTTCGACGCGCTCGACGAAGACAGCACCTACCTGAGCGCCGCCGAGACCGAGCGCTACCGCGCGCGGGGTGATTACCCGGCGTCGCTCGGAATCGGCCTCGAAAAGCGCTACTACCTCCATGTCGACCACGCCCTGCCCGGTTCGCCGGCGGACGCCGCCGGGATCGAGGCGGGCGCGGCGATCGTCTCGATCGACGGGGTCTACACCAGGGACCTGCGGATCCCGGCGGCCCGGCTTCTGCTCCAGGGCCTCCCGGGGACGCCGGTGGAGCTCGCGATCCGGAACGAAGCCGACAGCGAGCTGGAGACCGTCACCGTCGAGCGGGCGGTTCTGGAAGCGCATCCGGTGAGCGCCGAGGTTGTCGATACGGACCTCGCGGTGGCCCGCATCCAGCGGTTCCACGAGGCGACGCCCGCCCAGTTGGGGGCCGCCATCGCCGGGTTCCGGGCCGACGGAGCGCGCGGGCTGCTGCTGGACCTGCGGCGCAGTCGGGATGACGGCGTCGGCTGCGGCGCCGGCGCGGACGCCGCCGCGCCGTTCACCTCGGGGACGGGAGCGCAGCTCACCCGCCGCGGCCCGGGCGGCGGGGAGGAGCAGACCCCGGTTCCGATTCCGGAGGGGAATCCCGACGAGTCCTGGTCCGGCCCGGTGGTCGTGCTGGTCGATGGCGGCACGGTCTGTCCGGGAGAGGTGCTGGCGGCCGCGCTGGCTTCCCGTCCGGACCTCGACATCATCGGGCCGCGCACCGCCGGGCGGACCGGCGCGCCGGAGCTGATCGAACTCCCCGCGGGGGACGCGCTCCTGATCTCGAGCGCCCACTACCAGACGCCGGACGGGGAGGACATCCTCACGACCGGCGTGCCGGCCACGCTTTCGGCTGGCGAGCTGGAGGAGATGCTGGGGTTCCGGCCAGCGGATCTCGAAGCGGACGACCCCTGGCTGGAGCTGGCGCTGCGATTGCTGCGCCACCGGCTGGACGAGGACGCCGCCGCCGGCTGACCCGGGACAAACGGGAACTCCAGCCGTGTCCGCGTGGAGTTCCCGCTCCCCGGCGGTCTGGCTGCTCGCGACGTTCGCCGCGGCCGCGCTCGCCGCGGCGTCCGGATGGCTGGGCCGCTTCCAGGAGTTCGAGCGGATCCTCGCCGAGCCCTACGCCGCGCACCGCGGGCAGGTGATGTTCCGGGTGGGGTCCGGCTCGAGCGTGGACTCGCTCGCCGAGCGGCTCGCCGCGGTGGGAATCGTCGCGGACCGCAGGGCCTTCGCGTGGGGCGTCGAGGACCGGGGACTCGACCGCCGTCTTCAGGCCGGGCTCTACCGCTTCAGCGCGCCGCTGACCGGGATCGAGGTCATGGACGTCATCGCCGGGGGGGAGGTTGCGACGACCCGTCTCCTGCTTCCGGAGGGCCTCGACCTCGAGGCGACGGCGGAGGCGGTGGCGCGACAGGGCTTCGGCGACCGGGACGCCCTGCTGGAACTCTTCTCCGACGAAGCGACCGCCAGGCGGCTCATCGGAGATCTGGATCCGGAGGCCCGGGACCTCGAGGGGTACCTGTTCCCCAGCTCCTATCGGCTGTCCCCCGAGATCCAGCCCGAGGTGGTGGCGGGAGTCCTGGTCGGCCAGTTCCGGAGCCTCTGGAACGCGGACCGGCGGCGGAAGGCCCGCTCCCTGGGCCGCTCGCTGCGCGAGCTGGCCACGCTCGCCTCGATCGTCGAGAAGGAGACCGGCAGCCCGGAGGAGCGTCCGCGGATCGCCTCGGTGTTCTGGAACCGCTTGCGGATCGGGATGCCGCTCCAGTCGGACCCGACCGTCCTCTTCGCGATGCGGAGGGCCGGGGACCGGGGCAACAACATCCGCCGGCGGGACCTCCGGATCGACTCCCCCTGGAACACCTACCAGGTCGGCGGCATTCCCCCCGGCCCGATCGCCTCGTTCGGCGTCGCGGCGCTGGACGCCGTGCTCGAACCCGAAGAGACCGACTTCCTCTACTTCGTCTCGCGGAACGACGGGACCCACGAGTTCAACCGGACCCTCCGCGACCACAACCGCGCCGTGAGACGGTGGCAGGTGGAGTACTTCCGGTCGAGGTAGTCCAAGGCGCCGGAACCTGTCGGGTCAGGTTCCGGCTCGAGCGCTGCGAATTGCGGCGGCGCTCTCCGGGTCAGGCCCGGCGGACGTACTCGAATCCGAACGGCTTGCCGTCGACCCTGGACCGGGGCTCGGCGATCCAGTGGGCGATCCGGCCCGGTTCGGTCACCGGAACCATCAGGCTGCGCACATAGTCGCGATCGTCTTCGGTCGGGAGCCACTCGTCCCGCCGGGCGGCCCAGGTCGCAGCGGGGATCAGGTTCCCGTCCGGATCGAAGTCGTGACCGGCGTAGGCCCCGATGCGGCGATGGAAGCGGCGGCTGGGGAGGGTGAGGCGATCGGGCAGACCGGCGGATTCGAGGATCCGGTTCCAGCGCTCCAGGCCGCGCTCGCAGTCCCGGATGTAGTCGTCCCGGAGGATCTCGTTCATGGCGTTCCGCAGGGGAACCTCGCGCCGGACGAGAGCGCCCTCCTCGGGGATCTCCATGGCCCTGATTCCGTCGAGCGCCTCGTGGTCGTCGCGCGCGGCCTCCCGGGCCCGCCCCTTGAGCCCGGAGGCGAAGTAGTGCGCCGCATTCGAGGAGATCTCCCCCCCGAACAGGTCGAGCGAGGCGGTGAACCAGAAGTTGATGTGCCGCTGGATCAGCGGCAGGTCGAACACTCCCGCATCCCGGGGGTCGGCGTCGCTCGCCGCCATGTGCGCCGCCGTCCGTTCGATGATCCGGCCGACCCCGGTCTCGCCGACCGACATGTGGAAGGCCTCCTCGGTGAGCATGAACCGGGTCGTCCTCGACAGCGGATCGAAAGCGCTCTCGGCGAGCGCGAGGAGCTGGTACTTGCCGTCGCGGTCGGTGAACATCGTGAACAGGTAGAAGTTCAGCCAGTCGTCGATGGGTTCGTTGAACGCCTGGAGGATCCGGGGCCGGTCCTCGTCGCCGCTGTGGCGGGCGAGCAGGGCGTCGGCCTCCTCCCGGCCGTCGCGGCCGAACCAGGAGTGGAGCAGGTAGACCATCGCCCACAGGTGCCGCCCCTCCTCCACGTTGACCTGGAACAGGTTCCGCAGGTCGTAGAGGCTGGGCGCGGTCTTGCCCAGCATGCGCTGCTGCTCGACGCTCGCCGGCTCGGTGTCGCCCTGGGTCACGATGAGCCGCCGCAGGTCCGCGCGGTATTCCCCGGGAACCTGGCGCCACACCGGCTCGCCGATGTGGTCCCCGAAGCCGATCCGGCGATCCTCCTCGGCGGGGGCGAGGAAGATCCCCCATCGGTAGTCGGGCATCCGCACGTAGTCGAACTGCGACCAGCCCGAGGGCTCCACGGAAACCGCGGTGCGCAGAAAGACATCGTCCCCCTGGAACCCCTCCGGCCCCATCTCGCTCCACCACCTCAGGAACGCCGGCTGCCAGCGCAGCAGCGCGCGCTGAAGCCGGGGATCCTGGGACAGGTCGACGTTGTTCGGGATGCGTGAATCGAGTTCCGACATGGGTTCTCAGGTGCGGTTCCAGTCGAACGACGGGCGGCGAGGCTGGCCGTAGAGCGTCAGGGCTCCCGCTTCCCCCATCGCGTTCGGACGCTGGAAGATCCAGTTCTGCCAGGCCGAGAGCCGCCCGAAGATCCGGGTCTCCATCGTCTCCGGCCCGGCGAAGCGCAGGGACGCCTCCATCCCGGTGAGCGCGTCGGGCGAGAAGCGGGCGCGCTCCTCGATGGCCAGCCGAAGCTCGTCTTCCCAGTCGAGATCGTCGGGAGCGAAGGTGGCGAGTCCCCGTCCCGGGGCGTCCGCGGCCGGGACCACCCCGTTGCCCCGGAGCGCGTCGACGCGGCCGGGCTCCCCGTAGAAGCGGGTCTCGAGACGCGAGAGTCCGTTCCCCATCGGGTACGCCCCGAAGTTGAGCGGGGTCAGTTCGACCGCCGCCGGACGGTCGGGGTCGTCGCACAGGAACGAGCGATCGGCGGCAAGGAGGAGTTCGGCGAGCGTGCCGGTGAACCGTTCTCCCGCCTCAGCGACCGCGAAGAAGCTGCGCGCCGTCTGGTCGAGCCGCCGCAGCGTCCGCGCCACCCGCAGCCGGGTCTCGCGCGCGAGCCAGGCGTCCGGCATCGCGTCCAGCCGCTCGTCGGCCTCCCGGACGGCGTCGGGGTCCCCCGCCGGACGAAGGAGGACAACGCCGATCTCCGGCTCGTTGAAGCGCAACCGGCAGAGCGCGTCGTCGAGCTCGCGCGCCATCCGCAGGTGCCACACTCCGGTCCCGGCGGCCGCAAGCGCGTCGGGGGTCTCCGGGAACGGATCCACCGGGCCCCGAACGATGAGGTCGGCGCAGCGGGCGGCGCGGTCCAGCGCGACCTCCACGTAGCGGTAACGGAGCCGGTTTTCCTCTTCCTCCGGGTCCAGCGGATCGAGGGCGACGCCGGGCCCGGAGACACCGGCCTCCGCCGAAGTGGCGAGCGCCTCGGCGCGCTCCCGGACCCGCGCTTCGAAGGAGCTCTTCGGGGCCAGGGCGTCCACCAGGCCCCACTCCAGCGCGCGGCGGCCGCGGATCCCCTCCGCCAGGGTGGAGAAGACATCGGCGCGGTCGCGCCGGACGCCCCGCTTGTCGAGCAGCCGGGTGAGGCCGCCGGTGCCGGGGAGCACGCCGAGAAGGGGGACTTCGGGGAGCGAAACCGAGGAACTGCCGTCATCCACCAGCAGGATCTCGTCGGCGGCCATCGCGAGTTCGTAGCCGCCGCCGGCGCAGGCGCCGGAGAGCGCCGCGAGGTAGCGCTGCCCGCTCCGCGCGCTGGCGTCCTCGATCGCAAGCCGGGTCTCGTTCGTGAACTTGCAGAAGTTCACCTTGAAGCCGTGCGAGGACCCGGCCAGCATGTAGATGTTCGCGCCGGAGGAGAACACCCGGTCCATGCCGCTGCGGATCACCACGCAGCGGACGCCGGGGTGCTCGAAGCGGAGCCGCTCCACCGCGTCGGCCAGCTCGATGTCGACCCCCAGGTCGTAGCTGTTCAGCTTCAGGGAGTAGCCCGGGCGGAGCCCCCCGGACGGATCCACCTCGAGCGTCAGGGACGCCACCGCCCCCTCCGGATCCAGCCTCCAGTGCCGGTAGCGCCCGGGGTGGGTCTCGAAGGAAATCGGCGGCAGGGCTTTGGCTTCCATCGGCGACTCCCGCAGACTATCGCGGTGTAAGCGACGGGGCGGCGCTCTTGATCCTCGGCGACGCGCATGCGGATTCCTGAAGCCGCCCCGTCGCTCACACCGCCTGAGCCAGCAATCGAACACCGGTTCAGCTCGTTTGTCCTTGTCACCAGCCTGCTAACTTGGCGGCATGCCCCGCTGTTCGCTCCCGGGCGCAATCTTTCGACGCTGGCCTCCCGTCGTCCTGACCCTGGGGCTGCTCATGTCCGGGGACGAGATCCGCGCGGCGCAGGCGCCGGCGCCCGGCGCCCGGATCGAGCCCAGCGAGGGCCTCGAACCGGGGACGGCGCTCGCCCTCCCCCTGTTGCTCGGGTTCGATGTCTCGGCGGACGCCCGGCGGGCGGTCGCCGCCATCGCGATCGGCAACCGGGCGAACCTCTTCCTCACCGCCCCCGGCGCGCGGCCGGGACGACTGACTGACGGGCGGCGATGGGACTCGGCGCCCCGCTTCCTCGGGGAGAGTCTCTCCGCGGTCTTCGTTTCCGGACGGCGGCCGCGGGGTGACGAACCGGAGGCGGGGCGCCTCTTCCGGATCGCTCCGGGCGGGGAACCGGAGGCGCTCACGCCGCCCGACCTCCTGATCCGGTCGCCGGCCCCCTCGCCCGACGGAACCCGGGTGGCGTTCCTCGGGCGCCGCGAAGAAACCGACCGGGAGACCGGCTTCGACGTCTGGCTGATGGATCTGGCGAAAGGAGCCGAACCACGCCGCTGGAGCCGGGACCCCGGGGACGAAGGGCCGCCGGCGTGGGCTCCCGACGGCTCCCGGATCGCCTACGCGGCGCTGGCTCCCGGAGAGGACCGCCGGGGCGTCGCGGTCGCGCCGGCGACCGGGGACGCGCCGGAAGCGCGGCGCCTGCTCCTCCCCGACCGGTCGGCGCGGGGAACGCCGACCTGGACCCCGGACGGGACCGGGCTGGCGTGGACCACCGCGACCGACTGCGACCCGGACTGCGGCGGAGCGAGCGAGGGCTTCGACGCGGTGCACTTCGCCGACCTGACGTCGGAAGGGGCGCCGTATCGCCTGGTGGCGGGCGACGGGCGGCGCGCCGGGGACCTGTCGGAACCCCGGTTCCGACCGGTGACCGGGGACGGCCTCGAGCTGGCGTGGCTGGGGGCGGACCGCGGGAGTCACCGGATCCACCGGGCGCGGCTCGACCGGGACGACGAGGAACGGTGGGCCCCGCAGGGCCGGATCCGGGTCATGACCCGGGGGTCGGGAGTCCACGAGGGACTCCGCTGGGCCGACGACGGCGCCCGGCTCTTTGCGATCCACGAGTCGGCGGCGTTCGCTCGCGATGTCTGGGGATTTCCGCTCGAGGGGGGCCGGGAACGCGTCAGCGAAACCCTCTTCCCCGAACTCGATGTGCGGACGTTCTCCCGGCCCGAGCGGGTGGAATCGCGGGCGCCCGGAGGACCCCGGGTGGACGCGCTGCTCTACCGGCCGACCGACGAGGCGGCGGAGGCGCCGCTGCTCGTGCATCTCCGGGGGGCGCCTGGCGCCGGATGGGGGATCGACTGGCGGGACGGTTTCGATCCGGTGGTCCAGGTGCTGGCCCGCCGCGGCTACGCGGTGCTGGCGCCGCAACTGCGCGGCGCCCGCGGTCGCGGCGCCGCGTTCGCCGCCGCCAGCCATGGAGACTGGGGCGGCGGGGACCTCGAGGACCTGATGGCCGCCGTCGACGCCGCCCAGGCGCTGCCGGGAATCGGGTCCGACCCCCCGTGCCTCCTGGGGGTGGGTTACGGGGGATTCCTGACCCTCGCCGCCCTCGCCCGCCACCCCGAGCGCTTCGGTTGCGGGGTCGAGGCCCTGGGAACCGCCGACCTCGAACGGCTCCATCGAACCCTGCCGCCGGAGCGTCGGGCCGGGCTGGAGCGTCGGCTGGGACCGCTGCGCGGGAACCTGGAGCGTTACCGCCGGCTTTCGCTGAACGGGGAAGGCGCGGCGATCCAGGCCCCGCTGCTCTCGTTCCACGGGGAGGAGGTTCCGGAAGCGCCGTTCGCCGCCAAGGAGGAGTTCCTGGACGAACTGCGCGCGCGTCCCGACTACCCCCTCGTCGAGCTGTATTTCCGGGGGGATATGGGCCGCTCGCTCCTTCGCTGGGAAACCGACCGGGGCGCGGTCCACGCCTTCATGCAGCGAACGCTCGAGTTCCTCTCGCTTCACCTCCCAGTCGGCTGAGGCCTCCGAAGACGAAAGAACCCGTCGCTACACTTCCGCCGCCGTGCCCACCGACGTGATCATGCCCCAGATGGGCGAGAGCATCACCGAGGGCACGATCACGAAGTGGCGCTCGAACGTCGGCGACGCGGTGGAACGGGACGATCCGCTGTTCGACATCGCGACCGACAAGGTGGACACCGAGGTCCCGGCCCCGTTGACCGGCCGGCTGGTCGAAGTCCTCGTGCCCGAGGGCGAGACGGTCGAGGTGAACACGGTCGTCGGCCGCATCGCCGCCGAAGGCGAGGTCTGGACTCCCGGAGACAGCGCCGACGAGGCGACCGACGCGCCCGCGGAGGCCGAAGCCGAGCCTCCTCGCGAGGAGGCGCCGGCGCCGGCGCCTTCCGAACCGGCGCGGTCCCGGCGCCCGCGCAGTTCTCCTCTCGTCCGGAGGATGGCGCGCGAACACGGCATCGACCTGGCGGATGTTCCCGGCACCGGCGAGGGCGGTCGGGTCAGCAAACAGGACATGCTGGACTGGATCGAACAGGCCGGCGAGAAGGCCGCGCCCGCGGCCCCCGACGCTCCGGAGCTCCCCCCGGAGACTCCTCCGGTCGAAGTCCCGGTCGAGTTGCCCCCGAGGCCGGAGCCGGCATCGCCCGACGCCGTCCCCGGCGACCGGACCGAGCCGATGTCGCACATGCGGCGGACGATCGCGGAGCACATGCTGCGCTCGCGCCAGACCTCGGCGCATGTCACGACCGTCTTCGAGGTGGATGTCAGCCGGGTCGTGGCGATCCGGGCGGCGAACGCCGAGCGGTTCCTGGCGCGCACCGGCGTGAAGCTGACCCTCACGCCGTTCTTCGCCCGCGCCGCGCTCGAGGCGCTCGGCGGGTTCCCGACGCTGAACGCCTCGATCTCGGGCGACGAGATCGTCCACCACCGCCATGTGGGACTCGGGATCGCGGTGGCGCTGCCCGAGGGCCTCATCGTGCCGGTGCTCGACCACGCCGACGAACGCAACTTCGCCGGCCTCGCGCGCGGGCTCCACGACCTCGCGTCACGGGCGCGCTCCGGGGAGCTGGCGCCCTCGGAGGTCCAGGGAGGCACCTTCACGATCACGAACCCGGGCCCCTACGGCGCGCTCTTCGGCACCCCCATCATCGCCCAGCCGCAGGTGGCGATCCTCGGCGTGGGCGGGGTCCACAAGCGTCCGGTCGTCGTGGAGGGGGACGCGATCGCGGTTCGCTCCATGGTCTTCCTGGCGCTCTCGTTCGACCACCGGCTGATCGACGGCGCCGTCGCGGACCAGTTCCTGGCCGAGGTGAAGCGCCGCCTCGAAGACTGGCCCGACGGGGAGCCGTGAGCCGCCGGTGAGCGCCGGCGAAATCCCGCTTCCGGTCGTCGGGGGCGGACCGGGGGCCCCCATCCCCGAGGGACGCCGCCCCGACTGGCTGCGCGTCCGGCTCCCGGCGGGTCCGACCTGGTCGCGGCTCCGCAAGCTGCTCCGCGCCAGCGATCTCCACACGGTGTGCGAGGAGGCCCGCTGTCCCAACCTCGCCGAGTGCTGGGGCGAAGGCACGGCGACGTTCATGATCCTCGGGGACATCTGCACCCGCGCCTGCCGGTTCTGCGCGGTCACCACCGGGCGGCCCACCGGACTCGACCTCGAGGAACCCCGGCGGGTGGCCGATGCGGTGGAGGTGATGGGCCTTCGCCACGCGGTCATCACGTCGGTGAACCGGGACGACCTCGAGGACGCGGGCGCCCGGATCTTCGCCGAGACGATCCAGACCGTCCGGCGGCGGACGCCGGGGACCACGGTGGAGACGCTGATCCCCGACTTCCGGGGCGACCTGAAGGCGCTCGGAACCGTCATGGCGGCGGGGCCCGAGATCCTGAACCACAACATCGAGACCGTCCCCCGGCTCTACCGGCGGGTCCGTCCGGGCGCCCGTTACCGGTGGTCGCTCGCCATCCTCGAAGAGGCGAAACGGCTCCGACCCGAAGCGCTCACCAAGACCGGCGTCATGCTGGGGCTGGGGGAGACCGCGGAGGAACTGGACGCGGTGATCCGGGACCTGGTCGGGATCGGAGTCGACATCCTGACCGCCGGCCAGTACCTGCGGCCGACCCCGGCGCACCTCCCGGTCGAGCGTTACGTCCCCCCCGAGGAGTTCGACGCGCTCGCGGCCCGGGGACGGGCCCTGGGGCTCCGCCACGTGGAGGCGGGACCGCTCGTGCGGTCCTCGTACCACGCGGCGAACCAGATCCCGCAGGACGCTCCGGCCGCCTGAGACCGGCCGACCGGCCGGCGGTCAGTAGCGGAGCAGTCGGCGGCAGGCGGCGGTGACGTCGTCGGCCCCCGGCAGGACGGCGTCTTCGAGTTCCCCCGCGTAGGGGACCGGAACGTCGGCCGCGGCCACCCGAAGAACCGGCGCGTCCAGGTCGTCGAACGCGGATTCGGCGATCCGGGCGGCGATCTCCGCCCCGAACCCGGCGTTCCGGTGGTCCTCGTGGACGATCACGACCCGGCTCGTGCGGCGCACCGACTCGAGGAGGCCCTCCTCGTCGAGCGGGACGAGCCAGCGCAGGTCGAGCACTTCCGCCTCGACGCCGTCCTCATCCCGCAGCCGGTCGGCGGCCTCCAGCGCCAGCCCGACCGCCGCCCCGTAGGCCACCAGCGTCAGGACGTCGCCTGGCCGCCGCACGGCCAGGCGGCCGGGCGGGACCACCTCGGGCGCCGCCCGGAACTCGCTTTCGGAAATCCGGAGGCTCCGGTAGAGCCGCTTGTGCTCCAGGTAGAGGACCGGATCCTCGTCCCGCACAGCGGAGCGCAGCAGGCCGGCGGCGTCGGCCACCGTCGCCGGCGCGGCGACCTTGACGCCCGGGGTGTGAACGAAGGCGACCTCGGGGTTCTGGGAGTGGAAGGGCCCGGCGCGGACGCCGCCGCCCGCCGGACCCCGGAGCGTCAGCGGAACGCCGTCGCCCGTGCGGTATCGGCAGCGGGCGGCGAAGTTCGTGATCATGTTGAACGCGCTCGCGGCGAAGTCGAGGAACTGGAACTCGACCACCGGTCGGAAACCCTGGAGCGCGGCCCCCACCGCCGCCCCGGTGAACCCTTCCTCGCTGATCGGGGTGTCGAAGACCCGGTCGGGACCAAACTCCTCGAGGAACCCCTCGGTGAGGCGGAACGCCCCGCCGTAGAGGCCGATGTCCTCGCCCAGCAGCAGAACGCGCGGATCGCGCTTCATCTCCCCGTGGAGCGCGCGCCGGATCGCTTCCAGATACGTGACCATGCCCCGAAGCTCCTACGCGGCGCCTCGCAGGGCCGGGCGCCGGCTGGCGGCGGAGAGCAGGTCCTCGACGAGTCCGGACGGCGCCGGCGTCTCCCGCCGCCCGAACTCACGGCGAAAGGCCGCGGCCACCCGGTCCGCCATCTCGTCCAGCGACCGCCGGGCGCCGGTCTCGACCTCGATCGAAGTGACCCGGCAGTCCCGGATTCCGCAGGGGACGATGCGCGAAAACCAGTCGAGGTCCGTCGTCACGTTCACCGCGGCCCCGTGGGAGGCGACCCAGCGGGACACCCTCACCCCGATGGAGGCCAGCTTCCGCTCATCGCCCGGCGCGCCGCACCAGACCCCGGTGAGGCCCGCCCGCCTCTGCGCCCGGACCCCGCATCCGGCGGCGGCGGCGATGACGACCGCCTCGAGCGCCCGGAGGTAGGCGTGGAGGTCCCGCTTCCACGCCGCCAGGTCCACGATGGGGTAGACGACGAGCTGCCCGGGTCCGTGGAAGGTGACATCGCCCCCCCGGTCGGTGGCGCAGACCTCGGCGCCGTCGGCGCGCAGGCGCGCTTCCGGTTCAAGGAGATGCTCCGGCGAGGAGGTCGTTCCCAGCGTGAACACCGGCGGGTGCTCGGTCAGCAGGAGCACATCCGGAACGTCGCCCCGCCGCCGCCTCCGGACGAGCTCGCGCTGGAGGCGGAGCGCGTCGGCATACTCCAGCGGACGGTGGTCCAGCCGCCAGACGGGGGCGCCGGAGTCCGCGGGCCCGGGCGCCCGGCGTCCCGCTGCAGCCACCGACCGGAAGCGATCAGGCGTGAAGCGGGGACCCGAGCGCCGCGAGCGCCGCTTCGGCGACCGCCTCCGAGAGCGTGGGATGCGGATGGACGCTGCGCGCCAGCGACTCGAGCGTCGCCTCGTGCTCGAGCGCCACGACCGCCTCGGCGATCAGGTCGGTGGCGTGAGGGCCCACGATGTGGACCCCGAGAACCTCGCCGTAACGCGCCTCCGCCACGATCTTCACGAAGCCGTGGAGGTCCGCGAGGATGTTCGCCTTGCTGTTGGCCGCGAAGGGGAACTTCCCGACGCGGAGTTCGTGTCCCGCCTCGGCCGCCGCCTCCTCGGTGAGGCCGACCGAGCCGACCTCGGGGACGCAGTAGGTCGCCGCCGGCAGCCGCTCGCGGCGGAGCGGCGGAGCGTCCCGGCCCGCGATCGCGGCGACCGCGCTCTCGGCCTCGGCGGAGGCCACGTGGGCGAGCTGGGCGCTCGCCACGATGTCGCCGATGGCGAACACCCCCGGGGCCGTCGTGCGGCAGGCGCCGTCCACCGAGAGAAAGCCCCCGGCCCCGGCCTCGATTCCCACGGTCCCGAGTCCCACATCGGAGGTCCGGGGGGCTCGCCCCACCGCCACCAGCAGCCGGTCGTAGCGGGCTTCCGAGGCCTTGCCGTCCACCTTGTAGCGGACCGAGACTCCGGAGTCCGAGACCTCGGCCGATTCGACCATCGCCGAGGTGTGGATTCCGATGCGGCGCCGCTGGAACGCCTTCCGCACGACGTCCGACACTTCGGCGTCTTCCAGCGGCAGGACGCGCGGGAGCGCCTCGAAGAGGTCCACCTCGGACCCGTACGACCGGAACATGGAGGCGAACTCGGCGCCCACCGCGCCGGCGCCGATGATCCCGAGCTGGGCCGGGACCTCGGGCAGGTTGAACATCCCGGCGTTGGTCAGCACCCGGTCCTCGTCCACCGGAAGAAACGGGAGGACGCGGGCGGTGGAGCCGGTGGCGAGGATCGTGTTGCGGGCCTCGAGCCGCACGACCTCGCCCTCCGCGTCCGCCGGAGTGACCTCCACCGCGCCCGGTCCGGCGAGCCGTCCGGTTCCGCGGAACGCGGCGACGCCGGAGCGCCGGAACAGCATCCCGATGCCCCCGGCGAGCTTCGCGATGACGCGGCGGCTTCGCTTCCGCATCGCATCCCAGTCGAGCTCCGGCTCGGCCACGACGACGCCGTGGGTCTTCGCGGCGCGGATCTCATCGAGCAGCGAAGCGGTGTGGAGAAACACCTTGCTGGGAATGCACCCGACGTGGAGGCAGGTTCCTCCAAAGCGCGCGTCGCGCTCCACCACCGCGACGCGAAGCCCGGCCGCCGCCGCCCGGAGCGCGGCCACGTAGCCCCCGGGGCCGCTTCCGATGACGACGACATCGAAGGGCCCGCCGCCGGGGACCCCGTCCTCAGGCATGGAAGCTTCCGACGCGCGCGAAACCACTCACCACCGCCGGAATGTTACGCCGCCCCTCCGCGGAACCCGGCCTCCGGACGCGGGTTCGGGCGGACGAGCCGGCCGCCCGGACGGCTTCGGGACCGTCGGCGGTCCGTTGGATCCTGATACCATGGGCAGGCTCTACGGCGGTTGGAGCGGGCTCTCCGGCCGGCGGCCCGGGGCCGGGCTCCCCCGGACAGACAGCGCCCCTCCATGACGAAGCCGGCCCCGCCCCGGAACGACGGGGACGCGGCGCCCGCGAGGCGGCCCCGCAGCCCGGACGAATCGTTCCACGCGCAGCGGCGGGGCGCCCAGCCGCCCGAGGAGAAACCGCCTCCACAGAAGGAGTTGTCGTCGGCGCGGATCGAGGCGATGAGTTCGCTGGGCGACGCCGCTTCCGCCGCCGGACGCGAGAAGACCTCGCGCCATCAGCGGTTCCAGACCGAACTCGAGCAGGCGCCGCTGGCGCGCGGGCTTCGGCTGCGCCTGGACTACGCCGATGACGGGGTCTCCCGGATTCACCTGCCAGGGGTGAGCCCGAACACCGAACCGGGCCCGCTTGAGGGGGGCGTCGTGGGGACCCTCTGCGTCGCGGCCGGCCACTTCGCCGCCGCCTCGATCGCCCCCACCGTCGGCATCCGCCTTGTGGAGTTCAAGGTGAACATCCTGGGCGTCGTCCAGGGCGATCTGCTGGCGATCGGCGAGGTCGTGCGGAAGGGCCGCACCCTGGTGGCCTGCCGGATCGAGATCGTGGAAGACAACGACCGGGTCGTCGCGGTCGGCCTCGTCACCTACCTTCTGCAGCAGACCTGACGGCGGGCGCCCACCAGCGGTCCCCCGGCGTCACCGGCGGCCGCCGCTTGTGCCCGGTGGACCGGTAGAGCGCCTCGATCCGGTCCGCCACCGCCCCGGGAACCGGGCGGCCCTCGAGAAAGTCGTCGATCTCGTCGTAGCGGAGCCCAAGCGCCTCCTCATCGGGGAACCCCGGACGCAGATCCTCGAGGTCGGCGCTCGGGGCCTTCGTCACGATGTCCTCCGGGAGCCCCAGATGTCGCGCCAGACTCCGGACCTGACGCTTCGTCAGGCCGAAGAGCGGAGCGACATCCACGGCGCCGTCACCGAACTTGGTGAAGAAGCCGACCACCGCCTCGGCCGCGTGGTCTGTCCCGACGACCAGCCCGCCCTCCACGTTCGCCAGGTGGTACTGGACCGCCATGCGCATCCTCGCCTTGGTGTTGCCCCGGGCGAAGTCGAGGGCCCGGTCGGGCCGTCCCTCCAGCCGCGTCGCCGGCAGGCTGCTCTCGAGGCCGTGAACCGCCGCCTCGATGTCCACGCGCACGACTTCGGTCGGCTCGATCCACTCGAGCGCGCGGGCCGCGTCGGCCTCGTCGAGCTGGGTCCCGTACGGCAGGCGGACCGCCACCAGGCGGGCCTCCCTTCCCTCCCGGTTCCGGCGCGCGACCGCCAGCGAGCACAGCCGCCCGCAGAGCGCCGAGTCGACGCCCCCGGACACCGCGAGCCAAAGGGTGGCCTGCCCGCTGGCCTCGAGATACTGGTCCAGGAAGTCCACCCGCCGGTCGATCTCGGCTTCGGATTCGATCTCCGGGCGCACCTCCAGAGCGCGGAGGAGCCCGGCCGGCGCCCGCCTGGAACTCACGGCCCGCCGCCCGCTCCGAGGCCGGAACGCGCCAATTTCCCGGATGGATCCAACTTCATGGAGTTTCCGCAAGAAACGGGTTCTTGACAAAGCCGTCGAAAGAAACAGAAGATCAACACCTTATGTGGCCTCTCGCGCCGCCTCGGGCTGGTTCGCTCCTTGCGCAACGCCCCCGGAGCGCCGGGAGGCGCCGGTCGCCAGCGGGATCTCCGCCGGCGACCAACCGGGAGCGCGGGCGAAACCGGCCGGCGCAAACGGCCCGACGGACCTGAGCCTGAACACAAGGAGAACCGAGTCCATGAAATCGAGACGAGTGCGAACGGCGGCGATCGTCGCCCTCCTTCTGATCCCGGGGTTTGCGTTCGCGCAGATTACCGCCGGGAGGCTCGACGGCGCCGCCCGCGACGAGCAGGGCCTCTCGCTTCCGGGGGTCACCGTGACCCTCGAGTCCGACGCGCTCCTGGGAAGCCGGGTCGCAGTGACGGATGTGGACGGCTCGTTCCGGTTCCAGGGACTCCCGGCCGGCAGCTACACGATGACGTTCGAGCTGTCCGGCTTCGCCACCGTCGTCCGGGAGGACGTGACGGTGGTCACCGGACAGACGTTCACGGTGAACCAGACGCTCACCGTCGCGGCGGTCGCCGAGACCGTCACGGTGACCGGGGAATCGCCGGTGGTGGACGTGAGGTCCAGCCGTTTCGGCGGGACCTTCGACGACACCGCGATCCTCGAGGTCCCGAACTCGACCGACCCGCACGCCATGCTCGCGCTGACGCCCGGCATCCGCATGCGGGGGTTCGATGTGGCCGGCTCGCACAAGGCGCAGCAGTCCGGCTTTGACGCCTTCGGCCTGCGCGACCAGAACCGGATCGTGATCGACGGGGTCGACTCGAACTTCTCGACCGGAGGGTTCGGGTTCTACATGGACAGCCTTACGGTGAACCAGTTCAACATTTCGAACGCCGGCGCCGACGTGGAGAACGCCTGGGCCGGGAACACGATCGTGATGGACATCAAGACCGGGGGGAACGACCTCTCGGCGCTGCTCTACGCCGACTATCTCGGCGAGGGCTTCGTGGGGGAGAACCTGACCTCCGAGCTCGAGAGCCGGGGCGCCAGCACGAACCACATGATCACCTACTGGGAGGCCCACGCCGATGTCGGCGGGCCGATCCTGCGCGACAGGGCCTGGTTCTTTCTCGCCTACAACAACAACCTGACCCACCGCGCGATCACCGGCCTCGACCCCGAGGTCATCAAGGAAGAGGCCGTCCTCCGGAACTACTACGCCAAAGTGAACATGGCGCTCTCCGAAAAGGACGAACTCATCGGCTACAGCCAGTGGGGCCTCAAGAACCGGCCGAACCGCGGCATCAACGCGCTGAACTCCCCCGATGTGCGGCTGGCGCAGGACTCGTGGACGTGGGTCCACAAGGCGGAGTGGCAGCGCGTCTGGAACGACCGGGCGTTCTCGAACGTGAAGGCGATGTACTACGGCGTCACCTGGCCGATGGTGCCCGCGGTGGACCCCGGAACCAATCCGCCCCGGGTCGATCTGGACACCACGCGCCGGACGGGCGCCGGCGTCTGGCCGTTCACCTATGACAAGGAGCGGCCGCAGTTCGTCGGGATCCTGAACTACTACATCCCGGACGCCGCCGGGAGCCACGACCTGAAGTTCGGCGTGGACTACATGGAGGACGCCCGGCTCTTCTTCTCGAACTTCGAGTCCGGCGCGATCCAGTACCGCGACCGCTCCAGCCTGATCTCCCCGTCGAACCCGCTCGGGATTTCGGAGATCCTGTTCGCGAACGTCCCGACGGCCCGATCCGACACCCGCGACCGGAACCTCCACTTCTTCGCCCAGGACACCTGGCAGATCAACCCCCGGCTCACGCTCACCGCCGGCATCCGGATCGCGAATCAGCACGGGTACTACAACTCCTCCGACCTCTCGCCCGAGCATCCCGAGTTCTTCCTGAGCGGCGTCTCGATCCAGAAGAAGGGCATCTTCACCTGGAACGACTTCTACCCCCGGTTCGCCGTCACGTACGACCTGACGGGCGAGGGCCGCACCGTGGTCAAGGCCTCGGCGAGCCGCTACACCCATAACGTCGGGCCCGACGGTTTCGTCGGCGCGAACCCCGCCGCGTTCCAGTCGGTGGTCTTCGAGTTCAACGACCCGAATGGCAACGGGATCTACGACGGGCAGAACGAACTCGGGGCGCTGCTGAGCCAGTCCTCCGGGACCGGTCTCCCGGTGGGCCGCGTCGAGGGCGGCGTCCCGGTGGACCTTTCGCAGAAGCGCTACTACGACGAGATCACCGCCTCGCTCGAGAGCGAGATCCTCCCGGAGACCAACCTGCGGCTCTCCTACGTCCGCAAGATGGACCGGAACGTCTTCGACACCTACCGGCCGGCGCTCCTCGATGCGCTGCTGAACAACGCGATCCTCTGCGGCGACGAGATCTTCCCCTGCCCGACGCCCGAGGGGTTCCAGCAGCTCACGACGCTGACCCGGCCGCCCGCGGGCACCGCAACCGCGAACGAGGTCCGGACCGGCCCCGCCGGACTGGACTCGAACGACTACGACAACCTCGAGATCGGCCTCGGCCGGCGGTTCCGGAGCGGGCTGTTCCTCCAGGGCAGCTTCCACTACCAGTGGCGGAACGAGCTCGTCTGCTGCGGCAGCAGCGGGAGCGCTGACACCCAGGCCGACCCCTGGACGCTCGGCATCCAGGGAGCCGGGCTCAACTGGAACTCGGCGGTGAGCACCAAGCAGCAGCACACCAACTGGAACCTGAAGGCCATCGGCCGCTATCAGTTCTCGAGGATCCCGGCGGCGCTCTCCTTCCAGTACCGGGCGCAGAGCGGCTGGAACTACGCGCCGCTGTTCGCGGTCTCGATTCCGGGCGCGGCGGGAACGAACCAGGTGCCGCTTTCCGACATGACCGAGCGATCGGACGATGTCTACATCCTCGACCTCCGCGCCGAGGTGAACCTCTCGTTCTGGTCCCGCGACCAGTTGTCGCTGTTCTTCGACGGCTTCAACGTGACGAACGCGAACCCGGTGCTGAACCAGATCATCCGCGCCGGCTCGGCCTACGGCCGGGTCATCGGCTTCCTCGAGCCGCGGACCTACAAGCTGGGAGCGCGCTACCGGTTCTGACGCCAGGACCCATTCGAGGGCGGCGGGCCGAACGGCCCGCCGCCCTTTCCCTTTTGCGCGACGACTCAGCCGCGCCGGCGCAACGCCAGAACCCGCTCGTTGTCGGGGTCGAGGGCGTAGGCGCGGTCCAGCAACCGGGCCGCCTCCGCCTCATCCCCCAGCACCAGCCGGGCGGTCGCGAGCAGCACAAGAAGATCGGCGTCGGGCGGTCGCAGCTCCATCGCCCGGGTGAGCGGCGCGACCGCGCCCTCGAAGTCGCCGCTGCGAACCCGGGCCTCTCCGAGGCGCCGGGCCGTCTGGTAGCGGTCGGGATGCGCCTCGAAGACCGGGGCCAGCAGCTCCACGACGCGCGGCGGGTCGGCGGCTGACTCGTCGCGCAGCAGAAGTCCGGCCAGGAACTCCCGCGCGGGCGCAAACCCGGGCCCGACCTCGACGCTGGCCTCGGCGAAGGCGCGCGCGCTCGCCCGGTCTCCCCGCGCCTCCCACTGCCGCGCCCTGGCCAGCTCGGGGGCGCCGGCGACCTCCGCCCGGAACTCGCCGATGCCGCCGTCCACCGCCGGCCGGACGACGCGGGCCCTCGGCGTGACGCTGAACCGCTCCTCCCGGCGCGCCACCACCGCTCCGCCAGCTTCGACCAGCCGGACCTCCACCAGGTAGCGCCCCCCGGGCAGGCCGTCGAGCGGCTGGCGAAGGATGAGCGGACCGTCGCGTTCGATCGACGCGGCGACCGACCCCTCGAGGACGGCGGAGGTTCGCACCGCCGAAGCCGGGTCCTCCGGATCGGGGGCCACCTTCCATTCCACCCGGGCGCCCTCCGGGGCGTTCAGCGGCTCGGAAAGCAGCGTGAGCGAATCGCTCGCCGCGAACACCCGGGCCGGACTCGGGGAAATGCGACGGCCTCCGAAGCGGTAACTTCGGTAGAGCGGCGCGCCGCCGAGGGTTTCGGTGGACCAGCCGAGCACCGGAGGGGTCAGGTCGGGGGCGTCGAACTGCAGCCGGGGAACCTCGAAGGCCCCGACCAGCAGCGTGTAGGCCCGCAGGCACTCCTCCTCCTCACGGCTGGGACACGCCCGGTTGCGCAGGACCACCCGGAACTCCGCATCGCCGGCGATCACCGGAACGACGCCGCGGAAGAGGAAGGGACGGCCGAGCGCCGCGGCCTCGTCGGCGGAGACCGCGAAGAACGACTCGGCGCGGTCCTCGTAGAGGATCCGCTCCGGGTCTTCGCGACCGGTGACTTCGATCGAGGCGATGAAGACCGCTCCGTGGCGTCCGGTCTCCGGATCGCGGACGACCGAGAGGCTGGAGGGAGGAACCTCGATCGCCCAGTGGAGGTAGTACCCCCCCGGACCGGGCAGGACATGAAAGACGCCGTCGCTGGCGACGAAGTGGAACAGGTAATCGCTCTCCACGACGCCCGGTTCGAAGCGTTCCGCGTAGCTCGTGTCCAGTCCGAAGGTCGGCGCGCGGTAGATCTCGTCGAGGAGCGAGACGGTCCCGAACCCCCGGATGTCGCCGAAGCTCGAGCCCTCGTCGGTCCGGAAGGAGAGAGCCGCGGAGGCGAGTTCCGGGCTGATGATGTAGAGGTCGTCGTAGGCCTGTTCCTGCGCCAGCCGGAAGTCCCCCTGGATGAAGGGGGACGGCGCGACCAGCAGCGCCTGCGGTCCGTCCTCCACCGGGCTGTAGAGCCGCATTTCGCCGGCGCCGAAGCGGCGGAAGAAGAGCAGGTGGAAGAACGGCGGGATCCCCATCTCCTGGAGCGCCGGATCGTTGTAGAACCACAGCTCGACCGGATAGATCGCGTCGGAATGGGACAGGTCTTCCTTCGTTCTCGGCGGGCCCAGCACGATGTGGAAGCGCCCCCGGTCGGTGCGCCAGCCCTCGCGCCCGGTGTCCCGGCCGTAGAACTCGTTGGCGTAGGCGATCCGGGCGAAGTGCTCCTCGCGGAACTCGTTCTCCGCGGTCGTGGGATCCGGGTCCCGGCGACGCCAGAAGGCGTCGATGAAGGCGTCCCGGAGGTCCTCGCCCTCGAGAGCCTCAAACGCCTCGCGCTCGGCCCGGGAGATGATGTAGACCACCTCCTCGTCGAGGAAGACCCGGTGCCGGGGGGCCATTTCCGCCCGCTCCTGCCCGGTGGCCGGGACGGCCGCGAGCAACGCCCCCGCCAGGCCGATCGCTCCGGCGGCGCGTCCGGAAGGACGCTTCATTGGCCCGGCGCCACGGTGACCGCCATCCCCGACTCGTAGAGCCGGATCCGGGAGGCGATCGCTTCGGCCAGGTCTTCGTTCCCCGCGTCGTGCGCCAGCGCCTCGGCGGTTCGCGCCGCGACCAGCGCCGCCTCGAAGTCCCCGGCGGCGGCGAGCGCCGCGCCGAGGGTGTCCGCCGCCGAAGGGTTGAGGTGCCCGGCGAGTTCGGAGGCGGCGGAGGCGTAGCGCACCGCCCGCTCCGGATCCCGGAGCCCGGGAGACACCGCGAGGATCCAGGCGGCGGTCTCCAGCGAGGGGCCGTCGTCGGGAACCTGCTCGAGCGACGCCTCGAGATGACGGAGCGCAGCCTCGTAGTCACCGCGTCCGGCGCGGATCAGCCCCAGATTCCGGTGCGCTTCGGCGAGACGGGGGTCCACTTCGAGCGCCCCTTCGAGCACTTCCTCCGCCGCCGTCGGGTTGTCGGCGGCGAGATGGAGGCGGGCGAGCCCAAGCCGGGGCTCGACGAGTTCCGGGTCGAGTTCGGCGGCGCGGCGGTAGTGGCGCTCGGCGTCCAGCCGGACTCCCACCCGTTCGTGAATGAACGCCAGGTTGTGGTGGGCCGCGGCGTACCCGTCGTCGAGGCGCACCGCTTGCCGCAGCGCCGTCTCCGCCTGCTCCCAGGCCCCCCGGGTGAGCAGGACGATCCCGAGATTGGCGTGAGCCCGGGGGTACTCCGGGTCGATCTCGAGGGCGCGTCGGTAGCCGGCTTCGGCGGCGTCGAGGTCGCCGGCCTCCCGGTAGGCGAAACCGAGGTTGTGATGGAACTCGGCGTTCCCGGGGGCGAGCGCCGTGAGGTTCTCGTAACGGTCCCGGAGGGGGACAGTGGAGCCCCGCGTCTCCAGCAGATACAGGACGGCGAGCGGGACGCCGAAGAGCGCAACCCACCTGCCGAAGTGCGGGGTCAGGAGCGCTCCGACGGGGTTCCGGCGCCGAGGGCCCGTTGGTTGCGCTCCGCCGGGATCTCCCCCCTCCCGCCGGATCCCCAGGGCGTCGCCGGTTTCGCGCTCGCGGATCTTCCAGATGAAGCCGTCGAAATAGAAGTGGAGCATGGTGGAGGCGGCGACCAGCGCGAAGACCCCCTGCTGCAGCGCGGCCGAGGTCACCGCTTCGGGCACGAACCGGATGAGCCCGTACCCGAAGACCAGCCCGACGTAGACCAGGATCATCGCGCGGGCCCCGCCGAACACGACGCGGGTGAAGCCCCCGGCCTCCGGGTCCCGCGCCCGCCGGCGGTTGAACGCCCACACGATGGACAGGTACTGCACGTCGTGGAAGACCTCGAACAGCGCCACCCCGAGCACCGCGTGGGGAACCATCGCCGAACACCACCACCAGAACCCGAAGGACATCGCGGCGGCGAGCAGCTTCACCGGATGCTGACCGCGTCCGGCGAGCAGGTCGCGCCCGGCCCGGAACACGAACACCGCGGTGAGCCCGAAGACGGCGTAGTCGAACGCCTGCCGGAAGCCGAAGAACACCTCGGGAGCGATCAGCGGCGCGCCCAGCGCGTACCAGAGCTCGAGGAGCTCGCCCAGCCGGCCGTCGGAATGGAGCACGCCGAGCGCGAACCAGCCGATGCACATCGCGAAGTCGAGCCGCGCGTTCCAGCGCGAGAAGGCCCCGACCCGGGCGTCGTAGATGCGCAGGAAGCCGTAAACCTGGAGCGCGCCGTGCCAGATCCCCCAGACGAGCACGACGAGGGAGACGCCGTTGAGCCCGTTCAGGGCGAAGCCGAACGCGGCGGCGAGCAGGACGACCGGGGAAAGCAGGAACCGCGTCCGGAAGCGGCGGAACAGCGCCCGATCGCCGTAGGCGCGCATCATCCCGGGCAGGTGGTGGCCGAGCGCGCCGAAGCCCGCGACCAGCAGACCGACGGTGTACGCCGACTCCCTTCCCGAGAACAGGAACGCGAAGGGCAGGATCAGGACCGGCGTCGCGATCAGGAGGACGAGATCCTGGGCCGGTCCGAAGAGGAAGAGGCCGCGCCTGCTCATTTCCGGTGTTCTGGTTGGATCATCAGGAGGCGGTCACCGCATCCGCGGCGACCCGCCGCCCGGGGAAAGAGGGACCCCCGCCCCGGTCGTCAGGGCCAGTATCGGCGGGTGGATTCCTGCAGGATCTTGCCGTTCGCGTCCATGAGACCGACCGTCGTCCCGCTGGTGTACCACTCGGCGTCTTCCAGGTCGGCGGGGTTGGCGAGGGCGATGTAGACCGGACCGCGATAGCCCTTCAGGCGGGAGCACGCCGTATCGAGAGTCCGCGAGGTCTCCACGTTGATCGTGCAGTCGTCGGTGCGGATGTCGGGGCCGTGACCCCGGTTGTATTTCACACCGAGCCTGGCGGCGAGAGCGCGCGCAACGGTCACCTTGCTGGCCATGTCTGTTCTCCTGTTCGCGTCCGGAGGGTACCGCGCTTCCGGTCAGCCGCCGAGGTCGGCCTGATCCAGAAGCGAGAGAGCGACGAGCAGCAGGGCGTCTCCACCCGCCGTGATGTGCTCGTCGCGGCTCCATTCGTGAGGGCTGTGACTGATCCCGTTCACCGACGGGATGAAGATCATGCCGGCGGGGCAGACCCGCGACAGCATCTGGGCGTCGTGGCCCGCGCCGGACGGAATCCGCCGGCAGGGCATATCCAGGATTTCGGCGGCGGCCTCGACCCGGGAGATGATCTGCTCGTCGAACCGGTCGGGGGCGAAGCGCGCCAGCTCGCGGCGCCCGAAGCGGACCCCTTCGCGCCCGGTGATCTCCTCGAGGCCGGCGAAAAACTCGCGCTCCGCCTGGTCCAGCCGGTCGGGATCGGGGTTCCGGAGATCCACCGAGAACACGACCCGGCCCGGAACGACGTTCACCAGCCCCGGCTCGTGGCGCATCTGGCCGATGGTGGCCACCTGGTCGGAAATCGATCCCGCGATCCGGCGGGCCAGCACGGTGGCCTCGGCGGCCGCCAGACCGGCGTCGTGGCGAAACGACATCGGCGTCGTGCCCGCGTGGTTCGCGGCGCCGGACACGGTGATCTCCTCCCAGAGGATCGCCTGCACGCCGGTCACCGCGCCGAGCGGGATGTTCTCCGCCTCGAGGATCGGCCCCTGTTCGATGTGGAGCTCCACGTAGGCGAACGGGACGGGGCCGGGGAGCGGAGCGTCCCCAAGGAACCCGATGGACGCAAGTTCCTCGCCGAGCGTCGTACTCTGGTCAGGGGAAGGAAGCGCGTGCGCCGCTTCCGGCGTCATCCCCCCGATGTAGACGAAGCTCCCCATCATGTCCGGGTGGTAGCGGGAGCCCTCCTCGTTCGAGAAGAACGCGACCTCCAGCGGCCGCAGCGTGGAGGCGCCCGCATCGTTGAGCGTCCGCGCGACCTCGAGGGCCGCGAGGACCCCCAGGTTGCCGTCGTAGCGGCCGCCGTTCCCCACGGTGTCGATGTGCGAGCCCAGGATCACCGGAGCGAGCTCGCCCGCTCCGGTCCCGGCCCGTCGCCCGAAGACGTTGCCGATCCCGTCCACCCGGACCTCGAGGCCGGCTTCCTCCATCCACGACCGAACCAGTTCGCGCCCCCGGCGATCGGCGTCGGTGAACGCCAGCCGCTGGGCGCCCCCCTCGGGCGTAGCGCCGATCTGGGCGAGCTGCGCGATGGACTCAACGAGCCGGGGACCGTTGATCCGGACGCCGGGATCCGGGATCGTCACCGACCCCTCCCGGCGGGGACCGTCACCAGACGGTCCCCGGGATCGCCGGGCGCCTCACTCGGAGCTGACGCCGGCGGCGGCGAGCCGCGCCAGGACATCGTCGAGCTGCCCGCGGAGCTCCTCGTAGCGCTCGACCGCATCGCGGCCAGGCGGCTGGTCCGCGGTGTCGAGGTTGCCCGCGAGATACGCGATCTGGTCCGCAAGCATCGGCCGGGAGTAGCGGATGGGATCGGTCACCAGGTCGTCATGGATCGCCTCGAGCTCTGCGCTGGAACCGGATTCCATCGCCGCCTCCAGCCGGCTGGCCGCCATCCTCGCCTCGCTCAGCGCATCGCGCGCCAGCAGCGCCAGCTCGACCTGCTCCCGGACATGCTCCGCCGTGACCCAGCCTTCGCGAACCACGCGAGGGTCCATCCGCAGGCGGAAGTCCCGCGAGACGGTCGCCCCGTCCACGGTGAGCTCGACGGTGTAGCGGCCGGGCGCCGCGAGGACGCCGCGACCCGAGGGATTCCCCCGCCCGTCCTTCGCGCCGACGTGGCGCATGTCCCAGGCGAAGCGATGCACGCCGGCGGAGGTCGGAACCGAGGCGTCGCCCCGGGCGCGGAACCCGGGAGCGCGCATCGCCTGGACCCGCTCGCTGGAGGCGCCGGGACCGCCGCTCTCGTAGCTGCGCACGACCTCGCCCTCGGCGTCCCGGATCTCGATCCGGGCGGACGCGGCGTCCGCCGGGAGGCTGAAGGTGAACCGGGGACCGGGCGTCGGGTACTCGGGATCGACCGGACCCCGACCGCCGCCGAAGCCTCCGGCGACCCGGAAACGGATCTCGTCGCGCGGCGCGAACAGATGGACTCCGGAGGTCGAGCCGGCGGCCGCCTCCGCCTGGTGGAGCGGAGACAGGTCGTCGAGGATCCAGAAACCCCGTCCCATGGTGGAGAGAACCAGGTCCTTCCGGACGATCTTGATGTCGGTGATCGGGGTGATCGGCAGGTTCTGCTGGAAGGAGGTCCAGGAGGCGCCGTCATCGAACGAGACGAACATCCCCCACTCGCTGCCGAGGTAGAGCAGACCCTCGCGGTCCGGGTCTTCGCGCACGACGCGCACCGGGTGGTCGTTCGGCACCCCGTTCGTCCCGTCGGTCATGCGGGTCCAGGTCTGCCCGTAGTCCTCGGTGCGATACGCGTGGGGAGTGAAGTCGCCGAGCTGGTAGCGCAGGACGGCGGCGTAGGCCTTGCCGGGCCGGTGCGGCGACACCTCGATGTTCTGGACGCGGCCGTATGGCCCGAGCTCCGGCGGGGTCACCTCGCTCCAGGTGCGTCCGCCGTCGCGGGTCACGTGGATGGGTCCGTCATTCGCCCCGGCCCAGATGACGCCTTCCTCGTGGGGCGACTCCTGGATGTCGTAGAGAACCGCGAAGTGCTCCTCCCCGGTCACATCGAGCGTGATCGGATCGCCCGAGACCACCTGGGTCTCCGGAGTGAACGCGGTCAGGTCCGGCGAAATCGTGCGCCAGGTGCGGCCGCCGTTCTCCGTGACGTGGACGTATTGCGAGCCGTGGAAGACCCGCTCCGCGGAGTGCGGCGACACGTGGATCGGAACCGTGCGCTGGAACCGGTACTGGAGGTCCCTGGGGTTATGTCCGTAGAGGTTCCAGAACCCGACGTAGTACTGCTCCTCCTGCCCGGTCCGCGCGTTGTAGAGCCCGAAGCGCCCCTTGCAGTTCGCGTAGACCACGTCCGGATCCCCTGGCTTCGGCACGACCGGTCCGGTCTCGCAGCCGCCGATCGCCTCCCAGTGCGCGGTCTGGCCTCCCGGACGGAACTCGGTCGGGTAAGCCGGAACCGAGATCGTCGAGTTGTCCTGCTGGCCCGCATAGAGCCGATACGGGAAGTCGTCGCTCACGTCGACCTGATAGAGCTCGGCGGTGGACTGATTCTCCTGGGTGGACCAGGTCTCGCCGCCATCGATCGTCACGTTCGCGCCGCCATCGTTCGCCTGGATCTGGATGTTCGGACTGTCCGGGTTGATCCAGAGGTCGTGGTTGTCGCCGTGCGGCGTGAACTTGCGCTCCCACGTTTCCCCGGCGTCGGTGGACTTCCAGTAGCCCTCGGCCATGCCCCACAGGGTGTCCGCGTCGGTCGGGTGGGCGTGGAGGTTCGTGTAGTAGAAGGGGCGGTTGCGGATCGGCTGGAAGTCGCTCACCTGACGCCAGGTGTCGCCCCGGTCATCGGAGCGGTAGACGCCGCCGTCGGTTCCCGGCGCCTCGATCAGCACGTAGACCCGGTCGGGGTCCGCAGGGGAGACCGCGAGGTCCGACTTCCCCCGGAGGCCGGTGGGCAGACCGTCTTCCAGCACCTCCCATGTGTCCCCGCCGTTGCGGGAGCGCTGGACGCCGCCCTCCATTCCTCCGGAGCGGATCGTCCACGGCTTCCGCTCGGCCTCCCACATGGAGGCATAGATCGTGTCCGGGTCATCGGGAGCGAACTCGAGATCCGTGGCGCCGGTGCGCTCCGAGACGTGGAGCACGAGTTCCCAGTTCGCGCCCCCGTCGCGGGTGCGATACACCCCGCGCTCCGGGTTCGGCGCGAAGGGGTTGCCGATCGCCGCGAGCCACGCGGTGTCCGCGTCCTCCGGGTGGACGAGCAGCGCCCCGGTGTTCCCGGTGTTCTCGAGGCCGAGGCTCTTCCAGGTGACGCCGGCGTCGTCCGAGCGGTAGACGCCCTTCCCCATGATCACGTTGGACCGCAGCCCATCGGAACCGGTCGAGACATAGACCACGTCCGGGTCGCTCTCCGCCACCGCGATGGCGCCGATGGAGGGGCTGCGGAACGCCTGGTCCGAGATCGGATGCCAGTTGTGGCCGTAGTCGGTGGTCTTCCAGACGCCGCCCCCGGTGGCGCCCATGTAGAACGTTCCGGGCTGGGAACGATGGCCCGCCACCGCCGTGACCCGGCCTCCGCGGGTGGGTCCGACCGAGCGGTAGCGCAGCGCGGAGAGCAGGTCCGCATCGGGCTGGGCGGACGCCTGGGGGGCGAGCGCCATCGGCGCCGCCAGCGCGCCGATCAGAACGGCGAGAGGAAGGAGAGTGGGTCGGAGCATCGGGTGCGGGGCCTCCATTCCGCGGGGGGCCGTCGCCCCGGTGCAGGGTGGGACGAGGGCGCGTGGCGCCGCCTCGAACCGGGCCCGATCCGAAGGAACGGCGGAACCGGCGGGACAGCCGGACGATTTTACCGGTGGCGACGGGCGGCCCCGCCCCGGGACGGCGAGCGTGGCGCGGCGCCGCGCGGGCGGGCGGCGCCACTCGAGCGGGGCGCCAGTCCACCGGGTCCGGATCCGCGGGGGCGCGCGCCGGCGCCACTCCCTCGTCCGCCGGGCGACCGCGCGGCGGCAGGCGCGGGCCCACCCGACCGCGGGCGTCCGGCCCGCTCCCCCGGCCTCCAGGGGTCTCCCCGCCAGCCCGCCGGCGACCGCGACGGCGCATCCGGACGCGCGCGATCCCGGCTGCGCTCCGCCGGCCTCGAGCCGATGCGGCGTCCAGGACGCACGCGGTCGACTGGACGCGCCGTCGAAGCGTGGTTCGGGTTCCGGACCCGGCGGAGCCGTCTGGCGGAGCGGGTCCCGGTTCCGGGGAGGGCCTCCGGGCGAACGCCGAACCGGACGAGCGCGCCGGTCTGGACAAGGCCGGGCTCCACGCCCGCGACCACGGCGAACCGGGCCGTTCCCCGGCTCGCGAGTTCCAGGATGTCCCCGTCCCCGCGCCTCCATCCGATCAGGAAGTCGAACGCGTCGTCATCCAGATCCGCGAGGGTGATCTCCAGCACCGCCGACGAGGGAGGCTGCGCGAACGCGGGCCCCCCGAGCCCACTCAGGAGAAGGACGGCCCCGAGCGCACGCCGGAGCGGGCGCGGGCGACGCCTGGCGCGCGCGAGATCGAACATTCCGCCTGTCTGCAAGCAAACCGCGGACCGGAGGGCCATTGGTATCTTCCGGGCCCGGAGGTCCAGCCCATGACCCGACGCCCCTCGCTCCTTCCGCACGGGACCCGGCTTCCCGCCGCGCTCGCTGCGGGATTCCTGCTCCTCGCCGCCCCCGCGTTCTCCCAGGGCGGGACCGAGCCCCGGCTCGAGGCGGAATGGGCCCGGCTCGAGCCGCTCTCGGGCGGGAGTCTGGGCCTCGCCGCGATCCACCTGGAGACCGGGCGAACCGCCTACCTCCACCCGGACGAGTCGTTCCCGATGGCGAGCACCTACAAGGTGCCGATCGCGGTCGAGCTTCTGCGGCGGGTGGACGAAGGCGAGTTCGCGCTGGACCGGATGGTGGACGTGCTGCCGTCCGATCTCTCTCCCGGGAGCGGGGTGCTGAGCCGGCTGTTCGATGATCCCGGCGTGTCGCTCTCCGTCCTGAACCTGCTCGAGCTCATGCTGCTGATCAGCGACAACTCCGCGACCGACCTCTGCCTGAAGGCCGCCGGCGGCGGGGACCGGGTCACCGAGCGGATGCGCGAACTGGGAGTCGAGGGGATCCGGGTGGCCCGCTACACCGCGGACCTGATCACCGACTATGTCGGCGCCGAAGGACTGCCGCCCCGGGAAGAGCGGATCCGCGCGACCTACACCGAGCACTACGAGCGGGTCTCCGACGGCGCTCGCGAGCGCGCCCGGGACGAGTTCGAGGACGATGTCCGGGACACCGCCACCCCGCGCGGCATGGGCGACCTGCTGGCGAAGATCTGGAACGGGGAGGGGCTCTCGACCGAGAGCCGCGACCTGCTGATCGACATCATGGAGCGGTGCGAGACCGGCGCCGGCCGGATCCGGGGCCGGCTGCCCGAAGGGACCGTTGTGGCCCACAAGACGGGAACCATCGGGCGGACCACGAACGATGTCGGGATCGTGACCCTCCCGGCTGACGCCGGGCACGTCGTGGTGGTCGGTTTCGTGAAGGAATCCGACCTGCCGGTTCCCGACCGCGAACGGGCGATCGCCGAGGCCGCCCGCGCGGCTCACGACTACTTCCTGTTCGTGCGCTGATCAGGCGTCGCGCAGCGCGGCGAAGAGCGCCTGGTGGTCGGCGGAGAGCCCGACGGAGACCCGGAGGAACGTGGGCAGACCCCAGCCGCCGCCGTCCTGGACGTAGATCCCCCGGCGGAACAGATCCCAGGCGAGCGGGAGCGCCTCCCGTCCGGTGTCGGCCATCAGGAACGGCGCCCGGTGCGGCCAGGCCGGCCAGCCGAGTCCGGCGAAGCCCTCGCGGAGTTCGGCGAGGCCGTCGTCCACCGCGCTGACGTAGCGGGTGACGTGGTCCTGGTCGTCGAGCGCCGGGCCGCAGGCCACCGCGGCGGCGGTGTTCAGTCCGAAGTCTCCCCACCACACCCCGGTGGCCTTCTCGAACATGGGTCCGGAGCCGAGGACGTAGCCGAGGCGCAGCCCGGCCATCCCGTAGGCCTTCGAGAACGTCCGCGCCACGATGACCGGCCCTCCGGCGAGCGCCAGCGGAACGGCGTCCTGCCCCTCGTCGAGGAACTCGGCGTACGCCTCGTCCACGATCAGGATCCCTCCCTCGGGGACGCGCTCGGCGAGCGCGGCGACCTCGTCCCGGGAAACGGCGTCGCCCGTCGGGTTGTTGGGGTTCGCCAGATACACGATGCGGGTGTCGGGTCGGATCGCCGCGGCCATCGCCTCGAGGTCGAGGCGGCCCTCCGGCCCCATCGGCGTGCGGATCACCTCCGCGCCGATCGACGCGGCCACCCCGCCGCACCAGCCGTAGGTCGTTTCCGGCAGCACCAGACTCGTCGTCCCCGGCTTCAGGAAGCCCCAGGGCAGGAATTGCAGGAACTCGGTGGAGCCGCAGCCAACGAGCACGTTGTCGCGTTCGACTCCGTGGTGGGCGGCGATCCGGTCCCGGACCACGTCCGGGTAGTTGTAGGCGTGGCCGGCGCCTAGCCCGTCCGCCGCGAGCGCTGCGAGCGCCCGGGGGGATGGACCGAGCGGATTCTCGTTGAAGCCAATCCGCACCGCGTCCGGGCCGAAGCCTCCCTCCGGCCAGACCGGGAGCGGCCCGGGACCATCCGCAGCAGGGGACGGCGCCGGAGACGCGGAGGCGTCGTCCTGACCGCCGGCTTCCCGGCCGCAGCCGGCGAATCCAGCCATCGCGGCGGCGCCGGCGACGGCCTTCAGGAAGGCGCGCCGACCGGGGCCGAGACCCGCCGGGTAACACTCGAAACCGGGGGGACGGAATCCCTTCCCAGGAGGGCCGAAATCGAAGGAGGACGAAGGAACGGACATGGCGAGCTCCGGGGCCGCCCCGCCGGCCCCGGAGCGGAGAGTATCCGCCTTCTCAGCCGGGCGTCACCGCTCGCGCTCGGCGAGTTTCTTCTCGAGTTCCGCGAGGCGCTCCTCGGCTTCGGCCAGACGCGCGGTCAGATCCTCGACATCGAGGCCCCGCAGTTGTTCGCGCGCCGCCTCCATCGCCTCCCGCACCGTCCGACGCGTCTCCTCGGTGTCCAGCATGATCCGGGGAAGCTCCTCGCCAAGCTCGCTCAGCCGCTCGAACTCCGGCATTTCGAAGTCGCCCGAGAACCAGACCCCGCCTTCCCGCTCGCCGAGCGTCGCCGTCAGCGTCAGCGGGGCGCCGGCGCGCACGACCCCGAGTTCCACGGTGTCTTCCGGCGCCAGCCGACCGACTCCGCGGATCACGTCGAACGGACGCTCGACGGCGTGGCCGTCGACCTCGGTGATGATGTCCCCGACGGCGAGGCCGGCGGCCGCGGCGGGAGAGTCCTCCTCGACCCGGGACACCAGAACGCCGGCGTCGGCGGGCGCGCCGTAGAACTGGCGCAGCTCGTCAGTGATGTTCAGGAGCCCCACACCGAGAAATCCGCGGCCCAGCGAACTCACCATGACCCGCCGGCCCTGGGGGCCCTCGACGCGGACTTCCCGCACTCCGGGCTCGCGCTGGACCCACCAGGCCTGGGCGGCGGAGGCGGGAAGCGCGGCGGCCAGCAGGACGACCGGCAGGAACCGGATCAGCAGTCGGGGACGGGTGTTCGTCATGGTGGAAGCTCCTGTCAGGGGCGCCGGGAAATCACCGGCGAGGGCGGTCGGACGCGGGCAGGACCCGGACCGGAGAAGATGAGGCGGCCGCGGCGAAGGCGGCGTCGTCGAGGAAGGACTCGAGGTCGAGAAACACTCCGAGTTCGTCCGTCCCACCGATGCGGACCGGTGAGACGAGGGGCGGGAAGTCGTCGGGGACCCGGTTCACGACCCGCCGCAGCGAAACGCGGCCTGGCGCCGGGTCGGAGGGAGCGCGCATCAGCGCGTCCATGAGCGCGAGCTGATCCCCCAGCCGCCGGACTTCCTCCCGCAGGGCCTCGAGCTCCCGCGCGGGGTCGTCGGCCCCGGCGGTCACGGGAGCGGCGGGGAGCTCCCCCGAGGGGTCGGTCCCGCGCGAGACGAGGAGACCCGAGGCGACGAGGACCGCCGCGGCGGCCGCGAGGAACCACGGGCGCCGCCGGCGACGCCGCTCCTCGGCCCGGATGCGGGCCATCGTGGCGTCGGCGAACCCCTTGGGGGGCTCGGGATGCGGCAGCTCGGCGACCATCCGGCGCAGCTCGGAGTCGGACAGGAGGCGGTTCATCAGCACGCTCCCTCGAAGGAGACGGATTCGAATCCGGGGGCGAGGAGCGCCCGGAGCCGCTGGCGTCCGCGGTGCGCGCGGGACTTCGCGGTTCCTTCCTCGACTCCGAGCATCTCGGCGATCTCGCGGTACGACCAGCCCTCGAGATCGCGCAGCAGCACGGCCTGGCGGAAGGCGAACGGCACGCGCGGAAGGGCGCGCATCAGCGCGTCCCGCACTTCGGATCGCCAGGCGCTCTCGTCGGGAGCGGCCGGAGTCGGGTCGAATCCGGCGGGCGCCGGATCCCCGACCTCTCCCGAGGGCCCGACCTCATCGAGAGGAAGGTGAGGGCCCCGGCGGGCGGCCCGGCGACGGTCGCTACGGACCAGGTTCGCCGCGATCCGGAACAGCCAGGCCTCGAAGCGGCCGGACTCGCGGTAGCGCCCGGCGGCGCGGTAGGCGCGCAGGAAGGTCTCCTGCGCCAGGTCCGCCGCCGTGGCCGGATCGTTGACCAGGCTCAGGAAGTAGCCGAACAGCCGCCGCTGGTAGCGGTGGACGATGGGCTCGAAGGCCTCGGCGTCGCCCTGCGCCACCCGCGCCATGAGGTCGCCGTCGGTCAGCGCCGGCAACGGCGCCTCCTCGCGGGCGAGCGGAACGGTGGTCGTGAGCGCGGAGCCGGTCATCGGCGTCGTCAGAAACAACGCCGCGACCGGCTGACCGTTCCCGCGCGCGGGCGGGGCCGGGCGCGGGCGCGTCAGGGCGCCGCGACGGAGACGCTGTAGCTGGCGGGCCCCCAGGCGAATCGCAGCATGTCGCCGGTCCAGGAAATCTCGAACGTGTCGCCCCCGGTCGCTTCGTCGTCCGCCTCGAGCGGGATGCGCGCGACTTCCTGGTTCTCGATCGGTGCGTAGCCCGAGAGCATCGGCCAGGGCTCGTTCCGCGTGGCGGCGGGCGCCTCGGCCCACAGCTCCCCGAGCGGGATTCCCTGATGGCGGTTCACCAGCAGGGACCAGGGGTCGTCCGAGGCGGGAATGTGGAGATAGAGGCTGTAGCGGCCGGCGGGAACCGACCGGCCTCCGATCAGGATGTCACCGCTGGTCTCGAGGATCGTCACCTGGTTCTCCCCCGCGCGCCAGACCCGCTCTTCGGGGAGCATGGCCAGCAGGTCGGAGAGCATCCGCTCCCCGAGAGCCGGGCGGCCGTAGTCGATCGTGACGACGGCGCCGCCGACGTCGGCCTGAAGCGCGCCCCGGGGGGCCTGGGCCGCCGCCGGGACGGCCGCCAGCAGCGTGGCGATGAAGAGTCTGCGAATCATGGGAATCCTCTGGAGGTGGTTTGCGCCGGACTGCTGGCCGACGCCCGGCGATCAGCCGTGGAGCATGAAGTAGACGATGAGCCCGGTGACCGAAGCGTAGAGCCACACCGGGACCGCAACCCTCGCCCACTTCCGGTGATGGACCCACCGGCGACGGATAGCGAGCATCGCCGCGCTCAGCACGAGCGGAACGGCCGCCCCCGACGCCAGGATGTGGGTGATCAGGACGAAGAAGTAGACGGGGCGTAGGAAGCCGACGCCGGGATACGGAGTGTCGCCGTGGAAGTGGTGATACGTCACGTACCCGGCCAGGAAGAGCGCTCCAGTTGTCAGCGCGCTGATCTGGAGAGCCGCGTGAAGCCTCCTCCGACCGCTCCGGATCGCCGCGACCCCGAGGGCGATGAGGGTGGTGGTGGCGGCGTTCAGGGCGGCGTTGATCCGGGGGATCGACCCGCTCCACGCAGGAACCTCCGCCGGTGGCGCGCGCAGGTAGAGCTGCCACAGGAGAAAGGCGAAGACGGCGCCCGCCGCCAGGAAGGCGGCGCGAACGATTCTCCGGACCTCGGAGGCCTCGGCCTGGCTCATGGTCGGGAAGGATAGAGGGCGGTCACGGCGTGCTAACATATTTTGCGCATACTATGACTGACCTGGCCCTCGTCCCCACCCGGCGCCGGGCCCTCTTGCGGCAGGCGCTCGCCGAGGGTCGCTTTCGCACCCAGGCGGAGCTGGTCACCCACCTGCGCTCGCACGGGCACGACGTCAGCCAGCCATGCGTAAGCCGGGACCTGCGCGATGTCGGGGCCCGCAAGGTCGACGGCCGCTACCGGCTGGCGCCCGCCCCCATGGACTCGCCGCCCGGGTTCTCCACCCTCGTCGAGAGTTACGGGCCGGCCGGCCCTCACCTGGTCGTGATCCGGACGCCGCCTGGGGGCGCCCAGCGGGTCGCCCACGCCATCGACCAGGGAAACTGGCCCGAGGCGGCGGGGACGGTTGCGGGCGACGACACGATCTTCATCGCGGCCGATACTCCGGGGGGGCAGCTCGGGATCCTCGAGAGGCTCCGCACCGCGGTCGGCGCCGCCGGAGGGGCGTCATGAGCGCAACGGGCACGCCCGCCGGCGTGACCAACCCGGCGGCGAACGACCCGGTCGGGGTCGTCGTCCTCGGCGCGTCCGGTTATGTGGCCGGTGAGCTTCTGCGCTGGATCCTGGGCCATCCCCGGATGCGGCTGCTCGGGGCGGTGTCGAAGAGCCACGCGGGGCAGCCGGTCGCCGGACCCTTCCCGCACCTCGGGCCCGCCGTTGAGGGAGCGCGCTTCGCGGAACCCGCCGCGGTCCCGGAGCTCCTCCGCCGCGGCGCCCGCGAGTTTCCCCGGCTCGCCGCCTTCTCGGCAGCCCCCCACACCGCCTCCGCTCCCCAGATCGCCGCGCTGCTCGAGGCGGCGGACGCGGAGGGGGTCCGCGTTCCGGTGGTGGATCTCTCCGCGGACTTCCGGCATCCCGACCCGGAGACCTTCGAGCGGATCTACCGGATCCCCCATCCGGCGCCGCATCTCCTGCCCACGTTCCGGTGCGGCCTCCCCGAACTCGATCACGGGATCGGCCGCGACGACGGCGGGCGGGTGGGACACCCCGGGTGCTTCGCCACCGCGGTGGCGCTCGCCGCCGCTCCCCTCGTGCGGGCAGGGCGGGCCGCCCCCGATGTGCACGCCGCCGCCATCACCGGGAGCACCGGTTCGGGCGGCGCCCCGAAACCCACGACCCACCACCCCCTCCGCCACGCGAACCTGTTCGCCTACAAGCCCCTGACCCACCGGCACGCGCCCGAGATGGAAGACCTCCTCCGGCCGCCGGGCGGGGAGCGGCCCCGGGTTCGTTTCGTCCCCCATTCCGGCCCCTTCGCCCGCGGGATCCACGCGACGGTGTTCGCCACCCCCGTCACCCCGATGGACGACGAGGAGCTGGGCGCGATCTATGCCGCGTATTACGACAACGCCCCGCTCGTCCGGGTGGACGGCGCGCCGCGGCTCAAGGACACCGTGGGTTCGGCGGCGGCGGTCGTCGGGGCGCGAACCGACGGCGAGACCGTCGTGGCTTTCGCCGTCCTCGACAACCTCGGCAAGGGCGCCGCGAGCGGCGGCGTCCAGTGGATGAACCGGCTGCTCGGCCTTCCCGAGGAAACCGGGCTGGACGCCCCCTCCCCCGGCTGGCTCTGAGGGCCTCAAGGAGTCCAATGCCCGCCGAATCCCCGCACCTCTTCCCGGTCTACGCCCAGCTTCCCTTCGAGCCGGTCGCCGGCGCCGGCGCGCGCATCCGCGCGGCGGACGGGCGCGAGTACATCGACTTCTACGGCGGGCACGCGGTCTGCGGCCTCGGCTACGGCCACCCGGCGGTGACCGCCTGCCTGCAGGAGGTCGGCGGCCGCCTGATCTTCCAGACCAATGCCGTTCCCAACCGGGAGCGGGCCGCGGCGGGCGAAGCGCTCGCCGGGTTCGCGCCCGAAGGGCTCGACCAGGTGTTCTTCGTGAACAGCGGCGCCGAAGCGAACGAGAACGCTCTCCGGCTGGCCTTCCGGGCGCGGCCCGGGCGGGCGACGGTGGTGGCGATCTCCGGGGGCTTTCATGGGCGCACCGCGGCCGCGGCGGCGGTGACCGACGGCTCGGCGAAGTGGTACCAGTTCCCGCAGGCCCCGTTCGATGTCCGCCGGGTCGCGCCGGAAGACGCCGCCGGGCTCGCCGAAGCCATCGATGACTCGGTGGCGGCGCTGATCCTCGAGCCGGTCCAGGGAATGGCCGGCGCGGTCGCGCTCTCCGACGACTTCCTGAAGGCGGCGCGGGAGGCCTGTGACCGGGCCGGGGCGCTGCTCGTCTTCGACGAGGTCCAGTGCGGCATGGGGCGCAGCGGAAAGCCGTTCGCTTGCGAGTGGTCCGGCGTGCGCCCCGACCTGCTGACCACCGCCAAGGCGCTCGGCGCGGGATACCCGGTCGGGGCGGTGCTCGCCTCGTCCGAACTGGCCGGCGCCCTGCCGGTGGGCGCGCTCGGAACCACCTTCGGCGGCGGTCCGCTCGCGGCCGCCCTCGTCTCGACCGTGATCCGGGTGATTCGCGAGGAGAACCTGCTCGAACGGGTTCGTCGCCTCTCCGACCGGATTCGCAGCGAAGCCGCGGTGGGACCGGTGACCCGGGTGCGGGGGCGCGGCTTCCTGCTGGGCCTCGTCTGTTCGCGCCCGGCGCGCGAGGTCCGGAACGCCCTGCTGGAGCACGGCGTCTTCGCCGGGACCTCCTCGGATCCCGCCGTGCTCCGCCTCATGCCTCCGCTGACGCTCCTCGACGAGGAAGTGAGCTCGCTGACCGCCGCGCTGGCCGCCCTGTGAGGCCGCGCCTGGTGAGCGGCGGTGGCTCGCGGCCCGGCGCTTCCGGAGAGCTCCGCGAGATCCACCGCCTCGAGGACCTCGGGACGGAGGGCGTTCGGGAGCTGGTCGCGATCGCGAAGCTTCTCCGCGCCCGGCCCGAACCGCGCGCCCTTGAAGGCAAGGTGCTCGCGCTCCTGTTCCTGTCGCCCTCGCTGCGCACCCAGGCGTCCTTCCAGGCGGCCATGACCCGGCTCGGCGGGGGGAGCTTCGTGATCGCTCCCGACCGGTTCATCCACAAGCTCGAGTTCGATCCCCGGGCCGTCATGGACGGGGAGGCGGCCGAGAACATCCAGGAGGCGCTTCCGGTGCTCGCCTCCTATGGCGACGCCCTCGGGGTCCGGGCGTTCGCCCGGCTGAGCGACCTCGACGAGGATCTCGCCGACACCCGCTTCGAGACGATCCGGAAGCTCTGTCCGGGGCCGTTCCTGAACCTGGAGTCGGCCGTCCGCCATCCGTGCCAGGCGCTCGGCGACTGGCTCACGCTCGACGACCTGGGCGTTCCGGGCGCGGCCACCGGGACGCCGGCCCGGGCGGGCCGGCTCGTGCTGTCGTGGGCGCAGCATCCCCGGGCCCTGCCCCTCGCGGTGCCTTCTGACACGCTGCGCATGGCGGCGCTCCGGGGGATGGAGGTGACCGTGCTCCGCCCGGAGGGCTACGAACTCCCGGCGCCGGTCATGGCGGAGGCCCGCCGCTTGGCGGACCTGAGCGGCGGCGCCGTCCGCGAGACGACCGACCGGATCGAGGCGATGGAGGGCGCGGACATCCTCTACGCCAAGTCCTGGAGTTCGACGCGTCACTACGGCGATCCGGAGGCGGAGCGGGAGCTTCGCGCCGGTCTCCCCGACTGGACAGTCGCGGAGGACTGGTTCCCGAACGCGTCGTCCGACTGCCGCTTCCTCCACTGCCTCCCGGTGCGCCGGGGAGTCGTCGTGCGCGCCGAGGTGCTCGACGGGAAGCGCAGCGAGGTGGTCCGGCAGGCCGAAAACCGGATGTGGGCGCAAATGGCCGCGCTTTACACAATGCTGCGATGACGACCCGCGAACCGCATTCCTCCCGGGGGCGCGCCGTCCCCGGCGCGGACGGGAGCGCGTCGCGAAGCGTCCGCGTCCGGGCGCTGAAGCACGCCGCCCCGTACGTCCGGAAGTTCCGGGGCAAGACCTTCGTCATCAAGACCGGGGGCGCCACCCTGGCCCACCGGGACGACCTCTACGCCCTCGTGGAACAGGTGGCGCTCCTGTTCCAGCTCGGGATCCGGATCGTGCTCGTCCACGGCGGGGGACCGCAGTCCACCGAACTGTCCCGAGCGCTCGGGGTCAGCGCCGAGTTCGTCGGAGGCCGCCGGGTGACGGACCAGCAGGCCCTTCGGGTGGCGACCATGGTCCTGAACGGCGAAATCAACACCCAGATCCTCGCCGCCTGCCGTGATCTGGAGCTTCCGGCGATCGGCCTCTCCGGGGTGGACGCCGGGCTCATCCGCGCCCACCGCCGACCCCCGGTCGAGGTGCGCGAAGGCGACGCCCCCAGAACCGTGGACTACGGCTTCGTCGGCGACATCGACGCAGTGGACACCAGCCTCCTCGGACGGCTGCTGGACACCGGCGCCCTCCCGGTGATCAGCCCGATCTCGGCGGACGAGGCGGGGACCCTGCTGAACATCAACGCGGACACGGTGGCGTCAGCGCTCGCGGTCGCGCTCGGCGCCGAGAAACTGGTGCTGGTCGGGGACGTCCCCGGCCTGCTTACCGACCCGGATGACCGGGACTCGCTGGTGTCCTTCCTCGATCTCGCCGATCTGGAGCGGATGGAGCGGGCGGGCGGCGTTCGGGGCGGGATGTTGCCGAAAGCGGACTGCATCCGCCGGGCCCTCGAAGGAGGGGTGGCGCGCGCCCACTTGCTGCCCGCCGGGCCGGACAGCCTGCTCCTCGAGGTCTTTACTCCGGAAGGTCTCGGCACGCTGGTCGTGTCCGACCTGGACCGGCTTTCGGAAGACGAAAGGGCGCTCCGCGGGGGAGACCGGTCCGCCCCCTCGCGCTAGCAGCCCGGCGGCGACGGCCCCGTCAGCCGCCGAAGTGGCGTCGCGCCTCGGTGATGAACCGCGGCCACTGGGCGGTCTCCGGGTCGGAGCCCGGGTCCCAGACCTTGAGGACATCGGCCCACGCCTCGTCCTCGGAAACGCCTTCGCGCAGCGTGCGGTAGAGATAGACGAAGACCGAGACCCGCATGTTGGCGAAACAGTGCACGTAGACCTGCCGGTCGCGGTTGGCGTCCATGACGTCGAAGAAGAGCTCGAGATCGCGGAGTGACGGATCCCGCCAGTCCACCGGGATCTGGACGTAGGTCATCCCGGTCTCGGCGACCCGGAAACCCTCCTCGAAGTTGCGGTCTTCGCGCGCCGGGGCCAGGTTCACGACGACGTCGAAACCGGCGGCTCCCACCGCCGTCACCTCGTCGTTGGTGATCTGGCCGGAGGTCGCGAGCCGGTCCCCGATCCGAACGAAGTTGTAGACCTCCTCGAGGCCGGACTCCTGCGCCGCGGCGACGGTGAGGCCGCCAAAGAGAACAGCCGCGGAGGCGGCGAAGGCCACTCCAGGGTTCCGGGACATGGTGAGTCTCCTTTGGGCGGGGCCGCCCCGATCCATCAGTTGCTCCCGCCCGCCGGGACGAGATCGTCGTGCACCCCGGCGCCGCCGTCGGGAGGACGCTGGTCCACGCCGCCCTCGAGCGTCCCGTCTTCGGTGACCACGATGACTTCGGCGGCGCCCTGCGCCGCGATCTCGTTCAGGGTGTGACCCCGGGCCTCGAGCAGCCGCAGCGAGTCCGGCGAGAACTTCTGCCGCTCGTAGTTGATCCGGTCCGGCAGCCACTGGTGGTGCATGCGGCCGGCGTCGACCGCCTCCTGGGCGTTCATCCCGTGATCCACCACGTTCAGGATCGTCTGCATGACGGTGTTGATGATCGTGCGCCCCCCCGGCGTGCCGGTCACCATGAAGAGGTTGCCGTCGCGGGTGACGATCGTCGGGGACATGCTCGAGAGCATCCGCTTGCCGCCCTCCGCCAGATTCGGGTCGGTGCCGATCAGGCCGCGCTCATCGGTGAGCCCGGGGGCGCCGTTGAAGTCGCCCATCTCGTTGTTCAGGAGGAAGCCGCCGCCGGGGACGACGATCCCCGATCCGTAGCCGAACTCGAGCGTGTAGGTAAGCGATACCGCGTTGCGGTCGCGGTCCACGACGGAAAAGTGCGTCGTCTCGCCGCTCTCGGATGTCCATTCGAAACTCGAAGGCGAGGAGACCGAGGCCCGGTCCTCATCGATGGTGCGCCGCAGCTCGTCGGCGTACGCCTTGGAGGTGAGCCGCCCGATCGGCATGGCGGGGTTGAAATCCGGGTCCCCGAGATGGAGGGCGCGGTCCGAATACGCCCGCCGCATCGCCTCCGCCATGAGATGCATGTTGAGCGCCGAGCCGAATCCGTTCCCGGCGAGGTCGAACCCCTCCAGAATGTTCAGCATCTGGACCATCACGACCCCGCCGGAGCTCGGCGGCGGCATGGACAGGATCTCGTAGCCGCGGTACTCGCCGCGGATCGGATCGCGCACGATGGCGCGGTAGTTCGCGAGGTCCTCCATGGTGATCAGGCCGCCTCCGGCCTCCATCTCCCGGACGAGCAGCTCCGCGGTCTCGCCCCGGTAGAACCCGTCGGCGCCATTCTCCAGAATGCGCTCGAGGCTCCCGGCGAGGTCCGGCTGGCGCAGGACTTCGCCCGCTTCGTAGGGGACGCCGCCCTTGGAGAACTGCGCGACGGAGGCGGGGTACGGCTGCATCCGGTCGAGGACCCGGGCGAGCGAGGCGGCGAGCCCGTGCGACACCACGAACCCGTCGCGCGCCAGTTCCACCGCCGGCCGCACGAGCCGTTCCCAGGGAAGGCTCCCCTGCTGCTCCCAGGCGAGCCTCAGGCCGGCCACGGTGCCCGGCACACCCACCGCCTTGTGGCTCAGGTGGTGGATCTGGAAGCTGTACTCGCCGTTCTCGTCGAGCCACATTTCCGGAGTCGCGGCCGCGGGCGCCATTTCGCGGAAGTCGTAGGCCACCGCCTCGCCGTTCGCCGACCGGAAGACGAGGAATCCGCCGCCGCCGATGTTCCCGGCGGTGGGGTGGGTCACCGCGAGCGCGAAGGCGGTCGCCACCGCGGCGTCCACCGCGTTCCCCCCTTCGCGGAGGATCACCGCCCCGACCTCGGAGGCGATGTGGCTCTGGGAGACCACCATGCCGTGGCGGGCGCGCACCGGAGTGCTGCGAGCTTCCGCCAGCGGGGCGAACGCCGTCGCCAGCGCAACGAACGCGCTGGTGGCGGCGGTGAGGAATCGGCGGCGAACAAGGCCCCCGGGCTGGATACTCATGAGAACGAAACCTCGCGCGCCCGCGCCTTGACCGAAAGGCAAGGCCGTCCCGGACGATCGACCCGGGAACTGGGGCAACTCTCCATCGTAGCAGGGCGCCCCGATCGGCCGGCGCGGGCGCGGGACGCGCGGCGTCCGGCGAGTCCCGGCCAAAATCGTTTCGCTACCATGCCTTCCATGTCCCGACACCCGCTCGGGGGCCGCCGGCCCTCACGCTTTGCGCGGCGCGCCGCCCTCGCCTGGTTGGGCTTCGCGCTGCCCGCGCTCTCCCCCGCCGCCGCCCAGTCGCGCGTTCCGGTCCAGGAGTTCCAACTGGAGAACGGAATGCGCTTCCTCGCGGTGGTCCGCCCGGAGATGACCACGGTCTCCGCCGGGTGGGCCGCGCACGTGGGATCGTCGAACGAGCGACCCGGGATCACCGGGATGAGCCACTTTTTCGAACACATGATGTTCAAGGGCACGCCCACGGTGGGAACGACCGACGCCGAGCGGGACCAGGCCATCATCGAGGAGCAGGAGGCGATCCAGGAGCGCGTCCGGGCGATCTACCGGGACCGGCGCCGCGACGCGCGGCTGGGCAGGATCGAGGACCCCTTCGGCGAGGAGGATCTCCCTCCCGAATTGCTGGATCTGCGCGCCCGCTTCGACGAACTGGTGGAGGAACAGCGGTCCCTCATGGTGAAGGACGAGTTCGACCGGATCTACACCGAAGCCGGCGCCACCGGGATGAACGCGTTCACCTCCCACGACCAGACGGTCTACTTCATCACCGTCCCGCAGAACCGGCTGGAACTCTGGTTCTGGATGGAGTCCGAACGCCTCCTCCGCCCGGTCTTCCGGGAGTTCTACGCCGAGCGCGACGTTGTCCACGAGGAGCGCCGGCTGCGCACCGAGTCCACTCCGACCGGGGAGTTCGACGAGGCGTTCGAAGCGATGTTCTGGCAGTCGCACCCCTATTCATGGCCGGTCATCGGATGGCCCTCCGACCTTCGGGTGTACACCCTGGAGCAGGCCGAGGACTTCTACGACACCTACTACGCCCCCGGCAATCTGACGGGCGCGCTCGTGGGCAACTTCGATCTGGACGAAGCGAAGGCGCTGGCCGAGCGCTACTTCGGGCGGCTCGAGGCCGGCCGCGAGGCGCCCGATGTCGTGACGCTCGAGATGGAGCAGAACGCCGAGAAGCGCATGACGGCGCGCTGCGACTGCCAGCCGCAGGTCGCGATCCGGTTCCACACCGTGGCCTTCCGGCACGAAGACCAGTACGCGCTGGATGTGCTCGCCGGACTCCTCAACGGGCGCACCGGGCGGCTCTACCGGAGCATGGTGCTCGGCGACGAGATCGCCAGCTCCGCCTCCGCCTTCCACGACAACCGCAAGTGGGCGGGCTACTTCCAGGTGACCGCCGAGTCCCGCGGAGAGGCCGCGCCGGCGGAGCTGGAAGCGGCGATCCACCGGGAGCTGCGGCGCCTCGCGGAGGAGCCCATTCCCGAAGAGGAGATCCAGAAGGTCAAGAACCAGGCGAGCGCCACGGCCTGGGAACAGCTCGACAGCGGGTTCTTCCTCCTGCTCCAGCTCCTCGTCTACGACTCGCTGGGAAGCTGGGAGTACATGAACGAGTGGGCCGACGCGACGCTGGCGGTCACCGCCGAGGATGTCCAGCGCGTCGCCCGGGAGTACTTCACCGAAACGAACCGGGCGGTGGCTCACTATTTCCGCACGGAGGGGACTTCGGCGGAGCCGGTCCCGACCGAACTGGCGGCCCTGCCCGACGCCGTCCGAAGCCAGGTCATGGCGCAGATCCGTCAGATCCGGGAGTCCACCGACCGGGCCGCGCTCGAACAGGCGCTGGCCCAGTTCTCCGCGATGCGATCCCAGGCGCCGCCGGAAATGTCGGGCGCGCTGGAGTACGTGGAACAGGTGATCCGGGACCGGATCGCCGAACTCGAACCCCCGCCGGATTCGGCGGCGGACAGCGGCGGGGCCGCCCCCGGCCCCGAAGGAGCCAACCCATGACGCGCAACGGCGCTCCCGTTCCCCGGCGCGCAGGCCTCGGCCGGATCCTGCTCGTCGCCACGCTTACGGCCCCGGCCGCGGCGGCGCAGGACGGGGCGATCCCCGACCGTCCCGAGGAGCTCGTCTTCCCGGACTTCGTGTTCGATGTGCCGGACGGGACCGAAGTCCACCACCAGCTCGCGAACGGGACGCCGGTCATCGTGGTCGAGGACCACACCCTGCCGCTGATCCGGATCCAGGCGACGCTGCGCATCGGAGGCTTCCTGGATCCGGCGGATCAGGTGGGGCTCTCCTCGCTGACCGCGGTCATGATGCGCGATGGCGGCGCCGGGGACCGGGGTCCGGAGGAGCTGGACGAGCGGATCGAGTTCCTCGCCGCCCGGATCTCCACGAACTCCGGGGACACCCAGGCGACCGCCTCGCTCCGGACGATCACTCCGGTGTTCTCCGACAGCCTCGATCTCTTCTTCGACGTGCTGCGGCGACCCCGGTTCGACGAGACCCGTTTCGGGATCCGCAAGGAGAACATCCTCGAGGATCTGAAGCAGCGGAACGATGACGCCGACGGGATGCTGGCCCGCGAATGGAGCCTGCTCCTCTACGGCGAGGGGCACTATCGCGGCCGGCGGATGACCACCGCGCACCTCGACGCGATCACCACCGACGACCTCCGGGAGTTCCACCAAAGCTACTGGCGGCCCGAACACATGGTGTTCGCGGTGTCCGGCGATGTGGACACCGGGGAGATCCTGAGCACTCTGGAGGCGAAGCTTGCCGAGTGGCCCGAGGCGGGCGCCGCGCCGGCGTTCGCGTGGCCTCCCGAAAGCGAGCCGGCGAGCCCCGAGCCCGGCGTCTACCACCTGGAGAAGGACATCCCCCAGGGCAAGGTGCGCATCGGCAGCCTGGCGCCCCGGTGGGACGACTGGGAGAACCCGGAGCGCGCCGCGATCCAGGTCATGGACCACATTCTGGGCGCGAGCGGATTCACATCCCGGATCATGCAGCGGATCCGCTCGGATGAGGGCCTCGCCTACGGCGCCGGCGGCCGCTTCCGCTTCGACCCGGTGGGGCCGAGCGGCTATTCGGTGGGCTATCAGTCGAAGAGCCCGACCGTCGCGCTCGCCGCGGTCATCGCGTTCGAGGAGCTCAACCGGATCCGGGACGAACCGGTCTCCGAAGCGGAGCTGGAACTCGCCCGCCGGGCGCTGGTGGACAGCTTCCCGCGCCGGTTCGAGAGCGCCGGCGCCCGGGCCTCCATCTTCGCCACCGACGCGTTCCTCGGCCGCGATCACGCCTACTGGTCCCGGTGGCGGGAGCAGGTGGAAGCCGTGACCGTCGAGGACGTTCAGGCGGCGGCGCGGAAGTACCTGAAGCCGGAGGAGATGGTGATGCTCGTCGTGGGGATCTGGGACGACATTTCGGGAGGCGACCCGGAGGGCCGCGCCTCGATGGCCGATCTCCTCGGCGGCGGGGTCACCCACCTGCCGGCGCGCGATCCGCTCACCCTCGAGCCGGTGGCGGCGCCCGCCTCCGGGGAGGACGCCCCGGGGCGCTGACGCTACCGTCGCGCCCCGGCGTCAGACCACCGCGATCGCGTCGATCTCCACGAGGAAGCCGGACCCCGGGAGGGCCTGCGGCTCGATCGTGGTGCGGGCGGGGCGGTGATCCCCGAACATGCGCTCATAGGCCGCGTTCATCTCGGCGAACCGGCTCATGTCGGCCACGAAGACGCCGCAGCGCACGACGCGGTCGAGACCGGACCCCGCCTGCTCCAGGATGCTGGCGATGTTCCGCAGGACCTGCTCGGTCTGGGCTTCGACGCCGTCGGGCGTCGCCCCGGTCGCCGGGTCGACGCCGACCTGCCCGGACACGAAGACCAGGTTTCCCGCGCGCGCCGCGGGGCTGTAGGGTCCGGCCGGCTTCGGCAGGCCGGGGCCGGCGATCAGGGTGATGTTCGTTTCGCTCATGAGAGGTCCTTCCGCCGGAGATAGCGGCGCCGGGTGACCCCGGGTTCGACGGGGTCCGGAATCAGGGGGCCCGCGATCCAGCGGGCCGGGTCGATGCGCGGGAAGAAGATCGTCCGGGCCCCGGGAGGGGGCCGGACGGCGTCGGGGATGCGCGTGATGTCGAGGAAGTCGGCGTGGTCCATGGCTTCCTGGTAGATGCGCGCGCCGCCCAGGAACCAGACCGTCTCCCCCGGGCAGGCGGCCACCGCGGCGGCGACCGACCGGAAGGACTCCGCCCCCTCGACCGGGCTCCGGCTCACGACCAGATTTCGTCGGCGACGGAGCGGGCGCCGCGGGAGCGTCTCCCAGGTGAGTCGGCCGAACACGACGGTTGCGCCGCGGGTGAGTCGCCAGAGCCGTCGCACGTCGGCCGGATAGTCCCAGGGGATCGTCTGGTCGACGCCGATGATCCCTTCGGGGGACAGCGCCGCCATGCTGGCCCGGAACGGGGCCGGCGGAAGCGCCTCGGCGTCGAGGGCCCAGTCGGGGAACGGCCGGGCTCCCCGCTCCGTCATACCGCGACGGCGAACCGGATCGGCGGGTGGGGATCGTAGTCCTCGATCCGGAAGTGGGAGAGGATCTCGTCGAGGTCCCGATCGATGATCGACAGCGCGCCGTCGAGCGAGGAACTCACCGTCGGAGACAGGTGAAGCCGGGGGAGCGGCCGCGGCTCGCGGTTGAGCTGGCGCATCAGACCGGGCACATGGTCCTGCTCCGCCCCGCTTCCGTCCGCCTTCGAGGTGTAGACGTGAGCGTCGACCAGCGAATGCGCCATGACGCCCGGGCGGATCCCGGACCACGCCGAGAACAGGTGCAGCAGGAGCGCGTAGCCCGCGATGTTGTAGGGGAGGCCGAGCGCGATGTCACAGCTCCGCTGGGTCAGGTGCAGGTTCAGGCGGGGCTCGCCGGCGCGGTCGTTCTGGACATTCAGGACGAAGGCGAAATGGCACGGCGGCAGCGCGCTCGACTGGGCGTTGTCCGGGGACCAGGCGCTGACCACCAGTCGCCGGGAGGTCGGATTCCGCCGCAGTTCGTCGAGCACCCAGCGAATCTGGTCGTTCGCGCCGCGCGGGCCGGGATGACGGCGCCAGAGCGCCCCGTAGGCGCTCGGGACGCCTCCGGCGGCGTCCGCCCAGGGGTCCCAGAACCCGCAGCCGTGTTTGCGGAGGAGATCGATCCGGGGCTCACCGGAGAGGAACCAGAGGTTCTCCAGCACGATGTTCTTCCACGCGATCTTCTTCGTGGTCAGCAGCGGAAAGCCGCGGTCCAGCCGGACTTCGTAGTTCAGGTTGAAGACCGACAGCGTGTCCACGCCGGTGCGGTTCGGACGCCGGGTCCCGGTCTCCAGGACCCGGCGCACGGCGTCGAGGTAGGCCCGCACTTAGCAGCCTGTTGATGAAGTCCCGTGCAGCGCCGAGAGCGGTGAGGCGCCCGGCCGACAAGGCGCGTGAGCGAGGCATATGAGGAATATTCCGAGCGAAACGCAACGATGAGCGGCCCGAAGGGGCGCGGTTCGGGCGGGATGCATCGCCGCTCGAACGCCGCGTGACTTTGTCAACAGGCTGCTCATCGTCAGAGCGATGACCGGAGGGCTTCCAGGAACCGGTCCAGGTCTTCGTCGTCGTTGTAGAGATGCGGGGTGACCCGCACCGAGTCGCCGCGGATGCTCACGAAGACGCTGTGCGCCGAGAGCGCCTCTCGCACCCGCTCGAGCGCTCCGGCGCCGCCTCCCGGCGGCAACCCCAGCGCGAGGTAGTGCGGGGCCCGGAACGCCTCGGGACCGACGCGGCAGCCGAGTCGCTCCGCTTCCCGGGCGAGGCGCCGGGTCTTCGGGCGAAGCGAGCGCGCGACGGCCTCCGGGCTCCAGGCGAGAAGCTGTTGCGCCGCCCGAAGCGCCGCCGGGACGAGCGCGAAGTTGGAGCGCTCCCCGACATCGAACCTCCGCGCCCCCGGTTGGGGGCGTTCGGTGTAGTCCACCAGCCGGGCGAACTCGCGCGCGTTTTCCCGCTGGATCCAGTTGTGCTCGAGCGGCTCGGCGTCGAGGCGATGCGGCGCGACGTAGAGATACCCCAGCGAGTAGGGACCCAGAAGCCACTTGTAGCCGGCGCCGGCGACGAAGTCGGGGCGGATCCGCCCCACGTCGAACGGCATCGCGCCGAGCGACTGGGTCGCATCCACCACGAGGGCCGCGCCGCAATCGCGGACCGCCGCCCCGATCCGCTCCAGGTCGAAGCGGCCGCCGTCGGTCCAGTGAACCTGCGGAAGCGCGGCGACCGCCACCCGCGCATCCAGAGCGTCAAGAACGGCGCGCGTCCAGTCGCCGTCGGCCGGTCGGGCGACGACCCGCACGCTGGCTCCGGCGCTCGCGGCCCTCGCGGTCCAGGGGTAGTAGTTCGACGGAAACTGGTCCTCCGCCACGAGGATCTCGTCCCCCGGACCGAGCGGGAGGCTTCGCGCCGCCAGCGTGATCCCGTAGCTGGCCGAGGGCGTCAGCGCGAGATCCTCGCCGCCCGCCCCCAGCAGCGCCGCCCACGCGCTCCGGAGCGCTTCGGAGGCGTCGAAGAAGTCGTCCACCTCGATGCTCCACGGTCGGAGCTTGCGGCGAAGGCCCTCGGTCCCGGCGTCGGCCGCCGCGCGGGGCAGCGGTCCCATGTAGGCGCAGTTCAGCCAGACGATGTCCCGGGGGATGTCGAAGAGGTGGCGCTGAAGCGGAAGGATGTCCGCGGCGTCCGTCTCCGACGTGGCGGGCGGCCTGGTGGTCGCCGGGGCCGCCATCAATCGCGCAATCCGGGCTCGGCGAGCATCTCGCGGACCCGTCGGACCGTGGTCTCCACCTTGAGAGCGATGCCCTTCGCCCCCAGCTCGGGACTCGCCTGGGTGGGGTCGCCGCTGACGCCGCTTCCCTCGAAGCCGCCCCCCGGCAGGCGCGCCTCGGGGCGGATCTGGTCGGGGGCGACGTGCCAGAGCTGAGACGTGTCCGTCACCCCGGCGTGCCGGCCGATGGCCTCCTCATCCAGCCCCTGCTCGAGGAGCCATTCGCGGAAACCGTTGCCCCGGTAGTACTCGGGCACATAGAGGACGCGCGCCGGCTCGCCGGCCGCCTCCCATTCCCCGTTCAGCAGGTCCGCGACCTGCGACATCCCGCGCTGGTTTCCCCCGCTGTCCCCGATGAAGATGATGTTCTCGAAACCGTGGAGCGCGAAGCCGCGGGCGGCGTACTCGAGCAGCGCCTTGAAGTGCTCCTCGGGAAGCGTGATGGCCCCCGGGTAGCGCATGTGGCCGGTCGGTGGCGAGACCCCGCCTTCCGGAACGTACGCCACGACCGGGGCGACCAGCGTGTCGCCGAGTTCCCGGGCGATCCGCTCGGCGGTCTCCCGGATGATGAAGTTGTGCTTGCCCAGCACCATGTGCGGGCCGTTCTGTTCGGTTCCCCCGGTGGCCACGATGACCGATCGGACCCCCGCGCGCACCCGCGCCCCCACCTCGGTCCAGGTGAGTTCCTCGACGAACACCGTGTCCGGCCCGAGCGACGCATCGGGCGGCGTCGGAACGGTCTGGGCGGCGGCGGAGCCTCCGATCAGCAGGGCGAGAACGACGGGAGCGGGCATTCGGGACATCGGCGCGGCCGATCGTACATCGGGCCGGGCGGCGCCGCGGCGGTTCAGGAAGGCTCGGTCTGCGAGGCGAACTGAAACGCCTCCACCAGGCGGTTCTGCCGGAGGAGCCCGAGACCCACGAACAGCGCCGCGGCGACCAGGAAGGCGAGGACGGCGTACGCGATCGCGGCGTGGATCACCGGCGGAAACGCCCGCGTGTGGGCGCCGCCTCCCAGGATGAACGCGACCATGGGGAGGCCCATGCCTCCCAGCGCCCACTTCGAAACCGACGCCTTGAGCCGCCGGCTGCGCGCCAGGAGCTCGTCTCCCCGCGGGTCGTTCACGAAGACCCGGGGGCCGCTCTCGCCGGCGAGCGCCTTCCGCATCACGCTCGTCATCGCCACCAGGTAGAGGTAGCTCATGGTGTGAGCGAACACCACCAGCATGACCGCCGCGAGACCGAGCCAGATGTGGCCCGCGATGCCCTCCCCGATGAACGGGGCGAAGCAGGTCCAGGCGAAGACGGCGAGCCCCGCCAGGTGGAACGTGAGAAGCGCGAGCGCCACGCGAACGAGCGGCCGGTCAGGCGTCCGCCGGCTCTTCGACGTCGAGGTCGGGAACCACGAGGCCGCTGCGCCGGCGGATCAGGTCGAGGAAGTCGTGGATCAGCGAGACGATCTCGTCGTGGGAGAGCCCGTGGGACCGGGCCAGCTCCTCGAGATCGTCCCCGTCCACCTCCACGCGGTGCGCCGAGATCGCCTCCGGGCCGAACTTCTCCATGAGCGCGCCCAGGAAGGGCTTCGCGAGGTTCGCCGGGAGCGCGCCCACCACGGTCCGGGGGGAACGGTCCCCAAGGTCGCCCGAATCGGCCGCGGGGCGGGTCGGGCCTCCCGCGGCGTCGGCGAGGAAGGAGAGCGGGCCCAGCGGGCTGACCCCACCGACCTCGGGGCCGACCGCCTCGCGGCTGAGCCGTAACTGGACGGCGTCCCAGCGGGTGTAGTGACCCATGCAGTCGAAGACGTTCTTGGCCACGATCCGGTCCGCCAGATCCAGGTCGGCGATCACCAGCCCTTCCTTCCCGAAGAGCGGCTCGGCGGCGTAGGTCCCGAAGGGCGTGGCGATGGCGCTTCCCCCCATGGCCCACTTCCAGGACGCGGTTTTCCGGTAGGGAAAGTCGTCCGGTATGGCGTCCTCCGGCAGGTACATCGAGGCGGACACGACGAAGGTCTGCGTCTCGAAGGCGTACTCGCGGACGGCGGCGTCCTGATCGGAGTGGTGCAGGGGATAGCGGGCGCCGCTCATGTCGCGGACCGTGTTGCCCGGTCCGGCGTAGGCCCAGTAGCCGGGCCAGCAGGCGGCGTGGACCTCCTCGCCCTTGACCGCCATCGCCGCCTTGAGCAGCGTCATGTGGTTCTCGAAACAGATCAGACCGCCGAGGACCCCGAAGGGAGTGTCGAAAACCCGGAGGTCGCTCGCGTCCCCGCGTCCCCAGAAGATGCGCTCCTGGTGGGTGGGCATCAGCTTCCGGTGTCGGCCGAGGATCTCCCCGTCCGGGCCCAGGAACAGCATCGTGTTGTAGAGCGTGCGGGAGCCGGGACGGTCGTCCTGCTCGTTCAGCCCGATGACCGCGGTGAGGCCGGCGCTCTTCGCCGCGCGGCCCAGGATCTCGGTCTCCGGGCCCGGGATCCGCACCGACTCGTCGTAGAAGGCGAGCACTGTCTCTTTCCACTGCTTCGCCGACTCGGGGTCCGTGTAACCGAAGTTGTTGCGCCAGTAGGGGTAGCACGGGATCCCGGTCTCGGGGGTCACGACGAGCTCGACGCCCTGTTTCCCCGCTTCAACGAGGGTCTCGGCGTACTTCTCCACGCTCGCCCGCTTGTCCATGAAGACGGGACTGATCTGCGCCGCGCAGGCGCGCAGGGACCTTTTCCGGGTCGTCACGCAGGGGCCCCTTCCCGAAGCGGGGTGATGGAGGCCGGCGGGTTCACCGAAGCCGCCGACGATCGCCAGTCGTCCGGACAACTGCAGATCAGGTTCCGGTCTCCGGCGGCATTGTCGACCCTCGCCACCGGGGGCCAGAACTTCCCGTCCTCGACCCAGGGCGCGGGGAACGCGGCCTGGCGCCGGCTGTAGGGCCGGTCCCAGGCGTCCGAAACGACATCCCCCAGGGTGTGGGGCGCCAGCTTCAACGGATTCCGCTCGCGGTCGGCGCGGCCTTCCTCGATGTCCCGGATCTCTTCGCGGATCCGGAGCATGGCGTCGCAGAACCGGTCCAGCTCGGGAAGCGATTCGCTCTCGGTGGGCTCGATCATGAGGGTGCCCGCCACCGGGAACGACATCGTGGGGGCGTGGAAGCCGAAGTCCATGAGCCGTTTGGCGATGTCGTTCGCTTCGATCCCGGCGGAGCGCTTGAAGGGGCGGCAGTCCAGGATGAACTCATGGGCGACCCGTCCCCGGGCGCCGGTGAAGAGCAGCGGGTAGTGGCCTTCGAGCCGGGCCGCCATGTAGTTCGCCGAAAGGATGGCGACTTCGCTGGCCTCGGTGAGCCCGTCCGCCCCCATGAGGCGGATGTAGGCCCAGGAGATCGGAAGGATCGCCGGGCTTCCCCAGGGCGCGGCCGAGATCGCTCCGATGTGCTGCGGCCCGGCCCCGGGCGCATCGGGGTGCCCCGGCAGGAACGGCGCCAGCTCCTCGGTGGCCGCGACCGGCCCCATCCCGGGGCCGCCCCCGCCGTGGGGAATGCAGAAGGTCTTGTGCAGGTTCAGGTGGCAGACGTCCGCGCCGATGCGGGCCGGACTGGTGAGCCCCAGTTGCGCGTTCAGGTTCGCGCCGTCGAGGTAGACCCGGCCTCCGGCTTCCCGCACGACCCGGCAGACCTCGCGAACGCCCTCCTCGAACACCCCGTGGGTCGAGGGATAGGTGATCATGAGCGCGGCCACCCGCCCGGGATGGGCTTCGACCTTGCGCGCCAGGTCGGCCTGGTCGATATCGCCGGCGGGGGTCGTCTTCACCGCGACGACGCGCAGCCCGGCGAGCGTGGCGCTGGCGGGGTTCGTCCCGTGAGCCGAGGTCGGGATCAGACAGACGTCGCGCTCGGGTTCGCCGCGGCTCTGGTGGAACGCCCGGATCATGAGGAGTCCGGCGAACTCGCCCTGCGACCCGGCGTTCGGCTGGAGGCTCACCGCGTGAAAGCCGGTGATCTCCGCCAGCCAGGTCTCCAGATCCGCCGCGATCCGGCGGAAGCCGGCGAGCTGGTCCGGAGGAGCGAACGGATGGACTCCGGCGAACTCCGGCCATGTCACCGGGATCATCTCGGCCGCCGCGTTGAGCTTCATGGTGCACGAGCCGAGCGGGATCATCGAGGTGGTCAGCGACAGATCGCGGTCCCGGAGGCGCTTCAGATACCGGAGCATCTCGTGTTCCGAGCGGACCTGATGGAACACCTCATGGGTCAGGAAGGGACTCGTTCGGCGCAATGCGCTCGGGAGGGCGTGTTCCCCGCCCGGCTCGTCGTCGAGGGCCGCCTCCAGCAGCCCGGCGGCGGGCGCGGGCGCCGATCCGCGGGCGAAGGCCGCCAGGATCCGGTCGAGGTCTTCGGGCCTCGCCGTCTCGTCGAGCGCGATACGCACCGCGTCGCCGCCGCTTCCTTCTCCGGCTTCGACCCGACCCAGATTGATCCCGGCCGCCTCGGCGGCGGCGACCACCTCGTCGGCCTCCGCGGGCGGCAACGGGACGGTCACGGTGTCGAAGACCGACTCGGAACCGCCCGGATAGCCGAGCCGCTCCAGCCCCTCGCGGAGCCCGAGCGCGAGCCGCCGGATCCGGCGGGCGATCCGGACGAGGCCTTCCGGGCCGTGCCAGACCGCGTAGGCCGAGGCCACCAGCGCCGGGAGGACCTGCGCGGTGCAGATGTTGCTCGTCGCCCGGTCGCGGCGGATGTGCTGTTCGCGCGTCTGGAGCGCCAGACGGAAAGCGGGCCGCCCGTCGTCATCGCGGGAGACGCCGACGACCCTCCCCGGCACGCTCCGCTGGAATCGCTCCCGGGTGGCAAGGAAGGCGGCGTGCGGACCGCCGCCGCCCATCGGCATCCCGAACCGCTGGGTGGATCCCACCGCGATGTCGGCGCCGAGTTCACCCGGCGGGGTGAGCAGGGTGAGCGCCAGCGGATCGCAGGCGACGACGACCAGGCCGCCGGCCCCGTGAACGCGCTCGACCAGCGGACGCCAGTCGTGGACCCCGCCCAGGGTGTCCGGGTACTGGACGGCGACCCCGCCCAGCCGTTCCGCCAGATCGCCGAGCGGGTCCGCCGCCCGCAGGTCCCGGACTTCGAGACGGATCCCCAGCGCGTCGGCCCGGGTGCGCAGCACCGCGAGGTTCTGGGCGTGGAGGTTCTGGTCGGCGAGGAAGATGTCGCGGCCCCGAACGCTCCGGAAGCACATCGCCATCGCCTCGGCGACCGCGGTCGCCTCGTCGAGGAGCGAGGCGTTCGACACCGGAAGCCCGGTCAGGTCGGACACCAGCGTCTGGAAGTTGAGCAGGATCTCGAGCCGGCCCTGCGAGATTTCCGACTGGTAGGGGGTGTACTGGGTGTACCAGCCCGGATCCTCCAGGATGTTCCGCAACAGCACCGGAGGCGTGACCACGCCATGGAACCCCCGGCCGATGAAACTCCGTCGGGTCCGGTTCGTCGCCGCGATGTCGCGCAGCGCCTCCAGAAGGTCTCCCTCCGAGAGCGCGGAGGGCAGGTCGAGATCCCGGTCGCTGCGGATGTCCTCCGGGACGGTCTCGGCGATCAGCCGGGCTCGCGAGTCGAGGCCCAGCTCCCGGAGCATGGCGGACTGCTGGCGCGGGTCAGGCCCGATGTGGCGGCGGGCGAACGGAGCCGCGCCCGGAGGGAGGCCGGCCGGAACCGGAGTCCCCGACGTGGCGGACGCAGCCGCCGGAGCAACAGTGGGAGAGGTCACAGAGAACGCGGGGGCGGAACGGAACGCGGTCGCGGAGGAGGCGCGGAGTGAAGACGCGGAAGAAGCCCCGGGCCGATCCGCGACCAGGCGATGAGACCGCGCGGCCGGCGATTCGCCACGGTGGATGACGACGCTGCAGGGACTGCGGGGAAGGCGACCCGCAACCGGAATTCCGCCCCGATTCTACCGCTCCGCGATCCCTGACAGATCAGGACTCCGAGGCCGGGAACTCCCGAAGCAGGCCCTCCAGACGGTCCGGGGTGGTGGCCAGACTGCGGGCGGCGGCGACCCGGTCTCCGGCGAAGGCGGCGACGCGGGAAGCGAGGACGGCGCCCAGAGCGCGGGCCTCACCGCCGCCGGAAGCCGGCGAGAGGTGTTCCGCGACATCCTCGGCGGTGATCTCCTCCCCCGGACTCAGGATCAGAAGCCGCTCCACCAGATTGCGCAGTTCGCGGACGTTGCCGGGGAACCGGTGGGCGGCGAGCGCCGCCAGCGCGCCATCGGTGAAGGGCCGGGCCCGCTGGCCGTGGTGCGCCTCGAGATCCTCGACGAAGTGCTCCACGAGCTCCGGGATGTCGTCGAGCCGGTCCCGGAGCGGCGGCATCCGAAGGGGGATCACCTCGAGCCGGTGGAGGAGATCCCCGCGGAAGCCGGCGCCCCGCAGATCCTGATTCGTCGCCGACAGCACCCGAACGTCCACCTCGATGGCCCGCTGGCCGCCGACGCGGGATATCCGGCTCTCCTCGAGCGCCCGAAGCACCTTGGACTGCGTCCTCGGGCTCATGTCCCCGACCTCGTCGAGGAACAGGGCGCCGCCATTCGCCTGTTCGAACTTGCCGATCCGCTGACGATGCGCCCCGGTGTAGGAGCCCCGCTCGGCGCCGAAGAGTTCGCTCTCGATGAGTTCCTCGGGGATGGCGGCGCAGTTCACCTCCACGAACGGACCCTTCGCCCGGGGACTCGCCGCGTGGATCAGCCGGGCGGCGACTTCCTTCCCGGTTCCGGACTCTCCGGTGATCAGCACACGGACATCCGAGTCCCCCACCCGTTCGATCAGCGACCGCACCTTCTCCATCGCCGCCGAGGACCCCACGAGTCGCCTCCCGGTCCCGGCGCGGTCCCGGTGGGCCGCCACCTCCTCGGCCAACTGGAGGTTCTCCCTGGCCAGGCGCTTGCGCTCGAGGGTCGCCGTCTTCTGGATCGCCATCCTGAGACAGGCGGCGATGTCCCCTCCCCCGCCCTTCTCGAGAAAGTGCGCCGCCCCCGCCTGGATCGCGCGGACGGCGGTCTCGATGTCGCCGTGCCCGGTGTGCATGACGACGGCGACCGCCGGGCTCTGCTTCCGGATCCGCTGGAGCACCTCCATGCCGTCCATCCCCGGCATCTTGATGTCCAGCAGAACCAGGTCCACCGGATGGCTTTCGAGCGCCTCGAGCGCTTCGGGACCCGACGCCGTCTCGAGGACCGTCCAGCCCTCATAGCGAAGCCGGCGTCGGAGCGATCGGCGGATCACCGCCTCGTCGTCCACGACGAGGACGCAGATGTCTTCGGACGAGGACGCCGGCACGCTCAGGATCGTAGCGGGGCGGACTCTCCGACTCGCTCCGCGAGCGCATCCAGACCGCGAAGCCGCGCTTCGGGGCCGGGTTCGGCGCGGAGCCGGGCGCGAACGGCCTCGAGCGCCGCTTCGGAGGCGGCCGTCAGCTTGCTCACGCCGGCGGCGTCTCCCAGATCGAGCTTCAGGGCCGCCGCCGCCCGCTGGATCAGCGCGCGCAGGACCTGCGCTTCCACCGACTGGCGTCCCCCCGGCCCGGCGCAGGCGGCGCGCCAGAGTTCTTCCCAGACGGCGTGGGCCTCCCAGAAGTAGCGGTCCTGACACAGCCGGAGCCCGTAGCAAAACAGCCGGTCTTCGCCGAGCCGCTCGAGCGGCGCGGCCCGGGCCGGGAGCCACCCGGAGGGAAGCCGCTCGAGGAAGCGGTGCCCCGCCGGATCCCTCTCCGGGTGCGGAGTCCGCCCCGGACGGTGGCGGTAGGGCGGAAAATCGGGAGTCAGAGGCGGCGATCGATGACGAATCGGGTGAGTTCCTCGAACGCGTCGCGGTAGCGGGACGGCGCCAGCGCCTCCAGCGCCCGACGGGCCCCTTCGGCGTGGGTGGAGGCCACCTCCCGGGCGGCGTCCAGCCCGCCAGTCCGGCGCACCAGTTCGAGCACCTCCCGGCTCCGCTCCGCGTCCAGCTCCCCGGTTTCGAGGATCTCCTCGACGAGCGGCGCGGCCGACGGTTCGCGCTCCACCGCATGCAGGATGGGGAGAGTGAGATGCCCTTCCTTGAGGTCGCTCAGGACCGGCTTGCCGATCTGCGCCTCGCTCGCGGTGAAGTCGAGCAGGTCGTCCGCAACCTGGAACGCCATCCCGAGGCGCCTCCCATAGTCCCCGAGCGCCTGCTCGATCCGGGGCGGCGCGCCGGCCGCCATGGCGCCCATCCGCCCGCAGGCCTCGAAGAGGCAGGCGGTCTTGAGCCGGAGTATCTCGAGGTGCTCTTCGCGGGTCAGGCCGAGGATCCCGCCCCGCGCCGCTTCGAGCAGCATGCCCTCGGTGAGCCGACGGGAGACATCGCAGAGCGCGGTCACGAACCGGAGGTCGCCCCCTTCGGCGCCGAGCGCCACCGACTGGATGTAGAGGAAGTCGCCGAGGAGGACGGTGATGTCGTCCCCCAGCATGCTGTTGAGCGACTCCTTCCCCCGCCGGGTGTCGGCCCGGTCCACGATGTCGTCGTGCATGAGGGTCGCGGTGTGAACGATCTCGACCATCGCGGCGTACCAGGCGGTCCGGGCCCCGCCGCCGCCGGCGGCCCGCGCGGACATGAGGAGCAGGGCCGGACGCAGCCGCTTGCCGCCGCTGGCGTAGAGGTAGCGGGCGGCGAGCTTCACCAGCTCGAGATCGCTGTCGATCCGCTCCGCGAGGATGCGCTCCACCTCGGCGAGATCGGGGGCCAGGTCCTCCTCGAGCGCGGCCAGGGGATCGGCGCCGGCGAGCTTCGTCATGCGGCGCGCTCTCGTCCGGCCAGCCCGCCCGGCGCCGAGACGCCGAAGAAGCGGCGGAAATTCGCGTCGGTCACGGCTTCGATCCGGTCCAGAGTCTCTCCCCTGACCTCCGCGAGCCGCCGCGCGGTCTCGACCACGAACGCGGGCTCCGCCCGCTTGCCCCGGTGGGGGACCGGGGCCAGGAAGGGAGCGTCGGTCTCCACCAGCAGGTGGTCTTCCGGCGCTCCCGCCGCAACCCGGCGGAGCGGTTCGGCGTTCCCGAACGTGAGGATCCCCGAGAACGAAATCAGAAAGCCCCGCTCGACCGCCGCCCGGGCGAGCCGTTCGCTCGCCGTGAAGCAGTGAAGGATGGCCCGGCAGTCGTGGAGTCCCTCGGAATCGGCGATCTCGACAAAGTCGTCCTCTGCTTCGCGGTGGTGCACGACGACCGGCAGGCCGAGCTCCCGGGCCGCGCGGATCTGCCGCCGGAAGACGTCCTGCTGGACCGGCCGTGGGCTCAGGTCGTAGTGGTAATCGAGGCCGACTTCGCCCACCGCGAGCATCCGGGGCCGGCGGGCGAGCTCCAGCAGGCGCTCCTCTCCGCCGAGCGAATCGAAGTCCTTCGCATCATGGGGGTGACAGCCGATCGTCGTGTAGAGCCGGGGAAGGGAGGCGTCGTGGTCCCGCCCGGCGGGATGGAGCTCGTCCACCAGGGCGAAGGTGCGCTCGAACGAGCCGTCCCGGTCGAAGGTTCCCATGGCGACCACAGTGTGGACGCCCGCCTCGCGGGCGCGCCCCAGCACGGCCCGACGGTCGGGGTCGAACTGGGCGACCTCCAGGTGGGCGTGCGAGTCGGTCACGGGTTTCCCGCCGGACGATCAGGTGGCCGGCGGGGCGGCCGCGAGCGCCTCCCGGTAGACGTCCTTGAGCGGCGTTCCGGTCGCGGCGGCGAGCCGGCGGCAATCCTCGAACTCGGGGGCCCGGTTAACGACCCGCCCTCCGGAGAAACCGAGCTTCACGCCCACGTCTCCAAACGGCGTCGTCACGCGCACGGTCCGCCGCTCCAGGGTCTGCCGTTCCGCCTCCCGGATCCGCACGCCTAGCGTCGAGCTCTCGGTGAAGAACAGCGAGATCACCCGGTCCCGCGCAGCCGGTTCGGCAAGCGCGGTCAGGGTGAAGCCCGGGCGGCCCTTCTTCATGACCACCGGGGTGAACCACGCATCGGTCGCCCCCTCCGCGAGGAGCCGTTCGAGCAGCGGGGGGATGAGCTCGGGCTGCATGTCGTCGAGGGTCGCCTCGACAAGAACGACGCGCCCTTCGGTCCCCGGCGACGCGGCGCCGAGGACGGCGCGCAGCGCATTCGGTCGTCCACGGCGCGGGTCGGCGTGGCCGAGCCCGTACCCGATCTGCTCCGGACGGAACGCCGGCCAGCCATCGAAGGAGTCGCAGAGCGCGGTGAGCGCCGCTCCGGTCGGCGTGGTCCGCTCGAACCCGGAGCCGTCCGAGAACGTGGGGACGCCGCGGAGCAGGATGCCGGTCGCCGGCGCCGGGATCTCGAGCGTCCCGTGTTCGGCGTCGACGGACCCGCTTCCGACGTTCACCGGAGAGCCGACGACCCGATCGGGGGCCAGCCAGGCGAGCGCCGCCGTCACCCCCACGATGTCCACCAGCGTGTCGACCGAGCCGAGTTCGTGGAGGTGCACTGTCTCGGCATCACGGCCGTGAACCTGACCCTCGGCCTCGAAGATGCGCCGGAGAAGCTGAGCGGACCGGTCGCGCAGGCCCTGGTCCAGCCCGCTCCGGTGCAGGATCTCGAGAAACTCACCGAGGTAGCGGGTCGGGGCGGCTTCATCCACGGCCACCTCGGCCCGCAGCCCGCGAATCCCGCCCCTCGAGGCCTCGCGAAACGAGAGCGCTCCGGCGGCCCCCAGCGAACGCTGGGTGTCCTCGAAGACGCTGGCGGGCGTCCCGACATCCCGAAGCGCCCCCAGGAGCATGTCGCCGGAGACCCCCGAGGAGAAGTCGAGATACAGGACGCGCACGGGGCGGCGGATTGTAGAGGCGGGCTGGCCAGCGCGGCGCCGGAGAGGCAGTACCCTTGAAGGGGCCTGTTCCCCTTGACGGATTTCACTGCGGCGCCGCCCCCCGCGAGGCAGGTCCGCTCGGAAGCGACCGCCCGTCTCGTCGAGTACATCCGCGAGCGGGGGCTGAAGAAGTCGCGTCAGCGCGAACTGATTCTGGACGAGTTTCTGGCGATGGGCGGGCACGTCTCCGCCGACGACGTGCACGAGCGGGTGCGCGCCGCCGACCAGGCCATCGGGCGAACGACGGTGTATCGGGCGCTGCGGCTGTTCTGCGACGCCGGGATTGCATCCTCCATCGACCTGAAGGACGGCCTGACGCGCTTCGAGCCGGCGCTTTCGCGGGATCACCACGACCATCTGATCTGCACCCGCTGCGGGCGGATCGACGAGTTCGTCTCGGAGGAAGTCGAGAGGCTCCAGGAACAGGCGGCCGCCGCGCACGGCTACCGGCTCGTCTGGCACCGGCATCAGCTCTACGGCATCTGCTCCGACTGCCGCAATTCGTAGCGGCTCGTAGCGGCTGGCAGCAGCCCGCCGGCCCGCGCCGGCCAGTCTCTCAGGATCCGGACTCCGGTATCCGCCGGTACCGGGTCGTGTTTCCTCCACTCGTCACGGTGAGTCCCGGGGCCGGCTCCCCGGGCGCTCCGGGAGGATCGAACCGGACCTCGGTGAAGGGATCTCCGTCGGGATGGAAGACTCCACCCGCCACCGGGATCAGCCGACGGCCGAGCCCCCTGAGGGACCCGTCCTCCAGGCGCACCCCGATCGGCGAGCGTCCCGGATCGTAGGTTCCGGCGAGCGGCTCGAGGTCTTCCGGAGTCCGGGGAATCTCTTCGATGCGGGGCTGCTCCATGCCCAGCGCGTGGCGGGCGATCCGGTTCTCGAGCAGCCCCGGGCGGCCCGAACCGGCGTTCATGAGCACCGCGATTCCGAGCCGCGGCTCCGGATACCAGCTCAGTTGGGCCCGGAACCCGTTGATGCCGCCCCCGTGGGAGATCCGTCGCTGTCCGTGGGCTTCACCGAGCGCGAGCCCGTAGCCGTAGGGAACGGGCTCCCCCGAGACCAGGGTCCCGGCGGTGACCATCCGCTGGTGGCTGGCGGCCCCGACCGCCTCCGCCCCGACGAGAGCCCGCTGCCACTTCAGGAGGTCGAGGACGCTCGATCCCAGCGAGCCGGCGGCGTAGGGGAGCCGCATGCTGAGCGGGTCGTCGTTGCGAAACCCGCCGTCGGGGGTTGTTTCGTACCCCTCGGCCCGGCCGGGGACGATCGGATCGTTGTCGAGGTAGTGCGTCCGCTCGAGTCCCAGCGGCCGGAACAGCCGCTCCTCGAGGAAGGCGGAGTACGCGCTTCCGCTCAACCGCTCGATCAGGACGCCCAGCAGGTAGAACCCGGAGTTGTTGTACTGATACCGGTCCCCCGGCTCGAACTCGAACGGTTCCGAGCCGAAGAGTTCGAGCATCGCGTCGTGGCCGAGGTCCAGCCGGGCGCGGGACCAGAACTCCTCCATCTCGGTGTAGCCCTTGATGCCGGAGGTGTGGTTGAGGAGCCGCTCCACCGGAATCCGGAAGCCGTGCGTGTCGTAGTCGGGGAGCAGCTCCCGCAGATCGGTCTCGAGATCGAGGTCCCCGTCCTCCACCAGCAGCATGATCGCGGCGGCGGTGAACTGTTTCGTCACCGACCCGATGCGGTAGACGGTGTCGACCGTCGCCGGAACGTCGTTCTCGAGGTCGGCGTAACCGAACCCGCCGGCGAAGATCAGTTCGTCCCCGAGTTCGACCGCCACCGAGACGCCCGGCGAGGGATGCTCGGCGAGCGCCGCCTGCGCGAGCGCGCGAACCCCGGGGGCGAGGGGGTGTTCCGTGCTTGCCGGATCCTCCCCGCGGCAGGCCGCGAGACCCAGCAACGCCAGCGGGACGAGCACTCCGCGCCCCGCGCGGAAGAAGAATCGCATCCCCCCGATGATAGGCGGGCTTCGGCGGGAGGGGCGGTTCGCGGCCGGCTGACGGTTCCGGGCCTACACTTCGCGCGATGCCCGCCGCACACGTCGAGGCCCGGATCGCGGCGCCGGTCGAGCGGGTGTTCGCCATTTCGAGCGATGTGGCCGGCTATGCCGACAACATGTCGGGCATCGACGGGGTCGAGATCCTGACGGACGGAGATGTCGGGCCGGGGACCCGCTGGAGAGAGACGCGGACCCTCTACGGGCGATCGGCAACCGAAGAGATGTGGATCTCCGGGTTCGAGCCTCCGCATTCGTTCACCGTGGAGGCGGACTCCCACGGCGCGCGGTACGTCTCGACGTTCCGTTTTCTCCCCGACGGCGACGGGACGCGGGTGACGCTCGAATTCACCGCCCGCCCGACGACCCTCGCCGCCCGGGTGATGTCCCTTCTGCTCGGCCGGGTCATGGTGTCGGGGGTCCGGAAGGCGCTCGAGGCCGACCTCGCGGACCTGAAGCGGGTGGCCGAAGCCGCCGGTGGCTGAAACCTCGTTCCGCCGGACGCCGCCGGCGTTCCGGCCGATCGAATCCGAACGGCTGTTGCTCCGGCTGTTCCGGCTCTCGGATCTGCCCGATGTGCAGGAGTACGCCGCGGACCCGCAGGTCACCCGCTTCCTCCGGTGGGGTCCCAACCGCGAGGAGGAAACGCTCGCGTTCCTGCGCGGGGCGATCCGCCGGGGCCGGGCTCCCGGCTCGAACCACTTCGACCTCGCCGTGGTCGAGCGAAGCAGCGGCCGGGTCTGCGGCGGACTCGGAATCCACGCGCGCGCGCCGCAGCGGGTCGAGGTGGGTTACGTCCTCGCCCGGGGGGCCTGGGGACGCGGCTATGCGACGGAAGCGGTCCGGGCGGCGCTTCCCTTCGCGGCGAGCGGGCTCGGGGCCCACGAGGTCTTCGCGCTCGTCCTGCCGGAGAACGCGGCCTCGGTTCGCGTCCTGACGCGATGCGGATTCCGTGCGGCGTCCGACCCGGCCGCCTACGACGCCTGGAGGTCCGGTATCTGCGCGACCGCCCGGGTCTACCGGCGACCGTGTGGCCTCGGCGCGCCCGGTTCCGCGCCCCGGACCGTCAGGCCCCGACCGCTCGCCGGCTCACGGTCCGGGGGGCCAGGCGTGGCGCGGGAGGGGCCGCGAGGGGACGTGTAAGCGGTGCGCCGTCGGTCGTTAAGGCGGCCCTTCCCGCGCAACGCGTGGGTTCATGCGCGGACGGAGGCTCGCACTCTTCGCACGTTCCCGACGCGGATCGTGACCCGCTCGCGGTCCAGCCACTCGAGCAGCGGGATCGCGTGTTTGCGGCTCAGGTTCAGGTGCTCCTTGAACCAGGCCACGTCCATCTCGGGACGCACCGTGGCCTGCACCAGGACCATCCGGCGCAATTCGACAAGACGTTCGGCATCGAAGGCGAGCTCGGGCGTGACGAGCACCACCCGGCGCTCGCGGGCCAGCAGGCGGCGGAGCGCATCCACCAGTTCGACGGGGGCGCCAAGCTCCCGGGACAGCTCGGTCACGGTCGGCGGCCGGTAGCCGGATTCCGCGAGGATCCGCGCCACGCCGTCGGACACCTCCTGTTCGCGCGGCGTCAGCTCCACGGCGCGGCCCGCGCTGTTCACGGTGTCGCGGTCGAGTTCCACCGCGTTCTCGCCGGCGAGGCGGGCCAGCACCGCGTCGGAAACGACGACCGGAGCGCCGATCTCCCTCCGCAACTGCTCCACCGGCATTCCGGGCCGAAGGCGGTTCCTGGATTCCCACGCTGAAATGCGCCGAAGCATCCGGGCTTCGAGCCTCTGGACACTCGACCCGGCGAGCAGGAGTCCGCCTGGCGCCCGGAGGGCCTTCCCTTCCCCCACCAGCGCCTCGCCGACCCGGGCGGTCTCGTCCGACCCCAGGCCGAGCCTTCGGGCGAGGCTCTCCGGCGACAGACCCGCCGGACCGGACTCCTCGAGAAAGGCGAGCGCCGCGCCCGCTTCGTCGGCGTCGGCCAAGGCGGCGACCCGGGCCAGCGCGGCCGCGCTTCGCGGGGAACGCTTCGGAGGATGGGCGTCGAGCACCATGCCCCCGCCGATCGTGATGACCGGCGAATAGCGCCGGACGATGAACCGGTCGCCCCGGGCGCCGACGAGCGGCGTCTCGAGACGGAGCTGCGCGAAGGCGGAGTCTCCGGGCGCGAGAGCGTCGGCGCCTCCCAGCAGACGAACCCGGGCCAGCGCCACCGCGGTCCCCAGGTGGAGGTGAACCCGCTCCTCGTCGACGAGGGGTCCGTTCGCCCAGGAGACCACCTCCAGCGAGGCGTCCAGCATGCGGGCCGGCGCGAACGCGCCGGGAGCGGCGACCACCGAGCCGCGTCCGATCCCGAGTCGCCCGCCGCCCGAGAGGTTCAGCGCCGTTCTCCGGCCGGCCGCCGCCGACTCCGCCGCCCGTCCATGGACCTGGAGTCCCCGCACGCGGACCCGTTCCCCCGCCGGAAGCACCTCGACCTCGTCCCCCACGGCGACCCGCCCGGAGGACAGCGCGCCGGTCACGACCGCGCCGAACCCGCGCATCGAGAACGCCCGGTCCACCGGGAGGCGGAACGGCCCGTCGGCGCCCCGCGGCGGAACGGCGGAGGCCGCGCGCGCGAGCTCCCCGATGAGCTCGGGAAGCCCCTCCCCGGTCACCGAGGAGACCGGCACGAGCGGAGCCTCCTCCATGGGGGTTCCCTGGAGCAGTTCGCGGGTCTCGAGGGCGGCCAGCTCGCGGATGTCGGGGTCGTCCACCAGATCCACCCGGGTCAGCGCCACCACCGCGGTCCGGACGCCGAGCAAACGACAGATCTCGACGTGCTCGCGCGTCTGGGGCATGACCGATTCGTCGGCGGCGACGACGAGCAGCACCGCATCGAAGCCGGCGGCCCCCGCCAGCATGTTCCGCACGAACCGTTCGTGTCCGGGCACATCGACGAAGCCGTAGCGGACGCCGTCCCGCTCCAGGTGCGCGAAGCCCAGGTCCACGGTGATCCCCCGGGCCTTCTCCTCCTTGAGCCGGTCCGGGTCCGTCCCGGTGAGCGCCCGCACCAGGGAGCTCTTGCCGTGATCGATGTGTCCCGCGGTCCCGACCACGATGTCCCGCAGCGCCGGCGACTCCGGGGAGATGGTCCCGGTCACGTCACGAGCGCGTTCGCACAGAATTGGGGGGTCCCGGCTCGCTTTCCTCCGGAGGATCCAGCATGCGACCCCGATCCGCGTTTGTTCCGCTCGTCCTGTCGACGGCCCTCTTCGCCCCGGCCGCTTCGGCCCAGCCCTTCCCGCAGCGGGGTCCCGATCGCGGCGCCCTGGTGGTCGTCGGCGGGGCGCTCCGCGACGAGGCGATTCTCGAACGCTTCCTCGACCTTGCGGGTGGCCCCGACGCCCCGATCGTCATCATCCCCACCGCCGGCGGCGGCGAAGACTACGACGAGTGGTACGCCGGGGCCCGCAGGTTCCGGGCGCTGGGCGCAACGGACATCACCGTGCTCCACACCTGGGAGCGCGAGGAGGCCGAGACCGAGGAGTTCGTGGCTCCGATCCGACGCGCGCGCGGCGTCTGGTTTCCGGGCGGGCGGCAGTGGCGGCTGGTGGACGCCTATGCCGACACCCGGACCGAGCGTGAGCTGCACGCGCTGCTGGAGCGCGGCGGGGTCATCGGCGGCTCGTCCGCCGGCGCAACGATCCAGGGCGAGTACCTGGCCCGGGGCGACACCAGCGGCAACACGATCATGATGGGCGACCACGAGGAGGGGTTTGCGTTCTTCCAGGGAGTCGCGATCGATCAGCACCTGCTGGTCCGCAACCGGCACTTCGACCTCCTCGAGATCATCGAGGCGAGGCCCGAACTCCTCGGGATCGGCATCGATGAGGACACCGCCATCGTCGTGCGCGGGACCGGCTTCGAGGTCATCGGTCAAGGATATGTCGCTATCTACGACAACACCCGGGTGCTTCCCAACGGGGGCGGCTTCTACTTCCTCCAGCCCGGTGACCGCTACAACCTCGAGACCCGCGAGCCCTTGAGGCTCCAGTACGGAGAGGGCGCCTTCTCGACGACGGTCAGGAAGCGCGACTGACGCGCGGGGGCCGGCTCACGACGGGTCGGCCCCGTCCCCGTTCTCGTGGATCCGGAGTGAAATCCCGAGCGAGCGGAGTTCGCGCGCTTCCGTCTCCAGGTTGGCCCGGGTCAGCGGATACCGGCTCAGCCATCCGCCGGGAAACGAGAGTTCAAGCGCGTCGGGGCCTCCGGACGCGCGAATCGGCGGCAGGAGCTCGCGGCTGCGGCGCCGGCAGAGCAGGACGGCGATTCGCAGGATGGCGGCGAGCCGCCCGGCGGTCTGCGGATCGGCGGCGGTCACCTCCTCGAACCGTCCGGGCCTGAGGCGCTGGCGGTGCGTCTCGATGAGGACCGCGAGCAGCTCCTGGTCGTCCCGCGAGAAGCCGGGCATGTCGGAGTTGCGGACGATGTAGGCGCCGTGGCGGTGGTGGCCGCTGAAGGACACGGACAGGCCGATTTCGTGGAGGGTGGCGGCCCACCGGAGGAACCGCGGCAGGGTCTCGTGTTCGAGGCCCCAGGCGCGGCGGAGCTGGCTCCAGCCGGCGAGCGCCGTCTCCCGCACCCGGACGGCCTGTTCGATGTCCACCCGGTACTGGGCCATCAGGTTCCGGATGGTCGCGTCGCGCATGTCCTGATGGCGCCGGCGGCCGATCAGGTCGTGGAGCACGCCCTCCCGGAGGGCGCCCTCGGCCGGCGCGATGCGCGGAAGCTCGAGGGCCTTCATGATCGCGCGGAGGATCGCCACCCCGCCCGGGAAGTCCCAGGCCCGCTCCACCGGGAGGTCCGCGATCCGGTCAGCCCCCTCGGTGAGTCCCTCGATGTGGGCGGCCCGGATCATCTGTTGCCGCAGCCCCTTGAGTCCCGGACGGGTGAGCCCACCAAGCGGCCGCAGCAGTCTCGCCGCCGCCCGGACCGTTCCGGAGGAACCGTGGGCGCTGCTCCAGCCCAGGCGCAGGAATCCGTCCTCGATCGTCTCCAGTTCGCGTCGGGCCTCGGTCTCGGCGGCGGCGAAGTTCCGGCGACGGATCGCTCCGCCGGGGAAGAACTTCCGGGTAAAGGAAACGCACCCCATGTAGAGGCTGTGGGTCCTCAGCGGCGCGCCGCCGCTCCCGATGATGAGCTCGGTGCTTCCGCCGCCGATGTCCACCACCAGCCGACGTTCCTCCGTCCGGGGCAGCATCGAGTCGACCCCGTGGTAGATGAGCCGCGCCTCCTCGGAACCGGAGATCACCTCGACCCTCTGGCCCAGCGCCGCGGCGGCCTCATCCAGAACCCGCCGGCGCTTCGCCAACTGGCGGAAGGCGTTCGTTCCGACGGCCCGCGCCTGACCGGAAGGGATGTCCCGGATCCGCTCTCCGATGCGGGCCAGCGACTCGCGGCAGCGCCCCCAGACCGCCGCGTCCACGCCGTCCTCCCGGAGGCCGGCCGCCAGCCGGACCGGCTCCCGGAGCTGGTCCACGACCTCGATGTTGTCGCCGTGGACGCGCGCCACGGTCAGGTGGAAGCTGCGCGAACCGAGATCCACGGCGGCGAAGAGGCCGTCGGGGGGGGAGGCTTCGGTCGGCAGGGCTCCGGGGTACGCTGACGAAATGGCAACCTGGGTCGTCGGCGACGTCCAGGGTTGTTTTAGCACATGCCGGCGGCTCCTCGACCGCATCGGATACCGGCGCGGACGGGACCGGATCCGGTTCCTCGGAGACCTGGTGAACCGGGGTCCGGATTCGCTCGCCATGCTGCGCTGGGCGTTGGAGCAGGGGGACTCGGTGGACGCCGTTCTCGGGAACCACGACCTCCACCTGCTGGCGCAGCGCGAAGGCCTCCTCGCCTCCCGCCCACGGGACACCCTGGACGCCGTCCTCAGCGCGCCTGACGCGGCCGAGCTGTGCGACTGGCTCGCCATGCGGCCCTTCGCCGCCCGGGAAGGCGACTACCTGCTGGCGCACGCCGGCATCCACCCGGCGTGGAGCGTGGCCGAGGCGGAGCGGCGGGCCGCGGACGCCACCGCCGCACTGCGCCGCGACCCTCGTCTGTTTCTGGAAGCGCTCTACGCGCTGAGGGGCGACGGGGCGGGCTTCAGGGAATCGGGTGACCGGTCAGCAGCGCCACCCGGCGCCGTCGCGGACGCCTCGGTCCTGACCCGCATCCGGGCGGTCGACCGGACGGGGGAGCCGGACTACGGCTTCAGCGGCCCTCCCGAAGACCTCCCCCCGGGCCGGCGGCCGTGGTTCGAGCGCGCCCGCATCCCTCGCGGGACGACCGTCCTCTTCGGACACTGGGCGGCGCTCGGCCTCACCGCGTCGCCCGCCGGCCCGGGACGCGTCCTGGGGCTCGACTCGGGCTGCGTCTGGGGAGGCTTCCTCACCGCCCTTCGTCTGGAGGACGAAGCTCTGGCGGTGGAACGGGCGACTCCGGAACAGAGCCTTCGGCCGTGATCTCCAACGGAGCTCCGCGGTCGCATGCGCCCTCCGGCAGCAGCCGCAGCGTCCGCTCGGGAATCCGCAGATCGGTCCGGCTGCGAAAACGGGAGACCTGGTCCAGGGTCCCGAGGTCGAGACGCCGGTCGGCCACATAGATGCTCGCGGGGGTGATCACGATTCCCGCCCGGAACGGCCGTCGCGCCGCTTCGCCGTTGGCGATCCAGCCCTGGATCGTGAGGCGCTCCCAGGCCGGAATGGCCCCTTCCTCCCACGAGTAGAAGGTGAACTGACTCACCAGCCTGCCGGGGGCGACGGCCCGGACCCGGCCGTCCTCGGCGAGGACCACCACATCGTGAAGACACGAAGCCACCTCGAGCCGGAGCGGCACGTAGATGCTCCTGGGCAGCGTTTCCGGCTCTTCTCCGAAGGCCGGGGCGGCGGCGTCCGCCAGCAACAGCCCCGCGATCAGGATGGGCGCCGCGGAAGGGCTCGACGCCGGGCGGAGGAAGCTCCGGAGATCGCGCCTGCGAACTTTGCGTCGCATGCGGCCAGTATATGACAAAACGATGACATTTTCAGGACACCACAGTCACGAACGCAGGCGCGAACGCGGGCCGGCGGTCTGCAGCCAGCTCCCGCCGCCGGGAGGTCCGGGGCTCCGCGAGGGGGCGGCCCCCCGAATCAGTCGATCACGAAGCTGAAGACCTTGAAGCCGCCCTTCTGCTCGATCATCGAGCCGAAGAGGCGCACCACCGCCGGGCTTCCGTCCTCCTGGCGGACCGTCAGGACGGTTTCGCGGTGCACGCGGAAGGGCCCGTAGTCCGTCGTCTCACCCGCGAAGTCCACCTCGACGAGTTCCAGACGGCGCCCGCGGTACCGGTCCACGGTGAGCGCCAGCGAGTTCGCGCTGCGCTGGCGCATGAGGCTCCAGAGGAACTCCGCCGAGGTGTTCCGCCCGGGTCGGCTGGCGGGGAGCGCCGGATAAACGACATCCCGGAACTCGGGCTCCGATAGCGCCAGATCCCGAAGCGCCCCGGCGTCTCCCGCCTGGACCAGCGCCAGGACCTCGCTTGCCGCCGCTTCCGGCGAGGGCAAGAGCCGCTTCAACCGCTCCACGGCTGCGGAGGGGACCATCTCCCCTGCGCCGGCCGGCGCTTCCGGGTCAGCCGGCGGGGGTGAGTCGACGGCGCCGGATGCGCCGCAACCGCTCCCGGGACCGGCGGCGAGGCTGAGAAACGCCCCCGCCAGCGCCAGCCGCACGAGACGGGACCAGCGCCCCACGCGCGGTCCGCCGGGACGCCCCGGAGACCCCCCGGACCGACTTCGCCCTACGGCCCGGAAGGTCAGTTCGGGGCGAACGTCGTCCAGCCCCGATGCCACGGGTCGTCGCCGCTGCAGGCCCCGATGTAGGGCGCCGGCTCGAAAAAGCCGTCGTTCGGCGGCATCGCATAGTCCGTGAAGGCCACGGACCCGGCGCCCGGCCGGCAGTCCAGGTCCTCGTGGTTGTAGGGATCCCGCAGGTCCGGGTCCACGGTGAGCAGGCCCTCGGACGCGGCGGCGAAGTCGCGCGTCGAGAACGCCGGCGCCGGGTTCTCCCCCGAGTCGTCGTCGAACGCCGCCTCGAGGTTGTTGTGGAAGATCGAGTTCCTCACGACGAGCGCGCCGCTCCGGGCGTTGGCGTAGGTGGCCGCGTTGTCGATGTCGAGGCCGGTCTCCTTGAAGCCGATCACGATGGCGTTCCCGATCTCGGCGGCCGTGCCCTCGCGCAGCAGGATCCCGATGTCGCTCTCATCGCCCTCGTTGGTGTCCGGGTCCCCGATGAGCGTGATGTTGTAGAGCGTCGGGTCGGAGCGCGGCGTGAGGTCGTTGTTCTCGCCGTTGTTGTCCGCCTCGATGCCCTGGTCGGCGTCATCGCCGCGCTGCTGGGCGATCCAGAACTGGCCCCGTCCGGTCCAGCCGTCGGTCCAGTCGAAGCTGTCATCAGCGATCCCGGTGCAGAGCACATGCTTCGCGTCGACGGTTCCACCGAAGAACTCGACGCCGTCGTCCTTGCTGAGGTGCACCTGGATGAAGTCCACCTCGGTGCCGTTCCCGACGCCCTGGAGAGCGATCCCGTTCAGCTCGTTGTCGGGACTGAACTCGGCGCCGGCGAACTCGACCCGGACGTAGCGCAGAACGCCGCTGTTGTCGGCCGGGTTGTCCCCGCCGTATTCGCCGGTGTCGCCTTCTCCTTCGCTGACGCCGCCGGGAATGTTCAGCGGCGCGGCGCCGTTGATGATCAGACCGCCCCAGTCGCCGCGGCTGCGCTCGCCCTCCCGCTGATCGCTGGTCATCACAATGGGCGCGTCGGCGGTTCCTTCGGCGACGAGCATGCCGCCGCGGGAGACGATCAGCGCGCCGGTCGTGGCGCTCTCGCCGTAGATCCGGGCGCCGGCCTCGATCGTGAGGGTCGCGCCGCTCTCCACGAAGACCGCGCCGGACAGGACGATGGGGGCGTCGGCGGACCAGGTCGTGTCCTCCGCGATGGAGCCGCGGACGACGACCGGACCGGCCGGATCATCCGGCCCGGGCGCCGGGGTTGGCGCCGGCGCCGGCGTGGCGCCGGAATCGTCGCCGCAGCCGGCGCCGACGAGGAGAGACCCCGCGAGCAGCGCGGCGGAAGAGGCGAGAGTCAGGCGCATGGAGAGCCTCCCCGAAGTGCGCTGAGGGGGATCGGAAGATCAGCCGGAGAAACGGGTCAACGGATCGCGTAGGAGAAGCCGAGCGAGAAGGACCGCCCCAGGCGGAACACCCGTTGCAGTTCGCCGCCCTGGGTGAACCGGTATTCCGAATCGAGCAGGTTGTCGAAAGCGGCGCGCAGGCTCCACCGCGCGAAACGCTTCTGGAAGACCACATCCAGAACGCCGCGGCCCTCCTCGTAGATGTCCGGCATGCCGAGGGAGCCGACATCCACGATGCGGTCGTCGAAATAGTTGTAGAGGACCCGCAGGTTCCCGCCGACCTCGGGAAGGTCCAGATCCGCGCTCAGGTTCACGACATGCGCGGACTGACCGGCGAGCGGACGGTCGAGGCTCGTCTGAACCTGCCCGGCGGTCGCTTCGAGCTCGATGCGGGAGCGGACGAAGGTGTAGTTCGCCGAGGCGTCGAGGCGCCCGAACTCGCGTCGGCCTTCCAGCTCGACTCCGGCGTTCTGCGCGCCCAGGGCGTTCGCGTAGGAGGTCCGCAACTGGGCGGTGGGCTGGACGATCCGCTCGATCGGGTTCGAGAAGTCCTTGTAGAACAGGCTGATCGCGAGGACCTCGGCCGCCGCCGGGAAGGTCTCCAGCCGCAGGTCCACGTTGCGGATGAGCGCCCGTTCGAGGTCCGGGTTCCCGACCACCGCGCGTCCGCCCACCACATCGGTGAACTCGAACGGCGCCAGCTCGCGGAACTCGGGCCGGTTCACCGTGTGGCTGTAGCTGGCCCGCACGTTCGTGCGGTCCGAGAGGGCGTAGACGGCGTTGACGCCGGGCAGGACATCGGTGTCCTCCAGCTTCGCCGTCACGACCTCCGCCGCGGCGGAGAACGGGTCGAAGGTGTCCACCTGCTGGCTCGAACGCTCCACCCGCGCCCCCCCGATCACCCGCAGGTTGCGGGAGACCGGAAGGTCGACCATCCCGTAGAGGGCGGTGACCTCCTGTTCGGCGGCGTAGGAGTCTGTGGGCCGCGTCTCCTCGCGAAGCTCGTAGCGCGATCCGATGTTGTCGGGGGTGAAGATCTGCTCGGGCGGGAGCGTCAGATCCACGAATCCGGCGCCGCGGGGGGTGAGCCGGAACCGGCGCGAACTGAAGTCGCGTTCCCGCAGGGTGAGCTTCGGACCCACCTGGAGCCTGGCGGGAAGGCCGTCCCACTGGGTGAAGTAACTGGTCCAGTCGAAGCCGAATTCCAGAACCTGGTCGGCGAGGTCGTTGAACATCCGGAAGCCGCTCTGCGACTCGTCCGCCAGCACGAAGGACCCGATGGAGGGGCTGAACTCGTAGAGCGTTTCGCGGAGGTCGGGCTCGTCCCGCGTCGCCTGCGACAGGTTCGCATGCCAGTCCACCCGGGAGGACCCCAGCGAGGCGAACAGGTGCTCTCCGGACAGACGGGAGGAGAAGATGCTCTCCTCCACCCAGAAGAGCCGGGTGTTCCGGATGTTCTCGCCCACGTCGTTGTTGTAGCCCTCGAAAACGCGCGCCTCGTTCTTCGAGTTGTGCGTATAGAAGTTCTCGAGCGCCAGCCGGTGGTTCCCGGAAAGCCTGTAGGCGAGGTTCCCGACGAGGCCGGTCGAGGTCTTCGAGGTCGTGATGTCGAAGTCGTAGTCGTTCTGGACCTCGAGGTCTCCACCGGAGACCGCGAAGAAGGTCCGGTCCTCGGACTGGTTCTGGTGATCCTGCGACCACGTCGCGCTGAAGATGGCGCCGAGGCGGTCCCAACTGTTCCCGGCGACGAGGCTGTACGACTGGCTCTGCCCGACGCGTCCGGTCTCGGGAGTCCAGACGTTGCGGAACGCCTCGCCCATCGATTCGAGCTCGCCCGGCGTGTACCCGGCCTCGGTGAAGATGCTGGTGCGCACCACCCGGGAGTCGGGGATCGCCGAAGGCAGTCCGCGGGTCCCATCGTCGAAGCCCAGCCAGTCGCGGCCGCCCCCGGAGTAGGTGAGCCCCTCGTCAAAGGTAGTCCGGGTGTTGTAGCCCTGCGACATCGAGAAATTGAGGACCGGCTCGTTCGGGAAGGACAGCGGGTCGATCTCGACCAGCCCTCCCGAGAAGTCGGCCGGCTTGTCGGGCAGGTAGGACTTGACCACCGAAACGCTCTGGATGAGCCCGGTGGGGAACAGGTCCAGCGGAACGACCCGCTTGTCAGGTTCCGTCGTCGGAAGCACCGCGCCGTTCAGGGTCGTGTTGGAGTACCGCTCGCCGAGCCCGCGGACGAAGACGTACTGGTTGTCGACGACGGTCAGGCCGGCCACCCGGCTGATCGCCGAAGCCGCGGTCGAGTCCGCGTTCCGCTTCATCTCGTCGGACGCGAGGTTGTCGGTGATGGTGGCGGCCTTCTGGCGCTCGACCAACTGCGCCTCTTCGGTGAACAGCTCGGGTTCCTCGATCTCGGCGCTCACCACGACTTCCTCGGCGAAACGCTCCATCGTCAGCGCCACATCCAGCCGGGTGGTGGCTCCCGCCTCCACCTCGACGGTGATCTCGACCTCCTGGTAGCCGGAGAAGCTGACGCGGATGGCGTGGGTTCCCGCGGGGGCTTCCAGCACGAACTGGCCATCCAGTTCCGAGTAGAACGTGCGGCCGGTGGAGACGACGGTGATCGGCGCCGCGGGGAGCCCCATCGCGTTGAACCCGTCCCGGACGACGCCGGCGACCTGGCCGGTGGGTTCCTGACCGCCCGCGAGGGCCCCGGTCGGGACCGCCGTCAGAGCCAGAAGGATCGCGGGAAGGAGGAGGCGCAGGCGGGCGCCGCCAGCAAACCCGAAGAAGACCGGAGCGGCCGCCTGTGAGCGGATTTCGGCATCGAACATCGGACGGCATTGTGGGGTCGCGCCGTTGACGGGCGTTGAACCCGGCAAGAAATGTCACCGAGGAACCTGTGAGCAACCGGCGACGCGATGTGACGGGAACGTGACATCGGTCCGGGGCGCGTCGCCCGCCCGCAGGCCCTCAGCCGTCGCCGACGGCGGGGCGGCCGGGGTCCGCCGGATACGTCCCCAGAATCCGGAACTCGCGGCAGAAGACCCGCAGCTCCTCGAGGGCGCGCCGCACCGGGAGGTCCTCGGGGTGACCCTCGAAGTCACAGTAGAACCGGGTCGAGGTGAAGGAGCCACCCACCATGGCGCTCTCGAGCTTGAGCAGGTTGACCCCGTTGGTGGCGAAACCTCCGAGCGCCTTGTAGAGGGCCGCGGGGAGGTTCCTGACTTCGAAGACGATCGTGGTGAGCGAGGGACCCTCGCGATCCGACGGCGCGTCCTGCGCCGCCATGATCAGAAAGCGGGTCGTGTTGTGGGAGGCGTCCTCGATGTCGGAAGCGAGGACCTCGAGCCCGTAGAGCGACGCGGCGAGTCCCGAAGCGATCGCCGCGCGGGCCGGCTCACCCCGGCGCGCGACCTCCGCCGCGGCGCCCGCGGTGTCCGTTTCGACCACCGCTTCGAGCCCCCGTCGCCGGATCCAGTCCCGGCACTGGGCGAGCGCGTGGACGTGGCTGTGGACAGTGACCACGTCGGAGAGCCGGGCGCCCGGCGCGCCCAGCAACTGGCAGCGCACCCGCAGGAAGGCCTCCCCGACGATCCGGAGGCTCGAGTCCGGCAGGAGATGATGGACATCGGCCACGCGGCCCGCGCGGGAGTTGTCCACCGGAATGAGCGCGCGGTCGGCGCGGCCGAGCGAAACGGCCCGGAACGCATCCTCGAATGTCCGACACGCGAGGGGGGCATGGTCGGGAGCGGCCCGGCGGCAGGCCATGTCGGAGAACGAACCCGGGAGTCCCTGGAACGCGATCCGCGGCCGCTCCACCCGGTCCGGCGGGGTTCCCGGTCTCGTGGTCACGCGCGACGGCCCGGAGGGCGACTTAACCGCAGCGCCGCCGGGGAAGGCCTTCCACGTCCGGCCACGCCCTTCGGCGCTCCGGCGGGACAGACTGCTAGAGTGGCCCGGGTTCCGACCCTCCAACGGCCGTGAAACGCATTCTAGCCATCGAGGACGATCCGGACATCGTCGAACTCCTCCGGTTCAATCTGGAGCGCGAGTCGTATCAGGTGGTGGCCGCGCAGACCGGAACCGAGGGTCTCGCGGAGTTGCGCCAGCAGCGCCCGGACCTGCTCATCCTGGACCTGATGCTCCCCGAGATGAGCGGCTTCGAGGTCTGCCGGGTGATCCGGTCCGACCCCGGACTGATGGATCTCCCCGTGATCATGCTGACGGCGCGGAGCGAGGAGGCCGATGTCATCGCGGGCATCGAGCTCGGCGCCGACGACTACATCACGAAGCCGTTCAGCCCGAGGGAGCTCACGGCGCGGGTGGGCGCGCTCCTGCGTCGCGCGAACCGTTCCGCCCGCGCCGCCTCCGACGCCGGCGACGAGAGCCTGGAAGTCGGAGATCTCAGGATCGATCCGGCGTCCCACCGGGTGCAGCGCGGAGGGGAAGACCTCCCGGTCACGCACCTGGAGTTCAAACTGCTCCATTACCTCGCCTCCCATCCGCAGCGGGTGTTCTCCCGGGAGCAGATCCTCGATCAGGTCTGGGGCCGCGAGCGATACATCACCCTCCGTAGCGTGGATGTCTACGTCCGGCGGCTCAGGCAGAAAGTGGATTCGCCCGGGAGGCCTTCGCTGCTGCGGACGGTGCGGGGAGCGGGCTACCGCTTCGAGCCCCCGGCTTGACCAGGTCGCGCCGCCCCGGGCGCCGGGGACGCTCGCGACGGCCGTCCCGGCTCACCCTCCGGATCGCGGCGATCAGCCTTCTGGTCGCGGCGGCCTCCCTGCTGGCGGTCCTGCTGACGACCGCCCGCGTCGTGCGCCAGAACGCGGTGGAGGCGACCTTCGAGCACCTCGATTCCATTGCGGAGGTCGGGCTCGCCACCCGGCCCACGCGTCCCGGCGAGGAATCCCTTGCCCGCTGGGCGCTCCGGCTCGCCGCGTTCGAGGCGCAAACCGAACGCCGGACTCCGACGCCCACCGAGCGACGGGTGACGCTGGTGGCGCGCGAAGGCGCGGTTCTCGCCGACTCCCACGAAGACCCGGCGACGATGGACAACCACGCCGGCCGCCCGGAGATCCGGGACGCCTTCGCGTCGGGCTATGGCCGCTCGCAGCGCTTCTCGGAGACGCGCGGCGAGGACCTCAGCTACGTCGCGGTGCGCCTGCCCTGGGATGCCGACACCGTGCTCCGCCTGGCCGAACCGGTGGTCCGGATCGAGGACACGTTCCGGGCCATCCTCGCGCCGGTGATCGTGATGACGCTGCTGGCGGCCCTCGCGGCGACCGCGCTCGCCTGGTGGTACGCGAGGCGGTTCGGAGATCGGGTCGAACAGCTCGTGCGCTTCTCGGAACGCGTCGCCCAGGGCGACTTCCGACCCGAGTCCTCGATGCCCCGGGAGGACGAGCTGGGCGCCCTGTTCGCCTCGCTGAACCGCACCGCGCTCGCCCTCAAGACCTCCTTCGAATCCCTGACTGCGGAAAAGAACCAGGGGGCGACGATCCTCTCGAGCATGGTCGAGGGCGTGGCCGTCCTCGACGGCGATCTCCGGATCCAGTACCTGAACCGGGCGTTTCGCGAGCTTCTGTCGCTTCCGGGAGACTCCTGGCAGGAGTACCGCGGGCGGGACGCCGGCCGGGTGCTCGAGGGGAAACGACTCCTCAAGATGGTCAAGGCGGCGATGCGGGGAAAGTCGCGCGAACGCGAGATTCCGGTCGCCGGACGGGATGTCCTCGCCCGGGCGGCGCCGGTGCGCTCCCGCGAGTCGGTCATTCCCGGCGACCCGGTCATCCCGGGTCCGGACCCGGACGCCGGCCCGGCGGGCGCGGTCCTGGTGCTCATGGACGTGACCCGGCTGCGAGCGCTGGAACGGGTCCGCCGCGACTTCGTCGCCAACCTCTCCCATGAACTCAAGACCCCGCTCACCGCGATCCGGGGGTTCTCGGAGACGCTGCTCGACACCGAACTCGAGCAATCGCCAGAGCGCAAGCGCTTCCTCGAGATCATTCGCGAACACGCAATCCGGCTGGCCCGGCTCACCGACGACCTTCTGCGGCTGGCCCGCATCGAGGCCGGGAGACTGGAGCCGGATCGTTCTCCCTCCAACCTTCAGCGCCTCGCCGAGTCGGTCGTGGAGTCGGCGCGGATGAAGTCCGGGCGGCGCGCCCTGGTGGTCGAGCCGCCGAAGGAAGACCTGCGCGTCGTCACCGATCCCAGCCTCGTCGTGGAGATCCTCCAGAATCTGGTGGACAACGCGATCCAGTACTCGGACGACGACGGTCGCGTGGAGATCACCACCGAGCGGGCCGCCGACTCGATCAGGCTGACCGTGAAGGACAACGGCGTCGGCATCCCGAAACGCCATCGGCGCCGGATCTTCGAGCGCTTCTACCGGGTCGACGCGGCGCGCTCGCGGGCCGTCGGGGGGACCGGCCTCGGCCTCGCCATCGCCCGCCACCTGGCGGAACTGCTCGGCGGGACGATCGAGCTGGAGAGCGCGCCGGGAGAGGGATCCGAGTTCACGCTGGTTCTGCCCGCCCGGCTGGCGGGCGACGCGTCAGAGGAGACGGAACTCGAGGCCGCCGCGGAGGGGGTCGACACGGACGAGCTGCGCCTCGAGGCGATCTCCGATCCGGAAGCTCCGCCCGCTGACGCGCGACCGTAGCGCGTAGTCGCGGCGGTCGAACCGAAAGCGCTCCTCCCCAAGCAGGGCGAGCGGAACGAGGCCGCGCGCCGGGATCTCCTCCAGTTCGATCCGCATCCCGAATCGTCCGGTTTCGGCGACCCGGCCAGCGAACGCATCGCCGAGCCGGCCCCGGAGCATGCGCGCGAGGCGCCGCTCCACGACCGCGGTCTCGGCGGCCTCCGCCGCGCGCTCCCGCTCCGAGCAGTGGCGGGCGAGCGCGTCGAGCCCGGGGGCTGACGACGCGGCCGCCTTCATCGGCCCGGTGGCGATTCCATCGAGGGCCCGATGAACCATCAGGTCCGGATAGCGGCGGATGGGAGACGTGAAGTGGGTGTAGTCCTGGAGCGCGAGGGCGAAGTGCCCCTCGCCCCTCGGGGAATACTCCGCGCGCTTCATCGCGCGCAGCATCCGGCGTCTGAGAAAGCGGACCTCCGGCCGCCCCTCGATCCGGTCGCCGAGCCGGGCGAAATGGCCCGGACGGAGCGCCTCGGACGGCGCGCGGAGGCGCTCGCCAAAGGCGCCCAGCAGGTCTTCGAATTGCCGGACGCGACTCTCGGCGGGGGAAGGGTGGACGCGGTGGAGCGCGGGGGCGCCGACGGCCCGCAGCCGCTCGGCCACCGCCTGGTTGGCGAGGAGCATGAACTCCTCGACCAGCCGGTGCGCCGCCGTCCGTTCCGCGTAGCGGGCATCGAGCGGGTGGCCGAGCTCGTCACAGCACAGTTCGGGCTCCGGCAGATCCAGGTCGACGGCGCCTCGCCGCCGGCGGGCGGCCGCGAGCAGCGCCGCGGCGCGCCCCATCGTCCGGACGGCGTCAGCGATCGGTCCGGCGCCGGCGCCGGCGAGGAACGCGGCGCCCTCGCCGTAAGCCAGCCGGGCCGCGCTCGCGATCACGGCGCGGAAGCAGCGCGCGTCCACCAGGATCCCCTCGGCGCTGATCTCCAGTTCGACCGACCGTGTGAGCCGGTCGCGCCCGGCGACCAGGGAGCAGATGCCGGACGAGAGCGCCGGCGGGAGCATCGGAACGGAGCGCTCGGGGAAGTACGCCGAGTTGGCGCGGAGCGCCGCCTCCCGGTCCACCGGGCTGCCCGGAGGGACGTAGTGGCCCACATCGGCGATGTGAACGCCGATCCGGAAACCGCCGTCCGGCCGCGGCGCCGCCTCGATCGCGTCGTCGTGATCCTTCGCGTCGGGAGGATCCAGGGTGACGATCAGCCGCGAACGCAGGTCTTCCCGGCCGGCGAGGTCCCGGGATCGGACCGCCGAGGGAGCGGCGTCGGCCTGCTCGAGCGCCTCCCGGGGGAACGCGTCCCGGATGTCGTGGCGGGCGAGGACGGCGGCGACCTCGGCTGCGGGGTCGTGACTCGATCCGAAGACGGTCCGGACCTCTCCCATGATGGGGCCGTCCCCCGCCGGAGACGGGCGGATCCGCACCTCGACCAGGTCTCCGGCGCGGGCGCCCGCCGCGCCGCCAGCGGACACCAGGACCTCGCGGGACCACTGCGGATCCCAGACGACGACCGAGCCCTCCGCCGTCAGTTCGCCCACCAGCCGCCCGGCGCTGCGCTCGAGGACCCGCAGGACTTCTCCCTCGGGCCGTCCGCTGCGGGTGCGGAAGAGGACTTCGGCCTCGGCGAGGTCGCCCGGAAGCACGCCCCCGAGCCGCCCGCGCGTGATGTGGAGGTCCTCGGGGGGGTCGGACCCGGCGCCGAGGGGAACCAGCCAGCCGTCCCCCTCGGGACGGCCGGTGAACCGGCCCCGGACGACCCGCCGGACCGGGGGAACGCGCCCCGGAGGCTCCCCGCGACCGGCGGCTCGCCGACGCCGCCCGCCGGCGCGATCCCCCCGCAATCGACGCACGACGGACTGCTAGCAGTCCGTTGATGAGGTCGCGTGCAGCGCCGAGAGCGGTGAGGCGCCCGGCCGACAAGGCGCGTGAGCGAGGAATATCGGGAATATTCCGAGCGAAACGCAACGATGAGCGCCCCGAAGGGGCGTGGTTCGGGCGGGATGCATCGCCGCTCGAACGCCGCGCGACTTCGTCAACGGGCTGCTAGGGTACCGGCCCGCACGCGCCGAAGTGGCGGAACGGCAGACGCGCTGCGTTCAGGGCGCAGTACTCCTTGCGAGTGTCAGGGTTCAAATCCCTGCTTCGGCACCAGCGCGCCGCGGAAGAGCGGGGGCGGGGAGCCGGGAGAACCCCGGCGAACCGTTCTCCTGGAGTCGGGCCCGTCAGCGAGGCGGGGTTTGGGGAGTTCAGCGCTGCGGCGATGGCTCGCCTGTGGAGTCCCGCACCGTCGGGTATTCGATCCCGAGCTGCTCGAGGTAACTGTCGTAGCGGTCCGGGTCGTAGTAGAACGGGCGCATCGCCTCCCGGAAGGCGTCCATCCGTTCCTGGTTGAGGTGGATCGCCGGTGGGTCGTCGGGACCGATCAGCGGGGTGTACTGATGGTCCTTCGTCTGCTCTGCGAAGTACTCCTGCGCCGCCGGAACGAGCGCCGGATCGAGGAAGAGATCCATGAGCGTCATCGCGATCACCCGGGCGCCGGCCACCGCTCCCTTGTGAGCGATCGGCGTCGCCATCGCGACGCCGTTCGCCCAGTGATGACCGGGGCCGCCGGGGATATTCGACGGGAAGCGGAGCGTCACGGTGGGGACATTCCACGAAATGTCCCCGATGTCGTCGGATCCGCCGCCGAGCCGCGGCTCCCGCGCCGGACCGCCCATTTCGCCGAGCTCGGTGGGAAGCCCGCTCTCCTCCACGCCGAGTTCACGCTGAAGGCCGTGCGCCAGCGCCAGGTCGGCTTCGCTCCATTCCGGAAGCCCGACGCGCTCGATGTTGGCCCACACCGCTTCCGCGACCGGCTTGTTGAAGTGGCGCGGATAGGCGTGACCCAGGACGCGCCACGAGACCTCGGTGGAGGTCATCATCGCGGCCGCCTCGGCCATCGTGTTCCCGAGGTCGAAGAGCTCCTTCATCCCCGGCTGTTCCAGCTCCCGGAAGTAGTACCAGACCGACGCGAGTTGCGGCACCACATTCGGCTGGTCCCCGCCGTTCGTGATGACGTAATGGGAGCGGTGCGGCAGACGCAGGTGCTCCCGCTTGTAGTTCCATCCGGTGTTCATGATCTCGACCGCATCGAGCGCGCTCCGACCGCGCCAGGGGGCCCCGGCCGAATGCGCCGGCTCGCCGGTGAACGTGTATTCGACGGACACCAGGCCGTTGCCGCCTCCCTGCCCCCAGCTCACGCCGAACCTCGACGAGACGTGGGTGAAGATGCACACATCGACATCGCGGAAGTACCCGTCCCGTACGAACCACGCCTTCGTCGCGACCAGTTCTTCCGCCACCCCGGGCCAGATCACGATCGTTCCCGGGATGCCGTCACGCTCCATGATCTCCTTCGCCGCCAGCGCTCCGGCGATGATGACCGCCTGCCCGGAGTTGTGTCCTTCCCCGTGTCCCGGCGCTCCTTCGACCAGCGGGTCGTGGTAGGCGACTCCCGGCTTCTGCGAGGCCCTGGGAATCCCGTCGAGATCGCTCCCCAGCGCGATCACCGGGGAACCCTCCCCCCAACGGGCCATCCACGCGGTCGGAATGCCGGAGATCCCCTCCTCGACCTCGAATCCGTTGTCGCGCAGGACCCCGGTGAGGTAGCGCGACGTCTCGACCTCCTGGAACCCGAGTTCTCCGAAGCTGAAGACCGAGTCCACCATGACCTGGACAAGCTTGGCGCGCTCCGCCGCTCCCTGGTCGGCGACGCCCCGGAGCGCCTCGAGATCCTGGGCCGCCGCCCGGTCTCCCGCCACCCAGGTCGAGCAGGTGACGAGAACGAGCGCGACGATTCGTGGAAGTCGATGATTTTTCGCGTTCATGGGGTACCTCTACTGGCGGCCGCGCCGGAGCGGTCGCGGCCGATTATAGGGAGCGCCGGCGAGCTTCCCGGACCGGCCGACCGCTCCCTGCGGGGTAGAATTCCTGACCCGGGCCGGTTCGCACTCGCGTCCCCGGTGATCGCGACGCGGACTGCGCAGCGCTGCGGAAGTGGCGGAATTGGCAGACGCGCCGGATTTAGGATCCGGTGGGGTGACCCGTGGGGGTTCGAATCCCCCCTTTCGCACCAGCGCGAACCCCGCCCGTTCCCCTGCTCCCGGGTCCGCTCATGCGCGAGCGGGCGCCAGCAGCCGGTAGATCAAGTCACGTGAGCGCCGCCCCCACCCCCCCCGCCGAACCGGAACCGGAGACGGCGTCGCGCCCGGGCGCGGGGAATGCGCCCGACGGGATCCCGGGGCTGCGCTTCGAGGTGGAGGAGCGCGGTCAGTCGACCCGCATCCTGGACATCACGATCCCGGCGGCCATCTTCGAGGACGAAGTCCAGGCCGAACTGCGCCGCATCCGCCGGACGGCGCGCTTCCCCGGATTCCGCAAGGGCAAGGCGCCTCGGGACCGGATCGAACAACGATTCGGACCCCAGGTGGCCGAGGACGTCGGGTGGTCCCTCGTCAGCCGGGCGACGCGGGAGTGCCTTCGGGATCTCGGGGCGAGCCCGCTCGCGCCCCCGGCGCCCGAGGGGGAGCCGGCCTTCGAACGCGGTCAGCCGCTCCAGCTCAAGGTCGCCTTCGAGGTCTGGCCCGATATCGGCCAGGTGGACTTCGCGGACATCGAGGTCAAGCGCCGCGACATCCCGGTCGAGGAGGCGCAGATCCTCCAGACGCTGGAGCAGATCCGGGAGCAGAAGGCGTCTCCGCGGCCGGTGACCGACCGCGGGGCGCGCGACGGAGACTTCGTTCGCGGCGATGTGGAGGAGACCGATCCGGATGACGCCGCCGCCGCGCCGGTGCAGCGCGAGGACGTCGTGTTCCAGGTGGGGCGCAACCAGGCGCCGCCGGCGCTGAACGAGTCCCTCCAGGGGATCCGGCAGGGGGACACCGCGGTGGCCACCGTGGGAACCGGCCCGGCGGCCTCCGCCGACGCCAACCCGGCCGCCAAACGGCGGCGCATCGCTTTCCGGGTGAAGGAGGTCTTCGAGCGCCCGCTTCCCCGCCTCGATGACGACCTCGCCCAGGCGGTGGGCGCCAAGTCGCTCCTTGCGCTGCGCGGCGACGTGCGGGACCGCCTTCAGCAGAGGGCCCGGGAGGAGCGGGAACAGCGATTCCACGACGATGTGGTGGAGGCCCTGCTGCAGCGCAACACGGTGGAAGCGCCGAGGGCGCTGGTTCGCGGCGAGGTCGAGGCGGAAGTCCGCCGCGCCGCCGAGTTCTGCCGGAAGGCCGGAATGAAACCCGAGGAAGCCGAGCAGCAGGTCCGCTCGCTGTTGCCCGGAATCCAGACCCGGAGCGAGCGGCGCGTCGCCATGAGCATCCTGCTGGATGCGGTCGCCCGGCAGCAGGAGATCGAAGTCCCCGAGGCCCGCATCGAGGAGCGGATCGCCGAACTGGCCGCCAGCGCCAGCAAGACGCCGGTGGCGCTCCGCGCCGCCCTCGAGGACAGCGGCGAACTGGAGCAGCTCCGCGCGGTCGAAACCCGGAAGGCGGCTCTCGACTACCTGCTGGAACAGGCCGACGCCGAGGCGCAGTGAAGCCCCGTCTGCGAGAGGACCGGAGGCGCTTCCGGTGGAAGCTCCCATCCCGCCGCCCGTCCGGTGGGCCGCCCAGGAACAACCCGCGATGACCCGAAACCGATCGACTCCCGCCCAGAGCTATGTCCAGATCCCGATCGTCGTGGAACAGACGGGACGCGGCGAGCGGGCCTACGACATCTACTCGCGCCTGCTGCGCGACAACATCGTCTTCATCGGACAGCCGATCACCGACGCCCTCGCGAACGCGGTCGTCGCGCAGCTCCTGTTCCTCGAATCCGAGGATCCGGAGAAGGAGATTTCGCTCTACATCAACTCGCCGGGGGGTGAGGTGGACGCCGGGCTCGCGATCTACGACACGCTCCAGTTCATCCGGCCCGACGTCACGACCTACTGCCTGGGGCAGGCCTCCAGCATGGCCGCGATCCTGCTCGCCGCGGGCGCCGCGGGAAAGCGCTTCGCGCTCCCGAACTCCACCGTGATGATCCATCAGCCGCTGGGCGGGATCCAGGGACAGGCCACCGACCTCCAGATCCGCGCCAACGAAATCGTCCGGGTGCGCTCCCGGCTCGTGGACATCCTCGCCCGCCACACCGGGAAGACAGCCAAGCGGATCGCCACCGACATCGAACGCGACCGCTTCATGACGGCGGAGGAAGCCCGGGACTACGGCCTGGTGGACTCGATCATCGAGCGACGGACATAGCCGATTCCCCACACCGCCGATTCCCCACACCGCCGATGTCCTGGCGCCCGGCTCCGACGACCCGCCGGCGACCGTCCGCTGGCTAGAATTTCCCGTGAGTGAAGGGCGGGTCGCGGCCCCCGGTCGCGGTGTTGCGGGTCCGGTCCCGGCCGGACGGCCCTTTCCGGCCCCATGACGAGCGGCAAGCAGCCTCCCAGGACTCCGACCGCGTCCGGCGGGGGCAAGGGCTCGGGCCGCGGGGGCTCCGACCGGACGCTGACCTGTTCGTTCTGTAACAAGCAGCAGGGCTCGGTGGTCCTGATCGCCGGCCCCGGGCGGATCTTCATCTGCGACGAATGCGTGGCGATCTGCAACGACATCATCGCCGAGCGGGCCCGCTCGCCGCGAAGCGCCGCCGGTCGCCCGGCGAAGCCCCGCCGCCCGGACCTCACGCCCGAGCAGATCAAATCGCGTCTGGACGACTACGTCATCGGGCAGGAGGAGGCGAAGAAGAAGCTGGCGGTGGCCGTCTACAACCACGGCAAGCGGATCCGTCTGCGACGCGGTGACGGCGACGGGCCGGACGGCGTCGAGCTCACGAAGAGCAACGTGCTCCTCGTCGGCGAGACGGGCTCCGGCAAGACGCTGCTCGCCCAGACCCTCGCGCGGATTCTGGACGTGCCGTTCACGATCGTGGACGCCACGACGCTCACCGAGGCGGGGTATGTCGGCGAGGACGTGGAGAACATCCTGCTCAAGCTGCTCCAGGCGGCGGACGACGACATCGCCCGCGCCCAGGAGGGCATCATCTACGTGGACGAGATCGACAAGGTCTGCCGGAAGGACGAGAACCCTTCGATCACCCGGGACGTATCCGGCGAGGGCGTGCAGCAGGCGCTCCTGAAGATCATCGAGGGAACGGTGGCCAGCGTGCCGCCACAGGGGGGCCGGAAGCATCCGCACCAGGAGTTCCATCAGATCGACACGGCCAACATCCTGTTCGTTTGCGGAGGGGCCTTCGTCGGGCTGGAGTCCATCATCGAGCGCCGCGTCGGCCGCCGCGCGCTGGGATTCGGCGCCGAGGTCCCGGACAGCGCGCGGGCGCGGCGCGCCGCCACCCTGCACCTGGTCCAGCCCACCGACTTCATCCGCTACGGCCTGATTCCCGAGTTCGTGGGACGCCTCCCGGTCGTCGCCGGCCTCAGGCATCTGGGCCAGGCCGAGCTCGTCCGGATCATGACCGAGCCGAAGAACGCGATCGTGAAGCAGTACCAGGCTCTGCTCCGCGAGGAGGGAGTCGAGCTGCGGTTCACCGACGACGCCCTCGCGGAAATCGCCCGCCGCGCCGCGGAGCGGGACCTCGGCGCCCGCGGGCTCCGGATGATCATCGAGGATCTGATGCTCGATCTCATGTACGACCTGCCCTCCCGCAAGGAGATCCAGGAAGTCGTCATCACCCGCGAGTTCGTGGTCGGCGGCTCGGCCCCGGTCACCATCCTCTCCCAGAAGGCCGGCTGACCGGCGTCCGGGCTAGCCCCTCCTCCCCGCCCGAACTCCGCATGCCGAACGGGTCCGGCCGACACCCCGGTCCGGGGCCGGATGATGCGGCCGGGGTTCCGCTTCCAGGGACGGAGCAGGCTGCTCAGCGGAAGAGGCCGAAGGTCGATGTGGTCTCCTTCCTCGGGAGCGCCTCCTCGCCCGACGGTTTCCCGCCGCCTACGCTTCCCGAAGTCGCATTCGTGGGCCGGTCCAACGTGGGCAAGTCGAGCCTGCTGAACCGGCTCGCCGGACGTCGCGGTCTCGCCCATGTCTCGCGCACTCCCGGTCGCACTCGCACGCTGAACTTCTTCCAGATCGGATCGAGTCACCGCTTCGTGGACCTGCCCGGCTACGGTTTCGCCCGGGTCGCGGGCGACCTGCGGGCCACCTGGGAGGGTCTGATCCTCGCCTACCTCACCGGCCGCGATTGCCTGGCGCTGAACCTCCTGCTGGTGGACCCCCGGCGCGATCCGCTTCCGATGGATCGCCGGGCGTTCGATCTGTTGCGGGGGACGGGTCGCCGGGTGGCGGTGGTGGCGATGAAGATGGACAAGCTGCGGCGCTCGGAGGCGTCCCGACGCATCCGGCTCCTGGAGGCGGCGTACGGCGGCGGAGACGCGCCGGTGATCGCCTGCTCGACCCGGGACGGGACCCGCAAGCTGGTTGGCCCGGCGCGCTCCGGAATCGGCGGAGTGCGGCGTCTCATCGGTGACGAAGTGCGGGCGTGGCGATGAATCCGGCCACCGGCGCGATGCGGCGCCGCCCCCCGAGGACGCCGCGCGCCGGAGCAAAGGTCCCCGAGGCGTCCGTGGACGCCGGGCCGCCGCTGCTCACGGCGGAGCTGGCGCGAATGTCCCCGGCCGAACTTCAGGAGGTGGGCGTCGGGCTCGGGATCGGCGCGCCCGACGACATGAACCGGCAGGATCTCCTGTACCGGATCCTGGAGGCCCACACCGCGGCTGGCGGCCGGGTCATCGCCCAGGGGACGCTCCACCGGCTGGTGGAGGGATTCGGGTTCCTTCGGTCGCCCATCAACTCCTACCTCCCCGGGCCGAACGATGTCTACGTCTCCCCGGCGCAGATCCGCCGGTTCCAGCTCCGCAACGGCGACATGCTGCTCGGGGAGATCCGGCGGCCGCGACGCGGGGAGCGGTACTTCGGACTGCGCGACCTCCAGCAGGTGAATGGCCTCGCGGCCGAGGAGAACCCGGACCGCGCCGAGTTCGAGCAGCTCACCCCGCTCCACCCAAACCGGATGATCCGCCTGGAGAATGAAACAGAGGATCTCTCGGCCCGCGTCGTGGACCTGGTGGCGCCGATCGGAGCGGGACAGCGGGGCCTGATCGTGGCGCCGCCGCGCGCCGGAAAGACGGTTCTGCTCCAGTCCATCGCGAACGCCATCCGCCGGAACCACCCGGAGATCGAGCTGTTGATCCTGCTGGTGGACGAACGCCCGGAAGAGGTCACCGACATGGTCCGCCGGGTGGAGGCGGAAGTGCTGAGCTCCACCTTCGACGAACGCGGGATCCGGCACATCCAGGTGGCGGAGGCGGCGCTCGACCGGGCGAAGCGCCGGGTGGAGCTCGGCAGGGATGTGGTCATCCTGCTGGATTCGCTCACCCGCCTCGCCCGCGCCTACAACCACTCGAAATCGTCGGCGCAGGGAAGGCTCCTGTCAGGCGGCATGGACGCGACCGCGATCCAGTACCCCAAGAAGTTCTTCGGCGCCGCCCGGAACATCGAAGACGGGGGATCGCTGACGATCCTGGCGACGGCGCTGGTCGACACCGGAAGCCGGCTCGACGACCTCGTCTACGAGGAGTTCAAGGGCACCGGCAACATGGAGATCCACCTCGACCAGCGCCTGCTGGAGCAGCGGCTGTTCCCGGCGATCGACCTGAACCAGAGCGGCACCCGACGGGAGGAGCTCCTCCTGAACCCGGATGAACTCCACCGGATGGGGGTCCTTCGACGGGTGCTCGCCCCGCTGGACCCGGTCGAGGCCATGGCTCTCGTCCTCGAGAAGATGCGGGGCACGAAGTCGAACGCCGACTTCCTCGACGCGATGGTCCGGGGCGACTGACTGCCCAGGAATCGTTAGACTCCCCGCCGCCATGCGCGCCGAGATCCACCCGGAATACCACGAGATCCAGGTGACCTGCGCCTGCGGGACGAAGTTCGAAACCCGCTCGACCCGCAAGACCGACCTCCGGCTGGAGATCTGCTCGAGCTGCCACCCGTTCTTCACCGGCAAGCAGCGGATCGTGGACTCTACCGGGCGCGTCGAGCGCTTCCGCCAGAAGTACGGCGAAGTCCGCTCCCGCCGGGCCTCGCGTTCGGCCGCCGCCGAATAGTCCACCCCCCATCCCGGCCCCCCGGCCGGATGTCGTATCGTCGGGGCGTCCCGCCGGTCGCGATGGGACTTCGCGGATCCGGCCGCCCGTTCTCCGCGAACCACGATGAGCCGAACCCTTTCCTCCGCTTCCGAGGCGTGGATGGAGCGCTCGCTCGCCGCCGCCGAGGCGCGGTACCACGAGGTGACCGGTCTGCTGGGGACTCCCGAGGTTCTTTCGGATCCCGTGCAGCTCCGGCGGCTGTCGCGAACCCATTCGGAACTCGGCCCGCTGATCGAGGCCGCCGAGCGCAAACGACGCCTCGACGAACGGCTGGCGGACGCCGAGGAACTCAAAGCGGACCCCGATCCGGACGTTCGGGAGCTCGCCGCCGAGGAGGGGGAGGACGTCCGGAGCGAACTCGAAGCGCTCGGGCGGGAGCTGGCGCGCCTGCTGGTTCCGAAGGACCCGGACGACGAACGCAACGTGCTGCTGGAGGTCCGCGCCGGGACCGGGGGTGACGAGGCGGCGCTCTTCGCCCGCGAGGTGTTCCGGATGTACGAGCAGTACGGCAGGTCGCGCGGCTACCGCATCGACGTGGTCTCGGCGCAGGAGACGCCGGTGGGAGGCCTGAAGGAGGTCGTCGCGGTGATCGAGGGGCGGGGAGCGTTCAGCCGTCTCAAGTTCGAGAGCGGAGTCCACCGGGTTCAGCGGGTGCCGGCCACCGAGGCGTCGGGACGGATCCACACCTCGGCGGTTACGGTGGCGGTCCTGCCGGAGGCCGAGGACGTGGAGGTCACCCTGGAGCCGAAGGACCTGCGGATCGACACCTTCTGCTCGTCGGGGCCGGGAGGGCAGTCGGTCAATACGACCTACTCGGCGGTTCGCATCACCCACCTGCCCTCGGGGCTGGTGGTGAGCTGTCAGGACGAGAAGTCCCAGGTCAAGAACAAGGCCAAGGCGCTGCGGGTGCTGAAGTCCCGCCTCTTCGACCTCGCGCGCCAGCAGGAACGCGACCGGGTCGCCGAGACGCGCCGCGGGCAGGTCGGGCGCGGGGATCGAAGCGAGAAGATCCGCACCTACAACTTCAAGGAGAACCGGATCACCGACCATCGGATCTCGCTCACCCTCCACTCGCTGCCGGCCGTGCTCCGGGGAGAGCTGGATCCGCTGATCGAACCGCTCCGGGCCAGGGAGCAGAGCGAGCGCCTGGCCGCCCAGGCGCCGGACGGCTGAGAGCGGACCGCTTGGCCTCCGGGAAGGGCCGCGGCGGGCCGCCGGACGCGCGCGATACCGCCGCGCCGGACCCGATCACCGGAGCCCTTCGCGCCGCGGAGCGGCGGCTCACCGAGGCCGGCGTTCCCTCACCCGGCTTCGACGCCCGGCTCCTGCTGCGCCACACCCTCGGCTGGTCAGCCGCCGAACTGACCGCCTTCGCCGGCGAACGCACTCCGGCGGCCGCCGCCCGCTCCTTCGCCGCCGGGCGCCGCGAGTTCCGGCGGCTCGTCCGGGAGCGGGCGGCGCGCCGTCCCCTGCAGCATCTCGTCGGGTCCGTGGAGTTCTTCGGCCTCGATCTGGCGGTGGGCCCCGCAGCCCTGATCCCGCGCCCCGAGAGCGAGATCCTGGTGGAGGCCGCCATCGAATGGGCCCGGGGCGAACCCACCGCGCCGCGCCGCATCGCCGACGTGGGCGCCGGCGCCGGCGGGATCGCGCTCGCGCTGGCCTCGGGGATCGCCGGCGCCAGCGTTCTGATGCTGGATGTCTCGGCCCCGGCGCTCCGGCTGGCGGCGAGGAACGCGGTCTCCACCGGGCTCGCTTCGCGGGTCTGGCCGGTCCGCGCCGATCTGTTGACCCCGGCGCGCCCCGCTTCGCTCGACCTGGTGGCGGCGAATCTCCCTTACATCCCCGACGCGGAGATCGCGACCCTCGAGCCCGAAGTGGCGGATCACGAGCCCCGCCTCGCGCTCGCCGGCGGCCGGGACGGACTCGAGCCCCTGCGTCGCCTCCTCCCCATGGCCGCCCGCGCCCTCCGGCCCGGCGGCCGGCTCTTCGTGGAAATCGGCGCCGGCCAGCGAGCGCCGGCCGTCCGGCTCCTCCGCGCCGCCGGATTCGGCGGGCTCCGGGCCCGGCGGGACCTCGCCGGCGTGTGGCGGGTGCTCTCCGCGGCTCCGGTAGCATCGACGCCGTGATCTACATCGTCACGGTGGCGGGTTATCTCGGCCTCCTCGTCTTTCTCGCGCTGCGGCGAAGGCGGAGCATCGCCACCCAGGACGACTTCATGGTGGCGGGCCGTTCGGTCCGCTGGCAGATTCTGGTCGGAACCCTGGTGTGCACCTGGATCGGTTCCGGGAGTCTGTTCGGCGGCGCCGGACGCGCATTTCGCGAGGGCTTTTCGGCGCTGTGGATGAGCGCCGGCGCGTGGATCGGCATCGCGGTCGTCTTCTTCCTCGCCGCCAGGGTTCGGCGGATCGCCGAGTACACCGTCCCCGACCTGCTGGAACGGCGCTACCACCCGGCGGCGCGCGTTCTCGGCACGACCGCCATCGCGATCGCCTACCTCACGATCGCCGGCTACCAGTTCGTGGGCGGAGGGCGGCTGCTCGCCATCCTGTTTCCCGGACTCGATCCCGCGGTCGGGATGGCGATCGTCGCCGCGCTCGTCACGCTGTTCGCCGTCAGCGCCGGCATGCTCTCGGTGGTGCGCCTCGATGTGGTGAACGGGGTCATCATCCTCGCGAGCATTCTGGTCGCCGCGCCCATCGCCTTCTTCAACGCCGGCGGAGGCGCCGGATTGACCGCGGTCCTCCCGGAGACCCACTTCACGCTCACCGGCAGGCTGGGAATCTCGGCCGCCCTCGGCCTCTTCCTGCCGACGATGCTGCTCCTCCTTGGAGAGAGCGGCATGTACCAGAAGTTCTACGCGGCGGAATCGGGCGCCGCGGCGCGAAAGGCGGTCCTGGGAATGATCGCGGGGGTCATCGTGGTCGAGGTCCTGATCGTCGCCACCGCGGTGTTCGCGGCCGCCGGCAACTGGGACAACCCGGTGTTCCGCTCCGGAGGCGAGTTCCAGACGGCGGCCACCGAGACGGTGCTGCTGGAATTCGCGCGCCACGGACTGCCGACGCTCGCCGGATGCCTGCTGCTCGCCGGGGCGGTCGCGATCATCTTCTCGACGGCCACCACCTTCCTGCTCGTGCCCTCCACCGGGCTGGCGCGCGACGTCTACCAGCGCTTCGTGCGCCCGCAGGCGGACTCCAGCCAGGTGATCCGCTTCCAGCGCCTTTCCATGGTCGGCCTCGCGGGTCTGGCCCTGGTCATCACGACCTGGTTCGAGAGCATCCTGGACATGGCGCTCTATGCCTACACCATGGTCGGCGCCGCGGTCACCCCCGCCCTGCTCGCCGCCTTCCTCTGGCGCCGGGCGACGCCGGCGGGAGGCGTCCTGTCGGTCTCGGCGGGGATCGGGGCCACCCTCGTCTTCGCCGCGCTGAACTCCGCCGGGGTGGACCGGGTCGGGTTTCTTCCCACGGACTACGACTACGTGATCTACCCGGCCGCGGTCGCGTCGCTGGTGGGCCTGATCGCGGGAAGCCTCCTGACTCAGCGCCCGGACCCGGAGCGCGTCGCGCCGTTCCTCGAGCCGGCCGGGCGCAGCCAGGATGCCTGAGGCCGTCCGCATCGCCGTCCAGGGGCCGGCGGCGCGCGTCGAGATGGCGTGGCCCGAGAAGCGCAACGCGCTCTCGACCGCGATGATGGAGCGCCTCTCGGAGGCGCTGGAGAGCGCCTCCGCGAGGGAGGGAGTGCGCGCCGTGATCCTCGCCGGCGGCGAGAGGGTGTTTTCCGCTGGTCACGACCTGGCGGAGATGGCGGACGCTCCCCTTGAAGAGCAGCGCCGCGTTTTCGAGACCTGCCACCGGCTCATGGACACCCTGCGGGAGATCCCGCAACCGGTGATCGCCGAGGTCCGCGGCGTCGCCACCGCCGCCGGCTGTCAACTGGTGGCGGCCTGCGACCTGGCGGTGGCGTCGGAGACCGCCCGCTTCGCGACGCCCGGCGTGCGGATCGGGCTCTTCTGCTCGACGCCGATGGTCCCGCTCAGCCGGACGATCGGTCGAAAGCGGTCGATGGAAATGCTGCTCACGGGAGAGTTTGTGGACGCCCCCACCGCGCTCGCCTGGGGCCTCGTGAACCGGGTCGTTCCCGAGGACCAGCTCGAGGAAGCGTGCCAGGGCTTCGCCGGGCGGATCGCGGAAGCGAGCCCGTTCGTGGTCGCCCTCGGAAAGCGCGCCTTCCACCGCCAGTTCGAGCTGCCGCTGGGCGACGCTTACCGCGCGATGGCCTCGGTGATGTGCGCGAACGCTGTCGAACCGGACGCCCGGGAGGGGATGCGCGCGTTCCTCGAAAAGCGCCGTCCCCGCTGGACGCAGCCGGCTTCGGCCGCCAGCGAGGAAGTTGCCTCAGTCGGTCCGGACGAGGCGGTAAGCGGCGCGCGTTCCCTCGCGATGGAATGAGACCGCCTGGTAGCCGGCGGCGAACAGCGCCGTCAGCGCCGAGCGGCTCTTTTCCCGCCAGTCCATCGCGAGGCCGATGTCCTTCGCCAGGATGTCATTGATGGACGCCGGCGCGAAGAACAGGAGATCGCCGGACCCGGCCGCGTCGGGATCCAGCGGGTCGCTGCTCCGCTGAAGACCGGTCCGGGTGCGGGAGATCCGGTTCACCGGCGGCAGGTCGGGGATCCCCGGCGGAGGCGCGAGCTCGCCCCGGCGGGCGCGCGCCACCCGGGGCGAGTCGAGGCGCCATTCGGGCTCGAGCCGGTCGGTGGGAATGCCGCCGTGCAGGGGGCTCTGGCTCTCGCCGTAGACGTTGATGCGGTAGACCGAAGAGGTCGCGCCGAGGAGGTTCAGGTTCAGGTTCGCGTTCCGCGCCTGAAGCGGATCGAAGGTCCAGTTGATCCGGCGCATGCCCTGAGCCAGAACCCGGTCCGCCTGGGCCCATTTCAGGGCGATTCCGATCCCCGCGCCGCGATATTCCGGACGAACCGCCAGCATGTGGGAATGGTGGAACGCCTCGCCGTTCCCATAGCCGGGAAAGCCGCTCACGAACCCCGCCATGCGGTCCCCGACGAAGGCGCCGGCGTTCACGGCGCCGTAGTGGCCCATGACCGCCATGAGCCCGGCCGGAACGACGTCGAGGTTCACGAAGCCCCAGACTTCCTTCTGGACAGCTTCGCACTCCCGCATGTCCTCCATGCCCGAGAGGTCGCGAATCGTGAAATCCATGGCGGGGCCCGGGAAGGCGGCGGGAGAGTGTACGGAAGCCGGAGGCGACTTCTCCGGCCCGGGACCAGGTTTCGCTCGTTGGCTAGAATCGTTTCCGTTGTCTGCTTCCTCCCGCACCACCCGGCGGGTGGCCCTGACGCTCGTGTTCCTCGGGGTGCTGGGCGCTGACCGCGCCTCCAAGGCGCTCGCGGCGAACTCGCTGAGCTTCGGGGCGCCGGTCGAGGTCGTTCCCGGGTTCTTCCAGCTCACGCTGGTTCACAACACCGGAATGGCCTTCGGGATGCTGGACGGGATCCAGTTCGCCTCCAAGGCGTGGGTGCTGACCGGGTTTTCCGCGCTGCTGCTGGCGCTGATCGTGTGGTTCGCGGTGCGTTCGGGGCCCCTGACCCGCTGGACCGCAGGGGGTATCGTCCTGATGCTCGCCGGCGCGCTCGGCAACATGTGGGACCGGGTCTCCTACGGCTACGTCGTGGACTTCTTCGATGTGTTCATCGGCGACGCGCACTGGCCGGTGTTCAACGTGGCGGACGCCGCGATCTGCGCCGGCGTCGGCCTGCTCGTGATCGAGAGCGTCGCGGAGTTCCGTCGCATCCCGACCGAACCCGGGCCCGAAACCGCCCGTCGCGCCGCCGGCTCCTGAGGGGGAGAGTCCCGTGTTCCCGCGCCTCGTCGATTTCGGACCGCTCGAGCTCTTCGGGCGGACGTTCCACCCCGCCCTGCACACCTACGGGCTCCTCATGTTCGCGGGGTTCCTCGCCGGAATCTGGTTCGCCGCCCGTCGGTCCGGGCGCTACGGGATCGAGGCCCGGCACATCTACGACCTCGCGCTCTATCTGATCGTGGGCGCGCTGGTGGGCGCCAAGGCGCTGCTGATCGTTCTGGATCCGGTCGGTTTCTTCCGGAACCCGCTCGGCTTCCTGGGGGCCGGAGGCGTCTTCTTCGGCGGCCTGCTGGGCGCCGTGGGCGCTTCCATCTGGTTCTTCCGCTCCCGCGGGATCCCGGTCTGGACCGGCGGCGACCTGATGGCCCCCTCGATCGCGCTGGGTCACGGGATCGGAAGACTCGGGTGCTTCGCCGCCGGCTGCTGTTACGGGATCCCGTCTGACGGCCTCCCGGCCGTCACCTTCACCGACCCGTACGCGAACCAGGTCACCGGGGTCCCGCTCCACACTCCGCTCCACCCCACCCAGCTCTACGAGGCCGGGATCGAGTTCGCGCTCTTCGGACTCCTGCTCTGGATGGCCGCGCGCCGGCGCTTCGAGGGGCAGCTATTCCTCACCTGGGCGATCGTGTATTCAGTGGCTCGCTTCGGCGTCGAGTTCCTGCGCGGCGACCCTCGCGGTTTCGTCCTGGACGGGCTCCTGTCCACATCCCAGTTCGCCGGCCTCTGGATCCTCCTCGCCGCGCTCATCGCGCTTCGCGCCGTCCGCACCCGCACGGTCTGATCTGGAGAAAGCCGCCACTTCCGGAACCGTTCTCGAGTCGGCGGTTTCGCCCGAGGAGGACGGCGAGCGCCTGGATCGCATCGCCGCGGCGCGCCTCCCCCGACTGAGCCGCACCGAGGCGGCCCGGTGGATCGCGGCCGGTCTGGTCCGGCTGGACGGTGAGCCGCGCCGTTCCTCCCACCGCTGCCGCGCCGGACAGCGCGTTCGGATCAGTCCGGTCACGGATGCGGAGACGCCCCTGGATCGCGTTCCGACCGAGGATCAGGCGATCGCCCCCGAGTCGATTCCCCTCGACGTTGTCTACGAGGATGACGGCCTGGTCGTGCTCGACAAGCCGGCGGGGCTCGTCGTCCATCCGGGCCCGGGCCACCCGTCCGGAACCCTGGCGAACGGACTTCTCCACCGGTATCCGGAGGTCCGCTCCGTCGGCCCCCCCGGCCGCCCCGGGCTGGTTCATCGCCTCGACCGGGGGACCAGCGGGCTGCTGATCGCGGCCCGCCAGGAGCATGTCCGGCTCCGCCTCGCCGAGGCGTTCGCGCGCCGGGAGATCGAGAAGCGCTACCTCGCGCTGGCCCTTGGACGCGTGGCGCGGGCGCGCGTGCTCCGGGACCCCATCGGACGGGACCCGAAACAGCCGCAGCGCTACCGCTGCCGGGGCCAGAACGCGAGGGACGCCGAGTCCGAAGTCTGGCCGCTCGAGGAGCTGCCGCTCGTGACCCTCGTCCGCATCCGGCTCCACACCGGGCGGACGCACCAGGCGCGCGTCCATCTCGCCGGGATCGGCCATCCCCTCGCCGGGGACGCCCTCTATGGACCCGCTGCGCCCCGGCGGGGCGGCGGCGTGGCGGGCGCGGCGCTGCGCCGTCTCACCCGCCCCGCCCTGCACGCCGCCGAGATCGCCTTCCGCCACCCGCACACCGGCGAGCGGCTTCATTTCCAGCGCCCGCCGCCCGCCGACCTCGCCGGGACGGTCGAGGAGCTGCGCCGGGCGCAGGGTTTCCCCTGAGGGACCCTCCGGCGGGGTGACATAGGATTCGCGGCCGCGGGAATGGCGCGACACCCGGGTCGGGGACGGACGCGACGCGCGCCCTCGAACCCGATTCCCGTCCCAGACTCATGACCGGCGGCGCCGCACGCACCGTTCTCGGGGGAGAGGCGTTCCGGTCGGCGCTTCGGGAACTCGGCGACCGGGTCGCCGGCGCGGCGCCCGCGCCGCTCGCCGTCCTGGGAATCCGCCGCCGGGGCGTCCCGCTGGCGGCGCGTCTCCTTCGCCGGCTGGCCCGCGCCGACCGCGGGGAAATCCCCTCCGGCGAACTGGACATCAACCTCTACCGCGACGATGTTCACGACCGCGGCATCCCCCGCGTCGGGGAGACCCGGATTCCCTTTTCGCTGGAAAGGCGCCACGTGCTGCTGGTGGATGACGTCCTGTTCACCGGGCGGACCGTCCGGGCCGCCCTCACCGCACTGAGCCACTTCGGCCGGCCCCGCAGCGTGCTGCTCGCCGTCATGGTGGATCGGGGGGGACGCGAACTCCCGATCGCTCCCGACTTCGTCGGCCTCGAGGTCTCGGCCCGGCCGGACGAGATGGTGCGGGTCCGGCTGCAGGAAGCGGACGGGGAGGACGGCGTCTTCACCGTCCCGGGCGGCGGAGTGTCGGCGTGAGGCACCTGCTCGGCATCCGCGGCCTGACTCGCGACGAAGCGCTCGCCCTCCTCGACGAGGCGCCGCGGTTCCGGGACGTGGCCGACCAGCCCGTGCCCCGGGTCCCCATTCTGGTGGGCCGCACGGTGACGCTGCTCTTCCTCGAGCCGTCGACCCGGACCCAGGCGTCGTTCCAGCTCGCGGCCAAGCGGCTCTCCGCCGACACCCTCTCGTTCGCCCCCCGATCTTCCTCGCTCCGGAAGGGGGAGACCTTCCTCGACACCGCGAAGACGCTGACTTCGCTGGCGCCCGACATCCTCGTGGTGCGCAGTCCGGAGACCGGAGCGCCCGCGGCGCTCGCCCGCGAGCTCCCCGGCGCTTCGATCGTGAACGCCGGCGACGGCACGGCGGAGCACCCGACGCAGGCGCTCCTCGACGCCTTCACCATCCGGGAACACCGCGGCCCCTTCGAGCGCCTCCGGGTGGCCATCATCGGCGATCTGCTCCACAGCCGGGTGTTCCGCTCGAACGCCCGACTGCTCTCGATGCTGGGCGCGGAAGTCCGCTGTTCGGGTCCACCCACGCTGATGCCCCGTGGCCTGGAGCGGCTCGGCGCGCGCCCTTTCCTCAGGGTCGAGGAAGCTCTCGAGGGAGCGGACGCGGTCATGGTGCTTCGGGTCCAGAACGAGCGGATGCACGCCTCCTTCATTCCCTCGGAACGGGAGTACTTCGAGCAGTTCGCGCTCACCGGGGAACGGCTCTCGCGGACCAACGGCGCGATCGTGCTCCATCCCGGACCCCTCAACCGGGGGGTGGAGATCTCGTCCGGAGTCGCCGACGGCGACGCCTCGGTGATCCTGGACCAGGTCAAGAACGGGGTCGCGGTGCGGATGGCGGTGCTGGCCGAGATCGCGCGCGGTCAGGTCGGGAGGGGAACCGGTGGCTGAGGCGCCCGTCTGGATCCGGGGCGCCCGGGTTGTGGATCCGGCGGCGGGACGCGACGAGATCACGGGTCTCCGCCTCGCCGGCGGGCAGGTTGTCGCGGTAGGACCCGAAGCCGGCGAGCCGGGCGATGTCCGCGTGGATGCGGGCGGTCTGGTGGCGGCCCCGGGGTTCTTCGACATGCACGTCCACCTGCGCGAGCCGGGGCAGGAATACAAGGAGACGGTGGCCACCGGCTCGGCGGCGGCGGTCGCCGGCGGGTTCACCGCGGTGGCCTGCATGGCGAACACCGATCCGGTGAACGACACCGCTTCGGTCACGGCGCATATCCGCCAACTGGGCCGCGACGCCGGCTTCGCGCGCGTCTATCCGATCGGGGCGACCACCCGGGGCATGAGCGGCGAGCGGATCTCGGAGTTCGGCGCGCTGAAGCGCGCCGGCGCGGTCGCCGTCTCCGACGACGGCCTCCCGGTTTCCGATCCGGCGGTCATGCGGAAGGCGCTCGAGTACGCCCGCCTCTTCGATCTCCCGGTGATCGAGCACTGCGAGACGCTCGAACTCACCGCCGACGGCGTCATGCGCGAGGGCGGGCTGGCGACGGAGATCGGCCTCCCCGGAATTCCGCCGGCGTCGGAGTACATCGCGGTGGAGCGCAACATCGCGCTCGCCGACCTGGCCCGGTCCCGGCTCCACATCGCCCATCTCTCGACCCGGCAGGCGGCGGCGGCGGTCCGGAGGGCGAAGGCCGACGGGCTCCGGGTCACGGCGGAGGTCACGCCGCACCACCTGACGCTCACCGAGGCCGCCGCCTCGGAGTGCGACCCGGCGGCCAAGATGAAACCGCCCCTCGCGAGCGAGGAGGATCGGGCCGCGCTCGTCGAGGCCGTCGCCGACGGGACGGTGGACGCCATCGCCACCGACCACGCCCCCCATCACGAAGACGAAAAGCGCCTGTGCTTCCAGAGCGCTCCGTTCGGCATCGTCGGCCTCGAGACCGCGGTCCCGCTGGTCCTCGACCGGCTGGTGCGCAGCGGCGCGATCCCGCTCTCCCGCGCCGTCGAGCTGCTCGCCGTCGGACCCCGAAAGATCCTGGGCGTTCCCGGCGGAACGCTCAGCCCCGGGAGTCCCGCCGACCTGGTCCTGCTCGACCCGGAGGGCGCGGTCACTGTCCAGCCGAAGGCATTCCGGAGCCTGGGACGCAACACCCCTTTCGCTGGCTGGGAGCTGGTCGGCCGCGTGGTCTCCACCTGGGTTGGAGGCCGGCGGGTCTTTTCCGGTTGAGCCAGGCGGTGCGGGCGAGGAATCGGAGCCGGACCGGCAGGCGCCGCCGGCCGAACAGGGCGCCGGTTCATCCCCTCGGATGGTGAGGCGCCCTTCGCTGCGCCATGACTCGCCCCCGAGACCGCCTCGCGGCTGGAAGGAGGCCATCGAGGCGGTTCATCGCCGCCACGGCGCCGACTCGCTGAGTTCGGACCCACTCCAGTTCCCCCGGCGGTTCTCCCGCCCGGAGGACCAGGAAGTGGCGGCGTTCCTTTCGGCGGCGCTGTCCTTCGGGAACGCCCGCGCCGTCTGCGCCTCGCTGGAAGCGGTCTTCGCCTGGACCGGCCCGCGCCCGGCCCGGTTCCTGCTCGACCTCACCACCGGCCGGGCCCGGTCCCGCCTCGGCGGTTTCCGTCACCGCTGGACGAGCGCCGACGATCTGGTGGAGCTCGGCCTCGTCCTGCGGCGCGTTCTGGAGGCGCACGGCTCCATCGAGGCGCTCTTCGCCTCCGGGATCGAGTGGATCCCCTCCCCGGAGCGCCGCAAGCCTGGCCCGCGCCGGGCCGACCTCGCCGCGAGTCTCGGGAACTTCCGGGCCGCGGCGCTGTCGCTGGCCCCTCGGGGCGGGCGACCGACGGGCGCGGGTCGTTCCCGGCCCGGGATCCGTTACTTCTTTCCGAGTCCGGAGACCTCGGCCGTCAAGCGGCCGGCGATGTTCCTCCGCTGGATGGTCCGGTCAGGCGACGGCCTGGATCTGGGTCTATGGAGCGCGCTCCATCCGCGGGACCTGGTCATCCCGCTGGACACCCACATGTTCCGGATCGCGCGCCGCCTCCGGCTGACCCGGCGCCGGACTCCCGGCTGGCGGGCGGCGCTGGATCTGACCCGGGCCCTCGCCCGGCTCGATCCGGAGGACCCGACGAAGTACGACTTCGCGCTGAGCCGCCTGGGGATCGTCGACGGGTGTCCCCGGCACGCCCGCAGCGAGCCCTGCGAGCTGTGCCGGCTCCTGAGGCGACGCACTCTGGGGCGACGCGCTGTCCGGGAGGGGCCGCACTGACAAGTCATGGCGCACTCCCCACACCTTCCCTCGCGGCCCCTCCCGGACAGCGCCTGGCCCTCCGGGCCAGCAATCGAAACTTGCTACGCCAAGTTTCGATTGAACGGTACAAACCGCGGGAGGGGGTTCCCCCCTCCCGAGCCCCCACCGGGAGAACTGGCCCTCCCCCAGGCTCTGCCTTCGACGTACACCGCGGCCATCACGACGCGCGTCACTGGGGCCAGATGCCCCCGTTCGCCGTCCGGGTGCGCGTCTCGAATTGCCGGCGGGGGGATCTGGCCGTGTCACTCCCTCCCCACGCGGACGGACTGCTAGCGGATCGTGACGCTCGAGCGCTCGGCGAGCGTTCCCTCGGCGCCCTTCGGGCCAGCAATCGAAACTTGCTACGCCAAGCTTCGATTGAACGGTACAAATCGCGGGAGGGGGTTCCCCCCTCCCGAGCCCCCACCGGGAGAACTGGCCCTCCTCCCGGCTCCGCCTTCGACGTAGACCGCGGCCATCACAACGCGCGTCACGGGGGCCAGATGCCCCCATTCGCCGTCCGGGTACGCGTCTCGAGTTGCCGCCGGGGGGATCTGGCCGGCTGACTCCGTCCCCACCGGGACGGGCGACTAGCGGATCGTGACGCTCGAGCGCTCGGCGAGGGTGCCCTGGGCGCGCTCCACCGCGACGATCGCCTTCGCGTAGTCGATGATGGCCTGAAGCTCGTTGGCGCGGGCCTGGGCCAGATCACGCTGCGCCTGAACGATGAAGTAGCTCGTGGTCATCCCTACCTCGAATTTCTTCTGCTCGGCGTCGAGGCGCTCCTCCTCCAGCTCGCGGGCGACGCGGCTGGCGTCGATGCGGCGGCGGTTCGTCTGGACCTGCCGCACCGCGTTCCGGACTTCCTGGGCGATCACGAGTTCCTGCTGGCGGATCGTCTGCCGCTGGCGATCCACGTCCACCTGTGCCTGGGCGTGCTGGGCGTGGGCGGCGTTGGGCCCGATGGGATAGCTGAACTCAATGCCGACCAGCCAGTCACGGTAGTCGAGCCCGCCGAGCTGCTGGAGCGCATCGGTATAGCCGCCGGGGATCGTCTCCAGCGTCTGCCCGAAGAAACCCTCCCGGACGAGTTCCGTGCCGCCGACGCCGGTGAGCTGAGCCGACCCGACGAGATCCACCTGGGGCATCGTCTGGTTGCGGAAGAACCGCACGTCGTACTCGTTCGAGTCGAGCTGGACCCGCTGGGAACGGACTTCGGGCCGGCGCTGGAGCGCGAGCTGAGTGGCGGCGTCGGCGTCGACCTCGTACTCATCCACGGTGGGAGCATCCGCAGGCGCGATCTCACCGTCCCAGAACCCCATCGCGTCGGGATCGCGGATGAGGACCTTCAGGGCGTCCTCGGTCTGCCGGATCGCGTCCTCGGCGAGGATCAGCGCCTCCTCGCGCGCGGCGACCTCGGCCTCGGCCTGGAGCACATCGATCGGCGCCATCGTGCCGACTTCGACCTGCACCTGGTTGTTCCGGAGCAGATCCCGCGCGAGCTCCAGCGACTGGACCGCGACTTCGTGGCTTTGGCGGGCGAAGACCAGATCCCAGTAGGCGTTCTGCACATCGCGGAGAACATCCAGCACGGCCGTCTCGAAGTCGTGGCCGGCCTGGCGTTCCCCATTCTGGGAGACGAAGATCTGCCGGCGCTGGGTGTCGGTCGAGCGGTTCTGCAGGAGCGGCTGGGTCACGCTCGCGGTGAGCAGGCTCCGGTAGCGGGGGTTGAAGTTGGAGAAGGCGCTGTTCGTGGCGAAGCGGTTGTTGTTGAACGCCACCGAGTAGTTCGCGCCGAACGGAAGCTGCTGCTGGATCTGGAGGTTGTAGACGAGCGTGTCGCTCTCGTTCTGGTCCGCGCCATCGAGCTGGGTCTCGGCCGGAGAAAGGCTTTCCCGGAGGTCGGTGTTCAGAAGCAGATTCGGCGTGTAGGCCCGGCGGGCCGCCGACAGCGCGAGCCCGAGGGACTGACGGTTCATGCGGGAGATCTGAACGCTCAGGTTGTTCTGGAGCGCCTGCGCGATCGCGTCCTCCAGCGTCAGCTCCAGGGGCTGGCCCTGCGGGGCGGCGTCCGCGCCGTCCTGACCGTCAGGCGCGAGCGCCCACGAAGCGCCAGGCGCGACGAAGAGGGCCAGAACGAGAATCGGAAGAACGCTGCGCATGAGGAATCTCCTGGGGTGGCTCGGTGGGCGCCCCGGCGGGGACGGTAACTCCGCTGTGGACAAGACGCGGTGCGATGGAAGTTTCTACGCGTGACGTATACGAACGGGCTCTCCCCCGGGTTTCCCCCCGCGGGCTGATCGCGATCCTTGGGAACCGGCCGACGCTCCGATTCCGTTAGAAGATTCCGCAATGCGTCGCAAGGACTCCGGGGTCGTCCGCGTCCGGCTGGATCTCGCCTACGACGGCGCCGACTTCGCCGGCTGGCAGCGGCAGCCGGACCGGGACACGGTCCAGCAGCGGATGGAGCTGGCGCTGGGCCGGCTCTACCGGACGCCGCCCGGGGAGGAGCCGGCCCTGCTGGCGGCCGGCCGGACCGACGCCGGCGTCCACGCCGAAGGGCAGGTGGCCCACTACGACGCCCCGCGCCGGATACCGCCCCACGGGATCCGGGCGGCGCTCAACGGGCTTCTGCCCCCGTCCATCCGGGTGATGGCCGCCCGCGAGGCGGCGCCGGACTTCCACGCCCGCTACGACGCGGTGTCGAAGACCTACCGCTACCACCTGATCCCCGGCCCCATCGCTTCCCCGCTGGCGAGCCGGTTCGCCTGGGCCACCGGCCGCCCGCTGGATCGGGCGGCGCTCGAGACGGCGGCCGCCGCCTTCCGCGGAACCCACGATTTCCGCGCCTTCTTCCACGCCCCGCCCGACGAGCGTCCGAAGGACCCGGTGCGAACCGTGACGGCGGTCCGCGTCTTCGAATCGGGGCCTGCGCTGGTCGTGGAAGTCAGCGCGAGCGGTTTCCTCCGCTACATGGTGCGGCGCATGGTCGGGACGCTGGAGGCCATCGGACGCGGGCAGGCGCCCGCGGGCCGGATCGCCGAAATGCTGGAGGCGCCGGACCACCCCTGCCCCAGATTCCGGGCGCCGCCCGCCGGGCTCCGGCTCCACCGGGTGCTTTACCCGGATGCATCGGCGCCCGGATCCGCAGCGTCCGCGCGCGGCGCTCCGGGCGAGCTGCCGCAGTCAGTAGAGTGAGACGGCCCGTGCCCCCGATCGCCCCCGCCCTGGAAGCCCGTCCCGAAGCGGAAGCCCCCTCGCTGCTGGCGCGCATCGACCGCACCCGCCTTCCGCTCCATGTGGCCGTCATCATGGACGGAAACGGGCGGTGGGCCGAGTCCCGCCGCCTGGACCGGCTCGCGGGGCACACCGCCGGCGTGGAATCGGTGCGGGACATCGTGGAGGCCGCCGCCGGCCTCGGCCTGTCCACCCTGACCCTGTTCGCCTTCTCCCTGGAGAACTGGCGGCGTCCGGCCGAGGAGGTCGAGGCGCTCATGGAGCTGGTCAAGACTTACCTCCAGCTCGAAGCGGCCAACCTGATCTCCAACTCCATCCGGTTCCGGGCGATCGGGCGGGTTGACGAACTTCCCCGCGATGTCCGCGAGATGGTGGAGGAGACGGCGGCGGCGAGCGCGCACTGCGCCGGGCTGTCGCTGAACGTGGCGCTCAACTACGGGGGCCGCGCCGAGATCGTGGACGCCGCGCGGGCGTTCGCGGCGCGGGCGCTCGAGGAGGGACGCGTGCCCGAGCTCGACGAAGCCGGATTCGCGGCGCACCTGACGACCGCAAGTCTCCCGGACCCGGACCTTCTGATCCGGACGAGCGGCGAGATGCGGCTGTCCAATTTCCTGCTCTTCCAGACCGCCTACACCGAGTTCTGGAGCACCGAAACGCTCTGGCCCGACTTCCGCCGCCGCCACTTCTACGAAGCCATCCTCGACTTCCAGCGCCGGATCCGCCGCTACGGAGGACTCGGCTGAGCCCCGAAGCCTCGGCGTCTCCGACCTTCTCTCTGGCCAACCCGCGGGAAAGCGCCCCGGAGTCATGCATCGCCGGCTTCTGAGCGCCGTCGCGGTCGCGGCCGCCATCGGAGCGGTCTGCCTCCTCGTCCCGCTGTTCGTCCGGCAGATCGTCATCCTCCTGGTCGCGCTCTATGCGAGCCACGAGGCGGTCCGGCTGGCGGCGACCGCCTTCGGCGAGACGCCGGCGGGCGGCGCGCCCGGCGACGGACACGCCCCCGAAGGCGGCTTCGGGCTGCTCGCCGGCGCGGTCCCGGTTCTCGCTGTCGCGGTCGGGGGAATCGGAAGCGGCCCCCTGGGCGCTCTGCCGGGGGCGCTCCTGTTGCTCGCGCTCGCCGGGATCGCGCTGCGACTGCCGCATACCCGGGGCGGTCTGGCCTGGCTCGGCGCGGCGGCGATCACCGCGGTCTGGATCGGCGTCCCCGCCGCGGCCCTGCTCCGGATCAGCGCCGGCGAGGCCGGCGGTCAGGCGCTGCTCTTCCTGATTGGCGCGGTCATGCTGGGGGAGGCGGGGGCCTGGGGCGGCGGCAAGCTGATCGGGGGCCCGCGGCTTGCGCCCCGGCTGAGTCCGGGAAAGACATGGGCCGGCTTCGCGGCCCAGCTCCTGTTCGGCGGAGCGACGGCGCACTTCGCCGCCCCGTGGCTCGCGGGCGCGCTTCCCCCCGGAGCCGGAGCCGGCGCGGCGTTCTGGCTGGGCGCCGCGCTCTCCGCCGCCGCGGCCCTCGGCGACCTGTTCGAGTCCTACTGGAAGCGAGCCTCCGGACAGAAGGACAGCGGCCGCCTCATCCCCGGCCACGGCGGCGTCCTCGACCGGGTGGATGGACTGCTCTTCGGGGCCATCGTGTTCGAGGCGACGAAGGGCCTGATCGCCTGAAGGGCCCGGCGGGCCGCCGATCCCGGCGTTACCCGCCGAGGAAATCCAGCAGGCCGGAGACCGCTCCGATCTTGGAGAGGTCGAGGAAGATCACGAGCACGAACAGCACCAGCATGAAGGCGGCGCCGACGGCCGTCAGGGTGCGGCGCGCCCTCGGGCTGATGTCCCGGCGGGCGACGGATTCGAACAGCAGCACCGCGATCTGGCCGCCGTCGAGCACCGGAATCGGCAACAGGTTCAGCACGCCCAGGCTCAGGCTGAGAATCGCCATGAGCAGGATCAGGTTCACCGGTCCCTGGCGAATCGCGTCTCCGGAAGCCCGGGCGATGCCGATGGGGCCGGAGAACTGCTCCGCTGGCGCCGATCCCCGGACGAACCTCCCCAACTGGCCGAGCGTGAGCGCGCCCCAGCGGGTGGTCTCGACGACCGCCTGGCGCACGGCGTCCGGAACCGACTCGGCGCGCACGAAACGATAGGGCGGCTCGAACCGGACGCCCACCCGGGGGAACGTCTCTCCGGTCGCGGGGTCGTCCCAGAACTCGGGAGTCACTGTCCTGGTGATCTCGGCGCCCTCGCGCTCGAGGGCGAAAACGATGGGTCGGATACCGCCGGTGCGCACGAAGCGCGCGACTTCCTGGGTGCTTCCGACCGGTTCCCCGTCGACGCGCACGATCCGGTCCCCGGGAGCGAGGCCCGCGCGTTCGGCCGGGGTTCCGGGATCCACCGACCCCACGATCGGCGGCGCCGGCGGATAGATCCCGGCGTTGCCGATGGCGTCCGGACCCTCCGAGGCGATCCGGACCTCGACGGCCTGGACCGCCCCCTCGCGCTCCACTTCGAAGAGGACCTCCTGGTCCGGCCGGAGGGCGATCGCCTCGAGCGCGGCGCGCCAGTCGTCGATCGGCTCCCCGCCAATCGAGGCGATGCGGTCGCCGGCGCGCACTCCCGCCTCGCCGGCCGGGGAATCCGGCGCCACCCAGGACACCACCGGGGGATCGTTCAGACCCACGCGCCGGTTCGTCCCGAAGTAGAAGAGGCCGCTGAGGAGCGCGACGGCCAGCAGGAAGTTCATCGCCGGGCCGGCGAAGAGGATGGCGAGCCGCTCGCCCCGCGTCCGGTTCCCCAGGAGTCGTGGATCGTCGCTGTCGTCGTCGGGAGAGTCCCCGGCCATCTTCACGAAGCCGCCGAGCGGGAGCAGTCCGATGGTGAAGTCGGTCTCGCCGAGGCGCCGCCGGTACACCGTGGGCGGAAACCCGACCGAAAACGTCTCCACCCGGACCCCGATCCAGCGCGCCACGAGGTAGTGGCCCAGTTCGTGGATGATGACGAGCGTGCCCACAACGAGCACGAAGGCGAGAAGAGTCAGCAAGATGCGAAGGCGGGGCGTTCCGGCGCCCGAAGCGGGGGCGAGATCAGCGAGGACGCCTGCGCCCGCGCCCAGGCGTCGGCGCGCGCCACATCCTCGAGGTCGCCGGGTTCCGACGCCCGGTGGGCGCGAAGCGTGTCACGGACCAGCCTCGGGATGTCTCGGAATCCGATCCTCCGCTCGAGGAAAGCCTGGACGGCGACCTCGTTGGCGGCGTTCAGCACGGTGGGAGCATCCCCTCCGGTTTCAAGCGCCTCGCGGGCGAGCCGAAGGCAGGGGAACCGGTCGAGGTCGGGGGGGTGGAAATCGAGCGAGAAGGGCTCCTCGAGCGACAACGGCGCCAGGCCGGTTCCGATCCGTTCGGGCCAGGTAAGCGCGTACTGCACCGGGATCCGCATGTCCGGCGACCCGAGCTGCGCGAGGAACGAGCCGTCATCGAACTCGACCATGGAGTGAACGATGGACTGCGGGTGGACGACGACGCGGACCGCGTCCGGCTCCTGGCGAAACAGCCACCGGGCCTCGATCAGCTCGAGGCCCTTGTTCATCATCGTGGCGGAGTCCACGGTGATCTTGGGCCCCATCTTCCAGGTCGGATGGCGAAGGGCGGTCTCCACCGTGACGTCGGCCATCTCCTCGGTGGTCGCCGTCCGGAACGGACCACCCGAGGCGGTGAGCCATAGCCGCCGCGGCGGCTCGGAGCGTTCCGCGAGGCACTGATGGATCGCCGCGTGCTCGCTGTCCACCGGAATGAGCCGCGCGCCTCCCTCTTCCTCGGCCCGCGCCATCAGCGATCCGGCCGCGACCAGCGACTCCTTGTTGGCGAGCCCCACGACCCGACCCGCGTTCAGCGCGGCGAGCGTGGGACGCAGCCCGGCGAACCCGACGATCGCGGAGAGCACGAAACCGGCCCCCGGCCACCGGGCCACGGTCTCGAGCCCCTCGCCGCCCCCGACAACGGTCGTGTCCGGGAAGCGGTCGCCGAAACGACTGCGGAACGCGTCCGCCTCGCGGTCACCGCCGAGCCCGACGACCTCCGGGCGGTAGCGGTCCACCAGCGAGGCGAGCTGTTCCCCGGCCCGCCCGGCGGCGAGCCCCACGACCCGGAAGCGGTCCGGATAGCGATCCACGACCTCGAGCGCCGTGGCGCCAACCGATCCGGTCGCGCCCAGGATCGAGAGGCCGCGGGGTTCCGGAATCATGATGTCTTGGGCGGCGGGCGGCGCCACGCGGGCCCGCGCCGCGTCACACCGGGTCCGGAACCGGCCTGGAGGCCCCGTCGGTTCGTTCCGTGGGCGGGAAAGGCATTGTAGAGGCGGGGGACGGTGGGGAGCGGGGCGTAAGATCAACGGCTTCCCGGCGTCCGGCGCGCCGCCGGAAGCGCGATGAAAATCGAACGAATCACCCTCCGCGAACTCCAGCTCGACCTCAGGTTTCCTTTCGAGACCAGCTTCGCCCGCGTCACCGACCAGCGGTTCTTCCTTGTCGAAGCCCTGGTGGACGGCGTTGCGGGATGGTCCGAGTGCGTCGCCGACCGGGATCCCGGTTACTCCTACGAAACGGTCCGCACCGCCCGGCATGTGCTCGAGGACTTCCTCTGGCCGCTGGCGAAAGAGGCGGACTACAGCCACCCCGACGAGGTTCTGCCCTCGTTCGCCAAAGTCCGCGGCCACAACATGGCGAAGGCCGCGGTCGAGATGGCGGTCTGGGAGGCCTGGGCGCGGATGAACCGGCGATCGCTGGCGGCGGCTCTCGGCGGCGAGCGGCGGCGCACCGCTTCGGGGGTCTCGATCGGCATCCAGGACACCGTCCGGGAGCTCCTCGAGCGGATCGAACTGGAGCTCGCGGCCGGCTACCAGCGCATCAAGATCAAGATCAAACCGGGGTGGGACATCGATGTCGTCCGCACGGTGCGCGAGCGCTTCCCGGACATCGACCTGATGGTCGACGCGAACAGCGCCTACACCCTGGACGACATGGACCTGCTGCGGGAACTGGACCAGTTCGGGTTGATGATGATCGAGCAGCCGCTGGCCCATGACGACATGTGGGACCACCGCACGCTCCAGCAGCGCCTGAAGACCCCCATCTGCCTGGATGAATCGGTCAAGTCTCCCGCCGATGCGCGGAGGGCGCTCGAGATGGGCGCGTGCCGCATCATCAACATCAAGGCCGGCCGGGTGGGCGGGCTGTCCTCGGCCCGCGACATCTCCCGCATCGCCGAGGCCGCCGGCGTCCCGGTGTGGTGCGGCGGGATGCTCGAGAGCGGCGTGGGACGGGCGCACAACCTCCACCTGTCATCGCTTTCCGGCTTTTCGCTCCCGGGCGACGTGGCCGCGTCGGAGCGGTACTTCGTCGAGGAAGTGATCGACCCGCCGGTGACCGTGGATCCCGACGGCGCGGTCCCCATTCCGGACGGCGAAGGCATCGGCTTCGGGCTCCGGCGGGATGTGATCAGGCGCCACACCCTTTGCGAAACGACCCTCACCTGATCGATTCCCGGCGCCTCGCCGTCGGGACGGCCGCGTGGATCGGCGCGACGCTCATCGCCGCGGCCGCCAGCGGGCAGCCCGCGGCCGCCAGCGAGCAGCCCGCCGCCGCCCCGATGACGACGCGCGAGCGGCTCGTCCGGATCGTCGCGCTCGAGGACGCCCGCTCGCTGGGAGACGGATGGCTGCGGGACCGGGTGTTCGACCCCGACGCCGAGGCGCGCCGGCAGGCGGTGCTGGCGCTCGGCCGCATCGGACGCCCGGAGGCGGTCGAGCCGTTGCTCCTCGCGCTCTCGCAGGACGAGGCGGGAGTGGTCCGCTCGAGCGCGGCCTTCGCGCTCGGCATTCTCGAGGATCCGCTCCCGGAGGAGGGGCTGGCCGGGCTGGAGGCGGCGCTCGCGGATCCGGCGGCGCGGGTGCGCGAAAAGGCGCTCGAAGCGATCGGCAGAAAGGGCGGCGCCCGGGGGCTGGAGGCGCTGGCGTCTCACCTCGCGGGGATCGTGGAGACCCCGGACTTCGCGGAGCGACGGGAGGATGTGGAGGCCTCCCGGCGGCGCACCGCGTGGGACGAGGCTCGCCTCGGCCTCTTCGCGCTGGCCGCGCTCGGCGCGTCCGATGAAGTCCGCGGCCAGATACCTCCCGGGGCGCTCGAGATCTACGGGCGCGACGGCCGTCCGTGGACCCAGTGGTGGGTCGCCGCCTGGAGCGCGGCGCAGCTCGCGGAACCGGCGCTGCTGCCGCTCCATCGCGCCTGGGCCGATGCCCCGGACCCGATTCTCCAGGCGCTCGGAGTGCGCGGTCTGGGGCGGGCCGGCGCCCGCGATCCCGGTCGGGCGCCAGAAACGGCGGGCGAACTGGCGCCGCGCCTGAACCACCCGGGGGACGCCGTGCGGAGCGAGGCGATCCAGGCGCTCGGGGCGCTCGCGCGGGCGGGACATCCGCTGCCCGGCGAGGTCGGAGCGCGCCTTCTGGCGATGCTGGAAGAGCCCGCTCCGACGCTGCGGCGGGCGGCGGCCGCCGCGCTCGCCCACGTGACCCACGAACCGGCGGCTCCCATCCTCGTCGACTGGACCATGGACGAGAGTCCGGAAGTTCGCGCGAGGGCGTTGCGGGCTCTCCACCACCAGGACGAAGAAGGGTTCCGGCTGCTCATGTCCGGCTGGTCGGACCCCGATCCGCGGGCGCGCACAGCGCTGGCGCGGGCGCTCGCCGACGCCTCCGACCCGCGGATCCGGGACTTCCTCGTTCTCTCCCTGGTGTCCGACGCCGATCCGGAGGTCCGCACCGCCGCGATCGAAGCCGTCGGCCGCATGGAAGCCGCGCTTGCGAGCTCCGGAGGCGGCGTCGATCCGGAAGTGGAGGCCGCCCTGGCGGAGCGCCTCGAGGACCCCGATCCGTTCGCGCGCGCCGCGGCCGCGGAGGCGCTCGGTCGGCTCGGCGCCCGGCTGACCGAAATCCGCCGCGCCGCGGAGGCGGACGGGAGCCCCGCCCCGTGGTTCCGGCTGGCGGCGCTCGAGGCGCTGGCGCGGGGGGATGGATCCGAGGCCGTCGCCTTCGCGCGGACGGCGCTCGGCGATCCGGTCTGGGCCGTTCGCCGCGAGGCGCATCGCTTCCTGCGGCAAGCGGGCGAGACGCCCCCCGCCCCCCCGGCGCCGGCCGGGACTCTCGAAGACGCCGACTACGACGCGATGCTGCGCCCCCCGTTCACGCCGGTCGCCTGGATCGACACGAACCGGGGAGAAATCGAGGTGGAGCTGTTCATCGCCGACGCGCCGCGGACGGTCTGGCGCTTCATGCGGCTGGCGCGCTCCGGCTTCTACGAGGGACAGCCCTGGTCCCGACCGCTCCCCGGCTTCGTGGTCGAAGCCGGCGACCGCCGCGCGTCGCCCGGAGAGGCGATCCGCTCCGAAATCAACGAACGCACCTTCATGCGCGGCGGTCTCGGCATGGTCGAGGCCGGCAAGGACACCGGGGGCGCCGGTTTCTTCATCACCCTGCTCCCGACGCCGGCGCAGAACGGCCGCGCGACCCTCTTCGGGCATGTGCGCAGCGGTTTCGAGGTGCTGGAGCGGATCGAACCCGGCGATCGCATCCGCCGGGTGCGGGTCTGGGACGGGGTCACCCCTCCCGGACCGTGATCGGCCGCCCCGCGGGGATGGAGACCGCGCCGCCGGCGCCTGAGCCGCCCGTTCGTTCCGGAATCGGGCCGCACGGAATCGGCCTGGTGGCGGTGGACCTCGACGGCACGCTTCTGGATTCGGTGAAGCGGATCGCGGCGCGCGACCTCGACGCGCTCCTCCGCGCGCAGGAAGCCGGCGTCGCGGTGGCGGTGATCACCGGGCGGCGGTTCGCCGAACTGGAAGACCTCACTCGCCAGCTTCCCGCTTCGATCTTCCGCGCCGGGCACGGCGGCGCGCTGGTGCGACGCGGGGACGCCACGCTGACCGAGATCCTGTTGCCGAAAGCGGTCGCCGAGACGACGGCGGCGATCAGCCGGCGGCGTTCGCTCACGCTCGTGATCAGCGACCGTGACGGGGGCGTGCGCATCAGCGCCAGCGACCCCGGCTCTCCGCGCGTTCGCCGCTACCTCTCCACCATTCGACCGGCGCCTCGGCTCGACCCGGCGCCGCGGTTCGCCGAAGACCCCGTTCATCTGGTTCTCGCCGGCAGTCCCGGGCCATGCCGGGAAGCCGAGGCGGAGCTGCGGGAGGTCCTCGGCGCCGCGGCGAGCCTCGAGCGCACCGAGTACGCCGCGACGAACCTGGCGCTGGTGGATGTCCTCGGCGCGGAAGCCTCCAAGGGCGCAGCGCTCCGATCGGTGGCGGCCGCGGCCGGCGTCCCGATGGCCTCCACCCTGGCGATCGGAGACAACTGGAACGACCTCTCCATGCTCCGGGCCGCCGGGACGGGCGTCCTGATGGCGAACGCCGAGGCCGGCCTTCGCGGGCTGGGATTCGAAACGACCGGGAGCAACGATGACCAGGGAGTCGCCGCCGCCCTCGACCGCTTCCTGTTCGTCCCGGTCCCCCGGTCTTGACCCCGGCCTTCAGCGTCCGGGCGCGGAGCGGCGGCGCCCGTCTGGGCCGGCTGACGACCGCCCACGGTCCGATCGACACGCCCGAGTTCATGCCGGTGGCGACATCGGGGGCGCTTCGGGGGCTCACCACCCGGGAGGCGCGCCAGGCCGGAACCCGGGTGCTGCTCGCGAACGCCTGGCATCTCATGCTTCAGCCGGGCCACCGGCGGGTGGCGCGGCTCGGCGGCCTCCACCGGCTCATGGACTGGGACCGGCCGATCCTCACCGACAGCGGGGGCTACCAGATCGCCAGCCTGAGCTCGCTGCGCGACGTGTCGGAGACCGGGGTCCGCCTCCGCTCCCATCGGGACGGCTCGCTCCACGAGCTCACTCCGGAGAGCGTGATCGAAGTGCAGCGGGATCTCGGATCGGACATCGCGATGGTCCTCGACGAGTGCCTCAGCCTCCCGGCGCCGGAGGAGGCGGTGGAGCGGGCGGCCGCGCGGAGCCTGCGGTGGGCGGAGCGCGCGCTCACCGTCCACCGAAGAGCCGGATCCCCGGAAACGGGCCAGCTTCTCTTCGGCATCGTCCAGGGAGGGGTGTCCGCCACCGCCCGGGAAGCGAACGCGCGGGCGCTCGCGGCGTTCGGACCGGCGGGAGAGGGCTTCGACGGGTTCGGCGTGGGCGGGCTGCTCATGGGGGAAGCCGGAGACGCGACGCGGAGCGTCACCGGAGTCACCGCCGAAGCGCTCCCGCCGGAGCGTCCCCGCTACCTCATGGGGGCCGGTCTCCCGGCCGACCTGATCGAATCGGCGGCCCTCGGCGTGGACCTGTTCGACAGCGTCCTTCCGACCCGGCTGGCGCGCCGGGGCATCGTGTTCACGCGGGCGGGGAGGCTGAATCTCTCCCGGGCCCGGTTCCGGGACGACGATCGCGTCCTCGACCCCGACTGCCCCTGCCCGGCCTGCGCCTCGTACTGCCGGGCGTGGCTCCACCATCTGCTGAGGGCCCGGGAACGGATCGCCGCCACCCTGCTGAGCGCCCACAACCTGACGTTCTACGCCCGATTGATGGCCGAGCTGCGCGACGCCATCCGCGAGGACCGGTTCGCCTCGTTCCATGCGGCGAATCGCTCCCGCTGGAGGACCACGAACCCGGAAGAACCGGACCGTGTTTCCGGCTGAGACGGCGCGGCCCCGGACGGAAGCGCGGCCCGGGCTGATCCGCGCGGGTTCTACGGACCGGGCGACCGGCGCGTGGTATTCTGCGGCGTTCCGCGCGCCCGGCTCTCCCGCCGAGGGGAAGCCGGGCTTTTCGCATCCCGCCCGGGTGGGCGGACCGCCAGAAAGGCCCCTCTCTCCGCATGTTCCCGTCCCTTCTTCAGGCCAGCCCGGGCGGCGGCGCCTTCGGCATGCAGTTGCTGCTGTTCGCGGTCATCTTCGGGATCTTCTATCTGATCGTGTTCCGGCCCATGCGCAAGCGCCAGCGGGAGACCGAAGCCATGCTGAAGAGCCTGGATCGAGGCGCCAGGGTCGTCACCAACGGCGGCATCCACGGCGTGATCACCGGACTCCAGGGAGACGTGATCCAGTTGCGGGTCTCGGACTCGGTCAGGCTCCAGCTCGACAGGAACGCGGTCGCCCGCGTCATCGAGAAGAAGACCTGAGCCTCCGGCCTCACTTCTTGCCAGAACCCGGGAACGCGGCGAGCCGACGGTGAAGCGGAACCTCCGCCTGAAGGCGATCTTCCTTCTCGCGCTGGTCGCGGGACTCGTCCTGGTCGTAAACCCGCCGGGAGAAAAGCTGGTCCTCGGACTGGACCTCCAGGGGGGAATCCACCTGGTGCTCCGGGTGGAGACCGACGACGCGGTCCGGGTGATGACCGACGAGACCGCGGAGCAGCTCGCCGAGCGGCTCGACAACGAGGCGATCGATTTCTCGGACATCGAGGTGAACGGGTTCGGAGACCTGACGATCCTCGACCTCGACGGGTCCCGCCGCTCGGAGGTCTCCGACATCGTGGCCTTCAGTTGGCCGGCGTGGGATCTCCAGACCGTGGGGGGCGATGACTGGTCGCTGCGGCTGCGCTCCTCCGAGGAGCTCGTGCTCCGGGACCAGACCGTCGTGCAGGCGATGGAGACCATCCGCCGACGGGTTGACGAACTGGGAGTGGCGGAGCCGGTCATCACGACGCACGGCGCCACCGGCGACCAGATCCTGGTGCAGCTTCCCGGCTACGAGGACGTGGAGCGGGCCAAGGAGATCATCCAGGCCACCGCCCAGCTCGAACTCCGCCTGGTCCAGGCGGGGCCGGTGCTCGACGAGGCCCTGCTGCCCCCGCTGAACAGTTCGCTTCAGAACATCACCACCACGCTGCCCACCGGGGCCACCGGCTGGTACCAGGTGAACCGCGTAGCCGCGATCACCGGGCGCGACCTCCGCAACGCGCGCCAGGGCATCGACTTCCAGACGAACCTGCCCAACGTGGAGTTCAGCCTCCACGCCGACGGCGCGTCCCGGATGCGCGACTTCACCGGCGCCAACGTGGGACGCCAGATGGCCATCGTCCTCGACGGGGACGTCGTCTCCGCTCCGGTGATCCAGAGCGCGATCTACGACCAGGGGCAGATCGTCGGGAACTTCACGGTGGAGGAGGCGCTCGACCTGGCGCTCGTTCTGCGGGCGGGAGCGCTGCCCGCCTCGCTCGAATACCAGGAGCAGCGCACCGTCGGCCCGTCGCTGGGCGCCGATTCCATCCGGAGCGGGGTCACCGCCTCGCTGGCGGGACTCGCGGGCGTTCTCCTCTTCATCCTCTTCTACTACCGGCTCTCGGGCGTGAACGCGGTGATCGCCCTCGTCATGAACCTCCTGATCCTCATGGGGGCGATGGCGTATTTCGCCGCCACCCTGACCCTGCCGGGCATCGCCGGGGTCATCCTGACGATCGGGATGGGGGTCGACGCGAACGTGCTCATCTTCGAGCGAATCAAGGAGGAGATGCGTTCCGGCAAGCCGCCGCGCACCGCCGTCTCGGTCGGGTTCTCCCGCGTCTTCCTGACGATCGTGGACGCCAACATGACCTCGCTGGTGGCGGCGGCCATCCTGTTCCAGTTCGGGACCGGACCGGTCCAGGGTTTCGCCGTGACGCTGAGCATCGGGCTGATCAGCAACGTCTTCACCGCCATGTTCGTCTCCCGCTTCCTCTTCGACTGGGTCCTTGGCGGGCGACGCCAGGTGAGCGCGCTGAGCATCTGAGTTCGCCGCCATGGACATCCTCCGCGACACCCGCATCGACTGGCTGAAGTACCGCTGGTGGTTCGCCGGCGTGTCGCTCGCCGTCTTCGCCGCCGGCGTGGTGGATACCGTGCGCCAGGGCGGACTCCGCTACGGAATCGACTTCTCCGAAGGGACCCTGGTGGTCGCCAAGTTCGCCGAATCCCCCGAGATCGAGGCCGTCCGGGAGGCCGTCTCCGGGCTGGGGTTCGGAGATGCGGTGATCCAGCGCTACGACGATCCCTCCCTGAACCAGGTGATGATCCGGGTCGAGAAGGAGGAGGGAGAGCCCGGCGAAGCCGCGAGCGGCATCGACGCGAGCGCGAACCGCATCCTGACGTCGCTCCGCGCCGGGTCGGCGGGGACCCCGCTGGTTTCCGCCAGCACCGAAGTCGTGGGCCCGCAGGTCGGAGAGGACTTGCGGCGGCGCGCGCGCAACGCAGCGCTCCTCGCGCTGTTCGCGATGCTGATCTACATCGGGTTCCGCTTCGAACCCGTCTACGGGGTCGGGGCCACCGTGGCCGTCCTGCATGATGTCGGCGTGACGCTGGCGCTGGTGTCGCTGTTCGACCACGAGCTCAGCCTGAACGTGATCGCGGCGTTCCTCGCGCTTGTGGGGTACTCGGTGAACGACACGATCGTGATCTTCGACCGCGTCCGCGAGAACCGCCACATCCATCGACGGATCGAGCTCCGCGAGATCATCAACCTCTCGATCAACCAGACCCTGCGGCGCACCGTGCTCACCTCGGGGCTGACCCTGATCGCGGTCGGAGCGCTGCTCATCTGGGGCGGCGAGGTGCTCCGCGCCTTCTCGTTCGTGCTCGTGGCCGGAGTCCTGGTGGGAACGTGGTCCTCCATCGCGATCGCGTCGCCCATCGTGCTCTGGTGGCATCGGTTCCGTCGGAGCGCGAAGGCGAGCGCCGAGGAACAGCACCCCGCGGCGAAACCCGCCAGAGTCTGATCGGGCCCGAACCCGCCCGCCTTCCGGCAGCGCCGGGGGTCCCCCGGTAGACTGGCGGGCGGGCAGCCTGTTGATGAAGTCCCGTGCAGCGCCGAGAGCGGTGAGGCGCCCGGCCGACAAGGCGCGTGAGCGAGGAATATCGGGAATATTCCGAGCGAAACGGAACGATGAGCGCCCCGAAGGGGCGCGGTTCGGGCGGGATGCATCGCCGCTCGAACGCCGCGTGACTTTGTCAACAGGTTGCTAGACCAACGATCGTGTCCGCCGGACCCCCTGCGCGCCGAATGCTCCTGCGGCCGTCGAAGGACTTTCCGGCCGCCGCCGGCGGACTGCGCGTGTCGCTGCCGGTCGTCCTGGTGCTCCACGGAGCGGCCGTCCTGGGGTTGCTCCATGCGTCCGCGAGCCTCGACCGGGCGGGCATCCCCACCGGACCGGAAGCGGCCCACACCGTGCGCTTCTTCGCCCCGCCGGCGGCGGCGCTGCCCGTGGGTGAACCGGACGCCCCCCGGCGTCCCGAGACGGCCGCCGCCCCCCGGAGGCGGCCGCAGGTCTTCCTGCCTCCCCCCGAACCGGTCCCGACCGCGGCGCTTCAGGCCGCCGCCGAGGCGGCGGCCGACGCCGGCGCCTCCTTCGGAGCGCCCGACGGCCTCCCGGAGGGACTGTTCGACGGGCTCCCCTTCGGACGCGCCGAGGGCGTTGTCGGCGGCCTCGCGGGCGGCGTCGCCGGCGGCCGGATCGGCGCTTCCCGGGCCGAAGCGGACCCCGTCCTGCCGCCGCCGGATACGCCCCCGACGCCCATCTCGATGCCCAGTCCGCAGTTTCCGCGCGCCGCGCTGCGGGACGGGATCCGGGGTCGGGTGGTCCTCCGGGCGCTCATCACCGAGCGCGGCGCGGTCGAGGTCCTGCGCGTCATCCGCTCCGTTCCCGGCCTCGACGAGGAAGCGGTCCGGGTCGTCGAATCCGGCTGGCGCTTCCGGCCGGCGCAGCGGAACGGGCGTCCGGTGGCGGCCCTCAGCGACCTCACGGTGCGGTTTTCCCTCCGCTAGGCGGCATCCGCTCCGCCGAGTCGGCGCCCGGCGCCCGACGCGCCCGACTCCGGGTTGTTCCGGTTGACATCCGGGGGCGTGGAGTGCTACTTTCTCTCTCTTCCCGATGGTCCGGCGGGCCCCTCGGCGTCCTGATTTTGCACCGTTCTCAAGGGTCGGTGTCGCGGGGCGGCGGGCGGCGCGTTTTCCCTTCCGGAACAGGGGGTGACGACCCGACCCGAGTCGGGGACGGGACACCGGGAATCAGGAGGTCCGCATGGCCAGAAACGTGACATTCAATGTCTCCTCGCAGGACGACAACGCGCTGCGCTCCGCCGGGGCCTTCGCGTTTTCGTTCGCGCTGCAGGCGGGACTCGCGATCATCTTCATCGTGATCCCGATCCTCGCGGTCAACCTTCCGACTCCGGACGGCATCATGACCTTCATGGCGTCGGCCCCGCCGCCGCCGCCCCCGCCGCCGCCACCGCCGCCGCCGAAGGCGGCCCGTCGCCCGTCGGCGCCCAAGCCGGTCCTCAACACGACCCCGCAGTTCGTGGCTCCGGTGGACATTCCCGATGACATCGGCGACAGCGCCGGCGTCGACTTCGGCGTCCCTGGCGGCGTCGAGGGCGGAGTTCCGGGCGGGATCATCGGCGGCATCGTCGGTGGACTGCCCTCCGGGCCCCCGCCTCCGCCGCCCAAGGCGGCTCCTGTCCGGGTGGGCGGCGAGATCCGCGAACCGACGCGGATCAACTACGTCCAGCCCATCTATCCCGAGATCGCCAAACAGGCGCGGGTCTCGGGCGTCGTCATCCTGGAAGCGATCATCGACCCGAACGGCAACGTGACGAACATCTCGGTGCTGCGCTCGATCCCGCTTCTGGACCAGGCCGCGATGGACGCGGTGCGCCAGTGGAGATACCAGCCGACGCTGCTCAACGGCGTGCCGGTGCCGATCGTGATGTCCGTCACGGTGACCTTCAACCTGGGCTGACGAAGCGCGATCAGCTGAGGCCCACGCGACGAACGGAACCAACTCCCCTATTTCCTGATCCGCCGTCGCCTGGGCCCAGTTGACCCGGGCGCGGCGGCGTTTCTCGAATTTCCACGAATCCCAGGAGGACCACGGAAATGTCTTTCGATCTGCTCGAGATCTGGAGCCACATGGGCTTCGCGGCCAAGTTCATCAACGGCGTGATGGCCGTCATGTCCGTGTATTCGCTCGCGGTCATGGTCGAGCGCTATCTCACCTACACGAAGGCCAAGAGCCAGTCGCGCAGCTACTCGCCGAAGGTCGCCAAGGCCCTCAAGGACGGGAACATCGACAGCGCGATCAAGGTCAGCCAGGACAAGAGCGTCAAGAACAGCCACCTCGCCAAGGTGCTGCTCGCCGGCCTTCAGGAAGTCCAGTACCAGGCCGCCGAGGGCGGAAGCGCGGACCCGGAGACCATCCAGTCCGCCAACCGCGCCATCCAGCGGGCCACCGCCATCAACATGATGGATCTCCGCCGGAACCTCTCCGGGCTGGCCACCGTCGGCGCGACGGCTCCTTTCGTGGGCCTCCTCGGGACGGTGCTCGGCATCATCACCGCTTTCCGCGGCATGGCGCTGACCGGCTCCGGTGGTATCGGCGCCGTCTCCGCCGGAATCGCCGAGGCGCTCATCGCGACCGCCTTCGGTCTCTTCGTCGCCATCCCGGCGGTGTGGGCGTTCAACTACCTGACGAACCGCGCCGACGGCTTCGGCATCGAAATGGACAACGGAGCCTCGGAACTTCTCGACTACATGTCGCGCCGTTCCTGATCCGCCGGCACCGAAACCCAACCCCCAACCACACTTCCATGGTCGCTGAACCGCCTCCCGTCCTCCGGGAGGCGGTCGCCGGCCACTCCAACTGAAGGAGGGATCCGACATGGGAATGGCAGGCCTTGGCAGCAAGGATGTCAACGCGAACATCAACGTGACGCCGCTCGCGGACGTCATGCTGGTGCTGCTCATCATCTTCATGGTGGTGACCCCGCTGCTGCAGAAGGGAGTCGATGTGAAGCTCCCGGTCGCCGAGTACGGCCAGGACCACGCCGACAGCGATGATGTCGTCAACGTCGCGGTCCGGGAGAACGGCGAGATCTACCTCGACCTGATCTCCACGACCCAGCAGGACCTTCCGACGGCGCTCGCCGCCAAGTTCGAAGGCAAGACCGAGCGGCTGCTCTACCTGAAGGCCGACGAACGACTGCAGTACCACGAAGTCCTGTACATCATGGAACTGTGCCGTGACGGCGGCGCCGACGAGATCGGCCTGATCACCGACCGGGCCACCGAATAGCCCGCGGCGGACCACCGGGAAGACCCAGGAGAACCCATCATGGGAATGTCAGGCTTTGCGTCCGGCGGAGTCACCTCGGACATCAACATCACCCCGCTGATCGATGTGCTGCTCGTGCTGCTCATCATCTTCATGGTCGTCACCCCGCTCACGCAGCAGGGCCACGACGTGGAGATGCCGGAGAGCCAGGACGAGGTCGTCGAGGCGGAGCCGGACCCGAACCAGCTCGTCCTGAACGTGGACGGGCAGGGTCAGGTCACGATCAACAAGCAGGTCGTTGCGCGCGAGGAGCTTCCGCTCCGGATCCGCGACATCTTCGAGACCCGCGCTGACAAGACGATCTTCCTCAAGGCCGACGGCTTCCTGAACTACGGGGACGTCGTCGCCATCCTCGACATCGCCAAGGGGAATGGCGTCGAGCGCGTCGGGATCGTCCCCGAATGAACGGGGAGGAGGCCACGGACATCATGACCGCGAAGAGGAAATCCCTTCTGCGCGCCGCCTTGGCGGCGCTGGTTCTGGGCGCATTCACGGCCGGCTCGGTGGGCTGCGGATACGTCGGGAACTACATCAACATGCTGCAGGCGATGCGAGCCTTCCAGAAGGCGAACGAGGCCTACGGCAAGAAGGAGTACGAGGAGGCCATCGGCCACTACGCCGAGGCGGCCGCGAACGCGCCTGAAGAGCACATGATCGTCCAGACGACGCTCCGCTTCTTCAGCGCCAGCAGCCACCATCTTCTCTACCGGCCGGGCGACATGGACGAGGAGAACGAGGCGCATCTGGACGCCGCGCTCGACGGCTACGAGGACACCCTGCGCGTCGTCGAGGCCATCCTGAACGACCCTGATCAGACCCCGGAGACCAAGGAGGTCGTAGGCCTCTACGAGCGCTACTCGGTCGAACAGCTCGCCGGGATCCACCGCGACCACCTCGACGACCTCGAGATGGCCGAGCACTACTTCAACCGGCTCATCGACATGGACCCGGACGCGCCGGAGCGGTACTACGCGCTCGCCGACGTGTACGAGCGCTACCACGACCCGGAGGAGAACCCGCTGCTCGACAAGGCGGTCGCCGCCTACGAAAAGCCGGTGGAGCTGAACCCGGACGACCCGATCGGTTACCGCCAGGTCGCGAACCTCCTGAACAAGTACGGCCGGTTCGACGAGACCATGGAATGGCTCGCGCGGGCCCGCGATGTGAACCCCGACAACCCCGAGGGCTACTACCTGATCGCGACCTACTACTGGGACAAGGTCTACCGCGACCCGGACCTCACGGAATCGGATCGCCGCGAGTTCGTGGACCTCGGCATGGAGCAGCTCGACCAGGCGCTCGTGATCAACGACGAGTACGTTGACGCGCTCGTCTACAAGAACCTCCTCCTCCGCGAGAAGGCCAAGCTGGATCCGCGCAACGCGTCGGCGCTGACCGCCGAGGCGGACGAGTATCGCTCGCGGGCGCTGGCGCTTCGTGAGGCCCAGCAGGCCGCCGCCGCGGAAGCGGCCGCAGCCGCCGCCGAAGCCGCCGCAACCGGCGAGCAGCCGTAAGGGGGCGACCCTCTCCCTCCAACCGCGCAACTTCCATCCAGGGCCCCGTCGGCCGCTCGCTTCGGCGGCGGTTGGCGGGGTCCTTTGCGTTCCGGCGTCCTCGGTGAGACGTCGGGCCCGGTCGCCTCAGGGCGGTCCGGGGTGATCTCCCCGGCGAAGAGCCCGGACGCGCCACTGACGATGATCCGGTTTGAGACGATCTGGGAACGGATCCGTTCCTACCACCCGGACGCCGACTTTGACCTGCTGCGGCGCGCCTACGTGGTGGCCGCCCAGGCGCATGGGGGTCAGGTGCGACGCTCGGGCGAGCCCTACCTGACTCACCCCCTCGAGGTCGCGGGCATCCTCGCCGACCTTCAGCTCGACCCGGTCTCCGTGGCGTGCGGCCTCCTGCACGATGTCGTGGAGGACACCGAGGTCGGCGCCGACGAGATCGAACGCCTCTTCGGGAAGGATGTGCGGCGGGTCATCGACGGCCTCACCAAGCTCGGGAAGGTCGACTTCCGCTCCGCCGAGGCGAACCAGGCGGAAAACATCCGGAAGATGGTCATCGCGATGACCGAGGACACCCGGGTCATCCTCGTGAAGCTGGCCGACCGGCTCCACAACATGCGGACGCTGGACCACCTGCGCGAGGAGAAACGGCAGCGGATCGCCACCGAGACGCTGGATGTCTACGCCCCGATCGCCGGCCGCCTCGGAATCGGGCGCATCGAAGCCGAACTGCAGGATCTCTCGCTGCGCCATCTGGAGCCGCAGACCTATCGGGTGCTCGAGTCGCGGGTGAAGGCGAAGAAGCGCTGGTCGGACGAGTTCATCCGGGACATCAGCCGCACGCTCCGCAAGGAGCTCTCCGCCGAGCGGATCCCGGGCGACCTCTCGGGCCGAACCAAGAGCATCTACTCGATCTACCGCAAGATGCGGCGGCAGAGCATCGAGCTGGACCAGATGTACGACTTCATCGCGCTGCGCCTGGTCACCGACACGGTGCCCCACTGCTACACCGCCCTGGGCGTCATCCATAATGCCTGGAAGCCGATTCCCGGCCGCATCAAGGACTTCATCGCGATGCCGCGCGCCAACGGCTACCAGTCGCTTCACACCAGCCTGATGACGGACTCGGGCACGCACTTCGAAGTCCAGATCCGGACCCGGGACATGCATCGGGTGGCCGAAGAGGGGATCGCCGCGCACTGGAGCTACAAGTCGGGCGGGCGCTTCGCCCCGGAGGACGTGGAGCGGTTCGCGTGGCTGCGCCAGATCTTCGAGCGGCACAAGGAACTCAAGGATCCCAACGAGTTCCTGAGCAGTCTCAAGATCGACCTCTACCCCGACGAGGTCCACTGCTTCACGCCCCGCGGCGAAGTGAAGACCCTGCCGCGCGGCGCGACCGCGATCGACTTCGCCTACGCGATTCACACCGAAGTCGGGCACGGTTGTGTCGGGTCGCGGGTGAACGGGGTGATGACGCCGCTCCGTCAGGAGCTCCGGAACGGCGACATCTGCGAGATCCTCACCCGCAAGAACCACCTGCCGAACGAGGACTGGCTCAAGTTCGCCCGGACGAACCGCGCGAAGAGCAAGATCCGGGCGCGGCTCAACGCCGAGGCCAAGAAGAAGAGCATCGAAATCGGCCGCAAGCTCATCGAGAAGGAAGCCCGCACGCACGGGTTCAGCCTGCGGCGGCTACGCGGAGCGCCCGGCCTCCCCGACGCCCTGAAGCGGCACGGGGCTTCGACGCTGGAAGACCTCTACGCGGTCGCCGGCTATGGCAAGACCCCGCCCTCCAGGCTGCTCAGGGACATCTTCCCGGTCGAGGAGCTGCGCGAGGCGTCCGGGGCGGAGGCCAGCGGACAGGGAATCGCCGGGACGGTCCGCCGGATCATCGGGCGCCAGTCCCGTGACATCCTGGTCAGCGGCCAGAACGACATCCTGGTCCACCGGGCGCGCTGCTGCTCCCCGCTCCCGGGAGAGGAGATCGCGGGCTACATCACCCAGGGCAAGGGAGTGTCGGTCCACGCGGCGCGCTGTCCGCAGCTCACGGACCTCGGAAGGGATCCCGAACGCCGGGTTCCGGTCTCCTGGGGCTCCACCAGCGGCGCCCGATACGACGCCGGCTTCACCGTCCGGGTCGAGAATCGGAAGGGGATCCTCGCGGACCTGACGAAGGTGATCGCGGAGACCGACACCGACATCCGGTCGCTCGAGGGGATGGCCGACGATGCGGACCGCGGGAACATCCGGATCACCGTGGCCGTGCACAACGCGAAGGAGGTCGGCGCGATCTCCCGACTGCTGCAGGGGGTCCGCGGCGTCATCGAGGTGCACCGGACGAGCCCGGGCGCCGGGGAGTCCGCGGCCGCGAGCTGAGTTGGACCGGCGGGAGCCTTCGGCTTCAGGCGGACGCCGCCGCCGAACTCTGGCGCGCCAGCCGCCGGAGAAGCTGGTGGCTGTAGATCCCCGTCTCGTGGCCGTCGTTCCAGTGGATCTGGACGCCGTAGTTCCCGACCGGGACGAGGCGACTCGGACCGAAATTGGACGGCAGCAGCAGCGTCAGCGAGCGGCGCTTGCCGCTCCACTCGTCCACGCAGGTGGCGCAGGGGCAGTGGTTCCTCAGAAGCTCGAAGTCGAGATGATCGGTCTCGCCATCCGCCCACCGGACCACGATCGCGCCGTCGCCTGCATCGATCGACGCGGCGAGCCCTCCCGCCACCCCGTCGTTGCCCCTCGCCACCGCGAGCGACACCCGACCGGCGATGTCCCGGAAGGCCGCGGCCGCCGGACTCTCGGGTTCGCGCACCACGCTCGGGACCCCCTCGTCCCCCGCGGTCACGATTCGGGGATCGATCGGGATGCGGCCCAGAAAATCCAGGCCGAGGTCCCGCGCCACGCTCTCCCCCCCGCCCTGCGAGAAGATGTCGGTGACATCCCCGCAACGGGGGCAGGCGAACCCGCTCATGTTCTCCACGACGCCGAGCACCGGCACCTGGACCGGCTGGAACATCCGCAGGCCCTTCTCCGCGATCGTGCGCGCCACCGCCTGCGGCGTCGTCACGATGACGGCGCCCGCCAGCGCCGCGGTCTGCGCGATCGTGAGCTGGACATCTCCGGTTCCGGGAGGCAGGTCCACGAGCAGGTAGTCCAGCTCGCCCCAGACGACGCCGGAGAAGAACTGCTGGACGAGCCGGGAAGCCATCGGACCCCGCCAGATCACCGGCGTCTCCCTCGAGGAGAGCATGCCCATCGAGATGAACCGGACGCCGTGCGCCTCCAGCGGGAGCAGGCGCCGTTTGTCGTCGGTCTGCGGGCGGTCGTCGCGCCCGAACATGGTGGTCTGCGACGGCCCGTAGACATCGGCGTCCAGGAGCCCCACCCGCGCGCCGTCGGCGGCGAGGGCCGCGGCCAGGTTCGCCGAGACCGTGCTCTTGCCGACCCCGCCCTTGCCGGAGGCCACCGCGATGACGTTCCGGACCCCCTCGGGCCTGCTCGGCGTCGAGGGCGACGGGCCCGGCCCCCGCTGCGGCGCCGGTCCCCCGACCCGCGGCGCCGGCGAGACCGGGACGGTCGCCCGGAGAGACACCTCCGCCCGCTCGATCCCGGGCAGACCCAGCAGAGCCTCGCGCGCGGCGCGCCGGATCGCCTCGCCGGCGCCGGTGGCCACGTTGGGCAGATTCACCGCCACGCTGACGATGGGAGCGCAGACCCGCACCTCGGCCACCTGTCCGAGGTCGACGATGCTCGACCCGTCGAAGTCCGGGTTCGGGACCGCGGACAGGGCCTCCAGAACCTGGGACTGCGTGACGGATGGCATGCCGGGAACCAGCCGGGACGGGATGCGAACGGGCTGCGCGCGCCCGGTCTCACCCCTCCCGGAGCGCCCGGGTAGGATAGCCGCCGAAATGTCCCCCCCGGGGGAGAGGACTCATGAAGGACACCAAGCATCTTCCGGCGGCCGCGCTCGCCATGACGCTCCTCCTCGGGGCTCCCGCGGCCATGTCCCAGGAACAGGCGGCCGAGGACCCTCCCCAGGAAAGCGAGGAGTCGGAGGCCTCCCAGGAGACGGAGGAGGCCTCCGAACTGGAGGACCTCCGGTTCGCCGAGACCGTCGTGGTCTCCGCCTCGCGCCTCGAGCAGGAAATCGTGAACGCTCCGGCGGCGGTGGCCGTCATCGACGCCGACCTGATCCAGAGCCAGGCCTCCGACTCCATCGGCGATCTGATCCGGCAGGCGCCCGGGGTGAACGTGACGCAGATGTCCAACCGGGACCTGAGCGTCACGAGTCGGGGATCCTCCGGAACGCTCGCCACCTCGCAGCTCGTGCTGGTGGACGGCCGTTCGGTCTATCAGGACTTCTTCGGGTTCGTGGCCTGGGACCTGATCTCGGTGGGCATGGACGACCTCGAGCGGGTGGAAGTGGTCAACGGACCGGCGTCCGCGGTGTGGGGAGCGAACGCCATGAGCGGCGTCGTCAACCTGATCACCCGCTCCCCCCGCGACAACCCCGGCACGACGCTCGATTTCCGGTTCGGGACGTTCGACCGCAACGTGACCGGGCAGTCGCTGGATCCGGGCACGAACCTCACCACGAGCCTCACCCACTCCCAGGTGCTGAGCGACACGCTGGCGTTCCGGCTGAGGGTCGGCTACGCCGCCTACGATCCGCTCGCCCGTCCGGTGGGTGAGATCCCCAACTCGGACGGCGTCGTCTACCCGGGGGTCGAACCCCTCGATGCGCGGAACCCGAAGGTGGACTTCCGCCTCGACTGGGATGCGCCGGACCGGACCAGCGCCTTCCGCCTCACCGGCGGTTACGCCGGAAGCTCGGGAATGCTCCACAGCGGGCTCGGCCCCTTCGAGATCCAGCCCGGGACCGCCATGTCCTACGGAAGGGCCCAGTACCTGCGCGGGAACATGGAGATCGGCGCTTTCGTGAACAGCACGCGCGCCACGTTCGACGCCATGCTGACCCAGGACCCCGCCGGCGAGGTCATCAACTCGCACCTGAACACCGAGACCTTCGACATCAGCCTGAAGGACACCCGCTTCCTCGGGACCCGCAACGTTCTGAGCTACGGCGGCAACATCCGGCTCGTCCGCCTGGACTTCGGGCTGGCCCCGCTTGGGGACGGCCGGAACGAGCAGGGGTTCTTCGTCCACGACGAGATCTTCCTGAGCGACCGGCTGCGCTGGATCGTGGGCGCCCGCGCCGACCGGATCAGCACGCTGGACGAGTTCGAGTTCTCGCCGCGAACGACGGTCATCTTCAAGCCGACGCCCAGGCAGTCGTTCCGGGTCAGCTACAACCGGGCGTTCCGGGCGCCGTCGCTGTCGAACACCTTCCTGAGCGTCCCGGTCTCCACCGAGATCGAGATCGATCTCCGGCCGGCTTTCCGCAGCTTCTTCCCCACGCTCCGGCTACCCGATTCCGCCCTTCCGGCGCCGATCCAGTACCGCCTCCCCTTCACCGCGCAGGGCAGCGATGTGCTGGCGCCCGAACGCCTGACGGCGTACGAGGTGGGATGGTCGGGAGCGCTTACCGACTGGCTCGGGGCCACCGCCGCCTGGTACCGCAATGACACCCGGGGCAGCATCGACTTCACCGATGAGACGTTCTGGTCCGGCGCCGATCCGCCGGCTGGCTGGATCGAAGCGGCGACCGAGAGCTCGCAGTTCATCGCCGAAGTGGGCGCGGCGCTGCCCCCCGGAACCCTGCCTCCCGCCGTCGAGGCGGTTGGCCGGAGCCCGGGAGCGCTGATCGAGCTGCTGGCCGCGCTGGCCGATGTGCAACTGCCCCGCACGCTGACCTACGTGAACCGGGAGCTCATCCGCAACACCGGCGTGGAACTGGGCCTGAACGCGCGCCGGGGCCGGTACCGCGGCTATCTCAACTACTCCTGGCAGGCCGAGCCGGTGACCGAGGGGTACAGCGCGGATGACATCGAGGAGATCGCCATCCCGGCGGCGCACCGGGTGAACGCCGGAATCGACGCCAACTTCGACCCCGTCGAGATCGGCGCTTCGGTGAACTACTCGGACCGGGCGCTGTTCACCGATGTGCTCTGGTTCATCGGCTGGACCGAGCCCTACACGATGGTCAACGCGTCGATGACGCTGAACCTGATGGAGGGCCGGATCCGGCCATCGCTGCGGGTGGTCAACCTCCTGAACCAGGAGATCCAGCAGCACATCTTCGGAGATATCCTGAAGCGCCAGGTCATCGGCCAGATCCGCTACCGGTTCTGACCCGCGGGGCGGCGAGGCGCCCACGGAGCCGCCCCGCTTCGCGAGCGGGGCGGCGAGGCCGCAACCACGAACGGCCGCTGTTGTCCTACCGGTCGTCGGTCTCCGGCGAGGCCTTGAGGAAGCGGTCGAACCAGGCGACGTACCGCTCGTATCGGTCCTTCTGGAAGCTGGGCAACCGGATGCCGTGGCTCTGCCCCGGATAGATGATGAGCTGCGTCGGAACTCCCAGCCGCCGGAGGCTCTGGTAGAGGTTCTCCGACTGGCTCAGCGGGACGTTCCAGTCCTTTTCGCCGCAGAGGACGAGCGTCGGCGTGGTCACGTGGTGGACCCGGGCGATCGGCGACAGGCGTTCGTAGAGGTCCGGGTTCTCCCACGGGAGGCCCAGCTCGAGTTCCCATTCGAGCTGGTAGTGGTCGTTCCCGTAGGCCGCCCGGTAGTCCGTCTCGCTGGAGCCGCTCACCGCGGCGTGGAACCGGGTCGTCTTCGTGATGACGTAGTTCGTCAGGATGCCGCCGTAACTCCAGCCGCCCACGCCCAGACGATCGGGATCGGCGTAGCCGAGATCGATCACGTGGTCCACCGCGGCGTTCACATCCTCGTAGTCCAGGTTTCCCCAGTCCGCCCAGATGGCGGCGGAGAAGTCCTCTCCCCGCCCCGAGGAGCCGCGCGGGTTCGCGGCGACCACGACGTAGCCGTTCGCCGCGAAGACCTGCCAGGTGCTCTGGAACGCGGTGGAGAACTGGGAGACGGGGCCGCCGTGGATCCACAGGATCGTCGGGTAGCGCCTGCCTGGCTGGAAGTCGGGCGGCTTCGTGACGAAGCCCTGGATCGATGTTCCGTCCGAGCTCGGGAAGGTGATCCGTTCGACCTCGCCGAGTCGGACCTCGGCGAGAAGGCCGTCGTTGTGCCCGGTCAGCCGGCGGGGCTCTCCGGTCCCGTCCCACGCGAACAGTTCGGCGGGCCGGTCCGGCGTCGCCGCGGTGAACGCGGCCCGCGCCCCGCGGACCGAGAACTGGCGCAGCGTCCGCTCGCCCGCAACGATCCGGTTCGGCGCCGCGTCCTCCGCGATGTCGAATGTCGCGAGGTGCCGGTTCCCCTCGTCCTCGAGGAGGGCGAAGACCCGGTCGGAGTCGCCCCCGAACCGGGGTGACCCCAGGTTCCGGTCGAGCTCCGCCGCCACCACGGTGATCTCGTCGGTGTTCCGGTCCATGGCGAACAGCCGTTCCCCGGCGTACCAGATGAGTTCGGGCTTCCGGTTGCCGGTGTGGAGCAACCAGTTCCCATCCGGGCTGAAGACCGGGGACCGGTCCGGACCGGGGTTCGACGTCAGCCGGACGGGTTCCGTTTCGGCGTCGGCCTCGACGGGGACCACGAAGATGTCCGAGTTGTCGGTGGCGTCCGGATCGCCGCCTCCTTCCGGCCGCACGCTCACGAAGGCGACCTCGGAGGAGTCCGGGGAAAACGCCGGCGATCGGGCGTCCCAGGGTCCGTGGGTGAGCTGCCGATGGGCGCCGGTCCCGGCGTCCACCAGCCAGATCCGCTGCCGCCGGTCGTCGAGGTAGCCGCGCCCGTCGCGCTTGAACTGAAGCCGATCGATCACCAGCGGCCTTGGCTGGGCGTCGTCCTTTCCGGCATCCGGATCCGGCTCCATCGACACGACGGCGAGCGAACTCCCATCCGGGGCCCACACGAACGATGACGCGCCTCCGGGGAGCGAACTCAGCTCCCGGGCCTCGCCGCCCGCGAGCGGCAGGATCCAGATCCGGGTGCGATCTCCCTCGCCGGCGGCCAGAAAGGCGAGCCGGGTCCCGTCGGGCGAGTACCGCGGATGGGAAGCGGAGCGCCCGGGGCGGGTCAGCGGTCGCGAGGCGCCGCCGGCAAAGGGAACCACATGAATGCGGCTGGAGGACGCGTTCTCCTCGAGGTCGATCCGGGAGACCACGTAGGCGACCTGCTCCGCATCGGGCGAGAGCTGCGGATCCGACACCGAGGCCACCCCCAGCGCGTCGGCGATCGTGAAGTTCCGGGACTGGCCAGCCGCCGGAAGAGCCGTCAGGGCGGCGAGAGCCGCGAAGGCGGCGAACCGCCGGAAGGATCCCGACGAGCCGAAGAACACAGGATGGGTCATCGCAGTCCTCCCGGAAGCGCGTGAGGACAGAAGATACCGCTTCGCCGCGGCCGCGCGCCGCGGGGCGCGGCCCCCCGGTCAGCGGTAGGCGGCGATGGCCTCGTCGAGCGCTTCGCGCGGCGGGCGCAGGCTGGCCTCGTCGAGCATCGCCAGCGGCGTATCCGTCATTTCGAGCGTGTCGAGGAAGGTCGGCTTCTCGGGATCCAGGTAGAGCAGGCCGGTCACGAACCGGTTGTTCTCCTGGGCGTCGAGGAGCAACTCGCGGGCCGCCCGACGATTCGTCGGGTCATAGTCGGCGTCCAGCTTGTTCAGGCGGATCCAGGAGCCGTCGTGGAGCTGCACGTCCTGGGTGGCGCCCTCCTCGTAGTCCACCTCGATCTGCGCGTACTCGGGAATGAAGTCGACGAGGTGGATCGGCTCCTCGTTGTCCTTCCCCCAGGTGTAGCTCTTGGTCGACCCGGTGTGGTTGTTGAAGGTCACGCAGGGGCTGAGGATGTCCAGGAAGGCGATGCCATTGTGAGCGAGCGCGCCTCGCAGGAGCGCGACGAGCTGTTTCGGGTCGCCGGCGAAGGAGCGCGCCACGTAGGTCGCCCCCAGTTCGACCGCCATGGAGCAGAGGTCGATGTTCGGGAGGCGGTTCACTTCGCCCGAGCGCAGCTTCGCGTTCTCGTCGGCGGTCGCGGAGAACTGTCCCTTGGTCAGTCCGTAGACCCCGTTGTTCTCGACGATGTAGATGAGGGGCAGATTGCGGCGCACCAGGTGGACGAACTGGCCGATCCCGATGGAGGCGGTGTCCCCGTCCCCGGAGACGCCCACCGCGATGAGCTCGCGGTTCGCGAGCATCGTCCCGGTGGCCACCGAGGGCATGCGCCCGTGGACCGAGTTGAAACCGTGGCTTCGCCCGAGGAAGTAGGCGGGCGTCTTCGAGGAGCACCCGATCCCGGACAGCTTGGCGACCCGGTGCGGCTCGATGTCGGACTCGTAGAAGGCCCGGATCAACTGGCTCGAGATGGCGTCGTGGCCACACCCCTTGCACAGCGTCGAAGGCTTCCCCCGGTAGTCCCCGGCGCGCAGGCCAAGGCGGTTCTCGCGGGGTTTTCTGGCGGTCGGTGCAGGGTCGGGCATGTCGTGGTCGGGCGGGTCGTGCGGGGTCGTTCCCGGAAGGAGGATCCTGTCAGGAAAGCGGCGCGGCGCCCATCTCCATCGCGGCGATGGCGTCGACGATCGTCCGGGCGTCCACCGGAAGCCCGTTGAAGTGGCGGAGACTCCGCAAGACGCCCGACGGAACGCGATCCCCGAATTCGGCGCGCAGCAACTGGAGGAGCTGGCCGTCCCGGTTCTGGTCGAGCACAACGACCAGGCGCCGGGAGGTGATGAAGTCGAGCACATCGGGAGACAGCGGCAGCGCGCGCAGCCGGAGGTAGTCCACCTCGATCCCCGCCTCCTCGCGCAGGATCACCCGGGCCTCTTCGATCGGCGGATCGGAACTCCCGAAGCCGATGATGCCGATGGCGCTCGGCGGCTCGGTGGCCTGGATCACCGGAGGCGGCACGAGCGTCCGGGCCGTTTCGAACTTGCGGTCGAGGCGGGCCATGACCCGGACATAGGCCTCCTCGCTCTCGGTGTATTCCGCGCTCTCGTCGTGGCCGCTGCCCCGGGTGAAATAGGCCGCCGCCGGGTGCTCGACGCCGGGCAGCGTCCGCCAGGGGATTCCGTCCCCGTCCACGTCGGCGTAGCGCTGGAAGGATCCGAGCCGCTCCAGGTCCTCTTTCGTCAGGACCTTGCCCCGATCCATCGGACCCTCGGGATACTCGAAGGGATCCGTGGCCCAGATGTTCATGCCGAGGTCCAGATCGGAGAGAACGAACACCGGCGTCTGGAGCCGTTCGGCGAAGTCGAACGCCTTCCAGCCGAACTCGAAGCACTCCGCCGTCGAAGCGGGAAGCAGGCAGACGTGCTTCGTGTCCCCGTGGGACAGCGTGTAGGTCGAGATCAGGTCGCCCTGGGCGGTCCGCGTGGGGAGCCCGGTCGAGGGTCCCACCCGCTGGATGTTCCAGATGACCGCCGGAATCTCCGCGTAGTAGCCGAGCCCGACGAACTCGGACATGAGGGAGATTCCCGGGCCCGAGGTGGCGGTCATCGCCCTGGCGCCGGCCCAGCCGGCCGCCAGCGCCATGCCCACCGCAGCCAGTTCGTCCTCCGCCTGGACCACCGCGTAGGTCGCCTTGCCGTCAGCGTCCTTCCGGTGCTGGCGGAGGAACTTCTCGAGTTGCTCCACCAGGCTGGACGAAGGCGTGATCGGGTACCAGGTGGCGACGCTGGCGCCCCCGAACATCGCCCCGAGCGCCGCGGCTGCGTTCCCGTCGATCAGGATCTTGCCCTCGTTCTCGTTCATCGGGGCGACCGCGTAGGGATCGCGTTTCTCCAGCGTGTCCCGCGCGTAGCGGGCGCCGATCCGCACCGCGCGGCGGTTCAGCTCGACGGCCGCTTTCTTGCGCCGGAACTGGGCGTCGATGGCGGCGTCGATGGACTCCTGGCGGATCGAGAGGAGCTCGCCGAGCACGCCCACATAGATCATGTTGGCGAGCAGCTTCCGCAGCCGCGTTTCCCGGGTCACCTCGCCGGCCAGCGTCTGGAACGGAACCGGATAGAAGACGAGATCGTCGCGCTGGCGCTCGAGCCGCATTGACTCCTCGTAGACCACTGCGCTCCCGGGCTCGAGCGCCCGGACATCGCGCGCGGCGGTCTGCGGGTTCAGCGCCACGAGGAAGTCGACGCGCCGCTTGCGGGCCACCCACCCGGAGTGGTTCGCGCGGATCGTGAACCAGGTGGGCAACCCGGCGATGTTCGAAGGGAAGAGGTTCTTCCCCCCCACCGGGATACCCATCCGGAACAGCGACCGGAGGAGGACGAGGTTGGAGGACTGGCTTCCGGAGCCGTTGATCGTGGCTACCTGGATCGTCAGATCGTTGACGATCCGGCCGGTCTCAGGGCCTGCGGAGGCGCTTGCCGCCTCGGCGAGCGCCGAACTGTTGGACATCGGTCAGTAGGGGGAAGGTACCGCCCGCCCGCGACGCTCCGTGCGTCGACGCCGGTTCGAAAACGTTGGAGCCGGACGGTTTCCGGCCAGGCTCCTCCGGAATGGAACGAAGACGTCCGCGGGATGAAGAACCCTGGCGCGACGCCGGTTCGGAAACTGGTCGACCGGGATCCGGAACGGGGACGCGAAGGCCGCCACCCGTTGGATCGCCGACGATGAACGAACGACGAAAAGTCTATCCCATCGTGGCGGGCGCGACGCAGGCGGACGGGACAGCTCCCGGAGCGCTCTCGTGGACGCGGCGCATCGGCTGCTAACCTCCCTCACCTCTCTGGCGGGAGACCGCCGCCGGGCGCCGTCCCGGTTCGGGAGCGGCCGCATGCGACCCACCTGGCAGGGCAACCTGAAGCTCGCCCTCGTCCTCGTCCCGGTCCGCGCCTACCCGGCGGCGCGCGTGAAGGCCGTCTCCATGAACCAGTTGCACGAGGAGTGCGGGTCGCGCATCCGCCAGCAACGACGCTGTCCGACCTGCGACCGCGAGGTGCAGCGCGGAGAGATCGTGAAGGGCTACGAGTATGGCAAGGATCAGTACGTACTGATCCGGGACGACGACCTGAGCCGGTTGCAGCTTCCCTCGCTCCGCACTCTGGACATCGTGCAGTTCGTCGAGGAGTCCGAGATCGACCCCCTCTACTACCACGGCTCCTTCTACCTGGCTCCCGGCGGCGAAGTCGCGTCGGGTCCCTTCCACACGCTGCTCGCCGCGATGAAGGCGGCGAACCGGGTGGCGATCGCGCAGGTCGTTCTCGGCGGCAAGGAGAGGATCGTCGCGATCCGGCCCGGTGAAGCCGTGTTCCTCATGTCGTACCTGCACTACCGGGACGAAGTGCGCGAAATCGCGGACATCGACGACCTGCCGGCCGCGAAGGAACCGGGGGCGGCGGAGGCGGCGATGGCCCGTCAGCTCCTCGACGCGTATGCGAAGCCGCTCGACCTCTCCGCCTTCGAGGACGGCTACCGCAAGCGCTTCCTCGAAATCGTGGAGGCGAAGAGCAAGGGCGAGGAGCTGGTGACCGCGCCGGCGGTGGAGCCGCGCCGCGTCGTCAACCTGATGGATGCGCTCAAGTCGAGTCTCGCCCGGATCGAGGGCGAGGGGCTCGGCGGCCTCGGCGCCGCCCAGGAAGACGCGCGACCGAACTGAGCGACCTGCAGGGCGGCGCGACCGGCGGGCCCCCCAACCGACCGGCCGCAGCCTTTCCCGCGGGCTGGATCGAGCGCGGCGTGCGCCCGATGCTCGCCGGAACCTGCGCTTCCCCGTTCGACTCGACGGACCACCTCTTTGACGCGAAGTGGGACGGGCTTCGCTCCCTCGCGTACTTCGGTCCGACCGTGCGACTCCAGGCGCGGAGTCTCCGCGATCAGACGCCTCAATTCCCCGAGCTCGTCAAAGCGTTCCGGGCGCTGCCCGGTTCCGGCGTGGTGGACGGCGAGATCGTGGTGCTCGACGGGGAGCGCGCCAGTTTTCCTCTCGTCATGGAGCGGAACCGGCTCCGGGATCCGGGCGCCATTCGCCGGGCGCGCGCCCGGACGCCCGCATGGTTCGTCGCCTTCGACGTTCTCTGTCGGGACGGCGAGAGCCTCGTGAACCAACCGCTCGCGACGCGCCGGGCGGCCCTCGACCGGTTGCTCCCCGACCGCGAGGGCCTCGTCTTTCCCAATTCGCTCGTCGTCGGCGCCGGACTGCGGTTCTTCGAGGAGATGCGCAACCGACAGCTCGAGGGCATGGTCGCCAAGCGGCTCGACAGCCCCTACCGGATCGGCGAACGAAGCGACGACTGGCTCAAGATCAAGCTGCGGCCGACGGCTTCGTGCGTCGTCTTCGGGACCCTGCACCGGACCGGGGACGCCCCGGTGCGGTCCCTCGTCGTCGGGGCCTACGGACCGGGCGGACCGGTGTGGCTCGGGAACGTGGGGAGCGGACTCGATGAACCGACCCGAAAGCAGCTTGGCGACGCGCTCCGGGGCCTCGAGGCGCCGCAGCCGGAAGGATTCGACGCCTCCGGTGACGGCGTGATCCGCTTCGTGCGGCCGCTGCTGGTCGTCGAAGTCGAGTATCTCGAGCTGACCCCGGCGGGGCATCTGCGCCACCCGGTCTTCGTCGGATTCGTGGAGAAGGATCCGCGGACCTGCCGGATCCCGGTCAGTGGGCCACGTCCAGCAGATCCCGGATGATGCGCGCGGTCAGGCCCCAGATGTCGTGGCCCCGCCACGCGTAGCGGTAGATAACCCGCGGACCGATCCGCGTTCCGTCGGACGCGAGCGCGAGCGGCTGGACCTCGGTCGTTTCGTGGGCGCCTCCGGCGAGATCGGCCCACGGCGTCCGGAACACCAGGTCCACCTCCGGGCCGGGAGCGAGGCGAAGCGGTCGCTCCGGAGACTCCGTCGCCCAGGCCACGAACGGGCTGAGCCGGAACCCGTGGTAGGTGCGCCGCTCATCCAGCCGACCCAGGATCCGCAGCCGGGACGGATCCAGCCCGATTTCCTCGCGGCTTTCGCGTAGCGCCGCGCCCTCGGCGCTCTCCCCCGGCTCCACCATGCCGCCGGGAAACGCGATGTCCCCGGGTTGGCGCCGCAGTCGGTTCGAGCGCCGGGTCAGCACCAGGCGGGGCCCCCCGGAGCCGTCCACGAGCAGGGCGAGCACCGCGGCGGCGCGAAGCGCCGGATCCACCCGGCGAGGCGACCGCCGGGCCAAACGGGTGGCGATCCGTTCGCGCAGATCCTCGGCGGGGGTCATCGCGGGGGGCTCTCGTCGGGCGCAATGAACCTCGAGTCCTGAGGTACTACCCTTGCTTACACTACCCCGGATCAAGCCGCGCAGGCGCGGGGGCGCACACAGCGTCCGGCGGAGCGCGCGAAGGGAGTCGGTCGGGTGGCAATTGGACGAAACGCACGGAGGAGGGCTGCGTTCTCTTCACGTTCGGCGCCAGCTCTCATGCGGGCCTTGATGCTGGTGATTCCGGCGGCCCTCTTCGCGGCCCCCGCCGAGGCGCAGCCCTTCGCGCTGATCGGGTCGTGGACCGGCGTTGACCAGGGCGGCGAGGAGTGGATGCTGGGGGGCGGCTACGAAATCGAGTTCCTGGCCGTCCCGGTGAGCGTCGGGTTCATGGGTCAGACCGGGCCCGGTTTCCGGCCCTCCATCGGGGTTGACGAAGAAGGTGTCGGGCGCCGCTTCCCCGCCCGGGGCTATGCCTACGCCAAGGTCGGAATGCTCCCGACGCCCGGATTCCGGGTGTACGTGGGCGGAGGGGCCGGCCTCGCCAGCCGGTTCGGGGGCGGCGCGGAGAGCGCGCCCCAGGTGTCCGGGCTGGCGCTGCTCGGAATTCAGGTCGGACGGCTCCGGCTGGAGACTCAGTACCAACGAGACTTCGCCGACGAGCCGGTGAACCAGTGGATGACCGCCCTGGGAATCTCGTTCTGACATCGCCCGCCACCTGTTCGGCGCCGACGCGGGTGGATCTGGCCGGCGGCACGCTCGACATCTGGCCGGTCGGGCTGCTGGTCCCCCGCGCCGTCACCGTCAACGTGGCGATCAGTCTCCGGGCGCGCGCCACCGTGTCGCTCGCGCCGGAATGGCGCGTCGTCAACCCCCAGCGAGGCGTTGACATCACCGCGAGCGATCCGGAATTCCTGTTTCACCACGCCTTCACCGCGCTGGCCGGCCAGCTCGCCGCCTTCTTCTCGCGGGACGTTCCGGTCGAGGTGCGTTTCGAGACGAGCGCCCCGCCGGGATCGGGGCTCGGGGGTTCCTCGGCGCTCGGCATGGCCATCGCGGGGGCGCTGAACCGGGTCTTCGACGCCGGGTGGTCGACCGCCGATCTGGTCCGGATCGTGATGGACACCGAAGTCCGGATCCTGCGGGCGGCCACCGGCGCCCAGGATCAATGGGCCGCCGCCCTCGGCGGAGCGCACGCCCATCACTGGGATAGCCCGGCGACGCGCTCCGAACCCCTGCCGTGGTCGGAAGAAGACCTCGATCCCCTGCGCGAGCGGTTCGTCCTTGCCTACACCGGAGAAGCCCATTCCTCCGCGGAACCGAACCGGAAGGTCCTGGAGCGGATCCTTGCCGGCGAGCCGGAAGCCGCGCGCGGGATTCAGCGGATCGCGGAGGCCGCCGGAGCGATGCGCGAGGCGGTGCGCGCCCGGGACTGGGACCGGGTTACCGGGGTCCTCGACGAGGAATGGAGCGCCCGTCGGTCGCTTGCGCCGGCGGTCTCGACTCCGGGACTGGACCGGTTCGAGGCCTCGCTCCGCGAGGCGGGAGCTTCGGCGGTCAAGGCCTGCGGCGCCGGCGGCGGGGGCACTCTGGTGGCGGCCGTTCCGCCGACCCACCGGTCCGCGGTGTGCGCCGCCGTGAGGGCGGCGGGCGGGGAGGTCCTGGACGCCGGCTCCGATGGGGAAGGACTCCGCCTGGAAGCGGTGGAGGTTCCCGGATGAGCCGATCCACCGAGAGGCGGCCGCCGGACGATGCGCCCCGCATCGATCCACGTCCGGCCTCGACGGAGGGCGGGGAGCGCCGCGTGTGCGGCGCGAAAGAGCTGTCCGAGGCGGGAGCGCTGGCGGTCGATGTCGACGAACGGCGGGTCGCGGTCTTCTGGAACGAAGGAGTCCCGAAGGCGCTCAGCGAGACCTGCCCTCACCGGGGAGGACCGCTTCACCTCGGTCAGGTCCGGGATGGCGTCGTCTCGTGTCCGTGGCACCTGTGGCAATTCGACCTGGAAACCGGGCGGTCGCCGGCGAACCCGCACTCCCGGGTGGCCGCGTTCCCGGCCCGGGTGGACGCCGGGAACGTCCTGGTGAGGATTCCGGAGGTGGATGGCGCGGGCGGATAAGCCCGGCGCCCACCCCGGAGATCAGCGCCGGTCGTCCGGTCCGGTGGTCTGGCGGCCCCGCGCCGCCTCCCGCAGCGCCTCGTACTGGGCCCGCGAGAGCGCGGAGCCGAACCGGTGCGTGGGACCGCCTCCGGCCTTGCGCTGGTGAAAGTCGGAACCGCCGGTGACGAGCACGCCGATCTCGTCGGCCATCCGTTCGAAGCGATCGCGATCGGCCCCCTGCTGGTCGGCGTGATAGGCCTCGAGCGCCGTCACTCCCGCCGCCCGGACCATCTCCGGCAGAGCGTCGAGGTCGTGGAGATACCTGGGGTGTGCGATCGAGGTGACGCCGCCGGCCGCGTGGATCATCTTCGCCGCGTCGGTCACGCCGATCTTCCACGCGTAGCTGACGTGGCCCACGCCGCCGTCGCCCAGGTAGCGGTCAAACGCCTCCTTGCGAGTCCGGACGACGCCCTTCTCGACGAGGGCGTCCGCCACGTGGGGCCGGCCAAGCGAGGCGCCGGACGACATCGCGGCCACATCCTCGAACGAGATCGGGACGCCGGCCTCGGCGAGGCGTTCACAGGTGGCCCGGATGCGACGGCGTCGGCTTTCCGCCACTTCCCGGAAGAGCTCGTTGAGCCCGCGATCCTCCGGGTCGACGAAGAGTCCCAGCAGGTGGACCGATTCCGGCCCCTCGGCGCAACTCACTTCGACGCCGGGCACGAATTCGATGCCGTGGCGAACCGCCTCCCGGTGGGCGTCCGGGAGCCCGGCGAGCGTGTCGTGGTCGGTCAGGGCGAGGACCGTGACGCCGTCGGAGACCGCCTCCTTCACGACCCGCGCGGGCGGGAAGACCCCGTCGGATTCGGTGGAGTGGGTGTGCAGGTCGATCAGGGGAGACACCAGCCGGGGGAGCGCGCCGGCGGAAGCGGGGAATCCTACTCTCCGCCATCAACGGACCGCTAAAATCCCCTACTGGCGGTTTCGGGGCCCGTTTCGTGGGTCCGGGGCCGCAAGGAGGAACGACGCCATGCTGACGCTGACCGAGGTCGCGGCGACAAAGGTCGCCGAGTTCCTGGGAAAGCACGACCGCCCCGAAGCCCTGCTGCGTGTCCGGGTGGTCGGCGGGGGCTGCTCCGGGTTCCAGTACCAACTGGCGCTCGACGACGAGTCGCGTGACGGAGACCAGGTCATCGAGCAGAACGGTGTCCGCATGCTCGTGGACGAGCGGAGCCTCCCCTATCTGAACGGAACCGAGATCGACTATGTGGAGGACATCATGGGCGCCGGGTTCCGCTTCAACAACCCGAACGCGGTCTCGGCCTGCGGCTGCGGAGAGTCCTTCCAGGTCTGATCGCCGGCCCGGGCGGATTCTCGCCAGGCGCGGCGCCCCTCCCGTGAACCGGCGCCCGGCGTTCCCTGCCCCGCGGCCGGCCTTCCGGTGATCGGCGCCATCGCCGCCGCGGTCGCGGTGCGGCTGGGCGCCGGGCTCCTGTTCGCCGGCGGAGCGCTGGCGTGGCGTCACCGCGTTCCGCCAGCGTTCTTCCGGTTTCTGGTCTCGAGCGCAGCCGGCGCCTTCGCGCTGTCCCTCGTCCTCGCGTGGGGCCAGCCGGAGTGGATGGCGTGGGCGGGACTGGCGGTCCTCACGGTCGTTCTCGGCGTCGTCGAACGCCGGTCCGCAAAGCCGCGGGGCGAGTCACCGACGACGGCCGCCCGAGGGCCTTCGCGGGGGCTGGCGGCCGCTGCGATGTTGCTGGGCCTGGTGGGCGCGATCTCGCCGCTGCTCACCGGTTCCGGAGATAACCCGCTCCGCGAGGTGGCGGCGGAGGCGTCGGCGGCGATGCTGCTGGGCTCGGTCACCGCAACGATGGTCCTTGGACACTGGTATCTGGTGGACACCGGCCTTTCGATCGCTCCCCTGGCCTCGGGCGCCCGGCTCTACCTCGGCGCCGCCGGACTGCGGGTGCTGGTGACGACGGTCGCGCTCCTCACCGGCGGGGTGGCGGCGCTCGGCATCGCGTCGGTCGGTGACCTGATCTACTCCACCACCGCGCTCTTCTTTTCGTTCCGGGCGCTGACCGGGCTGGCGGCGCCGTTCGCGCTGGCGGTGCTCATCCGCTCCACCGTCCGGATCCGGTCCACCCAGTCGGCGACCGGACTCCTGTATGTCGCGCTCATCCTCGTCCTGTTCGGCGAGCTGACCGCCGTGTTCCTCGAAAGGATCAGCGGTCATGCGATCCTCTAGGTGATGAACTTCACCCGGCGCGCATTCCTCGGCGCGGGCGTCCGGTCGGCGGCCGCGCTCCCCCTGATTCCGGTCGGTCGTCTGGCCGCCGCCGGACCGCAGGACGCATCCGCAGCGCCGGGGGCGCCGGACTGGGTCCGCGACGCCCGCGATCAGATCCCGGCGTCCGCGAGCCCGTTCTTCCAGACCGGCGGGATCGGCCCTTCGCCGCGAGGCGTGATCGAGGCCGTCGCCGAGCGGCTCGAGTTCCAGAACCGGAGTCCCGCGCATCCTTCGATCTCGGGTCCGATGGGTCGGATCGAGCCCGACCTTCGGGCGCAACTGGCCCGCGTTTTCGGCGCCCGTCCGGAAGAGGTGGCGCTGACCCACAGCACCTCGGAGGGCATCTCCATCGTCGCCTGGAGCCTCGACTGGAGAGCCGGGGACGAAGTCATCATCTCGAACACCGAGCATCCGGCCAACGTGATCCCCTGGTACGTGCTCCGCGACCGCCTCGGGATCGCGATCCGCGAAATCGATCTGAGCCCGGGAACCGACTTCGTCGACGAGGTGCGCCGCGAACTGACATCGCGGACGCGCATGGTCAGCGTGAGCCACGTGTCCCGCAACAACGGACGGCGTCTGCGGACCGGCGACTGCGCCCGGCTCGCCGAGCTCCTGCGCGCGCGCGGCGTGAGGTTCCACCTCGACGGGGCGCAGGGGCCCGGCCTGGTCCCGACCGACTTCGCCGCCCTCGGGTGCGACGCCTATTCGACCTGCGGCCACAAGTGGCTTCTCGGCCCCAAGGGAACCGGAGCGCTGTTCGTCCGCCGGGAGATCCTCGACGAAGTCCTGCTGAGCTGGGCCGGCGCCCACAGCCACGCGGCGATGGACTACCAGGGGGGCTACGAGCTGCTGCCAAGCGCCGCCCGCTTCGAGTTCGGGACCCGGGCGCTCGCCGACTTCCACGGTTTCGGCCGGGCGGTGGCCTGGCTGGAGGATCTCGGACTCGACCGGGTCCTGGCGCGGGTCGAAGAGCTCGCCGGCTTCGCCGCCGAGGCGGCGCGACGCAGCCCGACGCTGAGCCTCGCCTCGCCCGAAACCGCGGAGGACGCCTCGGGCATCGTCGTCGTCCGACTTCCCGAGGGATGCGACGCGTTGGCGCTCTACCGGGATCTGGGGGAAGAAGGCATCCTGGCGTCTCCGGTGCGCGACGAGCGGGACTTCCGCCTCTCGGTCCATTTCTTCAACACCCGTGAGGAGATCTCCGTCGCGCTGAACGCGATCGAGGCCCGCTGTTCGTGAGCGCCCGAGGGCGCCAGCGCCGGGGCCCGGAAGTGGGCTTCTATTGCGACGCCTGCGACCGGTATTCGACCTGGGATCCCCCCTTCGCGCCGGGCGACGACCGGTGCCGGCATTGCGGCCATGCGAACCCTCCCCTCGGTGGAGCGGCGCCGGTCGGCGACGCCTGGCCGCCCACGGGGGCGCTCGACGCGTGCCTTCAGTGCGGGAATCGCGAGCTCTACACCCGGAAGGACCTCCCCCAGCAGATCGGGTGCGCCGTCGTTCTCTCGGCGGTCGTGCTCTCGACGGTCGCCTATGCGATCTGGGACTTCCCCGGCGCGTTCGCGGTGTTCGCCTCGGTCGCGGTGCTCGACCTGCTCGTCTACTGGCGCATCGGCAGCGTCACCGTCTGCTACCGGTGCCACGCCGAGTTCCGCCGCTTCCCGGCCAACCCGGCGCACTGTCCCTTCGACATGCACCGCGCCGAGGAGTACGACGCCGGACCATCGAAGTAGCGGGCCGGCTCGTCGCCGGCGCCTCCCGGGCCCGGCGGCTCCGGGCGCCACGCGCGGTCGCTGACGCCCGACTCGCTCCGTGGCGGCCGTCGGGAGTTTGGTCGGCGGCCGCGTCCGAGGTGAGTTGAGTAACGCTCTATAAGGTTTCCTGCCGGATTGCCTTCATATCTGCTATAGTCTCACGCAGACTCCTTGAGTCGGGAGACTGCATCCATGTCCATCCAGGCAACCGAACGTTCCTCCGCCGCCCTCGACCGCGCGACCCGGCGCGCCGTCACGAACCGCAACTCCGAGGTCACCCCGGAGCACCTGCTTCTTGCGCTTCTGGAGGACGCTCCCGACGGGCTGGCGCCGAGGCTGCTGAGCCGCCTCAACCAGGATCCGGCGCGACTGAAGCAGCGCGTCGAGCGCGCCGTCCGCGAGCTGCCGGTGGTGCGCCACCCGACCGACGAACCACCTCCGTCCTCCGGTCTGGCCCGGGTCCTGCGCGTCGCCGCCGACGAGTCCAGGAAGCAGGGCGACGAGTACGTCAGCGTCGAACACCTGCTCGCGGCGCTCGTCTCCACGCCGTCGGGCGCCGCCCGGCTGCTCGCCGAGGCGGGAGTGGAGCGGAAGGCGCTCGAGGACGCGGCCGCCGCGGTCCGCGGCGGCGCTCGCGTCACCAGCCCGACCCCGGAGAGCGCGTACGAACCGCTGGAGAAGTACGGGCGCGACCTGACCGGCCTGGCGAGGGAGGATCGGCTGGACCCGGTCATCGGCCGGGACGACGAGATTCGCCGGGTGATCCAGATCCTCTCGCGGCGCACGAAGAACAACCCGGTCCTCATCGGCGAGCCCGGCGTCGGCAAGACGGCCATCGCGGAGGGCCTCGCCGTCCGGATCGTGAAGGGCGACGTCCCCGAAGGGCTGCGCGACCGCCAGCTCGTGGCGCTCGACATGGGGGCGCTGATCGCCGGAGCGAAGTACCGGGGCGAGTTCGAGGAGCGGCTCAAGGCGGTGCTCGCCGCGGTCACGGAATCGGAGGGCCGGATCCTGCTCTTCATCGATGAGCTCCACACCGTCGTCGGCGCCGGAAAGACCGACGGCGCAATGGACGCCTCGAACCTGCTGAAGCCGGCGCTCGCGCGCGGCGACCTCCACTGCATCGGCGCCACGACCCTCGACGAGTACCGGATGCACATCGAGAAGGACGCCGCGCTGGAGCGCCGCTTCCAGACAGTGACGGTGAACGAGCCGAACGCGGCCGACACCGTCACGATCCTGCGCGGACTCAAGGAACGTTACGAGATCCACCACGGCGTCCGGATCCAGGACGCCGCGCTGCGCGCCGCCGCCGCCCTGTCGCGGCGCTACATCCAGGGCCGGTTCCTGCCGGACAAGGCCATCGACCTGGTGGACGAGGCGGCCGCCCGCCTGAGGACGGAGATCGACAGCGTCCCCACCGAGCTGGACCAGGTGGAGCGCGAGCTGCTGTCGCTCCGGATCGAGTGCGAAGCGCTCAAGAAGGAAGAGGACGCCGACTCCCGCAGCCGGCTCGAATCGCTCGAGCGGACCGTCGCCGACCGCGAGGAAGCGGCGAGGGCGCTGCGGACCCGGTGGCAGGGAGAGAAGGACCGGCTGAGCGAGGTCCGGTCGCTGCGCGAACGGATCGAGGAAGCGGGAACGGCCATGGAGCGGGCGGAACGCGAGGGCGACCTGACGCGAGCCGCCGAGCTCCGCTTCGGAACGATCACCGCGCTCCGCGACGAGCTTCGCGAGGCGGAAGCCCGTCTCGGCGCCCAGGACGGGCGGCTGCTCCGCGAAGAGGTCTCCGAAGGCGATGTCGCCGCGGTGGTCGCCCGGTGGACCGGGATCCCGGTGGAACGCCTTCTGGAAGGCGAGCGCAACAAGCTGCTCCAGTTGGACGAGCTGCTCCACCGGCGGGTCGTGGGACAGGACGATGCGGTGCGGGCGGTGGCGGACGCAGTCGTGCGGGCCCGCGCCGGCGTCCAGGACCCGGACCGACCCCTCGGGGCCTTCCTGTTCGCCGGCCCCACCGGCGTCGGCAAGACCGAACTCGCGCGGGCCCTCGCCGCCGAACTCCTCGACGACGAAGGCGCGCTCGTCCGGCTCGACATGAGCGAGTACACCGAGAAGCACTCGGTCTCGCGCCTCACCGGCGCGCCTCCGGGCTACATCGGCTTCGAGGAGGGCGGCCAGCTCACCGAAGCGGTGCGCCGCCGCCCCTACCGGGTCGTGCTTCTGGACGAAATCGAGAAGGCGCATCCCGAGGTCCACACCGTGCTCCTCCAGGTGCTCGACGACGGCCGCCTCACGGACTCGCACGGACGGGTCGTGAGCTTCCGGAACACCGTCCTCATCCTGACCTCGAACGTGGGCAGCCGCGACATCCTCGACCTCACCGAGCGGGGCTCCTCCTGGGAGGAGGTCCGTCGGCGGGTGCTGAGCGAACTGCGGCGCTCCTTCCGGCCGGAGTTCCTGAACCGGATCGACGAGACGGTCGTCTTCCGCAGCCTCACCCGCGAGGAGATCGAGGCGATCGTCCGGCTCCAGCTCGAACGGCTCGAGACGCGTCTCCGGGAGCGGTCCATCGCACTCGAGGCCACCGACGAGGCGGTGCGCATCCTCGCTGCGGAGAGCTACGCGCCCGCTTCCGGCGCCCGCGAGGTTCGTCGGGTGCTGCAGCAGCGGGTCGAGACTCCGGCGGCCCGGCTGCTGCTCTCGGGCGACGCCGGTCCGGGGCGCGCGCTCCGGCTGGAGGCCACCCCCGACGGGCGCGTGCGCCTGGCGCCGGCCCCGGCGCCGGCGCTCGCCGCCTGATCGCCAAGAGCCTCGGGTAGAGTCCGGCCTCCCGGAGGACGCCCATGGACGCCGCAACCCAAGCCTCTTTCGAGGCCGATCTCGCCGCGATCCGGGAAGCCGGGCTGGAGAAGCGCGAGCGCGTCATCGCGTCCGCCCAGGGCGCGGCGATCGCGGTCGGCGGGCGGGAAGTCCTGAACTTCTGCGCCAACAACTACCTCGGCCTCGGGAACGACCCCCGGGTCCTTCGGGCGGCCAGCCGGGGTCTCGAGAGCCGGGGTTTCGGGCTCAGCTCGGTCCGCTTCATCTGCGGCACCCAGGACATCCACCGCCAGCTCGAGGAGAGCATCGCCGCCTTCCTGGGAACGGAGGACACGATCCTCTACAGCTCCTGCTTCGACGCGAACGGCGGGCTGTTCGAGACAGTCCTGGGCCCCGAAGACGCGGTCGTCAGCGACGAGCTGAACCACGCCAGCATCATCGACGGGATCCGGCTCTGCCGCGCCCGGCGTTTCCGCTACCGGAACCGTGACCTGGACGATCTGCGGAAGAAGCTCGAGGAGTGCCGGGACGCCCGCCGGGTCATGATCGCGACCGACGGCGTCTTCAGCATGGACGGGACGCTCGCGCCGCTGGACGGCATCGCGGATCTCGCCGGGGAATACGGCGCGCTCCTCATGGTGGACGACTCGCACGCCACCGGCTTCGTCGGCCCTGGCGGCCGCGGAACTCCGGAGCGCTTCGGCGTCCAGGACCGGGTCGATGTCATCACCTCGACGCTCGGCAAGGCGCTCGGCGGAGCGGCCGGCGGATTCACGTCGGGGCGCCGCGCCATCGTGGATCTGCTGCGCCAGCGGAGCCGTCCCTACCTCTTCTCGAACACGCTCGCTCCCGCCATCGTGTCGGCGGCGCTCGAGGTCCTGTCGCTGCTCTCCTCGACCGATGAACCCCGGCGGCGGCTCGAGGAGAACACCGCGCGGTTCCGCTCCGGCGTGCGTGAGGCGGGCTTCGCCGTCGCTGACGGCGACCACCCGATCGTCCCGGTCATGCTGGGGGACGCTCGCCTCGCCTCCGGCCTCGCCGAGGACCTCCTCGCCCGGGGCATCTACGTGATCGGCTTCAGCTACCCGGTGGTGCCGCAGGGCAAGGCGCGCATCCGCGTTCAGTTGTCGGCCGCCCACACGCCCGACCAGGTGGACCGCGCGGTGGCGGCGTTCGCCGAGTGCGGCCAGGCTCGCGGCGTCGTCGGGAACTGAGCAGGCGAGTGCGCCTGAACGGCGTCCTCCGACCCGCGCCAAGGCGATTTATGGATTCCTTTGGACGGTTTATTGGGTATCGATAAACCTGGATAAGATCTGCATAAATGACGGGTGGACCGCAGCGTGGATCCGATCAACAACCCGTTCTCCCCAGGCGCGGGAACGCCGCCACCGGAGCTGGCCGGGCGGGACGACCTGCGCGAGCGGGTCCGGGTCGCGCTCCACCGGACCCGGGTCGGACGCCCCGCCCGGAGCGTCCTCATGGCTGGTCTCCGAGGCGTCGGCAAGACCGTCCTGCTCATCCGGATGCGGAACGACGCGGAGTCCGCGGGGCTCTCCACACTCTTTCTGGAGGCCTCCGAAGGGCGCTCCCTCCCGGCCCTTCTGGGCCCGCCGCTCCGCGAAGTTCTGCTGAAGCTGTCCCGGAGCCAGAAGACCCGGGATCTCGCCCGGCGCGCCCTGCGCGGTCTGGCGGGGTTCGCCCGCGGCCTGAAGGCGCAGTACCAGGACATCCACATTGCGGACGACGCGAACCCGGAGCCGGGGCTCGCGGACAACGGGGATCTGGAGCAGGACCTCACCGCGCTGCTTCTCGCCGCCGGCGCCGCCGCCCACAAGGCCGGGACCGCGCTCGCGCTGTTCGTGGACGAGCTCCAGCACGTCCGCGAGGATGAACTGGCGGCGCTGGTTGTCGCGCTCCACCGGACCTCCCAGGAGGAGAGCCCGGTGGCGCTGGTGGGGGCGGGTCTCCCCGAGCTCGTGGGGAGGACGGCGCGGGCGAAGTCCTGCGCCGAGCGGCTGTTCGACTTCGCCTTCGTCGGGCCCCTCGACCGCGCGGCGACGGAGCGAGCCGTTCGCAGGCCCGCCTGGGCTCAGGGGGTCGCGATCAGCGACGCCGCTGTCCAGAGGATCTTTGAAGAAACCCGCGGGTACCCGTACTTTCTGCAGGAATGGGGCAAACACGCGTGGGATGTCGCCAGCGGACCGCCGATCTCCGTCGAGGATGTGGAGCGGGCGTCGACAGCAGCAAGGGCGGCTCTCGATGAAGGGTTCTTCCGGGTGCGGATGGGGCGGTTGACGCCTTCCGAGCGCAAGTATCTGCAGGCGATGGCCAGTCTGGGCGAGGGACCGCATCGTTCCGGGGCGATCGCCCGGGTCCTCGGCAGACCGGTGACCGCGCTCGGGCCAACCCGCAAGACACTCATCAACAAGGGGATGATCTGGAGTCCGGCGCACGGAGACACCGCCTTCACCGCGCCGCTGTTCGCCGACTGCCTGATGCGGCGGCTCGGCGACAGCGAAGCGGCGGCGCCCGGTCCTTCGGCCGGCCAACCCTGAAATGAGCGGGTCCCCGGACGGCCGCGCCTCCCGGAACGGTGAACCCGCGGTTTCGATGCGGGAAGTGACCAAGGTCTACCAGATGGGCGAGGTCGAGGTGCACGCGCTCCGGGGCGTGAGCTTCGATTTCCGGGACGGCGAGTTCGTCGTGCTCCTCGGCCCGTCGGGAAGCGGCAAGTCCACCCTGCTGAACATCCTCGGCGGACTGGACGTCCCGACCGCCGGAAAGGTGTTCTACCGGGGACGGGATCTGACCGAGGCCGACGAGACCGCGCTGACGCGCTACCGGCGCCGCCGGGTGGGCTTCGTTTTCCAGTTCTACAACCTGATCCCCTCGCTCACCGCCCGCGAGAACGTCGAGCTGGTGACCGAAATCTCCGACGACCCCCTGCCCGCCGGGGAGGCGCTCGACATCGTCGGCCTGGGGCCCCGCGCCGACCACTTCCCCTCGCAGATGTCCGGAGGCGAACAGCAGCGGGTGGCCATCGCCCGCGCGATCGCGAAACGGCCGGATATCCTCCTGTGCGACGAACCGACCGGCGCGCTCGACGTGACGACCGGCGTCCAGGTGCTCGAGGCGATCGCGCGCGTGAACCGGGAATACGGAGCGACGACCGCGATCATCACCCACAACGAAGCGATCTCGGCGATCGCCGACCGGGTCGTCTCGCTCGCCGACGGCCGCATCTCCCGGGAGCGGCGCAACGCCACGCGCGCCGCGACCTCCTCGGTCCAGTGGTGACCCGGCGCCTTTCCGCCGCGCGCGAGGGCGCGCCACGGTTGTCGACATGATCCCGGCGCTCGACCGCAAGCTGTTCCGCGACCTCTGGCGGATGCGCTCGATGGCGCTCGCCATCTCGGTCGTGGTCGCCGCCGGCATCGCGCTGCTGGTCGCGTCGCTCACCTGCTTCGACACGCTGGAGCGGACCCGCGACAGCTACTACGCGCGGGCGGCGTTCGCCGATGTCTTCGCGTCGGCCAAGCGGGTCCCCCGGTGGGTGACTCCGGAACTCGCCCGACTCCCGGGCGTGGACCGCGTCGCCACCCGCGTGGTCGCCGGCGTCACGCTCGACGTGCCCGGAGTCAGCGAACCGGTGAACGGCAGGCTCATCTCGATCCCGGACCGCGGCCGGCCGGCGCTGAACGACCTGACGCTCCGTTCGGGACGCTGGCCCGACCCGGAGCGGGCCGAGGAGACCCTCGTCAACGAACGCTTCGCGGCGGCGCACGGCCTCGAGCCGGGCGACGCCGTCTTCGCGGTGCTGAACGGCCGGCGACAGCGGCTCGAAATCGTCGGGACCGCCCTGTCGCCCGAGTTCGTCTACGCGATCGGAGGCGGGGACCTGATTCCCGATCCCCGTCGCTTCGGGATCTTCTGGATGACGCGGGAGCACATCGCCACCGCATTCGACATGGAGGGCGGCTTCAACGACATCCTGCTGTCCCTCGCCGAGGGCGCGCCCGCCGGCCCGGCCATCACCGAACTGGACCGTCTCCTCGAGCCCTACGGCGGCCTCGGCGCGATTCCCCGCGCGCAGCAGGTCTCCAACTGGTACCTCCAGAACGAGCTCACCGGGCTTCGCGGCATGGCGCTGCTTCTGCCGATGATCTTCCTGGGGATCGCCGCATTCCTGCTGAACGTGGTGTTGCGGCGGCTGGTCGCCGTCCAGCGCGAGCAGATCGCCGTTCTCAAGGCGATCGGTTACTCCAGCGCGCGCCTCGGCGCCCACTTCGCGCACTGGGCCATCCTCGTCTCGGTCGCCGGGGGCGCGCTCGGGATCGCCCTCGGAGCGCTCCTGAGCTCGGCGATGCTCGGTCTCTACATGGACTACTACCGGTTCCCGGCGCTCGTCCCGGACTGGAACTGGGCGCACATCTCGGCGGCCCTCCTCGCCTGCGGCGGGGCGGCCGCCCTGGGCGCGGCCACCGCGGTGCGCAGCGTGGTGCGGCTCCCTCCCGCGGAGGCGATGCGCCCGGCGGCGCCCGAGGCGTTTCGCGTGTCGTGGCTCGAACGGCTGGGCCTGCGGCGGTGGCTGAGCCAGCCGGCGCGGATGGTCCTGCGGAACCTCTCCCGGCGTCCCGGCCGCGCGGTGATGTCCATCGTCGGGATCGCGTTTTCCGGCGCGATCATGGTTCTCGCCGGCGCTTCCCTCGACTCCATCGAGGAGTTGATGCGGATCCAGTTCGATGTGGTCCAGCGGCAGGACCTCACCGTCACCTTCGTGGAGCCGGAGGGCCAGGCCGCCGCCTACGAGCTGGCGGCGCTCCCGGGGATCCTCGAAGTGGAGCCCACCGGGGGCGCGCCCGCGCGGCTCCGTCACGGGAATCGCAGCCGGCAGGTGGCGATCCAGGCGACCCGACCCGACGCCCGGCTCATGCGCGTCGTCGGGGTGGACTCGCGGCCGGTCGAACTCGACGGCGGTGGGCTGATCCTTTCCCGGATGCTCGCCGAGACGCTCGGAGTGCGGCCGGGCGACACGATCCGCGTCGAGGCGCTCCAGGGAACCCGCCCGGAGCGCGACATGATCGTCGGCGGACTGGTGGACGACCTGATGGGCGTTTCCGCCTACATGGAGACGGAGGATCTCCAGCGCTTCCTCCAGGACTCGGCGAACCTCACCGGGGCGGCGCTCGGGATCGATCCACTGGAGCGGGAGTCGGTCTACGCCGCTCTCAAGGCGATGCCGGTCGTCGCCGCCGTTGCCCTTCAGCACGCGATGATCGAGAACTTCGAGACCTTCGTGGCCGAGAACATGAGCAACACGATGGCGATCAACCTCCTCTTCGCGCTGGTGATCGCCTTCGGGGTGATCTACAACACGGCGCGGATCTCGCTTTCGGAGCGAAGCCGCGAACTGGCGAGCATGCGGGTCATGGGCTTCACCCGCGCCGAGATCGGGGTCGTGCTCTTCGGCGAGCTGGGAGTCCTGACCGCGGTCGCCATCCCGGTCGGCCTGGCGCTCGGCTACTCGATGCTCGCCGGAATGCTGGCCGCCTACGAGACGGAGCTCTTCCGCATGCCGCTGGTGGCCGAGCCAGCCACTTTCGCGCTGTCGGCCGCCGCGGTGGCGGTCGCCACCGCGCTCTCCGCCATCCTGGTGCGCCACCGGCTGCGCCGTCTCGACCTGGTGGAAGTCCTGAAGACGCGGGAATAATCACCGGGGAAGGATGAAGACCGAATGAAGAACCGAAGGCGGCTCGTGGTCTGGGGCCTCGGGGGACTCATCCTCGTGGCGCTCATCGCCCTCGCCTCCCGCCCGCGCCCGGTTCCGGTGGAGCTCGCGCCGGTGGTCCGAGGCCCGCTCGAGGTCACGCTCGACGATGAGGGAGAAACGCGGGTCCGGGACCGGTTCCTGGTCTCGGCGCCGGTCGCCGGACGGGTTCTCCGCATCGAGTTCGAACCCGGCGACCCGGTGCTCGCCGGGGAAACGATCCTCGCCGCCTTCCTGCCGGCCGCGCCGATCCCGCTGGATCCGCGCCGGCGCGCCGAATCGGAGGCCGCCGTCGAGGCGGCGGAGGCCGCGGTGGGTCAGGCGGAAGCGCTGCACGAGCAGGCGGCCGCCGAACGGGCGCACGCCCAGGCGACGCTGGACCGTCTCACCCGCCTCCGTGAGGACGGGGTGGTTTCGGCGGACCGGCTGGACGCCGCGCGGCTCGCGCTCGACACCCGGCAGGAGGCCCTCGAGGCGGCGGAATTCGCGGCCCGCGACGCCCGGGGCCGCCTCGCCGCGGCGCGCGCCCGGCTGCTTCGGTTCCATCCGGCCCGCGTTACCGGTCCCCGCGACAGCGCGCCCGGCCAGAATCCGGAGGAACTCCGGATCTTCTCGCCGGTCGACGGCGTCGTGCTGCGGCGGCTGCGCGAGAGCGAAGCCGTGGTCCCCGCCGGCGAGCCCCTGCTCGAGGTGGGAGATCCCCGGGAGCTCGAAGTCGTGACCGACTATCTCTCGAACGACGCCGTGCGGATGCGCGCCGGCCAGCGCGCGCTGGTGGATCGCTGGGGCGGCGACCGGCCGCTCGAGGGTCGCGTCCTGCGGGTGGAGCCCCACGGGTTCACGAAGATCTCGGCGCTCGGCGTCGAGGAGCAGCGCGTCAACGTGGTCATCGCGCTCGAGGAGCCGTTCGAGGCGCGCAGCCGTCTGGGCGACGGCTACCGGGTGGAGACCCGGGTCGTCGTCTGGGAGACCGACGACGCTCTCAAGGTCCCGGTGGGCGCGCTCTTCCGCCGCGGGGAAGACTGGGCCGTCTTTGTGCTCGCAGACGGTCAGGCGAGCGAGCGGACCGTCAGCATCGGCGAGCGCAACCAGCAGGAGGCGCAGGTGCTCGAGGGACTCGAAGCGGAGGACCGGGTTATCGTCTACCCGGGCGACAGCGTCCAGGAGGGGGTCGCAGTGAGGCCGTCGGAGCCGTGAACGAGGCCTTCACCGGGGCGAGCGCCAAACACGGAATACTGTCGGTGGAATCGCCTTGGCTGCGTTCCTGACGAGACCGTCGTCAACATTCCATGAACCATAGGTTCTCATTGCGGCAGGTCGCCAGGCGCATGGCCGCAGGCTATCGGCGGTCTGGCCGACCCTGGATGGCGACCGCGTATTTCCTGGTAGTGGGCCTGGTCTTCACATCGTTCTTCGCCAGTGGCTTTGTGGGACAGATCCTGTCCATGAACACGTCGCTTCGTATGGAGGACGAATGGCGGGAAGACTGGCGCAGGGTCGAATCCCTGTCCCGCGAAATCGAGGAACTTCGGGAGCGAGCAGTGATCGCAGGCGTTGCATCCGAAGTCTCACCGGGCCCACCGCAGTGGGACGGGGCGAGCGCTCCATCTGTCAGCGCTCCCGGAATCGACTCTGACCCACAGGCTTCGATCCGTTATGAGCCAATCGGGGATACGGGTCTCCAGTATTCGTGGTGCAGCAAGGGATGCGACACCCGAAGGCGGCAGGTCAAGTACCCCCTGGCCGGTGTTCTGGCCGGCGCGACGTTGTTGAGCACGCTGTGGCCCCACGCAGGTGTTCTGGCTGGCGGATCCGTTCTGCTGTGGCCGGACGGCGAGTGGCAGACCGAGTGTGTTGCGGTCTGCATGGGCTGGGCTCCGCCGACGGAGCCGGACTTCACGCCATGAGGCGGATCGAAGCGGCCCGCGGTCTGGCGCGCCGCATTCTTGACGGCTATCGGCGAGGGGGTCAGTACTGGGTGATCGCCGGCGCGCTCGTTCCGTTTCTCATCCTGGCGGTCCTTGTCGCGATGTGTCCGGAATGCGCGCGAACGAACCAGCAGCAGTTCTTCTCGGCGACCGGCGTGGGCACGAGTCTGAGGATCGAGCGGGAACAGAAGATCCTTCCGCGTATCCTCGAAGAGCTGGAGCTGGAAGCGGAGGCGTTGCGCCAGCGACTGGAGCAGGCCGAGTGAGTTGCGCGGCGAGCGCAACCAGCGGGAAGCGCAGGTGCTCGAGGGACTCGAAGCGGAGGACCGGGTTATCGTCTACCCGGGCGACAGCGTCCAGGAGGGGGTCGCGGTGAGGCCGTCGGAATAACGGCGCGCCGGGCCGTCGACACAGTGTGCGGAGGAGCAACATGACAGACCATCACTCGATCCGGATGGGCCTCGCCATCGTCTGCCTGGCGGGCGCTCAGATAGCGTGCCAGGCGGATGGGCCGGACCCGGCCGAGGGGGAATCCATGGATGCGGAACACACCGAGGAGGCCGAGAGCGCCGAGGTTCACTGGGGCTACGAGGGGGACATCGGTCCGGACCGGTGGGGCGCCCTCCACCCCTCGTTCGCGATCTGTGACGCCGGCGTCCAGCAGTCCCCGATCGACCTGACGGGCGCGATTCCAGCCGGCGGCGGCGGGCTCGACATCGAGTGGGCGCCCACCGACGGCGAGGTCATCGACAACGGACACACGATCCAGGTCAACATGTCGGCCGGAAGCTCGATCACGCTCGAGGGGCGGCGGTTCTCGCTCGTCCAGTTCCACTTCCACGCCCCCAGCGAGCACACCGTCGAAAGCGCGGCCTTTCCCCTGGAGGTCCACTTCGTCCACCAGGCCGAAGAGGGAGACCTCGCGGTCATCGGCGTCTTTCTGGATGCCGGCGACGCCCATCCCGCTCTGCAGGCGGTCTGGGACGCCATCCCCGGCGTCGACGAGGCGCCTGCTCCGCTCACCGGCATCGACCTGAACGCCTTCCTCCCCGAAGGACGCGGTTATTTCCGCTACGCCGGCTCGCTGACCACGCCGCCGTGTTCGGAAGTCGTGAGCTGGGTCGTGATGACGGACTCCATCGCCGTCTCTCAGGCGCAGGTCGACGCCTTCCGGGCCCTCTACCCGATGAACGCCCGTCCGGTCCAGCCGCTCCATCGCCGGTTCATCCTGTTGAAGTAACGGGACGGGAGACCGGCGCTCGCCGCGTCCCCATGTCCGTCCGGACCCGGGACTCGCTCCCAACGGAAGCCTCGGTCCCTCCCGACGAAGCGACGCGGCGCGCTTTCCGGGAGGCGCTGCGCGAGGAGGGGTTCAGGCTCGGGTTCAGCGCGGTGGGCTTCGCGCCTTCGCGCCTGCCGCTCGCCGGCAGGCGCTTCCGCGAGTGGCTCGCGGACGGGCGGCACGGGGAGATGGGGTGGATGTCCCGGTCCCCGGAGCGTTGCTCCGGGGAGGACGACCGCGCCGGTTCCGACCGGACGGTCGTGGTCTGCGCGCTGAACTACTACGCCGGCGAGGCGGCGACCGCGCCCGGGGGCGGCGGCGTCGTCTCGCAGTACGCCCGCGGCGAGGACTACCACCGGGTCGTGGAGGCGAAGCTGCGGGCGCTGGCGCGCTGGGCGGAGGAGGTCGGCGAAGAGCGCGGACTGCTCGCGCCTCGCTCCCGGGGCGCCCGCCGCCGGATCCCCGTCCTTGTCGACCACGGCCCGCTCCTTGAGAAGGCCTACGCCGAGCGCGCCGGGATCGGCTGGACCGGGAAGCACTCGAACGTCATCGCCACCCGGGGAAGCTCCTGGTTCTTCCTCGGAGAGCTCCTCCTGCCGGTCGCGTTGCCCCCCGACGACGCCCACCCGGACCGCTGCGGCTCCTGCACGCGGTGCATGACCGCCTGCCCGACGGACGCCATCGTGGCGCCCTACGTGGTGGACAGCCGCCGATGCATCTCCTACCTCACGATCGAGCTCCGCGGCCCGATCCCGCTGGAATTCCGGGAGGCCATCGGCGACCGGATCTTCGGGTGCGACGACTGCCAGGACGTCTGCCCCTGGAACCGCTTCGCCGGGAAGGCGGAAGAGCCCCGGCTCGCCCCGACGCCCGGCGGCCTCCACGAAGAGACGCTCATCGAGCTCCTCGCGCTCTCCCGCGAGGACTTCCGGGAGCGGACCCGCCGTAGCGCGGTCCGGCGGGCGGGCTACGCCGGCTTCCTCCGGAACGTGGCCGTGGCGCTCGGCAACACCGGGGGCCCGGGGGCTTTCCGGGCGCTGACGGCCGCGCTCGACCACGAGGAGCCGCTCGTCCGGGGGCACGCCGCCTGGGCGCTCGCCCGTCTGAGCCCGAGGCGCGCCCGGGCGTCGCTGAGGGCCCGCCTCGAGGTGGAATCCGACGCTGGCGCGCGGCGGGAGATCGAGGCCGCGCTCGCACCCGACGAGCCCAGCCTCAGCGCTCCAGGTGGCGACTGAGGAAGTCGGCGCTTCGTTCGAAGAGTTCGACCCAGCTCGCGCGGCGCAGGAAGCCGTGCACCTCGTCCGGGAACACGAGCAGCTCGTGCTCGACCCCGCGCTTACGGAGTTCCTCGACCAGCTCGACCGTTTCGTTGAACGGGACATTCCGGTCGTCATCGCCGTGGATCAGCAGCACCGGCGAGCGCCAGCCATCCACCGAGGCGAGCGGTGAGGACTCGAAGGCCAGGCGGGCCTGCTCGGGAAAGTTCTCCGGCTCGTAGCTCGGGAGGAACCCCTGGATCGTGCGGTTCCAGTCGTGGACGCCGTGGATGTCCACCCCGGCGGCGAACAGATCGGATGCCCGCGACAGCCCCATCGCGGTCAGATACCCGCCGTAGGAACCGCCCCAGAGCCCGATCCGCTCCGGGTCCACTCCGGGCAGGTCGGCGAGGAAACGTCCGGCGCCGAGCACGTCCTGGTGTTCGGCGGCCCCGCTCGCTCCGTAGTTCAGCGCCTCCCGGAACTCCATCCCGTAGCCGGTGCCGCTGCGGAAGTTGACCGAGAGCACGGTGAAGCCCTGGTTCGCCAGGTACTGGTGGAAGGCGTAGCAGTTCGAGTAGTAGCCCATGTAGTGCCAGCCGAGCAGCATCTGGCGGCGCGACCCGCCGTGGAGGAACAGGACCCCCGGCCCCGGCTCCGCCGCCCCTCCCGGCGGCCGGAACAACTGGCCGTGGATTTCCATGCCGTCCGCCGCGTGGAAGACCACGGCTTCCGGCTCGACCATGTGGTCGAGAGGAAAGTCGGCCGGGAACGCCTCCGGTGCCATCGGGCGCTCGGGCCCGTCTCCCACCCGCACGATCGGCTGGAGCGGGCGGCGGCCGTCGCCGCCCAGCCAGGCGGCGCCGCCGGCCACCGCGACCGGGAGCGTCTCGATCCCCCGCCCTGAGGTCAGCGCCTCGGGCGCGACGCCGGGCGCCAGCCGCCACAGGTGGCGGCGGTCGATGTCGCCCTGGTTGGTGGCGGCGATCAGGCCGCCCGCGCCGTCCGACACGGCGTACTCCACCTCGAACGCTCCGGAAGCGAGGGCCTCCGGGTCCCCGCCGGACGCATTCACTGCGTAGAAGTGGCGGTAGCCGCTCTGCTCCCAGGGAAAGAGGACCCTTTCGTCCGCGGTCCAGAACAACTGGTCCGCCGACGCCGTGCCGGAGAACACGCTCCCCGGGCCCGGAGCGGCCCGGAAGATCTCGCGCGCCTTGCCCGGACCGTTCTCGCCGAGCTCCACCACCCGGATGCTCCAGGGCGGGCCTTCCCGGCGAGGGACGAACAGGTAGGGCTCGAGGACCGGCGGCTGGCGGAGGAAGGCGACCGCGGAGCCGTCGGGGGAGAACGCCGGCGAACCATCGCGGTCCACCGCCGGATCCAGATAGTGGAGGGACTCCGCTTCGAAGTCGTAGACCCCCACGAACGAGTGCGCTCCCCGCGATGACACGAGCGCGAGCCGGTCGCCGTCCGGCGAGAGCCGCAGGCTTCCGAAGGATCCCCGGCCGTCGATCAGTTGTTCCGGCTCGGCGTCCGGTTCGAGGCCGATGCGGTGAACCTTGCCGCCGCGCAGGAACAGCACGGCGTCTCCGGCCGCGGTGAACAGAGGCGCCGAGGCCGGTTCCGTGAGCCGCCGGGGCGCCGCGTCGCCGTCGAGGATCCACAGCGCCCGCTCCACGCCGCCGGGATCATGGGTGGGGTTCGGCAGTTCGCCCGCCCGGTTCGGCCCGTCCCCCCGGATGAAGGCGAGTCGGCGCCCATCGCGGGAAAACGCCAGCGCGCTGATCGTGGTCCCGGCGTCCCCCTCGAACGAGGTCCGACGCTGGCCGCTGAAGTCCGGCGCCTCGGCGGTCCAGACGTTCCGGGCGCCCCGTTCGTCGAACACCCAGGCCACCCGGCTTCCGTCGGGCGCGGCGACCAGCGAGGTCGGGAACGGCGCCGAAAGCGCGTCGGCCATGGTGAAGGGCGCCTGGGCGGCGGCCGCCGCTCCGGCGAGCAGGAAACCGGAGAGGAAGGCCGCGGCGCGGAGCGTTCGATGGATCAGGGGTTGGCGCATGGGAACCTCCGGCTGATGGGGGGGGTCGTCAGGCGTCAGCGAAGCTCGAGGCGGACCGGGAGCCGCTTCAGCCCGTGGATGAAATTGGAGCGCAGCCGGTCGGGCGCCCCGGTGAGTTCCGCGCCCCGGATGCGGCGGAAGAGCTCCTCGAGCGTGACCCGGATCTCGAGCCGGGCGAGCCAGGCCCCGAGGCAGAAGTGGCGCCCGGCCCCGAAGGCCAGGTGGGGATTCGGATCCCGACGCAGATCGAACCGGTCGGGTTCCGGGAAGGCGGCGCCGTCCCGGTTCGCGGCGATGTACCAGAGGACCGCCTTGTCCCCCGCCCGCATCGGCGCCCCTTCGTAGTCGAGGTCGCAGGTGAGCGTCCGCCGGAAGTGCATCGTCACCGAGGTCCAGCGCAGGATCTCTTCGGTGGCCGATTCGGAGAACTCGCGCTCCCCGGAGTCGCTCACCATGTCGCGGAACGCCTCGGGGTGTTCGAGAAGCGCCAGCAGACCGAGCGAGAGCGTGTGGCGCGTCGTCTCGTTCCCCGCCACGATGAGCAGCAGGAAAAAGTTCTGGAACTCGAGCTCGGTGAGGGGCGAGCCGCCGGCGTCGGCGTGGAGCATCCCCGAGAGGATGTCCGGGCGTGGCCGACGAAGGCGCTCGGCGCGGATCCGGCTCGCGTAGTCGAATACCGCCACCGCCGCCGGGCTCCGGAAGGGCAGGAGCCGGAACGCCTCGGTGTCGACCTGATCCACGACCGCGAGCGACAGCTCCGGGTCGGCGTTCGAGATGAGGGCGTCGCCCCACTCGACGAGGTCGTCGGCGTCCTCCTCGGAGACGCCGAGCATCCGGCAGAGCATGCGGATCGGCAGTTCGCGGGCGACGGCGGAAACAAAGTCGAACTCGCGCGCCTCGAGCGCGCGCTCCACGACCTGGACGGCGAGCCCCCGGACCGCCGCCTCCCGCTCGGCGATCGACTTTCTGGAAAACCCGGCGCCCACCAGCCGCCGGAGCCGAGCGTGATCGGCGCCGTCGTACTCCATCATCGTGCGCCGGGCCTCGAGCTCCTCGTCGTCGAGTTCCTCCAGGCGGATGCCGCGGGCGCAGGAGAAATGCCGGGGCGTCGACCCGGCGTGGAACACCTGGTGATGGCGCGTCAGCGCCCAGAACCCGGAACCTTCGGGCTCGTCCACCCACACCGGGCTCCCGGCGGCGCGCATCCGGGCGAAGAGGTCCCAGGGGACGCCCTCGAGATAGGTGTCGTGCGAGACGATCGCGGACCAGGGTCCGCCGGAGGCCGGGGATTCCACGGTGGATCCGGATGGTACGACTCGACCGCGATCCGGCGCCGGAGAGCATCGAACTCCCTGCTAACCTCCCTGAGTTGCGCTGCGCCCGGACGCCCCGGGACCGGGGCTTCGGCGCACCGCTCAATGCCCGCGTTCGGAACCCCGAGCAAGATCCTCTGCGTCCATCTCAACTACCGCAGCCGCGTCGAGGAGTTCGGCGCGCGGCTCCCCCCGGCCCCTACGTATTTCATGAAACCCCCCAGCGCGCTGACCGGTAGCGGCGACCCGGTGATCCGCCCGCGGGGATGCCGCTTCCTCAACTTCGAGGGGGAGATCGTGGCGGTTATCGGGGCTGCGTGCCGGGGGGTCGAGCCCGGGGACGCCGGGCGGTTCATCGCCGGATACACGGTGGGCAACGACTTCGGTCTCCACGACTTCCGGGACACCGACGCCGGCTCGATGCTCCGGGTCAAGGGTTCCGACACGCTCTGCCCGGTGCTCGACGCCTGCGTGAGCGACTGGGACTTCCGGGGGAAGACGCTCCGGACACTGGTGAACGGCGAGGTCCGGCAGGCAGGCAACACCAACGAGATGGAGTGGGATCCGCACTACCTGGTGGCCGATCTCTCGCGCACTCACACGCTTCTTCCCGGGGACCTGGTGTTCACCGGAACGCCCGCCGGCTCGCGGCCGGTGGCGCCGGGGGACGAAGTGGTCGTCGAGGTCGAGGGCCTCGGCCGGCTGGTGAACCCGGTGACCGAGGGGAACCCGGTTCCCGGCGGCCATGGCGCCCAGCCCACCGCGTCGGAGGAAGTTCGCTCCACCGCCCTCGGAGGAGACTGGGAGTTCCGGGGGATCCGCCCCCCGCGGCGCTGAGACGATGACCGACGGGCCACAGCCGCGACCGCGCATCGGGCTCACCACCTGGAAGCGCCGGGTCGACACGATCCTCGGAAACGAATCGCTCTACACCCTCGCCGAGGAGTACGTGGACGCCGTCCGCCGGGCGGGCGGGATCCCGGTCGTGCTTCCCCCCGCGCCGCTCGCGGCGACGGACGAGCTCGTCGCGCACCTCGACGGTCTGGTCCTGACCGGGGGCGGCGACATCTCGCCCTCGTGCTACACCGGTGAGGATGAGGGCGTGAGCGCCGACATCGACCACGAAGAAGACTCCTGGGACATCGCCCTGGTGCTCGCCGCCCGGACGCGGCGGTTGCCGGTCTTCGGGATCTGCCGCGGGCTCCAGGCGCTCAACGTGGCGCTCGGGGGCTCGCTCCACCAGGACATTTCCGGCAGGGCCAACCACCCCCGCATCCCCGAGGATCCGGAAGCCACCCTGGCGTTCCGCCATCCGGTCATCATCGACCCGGGCAGCCTGGTCGCGGACGCGCTCGGCGCCGGAGAACGGAGCGTGAACAGCATCCACCACCAGTCGGTGGACCGCCTCGGCGCCGGGCTGGCGGTCGTCGCCCGCGCGCCGGACGGCACCGTCGAGGGCCTCGAGTTCCGGAACGGGAACGGCGCCGCCGACCCCGACTGGTGGGCCCACGCCGTCCAGTGGCACCCCGAGCGGCTCCACGGCGGGGTGGACCAGGCGCTGTTCGACGAGCTGGTGCGCGTCGCAGGCCGGCGAGCGGCGCCCCGACAGGAGCAGACCGCATGAGTCTCCGCATCGGCGACATCGCGCCCGACTTCACCGCGCGCACCACGCAGGGAACGATCCGTTTCCACGAGTGGATCGGGGACGGCTGGGCCATCCTCTTCTCGCACCCCAAGGACTTCACCCCGGTCTGCACCACCGAGCTCGGCTACATGGCGGGACTGCGCCCCGAGTTCGAGCGGCGCAACTGCCGGGTCATCGGCCTCAGCGTGGACCCGGTGGAAGACCACGCCGCCTGGGCGTCCGATATCGAGGAGACCCAGGGACACCGGGTCGACTACCCGCTGATCGGGGACGATGACCTCGCGGTGGCGAAGCTCTACGACATGATCCATCCGGACGCGCTGGGGAGCGGGAACCGCACGGCGGCCGAGAACATGACGGTCCGGTCGGTGTTCGTGATCGGGCCGGACAAACGGATCCGGCTGACCCTGACCTACCCGATGACGACCGGACGGAACTTCGACGAGGTGCTCCGGGTTCTCGACTCGATGCAGCTCACCGCCGCCCACCAGGTCGCCACTCCGGTGAACTGGAAGGACGGCGACGACGTGATCATCGTCCCGGCCGTCTCCGACGACGAAGCCCGGAAGAAGTACCCCGACGGCTGGCGGGCGCCGAAGCCCTACCTGCGGCTCGTGTCGCAGCCCGACCGGGACTGATCGCGGCGGCGCTCCCGCCGAAGGGCGCGCGCCTTCCCGGATCGCGCCGGGGACCGCCCGTGAGAACATCCGGGGCGATGACGCAGTCGGGGACCGGCCTTCCGGGCGACGGGCTCGAGCGGCGGATGGGCCTGCTGGGGGCCTCCGCCACGAACATCATCGGGATGGTCGGCATCGGACCGTTCCTGACGATTCCGCTCATGGTGGCCGCGATGGGCGGGCCGCACATCGTGTGGGCGTGGCTCCTCGGAGCGCTGCTCTCGCTCGCCGACGGGCTGGTCTACGCGCAGCTCGGCGCGGCGCTGCCGGGAACCGGGGGGCCGTACATCTACCTCCGCGAGGCGTTCCGCCCGTTCGGGCTGGGACGCCTGATGGCGTTCCTGTTCCTGTTCCACATCCTGCTGGTCGCGCCGCTCTCCCTCGCCGGCGGCGCGGTGGGCTTCGCCGACTACCTCGGCTACTACCTGCCGGACATGTCGGGATGGGGGCACGACCTCGCCGCCGCCGGCGTCTGTCTCCTCGTGCTGTTCCTGCTCTACCGGAACATCGAGTCGGTCGAGCGGCTCTCCAAGGTGATGCTGGCGCTGGTGATCGCGACGACCGGGTGGGTGATCGTCTCGGGTCTGCTCCATTCCCCGGCGCCGCCCGCGCTCACGCCCCCCGATGGCTGGGGACCGGGTTTCTGGACGACCCTCGGCGCGGCCTCGGTGATCGCGATGTACAGCTTCGGGGGCTACAACCAGGTCTGCAACATCGCGGGGGAGGTGAAGGACCCGGCGCGGACCATCCCCCGCTCGATCCTGGTCTCGATCCTCGTCGTCGCGCTGCTCTACATCGGCATGACGACCGTCATGCTGGCGGCCATCCCCTGGGAAGAGGCGGCGCAGAGCACGACGCTCGCGTCCATCTTCATCGCCCGCACGGTGAGCGATCCGGGGCTCGCCGCCATGGCCGGTTCGCTGATCACGGCCCTCATCCTGATCGTGGCGGTGGCGTCGGTGTTCGCCTTCGCGCTCGGGTATTCCCGGATGCCCTACGCCGCCGCCCGCGACGGGCAGTTCTTCGCGATCTTCGGGCGCGTCCACCCGACCCGCGGCTTCCCCCACGTGTCGCTGCTCTGGCTCATCGCTGCGTCGATCCCGTTCTGCTTCTTCAGCCTGGGCCAACTGGTGAACTGGCTCATGCAGGTCCAGATCCTGCTCCGCTTCGCGTGGCAGTGCGTGGCCGTTCTGCTCCTCGCCCGCTACCGGAAGGACATCCCGCAGCCGTTCCGGATGTGGCTTTACCCGATCCCGGCGCTCCTCTCGCTCGCGCTCTGGATCGGCCTCTTCTTCACCGGCCCCCGCTCCGGCGTCTGGTTCTCGCTCGGCTTCCTCGCGCTCGGCCTCGCCGCCTACGCCGTCTTCCGCCGCACCCGCCCCGCCTGAGGGAAGCGGCCGCCGCTGATACGGTGGCGGCGTGGGAACCGGATCGCGCCGCCCCGTTGGGTTCGGGCTGATCGGGACCGGCATGTCCGGGGGGTTCGTCGCCTCCGAGCTGCGCTTCGTCGAGGGGGCGGAGCTCGTGTCGGTCGCCTCCCGGAATCCGGATCAGGCGCGCGCCTTCGCCGAGGCCCACGGCGCCCGGCGGTGGACCACCGACTACCGGGAGCTCGTGCTGGACCCCGAAGTGGATGTCGTGGCGGTGCTCACCCCGACGGGGCGCCACGCCGAGATGACGATCGCCGCCGCCGAGGCGGGGAAGCACTCCCTCGTGGAGAAGCCGCTGGAAGCGAACCTGGAGGCGGCCCACCGGATGATCGCCGCCTGCCGGGCCGCCGGGGTGCGCCTCGGCGTCATCTTCCAGATGCGGTTCGGGCGGGTGGCCCGCGAACTCGGCCGGCTGCTTGGTTCCGGCGGCCTCGGGGAGATCTACCTCGCCGACGCAATCGACAAGTCCAGCCGGACCGCCGCCTACTACGACCGCGCCGCCTGGCGGGGGACCGAGGCGCTCGAAGGGGGCGGCTGCCTGATGACGCAGTCGATCCACATCGTGGACCTGCTCCAGCACCTCGTCGGCCCGGTCGCGGCGGTGACCGGCCGGGTGGCGACGAAGCGCCACGCGATCGAGGTCGAAGACACCGCCGTCGCGCTGCTCCGGTTCGGGAACGGGGCGCTCGGCACGGTGACCAGCACGACCTCGCTGCGGCCGGCGCTGCTCTCCCGGCTGGAGATCCACGGCGAGCGGGGGACGGTCGTGGCGAACGCCCAGTACGACCGGTTCCTGGTCTGGGAGGTCGACGGTTCTCCCGGGCCCCCGAACCTGCCGGAGACGACCGACTGGGTGGACACCGACGATCCCTGGGCCTACCCGCAGACCCGCCACCGGGTCCAGCTCCAGGACATGGCGGACGCCGTCCGCGAAGACCGCGACCCGGTCCTCACCGGGGAGGAGGCGCTGCGCTCGCTGCGCGTGGTCCAGGCGATCCGCCACTCCTCGCGCCTCGGCCGCGAGGTCTCGCTCGCGGAGCCCCTGCCCGGCGAGCCTCCCGGACCTGGCGGCGACCAGCCCGACTGAAGCTCGCTGGCTACGCCATCCGGCGCACGACCCGGACGGACCAGCCCCAGAGCGCGAGGAGGTCGATGAAGCGCGACAGCAGCACCGCCCAGGAGGCCGCGAAGACCCCGATCATCCCCCACGGCTGGATGAGGACCCAAAGGATCGTGATCACGGCCGCCGTCTCGAGGAACCCCGCCCAGGTGATCGCCCGGGTCTCCCCCGCCCACACCAGCAGCGCCCGGCAGAACGCGAGCGACACGGACGCGAGCGGCATCACGACGAGCACTTCGAGCGCATCAACGGAGAGACCCACCAGATCGCCGGTGAGCCCGTTCACCCCGCCGAACCACAGGCCGGCCAGCGGCGTGAACGCGATGAGCCCCTGAGCCGCGCTCGCCACGAGGCCGAGTCCGAGCGCGAAGCGGAGCAGCTCGCGGATCCGGGCGCGCGTCCCGTCCATCGTGGCGATGGCGACCTCCTGGAACGACAGCCCCATGCTGCGGAACACGAACGAGAGCGCGGCGACCACCGGGTAGGTGGCGAGCGATTCGAGCGCCAGCCGGGAGTGTCCAAGGAACAGGTTGACGAGCGGATGGATCGCGAGCGCGATGACGGAACTGATGAGCAGCGGGATGTAGAAGTGGAGGATCTTCCGGGTGGTGAGCGGGTCCCCCGCGTGCGGCGTCAGAACGACCTTCCGCACCCCGGAGGCCACCATCCAGCGGGTGCAGATCGCCTCCACCACGACCGCCACCGAGAGAGCGGCCGCCCCGACGAGCGCCCCGGGGATCGGGGCGTTGTAGAGGGCCAGCGCGGTCACCGCCATGCCGGCGAAGCGCACGACCGTTCCGTAGGCCACCCGCCGGGTGTAGCCCTGGCGGATCAGGATCCCCTGGTAGAAGCGGCGGTAGCCGATGGCGGCGGGCCACGGAACGAGCACGAGCATCGCGATGCGGCTCAGCTCGGCCACCTCCGGATCGAGCCGCATGAGATCGGTCGCCACGTACGGATACAGCGGCGACAGAACCCACGCGACCATCAGCGCGGTCAGGGTGAGATTCAGGATGGCGCCGAACCGGCGCAGCGCGTGGAACGCCTGGCGATCCGAACAGAGCGCGGTCGAGGCGCTCAGCAGCATGATGATCGGGGACTCGACGATCAGCGCGAAGGCGAACGCCACCCCGTAGGCGGCGAGGTTCACGGTGGAGTCGGGCAACCGGCCCACGAGCGCCGCGACCAGCAGCCCCTCCATCGACATCATGATCCAGGTCGCGGCCATCGGGAGCCACATCCGGAACATCCGCCCGAAGCCGAGCGGGCCGGACGCCACCGGCGCCATCCGGGCGGCGGTCCTGGTGTCGGAGGCCGGGGTCATGCGGCCGCGGCGCGCGGATCGGCGTTCACCGACTCGAGGTCCACCTCGCGCGCCAGCGCGTCGGCAACCGCCAGCCCAGCGAGGGTGAGTGCGAGGCGGCCTTCGGCTGCGCCTGAGGTCATCCTGGCGAGCCCCTCGGCTTCCCAGCGATGGAACCGATCGCTGTTCGCCGCGACCGACTCCGCGCCGTAGCGGGCGGCGAAGTCGTCGAGGTCGATCCCCCACGCGGTCCGGAGGCCGAGGAAGACCGCCTCGAGCGCCCGCTCCCGGAGAGACAGGACCTCGCGGCCGGCCACCGGGATACTTCGTCGCTCCACCGCGTCCCGCCACGGGCCAACCGCGCGCTCGTTCCAGCTCCGCTCCGCCCGGGACGGGTCGAAGGAATGGGCCGAGGGACCAAGTCCCAGGTAGGCGGTCCCCGTCCAGTACTTGGGGTTGTGCCTGGACCGGTGGCGTTCCGAGCGGGCGAAGTTGGAGGCCTCGTAGGCCGGGAGTCCACAGTCCTCCAGCGTCTCGTGAACGCGGCGAAAGGCGGCGCCGCCCGCGCCCTCTTCGGCCGCCAGTCGCTCGCCGCGAGCCGCCCGTCGCCCGAAGGGAGTGCCCTCTTCCACCGTGAGTTCGTAAGCCGACAGGTGGGTCACGCCGGGGAGGTCGGCGGCGGCCCGCAGTTCCCTCTCGAGCGATTCGAGCCCCTGCCCGGCGGTTCCGTAGATGAGGTCCACCGAAATCCAGCGGATCGCAGCCTCGGCGAGGCGCCGCGACGCGTCTCGCACGGCGTCGGCGGTGTGGAGGCGACCCAGAAACCGGAGCCGGTCCTCATCGAGCGACTGGGCGCCGAGGCTCACGCCCGAGACCCCGGAGCCCGCCCAGGCCCGCGCGAGGTCGGGCGTGTGGGTGAGGTCCTCCGGGTTCGCCTCGAGCGTCACGAAGGCGTCGGGAGCGGCGAGCCCGGATGCGACGAGCGCCGAGACGATTTCCTCCAGCCCGTCGGGAGGGAGCAGCGACGGCGTCCCGCCTCCGAAGTAGATGCTGTCCGCCCCGAGCGGGCCCGCCCGCAGTCCGATCTCGGCGAGCAGCGCCTCCCGGTAGTACTCGACGCCGCGGGCGCCCGAGCGTCCGAGCGGCGCCACCGCAAAGTCGCAGTAGGGACAGACGCGGCGGCAGAAGGGGACGTGGACGTAGATCCCCGGCGCCTGGGGCTCCGGGGGCGGCCTCACGCCGAGGGACTCGACTTCAGGACGGCGACGAAGGCTGACTGCGGGATCTGGACGTTGCCCACCTGCTTCATCCGCCGCTTCCCTTCCTTCTGCTTCTCCAGCAGCTTCCGCTTGCGGGTGATGTCCCCCCCGTAGCACTTGGCGGTGACGTCCTTGCGGAGCGCCCGGATGTTCGTCCGGGCGATGATCTTGCCGCCGATCGCTCCCTGGACCGCGATCTTGAAGTTGTGCATCGGGATGGCCTCGGCCAGCCGCTCGCAGTAGGCGAGCGCCCGGGGACGCGCCTTCTCCTCGTGGACGAGCTGGCTGAGCGCATCCACCCGGTCCCCGTTCACCAGGATGTCCACCTTGACCAGGCGGGTGGCCCGGTAGTCGAGCAGCTCGTAGTCGTAGCTCCCGTAGCCTCGGGTCACGGTCTTGAGCCGGTCGTGGAAGTCGAACAGCACCTCGGCGAGCGGGAGTTCGGCGTGGATTTCCACCCGGCGGGCGGACAGGTAGTTCATCCCGGTGCGCGCCACCCGGCGCTCGGTGAGGAGTTCCATGACCGGGCCGACCGAGCGCTCGGGGATCAGGATCGTCGCCCGGATGTAGGGCTCCTCGGCGCCCTCGATCACCGCCGGATCGGGGTAGTAGGCGGGGTTCTCCACGTCCCGGGTCTCCCCGTCCTTCGTCGTGACGTGGTAGCGCACGCTGGGCGCCGAGATCAGCAGCGACAGGCCGTGCTCGCGCTGGAGCCGCTCCTGGACCACGTCGAGGTGGAGCAGGCCGAGGAACCCGCAGCGGAATCCGAAGCCGAGCGCGGTCGAGGACTCGCGCTCGAAGGTGAGCGCCGGGTCGTTGAGCGCCAGCCTGTCGAGGGCGCTCTCCAGCACCCCGTAGTCGTCGGTGGACATCGGATAGACCGAGCTGAACACAACCGGGCGGGCCTCCCGGTAGCCGGGAAGCGGCTCGGCCCCGGTGTCCCCGGCGACCGTCAGCGTGTCGCCGATCGTGATCTCCCGGATCCGGCGGATCCCGCAGATCGCGTAGCCCACCGCCCCGGCGCCGAGCGCGTCCACCGGCGCCCGCTTCAGTCCGAGCCGCCCGACTTCCTCCACCTGGTAGACCCTCTCCCCGCGCATGAGCCGCACCCGGTCTCCGGGCCGGACCGATCCGTCCACGACCCGAAGCAGCAGCACGACCCCGCGAAACGCGTCGTATTGCGCGTCGAAGATCAGCGCCCGGAGCGGCGCCCCGGCGTCGCCGCCGGGCGGAGGGATCCGCTCCACGATGGCGGCGATGATCTCGTCCACACCATCGCCCTTCTTGGCCGAGGCGAGCAGCGCCGAGAACGGATCGAGCCCCAGCTCCTCGTCGATTTCCTCGAGCACGCGGTCCGGATCCGCCGCCGGCAGGTCCACCTTGTTGATGACCGGCACGACTTCGAGGTCGTACTCCATCGCCACGAAGTGGTTCGCGACGGTCTGCGCCTCGACTCCCTGGGCGGCGTCGACCAGCAGCAGGGCTCCCTCGCACGACATGAGCGAGCGCCGCACCTCGTGCGAGAAGTCGACATGGCCGGGGGTGTCGATGAGGTTGAGCTGGTAGGTCTCGCCGTCCGCTCCCTCGTGGAACAGCGAGACGGTGTTCGACTTGATCGTGATCCCGCGCTCGCGCTCGAGGTCCATCGAGTCGAGAAGCTGGTCGCGGAACTCCCGGTCGCTGACGCCGCCGCAGCGCTGGATCAGCCGGTCGGCGAGCGTGGACTTCCCGTGGTCCACGTGGGCGATGATGCAGAAGTTGCGGACGCGCTCGGTGGGGACGGCCGCGAGCCGCTTCTTCAATGGGTCAGAGTCAGGGGCGGGCCGTCGGCGTGAGCGTCGTGGTGAACCGCTCTCCGTCGCGGAGGTAGACCACCTCGATCGATACGCCGATGCGGACGCCTCCCAGCGCGTTCATGTAGTCGTAGATGTTGCCGACCGCGGCCCCGGCGAACTCCACGATCACGTCGCCGGCGCGCAGCCCCGCCGCTTCGGCCGGGCCCCCCGCCATGACGCCGCCGAGGAGAAGGCCCTCGATCTCGGTGGCGTACTCGGGAATCGTCCCGGTGTAGGCGCTCATCGAGGAGCGCGCCGGGACCTGGTCAGCGTCGCGCTCGACGCGAACGAAGTCCGGGGCGTCCTCCAGGTCCGCCACCCGCCGGGCGACGAGCCAGGCGAACCGCCCGACGCGCGCCAGCCCCTCGTAGTTCAGCTTGTCAGCGGTGTCGGCCGGGGTGTGGTAATCCGGATGGGTCCCGGTGAACAGGTTCAGGGTGGGGACTCCCGCGCTGTTGAACGCCGAGGAGTCGGTCGGCAGGTAGGGGTCGTCGCTCAGCGCGAGGTCGAACCCGGCCGGGACATTCGCCCGCTCCACGACGCCGGGCCAGATGCTCGAGGAGCCGAGCGCCTGAACGCTGAGCCGGTTCTCCTCGAGGCGTCCCACCATGTCCAGGTTGATGTAGGCGAGGATGTCCGAGGCGCCGATCTCGTCCCGAACGAACGCCGTCGAGCCGAGAAGGCCCGACTCTTCTCCCGACCAGAAGGCGACGAGGAGCGGCCGGGCGAGCGGAGTCTCCGAGACCCGGCGGGCGAGGGCGAGGACGGCGGCCGTCCCCGAGGCGTTGTCGTCGGCGCCGGGGTGGATCTCCGGCGAGCCGTGCGGGTTCAGCGATCCCGAGCCGCCCGAGCCCAGGTGGTCGTAGTGGGCCCCGACGGCGATCCAGGGAGGCCCATAGCTTCCGTCGGCAGCCGGGAGGATCCCCACGACGTTGGCGCCGGTTCCGCGCTCCCGCTCGAGATCGACGCTCAGCGTGGCGAACCCGGGAAGCGGGAACGCGCCATCCGCGAGACTTCCACCGTCCAGCTCGCGCTGGACATCGGCGAGATCCCGCCCGCTGCCGGCGAACAGTCCCTCGGCGGCGGCGCCATCCACCGAAACCGCCACCAGCCCCTGTCCGCCCGGCGCCGCAATGTCGAAGCCGTCCGGCGCGAACTCACCCGGGTTCGGGGAGAGGGGGCCGGTGACGATGACCAGGCCCGCCGCTCCCGCCTCCCGGGCGGCGATCACCTTGTCGCGCAGACCCGAGTGACGCTGGAACGCAGCCCGCTCCTCGCCCTCGGCGCCGTCAGGGAAGTAGCGCAGCGCGACGACGACCTTGTCCCGCACGTCCTGGCCGGCGTAGCTGTCGTAGGAGGGTTCCGTCCCCTCGGGAAGCCGGATCCCGTAGCCGGCGAAGTGGAGCTCGCCGCGGACCTCCCCGGTCTCCGAGAATGCGAACGCCCGGACCTGGTCGCTGGCGAAGCGCTTGTGGCCCCCGGCGCGCAGCATCGAGCCGATATCGGTGACCCGGGCCACGAAGGCGAACGGGATCCCGAACTGGTCGCGTCCCGGCAGCGGACGCGCCGCGGTCGCCGCCAGCTCGCCGATCAGGTAACGCCGCGCCTGCGCCGCCCCCGGCGTGCCAACGGCCCGTCCGTCGGTTCCGGGCGCGGTGAGCGCCAGGACATCGCCCCGCACTTCTTCCGGGGTCTGGGCCGAGACCTGAAGCGGCGTGAGGGCCAGCAACGACAGGAGCGCCGCCGCGGTCACGAGTGTCCGGCAGTCGCCGGCGGTCCGGTTTCGTGCTTCAGTCAAGGTCGGCCCTCCAGATCGTGACGGCCCGCTGCGCCATCTACCGCCGCCGAAACACCACGAGAGTCGGCGTCGACTCTCCGGGCGCCCATTCCCCGACGCACCGTGTCACGTAGCGCTTCGAACATCGCGTGCGTGGTGGCCCCTTCGTCCACGGTGATCAGGGTGAAGCGAAGCTGGCGCCCAACCGCCTCCTCGATGAGGCCCCCCAGGGCCTCTCCGTCGGTTGACACCCCTTCGAAGTCTGCGAGTCGATTTCGGAAAAACCGATAGCAGTCGTGGATCAGCCGGTGGGAAGTGGGCAGACTCCTGCGATTGCCCGGTGTCCGGAGCTGGACGACATAGTCCTGATAGAAGCCGTTGTCGGTTTCATTCAGCGAGAGTCGGCTGGTCTCCGTCAACGATGCGGCGCGCTTCCGGGCAACAAACCCATCGCGCAGGATCTGGGCGCGGGACCGGTTGTTCTCCGGATCCACGCCTTCCTCAGCGAGTTCCGTCAGACGACCGATGACCGCCAGAGTCAGGATGCCCAGAGTCGCGAGCCGCTGCTGTCCGTCGATCACCAGGAGGTCCCGGTCGTCTTTGGCTTCCACGACGAGGGCTCCCATGTAGTGCCGGTCGTCCGTCTTGTCCCGCAGGTTGAGAATGTCGCTCCACAGATCGCCCCACTGCTCCACGTTCCAGGAGTAGTCGCGCTGGGCCGGCGGCACCGAAAAGGAGCGACCGTTGCCGATGAGCTCCAGATAGCTGACCGAGCGGGCCTCGAGTTGGCTGGCGGGCATTACTGACCTCGCCGCGGCGGCGCGGCGCGGAGCGCCGTCAGGGCCGCCTCGTGGTCCCAGTCCGCGAGATAGATCTGTCCGCCCTCGCCGCCGTGTCGCGAGGAGGTCCAGGCGAGGCCGCGTCCGTCCGGGGTGGGGACCGGAAGCCCGTCGAAGCCGTCCGCCGTCGTGATCCGGACGGGCTCCTTCTCCCCGGCGAGATCCACCATGTAGACCTCGAAGTTGGAGAAGCCCAGCTTGTTCGAGGCGAAGAGGATGTACTCCATCGACGGGTGGACGTAGGGCGCCCAGCTCATCGAGCCGAAGTCCGTCACCTGGCGCGGTTCGGACCCGTCCGGATTCATGGTCCAGATGTCGGCCGTGAGGCCGTCCTCCGAGAACCGCCGCCAGACGATCCCCGAGCCGTCGGGGAAGTAGAACGGGCCGCCGTCGTAGCCGGGGACGTCAGTCAGCCGCTCCTGCCCGGTCCCGTCGGCGCGCATCCGGTAGATCTCGGCGAAGTAGGCCGGGTCCACCTCCGCGAGGCGGGCCTCCCGGCCGTCGAGCTCGCGCTCGAAGCGGGGCCGGTTCGAGGTGAAGACGATCCACTCGCCGTCCGGGGAATAGCTGGCCTCGGCGTCGTAGCCGTGGGCGTCGGTCAGCCGGATCAGCTCGCCGCCGGAGCGCGGCTCGACGAAGATGTCCATCGCCGGGTCGTAGTCCCACTCGTAGCGGCGCTCCTGGCCGCTCTCGCGGAAGGCGATCTCCTCGCGCTGGAGCTCGAGCGAGCGCGGGTCGAGGTGGGTGGAGGCGAAGAGGATGTCGCCGTTCTTTCCTGAGATGAACGCGCAGGTCGTCTTGCCGTGGCCGGGGGAGACGCGGCGGCTGTCGCCAGTCTCCAGCGAGAGCCAGTAGATCTGGAAGAACGGGTTGCCGGGCTCGCGCTCCGACTGGAACACGATCTCCTTCCCGTCGGGCGAGAAATACCCCTCGCCGGCGCGCTTCCCCTCGACCGTCAGCCGCCGGATGCGGCTCAGGAACCGGGACTCGTCATCCTCCGCCGCGGCGATCCCGGCGGACGCCGCCGGAGCCAGGAGGGAGGCGATCAGGCAGCGGCCCACGGCGCGCCGCAACGACTGGACCATGAGAGCGGGACGCGTACCGAGCCGACGGGACCGCCGCAGTCTAACAGCGGCTATCGCTCGGGTCGGGGACGGTTCCGGTAGGTCTCGTAGAGCCGCTGATGGCGGTTGTCGAGGGGCGCCTCGGCGCCGTTCACGATGACGTGGCGAACCTCCGCGCGGATTTCGAGGGGGTCTCCGTCGATGACGATGAGGTTGGCGACCTTGCCCTCCTCGATCGTCCCGAAGTCGGCGTCCAGCCCGAACAGTTGCGCAGGGACGGTCGTGATCGCGCGAACCGCTTCCTCGCGCGGGAGCCCGTAGCCCACCGCGTGACCGGCCTCGTAGGGCAGCAGGCGGGAGTTCGACGACCCGAAGGTGGCGAAGGCCACCGTCACCCCGGCGGCGTGGAGTTCGCCGGGCAGGGTGAAGGGCCGGTCGTAGGGGAGGTCCTCCTCCCTCGGCAGCCGCTGCGTGGGTCCGAGGATCACCGGGATCTCCTCCTCCGCCAGCAACTCCTTGACCTTCCAGGACTCCGCGCCGCCGAGCAGGATCATCTCGAGACCGTGCTCCCCGGCGAACGCCACCGCATCCCGGATCTGGCGCGCCGTCTGGGCGATGACGAGGAGCGGCATGTCGCCGTCGATCACCGGCCCGAGGGCCTCGAGGCGCAGATCGCGCCCGGCGGCGCCGGCGTCCGCCGCCTCCAGGTGGCGCCGCGCCGCCTCGAGAACCTCGCCGAGCTCGACGATCTCGCGGTCATAGGCCTCCTTCGCCTCGCGGAACGAAGCGGGCGCCCCGCCTCCGAACCCGAATCCCCCCCGCCGGACCCGGGGGCTGGGCCAGCTCAGCACCATGCCCGCCGACGCCCGGATGTCCATCTCCTCCACGGTCCAGCCGTCGAGATGGACGATCGAGGCCTGCCCGCTGATTCCGGAGCCGCCCCCGCCGAACCCGCCGAGGCGACCGGGGGCCACAACCGCGTGCGTGATCCCGTTCGCCCGCGCCACCGGCAGGTGTTCGCTCGCCGGATGCACCGCGGTCGCGGCGCGGAGGTGCGGATTCATCTCCCCGAGCTCTACGGTGTCCACGGTGGCGCTGATCGCGCCGATCTCGGTGAGGCCCAACTGGCTCACCGAGTCCATCATCCCGGGATAGACATCGAGGCCGGCGGCGTCCACGACGGTCGCGCCGGCGGGAACTTCCACATCCCCGATCTCCACGATCCGGCCGTCCCGGATCAGGATCGAAGCCGATTCGATCGGGGCGGCCCCTTCAACGAGCGTGTGGATCCGGCCGCCCCGGATCACCACGGTTTCCCCGGCTTCCTGGGCCGCCGCGGCCGCCCCGGCGATGAGGAGGGACAGCGCGACAGCGGCGGCGCGGCGGTGTGCTCCGGTCATCGCGAGCCCCCTTCCGGGCCGCGGTTCCGGTTGCCGGGTGGTCCGTCGTCGGTTGCTTCCGCCGCGCCGAGACGCTCCTCGAGCCGCGCCCGCTCCGCCGCCGCGCTCTCGCGCATCTGGCGGTCCTTGTCGAGCGTGAACAGGACCTCGCCGTCCACGATGGTCACCTGGTTCACCGCGTAGGTGCTCAGCGGATGCCGGTCGAAGATCGCGAAGTCCGCATCCTTGCCGACCTCGATGGAGCCGATGCGGTCCCCGATGCCGAGCTGGATCGCGGGGTTGATCGTGATCATCGCGAGCGCCTGCTCCTCGGTCATCCCGCCCCACTTCACCGTCTTGGCCGCCTCCTGATTCAGATGGCGGGCCTCCTCGGCGCTGTCCGAGTTGATCGAGACCAGGATGCCGCGCTCCGTCATGAGGGCGGCGTTGTGAGGGATCGCGTCATAGGCCTCGACCTTGTAGGCCCACCAGTCCGAAAACGTCGAGGCGCCCGCGCCGTGGGCGGCGATCTCGTCCGCGACCTTGTAGCCCTCGAGAACGTGCTGGAGCGTGGCGATCCGGACGCCGAACTCCTCGGCCACCCGCAGCAACTGGAGGATCTCGTCCTGCCGATAGCAGTGGGCGTGAACCAGCCGGTCGCCTTCGAGGACCTCGACGAGCGGCTCGAGCTTCAGGTCGCGGCGCGGCGGGATCGACCGCTCACCCCGCGCCAGCGCGGCCTGGTGCGCGGCGTGGGCCTCGCGATAGGCCTCCGCCTCGAGAAACGCCTGCCGGATCACATCCTGGACGCCCATCCGGGTCGCCGGGTAGCGCTGCTCGACTCCCGGCGGCATGCCTCGGGAGCGCTTGGGGTTCTCTCCCAGCGCGAACTTGATGCCGGGCGGCGCCCCCTCGAGCACGAGTTCGTCCGCGGTGGCGCCCCAGCGGTGCTTGATGATGACGTTCAGACCGCCGATGGGATTCGCGCTGCCGTGGAGGATGTTGGAAGTCGTGACCCCGCCGGCGAGCTCGCGGTAGATGTTGATGTCGTAGGGGTCCACGACATCCCCGGTGCCGGTCATCGAGGAGACGGCCACCGTTCCCTCGTTGATCGACTCGGCGGCGATGTGCGAGTGGGCGTCCACGATGCCGGGCATGACGAACATGCCGGTCGCGTCCACGACCTCGACCCCCTCGGGGATCGCCGCCGGGTCGCCGATGGCGGCGATCCTTCCGTCCCGGATCACGATCGGCCCCTCGGCGACGCCGTTCGTGATGGTCAACACCGTTCCGCCCCGGATGACCAGGTCCTGCGCGCCGGACCATGCCGGAACCAGGAGGGGGGAAAGGGCCAGTACGGCGATCAGCGCGCGCTTCATCGGTTGGCTCCCCGGGAATCTCCCGCGTCGGTGGCCTCGTCTCCCTCGCCGACATGGTGGATCACGCCGTCCACGAACACCGTCTCGACCCCACCCTCTCCGGCGAACAGATCGCCGTCCGCGATGACGAGGTTCGCGATCTTGCCGGGTCCGAGGGTCCCGACCCGGCCCGCCACGCCGAAGATCTCGGCGGGCGCCGACGTCAGCGCGACGACCGCGGCCTCCGGGTCGAGTCCGCGCTCCACCGCGGCCCGGACCGCCGCGAGCGGCCCCCCGCCCTCCGACCGGCCCGGCCCACCGCGACCCGAACCCTCTCCGCCGTAGAAGGCGAACCGGACCCCGGCGGCGGCGAGCGCCGCCGGTCCGGCGGGCGCCTCGTCACGCAGGCGTAGCTCCCGGAGCGGAACGGCCGCCTCCGGGTCGCGGTCGGGACCGGCGTCCGGCCAGTCCAGATCCACCAGGATCGGAACCCCGGCATCCGCGAGGAACCCGGCCGCCGACGCCGCTTCGTGGCCGCCGTAGACGACCGGCCGGACACCCATCTCTCCCGCGAGCCCCACCATCCGGCGAATTTCCTTGTCGAGGTTCGCCGGAAGCAGGACCGGCTGCTCCCCCGCCGCAGCGGCCGCGAGCGGCGCCAGGGTGCGGTCGTAGCGCGGCCGGGTGAGCCCGGTCGGGTCTTCTTCGTAGAGCCGCCAGGCCTCCCGGTCATGGGATACATCGAGGAACAACTGCTTCAGGTAGGCGATGACGCCCATCAGCGACCCCGGAAAGGAACGGAACCCGCGGGTCTCGAGGCGCACCATGATCGCGGCGTCCGAAGACACCACGAAGTCCCGGCCATCCTCTCCGGCCAGGTTCAGCCAGGCGGCGTGGCCCGAAACGATCCCGCTCCCGGCCACCGACACCGCCGAGGTGAAGCCGCGGCTCCGGGCGGCGGCGATCCGGTCGTCGCCGGGGTCGAGCGAGTCGGCGGCGTAGCGGAAGGAAAAGGTGTCCGGGCGGTCCTCGGGGCCGCGCGAGGGCGGCGGCTGATCCCCTCCGGGACCGCCGGGCCGGGGAGCGCCGGCGCCGGCCCGCTCTCCCCGGGCGGGAAGCCCCAGGTCGGACAGCGCGTTCACGAAGCCCGGGTAGACGTGCTTCCCGCTGGCGTCCACCTCCCACGCCCCGGGAGGCGCCGCCGCGTCCGGTCCCACCGCCGTGACGAGCCCCCCGGAGAGCGCGACGCTCGCGCCGGAGAGAACCGTCCCGTCCCCGATGTGCACGGTCCCGCCGCGGATCAGAAAGTCGCGGGGCCCGGCGTCCGCAACCGCCCGGCGGCTGAGCTGGGCAGGAACCGAAGCGGGGAGGAGGACGCCGAGAAGCGCCCCCGCGATCAGGAATCTGCGCCCGGCGGGACGCGCTTCGAAGGGCGCCATGAGGCGAGTCTGCCCGACCCCCGGGTCCCGGTCAACCGGACTCCGGGTGGTGATACCTTCGACACCGACCTGTTGGACACCGGAGGCGAGACGGAACCATGCTCGAAAGTCTGCGAATTCCGGCCGGCGTAGCCGGCCTGGCGGTTCTTTTCGCGGCCGCCTGCGGCGGCCCGACCGACCACCCCTGGAACGCGCTCGACGCCGAGCGGCCGATACCGGCCGCGGACAGCGTCTTCATCGAGGAGCTCACCTGGATGGAAGTCCGCGACCGGATCGCGGACGGGGCCACGACCGCGATCGTGGCGACCGGGGGTATCGAACAGAACGGCCCCTACGTGGTGACCGGGAAGCACAACCTGGTGCTGCGCGCCACGACCGAGGCGATCGCCCGACGCCTCGGAAACGCCCTGGTGGCCCCCATCATCAAGCTGGTGCCCGAGGGCGACCATGACCCGCCCACCGGACACATGCGCTTTCCCGGGACGATCGGCCTCACGAGCGAGACCTTCGAGATGGTGCTCCACGATGTGGCGCGGAGTCTGTCGGTGAGCGGGTTCACCGATGTGCTCCTGATCGGCGACAGCGGCGGAAACCAGCGCGGGATGGCCGCGGTGGCGGAGCGCTGGAACGAGGCCCCGCCCCACCCTGGCGTGCGCCTCCACCACATCCCCGAGTACTACACCGAGGACCTGTGGAGCTTCGAACAGCTCAAGGAGCTCGGCGTCCACCAGGAGCCGGATGTCCAGTCAGCCTCGCGGGGGGACATCCACGACGACTACCACTACGACGCGATCATCGCGACCGTGGATCCCGGGGCGATCCGGACCGACGAGCGCCGGATGACCGGGGAGTTCTCGATCAACGGGGTCCCGCTCGACCCGCTCGACCGGACGATCGCGAACGGCGAGGCGCTGGTGGCGCGGCGCGCCGAGATCACGATCGAGGCCTTCGAGCGCTCGCTCGCCGCTTCGCCGCAGTAGAAGGGTTAACAGCCCGTTGACAAAGTCCCGCGGCGTTCGAGCGGCGATGCATCCCGCCCGAACCACGCCCCTTCGGGGCGCTCATCGTTGCGTTTCAGTCGAAATCCCGATGCCGGTTCTCCCGGTAGGGGCCCTCCCTCACGCGCCTTGTCGGCCGGGCGCCTCACCGCTCTCGGCGCTGCACGCGACTTTATCAACGGACTGTTAAGTCCGGTCAGCGTCCTCCGGCCAGCCGGGGCCACAGCGGGGCCCCCTTCGTCGTCATCAGCGGGCGGTCGGCGCGGAAACCGGTCTCCTCGGCGAGCCGGGGGAGTTCCGGCCGCTCGCCGGTGAGCCGGCTGAGGATCTCGGCGCTCGATCCGGGCAGGACCGGCCACAGCAGGACGGCGGCGATCCGGACCGCCTCCGCCGCCTCGTAGAGCGTCTCGTCGAGCGCCTCCGCCGCCTCCGGGTCCTTCGCGAGCGTCCAGGGGGCCCGCTCGGTGAGGAACTCGTTGACCGCGCCGATCACCCCGAAGGCGGCCGCGACGCCGTCGTGGAGGCGAAGCTCCTCCATCGCGGCGCGGTGCGCGGCCGTCGCCGACGCCGCCAGGTCGGGCAACCGGCTCCGGGCGGAGGGACTGAGCCGGCCCTCGCGGTACCGCCCGGCCATCGCGGTGATCCGGCTGACCAGGTTCCCGAGCGAGTTCGCGAGGTCGGCGTCATAGCGGGCCTCGAAGCGCTCCCAGGAGAAATCACCGTCCTGTCCGTAGGCGATTTCGCGCACGAGATAGAAGCGGAGGGGGTCCGGTCCGAAGTGATCCGCCGCCTCGAGCGGATCCACCGCGGTCCCGAGCGACTTGCTCATCCGCTCGCCCTCGAAGTTCACGAACCCGTGCCCGAACACCTGGCGGGGCAGCGGCAGGTCCGCCGCCATGAGCATCGCCGGCCAGATCACCGCGTGGAACCGGGTGATGTCCTTGCCGACGATATGGAGGTCGGCGGGCCAGCGCTCATCCCATCCTTCGAGGTCGTCGCCGTAGCCGGTGGCGGAGAGGTAGTTGATCAGCGCGTCGAACCAGACGTAGACCACGCTGCGGTCATCGAAGGGAACCGGGATCCCCCACCCGCTCCCCGGGCGGCTCACCGACAGATCCAGCAGCCCCGCCTCGATGAGACGCGTCAGCTCGTTGCGGCGGGTCTCCGGCTCGATGAAATCCGGACGCTCCCGGTAGAGCTCCAGCAGCCGGTCGCCCCAGGCGGACAGCCGGAAGAAGTGGTTCTTTTCCCGGATCCAGTCCGGCCGCTTCCGGTGGAGCGGGCACTCGCCGTCCACCAGGTCCTTGTCCTGCTTGAAGGCCTCGCAGGAGACGCAGTACCAGCCCTCGTAGGTCCCCTCGTAGATCCCGCCCCGATCCCGGATCGCCTCGAGCAGCCGGGTGACCCCCCGGTGGTGGCGGCGCTCGGTCGTCCGGATGTAGTCGTCGTAGGAGATGTCCAGCTTCGCCCAGACGGCGCGAAAGGTGTCCTCCATCCGACCGCAGTACTCGAGCGGATCGAGCCCCTGCTCCTCGGCCCGCCGCCGGACGTTGAGCGAATGCTCATCGGCGCCCATGAGGAACCGGGTCTCCCTCCCGGCGCTCCGCTGGTAGCGGGCGATCACGTCCGCGGTGATCTTCTCGTAGGCGGTTCCGAGGTGGGGCGCCGAGTTGACGTAATCGATCGCGGTGGTCAGGTAGAAGGACGCCACGGGCGCGGCGGATTCTACGGCGGCGCCGGATGACGGCGGCGCATCGGCTATCCGGGGTGACCGGGGGCCCGCGCGAACACCGGAACCGGCCCCGCCGGGCGGAGCCGGACCCGTTGCCCGGGACGGAGAAGCCCCCGCCACATTTCCCGGGCGGGGGAGCGCACGGAGATCGTCCTTCCCGTTGGCAGCCGGGCCTCCAGCCGCTGGAACGCCCCCTGGAACGCCGCCCGGAGGAGCACCGCCGTCCCGGGGGCGCTCCCCTCCTCCGCGAACGGCTCGACCAGGATGCCGTCGACCGGCAACAGCACATCCACCGGGCCGCGCGGCGGGGGACCGCCCGAGGCGGAGGGGAGGAGTTCGACCCGCCCGATCTCGCACTCGGCCGAGTCTCCGTCGCTGTGGCCCGGCAGCAGGTTGGTCTCTCCCAGGAACCGCGCCGCCTCCCGGCTGCCCGGGTTGCGCGCGAGCGCCTCCGGCGTTCCGGTGCGGACGACGCGGCCGTCGAGCAGCAGCGAAACGTGGTCCGCCAGCGCGAACGCCTCCTCGCGGTCATGGGTCACCAGGACGGCGGTCGTCCCGAGGCGGCGCAGGAGCGCGGCGACTTCCTCCCGGACTCCGGCGCGCAGCGCCGCGTCCAGGTTCGAGAATGGCTCGTCCAGCAGGATCAGCCCCGGCTCCGGCGCCAGCGCGCGGGCCAGCGCGACCCGCTGCTGCTCCCCGCCGGAGAGTTCGTGGGGTCGCCGCTCCGCCGCCTCCGAGAGTCCCACGAGCTGGAGCGCGCCCCACGCCCGGGTGACCCCCGCGGGACCGGGCGCTCCGAAGGCCACGTTCTGGAACACGCTCATGTGGGGAAAGAGCGCATAGTCCTGGAAGACGAATCCCACCCGGCGGGTCTCGGGCGGGACGAAGACCCCGTTCCCCACGACCGGGCGGCCCAGCAGGTCCACTTCCCCGGCCTCGGGACCCTCGAGGCCGGCGACGATCCGGAGCAGCGTCGTCTTCCCGCCCCCGCTCGGACCCAGGATCGCAGCGACCGTTCCCGCTTCGACCTGGAGGTCCACGCCGTCGAGCACGCCGCGCTCCGGGGCGAAACGCTTGCGTATCCCCCGGCATTCGAGGGCAAGGGCCATCGGTCCGTCCCCGCTCAGCGCACCGCCGGCCGAAGCGGGCGGTTCGGCCGCAGGACGAAGGCCAGCGCCAGCGCCGAGACCAGCAGGAGCAGGAGCGACGCCGCCCCCGCCCGACCCATTTCCACGTTCTCCGCCGCGCTCCACACCGTGGTGGCCAGGGTGCGGAATCCGGTGGGCGCGAGCATCAGGGTGGCCGGGAGCTCCTTCACCGTCGTCAGGAACACGAGCGCCAGCGCCGAGGCCAGACCGGGCCCCAGCAGCGGAGCGGTGATCCGCCCGTGCCGGCGCAGCCACCGGGCTCCGAGCGTCCGCGCCGCGTCATCGAACCGCGGACTCAGGGACGCCAGGGTGGCCTCGAGGGGAGCGACCGCCTGCGGCAGCGAGTGGACCATGTAGGCGAACACCAGCAGCGCCATCGTCTGGTAGAGAACCGGAACGAGGCTCACCGAGAAGAACACCAGCGAAAGCCCGACGACCAGCCCGGGAAGCCCGAACCCGATGTGCGACGCCGCGCGCAGAAGCGTATGGAGCCGGGAGGGGAACCGCACGACCAGAAAGACGATCGGGATCGCCGCGGCGGCGGTCACGAGAGCGGCGAGGCTGGCGGCGAGACTCGTCCGGAGCGCCGCCGATCCGAGCCCGAGCGACGCCCCGGACGGGGCCTGGAGCAGCCAGTAGAGCGAGACTCCCACCGGGAGGATGAGCGCGGGGGCGAGGACGGCGACGCAGAGGCCGAGGGCCGGCCACCGCCACCTTCCGAGCGGCGTCCGCCGTGGAGGCCGGCTCCGGACCGCGCCAGACGCCGGCGGAGGTCCGGTGCGGACCTCGAACCAGCGCGCCGCGGCGAGCACCATCAGGGTGGCGAACACCAGCAGGAGCGCGAGCCCGGCGGCGGTGTGGCGGTCCAGCGATCCCCGCAACTGGTTGTAGATGGCCCAGGTGAAGGTCTCGTAGCGGAGCAGCGACACCGCGCCGAAGTCGCTGAGGGTATAGAGCGCCGCCAGCAGACCGCCCCCCAGCACCGCCCCGCCGACCAGCGGGAGGGTGACGCGCAGGAGGCGCCGGAGCGGCCCGGCCCCCAGCATCCGCGCCGCCTCGGAGAGCGAGCCGTCCATCACCGCGAACCGGGCGCGGGCGGCCAGGTAGACGTAGGGGTAGTTCAGCAGGACGAGGACCAGGAAGGCCCCCGGGAAGCCGTAGATCGGAGGGAGGCGTTCCCATCCGGTCCACGGCTCGAGGACCTGCTGAAGCAGCCCGCGGGGACCGAGCGCCGTCGCCACCGCGAAGGCCGCCACGTAGGACGGAACCGCCAGCGGAAGCGCGAGCAGCAGCCCGAAGGCCCGCCTTCCCGGCAGATCGGACCGCGTCGTCAGCCAGGCGAGCGGCAGGCCGAGCCCCACCGACCCGGCGGTGACGGCCGCGGTGAGCGCGAGCGTCCGGCCCGCCACCCCGAGGCTTCGCTCCCGCAGCAGGACTTCGGCCAGACCCCCGCTCGCCAGCGCCCGCGCCGCCAGGTAGACGAACGGCAGCACGCACGCGGCGCCGACCACGAAGCCGGCGCCGCGCAGGAGCCGGGACGGGGTGGGCCCGGAGTCCTGGATCACGCCCTCGGATTCCGGTGAAGCGGATCCGCGCCGGGAGCGGTCAGTCCGGTGCGCCGAGGGCGCGGGTCAGAGAGCCCCGACGTCCCGCAGCAGGTCCAGCGTGCCCCGCAGGTCCTCGAGATCTCCGAGATCCAGCTCGGGCGGAGACACCTCCGACATCGGGGTGACCGACGGGTCGGTCGCGATCCCGGGAACGAGCGGATACTCGAAGGTCTCGCGGGCGAAGCGCTCCTGGATCGCGGCCGTCAGCAGGTACTCCAGGAACCGCTGTGCGCCTTCGGGGTTGCTTGCGGTGTCGACCACGCCGCCTCCGGAGATGTTGATCAGCCCCCCCGCGCCGCCTCCGGCGGGACTCACGCTGCGCGCGGTGAAACCGGGTCCTTCCTGGGCGAGGAACCGGTTGAGGTAGTAGTGGTTCGACAGCGCGAGTTCGACCTCGCCGTCGGCGACCGCGCGGTAGATCGCGGTGTTCCCGGAGTAGGCGACCGGTTCGTTCGCCAGCACCGACGTGAGCCACTCGCGGGCCCGGTCCTCACCCTCGAGGACCCGCAGCGCGGTCACGAACGCCTGGAAGGAGCCGTTCGTCGGCGCCCAGCCGATCCGGCCCCTCCACTTCGGGTCGGTGAACCCCCAGATCGTCTCCGGCACGTCTTCCGGCGCGAGCGCCTCGGTGTTGTAGACGAAGACCCGCGCCCGGCCGGTGGTCCCCACCCAGCGTCCGCCCGGATCCCGGAATCCGGCGGGGACCCGGTCGAGGACCGCCGCCGGGAGCGGCGCCAGCCTTCCCTCCAGAGCCAGTTGCCCGAGCGCCCCGGCGTCCTGACCGTAATACACATCAGCGGGGCTCTGGTCGCCCTCCTCGAGGATCTGGGCGGCCAGATCCGCGGTGCCGCCATAGCGGATGTCCACCTGGATCCCGGTTTCCTCCTGAAACGCCGCCACCACCGGACCGACGAGGCTCTCGCCGCGCCCGCAATAGACGACGATGGACTCCGGCGCCGCGGGACCTCCACACGCGCCGGCGAAGAGCGCTCCGAGGAGGAGGCCGGCGCCGACGAGCAGCCCACGACGCCCGGCCTCGCTGGAAACGGTTGTGAAAACGGTTTTCATCATTGGAATCGTAGCAAAATTCCCGGTGGCCGGTCCCTTGCACTCGCAACGCCTCGCCGTATGACGACCCGACGCCTTCTCGCCTTCACCGGCGCCGCCCTCCTCGGGCTGGCGCTCCCCCCGGTCCTTCCCGCCGCAACCGGCCAGATTGAGCTCGAGCGACGGGTGGGCGCGGTCTACCGGGAAGCCAGCCCGGCGGTGGTGAACATCACCGCCGCCGTCCAGAGCTACGAGTGGCTCCGGGGTCCGGTGACCCGCGAGGGGACGGGGTCGGGGTTCTGGTACGACGAAGACGGCCACATCGTCACCAACTTCCATGTGGTCGAAGGCGCCGACCAGCTTCAGGTGACCTTCGCCGACGGCGAGGTGGCGGAGGCCCGGCTGGTCGGGGCCGACCCCACGAACGACCTCGCGGTGATCCGGGTCGAGGCGAGCGGCAACCGGCCCGATCCGCTGACCCTCGGCGATTCCGACGCACTTGAGGTGGGCCGCTTCGTGGTCGCGATCGGACACCCCTTCGGCCTCGACCAGACCCTGACGACCGGGGTGGTGAGCGGGCTGGGGCGCGTCATGGAAAGCCCGGACCAGGGCTTCATCGGGGAGATCATCCAGACCGACGCCGCCATCAACGTCGGGAACTCCGGGGGCCCCCTGCTCGACCTCGACGGTCGGGTCATCGGCGTGAACACCGCCATCGTGAGTCCGAGCGGAACCTCGGCCGGGATCGGCTATGCGATCCCGGCGTCGACCGTGACCCGTGTCGTCCCCGAGCTCATCCGCAGCGGGCGTTACCCCCACCCGCATCTCGCGGTCTCGGTCCAGGAGATCCCGGCGAGCGTGGCGCGGGCGTTCCGCCGGGCCGGGATCGCCGCGCCGCGGCAGGGAGGCCTCATGGTCCGGGCGGTGGCGCGCGGCGGCCCCGCCGACCGCGCCGGCCTGCGCGGCGCCGCTCGCCTCGGCCGCCTCGGCAACCTCCGGATCCGCTACGGCGGCGACTACCTCCTCGCGGTCGACGGCCAGCCGGTCGAGCGCGAACGCGATCTGAACCTGCTCCTCGAGACGAGCTACCGGGTCGGTGACGAGGTCCGCCTGACGGTCTGGCGGGACGACGAGGAGTTCACCGCCTCGGTCCGCCTCGTGGACCGCGACTCGCTCCGCCGCCGACGGCGCTGATCCGGTCGGCCGGTCGGAGGACCGTTCCGGTACCGTTTCGGGGTGGCGTTCACCGGGCTCGACTGGGCCGTCTTCCTGCTCTACGGAACCGTCGCGCTGGGGATCGGTCTGTTCGCGGCCCGCCGGGCCGGCGCCGACACCGGCTCCTTCTTCCTCGCCGGCCGCAGCCTGCCGTGGTGGGTCCTCGGGACCTCGATGGTCGCCACCACCTTCTCGACGGACACGCCGAACCTGGTCGCCGAGCTCGTCCGGCAGAACGGCGTCGCCGCGAACTGGACGTGGTGGGCGTTCTGCATCACCGGGATGCTCACCGTGTTCGTGTTCGCCCCGCTGTGGCGGCGGAGCGGGCTCGCCACCGATCTGGGCTTCTACGAGATGCGCTACGCCGGACGCCCGGCGGCGTTTCTCCGGGGCTTCCGCGCTCTCTACCTGGGGGTCTTCTTCAACTGCGTGGTCATCGCCACCGTGACGCTCGCGGGGGCCAAGATCGGCGGCGTCCTGTTCGGTCTCGACAAGGGCTCCGCGGTCCTCATCGCCGGCGCGCTCGCCGCGACCTACGCGGTGGCGGCCGGGTTCTGGGGCGTCGTGGTGACCGACCTGTTCCAGTTCGTGATCTCGATGGCGGGAGCGCTGGTCGCCGCGATCTGGGCCCTCGACCATCCGGCGGTCGGCGGCCTCTCGGGGATCGCCGAGACCTTCGGCGACCGTCTGGCGCTCGTCCCCCCAACCGGCTCCGAGGCGTTCTGGCTGCTCTTCCTGGTCCCGGTGGCGATCCAGTGGTGGACGGTCTGGTATCCCGGCGCCGAACCCGGGGGCGGCGGATACATCGCGCAGCGCATGCTCGCCGCGCGCACCGAGACCGACGCCCTGCGCGGGGCGCTGCTGTTCAACCTCGCCCACTACTCTCTCCGCCCGTGGCCCTGGATCCTGGTGGCCCTGGCGTCGCTCGCGGTCTACCCCGACCTCGCCGCGCTCCGGGAGGCGCTTCCCGGGCTGGATCCGGAACTGGTGGGAGACGACCTCGCCTATCCGCTCATGCTGCGCCTGCTGCCGTCGGGGCTCCTCGGCCTCGCGGCGGCGTCGCTCGCCGGGGCCTACATGTCCACGGTGGACACCCACCTGAACTGGGGCGCTTCCTACGTGGTCGAGGATGTCTACCGGCGTTTCTTCCGCCCGCAGGCCGGATCCCGCGAGGCGGTCGCGGTGGCGCGGGTCGCCACCGTGGCGCTCATGGCCGCGGCGGGTCTCCTGACGCTCGCGCTCGACACCGCGCGGGGCGGCTTCGGACTGCTGCTCCAGATCGGCGCCGGCACCGGTCCGCTCTTCATCGCCCGCTGGCTCTGGTGGCGGATCAACGCCTGGAGCGAGGTGGCCGCGATGGCCGGGTCGCTCGCGGTGGCGGCGGCGCTGCCCTGGCTGGGGATCGCGCCGGGTTCGCTCTCCGGTCTCGTCCTCGGCCTCGCCGCGACGACCGCGATCTGGCTGGGGACGACGCTCCTGACGTCCCCCGAGCCAACCGCCCGGCTCGACGCCTTCGTCACCGAAACGCGGCCGCCGGGGTTCGGCTGGCGGGCGGTCTACCGGCGCCTCGGTCAGGAGGCGCCGCGCGCCGGAAGGGCCTTCCTCGCCTGGCCGCTCGCCTGCGTGCTGACCTACGCCCTGCTGTTCGGGGCCGGATCCGTGCTGTTCGGCGCGCCCGGAACCGAGATCCTGGCGTGGGCCGCGGCCGCCGCGGCTTCGGGAGTGCTGCTCCTTCGGGTTCTGCGGCCCGCTCCCGACCCGCAGTAGCCTAACAGCCCGTTGACAAAGTCCCGCGGCCCGGTTCTCCCGGTAGGGGCTCGAGCGGCGATGGCCCCCACCGGGAGGACTGGCCCCGCCCGAACCGCGCCCCTTTGGGGCGCTCATCGTTGCGTTTCACTCGGAATATTCCCGATATTCCTCGCTCACGCGCCTTGTCGGCCGGGCGCCTCACCGCTCTCGGCGCTGCACGCGACTTTGTCAACGGACTGCTAGCGCCGATGTTCCGCGCGATCCTCCTGGGATCGGCGGCGGCGGTCGCCGTCCTGGTTCCGCGGCCCGCCGCGCCGCAGCGCCCGGGCGAGCGCCTCGGCGACGCCGGGGCGGCGATCGAACTGCTCACCGACGTGCTCGAGAGCCGAAGCCGGGTCCGGCCGCTGGAGAGCCGCCTCCGCTACCAGCAGCTCATCACGACCGAGACGCTCGACGCCGAGCACGAGGTCACCGCCGTCGCCACCGCGCTCTACACCTACGAGCCGATCGCCGGGTTCCATCTGTGGAAGCTGCGCGAACTCGACGGCGAACCGATCTCGGGACGCCGCCTCCAGCGGGAGGACCGCCGCTTCCGGGAAGCGATCGAGGCGGCGCACGAACAGGTCGAGCGGGACCGCGAAGCGCTCGAACGGAACGACGCCGACCACGAGCCGGCGCCGCGAAACGGGATGGATCTCTTCTACCAGATCGTCGAAAAGGCCGTCGAGCTCGACATGTTCGAGGGCGGGCTCTACCAGGGCGCGCCCTGGCGCGGTCGTCCGATGCAGGTCATCCGGTTCCGCCCCCGCCCGGGATTCGACGACGCCCCGAACCGGATGCTCTCCGCGGTCTCGAAGTGCCAGGGCGAGCTCTGGGTCGATCCGGAGAGCCTCCAGGTGGCCCGGGTCCGCGCCGAGCTGGTCCAGAGCCAGAACTTCTTCGCCGGCCTCTTCGGCCGCCTCCACAAGGGGACCCGCGCCGACGTGGAGAGCGACTTCGACGGCCGCATGTGGCTTCCGCAGCGAGTCACGCTGACGGTGGACGCCCGGGTGTATTTTTTCCGCCGGATCCGGCGGCGCGTGCACTACGACTTTCTCGACTTCGACGTGGTTCGCGCTCCCTGAGCGCGCGCTGACTTCGCGCCGGCCTTGCAGATCCTCGGCCTCGAAGGGGTCCCCGAAGTCCTCCCCGGCGACGGGCTCGCCGGGCTGCTCTTCGGGGCGGCCGCCCGATCCGGAGTCGGGATCCGTTCGGGAGACATCGTCGTCGTGTGCCAGAAGGTCGTCTCCAAGGCGAACGGACGCCTGGTCGAGCGGACGAAGCTGCAACCGACGCGCGCCGTCGCCGCCTGGGCGAGCGCGAGCGAGCGGGACCCCCGGGAAGTCCAGGCGGTCCTCGCCGAGACGCAGCGGGTCGTGCGGGCGGACCGGGGCATCCTGATCTCCCGGACCCACCACGGGTTCGTGTGCGCCAACGCCGGCGTGGACCGGTCGAACGCCCCGCCCGGAACCTTCACGCTGCTTCCCGAGGATCCGGACGCGGACGCCCGGGAACTCGCCGGGGAACTCGGCCGGCTGGCGGGGACGCGGCCGGCGGTCGTGATCACGGACACGTTCGGCCGCCCTTTCCGGCGGGGCGCGGTCGAGGTCGCGCTCGGGGTCTTCGGGATGGCGGCGCTTCTGGACTACCGGGGGATACGGGATCCGTCGGGGCGGGAGCTCCGCAGCACGGAGGTCGCGCTCGCGGACCAGGTCGCCGCCGCCGCCGGCCTGGTAATGGGCAAGCTTCGGCGGGCGCCGGCGGCGATCGTGCGGGGGCTCGAACCCGAACTCCCGGGTCAGGCGGGGACCGGCGCCTCGCTCGTCCGCCCCGAGGCGGAGGACCTGTTCCGATGAGACCGCTCCGCGCCGCCGTTGTCGGCGGCACCGGACCCTTCGGCCGGGCGCTGGCGAAGCGGCTGGCGGTCGGCGGCGTCGGGGTCCGGGTCGGATCGCGCAGCCCGGAACGGGCGGCGGCGGTCGCGGCGGCGCTTCGGCAGGAAGCGGCCCTCGGTCGGCGGGATCTGGAGGGATGCTCGAACCAGGAGGCCGCGGCCTCGTCCGAAGTGGTTTTCCTCACCGTTCCCTTCCGCGGACGGGAGGCGCTGCTCGCCGGCCTGGCCTCCGAACTCGAAGGCAAACTGGTCATCGACTGCGGGGTGATCTGGCCCCCCGGCTCCCGCCCCGAAACCTCGGCGGCGGAAGACGCGGCGCGGGCCCTGCGGGAGGCGGGCGCGGCCGGCGTCCGCGTCGCCGCCGCGTTCCAGACGGTCGCCGCCGGCGTGCTGGCAGGTGATCCGGCGAATGACCCGGAGGACGGGGACGCGCCCGATGTTCTCGTCTTCGCGGACCGGGACGAAGACCGTGAAGAGGCGGTGCGGTGGTGCGGCCAGACCGGGCTGCGCGCGCTGCCCGCCGGGCCGCTCCAGGGGGCCCGCGCCGCCGAGGCCGCCCTCGGAGTCCTGCTCGAGCTGAACCGCGGGCCCGCTCGCCACGCCGGCGTGCGGATCACCGGCGTGCGTTCCTGACCCTGCCGTCCGCCCGCTCGTGACTGCTGCGCCCACGCCCGGTCCGGCGGAACGCGGTTCGCTCGCCCGGCGCTTCCTCCTCCCGGCGCTGCCGTTCGCCGGGGCGGCGGCCATCCTCGCGCTGCTGTTCCGCCGGGTTCCCCCGGAGCGGCTGCTGGAGGCGCTGGCGGGGGCCGACCTGCCCCGGTTCTTCCTGGCGCTGCTTCCGGTGTCGCTCGCCTATGTGCTGCTCGACGCCGCGGTGCTCCACCGGGTGCTGCGGTGGTTCCATCCGCCCGGGCTGCGCTTCGGCGATACGCTCGCGGTTCGCGCCATCGACTACCTGGTGAGTCTCTGGAACGGGCGCGCCTCGCAGGCCGCCATGGTGGGCGCCCTGGGTCGCCGGTTCTCCCGGACGCCGGCGGGAGGGGGCTATCTGGAGTGCGCCGGAACCGTGCTGTTCCTCGATCTCTGCCAGCGGGCGCACCTGCTTCTGTGGGCCGCCATCGGCGCGCTCGCGCTCGGAAGCCAGGCGCCCGAGCGGGTTCCGGTGGCCGCCGCGCTCGGGCTCGCGGGGCTCGGCCTGCTCGTCGCCTTCCTCCGGGGGCGGCTCGCCGGAACGGGACTCTCCCCGCCCCGCTGGCGGATCCTCCGGAGTCTTCGCCAGGCCAGCGGGCGCCGCTACGTCGCCGTTCTCGCCCTGAAGGCGCCGCTCTTCCTGGCCGCCGCCATCGGCCACCACCTCGCGCTCGGCGCCTTCGGGCTCGACATCGGAGTCCTCTCGCTGATCGCCACCCTGCCGGTCATCTTCCTCGCCGGAGCGCTCCCCATCGCGGTGGCGCGGGTCGGGACCAGCCAGGCGGCCTGGCTCTGGTTCCATTCGGCCTCCGCCACCGCGACCCTCGGGGCGCCCGCTGGCGAAGCGGCGCTCCTGGCCTACAGCCTGTCGGCCCACCTCACCTTCCTGCTGCTGAACGCCGCCCTCAGCGCGCCGTTCCTCCCGGCGGCCTGGCGCCTGGTGAAACCAGGCGCCGGGAGGCGCCGGCCCGTTCCCGGCAGCCTGCTAAGCTCGAAAACCGGAGATGGAGGAACCCCTTGATGTTGTTGTTCCAGAGAGTTAAATGGCGGGCCGGTCTGGTCCTCGCGCTGGGGACCGGGCTCGTCGGATGCGCGGTCCCGGAGCCTGAGGCTCCCGGTCGACCGACGGCGGCGGACTACGGCATTCCCGACTCGAAGGAGCGCTTCCGGCTCCAGCGCGACGCCATCGCCGGCAAGCTCGAGGCGGCGCTCCTCCCGGCGATGCGGAACCACGACATCGACATGTGGATCGTCCTCGACCGCGAGAACAACGAGGAGCCGCTCCATGTCGAACTGGGCGGCGGGTTCGCGGGCGTCCGCGGCGCCTTCATCTTCCATGACGACGGCTCGGACACCGTGGAGAAGATCTACTACGGGTCGCACGAACAGCCGGCGAACTCGGTGATCACCCAGGTCTACGACGAGAAGCTCTACTACGGCTACAGCCCCGAAGGGCTGACGCCACACCTCCGCCAGGCGGTTCACGACCGCGATCCGGAGAGGATCGGGGTGAACACCTCGCACACCCTGCCGGAGGCCGACGGGCTCACCGTGGGCCTGAGCCGTTTCCTCGAAGACGCGATCGGCCCGGACTACGCGAGCCGGATCGTGTCAGCCGAGCTTCTGGTGCGGGACTTCCGGCTCCACCGGACGCCGGCCGAAACCGCGATCTACGCGGACCTGCTGGAGTGGTCCGCCCGCTGGATGGAGGAAGCGCTCTCGACGGAGAACGTCACCACCGGCGTCACGACCGCCGAGGATGTCGCCTGGTGGATCCAGGACCGGGCGCTGGAGCTCGGGCTGACAGGCTGGGGCACGGTGCGCGTCGTGCGGGAGGGCGAGCTGCTCCCCATCCACGACCCGGACATCCCACTCGAACCGGGGGACATCGTCGGGATCGACGGGGGACTTCACTTCCTCCACTATGCGATCGACATCAAGCGCACCGCCTACATCCTGAAGCCGGGCGAGACCGAACTGCCCCCGAGCCTCCAGGAGGTCTGGCGGACGACGCACGAGATCGGCGACTACTACGCGAGCCTCATGGTTCCGGGAGCGATCGGCTCCGAGACCTGGTCGGCCATCAACACCGAGATGGAATCGCGGGGCTACCGCGCGACGGGTCCCGACGCCGGAGGCGACGCGGTCACGACGACCGAGCCGGAAGTCGGCGTCTACGGGCACTCGGTAGGGAACGTGGCCCACGACATCGGCGCCCGCATCGCGGCGGACATTCCCTTCGCCTACGGCGACCGCGTGCGGTTCCCGCTTCAGGCGAGCGAGTGGGTCGCGATCGAGTTTCACGTGAGCATCCCGGTTCCCGAATGGGACGGCAAGACCTGGTATGCGCGCTTCGAGGAGGCCGGCCAGATCACCGAGGAGGGCCTCCAGTGGCTCCTCCCGCCCCAGACGGAGCTCTTCCTGATCGACCCGTCGGGTTCCGGTTCGTAGCCTCCGGGGAACCCAAACCGAGAACCCTCTCCACGACAGCCGCGGCCCGGCCCGGGCGCCCGGCGGAAGCCGCGCAGCGCTTCCAGGACTCCAGGTAGGCCGCGAAGTCGTCGTCCTGTCCCGGATCCCACTCGTTCAGCAGGGCGACCTCGCGCCACAGGCGCGGCTCGTCGAGGAAGGAATCGAGCAGTCCCTCCGCAATCACGGCCTCGCGAGGGTGGCGTTGTCCGTCAGACTCGAGCGCGGAGCGGTTCTCCCGAAACCAGTCCGGGAGGCCGCTCGGGTTGGACTCACGAATCTGCCCCCGCAGGCGGTCCAGATACGTTCCGTGACGGGGCGCGAAGTCACGGGCGCCCGGTACTCGCGGGGGCGGGTCGTCGCGCCACCGGGACGCGACCTCATGCAGCGTAAACAGCGAGGCGAGCTGGCCGATGCTCCCCTCGAACCATCGGTGGCGGCGCCCGGCGTAGCGGTCGTGGTGCGTGAGGATCCGGCAGAGCGCGTAGCCGAACTGGAAGACGTACTGGGACCAGTACCGTGACCGCGCGCTCAACAGGACCTCGTAGGGCCGGCGCCCGGATACGGTAAGCGGGTTCTGCGTCCAGTGAGACACATGGATGGGGGCCTCGGGTTCGGCGCCGACCGCTTCCGTCATGATCCGGTACGCCGACTCCAGGACATCGACGATGGCGCCCAGCGTCGTATCGCCCCAGTTCCCGTTCAGGACGACGATCCGCCCGTCCGGGCTGCTCACCCGCATCACGGGGCGGGGGGAGTCAAAGGAGCGGGAAAGGGCGGCCCCAGGTCTCCGTTCGATGTATCCGAAAGGAAGCCCCGGTAGTCCTCGAGATCGCGGCAGACGAATCCCTGACCTTCGAGCCGGGTTCTCGCCGTCCGGGAGAAGTGTGGGCTGAACAGGACCTTCTCCTGACCCCAAGCCCGGAACCGGTCTCCCTCCGCCTTCAGGAACGTCTCGATGGCGTCGCCGAACCCTTTGAGAGACTCCTCGTCGTGATCGCGGGCGCTCCGCTTGCAGGACCCGAACAACACCTGCCGACCCTCGTCCTCCCAGGCGATCACATCGATCTCGACACCGCGCCGGCCGGGACGGGACCTCCGTTCGTATCGGAGGGGTGCGGCGGAGACCGGAAAGTCTGCGCCGGCGCGTGAGGCCTCGACGATCGCGCGGTGGATCATGTCTTCGAAAGCATGGCCCTCCAGGGTTTCCAGTCGCCGGACGAGGGCCTCCCGGACCACCTCGTCCGTGCGAAATCTCGCCGCGTCGCGCGCCGGCCGCAGCACCCTGAGCCAGGCGCGCAGAAAGGGGTCCGCCACCACGAAGCGACTCCGGCCCGAACCCGCTCCGGCGCCAAACGGAGTCTCCTCCCGGACAAGGCCGAGTCCCTCCGAAAGTGTGCGGAGTTCGCGCTTCGGATCGGCGAGGCCGGGAACGGCCGCGGCCACCCGGTCCGCGGAGAGCGGCCCGCTGTAGGCCACGGCCTGCAGAACCGCGCGCGCCTCCGGCCGGATCTCCGGACCCAGAAGAACATCCCCTTCCTCCCCCAGCGGCGCACTGGTCGACAAGAAGAGAGTCCAGCACACGTCCTGCGCCCAGGAAGACCAACCATCGCCCCGCGCACCGAGCTCCGCCTCCCAGCAGTGCCGCCAGTACTTCGGGACTCCACCAAAGAGGGTCCAGAGCGTCAACAGGCATCCGGGGTCCGTGACGCCCAGGTCGCCGCACACCTCAAAGACGGTTCGAAGGCTCCAGGGATCGAGACGAATGCTCCGAAAGGTCGTTCGTCCGTAGAGCGGCTCTCTGGCGTCCCGAAGGAGCCGGGCCATCCTGGACTGCATCGACCCGAGGAGCAGGAGCGTTCCCGGAGCGCCAGCTTCGTGCAGACGGTCCACTTCCTCTTGAAGCAGCGAGGGCAGCGCGTCGAGCGGCTCACGGTCGCACTCCTGGAACTCGTCGAGGACGACCACGATGCCCCTCTCGCATAGCCGCCCGATGTCGCGGGCGAGGCCCGCCGGCTCATAGGGGGGCGGAGACTCCGGGAGAAGACCGCCGTGTCCCAGGAGCGCGGCGTCCGCCCGGAACCGGTGCGCCAGGCTTTGCGGGGAGTCGCCCGCCAGACGCACGAGCAGGGGCGTCTTCGCGTCCGGATGTTCGGCTGCGAGGATCTCGAAGGCTCGCTGGACCAGCTTCGTCTTCCCGATGCGCCGCCGCCCCTCGATGGTTCCAAAGCTCCAGCGAGGATCGCGCATTCGTTCAACGAGAACTCCCAGCTCCCTGCTGCGTCCGTAGAACCCCCAGCCGCTCATGCGGCAACCATAGCCCCCGGAGACCGGGCGGCGAGCGGCGTCGCCATCGCTCAGGCGCCAGCCGCCGCCGGGAGAGCCGGCGGCGGCCGGCGGCGGATCAGAAGCGGAGCTTGCCCCCGATGCGGAAGATGCGCGGCGGGACGAAACCGAGCACCCGCCCGAACGCGCCACCCGCGAGCGTCTGGGTGTTCGTGACGGTGTTGATGTTCAGGGCGTTGAAGATGTCGAGCTGGATGGCCAGCATCCCGAGATCTCCGAGCGACAGGTCGTAGCCGGCGCGCAGGTCCAGCACGTTCGCCGCGTCGTAGCTCGCGGCGTTGCGCTCGCCAGCGAAGGCCCGGACATTCCCCTGGTTCAGGCTGCGTCCGAGCGCCGAGATCGCGTTCACCGTCCGCGTGAAGTTGTTCCCGCTGATGTACTGGTAGAAGCCGCTCAGCGTCAGGCCGAAATCGGCCTGGTAGGTTCCGAGCAGCTTCACCAGCACCGGAGTCGAGTTGGCGATCCGGGTCCCGTCCACGAACTCGGGGTTGTTGATCGGGAACTGCGGTTCGTTGCCCAGCCCGCCGCTGGTGTTCGGGATCGTGCGGTCGGGGTTCTGGTAAGAGCCCGCTCCGTAGTTCTCGATCTGCTCCCCGAGCGTCACCGAACCCATGAACTGCCAGTTCGCCGCGAGGCGGCGATGAAGCGTGAACTCGACGCCGCGGTACTCGTGCTCGAAGCCCTCGCGGGTCGTCACGAAGTTGGGTGAGAGACCGGTCTTCCCGGCGTCGAGCTCGTAGAAGGTGATCGCGCCGCCATCATCGGCGGAGCCGAGCACGCCGTCGGGGCCGGGATCCGCGCCCGTCACCGCGGTGTAGTCCGCCGGCGAGATGTCGGGCCGCATGAGCCAGGTGATGTCCCGGTCTCTTCGCCACATCGCGGTGGCGCTCGCCGAGACATTCGCCGCGACTTCGCGGGTGAATCCGACGGTCAGCTCGTCGGTGTAGGAGGGGGCCAGGTCCGGATCGATCGTGACCGGGTTCGCTCCCGCGTCGAACACGCTGAGGACCGGACCCAGCTCGTCCACGGTGAAGTTCCGGTCGCCGTTGAGGTCGTTCCAGACGTGCTTCCGGTTCCGGTCGCCGGCGACGCTGGCCTGCTGCACCCGGTCCAGCCACAGGACCCAGTGGTAGCGGCCGTAGCTCGACTTCAGCAGCGTGCGCGCATCTCCGGTCACGTCGAAAACCATGCCGAGGCGCGGCGAGAGTGTGTTCCAGACGATCAGGTTCCCGGTCCCCGCCTGGGACACCGGGTCGAGGTAGCGGCTGGCCGGAGCGGTCACCTCATCCAGCGCGTTCGCCTGCCAGTCCCACCGCATCCCCAGGTTCAGACGGAGCCGGTTGTTGACCGCCCACGAGTCCTGGGCGAAGGCGGACCGCTGGGGACCGGTGGCGGCCACCGCCCCCGAAGCCCACAGGATGACCTCGGATGGCTCCCCGTCGAAGAAGTGGAGTCGATGGTCCGCGGGGTAGGTGTTCCGCGCCACTCCCCCGCCCTGGTTCCCGAAGGCGCGGATCTGGCCCACCTCGAAGCCGAATTTGAAGTCGTGATCCCCGCCCCAGTCGCTCCGGTACCACGACAGCGTCGTCGCCACGTTGCGCAGGTTCTTGTGAACGCCGAGTTCGTTCGGCGGAGCGCCCGCCCACTGTCTGGTGGCGAGATCGAGCCGCGCCGGGGTGTTTTCGACATCCACTTCCGGCTGGGCGCGGAGTTCAAACCCCTGGTCCATGATGTTCGCCTTGAAGGCGACCAGAACATCCGGGCTCGGGGTCCAGTCGTCGCGGAACGTGAACAGGCGGGCGACCGGCGCCCCCTGCTGGTTCCAGGTGGTCTCCAGCGGCCGCAGCGAACTGAGGGCGCGGTTGAACCGCTTCTTCTGCGCCATGTTGAAGTAGAACGAGAAGTTGTGGTTCTGGTTGATCGCCCAGTTCAGCTTGGCCGAGGGGTACCAGAGGACGGTTTCGTCGATCGGGAAGCTGCCGTCGGGCAACTGGGTCCCGGTAACGAACTTCTGGACCACCTGGTGGCGGTAGCCGCCCCACCACCACACCCGGTCCCGGACGAGCGGACCACCGAACTCGAATCCGGCGTCGAGGTACTGGTTCAGGTTGCTGGCCCGGTCCACTCCCAGCGACCGCAGGCCGTCGTCCACGTTGTCGGACTGCATGCCCTCGTTCCCGAAGTAGACGCTTGTCGTGCCGCCGAAGTCGTTCGAGCCCGACTTGGGCACGATGTTCATCACCATGCCCGGGGTCTGGACCTCCGCGCTGTGGGAGCTGACCTCCACCTGCATCTCCTCGAAGGAGTCCACATCGAAGTAGAACTGGGAGCCGCCGTTGCTCTGGTTGTCCGTCACGTTCGCGCCGTTCAGGACATAGATGTTCTGCCCGGGGAAGACGCCGTGGCCCCGGAAGGCGAGCTGGTTACCGGTCTCGGTCCCGCCGACGTTGATCCGGTTCGTCGTGACGCCGGGGACCTGGGAGATCATCGCCCACGGATCGCGGGCGTTCGGAACGTTCTCCATGACCTCGTCGGTGAAGTTGAAGGCCACATCGGTCGCCTGCGTTTCGATGACCGGCGCCTCGCCGACGACGGTGACCGTTTCCTCGATCCCGGCCACGTCGAGTTCCGCATTCAGCGTGAAGGTCGTGTCCGCCGAGACGCGGACCCCCTCGAAGATCCGCTCGCCGAACCCGCTGAGCGCAAAGGAGACGCGGTAGACCCCGGGCGGCACGTTGGCGAGCCGGTAGGCGCCGCCTCCGGCGGTGACCGCGGACCGGGCGCCCCCGAGAATCGAGGGTCCCGAGATCGTGACCGTGACGCCCGGCAGGACGCCGGCGGACGCGTCGGTGACCCGACCCTGGAGCGCGCCGGTCTGCTCCTGGGCCAACGCGGCTGGCGTCAGCAGAAGCCCGGCTATGAGAAGAGAGAAGAGACGCATGGCAAACCCCCGCACGAGTGCCTTGAAGCCCGGAGAACTCGCTGGCGCCGCGAACCGCTGCGTCGACTCCCGTCGCGCACGGCGGCCGCGACACCCCGCGGTCTACTCCGGAAACGCATGAAACGGACGGGAGGCGCAGCCCTTCCAAACTCCGTCTCCCTGCCGTGAGGGAATAGCAGATCCACGCGCCGGCGCGCAAACGCGATCAGGGAGAACCCGAGGCAATCACCCTTCCGGGGAGCGCGTCAATCGGGCCTGGGCGCCCGGCTCACCGACGGGGATGGGCCGCCTGAAGCTCGAGGAGGAACGCCCGCGACGGAGGCGCCCCCAGCGCCTCCGCCCGCCCCACGTGCTCCCAGGCGGCTTCGAACCGCCCCTCGGCGGCCAGCACGATGGCGAGGTCGCGGTGGACTTCTCCCTGGCCCGGGTCGCCCGCCAGGGCGGAGCGGAAGTGCCGGATCGCTCGCTCGTGATCGCCCCGGTAGGCGAACAGTCCGCCGAGCGTCCGGTGGCTGTCGACGTCGTCCGGATCCCGCTCGAGCGCGGCTTCGAGCTGCGCCACCGCCTCGTCGCGCCTCCCGAGGAGGAGCAGGGCGCCGCCCAGGTTCACCCGCGCCGGGACATGATCCGGGTCGGCTTCGAGCGCCTCCTGATAGCGCCCGACCGCGGATTCGAGACGGCGCGCCCGAAGCAGGAGGTTGCCGAAGTTGAAGAGGAGGTTCGCAGCGCCGGGGCGCTGCTCCACGAGACGTTCGTAGAGCATCTCGGCGGCCTCGAGGTCACCGGCCTGCTCGGCGCGCAGAGCCCGCTGCTCGACCCCCCACGCCGACACCGCCGCGTCCCACACCTCGAGGAGGAGCGGATCCTCCACCGGGACCGCCGCGGGGAGAGCCGCGGCGGCTTCCGAGACCTCCCGCGCGCGGGCCCCATCGCCGCGGAGGCGGTGGAGCCGGGCCAGCGCGACCTGCACCGGCCGCGCCCGGGGCGCGAGCCCGGCGGCGCGCGTCAGGTGTTGGGAAGCCGCCTCCGGATCGCCCGCTCCGAGCAGCAGCCGTCCGAGCCCAAGCTCCGCGAGCGGCGTCTCCGGCGCCGCGGCGAGCGCCGCCCGCCAGGCCGCCATGGCTCCTGAAGCGTCACCGGCGCGTTCCAGGAGCTCCGCCGCCAGCAGGTGGGCCGGGGCGTACGTCGGGTCGCGCCCCGCGGCGCGCCGCGCGGCGGCGAGCGCTTCCCCGGGCCGGATGTGCTTCAGCGCGGCGCCGAGGAGATAGGGCCAGCGGAAATCCGCGGGGGCGAGCGCCTCGGCCCGCTCGTAGCTCGCCGCCGCCTCCTCCTCGAGGCCGTGTGCGTGGAACGTCCTTCCCAGCGCGCCCCACGCGGCCGCGGCCCCGGGCTCGGCTTCCACCCGCCGGCGCGCTTCGGCGATCGCCTCGGCGACCGCCGCCTCCATGCCCGCCGTGGGCGGGTCGGGGACGAGGATCTCCTGGGCGAAAGCCCCCGGACCGGAGGCGCCGAAGCCAACGAGGAGCAGGCCGACGGCGACGGGGCCGCGCGGAAGGCGGATCAGCGTCGCCCCGAGGCGTCGGTGACTCCCAACGTGATCGTGCTCTCGGCGCGGCCGGCGCGTTTCGCCCACGCCTCGACGGTCACCTCGATCGGCCCCTCGCCGCGCACCGTCCAGGAGATGCGCTTTCTCGACTCGTCGGCGCCGGAGCCCCACCGGCGAATGTAGGCGAGCTTCCCCAGGATGTGCCCGGCGTCCACGACCGAGGGACCCTCGACCTCGCCGCCGTCGGCCCGGATGCGCGCCAGGATCGGGTAGTCCAGCCGGATCTCGAGCGCCTTCCGGGTGACATAGGTGGACAGGTAGCCGTGGTTCCGGAGCACGGCGGTCACCCGGTGCGCGCCGGGACCGGCGGGCTCGACTTCGAGCTCCTCGATCCGCAGCAGCGGCGAGAGCCCGGCGATGTGGACCAGATACTGGTAGTGGATCTCGGACTCGAACCGGAGCCGGTCGTCGATCCCCTGCGGCAAACCCCGGAATCCCCCGATCTCGACGGTTCCGAGTTCCGGGTGCTCGTAGGGGGTCCAGGGGGCGAAATGGACGCCGTCCTTCTCTTCGTCCACCCACCGCAGAACCTCGTACTGCGTCACGTAGCCGTCCTCGTCGTAGTCCCGCCCGGCGCCGGAGATCTCCGGCAGCAGGCTGTGGATCCCCACCTGCATGTAGGCCCAGTCGTTCGAGAACCCATGCATCGTCTCGCCGTAGCGGCCGGCCTTCACCTCCTGGGCGTAGTGGTTGTTGTTCATCACCCCGCCGCGGCTGAGCCATGACCAGATGCCGCCCACCCGGGTGTAGAAATCGTTGTCTTCCGGCGGCATGTAGTCGAAGGGGTGGCTCATCGGCGGCCGCACGATGTAGTTCCGGGCGCCGCCGCCGGAGTGGATCGTGTAGGTGAAGTAGATGTTCGGGTGGGAGGTGATGAACTCGGCGACCGCCCGCACCTCGGGAAGCGAAAACGGATAGGGCCCGGCGCCCGGCTCGCCCCGCTGCCACTCGGCGGACCAGTTGCGGTTGAAGTTCGTCTCCTCGCGCTCGTCGGTAACCATCGGGGTCAGGTCGGCGCCCTCGGCGTAGACGCGGTAACGGCGGTCCGGCGGGGCGAGCTCGTCCTCGAACTCCTCGGGCTCCTCGAGCGTCGTGGGGACGAAGTTCCACCGGCCGCCCGTCCGGTCCCGGACCTGGAGCATGAGCCGCTCGTCGATGTGGCTCGGGTAGTAGTTCCCCTCCGGGTCGCGCACGCGCATCTGAGTGATGAACCCGTCTCCGTCGAGATCCTCGGCGTTGTGCTCCTCGGGGTTGTGCCCCGGCCACGCCGGGTGGCGCGTCAGCGCCTCCTCGCCGCCGTCGGCGTCGAAGATGGGCATGACGTAGAAGGTCCGGGTGTCGAGGATCTCGGTGACGACCGGGTCCCTGCCGTAGTTCGCCAGCAGCGCTTCGGCGAGGTACCACATCATCTGGCGGCCGGTGATCTCGCGGGCGTGGATGTTCCCGTCGAGCCAGAGACCCGGTTTCTCCTCGCCCGGACCGGTCGCGAAGTTCGTGATCTCGAGGACCTGGAGATCGCGCCCCTTCCGGCTCTTCCCGATGATGTGGGCCCGGGCCAGGTTCGGGTGGCTGGCCGCCAGCTCGTCGAGGCGGGCGGAGACCTCCGCGTGGAGCGGATACGGCCACACCTCGAAGTCGAAGTCCAGGTCGGGCGGAATCGACGCCAGTTGCCCGGCCGCGACGGGGGTCGCGGAGGTCACGAGGACCACCAGCAGGATCGAGCGAACGAGGCGCATGGCCGGCTCCCGGGCCGCTCCGCGCCCCGCCCGGCTCCCGCGCCGGATCGGCCGGCCGGAGGGCCGCCTTGCGAGCGTGTGTATCACAGACTCCCCGACCCGGGCGAACGGGAGCGCCGCCCGACCCCCCGCCGCACCAGGCCGGCGGCCCGCCAACCTTCCGGGAAGCGCGTTGAAACGGCGCGCGAAACTCCCGTATCATCCTGAAATTGCGGGTGGGGTCAGGGGCGTCTCATGACGATCAGAATCGCGGCCGGCCGAACGGGATTCGGGCGGCTGGGCCTCGGCGGCGCCGCCCTCCTGACGTGCGCCGCCGCGGCCTTCGCTCTCCAGCCGCCTCCGGCGCCGCCAGCCGAAGCCTCGCAGGACGAGCAGGCGGCCGCCGACCGCCGCGCCGACAGCGCTCACCGCGACGCCGCGGCCGCCGAGACCGCCGCCGAGAAGGCGCGGGGGGCCATCGCCGCCGCCGACCGTCTGCCGGTGGATCCGGAGGCGAAGGCTCGCGCCTTCCGGCCTTTCCCCCGCCGCACGATCGTGGACGAGGTCCTGTCGGAGCAGTGGAACGAGCTGGGGATCCGGCCAGCGGCGACGATTTCGGACGCCGCGTTCCTCCGTCGGGCCACGCTGGACGCCACCGGCCTCATCCCGACGCCGGAGCAGGTGGCGGCCTTCCTCGCCGACGACTCCCCCGACAAGCGCGCCCGACTGGTGGATTCCCTCGTTGGCTCGGAGGAGTTCGCCGAGCAGTGGGCCTGGTTCTTCGGCGACCTGTTCCGGCTGGCCCACCAGGTCGGGGCCGTCCGGAATCCGTTCCAGAGCTGGGTCAAGGAGTGGCTCACCACGGACCGTCCCTACGACGAGATGGTGCGCGACCTGCTGACCGGCGTCTCCAAGGCGCACGGGAGCATCTCCCCCCTGGCGTTCCTCGCCCGCTCCCACCAGGCGAAGAGCCGGATCGTGATGAGCCCGGACGACTACGGGATCCACAACCGTCTCGACGCGCTCGACCAGTTCAACGTAGACGTCTCGCGCGTCTTCCTCGGGATCAACACCTCCTGCATTTCCTGCCACGACGGCGCGGACCACCTCGAACCGCTGAACTCGTGGCTCTCGAACCGCACCCGCGAAGAGTTCTACCGGCACTCCGCCTTCCTCGGGGACGTCCGGCTCATCACGACCTGGGACGACCGCTCCAAGAACGTCGTGGTCGACCTCATCGTGGACGATCTGGCGAAGGGCTACGACACCGGCGACGACGCTCCGTTCCACACGCTCTCCGAAGGCCGCTTCCCGAGGCTCGAGGGCCTCGCCTACGAACCCGCCTTCATGCTGACCGGCGAGACCCCGAAACCGGGGGAAAACCCCCGCGACGCCTACGCCCGGATGCTCACCGCGCACCCGCAGTTCGCCCGCGCCGCGGCGAACCTCGTCTGGGGCAAGCTGATGACGGTCGCCTTCGTCGAGCCCTACAACGCCTTCGACCTCGACCGGATGGACTCGCTCGCGCCCGGCGAGGAGGATCCGCTGCCGCCGCGTCCGCTGAACCCCGAGCTGCTCGAGGCGCTCGCGCAGGAGTTCCGGGAGAGCGGCTACAGCTTCTGGCATCTGGTCAAGACGGTCATGAAGTCCGAGGCCTACGCGCTCTCGCCGCATTACGACGGCGCGTGGGATGACGACTGGACCGGTTACTACCCGAGGCGCTACGTGCGGGTGCTCACCGGTCCCGAGCTCGTGGACTCGCTCGCGCTGGCGACCGGCGTCTCCACCGAGTTCCGGTTCGCCGGGCTCACCGTGGAGCGCGTCAAGCAGCTCACCACCCCCTCGGATCTCGGCGGCCGACGCGGCCGGGGCGAGGGGGCCGAGGTGGACGCCCTGATGCAGAGCTTCTTCCAGAGCAACCGGATGACCCCGGCCCCTGTCGGGAACCGGGGCTCCATTCTGCAGGCGCTCCTGATGATGCAGTCCGGCGTCGTGACCCGACGCGTCTCCGCCGAGGCGGGAGGCCGGGTCGCGGACCTGCTGGCTTCTGCGGGGACGAGCGACGAGGTCGTGGACGGCCTCTTCCTCGGGACGCTGAGCCGGCCGCCCACCGCGGCCGAGTCGGAGCTGGGCCTGGAACGGCTGGACGGGGACCGGCAAGGCGGCGCGGAAGATCTCCAGTGGGCGCTGCTGAACTCGCCCGAGTTCCTCCTGAACCACTGAGCGCGGAGACGGATCCATGTGTGACTGCGACCCGAAGGTCGGCGAGACCCTCCACGCCCGCCGCGAGGTCCTGAAGTACGGCGGCCTCGCGCTCGCCGGAACCGTGGCGAACCAGGCGATCTGGCCGCTGAACGCCTACGCCACCGGGAAGGCGGATCCGCGACGGAGCGCCCGCTACTGCATCTTCATCGAGATGGGCGGCGCCATCAGCCCGATGGACACCTGGGACTTCAAGCTGACCCGGTGGACCCCGCCCGACCTCGACATGGTCCAGGTCAGCCCGGAGGTCTCCCTCTCCCGGACGCTGTTTCCGAACTACCAGCAGTGGATCGACCAGGTGGCGTTCGTCCGCTCGATGCGGGCCCCCGAGCTGATCCACTTCAACGGGCAGTACCACACCCAGACCGGACGGGCGCTGAACGTGGCCCTCGCCCGCGAGATCCCCGCCTTCGGCAGCATCATCGCCTACGAGCTCGACGGCGAGCGGCGGGACACGGACACCTTCCCGACCTACGTCAGCACCTACCTCACCCGGGCGCGGGCGGGCTCCATCGGCGCCGGATTCCTGCCGACCCGGTTCTCCGGGCTCGACCTCGATCCCACGACGGTCTTCGAGGCCTTCGGCGGGAGCGCGGAAGGGAGCCAGCGGGTGCTCGAGGAGCGGTTCCGGCTGCTGAACCAGCTCGCCGAGACCTCCGCCGCCGAGCGCGCCTCGCTGGGCCGGAAGGCGAGCGACTACCGGGCCTACTACGACGCGGCCTATGGCCTGCTGACCGATCCCCGCTGGCCGGAGCTCTTCCGCGCCTCGGCCGGGGACCGGCAGCGCTACGGCGAGGACGAGTTCGGCCTGGGCTGCATCCTGGCCCGGAACCTGATCGAAGCGGACGCCGGAACCCGTTTCATCTACATCTATGACGGGGACAAGTGGGACCACCACGCCGGCATCTTCGACCGCTCCCGGCGCTGGAACCACTACACGACCTGTCCGCGCCTGGACAAGGGGTTCTCGGCGCTGCTCGCCGACCTCGCCGCGCGCCCCGGCAGCGAACCGGGAACGACGCTCCTCGACGAGACCCTCGTCGTGGTGGCGAGCGAGTTCGGCCGCACCCCGGAAATGAACCCGGTCATGGGACGCGACCACTACCGCTTCGCCTACACGACGATGTTCGCCGGCGGCGGGGTCGTAGGCGGCCGCGTGGTGGGCCGCACCAACGACGACGGCTCCGAGGTCGTGGACCCCGGGTGGAAGCACGCCGGCCAGCCGTTCATGGACAACACGGTGGCCACGATCTACTCGGCGCTCGGCATCGACTGGCGAAAGGCGGTCCACAACACTCCGTCGGGCCGCGAGTACCTCTACGTGGACTCCATCTCGCTGGGCGGCGCGGAGATGATGTTCGACGACGAGATCGCGGAGATCTTCTAGTTTTCCGACGCTCCTCCACCGAGACGACACGGGAATCCCATTTGCCCGGATCCGGGGTCGGCGGATGGCTCGCGGGCGCCGCGGTTCTCGCGGCGCTGGGTCACGGGGGCTTCGCCCCGACGATGGCGGAGGACGCGCTCCCGGCCGGGGCGCACTGCTCCGGCGACCGGGCCGAGGACATCTGCTGGATCCCGCCGGGACCGTTCTGGATGGGGCGGAACCACCTCTGGCTCATCGACGAGATCGGGTGGCAGGTGCGCGACCGGGTGGATGACCGGCCGGTCCACCGGGTGACCCTGCCCGGGTTCTGGATCGACCGGACGGAAGTGACGCAGGAGGCCTACCGCGAGTTCATCCGCGCCACCGGGAGGGAAGAACCCTTCCATTGGCGGCAGGGCTTCCCGACGGCCGAAGCGCGGCGACCGGTCTACAACGTCGCGTGGGCCGACGCCCGCGACTACTGCGCCTTCCGGGGCAAGCGGCTGCCGACGGAGGCCGAGTGGGAGAAGGCCGCCCGCGGCGGGAAGCAGGCCGAACCCTGGCCCTGGGGCGCGAGCTACCGCCCACCTCCGCCCGAAGACCACCCCGAGGACGCTCCGCCCCCCGCCCCACCCGCGCGGCTCGCGCACCCGATCGGGCCCGCGGATGTCGGATCCCACCCGGCGAACGCCTACGGTCTCCACGACATGGTGGGCAACATCGCCGAGTGGGTCGCCGACGGCTACGACCTCGGCTTCTACGCGGTGAGCGGCGAAGACTCGCCCCGCGGCCCCGAGGACGCCCCCTACCGGGTGTTTCGCGGGGGGAGCTGGGCGGACACCGACGAACGGATCGCCAGCGTCTTCTACCGGAACTTCACCCGCCCGGACACCCGGGTCCACACCATCGGCTTCCGGTGCGCGCTGGATGCCCCACGACAGGACGCTTCATGACGAACTCTGCCCGCCACCCCATTCCGCGCCGGGAAGCGATCCGGCGTCTCTCCGCCGGCGCGGGAGGGGCCGCCGCGATGACGGCGGCTGGCGGCGCCGCTGGCGTCGCCTGCGCCCCGGCGCAGAGCGAGGCCGCCGCCGACATGGGGACGCGGTTCCGGCGGATGCTCGACGCGCCTGATCCGGTCATCTGCCCGGGCGCGTTCGACGTTATCTCGGCGCGGCTCATCGTCCACATGGGCTTCGACTCGGTCCTGATCGGCGGGAGCGCCGGGAACGCCGCGAACTTCGGAGTCCCGGACTACGGGGTGGCGTCGATCACCGAGATGATCGAAGTCGCTTCCCGGATCGCCGGCTCGGTCCCGGTCCCGGTGTTCGCCGACGCCGATGACGGCGGCGGGAGCCCGCTCATGATCTCTCGCGCGGTCCGCGGCTTCGAACGGGGCGGGCTGGCCGCGGTCATGATCGAGGATCACGTCCAGGCGAAACACCTCGGCGAAGGGGGCATCCTGCTGGACACCGACGTCATGGTGGACCGGCTGCGGGCCGCCGCCGACGCGCGGAGCGGCGGGATGGTCCTCGTCGCCCGCTGCGATGCGGTGTCGGTGGGTCTCGGCGAAGCGGAGGCCATGGACCGCGCCGCCGCCTACGTCGAAGCCGGCGCCGACCTCCTCTTCTTCGCCGGCCTGCCGCCCGAGCGCATCGGCGCGGTCTCGGAACACGCCGGCCGTCCGGCGATCGCCAGCGTCCACGACACGCCGCTCGACACCCTGAGGGAGAACGGCGTCCCGCTCGTCCTCTACGCCGGGCAGTTGCTCCGGCTCGCGCTGGGGGCGATGAAGCGGGGCCTTCAGGACATCCAGGAGGGCGCCACCTGGCCGGGCTACGCCGACCGCGCTCTCCCGGGAGACGAGTACCAGGCGCTCATCGAATCTCCCGCGTGGCGCGACGCCGCCCGCCGCTACAACCTGGTCGACGAGACCGGCCGTCAGGTGCGCGGTTGAGAGGCGACCCGGTGGGAACCCGCCCGATGCTCCCGATCATCCCCCGCCGACCCGGGCGACTCCTCGGCGCCGCCGTGGTCGTCGTGGCGACGGCGTCTCCGGTCGGCGCCGAGACCCGCTACCTCGACCGGCTTCCCGCCGAGCGGTTGGACGCGACGCCCCCCTCGGCGCTCGTCAGCGGCCCGCCCGGACGCATGAGCGTGCGGTTCTCCGGATGCCGCGACGCGCCCTCCGGGGAGATCCGGCGCCGCATCGTGGACCTGGCGATCCAGGAGTGGGGTTTCTTCGGGTTCCCGATCGTGGATCGCACCGTGGAGCCGCCCCCCCGTCCGCGAAGCCGGATCCGGTGGTGGCGACGGCCGGTCGATCCCGGGGAGGGCGCCCGGCTGGCGGCTACGATCGCCGGCTACTGGGCCGCCACTCCGGAAGGCGCGTGGATGGTCGAACGGCAGAACACCCGCTGGCAGGGTCCCGATGGTCTGGGCGCGCGCTGGCGGGACGCCTGGTCCGCGGCGTTCATTTCGTGGGTTATGTGCGAGGCCGGGCTCGACCGCCCCGCCCGCTTCCGCCGCGCCATCGCCCACCACGTCTACGTCGATCAGGCGATCCGGGCCCGCGACGCGGCGTCCCCGGAGGCCGCGTTCCGCGCCTTCGACCCCGGCGAAACGGCCCTCGGGCCGGGCGACCTGCTCTGCACCAGTCGCCGGAACAGCTACCGGTCGGTCGCCCAGCGGAGAAGCCACCTCGGCGTCAACGCCCGGATGCACTGCGACATCGTCGTCGCCCTCGAGCCGGACCGCGAGCGGATCCTGGCGATCGGAGGCAATGTCCGCGGGACGGTCAGCCTGAAGCTGTTGCCCGCGCGCCTTCGCGGGGAGCGGCTCGTCCCGGACGCCACCGAGTTCGCCCACCTGAAGCTCCAGGCCGAGGCCATCGAGGATGACGCGCTGCGGGGCAGCCCCACGCTGGATGCGCTCGAAGCGTCGCCGGGCGTTCGGGTTCCGCCGGCGCTCGCGAATCTTCTCGGGTCGCGCCCGCGGGCCACGGACCCGAACCCGTGAGGACGACGGACTCGCCGTACTCCTGGCCGCGGCGGCGGCTCCTTGCGACCGGGTCTGCGGCGGCCGCGGTCGCGGCCGTCTGGGGCTGCGCGCCGGGCGCTCCGGGGCGATCCGACACGCCGGAAGCAGCCGGGCAGAATCCTGGAGGCCCGCCCCCCGCACAACCGCCGATCAGCGGTCCACGCCGCGCGCTGGCGGCGCCGGGGCCGATGATTCCGCCGGTTCCGGCGATCCTGCTCACCGTGAACGGCCGCCCCGGCGACCCCGACGAGATCTCGGTGCTGTGGACCTTCGTTGTGAATGGCGACCCGCCGCAGATCGGCGTGAGCGCCGGCCTCGAGCATCAGGCCCGGGAGCTTCTCGAACTTCACAGCGAGTTCGTGCTGAACGTCCCGCTTGCGTCCATGGTGGAGGCCTTCGACACCGTCGACATGAACTCGGGGCGGGTCGCAGACAAGTTCGCGCTCTCGGGTCTGACCCGGGGCGCCGCCAGCGCGATCGACGCGCCGACCGTCGAGGAATCACCCATCCACTGCGAGTGCCGGGTGATCGCCTCGCTCGAGGTCCCGCCGGTGCGCAAGGTGTTCATCGCGGAGGTCGTGGCCACGACCGCCGCCGGGAACGCGGTGGACGACGACGGCCGGCTGGTCGTGCCCGGTGTGGACTTCTTCGGCATGACCGCCGGAAGCGGCGAGCACTACACGATGGGCCGGCGGGTCGGGAACATCGGTATGACCGTGGGCCGGAGCGACATCCGCTACTAGCACCAAGCCCGGGCCGCACTGCGATGCGGGCCCGGGCCCCTCACGCTACCGCCGGTCGGCCTCGTTCTCGTCGTCCGTCGTCTCGGTAGCTCTCCCGCCATCTCCCGGCGCGGTTTCCCACTCGTAGGCGACGCCGCGCACGTGGCGCTCGAACCAGTCGATCTCGACGTTCACCTTGAAGAGCCCGTGCCGCAGCTCCGCCCAACCGTGGCCCTCGCGCGGCGCCATGTAGAGATGGGTGTCCACCCCGTTCGTCTTCAGCGCCCGGTAGAGCTCGACGGACTGCGGCGCCGGCACCCGGGCGTCGTTCTCACCCACGAGCACGAGCGTGGGCGTGGTCACCCGGTAGATGTCCTTCAGGGGTGAGTTCTCCCAGTAGACATCGATCGGAGCGTCCTCCTGCCAGGGAGTTCCCCCGAACCACGGCGTCCGGGGGTGGCGGACGTCGCTCTGTCCGTACATCGAGATCCAGTTCACCGCTCCGGCCCCGGACGAGGCCGCCTTGAAGCGGGTCGTGTGGGTGATGATCTTGTTCGTCATGTGGCCGCCGGCGCTCCACCCCATCTTGGCCATGCGCTCGCCGTCCACCATCCCGCGTTCGATCAGGTAGTCCACCCCGGTCATCACGTCCAGGTGCGCCTGGTTGAAGTAGTGGCCCACCATGTCCCGCAGGAAGTCGTCGCCGTAGCCGGTGCTTCCGCGGTAGTTCGGCTTCAGGACCATGTAGCCCCGCGCCGCGAGGACCGGGACGTAGCTGCTCCAGCGGCCGAACCCGAACTTGTCGGACGACCGGGGCCCGCCGTGCGTCTGGACCACGAGCGGGTAGCGCGTCCCCTCCTGGTAATCGAGCGGGTAGTAGAGCAGGCCCTCGACCTCGACGCCGTCCTCGCCGCTCCACCGGATCGCCTCCTGCCTCGGCAGCCGGAAGGTCTCGGCGAGGTAGTCGAAGACCCCGGTGACCTTCGTGAGTTCTCCCCCGCCCTCGGCCATCCGGTGGAGGTCGCCGCTGTTCGTCGGCGTATCCATCCCGAAGAGATGCTCTCCGGCGGACGGCTGGTAGTGCCACCCCCGGAGCGCGTGGTCGCCGGCGGTGATCGGCCGCGGCTCGCCGCCGTCGGGCGACGCGTGGAAGAGCTGGCTCCGCACGCCGGTGTTCGCGAGGAAGTAGATCGATCCGTCGGACGCCCAGCGGGCGGCGTTCACGTCGTGCGGCATGTCTTCGAAGAGCAGCCGGCTCGCCCCTCCGGAGGCGGGCAGAACGAACAGGTTGCCGTTGTAGTAGGTCTCGAAGTCGGCGCTGGACCTCGACAGGAAGAGCACCTGGGAACCGTCGGGCGACAGTTGCGCCCCGCTCTCGATCACGGTGTTGTCGGTCAGCCGGAGCGCGTTCGAGCCGTCGGCGTCCATGATCCACACCTCGCCCTCGTCGGTGTTGTCGAGGAGCGGCGTCGGCGCCCGGTGGTGCGCGATCCGGCGGCCGTCGGCTGACAGTTCGAAGCCGAGCACCGAGAAGTCGCCCTCGGTGATTCGCTCCGCCCGGGCCGGACGCTCCGCCTGGACCGCCACCCTCCACAGGTGGCGCTGCTTGTAGTCCTCGTCGAAGGCGAAGACATCGTCCATCAGGTCGTCGCGGCGCTTCTCCTCGGCCGACTTCGGGTCGGGCGCGAGGAAGTAGATGTGGGCCCCGTCCGGGGAGAACCGGAAGCTCCGCACGGAACTCGGGTGGTCGGTGAGCGGCGCCGCCTCTCCCCCGGCGTTCGCCATGACGAAGATCTGCTGGAACGGACCGTCCCCGCGCCGCGTCAGGAACGCGATCGAGGACCCGTCGGGGGACCACTGCGGGCCGGACTCCCCGCGCTCTCCGGTCGTCAGCCGGATGTCACCGCTTCCGTCGGCGTTGACCCGCCGGATGTGGGTGAACCGGCGGTTCTCCTCCCAGTCGGCCACCGTCTTCGTGTAGAGGACCTGGGATCCGTCGGGGGAGAGCTGCGGGCTTCCGATCTGCGGAACCTCCATCAGCTCCACGATGGACATCGGCCGAAGAGCCTGTCCGGCCGCGGCCGCGACGAGGGGCGGCGCCGCGAGGGCGAAGCAGGCGAGCAGGACGAGGGCGAAGAACCGGCGCATGGGGAATCCTCCAGAAGCGGGATGGTCTCAGCACCGCCCTTCCCGCTTCAAGGACGGCTCGGGGAACTCACCGGAGGCGCTGGCGTGTCCCTGGCCCGCGACGCCTCGCCACCACCCCGGACACGGTCACGCGAGCTCGTCGATGGACTCGATGGCGTAGAGCGGATCCGCCTCGATCACGTTCTCGTGGGAGACGATCTCCTCCTCAACCGCGGTCACTTCACCGAAGCGGGCAAGGTGGAAGAGGGCCTCGCCCTCGTTCACCGGAGGCAGGCGGTTGATGCCGATGACGATGCCTTCGAACGGCGCGGGGATGACCTCGTCGTCGGACGAGAACGGAGCGGACACCGTACCGAGGGCGTCACCGCGGCGCACCCTGGCGCCGAGGTCCACGAGCGGGCGGAACAGGCCGTCCCCTGGCGCCCGGATCCAACGGGTGGAGTTCGCCACATACGGCTCGCGCTGGTCCTTGCGCGCCCGGCGCGCCGGAAGCATGTCGAGTCCGCGCATCACGTTCACGACGCCGCGAACCCCGGCGACCACCGATCTCTCGTCGAGGCGGAGGGCTTCTCCGGCCTCGTAGACGATCGCCGGGATGCCCTGCTTCCCCGCTTCGAGACGCAGACTCCTGTCCAGGAGCCCCGAGTTGACGATGACCGGAATCGAGAAGGCGCGCGCCATTGCCTCCACCCCGGGCTGATCCAGCGAAGCGCGGATCTGCGGCAGGTTGTCGCGGTGCACCGCCCCGGTGTGGAGGTCGATGACGTGGGTGCATCGCTTCACGACAGAGCCGAAGAACACGTTCGCGATGCGCGACGCCAGGGAACCCGCCTCGCTTCCCGGGAAACTTCGGTTCAGGTCGCGGCGGTCCGGCAGGTACCGAGTCTTGTTCAGGAACCCGAACAGGTTCACGAGGGGGACCAGCACGAGCGTGCCGTAGAGGCGATCGAGGCTGGCGAGCGTTCTCAGTCGCCGGATGATTTCGATCCCGTTCAGCTCGTCGCCATGGATCCCCGCCGAGACCAGAAGCGTCGGACCCTGCCAGCGGCCGTGGATCACCTCGACGGTCAGGTCGAGCGGCGTCCGGGTGTAGAGCTGCGCCATCGGCAGCTCGAACTGCAGTCTCTCGCCGCGCCGCACCCGCCGGCCGGCGATCTCGAACGGCTGCTGCAGGGTGCTGACCCTGCGCGGCTTCCGCTTCGCGCCGCCTGCGGGCGCCGGCGCATCGGCGCGCGTCTCCGGGTCAGCCGGCGCCACGGGTGCGCGTCCTTCCCTGGCGGGCGTTGCGTTCGATGAAGGCGATGACCCGATCCGCCACATCAACGCCCGACGCCTCTTCGATGCCCTCGAGACCGGGGGAGCTGTTGACCTCCAGAACGAGCGGTCCGTGATTCGACCGGATGAGGTCCACTCCCGCCACGTTGAGTCCCATCGTCCTCGCCGCCGCCACCGCCGTCCGCCTCTCGGCTGGCGAGATCTTCGCCGCGTGCGCCTTGCCGCCGCGGTGCAGGTTGGAGCGGAACTCACCGGGCGCCGCCTGCCGGCGCATCGCGGCGACAACCTTGTCGCCAATGACGAAGCAGCGCACATCGGCGCCCCCGGCCTCCTCGATGTACTCCTGAACCATGATGTTGACGTCGATGCCGAAGAAGGCCTCGATCACGCTCTCCGCCGCCTTGCGGGTCTCGCAGAGCACAACGCCCACACCCTGGGTTCCCTCGAGCAGCTTCACCACCAGCGGCGCGCCTCCGACCATGTCGATGAGCCCGGGGATGTCGTCGGTCGTGTGCGCGAAACCGGTGACCGGCATCCCGATGTCGCGGCGCGCGAGGAGCTGCATCGAGCGCAGCTTGTCGCGGGAGCGCGCGATCGCCACCGATTCGTTGACCGCGTAGACCCCCATCATCTCGAACTGGCGCACGACAGCGGTCCCGTAGAAGGTGATGGATGCGCCGATCCGGGGAATCACCGCGTCGACCGCCGGCAGAGGCTCCCCGCGGTAACGGATGGAGGGCTTGGCCGTCGCCATGTTCATGTAACAGCGAAGCGTGTCGATGACCTGCGAATCGTGGCCCCGCGCTTCGGCCGCCTCCTGGAGTCTGCGCGTGGAGTAGAGCTTGCGGTTGCGGGACAGGATGACGATGTTCACGGTGCTTGCCTGCGCTTGAGGTCGGTTCGTTCGGAGGCGCTTCGCGTCCGGTCGCCGGACATCAGGTAGGACCGGCCGGGGTCCACGAGGAAGCGCCGCCGGATGGCGGTGCGCCCGATCAGCATGGGAAGGTTCATCCCGTGGCGGGCGGTGAGGGTCAGCTCGACCGGCCACTCGATGTCCCCGAGGCGCAGAAGGGTCTCGATCAGATAGCGCTCTTCGGCCTGACCGCCGGAATTCCGGACGACCCGCCGCTCCTTCAGCGGCGCCCGGAAGGGCTCGGAGGCGCTCGGCAGATCGCGCCGGTCAAGCTCGAACTCCACGCACTCGGCGCCATCCACGCGCAGCGGCCGGATCCGCGCGGCATGAAGCGCCGATGTCCGGGCGCCCGTGTCGATCTTCGCCCTGATGGGATCCGGGTGGAGCGACGGGAGCACGACCCACTCGCGCCAGCCGATGGTCCGTTTCATGGCCGCGGAATCGTATCGGTCCGCGCGCGCCCCGGACCGAGTCCCGAGGCGGTCAGCGGCGGTGCGGACGGCCGTCCTTGACGACGACGACGGGCCGGGCGAGGGCGGTGATGTCGAAGCGGGGATCGCCGTCCACGACGAGGATGTCGGCGAGCTTGCCGGGCTCGACCGTGCCGAGATCGCTCCTGCCCAGGATGCGGGCGTTGATCCGGGTGGCGGCGGCGATCGCGTCGAGCGGACGCATCCCGAGGTCCACGTGGGCCTTGATCTCCCGCCAGAGCGCCTCGGTATGGAAGTTCAGCGGGGTGCCCGAGTCGGTCCCCATCCCCATGACCGCGCCCGCTTCGATCCACTGCCCGAGCGAGGCGTCCCCAAAGAACATCTGCCGATCCGTCGTCCGGAAGTAGGGGAGGCGGTGGAAGTCCACGAAGCTGCGCTGGAGTTCCTCGTACATCGCGACCGGCAGATCGTCGCGCAGCCTCGGGTCCTGGAGCCGCTCGGGAAACGCCACCGTCGCCGGAAACACCCAGACGCGGTGCGCCCCGGTGATGACGACCGGCCTCCCCGCAACCACGATGTCCCGGAGAAGTTCGGGCTCGTAGGGCGGCGTCCCGGCCGATCCGGCGTGCGTCAGGACGTGGATCCCGGTCTCGAGCGCGTTCCGGACCTCCTCGGGGCCGTAGACGTGGGCGTGGACCCGCAGCCCGCGCTCGTTCGCGGTGTCGGCGATCGCCCGGTAGTCCTCGCGGGTGAGCCCCACCCACGCCTTGATGACATCGACCCCCGCATCGGCGAGCCGTTCGACCGCGGCCGACGCCTCTTCGGGTGAGGACACCCCGATCTGGTAGTTCTCCGGCCAGAAGCTCACCCGCCGGGTGATCCAGGGACCGGCCATGAGCAGCCGGGCTCCCGGGACCTCGCCGCTCGCGATCCGGTCGCGCACCGCGAGGCTCGCCTCGAGCGGAGCGCCCAGGTCGACCGCGGTGGTCACGCCGGCGAGCAGGAGCTGCCGCGCCGAGATGTGCATGACCTCCCGGATGTCCACGTCCTCCTGCTCGAGCCATGAGAACCAGCGGCCGTACTCGCCGTGGCCGAGCACCGCCAGGTGCGCGTGGAGGTCGATCAGCCCGGGCAGCATGACCCGCCCCCGGGTGTCGAGGATCTCGGTCCCCGGCGGGATCTCGACATCGGAGGCCCGGCCGACCGCCACGATGCGGTCGCCTTCGATGAGGACCGCGGCGTGGTGGATCGGGGGAACCTGATACCCGTCGAGCAGCATGCCCCCGACGAGGGCGAGCCGGGGCGGCTGTGCGGCGGAGGCGGTCGCGGCGACCGCACAGGCGGCCAGCGTCAGGGTCCAGCCGCGATGGCGGGGCTGACGCGCAGTCGTTCGATCCATGATGGGTCCTCCCGGGCTCACGCCGATTCCTGGGCGGCGCCGTCGAGACGCAGGACGGCGACCTTATGACGAAGCGCCCGGCGCGCCACCGGCAGCAGGTGCTCGTGGTGCGTGAAGAACAGAACCTGCGTCTTCTTCGCGAGCCTTCCGAGCACCCGGAAACCAGCGGCCGACCGGCGGTCGTCGAAGTTGATGAACAGGTCGTCCGCGATGAAGGGCAGCGCGCCGCCCCGCTCGAGGTAGTCCTCGATCGCGGCCACGCGCAGCGCGAGGAACAACTGGTCCTCGGTCCCGCTGCTGAGGCCGGTCACCGGGATCGCACGGTCGTCCGCCCGGACCGCGTCGAGACGCAGCTCGTCCCGGTCGTCGAACCCGACCTCGAGCCGCGCGAAGGACCCGTCGGTGAGCGTTCGGAACAGCTCGCCGGCCCGCCGCAGCAACGGCTCCTGGTTCTGTCGGCGGAACCGCTCGAGCGCCCATCGCAGCAGCAACTGGGCGGTCCGGACCTCGGCGTAGCGGGCCGCCGCGGCGCGCATTCCCTGGAGGGCCTCCTCCCGCTCGGCGGCGAGGCGGGCCGCCGCCGCGTCGCCGTGGAACGCCCGAAGCGCGCTCTTCGCCTCAGCGGCCTCCGTCACCGCCTGCTGCAGATCCGCCTGGACCGCATCGTGGGCGGCGGACGCCGCCTCTTCCCGGGCGCGCGCCTCCTCCGGATCCGTCCCGCCGCACTCGGCCTGGAGCTCCTCGAAGGTGAGGCCATCCCCGTCGCGGTCGAGGCGCTCGCGCACCTCGGCGAGCTCGCGTTCGAGGTTGCGCCGCTCGTCGGAGCGCCGGACTGCGGCCTCCAGACCCTCCTCATCCCCGTTGGCGGTCCCGGCGGCCTCCCGGAGCGGAGTGAGCGACGCCTCGGTCTCCGAGAGCGCCTTCTGCCGCTCGGCGAGCGAAGCCCGGAGGCTGGCCACCTCCTCCTCCAGCCGGGCGCGCTCCTTGCGGTCCCGGCGCGCCGCCTCGAGGCGCCGCCCGAGCCGGGTCACCGCTTCGTCGGGGGGGAGGCCGTCGAGCGACGCGTCGAACCCGGCGAACTCGAGGACCGCTGACTCGAAGCGGCGGATGTCCCGCTCCATCGCCCCGATACGGCGTTCCTGCAGGTTGCGCATCGTCTCCGCGGTCTGCCGCATCGCATCGAACCGGTCGAGCTGTTCGTGGAGCGTCTCGCGGGGCGTCCCTGGATCGAGGCCGAGACCCCGGATCGCGGCGTCCCACGCCTCCTCCCACGCCTTCCAGTCCGCTTCGGCGGCGTCCACCCGCGCCCGAAGCCCGGCGAGCTCGGACCGGGTCCGGCCGGCGGCCGCGCGGTCGCTGGCGGTCGCGCTTGACTCGCGCTCGAGCTCCTGCGCCTTGCGCAGCAGCGCGGAGATACGGCGCTTCCGGAAATCCGCCGGCGGAACCCCGGCTGCGCCCAGCGCTCCCAGAAGGTCCTCCCGGGCGCGCTCCTCTTCGGCGCGACCGGCCTCCACCTGGCGCCGCGCACGGCGGACCTCCCGCTGCGCGAGAACGACCTGGTCCCGGCGGTCGAGCCACGCCAGCATCGCCTCGGGAGAGTCCGGCGCGACGCCGCTCGCCGACCAGAGCTCCCGCCACCTCGCCGAGACCTCCTCCTGCTCCGCGGCGCACGACCGGAGCGCTGCCTCGTTCTGCGCGATGTCCGCCTCCAGCCCCAGGATCACCCGATCCAGTTCGGCGAGCCGGCCAGCCGCCTCGGCCCGGTCGAACCGCCGGTCCGCCGCCTCGTCCGCGGTCCGCACCGCCGCCTCGAAGTCCGCCGACGGATCCTCTTCGTCCGCGGCTGGCTCTCCCGCGAGGCGGCTTCGGATCCGGGCCCAGAGGTCGTCCCGGACGCGCCGGGCCTCGATCAGCGCTTCCCGGGGCGGCGCATCCTCCTCCCGAACCTGGCGATCCCGCTCGGCCCGCGCCCGGGTGAGTTCTCCACGCTGGACGGCGAGGCTGCGCTCCAGTTCGTCGCACCGGTTCCGGAGGTCGCGCATCCGTTCGCCGGCCTCCCGGACCGTCGGCCTGGGGGGAACGGGAAGGTCGGCCAGCTCCCGGACCTCGGGCGGCGCCGGATGAAGTCCCGGCAGCAGCTCGTCCGCCCGATCCTGGGCATCGCCCAGCTTCTCCTCGAGGTGCCGGAGCCGCGCGTCGAGGTCCGACGCCTCCGGGTGAGCCGCAAGGACCTCGGCGAGCCGCTCGGCGTCCACGTCGGTTCCGCCCCCGGCGAGGCCCGCCTCCTGCTCCCGCAGCCGACGGCGGGCGGTGTCGAGGTTTTCCCGCCGGGCCCGAAGCGCCTCCTCGAGGCTTCCCCGCTTCTCGCGGAGGCGGCGCGCCCGATCGACATCGGCGCGCGAAGGGACGCGCCCGGCGAGCGCGTCCGGATCCGCAACGGGCCACCCGAGTTCCGCCGCCTGCCGCAGGAGCTCCTCGCCGGCGGTCTTCCATTCGGCCCGACGGGTCGGGAGGTCGGCGCGCATCCCGCTGACCTGACTCTGCGTTTCCAGAAGGCGCCCGATTCCCTCGCTCCGCGCCATGACCTCGTCGTCGCGCCCGAGGCCGTCGGCCTCCTTCCGCTTCGTGGCGAGCTGTTCCTCGAGCACGCTCACCTGCGCGTTCCCCTCGCGCCGGCTGGCCTGCGCCTGCCGGAGGCGCTCCGCCGCGTCCTCGGGCAGCAGCGCGACATCTCCGACTTCGGCGAGACAGGCCTCCAGTTCGACGCGCCGCCGAACCGATGGGTGGACGCGGCGGATGCGGCTGGCGACCCGCTGCTCCCGCGAGCGTTCGGCGGCCTCGCCCCGGAGCCTCGCGACTTCGGCCTCCGAGGTCTCCACTCTCCGGTGAAGCTCCTTCCATTCCTGCGGTCGTCGGATGGTGTCCAGGAGCGAACGCTTCGTGGTGTCGAACCGGTCCCTGGCCTGGGTGTAGCGGCGCGTCCGCTTCTTCCGCGGCCCCCACAGCGTTTCCGCCTCCTCATCGAGCCGTCGGGCTTCCTTCCGCAGCTCGAGCAGGCCGGAACCCGCCGAAAAGAGGGTCTTGCCCACCTCCCCGTGGCTCTGGAGGATCTCCCGCCCGCCCCGGGCCAGCCGCTCGTGGCCGAGGTTGAACATCCGTCCGAAGAAGTCGCGGTCCGCTCCCCCGAGGTAGGTCGCGAGCCGTCGCTCCCCCCGGGGAAACGGAGCGCCTTCCGCATCCAGCACGGTGTCCTTGCTCCCCTTGCGCCGCAGGAACTCGAGCTGCTCTCCCTCCTCCTCGACCACCGCGCCAAGGCGAAGCTCCGCGTAGGGATGCAGGAAGTCGTAGGGAGTGCGGACCGGGAAGCCGAAGAGCAGGTCCTCCACCGCCCGCATCACGGTCGTCTTGCCCGCTTCGTTCGCGCCGAGAAGCAGATGGAAGTCGGGATTCCCGGGCGGCAGATCGAGCGTTGCTCCGGTGAAGTGGCCGAAGCGGACCAGGTCGAAGCGCCGGAACCGCACCGGTCAGTCCTCTCCGGTGACGAGTCTCGCGACCACCTGCGGGGCGACCCGGCGAGCCAGCCCGGCGAAGTCCCCGGCCACCGCCGCTTCGAGCGCCGCATCGCCGGGCGAATCCTTCAGGTCCTGCGGCAACCGCACCGCCATCCTGCCCACGTCCTCGCGGAGCTGCTCCAGCAGGGCGTCGTCTCCCGGCGCGTCGTCGAGGGCGCGCTGGAGCTGGCCCAGCGCGTCCTGACGCTGGCGGAGCGACGCGGCGTCCATCGGCGGCCTGGTCCGGATGTCCACCCGCTCGACCCAGACGGCGTCCGCCGCGAGGCCGAGGGCGAGCGCCCGGGCCTCGTTCAGCACGTGCTCCGGATCGCGGACGAGGCGACCGTGGGCGGCGCAGCGCCCCTCGAGGCGCACCCGGGCGACGAGCAGCCGTCCGTCGGCCCCGGTCGCCGCCGCCTCGAGCGCGCGCCCGACGGATTCGAGCGCCTCGTCCAGGCTCCCCGCGCCCTTCACGTCCACCGGAACGTCCATCCAGCGCACCACATCGAAATCCACCGGTGCGCACTCCGCGACCGCGCCGTCGCTCACGGTCACGAGGAAAGCGCCCTTGGGTCCGGTCTCCTGGACATGGCGGCCCTGGAGGTTCCCGGGGAAGACGACGAAGGGATCCCGATGGAGGATCTGTCGCTGGTGGATGTGCCCGAGCGCCCAGTAGTCGTAGCCCTTCGACGTCAGGTCGAGCAGGCTGCAGGGCGCGTAGCTGTCGTGCCCGAAGCCGCCGCCGAGCCCGGTGTGGAGGACGCCGATGTTGAACATCCCCTTTCTCGGGGAGGGATACCCCGGGACCAGGTTGTCGGTGACCGCCTTCTCCCGGAAGCTCTGGCCGTGGAGCGCCACGCCGGGTTCGTCGAGCGTGAAGGTTCCCGGCTTCCGGGACCCGAAGACGCGCACGTTGTCCGGGAGGGACAGCGGCTTCGTGATGACGCTCTCGGCGTCGTGGTTCCCGTAGAGCAGGAACGCCGGGATCCCCGCCTCGCGCAGCCGGCCCATCTGCTCGGCGAAGAACAGCCCGGTCCGGTAGTCCCGCCACGAGCCGTCGTAGAGGTCTCCGGCGATCACGACGAAGTCCACCGGCGCCGAGATCGCCCGGGCGATCAGGTTCTCGAACGCCGCCCTCGGCGCCGTGCGCACCCGCTCGGCGATCTCGCGCTCGTGTCCGTCGAGCCCCCGGAGCGGACTGTCCAGATGGATGTCCGCGGCGTGGAGGAACCGGAAGCCGTCCATCAGCGAGGCCGCGTGGCTCGGCGTTTCACCAGCCCGGGCGCCCGGTCGACTCCGCCATCAGTCGAGCTGCGGAATGCGCCAGACCGCGGTGGCGGTCCTGGCCATCGCACGCTGGCGCGCCGCGATCGCATCCGGCGTCCAGGCGTCATGGTCCTGGGCCAGCCGGATCGTCGTCCGAAATCCGCTCTCGCGATACGCCGCCTGCTTCGTCGCGTAGTCGGCGCTCCCAAGGGTCCGGTTCTGTCCCCTGGAGAGGAGGACCAGATTGCCCAGTCGCTGCGTCATCGAGTCGAGGTCCGGATCCGGGATGTGCCCCCACCCTTCGCCGCCCGCCACCGGACACACGTGTTCCACCGAAATCGAGGGGTCGTCGTAGTCCGGTCGGGCGCCGGACTCCTGGTGTTCGAGCTCCGAGAGGAGATATCGGGCGATCCTCAGGTTCCGCGACTGCCTGGTTCCGAGAACCTTGGTGGAGAAGGCGTTCCGGAACTCCTCGTCACCGGGGTAGACCGAGGAGAGTCCTGGAAGAATGTCCGCGAGCGTCCGGTGTTCGCGTCGCTCGATGCGCTGCGCTTCGGCGGAGTAGGCCCGCTCCTGTTCGTTCGTCTGGCCGTTCCCGATGACGTTGTAGCGGAACGAGAGGACGACGATGGCGCGGAGAAGCCGGTCGAACGCTTCCCGGGGAACGCGCCGGTGGGCGGCGAGGAGCAACGGAAGCGGCTGGCGCACGCCGAACATCCTCAGCAGCGCGGCGTCGCGCCGGGGCTCGGCGGTCCATTCCGTCGCGTAGGTATCGGGCTTCATGAGGGCCAGCCAGATGTCGAGGTCGCCCTCCATGCCTTCGAGGAGCGCAAAGACCGCCCTCGCGTCCCTGATCTCCTGGCGCATGGCCTTGAACAGGTCGGACCGGCGGACGAGGGGACGGCGGCTGATCCAGTGGGTGCGCGCGAAGTCCGGCAGACTCCCCTCGCCGACCCGGTCCACGATGCGGTCCCACCGCTCCTCGAGCGCCTTCATCTCGGTTTCGTGTCGCCCCGCGCCATGAAGCCGGGCGAAGAGGTAGTTCTTGAGCAGATCGGTCGCGGAGAGCCGCACGCCCCGGGCGTTCAGCGTCTCGAAGACGGTGTAGGCGTTCAGCTCGTCGGTGACGGTGATGACTGTGAAGAACAGCCGGTCGCTCATGCGGTCCACGAGGGCGGCGATCGCCTTTCCGGGATCCGGTTCGCCGTCGAGGTATGCGCCAAGCCGCGACTCGAACCACTCGCACGCGCGCCGCAGCAGGTGTTCCGAGGCCCGGAAGCCGTACCTCGGGAGCGGGTCCGAGAGGGGCAGCAGGTGGTTGCGGTAGTAGGCGTCGTTGTTCCGGTTCAGCTTCAGTTTCGGCTCGGAGACGAGCGTCACCGGGTCCTCATAGCCGAGGTAGCCCTGGCGCAAGGTCTCAAGGCGCCGGTCGACGCTCGTCGGGTCCCCCGCCGCCGCTCGCAGCCCGGTCAATTGGCGCAGCCCGGCGATCACGAGAACGCTCAGCGTGGTGAGTCGCTGCTGCCCGTCGATGATCTCGAAGTGGCGCTCGTCCTCGGACCGCAGCACCAGGTAGCCAAGGTAATGGGCCGGCGCGTCGCCGCGAACCGTCGCGAGGATGTCCTGCCAGAGATCCTCCCACTGCTCTTCGTTCCAGCTGTAGTCGCGCTGGAAGCGGGGGACCTCGTAGGTGAGCCCGTTGCTCATGAGCTTCCGCCAGGTCTCGTTCCGGGTGCTGAAGTTCATTACGGGTGAGGTCCCGGCCGCGGGGTTCGGCGGACGCCCGCGGCGCTCCGGGGGTCGGGGCCGCCAGCCTCGCTACCGGGCGAGGCTCTGGTAGACGAAGCCCACGAAGCGGTCGGCGCTCACGAAACCGGTGGCGTCGGGGGCCCAGCCGATGTCGGTCCCGAGCCCGGCGATGACATCCGCGAAGTCGGCCACCACGACCTCCTCGCTCTGGCCGGCCGCGATCCGGTCGGCGACCCGGGCGCGGGCGCCGCGCAGCGCCTCGGCGTAGGCCAGCAGGGTGGCGCGGTCGGTCACCTGTCCGTGGCCGGGGACGATCTTCGTGTTCTCGTCGGTGCGGGCCGCGACCGATTCGGCCGCGGCGATGACGCCGTCGATGTGGCCGCCCGAGTTCAGGTCCACGAACGGGAACGCCCCGTGGAAGAACAGGTCGCCCATGTGCACGACGTTCGCGCCCTCGAAGTAGATGACCGAGTCGCCGTCGGTGTGGGCGTGGGGCTGGTGGTCGGCCTCGATCCGGAGCCCGTTCCAGTTCAGGGTGACCCCGTCATCGAAGGTCACGACCGGGAGCGCCTCGGGCGCGGCCTGCTGCGACCGTCCCACCAGAGCCTGGAACTCCTCGGGATTCATCCGGCGGCGGACGTTCTCGTGGGCCACCACGATCGCTCCGGCCTTGCCGAGGTTCTCGTTCCCGCCGGTGTGGTCGCCGTGCCAATGGGTGTTCACCACGAAGCGCACCGGCTCGTCAGTGAGTTCGCCGACGGCCGCCAGGATCTTCTCGGTCAGCGGGGCGTACTGGTCATCCACCAGCAGCACACCGTCGGGCCCGGTCGAGACGCCGATGTTCCCGCCCTGCCCGAAGAGGACGTAGAGGCCGCTGCCCAGGTCTTCGGTGGTGATCTCGACGGCGTCCCAGTCGACATCCTGGGATGCGGCGGCCGGGGCGAGCAGCAGGGCCAAGGCGGCGGTCAGGGCCAGCCGGATCAGGGTCTTGTGGCGCATCAGGATCCTCCTCGGGGGGCGGGAACAGCGGGCTGAGAGTGTAGTGGGGCGCGCGCCCGGGAGGCCCCGAGTCGGGTCAACGGGTCTCGTTCTGCCGGACCGATCGCTCTGGGAGCCGCCAGAGCATGCGCTGCCTTCAGCTCTGGCGGAGGCAGCGCTTTGATTCGGTCAGGAGCCCCGCTGGCGCCCAGATCCAGCCCTCGCGGCGCGCCTGCGCCATGTCCCAAGGCTTCACCGCCCGGCCCTCGAGTAAGTCCACGCCGGCGAGCACGCAGAGCACGGCGTCGAGGACATGGTCGTGCTCCGTCATGTGACTGACGAAGCCGTCAAAGGAAAGGTGCTCGCGAAGCCTCTCGTTGTTGATGAGACATCCCCGCGCCATCTTGCCGGCGTCGCCGTCGGCCTTGTAGCTGTAGCTCCTTTTGTCCTTTTTGCCCTTGATCTTGAGGCTGTAGCTGGCGGGGATCTCGTGTGCCACAAGCGTCGCTCCCGGGTAGACCTCGATCACGGAGGACTCGCGGAGGCATGCATCCCACGCCAGCGGGAGGCGCCGACGAGTCTCGGCGCGAAGCTCGTGCAGAAACCGCAGGCTGGCGTGCGCGGTTCGCGCGATCCTGTCCGCGCCGACATCCAGCGGCTCCTTGAGCCGATCCCGAATCTCGCGGTCCGTCTGACGCGTGAACACCAGGTCCATCGCTCCTGCTACGGGAGTTCCCGCCTCGTGCAGGGCAAGCGCCAGCTTGAGGCCGTCCGGCCAGCCGAGCGGCGCGTCAATCGCGATCAGCGCCGGTTCATTCGGCTCGCCAAGCCATTTCTTGATCTCGAGGATCGCTTTTCGCCACGGATCGCTCTGGTCAGCCTTGCCCGTCTCCGCGAGAGTGGCGCACTTGATCCGCCACGGGTCGTCCTCCCCGCTGCGCTTCGCCAGCGCCAGGCCGGTCTTGTCCGGCTTGGTGGCGGCGTCAATGCCAATGATCGTGTTGACGGTCATCGCGACGGACCGGGCGCCCCGGAATCCCGGGGCGTGGGCTCAGCAGCCGACGCAGGCGTTGTTGTTCTTGGCGCCGTAGGAGGCCAGGAGCGCGATCGTCTCCGGGAAGGGATTGATGCGCTGGACCGGGCCGTTCGCGAGGTCGATCGTCGTCTGACCGGTGCGCGCCACCGCGAGCGGGTCGGCGCCGTGGTCGATCAGGTACTGAACGAGCCAGGTGTCTCCCCGGGAGGCCGCGTGGTGGATCGTGCTGTAGCCGTTGTGGTCGCGCACGGTGACATCCGCGCCGCACTCCTCGACCAGGTACTTGACGGCCGCGTGCCACGCGTTCGGGGCGTGGCGGTGCGAGTTGGCCGCCAGCCCGAGGCCGTAGCCGACGCCCGAGGCGGCGTGGATCGGATAGACCGCGGGGCCGCCGAACGGGACCGGAGGCAGCCCGGAGGGATCCGGGTCGTCCTCGCCGATGAGCATCGGGAGGCGCCGCAGCTCGGGCACCCTCATCGTGGGGATGTGGGGATCCGCCCCGTTCGCCACCAGCAGCTTCATCGCCGGGATGTCGAGCGCGTAGGCCGCCCGCCAGAACGCGGTCGCTCCGCTGCGGTCCACGCCGAGCTGGTCCACGTTGTAGACCGTGTACCAGAGCGAGTTGTTGATCCGGGCGTTCACGTCGGCGCCGGCGTCGATGAGCGCCTGCATGAGCTCGAGGTGCGAGGTCTTCTGCTGGAGGTAGTCCGCCGGCTGCGGGTGGCGGGCCTTCGGGATCCACTGGGTGTTGATCGCGCCGTAGAGCGGCGTAGCGTTCTGGTGGTCGGCCATCGTGGCGTCGGCGCCCCGCGCGAGCAGCTCCATCGCGAGGTCGAAGTGGCCGTTGATCACCGCCGTCAGCAGCGGGGTCGCGTCGTTGCCGTCGGCGCGCTGGTTCACGTCGGCGCCGCCTTCGAGCAGCGCGAGCGAGGTCTCGATCCGCCCCTCGCGGGCGGCGAGGTGGAGCGCCGTCAGGCCGCCGTGGGTGCGCACGCGCTCCTCGTAGCTGAGCGGCCGGGGCTCGTCCGGGTTCCGGCGGCGTCGGCGCCGGTCGGGGGGCTCGGGGTTCCCGCCGCCGGTCCCCTGGTTCCGGAGGTCGGCGGCCACCGTCCCGGCGGCGCCGCGAAGGTCGGCCCCGGTGGCGGTGAGCGGCCGCTCCGCCTGGAGAACGCCACTGTTCCCCCGCAGCTCCTCGAGCTGCGCCTGCCGCGCCCGGCGCTCATCGGAGTCGTAGCGCGCCCGCTCGACGACATCCAGCACGTTGGCGGTGAGCGAGGGGTCGGCGCCGGCCTTCAGGATCGCGCGGATGGCGTCGGTGCGGCCCTGGACCGCGGCGAACATCAGCGGGGTCATCCCCCACTTCGTCTCGCCGGCGTCCACCGGCGCGCCGTGCTCCGTCAGGACACGGACCAGATCGGCGCTCCCGGAGGCCGCCGCCAGGTGGATGGGCTGCGCGCCGGTGGAAGTCACCGGATCGGGAGCGGCGCCCCCAAGCAGGATGGCTTCCGCGACGTCGGCGTGGCCGGCCGCCGCCGCCACGTGGAGCGGGGTGTGCTGGCCCAGGCGCGTCGTCGCCGAGAGATCGGCGCCCGCCGCGACGAGCATGGCGGCGATCTCCTGGTTTCCGTTCTTCGCCGCCCAGTGGAGCGCGGTGAACCCGTCGGCCTGCGCCGCGTTCACGTCCGCACCCGCGCGGATCCCGGCGCGGACCTCGGCCACGTCCCCGGCGCGGGCCGCGTCGAGGACCGAAGAGACCGCCATGGCGTGGGACACGGCGAAGCCCGTCAGGACAACGCCGGCGATCGTCAGAAGCCTGCGCAAAGCAGGGATTGTCGGACGGCTCATCTCACTCCTCCGGGACGGGCTGCGAACTCCCCGGTCTACGCCGAGAGGGAGAACTCCCCGGTGCTGTTCCCGAAGTGATCGAGATCGTCCAGCCCCAGCTTGTGCAGCAGCGTCAGCATCACGTTCGCCAGCGGCGTCCCCGCCTCCGCACGCAGATGCAGGTTGTTCTCCAGCGCACCGTTCGCCCCACCAGCCACGAAGAACGGAACCCGCTTGTGGTTGTGGATGTTCGGGTCCCCCATCGGCGACCCATACAGGATCATCGTCTTGTCCAGCAGCGTCCGGTCCTCTTCCTGAATGCTCCGCAGCTTCTCCATGAAATACGGAATCAGGCTCACGTGATACCGGTTGATCCTCCCCAGGATCTCCACCCGCTCCTCCGAGTTCCCGTGGTGCGACGCCGGATGGAACGCCGTCGGCTCTCCGCTCTCCGGATACACCCGGCTCGACGCGTCACGACCCAGCTTGAAGCTGAACACCCGCGTCATGTCCGACTGGAACGCCAGCGCCTGCAGGTCGAACATGATCTTCACGTGCTCGTCGAACGAGTCCGGAACTCCCGCCGGCGCGTCCGGCAGGTCCCGCAGCTCACCGCTCGTGTTCCGCTCCACGATCCGCTCGATCCGACGCTCCATCTCCCGGATGTCCGTCATGTACCGGTCCATCCGCCGGACGTCCTCCGGATCCAGCGCCCGCGACAGGCTCTTCACTTCCGAACTGATGAAGTCCAGAACGCTCTGCCGCGCCTCCTGACGCGCGACCCGGCCCTCCGGCGTCCCGCCCGCGCCGAACAACTGGTCGAACACGATCCGCGGATCCCGCGTCATCGGCAGCGGCTCCGTCGGCGACGCCCAGCTGATCGTGTCCGTGTACACGCACGCATACCCATACGCGCACCCGCCAGCCTGGTCCACCGTCTCGATGCACAACTGCATCGACGGGATCGGCGTGTCCTGCCCGAAACGCTGCGCATACATCTGGTCCATCGACGTCCCGGCGAACACGTCCGAGCTCTCCGTCTGCTTCGGATACGACTGCGTCAGGAACGCCGCGCTCGAACGGAAGTGGTCCCCCCCGATCTCCCGCGCCGTCCGCGCCTCCGCCGGCTCAACGTCCGTGTCGCTCACGATCGTCACGTAGTCGCGCACCGGCTCCAGCGGCGCCAGCGCGCCCTTCGACAGGTCGAAGTCCGTCCCCGCCTTCTCCGGAGACCACAGGTGCTGCGAACGCCCGTACTTGTTGCTCCCCGCCGCGCCGTGCACGATCTCCACCGCAACCAGCCGCGTCGGGTCCGACTTCAGGTTCGGCCGCGCAACCGCGCTCGCCGGAACCATCGCCTCCAGGAACGGCAACGCCACCGTCGCCCCCGCTCCCCGCAGAAACGTACGCCTCGGAAGGCTCTTCCCGGTCAGGTAGTTCATCACTCTCTCCTGTGTCGATAGACCCCGTGGGGCCCGTCAGTTCTCCGGGCCGGCTTCCCCGGCCACCGTCGCCTCCGGCTCCGCCGGCGCGCGACCCTTCTCCTGGAACGCCGGACTCCGCGCCACCCCCAGGATGAACGCCGACATCCGGTAGTCCGACGCCTCCGCCTCCCGCACGATCTCCCGGATCCGCGGCTGGTCGTAGTGCTCCACCCGCCGGCCCAGCGCATACGCCATCAGGTTCTCGGTGAACGTCCGCAGCATCGGGACCGGGCGCTTCAGCAGCGCCGTTCGCAGGTCCCTCACGTCGGTGATCGACGTCCCGTCGTAGAACTCGCCCGAGGCGTCCACCGGCTGCCCGGCGTCCTTCACCCGGACCCGGCCGGTCACGTCGAACTGCTCCATCGCGATCCCGATGGGGTCCATCATCCGGTGGCAGGAACGGCACGCCGGGTTGTCCCGGTGGATCTCCAGCGCCTCCCGCGCCGTCAACTCACGGCCGGCCTCACCGGCCTCGATCTCTTCGAGTTCCGGCACATTCGGAGGAGGCGGCGGCGGCGGGCTCCCGAGCAGGACCTCCATGATCCACTTGCCGCGCAGAACCGCCGACGTGCGGTAGGGGTGCGAGGTCAGCGTCAGCATGCTGCCGTGCCCGAAGATGCCCCGCCGCATGTCGTCCGGGTAACGGACCATCCGGTGCTCGGGGCCGGTAACGCCCTCGATCCCGTAGTGATGCGCGAGGCGCTCGTTCACGAACGTGTAGTCCGCGGTGAACAGTTCGAAGATGCTCCGGTCCTCCGCCACCAGGTGGTGGAAGAACCGCTCGGTCTCCTCCACCATCGCCGTCTTCAACTGCTGGTGGAAATCCGGGTAGACGCGAACGGTCGGGTTGATCTTCTCCAGGTCCTGAAGGCGGAACCACTGCGACGCGAAGCGGCTCGCGAGCGCCTCGGAGCGCGGGTCCCGAAGCATCCGCAGCACCTGCGCCTCGAACACCTCCGGCTCGTGGAGCCGGTCGGAACCGGCCGCATCGAGGAGTTCGTCATCCGGGATCGTTCCCCAGAGGAAGAACGAGAGCCGCGACGCGAGATCCAGCCCGCTCAGCCGGTAGCCGTAGGCCGCCTCCCTCGGGTCCACCGGCTCCTCGATCCGGAACACGAAGTTCGGACTCGCCAGCATCCCCTCGATCCCCATCCGGATGCCTTCCTCGAAGCCGGCCTCCGCCTCTCCCGCGTCATAGAGCGCGAGCAGCGCATCCAGGTTCTCCTCGCTCAGGCTCCCCCGGTACGCCAGACGCCCCAGCCGACCGAGGATCTCCCCGGCGCAATCGCGCGCTTCTCCGGCGGCCAGCGGACGACACGTGAAGATCCGCTCGCGGCTGGGTGTGGCGGAGACCCCGGTCGGATCGAACGGGCCGCGGATCAGCACGTCCCGCAGGTGCGGGAGGCTGTGGATGCCGTAGGTCAGCGCGATGTTCGTGCTGGCGAGCGACCAGTCGTGGGGCGAGATCAGGTCCATCACCGGACCGTCGAACTGGCGCAGGAACGCGGCCGCCACCTTCCGCGGACCGGCCTTCACGAAGATCGGCTCCGTAAGCATGGTGGCGCCGTTCGGATCCGAGGTGTGCATCCATGGATCGATGGAGAGGAGCGCGGCGCGCTCGCCGTCGATCGAGAGCTCGATCCGCTCCGGATTCTCCTCGGAGTTCAGCGCCGCCGCGCCCGTCCCCACGATGGGTCCGCACACCTCGTGGTGGAGCGAGAGCCGGAAGATGTAGTGGCCGTCCGCCGGAAAGGTGTGGTCGACCGCGAGGCCGCCCCGGGTCCCGTAGGGAGCGCCCTCGACCTGACGCCGCTGGGAGGCCCACCGCGAGACGAAGTAGCTCGTCTCCGCCGGCGCCGCATCGGGGTCGCCGACCGCCAGCCGGCTGATCTCTCCCGCCGCCCGCAGGTAGGAGTCCATGAGGGTCGCCGAGAGCAACTGGACATCCGCAATGTTGTCGAAGTTGGCGCTCAGCGTGTCCTGCGGCAGATAGTTGGACGCGTCCACATCGAGAGCGAACAGGTCGCGGATCGCCGCGGTGTACTCCGCCCGGTTCAGCCGCTGGAACGAACGCCGCCCGGGATTCGGATCGGCCGCCGCCGAACTGTCGAGCTGGTCCTCGAGCGAGACCGCGATCTCGAGCAGCGTGTCCTCCTCCGGACGGCGGGCGCCTGGAGGCGGCATCATGCCGAGCTGGAGCTTCGAGATCACCTTTTCGGCGAGCTCCGGGCTCGCCGGGGCGTCGCCTGCGTCGAACCCGGCCATCGACATGTTGCCGGTGCGCATCCGGTCGTTGTGGCAGACCATGCAATAGGTCCGCAGCGTGGCGTTGTGCTCCGCCGTCACCGCCGCGGTCGGCGTCGCCGCCCCTTCCGCCGCGGGTTCCCAGTTCCGGACGGCGGCGATCGTGGGAGCTCCGGCGCCGAGCGATTCCTGGCCTGCGGAAACGCCGGCGAAACCGACCGCCGCGATCAGCGAAAGGAGCAGGAGCTGCGCCCGGAGGACGCCGGGCCGCGCTTCACGGCCGGATGCCATGCGATGTTCCATGCCGCCCGCCTCAGCAACCCACGCAGAGGTTGTTGTTCTTCGCTCCGTAGCTGGCGAGCAGCGCCATCGTCTCCGGGAACGGGCTGATCCGCTGGACCGGGCCGTTCGCCAGGTCGAGCGTCGTCTGTCCGGTGCGCGCCACCGCCAGCGGGTCGGCGCCCTTCGAGATCAGGTACTTGATCATCGCGTTGTCGCCGCGCGAGGCCGCGTGGTGGATCACGCTGTAGCCGTTGTGGTCCCGGGCGTCCGGGTCGGCGCCGAGTTCTTCAACCAGATATTTCACGGTCGGCAGCCAGGCGTTCGGCGCATGGCGATGCGAGTTCGCCGCGAGGCCCAGGCCGTAGCCGACCCCGGCCGCGGCGTGGATGGGGTGGACTCCCGGACCTCCGATCGGAACCGGAGGCAGCCCGGAGGGGTCCCCGTCGGTCTCGTCCTCGTCGATCAGCGAGGTGAGCCGGCGCAGCGTGCGCTCGGGCACCTTCATCGTGGGGATGGAGGGATCCGCCCCGTGCTCGACCAGCAGCTTCATCGCCGGGATGTCGAGCGCGTAGGCGGCGCGCCAGAAGGCGGTCGCGCCGGCGCGGTTCACGCCGAGCTGGTCCGTGTTGTAGGTGGTGTACCACTGCTTGCGGTCGAGCCGGGCGTTCACGTCGGCGCCGGCCTCGAGCAGCGCCTCCATGAACTCGAGGTGCGAGGTCTCCTGCTGCAGGTGGTCGGCGGGCTGCGGGTGGAACGGCTGCGCGATCCAGCGGGCGTTGATCGCGCCGTAGAGCGGCGCCCCGCCGGAGACGTTCGTGGCGTTCGGGTCGGCCCCCCGCTCGAGCAGGTCCATTCCGATGTCGTAGTGCCCGTTGATCGCCGCCATCAGGAGCGGGGTCGTCCCGTGCCCCTCGGCCGGCTGGTTGACGTCGGCGCCGCCGTCCACCAGGGCGCGCGCGGTGTCGCGGAATCCGTCCCGCGTCGCGAGCAGCAGCGCGGTCAGACCGCCGTGGGTCCCTACGAGTTCGGCGTAGTCCAGCGGTCGCGGCCCGGTCCGGGCGCGCCTGCGCCGGTCGGGGGCCGGGGCGGCCGCCCGCTTCGCCTCTTCCTCTTTCTTCAGTTCGTCTTCGGGATGACCGTGGGCCTCGGCGTGCTCGTCCTTCTCCGCCTGCTCCTTCGCCTCGGCTTCCTCCTTCGCCTTGAGGTCGGCGAGATCGGCGGACCCGGTCTTGCCGGTTCCCACGTCGGCGGTGGCGGGCGCCTCGGAGGTGCGCCCCTTCTCGGCCTCCGCCTTGGCGGCCGCCTCCCGGGCCTTGCGCTGGGCCTCGCGACGCCGCCGGTCGAACTCCCTCGGATCGAAGATGACCCCGGCGCCGCCGCGGCCCTGGTCGACGCGCGCCTGGCGCGCCCGCCGCGAAACGCGGTCCGCCTCGCCGCGGGCGGCGATATCCAGCACGGCGGCGGTCAGCGACGGGTCCGCCCCGGAGGCGAGCAGCGCGGCGGCCGCATCCGCGCGCGCCATCCCGGCGGCGAACATGAGCGGCGTCTGGCCCCAGTGCGGCTCCACGGCGTCCAGATCGGCGCCCGCCGCGGCGAACACCTCGACGGTGGCGGAGTCCCCCGAAGCCGCGGCGTAGTGGATCGCCTGCGCTCCGGTATCCGTCGTCCCGGCCACCTCGGCGCCGGCGGCGAGGAGCGCCTCGGCGACGCCGGCCGAGCCGGCGGCGGCGGCGACGTGGAGCGGCGTGTGGCTCCCCAGACGGGTCGTCGCCGACAGATCGGCGCCAGCCGCGATGAGCAGCTCGGCCGCCTCGCGGTTGCCGTTCTTCGCCGCCCAGTGGAGCGCGGTGAAGCCGTCGCCCTGGGCGGAATTCACGTCCCCGCCGGCGCGCAGCTCGGCGCGCAGGATGTCGACATCCCCGGAGCGCGCCGCCTCCAGCACCGAAGACACGGCCGCCGCCTGCGACAGACCAAAGGCGGCCGCCAGCAGCAGGGCCGCGATCGCGGCCATCCGCCGACCGAAACGGTTTCCGGTCCCGTGCTTCATCTCAAGCCTCCTCGCATGCTCCGGAGGGTCGCCCCTCCGGTCCCCGGTCCGAGCCCCGGGAAAAGATACGGAACGACCCGGACCGCCGCGAAGGCGACGGTCCGGGCTTCCGGGTTATTCGGCCGAACGATGGGGCGGCGCCGTTCGGAGCGGTTCTCCGACCCCGAAAACGGCATCTCGCCTCCGGTCTACGCCGAGAGGGAGAACTCCCCGGTGCTGTTCCCGAAGCGATCGAGATCGTCCAGCCCCAGCTTGTGCAGCAGCGTCAGCATCACGTTCGCCAGCGGCGTCCCCGCCTCCGCGCGCAGATGCAGGTTGTTCTCCAGCGCACCGTTCGCTCCACCCGCCACGAAGAACGGAACCCGCTTGTGGTTGTGGATGTTCGGGTCCCCCATCGGCGACCCATACAGGATCATCGTCTTGTCCAGCAGCGTCCGGTCCTCTTCCTGAATGCTCCGCAGCTTCTCCATGAAATACGGAATCAGGCTCACGTGATACCGGTTGATCCTCCCCAGGATCTCCACCCGCTCCTCCGAGTTCCCGTGGTGCGACGCCGGATGGAACGCCGTCGGCTCTCCGCTCTCCGGATACACCCGGCTCGACGCGTCCCGACCCAGCTTGAAGCTGAACACCCGCGTCATGTCCGACTGGAACGCCAGCGCCTGCAGGTCGAACATGATCTTCACGTGCTCGTCGAACGAGTCCGGAACCCCCGCCGGCGCGTCCGGCAGATCCCGCAGCTCACCGCTCGTGTTCCGCTCCACGATCCGCTCGATCCGCCGCTCCATCTCACGGATGTCCGTCATGTACCGGTCCATCCGCCGAACGTCCTCCGGATCCAGCGCCCGCGACAGGCTCTTCACCTCCGAACTGATGAAGTCCAGAACGCTCTGCCGCGCCGCCTGCCGCGCAACCCGGCCCTCCGGCGTCCCGCCGGCGCCGAACAACTGGTCGAACACGATCCGCGGATCCCGCGTCATCGGCAGCGGCTCCGTCGGCGACGCCCAACTGATCGTGTCCGTGTACACGCACGCATACCCATACGCGCACCCGCCAGCCTGGTCCACCGTCTCGATGCACAACTGCATCGACGGGATCGGCGTGTCCTGCCCGAAACGCTGCGCATACATCTGGTCCATCGACGTACCCGCAAACACGTCCGAACTCTCCGTCTGCTTCGGATACGACTGCGTCAGGAACGCCGCGCTCGAACGGAAGTGGTCCCCTCCGATCTCCCGCGCCGTCCGCGCCTCCGCCGGCTCAACGTCCGTGTCGCTCACGATCGTCACGTAGTCGCGCACCGGCTCCAAGGGCGCCAGCGCCCCCTTCGACAGGTCGAAGTCCGTCCCCGCCTTCTCCGGAGACCACAGGTGCTGCGAACGCCCGTACTTGTTGCTCCCCGCCGCGCCGTGCACGATCTCCACCGCAACCAGCCGCGTCGGGTCCGACTTCAGGTTCGGCCGCGCCACCGCGCTCGCCGGAACCATCGCCTCCAGGAACGGCAGCGCAACCGTCGCCCCCGCTCCCCGCAGAAACGTCCGCCTCGGAAGGCTCTTCCCGGTCAGGTAGTTCATCACTCTCTCCTGTGTCGATAGACCCCGTGGGGCCCGTCAGTTCTCCAGGCCGGCTTCCCCGGCCACCGTCGCCTCCGGCTCCGCCGGCGCGCGACCCTTCTCCTGGAACGCCGGACTCCGCGCCACCCCCAGGATGAACGCCGACATCCGGTAGTCCGACGCCTCCGCCTCCCGCACGATCTCGCGGATCCGCGGCTGGTCGTAGTGCTCCACCCGCCGGCCCAGCGCATACGCCATCAGGTTCTCGGTGAACGTCCGCAGCATCGGGACCGGGCGCTTCAGCAGCGCCGCCCGCAGGTCCCTCACGTCGGTGATCGCCGTCCCGTCGTAGAACTCGCCCGAGGCGTCCACCGGCTGCCCGGCGTCCTTCACCCGGAGCCGGCCGGTCACATCGAACTGCTCCATCGCCAGCCCGATCGGGTCCATCATCCGGTGGCAGGAACGGCACGCCGGGTTGTCCCGGTGGATCTCCAGCGCCTCCCGCGCCGTCAGTTCGCGAACCGTCTCGCCCCCTTCCGGAGCTTCCAGCTCGGGCACATCGGGCGGCGGCGGCGGCGGCGGGCTGCCGAGCAGGACCTCCATGATCCATTTGCCGCGCAGAACCGCCGAGGTCTGGTAGGGGTGCGAGGTCAGCGTCAGCATGCTGCCGTGCCCGAAGATGCCCCGACGCATGTCATCCGGGTAACGGACCATCCGGTGTTCCGGGCCGGAGACTCCCTCGATCCCGTAGTGATGCGCGAGGCGCTCGTTCACGAACGTGTAGTCCGCGGTGAAGAGCTCGAAAATGCTCCGGTCCTCCGCCACCAGGTGGTGGAAGAACCGCTCGGTCTCCTCCACCATCGCCGTCTTCAACTGCTGGTGGAAGTCGGGGAAGAACCGGACGACCGGGTTCATCTTCTCGAGATCCTGAAGCCGGAACCACTGCGACGCGAAGCGGCTCGCGAGCGCCTTCGAACGCGGATCCCGAAGCATCCGCAGCACCTGCGCCTCGAATACCTCCGGCTCGTGGAGCTGGTCGGAAACGGCGACGTCGAGGAGTTCCTCGTCGGGGATCGTTCCCCAGAGGAAGAACGACAGCCGCGACGCGAGATCCAACCCGCTCAGCCGGTAACCGTAGGCCGCCTCCCTCGGGTCCACCGGCTCCTCGATCCGGAACACGAAGTTCGGACTCGCCAGCATCCCCTCGATCCCCATCCGGATGCCTTCCTCGAAACCGGCCTCCGCCTCTCCCGCGTCGTAGAGCGCGAGCAGCGCATCCAGGTTCTCCTCGCTCAGGCTCCCCCGGTACGCCAGACGCCCCAGCCGCCCGAGGATCTCCTCGGCGCAGTCGCGCGCCTCCTCCGCAGCCAGCGGACGGCAACTGAAGATCCGTTCGCGGCTCGGCGTCGCCGAAACCCCCGTCGGATCGAACGGGCCGGTGATGAAGAGATCCCGCAGGTGGGGAACGTTGTGGATCCCGTAGGTCCGCGAGGTCGCGGTGCTGGCGAGCGACCAGTCGTGCGGCGAGATCAGATCGAGGACCGGACCCTCGAAGTGCTTCGGGAAGACGGCCGCCAGCCGGCGGGGCCCGGCCTTGACGAAGATCGGCTCGGTCCGGAGGTTGACCCCGTCGGGATCGGACACATGCATCCAGCGGCCCACATCCAGCAGGGCCACCCGCTTGCCGTCGATCGAGATCTCGACCTGTTCGGGAGCGTCATAGGTGTGGAGCGAACTCGACCCCGATCCCACGATCGCGCCGGTGGTCTCGTGATGGAAGGCCACCCGGAAGCGGTATTCGCCGTCCGCCGGAAAGACGTGATCGACCACCAGGCCGCCCCGGGTCCCGTAAGGAGCGCCTTCGACCTGGTCGAGCTGCGAGGCCCAGCGACTGACGTGGTAGCCCTTCTCGGCGGCGGCGGCGTCCGGATCCCCGACCGCCAGCCGGCTGATCTCGCTGGCCGCGCGCAGGAAGGAATCCATGAGCGTCGCCGACAGCAACTGGACATCGGCGATGTTGTCGAAGTTCGCGCTGAGCGTGTCCTGCGGCAGGTAGTCGGCCGCGTCCACCGGAAGCGCGAGCAGGTCCTCGATCGCGGCCGAGTACTCGGCCCGGTTCAGCCGCTGGAAGGACCGCCGACCCGGGTTCGGGTTCGCCGCCGCCGAAGCGTCGAGCTGGTCCTCGAGCGAGACCGCGATCTCGAGCAGCGCGTCCTCTTCCGGACGGCGGGCGCCCGGAGGCGGCATCATGCCGAGCTGGAGCTTGGAGATCACCTTCTCGGCGAGCTCCGCGCTCGCCGGCGCGTCCGCCGCGTCGAAATCGGCGAGCGACATGTTCCCGGTCCGCATCCGGTCGTTGTGGCAGACCATGCAGTAGGTGCGGAGCGTGGCGTTGTGCTCCGTCGCCACCGTGGCCGCCCGGGACGTCTCCACCGCTTCGGCCGCAGGCTCCCAGGCGCGCACCGCCGCCAGCGAGGGGCCGGTCTGCGCCGCCCCGGCGCTCGCCGCGGCGCCCAGACACACCAGCCCGCCCACAAGGCCCGCAAGGCGGCTTCGGCGGGAAGGAACGGGTCGCATGAAGAGGATCCGACGGACCAGCTTCGACCCCATTGGCCCCCCGATGCCGGTCTCCGTATTTGGGCTCCCATCCTACCCGATGGAGCGCTCCGGTTCAACCGCCGGAAGGTCGCGCGGGGAGCTCCAGATCCAGGATCAGCGGGGCGTGATCCGAGGGGACATCCTGGCCCTTCTTCTGTCGCCGTTCGTCCCGGTCCACGAACACTTTACGGAGATGCGGACGCAGGGGCGCGGTCAGGTAGAGGTGGTCGATCCGGGCGCCGGCGTTCCGGGGGAAGGAGAGCCGGGTGTAGTCCCACCAGGTGTAGAGGTTCCGGTCGGACTCCTGACCCTCCGGAAAGGCCATCCGGAACGCGTCGGCGAGCCCCCAGGCGGCGACCCTCCGGAGCGCGGCGCGGGCGTCAGGATGACAGAGGACGCCGTCGGGGTTCGCGGTCGCGGCGTCGCAGTCGGCGGGGGCCACATTGAAGTCGCCGGCGACGACCAGCGGCTGCTCCGGATCGGCCCCGGAGGCCAGATGGGCGGCCAGCGCGTCCAGCCATTCCAGCTTGTAGGCCCAGTCGGGGTGCTTCGGCGACTTGCCGTTCGGCACATAGGCGGAGATGACCCGCAGCCCGGCGACCTCCACATCCAGCAGGCGCGCCTCGCCCCGGCGCTCGCACGGGGGGAGCCCCCGCCGGCGCACGACCGCCCGCTCCTTCGAGAGCACCGCGACGCCGTTCCGCGCCGCCTGCGCGTGGACAACAGCGTGATAGCCGGCCGCCTCGACCGGCAGCCACGGGAACACCTCGGCCTCGGCCCGCAGTTCCTGGAGGCACAGCACGTCGGGCTCATGCCGCTCCAGCAGCTTCAGCAGGCGCGCGCGCCGGGTCCGGATCGAGTTCAGGTTCCAGGTGATGATCCGCACGCGCACGCGCCCCGACGGCCCGGCAGCCTACCCGAGCGGGCCCCGGCCCCGTACACTCCGGCGCCGCGGACCGCCATCGTGGAAGACCGCCCGAACCAGTTCTTCGCCATGCCGCGGCGTGAGCGGCGGGCGCTGTGGGCGCTCGTCGGATTCTCGGCGATGGCGTTCCTCCCGGTGTTCGGCCGCATCGAAGTCGGCGGCGTTGCGCTGTTCGGCTGGTTCATGGCGGCGCTGCTCGTGGGCTCGCCGCTCCTGCTGCTGTCGCTGCTCTTCGCCGAGCGGCGCGCCCGTCGGAGCCGGACGTGATCGAGCGCTGGCTCGTCCTCGCCTACCTCGTGGTGTGCGTGGCGGTCGGCGCGCTGGCGAGCCGCCGGGTCCTGGGATCGGCCGACGAGTACTGGGTCGCGGGGAGGCGCGTCGGGGCCTGGGTGAACGCGCTCGCCATCCTGGCGGCGCTCGCGAGCGGCGGCTCGCTGGTGGGCGTTGTGGGACTCGCCTATCGCGACGGCATCCCCGCGACCCTGGCGCTGTTCGCCGGCGCGGTTCTCGGATTCCCGCTGGCGACGATTCTGGTCGCGGGTCCGCTGCGGCGGCTGGGCAAATTCACGATCACCGACTTCCTCGTCTTCCGTTACCCCCACGCGGTGGTCCGGGGACTCGTCCCGACGCTGATCATCATCTCGCTGACGGTCTACATGGTCTCGCAGATGAAGGCCGCCGGGATCACCGCCGAGGCGTTGCTGGGGCTCGACTACCGCACCGCGATCACCTGGGCGACGGTCGTCTTCGTGCTCTACGTGTCCTTCGGCGGGATGGTCGCGGTGACCGTGACCGATGTCCTCCAGGGCGCGCTGCTGTTCCTGCTCATGGGGGCGACCGCCGTTCTCCTCGCGCTCGCCTCCGGCTCTCCGTTCGCGGCGCTCGGCGAGGCCACCGCCGCCGTCCCCGCCTTCGGACAACTACCGGCCGGGGGCTCCGGCTACCTCAGCTATTTCCTCATCTGGGCCACGGCGATTCCGGTGATCCCCCACATCGTCATGCGGGTCTCGACCGCCCGGAACCCCGAGAGCGCGCGCCTGTCGCTGAACCTCGCCACCGCCGGCTACGGCGTCATGATCCTCGCGGCGATCCTGATCATCGCTCCGGTGGGAGTCCTCGAGTTCCCCGGGCTGACCGACCCGGACGAAGTGTTCCTCCGCGTGGTGGGCGAGCACTTCCCGCCGCTGCTCCGGGGGCTCGCCGTCGCCGCCGTGCTGGCGGCGGTCATGTCCACCACCGACGCCTTCCTGCTGGCGGTCAGCTCCGCGGTGACCCACGACCTGCTGGGAGGCGTGCTCGGCCGCCGGAGCGCCCGCACGCAGGCCGTCGTCCGGCTCGCCGCGACATGGATCGTGGGGGCCGCGGCGCTCGTCTGGGCGTGGTCTCCCCCCGAGCTGCTCACCCGCTTCTACACCGCGGGGGTGGGGCTGCTCTCCGCCGGCCTCTTCGTCCCGGTGGTGTTCGGCCTCTGGTGGCGGCGGGCGAATCTGGCCGGCGGCGTGGCGGCGCTGGTCACCGGATCGGGCGTCTACGTCCTCCTGCTGCTGTTCGGCGGCGCGCTCCCGGTCCGGGTGGAGCCCATCGTCGCGGCGCTCCCTCTGAGCCTCGCGGCGATGCTGGGGTTCGGGTGGCGCGGTCGACCGGACTCCGCCGCGATGGGCGAGGCCGTCGCCCGGCTCCATGGCGGCTCCGACCGGTCCCGAAAGTAAGCGGGATCCGATCGCCCGCGCGGTAACGGCGCTCGGGGAGGAGTCGTCGGACCGGTGACCGTCGCCCTCGCCGCTCCGGCCCTGATGGCCTACGCCGCCGCGCTCTTCGTCCTCGCCGCGGTCGCCCGCCGCCGGGTCCGGACCGTCGAGGACTACATCGTCGCCGGCCGCCGGCTCTCGACCCGGCTGGCCACGCTCAGCCTCCTCGCCACCTGGTTCGGCGCCGGGACCCTTCTCGCCTCGGCGGAGGAAGTCCGCGACACGGGACTCAGCGCCGCGGCGCTCGAGCCGATCGGCCCGGGGATCTGCCTGGTGCTGGTGGGACTGTTCTACGCCGCTCCGCTGCGCCGGCTCCGGATCCTCACCCTCGGGGACTTCTTCGCCCGGCGGTTCGGACGCCGCGCCGAACTCGTCTCCGCGATCATCCTGGTCCCGAGTTACTTCGGGTGGATCGCGGCGCAGTTCCTGGTGCTCGCCTCCCTGCTCGGGAACCTGTTCGGGATCCCGCAGACCGCGGCGCTGCTCCTCGTCGCCGGCGTCGCCGTGGGCTACACCCTGATCGGCGGCATGTGGTCGGTGACCCTCACCGACGCCGTCCAGATGCCGGTCGTGGCGTTCGGCCTGCTGGCGCTGGGAATCTCGGCGATGGCGGCGCTCGGCGGCGGCTCCTTCCTGGCGGGAATCGCCCGGCTCGGGGCGGAGACGCCGGCGGACCGGCTCACGCTCATCCCGGAGGAGCCCACGATGCTGCTCGCGTGGTGCGGCCTCCTCCTCACCGGAGCGCTCGGGAACATCCCGGGCCAGGACGTTCTGCAGCGGGTGTTCGCCTCGAACTCGGCGCGAACCGCGCGGCGCGCCTGCCTGCTGTCGGGCGGCCTCTACCTGGCGCTCGGGTTCATCCCGGTCGGGCTGGGGCTCGCCGCCCCGCTGCTGCTCCCGGCAGCGTCCGGCGCCGACCTGCTGGGCGCCCTGACCTCCGCCCTGTTCAGCCCGCTGGCCGCGCTCGGGCTCGTTCTGGTCGTCATTTCCGCCGCGCTTTCGACCGTGGACAGCGCGCTAGTATCGGCGGCCTCCGTCCTGGCGCAGAACCTCTTGCGGCGCGGCTTTCCCAGGGCGTCTCCGTTGCGGCTCAGCCGCCTGTCGGTGGCCGTCGTCGGGGGCGCGAGTCTTCTCTACGCGTTCCGGGGATCCGGCGCCTGGGCGCTGCTCGAGGACGCGTACGAACTCACCCTCGTCGGACTCTTCGTCCCGTTGTCGCTCGGCCTCTTCACCCGCTCCGGAGGCGGCGCCGCCGCGCTCGGCGCGATGGGGGGAGGCGCGTTGCCCTGGGCCCTTCACGCCGGACTCGGCTGGGAGTGGTTCTTCGAGCCGTTTCTCCTTCCCGCCGGCTTGCCGACGCCGCCGGCGGTCGGACTCACCGCGCTGAGCCTGCTCGGCTACCTGCTGGGCGCCCGGCTGGAACGCCCCGCCGCGACGGAGTCATGAGCGCGCTGCGCGACCGCGCCGAGGAACTGCGGCGCCGCTCCGCCGCGCTGGAGCCGGGTCGGGACGCCCGCCGCGAGCTGACCCGCGCCGTGATGGGGCACGGCGACCGGTTCGTGGAGGCGCTCCGGGACGGGCCCTCGTGGTATCCCCCGACGGGCTCGCCCGGGATCGCCGGCCTCGAGATCGGCGGGACCGGGCGCCCCGTCGACGAGATCCTGGACCTCGTGCGCCGCGAGGTCGAGCAGCAGGGGCTGAACCCGGCCTCGCCGCGCGATCTCGGCTGGGTTCCGGGAGGCGGGATCTATGCGTCTTCGCTCGGGGACTACCTGGCCGCCGTCGGCAACGAGTACGCCGGTTACTTCCCGGCCTCGCCGGGGGCCGCCATCCTCGAGAACCGGATGGTGGACTGGATCGGCCGGGTCGTCGGCTACCCCGACGGGTTCGGCGGAACCCTGACCTCCGGCGGGAGCGTCGCGGGGCTCACCGCGATCATCGCCGCCCGGGAGGCCCGGGGACTGCGCGCCCGGGACTTTCCGCGGGCGGTCGTCTACGTATCGGACCAGGAGCACTATTCGGTCCGGAAGGCGGTGCATCTGGCGGGGCTGGGCGAGGCCCCGATCCGGACAGTGGCGGTGGACGCCGGCTACCGGATGGACCCCGGATCGCTGGCCCGCCAGGTGGCGGCGGACCGCTCCGAAGGCCTCGATCCGTGGCTCGTCGTGACATCCGCCGGGACGACGAACACCGGGGCGGTGGATCCGATGGGAGCGGTCCAGGACATCGCCGACGCCGAAGGGCTCTGGCACCACGTGGACGCCGCCTACGGGGGCTTCTTTCTCCTCGTCCCGGATCGGAGAGAGGTCTTCCGGGGCATCGAACGGGCGGACTCGGTCGTCCTCGACCCGCACAAGAGCCTGTTCCTGCCCTACGGGATCGGGGCGGTCGTCCTGCGGAACGCGGCGCATCTGGAGACCTTCCGCTTCGGCGCCGCCTACCTGGTGGACGGCCCCCAGCCCGAGCCCTCGCCGTCCGAATGCTCGATCGAACTGACGCGGCACTTCCGCGCGATGCGGATGTTCCTGCCGCTCGCGCTCTACGGGGTGGACGCCTTCGCGGCCGCGCTCGAGGAGAAGTGGCTTCTCGCCCGCTACCTCCAGGAGACGCTGGGCGGCTGGCCGGAGATCGAGGTCGGGCCGGCGCCGGAGCTCTCCACGATGTGCTTCCGGTGGACCCCGGCGGGGCTGGGCCCGGAAGAGACGGACGAGGCGAACCGGCGGCTGCTGCGGCGCTTCCACGACGACGGGCGGATCTTCTTCACCGCGACCTATCTGGACGACCGTTTCTGGATGCGCCCCTCCATCGGCATCTTCCGCACCCACGCGAGCCACATCGACGAGATGCTGGACCTCCTCCGCCGGTTCCTCGACGGACTCGGCTGAGGCGTCGCCGGCAGGCGTATCGGCGTCAGGGCCGCTTGTAGATCTCGCCGCCCTTCATCACGAAGGCGACCTCTTCGAGACGACGGATGTCATCCAGCGGGTTGCCCTCGACCGCGATGATGTCGGCCAGCTTGCCGTCTTCCACCGACCCGAGGTCGGCCTCCCAGCCCAGCAGCTCCGCCGCGTTCATCGTGGCGGTCCGGATGGCGTCCATCGGGGAGATGTCCATTTCGTCCACCATGATCGCGAAGTCGCGGGCGTTCCGCCCGTGCGGGAACACCGCGGCGTCGGTTCCGTAGGCGAACTTCACCCCGGCGTGGAACGCCGCCGAGAGACGCTCCCGCTGCTGGACCGCGATGTCGCGGGCCTTCTGGATCGACTCCTCGGGAACGCCGCTCTCCGCGCCTTCCTCGATGATGAAGTCGAGCGTGTAGAGCGTCGGCACGATGAAGGTCCCATGCTCCTTCGCGAGCCGGATCCCCTCGTCGTCGATCAGCGTGCCGTGCTCGATGCTCACGACCCCCGCCCGGATCGCGTCGTTCATCGCGGCCGGGGAGTGCGCGTGGGCGGCGACCGGGGTGTGGAGCATGTTCGCCGTCTCGACGATCGCGCGGAGCTCGTCGAGCGTGTAGGCCTGGTCCTCGATGGCGTCCCCCTGGGAGAGCACGCCTCCGGAGGCGGTGACCTTGATCACGTCGGCGCCGTACTTGACCTGGTAGCGCACGGCCCGGCGGAGCGCGTCCTCGCCGTCGGCGATCATCGCGTATCCGGGAGTCGGGACATCCGGGTTCCAGCCGTTGATGTCGGCGTGGCCCCCGGTCGACCCCACGCCCCAGGTCGCCGCCTGGACCCGCGGCCCGGGGACGATGCCCCGCTCGATCATGTCGCGGAGCGCGGCGTCGTGGTAGTTGCCCGCGCCGATGTTCCGAACGCTGGTGAAGCCATGCTCGAGCGTGGTTTTCGCGTGAGCCACCGCGTAGATCGCTTCGTGGGCCACCGTCTCGCGCATCTTCTGCGTGTCCCCGCCGTCTCCCGGGATCCCGCCGAGATGGACGTGGGTGTCGAAGAGGCCGGGGAGGAGCGTGTAGCCCTCGAGCACGATCTCTTCCGCCTCCCGTGGAACAGGGATCGCTCCGCCGGGCCCGACGCCGGTGATGCGTTCCCCTTCGATCACCACGACCGGATCGAGCATGACCGGGGCGTCGGTCCCGATGACGAGCCGGTCGGCGCGCAGGACGATGACCTCCTGCGCAGCGGCGGGGGCCGCCAGCAGCAGCGCCGCGACGGCGGTCAGGGTGGGCGGGGCGGCTCGCGACATCGGCGTGGTTCCTCCGGCCGGCGGATCCTACCGAAGCCCTGCGGGGACGCGGCCCTGTACTCTTCGAGCCGTTCTTTCCCGCCGAGGTGGTCCGCATGCGTTCCGGGATTCCCGCCGCCCTCATCCTCGCCGTCGTCCTTCCCGGATCGCCGGCCGCGGCGCAGACGGGCGAGCGCATCGAGCTGCCGCATCTCTACGGACCGGACCCCCTCGACTTTTCCCCCGATCTGCCCTCGGTGCGCTGGCTTGCCGGTGGAACCCACCTGGTGAGCGGGGCCGGTGAGGGCGCCGACCGAAGCTGGACCGTCGTGGAGGCGGTCACCGGAGACTCCCGGCCGCTCTACGACGCAGAGGCGCTCGCCGCCGCGCTGGCGTCCGACCTCGCGATGGACGCCGGCGAAGCGGCCCGGCTGGCCCGCCCCGGCGCCCTGAACCTCTCGCCCGACGGCGGCCGCTTCCTGCTGGAGGCCGCATCGGACCTGTTTCTCTGGGACGCCGCCGCTTCGCGGCTCACGCGTCTGACCCGCACGCCCGAACCGGAAGAGCTGGCCCGGTTTTCGCCGGACGGAACGCGGATCGCCTTCGTCCGCGAAAACGACCTGTTCGTGGTGGATCTGGAGGGGGCGGAACTGCGGCTCACGACCGGAGGCGGGCCGGATCTCCTCCGGGGCAAGCTGGACTGGGTCTACCAGGAGGAGATCTACGGCCGCGGCAACTTCCTCGCCCACTGGTGGAGCCCCGACGGCAGCCGGCTGGCCTTCCTCGAGACGGACGAGAGTTCCGTCCCGAAGTTCACCGTCGTGGACCATATGCCCTACCGGCTGGACCTCGAGGTCTACGCGTATCCCAAGGCGGGGGACCCGAACCCGACCGTGCGGCTCGGCGTGGCCCCGGCCGCCGGGGGCGACATCCGCTGGATGCGTCCCACCGGTTACGGAACGCAGGAGACGCTGATCGTGGATGTGGCGTTCGGCCCGGAGGGGGACCTCTGGTTCCAGATCCAGGACCGGACGCAGACATTTCTGGACCTGCACCGCGCCGATCCCCGCACCGGCGAAACAGTCCGGGTGCTCCGCGAGGACGCCGGCCCGTGGACCAACAACCTGGGCCCGCCGAAGTTCCTGTCGGACGGGGGGTTTCTCTGGCTCAGCGAGCGCACCGGGTTTCAGCACCTCTACCGCTACGACGCCGACGGCGGCCTGGTGGGCGCGCTCACCGAGGGGCGGTTCGAAGTCCGTCGGTTCCACGCGGTGGACGAGGCCGCCGGCGCGGCGTGGGTCAGCGGGACCTACCGGACTTCGCTCGGATCGGACACGCTGCGGGTCGCGCTCGACGGGTCCGGGGTGACGCTTCTCGACGAGGCGCCCGGAACCCACCAGGCGATGTTCCCCGCGGAGGGGCCGGTGAGCCACTTCGTCCGGGTGTCCCACGACCTGAACAGCCCGCCGCGAATGACGCTTCGGAGCGCCGCCGACGGCGTCGAGGTGCGGGCGATGGGGGGCGGGGAGGTTCCGGCGCTCGAACGGTTCGAGGTTTCGCCGCCGGAGCTGCTGCGGGTCGCGGCCCGGGACGGGGTCGAACTCGAGGCGATGCTGATCCGGCCGCACGGCTTCTCCGAGGGGGTGGAATACCCGGCGTGGGTCCACGTCTACGGCGGACCGCACGCGCCGCAGGTGCGCGACGGCTGGGGCGGCGTCCGCGCGATGTGGTTCCAGTTCCTGGCGCAACAGGGGGTCGTGGTCTTCGTGGTGGACAACCGGATCGCTTCCGGCAAGGGGATCGAGTCCACCTGGCCGGTCTACGGGAACTTCGGCGAGCAGGAACTCGAGGACCTGGTGGACGCGGTGGACTGGCTCGGAGCGCAGCCCTTCGTGGACGCGTCCCGGATCGGGATCGATGGCTGGAGTTTCGGGGGCTACATGACGCTGGTCGCCATGACCCGGTCCGACCGCTTCGCCGCCGGGATCGCCGGCGGCAGCGTGGTGGACTGGCGGGCCTACGACTCGGTCTACACCGAGCGCTACATGAGCACCCCGGACGAAAACCCCTCCGGATACCGGAAGAGCTCGGTCCGGGAGACCGCCGCCGACCTCCACGGCGAGCTGCTCCTGATCCACGGCGCGATGGACGACAACGTCCACATGCAGAACACCATCCAGTTCAGCTACGACCTGCAGAAGGCGGGCAAGCCGTTCCAGCTCATGCTCTATCCCCGCCAGCGCCACGGCGTCCGGGACCCGGACCAGACGCTCCACCTCCGCCGCATGATGGCGGACTTCATCCTCCGGACGCTGAACCCGTGAGCGGCGCGTGGACAGCGTCCGGAATGCTCTTGCGACAGCGGGCGAGACACGTACTGTCCACCGCCGGGGTCAACAGCCGGTTGCGATGACCACACAGGAGCCGGGCGCGATCGAGCGTTCCGACATCGTTCTCATGGCGATGGCGACCTGCCTGCCGGGAACGCTCTTCGAACCCGTCCGGATCCAGAAGCTTCTGTTCCTGATCGATCGCGAGATCCCCGATCTCGTTGACGGCCCGCACTTCCGGTTCCGGCCGTACCGGTACGGGCCGTTCGACCGCGCCATCTTCGACGAGCTCGAGCGCTGGGCCGGCAGTGGGCATGTCGTCGTCCGGACCGACTACACATACAGGACCTACGGATTGACGCCGTCCGGCCTGGCCAGGGGGCGGAAGCGACTGGAGCGGATGTCGGATCCGGTGCGGGACTACATGAGGGAACTGGCCCGGTGGGTCCTTTCGCTGCGGTTCGGGCGCCTGCTCGCCGCCATCCACAACCGCTATCCGGACATGGCGACCGAGAGCGTCGCTCGCGATGTCGTTCGGCGATACCCGAGGACACCGGGAGAGATGCCTCGGAGGCCCTGGATGGAAGGGATCGCAAGCGTCTTCGACCCCGGCGCGCTCTTCCTCCGGCCGCGCGCTCAGCCACCTCGGGTTCCCACCGTCTCGGAAGCGCTCCGGGAGGACTGGGAGGCCGTGGGAGATTCGCTGCGCGAAGCCATGGCGGACTTCGGAACCGGCGTCCCTCGGCCATGACCGACGCTGGCGAGAGCAAGTCGCCACCTTCGCGGACACACGCAAGCGGTCCACAGAAGACCAGGAGACTCGACCAACCCGAAACACGCCGAGTCGCTGTCAGCGGCGGAGCGTGACCCGGGAGTCCTGGCCGCATAGAGACAGCACGCCCCGCGCTCCCGCACGAAAGGTCCGCCCGCCGATCGTCGGACTGACCCTCCCGGGGGTCCGGCTCCGGTAGAGTTGCTTCATGAGCCGGCGGGGACCGGGCGTGTCCTGGCGGCGGGTCTTCGTCGTGTCCGGAGTGGCGGCCGGGGCGCTCGCGCTCCTGCTCTTCCAGTGGGCGCTCGGCAGGCCGGAGGCCGTGGAGGCCGTCTATACCGAGGGCTTCTATCCGGTCGTCGTGGGGCTGCTCTCTTTCGTCGGCGGCCTCGTCCCGTTCTCGGTGGCTGAGGTCTTCACCGGGGCGGCGCTGCTCTTCGTCGTCGGCCGACGCGTCTACCGCCTGGCCCGGATCGGCGCCCGAAGCGGATCTCCGGCGCCTCCGCCGGCGGCGCCGCGCGGTTCGGGTCTTCGTGGCGCCGGGCAGCTCCTCCTGTTCGCCGCGGGCAGCGCCGGGGCCCTCTTTGCGGCGTTCGTGTTCGTCTGGGGCCTGAACTACGCGCGCCCCCGCCTGGAGCCCCGGCTCGAACTTCCGGATCGGGAGATTCGCGAATCGGAACTCGTCGGGCTGGCGGTCCGGGTGGCCCGGGAAACGACGCGGCTGCACCGGATAGCCGGACTGCCCACGGACCGCGTTTCCGAGAACCCGCTCAGCTTCCGGCGGATGAGCCTCGCGATCGACGAGGCCTTCGCCGCGCTGGACCTGCCGGGCGACCCCGGGCCCGGGCGCGCCTCGCCGGTGAAGCCGGCGGTGTTCTCCGGCCTCATGTCCCGCATGGGGATCAGCGGCATCTTCGTTCCCTTCACCGGGGAGCCCACGGTGAACACCGGCCCTCCGGACGTCGCGGTGGCCTTCACCGCGGCCCACGAGAAGGCGCACCAGCGCGCGATCACCCACGAGGGCGAGGCCAGCTTCGCCGCCTGGCTGGCGCTCTCGCGCTACCGCCGCGAGCCGTACCTGAACTACGCGGCGTCGTTCTACGCCTCGCGCCACCTGCTCGCCGCAGTCCGGCACGCGAGCCCGGAGAACCGCGAGCGGGCCTGGGCGGCGCTCGGGCCGGGCCCCCGCCGGGACCTCGACGAACTGGACGCGTTCTGGGCGCAGTACCGGGGGATGGTGCGGGGCGCCGCCCGGCGGGTCAACGACTCCTACCTGCGGACGATGCGGATCCCGGACGGGGCCCGGAGTTACGGAACGGTCGTCCGGCTGCTCATCGCGGAGCTGCGCCGCCGCTCGCCCGCGCGGGAGCCATCCGGATTCGAAACGACGACCGAGGACTGAAGCCGGAGTTCGCCGGGTCAGCCATCACTCTTCGCCGGCGAGCGACGCGATCTGCTCGCCGATCGCGAGCGCGGCGGTCGCCGCCGGCGACGGCGCGTTGAGCACATGGATGCGCCGCCCCCGGCGCACGATCCGGAAGTCGTCGGCGATCCGGCCGTCGCGCTCGACGGCGATCGCCCGGACGCCCGCCGGCGCCGCCTGGAGATCCTCCCCGCGTAGCTCCGGAACCAGCCGCCGCAGGCTGCGAAGGAACGTCGGCTTCCACAGCGACCGGCGGACCTCGGCGGCGGCGGTCCGCCACTCGCGCTTCACGAGCCGACGAAGCCCCGGGTCGCGAACCAGCTCGCCGAGATCCCGAAGAACGACGTCCCGCCAGCGGTAACCCTCCCGCGCCGCCGCCAGCACCGCGTTCGGGCCGGCGTGGAGCGCTCCGTCCATGGTCCGGTGAAGGTGGACCCCCAGGAACGGGAACCTCGGATCGGGGGTCGGATAGATCATCCCGCGAACAAGGTCGGCGCGGTCCGCCCGCACGCGGAAGAACTCTCCGCGAAAGGGCGCCATGACGAGCCCCGGTTCATCGCCGGCGAGACGGGCCACCCGATCCGCGTGAAGGCCGGCGCAGTTCACCAGCGTGCGGCAGCGGACCTCCCCCGCCGTCGTCACAACGCGCGTCTCTCCCGCATCGCTGGCGATCGCCTCGACCGACGCTCCGGTCACGACCTGACCGCCGCCGGCCTCCAGCCGGCGGGCCAGCGTCTCGGCGACGTCGCGGAAGCGGATGACGCCGGTGGTGGGCGAGTGAATCGCCGCGACGCCCTCGGCGTGCGGTTCGATCTCGCGGAGCCCGGCGCGGTCCAGCATCTTCAGCCCGGGGACACCGTTCGCCTTGCCCCGCTCGAGGAGCGCCTCGAGGCGAACCCGCTCGGCGGGGTCGGAAGCCACCACGACCTTCCCGGACAGGCGGAACGCCACACCGTTCTCCCGGCAGAAGTCGAGAAGCAACCCGACGCCCCGGCGGCAGTTGCGGGCGCGCAGCGACCCCTCCGGGTAGTAGAGCCCGGAATGGATCACTCCGCTGTTCCGGCCGGACTGGTGACGGGCGACCCCTGGCTCCTTCTCGAGGACCGCGACCGAGGGGCGGCCCGGTTCCTGCGCGATGGCCCGCGCCGCCGCGAGCCCCACGATCCCGCCGCCGATCACCACGCAGTCGGCGCGGGGCGGAGCGGCGGCGGTCACGCGGAACGGCCCGCCGATGGAGGAGCGGCGTCGCCGGAGAGGCCAGGGTCGGTGGCGGATTCTGGAGGTGGATCCAACAAAGTCGGGCGAAACGCCGAATTGGGCGCGGATCCGAACTGTCGCGCCCGGCGCGCGTTGCCGGAAACATGCGCATCGGACGCCTCGCCCCCATCGCCCTCCTCGCCGCAGCGCCGTGGCTGAACCCGCCCGCGTCCGCCGAACCAGCCGTCGCCGGAGACCTGCCGCCAGGGACGATCCGGGTGCGGCTCTTCGACCCCTACGACCTGCTTCCGGACCGGCTCGAGGAGCAGGTCCGCGACGAAGCCCGGCTGGCCTTCGCCGCCGCGGGCGCACCGCTGCGTTTCGTGACCCGGGCCGGTCCGGGAATCGTCCCGGCGACCGTGTATCCGGAGATCCCGGCGCACTGGACGACCGCCTCCGGCGCGATCGGCGTTGCGGTCGGGCATCCCGGAGGGCCCCGCTCGATCTTCCTGTCGGTCGGGGAGGCGGAACGCGCGCTCGGCATCCGCCCTCCAGCTCCGGGAAAGCGGGCGCGCCGCGGTCGGAAAGGACGGAGGCGACACCTGCGGGGTCCGGCCGCGGGGCGACAGCGGCTGGGCATCGCTCTCGGCCGGATCCTCGCCCATGAGCTCGTGCATGCGGTGGCTCCGGCGTGTCCTCACACCGCTGGCGGTCTCATGGCGCCGCAACTGACGCGTCGCGACCTCACCGGGCCCTCGCTCGCCTTCGGTCCGGTCGCTCTGCATCACCTGCGGGAGGCGGTGGGCGAAGTCTCCGGTTCGGGCTGACCGCCCCGGAGGTCCCGGACGGGCGGACGCCTCTCCGGCTATCCCCCGAAGGCGGCGGCGGTCGCGTAGAGCGTCCGGACGCCGAAGCCGGTGGCCCCCTTCGGGAAGTACTTCCAGGGCTTCTCGACCAGGAAGGGGCCGGCGATGTCGAGGTGCGCCCACCGGGCGCCCTCGGGCACGAACTCCTCGAGAAAGAGCCCCGCGGTGATCGCGCCGGCGTTGATGCCGCCGATGTTCTTCAGATCCGCCGAGTCGGTCCGCAGTTCCTCGCGGTACTCCTCGACGAGCGGCAGCTCCCACAGGGCCTCCCCGTGAGCCGCGCCCGCCTCGATGACCTGACGGATCAGCCCCGGGTCGTTCCCCATGACGCCCGCGACGCCGGTTCCGAGGGCGCGGACGCAGGCGCCGGTCAGGGTCGCGACGTCCACGATGTCGGTCGCCCCCTCTTCTCCGGCGCGCGCCAGCGCGTCCGTCAGGACGAGCCGGCCCTCGGCGTCGGTGTTGTCCACCATCACCGACTTCCCGTTCCGGGCCACGAAGATGTCACCCGGTCGGGTGGCCTCCGGCCCCGGGTAGTTCTCCGCGGTCGCCACGATGCCGGTCACGGTCGCCGGGAGCCCGGCGCGGGCCACGGCGGACATGGCGCGCAGGACGGCGGCGGCGCCGGACATGTCCCCCTTCATGGTCCACATCCCGGACGGGGGCTTGAGCGAGATGCCGCCGGTGTCGAAGGTGATTCCCTTTCCGACGAGCGCCAGATGCGCTCCATCGCCCCGGGGATCGGCCGGCCGGTGACGCATCACGATGAGCAGGGGGGGGCGGTGGCTCCCCTGCCCGACCGAGATCAGGCCCGGGTAGCCCTCGTCCCGCAGGCGCGATTCATCCCAGACCTCGACTTCGAGCCCGGTCTCGACGCCGATCCGCCGCGCCTCCTCGGCGAGCGTCTCGGGGATCACCGCCTCCCCGGGCTCGTTGATCAGGTCGCGGGCGCGATTCACCTCGACCGCGAGGCTCCGCGCCGCCTCGACATCGGCGGCGGTGGACCCGACGGCGTCCTCCCCGACGAGGACGCGCACCGCCGGTGGGGGCTTGCCGGGATCCTTCCGGTAGCGGGTGAACCGGTAGCCGCCGAGCGCCGCCCCTTCGGCGGCCGCCGCCGCGTGCCGGGGCCCGTCCGGCCCGCCGAGCGCGAAGACGACTTCGGCCAGTCCGAAGTCCCTGGCGTGGGCCAGCGCCCGGGCGCCGAGGATCCGGATCGCCTCGGTCGTCGGCCAGCCCCGGGCCGACCCGGTGTGGAGCGCGAGCGCGGCGGGGCGCTGCGGACCGTCGTGGCCGGCGACCGGCGAGCGGACGTCCTTGTCGGCGAACACGCGTCCCGCGTTCGCGACGAAGTCCTCGTGGCCCGCCGGCGGCGTCCCGACGAGGTCCAGCTCGTCGTCGAACAGGAAAACGACCAGCGCGCCGGGGCCCGGCGGCGAGATCGCCTCGACGCCGACGGCCGGAGTCGCTCCCCGGTGCTCACTCGTCATCCCCGTACTCCTCCTTGAGCCGTTCGACGACCGCCGGGTCCGCCAGGGTCGTCGTGTCGCCGATGGCCTTTCCGGCGGCGATGTCGCGCAGCAGCCGGCGCATGATCTTCCCCGAGCGCGTCTTCGGGACATCGGCGGCGATCACGATGTCGTCGGGGCGCGCGATGGGGCCGATGGCCTTCCCCACATGGGTCCGCAGATCGCGGATGAGTTCGTCGCGGCCCATCGTGTCGGCGGCCGCCTCGCGGAGAACGACGAAGGCGGCGATTCCCTCACCCTTGATTTCGTGCGGCCGCCCGACGACCGCGGCCTCGGCGACGGCGTCATGTTCGACGAGGGCGCTCTCGATCTCGGCGGCCCCGAGCCGGTGGCCGGAGACGTTCAGGACATCGTCGACCCGGCCCATGATCCAGAAGTAGCCGTCCTCGTCCCGGTGCGCTCCGTCGGCGGGGAAATAGACGTCCTTCCACTGGCTCCAGTAGGTCGCCTCGAACCGCTCCGGGTCCCGCCAGATCCCGCGAAGCATCGAGGGCCACGGGCGCGTGATGGCGAGCAGCCCGCCGCCCACTTCGACCGGGTCTCCGCGCCGGTCGAGCACCTCGAGCGAGATCCCGGGGAAGGCGCGGGTCGCGGAGCCCGGCTTCAGCGCGGTGATCCCGGGAAGCGGACTGCACATGACCGCCCCGGTCTCGGTCTGCCACCAGGTGTCCACCACCGGGCAGCGTCCGCCGCCGATCGTGCGGTGGTACCAGACCCAGGCCTCTGGATTGATCGGCTCGCCGACGGTGCCGAGGAGGCGCAGCGAACCCAGGTCCTTCGATTGCGGATGCTGATCGCCCCACTTCATGAACGCCCGGATCGCGGTGGGCGCGGTGTAGAGGACGGTGACCCGGTAGCGCTCGATGAGCGACCAGATCCTCGCCCGGTCCGGCCAGTCGGGGGCGCCTTCGTAGAGGACCTGCGACACGCCGAGCGCCAGCGGCCCGTAGACGATGTAGGAATGGCCGGTGACCCAGCCGATATCGGCCGCCGCCCACCAGACGTCGTCGTCCTTCAGGTCGAAGACGGCGCGCGCGGTCGCGGTGACGCCGGTCAGATAGCCGCCGGTGGTGTGAACGATCCCCTTCGGCTTACCGGTCGTTCCCGAGGTGTAGAGGATGTAGAGGACATCCTCGGAGTCCATCTCCTCGGGTTCGGCCTCGTCGGCGGCGTCCGCGACGAGGTCATGCCACCAGTGGTCGCGCCCGGCGACCATCGGGACGGGCTGTTCGGTGCGGCGGACGACGACCACGCCGGTGACCGAGGGCGCCCCGGCGACGGCCTCGTCGGAGATGGCCTTCAGGGGGACGATCCCGCCGCGCCGGTGGCCGCCGTCGGCGGTGATCACGACCTTCGCCTCGGCGTCGTTGATCCGGTCGCGAAGCGAGGCGGCCGAGAACCCGGCGAACACCACGCTGTGGGGCGCCCCGATCCGGGCGCAGGCCAGCATGGCCACCGGGAGTTCCGGAACCATCCCCAGGTAGATCGCGACCCGGTCGCCCTTCCCGACTCCGAGGGCGCGAAGCGCGTTCGCAAACCGGCAGACCTCGCGGTGCAGTTCGGCGTAGGTCAGCGTCCGGCGATCGCCCGGCTCCCCTTCCCACCAGAAGGCGATGCGGTCGCCGCGGCCGGCGGCGATGTGGCGGTCGAGACAGTTGACGCTGGCGTTCAGCCGTCCCCCGACGAACCAACGCGCGTAGGGCGGGTTCCAGTCGAGGACGCGGTCCCAGCCGCGGGACCACTCGAGCTGCGCGGCCTGCTTCTCCCAGAACCCTTCGGGATCGCTCGCTGCTTCGCGGTAGATCCCTTCGTCCTGGACGTTCGCCGCCCTCCGAAACGCTTCGGGCGGGGCGATCACCCGGTTCTCGGCGAGCAGGGTTTCGATCTCGGGACCGGAGTTGGACTTGGCGGACACGGCGGAGGGATTGTAGGGGGACGCCCGGTCGCGACGGCGCCCGCCGGAGCGGAGCCGCGCCCCCCGGACCCGGCTACTTCAGCGCCCGGAGGCGGGTGCGGATCTGGCGCGCGGGCGCGGACAGCAGGACCGCCACGGTGACGAGCTCGAGACGCCCGGCGATCATCAGGACCGGGAGCAGAACGCGCGCGCCGACGGGGAGGTGCGCGTAGTTGGCGGCGGGCCCGACCTCGGCGAACCCCGGTCCGACGTTCGTGACCGCCGCCGCCGACGCGCTGAACGCCGTGATCGGCTCGACCCCCATCGCCACGATCACGAGCGCCCCGGCCACCGTGACGCCGAGAAACAGCAGCACGAACTCGCCGATCGTCGCGGTGACAGTGGGCGGGACGGCGGCCTTCCCGACATGGACCCGGATCTCGGTGTGGGGCTGGTTCACGGTGCGGAGCGCGAGCGGCGCCTTCCGGAACAGGATGAGCCACCGCAGGACCTTGATGGATCCGGCGGTCGAGCCGACGCAGCCGCCCACGAACATGAGCACGAAGAGAAGCGAGCGCGAGAAATCGGACCACGCGTCGTAGTTGTCGACCGAGAACCCCGATGCGGTGATGATCGAGACCGCCTGGAACGCGGCGTGGCGGAGGGCTTCCGGCGTCTCGATCCCGGCGAGTCCCCGGCTGCCGGCGAGCAGCAGGGTCGCGACCGCGATGATCCCCAGATAGAGCCGGAGCTCGGGATCCTTCCAGTAGCTGGCGGCCGGCGGCCTCGGAAGCCGCGGCTCCCGCCGGATCCACTTTCCGAGCGCCGCGAGGCCGCGGGCGACGCGTTTCGCCTCGTGGACATGGATGGCGAACCGGATCCCGCCGATCAGCATGAACGCGGTGACCGCCCACTGCACCGACGGGGAGAACGCTCCGAGACTCTCGTTCCGGGTCGAGAACCCGCCGGTCGCCAGCGTCGTCAGCGCGTGACAGACCGCGTCGAAGGGTCCGAGGCCGAGCCCGAGAAGGACGCCGGCGACGACGAGCGTCAGCACCACGCCGACCACGACGGTGTCGCGGGCGGTCTCGGTGATCTTGGGTTCGGTCTTTTCGGGTGTCGGCCCCGGCGCCTCGGCGGAGAGGACATCGAGTCCGAAGGCGTGGCGTCCCAGCCACCACACGAAGAGGATCACGATCCCCAGCCCGCCGAGCCACTGGGTCAGCGCTCTCCACAGCAGGAGGGACCGCGGGAGGGACTCCACGTCGGGGAAGATCGTGGCCCCGGTCGTCGAGAATCCGGAGGCCGACTCGAACAGGGCGTTGACCAGGAACCCGGGCCCGAAGACGCCGAGGTACGGGAGCGCGCCGAAGAGCGTGGCGAAGACCCACGCGCTCACCACGAAGCCATAGGCCCGGGACGCCGCCCCGGGAGAGGGGACGATGAATCCCGGGTCGCGCCGATCGGCGCCGGACGGTCGATGACGGCGTGTGAACCACCCGACTCCGATCCCGATCGCCGCCGGGACGGCGAATGCGGACCACTCGGGCTCCCCGAGAGCCAGCGCCAGGCCGAGCGGAATCAGGGTCGCCACCCCCAGCGCCCCGACGAGTCCACCCACAAGGCCCGCGAGGTGGCGCGCCGCGCCCGGCGCGGGGTCGCGGGGGTTCACGGCCGTCCGAACAGCCGCTCCAGCGCCTCGAGCAGCTCGCGCTCGGCGTCCGGGTTCTCGCCGCCGGCGCGGATGAAGAGCACGACCGTCTCTCCCGCCCGGAAGCGGTAGTCCCCGTTCGGGACGAACGGCGCCATGTCGGGACGCCGGACTTCGCCGACGATGGCGTCCCGCGGGAAGTCGAGGACGGCGAGCGGCGCCCGGGTGGCCGGGCTGCCCTCGGCGACCTCGATCTCGACCAGCTCGCCGCCGCTTCCGACCCAGTCGAGCCGCACCAGCGCCCGCGAATGGAGCTGGCGCATGAGCTCGCCGGCGGTGATCACGCCGGGCGAGATGGGATGGTCCACGCCGAGCGTCTGGAGGACCTCGCGAAGGTCGTCGCGGTTGTGAAGCGCGATCGTGCGGCGGGCGCCCAGCTTGCGGGCGAGGCACGCCGCCATCAGGTTCACCTCGTCGGTCCCGGTGGCGGCCACGAAGAAGTCGGCCCCCTCGACCTCGGCCTCGGCGAGGATGTCCTCCTGGGCGGCGTCCCCCACGATCGTCGGGGCCGGCACCGACACCTTGCGGCTGGGCCGGTGCTTGATCACGGTCACATCCACTTCAGCGTCGAGGAGGAACTCGGTGAGGCGGCGGCCGACCTGACCGAGCCCGGCGACCACGACTCGGCGCGCCGGCCGGCCGGTGGAGCCGATCGCGTCGAGGAAGTCCCCGGCCGAATGGGTCGGCCCCACCGCAAAGATTTCATCGCCGTCCTCGACCCGGCTGTCGCCCCGGGGGATGTGGAGTTCGCGGGGCTCCCCGCCTTCGTCAGCCGGCCCGAGGAGCCCCGTAACCCCCGTTTGCCCGCTCGCCTGCTTCCGGAGGATCCCGGTGACGATCCAGCGCTGCGGGGCCACGTCGAGGTCCTGGATCGCCTTGCCGAAGACGAACTCGCGTTGGGGCCGGGCGCGCACCAGCGAGAGGGCGCCGTCGGCGAAGGAGCGGAACGAGAGCGCGCCCGGATGGCGGATGATCCCGAGGATCTCGCGGGCCACGAGGTCCTCGGGAAAGATCGTCGCGACCGAGGCCTCGCGGCCATCGCGCCCGAGGAGCGGGTTGTTCCGGTGGCGATGGTCGCTCAGGCGCACCACCGCGCGGCGGACGCCGATCGCCGGGTCCGTCGCGGTCACCGCCGCGAGCAGGTTCGTCGCGTCGCTGTTCGTCAGCGCGAACAGCACATCAGCGCCCTCCCCGTGCTCCAGCAGGACCGTCGCAACCCCGGCGTCGCCCTCGGCGGCGGCTATGTCGTACTTCCGCTCGAAGTGAGCCCGGGTGTCCGGGTCGAGCTCGACGAGGGTGACATCGTGCCGCTCCGGCGACCGGCTCAGGTGGCGGAGGAGGTGCTCCCCCATCTGACCCGCACCGAGAACGACTAGCCGCATGGCAACCGGCGGGCGCGGAGTGTAGCCGGCCCGGACCTCCGCCCGCGCGAGGGCGGGCGCGAGGCGCGGGGAGAGTGAGGCGAGGCGGGTGATCTCGTCGGCGGCGAAGCGGGGCAGATCGCGCCGGTTGGCGCCGCGCAGGAGCTTCAGGCCCGCCGACGCGCGGACGAAGCGTCCGATGACGTGGGCCGCGACCCCGGCGTCGGCGATCCGGTCGAGCAGATCCCCGGTGGCGTCTTCCGCGCAGGCGATCAGAAGCGCGCCGGAGCCGATCGCGCCGAGCGGATCCAGCCCGAAGTGCTCGAGAAGGCGTTTCGACTCGTGGAACCGCGGGATTTCGGTCTCGGCGACGATGACGCCCAGACCCGCCGCCTCCGCCATCTCCCGGATCGCGGTCGCGATGCCTCCCTCGGTCACGTCGTGCATGGCGTGAACCTCAGAAACCCCCGCCGCGACGCGGGCTTCGGGCGCGACGGAGATGCCCGGATCGCGAACGAAGGCCAGACAGGACTGGCGAAAGTCCTCGCCGAAGGCGGCGGTGACCTCGGCCGCCATCGCTTCGGCCACGACCGCGGTCGCCTCGATGGCGACGCCCTTGGTCACGAGCAGCATGTCGCCCTCGCGGGCCCCGCCGCTGGGCTTGATCCGCTCCGGCGTCGCCGGCCCCGCCATGACGCCGCTCACCACGATCCGGTCGACCGCCGGGGAGACCTCGGTGTGACCGCCGACCGGGGTCGCGCCGACTTCGCGGCAGCCCCGGCTGATCCCCTCGGCGACATGCGCCAGATCCTCCTCGGTGGCGCCGGGGGGCGCGATCACCGTCGACAGGAACCAGCGCGGTTCTCCGCCGGTCGCCGCCACGTCGTTCGCGTTGATGATGACCGCCTGCCAGCCGGGGTCCGCGGTGGGGAAAGTGATCGGGTCGGACGCCAGGACCAGACGCTCGGCGCCATCCACGCGGACCACCGCAGCGTCTTCTCCCGGCTCCGGGCCGAGCGGGAGGGCGGGATCGGCCTCCAGCCGGCGAAGCAGGCGGGAAAGGACCTTGGGGGGGACCTTGCCCTCGGGAAGGCCCGCCGACGGGCCGTCTGCGCCCGGATCCCGCCCGGTCAGCGGGCGACGACCTGGAACACGATGCCGTAGTCGGTGGGGAGGATGCGGTCCCGGCTGCCGGGCGGCTCCACGCGGAGGCTCCGGATCTCGAAGGCCCCGAACGTGGCGACGGCCTCGCCGCTCGGAGGGATGAGCATCTGGGCCGCGCCCTGGCGGGTGGAGTCCTCGAGCTCGAGCGACACGATCACGAATCCGGGCTCGGCGCACTCGGTGTCCGGGGGGCAGCGGGTGTCGAGTCCGATGGACTGGATGCTGATGTAGAGGAAGTCCGCGGGAATCACCACGAGCGCCAGATCCCCGGCGCGCAGCGGGAAGAAATCCCCGGCGTTCGCCTGGATATCGGGCGTCGGGTAAGCCGGGGTGGTGCTCGGAGAGCAGCCGAGGGAGAGCGCCAGGAGGATCCCCGGCAGGGTGCGGCGGAGGAGCGCGGCGCCCATGGATGGCGATTCTAGATCCTGAGCGATGGGTTGCCGGGGGGCGAGAGAGCTCCGACGGATCACTGGCGAGCGGACTATCGGGCTACGCAGACTTCGGGCAGCGGCGTCGGCGCCGGTCGCGGCGCCGGGATGTCGGACTCCCATCGCGCGGGACCCCAGTCCCACCGGGGCCCCGACCACACCCGACATCCGGCGCGATCCCGCAGCACGAAGGCGGTCACCGCCGCCGCCGCCACTGAAGCCACCAGCGAGGTGATCACCACGCCCCGCCAGGACATCCCGGACCCGTCGGGCTCGGCGGCCGCGGCCGGCGCCTCCCGCCCGGTCTCGAATACCCGGGCTGACGCCGAGGCGCCCGCCGCGAAGGCGCGGTCTTGCAGACCGTCCGCGCCGACCGCGGTCGCCGAGCCCAGAGAAATCAACAGGACGACGAGCCCCGGCGCCAGCAGGAACTTCCTCATGAAACGTTTCGAACCGCAAGGCTCATGCCACCCGGATGGCGCGCCCCGGCGGCGGCGTCAGAGAACCGAGCGGACGGCGTCGGCCACCGCTTCCGCCGTAAGCCCAAGGCGGGCGGCGACTTCCGGACCCGGCGCGGAAGCGCCGAAGCGGTCCACCCCGATGACCGGACCGGCGCCGACGTAGCGCTCCCAGCCGAGCGTGACCCCCGCCTCGACCGCGACCCGAGGGACGCCCTCCGGCAGCACTTCGGCGCGATACCCGGCGCTCTGGCTCTCGAACAGCTCCCAGCAGGGAAGCGAAACGACCCGCACCGGAACGCCGTCCCGCTTCAGGTCCGCCGCCGCCCGCAGGGCGAGCGGAACCTCGGAGCCGGTCGCAAGCAGGATCGCCCGGGGGCCCTCGGCATCCTGGACCACGTAGCCGCCCCGGTGGAGGCCCCGGGCCTGTTCGGGGGTCGTCACGACCGGGAGTTTCTGGCGGCTCAGCACGAGCGCGGTCGGGCCATCGCGCCGCTCGAGCGCATGACGCCAGGCCTCGGCGGTCTCGTTCGCGTCGGCGGGGCGGACCACGTGGAGGTTCGGCATCGCCCGAAGCGACATGAGGTGCTCCACCGGCTGGTGGGTGGGTCCGTCCTCGCCGACGCCCACCGAGTCGTGCGTCCAGACGTAGGCGACCGGAAGCCCGGAGAGCGCGGCCAGCCGGACCGAGGGCCGCATGTAGTCCGAGAAGCAGAAGAAGGTCGAGGCGAACGTGCGGAAACCGCCGTGGAGAGCGATCCCGTTGGCCGCCGCGCCCATCGCGTGCTCCCGAACGCCGTAGTGGAGATTCCGGCCGCCGGCGTCGGTCGCCGATTGCGACCCGCCGCCGTTGAGGGCGGTCTTGGTGGAACACGAGAGATCGGCGTCGCCGCCGAAGAACTCGGGGACTCCCGGGGCGATGGCGTTCATGACCTTGCCGGAGGCCTCGCGGGTGGCGAGGCGGTCTCCCGCGCCGAAACGCGGCAGCGCATCGGACCAGCCCGGAGGGAGATCCCCGGCGAGGCGCCGGTCCAGTTCGGCAACCTCGTCCGTCGGAGCCCCCTCGCGGGCCAGCAGCCAGCGGCGGCGCTCCCCGGCGCCCTCGCGCGCCCGCTCCGCGCCGCGCGCCCGGACCTCATCGGGCACGGCGAAGTCATCGTCCGGGTTCAGCCCGAACGCCGCCTTCGCCGCCCGCGCCTCGGCGGCCCCGAGCGGGGCGCCGTGGGCATCCGATGTCCCGGCCTTCGTGGGCGCCCCGTACCCGATCGTCGTCCTGACGACGATGAGCGAGGGTCGGTCCTCCTCCCGCCTGGCGCGCTGGAGCGCGGCGTCGATGGCCTCGAGATCGTGGTCCCCGTTGGGGACGGTCTCGACGCTCCAGCCGAGCGCTTCGTGCCGCGCCGCCACATCCTCCACCGAGAACGAAAGCGACGCCGGGCCGTCGAGGGTCACATCGTTCGCGTCGTAGATCCAGGTGAGGCGGCCGAGCCCGAGCTGCCCCGCGAGCGACGCCGCCTCGCAGGCGACCCCTTCCATGAGGTCGCCGTCCGAGACGAGCGCCCACGTGCGGTGGTCCACGAGCCCCGGGAAGCGGGCGCGCAGCGCGCGCTCGGCGATCGCCATCCCGACCGAGTTGCCGGTCCCCTGCCCCAGGGGTCCGGTAGTCGCCTCGACGCCCGCGGTCACGAAGTTCTCCGGGTGCCCCGGCGTCTTCGCTCCCCACTGCCGGAAACCGCGAAGGTCGTCGAGCGTCAGATCGAAGCCGGCCACGTGGAGCAGCGCGTAGAGCAGCATCGAGCCGTGGCCCGCCGACAGAACGAACCGGTCCCGATCGGGCCAGCCGGGGTCTTCCGGGTCGTAGCGGAGGTGGCGACTCCACAGGACCCAGGCCATCGGCGCGGCCCCCATCGGAAGGCCGGGGTGACCGGAGTTCGCCCGCTCGACAGCGTCGATGGAGAGCCCGCGAATCGCGGCGATCGCGGCCTGATCCGTCTGGTCGAACGCGCGGCGTGAGGAGTGAGTTGCGGACGCGGTCTTCGGCGGCATGGCGACGGCGCGGGAAAGTAGCACGGCCGCCTCCGGGAGAACCGGCGCTGTCGTTCGAGACGGAAACAACCGCTGGAAGGAGCGGCGCCTCGAGCCGGGGTGTCGGCAGGCGCACGGGTTTTCGACAGTCCGGTGGGGATGACCCGTTTAGCGCCGAATCTGCGTAGTGCAGTTCCAGGCGGAGCTCTCCGTGAACCCACCCGGAGGTTCGGCGAGCTTCCGGAGGACCCGCATGAACGATCCACAGAGCCCTGCCGCGAAGCGAACGGAGGCGGTTGCCGCATCGCCCGCCCGGCCCTACACTGAATCCCGACGATCTCCGTCGCACCAGCCCGCCATGTCCCCCACCCCGACTCCATCGCAGCCCTCGCCGGTGGCGCCTTCGGAGGCAAGCGGAACGGCGACCGCCGCGCCCCCGGTTCCACAGGACCAGATGGCGATGATGTTCCGGATGCTGGAGATGATTCACGAGGAGGTCCGGCGGAACCGCGAGGGAGCGCAGCGGGACCGCGAGGAGGCCCGGCGCGAACGCGAGGCCATGGAGAAGCGCCTCACCGCCAGCATCGCGGAGCTCAGGGGGGAGAACCGGGAGACCCGGGGTGAACTCGGAGAGCTGCGGGACCGCGTGAACGACATCGCGAGCCGTCTGAAGACGATGGATGCGGTCGGAACCGTCCTGAAGGAGCAGCGGGACCGGAAGCAGCGGCTCATCGCCTGGCTGGTCCCGGCCACGACCGGCCTGGTGGGGATGGGCCTCGCCCTCGTGGGTCGCTACCTGCTGGAACGCTTCGGCGGCTGACCACTCCCCGCGGCGACGCGGGAGGGGCGGCCTGGTCGGGCCGGCGAGGCGCCGGTTAGGGCGTCGGGAAGAGGTTCGAGTTTTCGACCGTCCAGCCCGGATGACCCGTTTACCGCCGAATCTGCGTTCGTGCAGTTCCACGGGGAGCTCTCCGAGAACCCAACCGGAGGTTCGGCGAGCTTCCGGAGGACCCGCATGAACGATCCACAGAGCCCTGCCGCGAAGCGAACGGAGGCGGTTGCCGCATCGTCCTCCCGGCCCTACACTGGAAGACATCGATCCAGCGTCGGCGAACCCGCCATGTCTCCCAACCCGACTCCGCCGAAGCCCTCGGCGCCTGCGGGCCCGCCGGACGCCGGCGTGACGGCGACCGCCGCGCCCCCGGTTCCACAGGACCAGATGGCGATGATGTTCCGGATGCTGGAGACGATCCGCAAGGAGGCCCGGCGGGACCGCGAGGAGGCCCGGCGCGAGCGGGAGGAGGCCCGACGGGATCGCGAGGCCATCGAGAAGCGCCTCAACGCCAGCATCGCGGAGCTCAGAGCGGAGAACCGCGCCATGGAGAAGCGCCTCAACGCCAGCATCGCGGAGACCAGGGCAGAGAACCGCAAGCAGTACTCGGAGCTCAAGGCGGAGAACCGCGTGCAGAGCGAGGCCATGGAGAAGCGCCTCAACGCCAGCATCGCGGAGACCAGGGCAGAGAACCGCAAGCAGTACTCGGAGCTCAAGGCGGAGAACCGCGTGCAGAGCGAGGCCATGGAGAAGCGCCTCAACGCCAGCATCGCGGAGCTCAGGGCGGAAGTCAGGGAACTGCGCGAGCGCGTGAACGACATGGGTAGGCGCATTGACTCCATGGACGCTGTCGGAACCGTCCTGAAGGAGCAGCGGGACCGGAAGCAGCGGCTCATCGCCTGGCTGGTCCCGGCCACGACCGGCCTGGTGGGGATGGGCCTCGCCGTCGTGGGTCGCTACCTGCTGGAACGCTTCGGCGGCTGACCACTCCCCGCGGCGACGCGGGAAGGGCGGCCTGGTCGGGCCGGCGAGGCGCCGGTTGGGGCGTCGGGAAGAGGTTCGAGTTTTCGACCGTCCAGCCCGGATGACCCGTTTACCGCCGAATCTGCGTCGTGCAGTTCCAGGCGGAGCTCTCCGTGAACCCACCCGGAGGTTCGGCGAGCTTCCGGAGGACCCGCATGAACGATCCACAGAGCCCTGCCGCGAAGCGAACGGAGGCGGTTGCCGCATCGCACGCCCGGCCCTACACTGAATCTCGACGATCTCCGTCGCACCAGCCCGCGATGTCTTCCGCCCCGACTCCACCGAAGCCCTCGGCGCCTGCGCTTGCGGCCCCGCCGGACGCCGGCGTGACGGCCGGCGCGCCCCCGGTTCCACAGGACCAGATGGCGATGATGTTCCGGATGCTGGAGGCGATGCGCGAGGAGGCCCGGCAGGACCGCGAGGAGGCCCGACGCGAGCGCGAGGCCATGGAGAAGCGCTTTACCGCCAGCATCGCGGAGCTCAGGGCGGAGAACCGCGAGATGGAAAAGCGCCTCAACGCCAGCATCGCGGAGCTCAGGGCGGAGACCCGCAAGCAGTACGCGGAACTCAAGGCGGAAGGCCGCAAGCAGTACGCGGAGCTCAGGGCGGAGACCCGCAAGCAGTACGCGGAACTCAAGGCGGAAGGCCGCAAGCAGTACGCGGAACTCAAGGCGGAAAGCCGCAAGCAGTACATGGAGCTCAAGGCGGAGAGCCGCAAGCAGAACGGGGAGCTCAAGACGGAAGGCCGCGAGCAACGCGAGGCCATGGAGAAGCGCCTCAACGCCAGTATCGCGGAGCTCAGGGCGGAGACCCGCAAGCAGTACGCGGAACTCAAAGCGGAAGGCCGCAAGCAGTACGCGGAGCTCAAGGCGGAAGGCCACGACCAACGGGAGGCCATGGAGAAGCGCCTCAACGCCAGAATCGCCGAGACCAGGGCGGAAGGCCGCGAGCAGCGCGAGGCCATGGAGAAGCGCCTCAACGCCAGATTCGCGGAGCTCAGGGCAGAGAACCGCGGGCAGCGCGAGGCGATGGAGAAGCGCCTCAACGCCAGCATGGCGGAGCTCAGGGCGGAAGTCAGGGAACTGCGGGACCGCGTGACCGACATCGCGAATCGCCTCGAAACGATGGAAGCCGTAGGAACGGTCCTGCAGGATCAGCGGGACCGGAAGCAGCGGCTCATCGCGTGGCTGGTCCCGGCCACGACCGGCCTGGTGGGGATGGGCCTCGCCGTCGTGGGCCGCTACCTGCTGGAACGCTCCGGCGGCTGACGGTTCGTCCTCCCATGCGGAGGGGGCGGCGCTTCCCGATCGGGGACGCCGCCACGACAGCGGCCGGAACCCGATCCGGACCTAATATTCCGGGTTCATCCTTCCCCTCAGACGCCCTGATGTCCTCGTCAAGTTCCGATTCGGTCGCCGAGAGCCGGCATCCCTACGCGGACTTCCTGCACCTCGTAAGCCGGCCGGCGCGATACGCCGGGGGAGAGCGGTTCCAGGTCGCGAAACCGGAGGACGCCGGGATCGCCTGCCGGATGGCCTTCTGTTTCCCGGATGTCTATGACATCGGGATGAGCCATCTCGGCACGAAGATCCTCTACAAGGTCGTGAACGACGCGCCGGATCTCGCTCTCGAGCGGGTCTTCTGCCCCTGGCCGGACATGGAGGAGCAGCTCCGCGAGCGTCAGCTTCCGCTGATCAGCCTGGAAACCCGGCGCCCGCTCGCGGACTTCGATCTCGTGGGGTTTTCGCTCCAGTACGAGCTGACCTTCACGAACGTCCTGACGATGCTCGACCTCGGCGGCATCCCGGTGCGCAGCCGCGACCGCGCTCCCGAGCACCCCATCATCGTCGCCGGCGGCCCGGTCGCCACCCAGCCCGAGCCGATGGCCCCGTTCGTGGACGCCTTCCTCATCGGCGACGCCGAGGAGCGCCTCCCCGAACTGATGCGCGACCTCGCCCGGCTGCGCGGCGAGGGGATTACCGACCGCGAGGAGCTCCTCTTCGAGCTCCAGAAACCCGGCGGCCTCTACTGTCCCGCGCTCTACGAACGCGAGGTCTGCTCCCGGTCCGGCTTCGCCTTCGTTTCCCGGGCCCGTCGTCCCGGCGTCCCGCTTCGCGTCGAGCGCGCCTTCCTCGACGATGTGAACCGCTTCCCCTTCCCCGACGACTCGCCGGTTCCGGCGGCCGAGGCCATCTTCGACCGCACCGCGGTCGAGATCGCCCGCGGCTGCACCGAGGGCTGCCGGTTCTGCCAGGCGGGGATGATCTACCGGCCGGTGCGCGAACGCGACCCGAAGGAGATCGTGAACACCGTCGTCTCGGCGGTGGAGAAGGGCGGCTACGACGAGGCCTCGCTGACCTCGCTGTCGACCGCCGACTACTCGTGCGTCGCTCCGCTGATCAACCAGGTCATGGACGAACTGGTCCCGCGGCGGGTCGCGCTGGGCGTTTCCAGCCTGCGCGCTTACGGGCTCCCGGAAGAAGTCCTCGACGACATCGCGCGGGGCAAAGCCACCGGGCTCACCTTCGCCCCCGAGGCCGGCACCCAGCGGATGCGGGATGTCGTGAACAAGAACGTCAGCGAGGAGGACATCTTCGAGACCTGCCGGCGGGTGTTCTCGCGCGGCTGGGACCGGGCCAAGCTCTACTTCATGATCGGCCTTCCCACCGAGGAGGACGAAGATGTCCTGGGGATCGCCGCCATGGGCCGGCAGGCCCGCAGCATCGGGGACCGGGAGGCGAAGCGGCGGGTGCGGATCACGGTCTCGGTCTCGAGCCACGTCCCCAAGCCCCACACCCCGTTCCAGTGGTGCGCCCAGGACCCGCTCGAGGAGATCCGGCGGAAGCAGGAACTCCTCGGCGAGCGCGCCCGCGAGGACGGCTTCCGGCTGCGCACGCATGACCCTCGGGTAAGCCATCTCGAGGGCATCCTCGCCCGGGGGGACATCCGGGCGGGTCGGCTGGTGGAGACCGCATGGCGGCTCGGGGCGCGATTCGACGGCTGGGACGAGCAGCTTCGCTGGGACGTCTGGCGGGAGGCGCTCGACCGCTGGGAGGCGGAGACCGGAGTCTCCCGCAGCGAGATGCTGGGGACGATCCCGGTGGATGGCCGGCTCCCGTGGGAGCACGTGGATGTCGGGCTGGAGGACGGGTTCCTGCTCCGCGAGTACCGCCGGGCGCTGAAGAACCGGGCCTCCCCGCCGTGCGGCAAGCCGGTGTCGCTCCAGGTCCACCACACGAACCTGCGCGACGCCCGGGCGGACGAGCGCCGACTCGTCTGCTACCACTGCGGCGTGGCGTGCGACCTCGGCGGGATGCGGGACGAGCGCATCGGCTTCCTCGAGCGGATGGGCGCCGAGGAGCCGCGCAGCGAAGAAGCCGCCGCCAACGGCGTGCTGCTCCCGGTGATCGGGGCCGCCGCGCCGCCTTCGGGCGGCGGAGGGAGCGCCCGCCCGCTGCCGCCGGCGCGGAACATCGAGCAGGGGGAGCCGGTCGTCTACCGCGCGCGTTTTGCGAAGTACGGCCCGATGGCGCTTCGGGGCCACGGCGAGCTCATCCGCATCCTGCCGCGGGTGCTGCGGCGCGCGGGGCTGCCGCTCCGGTTCACCGAGGGGTTCTCGCCGCGACCGCGGATCTCGTTCGGACCGGCGCTGCCGCTCGGCGTGCAGTCGACAGCGGAGTACTGCGAGTTCGCGCTCACCGGCGAGCGGCCGGAAACCGATGTGCTGCGCGTCCTTCAGGGCGCGAGCGAAGAGGGCCTGCGTTTCGACCGCGTGGACCGGGTGCCCCCGGGCGAGCCGAAGCTGAGCCGCTGGATCCGGGCGCTCGACTACGCGGTGGTGCTCAACGCCGACCAGGCGCCGGAGTCGACCCGCGAGCGGCTGCGCGCGTTCGGAGAGGCCTCCGGGTGGCCGCTCGGGATCGTTCGCAAGGTCAAGGCGCCTCGCCGCCGGGGGCCTCGCCCCAAGGCCGGCGAACGCACCGTCGAAATCGACCTGCGCGCGGTCGTGGAAGACCCCCATCTCGCCCCCGCCGGGGCGGAGGCCGCCCTCCTCGGCGTCTCCCCCGACCGCCTCACGCTCCGCTTCCGGGCCCGCACCGGATCCGAAGGCCCCACTCCCCGGCCGTCGGAAATCACCCGCTCGCTGACCGGATTCGAGCCGCTTCCCCCCGAGATCCTGCGCACCGGCTGCGATGTCGAGGGAGACAGCCCTGTCGAGGCGGCGGCCGACGCGCTGCGTCCCGACGCGCCGTCTGCGACGCCCCTCGCTCAGGGCTGACAGGTTCCGGCGCCGGGTCGGTCAGCGGGTCAGCGGCGGGCGTCCAGCCACGACCGGATGATCCGGTCCAGCACCGGCAGCGTGACCGGGCCGGGCAGGAGGACGGCGTCGTGGAACTCGCGCAGGTCGAAGGCCTCTCCGAGCGTCTCCTCGGCGAGCGCCCGAAGCTCGCGGATCTTCAGCTCGCCCAGCTTGTAGCCGAGCGCCTGCCCCGGCCAGGCGATGTAGCGGTCGGTCTCGGTGGTGATCTCGTGGAGGGACAGCGCGGTGTTCGACGCGAGGTAGTCGAGCGTCTGCTCCCGGGTCCAGCCCAGCGCGTGCATTCCGGTGTCCACCACCAGACGGCAGGCCCGCCACATCTCGTAGGTGAGCCGGCCGAAGTTCGAGTAGGGGTCGAGGTAGAACCCCGCCTCGAGCCCGAGACGCTCCGAGTAGAGCGCCCAGCCCTCGCTGTAGGCGCCGATCCCGTAGTGCCGACGGAACTCCGGAAGGTCGAGTTCCTTCGCCAGCGCGATCTGCAGGTGATGGCCGGGGACCGCCTCGTGGAGTGAGAGCGCTTCGAGGGTGTAGAGCGGTCGGCTCTCCAGCGCGTAGGTGTTGACCCAGTAGCGGCCCGGCTGCGTCGAATCGAGCGGCGCGCCGACGTAGCGGCCCCCGGTGTACTTGGGGGCGATCGCGTCGGGGACCGGCTCCACGGTGTAGGGCTGGCGCGGCAGGCGGCGGAACAGCGCCGGGAGCTGTCCGTCCATCCGCTTCACGATGACCATCGCCCGGTCGAGCAGTTGCTGCGGGGTGGACGCGTAGAACTGCGGATCGGTCCGCAGGAATTCGAAGAACTCCTCCCAGGTCCCGTCGAACCCCGACGCCCGCATCGCCGCCACCATTTCCTCCCGGATCCGCTCGACCTCGGCGAGACCCACCTGGTGGACCTGTTCCGCGGTCTGGTCGAGCGTCGTGAACTTCCCGATCAGGAAGGCGTAGTAGCTGCGGCCATCGGGAAGATCCGATGCTCCGATCGTGGTACGGGCGTTCGGTCGGTACTCGTTCTCGAAAAAGTCGAGGAAGGTCCGGTAGGCGGCGACCGGACCGTCGAGGACGGCTTCCGCCCCGGCGGCCCGCAGGCGGGCGCGGTCGGCCTCGCCGATGCGCTCCGGGAAGCGGAGGAACGGCGCGAAGAAGACGCTCGCCTCCGGGTCATCCACGACGTGGGAAGCGATCGTGACCTCGTAGCCCTCGAGAACGACCCGGGGGACGGTGATCCCGAGCTCGACTCCGCGACGCATCCGCGCGATGTACTCGCCGAACACCCGGGGGATATCCCTCAGGAGCGCGATGTAGGCGTCGTAGTCCGCGGCGGCGCGCAGGGGGAGCGACTGGGGCAGCCGAGCCATCCCGATATGGAAGCCCGAATCGGCGTTGATCGGCAGGAAGTGGCCGCCGAACCGGGCGTCGCCGATCTGCTCGGAGAGCGCCGCCTCGAAGATGTCGGCGTGAACCAGGTCGTCCGACGAGAGCCGACCGCGGGGTATCGCGAGCAGCCGGTCGCGGAACCCGGCGACCTCCCGCGCGCGGCGGAGAACAGCCGCCTCGGTGGCGTCTCCCAGCGTGTCGGGCGCCACCCCGTCGAGCGAGGCGGCGAACCGGGGCTCCTCGCGGCGCCGGAACTCCATGAAATCGTCGAAGAGCGCGTGGAGTTCCGGATCGGGCTGGGCATCCGCGGGGACGGGAAGGGCCAGGGCCGCGATCAGAAGGCCCGTGGCGAGCAGGGAGTTCCGCATGGGAGGGATGGTACGACCGGACGCCAGGCACGTCCTGTTCGAGTTCAAGGTCGTGGAACGCGCCGGGGAGGGCGCCGCGCTCCGCCAGCTCATGGACCGCGGGTATGCGGAGAAGTACCGGCGCCGGGGCGAGCCGATCCACCTGGTCGGGGTGGAGTTCAGCGAGAAGACCCGCAACCTGAGCGGGTTCGAGGTTGCGGCCGCATAGCCCCGGCCGGCCCACCCCGGGGACGACCCGGGGCGGGTGGCGGACGCCTCTTCAGCGCCCCGGAGCGAACGGGGCCCCGGCGGCCTCCAGCGCGGATTCGAGCGCGGGGAACGTCGTGTCCACCAGCGTCCCGAGTTCGCTGCGTATCGACCCGAACTCGGTGGCGGCGGTGGCGAGACTCGTCCGGTGGGTCCCGGTGGGCATCTGCCGGGTCCGCCAGTGGCCGGAGACGATCGCTCCCAGCCGGCCGCGCACCGAAGGCGCCGCCGGATGGTTCCGCGACTGGGCGGCCGGGTCCCCGGTGAGGCGCACCTCGAGGTCGGAGATCGTCCGGAGGATGGAGTCCATCTCGCCATAGAGGGCCGGATCGGCGCCGGGCGTCCGGCCGAGCGCGACGCGCAGCCGGCCGAGGCGGGTCCGCGCCTCCCGAAGCTCGCCGGTCGCGGCGTGCGCCTCGCGGAGGAGGGCGGCGGTTTCCTGCTGGAACGCGGCGACCGCGGCGGGATCAGTGTTTTCGGGCAGCGTCGGGACCGCGCGGACCCCGAAGGACACCGGCGCCCCGAGCGGGCGGGCGCCGTCGCGGGTCACGGCGAGGAGGCGGGCCTGGTAGCTCCCGGGCGCGTGGAGCGGGCCGATCGGCGGCTGGACCCAGGGCGGCGTGAAGGCCGGCGTCGTGACGCTCACCGGGTCCGGAGCGGGGCCGCGAAGATCCCAGGCCACCCGGTGGACCCCCGCCGTCGCCGGTCCCCGCACGCGGCGGATCGTCGTTCCGGAGTCGTCCGAGATCTCGAGGAAGACCGCCGGGGCGGCCTCCAGCTCCTCGAGCCGAAGCGTGTCAAAGCCGGGGAAGGCGACGTCCCCGCCGGCCTCCCGCGTCTCCTTCTCGGCCTCGCGCCGTTCCTCCTGCGCGGTGCGGAGATCCTCGGGCAGGTAGTAGGTGAAGACCGCGCCGAAGGGGGGGTTGTCCGCCACGAAGGCGGTGCTGCCCTGCGTGGGGCGGCCGGGCGCCTGCGCCGGAACCGAGGGGATGTACCACCAGGCGTCGCGCAGCGGGAAGAGCGCGGGCTCTCCGGCGCGGACGGTCGCGGCGAGCGTCCTCAGCGGCCGGTAGTCGTCCAGCACGTAGAAGCCGCGCCCGAAGGTCGCCCCCACCAGGTCGTCGTCCCGGCGCTGGATCTTCAGGTCGCGGAACGAAATCGTCGGCGCCCCCGCCAGCTTCACCCAGTTCGTCCCGCCGTTCCAGCTCGCGTGCAGGGCGTGCTCGCCCCCGAGGAAGAGCAGGTCGGGATCCTCATGGTCCTGCTGGACCGCCCACAGGATCGTGTCCTCGGGGAGGTCCCCGACGATGGACTCCCAGGACGCGCCACGGTCGCGGCTCCGGAACAGATAAGGCCGGTGGTCCCCGGTCTTGTGGTTGTCCGCCACCGCGAACACCGTGTCGGCGTCGTGCTGCGAGGCCTCGACATCGTTGATGAACGACAGCGGCGCGAGCCCCGGCAGGTCCGCGGCCCGCGTCCAGGTCGCTCCGCCGTCGGAGCTCGTGTGGATCAGCCCGTCGTCGCTGCCGGTGGTGAGCACGCCGGCGGCGACCGGCGACTCGGTGATGGCGGTGAGCGTGGCGTAGCGCGACATGGCTCCGGTGTCGTGGAGCGCGTCCACGCTCCAGATCCGGTCGTAGAACGGCAACTCGTAACGGCTCCGGCCGGTCGTGAGGTCCCCGCTCACCGCGGTCCAGCTCATCCCCATGTCGTCACTCCGCCAGAGGCGCTGCGACCCGTACCAGATCCGGTCGGGATCGTGGGGGCTAAGGAGGAGCGGCGAGTCCCAGTTCCACCGCTCGGGAACCTCGTCGGGGACCGGCAGCGGCCGGATGCGCAGCACCTCCTGGTTCCGGCGGTCGACCCGGGCGAGGTCCCCCTGCTGGGTCATGAGGTAGAGGATGTTGTCGTCGCGGGGATCGATGGCCACGCCGTAGCCGTCGGCGCCCAGCGGGACGTACCAGTCACGGTTGCGGACGCCCTCGCGGTTCGTCGTGCGGGCGGGCCCGTGGAGCGTCCCCAGGTCCTGGGCGCCGCCCAGGATGTCGTAGAACGGCTCGCCCTCGCTGAGCGCCACCTTGTAGAACTGCGAGATCGGCATGTTCGGGAAGTGTCGCCAGCTCACCCCCTCGTCGAAGGTCTCGTAGAGCCCGGCGTCGCTCCCGGCGATGAGGTGGCCGGGGTCGTCGGGGTCGATCCAGAGCGCGTGGTTGTCGCTGTGCTTCTCCCGGCCGGTGCCGAGCACCTCGAACGTCGCCCCGCCGTCGCGGGTCACGTGAAGGAAGACATCCATCTGGTAGACGAGGTCGGGGTCGGTGGGGGAGGCCTCGATTTCCTGGTAGTAGTGCGGCCCGGTGCCGCCGGAGATGTAGGCGTTCCGCTTCTCCCAGCTCTCCCCCCGGTCCCGCGAGCGGTAAAAGCCCTGCTCGCCGTCCGCCGCCTCGACCGTCGCATACACCAGGCTCGGATCCGCCGGAGTCACCGCGAGGCCGATCTTCCCGATGTCGGCGTCGGGGAGTCCCCGGGTGACCTCCCGGAAGGTTCGGCCGCCGTCGGTGGACTTCCAGATCCCCGAGCCCGGCCCACCGGCGAGGAACGACCAGATGTGGCGCCGGCGCTGGTAGGCGGCGGCGTAGACGGTGTCGGGGTCGTCAGGGGCGAACTCGAGGTCGGTCGCCCCGGTGTCCGGGCCCAGGTCGAGCACCCGGTTCCAGCTCGCTCCACCGTCCTCGGTCCGGTAGACGCCGCGCTCGCCGCCCCCACTCCACAGCGGCCCCTCGGCCGCGACGAGGACGGTGTCGCCGTCGCGGGGGTCCACCAGGATCCGGCCGATGTGGTCCGAGCCGTCGAGACCCATCTTCTCCCACGAACCTCCCCCGTCGCGGCTGCGGTAGACCCCGTCGCCCCAGCCGACGTGGCGGCCGCTCACGTTCTCTCCGGTCCCCACCCAGACGACCTCCGGACTCGTGGGATCCAGCGCGAGCGTTCCGATCGAGTAGGAGGGCTGGTCGTCGAACACCGGCGTCCAGGTCGCGCCGGCGTTCGCTGTCTTCCAGACTCCGCCCGAGCCGACCGCCACGTACCAGGTGGACCGACGCTCCGGGTGGATCACGATGTCGGCGATCCGGCCGCCCATGAGCGCGGGGCCGATCCCGCGGAGCTTCAGGCCGGAGGCGGCGCGTCCCCAGGCCGCGGCTTCGTCCGGCGCGGTCTCCTGGGCGGGGGCGCTCACCGCCCCCAGCAGACCGAGGATCGCAGCGAAGCGTCCGAGGAAACGGAGCGGCGGAGTCTGGAGCATGAGGGGCCTCCCGGGATGGCCGCCCATGCTATGCGCTTCAGGGAGACAGAACGCTGTGCGGCGAGCTCGACGCCCCTCCGTACAGCGAAGAGCCCCGGAGTCCGAAGACCCCGGGGCAGGTTTCGCCGTCCGCCGGGCGTCAGCCGTCCGGCGCAGCGGCTACATGACGGGTTCGGCGTCAGTTCACCTCGAGCTCGCACTTCATGAAGCGGCGCCAGTTGCGGCTCGTCAGCGCCGTCTCCCGCGGTTGGCCCACGAGCCTGTCGATGTCGCCGCTGGCGTCCCACACGCACGACATCGAGAAGGTCTTGGTGACCCTGCAGGTCGGGCTGTCGCCGCCGAAGTTCTGGAAGTCCACTTCGAAGTCCAGGTCGAGCGAGGAATCGCAGAGCGAGCCGTGCCGCGTCACGACGCCGGCGTCGTTCTTCAACTGGGCTTCGCCGCCATCCTCGGCGGTGCACTCGTTGGCGTCCGGGTTCGTGTCGTCGTAGGAATCGGGATCGTCGTCCTGGTCCGGGTCCGCCTTGCCGAAGTCGCCGTGCTTCGGGTCCCCATCGTCATCCAGGAAGTACAGCTCCGGGGGATAGACGACCCCGCCGTTCGTGCCGCCCCCGCCGAAGCTGGGGTCATAGGCGTCGTCCACCGTTGTGTCCGGGTCCTGGTAGTTGTTCCGCTTCCCGTCCTCGTCGTAGGGCAGCGTGATGTAGCGCACGCCGCGACCGTTCAGGTGGAGCCGGCTCACCCAGAGGGTCCCGAAGGCGGGCTCGCCCTCGATCCTCGCCGTGCTGGTGGCGTGGTCCACCTCCGCCTCGAACAGGGCGCAGGCGTCGATCTGGTCGGTGGCTCGGAACGTGACCGCGTCGCAGGTGAGATCGGCGAACGGATCGTTCTCCCAGTTGCTCACCTTGCCCCAGGAGACGTCGCCGCCCTGCGGCGTCAGCGTGACCGTGTAGTCGGAGAGGAAGTCCTCCTTCGTGGTCAGCCGGAAGCACCCGTGAGGCTTGAGGATGTCGTCGGACTGGTTGCCGGTGTAGGTCAGGCAGGGCTCCTGGATCCCGTCCCGGGTCGCATTGTCGTCGGCGACGATCGCCTCGCCGATGTTGGCCATCGTCATCGCCTTGTTCGTCCCCTTCGCGTGGTCCTTCGTCACGCCGCGGTCGCTGAAGGTCCCGAAGTCGTGGGTCGCGTCGAAGGCGAGCGACGAGGAGTAGACCCAGCCCAGGTCGTAACCGTCCTTGAACCCGAAAACGCCGCTCCGCCTCGCGCGGTCGTTGTCCACCTGCCCGACTTCGAGAGTGAGGCCCGGATCCCAGCCCTGGCATTCCGGCGAATCCGCGATCGAGATCTCGGGCGGCGCCTCGCCCGCCTGGCAACCGAACGGCCCGCAGGTCACATAGCTGACTGCGGCCGATATCGGAACGACCTCCTGGTTCGCGCCGATCGAGGCCTTCACCACCGCGAAGGTCGCGCCGCTGGTGACGACCATCGACTGCGCGGCATGCCACGAGACGAACTCGAACGGCATGTTCTCCCCCGGCATCACCGCGACCGCCGAGGCGTCGTCGATGAACATCGGGGTAACCGCCGCCAGCATGTTCGAGGTGACGACCATCTTCGGGTTCACCGTCGCCATCGCGGTGGCGGCGTCGGTCCCGTCGTCCGGGACCATCGGGTGCTCGCCCTCCGGCGCCGCGAAGGTGATCTCGAGCGCGGGCGCCGGTTCCGGCTCCGGCTCGGGCTCCGGCGCTGGTTCCGGCTCGGGGGCCGGGGCGGGAGCTGGCGCCGGAGCGGGGGTTGGCGCCGGGGTCGCTTCTTCCTCGCCACACCCGGAGAGCGCCAGGCCGGCTCCGAGGAAGAGAGCGAGCAGGACCATCAGGCCCCGGGGGACCGACTTCACGGTGAGCTGTGTCATGGGGCCTGCCTCCCGCAGGTCGTCCCGGGGCCTGGCGCGCCCCGGACGAAGGAATGTGGCGTCGGCGTCTCCCGCGACGCGCCTGACCCGGGTCAGGAAACTCGCGGCGCCGTCGTTCCGGTTGGCGGAGCGCCGGACGCCCGCGAAGCGGGGGATGCTACCAGCGTGGTCCCGGCCGGCGGGAAGGATCGGGAGCGGTCGCCCCACGGCGCCCGTGAGGGCGTACACGACAAGAGCCCCGGGGTCCGAAGACCCCAGGGCTCCCGGTCTCGCCCGGTGGGCGTCAGCCCGCCCGGCGAAACCAGTGTGTCAGGCGTTCGGCGTTATTCCACCGAGCACTTCAGGAACTTGGACGCGTTCGTCGTCGTGAAGTCCCTCTCGGGAGTGTCGCTCGCCAGGCGGCCGATGCCGCCGTCGGCGTCCCAGTTGCAGGTGATGCTGAGCGTCCGGCTCGCCTTGCAGGCGTGGCTCGCCGCCGACGAGGCGCCGAAGTCGTGGAAGTTCAGCGTGACCTCCATCTCGACATCCTCGGCGTCGCACAGCGTGCTGTAGGCCGTGATCTCGGTGAAGTTGCCGTCGTCGTCCTTCTTGCCCGTGGCGGCGGCGCCGCCGTCTTCCGCCGAGCACTTCTGGGCGTCGGTGTTCCCGGTGTAGTTGTCCGCGGTGTCGTCGTTGCTCCCGATGGTGGTGTTGATCGTGTTCACCTTGCCGAAGTCGCCAAAGAGCGGATCTCCATCGGTGTCGTTGAGCTTGATCGCCCCAACCACCGAGCCGGCGTTGGCGCCTCCGAAGAGGTTCGCAACCGTCTTGCTGTCGCCCACCGTGTAGTGGAGCGCCGTGTACTGCTCCCCGGAGGTGGCCAGCGTCAGACCCAGGTCACCGAGCTGGCTGTTCGTCACCGTCGCGGCGGAGACCTTGGCGCCGCTGATCGCGGCGTCGACCTCGGTCTCGAACAGCGCGCAGGAGTCCACCCAGTCGGCCGCGTCGAAGGACAGGCTGTCGCAGGTGAGACCTTCAAACGGATCGTCCTCCCAGTCGTCCACCTTGCCCCAGGAAACGCCCGCGCCCTGCGGCTTGATCGTGACCGAGTAGTCCGAGAGGTAGTTCGTGACGTCCGCCGTCAGCCGGAAACAGCCGCGCGGCTTGAGAAGGTCGTTGGACTGCTTCCCGGTGTAGGTCTCGCACGGATCCTGGTTTCCGTCGGTGTTGGGGTCCGTGTCGGCGATGACGGCCGAGCCGATGTTCACCATCGTGACGGACTGGTGGGTTCCCTTCTTGTGGTCCTTCGTCGTGGCGCCGTCGGTGTAGGTGCCGAAGTCGTGCACGACATCGAAGGCGAGGTTCGAGGAGTAGACCCAGCCAAGGTCGTAGCCGTCGTTGTTCCGGTCGCCGCCCACGTTGTCGATCTTCCCGACCTCGAGGTCGAGGCTCGGGTCCCAGCCGGAGCAGGCCGCCGAGTTCGCGATCGAGATCGCCGGAGCCTCCTGGCCCGCCTGGCACTCGAAGGGCCCGCAGGTCACGTAGGTCACTGCGCCGGTAGGCGTGACTTCCTGGTTCGCGCCGATCGAGGCCCTGGCCACCGCGAAGGTCGCTCCCTCGCTCACGACGACCGACTGTGCGGCGTGCCACGAGACGAACTCGAACGGCGTGTTCTCGCCGGGCATCACCGCAACCGCCGCGGCGCCGTCGACGAACATCGGGGTCACCGCCGCCAGCATGCTCGAGGTGACGACCATCTTGGAGTTCACCGCGGCCATCGCGGTGGCGGCGTCCTCCCCGTTGTCCGGGACCATCGGGTACTCGCCGTCCGGCGCCGCGAAGGTGACCTCGAGGCCGGGCTCGGGCTCCGGCTCGGGTTCCGGCTCAGGCTCGGGCTCGGGCTCCGGCGCGGGAGTTGGCGCCGGCGCAGGCGCCGGAGTCGCGGTTTCTTCGTCCTCTCCGCATCCCGAGAGCGCGAGGCCGGCCCCCAGCATCAGGACGAGGAGGAGCATCAGCCCTCGGGGGACCGACTTCCTGGTGAACTGTGTCATGTGCGCCTACCTCCTGCAGGCCATCTCCGGCGTGTGCTACTCACGCAAAAGAGGGTTTTTCACGCCGGCGTCCATCCCGGCCAGCCTTGCCGCGCCGGTCCGCAGCATTCCGACGTGAATCGCCGCAACGCCAGCCCGCGCAGTATCGCGATTTTACCAGACAAGGGCAACCCCGCCTACCGCCACCCGGTCGCCCCCGGCGTGACGCCAGGGGGGCGGAAGCGGATCCCGGCCCTCAGTCCCGGCGCGCCGACACCGAGCACTCGAGGAAGCTGCTCCAGTTGTGGTTATGGAGCTCCCGCTCCCGCGTGTCACCGACGACCTTGCCGATGTCGCCGCTGGCGTCCCAGAAGCAGGAGAGGGTGAACGTCCGTGAGGTCCGGCAGACCGGGTCGCTCCCCGGGAAGTCCTGGAAGTCCAGCGTGACTTCCAGCTCGACCGAGGAATCGCAGAGCGAGCCGGGCCTCGTCACGACGCCGGCGGCGGTCTTCTGCTGCGGCTCGCCGCCATCCGCCGCCGTGCACTCGTCGGCGTCGGGGTTGGTGCTGTCATAGATGTCCGGATCGTCGTCCCGGTCCACGTCCGGCTTGCCGAAATCGCCGTAACGGGGATCCCCGTCCTCATCGAGGAGCGGGAACAGCCGGCGGACGACGCCCGAGGTGTGGCCGCCGAAGGGGCGGAAGCCATCATCCGCCCGCCAGTCCGGATCCTCGTAGAGATTGTAGACGCCGTCTTCGCCAGCAAAGGGCAGCGTGCGGTACTGACGCGGGGGACGGCGCTGCTCCCAGATGTCTTCCATTTCGAGGTCGATGTTCCACAGGGCGCCGCGCAGGGCCACTCCGGTGACCCGGAGCGGGGGGGCGGTCGCGTACTCGACTTCGGCCTCGAACAGCGCGCAGGCGTCCGCCTGGTCGGCCGCCCGGAACGTCACCGCCTCGCACTTGAGACCGGTGAACGGATCTTCGGCCCGGTTGGTCACCCGGCCCCACGAGACATCGGACGCGGGCGTCAGCGTGACCGCGTAGTCCGGCAAGTGGTTGGGCTTCAGCCGGAAGCAGCCGCGCGGCTTGAGGATGTCGTTGGACTGGCTCCCGTCGTAAGTCAGGCACGGGTCCTGGACCCCGTCCCGGGACGGATCGGCGTCCGCGATGAGCTCGTCCCCCATGTTCGCGAGCGCCATCGGCTTCCGGGAGCCGCTGGCGTGCGAGCTCTCGCCCCCGGCGATGAGCGCGCCGAAGGTGTGGAGGGCGTCGAAGTCCAGCGACGAGGAGTAGACCCAGCCGAGGTCGAAGCCGTCGTTGGCGCCATAGTTTGTGGCCGCGTCTCCTTCGAAGTCGTTGTCCACGTGCCCGACTTCGAGGGTGAGCGTCGGGTTCCAGCCCTGGCAGGCCGGGGTGTCCGACGCCAGAAGCTCGGGAGCTTCCCGGCCCTCCTGGCACCGGAACGGTCCGCAGGTCACGTAGGTGACCGCGCCCGAAGGCACGACCTCCTGGTTCGCCCCGATCGCGGCCTTCGCCACCATGAAGGTCGCCCCGCTGCCGACGACGAGCGACTGCGGAGCGCGCCACGAGACGTACTGGAACGGCGTGTTGTCCCCCGGCAGCAACGCCACCGGCGAGGCGCCCTCGACGAACAGCGGGGTCACCGCCGCCACCGCGTTCGAGGAGACGGTCATCCCGGAGTTCACGCTCGCCATCGCGGTCGCGGCGTCCGTCCCGTCGTCCGGGACCATCGGCGCCTCGCCCGCGGGCGCCGTGAAGGTCACCTCGAGCGGCGGGGTCTCGGGTTCCGGCTCGGGCGCGGGCGCCGGCGCGGGCGGCGGAACCGGCGTCGGCGTGGGCGCCGGGGCCGGCGCCGGCTCGGCCTCTTCCTCGCCGCATCCCGGGAGCGCGAGCCCGGCCCCCAGCGTCAGGGCGAGGAGGAGGATCGGCCCCCGGGGGGCCGGTTTCCTCATGAACTGCGCCATCGCGCGTCCTCCTGCAGTCGCCGTCAGGGTGACGCCGCCCACCTTTCAGGACGGCGCAGGGATCTCGGCGACTCCGCCGATCCTACCAGCGGCGCCTCCCCGGGCCGCCGGGCGCGGGAGCCAGAACGGCTTCGCCGCCGGGTTTCCGCGGCGCCGTACACCGAAAAAGCCCCGGGGTCCGAAGACCCCGGGGCTCCCGGTCACTGCTTCAGCGTCAGTTGACCTTGCAGCTCAGGAACTTGCCCATGTCGGCGTCCGTGATTGTGGTCACCGGCGTGTCGCTGGCCAGGCGGCCGATGCCGCCGTCGGCGTCCCACTGGCAGGTGATGCTGAGCGTCCGGCTCGCCTTGCAGGCGTGGGCCGCCGCCTTCGAGGCGCCGAAGTCGTGGAAGTTCAGCGTGACCTCCATCTCGACATCCTCGGCGTCGCACAGCGTGCTGTAGGCCGTGACGCCGGTGACGGTTCCGGCGTCGTCCTTGGTCAGCTTGACCGCGGCGCCGCCGTCCGCGGCGTCGCACTTCTCGGCGTCCGCGTTGTTGGCGTAGTTGTCCGCCTTGTCGTCGTTCATGGCAACGTCGCGGCCGCTGACGATCGTGTTCACCTTGCCGAAGTCCCCGTATTTCGGGTCCCCATCGGCGTCGTGGAGCTCGATCGCGCCACCGATCGTGCCGGCGTTGGCGCCGGCAAAGAGATCCGCAACGGTCTTGCTGTCACCCACCGTGTAGTGGAGCGCGGTGTACTGGTCCCCGGAGGAGCCCAGCGTCAGGCCCAGGTCATTGAGCTGTTGATTGGAGTCCACCGTTGCGGCGGCGACCTTGGCGCCGCTGAGCGCGGCGTCGACCTCGTCCTCGAACATGGCGCAGGAGTCCACCCAGTCCGCCGCCTCGAAGGACCGGTTGTCGCAGGTCAGGCCTTCAAACGGGTCGTCGTCCCAGTTGCTCACCTTGCCCCACGAAACGCCCGCGCCCTGCGGCATGATCGTGACCGTGTAGTCCGAAAGGAAGTTCGTCGTCCCCGCCGTCAGCCGGAAGCAGCCCCGCGGCTCGAGCAGGTCGCCGGATTGGCCGCCCGTATAGGTCTCGCACGGGTTCTGGAGCCCGTCGGTGTTCTCATCCGCGTCCGCGATGATCGCGAGGCCGATGTTGGCCATCGTGACCGCCTTGCTCGTGCCCTTCGCGTGGTCCTTCGTCGTGCCGCCGTCGGTGTAGGTCCCGAAGTCGTGCTCGATGTTGAACGCGAGCGACGAGGAGTAGACCCAGCCCAGGTCGTAGCCGTCGTCGTTATCGGCGCCGCCGACGTTGTCCACTTTCCCGACCTCGAGGTCGAGGCTCGGATCCCAGCCGGCGCAGGCCGCCGAGTTCGCGATCGAGATCGGCGGAGCTTCCTGGCCCGCCTGGCACTCGAACGGCCCGCAGGTCACATAGCTCACCGCGCCCGAAGGAACGACTTCCTGGTTCGCGCCGATCGACGCCTTCACCACCGCGAAGGTCGCTCCGCCGCTGACCACCGCCGACTGCGCGGCATGCCACGAGACGAACTCGAACGGCGTGCTGTTGCCTGGCATCGCCGCGACCGCCGAGGCGCCGTCAACGAACAGCGGAGTGACCGCCGCCAGCATGTTCGAGGTGACCGTCATCTTCGGGTTCACCATCGCCATCGCGGTGGCGGCGTCCTCTTCGTCGTCCGGAACCATCGGATGCTCGCCGTCCGGCGCCGAGAAGGTGATCTCGAGGCCGGGCTCGGGCTCCGGCTCGGGTTCCGGCTCAGGCTCGGGCTCCGGTTCGGGGGCGGGAGCTGGCGCCGGCGCAGGCGCCGGAGCCGGGGTTGCTTCTTCCTCTCCGCATCCCGACAGCGCGAGACCGGAGCCCAGCATCAGGACGAGGAGAAGCATCAGCCCTCGGGGGACCGACTTCCTGGTGAACTGTGTCATGTGCGCCTACCTCCTGCAGGCCATCTCCGGCGTGTGCTACGCACGCAAAAGAGGGGTTTCGCGCCGGCGTCCATCCCGGCCAGCGGCGCCGCGCCGGTCCGACGCGTTCCGACGTGATTCGCCGCAACGCCAGCCCGCGCAGTATCGCGATTCTACCAGACAAGGGCAACCCCGCCTACCTCCGCGGACGAGGGTCGGGGGCCTCAGCCCTGGCGCGCCGACACCGCGCGCGGGAGGACGCCTTCCCCGTTGAGGTTGGTGAGCGCCCCTTCGCGCGTATGGCTCACGACCCTGGTCGGTGTCGCCGCTGGCGTCCCTGAAGCAGGGGAGCGTGAAGGTGCATGAGGTCCGGCAGACCGGATCGCCCCCCGAGAAGTCCTGGAGGTCCAGCGTGGTTCCCGGCTCGACCGAGGAAGCGCAGAGCGAGCCGGGCCTCGTCACGACGCCGGCGGGCGGTCTTCTCCTGGGGCGCGCCGCCATCTGTCGCCACGCACTCGTCGGCGTCAGGATTGCTGCTGTCATGGATGTCCGGATCGTCGTCCCGGTCCACATCCCGCTTGCCGAAATCGTCGCAACCGGGATCGCGGTCCTCATCGAAGAGCGGGAACGCCCGACGGACGAAGCCTCCGGTGCGGCCGCCGAGGCGGCGGAAGCCATCAGCCGCCCGCCGGTCCGGGTCGTCGTAGAGATTCCCGCATCCGCGGCGCCGTACACCGAAAAAGCCCCGGGGTCCGAAGACCCCGGGGCTCCCGGTTACTGGTTCAGCCTCAGTTGACCTTGCAGCTCAGGAACTTGTCGATGTTGCCGGGCGCGATCGCCGCCACCGGCGTGTCGCTGGCCAGGCGGCCGATGCCGCCGTCGGCGTCCCACTGGCAGGTGATGCTGAGCGTCCGGCTCGCCTTGCAGGCGTGGGCCGCCGCCTTCGAGGCGCCGAAGTCGTGGAAGTTCAGCGTGACCTCCATCTCGACATCCTCGGCGTCGCACAGCGTGCTGTAGGCCGTGACGCCGGTGACGTTGTCGTCGTCGTCCTTGGTCAGCTTGGCCGCGGCGCCGCCGTCCTCGGCCGAGCACTTCTCGGCGTCCGAGTTCCCGGAGTAGTTGTCCGCGGTGTCGTTGTTGTCGCCAGCGGTGGTCTTGATCGTGTTCACCTTCCCGAAGTCCCCGTATTTCGGGTCCCCATCGGTGTCGTGGAGCTCGATCGCGCCACCGATCGTGCCGGCGTTGGCGCCCGCGAAGAGATCCGCAACGGTCTTGCTGTCACCCACCGTGTAGTGGAGCGCGGTGTACTGGTCCCCGGAGGAGCCCAGCGTCAGGCCCAGATCGGCAAGCGTGCTCGTCCCGGTGGCGAGCGTCGCGGCGGCGACCTTGGCGCCGCTGATCGCGGCGTCGACCTCGTCCTCGAACATGGCGCAGGAGTCCACCCAGTCCGCCGCCTCGAAGGACCGGTTGTCGCAGGTCAGGCCTTCAAACGGGTCGTCGTCCCAGTTGCTCACCTTGCCCCACGAAACGCCCGCGCCCTGCGGCATGATCGTGACCGTGTAGTCCGAAAGGAAGTTCGTCGTCCCCGCCGTCAGCCGGAAGCAGCCCCGCGGCTCGAGAAGGTCGCCGGATTGGCCGCCCGTATAGGTCTCGCACGGGTTCTGGAGCCCGTCGGTGTTCTCATCCGCGTCCGCGATGATCGCGAGGCCGATGTTGGCCATCGTGACCGCCTTGCTCGTGCCCTTCGCGTGGTCCTTCGTCGTGCCGCCGTCGGTGTAGGTCCCGAAGTCGTGCTCGATGTTGAACGCGAGCGACGAGGAGTAGACCCAGCCCAGGTCGTAGCCGTCGTCGTTATCGGCGCCGCCGACGTTGTCCACTTTCCCGACCTCGAGGTCGAGGCTCGGATCCCAGCCAGCGCAGGCCGCCGAGTTCGCGATCGAGATCGGCGGAGCTTCCTGGCCCGCCTGGCACTCGAACGGCCCGCAGGTCACGTAGCTCACCGCGCCCGAAGGAACGACTTCCTGGTTCGCGCCGATCGACGCCTTCACCACCGCGAAGGTCGCGCCGCCGCTGACCACCGCCGACTGCGCGGCGTGCCACGAGACGAACTCGAACGGCGTGCTGTCGCCCGGCATCGCCGCGACCGCCGAGGCGCCGTCGACGAACAGCGGGGTCACCGCCGCCAGCATGTTCGAGGTGACCGTCATCTTGGGGTTCACCATCGCCATCGCGGTGGCCGCGTCCGTTTCGTCGTCCGGAACCATCGGATGCTCGCCGTCCGGCGCCGAGAAGGTGACCTCGAGGCCAGGCTCGGGCTCCGGCTCGGGTTCCGGCTCAGGCTCGGGCTCGGGCTCCGGCGCAGGCGCGGGAGCTGGCGCAGGCGCCGGAGCCGGGGTTGCTTCTTCCTCACCGCATCCCGAAAGCACGAGACCGGCCCCCAGCATCAGGGCAAGGAGGACGATCAGCCCGCGGGGGACCGACTTCCTCGTGAACTGCGTCATTTGGCCTACCTCCCGTAGGTAGTTTGAAACAGGACCGCAACCATCGCCACAACCGGGACTCCGGGGGGAGTCCGACGGGGGCAAGGACGCCGTCTCGTGAAATTCAATGGCTAGCTCCCGTAGAACGGGAAAAACCCGAGCGCGCTGAACGCGCCGGGCGAATGAGGGGAGAGTATAGGCAGGTGGGGTCGGGGTGGCAAGGCGCCAGACCCACGGCAAAGGGGGTCGGCGTCCTGTCTCAAGAAACTCTCCTGGATCGTCCGCCCGCGCCCGTCCTCCGGAAGGAGGCCCGCTCGGGCGAATAAGGCGGCAACTCCAACACAGCGCGAGGCGCCATGTCAACCACCCCTCGTCGCCGGGCGCCCCGGAAGACCGGTGGCGCGACTAGAATCCGCCCCCCGGCCGCACGGGGCGTGGCTCAGTCTGGCAGAGCACCTGGTTCGGGATCAGGGGGTCGCAGGTTCAAATCCTGCCGCCCCGACGCGGCCGATCCGGGGTGGGTTCGGTGAGGGGTTCTCGCGGGGGCCCGCGGACCATCCGGGTGGACCAGCGCATCGGCGCTCGACCGGGAGTCGCTCCTTCCCCGCACCACCCGCGCAGTCGATTGCTGGCCCGCAAGGCCAGGCGGTCAGGAAGGGAGCATGTCGGGGCTCCGGGTGGACCAGCACTACATCGCTCAACCGGAGTCGCTCCTTCCCCGCACCACCCGCGTAGTCCGGGGTGGGCCCGGGAGGGGGGAACCCCCTCCCGCGATTGGTCCGGTCAATCGGAACTTGGCGTAGCAAGTTTCGATTGCCGGCCCGCAGGGCCAGGCGGTCAGGGAAGGGGGCATGTCGGGGCTCCGCGTGGCGCCGGCGCGACAGCGCTCGACCCGGGGAGCCCCCTGCCCTGGCCGCTCGGTTCACCGCGCGCGCCGGGCTCGGAATTCGCTGGTTTCCGACCACTCGGGCCAGTCGTCGCCCTCGGCCAGCCGGCGGCCCATCCGGTAGAGGAACTCGAGGTCGTCGGTCATGCCGGAGAGGTCCCACCACGGCTCCACCTCGTCGGCCGGCTTGTGGTAGCGCTCGGCGACGTACTCGGCGCGGACCTCCATCCCGTATTCGGGGGGACGTCCGATGAAGTCGGTCCCGGTGTCGGGGTAGAACGCCGGGATCCCCACCCGGGCGAACTCGAAGTGGTCCGACCGGTAGTAGTAGCCCTTCTCCGGCTCGGGGTCGGGGTGGAGGGTCCGCCCGAGCTCCGCCGCCACCTCCGCGGCGATGTCGTCGAGCTGCGACTGGCCGAGCCCCACGACCGTGAGGTCCGAGGTGGGACCCCAGACGTTCATGCCGTCCATGTTGAGCGCCGCGACGGTGTCCGCCCTCGGCAGGAGGGGGTTTTCGGCGTAGTGGCGGGAACCGAGGAGGCCCTGCTCCTCGGCGGTCACCGCGAGGAACACGACGCTGCGCCGGGCGGGGCCTTCGCTCGCGAACGCCTCGGCGAGCGCCAGCAGGCCGGCCGTGCCGGTGGCGTTATCGAGCGCGCCGTTGAAGATGTTGTCTCCCTCCATCCCTTCGGCGGTCCCGAGATGGTCCCAGTGCGCGGTGTAGATCACCGCTTCGCCGGGGGCCTCCCGTCCGGGAACCATCGCGATGACGTTCCTGGACTCCAGCTCGGAGCGGGTCGTCTCGAGCCGGAAGTCGACCCGGACGCCCAGAGGCTCCGGCGCGAAGCCCGGCTCGGCGGCGCGGGCCTTCGCGGCCTCGAAGTCGCTGCCGCCTTCGGCGAAGAGCGAGACGGCCCGGTCGCGGTGGATCCAGCCCTGGACGGCGAGTTGGTCGGGGGTCTCGGCAGCCGCCCCGGCCCGGAGATCGAACTGCGGTCCGGTCCACGACTGCTCGACGACTGCCCACGGATAGCCGGCGGGGCCGGTCTCGTGGACGATGAGCGCGCCGAGCGCCCCCTGCGCCGCCGCCGCCTCGAACTTGTAGGTCCAGCGCCCGTAGTAGGTCATCGCATCGCCGCCGAAGTGATGCTCCCCCGGCGGGTCGTTCACCAGCACCACGATCACCTTGCCGGCGAGATCGACGTCCCCGAAGTCGTCCCAGCCGTACTCCGGCGCCGTCACCCCGTACCCCGCGAAGACGAGCTCGCCGGAGACCTCGGTGGCGGCCTCGGGCCGCCGCGTCCAGGCCACGAACTCCGCGCCCGGCGCCCACGACCCGCCCGGATCCGACGCGGCCTCCATCGTGACCGCGCGATAGCTGACGAGGGGCACTTCCTGGAACCACCCGGCGTCCTCGCCGGCGGCCGCGTTCCCGGGCTCGAGGCCGAGGTCGCGGAACGCCTCGCTCAGATACCGGACCGTCGCCTCGCCCCCGTTCGTCCCGGGCGCGCGTCCGCCGAATTCGTCGGAGGCGAGGGTCTCGATGTGCGCGAGGAGACGCGCCTCATCGAAGCGCCCGGCCGGCGCCCCGCAGGAGAGCGCCAGGACGGCGGCGCCGGCGGCGAGCAGGAACGGAACGGGACGATGGACAGGGGACGGCTTCACGGCGGAACCTCGGTGGGAAGGGCCATAGTCTGACAAACTCCCGCGCTTCCACAGCCGGACCCCGGGTCGCCGCCGGCGCTCCCGGGTCCCTGACGACGAAGGCGGTTTTTCCATGGCATCCTCTTTTATGTCCTTTGCTTCCGCCTGGACGCTGGTGCGAACCGCGGTCCTCATCTCGCTCGCGGTTACCCTGGTCCGGCTGCTGGGCGCGCTCGGCGGGCTGCCCGACTTCCTGGTGAACCGGGAGGCGGGGGGAACCGGCGCGATCATCGGGATCTCCTGGCTGGCGCCGATCTTCGCCGTCTGGTTCGGACGGAAGCTGGCTCGGCAGGGAGAGGCCGGGTTCCGCGCCGCGCTGGTGACGAACTTCGTCTACGGCCTGGGGGCGCGGATCCCGGTGATCCTGATCATGCTGTTCGCCACGCTCGGCGACTGGGGCACGCACTACGACGCCTACCCGCCCGACATGGAGACGATGAGCCCGATCGCCCAGTGGTTCTGGGGCGGCGTCCTCGCACAGGTGTTCTTCTGGCTGGTGGCGTGGACCACGCTGCTCGGCGGCCTCATCACCTGGGTCACGGCGCGGGCTTCGGCGAGCCGGGAATCGTAGGGGCGCGGGCGTCCGGCGCGGCTCCGGGGCTCGCGCTCTCCCCACCCGCTCCCGGTAGACTTGGCCCCGTCATGTCCGTACGCCTTCACTCCCCGCGTCGCATCCACTTCCCGCGCGCGGGGCGATGTCGGCGCGCGAACCGGTTCACGCTGCTCGCCGGAGGCGCGCTCGTCGCCTTCCTCTCGGTGAAGTGCGCGCCCTCGCCGGCGCCGTTCGACGAGTCCGCGTGGCGCGAAGCCGAGACCGCCTACCGCGCCGATGTGGAGGCCGCCCTGGTAGCCGACCGGAGCTGGCTCACGGTCGCGGGCATCCACTTCCTGACGCCCGGGGAGCACACCGTCGGATCGGGGGCGGAGGCCGACCTGCGGATCGCCGACCGGTTCCCCGAACTCGCGGTGTCCGTGACCTTCCGCGCCGACGGGACCGCGCACGCGCGGGTCGCCGACGGCGTCTCCGCGATGGTGGGGGACGAGCCCTTCGAGGAGGGCGAGCTCACGGTGGGCGAGGACCACGCGGTCGTTCTGGATGACCGGGTGTGGTTCTGGCTCCACACCAGCGGAGAGCGCCGGGCGCTCCGGTTGCGCGACCTCGACCATCCGCTGCGCGCCGACTTCACCGGGCGCAAGTGGTTCCCGCTCGATCCCGCGTTCCGGGTGGAGGCCGCGTTCGAACCCTATCCGGAGCGGCTCGCGGTGAAGGCGGTGAACATCCGCGGCGATCTCGAGGACTACGTGACGGACGGCGAGGCCGTCTTCGACTGGGACGGGCAGCCGATCCGGATGCAGGCGTTCACCCGCGCCAACGGGAACCTGTTCTTCGTGATGACGGACGGGACGAGCGGCAGCGAGACCTACCCGGCGGCGCGGTTCCTGACGGTTCCGCCGCCGGAGGACGGCCGGGTCATCCTGGACTTCAACCGGGCGCTGTCACCGCCCTGCGGCTTCAGCCCCTACACGACCTGCCCGACGCCGCCGTCCCAGAACCGTCTGCCCTTCCGGGTCGAGGCGGGCGAACTCGCCTACAAGCCGGGCGTGGTCACTTCCACCGACGACTGACCGGCGCCTGACGCGGACCCCGGCGCCGGATTTCCTCAAGCCATGCCGGTCGGTCTTTCGGTGGCGCTCGACCGCCGGGTCGAGGGCGCCGAACCGGAGGCGTTCGCCGGGCACGCGCTGAACCGCGCCCGCTGGGAACTGAGCGAGGCGGCCGAGGAGGCCGGGCTCAAGCCGCTCGACGAGTTCGTGAGCCTGAGCGCCGAGGAGTCCGAGATCCTGGCGGCGGACCTGAACTTCGACGCGGACGTGGACTCGGTGAGCCCGGCGGGCTGGTTCTCGGCCGCCGCCGGCCTCGAGCTGGTGGACGCGCTGCGCGCCGCGGTCCGGGCGGCGCCGGAGGAGTTCGGCGACGCGGCGGGCGTCCTCGGGGAACTCGAGGGGCTCCGGGGCATTCTCGACCGGGCGGCGAAGGCGGGGGCCCGCTTCCGCCTGTCGGTGGCGTACGAGTAGATCGGCGCCCGCCCGGACGGGCCTTCAGCCGGCCGCGACCTCGAACCCGCTCAGGTTCCGGGTCTTCTCGCTGAACTCCACCCCCACCAGGTGGATCGGCTCGCCCCGGCTTCGGTACTTCTCCGCATACCCACGGTCCTGAAGCTGGCGGAGCGCGGCGCCCTCCCCGGCGCGCTCCACGACCTTGAACTCGAACAGGACGACCTGGCCGCCGTGGAGCAGCGCCAGGTCGAGCCGGCCCGCCGCCGAACTGTCCTCCACCCGGATGTCCATCCCGAGCGCCGCGAGACACGCGTAGAACACGCTCGCGTAATACCCCTCGTACCGCGCGATCTCGTTCCGGGTATGCCACTCGGTCGGGATCCCGGCGAAGAGCGACCGGAACTCCTGTTCCAGACCGGTGAAGTCGCTCCTCCGGAGCGCTTCCAGCAGCCTTGGCCGCCGCTCCGGCCACTCGACGGAACCGCTCGTCAGGCGGCCCACCAGCGAGCGGTTCAGACTCTGCCGGACCTCGCGGTTCGGATATCCCAGCCGGTAGGACATCTCCCCCTCGACCTCCTCCGCCTCGTGGATCGTCAGATACCCGGTCTGGAAGAGCAGCGCCTCCGGCGCGATGTCCTCCACTTCGAACGACGACAACAGCGCGTCGTCCGCGATCAGTCCGTCGAGCCGAAACGTCGGCGCTCCGCGCTCCATCAGCGTGTCCACGAGAAATCTCGGCGTCGCGGTCTCGAACCAGTATGTCCCGAACTCGCGCCGATCGAACAGCAGCAGCACATCGAAGGGGTTGTAGACGCTTTCCGCTCCCCGCCAGTTGTAGCCGTCGTACCACTCCCGGATCGCCGCGCGGTCGAGCCCCGGCAGCTCCGGGGCGAACACGGTGTCCAGGTCGGCTTCCGTGTAGCCGCAGATCGAGGAATAACGCGGATCCAGCGTGATGTCGCGGAGGTTGTTCAGCCCGGAGAACAGGTTCACCTTCGAGAACTTGCTGACCCCGGTGAGCAGCGTGAAGCGGACATGGGCGTCCGAATCCTTGATGACTCCGTAGAGCCCTCGCAGGAAGTTCCGGTTCGCCCGCGCGATCTCCGGATCCCGAAGCGCGTCGAGGATCGGCTTGTCGTACTCGTCCACCAGCACGACCACCCGCCGGCCGGTCTCCTGGTGGAGCGAACGGATCAGGCGGCGGAGCGCGCGCGCCGGGTGGTCGGATCCGGGAGCAAGACCGGCGTCCTGCGCCAGAACCTCCACCTGGTCCAGAGCCTCGGCCCGGACTTCACCCGGCTCCGCGAAGTCCCCGCTCCCGAAGCTCAACCGGACGACGGGATGCGGCGCGGACCAGTCCCAGCGGTCGTGGATGGCCAGGCCCCGGAAGAGCGGTTCGTTCCCCTCGAACAGCTCCTTGATCGTGTCCAGGAGCAGGCTCTTGCCGAAGCGGCGGGGGCGCGAGAGGAAGTAGTGCGTCCCGCCACCGACCAGACGTTCGATGAACGGCGTCTTGTCGACGTAGTAGTAGCCCCCTTCGCGGACCGTGCGAAAGGTCTGGAGGCCGATGGGCAGCTTCCGCCGCGCGGCGTTCGCTGGTTCCGGAGGCACGATGGACGCTCGACGCTCCATTATCGCCCGGGGCCGCGCCCTCCGGGCGCCCGACCGGAGTCCGGGGATTCCGGGGCCGCCGGGCCTCCCCGAACGGCCGGAGACCGGGTCAGGAAGTTCCCGCGATGCGGATCTCCTGGCCGATCGTCCAGGGGCCGGTCCGGTCATTTGACAGCTTCGCCTGGACGCAGAGCGAATAGTCGGTGCTCGCCCTCGGGGCGGCGCGGAGCCGCGTCGTCGCGAGGAAGCCGTCCTGCGTGTTCGACGGGTTGACCGAGCGACCGGTGTCGATCACATCGTTCCCCGGCGTCGAGCAATCGGCGGCGGTCGGATCCGGTCCGGTGGCCAGCGCGGAGAGAACCCTGAAGTTGTAGTTGTCGGCGGTCCCGCTCCTCGGAACGTCCGCCCGGTCGCGGGTGGCCACCGTCCACTCCAGGGTCACCGACCCGGCGGCCAGACTCGAGGACACCGCGCTCGGAGTCGACGGCGCCCCGGGAAGGGTCAGGGCGCCCGTCGGAGTGAACCGCCACGCCGACTCCCCCGAGTCGGTCTCCGCCCGGTAGCAGAGGCCGTAGCGCGTGTAGCTCGCGAGGCCCGTCATCCGGTAGGCGTCCAGCGGGATCGCGATGTCGCTGGACTCGGTTCCGAGCGCCGTTCCGCCCTCGCAGTCGCTGATGGCGAAGGACGTGTCGATGACGCTGGTGGCCACCCGGCGGAAGACGTAGCGGAAGCCGGGGCTCAGCTCGATGCCGGAAACGCTGATGGCGGTCGTCCGGCCGTTCGCGTCACTGGGGGTGACGGCGCCCGGATCGGTCGGGATCGTCGCCCAGGCGAACGAGGGCGCGCTCACGGCGTCGCCGGACCTCGTGCGCACACAGAGCAGAAGCACCTCTCCGGCCTCCACGTTCGGGTCGCTCAGGCGGGTCGACGCGCCCTGGTTCGTCCACCTGCTGGAGTCCGGGTCCGGACATGTCCTGGCGCCGAAGATTTCCTTGTCGAGGAGCGCCGTCTCGTGGTTCGCCGCCCGGTCATCCGCCTGATCCCAGAACCAGGTGACCTCGTTCCGGTTCGAAGTCCAGGTGACGTTCAGGTCGCCGCCGCCGCTACTGACGGGCGGCGCCGCCGGCGTACCCGTCGTGCTGATCGCGCTCGCCGTCTCCAACCACGCGCTCACCGCGCGCCGATCATCCCCCAGGTCCGGAAGCGCCCGCACCCGGAAGTCATACGCCGTCCCCCGGTCCAGTCCGGTGACCGCGCAGCTTGTCCCGTCGACCAGGTTGTCCGAGCCGCCGCAGCTCGCGCTGCTCCATGCGGTCGCTCCGTCGACCCGCTGCTCGATCTCGTAGCCGTCGGCGTCCGGGACGCCGTTCCACGCCAGATCGATGCGGTCGTCGCCCTGTCCGGTCGCGCGGAGGTTGCCGGGCGTCGCCAGCGGGGTCGGCCCGGGCGCCGGCCCGGCGGCGTCGGTCATGCCAGAGACCGTTGCCGACCAGTCGCTCCGGACCGCGTTGCTCCCGCTTCCCACCAGCGTGCGGACGCGGAAGAGGCCCGACGTCGCCCCGGGAAGGTTCTCCACCCGGTGGCTCGTCTCCGCCGCCGTCTTCAGGAACGTCGGGTCCTCCGACGTGAACGAGGGGTCGTGGCTGAACTGCGCCTCGTAGCCGCTCGCGCCCGACACCGCGGCCCAGGCCCACTCGATCCAGGTGGGCCCGGTCCCCGCCACCCGGAGGTCCCCGGGCGCCACTGGGGTCTGCGGCTCCGGAGCGGGGGTCGGCGCCGGATCCGGCGTCGGGGCCGGATCCCCGTCGCCACAGGCGACCCATCCGATGCTGACGCAAAGCGCCAGAAACAGCGCGAGCGGGACACCGCCCGCTCGGGCGCGATCCGGAGAACCCGGATCAGGCGACTTCACGCCAGCCCCGTCCGGAAGCCGGGGTACCGGGGCGGGGCCCGGCGGGCGCGCGACGCAAGGTCGCTGCCCACCGGGCCGGTCGCCCCGCCTCGATCAGGAACTCGGAGCCGCGATCCGGATCTCCTGGCCGATCGCCCAGGGGCCGACGCGGTTGCTGCCGTCCAGCTTGGCCTGGACGCACAGCGCGTAGTCCATGGCCGTCGAGGGGGCCGTGATCACGGCCGTAACGTCGAAGCCGTCCTGCGTGTTCGTTGAAGTGATCGCGCCTCGCTGCTCGGTGACGCCGTCTCCGGGCGTCGAGCAATCGGCGACGACCGGATTCCTTCCGTTGGCCGCCGCAACGAGCACCTTGAACTCGTAATTGGCGGCCACGCCGCTGCGCGGGATGTCGTCCCGGCCCCGGGAGGCCACGGTCCACTCCAGGTCCGTGGAGCCGGCGTCCAGGCTCGTGTCCACAGCCCTCGGGCTCGGCGGCGCGCCCGGAAGCGTGACCGCTCCCGTCTCGGTGAGCTGCCACGCCGACTCTCCGGCGTCGGTCTCGGCCCGGTAGCAGACGCCGTAGCGCGTGTAGCTCGCGAGGTTCGTGATCCGGTAGGCGCCCAGGGTGACGGTGATGTCCGTCGTCTCGGCGTCCAGCGCCGTTCCATCCTTGCAATCGCCGGCGGCGAAGGAAGCGTCGCTCACGCTGGTGATCAACTGGCGGAAGTCGTAGCTGAAGCCGGGGTTCAGGACAACTCCGGCAACGCTGATGGAGGTCGTGCTGGTGCCCGCGGCGTTGTCGTTCGCGGTGGCGGCGCCCAGATCGACCGGGATCGTCGCCCAGGCGAAGGAGGGCGCGCTCGGGCCATCATCGGTGTTGGTGCGCACGCAGAGGAGCCGCACGCCGCCGGCGGTCACGTCGGCGCTCTGCCGGGTCGCCCCGTTCTGGCTCGTCCAGTCGGCGCTGTCACCGTCGGGACACTCGGCCTCGCCAACGGCGCCGTCAACGATCGCGGTCTCGTATTCCACGGTCCGGTCCTCGACCTGCTCCCAGTACCAGGTGATCGCGGTTCCCGTCGTCGACCAGGTGACGTTCAGGTCGCCCTCACCGGTGCTCGCCGGCGGCGCCGCGGCCGTGCCGGTCGTGCTGATCGCGCTGGACGTCTCGGCCCACTCGCTGTTGCCGAGGTCGGTTCCCTGCTCCGGAAGCGCCCGCACCCGGAAGTCATAGGACGTTCCGCGGTCCAGTCCGGTGACCTCGCAGCTCGTCCCGTCGACCAGGTTGTCCGAGCCGCTGCAGCTCGCGGTGCTCCAGGCGGACTCGCCGTCCTCCCGCTGCTCGATCTCGTAGCCGTCGGCGTTCGGAACGGAGTTCCACGCGAGATCGATGCTGGTGCTGTCCCGGTCGGTCGAGCGGAGGTTGCCGGGCGTCGCCAGCGGCGTGGGCCCGGGCGCCGGCCCGGAGGCGTCGGTCATGCCCGAAACCGAGGCGGACCAGTCGCTGCGCTCCGCGTCGTCCCCGCTTCCGACCACGGCGCGCACGCGGAAGTTCCCCGACGTCGCGCCAGCGAGGTTCTCCACGCGGTGGCTGGTCTGCTCCGCGGTCTTCAGGAAGGTCGGATCCTCGTCGGTGAACGAGTCGTCCGCGCTGAACTGCGCCTCGTAGCCGCCTGCGCCGTCAACGGCGTCCCAGGCCCACTCGATCCACGTCGGCCCGGTCGCGGAAACCCTCAGGTTGCCAGGAACGGACGGAGCCGCAGGCTCCGGCGCGGGGGTTGGGGTCGGCGTGGGCGTCGGCGTCGGCGCGGGGGCCGTCGTCTCTTCGTCGCCGCAGGCTACCCACCCGAGGCCCGCGCCGAGCGCGAGGAACAGCACAAAGAGAACACGGCTGGCCGTGGACAGGGGAGTGCGATTCGGAAAACTCCGATCAGGGGACTTCATGCCACCTACCTCCATAGGCTGGGGCTTCCGGGCGCGGCCCGGTCCATAAAAGCGTTCGGAATGTATCACATGACGCCGACCGGCTTCCACCAGTCAAGCGCCACACCCGCGACACCGCAACAGCGCGTTGCGAATCCCGGGTCCGAGGGTCGGGACGAGCCGATCAGGAACTGGCCTTGATCGACGTGACCTGGATGGTGTTCGTGGCCTCGTCGAGCGTTCCGGTCACCTGGACTTCCATGCCGAGATGCTCGAGCGCCATCTCGGTGGAGATGTCGAGAATGTGGAATCCGTCGGGACTCGCGAGCGCGACGCTGTCGCCGTTCGAGAGACAGCCGGTGGCGCAGCCCTTGTGGCCGGCGTCGGCCGCCTTGGAATAGTCCTTGGCGCAGGCGGCGTCGGAGATCCAGCCGGTGTACGTCGCCTCGTCGGCGGAGGCGAAGGCGGCGAAGCCGAGCGCCAGAGCGAGAACCGAGAGAAGAAAAAGGATGCGTTTCATGGGGGTGTCTCCGGAATGGCGGCCCGCGGCCGCGTTGGACTCGAACCGCCAAACGTACCACAGCAGTGGCCACCACGGGACGAGCGGCGCCGGGGATGAGCCGCGCTCGCAGCCGGCGGCGGCGCCGGGCGGCGCCGGGGGAAATCCCCGGGAGAAGGCGCGGCGGTCAGTAGAGTTTCGTCGTCATGACCGACAGTAACGGCGACCTGTGGGCCGAACATCTCGCCCTCCGGCTGGCGGGCGTCAGCGAAGATCTGGGCGCCTGCGGTTACGCGGCGGTGGTCATCGGGGCGGGGGCCCCGTACGTCCATTTCCGGGATGACCAGCCCGCGCCCTTCCGGGCGAATGCGCACTTCCTGCACTTCTGCCCGGTGGAGGCTCCGCACCACCTCCTGCTCCTGAGGCCGGGGAAGAAGCCGTTCCTCGCGGCGCACTGCCCGGACGACTTCTGGTACGAGCCGCAGCGCATCGGGAAACCGGACTGGGCGGCCGGGTTCAAGGTCGCGGAGTGCGGCTCCCGTCGGGCGCAGGTGACGGAGATCGCGCGGCGCCTGCCCTCGAAGCGGTCCGCCTTCATCGGCGAACACCCCGCGGTGGCGGAGCTGCTCGGTCTCGCGTGGAACCCGCAGGACCTGCTGAACCGGATGGACTGGCGGCGGGCCATCAAGACCGACTACGAAGTGGATCGCATCTCCGAGGCGAACCGGGTCGCCGCCGAAGGACACCTGGCGGCGGAGGCGGCCTTCCACGCGGGAGGGAGCGAGCTGGACATTCACCGGGCGTTCGTGGAGGCCGTCGGGGACGAGGAAGCTGCCCTCCCCTACCCGACGATCGTGGGGCTGAACGAGAAGGGCGCGGTGCTGCATTACGAAGGGAAGCGCCGCGACGTCCGCGAGGGGCGGAGCCTGTTGATCGACGCCGGAGCGCGCGTCGCCGGATACGCCTCGGACATCACCCGGACGCGCGCCGGGGCGAAGGCCAGCGACCGCTTCCGGTCGCTGGCCGCCGCGATGGAGGGTGCGCAGCAGGCGCTCTGCGACGAAGTTCGCGACGGCCGTCCGTGGGCCGAGCTCCACGCCGAAGCGCACCTGGCGCTCTCCGGGGTGCTGAAGGACGAGGGCGTGATCCGGGTTGCCGCGGACGAAGCGGTGGACCGGGGTCTCAGCCGGGTGTTCTTCCCGCACGGGCTGGGGCACTTCCTCGGGATCCAGGTCCACGATGTGGGCGGCCACCTCGCGGCGCCCGACGGAAGCCGCGCCGCGCCGCCGGAGGGACACCCCTCGCTCCGGACGACCCGCACGCTGGAGGCCGGACACGTCATCACGATGGAGCCGGGCGTCTACTTCATCCCGATGCTCCTCGAGAAGTGGCGCGCGGGAAAGCGGCGGTCCGCCGTCGACTGGGATGCGGTCGAGGAACTGCTGCCCTACGGAGGCGTCCGGATCGAGGACAACCTGCTGGTGACCGGGGGCGCGCCCCGCAACCTGACACGCGAACACCTGCCGGTCTGAGCAGACCGGGCGGTACGGGGGGAGGGGGCTACGTTTCTGCGAGTCGCCACTACGACATCACCGCTCAGGCCCCCCCCACGCGGCCCTTCGGGCCGGGAGCGCAACTTCTCTCTCGGGAGGGGAAACCCCTCCCGAACCCTCCCCGGGAGGACGGGCCCTCCCCATCCCCGCAACAGGCGCCAGGCGGCGCTCATCCCCCCCGAGGACCTGACGCGGGCGCGCCCGCCTAGGCACCCAGGCGCGACACCTCTCGGGGGGCCCACCCGGCTTCCAGGTCGCCATCAGGGCGCCGCAGCCCGGGCCCGCTCCCCGGCGTGGGATGATTCGGGGCGTGACCCTGCGGCGGATCGTCCGGCCCCTGCGGCTCTGGGCTGTCTGGGTCGCCGCTTCCGGCGCGGCGTGGGCCTGCGGGGAGTCGGCGGGGGCGGTGGTGGTCGAGCCGCCGGCCGCTCCGCCGGAAATCGGGGCCCCCGCGCCCGAGGATGTCGGACAGCTCGGTTACCGGGTGGTCCGGGAGTTCCCGCACGACCCCGGGGCCTTCACCCAGGGGCTGTTCTTTGACGACGGCGTCCTCTACGAGAGCACCGGGCTCTACGGCGAGTCGTCGCTGCGGAGGGTCGAACTCGAGACCGGCCGGGTGATCGAGCAGCGCGACCTGTTGCCGCTGTTCTTCGGGGAGGGGTCGGCGCTCGGCGGCGGCCGGATCGTCCAGCTCACCTGGAGGTCGGGGATCGGGTTCGTCTACGACGCGGAGTCCTTCCGGCTGCTGGGCGAGTTTCGCTACCGGGGCGAGGGATGGGGTCTGACGTTCGACGGGACGCGCTTCGTGATGAGCGACGGAACCGACACGCTGCGCTTCCTCGACGCCGGAAGCCTGCGCGAGACCGGCGCGCTCCCGGTCACCGCGGACGGCGAGCCGCTGTCGAACCTGAACGAGCTCGAGTGGATCCGGGGAGAGATCTGGGCCAACATCTGGACCGAGGACCGGATCGCGCGGATCCGGCCGGAGGACGGGGTCGTCACCTCGTTCGTCGACCTGAGCGGGATCCTCGCTCCGGAAAGGCGGCTTCCCGACAGCGACGTGCTGAACGGCATCGCGTGGGATCCCGAGGGAGAACGCCTCTTCGTGACCGGCAAGAAGTGGCCGGCGCTGTTCCAGATCGAGGTCGTGGAGCGGTGAGCGCGCCGGAACCCGGGACCGTCCTGCGCTGGCGGCACCTGATCGGGTTCGGCGTCGGCGTGGACGTGCTGATCTTCAGCGTCTGGCCGATCTACTCGTGGGTCGGCGGGATCGAGCCGTTCGTCCTCGGGATGCCGTTCTCGATGGTGTGGCTGTGCCTGATGATCGCGGCCGTCTTCTTCACGTTCCTCGTCATCTTCGTGCGCGACCGGGCCGACGACGAGCGCATCGACCGGGAAGCGGGGGCCTGACGCCGTGGACGCCTGGGTCATCGTCTTCCTGACAACGGTGGCCTACCTGGCCGCCACCCTGGCGATCGGCCTGGTGTCGGGACGGCGGGTCTCGAACACCCCCGAGGGGTACGTCGCGGGCGACCGGAATCTGGGATTCCTGGTCCTCTACTTCATCATGGGGGCCTCGATCTACAGCGCGTTCGCCTTCCTGGGCGCGCCCGGGTGGGCCTACTCGCGGGGCGCCGCGGCGTTCTACATCGTCTCCTACGGAACCGTGGGGCTGCTCCCGTGGTATTTCCTGGGGCCGCGGATCGCGGCGCTCGGCCGGCGCTACGGGTTCGTGACCCAGGCCGAGTTCTTCGCGCACCGGTTCGAGAGCCCGCGGGCGATTCCGGCGATCATGGCGGTGGTCAGCGCGGCGGCGCTCGTTCCCTACCTCGTCATCCAGATGAAGGGCGCGGGCTACGTGTTCTCGGTGGTGACCGAGGGCCGGATGCCGGAGTGGGCGGGGGCGGCGCTGGCCTACGGGGTCGTGCTGATCTACGTGGCGCGAAGCGGCGTCCTCGGCGTCGGATGGACGAACACCTTCCAGGGCGTGCTCATGCTGGGGCTGGCGTGGGGTCTCGGCCTCTACCTGCCGTGGAAGCTCCACGGCGGCGTGGGGCCGATGTTCGCGGACCTGGCGCGCTCCGCCCCCGAAATGCTCACCGCCCCGGGGCTCGACGCGAGCGGCGAGCCGTGGGGGATGGGCGCCTACTCGAGCGCGGTGATCGTCTCGGTGCTGGGGTTCTCGGTCTGGCCGCACTACTTCATGAAGATCTACGCGGCGAAGAGCGTCCGGACGCTGAAGCGGATGGTCGTCTTCTATCCGACGTTCCAGATCTTCCTGATCCCGGTGCTGTTCGTCGGGTTCGCCGGAATCGCCGCCTACCCCGGCGTGGCGGAGGCCGACACGATCCTCCCGACGATCCTCATGGACCTCGATCTGCCCGCGCTGGCGGTGGGGCTCTTCTGCGCGGGGGCGCTGGCGGCCTCGATGAGCTCCGGCGACGCGATCCTGCACGCCGGCGCTTCGGTGCTGGTCAAGGACCTCGAAGGCCCCTACCGGAAGACTCCGCGGGCCCCGGCGGCGGAGACCCGGGTCATCCGCTGGACCGCGCTCGGGATGGGGGCGCTCGCCTACTACCTGGCGGTCGGATCCGAGGCGTCGCTCGTCGGGCTGCTGCTGATGTCCTACGGGGCGATCGCGCAGTTCTTCCCGCTGCTCATCGCGGCGATGCTCTGGCGGCGGGCCACCCGCGAGGGGGCGATCTGGGGCCTGGTCTCGGGGTGTCTGGTGGCGCTGGCGCTGAACCTGTGGCCGGAGTTCGCCTGGTTCGGCATCCATCCGGGCGTCTACGGCGCCGCCGTCCACGTGGTGGTGCTGGTCGCGGTGTCGCTGCGGACGGCGCCCCCGGCGGCCGAACGCGTCGAGCCCTACATGGTCCGCGTCCAGACCGAACCGTAAGTCCGCGCGCGGCGGCGCTCTTCCGGCCGGCCGGGGTTGGTCGGGACGGCCGGATTTGAACCGACGACCACTTGCACCCCAAGCAAGTGCGCTACCAGACTGCGCCACGTCCCGACGGCGATGCGGGCCGGGCGGATTCTACGCCGGGGGGCGGTTCAGGTCAGGAGTCGGGGCCGAGGAGTTCGGCGAGCCGGGCGTCGTTCGCGTCCATCAGGGCGAGGAGTTTCTTCGCGGCGGCCGGCGCCCCGTCGGGGGGAGGAGACGACTTCCCGGAGGCCGGGGCGGCCCGGGACGGCTTGCCGGGGGACGGGGCGGCGGCCCGGGCCGGCTTCGCCGCGGGTGGGGGAGCGGACGGGGTCGCCCGAGCGGCGGCCGGCTTGCCGCGCCGCGTCCTTTTGCGCTCGGCGAGGAGGCGGACGGCCCCGGCGGTGGTGTATCCCTCGTGGTGGAGAAGTCGCTGGATCTCCTGGACCATCCCCACATCGGTCTTCGAGTAGAGCCGCTGCCCGGCGTCGTTCTTCCGCGGGCTGAGCGTCGGGAACTCCATCTCCCAGTGGCGCAGGGTGTACGGCTGGACGCCGGTGATCTCGCTCACCTCCCCGATCCGGAAATAGAGCTTGTTCGGGATCTTCTGCGGGGATGGCGGGTTCGTCACGGCGGGTCGGGCGAAGCGGGGCGCCTGGCGGAAGCCTCGGGGACAGCGCCGACCAGCCCTGCGGGCCGCTCGCGCCCGGCTTCAGCGGCCGCTTCCGAGTGTACGGCGCCCTCCGGCGCGCCCCGGCCGCGTGGTCTCCGGCCTTTTGCGGGCGCAGGATCGGCTTCCGGCTTCCCACGCCCGGCGCGGCCCTTCCTGCCTTCCACCACGAGGCGCACCGGCGCCCCGGCGAAGCCGTAGCGGCGACGCAGGGCGCCGAGGAGGTAGCGGGGATAGCTTGGTAGGAGGTCCGCCTTCCGGCAATTCACGAAGACCCGGAAGCGGGGCGGCGCGGCGCTGACCTGCGCGCCGTAGAGCAGCCTGACTTCCCGGCCGGTGCGGGCGCGGGGGGCGAAGCGCTCCGAGGCCTCGGCGAGGAAGCGGTTCACCTCCGCCGTCGGGATCCGCCGGGCGCGCTGCTCGTGAACCCGGAACGCCGCCTTCCAGATCGCCCCGAGACCCTGGCCGGTCTTCGCCGAAACGCGCAGCACCGGGGCGTGCGCGACATGGCGGAGCGTCTCCTTCGCGTCGAGGCGGAGCTCGGCCCAGCGCGCGGCGCGGGAGGTGACGAGATCCCAGCGGTTCGCCAGGACGACGACGCCGCAGCCGGCGTCCTCGATCATCCGGGCGATCGCGGCGTCACGGGTCGTGGGCCCCTCGACCGCGTCGGTCATCAGCAGCGAAACGTCCGCCCGCCGGATCGCCTTGCCCGCCAGCAGCACCGCCAGCGAATCGGCCTCTTCGAACGTGTCCGTCACGCCGCGCCGGCGGGGGCGACGGCGGATCCCGGCGGTGTCGACCAGGGTGACCGCGCGGCCCTCCGCGGTGAGCGTTTCGTCGACCGGGTCGCGGGTCGTCCCCGGGACCGGGGAGACGATCGAGCGCTCGCGGCCGACCAGCCGGTTCAGAAGCGTGGACTTGCCGGTGTTGGCGCGGCCGACGATCGCGATGCGGACCGACGCCCCGGCGGGGACTTCCGGTTCGGGCTCATCGGACCCCGCCCCCAGGACGGGATGCAGGGCGTCCAGCAGTTCGGCGACCCCCAGGCCGTGCTCGGCGGAGATGGGACAGGGGTCGCCGAAGCCGAGCCGGTGGAAGTCGGCCGCCGCCGCTTCCGGGTTCGACTCCGCCTTGTTGACGACGAGCAGGACCGGCGGGCGGTCCGGAGCGCGGCGGAGCAGATCGGCCAGGACCTCGTCGGCGCCGGTGAGCCCGGCGCGGGCGTCCACCAGAAAGAGGATGGCGTCCGACCGGGCCGCCGCGGCGACCGCGAGGTCGCGGACCTGGGGAGCGAAGGCGTGGAGGTCGTCGTCGGTCGTCGCGCCGCCGGTGTCGTGGAGGAAGAAGGAGCGGCCGCGCCACTCCACCGGTTCCTTGCGCCCGTCGCGGGTGGACCCGGGCCGGGCGTGGACGATCGCCGGGCGGCCGCCGACGAGCCGGTTGAACAGCGTGGATTTCCCGACGTTGGGGCGGCCGAAGAGGGCGACGTGCTTCAAGGCGCCGGGAATTGTGGCGTGACAGGTCGGGGCGCCCGCAGAGTCGCAAGCCGCCGAGGCCGCGGCGTCCGGAGTGGCGTACCATGGCCGGCCCCCGCTGGAGGTTCGCGAGTCGCATGGCGCTGGTCAAGGCAGATCTGATTTCAAGGACTTGCGAGAGCACCGGGATGAGCCGGCTGGAGGCCAAGTTCGCCGTCGAGTCGGTGTTCCGGGCGGTGGCGGACGCGCTGCTCCGGCAGGACCGGGTCGTGATCCGCCGGTTCGGGTCGTTCCTCGTGACTCCGAGGAAGCAGGGCATGGCGCGGAACCCGCGAACCGGAGCGGCGGTCCCGATTCCGCCGGGCCGGATGGCGCGTTTCCGGCCGGGGTCCCACCTGCGGAACATCCCGCTCCCGGCCGGCGAGGAGTAAAGGAACGCGCTGCGGCGCGTGCGAAGATTGGCGGATGGCGTCAGGCGACGACCGGATTCGGGAAGCGGAGACCGGGACGAAGAAGGTCGTCCTTGGAGTCAGCGGCTGCATCGGGGCCTACAAGGCCCCCGAACTGGTCCGCGCCCTGAAGAAGCGAGGGTGGCGCGTCCAGGTGATCCTGACCCGGGCCGCCCGGGAGTTCGTGGCCCCGCTGGCGCTCGAGACGGTGTCCGAAGAGCCGGTTCTGGGCGAACTCTTCGGCGCCGCCGGTGACGGAGGGGCGCCCGGGGAGATCCGCCACATCTCGCTCACCGAGGAAACCGACGTGTTCCTGGTGGCCCCGGCCACCGCGAACGTCATCGCGAAGATGGCGCTCGGGCTCGCGGACGACTTCCTGACGACCTTCCACCTGGCGGTGCGGGCGCCGGTCGTGGTGTCGCCGGCGATGAACCCCAACATGCTGGAGCACCCCGCGACCGCCGCCCACCTGAAGACCCTCGCGTCGCGCGGGGTCCGGGTGGTGGACCCCGCCTCCGGGGAGTTGGCCTGTGGCTGGACCGGTTCGGGTCGGCTGCCCGATGTGGACACCCTGCTCGCGGCGGTCGAGGCGGCGACGGGACTGACGGAAGCGGATGCCGCGCCGCCGCGGGATCTCGCCGGGCGGAGCGTCGTCGTCGCCGCCGGGCCCACCAGGGAACCCCTCGATCCGGTGCGCTACCTGACGAACCGGTCCTCGGGCCGCATGGGCTTCGCTCTCGCCGAGACCGCCCGGGAACGAGGCGCAGACGTGACGCTGGTGCTTGGCCCGACCGAGGCGGATCCCCCCGAGGGCGTCCGGCGCGCGCCGGTGGAGACCGCGCTCGAGATGCGCGACGCGGTGACGGCGGCTGCCGGAGGGGCCGATGTCGTCGTCATGGCGGCGGCGGTGAGCGACTTCCGGCCGGCGACGGCGCCGCCCGACAAGCTGAAGTCGCAAGCCCTCCGGCAACCGAAAGGGAACGGCGCGCCGCCCGCCCTGACGCTGACGGCGAACCCCGACATCCTCGCCGAGCTCGGGGCGGCGCGGTCGGAAGGCGCCGGACCCCGGGTGCTCATCGGCTTCGCCGCGGAGACGGCCGACCCGGTCCCCGAGGCGCGGCGCAAGCTGGCCGCGAAGCAGTGCGATCTGATCGTGGGCAACCGGGTGGGCGAGGGACGCGTCTTCGGCCGCGACGAGACCGAGGCGGTGCTCGTCGAGGCGAACGGGACCACGAAGGCGGCGGTGGAGCGGCGGCCGCCCGAGACGAAACGGTCGCTGGCGAACGCGGTCTGGAGCGTGGCGGCGCGCCGCCTCGGCTCCGCCTGATCGGGCCCGGTCGGGATGGCCGAAGAGCCTCGCGCCCAGCTCGCGGCCCGCCTCCGGCTGCTGCGCTCGTTCACCGATTTCGTTCCGGGAGGCGGGGCCGCCGACCCTCCGGACGCGTCCCGAGACCCCACGGCCGCGAAGGCCCTCGCAGAGATCGAGAGCGACCTCGACGGCTGCACCCGCTGCCGGCTGTCGGAGGGCCGGCAGACGATCGTGTTCGGCGTGGGTCCTCCCGACGCCGACCTGATGTTCATCGGCGAGGGACCGGGCGCCGAGGAGGACCGGCGGGGCGAGCCCTTCGTGGGACGCGCCGGAAAGCTCCTCGACCGGGTCCTCGATGAGGCGCTCGGTCTTTCCCGGGAGGCGGTCTACATCGCGAACATCGTGAAGTGCCGCCCGCCCGGGAACCGGGATCCGAGGGCGGACGAGGTGGCGACCTGCCTTCCCTTCCTCGAGCGGCAGATCGCGGCGGTGAAGCCGAAGGCGCTGTGCCTGCTCGGACGGGTGGCGGTCCAGGCGCTGTTCCCGGACGTGCGCGGGATCGGGGCGGTCCGGGGAACGGTGAAGCGGTTCGCCGGGACGCCGGTCGTCCCGACCTACCACCCGGCCTATCTGCTGCGGCTCTCGGGCGACGGCCTCGAGCGACAGATGGGGCGGGTGACGGAGGACCTGCGGCTGGCCTACGGCTTCGTCACCGACGCCGAAGGGTGAACGGCGACTCGTCGGCGCGCGTCGAGGTGGCGGTCGCGCGGCCGGCGCCGGGAACGTTCACCTACGCCGTCCCCGAGCGGATCCTCGTCCCCGGGGAGACGACGCTGCCGGTGGGGACGCGCGTGGAGGTCCCCTTCGGGAGGACGCGCCTTCCCGGCGTCGTCGTCGGGGAGGGAGCGAAGACGATCGCGGACTCGCGGCTGAAGGCCGTCCTCGACCGCCCGGCGGATCCGCTGCCGGCGCTGCCCCCCGAACTCGTCGCCCTCGCCAGGCGGCTGGCCGACCAGACCGTCTGTCCGCTGGGGATCGTGCTCCAGGCGATGACGCCGCCCGGAACCTCGCAGGGGCGGGAACTGCTGTGCGCCGGGATCACCGCGGAAGGAACCGCCCGGCTCGGCGGGGCGGATGAGGCGGCGCCGAGGCTGTCCACCGATGACCGCCGCATCCTGACGCTGCTCGCCGTCGGCCGGGGGGACGTTCCGCTGGTGCGGATCCGCCGGGAGCTCGAGCTGTCGCCGGGACGCAGCTTTGCCCGGCTCGAGCGGGAGGGTCTCCTGCGGACCGCGCGGCGGCGGGTTGCCCCGGATCCAGAGGACTCGGGCGCTGGTCCGGAGCGCTCGGCGGCCCCGGAGCTCACCGAGGCGCAGGCGAAGGCGGCCGCGGAGGTGCGGGAAGCGCTGGACGCGAGGGTCTTCCGCGGGTTCCTGCTCCACGGGGTGACCGGCAGCGGGAAGACCGAGGTCTACCTCGACGCGGTGGCGGCTGCGCTCGAACAGGGCCGGGGCGCCCTGGTGCTGGTCCCGGAGATCGCGCTCGCCTTTCAGATGGAGCGGGTGGCGCGGGCGCGGTTCGGTCGGGAACTCGCCGTCTTTCACAGCGGCCTGAGCGGCGGCCAGCGGCGCGAGGCGTTCTGGCGGGTCCGCCGAGGCGAGGCGCGCGTCGTGCTCGGCGCCCGGTCCGCGGTGTTCGCGCCGGTCCGGAACCTCGGGATCGTGGTCGTGGACGAGGAGCACGACGCGGCCTACGCCCAGGAGGAGGCGCCTCGCTACCACGCCCGCCGGGCGGCGTGGCTCCGGGCCCGGGAGGCGGGCGCCGCGCTCCTGCTGGGGTCGGCGACCCCTTCGCTCGAAGCGGACCGGGCGGCGGCGGGCGCGCTGACCCGACTCTCGCTGGACCGGCGGATCGGGGCGCGGGAGCTGGCCGAGGTGGACCTCGTGGACATGCGGCCCCTGCTGCGCGAGCACGCCCGCGAGCGGCGCGTCCCCGGGCCGCTCGTGCTCTCGCGCGGCCTGGAAGCGGCGCTGCGGACGACCGCGGCGGCGGGACAGCAGGCGCTCGTCCTGCTGAACCGGCGGGGCTACCGGGCGCGGGTGCTCTGCCTGCGGTGCGGCGAAGTGGCGGAGTGCGAGCGGTGCGCCCTGCCCCTCACGCTTCACCGCCGGGGCCATCTGGCGGTCTGCCACGGCTGCGGTCGGGGCGCCGCCACCCCCGAGACCTGCCCCGAGTGCGGCGGCGATGTGCTCCGGGCCGAGGGCATCGGGACCGAGAAGCTGCACGAGGCGGTGGCCGGACTGTTGCCCGGGGTCGCGGTGGAGCGATTCGACCGGGACACGACCCGGGCGGTGGGGGAGCGCGCCCGGATGCTCGACGCCTTCCGGCGCCGCGAGATCGGCGTGCTCGTGGGAACGCAGATGATCGCGAAGGGCCTCGACTTCCCTGGCGTCGCGCTCGTCGGCGTCGTCGCCGCCGACGCCGGCCTCGGCATCCCGGACTTCCGGGCGGCGGAGCGGACCTTCCAGTTGCTGACCCAGGTCGCGGGCCGGGCCGGCCGCGGCCGGACGCCGGGACGGGCGATCGTCCAGACGCTGAACCCCGAGCACTACGCGGTGGCGGCGGCGGCGAGCCAGGACTACCGGAAGTTCGCGACCACCGAGCTGGCGCTACGCGAGCGGCTCGGGTATCCGCCCTTCGTGCGCCTCACGTTCATCACCACGACCGCCCCCACCCTCGCCGCCGCCGACGAGGACGCCCGCGACCTCGCCCGGTTCCTGGCGGACCGGTTCGCCGACCGGGGCGTCGAGGTCCTCGGCCCGGCGCCCGCGCCCCCGGCGCCCGGACGCCGGGTCCATCGCCGCCGGCTGGTGCTCAAGGCCCCGCCGCAAGCGCACCGGATCCTGCGCCGCGGCCTGCTGCGCCTCCTCGAGGACCCGGTGGTGGCGCGCCGAACGACGATCCACCCGGATCCCTGAGGCGCGCGAGCCGGGGAGGGAGTCGAGCTCTCCGCTCACTCGCCCGTCAACCAGTGTTCCGCAGGCGCCGAAAGGAATCTGTCGAGAGGCGCGCCCCCCTCCCCCACCAGGAGCGAGCGGGCCCCGGGGAACCTTTGGCAAAACGCGTCCCGGCCGCGAGGAGATTCACGGTAGGGGCCGCCCTTGACCTCGATGGCCAGCAGATGGGGCCCGCGCTCCAGCACGAGGTCAACTCCCTGGTGACCCTCGCGCCAGTAGTGAAGCCGCGCCGCCGGGTGCATCGTCTGGTAGAGGTGGGCGCCCACGGCCGTCTCGACCAGCCGGCCGCGGAACGTCCGGTCGGCGCGAGCTTCGGCGAACGAGTATCCGGAAGCGGCGGTCATGAGCGCGGTGTTCAGCACGTTCAGCTTCGGAGGGAACCGCTTCCAGTGGAAGGATCCCGTGTACTTCGGGAGTCCGGCGACCATCCCCACCGCCTCCAGCAGGTGGAGGTAGCGGCTGAGCGTGGTCGTGTTGCCGGCGTCGGTGAGCTGGCCGAGCGCCTTGTTCATCGAGAGGACCCGGCCGGAGTAGCGGGTGGCGACTTCGAACAGGCCGCGCATCAGGACCGGCTTGTCCACGCGGGTCATCGCGAGCACATCGCGTTCGAACGTGGGCTCGATGGAGTTCCACTGGACCCAGGAAGACCATCGGGCCTCGTCTCCCTCCTGCGCGAGGTGGGCGGCGCCCGGGTAACCGCCGAAATAGAGCCAGGTGTCGAGGTCGAAGCCGAAGGCCTCGCGCATCTCGCCGAAGGACCAGTGGTGAAAGAGCACCGGGTCGAACCTGCCGGCGAGGCTCTCGCGAAGACCGGACTGGACGGCCATCGGTGCGGAACAGAGGATCACGACGTGAAGGGGGAGCCCGTCCATCCGGTCCTGGTCCCACAGTCCCTTGACGATCGAAGACCACTGCGGCACGGCCTGAATCTCGTCGAACACGAGGACGAACGGACCCGAGCCGTTCCGAGCCAGTCGCCGCGCCTCGGCGCGCGCCTCGCGCCACCGGTGGAGGACCCAGCTCCAGTCCGGCGGATGTCGGGACGGTCGGGACGGCTCCGCCTCCCGGCCGTTGACCGCGCTGGGGGCGGAGTCCTGCGGATCCGTGGTCCAGTAACGACCCGGAAGTGGAACGCGCCGCAGAACCTGCCTGATCGCGGTCGTCTTCCCGCACTGCCGAGGTCCGAACAGCGCCAGAATCGTGCGAGGCGGCTTAGCGAGGAGTCCCAGGAGGGCGGCGACCTGAGCTCGTTCGAACTGCGGAGTCATGGACTTAATTTCTTGAGTAATTTTACTCAAGAGCGTAACAACATCGGGATACCCCTGCCGCCGGGGGCGGTTCGTCGCCCGGGGTGGCGGGTCCGCGCAGGAGGGTGGGGGCCGCCCTCGCGACGTACCATCGGGGCGTGAGGTCAGGAGGCCCGGGCAGGCGAGTGGCGGTCAGCGAACCGCGCCGTGGCTCCGGCGTCCCGGGGGGAGTCAGCTCGCTTCTCCTCGTCGCGCTGCTTGCCGCCGGGTGCGCCGGGGTGCGAGCGCCGGAGGTCGCCGAACCCGATCTCGATTTCGCTCCCTCGGAGGGGGCCCCTCCTCCGGCGGCCGGGCCCCTGTCCTCGTGGTGGACCTCGTTCGGGGATCCCGCACTCGACGCCGTCGTCGAGCGGGCCCTCGCCGGGAACCTGACGCTCGCCGAAGCGGCGGCGCGGCTCGCCCAGGCGGCGGCGGACGCCGGAGTGGCGGAGAGCGCGCTCTGGCCGCAGGTCGGCGTCGGAGCGAACCGGCTGGCGGAGCGCCGCAACTTCATCGGCTTGCCGATCCCCGGGATCGGGGAGGACGAAGTGCTGACCGCCGAATACGTCCAGTACGGGCTCTCGCTCGATCTGTCCTGGGAGGCGAACCTGTGGCGGGACGCCGCCCCCCGGGCGCGGGCCGCCGGCGCCGGATTCGGGGCGGCGGTCGCCGAAGTCGCGGGCGCCCGGGCCTCGCTAGCCGGGCAGGCCGCCCGGCTGTACTTCCTCGCGGTCGAGGCGAAGGAACAGGCGCGGCTCGCCGAGGCGGCGGTCGCGAACCTCGAGGAGACCACCGCCTGGCTTCGGCGCCGGGCGCGCATCGGGGAAGCGGCGCTCGTCGAGGTGGACGCCGCCGAGGCGCGGCTGGCGGAGGCGCGCTCGGTGGCTGCCGCCCGCCGGCAGGCGCGAGCGGCCTCGGTGCGCAGTCTCGAGACACTGTTCACCGACTACCCCGATGGCGTCCCCGGCCCGGGCTGGGACCTCGGTTCCGGGCTGCCGGACAGCCTTGGCCCGGCGCCGGGCGGCGTCCCCGCCGACCTGGTGGCGCGCCGCCCCGATGTCGCTGGCGCGGAACGGCGTCTCGCTGCCTCGCGCGAGCTGACGACGATCGCCCGCCGGGCGCGCTACCCGCAGTTCGCCCTGACCTCCTCGGCGGGGACCGCGACCGCCGGCCTGCGACAGCTCGTCGACGGAGACTTCTCGGTGTGGAGTCTGATCGCCGGGATCGCGGCGCCGGTGTTCCAGGGCGGGCGGATCCGCGCCCGGATCCGTCATGAGGAGGCGCGCGATCAGGAGGCGCTCGCGGTCTACGCCCGGACGGTGCTGACCGCCTATCAGGAAGTGGAGGCCGGACTGGCGGCCGAGGAGACGCTGCGCGAGGCCGGTGACCGGGCCCGCGAGGCGCGAACCGCCGCCGACCTCATCGTCGCGCGCACCGCGGCCCGCTGGCGGGAGGGGCTCGCGACGCGGCGCGCGGTGCTGGATGCGCGAGCCGCGGCGATCCGGGCGGAGTCGGCCGATCTGTCGCAGGCCCGCGCCCGGCTCGACAACCGGGTGAACCTCTTCCTGGCGCTCGGCGGCGGCTTCAAGCGTCCGTCCCGGCCAGCGGACGCGGACGCCGCGGGAGGTCACCGCTGATGCTCCGCCGCTTTCTGTTCGTCCCGATCCTGCTGGTCGGCGGGGGGGTCGCGGCGCTGCTGGTCGCGCTCGGTCCGGAGCCCGCGGTCCAGGAAGTGACGCGCCTTCCGCCGGAAGTCGAGGTGCGCCCGGTCCGCCTCGAGGACCGGCGGGTGGTGGTCCGCGTCGACGGCGTGGTGCGTCCGGCGCGGGCTACGACCGTGGCGGCGCAGGTGGCCGGGCAGGTCGTCTGGGCGGCCGAGGGCCTCCGGGAGGGCGTCCGCGTCGCGGCGGGCGACGAACTGTTCCGGATCGAGACCCTGGCCTACGAGTCCGCGGTCGCGGAGGCCGCAAGCCGGCTCGCGCAGTCCGAGCTGCAGGTCGGCGTCGAGGAAGCCGCCGCCGCCCTGGCGCAGGAGGAATGGGCGGCCGAGGGGGAAACACCCGCCCCCCTGGCCCTCCGCGAACCGCAGCTCGCAGCGGCGCTGGCGGCCGAACGGGCCGCCCGGGCGGCGCTCCGGCGCGCCGAACGGGATCTGGAGAACGCCTCGGTCCGGGCGCCGCACGCCGGGATCGTCGCTTCCCGCTGGGCCGAGGTCGGCGAGTGGGCCGCGCCGGGCGCGCCGCTGGTGGAGCTGTTGTCGCTCGACCGGGCGGAAGTGCGGGTGTCCATCCCCGATACGGCGCTCGAAGTCGTGGACCTTCCGTTCGCAGGAGCGGCCGGGCAGGCGCCCCCCGCGCGGGTGACCGCGGCGCTCGGCGCCGACGGGGCCACCGGGTGGACCTGGGAAGGAAGGCTGACCCGTATGGAGGGCCGGATGGACCCCGCCACCCGGTTCTTCGCCGGGGTCGTGGAGGTCGCGGCCGGCGGCCCGGGAGCGCCGCCGCTGGTGGCCGGCCTCTTCGTTGGCGTCGAGATCGAAGGGCGGCTGTTTCGCGGGGTTGGCGCGGTCCCACGAAGCGCGTTCCGCGAGGACGGGCGGGTGCTGGTCGTGGACGGAGAGGACCGGATCCGGATCCGCGCGGTGGACGCCTTCTGGTCCGAGGGCGAGGACGAGATCCTCGTCCGATCCGGGCTCGCAGACGGAGACCGCGTCGTGGTTCGGCCTCCGGCGGTCGTCGCGGAGGGCATGGCGGTCCGGGTCGCGTCAGGCGGCGGACCTCGCCCCTGACCGTGTCCCCGCCGACGGGAACCGACCCGGCGCCGCGGGGAGTCATCCCCTGGTTCGTCCGGAACCGGGTGGCGGCGAACCTGCTGCTCGTCGGGATCTTCCTGGGCGGACTGCTCACCATCCGCGGCGTCCCGCAGGAGATGATCCCGGAGGTCCGGTCCTCGGCGCTCCTGGTGCGAACCGTCGTCCCCGGCGCGTCCGCCGAGGTCATCGAGGAAGCGGTGCTGACCGCGCTCGAGGAGGCCGTCCGCGACGTCTCCGGCATCGAGGAGACGACCGCGGTCGCCACCGACGGGCTCGGGCTGTTCACCGTCGCGGTCGAGTCGTGGGCGGACTTCCGGTCGGTCAGCGACGACGTGCGCGAGAGGGTCGAGTCGCTCACCACCCTCCCCGGGGACGCCGAGGATCCGGTGATCTCCGAGATCGCGGTGGACCGGCTCCTGCTGCGGATCGCGGTTCACGGCGCGGCCGACGAACGCTCGCTCACCGAAGCGGCGCGCCGGGCGCGCGACGAGCTCGCCCAGGTTGCCGGAGTCTCCGCCGTCGAGGTGGCGAGCGGCCGCGACTACGAGGTCGCGATCGAAGTCTCGTCCGACGCGCTGACCCGGTTCGGGCTCACCTTCGACCAGGTTGCGGCGGCGGTGCGGCGGCAGTCGATGGACATCCCGGGCGGCTCGGTGCGCACGCCGACCGCGGAGGTGAGGCTCCGCGCCGATGCGGAGGCCTCGAACGCCCGGGAGTTCGAGCGCATCCCGCTGATCGCGGCCCCCGGCGGGGGGGCGGTCACGCTCGGCGATGTGGGGGTCGTGACGGACGGCTTCGCGGATGTCCGCCGGAGCGCGCGCATGAACGGAGAGCCTGCGATCTTCCTCGAGGTCCTCCAGGCGCCGGGAGCGCGGCTGCTCGAGACGGCCGAGGCGGTCCACGCCGAGGTGCGCCGGATCTCGGCGGCGCTCCCGGAGGCGATCTCGGCGACCCCCTGGTATGACGCGTGGGAGCTCTACGAGAGCCGGATGTCGGTCCTGGTCCGGAACGGCCTGCAGGGTCTCGCGCTCATCTTCCTCGTGCTGTTCCTGGCCCTGTCGAGCCGGGTCGCGGTGTGGACGGCGGCCGGGCTGCCGGTGGCGTTCTTCGGGGCGTTCCTCCTGATGCCGGGCCTCGGGGTCACCCTGAACATGATCAGCCTGTTCGGGTTCATCCTGACGCTCGGGATCGTGGTCGACGATGCGATCGTGGTGGGGGAGAACATCGAGCGGCGGATGGCCGGGGCGGCCGACCGGGTGGGGGCCGCGGTGCTCGGCGCCCGGCAGGTGCTGTTCCCGGCGGCGTTCGGCGTGCTGACCACCATGGCGGCGTTCCTTCCGCTGCTGGGGCTGCCAGGCGTCTGGGGAGAGCTCATGGGCAACCTGCCCCGCATCGTGCTTCCGGTGCTGGCGTTCTCGCTGCTGGACGCCGCCTGGATCCTGCCGCACCACCTGGTCCACGGCGGCATCCGGATCCGGCCCAGCCGGATCCTGGCGCGGATCCGGGGCGGGGTGCAGCGGGCGCTGGAGGCGACGATCCGTCGGGCCTACCGCCCGGCGCTGGGGTGGGCGCTGCGCAACCGGCTCGCCACGATCGCGCTCGGGATCTTCTGGGTGGCGCTCGCCGCCGGTCTCGTCCGGGGCGGGTGGGTCCCGGTGGAGATGACGCCGCCCTTCGACAGCGACATCGTGACGGTTCAGGTGTCGCTGCCCGCGGGCTCTCCCTTCGAGGCCACCCGCGATGTCGTCCGGGAGCTGGAAGCGGCGGCGGAGGACATCCGCGAAGACATCCGGCGGGATCAGGGCGTGGATCCCATGCGCTACATCGCGACGCTCTCCGGACAGCAGCTCTCGCATGGCCCGGGAGGCCCGGTCGGGGGGAGCGCCGCGATGGCATCGACCGCGGCGGGTCAGCTCCTGGTGGCGCTCGTCCCGGCGGAGGAGCAGTCCGGGTTCTCGGCGCGGTCGGTGGCGGACCGGCTTCGGGAGCGGGCCCGCGACCTCCCCCACGGGGCCGAGGTGACGATCGTCAATTCGATCCTCGGACAGGAGGCGGATGTCTCCCTCCGGCTCCGCGGCGACCGGATGGACCAGCTCCGCGAGGCGGCGGACGCTCTGCAGGCGACGCTCGCCGGATTCCAGGGGGTCACGGCGGTCTGGGACGACCTCGAGGGACTGGCCCCCGAACTGGTGGCCCGGGTTCGCCCCGGGGGCGCGGGGACCGGCATCGGCGCCGTCGACTTCGGGCGACAACTGCGCCAGACGGTCTACGGAGAGGAGGTCCAGCGGATCCAGCGCGGGCGCGACGAGGTCCGGGTCATGCTCCGGGCGCCGGCCGGGGAGCGGAGCAGCTCCGAGGCGATCCGGGACATGCTGGTCCGCCGGCCGGACGGCGGGGTGGCGCCGCTCGAGGAGGTGGCCTCGGTGTCCCCGGAATCGGGGCTGGCGGTCGTGCGGCGGGTGGACGGCCGGCGCGCAGTGACGGTCCACGCCGCGGTGAACCCGGAACTGGCGTCCAGCGGCGCGCTGCTCTCCCGTCTGCAGGCCGGAACCTTCGAAGACCTCGAGGCGCGATTCCCGGGCGTCCGGGTCGAGGTGGCGGGCCTCGCCGGAGACCAGGCGGACACCCTGGCGGCGCTCGGACAGCACCTGATCCTCGCGGTGATCCTGATCTACGCGCTGCTCGCGATCCCGCTCTCCTCGTGGACCCAGCCCTTCGTGATCCTGGCTGCGGTTCCCTTCGGGATGGCGGGCGCCGTCCTCGGCCACCTGCTGCTGGGGGTGAAACTGTCGATGCCCAGCTTCTTCGGCATCGTCCCGCTGACCGGGATCGTGGTGAACGACGCGCTCGTCCTGCTCCACTTCATCAACGCCAACCGGCGCGGCGGCATGCCCGCCCGGGAGGCGATCCTCGCCGCCGGCCCCCTCCGTTTCCGCCCCGTTCTGCTCACGACGGTGACGACCTGCGCGGGCCTTGCGCCGCTGCTCGCCGAACGGAGCGCGCAGGCCCAGTTCCTCATCCCGATGGCCGCTTCGCTGGCGTTCGGCGTCGCGTTCGCCACCATGATCACCCTCTTCCTCGTCCCGGTGCTGACCTCGCTGCTTCACGAGGCCCGGGACGGAAGACGGAGCGTCAGCGGGGCTCTGGCGAGCTCCGGGGTTCCTGGAAGCGCCCGCGCAGCGCCTCGACCCGACGCCGGTTGACGCCGAGGTCCCACATCCCGACGCGGGAGGCGGAGCGGACGTGGATCACGCTTCGCGCCGGATCCCACCGGAACTCGAGGTCGTCGGTGAATCCCAGCCGGCTGCGGCATTCCGCGCGAAGGAGGCCGCTCCCCGCCTCGACGACCGTCGTCCGGGGCCATGACTCGAGCAGCCCGCGCAGCCGGTCGAACGCCGCCTCGGGCGCCCCGGCGACGCGGAACGGCTCGATGCGGTGACGCGGAAGCGCGTCCTCGCGGCTGACGACGCAGTTCCAGCGCTCCGGACAGGGCGCGAGTCCGCTGGAGTCCATGGTTTCAGGCGACATGGGCGTTTCTCCGGAAGTCGGCCTATCCTGACTCCCTTGGGCCGGCTCTGGCGGTGTCCCCTCCCTCCCGCAGGTTGCGCCGAGCATCGCCGCCGAGGAAACGAGCGTGAGCAGAACCCGGACCGCCATCGTGGACCGTGATCGAGACAGATTCGTAGCGCTCGCTCCGGGACCGAAAGTCGTGAGCCAGGGAGACACGGTCGCCGGGGCCCGCGACAATCTGGCGGAAGCGCTGGAGTTCCCGGGACCGCCGGTCCCGATGAAGCGGGAGGGCCGATGCCACGCCAAGTCTACGTGACGCAGGTCGAGGTCCCCGCCGCATGAGCGAGCCGCCGGGACGCCTCTACACCGACCTCGCCGATCTCTGGCCGCTGATGAGCCCGCCGGAGGACTACGCCGAAGAGTCCGACCACATTCTCCGGGCGCTGGCCGACGCCTTCGGCGACCGCCGGCTCCGGCTGCTCGACCTGGGTTCCGGCGGCGGCCACCACCTCCACCGGATCGCCGCGCGCCACCAGGCCACCGCGGTGGATCTCTCGGAGGGCATGCTGGCGCACTCCCGGCGGCTGAACCCCGACGTCCGCCACCACATCGGCGACATGCGCACGGTCCGCCTCGGCTCGACCTTCGACGCGGTGCTCATCCACGACGCCGTCTCCTACATGACGACCGAGGACCACCTCCTCGCGGCTTTCACCACCGCGCGGGCCCACCTGCGCCCCGGAGGCCGCCTCCTCGTCGTCCCCGACGATTACGCCGACACCTTCGTCTCCCCCCATGTTTCGCACGAGACCCGGCGCGACGGGAAACGCGAGCTGACGTTCGTGGAGTACTCCTCGACCCGGCCCTCCGGCGGATCCGTCATGGACACCGTCTACGTGTTCTTCCTGCGCGAGGGCGACGATGTGCGGGTCGAAGTGGACCGGCACACGGTGGGGCTCTTCCGGGTCGCGACCTGGGAGCGCCTCTTTCGCCAGGCGGGCTTCGCGCCGGAGCGCCTGCCCTACCCCTTCGGCGAACGGGGACGGGAGCTCTTCCTCTGGTCCTGCCGGTGGGACGGCGGCGCCGCAACCCCGTCCTGATGACCCGAAAGTAAGATCGTTCGCGGACCCGATGCTCCGCCTCCTGCAGATCCTGGCGGCGGTCGTCCTCGTGCGGATCGTCTGGGGGGTGATCCGGGCGCTGATTCGGCCGAAGCGCCCGGCGCCGGAAGTGGTCCGCGGACCTGGCCAGAGGGAGCTGCGGGGAGAAGTCGTCGGCTGCGCCCACTGCGATCTCCATGTGCCGAGAGACGAGATCGTGACTCGCGCCGGGCGGAACTACTGCTCGCCGGAGTGCGCCGCGGCGGGTCCGGCCGCCTGAAGCGGGTGCGCCGGCTGGACGACGGGGAGTGAGGGTCGGAATCCTCCCCGGAGTCTGCGGGCTCCTCCTCTCCGCGAGCGCCGCGGAGGCGGCGCAGATCGCGCTGCGGGACGTGGCGGAGGAGGTCGGCATCACCTTCCGTCACGAGCGCGGGGCGCGGGGGGAATGGCATCCGCCCGAAACGATGGGATCCGGGGTGGCGGCGCTCGACTACGACGGGGACGGGTCGCTCGACCTCTTCTTCGTGGAGGGAGGCGAGATCCCGGGAGCCGGACGGTCCCCGGCGCGGGTCGGAGCGCTGTTCCGCAACGACGGCCGCGGACGCTTCCGCGACGTGAGCCGGGAGGCCGGGTTCGGAGGACCGGCGCCGTCTCCGGGCTACGGGATGGGCGCGGTGGCGGCCGATGTGGACGCCGACGGGGATCCCGATCTCTTCCTGACCCGGGCGGGACCCGACCTCTACTACGAGAACCTCGGCGACGGGACATTCGCGCGGCGCGCGGTCGGCGTCGAGGGAGACGGCTGGAGCGCGGGGGCGGCCTTTGCCGATCTGGACCGGGACGGGGACCTCGATCTGTTCGTGACCCGCTATCTGGACTGGTCCCCGACGCGAAATCCGGAATGCGCCCGGACCGTCGGCGGGGAACGGGTCCGCTCCTACTGCCTGCCCGACGCGTTCCGGGGAGCGCCCGACCTGCTCTACGAGAACCTCGGGGACGGCGCGTTCCGGGAAATCGGGGAGCTCGCCGGGGTGGCGCTCGCCGCCGGGAAAGGACTCGGAGCGCTGGCGGGGGACTGGATCGGAGACGGTCTGCCCGACCTGCTGGTCGCGAACGACACGACGCCCAATTTCCTGTTCGAGAACGTCGGGGGACTGCGCTTCCGGGAGCGGGGACTCCCGGCGGGAGTCGCCTACGACGGCGACGGGAACGCGCTGGCGGGCATGGGAGTGGCCGCCGCCGACATCGAACCGGACGGCGACCTCGACCTGTTCGTCACGAACTTCCAGGGCGAGCCAAACACCCTCCACGTGGCCGACCGCCACGGCGTGTTCCGGGACGCATCGTTCCTCTCCGGCGTCGGGCGCCCGACGCTCGCCCGGCTGGGATTCGGGGTGGTGTTCGCCGATCTGGACAGCGACGGCCTCCCCGATGTCTGCGTGGCGAACGGACACGTGCTTCCGAACGCCGATCTGCTGTTCCCGGGCTCGACCTACCTTCAGCCCGACGCCTGCTTCCGGAACCTCGGCGGCCGGTTCGAGCCGGTTGCGCTCGGGCTTGCCCCCCGGGTGGGTCGGGGACTGGCGACCGGGGACTTCGATGGCGACGGCCGGGTGGACCTCGCGGCGTCACGCTCCGGCGGCCCGGCGGGGCTGCTGCGCAACGAGTCCGCTGGCCGCGCCGCCGCGTCGCTGCGACTCGTGGGCCGCGAATCCCCGCGAGAGGGGGTGGGAGCGATCGTGCGGACCGGCGGAGCGCTCTCCCTCGTCACCGCCGGGTCGAGCTACCTGTCCACGAATGCGCGGCGCATCCTGCTGGCGGGCCCCGAAGGAACTCCGATCTCGATCCGGTGGCCCTCGGGGACCGTCCAGGAGCTGGAGATCCCCGAGGCCGGTGCTCTGGTGGCGCTGGAGGGAGGGGGCGTCCTCAACGTCTCAGGACGCGGACGCCCCCAGGGGAACTGACCCGGTTCCGGAAGAGCGGGGTCCGACAGGACCCCGGCGCCGGTTCGGGGCGATCCGCCTCCGTCAGCGCAGGCCGTTGAAGGTCACCATCACCGAGAGCGTCCGGGGCTGCCCGGGGAAGTTCCCCGCCCGGGCGGAGAAGAGCGCGCTCGTGGCGTAGATCGTGTCGAAGGCGTTCTCCAGCTTCACGTGGAGCCGCGCGTAAGGTCCAAGCCGCCGGTAGGCGTGAAGGTCCATGACGGTGTACGCCGGGACCCGGATGCCGGCGTAGGGCTCGAAGCGCTCCCCGACCGAGGTGACCCCCGCCCCGAGCGCCAGCTCCCACGGCAGCTCGAATCGGGTGAAGACGCCGAGGGCGTGGCGGGCGGCGTTCGGCAGCGGCGAGCCGACGACGTCGGCGCTCGTGTCCTCGAGGATCTCGGAGTCGAGGAAGGCGTAGTTCGCCGCGACGTCCCAGCCCGACGCGAGTTCGCCGAGCAGCTCGAGCTCGAATCCCCGGTTCCTCGCCTCGCCCACCTGGAGCGCGGCGTTCCAGTTGGCCCCGGTCGGGCCGTAGTCCGGATCGGGCCGCAGCACGTTCGACTTGGTGATCGTGAAGAGCGCGCCGGTGAACGAGAGTCCGTCGCGCAGGTCGGTCTTCGCGCCCAGCTCGAGCTGGACCGCGGTCTCCGGATCGTGCGGACCGTTGGCGCTCGGGGTCTGCGCCAGCACGCTCGGCCGGTTGAAGCTCGTCGAGTAGCTGCCGTAGAGCGACCACGACGCGATCGGCTTGTAGACCAGGCCCAGGCGTCCGGTGAGGCCGGCCTCCTCGCTGACCAGGTCGTTCCCGCTGGAGAAGCCGCTGTCGTCGTAGGTGTTGTAGCGGCCGCCCGCGACCAGGTGGAACGAGTCGCCGAAGTCGAGGTGGTCCTGGAGATAGATCCCGACCTGCCGGGCCACGGCGGTGTCCGTCGAGAAGGAGTCCTCGGTGAGGCCGTAGTCAGCCCCGCGCGTCACGCCGTAGACCGGATCGGACAGCGACAGGTCGGGGACCGGGCCGCCGGCCGCCGTATCGCGCGCCCTGCCGTAGCGGAACAGGTGGTCCTGCCGGAACATGTCGGCGCCGAAGAGCAGCCGGTGGGTGACCGAACCGGTCCGGAGGATCCGGTTCACGTTCAGCACGACACCGATGTCGTCGTTTTCCCGCGTCTGGTCGCGGAAATGCCGCTTCATCGTGTTCTCGGCGGTGATCCCGCGCGGCTCGTGGTACTCCTGCTGCCGGTCGTACTGGAGATACCGGACCGTGGCGTCCAGCGTCCAGTCATCCGCGAAGATCTGGTCCCAGCGGACCTGGAGAACGTGGGCGTCCAGCTCGGTGAAGTCCGTGGGTTCGGTGGCGGTCCAGGCGATGTCGGTGAGGAACTCGCCGTCGGAGTTGACCGGAACGCCCCGCAGGCGGTGTCCCGCGAGATTCTGGGTGATGTTCTCGTAATCCACCGCGATCGTCGCGCTGTCGGTGACCCGCCACAGCGCGTTGCTCACGATGTGGGTGTTCGCCATCGACGCGTTGTTCCGGAAGCTGTCGCGAGTGCTGCCGTACGCGGCCACCCGGTGGAGCAACCGCCCGCCTTCATCGATCGCCCCGGTGATCTCACCGTGACCGAAGAACTGGCCGTACTGGCCGAGCCGCAGGCTCCCCTCGACGTTCCACTCCTCCTGCGGCTTCACGCTCACGAAGTTGACGACGCCGCCGGGCTCGGTGGAGCCGTAGAGCACCGAGGCCGGGCCCTTGAGGACCTCGATCCGCTCGATGTTCGTGAGCTGGAGCTGGCTCACGCTGAAGCCGGAGTTGTTGACGTCCCCGCCGAGGCTGCCGAAGGGGTTGCCCCGGACGCCGTTGAAGACGAAGTCCCGCTGGGTGAACCCGCGGGCCACGACGCTGGCGTAGGGAGAGGAGGTGAGGCCGGCGAAGTTGCGGTAGGCCTCGTCGGATTCGACGGCGGCCTGGTCCTCGATGAGTTCGCGCCCGATCACCTGGATGGACGCCGGGGTGTCGAGCAGCGGGGCGGGGGTGCGGCCCACGACCGCGCTCTCCCGGCGGTAGCCGGGGGCGGTGGCGGTGACCTCGACCCGTTCGGCGACCAGCGGCTCGATCGCGAAGTCGGCCACGACGGCGGCGCCAGCGGTCACGGTGATGCTCCGCCGGTCGCTGACGAAGAGCCCGTGTTCGACGACGAGTTCATGGGCGCCCACCGGCAGGGGCGAGATCTCGAAACGCCCGTCCTCGTCGGTCGTGGAGGAGACTCCGGTGGCGACGACCCGGACCACGGCGCCCCGGACCGGAGCGCCGCTCTCGACGAAGGTGACGGCGCCGCGCACCGCGCCGCTTTCCTGGGCGGCGACCGCCGCGGAAGCAGGGGCGGCGAACCAGGCGGACGCCGCGAGACAAAGAGAAAGGATCAGGGAAAGGAAACGGAACACCTTGGCTCCAGCAGGGTCGCCCACGAAAGCGGTCGGAGCCGCGCCCGGGGACGGCGCCTCGCGCTCCGGGGGCGTATCCGACGCGGGTCGGAAACGGAGCGCGCCGGGACGCGCAGCGACGCAGGGGCGTCGGCTGGTCCGGCGTTCACCGCCGAGCGGCGAACGGGCGCGGCTGGGTCGACCTACGCGGGAGGGGCGCGAGCCGGACTGGAGCGGCGGGCTGTCGGGGCGACCGGAGCGGCGCCCGGCGCCGCGGTGACGAACCCGATCGTCCGGACGATGACGACGGCGGGCGATGCGGCCAGGTGGGAGACCTGGTGGCCGGCATGGCAGACCGCGCAGTGGACTTCGGCCTCGTGATCCCCGTGCCAGTCCGCCGCGGCGGCGACCGGCCCGGTGAGCAGGGCGAGGAGCGCGACGAGCCACGCCGCCTGGCGCAGGGGTCGGCCTCGAAGGCTCTTCGTCATCGGGCCGGAACGATACAGCGGGGGGAGGGGCCGGCGACCCCCCGGCGCCCGGATAGGATGGCCCCCGCGAAGCGGCGGCGGGGAATCGAGGCATGCGAACGAACCGGGTGATCCACGCGGTGGATCTCCACGCCGCCGGGGAGCCCGGGCGGGTCATCGTGGGCGGTGTGCTCGATGTCCCGGGCGAGACGATGTTCCGGAAGATGCAGTACCTGGAGCAGCGCGCCGATGGGCTCCGCAAGCTGATGCTGCGGGAGCCGCGCGGCTATCCGGCCTCGAACTGCAATCTGGTCCTGCCGCCGACCCACCCGGATGCGGACGCCGGGTTCGTCATCATGGAGCAGACCGAGTACCCGCCGATGTCGGGGACGAACACGATGTGCACGGTCACCGCGCTCCTCGAGACCGGGATGCTCCCGGCGAAGGAACCGGTCACCGAGCTGGTCCTCGAGACGCCGGCGGGGCTGGTGGCGGTCGAGGCGCGGGTCGAGGGAGGCAAGGTGACCCGGGTGACGTTCGAGAACGTCCCCGCGTTCCCGGTCCATCTGGGAGCTCGGGTGGAGATCCCGACGCTGGGCGAGGTCGAAGTGGACGTGTCCTGGGGCGGGATGTTCTACGCGATCGCCGACGCAGCGCGCTTCGGGCTGGAGATCCGGCCGGAAGACGGCCGCCAGCTCGCCCGGGTGGGCGCCATGGTGAAACAGGCGGCGCGGGAGCAGCTCGAGGCGGTCCACCCGGAGAACCCGGACATCCGCCGCGCCAGCATCGGACAGCTCACCGGGCCGTGGGACCGCGCCGCCGGAACCGCCTCGAACGCGGTGTCGGTCGCCACCGGAGACCTCGATTGGGACCGGCCGGAGACCTGGACGGGAGCGCTCGACCGGTCCCCCTGCGGCACCGGGACCTGCGCCCGGATGGCCGCCCTCCACGCCCGCGGAGAACTGGACCTCGGCGAGGACTTCGTGAACCGCGGTCCGGTGGGCACGGAGTTCATCGGCCGCCTGGTCCGCCGGACCACGGTGGGCGGCGTACCGGCGGTCGTCCCGACGATCAGCGGGACGGCGTGGATCACCGGCGTCGCCCAGTACTCGGTGGACCCGGCGGACCCCTTCCCCGAGGGCTTCACGCTCGGGGATATCTGGTAGATCTCACCGCCGGCCGCGGGCGCCTTCTCGCCGCTCGCCAGGGTGAGCCGCGTTGCGGCGAACCGGCGCGCGCGCCCATGCCCCCTGGGCGGGAACCCCAACAGGAAGTACCATGTTCCGTTGGCCGGATGGTCGCCGTCAGGAGGTTGCGCCCGATGTTGCCCGAGTTGAAAGTCACTGGTCCGCTGAGCGGGACCATGCGTCCCTCACGTCTGCGCTACGGGGCTTCGGCGGGAGCGGCGCTCCTGCTGTTCGCCGCGCTGGCGACCTCGGCGGCCGCCCAGCAGCCGGCGGAACTGGTGGTGACGCCGGCCGAGCTGGCCCTCGAAGTCGGCGAGACGGCGCAGCTCACCGCGGAAGTCCGGGACGCCGCGGGCGCCGCCATGGACCGTCCGGTGGTCTTCTTCTCGCGCGCCCGCCGTTATGTGGGCGTGACGCCCGCCGGCATGGTGGAGGCGCATCGGCCCGGAGAGCACACCCTGGTTGCGATGGTTCCCGTCGGAGACGGCCCGGGCGACCGGCGGTCCGAGCCCGCGGTGCTCGTCGAGATCCCGGTGAACGTGGCGTGGCCGCCGCTCGCCTCGATCGATGTCCACCCCCTTCCGCCCAACCTCTACGCCGGGACATCGCTCGGCGTGAGCGCCAGCGCGACCGACGAGTCGGGCGCCGACCGCAACCCGGACTTCGAATGGAGTTCGAGTGACGACTCGGTGGCCACCGTCAGCGAGCACGGGATGCTGATGCTCCACGGCGAGGGCTCCGCGACGATCACCGCCATGTCCGAGGGCGTGCGCGGGAGCGCCGACCTCGTGGTCAGCCCGAATCCCGCCGTCCGGATCGAGGCGAACAGCGACCAGACCGAGGCCCGCACCGGAGACGTGGTCTGGATCGCCGCCGAGGCGGTCGACGCTTCGGGTAACGCGGTTCCCGACTACCCCCTCCAGTACGCGGTCTTCACCCGCACCCCGCCGAACCTGGTCGCGCCCGGCGCCGCCGCCTTCGTGGAGCCGGATGGCGCCTTCGTCGCCGAGCGCGCCGGACTCCACACCGTCGTCGTCTCCGGCGGCGGGCTCACCGCCCGGACCTCGATCCGGGCCGTCCCCCGCAACATCCGCAAGGACTGGGAGATCGTCGGACGCGGCCCGGTGCTGGACCGGCACACCTCGGACCTGTGGGTCTGGGAAGGGCTCGACGGCCGCGACTACGCGGTCACCGGCACCTGGGGCGCCGACGGCCACGCCTACTTCTGGGACGTGACCGATCCGGCGGGCATCGCCCTGGTGGACACGGTCCGGGTCGACGCGCGCACGGTGAACGACGTGAAGGTCTCCCCGGACGGGAAATTCGCGGTGATCGGCCGGGAGGGCGCCTCGGATCGCCGGAACGGCCTGGTCGTCCTCGATGTCTCGAACCCGACCGACGGCGTGCGGATCCTCTCGCGCTACGACGACCAGTTGAGCGGCGGCGTCCACAACGTGTTCGTCGCCGAGCAGCACATCTACGCGCTCTCGGCGGGGCGCCGTTACGACATCCTGAACGCGGAGGATCCGGCGAACCCCTACCGGGTGGGCCGTTTCGAGCTGGACACCCCCGGACACGGCATCCACGACGTGTGGGTCCACGAGGGGATCGCGTGGTCGTCCAACTGGACCGACGGCGTGGTCGCGGTGGATGTCGGGGGCGGCGGCCTCGGCGGAGCTCCCAACGACCCGAAGATGATCGGGAGCTTCAAGTATCCGAACGGGTGGAACCACGCCGGCTTCCCCTACCGCAGCCAGTCCACCGGCAAGATGCTGGTGTTCGCCGGCGACGAAAGCTTCCCCTGGAGCTTCGACCCCGACGGCGACCTCCCCGACGTGGCGGCCGGCTGGGTCCACATCGCCGAGTGGGACGAGGAGAGCGGCGAGGGTCGTGAAGTGGCGCGCTACCAGGTTCCGGAAGCGGGCAGCCACAACATCTGGGTCGAGGACGACATCCTCTATGTCGGCTACTACAACGCGGGCCTGCGGGTGGTGGACGTCTCGGGCGAACTCCGCGGCGACCTCTACCGCCAGGGTCGCGAGATCGCGTTCTTCGAGCCCGCCGACCCGGAGGGGTACAAGAAGAACGCCACGTTCGTGTGGGGCCCGCAGCCGTTCAAGGGCCACATCTTCTTCACCGACTGGAACTCGGGGCTGTGGGCGGTGAAGCTCGTCGACCCGGAGACGCCCCGCAACATGGGAGAACCGCAGTGACCGGACATCGCGCGCTGTTTCTGGCGGTCTCGCTGGCGCTCGCGGCGCCGGCGCTGGCCGAGGACCTCGAGCCGCCGAAGCGGAACTACTTCGTCTACGTGTGCGCCGAGTCCGACGACACCGTGCACCTGATCCGCTTCGGACCCGGAGGGACGACCGAGGTGGACGAGATCGCGGTGGGGAGCTTCCCCACCGAGACCGAGGGTCCGCACGGGATCAACATCTCGCCGGACGGCCGGTACTGGTTCCTCTCCATCGCCCACGGCATGCCTTTCGGCTCGGTCCACAAGTACGAGACCGGCACGAACGAATGGATGGGAGACGCCACCCTCGGCATGTTCCCGGCCACGATGGACATCTCCCCGAGCACCGGGCTGCTCTACATCGTGAACTTCAACCTCCACGGCGACATGGTGCCGAGCACGATCTCGGTCGTGGAGACGGGCACGATGATCGAGGTCGCGACGATCGACACCGGCGTGATGCCCCACGGGGCGCGGATGAACGGCGACGGCACCCGGCTCTACTCGGTCAACATGATGGATGACGAGCTGGTGGAGGTCGACGCGCTGCGGTTCGAGATCGCCCGCCGCCTGGCGCTCGGCACGGATCCTCCGGACCCCCACGCCGGCCACGCCGGGATGGGAGACATGGGCGGCATGCGGATGCCGGTCGTCAAGCCGACCTGGGCCACGAAGCCCTCCCCGCAGGGCAAGGTCTACGTCGCGGGCAACGGCGACAGCGCCATCTACGAGGTGGACCTCGAGTCCTGGGAGGTCGCCCGCCGGTTCGACGCCGGGCCGGGGGAGAACCCCTACAACCTCGAGATCACGTCCGACGGAAGCCGCCTCGTCGCCACCTACAAGTCGGGCCACCGGATCGGCTTCTGGGACCTCGAGTCCGGGAAGCTCATCGCGGCCCCCGAGACCACCCGGCGCGTTCCCCACGGCGTCGTCGTGACGGACGACGACCGGTACGCCATCGTGACCCTGGAGGGGATCGGCGGCGAACCGGGGACGGTCGAGGTCTACGACGTGGCCGCCGCCGAGCGCGTCGGACGGGTGGATGTCGGCAAGCAGGCCGGCGGAATCATCTACTGGAAGGGCGAACCGTGAGACGCCCGGGCAAAGTACGCAGCAGCGAAGCAGCCGTGGAGAACGAAGCCATGACCGAACAGCACGAAACCTCCCGCCGTCTCCGGGGCCTCGCGGCCGCGGCCGCGGCGCTCCTCCTCGTCCCCGGGCTCGCGCTGGCCCAGGAGGAAGGCGAAGAGCCCGCCGGGCCCCAGCCCGCCGAGCTCATCGTCACGCCGGACGAACTCACCCTCGAGGTCGGAGACAGCCTGACCCTCGAGGCCGAAGTGCGCGACGAGGAAGGCAACCCGATGGACCGGACCGTGGTGTTCTACTCCCGCCGTCGCCGCGCGGTCGGAGTGAACCCGGCGGGGATCGTGGAGGCCTATCGCCCCGGCGAGCACACCCTGATCGCCATGGTTCCGAGGGACCCGGAAGACAACGACCGGCGCGCCGAGCCGGCGGTCCAGGTCGAGATCCCGGTCACGATCCCGAACCCGCCGGTGGCCTCGGTGGAGATCGCCAACATGCCCGGCCACCTCTACGCCGGAACCGCGATCAGCCTGCGGCCGCTGGTGACCGACACCTCGGGCGCGGTGCGGAACGATGTGGGGGTCGGCTGGAGTTCGAGCGACCCGGCGGTCGCCACCGTGGATGCGCTCGGCGTTCTCGAGCTGGTGAGCCCCGGCAGCGCCACCGTGACGACGACGGCGGAGGCGGTGAGTCACGACACGGCGATCACCGTGGCCGCCAACCCGGTGGTCTCGATCACGCTCGAAGGAGCTCCCGACGCCTCGGTGCGCACCGGCGATGTGGTGTTCTTCGAGGCTTCCGTGGTTGACGCCGACGGCAACGACGTTCCCGACTATCCGGTGCAGTTCGCGACCCTCGGCGTCCCGGCGGCCGGGATCGTCGCTCCCGGCGCGATCGGGCAGGTTGGCGCCGACGGCGCGTTCGTCGCGGAACGCCCGGGAACCCACACCGTGATCGCGGACGGCTTCACCCGGTCGGCCTCGGCGACGGTGAGCGTGGTCTCCCGGAACGTCCGGAAGGACGTCCAGGTCGTGGGCCAGGGCCCGGTCCGGGACCGCCGCACGTCGGATCTGTGGATCTGGGAGGGCGTCGACGGACGGGACTATGCCGTCACCGGGACCCACAGCGCGGACGGGCACGCCTACTTCTGGGACGTCACCGACCCGTCGTCGATCGCCCTGATCGACACCGTGCGGGTGGACGCCCGGACCGTGAACGACGTGAAGGTGTCCGAGGACGGCAAGTTCGCGGTCATCAGCCGCGAAGGCGCCTCGGACCGCAAGAACGGGCTGGTGATCCTCGATGTGAGCGACCCGCAGAACGGCGTTCAGGTCATCTCCCGCTACGACGATCAGTTGAGCGGCGGCGTCCACAACGTCTTCATCGCCGAAGAGCACATCTACGCGCTCTCGGCGGGGCGGCGCTACGACATCCTGAACGCCGAGGATCCGACGAACCCTTACCGGGTCGGCCGTTTCGAGCTGGACACTCCGGGACACTCGATCCACGATGTCTGGGTCCATGAGGGGATCGCCTACTCCTCGAACTGGAATGACGGCGTCGTCGCGGTGGACGTTGGCGGCGGCGGCATGGGCGGCGCGCCGAACAACCCGGTCCTGCTCGGCAACACCCCCTACCCGAGCGGCTGGAACCACGCCGCCTTCCCCTACCGGAGCCAGTCCACCGGCAAGTTCCTGATGATCGGCGGCGACGAGGCGTTCCCCTACCAGGTCATCGGCGAGCCGGACACCCCGCGGCGCGCCGCCGGCTGGATCCACATCTTCGAGTGGGACAACTGGGAGGAGCCGGTCGAGGTCGCCCGCTACCAGGTGCCCGAGGCGGGGACCCACAACCTGTGGGTCGAGGACGACATCCTCTACATCGCCTACTACAACGCCGGGCTGCGGGTCGTCGATATCTCCGGCGAGCTCCGCGGGGACCTCTACCGGCAGGGCCGCGAGATCGCGGCCTTCCTCCCCGAGGACCCCGAGGGCCACATCCCGAACGCCCCGATGACGTGGGGCCCGCAACCGTTCAAGGGGCACATCTTCCTGAGCGACATGAACTCGGGACTCTGGGCGGTGAAGCTCGTGGACCACGAACCGGTGTTCCTCGGCGAACCGCAATAGATCCGGACCGCTGGCGGCGGTCGCAAGGGGCGCTTCATGACCCGGACGCATCAACTCTCCCGTTTCCCCCTGCCCGCCGCCGCGCTGGCGGGGCTCCTGCTGTCGACCGGCGCCGCCGCCCAGGAAGAAGCGGCGGCCGCCGGGCCGGAGCCCGCCGAGCTCGTTGTCACTCCCGCCGAGCTGACGCTCGAGGTGGGGGACCAACTGGTCCTCGAGGCGGAGGTTCGGGACGCTGACGGCAATTCGCTCGACCGCACCGTCGTGTTCTTCTCCAGGGCGCGGCGATCCGTGGGGGTGAACCCGGCGGGGGTCGTCGAGGCCTACCGGCCCGGCGACCACACCCTGATCGCGATGGTCCCGAGGGACCCGGAGAACGCCGATCGGCGCTCCGAGCCGGCGGTCCTCGTCGAGATCCCGGTCACGGTCCCGAATCCGCCGGTGGCCAGCGTGGAGGCCGCGAATCTCCCCGAGCGGCTCTACGCCGGCACCGCGATCGCGCTGGAGGCGGTGGTGACCGATGTCTCCGGCGCCGTCCGGAATGACGTGGAGATCGTCTGGACGACGAGCGACCCGGGCGTCGCCACGGTGGATCCGCTGGGCGTCCTCACGCTCGTCGGGGCGGGGAGCGCCAACCTGACGGCGACCGCGGAGGCCGCGACCCGAACCGAGGCGCTCGTGGTGGAGGACAACCCGGTGGCCTCCATCGCGCTGAGCGCCCGGCCCGACCCGAACGCCGCCGACCCGGTGCGCACCGGGGACGTGGTGTTCTTCGAGGCGACGGCGCTCGACGATGCGGGGAACGCCGTGCCGCACTACCCGGTCCAGTTCGCCACCCACGGCGTCCCGGCGGACGGGATCATCGCCCCGGGGGCCATCGGGCAGGTCGGCGCCGACGGGGCCTTCGTCGCGGAGCGCTCCGGAACCCACACCGTGATCGCCGACGGCTTCACCCGTTCGGCGTCGGCCACGCTGAGCGTCGTCTCCCGGAACGTCAGGAAGGACGTCGAGGTCGTCGGACAGGGGCCGGTGCGGGACCGGCACACCTCGGACCTGTGGGTCTGGGAAGGCCCGGACGGACGCGATTACGCGGTGACCGGAACCTGGGGCGCGGATGGACACGCCTACTTCTGGGACGTGACCGACCCCGCCTCGATGGCCCTCATCGACACCGTCCGGGTGGACGCCCGGACCGTGAACGACGTGAAGGTCTCGGAGGACGGGATGTTCGCGGTCATCAGCCGCGAGGGCGCCTCGGACCGCAAGAACGGGCTGGTGATCCTCGATGTGAGCGACCCGCAGAACGGCGTCCAGGTCATCACCCGCTATGACGATCAGTTGAGCGGCGGCGTCCACAACGTCTTCATCGCCGAAGAGCACATCTACGCGCTCTCGGCGGGACGCCGCTACGACATCCTGAACGCCGAGGATCCGGCGAACCCCTACCGGGTCGGCCGCTTCGAACTGGACACCCCGGGACACTCGATCCACGATGTCTGGGTCCACGAGGGGATCGCCTACTCCTCGAACTGGAGCGACGGCGTCGTGGCGGTGGATGTGGGCGGCGGCGGCATGGGCGGCGCGCCGAACAACCCGGTCCTGCTCGGCAGCACTCCCTACCCGAGCGGCTGGAACCACGCCGCCTTCCCCTACCGCAGCGAGTCCACCGGAAAGTTCCTGATGATCGGCGGGGACGAGGCGTTCCCCTACCAGACGATGGGCGAGCCGGGCACGCCGGATCGCGCCGCCGGCTGGATCCACATCTTCGAGTGGGACAACTGGGAGGAGCCGGTCGAAGTGGCCCGCTACCAGGTCCCCGAGGCGGGGACCCACAACCTGTGGGTCGAGGACGACATCCTCTACATCGGCTACTACAACGGCGGTCTGCGCGTCGTGGACATCTCGGGCGAACTGCGCGGGGATCTCTACCGGCAGGGCCGCGAGATCGCGGCGTTCCTGCCGGAGGACCCGGAGAGCTTCATCCCGAACTCCGCCATGGTCTGGGGTCCACAGCCCTACAAGGGCCACATCTTTCTCGCGGACCACCATTCGGGGCTCTGGGCGGTGAAGCTGGTGGACCCGGAGCCGGTATTCCTCGGAGAACCGCAGTAACTCGGGGCGGCCTCCGGTCCACCCTGCGGAGAGACTTTCAATGAACTCACGTCACAACACGCTTTGCAGATTCCGCGGCCTCGCCCTGACGGCCCTGGGCGCCGCCGTGATCGCCGGATGTGGCGGCGCGCCGGAGGCCCCCGCCTCGACCGCCGTCGCCTACGAGGGGGCGCAGCTCATCATCGGCGACGGCAGCGATCCGATCGCCGACGCGGTGATCGTGGTCGACGGCGGCGTGATCACCGCGGCGGGACCGGCATCGGCCGTGACCGCGCCCGACGGCGCCGAACGGGTGGACCTCTCGGGGCGCTTCGTGATCCCGGCGCTGGTGGACACCCACGTGCACTTCCGGGTTCCCCGGGAGGAGCTGGTGGACGACCTCCACCGCCGCGCCTACTACGGCGTGGGGCTGGGACTGAGCCTCGGGCACGACGGCGAGGACACCGCCTTCGAGGTGCGGGATCTCACGATCCCCGGCGCGGCGCGCTCGATGACCGCCGGGCGCGGCATCACCCGGCCGGAGCCCGGCCGCTCCGAGGTCCCGTACTGGATCGACACCCCCGAGGAAGCCCGGGAGGCCGTCCGGGAACTGGCGGCGCAGGGCGTGGACATCGTCAAGCTCTGGGTGGACGACCGGAACGGGCAGTACGAGAAGCTGACCCCCGAAATCTACGGACCGGCGATCGAGGAGGCGCACGCGCACGGCCTGCGGGTGGCGGCCCACATCTTCGACCTCGAGGACGCCAAGGGGCTCCTCGAAGCCGGCGTCGACGCCTTCGCCCACAGCGTCCGCGACATGGACGTGGACGACGAGTTCGTGACCATGGTCCAGGAGCAGCCGGACGTCACGCTCATGGCGAACCTGGGAAGCCGCGGCGCCCACGAGGATGTCTCGTGGCTGTCGGGGACGATCCCCGCCGACGAGCTGGAAGCGCTCCAGGGGCAGTACCAGGAACGCCCGGAGATCCACGAGGCGTTCGCGATCCAGGCGCGGAATCTGGTCCGGCTCCACGAAGCCGGGATGAAGATCGTCATGGGAACCGACGGGAACGGCGGTTACCGGCCCCACATCGAGATGCGCGACATGGTGGAGGCCGGCATGAGCCCGCACGATGTCCTGGTCGCCTCGACGGGGCTCGCGGCCGAGTTCCTGGGTCGCGGCGATGAAGTCGGGACGATCGAGGCCGGGAAGTCGGCGGACTTCGTGGTGCTCGAGGCCGACCCGCTCGCGGACATCATGAACACCCGCCGGATCGAGGCGGTCTACCTCCGCGGCGAGCGCGTGGACCGGGAGGGTCTGAGCGCCGGCTGGGTCGGCCAGTAGTCGAGGCCGGAGAGCGCCGCCTGCTGAAGCGGCGTCCCTTCCCCGGGCCCACGTCACTCGCGGACCCAGACGTCTCCCAGGCGGCGCTCCACCCGGATTCGCGAGCTGGCGCCGTGGATGACCACGGAGTAGACGATCCCCTCACCGCTCACCGTGATCCGGCCGGCGCCGGACGCGCCCAGCGGGGAGAAGGACACCATCCCCGCGGCCCCGACGGCGATCCCGGGGAGCTCGTCTCCCCCGATCCCGGCGGCCGGAGCGCCCCAGCGGACGCCGGGGAACCTCTCCTCGAGGCGCCACGGGTTCCCGAGCAGCCGCTCGGTCCCCGAAGCGATCTCGGCGCGCCGGACGCCGTTGTGGTTCGCGTCCTGGTACATCGCGATCCAGGGCGAGTCCCGGAGGTCGGACTCCAGGTCGGGTAGTTCTCCCCCGGGCGCCGGAGCATCGAACACGACCGCGACGTTCGCTGCGCCCGAGGCGGCCGCGGTCCGGGCCCGGTGAAGCTCGGTGCGCAGCGCGAACGCGGCGCTGCGCACCCGATGAACCCGGAGCTGGCCGGAGACCCAGGGAACGGCCATCGCGCCGACGACCGCCGCGAAGGCCGCCACGACCAGGAGTTCGGTCAGCGAGAAACCCCGGCGGGGGCATGCGCCGCCGCCCGGATCCCTCCCCTCGGGTCTCCCGGCGTGGCGCTCAGGCGGAACCGGCGCCACCGCGCCGCTCCGCACCGGATCCGGCCTCCCGGAGCCGGCCGGACTCCCGCAGGAGACCCGGCGGATGCGCCGCTCCGGCGCGATCGTCGGAGTCCACCTTCACGTGAGGCCGGATGCGCTCGAAGGTGCGCTCCCCGATGCCCTGGACGTTCAGCAGCTCCTCGACGCGGGTGAAGGGGCCGTTTTCCTCGCGCCACTCCACGATACGGGTGGCGGTCACTTCGCCGATCCGGGGAAGCCGGGTGAGTTCCTCGACGCTGGCGGTGTTGATGTCGATCGGCTCCTCGGGCTGCGCGGCGAGGAGCGCGCCAGGAAGGAGAAAGGCGGCGAGGGACGCCGCGGCGAGGGCCCGGAGCCGGGGCCGGTGGGGATTGCGGAACGGGTTCATGAGCGCCTCCTGAAGCAGAAGAACCGTCGTTGAGCGCAAGGTCACCGTCCGTTGGCCCGTCGGAACGGGACGTCGGCGGCGGCGTCAGTAAGGCAAGCGGCGCGCCAGAACCTCCAGTCCTCCCGCGGTCGGGATGGACTCGCCCGTAAGTCTTTGAAGAGCTGTGATTTCCGGACCCCGCTCGCGTGTCGCTCCGCGACTCCTGCCGCGGGATTCCGCCACCCGTTTCGCCCGAGGGCGTCAACGCCGGTTGACGAAGCGTCAACAACAGTTGACGAAGGGCGCCTTCAGGTCGCGTCGGTCCGGATGTGGGCGGGCATCGAGGCGATGACGACCTCGTCGGAGGCCGGATCCCAGAAGTAGTAGATCCGCAGGCAACGGGTCGGGTCGTGGGTGGATCCGCCGCTCTTGATGTGCCAGTCGACCTTCTGGTGTTTGCCGCGCCACTTGACGGGAAAGGCGTCGCCGCCGCACTGCTGGTTGTGGACGCCGTTTTCCACGCGCCCGCGCAGCCCCAGCCCGGAGGTCTCGAGCCGCAGTCTCCGGTACTCGCCGCCGAGCCAGCGAAGGCAGCGCGCGGCGAGGCGGACATCGGCGAAGCGGGCGCGCTTGATCTCGCGCCGGGCGCGGGGCATCAACCGCACCCGCCCGGTGAGCTCGCGCTCGCACCAGGCGCCGAACGCGGCCCAGGTCTCCGGAAGCTCGTCCGATGCGGGGGGCGAGAGCCCGCGAGCGTCCAGCAGCTCGAGGAGCTCCTGAACCTCGCGCACCGCGAGATCGCGCTCCTGGAGGGCCGCATCCACCCGCCGCTCGGCATCCTCCCATTCGCCTTCGAGCTCGTCCTTCTCTTCCTCCAGTCGACCGAGCTTCGTCTCGGACCGGTCCGCCCGCTCCTCGACCCGGCGCAGACGCTCGCGGGCTTCCTCGAGTTCACGCAGCCAGGCGTCGCGCTCCGCGGCGTGGCGGGCGTCGACCGCCGGATCGGGGAGGCCGCGCAGCGCAAGGACGACCCTCCGCCACCAGGGCGTCGACCGCGGCGGCGCGGCGGGCGCCTCCGGGGCCGGGGTCTCGGGATCCGCAAGAGGCGGAGCGGAGGCCGCCGGGCTCACGCCGGCGTCACCTCCCGTAGCGGGCGGGCCGGTTTCCCTCCCGGCCACCACCTCCTGGGCCGGAGCGGCGGCGACCTCCGCCGTCTCCTCGTCCGGGGCGTCCGCGGGCGCCGGCCTCGCCTCCGAAGCCGGGGGCGCATCCGGGGAATCGGGGACGACCGGCGATTCGGCAGCGGCCGTCGGGCCCTCGCCAGAGGCCTTCTCCGCGGCGGGCGCCGCGGCGGAGACGGACACGAACGACTCCGGGGGGGACTCGAGGTCGGGAGTCGAGTCCGATTCCACCGCGGCGCCGGACTCCTCGCGCTCCTCCCGGGCGAGCGTTCGAAGCCGGGCGAAGGTCCATTCGCCGTCGCCCGTCACGCTGCGCCGCGCGATCTGTCGCAGGAGGTCGTCGCGACTCGACGCGAGCCCGCCCGGCTTCTCCATCCAGTCGCCGAGGATGAGGCGATGCTCGCGCGGATCCCCGTCCAGGCGGAATCCCGGCAGGTAGAGGCGCGCCGCCCCGAGATAGACCGAGAGCCGGCGATCCCCGAAGATCCGGGTCAGCGCCCAGGTGGCCTCGTGCGGGACGACGACCACGACGGCGAGGCCGGCCGTGGCGCGCGACATCGCCACCGGATCGAGGAGCGGACGGGTGGGATCCTCGGCGTTCTCCGGCACGCTGAGCGCGAGATAGGGGAGCGACCGCTGGGGAGACAGGAGCTCCTCCGCGAGCCGCTTCGCGGCGGGTTCGGAGTCCACCAGAAGCGGATCGGTCGAGATCCGCCGGTTTCCACAGCGCATGTCGAACACCGACGCCAGCTTGCCGACGATGTCCGGAACCCGAGGGCCAGTGTCGGGGGACGGCCCCCGGACGTCGGCGAGCAGCCGCAGGCGGAACTCGGGAAAGCGCCCCGCCGCCTCGCGGAGGCCCAGCTCGGTGACGCGGAAGCTCCTGGGCCCCTTGCCGACAGGTTCGGCGAGGCGAAGCGCCCGGACCTCATCCCCGTCGCGCCGCACCCGCGCTCCTTCGAGAAAGTAACGCCCCGAGCGAACGGAGAAATTCCCGGAGCCGGCGGCCTCGGGAGGGAGCGGCCCGGGCATCCGGTCGCCCAGCCAGTCCAGCAGCGAGGCCCGGCAGGCGCGGGCGACCGCCGGGCCGTCCCCGGCGTGAAGCTCGGCCGCCACCCGCAGGACTTCGCGGGCCCGCTCCCCGGGGACCGCGTCGGGGACCATCCCCTCGCGGAGTTCGTCAAACGAGAGAAACGATCGAAGCGCCATGCCAGCGGCCTCGCCCGGAAGACCGACCCCTTTGGCTGACCCTCCATTCTTGCGCATGGACGGCCGCTCCGGCCCTCGCGGAGGACGCCGGAAACGGCCCGGATGCGGGATATCCTCGCCCGCGACATGACGGCGCTGGCGCGCGAAATCGCAGCGCGGATCGAGGGCGAGGTGCGCTTCGACCGGGCGACCCGCATCCTCTACTCGACCGACGCCAGCATCTACCAGGTCGAGCCGCTGGGCGTCGTGATCCCCCGCCACACCGTGGACGTCGTCGAGACGGTGCGCGCGGCGGCGGACGCCGGGGCCCCGCTCCTGCCCCGGGGCGGAGGCACCTCGCTCGCCGGCCAGGCCGTCGGCGAAGCGGTGGTGATGGATCTCTCGGTCCACTTCCGGCGGGTGCTCGAGGTGAACCGGGAGGAGCTGTGGGCGCGGATCCAGCCCGGGCTGGTGCAGGACGCCTTCGCCGCCGAGCTGGCCCCCTACGGGCTCCGGTTCGGTCCCGAGACCTCCACCTCGAACCGCGCCAACCTCGGCGGCATGATCGGGAACAACTCCGCCGGGTCGCGTTCGCTGGTCTACGGAAAGACCGTCGAGAACGTGATCGACGCCACCGTGGTGCTGGCCGACGGGAGCGTGGAGCGGCTTGCGTGGATGTCGTGGGACGACCTGCGCCGGCGCGCCCGCGGCGGCGGGGCGCTCGGGCGGATCCTGCGGGAGGTTCTGGCGCTGCGCGAGGGCTACCGGGACGATGTGCGCGAGCGCTTTCCGCGGATTCCGCGTCGGGTGTCGGGGTACAACCTGGATCTCCTCCTCGACCCCGCCGGCGTGAACCTCGCCGGGCTGGTCGTGGGGTCCGAGGGGACGCTCGGAACCGTCGTGGAGGCGCGGGTGCAGCTCCACCGCCTGCCCCGGCGGACCGGGCTCGCGGTGCTCCACTTCGAGGGGATGCTCCCGGCGCTCGAGGCCGGGGTGGAAGCGCTCGAGCTCCAGCCCACCTGCGTCGAGCTGGTCGACCGGATGGTGCTGCGGCTGGCCCGCGAATCGCTCGAGTACTCCCGGCGGCTCCATTTCGTCGAGGGCGAGCCCGAGGCCCTCATCCTGATCGAGTTCGCGGGCGAGAGCGACGGCGAGGTGATCGACCGGTTCGACCGGCTGGAGCGGCGGATGGGACGGCGCGGCCAGCCGATGCTGCGGATCATGGACCCGGCGGAGCAGAAGAACGTGTGGGCGATCCGCAAGTCGGCGCTGCCGCTGCTGCTCAGCCTGCCCGGGGACCGCAAGCCGATCGCCTTCGTGGAGGACACCGCGGTCGCGCCCGAGCGCCTCCCCGAGTTCATCCGCAGATTCGAGGAGATCCTCGCCGGACGCAACACCGAGAGCTGCTTTTACGCCCACGCCGGGGCCGGCTGCCTCCACATCCGCCCGCTGATCGACCTGAAGGACGCCGCCGAAGTGCGGAAGATGGACGAGCTGGCCCGCGAGATCTGCGACCTGGTGCTGGACTTCGGCGGCGCCATGAGCGGCGAGCACGGCGACGGGCTGGCGCGCAGCCACTTCAACGAGCAGGTGTTCGGGCCCCGGGTCTACGAGGCGTTCCGACGGCTCAAGGCCGCCTTCGATCCCGACGGGCTCATGAACCCGGGCAAGGTGGTGGACGCCCCGGCGATGACCGACAACCTGCGCTACGGCGCCGACTACCAGGCGACCGAACTCCCGGTGGTGTTCCCGTATCCGCGCGAGAACGGGTTCGCCCGGGCGGTCGAGCTCTGCAACGGAGCCGGCGTCTGCCGGAAGGACCTCACCGGCGTGATGTGCCCCTCGTTCATGGTGACCCGCGACGAGGAGCATTCCACCCGCGGCCGGGCCAACCTGCTGCGGGCGCTCCTCGACGGACGGCTCGCCCCCGGACGGGAGTCCGAGGACCGGATCCTCGGCGCGCTCGACCTCTGCCTCGCCTGCAAGGCCTGCAAGGCGGAGTGCCCCTCGGGCGTGGACATGGCGCGGCTCAGGAGCGACTTCCTCCACCACGCCTACCGCACGCGGCGGCGCCCGGCGAGCGATGCGGTGTTCGGGGCCCCCGACCGGCTCGCCCGGTGGGGGCGAAGGCTCGGACCGCTGGCGCGGGTCGCCGAACGCACCGGATTGGCCAAGGGGATCCTGGGCCGGATCGCCGACCTCGATCCCCGCCGGAGCCTGCCGCAGATGGCGCGGCGGACGTTCGAGCGCTGGTTCCGCCAACACGGGAGCGCCGGCCAGCCGACCCGGCCCCGAGGCGCGGTCGCGCTCTTCCCCGACACCTTCACGAACCACTTCGAGCCCGAGGTCGGCGCCGCCGCCTGCCGGGTGCTGTGGGCGCTCGGCTACGAGGTGCGTCTCACCCCGGCGGTCTGCTGCGGTCGGCCGGCGATCTCGCGGGGCATGCTCGACCGGGCCCGGAGACTGGCCCGCCGCAGCGTGAAGGCGCTCGACGAATTCGCGTCGGCGGGCCTCCCCATCGTGGGCCTCGAACCGTCGTGCCTGCTCACCTTCCGGGACGAGTTCGGGGAACTGGTCCCCGGGCCCGACGGCGACGCGGCCCGGCGCATCCGCGATTCGGCGGTCCTGTTCGAGGAGTTTCTCGAGAGCGACCTCGAGGAGGTCGCCCGGGTCACGAACGGGCGGGCGTCAGGCGAGGAGGCCCTCGCGCATGGCCATTGCCACCAGAAGACCTTCTGCGGGACCGGACCGCTCGCCGCCGTCCTCCGCGCCCCCGGCGGCCGGGTCTCGGTGGTGGACTCCGGATGCTGCGGCATGGCGGGCAGCTTCGGCTACACCCGCGACCACTACGAGATCTCGCTCCGGATCGGGGAGCGACGCCTGTTCCCGGCGGTGAACGCGCTGGAGAGCGGACAGAACGTGATCGCCGGCGGCACGTCGTGCCGGCACCAGATCCTCGACGCGACCGGGCGCCGCGCCCTCCACCCGGCGCAGTACCTCGCCCAGTTCCTGACGCCCGGGACCAACGGCCGCCCGGACCGCTCGCCAGCCGGCGGCTGACCGGCCGCCCGCGTCGTCTACCCGAGCGCCGCCCGGACTTCGCGCTCGGCCTCGCGCTGGCGGATCGTCTCGCGGCGATCCCGCTGGCTCTTGCCCTTGGCGAGCGCGAGCTGGACCTTGATCCAGCCGGCGCGCACGTGGATCCGCAGCGGCACCAGCGTGAGGCCGGTGGTGCTCAGCTTGCCCGCGATCCGCCGCATTTCGTCGCCGTGGAGCAGCAGCTTGCGGCTGCGATCGGGGTTGCCCTGATCGCCGGCGGCGTGGGTGTAGGGCGCGATGTGGCAGTTCACCAGGAAGAGCTCCCCGCCGCGCTCGCGCCCGTAGGCGTCCTTCAGGTTGGCGCCGCCGTTCCGGCAGGACTTGACCTCCGGGCCGGTGAGCGCGATCCCGGCCTCGAACTGGTCGAGCAGGGTGTAGTTCCGGCGCGCGCGCCGGTTCTCGGCGAGGACCTGCCCCGCCGAAGCCTGGCCTCCCCGCGCCGCGGCGCCGCGCAGCCGGCGCTTCTTCCGCATCGTCTTCTTTCGGCTCATGTCCGCCAACCCTCCCGAAATCGAGTCTAGCAGCCGGTTGCGGCGCGGCGGACTACCATCGGGGACGACGCGTGGCCGAGTACCTGTGCCAGATCGGAGAACCGGCGGGGGAGCTGCGCCGACGGCGGATCGAGGCCCGGACTCCCGACGCCGCCCGCGAAGCGCTCGAGCGCGAAGGCTTCATCGTCTTCCACGTGCGGCGCGTTCCGGGGCTCGCCGTTCCCTGGCTCCGGCTCTTCGGCGGCGGGGCCGCCCGCGACCGGACGCCGGCTGCCGGCCTGGAGAGCTCATCCTGGGCCCGGCTCCGCGCTCCCGCCGTCCGCAGCCGCGACGTGCTGCTGTTCAACCAGGAACTCGCCGCCCTGCTGCGCGCCGGGCTGCCGCTCGCCGAGTCGCTCGCGATCATGACCGAGCGCATGGACAACCGCACGCTCCGCGCCGCGGTCTCGGAAGTCCTGCGGGATATCCGGAGCGGCGAGCCGATGAGCCGCGCGGTCCGGCGCTTCTCCTTCTTCCCGCCGGTGTACGCCGCCTGCCTCCAGGCGGGGGAGACGAGCGGGGACCTTCCCGGCATGCTCGCCCGCTTCACCGAAGCGTTCCGGGTGGCGGTGCGGGCCCGGTCCCAGCTCACCGCGGCGCTGGTCTACCCGATCTTCCTGCTCACCGCGCTCCTCGGGACCGCCGCCTTTCTCCTGCTCGGCGTCGTTCCCGAGTTCATCCCCTTCTTCGCCGGATTCGGCCAGGAGCTGCCAGCGCTGACGACCGTCCTGCTGTCGGTGGCGGAAGGCGTCCGCACCCACCTGGGATGGGTTCTCGGCGGTGGGGCCGCCCTCGGGGCGCTGGGCCTCGTCTGGTCGCGCCGACCGGAGTCCGGCCGCATCCGGGACCGTCTGCTGCTCCGGCTGCCGGGGGTGGGGGAGGTCCTGCGCCTCTACGCCGTCTCCCAGTTCTGCCGTTCGCTCGGCGCGCTGCTCGCCGGCGGGATGCCGCTGGCGAACGCGATTCCGGTGGCCGCCGGCTCGGTGGGGAACCGCCACCTGCGGTCGGCGCTCGAGCCCGCCGCCCGAGAGGTCTCCGAGGGAAGGCCGTTCGTCGAGGCGCTGGGCGCGAGCGGCGAGATCCCGGGCTTCGCGCTCCAGATGGTCCGGGTGGGGGAAGGAACCGGCGATCTGGCGCGGATGGTCTCCAGCGTGAGCGACTTCAACGACGAGGTCATCGAGAACCGGGTCACGGTGCTGCTGAGCCTGCTGACGCCGGTCGTGCTCCTCCTCCTCGGCGGCTTCGTCGCGCTCGTTCTCCTCGCGATCTACCTGCCGCTGATGAGCCTGGCCTCGGTCCCGCAGTTCTGATGTCCGTCCCCCGCCCGGCGCGCCGGGAGCGAGGCTTCACGCTGATCGAGCTGGTGGTGGCGTCGGGGATCCTCGCAGTCCTCGCCCTCGCGGTGATCCCGGTGGCGCGGGTCGCGTCGGTCCGCGCCAGCGAGATCGAGCTGCGCCGCGAGCTCCGAACGACGCGGCTCGCGATCGACGCCTACCGCGCGGCGGCCGAAGAGGGAGAGATCTCGCCCGACTTCCTCGAACCCGACCACCGGAACTACCCCCCGGACCTCGAGGCGCTGGTGGACGGGGTTCCCGGGCCGCCCGACGAGGAGGGGCGGGCGCCGGTGATCCGGTTCCTGCGGCGGCTTCCGGTGGACCCGTTCACCGGCCGGTCCGACTGGCTGCTCCGCTCCTACCAGGACGACCCGGACACGCTGAGCTGGGGCGGCGAGAACGTCTACGACCTCCGCTCGGCGTCCCCCCGGCGGGCGCTCGACGGGACGCCCTACCGGTCATGGTGAATCGGCTCCGGGCGCCCCGCCGGGACGCCGGCTTCAGCTTCATCGAGATGGTGCTGGTGCTCCTCGTGCTCGGCATCCTGTTCGCGATCGCCGCGCCGCGCTACCAGGCGCAGGTGGTCAAGGCGAAAGAAGCCGTGCTGAGCCACAACCTGGCGGTGATCCGGGAGCGCCTCGATCAGTACCAGGCGGACCGGGAGGCATACCCGGCGGTGCTCGGGGATCTGGTCGTCGCGGGCTACCTGCGCGAGATCCCGGAGGACCCGATGACCGGCTCCATCCTCTGGGAGGAGATCCGCGACGGGTACGACCCCCTGTTCCCTGACGCCCCCGCCGGGGTGTCCGATGTCCGCAGCCGGTCCGAACAGACGGGGAGCGATGGGCGCCCCTACCGCGAGTGGTGAGCGAGGCGCCTGAACGGGGACGTCGGGAAGACGGCTACGTCCTGTTCGGCGTCCTGATCGGGGCGACGCTGCTCGGAATCGGGCTGCTCGCCGCGGTCAACCTGTGGAGCCGGGTGCTCCAGCGCGAACAGGAGGCGGAGCTGGTGTTCCGGGGAGAGGCCGTGGTCCGGGCCATCGAGCGCTTCCAGCGCGACCGGCCCGGCGCCCTCCCCGAGTCGCTCGAGGAACTCGTCGAGGGAGGCTATCTCCGCCGGGTCTGGTCGGACCCGGTGACCCGGGGCCCGTTCCGACTGCTGCGGCCCTCGCCCAACCCGAATCCGGCGGGCCCCCCCGGGGCGATGACCGGCGCGATGGCCGGCGACTTCGTGGAGGCGGCGCCCGCCGGACCCACGGAGCCGGGGGCCGTCCCCGGGATCCTGGGCGTCGCGAGCGCCAGCGACGAACTGAGCCTGCGGATCTACGAGGGCGCGAGGCGCTACAGCGACTGGCGCTTCGAGGCGCAGCCCTCCGCCGCGCCGGGCCCTTCCGATCCGGAGGAGGAGGCGGACCCGGGCCCGGTCCGGTAAGCGCCGGGCCGGACTCTCGCTACCGGCGCCGGGTCGAGGACGGGAACGAGACCACGCTCTCGTTGCCGTCGGTCGAGACCGAGGCCACCCCGAAGAGGAAGTTGTCGATGACCAGGTTCTCGAAGGTGTGCTCGGTCACCTGACCCACGAACCGCGAGTGGGTCCACTGCGGGGCGGTTGTCTCGCGCCAGTAGACGCGGTAGCCGGCCAGGCGGTCGGATTCCACCGGGTCCCAGAACAGGGTCGCCGACGGCCGGACCGCTCCGGCGATGGCCACGTTGCGGGGCTGGCCCGGGGCCCACGCCAGCGAGGCGAGGGTGATCACGTTCACGCCGGTCAGCTTCGCGGCGTAATCGAAGTTCACCCCCTCGATCACGTCCCCGTACTCGATCCCGTCCTCGACCCGCAGCGTCTGGTGCTGGCGGGTGTAGTTCTCGTGCGTCTCCATGATGCGCACTCCGGGAAAGCCGGCGTCGTTGAATGGCCGGTGGTGCCCGCCGCGACCGAACCGGTCGAGCCGGTAGATCATCATCGCGTCCAGGTTCGGGATGTACTCGTCCGTCATGCGCGCGACGTAGCGGGCGAGCTGCCGGGAAATCCCGTCCACCTCGCCGCCGGCGGACCGCCGGCGGCGGCGCTCCTCCTCGGTCTCGGTCACCGGAGTCGGCTCGGAAAACACCCGGAAGGAGTTGTTCTGGATCACCCCGTCCACGCCCTCGATGTTCCCGATCATGTCGTTGTTCAGGACGGCCTGGACGTCCCAGCCCTCGCGGGTCGCCAGTTCGGCCATGTGCCGGCCGCCGAAGAGCCCCTGCTCCTCGCCCGAGAGGCCGGCGAGGATGATCGTGGCCGCGAAGGACCCGGCGGACCGGGTGAGCACCCGGGCGGCCTCGATGGCGCCCGCCATGCCCGAGGCGTTGTCGTTCGCCCCCGGGGAGTCGCTGGTGAAGTCGTTCGCGTCCGAGACCCGGCTGTCGATGTCCCCGGACATGATGACGACCCGGTTCGGGTCCGAGGCGCCCGGGAGTCTGGCGATGACATTCACGACCTCGGTGTCCACCGGGATCCGGCTCCCCTCCCTCCCGGGGACGACGGTCCGCTGGAAGGACACCTCGAGGCAGCCTCCACAGGCCTCCGAGATCCGGGTGAACTCGGCGTGGATCCAGCGGCGGGCGGCCCCGATCCCCCGCGTGTCGCTTTCGGTCTCCGAGAGCGTGTGCCGCGTCCCGAATCCGGCGAGGGTGCGGATATCCGCCTCGATCCGCTCGGCGGAGACCGCTTCCAGCAGCTCGTAGTGGCGCGGGTCGCGGGCGGGCGGCTCCTGCGCCTGGGCGGCGGCCGCGACGGGAGCGAGGACGAGGGTGACAGCGAGGAGGTGGGACGCTTTGGACATGGGGTGATTCTTACGGTTCGGGGGGAACGGCCGCCGGGACGACCACCGACCAGTTCCGGCCGACCCCCGACCCCTCCCGCCGGTAGGAGTGGAAGGCGGGCTCGCAGCGCGTGCACACTTCGGCGACCGTCACCCGGGAGGCGTCGAGTCCGGCCTCCAGAAGCTGGAGCCGGTTCTCCTTCGGGAGGTCGAGGCAGGGCCTCCCGCGGGCGCTCGGCGCAGCGGCGGTGATCCGCGCCGGATCCCTGCCGGCGGCGGCGAACGCCGCCGGGACTTCCGGCCCCACTTCGAAACAGCAGGGGCCGATCGCCGGTCCGATCAGCGCGTGGAAGCTGGACGGCGCGCTCCCGGTGGCTTCGGCGAGCGCCTCCACCGCGGCCCGCGCCACACCGAGACAGCTCCCCCGCCATCCGGCATGGGCCCCCCCGACCGCGCCGGTCGCGGGATCGGCGAGGAGGACCGGAACGCAGTCCGCGGTCTTGATCACCGCGCCCGCCGCGCCGGGAAGCGCAACGAAGCCGTCCGCTTCCGGAGGGGGCGCCCCCGCCGCCGGCGGGTCCGTCCCGAAGCGGCGCACGCTCCGGCCATGGACCTGGCGCAGTTCGTGGAGCCCGCTGGCGCCCAGCGCGCCGGCGAGCAGCGCGAGGTCGGAGGCCGCCGCCTCCCGGCGTCCCAGGTCCCCGGCCGCGGACTCCCGGAAACGGCAGGCGAAGCCGTGCGTCGCCGGGAAGTCGGGCGCGACGAGAAGCCCGACCGGCCGTTCGACCGGGAGTTGCCCCGGGCCCGGCGGAAAAAGCCGCCACCCGAACCCGGCGGGCAGGACCTCGATCAGGTCGACGAACTCCTAGTGCTCCCGGCGGCCGCCGCGGTTCAGGAACGGCGGCGTGTCCAGGTCGCCCCAGCGGCTGTCGCCGTCTTCCTGGGCGTCGAAGACCGAAGGCGCGTCCTCGACCGGCGCCGCCGACGTCGCGGGCGCGGGCTCCGGCGCCGGCCGCGCCTCCCCGCCTCCCGATCGGAAGATCCGGATGGGCTCCTCCGGCGTCGAAGCCGGCCCTTGTTCCTCCTCCTCCGCCGGGTTGACCCCACCGTTCGCCCGCCCGTCGGTTCCGTTGGCCTGGGCGCGGGCCGCGTAGTTGAGGAAGTCCCTCGGCGTCGCGCCCCGGCGGTTGCGGTCCGGGAAGCCGGTGGCCACCACCGTCACCTGGATCCGGCCGCCGTCCTCTTCGTCCATCTCCGGGTCGAACGCGGTGCCGAGAAAGATGTTGTCTCCGGGGTCGGTCAGCTCGACGCCGGGCCCGGCCGACAGGTCGGGCGCCACCGCCTCGCGCACCAGCTCCATGACCCGGTTCACATCGTCGAGCGTCAGGCTCTCGCCGCCGGTGACGTTCACGAGAATGCTGGTGGCGCCGCGGATCGAGGTGTCCTCGAGCAGCGGAGACTCGATCGCCGCCTGGGTGGCGCGCTCCACCCGGTCCGCCCCGGAGGCGACTCCGATCCCCATGACGGCGTCGCCCCGGGCGCGCATCGCGGCGCGGACGTCAGCGAAGTCGAGGTTGATCTCGCCGGGTGTCTGGATCAGGTCGGAGATCCCCTGGACCGCCTGCCGCACCACATCGTCCGCGCAACGGAACGCGGCGCGGATCGGCTGGCTGCCGTAGACCTCGAGCACCCGGTCGTTCGGGACGCAGATCAGGGTGTCCACGTACTCGCGCAGCTCGCGGATTCCGTCGTCCGCCGCCTCGCGGCGCCGCCGCCCCTCGACGGTGAGCGGGCGAGTCGCCACCGCAACGCACAGCGCTCCCAGCTCCTGCGCGGCGCAGGCGACCACCGGCGCGGCGCCGGTCCCGGTGCCCCCGCCTTCGCCGACAGCGAGGAACACCATGTCGGCCCCGCGGACCGCGTCGATGATCTCGTCCATGTCGTCCCGGGCGGCGAGCCGCCCCTGCTCGGGATCCCCGCCGCATCCGAGCCCTCCGGTGCGGTCCCGGCCGATCTGGATCTTCACCGGCGCCCCGGAGCGGTCCAGAACCTGGGCGTCGGTGTTCACCGCGATGAACTCGACGCCGGAGACGCCGGCCTCCATCATGCGGTTCACCGAGTTGCCGCCTCCGCCACCGACGCCGACGACCTTGATGACGGCGCGGTCGGCCGCGCGTCGCGGCCTCGGCCTGGCCGGCTTCGGGGGCGGCGGCGCGGCGGGCTTCGAGGGCGGCGGCGGGAAAGCCGGCGCGGAGGCGTCCCCGGCTGGCGGCGACGGGGAGGGCGCCGCGAACGCGATCGGAGGGGGCGCGAGCTTCTCGACGGAGGAGGAAGCCGGTTCGTCAGCGAAGAGGATCATGGCCATGGATAGCCTCCTGGATGGGGAGTACGGGGAGTCGACCGCTGCTCATGGGGCGCGGCGGAGCCGTCCGGTGACGCGGCGCAGATGGCCGCGGACGGATTCCAGCATCGGTTTCAGCGGGAGGGCCGGCGACCGGGGGGCGATGCGGAGCTGGCGCGCGCCGTAGCGGGCGAGGCCCACGGCGCCGGCGAACTGCGGCTGGGAGGCCACATCGCTCTGGCCGGAAAGATCGCCGGGGCCGCGGCTGTGGACATCGACGCCGAACACGACCCGGGCCACCTCGCTGAGGCCGTCGAGTCGCGCTCCGCCGCCGGTGAGGACGACCTGGCGCGGGAGCCCGGAGGAGAGCGCCCGTCCAAGCTGGTCGCGGATCTTGATGAAGTCGCTGAGCGCCCGCTGCTGCAGGATCTCGGCCAGCAGCCGCCTGGGAAGGAGCGAGGCCGTCGGAGCTGCGGTCCGGTCCAGTTCGATCAGGTCGTCTGCGTCCACCGACTCGACGAGCGCCGTGCCGGAGCGGCGCTTCATGCGCTCGGCGCTGGCGTGGGCGATGCCCAGTCCGCGGGCGATGTCGTTCGTGTAGGCCCGGCCCCCGCTCGGCATGACATCGGAGTGCCAGAGCACGCCGCGCCGGAAGACCGCGATGTCGGTCGTCATCGCGCCGATGTCGAGCAGCAGGACGTCGCCCCCGCGCTCCTCGCGGTGGAGCACCCCGTAGCCGGCGGCCAGCGGGGCGGCGACCACGCCGCCGGCGCCGCGCCCGGCGACGGCCAGCCCGGCGCCGTTCACCGCCTTCTCCAGCCCGACGAGCACCGAGCGCGGGCAGGCGATCAGGTGGACGAAGGACTGGATGCTCGCCCCCCGCCACCCCACCGGGTCGTCGGTCGCATCCAGATCGTCCACCCAGAACTCCTGGGGAAGCGCATGGAGCAGCTCGTAGGGCGGGCGCAGCCAGCCGCCGCCCCGCGGGATCGCCGCCTCCACCGCCCGGCGGACGTCCCGCTCGGTGATCGGGCGCGCCGGGTCGAGCACCGCGACCGAACCCGAGGAGTTGATGCTCCGGCGGGTCCGGCTTCCGAGCGAGACCCACGCGGTGTTCACCTCGATTCCGGCGGCCTGCTCCATCTCTTCGAGCGCCAGCCGCACCGCCTCCGAAGCGCTCGCCTCGCGGACGACTTCGCCGTAGCGGATCGAGTTCTCGCTCTCCGCCTGTCCCTGGGCCACAACCTCGAGGGCGTCGGGGTTCTCGGCCTCCGCGGCCTCGTCGGGGACCCGGACCAGCACCGTCCGGACCGCGTCCGAGCCCAGATCCACCGCGGCGACCACATCGGGCTGGTTCCTCACGGCTGGCTCCCTCCTTGTTCGTCCGGACGCGTTTCGGCCGGAGCGGGTTGCGCTTCGGTCAGGAACAGCCGGTCCGGCGCGCGCGCATCGATCCCCGCAAGATCCGGCCACCTGGCGGTCAGCGCCGGAAGCACGCCCGCCACGACCTCGAGGCCGGCGAGGAACCGGTCCCGGGTCAGAAGCACCTCGAGTCCGCCCGGCCGCGTCACCGCGATGACTTCGAGCGGCCCCCGGTCGACGCGGATCTCGGAAACGAGCCGGTCGAGCCGCGGGCGCCGCCGCAGCTCGCCCGCCAGGCGCGAGGCCAGGCGCAGCGCGCCGCCGGCTTCGGGCGGCGCCCAGCTTCCGGACCGGGACGCCGTCCCGTCCGCGGCGAAGACCCCCTGGACCACCGGCAGGTCGGTCGCCTCCGACCAGTCGAGGTCCGCCGCCGTCGCCCGGCCCAGCACGGTTCCGTCGGCGGCCAGCGCCAGCGGCGGATCGGCGTCGACCAGCGCGACCGCGCGCTTTTCGGTGGCCCGGACCCGCAGCCTCCCGAACGCGCTTCCCTCGGCGACCACCTCGGCCAGCAACCCGGTCGAGAGGAGCCGGGACCTCACGGTGACGGCGTCGGTCACCGGCGGCGAGCCGAGCAGCGCGCGAACCTCTCCGGGGGCCAGCCGGCCCGGCCCGTGGATCGCGATCTCCGGCGCGACCGGGTCCATCTCCCCGGCGAAGGCGAGTCCCAGCAGGATCCCGAGCAGGAGGACGAGCGCCAGCGACGCGGCCCCCACCCGCAGCAGGACGACGACCACCCCGCGCTCGGGCGCCCGCGGGACGATCAGCCGCGCATCCGGCCCCCGGCTCCGACGCTCGCCGTCCAGCAGGAGGCGCAGTTCGGGCGGCGCCGCCGGGGCGCGTTCCCTGATCCGCATCGTCAGCCGCTCACGCCTTCCCGGGCGCGGAGCGCCTCCAGGAGGCGGTCGGGGAGGGTGGTGATGCTTCCCGCCCCGAGCGTCAGGACGAGGTCGCCGCTCTCGAGGTCGGGGACGATCCGCTCGGCTGCGGCCTCGAGCGACCCGACGTAGCGGGCGTCCGGATGGCCGGCCGCGCGGATCCCGGCGGCGAGGCTCTCTCCGTCCACCCCGGGAAGCGGCGCCTCGCCCGCCGGGTAGATGTCGGTCACCGCCGCCAGGTCGGCGTCGCCGAACGCCTCGCAGAAGTCGGCGTGGAGCGCTTCGACGCGGGTGTAGCGGTGCGGCTGGAAGATCGCCACCGTCCGGGCCGGGCCGCCCGCCCGCGCCGCGGCGAGCGTCGCGCGGATCTCCGTCGGGTGGTGGGCGTAGTCGTCCACGACCCGGACGCCGGCCGCCGAGCCCCGGTGCTGGAACCTCCGGTCCACACCCGGATAGGCCGAGAGACCGGCGGCGAGGTCGCGGCCCCCGACTCCGAACTCGAGTCCCACCGCCGCCGCCGCCAGGCTGTTCACCACCGCGGTCACCCCGGGCTGGCAGAGCCGGACCTCGCCGGCGAGTCCCCCGCGGATCTGCAGGCGGTAGCGCGAGCCGGTCGCGGTGATCTCGATCCCGGTCGCGGTCACGTCGGCCTCCTCGCCGAGGCCGTAGGTCACGACCCGGCGGCGGATCCGGGGGAGAAGCTCCCGGAGGCGCCCGTCGTCGAGGCAGAGCACGACCGCTCCGTAGAACGGGGTCATGTTGACGAACTGGAGGAACGAGTCGCAGAGATCCCCCATGTCGGTGTAGGCGTCGAGGTGTTCCCGGTCGATGCCGGTCACCACCGCCACGACCGGCAGGAGCCGCAGGAAGGTGCGGTCCGACTCGTCCGCCTCGGCGACCAGGATCTCGGACTTCCCCAGCCGGACGCCGCTTCCGATGGCGGCCACCCGTCCGCCGACGACCATCGTCGGGTCGAGGCCGGCGTGGTCGAGCAGCGCCGAGATCATCGTGGTGGTCGTCGTCTTGCCGTGGGAGCCGGCGACCGCCACCGCGAACTTCATCCGCATGAGCTCGGCGAGCATCTCGGCGCGCGGGATGATCGGGAGGTGGCGCTCGCGGGCCCGGAGAACCTCCGGGTTGTCGTCGGGAACGGCGGAGGAGACGACGACCACATCGCACCCCTCCACGTGCTCCGCGGCGTGTCCCTCGAAGACGAGGGCCCCGAGGTCGGCGAGGCGGCGGGCGGTGGGGCCGAAGCGCAGGTCGGAACCGCTCACCGGGTACCCCAGGTTGAGCAGCACCTCGGCGATGCCGCTCATCCCGACCCCGCCGATGCCCACGAAGTGGACCCGGGTGCGCAGGGGGAAGAGGAGCCCCTGCCGGGCCTCCCCGGCGGAGACGGCGCGCCGGTCGCGGGTCACGGGGCGGGCTCCTCCGCCAGTTGCAGGAGTTCGGCCGACAGCCGCGCCGTCGCCGACGCCGAAACGAGCCTGGAGGCCGTCCTCGCCATGTACTGTCGGCGCTCGGGGTTGTTGGCGAGCCCGGCGAGCTCCCGGGCGAACTCGCCGGGCGCCGCCATTTCGTCCAGGACGATGGCGGCGCCGGCGGCGGCGAGCGTCTCGGCGTTGTCCCGCTGGTGCGCGCCGGCCACCGGCGCGGGAACGAGGATCGCCGCCCGGCCACTGGCCATGACCTCGGCGCAGGTGATCGCGCCCGCCCGGCCCACCACGATGTCGGCGGCCTCCATCGCGCGGGGCATGTCTTCGATGTAGGAAGTGACGGCGGCCGCCAGCCCGGCGCTCTCGTAGGCGGCGCGGACCCGGGCTTCGTCGACCGGGCCGCACTGGTGGGTGATCCGGAGGGGTCTCGTCATCCCGGAGAGGTGAGCGAGCGACGCGGTCACCAGCCGGTTGAGCCGGGATGCGCCCTGACTGCCCCCGGTGACGAGCACCGAGACCTCGTCGGAGAGCTCGCCGGGGGGCGGGGCCATCCGGAAGAACTCCGCGCGAACCGGGATCCCGGAAAGGAACGCCTGCCGATGGCGCCGGATCAGGGGGCCTTCCCACCCGAGCGCCAGGCGGGTGGCGAAGGGGGCGCTCCAGCGGGTCGCGAGACCGGGCTGGGCGTTCGGTTCCAGGATGAGCGAGGGAACGCGGCAGAGTCGCGCCGCGAGGGTCGCGACGCCCGAGACCGATCCGCCGGTCCCGAAGAGGACATCCGGCCGGAACCGGCGGATCAGCCGGCGCATCCGGTAGAGCGACGGGCCGAGATCGAGAAGCGCGAGGGCGAGTCGCGAGAGCGAACGGCCCCGAAGACGCGGCACCCGGGTCAGCTCCAGCGGCATTCCGTGGGCGGGCACGATCCGCGACTCCATGCCGGCGGACGTGCCGACGAACAGCACCTCCGCCTCCCGCGCCTCGGTCACGGCGGACGCCACCGCCAGACCGGGGTAGATGTGGCCCCCGCTTCCGGCGGCCGCGACGAGCAGGCGCATGCGGCTAGGACGCCCTCTGCGAGACCGAGAGGAGGAGGCCGGCGGCCGCCAGCGTGGTCAGCAGCGAGGATCCCCCCGCCGAAACGAACGGCAGCGGGATCCCGGTGGTGGGAACGAGCCCGGTGGCGACGCTCACGTTGAGGAAGGCCTGGAGCGCCACGATCAGGACCGCGCCGATCCCGAGGAGCATCCCGAACCGGTCGAGCGCGCGGAGCGAGACCTGGATGCCGCGGAGCGCGAAGGCGAGGAAGGCGACAACGAGCAGACCGGTTCCGAGGAGCCCGAGTTCCTCTCCGATCACCGCGAACACGAAGTCGGAGTGGGGCTCGGGGAGATAGAGCAGCTTCTGCTGGCTGGCGGTGAAGCCGACCCCGGTGACCCCGCCGCTTCCCAGCGCGATGAGCGACTGGCTGAGCTGGAAGCCCTGGCCCAGCGGATCCCCGAACGGATCCAGAAAGGCGAGGATCCGCGCCACCCGGTAGTCGGCGGTCATCACCCCGGCGGCGAAGAGCGCGACGCAGCCGGCGGAGAGCGCCGCCAGATGGAGGAGCCGGGCGCCGCCGAGGAAGGCCATCGCCGCCCCAACCAGCCCCACGAAGGTGGCGGTCCCCAGGTCCGGCTGGACGAAGATCAGCCCCACGAGCACGGCGGTCACCGCGAGCGGCGTCGCCAACCCGCGCAGCGTCTCCCCGCTCCGCTGGGAGAACAGGTGGGCGAGGAGCAGAACGAGCGCGAGCTTCGCCGGCTCCGACGGCTGGAAGGCGAACCCGGCGATCCGCACCCACCGGTGGGCGCTGTTGATCGGCGCGGAGAGGAGCGCGATCACCAGCGCGACGACCACGACCGCAAACAGCAGCCAGGGGACGCCGGCCCGGTCCAGGACGCGGTAGTCCGAGCGCGCCAGCAGCAGCATGGCGACCGACCCCAGCGCCGCCCAGACCGCCTGCCGCGCGAAGAACCAGCCGGGCTCCTGCGCATTGGCCTCGGCGACGAAGACCGAGGCGCTGTAGAGCATGACGAGCCCGAAACCGAGCAGGAGCACGGTCCCGGCGAACAGCCACCCGTCGGGCGCCATCCTGCGCCCGCTCACCCGACGACCTCCCGGGCGCCCAGGTCGCGGGCGACCTCGGCGAACGCCTGGCCCCGTCGGGCGTAGCTGGCGAACTGGTCGAAGCTGGAGCAGCCGGGGGAAAGGAGGACGACGCCGCGGCCTTCGCCGCTCGCCGCCGCGCCGCGCTCCCGGACGGCGTCGAACGCGCCCCGGACGGCCTCTTCGAGGCTGTCGCAGAGCGTGACCGGAACGCTTTCGATGTCATCCGCGACCCGCGAGCGGCTCTGGCCGATCGCCCATACGCCGGCGACGCGGTCCAGGTTGCCTTCGAGATCCCGGTAGCGGCCCGCCTTGAGGATCCCGCCGAGGATGAGGCCGACCGATCGCGGCGGGACCTCCTCCGCGAGCGCCTCGAGCGCGGCGGTCGTCGCCGCGAGAGAGGTGGCGCGCGAGTCGTTCACGAAGCGCACCCCGTCGACCGTCCCGACCTCCTCGAGGGCATAGGGCATTCCCTCGAAGGCGCGGGCGGACGCCTCGATCGCCTCCTGGCCCGCGCCGAAGACGCTCGCCGCCGCGGCCGCCGCCGCGAGATTCCGGCGGGCGTGGGCCCCGGGGACGCGGAGCGCCGCGAAACGGGCGAGCGGGGTGAGCCGCGATCCGTCGCGGCGCAGCGCCCGGCCCCGGGCGCCGTCCTCCATCACGACCGCCGGGTCGGCGGCGGCGTCCGGATCGCCGAACGGGAGCGGGTGCGCGCCGGTCCGGCGGACGGCGGCGCGGGCGATCCCCGAGGCCACCTCATCGCGGCCGTCGAAGACGACCCAGTCCTCCGCCGTCTGGTTGCGGAAGAGCTGCGCCTTGGAGCTGCGGTAATGATCGAGGTCGGGGTGCCAGTCGAGATGGTCGCCGGACACCGCGAGGAGCACCGCCACCCGCGGGCGGAACCGCTCGATCCGGGCCAACTGGAAGCTGGACGCCTCGACCACGAACACCGGGTCCGGCCCGGGCCCGGCGGAACCGGACGCCTCATCCGGGTCCTCCGCCGCGAACCGGGTCAGCGGCGTGCCCAGGTTGCCGGCCGCGACGGCGGGGACCCCCTCGCGGCGAAGCGCCTCGGCGATCAGCGTCACGACGCTGGACTTCCCCTTGGTGCCGGTCACCGCGACGATCCGCTCCGCCGGCTCGCCGAGCGCCCGGTAGCCGAGTTCGAGCTCGCCCCACACCGGGACCCCGGCCTCCCCGGCGGCCCGGAAGATGGGCGCCGAGGGGAGGATCCCGGGACTCGCCACGATGAGCCGGACGTCTTCGGGGGGAGTCGCCGGGATGCCGCCGCCCAGGAGGCGGACGCCAAGGCTCCGGAAGTCCTCCGCGCGCTCGATCTCCTCCGCCGGGCGGTCATCGACGACGGCCACCGGACGACCCCCGGACGCGAGGAACCGGGCCGCCGCCAGACCGCTGACCCCGGCGCCGAGCACGAGAACCCCGCCCTCGGGGATCCCGGGCGGAGAGGAGCGGACCATCGTCTCAGCGCAGCTTCAGCGTCGTCAGCGCGGCGAGCGCGCACAGGACCGCGAGGATCCAGAACCGCACGCTGATCTGGGACTCCTTCCAGCCCGCGAGTTCGAAGTGGTGGTGCAGCGGGGCCATCCGGAACAGCCGCCGCCCGGTGAGCTTGAAACCCCCCACCTGGAGGATCACCGACATCGCCTCGAGGACGAAGACGCCCCCGACGACGACCAGGAGCATTTCCTGCCGGATCAGGATCGCCTGCATCCCGATGGCAGCCCCCAGCGCGAGCGATCCCACGTCTCCCATGAAGACCCGCGCCGGGTGGGCGTTGAACCACAGGAACCCGAGCGCCGCCCCCACGAGCGAGGCGCCGAAGATGGTCACCTCGGATGCGCCGGGGACGTGGCGGATGTCGAGGTAGGCCGAGAACTCGGCGTGCCCCGCCAGATACGTGAACGCGGTGTAGACCGAGGCGGCCACCAGGACGCATCCGGCGGCGAGCCCGTCCAGCCCGTCGGTCAGGTTGACGGCGTTCGAGGAGGCGACCAGCACCAGGATGACGGCCGGGATGAGCAGCCAGCCGAGCTCGGGCTGGAACTCCTTGGCGAACGGGAAGACGACCTGGGTGGTGAAGCCGCCGGTTCCGGCGTAGAAGTAGAGGAACGCCCCGGTGGCGAGCGCGAGGAGGATCTGGATCGCCATCTTGGTGCGGGCGGAGATCCCCTTGCGGCGCTGGAGCTTGTTCCAGTCATCCACGAAACCGAGCGCTCCGTAGCCGAGGGTCGTCAGCACCGCGGCCCACACCAGCACGTTGGCGGGATCGGCCCAGGCCACGGTGGACGCGAGGACGGCGCCCACCACCAGGACGCCGCCCATCGTCGGCGTCCCCGCCTTGGACCGGTGGTGCGACGGCCCGTCGTCGCGGATCGTCTCGCCGATCCGCAGGCGGGTCAGCCACCGGATCACGAACGGCCCGGCGACCAGCGAGGCGACGATCGCGGTCGCGGCGGCCGCCGCCGCGCGCACCGAGACGTAGCGGAACACGTTGAACACGGTCCACTCGTCCGCGAGGCCGTAAAGCAGTTCTCCGATCACGATGAGGCCCTCAGTCCCTCGCGCTGAGCCGCTTGACGGCGGCTTCGAGCCCGACCGACCTCGACGCCTTGAACAGCGCCAGATCGCCCGGGCCGAGTTCGTCCTCGAGGAGGGAGGCGGCGGCCTCGACCGAGTCCGCCGCCAGCGCCCGGGGCCTGGCGTCCGGGCCGGAGTCCCCGGCGGCCGCCGCCAGCGCGCCTCCGAGCGGCCCCACGCCCACCACCAGATCGAGTCCGGCGTCCCGCGCCGCGGCCCCGCAGGCGGCGTGGAGCTCCTCCGCCCGCTCGCCGAGTTCGAGCATGTCGCCGGCCACCAGGATCCGGCGGCGGGCGGGCGTCGCCGCCAGCTCGGCGACCAGACTGCGGAGCGCGGTGGGCGAGGAGTTGTAGGTCTCGTCCCAGAGGATGGCCCCGCTGGGATGGCGGACGCGGCGTCCCCGTCCGGGGAGCGGCGCCAGCGTTTCGACGGCTGCGGCGGCGGCCTCGAAAGGCGCGCCCATCGCGGCGGCGGCGGCCAGCCCGCCGAGCACGTTCGAGGCGTTGTGGCGGCCGGCGAGGCCACAGGAGACCGGAGTCCAGCGCCCGGAGAACGCGCGGGCCTCGAAGGCCAGCCCGCCCGGTCCCGCCCGGTAGCCGCGCCCCTCGACATCGGCGCCGGCGGCGAACCCGTAGGCGACCTGCTTCGCTCCCGGGGCCCGCTCCCGGCGGCGGCGCCCCAGCGCGCGAACGCGGTCGTCGTCCCGGTTCACGACCGACACCGCGTCCGGCCCCATCGTGTCGAAGAGCTCCCCCTTGGCCGCCGCGATCCCTTCGAGCGAACCGAAGGACTCGAGGTGAGCCTCCGCCACCCGGGTGATCACGCCGCAGTCCGGCGCCGCGATCCGCGTCAGTTCCGCGATCTCGCCCGCCGCCGACATCCCGAGCTCGACGACGCCCACCGTTTCGTCCCGGCGGGCGAGGAGCGAGAGCGGCAGGCCCCACTGGTTGTTGTGGTTGCCGCGCGAGCGGAAGACCGGCCAGGTCGAGCCCAGCGCGGCCGCGGCCGCCTCCTTGGTGGTGGTCTTCCCGACGCTTCCGGTGATCGCGACGATGCGGGCGCCGCTCTCCAGACGGTCGCGGCGCGCCAACTCGCCGAGGGCGGCGGTGGTGTCCGGCACCCGGATCAGAAACCCGGGGGGCGACGGGGGAGAACCCCGGAACTCCCGGCTCACGACCGCGCCGGCGGCGCCGCCGGCGAACGCCGCCGGGACGAAGTCGTGCCCGTCGAGCCGCGCCCCGCGGACCGCGAAGAAGAGCTCCCCGGGCCGGATCGTGCGGCTGTCGATCGACACGCCCTCGAGCGGACGGCTTCCGGCTTCATCCGGACCCGAGAGCTCCCCCGACATGGCGCGGGCGGCGGCTTCCGCGGTCGTCTTCACCGGGGGCTCCAGCGCTCGAGCGCCGCCTTCGCGAGCGCCCGGTCATCGCAGGGCAGGCGGACATCGCCCACCTGCTGCGTCGTCTCGTGCCCCTTCCCGGCGATCAGCACGAGGTCGCCGGGCGCCGCCCGGGCGACCGCGCCCTCGATGGCGGCGGCCCGGTCGGGCTCCTCCTCGACCTCCGCCGAGAGCCCCGGGTTGTCCGCTCCCAGGCGGATCGCGGCGAGGATCGCCGCCGGGTCCTCGCTCCTCGGGTTGTCCGAGGTGAGCACCACCCGGTCCGCCAGCCGCGCGGCGGCGTCTCCCATGAGCGGGCGCTTGTCCTGGTCGCGGTCGCCCCCCGCGCCGAAGACCACCGTCAGCCGCCCGGCGCCCACCAGGCACCGCGCGGCGGCGAGCGCCCGCGCGAGCGCGTCGGGAGTGTGGGCGTAGTCGACGAAGACCGCCGGCGCGCCGGCGGCGCCGCCCTCGCCAGCGATCCGCTCCATCCGACCGGGCGGCGGCCCCACCTCGCCGAGCCTCGCGCTGGCCTCGTCGGCGGGGACGCCGAGCGCGGTCGCCGCCGCCCACGCCGCCGCCAGGTTCGCGGCGTGGAAGTCCCCGGTCAGCGGGCTCTCGATCTGCTGGGTCCCGGCCGCGGTGTCGAGGGTGACGCGAAGGCCGTCCAGGTCCGACGACACCGACGCGATCCGCACCGAGGCGCCGGCGCCGGACCCGAAGAGGACCCGGTGGACATCGGGGCGGGCGGTCTCGAGCTCCTTCGCCAGCCGGGGGCCGAAGCTCCCGTCCGCGGTGATCACCGCGGTCCCGTCGGGGCGCAGCAGCCGGGTGAACAGCGACCGCTTGGCGGCGAAGTAGTCCTCGAAGCCGGCGTGGAAGTCGAGGTGGTCGCGGGTCAGGTTGGTGAAGACCGCGACCTCGAAGGCGGTTCCGTCCAGCCGGGCCTGGGCCAGGCCGTGCGAAGAGCACTCCACCGCCCCGGCGCGCACCCCGGCGGCGCGCGCCCGCGCGAGGAGCGACTGGAACTCCGGCGCCTCGCGGGTGGTGAGGCCGGCGCCCGGCGGGTCGACTTCGCGGTCCGCGATCCGGAGGCGGTGACCGACGGTGCCGGCGAAGAGGCTCCCGCCGAAGGCGCGGGAGAACAGGTGGTCGAGGAGCCAGGCCACCGTTGTCTTGCCGTTCGTCCCGGTCACGCCGACGAGGCGCATGCGGCGGGAAGGGCGCGCGTGGAAGGCCGCCGCCACCGGACCGGCGGCCCGCCGGGTGTCGGGCGCCTGGACCCAGGGGAGGCCGGGCGGCCCTCCCGGCCGCTCCACCAGCGCCGCCGCGGCGCCGGCGTCCAGCGCCTCGGCGAGGAAGTCGTGGCCGTCGAAGCGCGCGCCGGGAACCGCGACGAACAGGTGGCCGGGGGCCAGCCGCCGGGAATCGCTGGCCACGCCGGTGACCGTGACCTCGCCCGCGCCGGGAGACCCGGGCCCTGCGACCAGCCCCGGGCGGCCCTCGAAGGCCTCGTCGAGGAGCGGCCCCAGACGGCGGCCGGCGGCGGTCGGCTTCGGGCGCCCGCGCCCGGCCTCGAGGCCGGCGGGGGACGCGAGGAGGCCGCCCGTGGAACGAACCGCCGGAGCGAACGCGGTCATCGACCCGAACCTGCGCGTCCCGGAGGAAGGGGCCGCGACGCGGCCTCGGCGACCCGGATCACCGAGTCCGGCGGGTCGGGAGTCGCGGGCGCCGCCTGGCGCAGCGCGTTCGCCAGCGCGTCCCGCCGCGAAAGCGGAGGCGCGACCGCACCCGCGCCCCGGGCGGGAACGACCGCCACTCCCGGCTGGAGAGGGGAGGCGGCGATCCGGACCGCGTCGCGCCCGACGCCCCTGTAGTGCTGGAGGAGTCGACCGGCGATCCGGCCAAACACCCGGGCGGCGTTCCCGCCGCTGTGGTTCGGGATGCTGGTGTCGAGGATCACGACGGCGGTGAAGCGGGGCGCGCGCGCCGGCGCGAAGCCGCCGAAAGAGGCGATGAAGTCGGTCTCCGAATAGCCCCCGGGGACCGCCTTCTGCGCGGTCCCGGTCTTCCCGGCGACCTCGAAACCGGCCACCGCCGCCGACCCGCCGGTGCCGTCGCTCACCGCCCCCGCGAGGAGGGTGCGGAGCCGCTCGGCGGTCCGGAACGAGACGATGCGCCGTCCCGGTTCCGGGGCCGGCGCCCGGTCCCCGATGCGGCGGATCAGGCGCAGGGGAAGCAGCACCCCGCCGTTCGCCACCGCGTTCACGCCGCGGGCCACCTGGACCGGTGTGGCGGCGATGCCGTGGCCGAAGGAGACGGTGGCGAGGCGGATGGGCCGCCAGTCGCCCGTCGGCGGAGCGATCCCGCGGCTCTCCCCGGGCAGACCCAGCCCGCTTCGCCGCCCGAAACCGAAGGCCTCGACATAGGCCGCGAGGCGCGCGGCGCCGAGGCGGCTTCCGACCTGGAGCGTTCCGATGTTCGACGACTGCTGGATGACGCCGGCGAAGCTCAGGGGCCCGAGGGGCTTCCAGTCGCGGATCGTCCGCCTCCCGATCCGGTAGCGGCCGTCGAAGGTGTCGAACTCCTCGCTCTCGTGGGTCACGCCCTCGTTGAGCGCGGCGGCGGCGGTGAAGATCTTGAAGACCGAGCCGGGCTCGTAGGGATCGGTGATCGTGCGGTTGACGCGGGCGATCGCCGGCGCGTCGCCCGGGCGGTTCGCATCGAACGACGGCGCGCTCGCCATCGCCAGCACGTCGCCGGTTCCGGTCTCCACCACGATGACCGCTCCGGCGCGCGCGCCGGTCTCCTCGATGCCGACCAGGAGCTCTTCTTCGGCGATGGCCTGGACCCGGATGTCGAGGGTGAGCTCGAGATCGGCGCCGGCGCGCGGCTCGGACACCACCCGGCTCTGGTGGCCGGTGCGGCGCCCGTCGGTCCACAGCATCCGGAGCCCGGGCTCGCCCCGGATCTCGGCGTCGAGCGCGTGCTCCACTCCGCCCAGTCCGTCCCCGTCCACACCGACGTGCCCGACGACCTGGGCGGCGAGGGATCCTCCGGGGTAGAACCGGCCGTACTCCTCGATCGTCCCGAGCGGCAATCCGGTGCGCCGGGCGCAGGCCACCTGATCGGCGGACGCCTTCCGCCGCAGCCAGGAGAACCGGGAATCGCGCTCGAGCCGGCGGCGCACCAGAGCCGGCGAGACGTCGAGACAGGCGGCCAGCCGCCGGGCGGCGTCCCTCCGGTCGAGATCCTCGTAGTCCGGGGGCGAGGCGTAGACCGAGTCCACCACCACCGAGGTCGCGAGCGGTCGGCCGGCGCGGTCGGTGATTTCACCGCGGAGCGGCAGGATCTCGAACTGGTGCGAGTGCTGGGCCGCGGCGCGGGCCACCATCGCGTCGTGCTCGAGGACCTGGGTGTCCACCAGCCGGCCGGCGAGCACGAGGCCCCACGCCGCCAGGAAGACCCCGCAGACCAACGCCCGTCGCCGGATCCGGACGCCGGGCGGCCTCGCCGGCGGATCGCCCGGCGGCGGGGGCGGAAAGCGGAGCGGGGTTCCGGAGGCCGGCAGCCGGAGCGGCGTTCGCGTTCGGCGACGCCCGGAGGCCCCGGCGCGCGACCGGCGCGGAGGGGGCGCCTTCCCGGGCTGGTCGGGGAACAGCGAGCGGGGCGCCGCCCGCTCTCCCGACCGGGACCCGGCTCCGCCGGACCGGCCACCGCCGCCCCGGGCGCTCACCGCGACCCTCCCGACGCGCCCGCCGAGCCGTCAGACGGCGCCTCGATCACGACTTCGGCGGTCGCCGGCTCGAGCCCCCGTTCGCGCGCGAGCCGGACGACCCGGCGCGGATCGGTCAGTTCGGCGACCTGCAGCTCGTAGCGGCGGATGTCCTGTTCGAGCTGGTCGCGGATCGTCCGGAGCTCCTCGATCCGGTAGCCGAGCCGCGCCGCCTCGAGCCTCGGCCAGGCGGCGGCCGCCACCGCGAGCAGACCGAGCACGACGGCGGCGAACAGGCCGAACATCTGGCGGTAGCGGACGCGGTCGATCCGCCGCCGGATCCAGCGGTTCCGGGGGTGGTAGCCGACGGCGAAGTCGCGCTCGGGGCTCACGACTCGCCGCCTCCCTCGGCGCGGCGCAGAACGCGCAGGCAGGCGCTGCGGGCCCGGCGGTTCGCCTCCCGCTCCTCGTCCCCCGGACGGATGGGCCGGCGGGTCTCCACGAGGAACCCTCCGGCCCGGGCGAGATCCCGGAAGCGCCGCTTGACCGGTCCGTCCTCCCCCGAGTGGTACGAGATCACGACCATGACCCCGCCGGGGCGCAGGAGGTCCGGCCCCGAGGCGAGGACCGAAGCCAGCGCCTCGTCCTCGCGGTTCACCGCCCGCCGGACCGCGAGGAAGGTCCGGGTGGCCGGATCCAGCCGGCCCCGCCGGGGCCCGGTGGCGGCGATGACGGCGGCGCGCAGGTCCCCGGTGGTGCGGAGCGGCCGCCGCGCCGCGATGCGGCGGGCGATCGCCCGGGACCGCCTCTCGCCGGAGGCGTAGAGCAGGTCCGCCAGCTCCGGCTGGTCCAGCCGGTCGAGAAGGGCCGAAGCCGGTTCGCCGGTCGCGGGGTCCATCCGCATGTCGAGGGGGCCGTCGCGGCGAAGCGAGAACCCGCGCGCCTCGTCCTCGAGCTGGGGGCTGGAGACGCCCAGATCGAGGAGCAGACCGTCCACCCGGTCCCAGCCGGCGCGCTCCAGCGCCCCGGGCAGGTCGGCGAAGTCGGCCGCCAGGAAGCGGAACCCCGGCTGGGCGGTGGCCAGGTCTTGCGCGGCGGCGGCGGCCTCGGGGTCGCGGTCCAGCCCGACGACCTCGGCGCCGGGCGCCATGTCGAGGAGCGCCCGCGAGTGTCCGCCGCGTCCGAAGGTCGCGTCGACGTAGCGCCCGCCGGAGCGGGGGGCCATCCAGTCGAGGACCTCCGCCACCAGCACCGGCTGGTGGCTCGCGCCGGTCATGCCGAACGGTCCCGCGAGGGGGAGAACGGAGGCGGGCGGCGCTCCCCGGAGAGAGGTCGCGCGAAGGGCGAGGGCCACGGAGCGCGACTCAGATCCCCAGCTCCCCGAGGAAGGCGCGGTCGGCCTCGGAGGGCGGGTTCGCCTCGAGCCGGGCGAGCAGCTTCTCGTGGTCCCACGCCTCGAGACAGCGGCCCTTGCCGAGGACATCCACCGGGCCCGAGGTGTTGGCCGCGACGCGGAGCCGATAGGGGATGAGAACCCGGCCCTGCGCGCTGATCGCGGTCTGCTGGCCGAAGTAGCTGACCCGCAGCAGGAACCGCGACTTCGCCGGGTCGAGGTCGCCCCGGGTCGCGAGCCGCGACTCCAGGGCTTCCCAGATCTTCAGCGGATAGATCGAGACGCTCTCCCCGTCGACGCTCGTGAGAAACAGGTCGGGGCCGTACCGCTCCATCAGCGGCCCGAGAAACGCCTGGGGCAGCTTGAGTCGCCCCTTGGCGTCCACGGTGGCGGGGTGGTTGCCGCGGAACACGGGATGGGGGAGCGGGAGGTTCGGACCGGCGCGCCCGAGTACGCTGCGGAGACGACTCGAGGGCGGACCCGTCCGGCAGTCTCGGGATAAGAGCGGTTTCTACCACAATTTGCCACTCTTTTCCACTTGTCGCCCCCGAGAGCGTCCAGGGCGCCCGTCGGGTCGCCGGGACTGCGGATACATTCCCTCGCCGTGACGGGCGGCTTTCTCCGGCGATCCGGAACGCGGACCGACGCTCCGTCGGAGGCGCGCGGGTCGTGAGCGGGTTCCGGACCTTCGCTGCGCCCCACCTGGTGGCGATGGCGCTCACGGTGCTGCTGCCGGTGGCGCTCGCGTGGATCGCGCGGCGGAGAGATGCGCGAACCGCCCGGGCCATCGCGCTCGGCTGGGCGCTGATGATGCTGGCGAACGAACTCGTCTACTGGACCATCCGGGTCGGCGAGGTCGGCCTCGGGGGGTTCCTCCGCTACCACCTGCCGCTCAACCTGTGCGGAGCGGCGGTTCTGCTCACGATCGCGACGCTGATCCGGCCCAACCAGCGCCTCTACGAGATCGTCTACTTCTGGGGTCTGGTGGGCGCGGGCAACGCCGTGCTCACCCCCGGGAACCTGGACGTCGGATTCCCCGAGTACCGCTTCTTCCAGTACTTCATCGCCCACTCGGGCATCTTCGGCGGCGTGGTGTTCGCCACCTGGGGCCTCGGCATGCGGCCGGATCTCAAGGGGTTCGTCCGCTCGATCGTCTATCTGAATCTGCTGGCGGTCGTCGCCGCCGTCGCCAACGTTCTCCTCGGCACGAACTACCTCTTCCTGAGCAGCCCGCCGCCGGGGACCGTGTCCCCGTTCTTCTTCCTGCCCTGGCCCTGGTACCTCGTCTTCCTCGAGTTCCTGGGGGTGGGCATGTTCTTCCTCGCGCTGCTTCCCTTCCTGCGAAAACGATCCGGCGCCCGGCCCGCGCGCTCCTGAAGTCCCGCGAGGGACTTCGCACTAGCATTCGCCGCCGTGCGCGCCGGAGTTGTCGGGTTCGCCGCCTCCGGCAAGAAGACCCTGTTCTCGCTGCTGACGCAGGCGGCGGCGGTGGGATACACGCGGGAGGCCCGGCGCGGCGTGCTCGCGGTCCCGGATGCGCGCCTCGACACGCTCGCCCGGCTCCACGCCTCGCCGAAGATCACCCCGGCGACACTCGAGCTCGTGCTGCTCCCGGCGCTCCGCCGGGGCGTCTCGGGCGCCACCGAGAACCTCGCCGCCATCCGGGACGTGGACGTCATCGTCCATGTGGCGCGGGCGTTCGAGGACCCGATGGTCGCCTCGCCGTTCGACTCGGTGGACCCGGCGCGGGATGCGGAGAACCTCGAGCTGGAACTGCTGGTGGCCGACCTTGCGGTGCTCGAGAAGCGCATGGAGCGGCTGAAGAACGACCGGGCCCGCGGCAAGCCGGAGGCGAATCGCGGCGAGTACGACCGGCTGGAGGCGGCCCGCGAGGCGGTGGAGGCGGAGCGCCCGCTCCGCCAGGCGCTCTCGCGCGAGGACCGGAACCGGCTCCGCGGCTACGGGCTGATGAGCGCCAAGCCCCAGTTGCTGGTCGTCAACCAGGGCGAGAACGAGGTCGCGAGCGACCCGGCGGAGCTCCCGGGACTGAAGGACTTCGCCGCCCGGCCGGAGACGCGGCTCACCTCGGTCTCGGCCCGGATCGAGCAGGAGATCGCCGAGCTGCCCGAAGCGGACGCACAGGAGTTCCGCTCCGACCTGGGGATCGAGGCGGGCGCCACCGAGCGCATCCTGCGGGCGGTCTTCGAGCTGATGGACCGGGCGACCTTCTACACCGCCGGCGAGACCGAGGCGCGGGCGTGGCTGATCCGGCGGAACACCCGCGCCCAGGCGGCGGCGGGAACGATCCACTCCGACATGGAGCGGGGGTTCATCCGCGCCGAGGTCGTCTCCTACGACACGCTGGTCGAATGCGGCTCGTGGGACGCCGCCCGCGCCAAAGGGGCGCTCCGTCTCGAAGGGAAGGACTACCCGGTCCAGGACGGGGATGTGCTCGTCATCCGCTTCGCGGTGAGCTGAACTTCAGGGCGGGGAGTCGGTCCCCGGTTCGGCGGCCGCCGCCTCGTCCTGCGTCCGCAACGCCTGCCGGAGCGCGTCCAGCTCGCGCCGCAGGTCTCTCGCCTCCCACCGGCACTCGGCGGATTCCGACCGCAGTCTGTTCTCTGCCCGCCAGGACAGTCGATCGTCCGTCTCGATCACGACGATCCACGCGCTCAGCGCGAACATGCCGCCGGCGAGAAAGGACCAGTTCCTGGGTTGACTCATCCGGTCTCGCCACCACGATGGTGCGGGACGCGTCCCGGGGGGCCCCTCTGCCTTCCCGGGGCGGAGTGTGCGGAACATCAGGGCGCCTGCCTCGGCTACCCGCACCCGGAGGAAGGACCCGCGGCTCCCGCAGACGCTTCCTCGCGGCCCGGAATGGGCTCGCGCAGCCCCGGGACCAGTTCGCGATGCAGCGACTCCATTTCCGCCCGGAACTTTTCTTCCTCGAGCTGCCGGATCGTCTCCCGGCATTCCCGAATTTGCGCCGAATGGCCCTCTGGCGACCCCGGGTCCGTCATCCGGTAGCGCTCCATCAGACCCCCCGCATCGCTCAGAACCAGTCCACAACCGATCGCTGCAAAGCCGCCCCAGAACGACTTCCAGTCCATGCGCTTCAGGATGGACATGCGGCAACGAGGTTTACCAGAGCGCCCGAAGCAGGGTCAACTGGCGTCAGTGGCCCGAGGTCGCGACGCTCCGCAGGCAGCGATGGGCCGCTCCGCGAGTCTGGCGGGCGCCCGAACTAGAGATCGAGCGCGGCGGGGTCCGGCGCGCCGGACCGGATGAGCGTGCGGCGCACCGCCGGGTCCCTGCCCATGAGGGCCTCGATGAACTCCTTCGCCGCCTTCGGGTCGGGGGCCTCCACCTGGAGCAGGTTCCGCGTCTTCGGGTTGAGGGTCGTGTTCCAGAGGATCCTGGGCGGCATCTCGCCGAGCCCCTTGAACCGGGTGATGGTGGGGGGCTTCGCGTTCTTCGGCTTGGCGCCGAGGATCCGGTCGCGCTCGGCGTCGTCGGCGGCCCACTCCACCTCTCCGCCGAAGTCGAGGCGGAAGAGCGGCGGCTGGGCGACGTAGACCCGACCCTCGGCGAGCAGCGGCCAGAGGTAGTTCACGAAGTAGGCGAGCAGCAGCGTCGTGATGTGGTGGCCGTCGGCGTCCGCGTCGGCGAGCAGGATGATCCGCCGGTAGCGGAGGCGGTCCGGTCGGCAGCGGTCGCCGGTCCCGCACCCGAGCGCGAGGCCGATGTCGCGCAGCTCGGCGTTCGCGGCCACCTTGCCCGGGGTCGCCTGGGCGGCGTTCAGGATCTTCCCGCGCAGCGGCAGGACCGCCTGGCGGACGCGGTCGCGCGCCTGCTTCGCCGAGCCGCCGGCCGAATCTCCCTCGACGATGAAGATCTCGGTCTCGCCCGGATCGCGGGAAGCGCAGTCGCTCAGCTTCCCCGGCAGCACGGTGCGGGCGCGCGACTCCGGCCGCCGACGCACCGACCGGATCGCCGCCCGCGAGGCCTCGCGCGACCGCGCCGCGAGCACCACCCGGCCGGTGATCCGCTCGGCGGCGGTCGGGGACTGGTGGAGCCACTTCTCGAGCGCCGCCCGGACCGCGGTGTCCACCGGCGCGCGGATCTCCGGGTTGTTCAGCCGGTCCTTCGTCTGCCCCTGGAACCGGGGATCCGGCAGGAAGACGCTGAGCACCGCGAGGACGCCTTCGCGCGCATCATCGGCGGTCACCGTGAGCCCGCGGGGCGTCCGGTTGCCGGTCTCCAGGTACTGCCGGACCGCGCGGGCCAGCCCCTCGCGCAGCCCCGCCTCGTGGGAGCCCCCGGACCCGGTGGGGATCCCGTTCACGTAGCTCCGGAAGTCCTCCCGGGGCGACTCGGTCCAGCCGAGCGCCAGTTCGAGCCGGCCTTCCCCGGTCAGCGGATCCTTCTCGAACTCGAACGGCGCCTCGTGCGCCAGCGTGAGCTTCCGCCGCTCGACGAGCGCCTCGAAGTAGTCGCGGAGACCGCGCTCGTGCCGCCACTTCCGGGTTTCTCCGCGCTCCTCGTCGGTGAAGGTGAGCAGGACGCCGCGGTGCAGGAAGCTGGTCTCCTCGAGCCGTTCGGCGATGCGGTCGGCGTCGGGGCGGGGATCGTCGAACACCTGGGGGTCCGGCAGGAACCGGACCTCGGTCCCGCGTCCCCGCGCCGGCCCCAGATTCTGGAGCTCCGAGACCCGCTTCCCCCGGGCGAAGGCGATCCGCCACTTCTTCCGGGAGCGCCAGACGGTCGCGGTGAGCGAGGCGCTGAGGGCGTTCACCACCGAGGCGCCGACGCCGTGGAGGCCGCCGGCGGCGCGGTACGCCCCCCGCTCGAACTTGCCGCCGGCGTGGAGCGTGGTGAGGATCACCTCGATCGCCGGCCGGCGCGAGGGCCGGTGCAGGTCCACCGGGATGCCGCGGCCATCGTCCCGGACGCTCACCGAGCCGTCGCGGTGGAGCGTGACGTCGATCGTCGAGGCGTGCCCGTTCATCGCCTCGTCGACCGCGTTGTCGAGGATCTCCCAGACGAGGTGGTGGAGGCCGTCGGCGTCCACGCCCCCGATGTACATCCCGGGGCGCTTCCGGACCGCCTCGAGCCCCTCGAGGACGGTGATGTCCTTGGCCGAGTAGTCCGTCTCGCCCCCCCGGGCGTTCGCGCGGGCCGAAGGGCTCACCGCCGGGCCTCCCGCCGCCTCATTCGAGCGGCTCCGGAAGCTCCACCGGCGCCACGACCCCGGCGAACCCGCTCACCGCGACCTGCGTCCCGCGCCGGCCGCGCGTCCCGACGCGGAAGCGCCCGGCGTCGAGGTGGCGGGTCTGCCCCCCCTTGGTCGTCACCGTGAGCGACTCTTTCCGGTACGCCACCCGGAACCCGAGCACGCGGTCTCCCGCCATGAGCGAGATCGCCCGCACCCCCAGCCCGCTCCCGGCGAGCAGGTTGATCTCTTCCACATCGCAAAGGAGGGCGCGGCCCCCCTCGGTGGCCACGATCAGGGTACCCGCATCGAGGGTGGGGACGACCCCCACGACCTCGTCGCCCTCCTTGAGCCGGGCGAACCGCCGCCCCCGACGGGTGGAGGGCTCGGCGTGTCCGGCGAGCCGGAAGCGGAGGGCGTAGCCGTAGCGGGTGACCGCCACCGCCTGCTCGGGAACGGCGCCGCGCCCCGCCCGCCGGAGCAACCGGGGGTCGAGGCTGAGCAGCGACACGATCCGCTCGCCGTCCCCCAGCGCAAACAGCGTCTGGACCGGGTCGCCGTACCCGGCGCTCGCCGGGACGCGGGCGATCCGCGTGGTGAACGCCGCCCCCCGCGACGAGAACAGCGCGACCGCGGCGCGGGTGTTCCCCGGCTCGAGCGCGAGCAGCTCGTCCCCCTCGCGGAGGCGGAGTTTCTCGAGCTCGCGGATCTCGCGCTGACGGCGGATCCAGCCGTCCCGGGTGAGGACCACGATCGCCTCCTCGTCGGGAAGGAGCTCCTCCTCGGCGAAGTCGGCGGGCTCGGGACCGGTGGCGAAGCTCGTGCGGCGGGGTTCCGCGTAGCGCTCCCGGACCTCCACGAGCTCGCGGCGCACCTCGGCGTTGATCTTCCGGGCGGTCTTCAGCAGCGACTCCACTTTTTTCAGCCGGGCCCTGCGCTTCTTCATCTCGTCGAGCAGCACCCGGATCTCGAGGCGGGCGAGGCGGTAGACCCGGAGTTCGAGGATCGCATCGGTCTGGGCCTCGTCGAGCGGCAGCTCGGCCATGATCTTCCGGGCGGCGTCCGCCTTCCCCGACGAGGCCCGCACGATCTCGAGCACCCGGTCGAGCGCGTCGAAGACCAGCGAGAACCCGTCCAGCAGATGGAGGCGGGCCGCGAGTCGGCACCGTTCGTCCTCGAGCCGTCGCCGCACGACCTCGCGCCGGAAATCGAGGAAGTCGGCGAGCAGCGTCCGCACGCCGACGCGTTCCGGAACCCCGCCGGACGAGCCCTCGAACCGGAGACAGGTGAGGTCCACCGACACCGAGGACTGGAACGGGGTGCGCTTCGAGAGGAACGCGACGATCCGGTCCACCGGCGCGTCGCGCCGGACCTCGAGGCGGATCTGGACGTCGTCGGTGGAGAGGTCGCTCACGTCGAGGAGAGCGGGGAGCGAGCGGTCCGCCACGATCTCCCCGAGGCGCTGGACGAGCTGCGCCTTGTCCACGCCGTACGGAACCGAGGTGATGTGGAGCGTCCGGACCCGGCCGCGGGCGCCCTGGTCCTCGAGGACCCCGCGGACCCGCAGCGAGCCCCGACCGCTCCGGTAGATTTCGGCGATCTTCTCCGGCGGATCGAGGATCTCGCCGCCGGTCGGGAAGTCCGGACCCGGGAGGAGGCGCGCCAGCTCCTCGTCGGAGCACTTCGGGTCGTCGAGGAGCGCGATGAGCGCATCGAGCGTCTCGGCGGGGTTGTGCGGCGGGATCGAGGTCGCGACGCCGACGGCGATGCCGGTGGAGCCGTTGATCAGCAGCAGCGGGAGCCGGGTGGGGAGAACGACCGGCTCGGTGCGCGCGCCGTCGTAGGTCGGGCGGTCGGGAACGGTGTCGGAGGCGAGATCGCCCAGCAGGTCGTCGGCGACCGGCGGGAGGCGGCACTCGGTGTAGCGCATCGCCGCCGGCGGGTCGCCGTCGAGCGACCCGAAGTTGCCCGAGCCCTCCACCAGCGGCAGGCGCGACGCGAACGGCTGCGCCAGCCGGACGAGCGCGTCGTAGATCGCGGAGTCGCCGTGGGGGTGGTAGGCGCCCATGACGTCGCCGACGACCTTGGCGCACTTGCGGTGCCGCCCGCCGGGCCGCAACCCCTGCCGCCACATGGCGACCAGGATCCGCCGCTGGACCGGCTTCAGGCCGTCGCGGACATCGGGGAGGGCGCGCGAGGTGATGACCGACAGCGCATAGGTGCGGTAGCGCTCCTCGGTGACCGAGGCGAGCTGGACCTCGCGGGACCCCGGGCCGCGCTGCTCGCCGAGCGGGAGTCGGGCGCCGGTTTTCGCGCCGCCGGACTTCCCCGCCATCACGCCCTCCGGCAGTAGGCTCCGGAGCCCATGGCGAACCCGGCCCGCGGCGCGCCGCCCCGAGAGGGTTCCTCCGACCGCGGGTCCGGTCTTTCCCTGCTCTTCGTGGGCGGCGGGGCGCTCGCCGCCGCCCCGTGGGTCCACCGCATCAGCGAGGAGTTTCCGGGGGGCGTGCGGCTCTGTCTGCTGAACGCCGCCACCGGGATCCCCTGCCCGCTCTGCGGCGGGACGAGGGCGGCGGCCTCGCTCGCGACCGGCGCCCCGCTCGAAGCGCTCGCCTGGAACCCGCTGGTGACGGTGGCAATCGCCGCCGGGGTGATCTCCGGCGCGGCGCTTCTGCTGGGCTGGAAGCCGCCCGACGCCGTGAGGCGCCTGCTGAACGGTCGGGTGGCGCTCGCCGCGCTCGCCCTGAACTGGGCCTGGCTCATCGCCGCTGGAAGATAGGCCGATCTCCGGGCGGCCTTCGCCGCCCGGAGGCCGGGATGCGCGGGCTCCCGGTCAGTCATCTCCCCCGGAGGACTCCACCATCTTCAGGAAGGCCGCCAGCCGCTCGTTCTCGTAGCGGACGATGTTCAGGAAGAGGCTCTCGATCAGGTAACTGCGCCGCTCGTCCTCGGTCATCGACTCCACGATGTGGGTCACCTCGCCCATCATCGTCTCGTAGGTGTTCTGGAACTCGCTGCGGACGGAGACTTCCTGGTAGAGCGCCTCGAGGATCGCGAGCAGATCCCCGTCGAGCTGGATCACGCGCCCGTCGCGCATCGTGATGGAGCGCATCAGCGATCCTCCCCACCGTCGGACTCCGCCGTTTCTCCGAGCGCCGCGACCCCGGCCTCCACCGTCGGGTGGATCGGGATGAACTCGTGCGCCCCGGTCATGCGCAGCATCCGTTCGACCCGCTCCTCGAGCGCGGCGAGCGCAAGCCGTCCCTTCCGGCTGGCGATGCGCCGGTAGAGGTCCATGAGGCACCCGATGGCGGCGGAATCGACATAGGTCACGACCGCAAAGTCCAGCAGGACGCGCGGCGCCCCCTCTCCCAGCCGGCCGTGGACCTGCTCGACGAAGGAGTCGAGCGTCGCGTAGACCAGACGCGGGGCCTCCGGGCGGAACACGGTGACGCCGGACTCGGTCCGGACGCTCGTGGTCATCGTCATGGCTCTGCCTCCGTGGCCGGCGAGCGCCGGCCGGCGTTGTCCTCGTCCACTCCTGTGTCCGCGGGAGGCCGCTGGGCCTCCCGCAGCTTCGTCCGCATCTCCGCCCGTCCCCGGTGGATCCGGCTCTTCACCGTCCCTTCCGGAACGCCGAGCCGCTCCCCGATCTCCTCGTAGGAGAGGTCCTGGAAGAACCGGAGCTGCACGACCTCCCGCAGCCGGGGCGAGAGCGACTCGAGCGCGTCCCACAACTGGTCGCGGGTCTCCCGAAGCTCGAGCGCCCGCTCGGGGCCGGGGGCCGCCTCGCCGGCCCAGCGGTCCATCGGACCGTCGTGCGGAAGGAGCCGCTGCCGCTCGCGAACCCGCGCCCGGTAGCGGTCGATGCAGTAGTTGCGGGCCACCGAATTCAGCCAGACCACGAAGTGGGCCCGCGGATCGAACCGGGGAAGCTGGTGGTAGAGGCGCACGATGAGCTCCTGGGTCAGCTCCTCGGCGTCCTGGTAGCGGCCGGTGAACCGGTAGGCGAGCGAGAACAGCCGGCGTTGATGGCGGCCGATCAGGTCTTCCCAGGCCCTGTTGCGGTCGATCTCGCCGGCGCGCAGGGCCTCGATGGTGGCGAGGTCGAGCGCGTTCGAGTCCTCGCCGGCCGCGTCGCCGTTCGATGGCGTGCGGCCGGCCTCCGAAGGCTCGGTCAGGTCTCCGGGACCTCGGGGCGTCCGGCCGCCACCCAGGCGGTGTACCAGAGGCTCGCGGTGTCGGCCGCGGCGTCGCTCGTGAGCGCGTTCACCAGCGGCCCGAGCTCCCTCCACATCCCGTCCATGTAGAAGCGGTCGTACCCCGTGACCCCGCGGCGGGAGAGGGCGTCCACGAAGGAGATGTTGTCCACCCAGATGTGGACCTTGAGCGGGAGCGAGCGCATGAACTCCTCCGGCCGGTCGATGTAGAGACCGGCCGAGTCGTCCACCCGCAACTCGTTGGCGAAGATCTCCAGGAGCTGCGTGTCGAAGCGTCGGGTGAGGCCGTCCTGCTCGGTCGCCTGCCCGTCGCCCCGGTCCGAGACGTTGAGGGGCACGCTGAGTTCTCCGACGAGCCACGACACATCGGCGGCGAGCCCCAGGACCTCCTCGAAGTCCTGCGCGGTGAACGCCTCCACCAGCCCGGCCCACGCCTCGAGCAGCCGGTAGAGCGCGTCGCCCTGCGCCTCGATCTCCTCCTCGGAGAACCGCCGCTCCGCCAGCTCGCGGGTCGCCGGCACGTCCCAGAACGGAAACTCGTCGTAGGCCTCGAGGTGGAAGTGCGCCGCCGCCCGGCCTCGGCCGGGGTCGTCCAGCAGCTCGATGAGCTCGTCTTCCCGATCCTCGAAGAACTCCTTCAGCGGATCCCGCAGCGAATCGATCGCCTCCTCGGCGATCCGTCGATGCCCTTCGGGGCCCCACGCCTCGACGGAGCCGGCCGCCAGCACGCCCCCGAGAACCAGCGCTAGGGCGGCCGTCCCCCGCCGCGTCCGGTGCACAGATCCGGTGTAACGCAAGGCTCACATGCCGGGCCGGCGCTCCGGACCGCGACGGTCCGGATTGTAGCGGCCCGTTACGAGCCGCCGCCCGGACCGGCGGCGCGCGCGAAGGTGAGAACGGCCACCGGTCCGGCGCCCGCCCGGCGAAGCGCCCGCACCGCGGCGCGCGCCGTGCTCCCGGTCGTCAGGACATCGTCCACGAGCAGCAGTATCCGGCCGTTCAGGGCCGGCGGCAGGCGCCGGACGCGGAACACCCGGCTCACGTTGCGCCGGCGGGCGCCCGCGGGGACGAGCGTCTGCGGCGGGGAGTGGCGGCGGCGCAGGACGTTCCCGGCCAGCGGGAGCTCGAGGCGCGCGGCGACGCCCTCGGCGATGGATGCGGCCGGCTGGAAGCCCCGACGCACCCGGCGCCAGAACGGGGAGGGGACCGGGATCACCGCGGCCGGGGCCTCCGCCCGGGCCGCCTCGCCGGTCCAGGTCGCGGCGAGCCACGCCGTAGCGGCCGCCTCCGCGAGGAGCGGAGCGAGCGCCTCCCGCCGCCGGTACTTCAGCTCCTGGACCGCCCGGCGGGCCGTCCCTTCGTAGGACGCCGCCGCCACGGCGCGGAGAAACGGCGGCGGAGCGCGGCGGCAGGCGCCGCAGACGCCGGGAGCGGCCCCCGGCGCGAAGAACCGGCCGCACCGGCGACACGCCGGATGGGGCAGCGGGAGGAGCCGGGTCCGGCACCCGCCGCACACCGGCGCGCGGAGCGGATCGGCGAGCGGCCCGTCGCAGAGCGGGCAGCCGACCGGAAACAGGAGCTGGCCCAGCCCCCGGCGAAGCCCGGGGACCACGGCCTGAACACGCACGGAAAGACCTCGCCGGCGCGCGGCTCGGAAGACTGGAAGCCGGGGGCGCCGGATCGCCGCCCGGTCAGACGACCGGGGCCGACTCGCGGACCGCCGCCTCGCGCTCCGCGGACGACGCGCCGAGATCGAGCCCCACGCGGCCGTAGGCGCCGCAGCGCTCGCAGACATCCGCCCACTCGGCATATCGGGCGCCGCACCCGGAACAGGCGTACTCGGCGGCCACCGACGGACTCCGGGAGAGCAACTGGCGCGCGTGCGCGACCGCGCCGCTCAGGTCGCCCCGGCTCTCGAGGATCCGGGTCAGACGCGCGGCGAGGGCGGGAGAGTCAAGATTGGGCAGCCCGGCGAGAGCGCCCACCGCCTCATCCAGCATGAAGAGCCGGTCGTACAGCTTGCCGAGCAGGTACTGCGATTCGAGCGAGGCGGCGCCCCCCTCGGCGCGGGTCTCGGCCACCGCGCGCTTCCACACCGAAATCGCGTCCTCCGGGGAGGTGCGGTCCAGGTAGTAGTCCTGGAGCGCGGTGAGCGGCGGCGTGGCGCCGGTCTCGCGGAAACCGCGCTCCCACGCCTCGACGGCGGCCCGCTCGTTGCCCGCCTCGAGGTAGGCGGCCCCGAGGCGCACCCAGGCGGGCACGGCGCGCGGGTCCTCTTCGAGCACCGCGCGAAACACCCGCGCCGCCTCCACCGCTTCGCCCCGCTCCAGCAACTGGAGGCCCAGCGCGTGGCGCAGCGCCAGCGCCCGGGCCTCTTCGGCGGCGCGTCCGGAGCGCGGAATGACCGAGAGCAGCCGCTGCTGGACGGCGAGCGCGGCCTGCGCGTCGCCGGAAGCGGCGAGCAGGTCGCGGTGCGTCCGGAGCGCGTGCGTCGGCGGGTCGGGATCTTCCGCGATCGTCTTCTCGAGCAGGTCGCGGGCCTTGCCGGGGTCGCCGGTGGCGATCCGCGCCTCCGCGAGGGCATAGGCGACCTCCCGGTTCCCCCGGTCATCCTCGACCGCCTCCTCGAGCGCGGCGGCCGCCTCCGCCGGACGATCCAGGCGCATCAGGCACTCCGCCTTGCGCCGCAGCGTGTCCCCGTGGGCCCCGGCGTACTCCTCCGCCGCCTCGAGACTGAGGAGCGCCTTGGCGAAGCGGCCGGAAGCCATCTCGCCGACAGCCTCCCGGAAGAGGCGGTCCCCCTCGTGGAGGTCGCGCAGCCCCCGGCGGATGCGGCGCTCGCGGATGAGCCGCCGGATCCGGCCCGCCCCGTCGAACGCCAGCGCAACGGCCGCGCCGATCCCGACCCCGCCGAGCATCACCTTCCACAGCTCGACCTCGATAGGGAGGAACAGCGGCAGCCACACCGTGACCAACTGGGAGTTCCCCTCCATCAGGACCAGCAGCAGCGCTGCGGTCACCAGGACGCCGAAGAAGAAGAGGAGCGTTCGCACGACGGATGTCCGACTGTGGCCGGATTCTACGCGGGCTCTTCCGGCCCGGGCGGTGGCTCTGCGGTCTCGCCGGAAATGGGTTCCTCATCCGCCGCGTCCGGAACGGACGGCCCCGCGCCTTCCGCCGCCCCGACCAGTTCGGGCGCCCAGCGGGGGGCGTCGCCCCACAGCCGTTCGAGCTGGTAGAGCTCCCGGCTCTCGGGCGCGAAGACGTGGACCACGAAGTCCACATAGTCCGCGAGCAGCCAGCCGGCGGCCGGCGTCCCCTCGATATGGGTGGGCTTGCGCCGGAACTCCTCGAGGAGCCGCTCCCCGATCGCCTCGATCACGGTCTTTCGGCGCCGCTCCGAGGACGCCGTTGCGATCACGAAGTAGTCGGTGAACCCGACCAGCTCGCGCAGGTCGAGCACGAGGACATCCTCGGCCTTCTCGGCGAGCGCGGTCGATGCGGCGAGCCGGGCCTGCAGCCCGGACGCGGGGAGGGCGGGATCTGGAGTCAGCGGTAGTACCCCCGTTCCCCGATCCGGGAAGAGACCGCCGACGGCATCATGCTCCCGACCGGGAGCCGGGCCCCGACCCGATCGCGGATGTCCTTCGAGGCCGGGTCGGGCAGCGGGATCTCGAGGGCGATGATGCGGGGCGGGACCAGCCGGGTCTCGGGGTTGTCGGTGACGCGGCCGAGGAACTCTTCCGGCGCGGCGGCGAGCGCCTCCGCGAGGGGGGCGCCGCACCGCGAGACCACGACCACCGGATGGCGCTCGAGCAGCTCCCGGTAACGCGACCAGGTGCGGATCTCGGCGAAGGCGTCGCTTCCGGCGACGAAGATCACCCGGGCGTCCCCTTCCGGGCCGGGAGGGCGGCGCGCCGCGATCTGATCGAGCGTGTCGATCGTGAACGAAGGCCCCTCGCGCTCGAGTTCGATGGAGCTCGCGACCAGCCGCTCGCGTCCCCGGATCGCTTCCCGGACGAGGGCCAGCCGCTCTCCGGCGGCGACCCGCGGAGGCGTCTCGCGGTGCGGCGGAACCGCGGCCGGGACGAACCAGACCTCTTCCACCCCGAGCTGATCGCGGACCGCCTCGGCGGCGCGCACGTGACCCCAGTGCGGCGGGTCGAACGTTCCCCCGAACACCGCAACGACTCCCGGGCGGGGAACCGGAGCGGCCGGACGGGGGGACGGGCTCAAGCTGGAGGCGAGTCTACGACCGGGGCGTCCGGCGGGCGGGAGGCGAGCTGCGCGCCCAGCTTGCGGACGAGCTCGGAGCACCCGTCCCCGGTGGCGGCCGAGACGGAGAAGTGGGAAAGCCCGCAGGCGGCGGCGGCCCGCTCCAGCGCTTCGATGCGGTCGTTCCCCTGGAGGATGTCCGTCTTGTTCCCGACGACGACGGCCGGTTTCGAGGCGAGGCCGTGGCCGTAGTTCCGGACCTCCTCCCGAAGCACGCGGAAGTCCTCTTCCGGGTGGCGACCGGACGATTCGGAAAGGTCCACGAAGTAGACGAGGAACGCGGTGCGGGAGAGGTGTTTCAGGAACCGGAGGCCGAGTCCCGCTCCCTGGCTGGCCCCCGGGACGATCCCGGGAAGGTCCGCCACCACGATCTCGGCGTCGTCCCCGATCCGCACGAGCCCGAGGTTGGGCGCCAGGGTGGTGAAGGGGTAGTCGGCGATCCGCGGGCGGGCTGCGCTGACCCGGGCGATGAAGGAAGACTTGCCGGCGTTCGGGAACCCGACGAGCCCCACATCGGCGAGCAGGCGGAGCTCGAGCCGGATGTCGCGCTCCTCCCCCGCCCCGCCGGGTTCCGACCGGCGCGGCGCCTGGTTCGTCGCGGTGCGGAAGACGGCGTTTCCGCGTCCGCCGCGGCCGCCCTCGGCCACCGTCAGCGTCTGGCCCTCGTCCACCAGGTCGCCGAGCAGGACGCCGCTCTCGTGGTCCCAGGCGCCGGTCCCCTGCGGCACGCGGAGGAGAACGTCCTCGCCCGAACGTCCCTGGCGTCGCCCGCCGCCGCCGTGACCCCCGGCCCCGCCCCGGTAGTTGGGCCGGTAGCGGAAGGCGGCCAGCGTGTTGCGGCCGCGCCGGGCGACCAGGATCACGTGGCCGCCCCGCCCCCCGTTGCCGCCGTCGGGGCCGCCCCGGGGGACGAACTTCTCCCGGCGAAAGCTCAGCGCGCCGTTCCCGCCGCGTCCTCCGGCCACGCGCAGGACGACTTCGTCAACGAGCATGGGCGACGACGCGGAAACGGGCCTCGCCGGGCCGGTCCCGAGCGACGGGTCTTCCGGGCGCGCCCGCGGGGCGGGCGGACGGACTTACGACGACGCCGCCGGGGTCTCGGCGGAAACGGAAATGAACCGTCCCAGCCGTCCCCGATTGCGGAAGGACACGACGCCGGAGATGCGGGCGAACAGGGTGTCGTCCCCGCCCCGGCCGACGCCCGGCCCCGGCTTGAACCGGGTTCCGCGCTGCCGGACGAGGATCGTCCCGCCGAGCACGCGCTCGCCGGCGAACCGCTTCACGCCAAGCCGCTTGGAATGGCTGTCCCGTCCGTTGCGGGAGCTTCCCTGTCCCTTCTTGTGAGCCACGGCGCTGTCCTCTTGTGGGGTTGGGGTCGGGGTTCGTTCCGGAGTGTCCTGCTCTGGCTGACGGCTATCCGGCCGCCGGGTGGATCGCTTCGATGCGCACCTGGACGCGGTCCTGCCGGTGCCCCTGCAGCTTCCGGTAGCCCTTGCGGCGCTTCCGCTTGAAGACCCGGATCTTGGGGTCGCGGTAGTGACTCAGGACGGTCGCGGAGACCGTCGCCCCTTCCACGTACGGCGTCCCCACCTTCATCTCGCCGGTCCCGGGGTCGCGCACCAGCAACACCCGGTCGAACGAGACCTCGTCGCCCTCGGCGGCGTGAAGGCGCTCCAGCGCGACGCGCTGCCCGGGCTCCGCCCGGTGCTGCTTGCCGCCGCTCTCGAAGATTGCGTACATATCGGGGCCCGGAAAGGGCGCGGATTCTAGCAAGTGGGGCGCCCCGGTTTCCTCAGGTCACGCTCCGGACGCCGGGGGCGGCGCGATCGCAACCGGCCCGGAAGCGGGCGCGGGCGTCGCGCAGGCGGACTCTTCCTCCACGTCCTCGATCACCCGGTACCACTCCCAGCGGAGGCCCTCGGGCTCGTAGGCCCACACCTTGTTCTGCCGGGCGTGGCAGCAGGTGACCTCCGATTCGATCTCGTGGGACAGGCCGGCCTCCTGGATCCGGGCCATGGCGGTGTCCACCTCGGCGTCCTCCATGACCTCGACGCCCAGGTGATTGATCCGCTCGGCGGAATCGGGGTTCTCGAAGAGGACCAGCTTCAGCGGCGGCTCGGCGATCGCGAAGTTGGCGTAGCCGGGCTTCCGCTTCTTCGGGGCGACGCCGAAGAGCTTCGTGTAGAAGCCCACCGCCTCCTCCAGATCGCGCACGTTCAGGGCAAGCTGCAGTCTCATGGGGTCGGATCCTCCGCGCAATCGGGACTCGCGTCCCGGCAACAGTTTTCGGTGAGGAAAGCCACCAGGGCGTCCATGGCGGCGAAATCGGGGCTGTAGATGAGGGACCGGCCCTCCCTCCGGGAACGGATCACCCCGGCGAAGCGCATCTCCTTGAGGTGGAAGGAGAGCGTGGGCGACGGGACGCCGAGCGTTCCGGCGACCTGACCGGCGGGGAGCCCGCCGGGCCCGGCGCGGACGAGAAGGCGGAAGATGTCCAGCCGGGTCTCGTGCGCCAGCGCCGCCAGCGCGTCGCGGGCGGCTGTCCTTTCCATGTTTCGAAGTATATCGAATCATGGAACCCGCACGCAACTCCCGCGCGCCGCCCACCCGGGGCGGTCAGGAAACCCGGATGCGCTCGAGGAGCTCGCGGTTGTTCTTCGTGCGCTGCATCCGCCCGAGGAGAAGCGACATCGCCTCGAGGGGCTTGAGGCCGCCCAGCGCGCGACGGAGGAGGTGGGTCTTCGGAAGCTCCTCCGGCGGAAGCAGCAGCTCCTCCCGCCGGGTGCCCGACTGGTGGATGTCGATCGCCGGAAAGATCCGCGACTCCGCCAGCTTGCGGTCGAGCACCAGCTCCATGTTCCCGGTCCCCTTGAACTCCTGGAAGATGACCTCGTCCATCTGGCTGCCGGTGTCCACCAGCGCGGTTCCCAGGATCGTGAGGCTGCCCCCGTCCTCGATCTTGCGCGCGGCGCCGAAGAACTGGCGCGGGAACTCGAGGGCCCGGGAGTCGATGCCGCCGCTCATGGTGCGGCCCTTGCCGCGCATCTCGCGGTTGGCGGCCCGCCCCAGCCGGGTGATCGAGTCGAGCAGGATGACCACATCCTCCTTCATCTCCACCAGCCGCCGGGCCTGCTCCAGCACGATCCGGGCGACGCGCACGTGGTCCGCGCTCCCGCTATCGGCGGTGGAGGCCACCACCTGGGCGTGGGGCACCGACCGCCTCATGTGCGTCACTTCCTCCGGGCGCTCGTCGATCAGCAGGATGATCAGGTGGATCCCGGAGTAGTGCTTCGCGATGGCGGTTCCGATCTGCTCGAGGAGGATCGTCTTGCCGGTCTTGGGAGCGGCCACGATGAGGCCGCGCTGACCGCGCCCGACGGGCGCGATCATGTCGACGACGCGGAGGGACATCGGGGCGTCCTCGTCGAGCGCCATCTCGATCCGGGGCGCGGGGTGTTCGCTCACCAGGTCGGCGTAGTTCCGGCGCGGAGGCAGCCCCTCCACCGGGTATCCGTTGACCTCGAGCACGGTGTGGAGCTCCGGCCTCGGGGCCCCGCCCCGGCGGCCCCGTCGCCGGCCAGGCGCGTGGTAGCCATAGACCATGTGCCCCTCGCGGAGGCGATAGCGGTCGATCACCCCGAAGGCGACCTGGACATCGGTGGCGCGCGGCAGGAAGTTGTTCTCCTGGAGGCGCAGGTGGCCCCGGTCCCTTGGCCCGATGTCCAGCAGGCCGGTCACTTCGTTCCGGGCCAGCTCGACCTCGGGGGCCGTCCCCTCGGCTCCGGCTTCCGCCGCCTCCGTCTCCTGGCTCTCGGGTTCGTTCCCCGGGCCTTCGCCGTCTTCGGTCTTCGGGGCTTCGCGGGGCCCCCGCCGAGGCCGGTCTTCTCCGGGAGGCGACGGGCGACGGCGTCCGGGGAAGAACCGCCGCCGCCGGGAGGAATGGTGTCTCGTGCTCGGCATCAGGGCTTTCGCCAGGGCCGGCGTACGCCGACCAGAGAAGAGTGGGGGAGCGACGGAGCGCCAGAGGCGCGCCGTCGAAAAAAGCGAAGGGGGCGGGGCCGGGGCAACGCGGGCCGGCAGATACGGCCGGAAGGCGCGAGCGCCAGAGTTCAGCCCGGGGCGCCGCGGGACGCATCGAAGCGCCGCCGCGCCGCGGAGAACCTCGCGGTCAGGACTTCATGGAGAACATCCGCGGGACCAGTTCGGGCCTGGCGATCCGGCCTGTCCAGGCGGACGCCCGGACCCACGCGGCGAGACCGGTTCTGCGCCGGCCCTCGCGATCCGGCCGTTCGAACAGCCGTCTCGTCCCCCTGCGAAGTCCGGATTTCAGTCTAGCACGAGGGTCAGCGGCCTCCGGTTCGCCGCGACGGCGGACGAGGTCCCCGTCAGCGCGGCTCGATCCGCAGGATCGTCACCGTCTCCCCATCGTCGCCGAGGGTTCCGGTGACGACGACGTCGGTCCCGGCGTGCGGCTGCGCGTCTTCCTGGTTGGCGATGGCGTAAACCTTGTCCTCGGAGGCCACGTAGAGCGCGAGCGACGCGCCCATCTCCTGGCAGGCGATGGCGCACTCGGGATGGCTCATGCCGTCCATCATGTGGCTCTTTCCGCACATGGTGTCGGTGATGTGGCCGTCCCAGGTGCGCTCCTGGGCGCCCGCCGCCAGAAGGGCGGCGGCGAAGACGCCAAGGATCAGGGCGGACCCCAAGAGGGCGCGATGGATGCTCCGCATGTCAGAAACCTCCCGCCGGCGCGCGCCGGAAACCCCATTGTGGCGCATCGCCGCGGAGACCGCATCCGCCACCCTGTTCCGGTTCGAGGATCGGTTCCGGGCGCCTCGGCTACGCTCCGCGCCGCCCGCTTCCGCCATGCCCTCCGTCTCCACAAGACCAGTCAGCGGCATGCGCGACCACCTGCCGCCGGCGGCGGGGATCCGCCGCGAAGCGGTGCGGCGGATCGAGGCCTCCTTCGCCGCCCACGGCTTCCAGCCGCTCGAGACGCCGGCGATGGAGCGGCTCCAGACCCTGCTCGGCAAGTACGGCGAGGAAGGCGACAAGCTGATCTACCGGGTCCTCCACCGGGGCCGCCGCCTCGAGAAGGCGCTCGACCGGTCGCCGGTCGAGCCGTCCGACCTCGCCGAACTCGGGCTGCGCTACGACCTGACGGTGCCGCTCGCCCGGGTGGCGGCGGAGTACCGGGGGGAGCTGCCGCCTGTGTTTCGCCGCTATCAGATCCAGCCGGTCTGGCGGGCCGACCGCGCCCAGCGGGGCCGGTTCCGGGAGTTCACCCAGTGCGACGCCGACATCGTGGGCAGCGCCTCGCTGCTGGCGGACGCGGAGACGCTGGTCGTCCTCCACCACACGCTCCGGGCGCTCGGCTTCGAGGACTTCACCGTGCTGCTGAACCACCGCGAGGTGCTGCGGGGGCTCATCGGCGCCGCCGGGATCGAATCCGAAGACGAGCACGAGACCCTGGTCACGCTCGACAAGCTGGAGAAGGCGGGCCGCGAGGCGGTCGAGGCCGAACTGGCGGATCGTCCCGAAGTCGGCCCCGATCGGGCCCGGCGGCTCCTCGCGCTCATTCCGGAGGACGAGGACACCGACGCCCCGGCGCGGGACCGCCTCGAAGCGGTGGGGCGGGCGCTCCCCGAGGGACCGGGCCGGGCGGCCGCCCGGGACCTCGGCTCGCTGCTCGACGCGCTGGAAGGAGCGCTCGGGGAGGACGCGGCGAGCGTGCGCTTCTCTCCCGGCCTCGCGCGGGGCCTCAGCTACTACACCGGCCCGATCTTCGAGGTGGTGGCGGCCGGGGGCGCCGGGTCGCTCGCCGGAGGCGGCCGCTACGACGGCCTGATCGGCATGTTCAGCGGCCGCGAGACGCCGGCGGTGGGCTTTTCGCTGGGGATGGAGCGGATCCTCATGCTGCTCGGCGAACGGGGCGAATTCGACGGCGGAACCGCTCCCGAGGCGGTGCTGTGTCCGCTGCCGGGGGTGGATCCCGGCGACACGCTCGCCGCCGCGCGGACGCTCCGGGCCGCCGGGGTCCGGCTGGAGGTCCAGGTGGACCCGCTGCGCCTCGGCAAGCAACTGGCCCGCGCGGTCGCCGCGAACACCCGGTTCGGGATCATCCTGGGCCCGGACGAAGCGGCCGCCGGCGCGTGCACCGTCCGCGACCTGACGACCGGCCAGCAGCAGACCGTTCCGCTCGCCCGCGCGCCGGCGCTCGTCACCTCACCGGAGTGAGGAGGATGCGGCCGCGTTCCCGCCGGCGCGGGTTCTTCGGATCGGCGCGGCCGGCCCCCGCATCGGGCAGCGCCTCCGCCCGGAACGCCACCGCTTCGGGGAAGAGGTCCGGCTCGCGCAGCGGCGGCATCGGCCGGTTTGGATCCCGCCGGTAAAGGCCGTCCTCCCCCCGACGCATGGCGCCGACGAACAGGATCTCGCGCCACTTCCGGAACGGGAGCGAGAAGGCGCCGGCGGGGCCCACCTTCCGCAGGTCGTGGAACGGGCGGTCATCAGCCATGGGGCGCCGCGAACAGTCTCGCGCCTGACGTCCCGTGGCGCGCGTTCATCTGGTCCTCGTCCGGCCCCGGCGGCCGGAGAACGTGGGCGCCGTGGCCCGGGTGGCGGCGAACACCGGGCTCGACTCGGTGCGGCTGGTCCAGCCCGGCGACTGGCGGACGGTGGAGGCGTTCCGGATGGCCTGGCAGGCGGAGGACATGCTGGAGCAGGCGGCCGGGTTCGACTCGCTGCCCGAGGCGGTGGCCGACTGCCGGTACGTCGCCGGGCTGAGCGGCCGGGGCGGCGACCGGGTGCGCCACCTCACCCCGCGCGAGCTCGGACGGGAGATCGCGGCGCTGCCCGCGGAAAGCGACGCTGCGGTGGTGTTCGGCAACGAGTCCAGCGGGCTGACGCTCGAGGAGCGCGCCATCTGCCAGCGGCAGGTGCGCATCCCCGCGGCCCCGCAACAGCCGTCGCTGAACCTGGCCCAGGCCGCGATGGTCGCCGCCTACGAGATCTTCCTCGGCGGGCGGGATCCGGTCGATCCGGAACCGCCGCGGGCGGAAAGCGAGCTCGCGGAGCGCGCCCTCGCCGCCCTCCGCGACGCCATGCTCTCGGTGGGTTTCCTGAACCGGGACAAACCGGAGGCCCGCTTCGCCGAATGGCGGGAGCTCTTCGGACGCCGCGGCGTCACCGAGCGCGAGGCCCGGCTGCTCCTCGCCTTCGCCCGGCGGGTCCGCCACGCGGGGCGCGGGGAGCCCTCCCCAGACGACTGAATCAGAGGTTGGCGCGGAAATGCCCGACCGTGCGGTTCCAGGCGTCGGCCGCGGCTTCGGCGTCGTAGACCTCGGGGCGCCCATCGTTGAAGAAGGCGTGGTCCGTCCCCGGGTAGGTGTGGAGCTCGGCGGTGACCCCCGCCGCCCGCAGGTCCGCGTCCAGCTTCGCCACCGCCGCCGGCGGCACGAAGCCGTCCTTCTCGGCGAACAGCCCGAGGACCGGACACCGGATCGCCGCGTAGTCGGGCTGGACGTTCGGATGGACGCCGTAGAAGTCGACACACGCCGCGATCCGCTCCGACCGGCTCGCCGCGAACAGCGCGAGCTGGCCCCCCATGCAGAAGCCCACGACCCCGACGGCGTCTCCCGCCGCCACGGTGGCGAGGTGGTCGGCGGCGCCGCGCAGGTCCTGCTCGGCGCGGTCGATCTCGAGCGCCATGAAGAGCTTGCCCGCCTCGTCGGGCGAGGTCGTGCTCTCCCCGTGGAAGAGATCCGGCGCGAGCGCAGTGAACCCGGCCGCCGCGAACCGGTCCGCCACCTCCCGGATGTGGCCCACCAGGCCCCACCACTCCTGGATCACCAGGACCCCCGGCCCGGGAGTGTCCGGAGCCGACAGGTAGCCGCGCGTCACCCCGCTGTTGGCCGGGAACGTAACCATCTCGCCGCGCATGAAAGTCCTCCTGGAAGGCGACCGATGTTACACAGCCGACGGGCGTCGAAACGGAGTTGGACAACCGACTCCTCTGGTAAATTCGAACGGATGCACGCGCTTCGGCGTCGGCGAGGCGGCCGGCGATGAGTCCCCTGGCGGCCACGCTGACCGCCTTCGTTCTTTACTTCCTGGGGTATCGCTTCTACGCGCGGCGGATCGCCCGCCGCTCGTTCCAGCTCGACGATGCGCGGCAGACGCCGGCGCACGCGATGGGCGATGGCCGGGACTATGTGCCGACCCGGCGGTGGGTCCTGTTCGGGCACCACTACGCCTCGATCGCCGGGCTCGCCCCGATGCTGGGACCGGCGATCGCGGTCATCTGGGGCTGGGTCCCGGCGTTCGTCTGGGTCGTCCTGGGCGCCGTCTTCATCGGCGCCGTGCACGACTTCTCGGCGCTCGTCCTCAGCATCCGCGCCCGCGGCAAGTCGATCGGCCGGATCGCCGAGGACATCATCGGCCGCCGCGCCAAGCTGCTGTTCCACGCCCTCATCGTCTTCCTCGTGGGGCTCACCCTGGGCGTCTTCGTCCAGGTCGTGGCGCAACTATTCTCCGCGGTCTTCTACCCCGAGGCGGTGACGCCCACCGCGTCGCTGATGGCGCTCGCCATCGCCATCGGATACCTGTCCTATCGCAAGGGCCTCCCGCTCAAGGTGCTCGTTCCCATCGGGGCGGCGCTGATGTTCGCCTCGATCTGGCTCGGCCAGGTCCTGCCGGCCATCGACCTTCCGGTGGACCAGTGGATCCTGCTGCTCCTGGTCTACGGGTTCCTGGCGTCGGTGCTCCCGGTGTGGCTGCTGCTCCAGCCGCGGGACTTCCTGAACTCGATCCTGCTCTATCTGGCGCTCATCGGGATCTTCGTCTCGTTCGTGATCCTGAACCCCGAGTTCGCCGCGCCGGCGTTCAACCCGGAGCCCGCCGGGGCGCCGCCGATCTTCCCGTTCGTGTTCATCGTGATCGCCTGCGGAGCGGTGTCCGGCTTCCACGGGCTGGTCTCCTCGGGAACGACCGCCAAGCAGCTCGACCGCGAGAGCCACGCGCCCTTCGTCGGGTACGGCGCCATGATCGGGGAGAGCATCCTGGGTCTGTCGGCGGTGCTCGCGACGACCGCCGGTTTCCGCTCTCCCGAGGCCTGGCACACGCACTACTCCAACTGGGAGAGCGCGGACGGCCTGGCGCAGAAGCTCGACGCCTACATCAGCGGGGCGGCGAACTTCCTCACCACGATCGGGATCCCCGAGGACGCTGGCAAGGCGTTCATGGCGCTGGTCGCCGTCTCCTTCGCGCTCACCACCCTGGATTCGGGGACGCGCATCCTTCGCTACAACCTCGAAGAGGTGGCGGACAGCCTGAAGATCCCGGGCCTGGGCAACCGGTTCGTGGCGGCGCTCGCCGCCGTTGGCATCATCGGCTTCTTCGCGCTGCTGAAGGTCGGCGGCGTCCCCGCCGGAACCCTGCTGTGGGCGCTGTTCGGGACGACGAACCAGATCATGGCCGGGCTCACCCTGCTGTCGGTGACGCTCTATCTGTACTTCCGGAAGAAGCCCTTCGGCTTCGCCGTGGTCCCGATGGTCTTCATGGTCGCGATCACCCTCGCCGCGATGATCTACAACCTGAGCCACTACGCCGAGCAGGGGAACCTTCTGCTGCTGACGGTGGGAGGGATCATCTTCCTCCTCGGAGTGGGGCTGGTCGTCGAGGGGATCCTGCGGGTCACGGTGGGCCGCGAAGCGGCGATCGAAGGGATCCGGCGCGCCTTCCGGGATTGACCCTTGTTCCGGCCCCCGAACAGGGGTCGGGAAGCGGCGGAAACGACCGCCCCGTCTGATAGTGTCGGTCGGCTGACCGCAAGACGGCAGCGAAAGGACGCGCGCCGATGAGCCCTCTCGCGGCCACCCTGGTCTGCTTCGGCCTCTACTTCCTCGGGTACCGCTTCTACGCGCGCCGGATCGCGCGACGGGCGTTCGAGCTCGACGACTCCCGGCCGACCCCGGCGCACACCCAGGGCGACGGCCGGGACTACGTCCCCACCCGCCGGATCGTCCTGTTCGGGCACCACTACGCCTCGATCGCGGGGCTCGCCCCGATGCTGGGGCCGGCCATCGCGGTGATCTGGGGCTGGGTCCCGGCGATGATCTGGGTCGTCGTCGGCACCCTGCTGGTGGGCGCGGTCCACGACTTCTCCGCGCTCTGCATCAGCATCCGGGCGAAAGGCCGCTCGATCGGCCGCATCGCCGAAGACATCATCGGACGGCGCGCCAAGTTCCTCTTCCACGCGCTCATCGTCTTCCTCATCGGGCTGGCGATGGGGGTCTTCGTGCAGGTGGTGGCGGCGCTGTTCTCGGTGGCCTTCTATCCGGGCACGGTCACGCCGACGACCGCGCTCATGCTGCTGGCGGTGGCCATCGGGTACCTGTCCTACCGGAGGGGGATCTCCCTGCGCATCCTGGTGCCCATCGGCGCGCTCCTGATGTTCGGCTCGATCGCGCTGGGCGCCGTGCTTCCCGCGCCCGACCTCGGCGTCACCCAGTGGAGCTACCTGCTCCTCGGCTACGCGTTCCTCGCGTCGGTGCTCCCGGTGTGGCTGCTGCTCCAGCCTCGCGACTTCCTGAACTCGATCCTGCTCTACCTGGGGCTCATCGGGATCTTCGTCTCCTTCGTCCTCCAGAACCCCGAGTTCGCCGCCCCCGCCTTCAATCCGGAGCCCGTCGGGGCCCCGCCGATCCTGCCGTTCGTCTTCATCGTGATCGCCTGCGGCGCGGTGTCCGGCTTCCACGGACTGGTCTCCTCGGGGACGACCGCCAAGCAGCTCGACCGGGAGAGCCACGCTCCCTTCATCGGCTACGGCGGGATGATCGGGGAGAGCATCCTGGGCCTCGCCGCCGTCCTCGCGACGACCGCCGGGTTCGCCTCTTCGGAGGCCTGGCACACCCACTTCGCGAGCTGGGAGGCGGCGAACGGACTGGCGCAGAAGCTGGACGCCTTCATCACCGGCTCGGCGAACTTCCTGGTGACGATCGGGATCCCGACCGACGCCGGCAAGGCGTTCATGGCGCTCATCACCGTCTCGTTCGCGCTGACCTCGCTCGATTCGGCGACGCGGATCCTCCGCTACAACATCGAGGAGATCGGCCAGAGCATCCGGGCCCCGGTGCTGAGCCACCGCCTGGTGGCCTCCGTGCTCGCGGTCGCCATCATCGCGTTCTTCGCGCTGCTCGAGGTCGGCGGCGTCCCGGCCGGGACCGCCCTGTGGGCGCTGTTCGGAACGACGAACCAGATCATGGCCGGGCTCACGCTGCTCACCGTGACCCTCTACCTCTACTTCCGGAAGAAGCCCTTCGGCTTCGCCATGGCCCCGATGGTGTTCATGCTGGGCATCACCATCGCCGCGATGATCTACAACCTGGGTCTCTACGCGGAGGAGGGCAACACGCTGCTGCTCGTCGTGGGCGGGGCGATCCTGCTTCTCGCGGTGGGCGTCGTGGCCGAGGGGATCCTGCGGTTCACCGTCGGCCGCGAGGCCGCGATGGCCGGCATCCGGAAGGCGTTCGACGACTCCTGAGGAGGCAGCTCGTGATCCACCGGCTCTTTCCCCTGACGGCGGTCCTGGCGGCGGCCGGACTTCTCGCGACGGCTCCGGCTTCCGGCCAGGAAGCCGCCCATCCGATCCGCTTCGCCGAGCAGCGGCCCACGAACCGACCGGAGGCGCCCGGCGTCCACGGGCTGGTCACCGCCGGGCACCCGCTCGCCACGATGGCCGGAGTCCGGATCCTGATGCGCGGCGGGAACGCCATCGACGCCTCGGTGGCGGTTCTCTCGACGCTTCACGTGGTGCGGCCCCAGATGTCGGGAGCTTCCGGGAACGGGTTCCTCACCTGGTTCGAGGCCTCGACCGGAAGCGTCCGCTCGCTGAGCGCCACCGGCGCGGCGCCGCGCGCGCTCCAGGCGGACACCCTCACGCCCGGGCAACTGAACAAGGGGATCCACGCCGGCGTCGTGCCGGGCCTGTTTGGCGGCTGGATTTCGCTGCTGGAGAACTTCGGCACGATGCGGCTCGGCGAGGTGCTGGAACCGGCGCTCGACTACGCGAGGAACGGCCACCCGATCGAGGCTTCGGTCGTCCAGTCGATCCACGCCTCCCGCGAGGTCTTCGAGGCCCACCCGACGAGCGCCCGGGTCTTCCTCCCGGGCGGCGAACCTCCCGAGGTCGGCGAGAACTTCCGGATGCCCGATCTCGCGAACACCTTCCAGAAGCTGGTGGACGCCGAGCGGGACGCCCTCGCCGCCGGGAAGAGCCGGACCGAGGCGCTCCAGGCCGCGTTCGACCGCTTCTACAAGGGGGACATCGCCGAGGAGATGGCGGCGTTCTACGAGGACAACGGCGGCGACTTCCGGCTCGAGGACTTCGCCGCCTACGAGCCCCGCTGGACCGACGCGGTCCACACGACCTACCGGGGCTACGACGTCTACTCGAGCCCCCCGACCTCGCGGGGCGGACTCGAGGTCCTGATGCAGCTCAACCTGATCGAGGGCTTCGATCTGGCGGCGCTCGGCCACAACTCCCCCGAGACCCTCCATCTGATCGTGGAGGCGATCAAGGTCGCCAAGGCGGACGTGTATCGGTACACCGCTGACCCCACGCGTTTCGAGGTGCCGGTGGAGGGCATGCTCTCCAAGGCCTACGCCGAGGGACGCCGGGATCTCATCGCCCGCGAAGCCGCCATCGCTTATCCGGCCGGTGGGGAACCGCCGGGCGCCGAGGCCACGGAGGCCTTCCTGCCTCCCGCCGACGGACCGGAAGTCCGCGCCTTCGGTGGCAGCACGACGAGCTTCTCGATCGTGGACCCCCAGGGGAACGCGGTGGCCTGCACCCCGACCCACGGCGGCATGTTCGGGACCGGCGTCGTCGTCGGAGGCACCGGGCTCACCTTCAACAACGGGACCCGCATCGGCTCGACCGCTCCCTGGGCGGAGCACCCCAACTACGCCCGCGGGGGGCAGATCCCGATCCTGAACAACTCGCCGATCATCGTGCTGCGGGACGGCGGGTTCGTGCTGGCGCTCGGAACTCCCGGCGGCGAGACGATCGGGCAGACCCAGTTCCAGGTCCTGCTGAACATCCTCGACTTCGGGATGGGGATCCAGGAGGCGGTGGCCGCGCCGCGCCTCTCGCTGTTCGCCGATCCGAACTTCTACACACCCGGCGCCGACATCCTGGTCCGCATCGAGGGGCGCGCCCCGGCGGGGAGCGTGGACGCGCTCACCGCGCTCGGCCACACGGCGGAGTTCACCGGCGGCTGGGCGCTCGGGAGCAACAACGGGATCCTGAAGAGCCTCGCCAGGGGCACGCTGGCCGCCGGCGCCGACCCACGCCGCGCCGCCTACGCGATCGGCTGGTAGGCGACGATCGGCGTCGCCGCCGGACTCACTGCGGTTCGGCGGCGGCGCTCCCCGCCGGGATGATCGGCAGGACGACCTTCGAGGGGCGGTCGGCGTCGAGGTAGACGGTGTTGTTGGCGATGATCACCGGCAGGTCCTCGTTCATCTCCCGGCCGGTGTTGCCGTTCGGATACCACTTGGGGAACGCGCTGCTCGACACCGTAAGCCGGATGCGGTGGCCGGCCTTGAACAGGTTGGAGACCGGGTACATCCAGATCTGGAAGCGGTAGACCTCGCCCGGAGTCATCAGGACGGGCGCCTCGTCTCCCTCCCGGTAGCGGGCGCGCAGGATGTTCTGCCGCAGGATCTGCGAGTAGCCGTCGGGGTGGACATCGGTGAGGGCCACGGTCCAGTCGGTGTCCACCGCGCTCGATGAGGCCCAGAGCTCGACCATCGGAAGGCCGGTCACCTCGACATCCTGGTCCAGCACCGGGGTCGTGAAGGTGAGGCTCCGGACGTCGGCCGGGCGGTGGTCCTGCGCCCCGTTCGGCCGGACGAACAGATCGGCGCCGATCGAGGGAACCGGGTCGCGGGGGTCGTAGGCGTAGGTGACCGACGGTTCGTCCCCCGGCGGCTCCGTGGAAAGCGTCCCGTCGTTGAGCGACGCCACCGAGCCGGAAGCGTCCGCCCGGAAGTAGTAGTCGGTCAGCACCTGGCGGGCCAGCGGATACTCGTTCTCGTGGCGCCAGGTGTTCGCGCCCATGACGAAGATCTCGACCGGCGGCTCGTCCATGACGCCGTTGTCGATGCCCTTCAGGTGGTAGTCGAACCACCGCTGGCGGAGGCCGTTGTAGTCGATCGCCGCTTCCGGGCCGAAGTCCATGTCGCCGATGACGCGGTTCGTGACCATCCCGGCCCCGTGGATCCAGGGGCCGATATAGAGCTTCTGGCTGTCGCGGGCGCCCGGACGACCCTGGGTCCGGATGCCGTTGTAGTGCTTGACCTGCGAGTGCGGATACCGGTCGTACCAACTGGCGTAGTGGAAGATCGGCACATCGATCTCGTCCCAGTGCTCGTCCACCGCGTACTGCCGCCAGTAGTCGTTGTAGTACGGGTTTTCGATCATGTCCGTCATCATCGTGGTGATCATGCTCTGGGACATGGAGGCCCCGGTCTCGAGGCGCCGCTGGTGCCATTCGAGCCAGGTCGCCTCGCCGCCGACGTAGCCGCCCCTCCGCCCGGGGTCGTAGAGCCGCACCGGCTGGACCATCTCGTTCTGGGTCAGCAGCCAGGTGGGCATGATCATGTGGAGCGCCCCGCCCGCCCAGTAGAGATCCTTGTAGGCGTTGGACGCCGAGTGAGCGCAGAACATCGCGGCCAGATGCGGCGGCCGGGTCGGCGCGGTCAGGTACTGGTTGAAGCAGGTGAAGGACAGCCCCATCGTGCCGACCTTCCCGGTGGACCAGGGCTGGGTTCCGGCCCACTCGATCGTGTCGTAGCCGTCCTGACGCTCGCCCCAGCCCTCGTCGAGCAGCCAGTAGTAGACGCCCTCGGAGTCGTAGCGGCCGCGCTCGTCCTGACGGACCGCGACGTAGCCGCGCGACGCGAAGTAGAGCGCGTGCTCGTTGTCGCAGTCGCCCTTGTTATAGGGCGTGCGCTCGAGGATGACCGGGAACGGGCCGTCCCCCTGGTTCACCGGCATGTAGACATCGGTGGCGAGCTGCACGCCGTCCCGCATGGGGACCATGACTTCCTCGCAACTCACCGGCTGCGCCGCCGCGCTCGCGCTGACCATCAGCGCGACCGCAAACGAGCCCAGCCCGATCAGGATCCTCGTGCTCTTCGAAGCCATCCGTCGCCTCCCGCGCGTCGCCCAGGGCAAGGCGGCTCTCGTCGGACCGCCTCCGGGCGAAGGCCCGAGACTACGGGCCGGGCGCGGAACCTGTCAATCGGCGGTGTCTGTCGCGGAGGCGGCTCCCTGATGCCCCGATGGCCGATGGCCCAGGTCACTTGACAACCGTGTAGCGCTGCGCTAGACCCACAGTGAGCCGCTGGGGGAAGCGGCCGGGTGTCGCCTTCAGGGGTGATGGCATGAACAGGGTCTCAGGGCATGAAGCCGCCGGCGCACACGGCGCCGGCGCGGGATGTCGTGGGAGGCGTCGCCTGCCCCGACCAATGCGCCCAGGGCGTCCCAAGGGAGGTACAGGTCTGTGAACCGAATTGCTCTCGCGGTCCTCGCAGCGGTGGCTGCGGGGCCAATCACCGTGGTGGCGTGCGGTCCGATTCCGGAGGGGGAGCCGCCCACAACGCTTCCCGCTCCGAATGTGACGCGGCGATCGTCCGGCCCCGGAGGCGACGGAGGCGTCGCCCCCGGTTCGCTGGCGCATCGGGAGGCGCTTGAGGAACGGACCCGGGCAGACTTTGACCGAAGGGCGAAGGCGTGGAGGGAAGCCGGCCGGTCCGAGGACTACATCGCCTACATGCGCCGGAATGGTCTGGAACGAATGATCGCGGACATCCGGACGCAGCCGGCCGAGTGGTTCACGATGGACGCGCTCCGGCGAAGGATCCGCGCGAAGGAGGAGAGGGCCGCCCGGATCTTCCTCGACGCGGGCTACCCCCCCCGAAGAGGTCGCCCGCCTTCTTGATGGCGACCCGCCACGAAAATGATCCGGCTCATAGCGGGCCTGGCCCTGGGGGCTGCCGTGGCATTGACTCTCCCGACGCGATCCACGGCGCAACTCTGTCAGCTCTGCGTCTCGGAATACTGGACGTGCAGATGGAACGCGCAGTCCACGCGCACGAGTTGCCTGAGTCAGGCCACAAGCCAGTCCGACCGGGATCAGTGCTGGGCGGACTACGACCTGGATCTGTTGTACTGCGGCCTGCACTACAACGTGTGTCAGGACTACTGTGAGGCCTGAAGGGCGCGCAGCTCCCACCGCAACAGGACAGCCGGGCGGAAACGGCTGGCGGAGCGCTCGCTCGAGGACCGCTACTTCCCCGCGCCCGGACTCGCGATCACGCTCTTCTTCCAGCTCGCCGAGTTCCGGGAGACCCGCGCCATCCCGCTCCTCGAACGCGTCGTCGCCGAATACGAAGGGGCGGTCATCGGCTACGCCGAGGAGGCGCTCGAACGCCTCCGCGCGCAGGCCGCGACTGGCGACGCCGCCGGAAGCGACTGAGATGACGAACGACCATCCGACCGCCTCAGGTCGACCGGGCGCAGCCGTCGCCCGGGCTGCCGGCCTCAGCACAAGCCGGGCGATCTCCGAACTGCGCCGCAGGTCAGCATTGACCTGGGCGCAACTTGCGCAACTCTTCGGAGTCTCCCGACAGAGCGTGCTCTTCTGGGTCAGCGGCAGGCCCATGAACCCCGCCCTGGAGCGGCGCCTGATGGCGATCCTGGAGGTCGTCCGCCGGGCCGATTCCGGCGACACGCAGCGCAACCGCTCCCGTCTCCTCGATGTGTCCCACGGCCGGTCGCCCTTCGACCCTCTCGCCGAGGAGGAATACCAGGAAGCAGGCGCGCGCCTCGGACGCGGCGCAGTGAGCAGGCCGGCGACACGGCGCGCCCTCGATGCGAGCGCCCGGGCCGAGCGGAGACCGCTTCCGCCCCAGGATCTGATCGGGGCGATGAACGATCGGGTCCATCGCGACGCGGGACCTGGTCGCGCCGCCCCCACCGCAAGGAACCTGCGGCGCGAAGCGAACGCTTGAGGGGGCCGACCCTTCGGCTGACTTCAGGAAGGTGTCGCGGAGCGGCGCGTCATCCCGCAGATCCGAAGCTCGAATCGGGCGCCGCAGCGGCTGAGCCACCCTGCCGCGCCCCCGACCTACCGGGCGCAGGTCAGGTGCCGTCCGCCGTCCACCGGGATCGTGACTCCGGTCAGGAACGCCGCCGCGTCCGAGAGCAGGAAGAGCGCGACTCCCGCGACCTCCTCCGGCGTGCCCACCCGTCCGATGGGATGGGTCGTCTTGCTGCGCTCGAGGAAGGCGGCGTAGCGCTCGGCGTCGAGGCCGCCGGCGGTGTGGAGCTCGGTCCGGGTGACGCCCGGGTTCACCGAGTTCACTCGGACGCCCTTCGCCGCGAGCTCCAGGGCGGAGCAACGGGTGAGCTGGTCCAGCGCCGACTTGCTCGAGTTGTAGGCGAGCACTCCCGGGAAGGAGCGCATCCCGTTCACGCTGGACACGTTCACCACACTGCCGCTCCGCTTCAGCAGGTGCGGGACCGCGAGGCTCATCAGCCCGAAGACCGCCTCCACGTTCAGGGCGAACATGCCGCGCCAGCCTTCGAGCGTCGTGTCCTCGATCGTGCCGAAGGCGATGACTCCCGCCGAGTTCACCAGGTGGTCGAGGCCGCCGAACCGGTCCACCGTCTCCCCGACGAGGCGGGACCGGAAACCCGGGTCCGTAACGTCCCCGGCCAGCGGAAGGGCGGCGCCGCCGGCGGCTTCGATCTCGCCCGCCAGCGCCTCGAGGCGCTCCGGGCGGCGGGCGGCGATCGCGACCGAGGCTCCGGCGGCGCCCAGTGCGGCGGCGGTGGCGCGGCCGATCCCGCTGGAGGCTCCGGTGACGATGGCGACGCGGCCGGCGAAACTGGACTGGCTCTCGGACAACGAAGTGCTCCCTGGAGAAGGGGGGCGCGCCCGGCGGCGGCACCCGTGGAAGGCGGAGATCCCGGTGCGGGAGACTACCGCCGGTCCACCAGAAATTGCCCGAGCTTCCCGACCTCGAGGTCTACCGCGAAGCGATCCGGCGGCGGATCCTCGGGACCCGGCTCACCCGCTTCCGCGTGGCCTCCCCCCACCTGCTGGCCTCGGTCGCCCCGCCGCCGGAGGACCTCGTGGGCCTCGTGGCCACGGACGTCCGCCGCATCGGCAAACAGCTCGCGCTCGAGTTCGAGGGAGAGCACTTTTTCGCCATCCACCTGGCGATCGCCGGCCGATTCTCGTGGACGCCTGCCGGGAGCCGCCGCGACGAGCCCCGGCTCTCGCCGCGGGGGATCCTGGCCGAGTGGCGGTTCGGGCCGGCGGACCGCGACGGCCCGGAGGGCGGGGCGCTCCGGCTTCGCGAGCGCAGCCGGAAGAAGCGCGCCTCGATCCGGTTGGGCCGAGGCAAGGCGGCGCTCGAGGAACTCGACCGCGGTGGCCTCGAGGTTCCGGGCTCGACGCTCGCGGCGTTCTCCGCCCGGCTGGCGGGCTCCACCCGGACGCTGAAGCGGGCGCTCACCGAGCCGGCCCGATTCGCCGGGATCGGCAACGCCTGGTCGGACGAGATCCTCCACGCGGCGCGGCTCTCGCCGATGAAGCCGTGCCGGAACCTCAGCCCGGAGGAGACCGCCCGGCTTCACGAGGCCACCGTCTCGGTCCTGACGGAATGGACCTCCCGGCTCGCCGAGGAGTGCGGCGACGGCTTCCCCACGAGAGTCACCGCCTTCCGCGAGGGGATGGCGGTCCACGGCCGCTTCGGCCAACCGTGTCCCGACTGCGGGACCAGGGTCCAGCGGGTGCGCCGCGCCGAGAACGAGTTCAACTACTGCCCGAAGTGCCAGACCGGCGGGCGCCTGCTCCGGGACCGCGGGATGTCGGTCCTGCTGAAGAAGAGCTGGCCGCGAACGGTGGCCGCCGCCGAGCGGCGCCGGGACCGGCTCCGGCCCGTACACTCCGCGCCGCGCATGATCCCGATCCAGTCGATCCAGGCCGCTCGCCGGGCGATCGCCCCGTTCGCAGTGCGGACGCCCATGGTCCGGCTCCCGGGGAACGGGCCGGACGAGGTCTGGCTCAAGCTGGAGAACATCCAGCCGTTCGCCTCGTTCAAGATCCGCGGCGCGGCGGCGCTCTTCGACTCGCTTGGCGAGGACGACCTGAAGCGCGGGGTGATGACCGCGAGCGCCGGCAACTGGGCGCAGGCGGTGGCGTTCATGGCGCGCCAACGGGGCGTCGAGTGCACCGTCGTGGTGCCCGAGACCTCCCCGGAGAACAAGCGCGAGGCGATCGCCGCGCTCGGCGCCCGGATCGTGGTGGCCCCGTTCGCCGAGTGGTGGGAGGCCATCGTCTCGCACCGCCACCCCGGCTTCGACGCCCGGTTCGTCCACCCGGTGGAGGAGGTGGCGGTCATGGCCGGCAACGGCACCGCCGGCCTCGAGATCCTCGAGGACCTACCGGAGGTGGACGCGGTGCTCGTCCCGTTCGGCGGCGGCGGGCTGAGCTGCGGGATCTCGAGCGCGCTGCGTCAGTCGGGCTCGGGCGCCCGGGTCCACCCGGTGGAGGTCTCGACATCAGCCAAGGTCTCGGCGGCGGTGGCCGACGGCGCCCCCCGCTGGATCGACACGAGCCCCAGTTTCGTGGACGGGATCGGAGGCAACACCGTTCTCGACCCGATGTGGCCGCTGGTCCGCGAGCTGCTCGCCGAGCCGCTGGTGACCTCCCCGGAGGAGGTCGCCGAGGCGGTCCGGGTCCTCGCCGCCCGCGCCCGGGTCATCGCCGAAGGCGCCGGGGCCTGCCCGCTGGCCGCCGTCCTCGAGGACCGGGTTCCGCGCCGCGCCGGAGAGGAGGACCGTCCCCGCAAGCTCGTCTGCGTGGTCTCGGGCGGGAACATCGAGATGGGCGTCTTCCAGCGCATCCTCGCCGGCGAGACCCCGACCTCGGCCCGCTGAGCCCCGGCGGGTCAATCCCCTGTTCTCCCCGTCCCCAGTCCTGGTCGGTTAGGGCGCAGGCTGCTCCGGGCGAGTCCTTTCCCTCGCCGAATCCGGCCGCCGTTGTCGCTATCCGACGACAACCGGCAATGCCGAGGGGCCGCGCCTCACGGACGCGACCACGGGGCGCCGCCCGCATCCCCAAGCGCGACGCGGAATTCCTCCTGCCTTGCCGCTCGAGTCTGCCCGCTGGAGCTCGGATGGTGGCAGAAGGCCGTTGGCTGGCCTCGAAGTGGCTTGAACCCTAGGTAGTGGCCGACTCGGTTGCTCAGCACCAGAATGACCTGAGGATCTAGCTGCGCGACGGTCCAGTCCAGAGCCGACCGGCTGGCGGCCCAAGCCTCCTGGGGCGCTGTACCCCGTGGGTTTGCCTCCTTAAAGACCTGCAAGTAGTTGCAGAACGCGACGTCGCGCCAAACCTGGGCGCTCCCAACGTCATCCAGCGTCAGCACCTTGGACGCCTTCGTGAAGAAGACAGGCGGCTTGGCGCCGTCGACGATTCCTGACACCAAACTGTGAGTGAAATCGCGGTCTGTTCCCTGCCCCTTCGTGCCGTAGTGCGACTCCCCCACCACGAGGACACGAACCCCAAACCCCGACGCCACGCGATATCGCTCCCCGATCCAGGGGCGAAAGTGCGCGCCGGTGGACAAAACCGCCCCCGTGGTTCAGCTGCTCGCGAGGTCGCGGAGGACCGTCGGCAGGATCCCGCCGTTCCGGTAGTAGTCCACCTCGACCGCCGAGTCGAGACGGCAGCGGGCGGCGAATGTGCGCGTCTGTCCGTTCCCGGTGGCGGTGACCTGGAGGGTTCCGCCGGGCGCCAGGCCATTCGAGACGCCGCTGATTTCGATCGTCTCGTCGCCCTGGAGCCCGAGCGACTCGGCGCTCTCCCCTTCGGGGAACTCGAGCGGGAGAACCCCCATCCCGACGAGGTTCGACCGGTGGATCCGCTCGAAGCTCTCCGCGATGACCGCCCGGACGCCGAGGAGCATCGTCCCCTTGGCCGCCCAGTCGCGGGACGAACCCGTCCCGTACTCCTTGCCGGCGAGGATCACCAGCGGAGCGCCCTCCTCCCGGTAGCGGCGCGCGGCTTCGAAGATCGTCGTCTGCTCGCCGGAGGGGTGGTGGAGCGTGAAGCCGCCCTCGACGCCGGGGGCGAGCTGGTTCCGGAAGCGGATGTTCGCGAACGTGCCGCGCAGCATGACCCGGTCGTTCCCGCGGCGGGAGCCGTAGGAGTTGAAGTCCCTCCGCTCCACGCCGTGGCCGGTCAGGTATTCGGCCGCGGGAGAGTCGGCGGCGATGGGGCCCGCCGGCGAGATGTGATCGGTCGTCACCGAGTCGCCGCAGCGGACGAGGATCCGGGCGCCCTCGATGTCCTCCGGGGCCGCCGGGTCCATCGTCATGCCCTCGAAGAACGGCGGCTCCTGGATGTAGGTGGAGTCTTCGTCCCAGGGGTAGATCTCGGAGGCGTCCACCGGGATCTCGTTCCAGCTCGGGTTCCCGTCCCACACGTTCCCGTACATGCTCCGGAAGATCTCCGGGCGGAGCGCCTGGTCGAGCGCCTTCCGCACATCCTCTGACGTGGGCCAGATGTCCCGCAGATGCACCGGCGCGCCGTTCGCGCCCTCGCCGAGCGGCTCGGTCGCGAGGTCGATGTCCACCGTCCCGGCGAGCGCGTAGGCGACGACGAGCGGCGGCGAGGCGAGGTAGTTCGCCCGCACGCTGGGGTGGACCCGCCCCTCGAAGTTGCGGTTCCCCGAGAGCACCGAGGCGGCGACCAGGTCGGCCCGGTGGATGGCCTCGTCCACCGGCTCCGGCAGCGGACCGCTGTTCCCGATGCAGGTGGTGCAGCCGTAGCCGACCAGATGGAACCCCAGATCCGCCAGCGGACCGAGCAGCCCGGCCTCCTTCAGGTATTCGGTGACCGCCTTCGAGCCGGGCGCCAGCGAGGTCTTCACGTGCGGCGGGGTCAGGAGGCCGCGGTCCACCGCGTTCTTCGCGAGCAGGCCGGCGGCGAGCATGACCCCGGCGTTCGAGGTGTTCGTGCAGGAGGTGATCGCCGCGATGACGACGGCGCCGTGTCCCAGGTTGGGGCCGTCGCCGGCGCTCGCGGTGCGGGCGAGCGCCCCGGAGTCGAGCCCGAAACCGCGCTCGGCGACCGGGGCGGTGAGCGAGGTCCGGAAGGCCCGCTTCATGTCGGAGAGGGCGACCCGGTCCTGCGGCCGCTTGGGCCCGGAGAGGCTCGGAACGACCGCGCCCAGATCCAGGTCGAGCACCGCGGAGTACTCGGGATCCGGCGTATCGGCGGTGCGGAAGAGCGCCTGCCGCCTGGTGTAGGACTCGACCAGCTCGACTTCGTGGTCGGTGCGCCCGGTGCGGCGCAGGTAGTCCAGCGTCTCCGCATCCACCGGGAAGAACCCCATCGTGGCGCCGTACTCGGGCGCCATGTTGGCGACCGTCGCCCGGTCGGAGAGCGAGAGGTGCGACAGCCCCTCCCCGAAGAACTCCACGAAGCTCTCCACCACTCCGAAGGCGCGGAGCCGCTCGGTGATGGTGAGCACCAGGTCGGTCGCGGTGACCCCCTCGGCGAGTTCCCCGGAGAGCCGGAAGCCGACGACGCGCGGGGTGATCAGGTAGCAGGGCTGGCCGAGCATCGCCGCCTCGGCCTCGATCCCCCCGACGCCCCAGCCGAGCACGCCCAGCCCGTTGATCATCGTGGTGTGCGAGTCCGTTCCGACGAGGGTGTCCGGCAGGAGCGTCCGCTCGTCGCCCTCGCCGTCCTCCATGACGACCTTCGCCAGCAGTTCGAGGTTCACCTGGTGGACGATCCCGGTCGCCGGCGGCACGACCCGGAAGCGGGAGAACGCCTTCTGCCCCCAGCGGAGGAACCGGTAGCGCTCCTGGTTCCGCTCGAACTCGCGGGCGGCGTTCTCGCGGTGGGCCATCGGAGTGCCGAACGAGTCCACCACGACCGAGTGATCGATGACCAGATCCACCGGCGCCTTGGGGTTGATCTTCGAGGGATCGCCCCCCATGCGGGCGAGCGCCGAGCGCATGGCGGCCAGATCGACGAGCGCCGGCACCCCGGTGAAGTCCTGGAGCACGACCCGGGCGGGGCGGAACGGGACCTCGCGCCGCCCCGGCTCCTTCGGGTCCCACGCGGCGAGCGCCACGACGTCGTCCTCGGTGACGGTGCGCCCGTCCACGTTCCGGAGCAGCGCCTCGAGCAGCACCCGGATCGAGAACGGGAGCCGGGCGATGGAGCCGAGCCCGGCCCGCTCGAGGGCTTCGAGGGCGAAGATGCGGGCTTCGCCCCCGGGAGTCGGGTGGGTTTCGAGGGAATCGAACGGATGAGCAGTCATTTGCGTTAGTGGTAGCAAGAATAGCGGGGCGGAGACCCCGGAAGGACCTCAAGACATGGATGAATCGAACGCTTCCGAGCGCGCGGCCGACGCCGGTTCGACCCCCGCCCTGACCGGCGGCGACGCTGCCGGCGCAGGCGGCGCGCCGCCCCCTCCACCTCCACCCCCGGCCGGATCCGGACCGGACCCCGGGCGCTTCGACTTCTCGGGCGTGCTCGCGCTCCCGTTCCGGGATCCGCAGGCCCTGAACAAGTTCGTGCTCGGGTCCATCGCGGTCCTGTTCATCCCGTTCTTCGGACTGGGGCTGTTCGCCCTCATGGGCTACGGGATCCACACCGCCCGCGGCGTCCTGCGCGGCGACGAGCACCCGATGCCCGACTGGGCGGGCGACTTCGGCGGACTCCTGGTCGACGGCCTGAAGGCCACCGTCATCGTGCTGGTCCACGGCGCGGTCGCGGTCATGGCGGGGCTCATCCCGTTCCTCTTCGGCGGCTTCCTGATCGGGATCGGCGAGCACGACGACGCGCCGGGCCTCATGATGATCGGCGGCTTGATCGCGCTCTCCGCGATCCTGCTCCTCATCCTGCTGGCGCTGCTGGTGAAGGCCGTCCTGCCCGCCAGCCTGACGAACCTGGCTGCGACCGGGTCGCTGGCGTCGGGGTTCGCCTTCGGGGACAGCCTCGGCCGGATCCGGCAGCACGTCGGGAACTACGTCCTGCTGCTGCTCACCCTGATCTTCGTCTCGATCGTCGCCGAGTTCTCGCTCGTCCTCTGTGTGATCGGCATCCTGCCCGGCATGTTCTGGCAGTTCGCGACCTTCGGAAGCGCGATCGGCCACGCCGGGAAGCTGGCCGGAGTGCGGGTCAGTTGACGGAACGCGCCGCCGGGGGAGCGACGACCTCCCCCGCGGCGCTCCGCGACCAGGCGAGGCGCACCCCCTCGAGGGTGAGCCGCTCGTCCACCCGGTCCACCACCCCGGTCCAGGCCGCCACCTGACGGGCGGTCCCGCCGGTCGCGATCACGAGCGGGTTCCCCCCGATCTCGTCGCGCAGCAGGCGGACCATCTCCCGGACCATCCCGGTCCAGCCGTGAACCAGCCCCGACTGGAGCGCGGCGACGGTGTGGGTCCCTACGACTTTCCGCGGAAGCTTGAGCTCGACCCGGGGAAGACGCGCCGTCCGGCGGACGAGCGCCTCCGCCGAGATCCCGAGTCCGGGGGCGATCGCGCCGCCGCGATACTCGCCGTCCCCCGAAATCACGTCGAAGGTCAGCGCCGTCCCGGCGTCGAGCACGATGGCGTCGACCCCGTAGTGGTGATGGACCGCGATCGTGTTCGCGATCCGGTCCGGCCCGGTCTCTTCGGGGGTGTCCACCGCGAGCCGGATCCCGTGCGCCGTCTTGTGGTCCAGGACGAAGAGGGGCCCCCCGAAATGGCGTTCCGCCAGCGCGCGGAGCGTTCCGGTGACCGCCGGGACGACAGAGGCCGCCGCCAGCCGGCGGACCGATTCGCGGGGGATCTCCGCAAAGCGCAGCAGACCGTCGAGCTGGACCGCCAGCTCGTCCGGCAACTGGCCCGGACGGGTCGCAACCCGCCAGTCGCGGACCCAGTTCTCCCCGTCGTGCAGGCCCAGGGCCGTCTTCGTATTCCCTACATCGAAGACGAGGAGCATGGCCTCCCCGAATCCTACCCGCGGCGCCGCAGCGGGGACCCCCTCGCGGGGCTACCGGATCAGCGTGAAGTCGGGGGCCTCGTCCACGACGCCCGCTTCCGCCGCCATCGAGAAGAGACGCCGCAGCGCGGCCTCCCCCGAGTCGCCCATGTCGCGGGTGAGCGCCGAGACGTACATCTTCACGAAGCGCCGGCCAAGTTCGCGCTCGAGCCCGCGCCCGAACTGGAGGGCGTAGTCGAGCGCTTCGTCCTCGTTGGCGTAGGCCCAGTCGATGCTGTCGCGCATGGCGCGGTTCATTTCGAGCGCGAGCTCCATCCCGAGGTCCTTCCGCACCACATCGAGCCCGAGCGGCAGCGGCAGCCCGCACTCCTGCTCCCAGCGCACTCCGAAGTCGGACAGCAGGTGGTAGCCCCGCTGGCCGTAGGTGAGCTGCCCCTCGTGGATCACGACGCCGGCGTCGGCGCTCCCCTCGTCCACCGCGTCGAAGATCTGGTCGAAGGGAACGAGCACCGGCTCGAAGTCGCCGATGTAACAGCGCGCCAGCAGCGCCGCCGTCGTTCGCGGGCCGGGGATCGCGACCCGCCGACCGCGGAGATCCTCGAGGGTTCCCGGGCTCCGGCTCACGACCACCGGGCCGTAGTTCTCGCCCATGCTCGCTCCCGAGGCCATGATCCAGTAGCGGTCGGCCACCGAGAGGTAGGCGTGGGCGGAGATCGCGGTGACCGGGAGCTCGCCCCGCATCGCCCGCTGGTTCAGGCTCTCGATGTCCTCGAGCACGTGCTCGACCTGGTAGTCGCGGATCCGCACCGCGCCGTGGGCGAGGGCGCAGAACATGAAGGCGTCGTCGGGGTCGGGGCTGTGCCCGATGCGGAGGAGGGGGGCGCTCACGAAAGTTCCTTTCCGGGGCCGGCCGGAAGATCCGCGCCGGGAGGGGGCGCGATGGCGCCGGAAGTATCCCTTCCCGGGCCGCGCCTCGAGAGAGCGCGGGCGGCGAGCGCCACGTAGTCCGCGTCCCAGTCCATCGGAAGCACCAGATCGGCGCTCCGGGCGGCCCCGTCTAGGTAGCGCCGCTGCGAGGGAAGCACCGCAGTCTCGAAGCGAACCCGGACCTCCTCTGCGGTGTAGGCGCGCTCGGCGCCGTCGCGCCGGATCCGCCGCTCGAGCAGCCGCTCGGCGTCCCCCTCGAGGAGGATGCGCAGATCCGCGGCCGCGCCGATCCTCGGGTCCCAGAGCGCGAAGAGACCCTCGGCGATCACCACCTCCGCCGGACCGAGCGTCCCCTCGGTCCGCACCGCGCCGGTCGAGAAGTCGTAGTGGAACCGGGCAATCGCCTCACCCCGGCGAAGCGCCGCGAGCCGATCGACGAAGGCGTCCAACTGGAACGCCGCCGGCTCGTCGTAGTTCACCACCGCGCGCTCGGAGCGCGACAGGTGCGAGGTGTCCCGGTAGTGGTCGTCGAGCGACAGCACGACCGCCCGCTTCGGCCGAAGCCTCCGGGCGAGGCTCTCAGCGAAGCGCGTCTTGCCGGCGCAGCTCGCGCCGGCGATGGCGACGAGGAGCGCGGGCCCGCCCGGCGGCCTGCTCAGCGGTTCCCCAGCGCGCGCTCGAGCGCGGCGCGGGCGGCCCGGGCGTCGGCCTTCCCCCCGAGATCGCGAAGGAGCCGACCCACGAAGAACCCGATGACCTTCGTCTTGCCGCCCCGGTACGCCTCGGCTTCTTCGGGATGCGCGGCGACGACGCGCGCGGCGGCCTCGGCGAGCCGATCCTCCGACGCCAGGTCGCCGAAACCCAGTTCGGCGATCAGCTCGTCGAGCCCAGGGGCCTCCTCGCCGCGGTCGGCGAGCGCGCCGAACACCTCGCGGGCGGCGTTCCTGGGAAGGCGTCCGTCCGCCAGACGCCCCACGAGCGCGCCCAGCAGACGGGCCGGCGCCCGGAGCGAGCCGTCCTGTTTCTCCCGGGACAGGACGTCGGTCGTGAGGAACGCGGCCGCAACCGGCGCGACGTCCCCGCCGCCGGTCTCGGCCGACGCGGCCGCAACCACCGCCTCGAAGTAGTCGGCGAGGTCGCGGCGGGCGGCGATCGTCTCCGCCTGGGCCGCGGGCAGCCCCAGCTCGCTCCGGAAGCGCGCGGCGCGGTCCTCGGCGAACTCCGGGAGCGCGGCGCGGGCCGCCTCCACCATCCCGGGCGGGAGTCGCAGCGGGGGCAGATCGGGGTCCGGGAAGTAGCGATAGTCCGCCGCCTCTTCCTTGCTGCGCATCGGGAAGCTGACGCCCTGGCTCTCGTCGAAGAGCCGGGTCTCCTGGACGAGCTCGCCCCCGGAGCGGAGCACTTCCCGCTGGCGGGTCTCCTCGTAGGCGAGCGCGCGCTCCAGAAAGCGGAACGAGTTCAGGTTCTTCAGCTCGACCTTCACGCCGAGGGCGTCGTCACCGCGGGGCCGCACCGAGATGTTCCCGTCCATGCGCAGGTTCCCCTTCTCCATGTCGGCGTCGGAGACCCCGGCATCCACGATCCGCCGCCGCAGGGTGCGGGCGTACTCCGCCGCCTCGGCGGCCGAGCGCATGTCGGGTTCGCTCACGATCTCGATGAGCGGGACGCCGGCGCGGTTGAAGTCCACCCCGCTGCCCCGTTCGTCGCCGCGGAAGCCGTCGTGGACCAGCTTCCCCGCGTCCTCCTCGAGCTGGATGCGGTGGATGCGCACCGTCCGCGAGGGGCCGTCCCCCACCTGGATCGTGACGGCGCCGGCGCGGGCGAGGGGCCGCTCGTACTGGGTGATCTGGTAGCCCTTGGGGAGGTCGGGGTAGAAGTAGTTCTTCCGCTCGAAGACCGACTCGGGCTGAACCTCGCACCCGAGCGTGAGCGAGGCGACGACCGCGAGCTCGACGGCGCGGAGGTTCGGAACCGGCAGCGCGCCGGGGAGGGCGTAGCAGACCGGACAGACGTGGGTGTTCGGGAGCGCCCCGAACTCGTTCGGGCAGGGGCAGAAGAGCTTCGTCCGGGTGGCGAGCTGCACGTGGACCTCGAGCCCGATGACTGTCTCGAAGTCCGTCATGGCGAGGAACGACGGGGAAGCTTGGCGCGCCGCAGCCCCCGGAGCCGCTCAACGGCTCCGGGATGCGACCCGGGCGACTTCCGGCGACTCAGGCGGCGTAGAGCGACTCGATCAGGTCCGCGTAGCGCTTCGCGATGACCTGGCGCTTCACCTTGAGCGTTGGCGTCAGCTCACCCCCCTCGATGGAGAAGACGGCGGCGACGACCGCGATCTTCTTGATCTGCTCGAACGAGGCGAGCCCCTCGCTGAGCCGATTGATCTCGGCCATCATGTGCTCGCGCACCTGGTCGTGGCCCGTCATCGTCTCGTGGCTGTCGGCCGCCAGGCCGTTCGCCTCGCACCAGGGCTTCAGGGTCTCGAAGTCCGGGATCACCAGCGCGGAGAGGTAGGGCTTCGCGTCGCCGACCATGACGATTTCGGCGATCACCGGGCTGGACTTGAGCCGGCCTTCGATCGGCTGCGGGGCCACGTTCTTGCCGCCGGCGGTCACCAGCAGGTCCTTCTTCCGGTCGGTGATCCGCAGGAAGCCGTCCGCGTCGAACTCCCCGATGTCGCCGGTGTGGAACCAGCCGTCCCGGATCGCCTCGGCGGTGGCGGCGTCGTTGTTGTAGTAGCCCTTCATCACGTTGTGGCCGCGGCAGAGGATCTCGCCGTCCTCGGCGATCCGCACCTCGACTCCGTCGATGACCGGACCCACGGTGCCGAAGCGGAAGCGGTCCAGCCGGTTCACGGAAATGACCGGCGAGGTTTCGGTGAGGCCGTAGCCCTCGATCACCAGCCAGCCGGCGGCGAGGAAGAACTCGGCCACGTCGCGGGGGAGCGCCGCCCCCCCGGAAACGAACAGCCGCATGCGCCCTCCGAGGCGCGCGTGGAGCTTGCTGAAGACCAGCTTGGTGGCCAGCCGGTAACGGAACTTCAGCCCGCCCGGGGGCTCGGTCCCCTCCTGGCGGTGGCGGCCCATCTCGCCGCCCACCCGGAAGGCCCAGTTGAAGATCTTCTGCTTGATCGGGCTGCCGGCGGCCGCCGACTCCATGACCCGGTCCCGCATCTTCTCGTAGAAGCGCGGCACGCAGGCCATGACCGTGGGCTGGACCTCCCCGATGTTGGCCACCAGGTTGTCCATGCTCTCGGCGATCGCAATCGTGACCCCGATGTGCGGATACAGATACTGGGCCACCATCCGCGCGAACACGTGCGCGTAGGGCAGCACCGAGATCGCGCGGTCGTCGGCGTTGAGCGCGATCATCCGGCTGGAGACCAGCGTGTTCTGGACCAGGTTCGACTGGGTGAGCATCACCCCTTTGGGGTCCCCGGTCGTCCCCGAGGTGTAGATGATCGTGGCCAGGTCGTCGCCCTCGACCGCCGCCGCGAGCTTCTCCGCCCCGCCCGGATCGGCCTCCCGGGCCCGCTTGCCGGCGTCCGTCACCGCCGACCAGGACTCGGCGCCGTGCTCCGCAACCGGAGCGTCGAGCGCGTAGACGGCCTCGACGTCCTTCAGGTCGCCGCGGACTTCGGCGATCTTGGCCTGCTGCTCCTCCGTCGAGACCACGACGACCCGCGCCCCCGAGTTCGAGATGATGTAGGCCGCCTGGGAGGCGGTGAGGCTCGGGTAGATCGGCACGGTCACCGCGCCGAGGATCTGGAGCCCGGCCTCCACGAAGAACCACTCGAGACGGTTCTCGGAGAGCAGGACGACCCGGTCTCCCTTCTTCACGCCGAAGGAAGCGAGCCCCATCGCCACGTCGCGGGCGGCGTCGAGCCACTCGGCGGAAGAGACGTTCTTCCACTCGCCGTCGGCCTTGTGCATCAGCGCATCCGGCTTGTCGTGCCGGGCGCACGCCGCGGCGAGAAGCTGGTTCAGGGTCTGGGCTTCCATGGGTCCAGGGCCTCCTCGGGGCGCCATCTTATGGCCGAGAGCCCGAGGGACGCCGCGAAACCGGGGGCCCGGCCAGTCCGGGCGCCTCAGGTCGAAGGCCACCGCTGGTAGCCCCCATCGGCGGGCTGCGGGCGACAGGAACGCCCCCGCTCCGGGAGCCCCGCGCTCTGTTACGATGCCTGACCTTCATGCCGTCATCGCCGTCCGCCGCTTCGGCCCCGTCCTCCGCGGAACGCCCGGGACCCCAGGTCCCGCGCGGGCTGTTCATCCGCTGCAACGGCTGCACCGAGATCGTGTACGGACGGGCGCTCCGCGCCAACCTGGATGTCTGCCCGCGGTGCGACCACCACATGGGGATTTCGGCGCGGGACCGGATCCGGATGCTCGCCGACGACGGAGAGTTCGAGCAGATCTCCGGGGGGATCCGGTCGAATGACCCGCTCCGGTTCCGGGACCGGGTGGACTACTACGAGCGGCTGCGGCGAGCGGCGGAAAAGACCGGGCTCGACGACGCGATCCTGGTGGCGCGCACCCGGATCGAGCGCACGCCGGTGGTGGTCGCCGCCATGGAATACGCCTTCATCGGCGGCAGCATGGGGGTCGTGGTCGGGGAGCAGATCACCCGCGCGATCGAGACGGCGCGCGACGAACGGATCCCGCTGATCATCGTTTCCTGCTCGGGCGGCGCCCGGATGCAGGAGGGCGCGCTGTCGCTCATGCAGATGGCCAAGATCTCGGCGGCGCTGGCCGACCTCGACGACGAGGGGCTTCCGTTCCTCTCGGTGCTCACCCACCCGACCACCGGGGGGGTGACGGCCAGCTACGCGATGCTCGGCGATCTCATCCTCGCCGAGCCGGGCGCCCTGATCGGCTTCGCCGGTCCGCGGGTGATCCGGCAGACGATCCGGGGAGAGCTGCCCGAAGGGTTCCAGCGCTCCGAATTCCTGCTCCGCCACGGGATGCTCGACCGGGTGGTCCACCGACGCGACCTCCGCGGCGTGCTCGGAGCGATGCTGCGCTTCTTCCACGACCCGGAGGAGGCTTCGACGCGGAGCGCGAAGGCGGAACCGGCGAAGGAAACCGCCGGCGAACGGGTCCTCGTCCGCTCGAATCGATAGACCGGCCTCTCCGGCCCGCGTTCCACCCCAGCCGTTGCGCTACGAGTCGGCGCTCGCCTTCCTGCGGGGGCGCGAGCAGTTCCACGTCAAGGTGGGAACCCGGAACATCCGCCGGGTGGCCGCCGAACTCGGCCATCCCGAACGGAAGTTCCCGTCGGTCATCGTGGCCGGAACGAACGGCAAGGGTTCGACCGCCGCGATCCTCGACTCGGTGCTCCGCGCTCACGGCCTCTCGGTGGGCCGCTTCACCTCGCCGCACCTGGTCGACATCGAGGAGCGGATCACGGTGGACGGGCGCCGGCTGGCGAAGGACGAGTTCGCCGGTTTCGTGGGCGAAGTCGCCGGCGCCGCCGAGGCGCTGCCCGCCGACTTCCAGCCGTCCTTCTTCGAGACGATCACCGCCTCGGCCTTCGTCGCGTTCGCCCGGCGCGGGGTGGACGCCGCGGTCTTCGAAGTGGGGATGGGCGGGCGCTGGGACGCGACCACCGCGACCGACGCCCCGCTCTCGCTGGTGACCCGCATCGCGCTCGACCACGAGCGCTATCTGGGACGCACGGTCGAGGCGATCGCCGCCGAGAAGGCGGGCGTCGCCCGTCCGGAGGGAGAGCTCCTCGCCGCCCGGCAGACCCCCGAGGCCGCCCGCGTGCTCGAGGCGGAGGCCCGTTCCCGGGGCGCCCGGTTCCGTTCGGTGGCCGAAGAGACGACGGCCGAGTTCGAGGTGCACCGCACCGGCTCGGGGGGCCGGCTCCGGACGCCGCAGGGGGACTACGACTCGCTCTGGCTGCCGCTTCCCGGCCGCCACCAGGTGGACAACCTCGCGCTCGCGGTGCGCGGCGCCGAGCGGCTCTTCGCCCGCCTCGGGCTCCCCGGTCCGGTTCCCGAGCAGGTCCGTCAGGGGGTCGCCGACACCCGCTGGCCGGGACGCCTCGAGTGGCTTCCCGGCAGCAGCGACCGGCCGCCCATGCTGTTCGACGCCGCCCACAACCCGAACGGCGCCGCCGGGCTCGCCGCCTTCCTCGCCGAACTGCCGCGCCGCGGAACGCGGGTTCTGGTCTTCGGGGTGAGCCGGGACAAGAAGGTGGGGGCGATGCTGCCGCCGCTCCTCCCGCACTGCGACCGGGTGGTCCTCACCGCGGCGGCGAGCCGCCGCGCGCTGCCCCTCGAGGACCTCGTCAACGGGGTCGCCGAGCTCGGCTGGGAGGGAGCCCGTCCGGCGCCGGTGGAGGGGGTGGACCGGGCGCTCGAGCGCGCCTTCGAGGTCGCCGGGCCGGACGGCGAGGTGATCGTCGCCGGGTCCATCTTCCTCCTCGGGGACGCGCTGCGATTCCTGCGGGATGCGAAGCCGACCGGGTTCGACGACGAGGTCGTCGAGCTGCCCGCGCCGCCGCCCGAACCGGTCGCCGTCCGCTAGCCGTCGCCGGTCACCACCCTCCCCGATCCGCTCGGTACACTCGCCCGCCGTTTCGTCGATGCGCCTTTCCACTTCCTTTGGCGTCACGCTGCGCGAGGCCCCGGCGGGGGTCGAGGCGGCGAGCCACCGCTTCCTGCTCCGCGCCGGCTACATCCGCCAGCTCGGCCAGGGCCTCTACTCCTACCTGCCGCTCGCGCACCGCGCGATCACGAAGATCGAGAACATCCTCCGGGAGGAGATGAACCGGATCGGCGGACAGGAGATGACGATGCCGGTCGTCCACCCCGCCGAGATCTGGCGGCGTTCCGGCCGCTACGACGCGGTCGGCCCCGAGATGGCCCGCTTCCAGGACCGGAAGTCGAGCGACCTGGTCCTCGCGATGACCCACGAGGAGGTCGTCGCCGACCTCTGCCGGACCGAGATCCGCTCCCACCGGCAGTTGCCGCAGCTCGTCTACCACATCCAGACGAAGTTCCGGGACGACGCGCGTCCGCGCGCCGGGCTGATCCGGGTGCGCGAGTTCACGATGAAGGACTCCTACACGCTGGACCGCGACGCCGACGGGCTGGCGAAGCAGTACCGCCGCCACTACGAGGCTTACTTCCGCATCTTCTGGCGGTGCGGGCTTCCCACGATCGCGGTGGGCTCCGACGTCGGGATGATGGGCGGTTCGCAGGCGCACGAGTTCATGTACCTGACCCCCATCGGGGAAGACACCCTCGTCCTCTGCGACGAGTGCGGCTACTCGGCGAACCGCCAGGTCGCCCGCTTCGCCAAGCCTCAGGCCGAGGCGGAAGAGCCGCGGCCCCTCGAGAAGGTCGCTACACCCGGCGCGAAGACGATCCGCGATCTGAGCGCGTTCCTCGGCGTTCCTGAGTCGCGCACCGCCAAGGCGGTCTTCCTGACCGCCGGGCTCGACGGCGGGACGCGCGAGGCGCTCGTGCTCGCGGTGATCCGGGGCGACATGGAGGTCAACGAGACGAAGCTCGCGAACGCGGTGGGCGCCTCGTGGCTTCGTCCGGCGGAAGAGGAGGCGATCCGCGCCGCCGGCGCGGTTCCGGGATACGCCTCCCCGATGGGGCTCACCGGGGTCACCATCGTCTGCGACGACGCCGTCCCCACCTCCCCCAACCTCGTCGCCGGGGCGAACGAGGAGGGCTTCCACGTCCTCAACGTGAACGCCGGCCGCGACTACCAACCCGACATCGTCGCCGACATCGCGGCGGCGGAAGAGGGCTCGACCTGCATCCAGGGCCCCGTCCCGCTCCGGGCCTCGCGCGGGGTCGAGGTCGGGAACATCTTCCAGTTGGGGACGCGCTACGGCGACGCGGTGGGCGCCTCCTTCCTCGACGAGTCGGGCGAGGAGCGGCCGATCTGGATGGGCTCCTACGGGATCGGCTCGGGTCGGCTGCTCGCCTGCATCGCGGAAGAGCACCACGACGAAGACGGCCTGAAGTGGCCGATGAGCGTGGCCCCGTTCGATGTCCACCTGATCCCGCTGGGCGGCAAGTCGGGCGCGGATGACGAGGCGGTGCGCCGCGCCGAGGACATCAAGCGGTCGCTCGAGGACGCCGGCCTCGAGGTCCTCATCGATGACCGGGACGAGCGGGCGGGCGTGAAGTTCGCCGATGCCGATCTCATCGGTCTCCCGCTGCGGGTCGTCGTCTCCCGGCGCTCGCTGGCGAGGGGGGGCGTCGAGGTGCGCCTCCGCGGAGAACGCGACGGGGACGTCGTTCCGGTGGAGCGGCTCGCGGAGGATCTGATCGCCCGGAAGACCGCGCTCCTCGAGGAACTCGACCAGGGGATCCGGATCCCGGATTTCAGTTAGGGACCGACGACCCGGATCCGTTCGAGGAGGCGTCGGGGCCGGAAAGCGCGATGCTCGAACCGGTCCCCGTCCCGCTCGTCGCGCTGGCGGCGCTCGCCGCCGGATGCCTCTACGGACTCGCGCTGCGGCCGCTGCTATGGCGACGACGCGTCCGGATCACCGCCGAGGTGCTCCGCCAGGCCCAGCTCACCGCGCCGCCGCCGGCGTTCCAGCGGCTCGGCCGCGCCGCCGCCGCTGATCTGGTAGTCGCGGACCCCGGCGTCCGCGATGCGGTCCTCCGCGCCGCGGTGGAGAGCGGACGCACGCAGTCGGAGACCTTCGCCGAGGCGCGCCGCTACGCGCTCGAGATCTCCCCGGCGCTGAACGCCGGCCTCTACCTGCGGCTGGTCCGCGGCCCCATCAAGTCGTTCCTCGAGCGCTGGTTCCGGATCCGCGTCCGGTACGGCGACGACGCGGCGCTGCGCGAGGTGCTGCGAGGAGCCGCGCCGGTGTTCGTAATGAACCACCGCAGCAACCTCGACTACCTGATCGCCGCCACCTCGCTCTCCGAGCACGTCATCGTGTCCTGCGTCGTCGGGGAGTGGGCCCGCTACTGGCCGCTCGAGCCCTTCGTGCGGGCGATGGGGGGATCCTTCGTCCGTCGGGGGTCCGGCAACCGGCTCTACCGGGCGGTGCTGGCGGGGCAGGTCCGGACCGCGGTCCGCGCCGGGATGGCGCAGGCGTTCTTCATCGAGGGGCGGCTCTCCGAGGACGGGCGCCTCGGCGAACCACGGCTCGGGATGCTGGACTACGCCATCCGCGCGCTCGAAGCCGAGGGCGGGCGAGATGTCGCGTTCGTGCCGGTCTCGGTGAACTACGACCGGGTGCCGGAGGACGCGAATCTCCAGATCCTGAAGACCCGGGGCTGGAGCCCGACGCGGCTCAGGACCTGGCGCGCGAGCGGCGCGCTGGTGGCCCAGCAGGTCTGGCTGCGGCTCAGCCGGCGCTGGCGTCCGTTCGGCGCCGCGACGGTGCGGGTGGGCGATCCGGTTCTGCTCAAGGAGTGGCTGGAGGAGCACGGGTTCCAGCCCGGCCCGACCGACAAGGAGCGCCGGCTGGCGCGCGCGGGCTCGCTCGCCGAGGACCTCATGCGCCGGATCGCCGGGAACATGCCGGTCCTGCCGGTGCCGCTCATGGCGGCGGTCATCCGCCGCGGACCGCCGGAGGGCATCTCCCCGGGCGCAGCCCGCGAGGCGGCGCTCAGGATCCTGGAGCGGCTCGGCGCCCGACGGGGAGCGTTCGACATCCCCGGCGCCGACCGGGGGCCGGCGGTGGAGCTCGGGATCCGGCTGCTCATCCAGCGGCGGTTCGTGGCCGCGCGGGACGGCAAGCTGCGGATCCTCGAAGCCCGGCGGCCCTTCCTCGACTACTACGCGAACACGATCGCCCACCTGGTGGGGGACGAGTCCACCGCGGAAGCGCCGGGCTGAGGGGCGGGCGGCCCCGGCCTCAGAGGCGGACGCCCAGCTCCACCGTCCCTTCGTAGCCGTTCGCGGGGGTTCCCGTCACCGTCGCGAGCTGGGCGTCGTAGCCGTCGCGGAAGATGCCGTCGCTGTCGTTGCTCGTCGGGTTCGTTCCGCGCGAGGCGTAGACCCCGGAGGTGTGAACCTGGTCGCTCACGTCATCGGGGAAGGCGATCTGGCTCACCTTGACGGACTGGCCGTTGACGGAGACCTCGACGTGGATGTGGGTCGCTCGCCCCTGATACCAGCCGGGATAGATCGTGGTGAACCGGGCGTTGCCGTCAGCGTCGGTCAACTGGACGCCGCGCAGGAACGTCTGGCCTTGTTGGGCTCCGTACTGGGAGTAGTCCCCGGCGGCGTCGGTCTGCCAGATCGAGACCGCCGCCCCCTCAAGCGGGGCGCACTCGTCGCCGGTGTCCACGACGCGGATCGTGAGCTCCAGCGACGCGCCCTGGCGTCCCTCGCGGATGTCCCGGCGCACGAAGTCCGACAGGGACGGGAAAGGACCGATCGTCTCGTCGGGCGCGGTCCGGCAGGCCGCCGGATCGTCCGTCGGCAGGGGGGTGGTTCCGCCGGTCGGCGCGCCGCCGGTCGGGGGCTCGGGCGGGTCGGTCGGAGCGGTCGCGGGAGAGCTGTCTCCGCAGCCGGCGGTCAGGCCCGCTCCGGCCCCGCCGAGGAGGGCAATTGCGCGGCGCCGGGTCAGCAGGCTCTCGTTCTCACTGGGCATGGGCGTCCGCCTCCGGTGGGGATCGCCGCCGACTAAGCAATCGACGCGCCACCCGGCTCCAGCCCGCACACTACGGAGAGGAATCCGGTCCGGTCAGTCCGCGCCCGCGCCGGCATCCCTCAGGAGTGCGTCGCGCAGGGCGATGTAGAGCACATCCAGAACGCCGTCCCGCTCGATGCCCAACTCGTAGGCGCAGGAGTCGATGCGCGACTGCCCATCAGCATCCATCTCTTCGAACGCTTTCGAGTGCGCGTACTCGTAGCTGAACCGATCGACCTGATATGGCTGCTTCCCGCGGACCGCCGACAAGAAGGACGGAGCAATGGACGCCGCCCAGTCCTCAGCCCGGACCTTCTCGGCGACTTTCCGCCCGAAGTCGCTGAGCGCTCGCGGCCCCCCCGCGACGAGACTGGAAGGCCCGAGCCGCTCAAGGATCTTTCTGATGTCAGCCCGGATCTCCTCCATGAGGGTTTCGAGCGACCCGAGCCTCCCGTCGACCGACCCAAGTCTCCCCTCGACCGACCCGAGTCTCCTCTCCACCGATCCAAGGCTCCCCTGGACCGACCCAAGGCTCCCCTCGACCGACCCAAGTTGCGCGTTGACGGGTCCCCGCCACCCGTCGAACTTCGCGATAGCCCAGATCACCACGACATCGAGGATCACCAGCGGCGCCGCAATGGCCACCACCCACCACCACGACGGTCCGTTCACTGAGGCCCCTTCCCGCGCCGCTGACCCCATCGGGCGATGCCAGTGACGCCGGATCGCCAGCGTAGCAGGTGGCGGGTTCGGCGCCGCCGGGAACCCATCCGAGAGGCGCCCGACACCCGGCCGACGGCCGCCCTACCCCGACGCGTCCCGATAGAGCCAGGCGGCGAACGGCGTCGTCGCCGCCGCGGCGAGGAACTCGGCCGCGATGAACGCCGGGGCGTCCACCGGGCGGATGCCGCAGAAGGTGTCCGAGAGCGAGCGGGCGAGCGTGACCGCCGGGTTCGCGAACGAGGTGGAGGCGGTGAACCAGCAGGCCGCGAAGATGTAGAGGCCCACGGCGACCGCGACCGCCTCCTTCCGCACCCGGATGCAGGCGAGGATGACGAGCAGCAGCCCGAACGTCGCCACGAACTCGGAGAGCCACTGACCGGGGCCGGTGCGCACCGTCGTCGCCACCTGGAGCAGCGGCTGGTCGAACATGGCGTGCGCCGCCACCGTCCCCGAGACGCCGCCGAGGACCTGCGCCAGCCAGTAGAGCCCGGCGTCCGCCGTCGAGATCTCGCCGCGAAGCCGGAACGCGAGCGTCACCGCCGGGTTGATGTGGCAGCCCGAGACCGGGCCGAAGATCCAGATCAGGACGATGAGCCCGGCGGCGATCGCCGCCACGCAGCCGATCAGCGCGACGCCGTCGTTCCCCCCGGAGAGGGTGTCCGCCATGATGCCGGACCCGATGATCACGGCGAGCAGGCCGGCCGTGCCGAGGAATTCGGCGGTGAGCTGGCGAAGCCGGGAACCGGTCACGATGTCCTCCGCTCCCGCTCCGTCCCTCAGGACGCCCCGTCGAGCAGGCCGGGATCGATCCGGCCGTCCCGGACCGGCGGACACCAGAAGGCGGCCCCGGTCACCGGCCGGGTGAAGCGGAACAGGTGGTCCACCACCCGGTCGTCCTTCCCGGTCATCCGGTCCAGATGGCGCTCGAACGCCCCGAGCCGGCTCGCGAACGCCACGAACACCAGCCCGGCGCGCCGCTCGTCGGCCCACGGCATCGAGCGGCGGAGCAGGAAGATCGGCGGATCGAAGGCCTCCTGTTCCGTGCGCTTCACGTGCGCCGCGTCCGGCCCGTCCCGCAGCTCCTCGTTGTCGCTGCGGCGCCGGCCGATGATGTGGTCCTGGACCTCCCCGGTGAACCGCTCGAACCGGTCGAGGTCGTGGACCCACTGCTGGACCGCCGCGAACGACCCGCCATCGAGACCCGGCCCGGCGCCGGAGACGACCGCCGCCTCGCGGGCGGCGTCGCCGGTCGGGTTCTCGGTCCCGTCCTCGTAGCCGGTCAGGTCGAGCCCTTCGCGGTAGCGGAAGGCGTCGACGACGCTCTCCAACCGGAACGCGGGAGCGAGCAGCGCCTCCACCCGGCGAGTCTCGTGGACGAGGTCGCCGCGGTCGGTTCCGCGCAGCCATACCCACAGCGCCGCTGGCGTCGAAGGAACCGCGAACCCCGGCCCGGACACCGCGCGGAGCTCGCGAAGCCCGGGAACACTCAGCCCGAGCTCCGCCGCCAGGGTGGGCCCGAGCCCCACGACCCGGGAGACCCCCGAGCCCTCCGGCGGCGGCTCGAAGAGTCCGGCGAGCGCCTCGCGGAGCCCCCCGGCGGCGGGGCCGCGCTGGAGGGTCAGGTAGCGGGCGAGCGACGGGACCTCTTCCAGGATCCCCGGCTGGGGTCCGGCGGCCGCGGCGCTCGACATGCGGCGGGGAGAGTACCGCGACCGGCGGGGGGGCCGGCCCGCCGGAACCGCCTATAGTCCGCAGCCGGTCCAGCGCCCCCCGGCCCTCTCGGGAACGGTTCGGCTTCCCCCGGGTTCCCCCCTCCGTGGAGCGCCTCCGGCGATGATCCAGGATCTCATCCGCGCGGCCCGCGCACTCGCCCGCCGCCCCGGCTTCGCCGCGCTCGTGATCCTGCCGCTGGCGCTCGGCATCGGCGCGGTGTCCACCGTGTTCTCGGCGGTCTACGGCGTACTGCTCCAGCCGCCTCCCTACGCCGAGCCGGAGCGGCTCATGCAGGTCTGGGAGCGGAGGCCCCGCCTCCCGACGCCGGACGAGATCGCGGCGTTCTCGACCGACCACTTCCGCGCCTGGCGGGACGCGAACACGGTGTTCGACGGGATGGCGATGTACGGCGACTTCCCCGTCGCCTACCGCGGTCTCGCCGAGGCGCCGGGAGAGCCGCGTCCGCTCCCGGTGGAGCGGGTCTCGGCGGACATCTTCGCCATCCTCGGCGTCGAGCCGGCGCTGGGCCGCGCCTTCCGCCCCGAGGAGGGAACGCCCGGGCTGGACGCGGTCGCCATCCTGAGCCACGCGTTCTGGACCCGCGAGTTCGGAGGCGATCCGGAGATCCTCGGGCGCGCGCTCCGCTTCGACGACCGCGCCTTCGAGGTGGTCGGGGTCACGCCGCCGGGCTTCGGGTTCCCGACGCCGGCGACCGAGGTCTACGTCCCCTACGCCGAGGAGCCGCCGGCCGACCTGGAGCCGGGTCAGGTGCGGCTCGAACTCGTCCAGGTCGTCGGGCGGCTGAAGGAGGGCGTCACCCGCGAGCAGGCGGAGGCCGAAGCGGCGGCGCTCATCGCCCGGCTGAGCGAGGAGAGCGAAGTCCAGGCGATGCTGAACCAGGGCGTCTCGGTCCACCTCGACTCGTTCGCCGAGCGCGCCACCCGGCGGGTCCGCGGGCCGCTGATCGCGCTCTTCGGCGTGACCCTCTTCGTCCTCCTCATCGCCTGCGGCAACGTGGCGAACCTGCTCCTCACCCGCGCCGCCTGGCGGGAACGCGAGCTCGCGGTCCGCAGCGCGCTGGGCGCCGGCCGGGGGCAGATCGCCCGCGGCGTGCTGGCCGAGAGCCTGGCGCTCGCCGGCGCAGCCGGGGTGATCGCGGTGGCGCTCTCGCTCCAGGGCGCGGGTCTCTTGCGGTCGCTCACGGTGCTCGGCCTGCCACAGCTCGAAAACGCCCGGGTGGACTGGAGCGTGGTCGCCTTCACGTTCCTGGCGGCGGGCCTCGCCGCGCTCCTCTCGGGGGCGGTCCCTGCCCTGAAGGCTTCGGGACGGGATCCGGCGGCGGCGCTCGACGCCTCCGGCCGCGCCGACGCCGCGCCGCTCGGCGCGGCGAACCGCGGTTTCGCCCGCCGGGGCCTGTTCGCCTCCGCCCAGCTCGCGCTCTCGCTGCCGCTCCTCGTCGGGGCGGGGCTGTTCACCCGGAGCTTCCTCGAGATGGCCTCGGCGGACCCCGGCTACCAGCCGGCGAACACCGTGACCTTCTCCGTCCCGTTCCCCGAAGGCCGCTACCCCGGCCTCGAGGCGCAGACCGGGGCGCTCGACCGCATCCGCGCATCGCTCGCCGCGGTTCCGGGCGTCGAGGCGGTCGGACACGTGGACACGCTGCCGCTCTCGGGAGAGCGCGCGGTCATCGGGTTCCGGCGGATCGGGGACACGGCGGTGACCGACCCGAACCAGGTTCCCCGGGCGCTCCTGCGGCAGGTCTCGCCCGGCCTCTTCCGCGCCATGGGCGTCCCGATGCTCGAAGGGCGCGCCTTCGAGGAGACCGACCGCACCGGGCCGCCGGTCGTGGTGGTGAACGAGGCGCTCGTCGACCGCTACCTGGAAGATCCGCCGGTCGGGCTGGAGCTCGCCGGGCTGGGCCAGATCATCGGGGTCGCCGGGAGCACGCACGAAGAGGGCGTGGACACGCCGGTCGAGCCCATCCTCTATCTCCTCCACGGCGGGGGTCAGACCCCGGAGGTCGGGTTCCCGTCGGTGAACTTCGTCCTCCGCCACGCACCCGGCGCGGAGATCGCGGCGGCGGCCGCCGCCCGCGTCCAGGAGGCGGATCCCGAGCTGCGCGCGCTCGGGGTCTCGACCCTCGAGGACCGGATCCGCGAGTCGGTGGCCCGGCCGCGCCTCTACGCGCTGCTGCTCGGCGGGTTCGCGGCGGCGGCGGCGCTGCTGGCGCTGTGGGGCGTGTTCGGCGTCGTCGGCTTCGAGACGCGGGTCCGCCTCCCGGCGCACGGCGTGCGGATGGCGTTCGGGGCGACGCCGCGACGCATCCGGCGACTCGTCCTGACGAACGCGTTCCGGATCGCCGCCATCGGGCTGGCGCCGGGCCTCCTGCTCGCCTGGGTCCTCACCCGCCTCCTCGGGAGCGAGCTGAGCCCGTTCCTGTTCGAGGTTGCGCCGCTGGACCCGGCGGTCCTGGCGATCGCGACGCTCGGCCTCGCCGGGGCCGCGGTCGCGGCGGCGCTCGGTCCGGCGGCGCGCGCCGCGCGGCTCGACGTGGCGGCCGCGCTTCGCGCCGAGGCGCCCGCCGGCGGCTGACGGCGCGGGCCCCGAAGGAACCCCGGACGCCGACCCGGCGTAGATTCCTGGGCATGTTCGACCGCTCCCGGGCGCAGTGGACCCTCGTCGCTGGTCTCGCGCTCGCCGGTCCGGCGCTCGCCGGCTGCGGGGGCCCGGCGGCGGACCCGGAGGCCCCCGAGGCGCCGGTCGAGATCCTCTCCCCCTGTCCGGCGTCCGAGCGGGTCTCGGGCGGGATGTGCGGCGTCGTCGAGGTTCCCGAAGACCGGGCGAACCCGGAAGGGCGCGTCATCCCGCTCAAGGTCGTCGTCCTCCCGGCGACCGAGCCGGGCGGCCCCCCCGACCCGGTCTTCTTCCTCGCCGGCGGACCCGGACAGGCCGCCACCGAGCTGGCGCCGATGCTGGCGCAGGCGCTCGACGGGGTCCGCTCGCAGCGGGACTTCGTCTTCGTGGATCAGCGCGGGACCGGAGACTCGAACCCCCTGACCTGCGACCTGCTCGAGGAGCAGCTCGCCTTCTCGGACTCGGTGCCCATCGAGGTGACCGAGGACGACTGGCGCGCCTGTCTGGCAGCGATGGACGCTTCGCCCGGCCACTACACGACCCCGGTCGCGATGGACGACCTCGACGAGGTGCGGCGGGCGCTGGGGTACGAGCGCATCAACCTGTGGGGCGGCTCCTACGGCACCCGGGCGGCCTCGGTCTACCTGCGGCGCCATCCGGAGAGCGTCCGGGCGGCGATCCTCGACGGGATGGCCCCGGTGGACATGCGGATCCCGCTCCACTTCGCCGCCGACGCCCAGCGCGCGCTCGACCTGCTGCTCGCATCCTGCCGCGAGGACCCGGGCTGTTCGGCCCGCTTCCCGGAGCTCGGGGAGCGGATCGGCGAGCTGCTCGACAGCCTCGACCACGACCCGCCGCGCCGCTTCCGGGTGCGGCATCCGCGAACCGGCGAGTGGGAGGAGACGCCGCTGCCGCGGGCGGCCGCCGCCGCGGTCCTGCGCGCGATCCTCTACAGCCCGGCGTTCTCCTCGCTCGCTCCGCTCATCGTGGAGAGCGCGCTGAACGGCGACATCGGGCCGCTGATCAGCCTCGCCGACCCGGCGGTCGGGCCCGACCTCTCGCTCGGGATGTTCCTGTCGGTGCTGTGCGCCGAAGACATCCCCTTCGTGGATGCGGAGTCGGCGTGGGAAGCCGCCGGGGACACGGTTTTCGACACCGAGGCGGCCGAGGAGTTGATGGAGGCGTGCTCCGTCTGGCCCCGGGGGGAGCTGCCCCCGGACTACCGCGAGCCGGTGCGATCCGGGGCGCCCGTCCTGCTCCTTTCGGGCGAGCTCGACCCGGTGACCCCGCCCCGCTGGGGAGACCACGCGGCGGCGACGCTCGAGAACGCGCGCCACCTGGTCGTTCCCGGCGCCGCGCACGGGACGCTGATGGTCGGGTGCGTCCCCGACCTCATCGGGCAGTTCCTCGATACCGCGGACCCGGCGGCGCTCGACGACGCCTGCCTCGCCGACATGACGCGCCCCCGCTTCTGGTTCTCGGCGACCGGTCCCGGAGGCGCAGTCCCCGAAGAAGAGGACGACGAGTGATCGAGGTCTCCGGCCTCCGCAAGACCTTCGGCGAGGTCGTCGCGGTGGACGAGGTCAGCTTCCGGGCGGCGGACGGCGAGGTGACCGGGCTCCTCGGCCCGAACGGGGCCGGGAAGTCGACCACGATGCGGATGCTCTACGGGCTCATGGCGCCCGACGCCGGCTCGGTCGCGGTCGACGGGATCCCGGTGGCCTCCGACCCGATGGCGGCGCAGGAGCGGCTCGGCGCGCTCCCCGACATGCACGCGCTCTACCCGAGGCTCAGCGGGCGGGAGAACATCCGCTACTTCGCCCGGCTGCGCCAGGTGCGGCGGGAGGACGCCGAACGCCGGACCGCGGCGTTCGCCGATCTCCTCGAGATGGACGGCTTCCTCGACCGGCGCGCCAAGGGCTACTCGCACGGCGAGCGGTCGCGAGTGCTGCTCGCCCGCGCGCTGGTCCACGAGCCGCAGAACGTGCTCCTCGACGAACCCACGAACGGGCTCGATGTGATGAGCACGCGCCGGATGCGGGACATGATCCGCGAGCTGCGCGGCCAGGGCCGGGCGGTGCTCTTCTCGAGCCACATCATGCAGGAGGTGTCGCTCCTGTGTGACCGGATCGTCATCGTGAGCGCCGGCCGGGTCGTCGCCTCCGGGCCGCTCGACGCGATCCGGGCGGCGGCGGGCTGCGAGGACCTCGAAGAGGCCTTCGTCCGGCTCACCGGTCCGGCGGGCGGAGACGGGGCGTGACGGCGGAGCGCGGCGGGCCCGCCGGCCGGATGCGGACCGCGGGGACCGTCTTCGGCAAGGAGCTCCTCGAGGGCGTCCGCGACCGCCGCGCGCTGATCGCGGTCGTGATCTCGATCTCGATCATCCCGGTCATGTTCCTGCTGATCGGGCGCTTCAGCCGCGAGGTCCGGCGCGAAGTGGCGAACATGACCGTCCCGGTGGCGGGGGCGGAGAACGCCCCCGCGCTCGCCGAGTGGCTGGAGCGCGCCCCGGGGATCGGCCTCGAGCCGGCCCCGGAGGACCCGGAGGCGGCGGTGCGGAACCGGGACGTCGATCTGGTGCTCCGGATCCCCGACGACTACGCCGAGCGGTTCCAGGAGGGCCGGCCGGCCGAGGTGGAGGTCATCGCCGACAGCTCGAGGACCGCCGCGGGGGCGAAGGCGAGCCGCATCAGCGCACTCGTGGCGGCCTACGGACGGGAGGTCGCGGCGCTGCGCCTGATCGCCCGGGGCGTCAGTCCGCTCGTCCTGCGGCCGGTCCAGGTGGAGCGCGCCGAGGTGTTCAGCGAGCGGCGGCGCACCGCGTTCTCGGCGCTCGGCATCATCCCGATGTTCCTGCTGATGAACGCGTTCTTCGGCGGCATGCAGATCGCCTCCGACTCGGTCGCCGGGGAACGGGAGCGGGGCTCCATCGAGGCGCTGCTCATCAACGCGGTTCCGGCGTCGATGCTGGTCCTCGGGAAGTGGGCGGCGGCGAGCGTCTTCGCGCTCTTCCTGACCGGCATCGGCCTGCTCACCTGCATCGTGCTGTTCCGGTTCCTGCCGGGGGCGATCCAGGTCGAGCCGAGCCTCGCCGACTGGGGGGTGGTGGCGCTGGTGGCGCTGCCGCTGACGCTCTTCTGCTCGGCGCTCCAGGTGGTCGTCGCGACCTACGCGAAGTCCTTCAAGGAGGCGCAGACCTACTTCGGCTACCTGGCGTTCCTTCCGATGATCCCGTTCCTCGCGGTCACGCTGAACTGGGTGGAGCAGGGCTCGTGGGCGGCGTACATCCCGATCGTCGGGCACCACCTCGCCATCCTCGGGACGCTGGGAGGCGACCCGGTGTCCGCCGGACAGCTCGCCGTGGGCGCGCTGTTCTCGTTCCTGGGGGCCGCTGCGCTGCTGGTCTTCGCGTCGCGCCTGTTCGTCCGCGAGAGCGTCGTCTTCCTCCGGTAGCGGGCGTCCCCGGCGGGCCGGTCGGCTTCGCCGGCGCAGCCTTCCCGGGGAGGACTGCTACCATTGCGCGTTCCCCTGTGGTTCGACGGCACGGGCCGACCCGGCCTGTCGCGGGATGCGACCGGAGAGCCGTCCCGGGGGATAGAGGGGTCCGGGCCGCGGACCCCGCGGCGCCGCCGACCGGCGGCTGACCGCTTCCGCGGCCGTTCCCCCGTTTCCACGAGGTTTTCCCCAGAGAATCCATGAGAGAGGGTATGCCCGAAATCGACGACGCGGCCGCCACCCCGGCGGCGGGCGAGGAGCTGGCCGAGGCGGCGCTGCCGCCGGCCGAGGACGGAGCCGAAGCGGCTCCCGAAGGCGAGGAGGCGGCGACGCCGGTCGCTGCGGAGGAGGCGGACGCCGCCGCCCCCGAAGCGCCCGAAGCTGCGACGAACGGCCAGGAGGCCGAAGCCGCGACGAACGGCCAGGCCGCCGCCGAGACCAACGGCCAGGCCGCCGCCGACGAGACGAACGGCCAGGCGCCGGCGGAGGCGACGAACGGCGCCGACGACGCCGAGGAGGCGCGGGCGGAGTTCGAGGCCTTCCTCGACCGCTACGACGCGCAGCTCGCCGAGGGCGACATCGTCACCGGGACCATCCTCCACATGACGGAGTCCGATGTCATCGTGGACGTCGGCTACAAGTCCGAAGGGATCCTCTCGGTCGACGAGTTCCGCGATGTCGAGGGCAACGTCCGGGTGCAGCCCGGCGACGCCATCGACGTGCTCGTGCAGCGCGCCGACAACCGCCGCGGCCATCTCATCCTCTCGCACCGCAAGGCCGAGAAGATGAAGGTCTGGAGCCAGATCGAGGACGCCTTCGAGAAGCAGATCCCGGTCCGGGGCCGGGTCGTGGAGCGGATCCGCGGCGGCCTCGAGGTCGACATCGGCGAGATCGGCGTGCGCGGGTTCCTCCCCGGCTCGCAGGTGGATCTCCGCCCGGTGCGCAACCTCGGCAGCTACAAGGGCCGCGAGCTCGAGCTGCGGGTCATCAAGCTGAACAAGCGCCGGGGCAACATCGTGCTCTCCCGGCGGGTCGTCCTCGAGGAGGAGAAGACCAAGACGCTGGCCGCCCTCGAGGTCGGGCGCGTCTTCCGCGGGGAGGTCCGCGATCTCACCGAGTACGGCGCGTTCGTGGACATCGGCGGCATCTGCGGCCTGCTCCACATCCGGGAGATGTCCTTCCGGCGCCTCGAGCACCCGTCGGAGATCATGAATGTCGGCGACCAGATCGAGGTCGTGATCCTCCGGTTCGACGCCGAGGCCGAGCGCGTCTCGCTCGGCTACAAGCAGCTCAACGTGGACCCCTGGACCACCGCGCGCGAGCGCTACCAGGTGAACACGCGGATCCGCGGCAAGGTCGTGAGCCTCACCGACTACGGCGCGTTCATCGAGATGGAGCCCGGGATCGAGGGCCTGATCCACGTCAGCGAGATGAGCTGGAGCAGCCGCACCAAGCACCCCTCGAAGATCCTCAACAAGGGCGACTTCGTGGAGGCGATGGTGCTGCGGGTGGACTTCAAGGCCCGGCGGATCAGCCTGGGCCTGAAGCAGGTCGAGCCGAACCCGTGGAAGGACCTGGAGCAGCGCTACCCGATCGGGACGCGGCTGAACGGCACGGTGCGCAAGTTCACCGACTTCGGCGCGTTCATCGAGGTCGACAGCGCGATCGACGGCCTGATCCACATCTCCGACCTGAGCTGGAACAAGCGGATCAACCATCCGAGCGAGGTCCTGAAGCTCGCCCAGGAAGTCGAGACCGTCGTCCTGAACGTGGACTCCGGGAACCGCCGGCTCTCCCTCGGCCTCAAGCAGCTCAACGACGACGCCTGGGAGGGGTTCTTCACCCGGCACCAGGAAGGCGACCTGGTGGACGCGACCGTGGTGCGGTTCGCGGACTTCGGCGCCTTCGTCCAGATCGAGGAGAACATCGAGGGCCTGTTGCGGCTGAACGACATCGCCGAGCCGCCGCCGTCGAAGGCCGAGGACGCCCTCCATCTGGGGCAGCCGCTGCGTCTGCGCATCGTCCGGCTGAGTCGTGACGACCGGAAGGTCGGGCTGTCGCTCAAGGCGGCGGACGAGCCCTACACGGTCAGCACCGACTCGACGCCGTCGGTCAAGATCGGCGACATCTGGAAGCGGTGACGGGAAGGACCGTCACCCGCGCCCGCCTCGCCGAGGAGGTGGTGCGCAGCACCGGCGTCACCCGCCGGGAAGCGGACATGGTCGTGGACACCGTCTTCGACTCGATCCGCGAGGCGCTCTGCGAAGGCGACGAGGTCGAGATCCGGGGATTCGGGAGCTTCCGGCTGCGACGCCGGAACGCCCGCGCCACCCGGAACCCGCGCACCGGAGAACGCGTCCAGGTGCCCCCGAAGCAGGTGGCGTTCTTCCGCGCCGGGAAGCTGCTCCGCACCCGGCTGAACGAGGACGCCGAACGGCGCCGGGAGTCCGGCGCCGGCGCCGGGGGCGCGTCGATCACCGAGATGTTCCCCCGGGGGGCGCAGCCGGGAGGAGACCTTCGCTCCAGCGCGGACGACCTCGGCCGCGCGCCGCTCGCGGCCATGGGGAACGAACCCGACTCCTGAAGACTACGGGGCGGGGGTAGCCCAATGACGCAGCTCGGCGGCGGGCGACGACGGGTCGCTCCGGGAGGACAGGACCGGTGAACGGCGTCGCCGCGCTCGCCTCCGGGGCCGAAGCGGCCGCCGCGGACGCGCTCGCCGCGGGACCGGTTCCCCTCCGGTTCATCACCGCGACCGCGCTCTTCGACGGGCACGACGCCTCGATCCACGTCTTCCGGCGCGTGCTCCAGGCGGAGGGCGCGGAGGTCATCCACCTCGGACACAACCGGGGCGCGGCCGAGATCGCCGCCGCGGCCGTCGAGGAGGACGCCGACGCGGTGGCGGTGTCCTCCTACCAGGGAGGGCACAACGAGTTCTTCCGCTACCTGCTGGACCTCCTGCGCGACGCCGGGCGGGGCGATGTCCGGGTCTTCGGCGGCGGCGGCGGGGTGATCCGTCCGGAGGAGGCGGCGGCGCTCCACGACTACGGCGTCGCGCGCATCTACTCCCCCGAGGACGGCGGGGCGCTCGGGATCGAGGGCGTCGTCCGCGACATGATCGAGGACGCCGCCCGCGCCCGCCGGGCCCGGGAAGCGGTCTCCTTCGAAGGGCTCGTCGCCGCGCTCGCGGCGGACGGTCCGCCGCCCGCGGCCACTGTCTCCGCGCTCCTCGGGCGGGCCGAAGCGCCCGGGTTCACGCCGGAGGAGCGCGCGGCGCTCGCCGGCCTTGTCCCGGGACGCGGGCTCACCGAAGCGCCGGTTCTCGGCGTGACCGGAACCGGCGGCGCTGGAAAGAGCTCGCTGGTCGATGAACTCCTCCACCGCTTCCGGTCGCGGCGCCCGGTCCTCCGCAAGGACGCCGGCCCGCTGAACCGCATCGGCGTCCTGGCGGTCGACCCCACCCGGCGGCGCACCGGCGGCGCGCTCCTCGGCGACCGGATCCGCCTGAACGCCGCGAGCGGAGCCGGGGTGTTCGTCCGCAGCCTCGCCACCCGGGGCTCCGGAACCGAGCTCACCGCCGCGGTCCAGGACGCCATCCTCGTGCTCCGCGCCGCCGGGTTCGGGCTGGTGATCGTCGAGACCAGCGGCATCGGTCAGGGCGGCTCCTCGGTGGTCGATGTGAGCACCGTCCCGCTCTACGTGATGACCGCCGACTACGGCTCGGAGAGCCAGCTCGAGAAGATCGACATGCTGGATCTCGCCGCCGCGGTGGCGGTGAACAAGGCGGATCACGCCGGCGCCGAGGACGCGCTGTTCGCAGTGCGGCGGGCCTTCCGCCGCGCCCGCAAACTCCCGCGCGCGGCCGCCGTCCCGGTGTTCCCCACGGTGGCGAGCCGCTTCGCCGACCCGGGAACCGACGAGCTCTACGCCGCGCTGGTGAAGGCGCTTGCCGGCTCGGCGGGCGGCGGGACGGGGGCCGACGCCGCTCCTTCGGACGGCGCGCTGGTCGCCGACTTCGACGCCGCCTCCGGGACCCGCCTGATCCCGGCGGCGCGGGCCGGCTATCTGGCCGAGATCGCCGGGACGCTCCGGAGCGAGCGCGAGCGGATCGAAGCCGAGGTTCGCCGCGCCGCGCGCGCCGAACACCTCGAAGCCGCCGCCTCGGATCTGCGGGGGACCAAGGCGCCGGCGGACGCGATCCGGACCGTCGAGGTCCGCGCTGAGTCGGCCCGCGACGAGCTCGACCCGGCGACCCGGGCGCTCCTCGAAGACTGGGAGGCGGTGGACGCCGCCTACCGGGCGCCCAAGACGACGTATCCGGTGCGCGGGCGGATGCGCGAGGTGGAGACCCACCGGACATCCCTCTCCGGCACGTCGGTGCCGCGGGTGGCTCTCCCGGCGTTCGCCGGGAAGGCCGACACCCTGCGGTTCCTCCTCGACGAGAACCTCCCCGGCCGCTACCCGTTCACCGCCGGAACGTTCGCGTTCCGCCGGCCGGAGGAGACGCCGAGGCGCCAGTTCGCCGGCGAGGGCGGCCCCGCCCGGACGAACCGCCGCTTCCATTTGCTCGCAGAGGGCGAGGACGCGACCCGTCTCTCGGTGGCGTTCGACTCGGTGACGCTCTACGGCGAGGACCCGGCGCGCCGCCCGGACATCTTCGGGAAGATCGGCGAGGGCGGCGTCTCGATCGCCACCGTGGAGGACATGGAGGAGCTCTTCCGCGGGTTCCGGCTGGCCGACCCCTCGACGAGCGTCTCGATGACGATCAACGGGCCGGCCCCGGCGATCCTCGCGATGTTCCTGAACACCGCGATCCGCCAGGAACTGGCGCGCTTCGAGGAAGAAGAGGGCCGGACCCCGTCGCCCGAGGAGGCCGCCGCGATCCGCGCGCGGACGCTGAAGACGGTGCGCGGGACGACCCAGGCCGACATCCTGAAGGAGGACCAGGCCCAGAACACCTGCATCTTCTCGACCGCCTTCGCGCTGCGGCTCATGGGCGATGTCCAGGAGTTCTTCATCGCCGAAAAGGTCCGGAACTTCTATTCGGCGTCGATCTCGGGCTACCACATCGCCGAGGCCGGGGCGTGGCCGGTGACCCAACTCGCGTTCACGCTGGCGAACGGGTTCACCTACGTCGAGTACTACCTGGCGCGCGGGCTCCCGGTGGACGACTTCGCGCCGAACCTGTCCTTCTTCTTCTCGAACGGGCTGGACCCCGAGTACTCGGTGCTGTGCCGGGTGGCGCGCCGCATCTGGGCGCGCGCCATGAAGCTGCGCTACGGCGCCTCCGAGCGGGCCCAGAAGTTCAAGGTCCACATCCAGACCTCGGGACGCTCGCTCCACGCCCAGGAAGTCCAGTTCAACGACATCCGGACGACGCTCCAGGCGCTCACCGCCACCAGCGACAACGCCAACTCGCTCCACACGAACGCCTACGACGAGGCGATCACCACCCCCACCGAGGAGTCGGTGCGGCGCGCGGTCGCGATCCAGAAGATCATCACCCAGGAGTTCGGCAACACCTGGAACGAGAACCCGCTGTCCGGGTCGTTCATCGTCCGCGAGCTGACCGACCTCGTCGAGGAAGCCGTTCTCCAGGAGTTCGACCGCCTCCACGCCCGCGGCGGGGTGCTGGGCGCGATGGAGCGTCAGTACCAGCGGAACCGCATCCAGGAAGAGTCGCTCCAGTACGAGATGAAGAAGCACTCGGGCGAGATCCCGATCATGGGGGTGAACACCTTCCTCGCCGAGGACGGGGGGGAGACCCCGGCGGCGGTGCCGCTCGCGCGGGCCAGCGGCGACGAGAAGGAGGACCAGGTCCGGCGGGTCGAAGCCTTCCGGGAGCGCCACGCCGCGAAGGCCCCCGCCGCTCTCGAGCGGCTCCAGGAGGTGGCGCGCTCCGGCGGGAACGTGTTCGCCGAACTCATGGAGACGGTCCGGGTGGCGAGCCTCGGCCAGATCACCGAAGCGCTCTACGAGGTCGGCGGCCGCTACCGCCGCTCGATGTGACCCCGCCTCCCGGCCCGGACGCCGTTCCCCTCGCTGCGAACCCGCCGTACCGGGTCCTCATGGCGAAGCCCGGGCTCGACGGCCACGACCGGGGGGCGCTGGTGGTGGCCCGCGCGCTGCGCGACGCCGGGTTCGAGGTGATCTACACCGGGCTCCGTCGCAGCCCCGAGGAGATCGCCGAGGCCGCGCTTCAGGAGGACGTGGAGGCGGTCGGGATCTCGGTGCTCTCCGGAGCGCACCTCACGCTCGTGAAGCGCGTCCTCGAGGGCCTCGAAGCGCGCGAGCTGTCCGACGTCCCGGTGTTCGTCGGGGGCGTCATCCCGGACCGGGACATCCCGGCGCTGCTCGAGATGGGCGTCGCCCAGGTGTTCGGACCGGATACGCCGACCTCGGTGTCCGCCCGCGCCCTCGCCACCCGGCTCGCCGCCCGCCGCGCCGCGCCGGACGCCTGAGGCTTCCTTGCCGAGCGGAAGGGCCCCCGGCTTCGCCGAGCGGGTCACCGCCTCGGTGCGCGAAGCCGCCCGGGCCGCCTCGGCCCCCCCGCCCTTCATCGGCGTCTGGCGCGCCGCCGAGTCCACGAACGACCTGGCGCGGAACGCGGCGCTCGACGCCGAGGGGCGCTGCGACGCCGACGGGGTGTTCATCGCCGAGGAGCAGACGCGGGGCCGGGGCCGCCACGGGCGCCAGTGGATGTCCCCGCGGGGCGGGCTCTACCTGAGCCTGCTCACCGAGCCGCTCCGCCACGCCAACGGATCGAACGGGTCCGGAGTTCCGGCCCGGCTGGGCCTCCTCCCGATCGCCGCCGGGGTGGCGCTCGCCGAGGCGATCCGCCAGGTGACGGACTCCCCGGTCGTCCTGCGCTGGCCCAACGACCTCGACCTCGACGGCCGGAAGGTCGCGGGCATCCTCACCGAGGCCGGCTTCGCTCCCGGCCGGCCGGGCGTCGCGGTCGTGGGCTTCGGGGTGAACCTCGCCCCGGTCGCGGTGGGAGAAGAGGCGCTGGCGCCGGCCGGGGCGCTCGGGGCCCACGTCGGCCGGGCCGAGCTCGCCGCCGGGCTGGTGCGCGCCTTCCGGGCGACCTCGCGGCTGCTGGGCGCGGATCCCGCCCGGCTTCGCGCCCGCTGGGAGGCCCTCAGCCCCACGGCGCGCGGCTGGAGATGCCGGGCGCGGCTCGCCGAGGGCCGCGACGTCCACGGCGTGACCGCCGGCCTCGACCCGAGCGGCGGCATTGCGGTGGCGATGGACGGCGGCGGAAGGACGGTGGTCCACGCCGTGGATGCGCTCCGGCTGGAACACCGCGGGCCGGCGCGCCAGCCCGCCGCCGTCGCGGCGTCGGTCGCCGGGCCGTGACCGACGGCCGCGACTACCTCGTCGCGGTCGAGCGCGAGTTCACCCGCCACCGGGGGGGAGACCCTTTCCTGACGCCCGCCGACTGGGAGCTGGCGCACGGCTGGGAGGTGAAGGGCGTGCCGCTCGAGGCCGCGCTCGCCGGGATCCGCACCGCGCTGGCGGCGCGGCTCCGCCCCTCCCCCCGGACCCCGCTTCGCCACTGCGCCCCGGCGGTGGAGCGGGAGTTCCGGGCGGCGAAGGCGCGCGTCGCCGGGACCGCCGCAACGTTCGGAGACGCCCCGCCCTCGGGCGCGACCGGGCCGACATCCGGGCCGACGTCCGGACCGGCGCCCGCGTCGGAGGAGTCTGCGTCCGGGCCGGGCGACGCGGTCCACGAGCTGGTGGCGCGCCTCGCCGCCTTCCGGGCGCCGGAGGCTCTTGGGGCGGACCCGGAGACCGCGTCCCGTCTGGAAGCGGCGGCGAAGACCGCCGCCGCCCGGCTCGAGGCCCTCGCGGCCGAACCGGGGACTGACAAGGCGCCCGACCTCGAGGCCGCCTGGTCGGATCTCCTCGACGACATGACGAAGGCGCTGCCGCCCTCGGTCCTCGACGCATGCCGCCGCCAGGCGGCCGAGGCGCTCGAAGACCACCGGAGCCGCATGCCGGACACCACCTATCGCCACTCCTTCCGTCAGGCCGTCCGACGGCGCGCCGCCCGGAAGCTCGGGTTGCCGCCGTTCGTGTCCGCCGGGTAATCCATCGGCGGGGGACCCCCTCCGACCGCGCCCGGACCGGACATGTCCACCCCGATCTCCCGGGGCCTCGGCCGCGCTCCGCTGCTCGCGCTGGCGGCGGTCCATTGGCTCGGGATCGTGGTCGCGGCGACCGGCCGGGACGCCCTCGCCGGAGCGGGGTGGGCCCTCGGAGTCGCCGGCGCGCTGCTCGCGGCCGGGGCGCTGGTCGCCGCGTGGCGGACGGCCCGCTTCGGGGACGCGGCCAGCGGCGTCTCCACCGGAGCGTCGCCGCTCGCCGCAGGGACCGCGTTCGTCCTGGTCGCGGCGTTCCTCGCCGGCGCGCTGGCGAGCCCGCCGCCGGCCTCCACATCCCCGCTCGCGACGGCCGCCGCCGCGCTCGGCCCGGGACGGCTGGAACGCCCGGTCCGGCTCGAAGGGGTCCTCGCCGACGAACCGGCGCACGACGGGAACCAGACGGTTCTCCGCCTCGCGGTGGACCGGCTGGCCGCGAACCGGGAGGCGTGGGCGGCCCCCGGCCTCGCCAGGGTGGGCGTGGACGGCGACCGCAGCGGGCTGACGACGCTGGCGCGGGGCTCGCGGGTCGGGGTGTGGGCCCGCGTCTCGCTCCCCTCGCCGCCCTCGAACCCCGGGGAACGGGCGTTCCGCGGCCCCCTCGCGCTCTTCGGCTCGACGAAGAGCGGGCTGCTTGTCGAGGAGCTCGGCCCGGCCCCGCGGTTCTGGCGGGCGATCCGCGACCTCCGGGCCCGCGTCCGCGCCCGGCTTCGCGCCGCCGATCTCGAGCCCGATGTCCGGGGGGTGCTCGCCGCGGTCCTCATGGGCGACCGCACGCTCGTCACATCCGAGGTCGAGCGGGCGTTCCGGGACGCCGGGACGCTGCACGTGATGGCGGTGAGCGGACTCCACGTGGGGATCGTGGGCTCGCTGATCTACTGGCCGCTGGTCTTCCTCGGCATGCGCCGGCGGACCGCGCTCGCGGTGCTGCTCGTTGCGCTCCCGCTCTACGCCGCGCTCTGCGGCGGGCGTCCCTCGGTCGTGCGGGCGGTCCTGATGGCGGCGTTCGTGGTGTTCGCGCTCCGGCGGGGTCTCTTCGGCGAGGCGCTGAACGGGCTGGGCCTCGCCGCCATCCTGCTCCTCGCCTGGTCGCCGTGGAACGCGCTCGATGTCGGGTTCCAGTTGAGCTTTGCGGCGACGCTGGCGATCGTGGCCGCCGTCCGGCCGCGCGACCCGGCCCAGACGCCCTGGGACCGCGCCCCGGGGTGGCGGCGGTGGACGGAGTCAGCGGTCACGGTGACGCTCGCGGCGCAGCTCGCGACGTTCCCGGTCGTGGCGTGGCATTTCGGGCGCGTGGTGATCGGCGGCGTGCTGGTCGCGGTCCCCGCCACCCTGCTGGCCACCCCGGTGCTCGGCTTCGGCCTGGCGTGGCTGGCGCTCGGCTGGGTTCCCGGCCTGGACACTGTCCAGCTCCTCCCGCTGGAGGCGGTGACCCGCGCCCTCATCGGAGTGAGCGCCTGGGGCGCGGGCCTGCCGCTCGGGGCGGTTCCGGTGGATCCGCCCGGGCTCGGCTGGCTCGCGCTCTGGATCGGGGTCGGCGTCCTTGCGCTCGCCTGGCGCGGCCAGCGGCGCCTCCTGGCCGCGGTTCCGCTCGTCCTGCTGGCGGTCGTCGCGCTCCCACAGGCGCCAGCGCCCGACGGGACCCTGCGACTGACGACGCTGGACGTGGGGATGGGGGATGCGCTGGTGCTCGAGCTGCCCGCCGGGGGCGCGGTCCTGGTGGACGCCGGGACCGCCTTCGCCGGGTGGAGCGCCGGCGAGGAGGTCGTGACGCCGTTCCTGGTCCACCTCGGCCACACCCGGCTCCGCGCCGTCGCCCCGACGCACGGCGACCTGGACCACGTCGGCGGCGTCCACGGCGTCCTGAGGGACATCGAGGCGGGCGAACTGTGGGAGAGCGCGGCGCTCGCCCAGGACGACCGGCCCGCGGTCCGCCGGGCGCGGGAGGCCTTCGAACGGCCCCGGCGGCTCAGCGAAGGCGAGCGCTTCGCGTTCGGCGGAGCGCGGTTCGAGGTGCTGCTCGCCGGGGAGACCATCGTCGAGCCGGAGCACGCCGGGAACGAGCGCTCGCTGGTGCTGATGGTGGAGTACGCCGGACGCCGGCTGCTCCTCACCGGCGACGCCGGCGCCGAAGCCGAGGAGGTCCTGCTCGCCCGCTACCCGGGAAGACTCCGCGCCGATGTCCTCAAGGTGGGCCACCACGGCAGCCGCACCGCGACGACGCCGGAGTTCCTCGAAGCCGTCGACCCGGAGGTCGCCATCGTCTCGACCCGCGAGGACCCCCGGCGCCGGCTGCCCGACGCCGGCGTCATGGAGCGGCTCGCGGGAAGCGGGGCGCGGCTCCTCCGCACCGACCACCACGGCGCGATCACCGTGGAGATCGACGCCGAGGGACGCCTGACGGTCAGGCCGTTCCTGCCGGAGGAGCGTCCCCGGTGACGACGGAAGCCGGAGCGCCCCAGCCGGCGGCGGCTCGCGGGGAAGGGCGGCGGCTCAAAGGAACCCGGACAGCAGGAAGGCGATCCCGAGGAAGGAGACAAACCCGGCCACGTCGGTGACCGTCGTGAGGAGGATGGAGGAGGCCGTCGCCGGATCCTGGCCGAGGCGCGTCAGCAGCATCGGCACGAGCGCGCCGGCGACTCCGGCGGTGGGCATGGCGATCAACGTGGCCAGCGCGATCACCAGCGCGAGGCCGAGGGAGCGGCTCCAGAGGTAGACCCCGGCGCCGCACACCACCGCCAGCGCCAGACCGTTGACCATGCCGGCGGCCAGCTCCTTGGTCAGCAGACGGCGCAGGTCGCGGCCTCCGACCTCGCGGAGCGCGAGCCCGCGCACGGTGACCGCCAGCGCCTGCGCGCCAGCGTTGCCGCTCTGGCCGGCGACCACCGGCAGGAGTACCGCGAGCGCGGTGAACTGGGCGATCAGCCCCTCGAAGAGCGCCACGACCGCGGACGCCAGGAACGCGGTGAGCAGGTTGATCTGCAGCCACGGGAGTCGCCGCCGCACCGCGAAGCCGAAGGGGGAGGTGGCCTGTTCCTCGGCGCTCGCGCCCACCATCGTCTGCATGTCGGCGCTTGCGGATTCGCCGATGGCGTCGATGAGCTGGTCGTAGCGGACGACGCCGAGGAGCCGGCCGCCGCTGTCCACCACCGGCAGCGAATCCGTCCGATGCCGGTCGAGCAGCGCCGCGACCTCGTCGCGGGGGGCGACCACATCGACCGACGGCGTGGGCCCGGCGTGCGAACCGACCCGCTCCGAGGGCTCGGCGAGCGCCAGCGCCTGCATTTCGACCCTTCCGTCGAGCCGGCGGTCGGGATCGAGGAGATACAGCCAGCGCATCCCGCGGACGGACGAAGATCGGATGCGGTCGAGCGCTTCGTCCACGGTCATCTCCCGGTTCAGCGTGCAGACCGAGCGGTCCATGAGGCGCCCGGCGGCGCCGGCCGGCAGGTCCAGCAGCCGGTCGAGTTCCTTGCCGAGCGACGCCGGGAGCCCGGAGACGAGGCGTTCGCGGCGCGGCTCCGAAAGGCCCGCCATGAGTCCCAGCGCGAGGTGCGTCGGCGCCGCCGCGACGACCTCCGCCTGCTCCTCCACGGGAAGGCTCTCGAACGCTTCCGAGGACCGCGCCGGCGGCAGCCGGTCGAGCAGGACCAGGCGCTGCTTCAGGCCGACGCCGGCCAGCTCCCGGGAGAGCGTCGAGGCGTCCAGATCCTCGAGCGCGGCGGCCGCCTCCGCCGGGAACCGGGCGATGAAGTCCTCGCGGACCGCGGCGGATAGCGCCTCGAGGTCCACCGGGCGGTCGCCGCGCGCCGGGTTCACGGCTCGCGCCGCTCCCCGCTGACGAGCGCCGGCAGCTCGCCGAGCAGCGAAAGCATCGTCGCCGCCAGCGCGGGCAGAACCGCCGGCGCGGCGGGGGCCGGCGCCGCCCGGTCGTCCGGCAACCGGGACCGCCGCAGCAGACCGATCGGACGCGAGCCGGCATCCACGACCGGGATCCAGGCTTCGCTGCGCGCGGCGAACTCGCGCCGGGCGTCGCGCAGATCGGCGCCCGCCCGGACCGGGCGAGCCGGAATCACGCAGTCCCGGACCGATCCGGCGGGACCGAGGCGGAGCGCCTTCTGCGCATCCAGCCAGCCGAGGAGACGGCCCTCCGCATCGACCACAACGAGCGGCGCGGGGCTCGGCGCCGACTGCGGACCGAGCGCCTGCGCGGCGTCGCCGACCGAGGCGGCTTCGCTCACCGACCCAAACGTCACCTCCATGTGGGCGCCGACGCTCCCCTCGGGGAAGGAACAGCTCCGGTCGAGATCCCGCTGGCGGCGCCGAGGCAGTTGGGCCGCGAGACCGGCGCGGCGGAGGGGGGCGAGGCGCCGCGCAAGCCGGACGGCGGTGGCGAGGTCGGCCTCGGCGAGCCACCGAACGAGCCGGGCGTCCGGGGAGCGGTCCATCAGGTCCTGCGCCAGGTCGGGCGGCAGGTGGACGACGACGGCGGGCCGCGCCGCTTCGGGAAGGCTGTCGAGCAGCGCGCCGACGCCGGCGGCGCCGCCGCGCGCGACCGCGATCGCCAGCTCGGCGGGATGGCGCTCCGCGTAGCGCGTCAGCAGGCGGCTCGAGCGCATCGCGCCGTCCGTCATTCGGAGGTCTTCGCCAGCCGGACGACCGGGACTTCGGCGAAGCGCGCCGCCGGGATGTGCGCGAGGCCCTCCGCCGTGGAGAGCACGAGCCCGGTGCGGCGCATCTCGACGACGCTGCCCTCGATGCCGTCGATGCGGAGGAGGTCGCCTTCGCGGTAACGGTTCAGCTCCCGGCGGGCGATCAGGTTGGCGACGTGCCGGCGCGCGCCCAGCGCGAACGCGAGGCCGAGCGCCGCCGAGCCGATGCCGAAGGTCACAAGCGTCAGGTCGGCCACGAACGAGACATCGATGCCCAGTTGCTGGGCGGCGATGAGGACCGCGGGCGCGGTCGCGAGCCAGTAGGCGCCGCCCGGCGGAAAGCGGACCGCGCGCGTATGGCGCTGGACGAGTTCGCGCAGGCCGCCTCCGACCAGGTGTCCGGCGTAGACGACGAACACCGCGACGACCACCCGGGGAAGGTGGATCCACGCCTGGTCGACGAGCCAGGTCGCCTGACCGACGCCCAGGACCCGAAGCGACAGCCCGACGGCGAGCGCGAGCACCCCCCAGAAGGTCAGGGGCGGCAGCGTCCGGACGATCCGGACGAAGACCCCGAGGCCCGGAGCGCTGCGCGCGGCGACCCGGGAAACGACCGCCCGGGCGGCGAAGGCGGCCACCACGCCCACGACGAGGGTCGCCAGCGCCAGCAGTTCAGGATTCGTGGTCAGTCCGGACATGCCTTCGCCTCTTCGCCCGATGCGGTCACGGACGCCGCAAACACCGGCCCGTCACCCGAAGCGGACTGTGGGAATTGAACACGCTGCGACGCGCCCGGCCAACGGCGCCCGGGAGAGATCCGGCCTGGCCGACGCGCCCGCACCGCCATGACCGGAATTGACCCGTTCCCCGGATAGGATGCGACCCGCTTTCACCGTGCCCGACCCATTGCCTCGCAAGCCCCCCGCCGTGGGGCAGCTCGTCCAGGTGCGCCAGCGCCACTGGATCGTCGAGGACGTTGCGCTCGGGACGGAGGCCGGCCATTCGCCTCGCGTCTCGCTCGCCTGCGCCGACGACGACGCGCAGGGCGAGGAACTGACCGTCTTCTGGAACTGCGAGCCGGACCGGCGGATCCTCGATGGGGAGGCGTGGTCTTCGCTCGGAGCGCGCGGCTTCGACGAGCCGCGCCGGTTCGCCGCCTATGTGAACACGCTTCGCTGGAACTCGGTGACGGCGACCGATCCGAAGCTGCTCCACGCGCCGTTCCGGGCGGGCATCCAGTTGGACGCCTACCAGATGGAGCCGCTGCGCAAGGCGCTCGGAATGCCCCGGGTGGCGCTCTTCATCGCCGACGACACCGGCCTCGGGAAGACGATCGAGGCGGGGCTCATCGCCCGCGAGCTCCTGCTCCGCAAGAAGGTGCGCTCCATCGTCATCGCCGCGCCGGCATCGGTCCTCGAGCAGTGGCGCGCCGAAATGGACGAGCGCTTCGGCCTCCGTTTCGAGATCCTCGACCGCGCTTACTTCGCGCGGGCGCGCCACGACCACGGCTACGGGGTGAACCCCTGGCGGACCCACAGCCGGTTCCTCGTCTCGCAGAACCTGCTGACGAGCGGCATCTACTCCGGCCCCATGCGGGAATGGCTGGGGGACCGGCTTCCCGCCAGCCTGCTGATCCTCGACGAGGCGCACCACGCGGCCCCCGCCGGGAGCGGCGGCTACGGGATCGAGTCGAAGTTCACCCGCGCGATCCGGGAGATCGCGGCGCGCTTCGAGCACCGGCTCTTCCTGTCGGCGACTCCCCACAACGGCCACTCGAACAGCTTCTCCACGCTCATGGAGCTGCTGGATCCGCACCGGTTCACCCGAGGCGTCAAGGTGCGCAGCCAGTCGGCGCAGAAGGCGCTGCGCGACGTCATGGTGCGGCGTCTCAAGAACGACATCCGCGAGGTCCGGGGCGGCTTCCCGGAGCGGATCGTGGAGCCGGTCGTCGTGGACCGCCTTCCCGAGGACGCCCCCGAGCTCCTGCTCCCCCGGCTGCTCAACGAGTACCGGGGTCTCCGCGAGCGCCGCTTCCGGGCGGCGACCAAGCGTCAGCAGGCGGCGGCCGGGCTGCTGGTCGTGGGACTCCAGCAGCGCCTCCTCTCCTCGGTCGAGGCGTTCGCCCGCTCCCTGAAGCGCCACCGCCGCACGGTGGCGCGGGAATGGGAGCGCGCTTCCGGGGAGACCCCGAGCGAGCCGAAGCCGGGCGAGGACTTCGTCAGGGCGCCGGGCGCCGATGACGACCCGGTCGATGGCGACGACGCCGGGTTCGAGGACATCACGGACGCCTCGGCGGCGCGTGAGACGGCGGAACGGGAGGAGGCCGAATCGGAGGAGGCGGAGCTCGCCGAACTTAACCGGACCGCCGAGAGCCACGCCGGCCGCGACGACGCGGCGACGGCGCTTCGGCGAGAAGAACAGGCGCTCCTCGAGCGCATGGCGCAGGTCGCGGAGCGAGGCCGGGGTCGCCCGGACGCCAAGACCGTGCTCCTCCTCGACTGGATCCGCGAGAACCTCTGCCCCCGGATGCCGCGCTGGGGGGAGCCGGCGCCCGACCCGCCCCCGGAGTGGAAGGACCGCCGCGTCCTGATCTTCACCGAGAACCGGGAGGGCACGAAGGCCTACCTGCGCCGTGTCCTCGAAGCCGCGATCGAAGGGACCGATCAGGCCGAGGAGCGGATCGCGACGATCGACGGGCTCGTGGCCGGAGCCCGGCGGCGCGAGATCCAGCGCTGGTTCAACACGCCCCCCGACCGCCATCCGCTGCGCATCCTGCTGGCGACCGACGCCGCCCGCGAGGGGCTCAACTTCCAGGCGCACTGCGCCGACCTCTTCCACTTCGACCTCCCCTGGAACCCGGGCCGGATCGAGCAGCGGAACGGCCGGATCGACCGCAAGCTGCAGCCCGAAAAGGCCGTCCGATGCCGCTACTTCGTGTTACCCCAGCGTCCGGAAGACCGCGTGCTCGAGGTGCTGGTCCGGAAGACCGGGACGATCCGCCGCGAGCTCGGCAGCCTCGCCCAGGTTCTCGACGATGACATCGAACGGAAGCTGAGGCGCGACGGCATCCGCCACGAGAACGCGGACCGGCTGGCGCTCGACCTGGAGGGCGCGACGCTCCCGGGGAAGGAGCGGCGGCAGGTCGTCGAGGGAGAACTCGAAGAGAGCGCCCTGACTCGACAGAACAAGCTCGAAGCGGAGATCTCCGAATGCCGGAAGCTCCTCCAGCGGGCGCGGGAGCAGACCGCGTTCGAGGAGGGCGCCTTCCGGGACGCGCTCTCGTGTTCGCTCGAGATGCTCGGCGCCGATCCGCTCCGCGCGGAGGGGAACGGCCAGGGCGGGCGGGTCTGGCGCTTCCCCTCGCTCGCCGGGAAGCCGGGGTGGGAGGCGACGCTCGATGCGCTGCGGGCGCCAAGGAAGCGCGAGCAGAAGCTCACAGACTGGCGCGAGCAGGCCCCGATCCGACCGGTGGTCTTCAGCGACACCGGGCGCCTCACCGAGGACCAGGTCCAGCTTCACCTCGAGCAGCGCGTGGCCCGTCGGCTCCTCTCGCGCTTCCGGGCGCAGGGGTTCATCCACGACGACCTCTCGCGCGCCTGCCTGGTCCAGACCGCCGACGCCACCCCCCGGGTGGTCCTCCTCGGCCGGTTGGCGCTATTCGGACGGCGGGCCGAGCGGCTCCACGAGGAGCTGGTCTTCGTGGCGGCGCCCTGGAGGCCGGCCGCCAGCCGTCCGGGAGCTCTGCGTCCCTACCGCGGATCAAGAGCCCGCGACGTGGAGCGGCTTCTCCAGACCTCGCTGGCCGCCGCCCGACCGGTGTCGATGGAGCCGGTGAAGCGGCGCTTCCGGGCGAGCGCCCCCCGGGACATCGAGGAACTCCTCGTCCCGCTGGAGCAGGAGGCCGACAGGCGCGCCGACCGGGCGGAAGCGCGGCTCGCCGACCGCGGCGAGCGGGAAGCGCGCGATCTCTCCGCGGCGCTCGAACAGCAGCGGGGGCGGGTCGCGGAGACGCTCCGCGAGCACGAAACGGGCGGCCGCCAGCGCAAGCTGTTCAAGGACAGGGAAGAGCAGCGTCAGTTCGAGGCCGACGTGCGGGCGTGGAAGCGCCGCCTCGCCCAGTTCGAGCGCGAACTCGGGACCGAGCCGGAACGCGTCCGGAGCTTCTACCAGGTGAAGGCCCGGCGGTTCGAGCCGGTGGGGCTCGCCTATCTCTGGCCGGAGACGAACTGACCCGTGCCCCGCATCCCGCCGGAGCAGCGAGACCACCGGGACTGGCTGGCGCTCATCCAGCCGACCGGACTGGTGGTCGCTCCTTCGGCGCTGGTCCGGGCGGGGGCGGTCCTGCCCCGGCGCGACATCGAGGGTCAGCGGCGCCTCCGCGAGTGGCGGAGGCAGTTCGACGATGACAAGGCGCAGCGCGTCCCTCCGGCGACCGCGTTCCGGGCGTTCGCCGAGCAGGTCCTGGACTGGGACTTCTCGCTCGACGACTACGTGGAGAGCAACGGAGGCGCGACGGGCCTCCCGACGGTCTCGCTGCCCGAGTACGACGAGGTTCTGAGCGCCGACCTCGCCGTCCGGCGCACCCCGAGCGCGACGGCGGCCGGGAAAGCGGCGAAGGCGGACGCGGCCCGCGGCGACGCGGAGGCCTCCCGGTGGCAACTCCTCGTCTCCCACTACGGCCGGGAGCAGGACCTCGACAAGCCATTCGAGGCGAGGGGCAGAGGTCGGCTCAGCGACAGCCCGAGCGGGAGGATGGAGCGCCTGCTGCGGGAGACGGGGACCCCGGCGGGCATCGTCTGGGGCGGCGGCCGCCTGCGGCTGATCTCGGCGCCCCGGGGCGAGAGCTCGGGCCAGCTCGATTTCGTGGTCTCCCAGATGGCGGAGACCGCCGGGCGTCCGCTCCTCGCCGCGCTCCGGCTGCTGCTGCGCCAGAACCGCCTGCTGACGCTCCCCACGACGAAACGCCTCCCGGCGCTCCTCGCGGAGAGCCGCAAATACCAGAACGAAGTGAGCGTCAAGCTCGCGGGTCAGGTTCTCGAAGGGCTCTACGCGCTGCTGCGCGGGATCGACGCCGCCGACGCCGAACTTGGCGGCGAACTCCTCCGGGAGACGATGGAGGACGCCCCGGAAGAGGTCTACCGGGGCCTGCTCGCGGTCATCCTCCGGCTCGTCTTCATCCTCTACGCGGAGCAGCGGGACCTTCTGCCCCAGGACGAGACCTTCGTCCGGCACTACTCGCTCACGAGGCTGTTCCAGCGTCTCCGCGCGGACCACGCGCTCCATCCCGACACGATGGACCAGCGCTACGGGGCGTGGGCGCAGCTCCTGACGCTCTTCCGCATGGTGCACGACGGGGCCGAAGCGGAGGACATGCGGCTGCCGGCGCGACATGGCGCGCTCTTCGATCCGGACCGGCATCCCTTCCTCGAGGGCCGGCCGCGCGCCGGCGGCCGCCAGATCCACGAGCGGATCGAGGTTCCGCGCGTCTCCGACGGGACGGTCCTCGAACTGTTGCGCAAACTCCTCGTCCTCGACGGCGATCGGATTTCCTACCGGGCGCTCGATGTGGAGCAGATCGGCTCGGTCTACGAGACGATGATGGGCTTCCGGCTGGAGCGGGCTTCGGGCCCCTCGCTCGCGATCCGGTCGCCGAAGAAACACGGAGCTCCCAGCATCGTGGACCTCCAGGCGCTGCTCGACGCCCCCTCGGGCTCGCGGGGCCGCTGGGTGCAGCAGGCCACCGACCGCAAGCTGACCGACCGGGTTCTGAAGGCGGTCGCGGCCGCGGCCGGGGTGGAGCAGCTCCACGCCGCGCTGGATCCGGTCGTGGACCGCGCGGCGACCCCGGACATCGCGGCGCCCGGATCGCTCATCCTCCAGCCCACCGAGGAGCGGCGGCGCTCCGGTTCGCACTACACGCCGAGGGCGCTGACCGGGCCGATCGTCAAAAGGACGCTCGAACCAGTCCTCGCCCGGCTTCGCGCGGGTGGAGCCACGCTCCGGCCGGAACAGATCCTCGATCTGAGGGTCTGCGACCCGGCGATGGGCTCCGGGGCGTTCCTGGTCGAGGCCTGCCGCCAGCTCGGCGACGCCCTCCAGGAGGCCTGGAAGCTCCACGGCAAGCCGCCGGGGGTCCCACCGAAAGAGGACGAGACGATCGTCGCCCGCCGGATGGTGGCGGAGCGTTGCCTCTACGGAGTGGACCGGAACCCGGTGGCGGTGGACCTGGCCAAGCTCTCGCTCTGGCTGGCGACGCTCGCGAAG